>NZ_CP102826.1:0-2400000 GCF_025643595.1 Saccharopolyspora rosea
GTGTCGGACCACCAAGCCGACCTCGGTCGGGTCTGGGAAGAGGTGGTGCAGGAGCTGTCCTCCGGCACGCTGTCCCCGCAGCAACGCGCCTGGATGCGCGTCACCCGGCCGATCGGCCTGCTCGACGGTACCGCACTGCTGGCCGCGCCCAGCGACTTCGCCAAGGAAGCCATCGAGCGCGCACTGCGGGAACCGATCACCGACGCGCTGTCCCGCCGCCTCGGACGGGACGTCTCCCTGGCGGTGAAGGTCGACACCGCGGTCCCGGCGCCGACCCGCCCGGTCGCCGCTCCCGCCCCCGCCGAGAACTGGCCGGTGCGCGGCGGCGACGCGCTCGGCGCCCCGGAGAGCTTCCGCCCCGGCTACGGCCGCTCGCAGGAGTCCTTCCCCACCCCGGAGGTGCTCGGGCACACCGCGCACACCGGCTCGATCGGCGGCGGTGTGACCGAAGGCCGGCACGCCAAGCCGGAGCCCCCGGCGGACCACGACTTCCCGACCACCGAGTTCAAGTGGCCGAACGGGGAGATCCCGCAGCCGCCCAGCACGTTCACCTCCTACCAGCCGTACCCGGAGCCACCGCAGGACAGCGCCGCCGACGGCGGTGCGCCCGAGCCGGAACCCGAGGAGGAGGCCGAGGAGGAGTCGCCGGAGGGCGGCACCGAGATGTGGCCCGCGTTCGGCCGCGGTCAGCAGCCGCCCGAACCGCAGCAGGGCCAGCCGTTCACCGCGCCGAAGCACGCGCCGCCGACCTCGCAGACCAGGTTGAACGCGAAGTACACCTTCGACACCTTCGTCATCGGGTCGTCGAACCGGTTCGCGCACGCCGCCGCGGTCGCCGCGGCCGAGGCGCCAGCCCGCGCCTACAACCCGCTGTTCATCTGGGGGGAGTCCGGGCTCGGCAAGACGCACCTGCTGCACGCGGTCGGCCACTACACGCAGCGCCTGTTCCCGGGGATGCGGGTGCGCTACGTGTCCACCGAGGAGTTCACCAACGACTTCATCAACTCGCTGCGCGACGACCGCCAGGTCGCGTTCCAGCGCCGCTACCGCGACGTCGACGTGCTGCTCGTCGACGACATCCAGTTCCTGGAGGGCAAGGAAGGAACCCAGGAGGAGTTCTTCCACACCTTCAACACGCTGCACAACTCCAACAAGCAGATCGTGGTGTCCTCGGACCGGCCGCCGAAGGGCCTGCGCACCCTGGAGGACCGGCTGCGCACCCGGTTCGAGTGGGGGCTGATCACCGACATCCAGCCTCCGGAGCTGGAGACCCGCATCGCGATCCTGCGGAAGAAGGCCGCGCAGGACCGGATGAACGCCCCGGCCGACGTGCTGGAGTTCATCGCCTCGCGCATCGAGCGCAACATCCGCGAGCTGGAGGGCGCGCTGATCCGGGTCACCGCGTTCGCGTCGCTGAACCGGCAGCCGGTGGACCTCCAGCTGGCCGAGATCGTGCTGCGCGACCTCATCCCGGATTCGCAGACCCCGGAGATCACCGCGCCGACGATCATGGCCGTGACCGCCGACTTCTTCGGCGTGACCATCGACGACCTGTGCGGCCCGGGCAAGACGAAGGCGCTCGCCCAGGCGCGGCAGATCGCGATGTACCTGTGCCGCGAGCTGACCGACTCCTCGCTGCCGAAGATCGGCCAGTACTTCGGCGGCCGCGACCACACCACCGTCATGCACGCGGACAAGAAGATCCGCAAGGAGATGGCCGAGCGACGTCGCGTCTACGACCAGGTCCAGGAACTCACCGCCCGGATCAAGCAGCAGTCCCGCTGAACCTCGTCCCGCGGCCATCCACCCCCTCCCGGAGGCGTTCCGCGCCACTGTCCTCCCGTCCGCCGTCCTCGGCGCTGCGCGCACCCGATCCCCCGCGCCGTTCGCGCGGAACCTTTCTGCCGTCCCACCCCGCTCCGATCCGCCCCCTCCAGTAGAAAGTCGTCGAGCCGCCCGGCCGGGCTTCGGACACCGGCGGGCGCAGGCACTCGGAGGGGCGGCGCATGCGTCGAAACCTTTCTGCTGACCCCCGTCGGCCACGCCAGGCGCACTCACCAGAAAGATTCGCCGCGTTCCGGCGGCCGTACCGAGGGCGGCGCGGCCACCGGAACCTCACGTTCCGGACTCGCACGCGTGCGCCGCGTGAGCGGGAGCCCCCTTCGAGGCGCCGAACTTTTCTGCGGACCCGGGTGGCCTTCGCCTCACCCCGGCGGCAGAAAAGTCCGCGCATCCCCAGCTGTCCACAGAGCTGCTGTCCCCAGAGCCGACCTGGGCTTTTCCCCAGAACGTCCACAGGCTGTGCACATCGGGGCGCGAGCTGCCCACATGCGGTCCGCAGGTTGGCCACAGGATGCCCACAGATCCGCCCACATACGGCGGAAGGGGGATCGGACGACCAACAGGCCCTGGGTACAACCGGGCTCGGAACTGTGGACGGGGATGTGGACAACTGTGGATGGGTGTGGACGAAACGGGGGAGGGCCGAAGTTGTCCACCACCCGGCCAGAGCAGTCCCCGATCACATCCCGTGTCCATCCACATCGGATGAGGCCACGCCACCTGCTCAAACGGCAGTTATCCCCACAACCCACAGCCCTTACTACTACTGCTGACCTTTTCTTCCCTTGGAAGAAAAAGAAAAGAGAAGTAGGGGCGGTGGACAAGTGGACAACCGGCCGCCACCGCCGTGGGCGAATGCCCGGACCCGGATGCGACGATCACGCCGGACGCTCTACGGTGGAACTCCCGCGAAGGGCCGCCCGGAGTTCTTCGCGTTCGCGGCTACTCGTGCGGGACACGCTTCGCGCCCGGTCGGGCACCCGAAGCAGACCGACCCGACGAGCTGGGAGCACAGCTCGACACAGTTCTCCGGCAGCCGAGCCACGGCTGAACCCGAAAGGACACCCATGAAGATCCGCGTGGAACGTGACGGTCTCGCCGACGCCGTCGCCTGGGTCGCGCGCAGCCTGCCGTCGCGGCCACCGGTCCCGGTGCTGGGCGGAGTGCTGCTCGATGCCAGTTCCGGAGAGGCGCTGACCATCTCCGGGTTCGACTACGAGGTCTCGGCCCAGGTCACCGTCGACGCCTCGATCGACGCGACCGGCCGGACCCTGGTCTCCGGCCGACTGCTCGCCGACATCACCAAGGCCCTGCCCGCGCGTCCGGTGGAGATCACCGTCGACGGTGCCCGCGTCAGCATCACCTGCGGCAGCTCCAAGTTCAGCCTCCCCACCATGCCGGTGGAGGACTACCCGGAACTGCCCGCGATGCCCGAGCACGCCGGGTCCGTGCCCGGCGACGTGTTCGGCGAGGCCGTTGGCCAGGTCGCCGTCGCGGCGGGCAAGGACGACACCCTGCCGATGCTCACCGGCGTCCGGATGGAGATCAACGCCGACAAGCTGACCATGGTCGCCACCGACCGGTTCCGGCTGGCGATGCGCGAAATCACCTGGGAACCGGGAACGTCCATCGAGGACACCGCGGTGCTGGTGCCCGCGAAAACCCTTGCGGATTCGGCGAAAACGCTCGGCGGCGGGGGCGGCAAGGTGGAGATCTCGCTGGCCTCCGGGGACGGGCTGCTCGGTCTGTCCGGTCCCAACCGGCGCAACACCACGCGCCTGCTGGACGCCGAGTTCCCCAAATACCGGCAGCTGCTGCCGTCGGAGAACGCGGTGGAGGCCACCGTCGACGTGGCGCCGCTGGTCGACGCGATCAAGCGCGTCTCGCTGGTCGCCGAGCGCGGGACCCAGGTGCGGCTGGAGTTCTCCGAGAGCGGTCTGCGCCTCACCGCCGGCGGCGACGACGAGGGCAGCGCCGAGGAGGAGTTGCCCGTGGAGCTCGCGGGTGAGCCGCTGACCATCGCGTTCAACCCGAACTACCTGCTCGACGGGCTGGGGGCGCTCAAGACCGAGCGCGCTCGCATGCTGTTCACCACATCGAACCGCCCGGCACTCGTGAAACCGGTCGGGGAAGATGGAGAAGTGGTGGAGGGCTACCTGTACCTGCTGATGCCGGTGCGCCTGCCGGGTTGATCGATCCGGTCACGCCCGGTGAACGGCCGCTCCGGACCGGGGCGGCCCCGGCGGTTCCTCGCACCACGTCGAAACACAGCTCGCAGAGGGAGATCCGGTGCAACTCGGACTAGTCGGTCTCGGCCGAATGGGATTCAACATGCGCGAGCGGCTGCGCGCCGCCGGGCACGACGTCGTCGGCTACGACCGGAACCAGGACGTCAGTGATGTGGCCTCGATCGCCGAGATGGTCCGGAAGCTGACCGGCCCGCGCGTCGTGTGGATCATGGTTCCGCACGGCGACCCGACCCGTCAGACCGTCGAAGAGCTCGCCGACCTGCTCTCCGCCGGTGACCTGGTGATCGAGGGCGGCAACTCGAAGTACACCGACGACCAGGCCAACGCCGCGCTGCTCGCCGAGAAGGGCATCAAGTACGTCGACGTCGGTGTCTCCGGCGGTGTCTGGGGCGCCGAGAACGGCTACGGCCTGATGGCCGGCGGTGACGCGGCCGACGTCGAGCGCGCCATGCCGATCTTCGACGCGCTGCGTCCGGAGGGCCCGCGCGACGAGGGCTTCGCGCACGCCGGACCGGTCGGTGCCGGGCACTACGCGAAGATGGTGCACAACGGCATCGAGTACGGCCTGATGCAGGCCTACGCCGAGGGCTTCGAGCTGCTCGCCGCCTCCGAGGTGGTCACCGACGTGCCCGCGACGATCAAGGCGTGGAGCCGGGGCACCGTGGTCCGCTCCTGGCTGCTGGACCTGCTGGTCCGGGCGCTGGAGGAGGACCCGGAGCTGGAGAACCTGCGCGGTTACGTCAACGACTCCGGCGAGGGCCGCTGGACCGTCGAGGAGTCGATCAACAACGCGGTGCCGACCCCGGTGATCACCGCGTCGCTGTTCGCCCGGTTCGCCTCCCGGCAGGAGGACTCGCCGGCGATGAAGGCCGTGGCCGCCCTGCGCAACCAGTTCGGCGGTCACGCGGTGACCAAGTCCGAGGGCTGACCCGCGCTTACGCCAGGGGAGCGCGGTTCCTCGCGAAAAGCGCGTTCACCAGGGTGAACGGCGATTCCGCGAGGAACCGCGGCACCCCGCCGCGGCCCGTTGCCGGGGTGGTCCCAGCGGTGCCCGACCGTCGACGACCTAGTTTGGACCGCCGTGTACGTCCGTCATCTGCAAGTGACCGACTTCCGGTCGTGGCCGCACGCCGACCTCGCGCTGGAACCCGGCACCACCGTGCTCGTCGGCGCCAACGGGCAGGGCAAGACGAACCTCGTCGAAGCGATCGGCTACGCGGCCACCCTCGGATCGCACCGCGTCTCCAGTGACGCACCCCTGGTCCGCGACGGCGCGCAGCGCGCCGTGGTGCGCACCGCGGTCGTCAACCACGGCCGTGAGCTGCTGGTCGAGCTGGAGATCAACCCGGGCAAGGCGAACCGGGCGCGGATCAACCGGGGTGCCGCGACCAAACCGCGCGACGTGCTGGGCATCCTGCGCACCGTGCTGTTCGCCCCGGAGGACCTGGCGATCGTGCGCGGGGACCCGGGCGAGCGCCGCCGCTTCCTCGACGACCTGCTGGTCGCCCGCGCCCCCCGGTTCGCGGGAGTGCGCTCCGACTACGAACGAGTGCTGCGCCAGCGCAGCGCGCTGCTGAAGACGGCGGGCGCCGCGCGGCGCGGCGGGTCCACCGGCGACCTGCGGACCCTGGAGGTCTGGGACGGGCACCTGGCGCACAGCGGAGCCCAGCTGCTCGCCGGGCGGATCGATCTCGTCAACGCCATCGCACCCCACGTGACCAGGGCGTACGCCAGCGTGGCCGCGACCGGCGAGGGCACCGCGCCGTCCGGCCGGGTGGCCGACGCGCGCTACCGCAGCAGCCTCGGCGAGTCGCTGCCGAAGATCTCCCCGGACGAGCCCGCCGATCCCGAGGAACTGGAGCGCGCGCTGCTCACCGAACTCGACCGGGTCCGCCCGCAGGAGTTGGAACGCGGTGTGTCGCTGGTCGGACCGCACCGCGACGACCTGGAACTGCTGCTCGGCGAGCTGCCCGCCAAGGGCTACGCCAGCCACGGCGAATCGTGGTCCTTCGCCCTGGCGTTGCGGCTGGCTTCGTACCACCTGCTCACCCAAGATGGCGCGGAGCCGGTGTTGATCCTCGACGACGTGTTCGCCGAGCTGGACCGCCGCCGCCGGTCCCGCCTGGCGGAGCTGGTGGCCGGGGCCGAGCAGGTGCTGGTCACCGCGGCGGTTCCGGAGGACGTCCCGGAGGAGCTCACCGGTGTCCGGTTCGACGTGCGCGAAGGCGAGGTGCGGCGTGTCGGATGACCGAGTGGTCAGCCCACGCAGAGTGATCGACGACGGGCCGGTGTCCGCCGAGGTACCCACATCTGGGGATAACTCTGTGGATGGTGTGGATAACTCGGTGGCATCGTCCGAGCGCATCGTGGGCTCGGACGGGGCCGCGCTGCGCGGCCCGGACCTCGCCCGCGCCGCCCTGCAGGCTGCTCGGGAGCAGTCCGCCCAGCGTCGGCGCACCCCCGTGCGCAAACCCGTCGGCGCAGGTCAGCGGCGTCGTCGGGGCTGGTCGGGGGCGCGCCCGGACGATCGCGATCCGCAACCGCTGGGCAGGCTGGCCTCCCGGCTCGCCGCCGAACGCGGCTGGGCCGACCGGCTCACCAGCGGACAGGTGTTCGCGAAGTGGTCCACCCTGGTCGGCGCCGACGTCGCCGAGCACACCAGGCCGGTGGAGCTCAAGGAGGGCGTGCTCACCGTGCAGGCGCGGTCGACCGCGTGGGCGACCCAGCTGCGGTTGCTGCAGCGGCAGATCCTCAAGCGCATCGCCGACGGGGTGGGCGATGGCGTGGTGCGACGCCTCAAGGTCCAGGGCCCGGCCGCGCCCAGCTGGCGCAAGGGGCCGCGGCACATCCCCGGGAGGGGGCCGCGCGACACCTACGGCTGATCCGGGAGGGGTCAATGCCAACACGTCCGATCGGCGCAGAGATCCGCCGGGGCAGACCGACGGCTCTTCGATGGTGTCCCGATCCGAGTTCTCGGCTCTGTGAGCAAGTCAGGGGTGTCCTTGCCCCCCTCCTGTCCCCCGGGGCCAGTAGAATCGATGACGGATGCGGCCGAGGCGCTGGGCGCCGGGCCGCGACAGGGTGAGTCGCCGATCGATGAGCCGCCCCGACACGGTCCGCGGTGTGGCGGCACGCGTGTGGCAGCAACCGGACCACCCCAGGCAGCACAAGTCGGCTCAAGGAGAAATCGAGGCCCGTGGCATCGAAGAAAAGCGAGTACAACGCTTCATCCATCACCGTTCTTGAGGGCCTTGAGGCCGTCCGCAAGCGTCCGGGCATGTACATCGGGTCGACCGGTGAGCGCGGTCTGCACCACTTGGTGCAGGAGGTCGTGGACAACTCCGTCGACGAGGCGATGGCCGGTTACGCGAGCAAGGTCGAGGTGACGTTGCTGGCCGACGGCGGGGTGCGGGTCGTCGACGACGGACGTGGCATCCCGGTCGACATCCACCCCGTGGAGAAGAAGCCGACGCTGGAAGTCGTGCTCACCGTGCTCCACGCGGGCGGCAAGTTCGGCGGCGACAGCTACGCCGTCTCCGGCGGTCTGCACGGCGTCGGTGTGTCCGTGGTCAACGCGCTGTCGACGGCGCTGGAGGCGGAAGTCCACCGCGACGGCCACGTGTGGCGGCAGCGCTACGAGGACTCCAAGCCCGTCCACGACCTGGAGCGCGGCGAGCGCACCGACCGCACCGGCACCACCATCACGTTCTGGGCGGACCCGAGCATCTTCGAGACGACCCGGTACAACGCCGAGACGATCGCTCGCCGGTTGCAGGAGATGGCGTTCCTGAACAAGGGGCTGTCGATCACGCTGCGGGACGAGCGCGCCGCCGAGGAGGACGAGGCGGGCGAGGACGCCGCGGGCAGCACCGCGCGCGCCGCCGAGCGCACCTTCCACTACCCCGGCGGTCTGGAGGACTTCGTCCGGCACATCAACGCCACCAAGGAGCCCATCCACAAGAAGGTGGTGTCGTTCAGCGCCTCCGGCAACGGCCACGAGCTGGAGATCGCGATGCAGTGGAACTCCGGCTACAACCAGTCGGTCTACACCTTCGCGAACACCATCAACACGCACGAGGGCGGCACCCACGAGGAGGGCTTCCGGTCCGCGCTGACCCGCGTGGTCAACGCCTACGCCAAGGACAAGAAGCTGCTCAAGGACAAGGACGGCAGCCTCACCGGTGACGACGTCCGCGAGGGACTGGCCGCGATCGTCTCGGTGAAGGTCTCCGAACCGCAGTTCGAGGGGCAGACCAAGACCAAGCTGGGCAACACCGAGGTCAAGTCGTTCGTGCAGACCACGGCCTTCGAGTGGCTCACCGACTGGTTCGAGCGCAACCCGGCCGACGCGAAGACGATCGTCAACAAGGCGGTGTCCTCGGCGCAGGCCCGGATGGCCGCGCGCAAGGCCAAGGAGCTGGTGCGGCGCAAGAGCGCGATGGACATCGGCGGTCTGCCGGGCAAGCTCAAGGACTGCCAGTCCAACAACCCCGAGGAGTGCGAGCTCTACATCGTCGAGGGTGACTCGGCGGGCGGCTCGGCCAAGGAGGGCCGCGAGTCGCGGTTCCAGGCGATCCTGCCGATCCGCGGCAAGATCATCAACGTCGAGAAGGCGCGCATCGACAAGGTCCTCAAGAACAACGAGGTCCAGTCGATCATCACCGCGCTGGGCACCGGCATCCACGACGAGTTCGACCTGTCGAAGCTGCGGTACCACAAGATCGTGATCATGGCCGACGCCGACGTCGACGGCCAGCACATCCGGACCCTGCTGCTCACGCTGCTGTTCCGGTTCATGCGCCCGCTCATCGAGGCGGGGCACGTCTACCTCGCGCAGCCGCCGCTCTACAAGATCAAGTGGCCGCGTTCGGAGCCGGAGTACGCCTACAGCGACCGCGAGCGGGACGCGCTGCTGGAACGCGGTGCCTCCGAGGGCCGCAGGTTGCCCAAGGAAGAGGGCATCCAGCGCTACAAGGGTCTCGGCGAGATGAACGCCGACGAGCTGTGGGACACCACGATGAACCCGGCGACGCGACTGCTGTGGCAGGTCAGCCTGGACGACGCGGCCACCGCCGACGAGCTGTTCAGCGTGCTCATGGGCGAGGACGTGGAAGCCCGGCGTTCGTTCATCACCCGCAACGCCAAGGACGCGGGCCTGCTCGACGTGTGACCTCGCGTTCCGCCGCCACCGCCGAAGGAGGACCACCGATGCCCGGTCCGGGTCGGTGCCCCGACGCGACGGACGCGCCCGCTCGCGGCGCGGCGGCGCAGGACCTCGCCAACCCGCCTGAAAGGAACCCCCACTCGTGACGGAAATCCTGCCGCCGGAGCACGGCCGGATCGAACCGGTCGACATCCAGCAGGAGATGCAGAACTCCTACATCAACTACGCGATGAGCGTGATCGTCGCGCGGGCGCTGCCCGACGTGCGCGACGGGCTCAAGCCGGTGCACCGGCGCGTGCTGTACGCGATGTACGACTCGGGCTACCGCCCGGACCGCGGGTACGTGAAGTGCTCGCGCGTCGTCGGCGACGTGATGGGCAACTACCACCCGCACGGCGACTCGGCGATCTACGACACCCTGGTCCGGCTCGCCCAGCCCTGGGCGATGCGGCACACGCTGGTCGACGGCCAGGGCAACTTCGGGTCGCCGGGCAACGACCCGGCGGCGGCGATGCGCTACACCGAGTCGCGGCTGGACCCGTTGGCGATGCACATGCTCGCCGACATCGAAGAGGACACCGTCGACTTCTCGGACAACTACGACGGGCGCACCCAGGAACCCGACGTGCTGCCCGCGCGGTTCCCGAACCTGCTGGTCAACGGCAGCGGTGGGATCGCGGTCGGGATGGCCACCAACATCCCGCCGCACAACCTGCGCGAGGTCGCCGAGGGCGTGGTCTGGGCGTTGGAGAACCCGGACGCCGACGACGAGCAGCTCATGGAGGCGCTGCTGGCGCGGATCAAGGGCCCGGACTTCCCGACGCACGGCCTGATCATGGGCACCAACGCGATCGCCGACGCCTACCGCACCGGGCGTGGTTCGATCAAGATGCGCGCCGTCGTGTCCATCGAGGAGGACAACAAGGGCCGCAACAGCCTGGTCATCACCGAGCTGCCCTACCAGGTCAACCCGGACAACCTGATCGAGAGCATCGCGACGATGCACCGGGAGGGCAAGCTCACCGGGATCTCGGACATCGCCGACGAGACCAACAGCCGCCGCGGGATGCGGATCGTCATCACGCTCAAGCGCGACGCGATCCCGAAGGTGGTGCTCAACAACCTCTACAAGCACACCCAGCTGCAGACCACGTTCGGCGTGAACATGCTGTCGCTGGTCGACGGGGTGCCGCGCACCCTGCGGCTGGACCAGATGATCCGGTACTACGTCAAGCACCAGGTCGAGGTCATCGTCCGGCGCACCCGGTTCCGGTTGCGCAAGGCCGAGGAGCGGGCCCACGTGCTGCGCGGTCTGGTCAAGGCGCTGGACCAGCTCGACGAGGTCATCGCGCTGATCCGGCGGTCCCCGACGGTCGACGACGCGCGCACCGGCCTGATCGAGCTGCTGGACGTGGACGAGGTCCAGGCCAACGCGATCCTGGAGATGCAGCTGCGCCGGCTGGCCGCCCTGGAGCGCCAGAAGATCATCGACCAGCTGGCCGAGATCGAGCGCGAGATCGAGGACCTCAAGGACATCCTGGACAAGCCGGAGCGGCAGCGCGCGATCATCCGCGACGAGCTGATGGCGATCGTCGACAAGTACGGCGACGACCGGCGCACCAAGATCGTCCCGTACGACGGCGAGGTGTCCATGGAGGACCTCATCGCCGACGAGGACGTCGTCGTCACCATCACCCGGACCGGATACGCCAAGCGGACCCGGACCGACCTGTACCGGGCGCAGAAGCGCGGCGGCAAGGGCGTGCAGGGCGCGCAGCTGAAGCAGGACGACATCGTGTCGCACTTCTTCGTGTGCTCCACGCACGACTGGATCCTGTTCTTCACCAACAAGGGCCGGGTCTACCGGGCCAAGGCGTACGAGCTGCCGGAGGCCAACCGCACCGCGCGCGGCCAGCACGTGGCCAACCTGCTGGCGTTCCAGCCGGACGAGCAGATCGCCCAGGTCATGCAGATCAAGGACTACACGGCGGCGCCGTACCTGGTGCTGGCCACTCGCAACGGGCTGGTCAAGAAGTCCCGGTTGACCGACTTCGATTCCAACCGATCGGGTGGACTCATTGGGGTCAACCTCAAGGACGACGACGAGCTGGTCGGCGCGGTGCTGTGCTCGGCCGACGACGACCTGCTGCTGGTCTCCGCCGAGGGCCAGTCGATCCGCTTCCACGCCACCGACGAGGCGCTCCGCCCGATGGGCCGGGCCACCTCGGGCGTGCTGGGCATGCGGTTCAACGACGGCGACGAGCTGCTCGCGATGGGCGTGGTCCGGCCGAACCGGTACGTGCTGGTGGCCACCGACGGGGGTTACGCCAAGCGCACCCCGATCGATGACTATCCGGTGCAGGGCCGTGGCGGTAAGGGCGTGCTGACCCTCCAGCACGACAACAAGCGTGGCAGGCTTGTGGGAGCGCTCATCGTCGACGTCGACGACGAGCTCTACGCGATCACCTCCACCGGCGGGGTCATCCGCACCACCGCCAAGGAGGTCCGCAAGGCCGGCAGGCAGACGAAGGGGGTCCGTCTGATGAACCTGGACGACGGCACCACGCTGGTGGCCATCGCGCGCAACGCGGACGAGGCCGCCGACCCGGACACCGCGGGGCCGGAGCAGCACAAGTAAGGCACACCGCCGCCGACGATCAGCGAAGGATCGCTCGTGACACCTTCCGAGAAGCCGGAGAGCTCCGGTCCGCAGGAGGAAGCGGACCGGACCCCGGTCAGCACGCAGACTGTCGACGAAAGCGCCGCCGAAGCCGGGGAAGAGACCTCGGCCGGTTCCGGCGAGGAGGGGCTCGACGGGACCGACACCCCTCCGTGGCAGCGCGCGTCCGCGACCGCGGCGGCGCCGGAGTCGGCCGGTGCGGAGTCCGATGCCACGACCACGTCGCCGACCACCGGCGGCGCGGCGGACGCCGAGGACACCCAGAGCATCCCGAAGCAGGTGCAGGACCAGGACACGGTGCGCACCGAGATCCCCGCGGCCGCGCGCACGTCGGTCCCGTTCACCGGCGCGCAGGCGGCGGGGCGCAGCGCCCCCGCCGGCACGGCACGGCGTCCGAGCCGGGGACCGCGACGGGCCAGCCTGCAGATCAAGCGGCTCGACCCGTGGTCGGTGCTCAAGCTCGCCCTGGTGCTCAGCGTGGCGCTGTTCTTCGTGTGGATGATCGCCGTCGCCGTGCTCTACGGGGTGCTCGACGGCATGGGCGTCTGGGACCAGCTCAACGGCACGTTCACCGAGCTGACCCAGCCCGACAACGCGGCCAGCGAGCCGCTGATCAGCGCGGGCCGGGTCTTCGGGGTCGCCTCGATCATCGGTGCGATCAACATCGTGCTGATCACCGCCCTGGCCACGGTCGCCGCGTTCATCTACAACGTGGCCGCCGACTTCGCGGGCGGCATCGAGGTCACGCTGTCCGAACGGGAGTGAGCCGCTGACGTGGCGATTCCGGCCCCGCGCCGGAATCGCCACGGGCCGGGAGCGGCTGATCGACCCCCCGGCGTTGGGCCGTCGGAAGGCGTCCTGTAGTGTTTGAAGCACAACGAACAAGGGCCTATAGCTCAGGCGGTTAGAGCGCTTCGCTGATAACGAAGAGGTCGAAGGTTCAAGTCCTTCTAGGCCCACTGCCAACTGTGACCCGATGAGCGTCGTGAACGTATGACGTACTAGGAGGCGACCGGAAGTGAAGAAGCTGCTCGCACTCGCCGCAGTTGCTGGGGTCGTTCTGTTCGTCATCCGACGCAACCGCGCCGCCAAGGCCGAGGCCGACCTGTGGCGCGAGGCCACCGCAGAGGCCTGATCAACCAGCCCGAGGGTCGGCTCGCCGAGAGCGGGCCGACCGATCTTGTCGGGCACCAGCAATCGGGCTCCGTCACCGGTCAGCGGAGGAGCTGCGGTGCCGCGGGTACCGAGCCGGGGACGTAGCTCAATTGGCAGAGCACCGCCTTTGCAAGGCGGGGGTTAGGGGTTCGATTCCCCTCGTCTCCACGGCGAGGCTGTTCGATGACCTTCGGTCATCTTCCCGCAGCCTTGATGTCTTTACGGGGGCCCAGCCCCCGTAGACCCCCGGGGTGCGGTGGCCGCTTTTCGTCGGCTCCGCACCCTTTGTTTCGTTCCCGGCCTGCTCATGAACCAGCTCTCCGCTGGTGTTCGTGTTCCGAAGCGTTAGGCCCACTGCGAGATTGACGACGTCCTGCTCGCGCAGGGCGCTCCGCTCCAGGGCGTGTCGCCGCTGATGGAGGTCGGGGCGCAGGCCCAGGGGAGCCGTTCTCGCGATCATGACACACCGAGCTTTTTCACGCTCTGCTGCCGCCTTGTTAGTAGGCGAGCTCCCCGATGCCGCCATCCACGCGCAGCACGGTGCCGACGGTGTAGGCGGACTCGTCCGAGGCGAGATAGATAGCGGCCTTCGCCATCTCGGTGGCGGTTCCTAGGCGGTGGCGGGGTACGGTCCGCCGTAGTTCCTCGTAGATGGCGGCTTGGCGTTCGGCACCGAGCGGCTTGAGCGCATCGGTGACGGTCGGTCCCGGGCTCAGTCCGTTGGCGCACGTGGTCGCATTTCTCGCCGCTTCCGGTGGTTCTCGTGCCCCATCTGCTTGGCAGGTGGGGATTTTTCGTTGGTAGCTTGGGAAAACGATTCCTCGTCGATGAGGCCCCGCGCCGGGAGCGGTCTGCACCGGGTGCGGAAGCCCGCCGTCGGCCAGCTGACTGGGGGTCTGTTGGCCGACGGCCTCCCGCCGCCCTCCTTCCGCTGGGTGGGCGCGGAGGTGCCGGCTGGTGATGGTCACGGGTGCACCATTTCCGGCATTTCACCGATGGCGGGCATCACGCGTGTCCTGCCGCACAGCGGAGGTGGGGTCGGTGCGGCCACGCGACCACGTGCGAGTGGGCTGCGGACGACGAAGCGGCCGGGCCCCAACCGGGACCCGGCCGCTTCATCGCCGATCAGCGGGAGTGTTCCGGGCGGATCGCCTGCGGCTGACCGTCCGCGTTGCGGTCGGCCGCGTGCCGACCCGGCTGGTCCCGCCTGCCGAAGTCGTGATCGGCGGTGGCGACCGGCATCTCCTCGGGGCGGCGGGACAACGCCACCACCGCGGCCGCGCCGAGGCCGGCCAGCACCAGCAGCACCCACGGCCACTTGCGGCGCCCCTTCACCGGCTCCGGATCGATCCGGGCGGCCAGTTCGCGGCGCGCCAGCTCGGTGTTCTTCGCCAGCTGCTTGCGGGACTTGGCGGTGCGCTTGCGCATTTCCTTGCGCGCCTTGCGACCGCACTTGGCCAGTTCCTTGCGCGACATGCCGGTGGCCTTCTGAGCGAGCCGTTCCTGCAGTTCGTCGGTGGAGATGCCGCGGTTGGCGAGTTCCTGCTCGGCACGCGCTGCGGCCTGCTTGGACAGGGACACGCCCACGGCACCGGCGCGCTTCGCGCCGAAGCGAGCCGACTTGATGCCGGTCCCGACTGCCCTGCCCATGCTTTCCCCGGCTCGGGCCATCGCTTTCACCTCGTCCATCCTGTGCCTCCTTGACCCGGCTTCCTGCCGGTCGACTCGGGTACCCGCACGACGGGCTCGGCACCGCTCGACAGGCGGCGATCAACCCCCATACTGCACCCAGAAACGGGGTTCGGCCTCCTCGATGGCAGGATGGTCGGGTGGCTGAAGACAACGGATCGCTCGTTGGGACGACGGTGACTGCGACCCTGCACACTTCGCAGGGCGACATCCAGATCAACCTGTTCCCCGACAAGGCACCCAAGACCGTGGCCAACTTCGTGGGGCTGGCGGAAGGAACGAAGGAGTACAGCGCCCCGAACGCGCGCGGGGAGCGCTCCGGGCCGTTCTACGACGGCGTGATCTTCCACCGGGTCATCGACGGATTCATGATCCAGACCGGTGACCCGACCGGCACCGGTCGCGGTGGGCCCGGGTACCAGTTCGCGGACGAATTCCACCCGGAACTGCAGTTCACCAAGCCGTACCTGCTCGCGATGGCCAACGCCGGGGCGAACACCAACGGCTCGCAGTTCTTCATCACCGTCGCCGCGACGACGTGGCTGAACTACAAGCACACGATCTTCGGTGAGGTCGCCGACCAGAAGTCCCGCGACGTGGTCGACTCCATCGCCCGGACCGCGACCGGCCCGCAGGACCGGCCGGTGAACGACATCGTGATCGAGAAGGTCACCATCAAGCGCGGAGAATGACCGCACCCAGCGGGGAGAGCGGGGCCTGACGTGACTGTTCCGCCCGGATCCCAGCCCGGGGCGGACGGGGCGCCGCCGCAGCAACCGACCTGCGTGCGGCACCCGGACCGCCCGACCGGGCTGCGCTGCACCCGGTGCGAACGTCCGGCCTGCCCGGAGTGCCTGCGCGAGGCTTCCGTCGGGTACCAGTGCGTGGACTGCGTGGCCCAGGGTCGCCAGGCCGCACCGCGGCAGCCGGTGACCGTGGCGGGTGCCCGGCTGGGCAGCAAGCCGATCGTGGTCCCGCTGGTCATCGCGGCCAACGTGGTCGTGTTCGTGCTGACCGCGGTCCAGGCCGGGAGTGCGAACCAGAACTTCCAGTCCTGGTTCTTCACCGACTTCGCGCTGTGGCCCATCTTTGTCGCCGGAGGCCAGTGGTGGCGGCTGCTCACCGCAGGTTTCCTGCACATCGGCATGATCCACCTCGCGATGAACATGATCGCGCTGTGGGTGATCGGCCGGGACCTGGAACTGGTGCTGGGCCGGATCCGGTTCACCGCCGTGTACCTGCTGTCGCTGTTCGGCGGTAGCACCGCGGTGTTCCTGTTCGGCAACGAGGTGCAGCCGGTCGCGGGTGCGTCCGGAGCGGTGTACGGGCTGATGGGCGGCATCGCGATCGCGGCGTTCCGGTTGCGCGTCAACCTGCGCCCGATCCTCGTCGTCATCGCGCTGAACCTGGTGCTCAGCGTCAGCATCCCGGGCATCTCGCTGCTCGGGCACCTGGGCGGCCTGGTGGCCGGGTCGCTGGCGACCGGGGCGCTGGTGTACGCGCCGCGGAACCGGCAGGCGCTCGTGCAGGCCGGCGTGCTGACCGCCCTGTTCCTCGTGCTGGTGCTCGCGGTCGTGCTGCGCGACGCGCAGTTCGGCGACCTGGTGTGCCACGGCTCCGGCGTGGACGTCAGTTGCGGGCGGGCGGTTCACGCCTGAGCGCGTCGAGGACGGCGGCGACGTCGTGCGGATCGGCGCCGAGGTCGAACCTGCCGAGCACGACGAACCCGGCGACGTCCGCGTCGAGTTCCAGCATCGCGACCTCGCGCCCGAACCTCCTGCTGTGCTGGACCCGGACCGCCACGGCGCGCCACGGCCAGTGGCGCGAACCGCGCAGACCGCGGACCGTGATCCCCTCGTCGTCGGCGCGCAGCCGGGGGCGGCAGGCGCTCGCGAAGGTCGAGGCGGCGATCACCGCGACGGCGAACACGCCGATGAATAGATGATCGGTCGGACCGGTCGCGGCCACCCACCACGCGACCGACGCCGCGGCGAGGAGCCAGCCGAAGACGACCAAGCCGATCGGGGTAGCCCATTCGGCTGGGCCCGACGGCTGCCCATCCGCACCGTTACCCATGAGTTATCCACAGGAGTTGTCCCCAGTGGGGATGACTTACACCGGTGTTGTTCGATAACCGAACGTCTATGTGCCAGTCGAAAGCGTGAGGCCCGGAGGGGTTGATCCCCCCGGGCCTCGAACACGAAGTGTCGCGGGTCACCGCCACCGCATCGTCATCAGCAGGCCGACGATCATCAACGCGAACCCGATCGCGAAGTTCCAGCCGCTCAGGTCGGCCATGAACGGGATCTTGTCCCCGGCCAGGTAGTAGACGACCAGCCACAGCAACCCGAGGACCATCAGGGTCAGGAACACCGCGACGTAGATCGGGTGCGACGGCCCGACCGCCTTCGCCTTCACCGGCGTGCGGCGATCGGCCACCGGGGTGTGGGAGTCCTTCTTGCGGACCTTGGACTTCGGCATGGTGTCCTCGCCAGGTGGAGCAGCGCGGCGGCGCTGCGTGCTCGGGCGGTCACCGCGGCCGCTCGGCTAAGCCGCGCGGAACCTCGGCGGCCACGGCTCGTTTTCCAGGTACCACGTTAACGTAATCACAGAGTCGATCGAGCACCCCTGCCTGATCGACGGAGGTGGCGAGTGACCGGAACGCCCGATGACGTCGTGGCACCTCCGCCGGATCCACGACCGGCCCGCGTCCGCTCCGCGCTGCACGTGCTCGGGGAACTGCTGATCACCCTCGGTCTCGTCCTGCTGCTCTTCGTGTTCTACGCGGTGTACGTCACGGACTGGTCGACGGCGCGCCAGCAGGCCGCCGCCACCGACCAGCTGCGCGCCAGGTGGCAGCGGCCCGCCGCCACCGAGCCGCCCGCGGTGGGGGAGGGCCTGGCCGTGCTGCACGTCCCGTCCTTCGGCCCCGACTACCGGTTCACCGTGCTGGAGGGAACCGACCGGGAGACGTTGGCCGCCGGGCCCGGGCACTACACCGGCACCGCCGCGCCCGGCGAGCAGGGCGACTTCGCCGTCGCCGGGCACCGGATCGGCAGGGGAGCGCCGTTCAACCACCTCGACCGGCTGCGCTCGTGCGACGCGCTCGTCGTGGAGACCGCCACGCAGTGGTTCATCTACCGGGTGCTGCCGATGTCCGACGAGGTCGACGGGTGGGACGGGCACGGGGGCGACCCGCGGTGCCGCGGCGTCGCGCCGATCAGCGGACCGTACGCCGGAGTCGTCGGCCGCGAGATCGTCCGCCCCGACCAGCGCGAGGTGATCAACCCGGTGCCCGGCCGACCGCCGGACGCGCTGCCGCCGGACGAGTGGACCCGGCTCATCACGCTGACCACCTGCCACCCGGAGTTCTCCGCCGCGCAGCGCATGATCGTCCACGGCGTGCTGGTGAAGCGGTACCCGAAGGCGCCGGGGCATCCCGAGCTGCGTCCGGCCGAGCTGGAGGAACGCTGATGTACGCGTGGATCTGGCGGCACCTGCCCGGCCCGACCGCCGCCAAGGTGGCCCAGGCGGTGGCGCTCGTCGCGGTGGTGGTGGCGGTGCTGCTGTTCGCGGTGTTCCCGTGGCTGGACGCGAGACTGCCGTTCAACGACGTCACGACCAGGTGAAACGGGTCGGCGCGTAGGCTGGGCCACGTGCGCGTACTCGTCGTCGACAACTACGACAGCTTCGTCTACAACCTCGTGCAGTACCTCGCGCAGCTCGGCGCGGACTGCGTGGTGCGCCGCAACGACGTCGTCACCGACGACGAGGTGGCCGGTGCCGACGGGGTGCTGCTCAGCCCCGGTCCGGGCACGCCCGACCGGGCCGGGCGGACGATGGAACTGATCCAGGACTGCGCCGCCGAGCGCAAGCCGGTGTTCGGGGTGTGCCTCGGCCACCAGGCGATCGGCGCGGTGTGGGGCGGGGTCGTCGAACGGGCCCCGGAGCTGCTGCACGGCAAGGTCAGCGACATCCACCACACCGGAGGCGGGGTGTTCGCCGGGCTGCCCGACCCGTTCACCGCGACCCGCTACCACTCGCTGATCGTCCGCGCGGACAGCATCCCGGACGAATTCGAGGTCACCGCGCGGACCGGTTCGGGCATCGTGATGGGCATGCGGCACCGCGAGCTGCCGGTCGAGGGAGTGCAGTTCCACCCCGAGTCGGTGCTCAGCGACGGCGGGCACCGGATGCTGGCCAACTGGATGGCCGACGCCGGGCACCCGGTCGACGAGTCGCTCGTCGCGAAGCTGGAGAAGGGCATGCGCGAGGTCGCCGCGGCCGCGCACCGGTGACGACGAAAGAACCCCCGGAGCGGCTCCGGGGGTTCTTTCGGTCTAGTTGTTGTGGCTGAACGGCGGGAAGAGCCCGCCGCCGCCCCCGCCTGGGCTGGTGCTCGTGGTCGGGCTGCTGCTGTAGTCGCCGACGTAGAGCGTGATCGTCTGGTTGCGGCCGAACTTCTGGCCCGCCGCCGGTGAACTGCCGATCACCTTGTCCTCCATGCTGGAGTCCCCGGTCGGCTGGCTGACCTCGTTGATCTGCCCGTTCCAGCCCATGCCCTTGAGCTGCTGCTCGGCGTCGCTGGGCGACATGCCCTGCAACGACGGCATGGTCAACTGCTGGCCGTTGGACACGGTGAGCGTGACCGTGGACTTCGGGCGGACCTTGGTCCCCGCGGGCGGGTCCATCGCGATCACCTGACCGGCCGGCTGGTCGGAGTCCTGGCTCTGCTGCTGCACGGTGAACCCGGCGCCCTCCAGGAACGCCTTGGCCGTCTCGAACGGCCGCCCGGTCATGTCCTGCAGCGTCACCGTCTCGATCTTCTTGCCCAGCACGACGTTGATCGTGGCGCCCTTGGTGACCGCGTTGCCCTTGTTGTCCCAGTCCATGACCTTGTCCACCAGGTTGCTGTTGCTGGTGTCCTGGTACTTGGGCAGCCCCAGTTCGAGCCCCTTGTCGTGCAGCGCCTGCCACGCCTGCTGCAACGTCATCCCGGTCAGGTCCGGGACCTGGACCTGCTCCGGGCCCGAGCCGATGCACAGCTCGACGCCCGGGTTGCCGGGCACGATCAGCGTCCCCGGAGCCGGGTTCTGCTTGACGACCTTGTCGACGTCCTCGGGGCTCGACGGGCAGGGCTTCGGCGTCGGGTTCCAGCCGTTCGCGTTCGCCTGCGAGATCGCTTCCTGCTTGACCAGGCCCTCGAACTTCGGCACCGGTTTCTTCTGCGGTCCGGTGTTGGCGGTGACCAGCGCGTTGACCAGCCAGGCGCCGAGCGCGATCAGCAGCACGACGATGACCGTGACGAGCCCGACCACCCACGGGTTGCGGCGCCTGCGCTCCGGTTCCACCGGCGGTGGCGGTTCCTCGCCGTCCGCCTCCTCGGGGGAGCGGTGCCGACCGGTGGCGAGCACCTCGGTCGCCGGGTTCGGCGCCATCATCGCGGTGCGCTCTTCCTCCGACATGATCATCGGAGCCTTGGGGCGCTGCCCGGACAGCACGCGCACCAGGTCGGCGCGCATCTCCGCGGCCGACTGGTAGCGGTTGACCGGGTTCTTGCTCAGCGCCTTGAGCACCACCGCGTCCAGTGACGCCGGCACCTGCGGGTTGACGTCCGAGGGCTTGCGCGGGTCCTCCCGGACGTGCTGGTAGGCCACCGCGACCGGCGAGTCCCCGGTGAACGGCGGCTCGCCGGTGAGCAGCTCGAACAGCACGCAGCCCGCCGCGTAGACGTCGCTGCGCGCGTCGACGGACTCGCCGCGCGCCTGTTCCGGCGAGAGGTACTGGGCGGTGCCGATCACGGCGGCCGTCTGGGTCACCGCGGCCTGCCCGTCCGCCAGCGCGCGGGCGATGCCGAAGTCCATCACCTTCACCGCGCCGGAGCTGGTGATCATGATGTTGGCGGGCTTGACGTCGCGGTGCACGATGCCGTGCCGGTGGCTGAAGTCCAGCGCCGCCGAGGCGTCCGCCATGACCTCCATGGCCCGGCGGGGCGCGAGCGGACCCTCGGTCTTGACGATGTCGCGCAGCGTCCGCCCGTCCACGTACTCCATGACGATGTAGGGCAGCGGACCGTTCTCCGACTCGGTCTCGCCGGTGTCGTAGACGGCCACGATCGCCGGGTGGTTCAGCGCGGCGGCGTTCTGCGCCTCGCGCCGGAACCGCAGCTGGAACGTGGGGTCGCGGGCGAGGTCGGCGCGCAGCACCTTGACCGCCACGTCCCGCCCCAGCCGGATGTCCCGGCCCCGGTGCACCTCCGACATACCGCCGTAGCCGAGGGTGTCACCGATCTCGTAGCGGTTGGAGAGAAGTCGCGGTGAGCTCATCGATGCGTCGTTCCGATCCTTGTCAACGATCGTCCCATCATGCCGACCCGCCAAGTCCTGCCGATCCGGTACCCGGACCGGCGAGCGCGGTTGCCCCGACCTCGGTGTTCGCTGTTCCCACCGCCACGTCCGGCCCGCCGACGGGAACGGGCCGTAGCGCAGTGTGGCCCAATCCAGGACCCGAATCCAGGTTGCTCGTCGTCACATCCGCCCCAGCCGCGCCCAACTGTTGCGACACGACCCAGTACGTGAGCACTCCCACCAGCGCCAGCGCCACCACGATGGCGATGACCACCACCCACACCATGCTCCGGTTGCTCCGCGGTGCCGCCGTCCGCGGCGGCGGGAGCTGCGGCTGGGGAGCCGGTGGCTGCGGCGGGATCACCCCGGGTGGATAGGTGTTGCCCATCGGCGGCAGCTGCTGCATCTGGGGCACCTGGTGCACACCGGTGGTGGGGATCACAGCGCGCTGCTGCCGCTGCGGCGGGATCGCCAGCGACGCGGGAGCCGGTAACGGTCGCCCCGCGCGCACCGCGGCGACCGCGTTGGCGAACTCGCCGCCGTCGGCGTAGCGGCGGCGCGGGTCCTTCACCAGCGTCGCCTCGACCAGCGCGCGCACCCCCGGGGGCACGTCCGGTGGCAGCGGCGGCGCGATGTCGCGGATGTGCATCATCGCGACCGTCACCGCGTTCTCCGACAGGAACGGCCGGTGCCCCATCAAGCACTCGTAGCCGACCACGGCCAGCGAGTACACGTCGCTGGACGGCGTGGCGTCCCCGCCCAGGGCCTGCTCCGGCGCGATGTAGTGGGCGGTGCCCATGACCATCCCGGACCGGGTCACCGGAGCCGCGTCCGCCGCCTTCGCGATGCCGAAGTCGGTCAGCTTCACCTTGCCGTCCGGGGTGATCAGGATGTTGCCGGGCTTGACGTCGCGGTGCACCAGTCCCCGTTCATGCGCGGCCTGCAGCGCGCGTCCGGCCTGCTCCAGCATGTCCAGCGTGTGGTCGGTGTTGATCCGGCCCTCGCGGGCCAGGATCGCGGCCAGCGGCTCACCCTCGACCAGCTCCATCACCAGGTACGCGGTGTCCTCTGGGCCGTCCGGGATCGCCGCCGTCTCGCCGTAGTCGTGCACGGCGGCGATGCCCGGGTGGTTCAGCGAGGCGGTGGTGCGCGCTTCGGTGCGGAAGCGGTGCAGGAACTCGGCGTCCCCGCACAGTTCTGCCTTGAGGACCTTGATCGCCACCGTCCGGTCCAGCCGGACGTCCACCGCCTGCCACACCTCGCCCATGCCGCCGACGGCGATCCGCCGTCCCAACCGGTACCGGTCGGCGAGCAACTGGCCGGAGGTCAGCACGGCTCAGCCACCCCCCTGGAGACCTGCCCGGATCACCTCGCGGCCGATCGGGGCGGCGATCGAACCACCGGTCGCTTCGGCACCCTCGTCACCGCCGTTCTCCACGACGACCGCGACCGCGATCTTCGGGTTCTCCGCGGGGGCGAACGCGACGTACCAGCCGTGCGGGTGGTCCAGGGCGTCGCCGTGCTGCGCGGTGCCGGTCTTCGACGCGATGTCGACGCCGGAGATCTTGCCCGAGCCCTTGGTGTACTGCTCGGACTTCAGCATCATCGTCCGGATCTTGTCCGCGATCTCCGGTGAGGTGGCCTGGCTCATCTCCTCCGGCTGGAGGGTGTCCAGCTCGGACATGTCCGGGGCCCGGGTCGCCTTGACCAGCTGCGGCTTCATCAGCTTGCCGTGGTTGGCGATGGCCGCGGCGACCATGGCGTTCTGCATCGGGGTGACGCGCACGTCGCGCTGGCCGATGCCGCTCTGGTACAGCGCCGGCGCGTCGGACATCGGTCCCAGGTCGGACTTGGCCACGCTCATCGGGATCTGCAGGTCCTTGCCGAACCCGTAGCGCGCGGCGACCTCCCGCATCTTGTCCGGGCCGACCTTGCCCGCGATCTCGGCGAACGCCGTGTTGCAGGAGTGCCCGAGCGCCTCGATCAGCGTGTCGCCGGCGCACTGCTTGCCCGCGTAGTTGGGCAGCTGGGTGTGCGTCCCGGGCAGCGTGATCGACGCGGCGTCCTGCACCTTGCTGTTGAGGTCGTAGCCGCTCTCCAACGCCGCCGTGGCGGTGATCAGCTTGAACGTCGAGCCCGGCGGGTAGAGCGTGCCCACCGACCGGTTCTCCATCGGGCTGCCGGGGGCCTTCTCCATCTGCTGCCACGCCTTGGCCGCGTCGTTGCGCACGTGCGTGGCGACCTTGTTCGGGTCGTACGACGGCGCGTTGACCATCGCCAGGATCGCACCCGTCGACGGGTCCAGCGCCACCACGGAACCCTGGTAGCCCTTGCTGGTCAGCTGGTCGTAGGCGACCTGCTGCATCGCCGGGTTGATGGTCAGCTCGACGTTGCCGCCGCGCGGCTGCTTGCCGGTGATCATGTCGGACAGCCGGCCGAACGCCAGGCTGTCGTCGGTGCCGTTGAGGATCTTGTCCTCGGCGCGCTCCACGCCGTTGGAGCCGTAGACGAACGAGTAGAACCCGGTGACCGGCGAGTACACCGGGCCGTTCGGGTAGGTCCGCAGGTACTTCAGGTTGTCCCCGGTGGCCACCGAATTCGCCAGCGACTGGCCACCGGCGATGATCTGGCCGCGCTCCCGGGAGTACTCCTCGTACAACGTCCGCTTGTTGCGGGCGTCCTCCTTGAGCTCGTCGGCCTTGATCACCTGGACGTACGTCGCGTTGCCCATCAGCAACACGACCATCGCCATCATGGCCAGCGCCACGCGGCGCAGCGGCTTGTTCATCGGGGACGCTCCACCAGCTCGGTATGTGCTTCCGCGATCGGCGCCTGCTTCGGCTTCGGCTTCGCCGGTGCCTGCGGGCGGCGCGCGGCATCGGAGATCCGCAGCAGCAGCGCGACCAGGATGTAGTTCGCCAACAACGACGAACCACCGTAGGCCAGGAACGGAGCGGTCAGACCCGTCATCGGGATCAGGCCGGTGACACCGCCCGCGACCACGAACAGCTGCAGCGCGATCGTGAACGACAGACCACCGGCGAACAGCTTGCCGAACGAGTCGCGGACCGCCAGCGCGCTGCGCAGACCGCGCATCATCAGCATCAGGTACACCATGAACAGCGCCATCAGCCCGATCAGCCCGAGTTCCTCGCCGATCGCGGAGATGATGAAGTCGCTGGCCGCCCACGGCGTCATCTGCGGCATGCCGCCGCCCAGGCCGGACCCGCCGATGCCGCCGTTGCCCAGCCCGAACAGACCGGTGCGCAGCTGGTACCCGGAGTCGCCGTCGCCCATCGGGTCCAGCCAGGTGTTGACGCGCACCTGGACGTGCGAGAACAGGTTGAACGCGACGACGCAGCCGAGGGCGAACATCGACAGGCCCAGGAAGACCCACACCGCGCGCTCGGTGGCGATGTAGATCATCACCAGCACGATGCCGAAGAACAGCAGCGAGGTGCCGAGGTCCTTCTCCAGCACGACGACGCCGATGGACAGGCACCAGGCCACGATCACCGGCATCAGGTCCCTGGCCCGGGGCCAGTCGACGCCCAGGAAGCGCCGTCCCGCGGTGGTGAACAGCTCGCGCTTGGACACCAGGAACGACGCGAAGAAGATCATCAGCAGGATCTTGGCGAACTCGCTGGGCTGGATGGACAGCCCGCCGACCGAGATCCACAGCTTCGCGCCGTTGACCTCCGAGATGCTGCTCGGCAGCAGACCGGGCAGCGCCAGCAGCGCCAGGCCGACGAAGCCGCACGTGTAGCTGTAGCGCGCCAGCGTCCGGTGGTCCTTGACGAACGCCAGGACCAGCACGAACAGCACGACACCGGCCGTGGAGAAGATGATCTGCTTGCCGGTGAACGGCGAACCGACCACGTGCGCCAGGTCCAGCCGGTGCAGCATCACCAGCCCCACCCCGTTGATCAGCGAGACCAGCGGGAGGATCAAGGGGTCGGCGTACGGGGCCCAGCGGCGCACGGCGAAGTGCGCGACGCCGTAGAGCGCGAGGAACGCCAGGCCGTAGTACAGCAGTTCCCGGGTGACGGTCTGCTCCTGGCTGATCTCCACCAGCATGATCGCGAAGGTCACGATCACGGCGGAGAAGATCAGCATGAACAGCTCCGTGCCCCGCCGGTTGGTGGCGCGCGGGGTCGACGTGGAACTGCCGCTGGCCGATTCGGGCGCGGCGGCGGGTCGTGACATCAGCTCACCATCCGGCAGGTCACGCCCGGCTTCTGCTCCTCGGTGCCCAGCGGGGTGGCGCCGTCCGGCGAGGACGGCTCGGTCGACGCCTGCTGCGGTGGTGCGGGCTGGGTGCTCTGACCCGGCGGCGGAGGCGCCTGACTCGGCTGCCCGGCCGGCGGGTGCTGCTGCGCCGGGGGCTGGCCGGGGGGCGGGGTGTTCGGCTTCGGCGGTTCGCACGCCGGCAGCAGCGCGGTCATCCGCAGCCGTCGCATCGCCTCGCGGGCCGAGTCCAGCCCGTTGACCTCGGTGATGCCGTTGCGGACGTCGGGCCGCTGCGCTTCCTGCAGATCGTTGATCTTGATCGGTCGGCAGTCCGCGGCGGAGTTGGCCGGGCAGGAGTTCTCCACCTGCCAGTTCAACGACATGCCCAGGACGCTGCCCTGCACCCCCTGGAAGATCACCACTTCATCGGCCTTGTTGACGCCGATGAAGTACTGGCTGAGGACCCACCAGCGCCCAGCCAGCGCGACTCCTGCCAACACGACGAGCACACCGCACGTCACCAGCAGCGAACGCAGCCACCGCCGCTTGCGCGGCCGCTCGTCCACGGGTGGTGAGGTGGGTTCGACCCGCTGCGGCTGCTGCCGCGGCCTGGTCACCGCGGACGCGCGCGCCGCAGACGAGTCGGGCTGCGGGTGCTCATCTCCATTTCCCGCCGCACCCCCGACGATGGGGGCGTCCTCGCCGAACTCGACGTCGACGACATCGGCGATGATCACGGTCACGTTGTCCGGGCCGCCGCCCTTGAGCGCCAGCTCGATCATCCGGTCCGCGCATTGCTGCGGGTCCGGGATGCGCAACGCCTCCGCGATCGTCTCCACGCTGACCGGACCGGTCAGGCCGTCGGAGCACAGCAGGTAGCGGTCCCCCGCGCGGGCCTCGCGGATCGCCAGGCTCGGTTCCACCTCGTGGCCGGTCAACGCGTGCAGCAGCAGCGAGCGCTGCGGGTGGTTGGCCGCCTCCTCCTCGGTGATCCGGCCTTCGTCGATCAGCGACTGCACGAAGGTGTCGTCGTGGGTTATCTGGGTCAGCTCGCCGTCCCGGACCAGGTAGGCGCGGGAGTCGCCGATGTGCACCAAGCCGAGCTTGCTGCCCGCGAACAGCACCGCGGTCAGCGTGGTGCCCATCCCTTCCAGGTCGGGATCGGCGGCGACGAGCTCGGCGATGGCGTTGTTGCCGTTCAGCACCGCTTCGTGGAGCTGGCCGAGCAGGTCGTCGCCGGGCTCGTCGTCGTCCAGCGGAGCCAACGCCGCTATGACGACCTTGCTGGCGACCTCACCGGCGGCATGGCCGCCCATGCCGTCCGCGAGGGCGAGTAGTCGTGGGCCGGCATAGACCGAGTCCTGGTTGTTGGACCGAACCAGGCCGCGGTCGCTGCGGGCTGCGTAGTGAAGGACGAGGGTCATGAGCGCAGCTCGATCACCGTCTTGCCGATTCTGATCGGAACGCCGAGCGGGACCTTGGTCGGCCCCGTGACCTTCGCCCGATCGAGATATGTGCCGTTAGTGGAGCCTAGGTCCTCCACGTACCAGTCCGAACCCCGCAGCGACAGCCGCGCGTGCCGGGTCGACGCGTAGTCGTCGTCGAGGACCAGTGTGGAGTCGTCGGCCCGGCCGATCAGGATCGGCCGACCGTCCAAGGAGATGCGCGTGCCGGCCAGAGCGCCGTGCGTCACCACCATCTGGCGGGGAGACTTGCTCTTGCCCCGGGCCTGCTTCTTCTTGCCCGGCAGCCGACTCGCACCGGGCACCGGGACGCGCATCCCGGACGCCGAGGAGAGGTCGGAACGAACCACCCGGAGGGCAGCCAGCACGAACAACCAGAGCAGGGCGAGGAACCCTGCTCTGGTCAGCTGAATCACCAGCTCTGGCACCTGTTGTGAACGCTCCTACTCGTGTCTGGACGCGTTTTCCGCGGCCTCAGGCCTGCTGCGCGCGGAAGATCAGGGACGAGTGGCCGACCCTGATCACGTCGCCGTCTGCCAACTGCCAAGTCTGCACCGGAGTGCCGTTCACCGTGGTGCCATTCGTGGAACCGAGGTCCGCCAACATCGCGCTCTGGCCGTCCCAGGTGATCTCGATGTGCTTGCGCGAGACCCCGGTGTCCGGCAGGCGGAACTGGCCCTCCTGGCCGCGCCCGATGATGTTCGAGCCGTGCTGCAGCGTGTAGGAGCGGTTGGAGCCGTCGTCCAGGTGCAGCGTCGCGGCCAGCTGCGGGCGAGGTCCGCCCGGCGCCGCCGGGTAACCGCCGGACTGCGGGAAGGGACCACCGGGCTGGCCGTAGCCCTGCTCCGGGAAGCCGCCGGACCCCGGGTAGGCGCCACCGGGCTGCGGCTGGCCGTAGCCCTGGTCGTAACCGGGCTGGGGCTGGCCGTAGCCCTGGTCGAACCCGGGCTGGGGCTGGCCGTAGCCGGGCTGCCCATAGCCCTGGTCGTAGCCCGGCTGCGGCGGCTGGCCGTAACCCTGGTCGTAACCGGGCTGGGGCTGGCCGTAGCCCTGGTCGTAACCGGGCTGGGGCTGGCCGTAGCCCTGGTCGAACCCGGGCTGGGGCTGGCCGTAGCCGGGCTGCCCATAGCCCTGGTCGTAGCCCGGCTGCGGCGGCTGGCCGTACCCCGGCTGGCCGTACCCCTGGTCGTAACCCGGCTGCGGCGGCTGGCCGTAACCCTGGTCGTAACCGGGCTGCTGGGGCTGCTGGCCGTAGCCCTGGTCGTAACCCGGCTGCGGCTGGCCGTAGCCGTAGTTGGGGTCCTGCCCGTACTGGGGCTGGCCGTAGCCCTGGTCGTAGCCGTACTGCCCCTGCTGGTTGTACGGATCTCCCTGGGGGTAGTGGCCTGGTGGCTGGCTCATGGGTCGGTCTCCTGCGGTACGCGGTTGTGTCGGCCGTCGTGTCACGTCGGGGTCGACGGTCGAACTGATTCGAAACTGTCCCGTGTGCAGCGTCTCAGAGCGCTCCAGGGAGACTACGACGTCACCATATGTGTCCCACCCATGCTCGGTGAGATGCTCCTGAACGCAGTCGGCGAGGAGGTCGGTCACCCGGTCCTCGTCGCCGGTGAGTCGGTCGTGGTCCGGCGGGCTGAGCTGCACGACGTAGTGGTTGCACGCGAGCAGTCGCCCTCCGGCGAGTTCGCGGACCTGCAGTTCGGCTTCCCGCTGCAGCGCCTGCGCGACCTCCTGGGGCACGACTTTTCCACCGAAAACACGCGCAAAGCCGTTGCCGACGATGCCTTCGAGTCGGCGCTCGAAGCGCTGCACGAGGCCCACGGCAAATCCCCTCCACGCGTACGACTCCTGACGACCATCGTATCTGGGCCAACGGCTCTGGACACCGCCCAGTTCCCAACCGGAGCAACCCCCCTGCGAAGGGCCTGGAGGGCGCCGTGCTAATCTGCTTTCGCCAACGCGGCGAGCGGATCGGATCCCTTCGGTTCCCGAGCTTCCGACCAGGTCGAAAGCTCGGAGGGGACCCTGGTTCCAGGACCGGAAACGGGTGCGGTAAGCTTGGTCGCAAGCCACGGGCGAGTGGCGGAATGGCAGACGCGCACGGTTCAGGTCCGTGTGTCCGAAAGGACGTGAGGGTTCAACTCCCTCCTCGCCCACTCAGCGAAGGGTCCCATCGATCCGATGGGGCCCTTCGTCGTTTTCCGGGATGGCGTGTGGTCGAGCGCGTTCCGCCGAGGGCGAAAAAAGCCGGACCGCGGTGGTCCGGCTTGTTCGCGTGAGGTTCGACATGGTGTTTCCCGGTGGCCGTCGGAAGTGAGTTCTCCGACATGAGCGCGCCGACGTTCGCGGCGGATGGGGAAGGTCACACCGATCCCGATCGGCCCGGTTCCCAATTTCTCCACTGTGGACTTCAGTCGACGTGCGGTGCTCGGGAAATCGGCTCCGCGGCGCCGGGAACGCGGATGAACCGGTGCCGGTCGAGCCCGGCTGGCGGGCACCGGCTCGCGAAACCCCCGCGGAACCGCAAGAGCACCGGGTTACCTTGCCGTCATGGGCGAAGACGGGCTGATGTCGCTCGGCGATGTGGAGCGGATCGCGCGGCGCGCGCACGCCGACCAGGTGGACAAGGCCGGGCGGCCCTACGCCGAGCACCTCGCCGCGGTGGCCGACGGGGTCCAGGCCCGGGGCGGTTCGTCCGAGCAGGTCGCCGCCGCCTGGTTGCACGATGCCGTGGAGGACGGTGCCGTGTCCGAGGAGTGGCTTCGCGGGGCAGCGCTTTCCCACCGGACCAAGGAAATCGTGCTCGCCGTGACCAAGCGGGCAGGGGAGGCGGCGGAGGACTACGCGGCGCGGATCCTCGCCACCCCGGGAGCGGCGCTGGTGAAGGAAGCCGATCTCGCGCACAACTCGGACCCCGCGCGGTTGGCCGCGCTGGACGCGGCGACCCGGGAGCGGCTGGCGCGCAAGTACGCCCGCATGCGCGCGCTGCTCGGGGTTCCGGCGGATTGATCGCACGCACGTCGGTGCGGACGGGCTCGCCCGCGTACCCTCCATGCCACCTGCGGCATCGTGGCCACGCCATCCCGCGCGACGACCTGCTCAGCGGCCGGGCGGCGTGGGAGGAGGCGACGGAGGGAGTCAGGTGACTCGGTGGGAGGAGCTCGGGCTCGAATGGCAGCAGTCCGGACGCCCGGACGCCCCGGCGATCGTGCTGTCCAACGCGCTCGGCTGCACCTGGGAGATGTGGGACCCGCAGATCGACGCGCTCAACGCCTCCTACCGGGTGCTGCGCTACAACCAGCGCGGGCATGGCGGCTCACCGACCCCGCCCGGTCCCTACACCCTCGCCGAGCTCGGCGGTGACGTGCTGGCGCTGCTCGACCACGTCGGCGTCGAACGCGCCGCGTTCCTGGGCTCCTCGCTCGGCGGCATGATCGGCCTGTGGCTGGCGGCGCACGCGCCGGACCGCGTCGACCGGCTCGTGGCCTGCTGCACCTCGGCGTGGCTGGACCAGGAGCGCGCCGAGCTGGCGCGGGCAGCGGCCGCCCGCGAGCACGGCACCAACGAACTCGTCTCGCCGACCATCGAGCGCTGGTTCACCCCGTACTTCCGGGAGCACCACGCCGCCGAGACCGCGGTGTACGCGGCGATGATCGCCAGCACCGACGACGAGGCGTACGCGTTGTGCTCCGAGGTGATCGGCCACGTCGACCTGCGCGCGGACCTGCCTTCGATCACCGCGCCCGCGCTGGTCGTCGCGGGCGCCGACGATCCGGCCACGCCGCCCGACCACGCCGCGGCCATCGCCGCCGGGATCGGCGACAACGCCCGCCTGGAGGTCCTCCCGCACGCCGCCCACCTCGCCAACGTCGAGCAGGCCGCGGAGTTCACGGCCCTGTTGTGAGGGCTTGGCGTGGTCGCGCGACTGTGCTGGGCTGAGGGCACGGTGCTGAACGGGAGGATCGCGATGGCGGGCAACAGCCGGGATCCCGGTCGGTCGGTGACAGCGCGGGCGCTGAGCGTGCTCACCGCCTTCGACGTCGACCACACCCGGCTCACCCTCACCGGCATCGCCCGCCGCGCCGGAATCCCGCTGGCCACCGCGCACCGGCTGGTCGGCGAGCTGGAGATGTGGGGCGCCCTGCAACGCGACGCCGACGGCCGCTACTCGATCGGCCTGCGGTTGTGGGAGATCGGACTGCTCTGCCCGGTGAACAGCGGGCTGCGCGAGATCGCGCTGCCCTACATGCAGGAGCTGTGCCAGCACACCCACGACAACGTGCACCTCGCGGTCCGCGACGGCATGGAGGCCGTGTACGTCGAGAAGCTGACCACGCCGCGGGCCGTGCCGATCGTCTCCCGCACCGGCGGCCGCCTGCCGCTGCACTCGACGGGGGTGGGCAAGGTGCTGCTCGCGCACGCGCCGGCCGCCGTGATGCACCAGTACTGCGAGCGCGGACTCTCCCGGCAGACGCCGTACACCATCACCGAGCCCGGCCGCCTCGGGCGGGAGCTGCAGGGCGTGCGCGCCCGCGGGTACGCGTCGGCGAACGAGGAGATGACGCTCGGGAACTGCTCGGTGGCGGTGCCGGTGCACGACGGGAGCGGAGCGGTCGTCGCCGCGCTGGGAGTGGTGGCGCACAGCGTCCGCGCGGAGGTGTCCAGACTGGTGAAGCCGTTGCTCCCAGCGGCGGAAGCGATCCGGGGCCGACTGGTCGAGCACGAGCGCGTCGGCTACGACGTGCTGTCGCGTTGACCGGTTTCGGGCTTCACCTGAATGGCCGCACGGCCGAGCTGAAGTCGTGTTGTCACTCATCGACCAGTCACCGACCGATGTCGGCCGCCGGTCGCAGCGACCCCCGTTGAGCAGCGCAGGAACGGCGCGGAGCTGTTTTAGTCAACTCGCGCCCGGCAACGGGCGCCCCCAGTGCAGCAGCTCATCGAGGGAGGCGGGAAGCCGTGACCGCAACGCCGGGACGTGCCGCGGCCGACAACGAGGTCCGGGTCTGCTCGGGACAGGTTCGATCTCCGCTCGGGTTCGCCGCCGCCGTCGACCGGATCGGCGAGCTCGCCGCCGAGACGCTGGGTTGGCCGGGCAGCGTGCTCACGCCGCTGCGGATCCTCGGGCGGCACGTGGTCCCGGTGGCCGAGCTGGTCCCCGAGGCGCACGCCGAACGCGTCTGCTTCGGCAGCGATCCGGTGCTGGACCGCGCCGAGACCGCCACGTGGGTGTGGCCGGAGATGGACGGCCGGGTGCCGCCGCCGGCCGCGCGCGTCACCGGGATGCTCGCCCCGGCCCGCCACTGGCGCAGCGCGCTGACCGCCGCGGTGCCGTTCGCGCGGTTCACCAGCACCGCGATCGTGGTGCCCAAGAGCGTCGCGGTGGCCGCCGACTTCACCTCGACCTGCCTGATCCGCGCGCGCCAGTTCGGGATCGCGGTGCTCAGCGCGGACGGCGAGACCGTGGACGTGGAACTGCCGGGCCGCTGCTTCCACGACGAGCCCCCGGCCGAGCACACCGCCGTGTCCCGCTGGGTCAACGAGATCGTCTACCAGCAGCTCATCGCCGCCGAGGCGCCCGCGCCGTCGCGCAGCTGACCCCGCGTCCCGGCGGGCCGGACCGCAGACCTCTACGTTGGGTGGCATGCGAGTCGTCATCGCCGGAGCGCACGGGAAGATCGCTCGACACCTAGGCCGGCTGCTGGCCGAACGCGGGGACTCGGTCCTCGGACTGATCCGCAACCCCGACCACGCGGCCGAGCTGCGCGCCGACGGGGTGGAACCGCGCCTCGCCGACCTGGAACTGATCGACGCCGCCGAACTCGCCGCGCAGCTGGCCGGAGCGGACGTCGCGGTGTTCGCCGCGGGCGCCGGGCCGGGCAGCGGGACGCCGCGCAAGGACACCGTGGACCGCGCCGCCTCGGTGCTGCTGGCCGAAGCCTGCGAGCAGGCGGGGGTCCGGCGCTTCCTCCAGATCAGCGCCATGGGCACGACCCGCCCCAACCCGCCGGACGTGGGCGAGGCGTTCGGCGCGTACCTGGACGCCAAGCGGGCCGCCGAGGCGGACCTGCGCCGCCGCGACCTGGACTGGACGATCCTGCGCCCGGGGCGGTTGACCGACGACGCCCCGACCGGCCGGGTCCGGCTGGGCGCGTCGGTGGAGCGGGCCGAGGTGACCCGGGCCGACGTGGCGGCGGTGCTGCTCGCGCTGATCGGCGAGCGGCGCTCGGTGCACCGGGCGCTGGAAGTGGTCAACGGCGACGCACCCGTCGCCGAGGCCGTCGAGGCCGCCGTCGCGAGGTGAGCAGCGCAGCGCCCGCTGCGCGGAACGGCTCCGGCCGTCACGGCGGTCCGAGGACGCGGTCCAGGTAGGGGTTGCGGAAGGTGCCGTGCGGGTCGACCGCGGACCGCACGCGCCGGAAGTCCTCGAAGCGCGGATAGCGCCCGCGCAGCTCGTCGGCGTCGAGGCCGTGCACCTTGCCCCAGTGCGGGCGGCCCCCGGCGGCGGTGGCGATGTCCTCGAAGGTGCGGAACCAGTGCCGGTAGGGCATCCCGGCGAACTGGTGGATCGCGACGTAGGCGGTCGGCCGCCGGTACGCGGTGGACAGCCAGATTTCGTCGGCCGCCGCCACTCGGACCTCGACCGGGAACATCACCGGGTGCTCCAGCCGGCCGACGGCCGCGCGGAGCTCGGTCAGCACGTCGTGCAGCGCCTCGCGGGGCACGGCGTACTCGCTCTCCACGAAGCGGACGCTGCGGGGCGTGGTGAACACCCGGTGCGAGCGGTCGCTGTAGGAACGGGACGACCAGGTCGAGCCGCACAGCCGGTTCAGCGGCCGCACCAGCGCGGGCACCCCGCGCCCGACGCGGCACAGCGCGCCGAACACCCGGTTCTCCAGCACCTCGTACTCCAGGAAGTGCCGCACCGGGTGCAGCGGTCGCGGGGGCCGGTCGTCCGGCAGCCGGTTGTTCCGCTTGACCAGCGTGTTCGACCCGTGCGGGAACCAGTAGAACTCGACGTGGTCGTTGTCCCGGACCAGGTCGTCGAAGCGCTCCAGCACCCCGTCCAGCGGCTCCGGGTGCTCGTCGGCGGCGAGCGCGAACGCGGGGACGCAGCGCAGCGTGACGGTGGTGATCACGCCGAGCGCGCCGAGCCCGACGCGGGCGGCGTCGAACAGCTCCGGCTCCTGCCGGGGCGAGCAGGTGCGCGTCGAACCGTCGGCGAGCAGCAGTTCCAGTTCCTCGACCTGGGTGGCCAGGCCGCCGAGGCGCGCGCCCGTGCCGTGGGTGCCGGTGGAGATCGCCCCGGCGACGGTCTGCCGGTCGATGTCGCCGAGGTTGGCCATGGCCAGTCCCAGCGCGTCCAGTTCGGCGTTGAGCTGGTGCAGCGGGGTTCCGGAGCGCACGGTGACCAGCCCGGTTCCCGGGTCGGCGCGCACGATCCCGGTCCACCGCGAGAGGTCCAGCGCGACGGCGTCCTGCGGGGCGCCGACCGGGGTGAAGGAATGGCCGCTGCCGAGCGGTCGGACGGTGCGGCCCTCGCGGGCGGCAGCGCTGATCGCCGCGGCGGCCTCTTCCGGATCGCGCGGGCTGACCGTGCGGTGGGGGATCGCGGTGGCGGTGCGTGCCCAGTTCGTCCAGGCGGTCATGGCCGAGCCCCTCCTTCGGGTGGGTAGCCGAAGAAATTATGTGAAAGAGATTCACATAACAAGGGGGTTCGGCCTACCGTGTTGTGCCGTGCGGAACCTCGATGGCATCACCAGCGATCTCGACCCCCCGTTCGCGGTGGTCGACCTCGACGCGTTCCGCCGCAACGCGGCCGACCTGGTGCGCCGGGCGCGCGGTCGGCCGATCCGCATCGCCACCAAATCGGTGCGCTGCCGGGACCTCCTGCGCCGCGCCCTGGAAACCCCGGGCTGCGCGGGGCTGATGTGCTACAGCCTCGCCGAAGCCCTCTGGCTGCACCGGGAAGGTCTCAGCGACGACATCCTCGTCGCCTACCCGACCGCCGACCGCGCGGCGCTGCGCGCGCTCGCCGCCGATCCGGCCGCCGCCGCGGCCATCGCGCTCGTCGTCGACTCCACCGACCACCTCGACCTCATCGACGCCGCGGTCGGGCCGGACCGCCCCGACATCCGGCTGTGCCTGGAGGTCGACGCGTCCTGGCGCCCGCTGCCCGGGCTGCACATCGGCACCCGCAGGTCGCCCGTGCACTCGGTCGCCCAGGCCCGGGCGCTCGCCCGGAAAGCGGTGCGGCGCAAGGGGTTCCGGGTGGTCGGGCTGATGGTCTACGAGGGCCAGATCGCCGGGCTCGGCGACGCGCCGCCCGGACGCCCGCTGCGCGCCGCCGCGCTGCGCTGGATGCAGCGGCGCTCGGCCGCGGAACTGGCCGGCCGGCGGGCGGAGGTCGTCGCGGCGGTCCGCGCCGAGACCTCGCTGGAGTTCGTCAACGGCGGCGGCACCGGGAGCCTGGAGCGCACCGCCGCGGAACCGGCCGTCACCGAGGTCGCCGCCGGGTCCGGTCTGGTCGGGGCGACGCTGTTCGACTCCTACCGCGCCTTCCGGCCGCGCCCGGCGCTGCTGTTCGCGCTGCCCGTCGTGCACCGGCCCGCCGCGCGCGCCGCGACGCTGTTCGGCGGCGGCTACATCGCCTCCGGTGCGCCGGGTCGGGACCGGGAGCCCGCGCCGCACCTGCCGCGCGGTCTGCGCCTGACCGCGACGGAGGGGGCCGGGGAGGTGCAGACGCCCGTGGTCGGCCCGGCCGCCCGGCGGTTGCGGCTCGGCGACCGGGTGTGGCTGCGGCACGCCAAGGCGGGCGAACTCGCCGAGCGCTTCCCGCACTACCACCTGCTGGACGGCGACGAACTCGTCGCGACGGTGCCCACCTACCGCGGCGAGGGCAGGTCGTTCGGCTGATCGTCCGGCAGCCGGTTCGACAGGTAGCCGCGGACGAGTTCCTTGGCCTCGGCGACGAGGGTGGGGTCCCCGGCGGGGGCGCGCCGGAACGCCAGGTGCAGGACCGCGTCCGCGGCCTCCACGGCGACCGACAGCGGCAGCGTCAGCTCGGTCGGGTCGAGCCCGAACTCCTCGGCGATCAGCGCGGTGAGCTTCTCGGCGATGACCGCGTTGTTGTCCTTGCTCGGGTCCAACAGGCGCAGGTCGACGACGTCGCCGAAGTGCAACCGGCTGAAGGCGGGGACCTCGCGGTGCATCGTCAGGTAGACGTCGAAGACCGCGTCCACGGCGTCCCACCAGTGCTCCAGCTCCAGTTGCTCGAAACGGGCGGACACGGTGCGCACGAACCGGTCCAGGTTGCGCAGCGTGAGTTCCTGCACCACGGCGCGCTTGTCCGGGAAGAACTGGTAGAGCGAGCCGACCGCCACTCCGGCCCGTTCGGCGATGAGGGTGGTCGTCAACCCGTCGTAGCCCACTTCGTCGATGAGCTGAGCACACGCCTCCAGCATCTTCTCCACACGTTGCGCGCTGCGCTGCTGGACCGGCTTGCGGCGCAGCGGGGCTACTTCGGTAGGCAAGGCAACTCCTTGATCATGTTCTGAGACCATACTTGCCGACCGCGCCCGTGATTCTCTTTCAGGTGAGCCCTGGGAGGGGAGCCGAACCCGGCGGATCGGCGGTCTGGTCACCGGTGCCGGGGAGGGGCACCGGCGTTGTCCACAGTTTCCCGTTCGGGCCGGGCTCGCGGGTACGGACATGCCGAACACGAGTATCGGTCGAACGGGTGAACCCGCGACGACCGGCTTGACGGGTGCCCGGGCACTGTGCCGTACCTGTTCCACAGGATGACCGCTGACCTGCGGAGATGATCGCGTTAGCGGGGCGGCGTATGCGTTCGGTCATATTGTCAGCGTGGAGGTCGCTATCTAGTGTGATCCGGGTCGTCATGCTCCGTGACAGAAAGGTAATCGTGGGTCACTGCGCGGCTGCCTCTCATCTTCTCGGTTTTCCCCGTTTTCTCCCCCGGCAGATCCCGGCGGGAGCCACGGCCGCGTTCGCCGCCGCCTACTCGCGCGCCCTGCGCGGCGTGACGCCGTGACCGCGCGGCTGACCTCCAGACTCCCCGCCTCGACGGGCGGTACGCACGAGGCCGACGACCCGGCCCCCGGACCCTGGTCGCCGCTGACCGAGCGGGCGGCGAACGCGCTGCTGTCCGAGGGCGGCTACGGGCTCCGGGTCGAGTGGCGCGGGCAGTTCCGGCTCGCCGGTCCCGGCGCGGGCGTCGGGATTCCGCTCGGTCCCGCGCCGACCTGGGGCGACCTGTACGAGGCGCTGGTGCGGTTGCGCCGCACCCGCCGTCGCCGCGACCCCGCCTGGCTGTACCGGCTCACCCGGACCCTGACCGGCTCGAACACCGGCGAGGACGGTACGGGGGCGATCGGTGTCGCCGAGGAGGTGCTGACCGCCGGGAGCGAGGACCTGGCGTGGCGGTGCCTGGACGCGGTCACCGATCCCGGCAGGCGACTGCCGCTGCCCGGGCCGGACCGACCGGTCGTGGTGTGCGTGCCGGAGCGGACCGTCGTCCTGGAGCACGTGGACTCCCGCGACCGGGCGCTGCGCTGGTTGCGGGGCTGGGAACGACTGGCGTCGGCCGTCGAGTCCGACCCGCTGCTGCGGATGCACTGCGCGACCCAGCAGCTGCCGGCCGCGGTCGTGGCCGACGACGTGACGGCGCTGCTGCGCGTCCCGGAGCCGTCGCCCGCGCACCCGGGGCATCCCGGCGGGACCGTGGTCGTGCCGCTGGCGGCGCTGCGCGACGGCACCCCCGGGCTGCTGGACGCGGTGCTAGGCAACCGCTTCGAACGGCGCGAGGACGAACTCGGCTACTTCCTGGACCACTTCGTCCGCCCGCTGCTGCGGACCTTCCGGATCGCCCTGGACCACCACCGGATCGGCCTGTTCTCGCTGGACGAGCGCGGCGTCGGCGTCGAGCTCTCGCCCGAGCTGCGGGCCACCGGGCGCATCGTGGTCACCGGGTGCGACCGGGTGGTCGACCGGCCGGACCGGGCCGAAGTCGACGGCGGCGTGTCCGCGCTGCTCGCCGGTCTCGACGCGCTGACCACCGCGTTCGTCCGGACCGGCCGGGCGGAACGCCTGGTGCGCGACGCGGTGCAACGGGTGGTGGCCGAGGAGATGCGCTACCTGGCGCCGAGCACGGCCGAACTCCTCGCCGGCGCGCAGCCGCTGCGGAGCTACGCGCACAGCGTGCCGGAATCGCAGGACACCGTGCTCCGGGAGGTGCTGTCCCGGGTGCAGGCGGCGACCCGGAAGCGCCGCCGAGAGCCCGACGCGCCGCAACCGGTCGTGGCGATCGACCTGGACATGTGCGGGATCGTGCCGCACGGCCGGATCCGCGACGCCGCCCGCGCGGTCGCCGGACCGCGGCCGGGTGCGCCGGACGGCATCGTCGAGCTCGCTCACCCGGACGCGCTGCCGGTGCTGCCCAGCCCGGTCCCGGCGGCCTGGCGCGCCTTCGTCGACCTCGGCGGGCTCGGCGCGCGCTACCCCGGGGTCGACTGGGAAGCGGTGCGCGTCGACTTCGTCCGCGCCCTGCAACCGAGGCTGCGCGACGACCTCAGCGCCGACGGCGTGAACGCCGGGCTCGCGCGGTTCGTCTGGGACGTCCGCGATGCCGGTGGCCGCGCGGTGTTCTACACCGGACGGCGCGAGCGGTTCCGCGAGAGCACCCGCGCGGCGCTGGCCGCTGCCGGGGTGCCGGACGCGGCGCTGCTGTGCGTGCCCGCCGAGCCGCGCGACCGCCCCGGTGCGGCCAAGGCGGCTGCGCTGCGCGGACTGGGCGACGTCGTCGCGGTCTTCGACGACCAGCCGGAGGTGCGCGCGGCGCTGACCGAGGAGTTCCCCGGCGCGCTGGCGGTCGCGGTGCGGGCCCCGGGGGTGGCGGCCGCGCGGCTCGACGACACCGCCTCCGCCGTCGCGACCTTCGAGACGGCACCGCACCCCGGGCCGCCCGGACCGCGGCTGTCCAACACGCACTCCCTGGAGGAGCTGCAGATCGGCGCGCTGCGCGGCAACCGGCCGGCGCAGGACTGGGCGGTGCACCTGACCGAGGTCGAAACCCAGTCCATTGTGGACTCGGTGGTGGCCGACGTGGACCGCGCGGCGGCGCGGACGGCGCGCGCGGCGCTGGCCAAGTTCGCCCCGGGCGGGACCGCCGATCCGGAGGAGCGCCGCGAGCGCACGCTCCGCGCGCTGCACCACGTGCTCACCCGCAAGCAGTTCCTCAAGGGATCCCGGTCGCACTACCGGTTCGACGACCTGCGCCGGGACGCCGAGCCGTTCCTGCGGCGCGGCGAGCCGATCGACGTGGTGCTGCTGGGATTCCCCGTCAAGCAGTGCCTGAACCGGCTCAAGGCGTCCGGCCCGCTGCCCGACCTCGCCGAGTTCGGCGGCATGGCCCGGTTGCGCGAGATGCACCGGGCGGTCAGCGCGGTGTACGAACCCGGCCTGCGGTTCAACATCCTCACCGACGGCAGGCACTTCCGGACCCGGCCGCCGTCGATCACCGCCGTCTACCGCCGCAGACTGCGGGAATACGCCGAGCTGGCCGGGATCGGCGGGCGCACCTCGGTCGAGGAGGTCGACGAGGTCGCGGTGCGCCGCCTCGGCGACGGCCTGCCCGCCGAGCGGGCGGAGCGGATCGACCGGTACCGCAGGCTGCTCGCCGACGCGCTGCGACCGTTCGACATCACCGACAACCCGCTGCGCACCCTGGAACGCGTCCACGACTTCACCGCGCGGGTTCCGGAGTTCCACCCGAACGTCATCGGGTTGTTCCGGGAGATCCTGATGTCGCTGGTGTACTCGGTGCCGGTCCCGGCGCCCTCCGGCGCACCACGGCTGGAATGGTCCACAGTGGTCTATTCGGACATCTACAACGTCACCGACCCGACCGCGCCCGAGTCCGTCCGGCGGGCGCGCGCGGCCGTGCTGCGCCGCGCCTGGGACGCCGTGCTCCGGTACATGGCGACGATGCAGGTCGACGAGGAGTTCGGCTACGAGCGGATGTTCCCGAACCGCATCCGGCTGACGCTCAGCGCGGTCCGGCAGGGCTGCCTCGGTTTCACCTACCTCGGCGGCTCGGGGCTGCTGCCGTGGCAGGGCACCGGGGTCGTCGACCCGCGGGGCCGGGTCGCCGTGGACTTCGCCGTCTCCCTGCTCGACCAGGGCTTCGTCCCGGTGTACTCGCCGCTGCTCGGGCCCCGCCAGCCGTGGTTCATGGTGCCGGCCGACGCCACCCACCTCGACGTCCCCGGCGGTTCCCCGCTGCCGAGCCCGCGCAGCGCCGAACGCGCCACCGGCGTCCGCCTCGACCCGGACTTCGCCTCCCGCATCCGGCTCCGCCGGAAGTGAGAGCATGTCGTGCTCGTCGTGCGCGGCGAACCAGCCACGCGAGACGTATTAAAGGCCCTGGGGTTCGTTCGGGGACTACGAACCACAGGGCCTTTTCGAACCCCGAGGCCCGTCCGGGGAAACGGACGTCGGAGCCGTTGGATTCCGCGGACCGGCGCCGGTCGGGGGGAGGGGAGTGCGTCAGCACCGGCCCGCGGAAGTCTGTGCAGTTGTCGGCGGTGGCCGGCGAACGCTCGTCGAGGTCGGGGGTCACGACTCACGTCCGCCGGCCGCCGTCAGGCGGATGCTCGGTCTGTTCCGGGTCGGGGAGGAGGTGTTGTGCTGTCCGGGACCGAGTCCGCCGGTCTACGGCACCTGCGCCGCCGGGCGCAACGCGTGCGCGGGTCGCAGGTGCCGGGCGGGACGGGGGGCGAGGGCACCGCTCACCAAGTGCTCGTAGGCCGCGCGCCACACCGAACAGGGCGCCTTGCTGGGTCGTCTGCGGCTGGAGCACTCGGGGCAGTTCCCCCTGCTGTCGGGTTCGTGAGCGGCGAGCAGCGTCCGCCATCCCGCGGTGAGCCGCGGGAGCTCGGAGCGCGCCACGGTGAGCAAGGACGGGGCGTCCGCGCGGTTCGCCAGCTCGGTCAACACATCGAGCCGCTCCCACACCGCGTTGCGCAGCACCTGTCCCAGGATCTCGTCCACCGAAACGTCACCGTCACTTTCTCGCCTGCACAGCGGCATCCCGCAGGGCCGTGCTCACCCGGGCGGCACCGGACCTCGACAACCCCGCGGCATGACCAGGCGGTCCGACGAGAACCACCCTGTCCCGGTTGACGAGCACGGTCAGGAACCGCTGGACGTTGGCGACGTCCCGACAGTCGAACCGCCACCACCGGCGGCGGTCCTCGGGCACCGGGGCGAACTCGGCCGATGGCCTCGGGGTGGCCAGGCGCTCGGTGCTCCCCGCGTGCTCGGTGTCCACTGTCTCCGCCGTTCCCGTCCGTGCTCGGTTGCTTGCGAAGACTAGATTGGTACGCGTCGCACTCCTCGCCTAGTCGTCAGGCGACGACCGGGCAGACGGTGACGACGAACGGTCGGCGGACTTCACCCCTGCCGATCAGCTCCACCGATGCGCACTTCCTCGTGTCAGCGAAGTGCCCTTACTCTGCGACCAACGCCCGTGCAGAGCGTGAGGGGGTCTAAATGAACATCATCGGTTCTGGCGGATCTCCCGTTACACCCGACGTCTGGGACGGCCGGGAGATGCGGGATGCGCTGGCCCGACGGGACATCAGCGAGGTCTACCGGCAACTCCGCCGGCACGGCGTCTCCCAGCGCCAGATCGCCGCGTCCACGGGCCAGTCCCAGTCCGAGGTGTCCGAGATCCTCAAGGGACGGCAGGTCATGGCCTACGACGTGCTGGCCCGGATCGCCGACGGGTTGGGAATACCGCGGGGCTACATGGGCCTCGCGTACGACGGGGCAACGGCTTTGCGTGTCGCCAACGCGAACACCGCCCCCGACGCTGAGGAGGACGAGTCGGTGAAACGACGGAAGTTCCTGTCGCATGCCGCGGCGGTCACCATGGGGGCGGCCGTCTTCGGCGCCGAGCAGAGCTCCTGGGTGCCGGCCAGCGCCGCGACACCCGCTCCGACCCGCATCGGCATGAGCGACGTCCAGCAGATCCTCGCGGCCACCAAGGCACTTCGAGACCTCGACTACCGGTACGGCGGGGGAACGTGCCGGGACGCCGTGGTGGCCCAGCTGTCCTGGGCGCAACAGCTGCTCGACTCCACCGCCGCGGACCCCGTGCGCAAGCAGTTGTTCGTGGCTCTGGCGGACATGCACAGCCTGGCCGGCTGGACTTCGTTCGACACCGGTCTGCTCGATCCCGCGCGCGGTCACTTCGGCAAGGCGCTGGAGTTCGCCAAGCAGGCCGAGGACGACGGCCTGGTGGCCAGCGTGCTGTACCGGATGGGCCGGGTGTACCTGCACTACCAGGAGCCCAACGAGGCGTTGAAGTTGTTCCAACTGGGCCAGATCGCCGCTCAGGAGTCCGGAAACCCGCTCACCGTGGCCGTGCTCTGCGCCAACGAGGCGTGGGCGTACGGCATGCTCAACAAGCCCGACCAGGTGCAGAAGATGGTCGGTCGCACCAAGGACGAGTTCGCCCGCTCCGACGTCTCGGAGGCGCCGGACTGGGTGCGGTTCTTCACCGAGAACGACCTGCACGGGATGATCGGTTCGGCGCACGACGCGCTCGCCGAGTTCGACCCGAAGAAGCACGCGCCGATCGCCGTCGCGGAGACGATCAAGTGCAACGAGGCGTACGGCGCGGACATGCAGCGCACCCACGTGTTCGGGTTGAGCCTGCAAGCCACCAACCACCTCCGCTGCGGGGACACGCAGGAGGGCATCCGGGTGGCGCGCAGGGCCCTGGAGGTCGGTGAACGGGTCAAGTCCGCCCGGGTCGCCGACCGGCTCAAGCCCCTCGAACGCGAGGCCGGGGCGAACCGGATGAACTCCGATGTCCGTGACCTTTACGAGGACGTCCGGCGGTTCCGCCTGGCGTGATGACGCACGTGGCCGGATGAGCCCCTCGCGTCCGGCGGCGTCGGTTTCGAGATTGAACATGAAGACATACGCGATTGAAGAGGGTCGGTGCGTTCCGCCGGAGCTGGAACTCGCACTGACCGAGATCTGCGCATCCGTCGGCCTGGACCCGACCGGTGCCCGCCTGATCCGATTCGTCAACAACGGGGTTTTCCTGCTCCAAGAGCACCCCGTGATCGTCCGCGTCGTGCTGTCGGAGTCCGTTTCGCACCGCGCCGACAACGCTGTCATCGGGGCGCGGTGGCTGAACTTCCACGGCGTGCCCGCCGTGCGCCTGCTGCCGGGCGTCGAACAGCCGGTGCGGACCGGTGCCCACCTGGCGACGCTGTGGGAGTACGTCCCGGAGATCGGTCCGGCGCCCAGCGGCGCCGACCTCGGGCGGTTGCTGCGGCTGATGCACGGCCTGCCGATACTGCCGGACTTCCCGGAGTGGCAGCCGATCGCCGACATCCGGCGGCGGTTGTTCGACGCCGAGGACATCGACCCGGCGGACCGGGCGTTCCTGGAGCGGCGCTGCGACCACCTGGAGGAACGGCTGGACGAGCTGGAGTTCCCGTTGCCGCGCGCGGTCATCCACGCCGACGCGCACCTGGGCAACGTGATCAGCGGTCCGGACGGTCCGCTGCTGTGCGACCTGGACTCGCTGTGCATCGGGCCCCCGGAGTGGGACCTGACGCCGATCGCGGTGGGTCGGCTGCGGATGGGGCATCCACCGGAGTGGCACGAGCAGTTGGCCCGGGTCTACGGCTGCGACATCACGGCGTGGGAGGGCTTCCCGGTGCTGCGCGAGCTGCGGGAACTCAAGATCACGTCCGGCGTGCTGCCGATCGTGCGCAGCAATCCCGCGGTGCGGGAGCAGCTGCACCGCCGGTTGCGCACGATCCGCGAAGGCGACCTGGCCGCCCAATGGGCCCCGTACAACTAGGGAGCGTTCCGGGAGTGCCGCGCGGCGGTGCCGGTACTGGAACCACTCAACGATCGGACGCGTCCGTTCGGGCGACAGCTGGTCGTCTCGCGCGTGGGTTTTGTGATTCCTGGTGACGGAATCGGCTTGTTGGGGGTAAACCATACGAGCGAACGGCAGGGACATCGTGACTGGACGGGCTGTCGGATGGCGAAGCTGGGCAAGCCGATCCTGAACTGGCGGCGCAGGCGCGCGCTGAGCACGGCACGGCTGCTCGACGACCTGGTCACCGACCAGGTGTGGATGCTGCCGCACCTATCCCCGGATTCCCGGCGGCGCAGCGCCGACCACCTCGCCGAACTGACGATGCTCGGCCAGGCGTACCGGTACTACGCGATCGGCTGGATCTCGCGCCGCGAACTCCAGCGCCGCGGCCGTGCGGCGGCGGACCGCCTGGCGGAGATCCGGTGCCCGACCACCGTGCAGTTCACCGACGACGAATGACCATTCGGCGACACACCTGATCCACCGGATCGCACCGCGATTCCGGCTTCGCTGAGCGGTTTTCCGGCTCCGCGACAGCGCACCCGGCGACGCGCCCGCGTCGCCGGAGCAGCTCGCGGCGAGATCGCGCCCGCGCGAGGAGCGGACGTCGGTCCGATCGGCGTGCCCGTGTTCCGGCACCCGTTGCCGGTTCACCGGATTCCGTGACATCCGGCGATCAACCATGCGCTCCGCCAGGGGCCCGGCGGTACCGCCGAGCAGGTGATCGCCGCGATGTCGCATGCCCGTGAAGTGACAGCTGAACAGGATGGGAGGCCCCGTGCGCGGTCTCGAACGAATGCGGGAGGAAACGCGGCCCCTGGCCGCGCGGGACGACCTGGTGCCGCTCTACTGCGCGGACGCGGTTCCCGACCGGGCCCACGTCGTCCCGGTGGGTGCGCTCGCCTCCGCCGATCCGACCGACGTCTCCGCGCGGTTGCGGAAGGTGTTGCACGAGCGTCCACCCACGTGGTCAGCGGTGGACCACCTGTGCGAAGTGCTCGTCCGGCCGGTGGTGGTCACCGTCCGGGAACTGCTGGCCGAGGGCCTGGTGCCGGTGGGGGAGGTGGACGTCGCGGTGTCCGGCGCGACCGGCCGGGTCGTGCTGCCGGACGTCGCGCCGGCCGATGTCGAGGCGGTGTCCCGCTGCGTCCGCGACGTGGACCGCGGGCTCGACCGGCTGGCTCGGGTGTGCTCGGCGCTGCTGGGCGCCGACGTCGGGGAGGCGCTCGAGCGGGTGCTCGCCCACGAACTGGCCCACCTGGAACCGCGGGTGGCCGCCCTGCTCGACGGCGACCACCCGTGGCGCCGCTTCGCGCGCAGCGTCCCGCCCGCGCAGGACGAGGTGCTGCGCTCGGTGCTGCGCCGGGTCAGGGAGCGCAGCGCCCGCCGCCGCGCCGACCCCGCGCTGCCGCGTCCCGTGGTGGCCGTGGACCTGGACTTCTGCGCGCTGCACCCGCGTCGGCGGGTGCGGACGGCGTTGCGGCGGGTCGGCCGCGTGCACGGGGTCGCGGAGCTGGCCGGGCCGCTGGACGTCCTGCCGGGGCTCTACGAGCCGGGGTGGGCGTCGTTCGTCGAGCACCACGGCCTGCACCTGCGCCGCCCGGATCTGGACTGGGGCGCGCTGTACCGGGAGTACCGCGCGAGCCTGTCGTGGAGCGGGGATGCGCTGGCCACCGACGAGATCGCCCCCGGGCTGGTCCGCTTCGTCCGCGACGTGGAGCGCGCCGGGGGACGGGTGGTGTGCCCGACCGGACGTCGCGAGCACATGCGCGCGGCCACCGCGTCGCTGCTGGCCCGGCACGGGCTCGGCCACCTCGAACTGCGCACGATGGCCGACGACGACCCGCGCGGCACCGCCCGGCACAAGGTCGAGGCGTTGCGCGGCATGGACGTCGTCGCCGCCTTCGACGACCTGGCGGGCAACCGGGTGGCGCTGCTCGACGCGTTCCCCGAGGCGATCGTGGTGGCCGTCCGGCCGCCCGGGTTCAGCACCGGCGAGGAGGCCGCCGTCGGGACCTTCGAGCGCCTGCCGCACCCGCGTCCGGTCGGCCGCGGTCACCACCGCGCGCGGCCGAGCCTGTCGCACACGACGTCGCTGGCCGACCTGTCGATCGGCGACCTGAGCACCCGGCCGACCGTCTGGCAGCAGGGGGTGGAGCTCAGCAGCGACGAGCAACTGGCGGTCATCAGCGACGTCTGCTCCCGGGCCCGCGAGGCCGGGCACGCGCTCGGTCGCCGGGTGCGCGCCGCGACCCCGCCCGGCACGCCGACGTCGCTGGTGGTGCACCGGGTGCTGATCGCGAAAGCCTTCGGCACGGCGCGTTCGGCGTACCCGCCGGAGGCGGCCGAGGCGGACATGGCCGCGGCGATCGAGGCGGGCGAGCCGATCCCGTTCGTGCTGCTGGGGCCGCCGACGAAGCAGGACGGTTCGCGCCTCAAGGCCCTCGGCGGCGCTCCCGACCTGTCCGAGGTGGGCATGGTGGCCCGGCTGTTGCAGCTGGACACCGCGGTGCGCCAGGTGTACGCGCCGGGCGTGCGGATCAGCGCGCTGACCGATCCGAGCCATTTCCGGTTCCGCGAGCCCGGCCGCTACGCGGACTACCACCACCTGTTCGACCAGCTGCTCAAACAGGCGGGCGCGGACCGCTTCGTCACGCTGACCGACATCGACGACGCGGCCGACGAGCACCCCCGCTGCGGCGACCGCGCCGAGCGCCCGCGCCTGCTGGCCGAGCACCGCGCCCGGTACGAGGCGGCGTTCGCCGGTCTCGACGTCCGCCGCGATCCCCCGGCGGCACTGGCCGAAGCCGACGCCCGCGACCCGGGTGCGGCCGGAATGCCGCGCTTCGTCGAGATGTTCCGCTCGGTCCTGCACGCCGTCGACGTCCCGCACCGCGGCGGCGACCCGCTGGCCTGGTCGCAACGCCTGTACGCCGACCCGCTCGACGTGGTCGACCCGGCGGTTCCCGCCGAGGTCCGCCACGCGCGCGCCGACCTGCTCGAACTGGCCTGGCAGGAAACGATCACCTACCTGGCCAACAAGCACGTCGACGAGGACCTGGACTACGCGCAGCTGTGGAAGTCCGACTGCGTCCGGATGAGCCTGTCGATCCGACCGGCCCTCGGCCGCTACCGCTTCGTCCCGATCGGCGGCTCGGGCGTGATGCCCTGGCACGGCACGGCGGCGCTGAACGACCAGTGCGAGATCTCGGTCGACTACGTCCTCTCCCTGGCCGACCAGGGCTTCCGACCGGTCTACGTCCCCGGGATGGAACCCTCGGAGACCACCGGCATCCGCCAACCCTGGTTCATGGCCCCGACCCGCCTGCTGGACGGCGGGGTGAGCTCACTCGGAATCCGACTGCGCAGCAGGTGATTCGGGAGTCCACAATGGAACATCCACATCCCGCTATGTTCCAATGTGGACGTCCGGTGAAGGGGTGAACGGCCTCGGTGGAGGCGTTCACCCCTTTCCCGTCACTCGAACCGACCGTCCTTGACGGCCCGCACGAAAGCACCCCACTGCGCCCGGGTGGTGGTGAAGTACCCGCCATCGCGGTCCTTGCTGTCCCGCACGGCAGCGCCACCGCCGAGACGCCCGACTTCGACGCAGGAGCCGCCCGTGGCGCTGTACGTCGATTTGCGCCAGGACAACGGCCCTAAACCGTGGCTCGAAGAGTCCACTGTGCTCACATCTCCTTCATGACTTTCCGCACCAGGTCCAATGATTCCCTCGGGCTCAACGCCTGGGCCAGCACGGCATGGAACGTGTACGTGCACTGCCGAACGGCATCCCGCTGTTCGTGCACGCGCCACGCGGTGTCGCTGTCCACGTAGACTGCCTCGGGCGAGTCCTCGTCCGGCAGGTCGAAGATGACAATGCTGTCGAAGCCCGGGTGAGCGCCAGCGGTGAACGGCAGCACGTGCACGGTGACGTCGTGCTTTTCGGTCACGTCGAGCAGGTGCTGCAGCTGACGGCGCATCACGCGCGGGCCGCCCACCTGCTGCCTGATCACGCCTTCCGTCATGACCGACGTGAGCCGGAAGTTCGGCTCGGAGAGGCGTTCCTGTCGCCGCATCCGCAGCTCCACGAGGCGATCGACATCCGTGACCCGCACATGGGCCGTTGCGCAGCTGATGACCGCCTCGGCGTATTCCCTGGTCTGAAGCATGCCCTGGACGTAAACGTTGTCGAACGTGCGCAGCCAGGACGATTCCTCGCCGAGCTCGATGAGCATCTCGACCGGCTGCGGAAGGATGTCGCCGTACTCCTGCCACCAGCCAGGGGTGTCGGCCCGCTCGGACAGCGCTTCGAGCGCGGCGCGGTGCTCCTCTCCGGCGCCGACCTCGGCCACCAGTCTCCGAAGTTGGTCCGCGTCGAGCCTCTTGGTCCCGGTCTCCACGCGGGACAAGTGCGACTGCGAGATGCCGATCCGCTTGGCGAGCGTTTCCTGGTCCAGCTGGGCGTCTTCGCGGAGTGCGCGCAGCGCGTGTCCGAGACGGCGACTGCGAACCGTCTTCCGCATGGTCATGCAGGCGATTGTCCCCCGGCGTCGATTCCGGCCAGACACGACCTGACGACTAACGATCACTCGGACGAGGCCTTCAAGATCTAAAATTATGTTGACATAATTCAAGCATGTGGACCCTGATCGACTGGTTCTGGCGCCCGGTGGGGCAGGGCAGGCACGCGTTCTCGACCGAAGCGCGTCGCGCTCCGCCTGACGCGCCGGTGTCCTCGTTCTGCGGCGTCGAGGTCGAGGCGTGGCGCGTGCAGCGACTCCCGCCCGAGAGCTAGTGGATCGGCGAAGAGACGTGCATGAAGTGCTGGCGGACCATCTCCGCCCGCTTCTGATCACGTCGACAAGCCCCTCGCGGCGTGCGAACCCCGACGCGGTGCCGCGAGGTCCGCGCCCGGCCGGAGCGGGACCGCCCCCTCCCCGCCTTGGCTCCGGCCGGGCGCTCCCCGGTGGAACCCCTTGCAGGAAGGAAAAGAACCGATGCTCGTGGTGTGCGGATCATTCGTGCTCGCCGTCGTGTTCTCCGCACTGCTCCTCGTGTGGGGCGGGCGTGCGTCCGGGCAGCACTCCGGCCCGGGGCAGGGCGCCACCGGTGTGTGGCAGCTGTGCGCGCGGGTGGCGCAGGAGCGCGAGCAGGAGGTCGAGGCCGCGCGGTACGGGCGGCACGCGTTGCGATCTCCCGAGCGGGCCGGGTTCGCGTGAAACCCGGCCCGCCGCGGAGGATTCCGCTCAGTCCTTCGGCTTGCCCAGGCGCAGCGCCAGGAACAGGCCGAGGGCGACCACGACGACCGCACCCGCGATCCACGGCCAGACCGGCATGCCGCCGGAGTCGGACGGCTGGCCCGTCTGCGGCTGCTCCGGGTTCTGCGGCGCCGGGGCGGGCGTGCCGCCGCCCGGCTTGGTCAGCGTGAACGTGACCTTGCCGGACACCGGGTGTCCGTCGTTGGACAGGATGCGGTAGCCGACCGCGTAGGTCCCGGCCGGACCGAGCTGCCGGACCGGAGCGGTCACGACGTTGCCGTCCACCCGCACCTGGCCGTCGGTCCAGTAGGTGCCGTCCGGGCCGACCACGGTGACCGTGTCGTATCCCTCGCGGACCGGCTGGTCGAAGGTCAGGCGCACCTGGGCCGGGCCGGTGTCGAGCTTGGCGCCGTCCGCCGGGTCGCTGGACACCAGGACGTTGTGCGCCAGCGCGGTGCCCGCCCCGCCGATCAGCAGCGCCGCCGCCGTCGCGACGACCGCCAGCACCCGCCTCATGGCCGGCCCCCGCGACCGCGCAGCAGCGCACCGCCGCCGAGGCCGAGGCCGAGGGCGCCGACGACCAGGCCGGCACCGCCGAGCCAGCGGGCGGTGTCGTCGCTGGTCTGCTGCGGTGCCGCCGGGGCCGTGCCGTGCCCGGACGTGCCGTGGCCCGCCTCCTCGTCCGCGACGAGCTTGACCGTCGGGGCCGGGTGTTCCGGTTCGGGTGCGCCCGGGGGCTGCGGGTCGGCCCAGCGGACGACCTCGCCGTTGTCGTAGGTCTGCTCGGCGGGCATCACCAGCTGGTCGGTGTCGCCGGGGATGGTGCCGAGGCTGACCTCGAACTCGTCGAACTGCTCCGGACCGATGCGGGTGCCCGGTTGCGCGGTCCAGGTGATGCTGCGGACCGCGTCGGTGACCTTGGCGCCGTCCACCTCGACCGGCTTGTCGAGCTTGACCTTGTCCACCTGCGCGGTCCAGCCGGGCATCGGCTTGGTGGACGCCGAGCTGATCGGGTGGTCCAGCGGCAGGTCCACCCTCACCTGCACGGTCCCCGCGTTCGGGCGCTCGTTCGGCACCCGGAAAGCGATCTTGGCGTAGCCGCCCTTGGCGACCTCCTTCGGCTGCGCGGTGACGTGCGCCGAGGCGGTGCCCGCGCCGATCAGCGCCAGGATTCCGCACGCCGAGGCCACCGCCGCCGAGCGGGCGGCGATTCGATTCGTCGACATTTTTACTTGAAATCTCCCGAACTCAGGCTATTCTTCGCGCGCGTACGCGAAGAAATGACGAAATGGCAACGATTCGGTGGTCGATTCCACTTGATCGTCGCCCGGGGTGGGGAGATTCCGGCGGTCCGCGCGGGGTGTGAATGCGCCGGTGGATCAGTTGCGCGAGAACACGAACCGTGTCGGCGGGAATGCAGACCGTGCGCGGCTCGGTGACGTTGCGTAGCGGACGCGGTCTGCGCGGAAGGATGCGTCCGAGCACGCGAGCGACCACGAAGAGTGCATCCTCCGCGCGGGCCATCAGCAGCCCGGTCAGCAGTACGGCGGCGACGTGCCCGAGGGTCATGGCCGTCGGCGAGAAGGGCATTCCGCAGCTCATGCCGGCTTCATGCGAGCCCGCTACCTGCAAAAACAAGTGAAGTGCGAGCTGGCTAACGCCCAAAGCACCTAAAATGCCCCACGACCCGCGCTTGCGATCGGCGAGGGCCACGCCGGCACCGGCGAGCAGGGCGGTGGCCACAGCGGTCGTCCCCGCTTCGGGTAACGACCCACCGGCCGCCGCGTGTGCTGCTACGGACAGTGACGCCGACGTGGTGGCCAGACCGACACCTCGCAGGACACGGAACGTGCCCCGCGCAGGTGATGTCCGGACCGCCACGAAGGCCAGTCTAGGTGTCGGCTAGGTCACGCCTACCGCAGGTAACACTTGCCTTGTTAACCCATTCGGGTCACGGTTTATGGGTTGCCGACGATCCGGGGCGGGCCCCGTGCGCCGACAACGCACCAAGGCGGAACTGGGTTCGGATCGTCGTGCCGACGACGGAGAGGAGGGGGCGTCGCCGACAAGTCGACGCCGGAACCTGTGGCGACCGAAACGAACAGAGATGGGCATGTCATAACGAGCGGCCATTCCAGCGACCATTCCGCAAAGCAGGAGTTCATCGACCGCCCGCGAACGGACTGGGTCGTTTTCGGAATCACCGCGGGCATCATGTTCGCGCTGGTCCTCTGGGGCGGCCTCGGGACCGACTCGCTGAGCAGCACCGCCGGGGCCGCCCTGGACTGGTTGATCACCAACACCGGCTGGGGCTTCGTGCTCGCCGCCACCGGCTTCGTGTTCTTCGCGCTCTTCCTGGCGTTCAGCCGGTACGGGCGGATCCCGCTCGGCCAGGACGACGAGGAGCCCGAGTTCCGCACCGTCTCGTGGATCGCGATGATGTTCAGCGCCGGGATGGGCATCGGGCTGATGTTCTACGGCGTCAGCGAGCCGCTGAACCACTTCGTCCAGCCGCCGCCGGGGACCGTGCCGTCCGGCACCGAGGACGCCGTCCCCACGGCGATGGCGACCTCGCTGTTCCACTGGACGCTGCACCCCTGGGCGATCTACGCCGTCGTCGGCCTGGCCATCGCCTACGGCAGCTTCCGCCGCGGTCGCAAGCAGCTGATCAGCAGCGTGTTCCGGCCGCTGATCGGCAAGGGCAACGCCGAGGGGCCGATCGGCAAGCTGATCGACATCCTCGCGCTGTTCGCGACGCTGTTCGGCTCGGCCGCCTCGCTGGGCCTGGGCACCCTGCAGATCCGCAGCGGCATGCAGTCCGCGGGCTGGATCGGGGACACCGGCACCGGCCTGCTGGTCGCGATCATCGCCGTGCTGACGGTGTGCTTCATCGCCTCCGCGGTCTCCGGCGTCGCCAAGGGCATCCAGTGGCTGTCCAACATCAACATGGTGCTGGCCGCGCTGCTCGCGGTGTTCGTGTTCGTGGTCGGCCCGACCGTGTTCATCCTCAACCTGCTGCCGACCTCGCTGGGCGCCTACATCAGCGACTTCGGCGCCATGGCCTCCCGCGCCGGGGCCACCGGCGGCAAGCAGATGCACGACTGGCTGTCCACCTGGACGATCTTCTACTGGGCCTGGTGGATCTCCTGGACGCCGTTCGTCGGCATGTTCATCGCCCGCATCAGCCGCGGCCGCACGATCCGCCAGTTCATCGGCGGCGTCCTGCTGGTGCCGTCCGCGGTCAGCCTGGTGTGGTTCGCGATCTTCGGAGGAGCGGCCATCGACAGCCAGAAGAGCGCGGACGTCTTCGGCACCGGGGCCGCCGAGGCGCAGACCTTCTCGGTGCTGGAGCACCTGCCGATGCCGATCGTCACCTCGGTGCTGGTGATGGTCCTGGTGGCGATCTTCTTCGTCTCCGGGGCCGACGCCGCCTCCGTGGTGATGGGCACGCTGTCGCAGCGCGGCTCCATCGAACCGAGCAAGTGGGTGGTCGTCTTCTGGGGTGCGGCCACCGGAGCCGTCGCCGCGATCATGCTGATCATCGGCGGCGGCGGGGACGAAGCACTGGAAGGGATCCAGAACCTGACGTTCATCGGCGCCCTGCCGTTCGCCATCGTGATGGTGTTCATGTGCGTGGCGCTGATGAAGGACCTGCGCTCCGACCCGATCATGCTGCGGGAGTCCAAGGGCGCGGAGGTCCTCGAACAGGCGGTCATCGTCGGCGAGGAGGAGCACGACGGCGAGTTCCAGCTCGTCACCTCCCCGGCGGAGAACGCCGAACCCAACGCCGGAGGAAATTGAGTGAACTTCCTGGATTACGTCACATCCAGGTGGCAACAACTGCTGGTGGACGCCTACCAGCACGCCAGCATGGTGGTGCAGTGCATCGTGCTGGCGACGATCGTCGGCGTCCTGGTCGGGGTTGCGGTGTACCGCAGCCCCGCCGGGGCGGCGATCGCCACCGCACTGTCCAGCGCGATCCTCACGATCCCGTCGTTCGCCCTGTTCGGCCTGCTCATCCCCGTGCTGGGGCTGGGCGTGGCGCCGTCGGTGGTGACGCTGGTGCTCTACGCACTGCTGCCGATCGTGCGGAACACCATCGTCGGGCTGTCTACAGTCGACCAGCCGGTGCTGGACGCCGCGCGCGGCATCGGCATGAGCCGGTTCGGCGTGCTGACCAGGGTCGAACTGCGACTGGCCTGGCCCGCGATCCTCGCGGGCATGCGGGTGAGCGCGCAGATGCTGATGGGCATCGCGGCCATCGCCGCATACGCGAAGGGGCCCGGTCTGGGCAACCTGATCTTCACCGGCCTGACCCAGCTCGGTGGGGCGAACGCGCTGAACATGGCGGTCGCCGGCACCGCGGGCGTGATCATCCTCGCCCTGCTGCTGGACGCCGTGTTCGTGCTGATCGGGCGGTTGACGACATCGAGGGGTATCCGTGGCTGACAACAACACCAACGGCGCCGGGCCGACCGGCGGGCACGGCGTCGAGATCCACCTGGACGAGGTCTCCAAGCGCTATCCGGGCCAGAAGCTGGCCGCGGTCGAGTCGGTGACCATGACCATCCCCGCCGGGGAGACCGTGGTGCTGGTCGGGCCGTCCGGCAGCGGCAAGACCACGACCATGCGGATGATCAACCGCCTGATCGAGCCGACCGCCGGCAAGATCACCATCGGTGGGCAGGACGTGCTCGGCCTCGACCCGGACAAGCTGCGCCGCGAGATCGGCTACGCGATCCAGCAGACCGGCCTGTTCCCGCACATGACCGTCGGCGAGAACGTCGGCATGGTTCCCCAGCTGGTCGGTTGGAACAAGAAGCGGATCAACGAGCGCGTCGACGAGATGCTCGACCTGGTCGGGCTCGACCCCGCCGAGTACCGCGGCCGCTTCCCGCGGCAGCTGTCCGGCGGTCAGCAGCAGCGCGTCGGCGTGGCCCGGGCGCTGGCCGCCAACCCGCCGGTGCTGCTGATGGACGAGCCGTTCGGCGCGGTGGACCCGATCACCCGCGGTGTGCTGCAGGACGAGCTGATGCGCCTGCAGGCAGACCTGGGCAAAACGATCGTGTTCGTCACCCACGACTTCGACGAGGCGGTCAAGCTCGGCGACCGCATCGCGGTCCTCGGCGAGCGGTCGAAGATCCTGCAGTACGACACGCCCGAGGCGATCCTGGCCAACCCGGCCGACGACATGGTCGCCGGATTCGTCGGCGCCGGCGCCGCGCTCAAGCAGCTCACGCTGCGCCGCGTGCGGGAGATCGAACTCGGCCAGGTGCCGACGGCCACGGTCGACGAGGCGCCGTCGGCGCTGCGCGAACGGTTGGGTACCCGCCGGGGCGCGATCGGCCTGGTGCTCGACCGCCGCAACCGCCCGCTGCGCTGGGCCACCGCCCGCGAAGCCGGTGCGGTCTCCGGGCTGGAGCGGGCCGGGCGCCCGGTGGAGGACAGCGTCTCGCCCGCCTCGACCCTGCAGGACGCGCTGGAGGCGATCCTCACCGACGACGACGGCGTCGCCGTGGTCACCGGATCGCGCGGCGAGTACGTCGGCGTGGTCGACATCGACACCGTGATGAACACCATCAAGGCGCTGCGCGAGGAGCACGGCGCCGACGAGGAGACCGAGTCATGAGCAGTCAGTTCGCCGCCGACTCCGGCTCCCGCCGGGCGGAGCGCATGCGGCTGCTGGCCCAGCCGGTCGCCGTGGTCGTGCTCGTCGTCGCGGTGCTGGGGTGGGCGTTCGGCCAGGACCTCAGCGAGGTCACCCGGCGCAGCCTGAACGTCCCGAAGATCGTGGAGCTGAGCTGGCAGCACTTCCTGATCAGCCTCGCGGTGGCGTGCATCGTGGTGCTGGTCGCCGTGCCGCTGGGCGTGCTGCTCAGCCGCCCGTGGGCGCGCCGGGCCGCGCCGCTGGTGATCGGACTGGCCAACATCGGCCAGGCCGCCCCGTCGGTGGGCCTGCTGGTGCTGTTCTTCCTGGTCACCAACGGCACCACCGGCTTCTGGATCGCGGTGCTGCCGATGGCCCTGTACGCGCTGCTGCCGGTGCTGCGCAACACCATCGTCGGGTTGCAGCAGGTGGACCCGTCGCTGATCGACGCCGGTCGCGGCATCGGCATGTCCGGCGCCAAGGTGCTGCTGCGCATCGAGCTGCCGCTGTCGATCCCGTTCATCCTGGCCGGTCTGCGGACCGCGCTGGTGCTCGCGGTGGGCACCGCGACGCTGGCGCTGTTCGTCGGCGCGGGCGGGCTCGGCGAGCTGATCGACACCGGCTACAAGCTGAACAACTGGACGGTCCTGAGCGTCGGTGCCGTGCTCGCGATGGCGCTGGCCCTGCTGGTCGACTGGCTGGGCGCGCTCGCCGAGACCTACCTGTCCCCGAGGGGGTTGCGATGACTGCGCGCACCACCCGACGCGCCCTCGGACTGGTGTCCACGGTGCTGGTCGGCGTGCTGACCGCCGGATGCGGGCTGAGCTCCGGGTCGGCGGTCCCGCTGCCGGTGGCACCGGGGTCGATCAAACCGGTCCCGGAGTTGGAGGGCGCGACGTTCACCGTCGGCTCCAAGGACTTCACCGAGCAGATCATCCTCGGCTACCTGGCCGAGTTCGCGCTGTCCGCGGCGGGCGCCGACGTGCGGGACCTGAGCAACATCACCGGTTCCTCCAGCGCCCGCAACGCGCTCCAGAGCGGCCAGACCGACGTGATGATGGAGTACACCGGGTCGTCCTGGATCAGCTACAACGGCAACTCCACGCCGATCCCCGACGCGCACCAGCAGTACGAGGCGGTCCGCAAGCAGGACCTGGAGCGCAACGGCATCGCCTGGACCGGCGTGTCCTACGGCTCGGACAACACCTACGCGTTCGCGCTCAACCAGGACGCGGCGCGCAGGCTGGGCATCACGAAGCTCTCGGACATCCCGAAGGTCATCGCCGAACACCCGGACCAGGCCACGTTCTGCGTGGAGACCGAGTTCGCCACCCGCAACGACGGTCTGCCCGGGGTGGAGAAGACCTACGGGTTCCAGCCGGACCCGTCCAAGGTCAAGACCCTGTCGACGGGCAGCATCTACCAGGCGACCGCCAACGGCACCTGCACCTTCGGCGAGGTGTTCACCACCGACGGCCGCATCGAGTCGCTGCACCTGAAGGTGCTCGACGACGACCGGAAGTTCTTCCCGCGCTACAACATCGGCGCGACCACCCGGGACGAACTGCTCAAGCGGTACCCGCAGCTGGCCCAGGTGTTCCAACCGGTGCTGGACCGGCTGAACAACCAGGAGCTGATGAAGCTCAACGCCCAGGTCGACGTCTACGGCCGCGACCCGGCCGACGTCGCCCGCGACTGGATGGCCCAGCAGGGCTTCGTCACCATCCCGGGCAAGCACTGACCCGGACCTGGTGAACGGCCCGCTCACCCCGGCGAGCGGGCCGTTCGCGGTCGCGGGATCAGCGGGGTTCGACGCCGAAGCGGCGGAGCAGGTTCTGCTCGACGCCGCCGAGCTCGTCGTGCACCGCGCGGTGCGCCGCGCGGCGCCGGGCCGCGGGCATCCGCTCCGCGGCCCGGACCACGCTGGTGAGCTCGGCGAGCCGCGCGGCCGTGCGCTCGGCGTACTGCTCGACGGCGAGGCTCTCCTCGTCGCTGCGGCCGGCCACCCGGGTGCGCAGGTCGCGCAGCGCCTCGGCGTCGCCCGCGATGCGGGCGTGCAACGCCGCGCCCCGGCCGGTGAAGCTGCCGACCTCGTCGACCGGGACGCCCAGCCGGCGGGCGCGGTACCGGTCGTACGCCGCTCGGGCGGCGGTCACCGCCCGCACCACGAACGGCGCCACGGCGGGCCCGACGATCTTGGCGATCCCGACGACCTTCTTCGCGTTGCCCGGCGTGAGGCGCCCGAGCTCGCCCTGGCGCTCCGCCTTCGCCCGCTTCTTCGCCTGCTTGGCCGTGCCGCGCGCGGCGGTGTCGGCCCGGCTGGTCTGCTTCGGGATCCGGACGGCGTGCGCCCGCTTGTGCACCGACCGCTTGCCCACCGACCGCGCCATCTCAGCCTCCTCGCTACCGGCTGCCGCCGACTCTAGGAGCCTGGGTGCGAACTCGCTCCACGCAGCGGAGCCGGGAGCGGAACCTCGGTGCCTGTCTTCGAACCTGCTCCCGGAACCGGATCGCGGGCGGCAGGACAGCGGCAGGTCACACGCAGTGGTCGGATGTGGCGGCCCGTCACCGGGGTGATGGGCGCGACGGTCGGAGCCACGACATACGCTGCAAGAGTGGAGGATGTGCTGCTGGACGCCGGTGTCGTGACGCGCTGTCGCCGACGCGTGCACCTGGAGCACGATCCCGCGATGCGCGACGCGGAGAAAGCGCCGCTGGATCCGGGCGTCGAACAGCGCATCGCCGACGCGACCGAACACCGCAGGTCGGTGGCCCGGCGGCTGGGTGAGCTGCACGGCGCCGAATGGACGGAGATCCCGCGCGGCACCCCGGCGCAGCGCGCCGAGGCGACGCTGGCGGCGATGCGCGACGGCATCCGCTACATCTCCCACGCCCACCTGCCCAACGATCCCGACGCCGGTCGCCGCGGCACCGTGGACCTGCTGGTGCGCAGCGAGGACGGGTACACGCCGGTGCTCGTCGTCCGGCACAAGATCACCGATCCGGGTTGCGGCGCGCGCGTGTCGTCGATCGGCCGCCCGGTGCCCGAGACGTCCTGGATCGACCAGTCCCGCAAGGTCCGCCCGCAACCCCGCGACCAGCTGCGCCTGGCGCACGCGGTCCGGCTGCTGGAGGCGTGCGGGATGAGCGCGTCGCACGGCATCGGTGGCGTCATCGGCGTCGACGCCGAGTGGGTCCTCTGGCACGACCTGGAGAAGGCGACCTGGCCGGGCGGGCGCACCGCGCTGTCCGAGTACGACGCCCGGTTCGCCGACCGGCTCGCCATCGCCTCCGCCGCCGCGACCGGCGCCGAACCGCTGGCCCGGCCGTCCCGGATCAACGAGTGCAAGGGCTGCCCGTGGTGGCCGACGTGCGAACTCCAGCTGCGCGACAGCCGCGACGTCAGCCTGGTCGTGCGCGGTGAGGACGCCGTGGCGCTGCGCGACATCGGCGTGGCCACTGTGGACGAGCTCGCCGAACTGCCGCCGGACGCCGACTCGCCGCTCGCGCCCGGTCGCACCGCCGACGTCGTGCTGCTGGCCAAGGCGTGGCTGCGCCGGTTGCCGCTGGTCCGCCGGGTGCGCCGGGTCCGGGTGCCCCGCGCCGACGTCGAGGTCGACGTCGACATGGAGAGCTACGCCGACGCGGGTGCGTACCTGTGGGGCTGCTGGTTGTCCGGCGCGGACCTCGGGGAGGCGCCCGGCTACCGGGCGTTCGTCAGCTGGGACCCGCTGCCCTCCGACGACGAGGCGCGTTCGTTCGCCGAGTTCTGGGCCTGGTTCACCGGGATCCGCCGCAGCGCCCGCGAGCGCGGCCTGACCTTCCGCGCCTACTGCTACAACGAGCTCGCGGAGAACCGCTGGATGCTGGCCTCCGCCGAGCGGTTCGCGGGCAAGCCGGGCGTGCCACCGGTTTCGGAGGTCCGCGAGTTCATCTCCTCCGACGAGTGGGTGGATCTGTTCGCGTCCGTGCGCGACCAGTTCCTGTGCCCGAACGGCAAGGGGCTCAAGGTGATCGCGCCGTGCGCCGGGTTCGGCTGGCGCGATCCGGAGGCCAGCGGCGAGAACTCGATGCGCTGGTACCGCGACGCCGTCGGCCTGGGCGGGGCCGCACCGGACCCCTCCCAGCGGGACCGCATCCTGCGCTACAACGAGGACGACGTCCGCGCCACCCTCGCCATCCGCCACTGGATGACCTCGGAAGCCGTCCAGGAGGTCCCCCACACCGCGGACCTGTGATCAGCCGGGTTCGGCGACCAGCGTCCACACCTGCTTCAACGGCAGCTCTTCCCGGATGGCGGCGGGAAGCCGGGAGTAGTTGCGGAACACCCCGGTCAACACGTCCTCCGAGTTCCAGACCTTGACGGCGAAGCGGCGCGTGTTGACCATCTGGCGGGCTTCCCGGGTGATCCCGCCCCACGCCACGAGCAGCCCCTGGTCCGCGCCCTGGCGTGACACGACGCCCTCCAACTGCTGGACGACCGGATCGCCCACGGCGGTGGCCTCCGACTTGACCTGGACGAGCAACCTCGGCGGGTCGAGCCCGAGCAACCCTCTTCCCGCGACGATGTCGATCCCCTGATCGGGACCTTTTGGGGAAACCTCGCAGGTGAAGCCCTCGGCGGTGAGCACGGCGGCGACCAGCTCGGCGAGCCGGTGCCCGGAGAACACTTCGATGACCCGCGAGGCGATCTGGTCCCGCGCGTAGCGCTCGATGTCGATCGGTTCGGTGTCGGCATCCCCGGTGCCCTCACCGTTCTGACTCGTGGGCGCCTGTCGCGCTGGCGGGCGTGCTCCGGGATCCCGTTTGGTGGTGCGGATGCGGTCCAGCCGCCAGGCGGCATCGTTCCTGGACACTTCACAGATCGTGGTGAACGCTCCCAGGGAATGCAGCAGGTCCTGCCCGATCGCGGTGCGCGGCACGTCGTCGATCAGCCACTGGACGGGCCGGACGTGCCGCCGCTCAAGGTCGGCCTCCTCCTCCCGGTAGGTGTATTCGCCGGTGATGCGGCCGATGGCGATCTGAGGGCCGGATTTCAGCGGCATCACCACGAGGTCGCCGACGTCCATGCGGCCACGCAGCGCCCACAGCTGTGCCGCGAGGTTCTTCAGCTTGCCATCCGGAGCGGCCGGGTGGATTGCCGCGACGGCGGAGAGCACGTCATCGCGGGATGTTGCGGTCGTCAGGTTCGAAACACCGCCGAACCCGCCGCCGGTGAATCCCTGAGCGAGTGCCCACTGTTCGCGCTCACCAGCGCGTCCGGACCGGACGATCCACGCCCGCACACCACCACCGCCTCAGAATCGTGATCACTGGCATGCTGCCAGCCGCGTTCACCGGTGGGGGCGGATTCAGAAAACCTCCCCGTTCAGGGCACGATCACCGCGCGCCCGCGGATCTGGCCGTGGTGCAGCCGTTCGTAGACCTCCGGGGTCTCGTCGATGCCGTAGGTCTCCACGTGCGCGCGCACCGCACCGGCGCGGGCCAGGTCCAGGACCTCGATCAGCTCCGCGCGGGTGCCCCAGTACGGCGCCGCCACCGCGACCTCGTGCGGGGTCAGCCCGAAACCGACCGGGAGCGGAGCGCCCACGATGCCCACGATCGTGATGTCGCCCTCCACGGCGACGCAGTCGACGGCGAGCTTCGCGGTGGATTCCGCGCCGACGAAGTCGAGCACCACGTCCGCACCGTCCCCGCCGGTGAGCCGCCGGATCCGGCGAGCCGCGCCGCCCCGCCCGCCGCGGTCGGGCGCGTCGTCGGAGCGCACCACGTCGTGCGCGCCCAGTTGGGCGGCCAGTTCCAGCTTCTCGTCGGCGACGTCCAGCGCGATCACCCGGGCCGGGGTGGTCGCGCGCAGCAGCTGCACGGCGATGTGGCCGAGCCCGCCGACGCCGATGACGACCGCCGTGCTGCCGCCGACGAGCTTGGGCATCGACCGCTTCAGCGCGTGGTACGGCGTCAACCCGGCGTCGGTCAGCGGCGCGGCCTGCACCGGGTCGAGGCCGTGCAGCGGGACCAGGTGCCGGGTGTCGTCCACCAGCATGTACTCGGCCATCGCGCCGTCCGCGCCGAGCCCCGGCGGCCGGATCCCGAGGTCGTCGGCGCGCGTGCAGTAGTTCTCCTTGCCCTGCGCGCACTTCCGGCACACCCCGCAACCCCACGGTCCGTACACGGCCACCGGCTCGCCGACGGGCATGCCGTGCACGCCCGCGCCGAGCGCGGCGACCGTGCCCACGGCCTCGTGCCCGAGCGTCATCGGCAGCGGGAACGGGAACCGGGGCGCGGGCCGGCTCATCACGGCGATGTCGGAGTGGCACATCCCCGCGGCGGTGACCTTGAGCAGCACCTGGCCGGGTCCGGGGTCGGGAACCGGTACTTCCACGACCTCCGGACGCGCTCCGACCTCCGGGTACCGCACCGCTTTCATGACCGAGCCCATCGCGGGCCTCCCTCCGACCAGCCGTCCCGGTCATCCTCGGGCGCGCGGTGCGGTCCCGCAGCGCTCACCGGGGAGGCATCCGCAGCGCACCGTCCATGCGGATGACCTCGCCGTTGAGGTAGTCGTGCTCGACGATGTCCACCGCCAGCTGGGCGTAGTCCTCGGGCGCGCCGAGCCGCTTGGGGAACGGGACGCTCTCGGCGAGCCCGGCGCGGAACTCCTCGCTGATGGTCGCCAGCATCGGGGTGTCCACGATGCCGGGTGCGATGGTCATCACCCGGATCCCGGAGGAGGCGAGGTCGCGCGCGGCGGGCAGCGTCAGGCTCGCCACCCCGCCCTTGGACGCCGCGTACGCCGCCTGCCCGATCTGGCCCTCGAACGCGGCCACGGACGCGGTGTTGACCACGACCCCGCGCTGGCCGTGCTGGTCGGGCTCGGTCCGGCCGATCGCCGCGGCGGCCAGCCGCAGCACGTTGAACGTTCCGATCAGGTTGACCTCGACGACCTTGCGGAACAGGTCGAAGTCGTGCGGCCCGCCGCGTCCGACGACGCGCGCGGACGGGCCGATGCCCGCGCAGTTCACCACGATCCGCAGCGGGTTGACCGCGCCGGCCGCCTGGTCGACGACGGTCTGCACCTGGTCGGCGTCGGTGACGTCGGCTCCCGCGTAGGTGACCCCGTCGACGACCGGTGCCTTGGTCACCACGTCCGGCAGGTCCACGGCGAACACGTGCGCGCCGCGGGAGGCGAGCGCCCTCGCGGTGGCCGCGCCGAGGCCGGAAGCCCCGCCCGTGACGATCGCCGTGGTGTCGGTGATCAGCATCTGGTCGTCTCCTCGCGTTCGGTGCTGGTGCCTACCCCGGCATATCTAGCACCCGGCAGGGCGAATGCCCAGCCTCTGACGCGATCACGACCGGTCAGCGGCGGCGCGGGCGCTTCCGCGCTCGCCGCACGAGCAGGGTGGTGGCGGGCGGGTTCTCAGCGCTGCCTGCGGGACTGCGACTCCACGAGCGACAGCAGACCCACCAGGGGGAGGGCGGCGAGCAGCGAGAGGACGACGAACAAGGCGGCGATCCCGATGAGCTCCATGTTCCGAGGGTGGTTGCCGGGTCCCCGAACGCGCGTCCGCCACAGGGGGCGAATCGTTCTCCCGCTCGGGTGACGTGCCGGTCACCCTCAGTTCCCTGATCGGTGCAGCTCACAGCGGCAGCGCCGGGCAGATCGCGTCGATCTCCGCGAGGTCGTCCGGGCTCGGGCGCCACTGCCCGGCGGCGGCGTTCATCCGGACCTGGTCCGGCGTGGTCGCCCCGCCGATCACGGTGCCCACGACCTCCTGCGCGGCCAGCCAGCCGACCGCGACCGCGGTCATCGGCAGTCCGCGCTCGTCGGCGAACGCGCGCAGCCGCTCGATGCGCTCCCACGGCGCGTCCACGAGCATCCGGTCCCGACCGGCCAGCCGGGACCCGGCAGGCGGCTCCTGGCCCTGCCGGTACTTGCCGGTGAGCAGTCCGTTGGCCAGCGGGAAGTAGGGGATCAGCCCGATCCCGAACCGCTTGCACGCCGGGATCACCTCGCGCTCGGCCTCGCGGGCCAGCAGCGAGTAGTGGTTCTGCGCGGACACCGTGCTCGTCAGCCCGGACGAGGAGGCGGTCCAGGCCGCGTCGGCGATCTGCCAGCCCGCCAGGTTGCAGTGCCCGACGTAGCGGATCTTGCCCTCCCGCACCAGGTCGTCGAGCACCGACAGGGTCTCCTCGATCGGCGTCAGCGGGTCCGGTCGGTGCAGCTGGTACAGGTCGATCCAGTCGGTTCCGAGCCTGCGCAGCGACGACTCCACGGCCCGGCGCACGTACCGGCGCGACCCGCGCGCGGTGAAGTCGGGCCCGTTGCCGCCCTGCATGTCCATGCCGAACTTGGTCGCGATGATCGCGTGCTCGCGACGTCCGGCCAACGCCTGCCCGAGCAGTTCCTCGCTGCGGCCGCGCGGCGCACCGTAGACGTCGGCCACGTCGAAGAAGGTGATGCCCGAGTCGAGCGCGGTGCCCACCACCTCCCGCGCACCGTCCAGGGATTCCGTTGCGGTGCCCGGTCTTCCGAGGTTGTTGCAGCCGAGGCCGACCGCGCTGACCACGAGACCCGACTCGCCGAGACGTCGCTGTTCCACGATTTCCGAGCCTAAACGCCAGTTCACGGGCACGTCATCCGAGGAGTACGGCCGGTGAACACTTCTCGAAAGTGCTTCCCCCGAGACGGTGATGTGCCACGATTCGGCGAGGTCAGGGGGAAATTCGGAGGTGTGGGACGGTGTTCGCCCGTCGGATCGTGGTCGTCGGTACCGGTTATGTGGGCCTGACCACCGGCGCGTGCCTGGCCTCGCTGGGACACCGCGTCGTGTGCAGCGACCTGGACGCCGCCAAGGTCGCGCGGCTGTCCGAGGCGGACGTGCGGATCCGCGAACCCGGCCTGCCGGAACTGGTGCGGGAGGGCCTCGCCGCCGGACGCCTGGAGTTCGTGGTGGGTTCGGCGTCGGCGGTGCGCGAGGCCGAGGTGGTCTTCCTGTGCGTGCCGACGCCGATGGGCGCGGACGGCAGCGCGGACCTGGCCGCGGTCGAGGCGGTGACCCGCGAGGTGCGGGACCTGCTGCCGCACGGGTGCGTGCTGGTCACGAAGTCGACGGTGCCGGTCGGCACGGCCGCCCGGCTGCGCGAGCTGGTGGACCGCCCGGACATCGCGGTCGTCAGCAATCCCGAGTTCCTGCGCGAGGGTTCGGCGGTGCACGACTTCCTGAACCCGGACCGCATCGTGGTCGGCTCCGACACCCAGGACGCCGCCGAGCGGGTCGCCGCGCTGTACGCGCGGCTCGGCGCACCGACGGTGCTCACCGACGCCGCCAGCGCGGAGATGGTGAAGTACGCGGCGAACTGCTTCCTGGCCACGAAGCTGTCGTACGTCAACGCGATCGCGGAGCTGTGCGAGCGGTTGGGCGCCGACATCGCCGACGTCACCGAGGGGATGGGCTTCGACCGCCGCATCGGGCAGTCGTTCCTGCAACCCGGGCCGGGCTGGGGCGGTTCCTGCCTGCCGAAGGACACCGCGGCGCTGCTGCAGGCGGCGGAGTCGGTGGACTTCGACTTCCCGCTGCTGCGCGCCACGATCACGTCCAACGAGCGCCAGCGCGAGCGGATGGTCGACAAGGTCGTCGAGGTCTGCGGCGGCTCGCTGGCCGGTTCCCGGGTGGGCCTGCTCGGCCTGACGTTCAAGGCGGGCACCGACGACCTGCGCGACTCGCCCGCCCTGCGGGTCGCCCGCCTGCTGGCCGCGCGGGGAGCCGAGCTGGTCGCCTTCGACCCGGGCCTGCGCGGCGACGAACGCGACCTGCCGGAGCAGGTGGTGCTGGTCGACGACGCGTACCAGGCGGCGAAGGGCGCGGCGGCCCTGGTGCTGCTGACCGAGTGGCCGGAGTTCCGCACCCTCGACTGGTCGCGGCTGGCCGAACTCCTCGACGGCCCGGTGGTCGTCGACACCCGGAACCACCTGGACCCCGACGTCCTCCGCCGGGCGGGGCTCACCTGGCGCGGCGTCGGCCGCCCGACCGGATGAGGGAACTCGTTCCGGGTGGCGGCGCTCCTTCGCCAGCCAGGTTCGGGTATCGCTCGACGGGGTGATCGAGACCTAAGGTGTCGAGGTGTTCACGACTCGTCCGGAACTCGCAGGCACTCACGGGATGGTCGCCTCCACGCACTGGCTCGCCTCCGCCGCGGGCATGGCGGTGCTGGAGGACGGCGGGAACGCGTTCGACGCCGCGGTCGCGGCCGGATTCGTGCTGCAAGTCGTCGAACCGCACCTCAACGGGCCCGGCGGGGAGGTCCCGGCGCTGTTCGCGACCGCCGAGGACCCCCGCCCGCGCGCCCTGTGCGGGCAGGGCCCGGCTCCGGCCGGAGCGACCATCCGGCACTACCGCGATGATCTCGGCCTCGACCTCGTCCCCGGCACCGGATTCCTCGCCACCACGGTCCCGGGCGCGTGGGACGGTTGGCTCCTGCTGCTGCGCGACCACGGCACCAAGTCGCTGCGCGACGTCCTCGGGTACGCGATCGGCTACGCGCGCAGCGGTTTCCCGGCCGTCGAGCGCATCACCAGCACCATCGACACGGTCCGCGACCTGTTCACCGAGCACTGGCCGACCTCCGCCGACCTGTGGCTGACCGGCGGCGCCGCGCCGCGCCCCGGCGAGCTGATCCGCAACCCGGCGCTCGCCGACACCTGGGAACGCCTGCTCACCGAAGCAGAGTCCGCCGGTGCCGGCCGGGAGGCGCAGCTCGACGCCGCGCGCCGCGCCTGGTCCCGGGGTTTCGTCGCGGAGGCCGTGGACAAGTTCGTGCGCACCCCGCACCGGGACAACTCCGGGCGCGACCACGCCGGCGTGCTCACCGCGCAGGACATGGCCGACTTCGAGGCGGGCTACGAGGACGCGCTCGCGGTCGACCTGCCGGGCGGCTGGACGCTGGCGAAGTTCGGGATCTGGACGCAGGGACCGGTGCTCGCGCAGCAACTGCGCATCCTGGAGGGGCTCACCGACCGCGTCCGCTACGTCGACGGGATCGCCGACGCGGACACCGTGCACGTCGCGGTGGAGGCGGCCAAGCTCGCGTTCGCCGACCGCGAGGCGTTCTACGGCGACGCGGCCGATCCGCGGGTGCTGGCCGACCTGCTGTCCCGCGACTACGCGGCGCAGCGCCGCGACCTGGTCGGGCAGCAGGCGTCGTGGCAGCTGCGGCCGGGATCGCCGGGCGGGCGCACCGCCCACCTGCCCGCCCACGTCGCCGAAGGTCGCGGCGCGTCGGGACAGGTCGAGGGTGCCGGGGTCGGCGAACCCACGGTGGCGCCGACCGGCGAGAGCCGGGGCGACACGGTGCACGTGGACGTCGTGGACCGCTGGGGGAACATGGTCTCGGCGACGCCGTCGGGCGGCTGGCTCCAGTCGTCGCCGACGATCCCGGAACTCGGGTTCTGCCTGGGCAGCAGGGCGCAGATGTTCTGGCTGGACGGGGGATTGCCCAACTCGCTGGCCCCGGGCAAGCGCCCGCGCATCACGCTGAGCCCGTCGCTGGCGCTGCGCGGCGGCGAACCGGTGCTGGCGTTCGGGACGCCGGGCGGCGACCAGCAGGACCAGTGGCAGCTGTGCTTCTGGCTCGCCCACGTCCACGGTGGACTCAACCTGCAGGAGGCCATCGACTCGCCCGCGTGGCACACGGGCGCGTTCCCGAGCTCCTTCTACCCGCGCACCTGGGAACCCGGCCGCCTGGTCGCCGAATCCCGCCTCGGTGCGGAGCGCCTGGCCGAGCTGCGGCGGCGCGGCCACGACGTGCTCGACGCGGGACCGTGGTCGCTGGGCCGCCTCTCGGCGGTCTCCCGGGACCCGGAGACCGGCGTGCTGCGCGCGGCCGCCAACGCCCGCGGAGCCCAGGGCTACGCCGCGGGCCGCTGAGAGCCCGTCCTCGAACACGTCGTGCGCGGCGGAATCCCGCTGCGCACGACGATTTCGACAGACGGGCGCCCAGCGGTCAGGCCGCCGCGAGGCGGGCGCCGAGGACGGCGGCGAATCCGGCGGCCAGACCGCCGGAGGTGCCGCCGCCCGGCAGGTCGGTGAGCCTGGTTCCGCTGTGGCGGCGCAGCAGGTCGGCCCAGATCTGCATGCCCGCGGCGAGCTGTTCGACGTGCTCGGAGCCGCTGGTGCGGGCCGTGCCGCGCGGGCCGCACAGCACGGCCTCCGGGTCGACCTCCACCACGAGGTCCACTTCGGACAGACGCGGGTCGAGGTGTCCGTCGTCCAACCGCCGAGCCCGGCCGAGGTCGGCGGTGTCCTCCAGGAGCGCGCCCGAGGCGTCCTGCACGCGCAGGCCGAGCGCGCGCAGCGCGCCCAGTCCGCCGTCGCAGGCCGTCGACTCGTCGGCACCCACGACGACCCGCTCGACGTCGCGGTTCAACGCGGCGGTGATCAGCTCACCGACCCCGCGGCTCGTGGCGTGCGCCGGGTCGGGCGCGTCGCCGTCGCCGTTCAGCGCAGCGGTTTCGACGAACGCGGTCGTCCCGGCGATCCCGATCTCGGCGCGCACCGGGCGTCCGTGCGGTCCGGTGACCTCGACCGGGATCAGGTCGGTGCGAGCGGTCGCGGTGCTCGACATCGGGTCCTCCGTTGGGGTCGGCGTCGGCTGGTCGGCTCCAGCGGGTCTTCTGGTGCCTCGTGGCTCCCACGTTCCCGGGCGCCGCTGAGGCGGATGTGAACCCTCCATTAAAGAGGTTTCATCCGTTTTGCACACTCCCTCGATCGAGGGTTCTCCACAGCTTGTGGACAACTCTGTCCACAAGTGGATGAGCTGGGAAAACGGCGTGCGCCGGGCGGAGTTGTGCACAGCTGTGGATAAAGTTGTCCACAGTTGTGCACAGGTGCTCAGCGGCGCAGCGCGACCAGCACGAGCCCCGCTCCGACGAGCGCGACGCCGCACCACGCCTGCGGCCCCAGCCGTTCACCGACGACGAGGACGCTGAGCAGCGCCGCCACCACCGGTTCCAGCAGGCTCAACGTCGTCGCGACGCTGGCCGGGGTGCGCCGCAGACCCGTGCCGAACAGCACGTACGCCAAGCCCATCGGGACCACCGCGAGGTAACCGGCCACCACCAGCCCGGACGGCGACCCGAGCAGCGGACCGCCGGTGACCAGCAGCACCGGCAGCAGGCCGAGCGCCCCGGCTCCGAACACCGCCCCCATCACGGCGCGCGACCCGTGGCCGTCCCGCATCAGCCGACCGGCCACCCAGGAATAGCCGACGTAGGCGGCGCCGGCGAGCAGCCCGAGCAGCGCGCCGACCACCGCACCGTTCCCGCCGTCGACCGGTTTCTGGCCGGTGACCAGCAGGAATCCGCCGAGGATGGAGACCGCGGCGGCGACCGCCCACCGCCGGTCGAGCGGTACGCCGTCGAGCACCCGCTCGGCCAGCGCGGCGAACACGGGCGCGGAACCCAGCGTCACCACCGTCCCCACGGCGACCCCGGCCGCCGACATCGACGAGTAGAACGACAGCGGGTACACCACGACCGAGGCGGCACCGCAGGCGAACATCCCGACCGGAGCGGTGCGCAGCACCCGCCACGCCGACCGGCCGGCGAGCGCGAACAGCAGCAGCCCGCCCAGCCCCATGGTGGCGGCGCCGATCGACAGCGCCCCGGCAGCCCGGGGCGCGAACGTCGCGGCGGTCCCGGTGGTGCCCCACAACGCGGCGGCCAGCAGCACCGGCAGCGGCCCCGCGGCGAAGCCGCGCAACGACGAGGTTTTCTCCAGCACAGACAAGGTGAACTCTTCCGTCCGAGAACCAGTGGGAACCCTCGAACGGGCGCGAACCGCCTCAGCACGCCGCGGCGGCCGCACCCACCTCGCGAGAACGCGGGGGTGCCGCCGCCGAAAGCTGCGCGGAAGATCCGCCGCCCGTCAGGCGGACGGGGGCGGAAGGACGCGGTGCCAGTGCGAGTTCACGCGTTCAGCCTACTGCCCGCCTCCGGGCTCATCGTGCGTGACACCGCTCACCCGGTCGGAAGCGGGCCCGCACGTCACGCCCCGAGCCGGTAGCCCATGCCGCGGACGGTCGTGATCCGCTCAGCGCCGATCTTGCGGCGCAGCGCACGGACGTAGACGTCGACGACGTTCGAGCCCGGGTCGAAGTCGTAGCCCCACACGTGGGAGAGGATCTGCTCGCGGGACAGCACCTGCCCGGCGTGCCGCAGGAACAGCTCCAGCATGGCGAACTCCCGGGCCGTCAGGTCCACCGTCGCGTCGGGCACCTGCGCGCGCCGGGTGCGCAGGTCCAACGACAGGTCGCCGTCGCGCAGCACGGTGACCTCCGGGGCGCGGTCGGCGGAACGCAGCCGCAGCCGCACCCGGGCGAGCAGCTCCTCGAAGCGGAACGGCTTGGTCATGTAGTCGTCGGCGCCGCCCTCCAGGCCGGCGACCGTGTCGTGCACCGAGTCCCGCGCGGTCAGGATGATCACCGGGGTCGTCACGTGCTGCGCGCGCAACGCCCGCAGCACCGCGAAGCCGTCCTTGCCGGGCAGTCCGAGGTCGAGCACGACCAGGTCGAAGTCCCCGGTGAGCAGGAAGTCCAGCGCCGCGTCCCCGTCGCCGACGACCGTGGTGGTGAAGCCGTTGGCGCGCAGTCCCTTCTCGATGAACGCCGCGATCCGGGCCTCGTCCTCCACGATCAGGATCTTGCTCATGCCTGGGTCTCCTCCGATGGGTCGTGCGGCTCTCGGGACGCCAGCCGCCCGGGGCCGTGGCGCGCGGTGTCCCCGTGCGGGGCGGCGGTCGGGAGTTCCAGCCCGAAGGTGGCTCCCGCGCCCGGGCTGGACCGCACGAACACCCGCCCGTGGTGCGCGTCCGCGATGGCCTTGACGATCGCCAGGCCGAGCCCGGCACCGCCCTTGCCGTGCGTGCTGCCGTGCGCGAAGCGCTCGAAGATGTCGTCCACTTCGGACGGATCGATGCCGGGCCCCCGGTCGGTCACCCACAGCGACACGGTGCCGTCGCGCAGCGCCGACCCGATGCGGATCTCCGAGCCCGGTTCGGTGTGCTGCACGGCGTTCTGCGCCAACTGCACCATCGCCTGCGTGACGCGCTGCTCGTCGAGCACCACGTCACCCTCGCCGATGCCCTCCAGCAGCCACCGCCGGTCGGCCAGCGCCCGCGTCTTGGCCTCGATGTCGCTGGTCAGCTCGGCCAGCGAGACCGCGGCCGGGGAGACGAAGTCCGGCCGGTCGGCCTTGGCCAGCACCAGCAGGTCCTCGACGATCCGGGTCATCCGGTCCAGCTCGTCGGTGCACAGCCGCACCACCTCCTCGCGCTCGGCCGGGTCGTCCCCGAGCAGTTCGAGGTGCCCGCGCACGATCGTGATCGGCGTGCGCAGCTCGTGGCTGGCGTCGTCGACGAACCGGCGCTGGGTCCGGAAGGCGTCCTCCAGCCGGTCGAGCATCGCGTTGAACTGGTCGGCCAATGCCGCGATGTCGTCGCGGCCCTGGACCGGGATGCGGCGGGTCAGGTCGTGCTCGCTGATCTCGGCGGCGGCCTGCCGCACCGTGCGCACCGGCGCGAGGATCAGGCCCGCCACCACCCACGACGACACCGCCGCCAGCACCAGTCCGATGCCGCTGACCAGCACCAGCGTCCGGACCGTCTGGTCCGCCGCCTCCCGGGCGTCCTCGGTGAAGTGGGTGCTGATGAACCACGACTTCGCGTCGTGCGGCCCGTCGGCCTCCACCTTGCTCCAGAGCATCGGACCGGCGGCGGTCGCGATCGTGCCGGAGTGGTCGTGCGAGGCGACGATCCGCGAGATCAGCGCACGATCGCGCACGATCTTCCCGATGTCGTCGTCCTGCTCCTGGGACAGCGAGCGCAGCCCGGCGGGCGTCGACCACACCCCGATCAGCGCACCGTCCGAGGCCGGGTACTGCTGCGACAGGTACGCCCGGAACAGCTGCTCAGGGGCGTTGATCCGCTGCCCGGAGGCCGGGTCGCGACCGCGCTCGGCGAACGCCGCGAACTCCCGCGACTCCTGCTCCAGCGCGGTGTTCGCCTGGGAGGCGACGTCGTCGTGCAGGAACTGCCGCACGATCAGGATCACCGCCAGCAGCACCACGGTCAGCAGCAACAGCATCCAGCCCATGATCTGCACGCGGGCCGGGACGCGGGTGCCGGTGCGCCGCCGCCGCTCAGTCGTCATCGTCGTCATCGTCCGGCGTGGGCGGCGGCAGTTCGCCGGTGGACTTGGACACCGCGGCGGGCGGCGGCCCCGGCTTGCTGCCCACCTCCACCTTGTCCGGCACGTCCGGGGTCCGGGGGCCGTCGGTGACGGCGTAGCTGACCAGCACCGCGGCGATGGGCAGGGCGAGCGCGGCCAGCAGCAGCACCGTTTTCGGGACCGACTTCATGCCCTCCACTCTTAACCCCGGTCGCCGATCCGGGGCATGAATCCCCGATGAGAGGTTTTTCATCCCCGCATCGCGTTCGGTGCAGTCCCCACCGGCCGCGGTCGGCCGGGCGCTAGCCTGCTCACGGACTTCCCGCCGCGGGCCGCACGAGGGGCAGGCGATGAACGAACGGCTGATCGACTGGACCGGTGAACGCTGCGTGCCCTGGACCGATGACGTCCAGGTGATCTACGAGCACTACCACCGGTACGCCCTGGCCGCCCGCTTCGCGCGCGGCAAGCGGGTGCTCGACCTGGCCTCCGGCGAGGGGTACGGCGCCGCCCTGCTGGCCACCGAGGCCGCCGAGGTCGTCGGGGTGGACATCGACCCGGACGCCGTCGAGCACGCCAGCCGCAACTACCCGGACGTCGAGTTCCACGTCGGCTCGATCACCGACCCCGACCTGCTGGCCGACGCCAAGCCCTTCGACGTGATCGTCTGCTTCGAGGCCATCGAACACGTCGAGGACCACGACGCGGTGCTGCGGCTGGTCCGCTCCCGCCTCGCCCAGGGCGGGCTCGTGCTGGTCAGCACCCCGGACACCACCGTCTACACGCACGAGCACGGCAACGACAACCCGTACCACGTCAAGGAACTCAGCGCCCGGCAGTTCGAATCGCTGCTGGAGGGCTCGTTCCGGCACGTCGCGCTGCTGAAGCAGAACGTGGCCGTCGGCTCGCTCATGACGCCCGCCGACCCCGGGGACCCGGACACCGCCATCGAGGGCGTCCGGCTGGCCACCCTGCGCCGCGCCGGCGACAGCTGGGGTGTGAGCCCGGGCGTCCCGCACACCTACGTGCTCGGCTTCGCCTCCGACCGCCAGCTGCCGCAACTGCCCGCGGCGGCGCTGCTCGTCGACGCCGAGCTCACCCTCGCCCAGCGCGGCGGCGACGTCGCCCCGATCATCGAGCAGCGCGACTCCGCGGTCGCCGACGTCGCCCGTCTCAACGAGCTCTACCAGCGCGGACGGCGCGAGGCCGAGGAGCTCAAGGCCAGCATCGCGCGGCTGGAGGACCTGCGCAGGCAGCAGGAGGAACGCGCCGACGAAGGCGTCCGCGAACAGGCCCGGCTGCGCGCCGAACTGGACCGCCTCGGGGGCGAACTGCACGACGCGCAGCAGCGCGCGGAGCGCGACGCGGCGCGCATCGAGTGGCTGCGCGACACCGTCGCCCGCCTGGAGCGCCGCGTCGCCGACGCGGAGCAGCAGGCCGCCGAGCTCGCCGAGCGCAACGCGGAGCTGGCGGAGCAGAACTCCGCGCTGGTGCAACGGGCGGTGACCAAGTACCGCCGCGTCGTGGAGCGCGTCGCCCCGCGCGGCACCACCCGGCGCGACGTCTACGAGATCGCCCTCGGCCGACGGCCCGGCGCCCTCCCGCCGCGCACCGAGACCCCCGACACCAGTCCGCTCCCCGTGCCGCGCAGCGAGAAACCGCTGGTCAGCGTGATCATCCCGGTGCACGGCAAGTGGGCCTACACCAGGCAGTGCCTGCGCTTCCTCGGCGGCCACGTGGTGTCCGTGCCGTTCGAGGTGATCGTCGTCGACGACGCCTCACCCGACGACAGCGCCGCCAAGCTCGCCGCCTGCGAGGGGGTCCGGCTGGTCCGCGCCGAGCGCAACCTCGGTTTCGTCGGCGCCTGCAACCTCGGCGCCGAACACGCCCGCGGCGACTACCTGTTCTTCCTGAACAACGACGCCGAGGTCACCGAGTCCTGGCTGGACGTCCTGGTCGACACCGCGCGCTCGGACGAACGGATCGGCCTGGTGGGCGCCAAGCTGGTGTACCCGGACGGCCGCCTGCAGGAGTGCGGCGGCATCGTCTGGTCCGACGGCAGCGGGTGGAACTACGGCCGCGGCACCGACCCGAACGGCGCCGAGTTCAACGTGCTGCGCGACGTCGACTACTGCTCCGGCGCCGCGATCCTGGTCCGCACCGACGTGTTCCGGCAGGTCGGCGGGTTCGACCAGCGGTTCGCGCCGGCCTACTACGAGGACACCGACCTGGCGTTCGCCGTCCGCGCCGCCGGGTACCGCACCGTGGTGCAGCCGAACGCCGTCGTCGTGCACCACGAGGGCGTGTCGAACGGCACCGACCTCGGCACCGGCGTCAAGCGGCACCAGGATCTCAACCGCCGGGCCTTCGCGGAGAAGTGGGCCGAGACGCTGGCCGCCGAGCACCTGCCGGAGGCGTCACCGCGCAACCTGTGGCTCGCCCGGCACCGCGGCACTCGCGGCCACCACGGGCCGATCGTGCTGGTCAAGGACCACCAGGTGCCCCGGCCGGACTTCGACTCCGGTTCGGTGCGGATCCGCCGCGTGCTGCGGCAGTTCGTCGAACTCGGCTGCCGCGTGGTGTTCTTCCCCGGCAACCACGCCGCGTTGCAGCCCTACACCGCCGAACTGCAGCAGCTCGGCGTGACCGTGCTGCCCGCGCCGGAGCTCCAGCAGGCGTTCCTGCACGAGGCCGGTTCGGAGATCTCGCTGGCACTGCTGTCCCGCCCCCAGGTGGCGTGGAGCCTGCTGGAGGAGCTGCGCACCCGAGCCCCGCAGGCGACCGTCGTCTACGACACCGTCGACGTGCACTTCCTGCGCCTGGAACGGCAGGCCGAGCTCGCCGAGCAGCAGGGCGACGCGGCGGCGGACGGGTTGCGCCGCAAGGCGTTCGCCTCCCGCCAGCTGGAACTCGGCTTGGCGCGGGCCTGCGACATCACGCTCGTGGTGTCCGAGGCCGAGCAGCGGCTGCTGCGCGAACTGGTGCCCGAGGCCGACGTCCGGGTCCTGTCCAACGTGCACGAGGTGGACTGGAGCCCGGCTCGGTTGGAGGGCCGCCGGGACGTGCTGTTCGTCGGCAGCTTCGACCACCCGCCGAACGTCGACGCCGCGAGGTGGGCGGCCCGCGAGATCATGCCGCTGGTCCGCGAGCGGTGCCCGGACGCGGTCCTGCACGTCGTCGGCAGCAACCCCACCGACCAGGTCCGGGAGCTGGCCGGCCCGGGCGTCGAGGTGCACGGCTGGGTGCCCGACGTGGAGCCGATGTACGCGCGCAGCCGCGTCACCCTCGCCCCGCTGCGCTTCGGTGCCGGGGTCAAGGGCAAGGTCGGGGAGAGCCTCGCCATCGGCGTCCCGGTGGTCGGCACGTCCGTCGCCGTCGAGGGCATGCACCTCACCGACGGCCAGGAGGTCCTGGTCGCCGATGACGCACCGGGGCTGGCCGACGCGGTCGTGCAGCTGCTCACCGACGACGGCACCTGGCGCAAGCTCTCCGAGGCGGGCAAGGCGGGTGTCGCCGCCCAGTTCGGCCCCGACGTCTCCCGAGCCGCGCTCCGCGACCTGCTCGGCTGATCCGCGCGGTCGCTCCCGGCAGCCGCAGGCGGGTCACTTCCGGACGGTCGGGGGCATGTGGGCGAGCTGCTGGTCGAGCAGCGACTTGAAGGCGTCCCGCGCGACCTGCTTCTGCTCGCCCGGCCCACTGACGTCGATGATCACCGCCCAGGAGTGCACGACGTAGGCGGTCCGGAACGTGCCGCCCGCGGACACCACCTTCACGCCCTGGTACGACAGCGCGTCCTCGTCGGAAAGCCCTTGCTGCGCCTTGAGGTACTCCTGCGCCAGGTTGTAGGCGCCGTTGCCGTCCGGCATGTGCAGCGCGAGCATCGTGACCCGCGGCGTCGCCCCGTCCGTGCCGGTGAACCAGCCGTCGACCAGTCCGTTCTGGAGCGCGAAGTCCAGCACCGGACGCGGTTGCAGCAGTCCGGCCTTGGCGCCCTGCAGGCCGGGCACGTCGAGCGCGCCGTTCCAGGGGTGCGGCGGACCGGCCACCGGGACCAGCACCTCCTGCGAGTTCGCGGGCGGTTGCGGGTTCGCCGGGGGAGGAGTGGGCAGCGTGCGCGTCGGCGGCTGCGTCGCGGACGGGCGCTGGCCGGTGGAGGGCTGGGCCTGGGACGAGGTGGAGTCGCCGGACGAGGTGACGTAGAAGACCACCGCGACGGCCAGCACGACGACCAGGACAGCCCCGATCGAGAGTCCGGCGATCAGCTTGCCCTTGCCGGGTTTGCCCGCTGCTTCGAACACTTCCGGGCCCTGCCGCATCCAGTCCGGCCCGCCGGGATCGGTGGTGTGCGGCAGTTCGGCGTCGCCCCACGGCGTTCCGACGTTGCCCGCCACGTTCCACCCCTGCTGCGGCCCCCAGGGCTGCGGCGGAGGACCCCACGCCGGGGGCGGCGGCGGAACGTTGACGACCTGCGTGGACTCGGAATCCCCGCCCTGCTGCACCGGTTTGGGCACGACCTGCGTCGCGTCCTCCGAGCCGCCCTGCTGCTGCCCGGCCTGCGCGGCGTCGCCCCAGCTGAACGCGGGTGGGAACGGGTTCGGCTGTTGTTGCGGCTGCGCGGCCTCGGGCGCGCTCTGCTGCGGGAAACCACCGGAGGACGGTCCCTGCTGCGGGAAACCACCGGAAGACGGTCCCTGCTGCGGAAAGCCACCGGAAGACGGTCCCTGCTGCGGGAAACCACCGGAAGACGGTCCCTGCTGCGGAAAGCCACCGGAAGACGGTCCCTGCTGCGGGAAACCGCCGGAGGACGGGCCGTTCTGCGACCGGCCGAGCACGGCGTCTCGCCGCTGGCGGTACTCCTCGGCGGAGATGCGCCCCGCCGCGAGCTCGGCGTCGAGATGTTGCAGCTCGTCTTGCCAGGTCACCGGATTGCGCCCTTTCCCGGAAGGAATTTCCGCACCCACTGCGATCGTCAGCCATTCTGGCACCCCGCGCGGAGCAGCGGATGCGGCGGCCGGGTAACGATCGGAGCGTGCGGCAACGGGCCCACGACCCGGATGCGCCGAGATAGGCTACGCCGCGTTGTTCTCGTCGACGCGGCGGCGCGGCAGCGCCTCCTCGGGGGCGGGTGACGGGAGGGTGTGGTGCCGCCCCGACGGGCGGCGGTCGGTCGACGGGTTGGTGGGGTGATCTGGGTGGCTGACGCGCGGGTCGTCCACTCCCACCCGGAGTGGTTCGCCAAGCCGCACCACGGTTTCGCCTGGATCCGGATGGTCGGAGCGCTCCTGGTCATCTACGGGCACAGCTCCCCGCTGGCGGGCACCGGCGAGCTGTTCTCCAGGGACTGGGCGCTGCGCCCGGACGAGGGCGTGCTCATGGGTTTCTTCGCCATGAGCGGTTTCCAGATCACCGAGAGCTGGGTCCGCGACCCGCATCCCGCGCGGTTCGCGGCCAAGCGCGTGCTCCGGTTGTGGCCGCCGATGCTCACGGTGTCGGTCGGCATGGCGCTGATCGTCGGTCCCCTGATCACGACGTTGCCGGCCGGCGAGTACTTCGCGGCGCACGGCACCTGGGGCTACATCGTCAACAACGCGGGCCTGCTGACGCTCAAGCACGAACTGCCGGGCGTGTTCACGCACAACCCGTGGCCGAACGCGGTCAACGGGTCACTGTGGACACTCCCGATGGAGCTGCTCGCCTACGGCGGCCTGTACGTGCTGCTGCTCCTGGGCGCGGCCAGGCAGCGGTCCCGCTGGCTCGTGGTGCTCGCCCTGGTCGGGCTGGTGATCTGGGACCGGTACCTGGACCAGATCCCGGGCGCCGAGTCGGCGGGGTCGTTCCTCAGCGTCCCCGTCGAGTCGCTGGTGGCGTTCCTGGTGGCGTTCGGCTTCGGCGTGGTGCTCAACCTGTACCGGATCCCGCTGTCGCCGCTGGCCGCGGCCGCCGGCCTGGCGGTGCTGTTCCTGATGCCGAACAGCGTTGCCGGGGCGTTCCTCATGCGGTTCGCGGTCAGCTACGCCGTGATCGTCGTCGGGCACTTCTGGCCCGCCCGGCTGACCGTGCCCGGGGTGTGGGTCAACGGCAGTTACGGCGTCTACGTCTGGGGTTTCCCGATCCAACAGCTCCTGGCGATGGCCGGGGTCCGCGACCAGTGGACGATGCTGGTCTGCGCGGCGCCGCTGGCCTACCTCGCCGGAACGCTGTCGTGGCGCTTCATCGAGGAACCCACCATGCGCCTGCGCCACTACGTCGCCCCGGCGCGCGACGAGCCCGACGAGCTCCCCGAACCCGAACCGGATCCTCCCGAACCCGACCCACCGCCGCCCGCTCGCGACGTCCCGCCGCCCGACGCCCCCACCGTCCGCGACCGCCCCGCCCCGAACGGCGTGCGCCCGGTGCGGCGGGCCGCGTCGCTGGAGGACTCCGCCCTGACCAAGCGGCTCTCCGGCGACCTCGGCGCACCCCCGCGCCCGGCACCCCCACCGCGCCGGACCGGCGGCAGGCACGCACGTCCCGAGGTCCCCGCACCGACGCCGGAGGAGGAGACCCGGCCGGTGCTGCGCAGACCGCTTCCCAGACGGCAGGAACCGCGTTGAGGCGGGCGTACCCTCGCGGGTATGGCTCTCTTCGGTGACAAGACCCGGAAGATCGACGCCGCCGAGGCGCTGCCCGGCCGGTCCACGCCGATGCCGGTGGAGGAGTGGCACGCGGTCTTCCCGGACCGCCGCATCGTGCCGCCCTTCCCGGAGGGCCTGGCGACGGCGGTGGTCGGCATGGGCTGCTTCTGGGGCGCGGAGCGCCTGTTCTGGCAGACCGAGGGCGTCTGGACGACGGCGGTCGGCTACGCGGGCGGCCACACGCCGAACCCCAGCTACGAGGAGGTCTGCACCGGACGCACCGGCCACGCCGAGGTGGTCCTGGTCGTCTTCGACCCGGCGGTGATCAGCTACTCCGAACTGCTGAAGGTCTTCTGGGAGAACCACGACCCCACCCAGGGCATGCGCCAGGGCAACGACATCGGCACGCAGTACCGCTCGGCCATCTATTACACCGACGACCGCCAGCGCGCCGAGGCCGAGGCATCCCGCGACGCCTACCAGGCAGCCCTCGACACCACCGGCCACGGCCGGATCACCACGGAAATCGCCCCGCTCGCGCACTTCTACTACGCCGAGACCCACCACCAGCAGTACCTCTCCGAGTCCAAGAACCCGCACGGCTACTGCGGCATCGCGGGCACCGGAGTCGCGTGCCCGGTCGGGTTGGGGATCGAGACCGAAGGCTGACGGCTAACCCGCGGTGTCGAAGTGCACGACGTCCACGAGCGTCGACGGGCTGATGCCGGGGTAGTGGAACGACAGCGCGTCGAGCAGCGCGGACCGGTCGGCGAAGCCGTCCAGGTGGGCGTCCTCGTCGGTCAGTTCGCGCACCCGCTTCGACGTCACCTCGGTGGCGGTGGCGTCGAGGGTGGTGGGGTCGGCGTCGGCGTGCTCGAAGACCAGGCGCAGCGGGCCGGGCGAGACGGGGTCGTGCACCCGGATGGTGGTGCGCTTGGCGCCGCTGCGGACCGCGTCGAGGTAGGCGTCGTGCATGTGGAGGGCGGGCGCAGGCGCGTCCGGCTCGTAGGCCCGCCAGTCGTACGGGAACGGCAGGAGTTCGGCGATCCCAACGGATTCCAGGCCGTTCTTCCCGCGCACCACGACCCGCGTGTCGGCGTGGTAGTCGAAGAGGACCTGGCGGCACCGGCCGCACGGCGGGATCACGCCCCCGGTTCGTTCGAGAACGGCCACGATCGTCGTCAACCGCACCGGAACGCGCTTGCGCGCGGCCTGTCCGAGGAGCACGAGCTCGGCGCACGGCCCTCCGGTGAAGTGGTAGGCGTTGATCCCGGTGACGATCTCGCCGTCCGCGTCGTACGCCGCCGCGACCACCGAGTGGTCGTCGTCATCCCCGAGCTCCGCCGCGAGTTCCGTCGCGTGCTGCACCAGCTCCCAGTCGCGTTCGCTCAACACGAGCGAGCACGGTAGGTCAACGACGGCGGCGAAGCACCGGAATTTCGCCGCGCACATGCGACGGGGTGGGTGCCTGAGCACCCACCCCGTCATTCTCGGCGAGGACTTCCATGCGAAGTCCAAGCTTCTTCGCGCGTGCGTCAGCCGCACTGCACCTGGGAGCAGAGAATGGAAATGATCGTCTTCGCCTGCGGTGCCTGCTCGTGGTCTGCGACCACGCGCATGTCCAGGTCGAATTCGTCGGCCGCGGTCTCGTGCTGCCCGTCGATCATCATGTCCAGCGGCATTGGAGACTCCCACCTGTCTCGTGCTCCTGGCCTTCAGAAGCCGCTGTCCAGCATCGGCCAACACCGGGGCGGATGCGCGCCGGTCGGAGGCTCTTTCACCACAAGCGGGCACTGTTGAACGCCACCGAGGTACCCCCGTCGGCACGGGTGCCGGACCTCGGCTGCGAGCACCTGGATTCCCCGTTCGCGAGGTCCGGACACCATCTCCGGTGGCAGGATCCGCCGGGTCGCGGCGACTGGCGATCGCGGCAGGGCCGGATGTTCGGCAAGACCGGGACGCACCTGGTCAGGTCTGTCGCCGTCCGCGCGGCGAGAACCGCGAGCCGATCCCCGCGCACGAAGGGAGGCGCCCCATCTCCCCCGACCGGAGGTGGGACGCCCCGTGGCGGCCTTGCCGCCACGTCCCATGGTAGGTCGGATCAACCCGCCTGACCAGCGCAAACAGTCGATCTGGCGGCGTCAGACGGCGCGGCCGAGGAACGCCATGAGCGCCGTCGTGGGGTCGGCGTCGGCGGGGGCGGGGCGTTCCGGACCGAAGGTGCGGGGGCCGCGAAGCCGGTCGGGTGGCATCCGGCGCAGGAACCCGTCGATCCACGACACCGCGTCGTCGGGCAGGTGCACCGACCTGCCGATGGCCCTGCCCAGGTCCCAGGCGTGCACGTACAGGTCCACCGCCGGGAAGGTCAGCGAGAACGACACGGGCTGCGCGCCCAGCGGTGTCTCCCGCACCGCGTCGAGGTCGGCTCCCTCCAGCGCGCCGCGCACCCCGGACGCCGCGTCCTCCCACGCGCTCAGCGGGTCGGCGCTCTCCGTCGCCTCGGAAGGCGGGTTCAGCTGCCCGCCGCGCAGCACGTCGACGGCCATGTGCATCACGTCGACGACGTGGCCGGTCAGCTGCCGCGCGTTCCACGCCGCGCACGGCGTGGCGGCGTCCCACTGGTCCGGCCCCACCAGCCGCACCACGTCGCCGAAGAGGTCCAGACCCCGGTCCAGTTCCCGCTTGACGTCCATGGCGCGACGGTAGCCGCGGGACCGCCGGAACACCTCCCCGGAGACGGGACCGGGCGGTCCGCCGTCGGGGGTCGACGGGCCGCCCGGTCCTCCCGCTCGTCAGCCGAAATCGACGTCCGAGCAGGCGTAGAAGGCGTTGCCGGTGTCCGCGATGTCCCACACGCCCAGGACCAGGTGGCGGCCGGACTTGCCCGCGGGCAGCTTGCCGCTGGTCGTGTAGGTCGACGGCGGCTGCTTGCCACCCAGGTCGTCCTGCAGGAACGGCGCGGGTTCGAGCTGGTCGCGGGTCAGCGGCTTGGACGGGTCGTAGCCGTCCTTGGTCACGAAGTAGCGGAACGACGTGGTGCTGTGCGCGGCGGTGATCTTCCAGGTGAACTGGAAGTCCTGGCCGGCCTGGACCTTCGTCGCGGGCCACTGCTTCGACGGGTCGTCGAGCGCCTGGAACGGTTCGTGACCCGCCGAGCAGATGTGCCCGTCGGCCGGACCGGCCTGCGGGAAGCCCTTCGGGCCTTCGACGCTCTGCGGCTCGTACTGGATCGCACCGCAGTCCTTGACGGCTCCGGTCGCGCAGGCGTCCTGCCTGCTGGGCGGGCTCTGCACCCACCCGTGGCCCTGGGCGACGCCGGAGGCCAGCATCGGAACGGCGAGGGGGACGAGGCCGAACACGGCGATGCCGAGTCCGCGTTTCGTTCGTCGGGAGAACATCGGCGCTCCTTTCGTTTTCGCCGGAGCCAGCAAGCTACGCGCGGAAAACCGCTGGGAAACAGCTCCGTTCCGGCCAACGCCGGTGGTAAAAAGTGCGGCGCATTGGTCCAGACCTCGGTGCCGTTCGGGGCAGCGGTTGCGCCTGGTGGGTGTGAACGCCGCGGGCGGAGCGGGGCAGCGCGTGAAAAAGCCCGGTCCGCTTTCGCGAACCAGGCTTCTCGGAGCGGATGACGGGATTCGAACCCGCGACCCTCACCTTGGCAAGGTGATGCGCTACCAGCTGCGCTACATCCGCATGTTCAGTGCTCTGGCCGGAGGGGTTTCCCCGTCGAGCTGTTGAGAACACTCTAACCCATGCCCGGGGGCGCCTCCGCAAGGGGGGTCTACCCCGACGGGGAGGCGACCGCGCGGGTCGGCCGCAGCAGCAGCGCCACCCGGTGCTCCTCGCGCATGGCCCGGCGGTACGCGTCCCAGTCCTCGTGCTCGCCGGAGATGCGGCGGTAGTAGTCCTCCAGCAGCGGCATGGCGTCCGGCAGCTCCACGACGTCCACGTCGGCCGCCACCTGGATCCACCGCCCGAAGAACTGGTCCGGCAGCACGCACAGCCAGGCGCGCGGGTCCCGGCGCAGGTTGCCGACCTTGGCCGAGCCGGCGGTCGTGCTGACCACCGCGTGGCCCGCGCCGTCGCCGGTGACGAGCACCGGCGTCAGCTGCGGGGTGCCGTCCCGGCGCAGCGTGCTGAGCACGGCGCGGTGGTTCCGCTCGACGTACTCAAGCGCTTCCTCGATCTCCACAGCACGACCTCCCGTGACGCACCGCCACCACCAGGACACCCAAGGTATCGATTTCCGGTCCCCGGGCGATATGCCCGGTGTCCGCCGAGTCGGGGGGAGAACGATGGGCAACGACGAGAGCACCACGGACGGCGCACTGCTCGCGCGGTTGCGGGCCGGTGACGACGGCGCCTACGAGGTCCTGTACCGGCGGCACGCGCCCGCGGTGCGCCGGTTCGCGGCGGGGATGCCGCGGCAGGGCATCGATGCCGACGACGTGGTGGCGGAGGTCTTCCTGCGCGTCCTGCGTGCTGTCCGTGCTGGTCACGGCCCCAAGGACACGGTCCGCACCTACCTGTTGACGGTGGTGCGGAGGGTCGTCGCGGAATGGTGCGCAGCCCGGCGCGACGAGCCGATGAACACCGACGAACTGGGGGAGCGCGTGCCGGGCCAGCGGGACCACCAGGCCGCGCTGGCCGAGAGCGAACTGCTCGCCCGCGCCTTCCACCTGCTGCCCGCGCGCTGGCGCGAGGTGCTGTGGCGGACGGAGGTGGAGGGCCACCGCCCGTCGACGATCGCCGGGCAGCTCGGCCTCACCCCGAACGCGACCGCGGTCCTGGCGCACCGCGCCCGCCGCGGGCTGCGCCAGGCGTACCTGCGGGCGTCGACGGGCGCGCCGGCGGCGGGACGCCACTGCCTGCGCCGAGTGTGACCACCCGACGAGGGGTTGGCCGCCGCGGATCCGTGATCGACAATGAACACCCGTCGGGGCCCGGTTTCACCCGCTGGGCCCATGACGTGCGCGGTACGGTGGCCTCACGCTCGGTGATCACCGGGCGCTGAGAGATTCCGAAGCGACCAGCCCGGGTGGGCGGGGAGGCGACGATGAACCGGGGAGTGCGGGGCTCCGACGGCCGTGACTGGAGCATCAGGGCGACCTTGGAGTGGTCCAACCCGATCGCGGCGGACGAGTTCGAGCACGACGTCAACGGTGGTGCAGCGCCCGCGATCCTGATGGGCGGTGTCCTGCTGCTGCTCCTCGTGGTGTTCGTGGTGTGGACGCCGGACTCCGTGATCGTGCCGTCCTGGCTGATCCTGCTGCTGGTGGCGGCGGTGCTGTTCTTCCCGGTCCGCTGGGTCCTGCGGCGGCCGTGGACCATCACCGCGTCGACGCCCGGCGACCAGGACGAGAACCCGCCGGAGACCTGGGTCGGCGTGGTGCGCGGCGTCGTCAACGTGCGCCAGGAGATCGCGCAGGTGGCGCGGCACATCGAGCTCTACGCCGAGCCCGACATGAACGGCGAGCTGCAACCCGTCGAGTAGCCGCCGACCGCTGGCACACTGGAGCGGTGCCGGAACTTCCCGAGGTCGAGGCGCTGGCCGAACACCTCCGCCGGAACGCGGTGGGGCGGACGGTGGTGCGCGTCGACGTCGCGTCGATGAGCGTGCTCAAGACGGCCGCTCCGCCGTGGACCGAGCTGCACGGCCGTGCCGTGACCGGTGCGCGCCGCTGGGGCAAGTACCTGGACCTGGACTGCGACGGCCTGCACCTGGTGTGCCACCTGGCCCGTGCCGGGTGGCTGCGCTGGTCCGACGAGCTCTCGCCCGCTCCGCCGAAACCGGGCCGCGGGCCGATCGCGCTGCGCGTGCACCTCGGCGGTCCGGGCTTCGACCTCACCGAGGCGGGCACGCAGAAGAAGCTGGCGGTCTGGGTGGTCTCCGAACCGACCGAGGTGCCGGGCATCGCCAAGCTCGGCCCGGACGCCCTGTCGCTGGACGCCGCGGAGCTGGCCGGGATCCTCGCCGGGCGCACCGAGCGGTTGAAGACGCTGCTCACCGACCAGTCGGCGATCGCCGGGATCGGCAACGCCTACTCCGACGAGATCCTGCACGCGGCGAAGCTCTCGCCCTTCGCCACCGCCGGTCGGCTCGACGCCGCGACGACCGGGCGCCTGCACGGCTGCATCCGGGAGGTCCTGCTGGACGCCGTGGAGCGCTCGGTGCACCAGGACGCCGCGCGGCTCAAGGCGGAGAAGCGCTCGGGACTGCGGGTGCACGGCCGCACCGGACTGCCGTGCCCGGTGTGCGGCGACGCGGTCCGCGAGGTGTCGTACGCGGACCGGTCCCTGCAGTACTGCCCCACCTGCCAGACCGGGGGCAAGGCGCTGGCGGACCGCAGGTTGTCGCGGTTGCTGAAGTAGTTGTCCACAGTCGGTGTGGACAACTCGCGGAGTTGTGCACAGGATCGCTGTGCTTGCGATAGCAACCGAAATTCCGCTGAATGGAAGATCGACCACCGCTCACCGACGGATCCGGGGCACTGAGCGTAGTCGCCTTGATTCCGGTAGTGGTGACCTTGAAGATTGATGTTGTGCCGGAGCTGTTGACAGAGCGAACGGTGCTGACCACGTTCGCCGCGCTCGCCGTGCTCGGGATGTTCGTCATGCTGTGCCGTGCGCGCCGGGTCAGCACCTCCGTCGAGGACGCCACCCTCAAGGCGCTGCACCGGGTCACCAACGCCGCACCCTACCTGCGGCAGGGGCTGACCCAGGAGTCCGCCGACAAGGCAGCGCCGCACCTGCGGGAGCTGCTCGCCTGCGTGGCGGTGGGCGTGGTCGATGCCGAGGCGACCCTGCTGAGCTGGGACGGCGAGGCGAACCAGCACTACGAGCACCTCCGCCCCCAGATCGAGAACGCGCTGCGCACCGGCAAGCGCGAGTACCTCGACCACGGCGAGCTGACCTGCGACCAGCGGCCGTGCGCGATGCGGCACGCGGTGGTGGTACCGCTGGAGGTGGAGGACGAGATCCGCGGCGCGCTGGTGATCATCGCGGGCGGCGACCGCAAGCGGCTGCTGCGGGCCGCGGCCGAGCTCGCCCACCACGTGTCCACCCAGCTGGAGCTCTCCGAACTCCAGGAGTCCAAGGAGAAGCTCGCGCAGGCGGAGGTGCGGGCGCTGCGGGCGCAGATCTCCCCGCACTTGATCTACAACGCGCTCAACACCGTCAGCCACCTGATCCGCACCGATCCCGACCACGCGCGCGACCTGCTGCAGGAGTTCGCCGACTTCACCCGCTACTCGTTCCGCACCAGCGGGATGTACACGACGCTGGCGGACGAGATCCGCAACATCGACCGGTACCTGACGATCGAGCGGGCCCGGTTCGGACCGGACCGGCTGAAGGTGCAGCTCAAGATCGCGCCGGAGGTGCTGCCGGTGGTGGTGCCGTTCCTGGCGCTGCAACCGCTCGTGGAGAACGCGGTGCGGCACGGGCTGGCGAACAAGCCCGGCGGCGGCACCGTCTCGGTGACCGCCGAGGACAACGGCGCCGAGGCGTTGATCAGCGTCGACGACGACGGTGTCGGCATGGACCCGGAACGGCTGGACGCCGAGCTGTCCGACTCGCACTTCACCGGCGCGCACGTCGGGCTGGGCAACATCAACAGCCGGATGCGGGCGACCTTCGGCCACGACTACGGGCTGGTCGTGGAGACCGAGGAGGGCGCGGGCATGAAGGTCATCATGCGGGTGCCGAAGTTCGCCCAGGGCGTCCGGCCGGTCCCGCCGCAGGCGATCGAGGAGCCCGACGTCGGGCTGGCGGCCGGGCCGCAACCGAGCCGGTAACGTCGAGGCATGACCGACAAGGCGCCGCAGAGGTTCACCGACCTGTTCACCGAGAAGTTGTCCGCGAAGCTGCCCGGCAAGCTCGCCGAACGCGCCGAGCGCGGACCGGTGGTGACCGTCGTCAAGCTGCACGGCGTCATCACCCCCCAGCCGTCCCCGGTGAGTCGCCCGACGATCTCGTTGCAGACCGTGGAGTCCGCGCTGACCAGGGCCTTCGGGCACGACCGGCTGAGCGCGGTGGCGCTGTCGATCAACTCGCCCGGCGGCGCGCCCACGCAGTCGGCGCTGGTCGCCGACCGCATCCGCGCCCTGGCCGAGGAGAAGGGGGTCCCGGTCCTGGCGTTCTGCGAGGACGTGGCGGCCTCGGGCGGCTACTGGCTGGCCTGCGCGGCCGACGAGATCTACGCGCACGGCACGTCGATGGTCGGTTCGGTGGGCGTGGTCAGCGCCGGCTTCGGCCTCACCGGCCTGCTGGAAAAGCTCGGCGTCGAGCGCCGGGTGCACAGCGCTGGCGACCGCAAGGTGCGCCTCGACCCGTTCGCCCCGGAGAAGGACGACGACGTGCAGTGGCTGCGCGGGATGCAGGACGAGCTGCACGAGCAGTTCCGCGAGTGGGTCCGCAAGCGCCGCGGCGCCCGGCTCGCGGCCGAGGACACCGAACTGTTCTCCGGTGAGGTCTGGACCGGGGTCAAGGCCGAGCAGCTCGGGCTGGTCGACGGTCTGGGATCGGTCCGCGAGATCGTCAAGCGCAAGTTCCCGGACAGCCACCTGGTCACCGTGGAACCCCGCAAGCCGCTGCTGGCCAAGCTCGGCATGGGGTCCTCGGTCCGCGGCGGCGACCCGTTCAACGCCGTTCTCGACACCCTCGAACAGCGCGCGATGTGGTCGCGCTTCGGGCTCTGACCGCCTCGCTCCGCGCCGCGGCGGCCCGCACTCGGTCGAACACCGCGCGTAGTTGTTCTTGTTGCTATGCGTGGATGTTCGATTCCCGGCGCTGCTCTTTCCGGGCGTTTCCGCTGCTCTGTTCGGGCTAAATTCCGCGCTGCATCGCTCTTTTCCGTGCAGTGGGGGACCCGGTGTCCTTCGCGTTCCGTGAAGCCTTAACTTGGGTTGGGCGGCCGTGATTCATTTCACTCGCCGATCGGCGGGTCGCAGTGCACGGGAATCCGGCCCGATCATGGACAGTGCGCCCACGGCGCGGCAGGATGTGGCGTTGCAGTGACTACCCAGGAGAACTCCGCAGGTCTCGTCGTCCTGGCTGTCGACGACGAAGTGGCCGGTCTGGAGGAGATGAAGTACCTGCTCGGCAACAATCCGCGTGTCGAGCGGGTGTTGACCGCGTTCGACGCGGCGGAGGCGTTGCGCTTGCTGCGCAGCGATGATCCGGGGCTCAGCCGTCCGGAACCAGAAGAGTCCATTGTGGACGCAGTCTTCGCGGACGTGTCGATGCCCGGGCTGAGCGGGATGGAACTGGCGCGGGTGCTCACCGCGTTCCGGAACCCCCCGGCGTTGGTGTTCATCACCGGCCACGAGGAGAACGCGCTGGAGGCGTTCGAGGTCGGTGCGCTGGACTACATCATGAAACCGGCCGACTCCGGGCGCGTGGACCGCGCGCTGCGCACCGTGGAGAAGACCAAGCAGCAGCGCGCCGAAGCGGGGCGCGTGGTGGAGAGCGCGCCCGCCGAGGACGACGAGGTGATCCCGGTCGAGCTCGGCGGCACCACGAAGCTGATCCCGCGCTCCGAGGTGCGGTGGGTCGAGGCGCAGGGCGACTACGCGCGGCTGCACACCCAGGACGGTTCGCACCTGGTGCGGATTCCCCTGGCACAGCTGGAAGAACGCTGGTCCGAGGCCGGTTTCCTGCGCATCCACCGGTCGTACCTGGTGTCGCTGCCGCTGGTCACCGAGCTGCGGATGTCCTCGTCCGGGTACTCGGTGGTGCTCGGCGGCGGCCCGCAGAAGGAACTCCCCGTCAGCCGTCGGCACACCCGGGAGCTGAAGGACCGGTTGGTGCGCGCGCCGCGGCAGGGCTGGGGATCGCAGTGACATGAGCCCGGACGGCTTCGACCTGCGCAGGCTCGCGGAATCGCCGCGACCGCGCCGAAAGCGCGTGGTGCTCGCCGATCGCGGGCACACCCGGCGGGTGTCGCGCACCATCGCCGAACTGGAGGAGCAGACCAGCGTCGGCGAGATGCTGGTCCAGCAACTGGTGAAGGCGCAGCTGCGCAGCGCGCTGGTGACGACCGGGCTGGTCGCCGTGCTGCTGCTCGGTCTTCCCGCGCTGTTCTGGGCGGTGCCCGCGGCCGGACATGCCGAGGTGTGCGGAGTCCGGTTGGCGTGGTTGCTGCTGGGCGTCCTGGTCTACCCGTTCCTGGTGCTGGTCGGATTCCTGTGCACCCGCAACGCCGAACGGCACGAACGGGACTTCATCCACATGGTGGAGCAGTAGCCGCCGGCATTGGCATGATCACAACCGAATCACCCACCAACCCCCTGGAACACCCCTGAGATGGTCGCGGAATCCTGGTCCCTGGTCGGCATCGCGCTGATCGTCGTGGCCACGCTCGGCATCGGCTTCTGGGGATCCCGCGCGGCCCGCACCACATCGGACTTCTCCGCGGCGCGCCAACTGGTTCCGGCGGAGCGCAACGCAGCCGCGATCTCCGGGGAGTACCTGTCCGCCGCGTCGTTCCTGGGCGTGGCGGGACTGGTGCTCAAGGACGGCGTCGACGCGCTGTGGTACCCGATCGGTTTCGCCGCCGGATATCTCGCGTTGATGCTGTTCGTCGCCGCGCCGATGCGCCGCTCGGGCGCCTACACGCTGCCGGACTTCGCCGAGGCGCGGCTGGATTCGCTGGGGCTGCGCTGGTTGTGCGCGGTGCTGACGTTGCTGATCGGCTGGCTGTACCTGGTCCCGCAGTTGCAGGGCGCCGGGCTGACGCTCGCGGCGATCATCGGGTTCCCGTACTGGATCGGCGTCGTCGCGGTCGTGGTCATCGTGCTGGTGAGCGTGCTGTCCGGGGGCATGCGGGCGATGACGCTGGTGCAGGCGTTCCAGTACTGGGTGAAGCTGTTCGCCATCACGTTGCCCGCGTTCGGGCTGTTCATGCTGTTCCTCGCCGGCGGGAGCGCGCACCACCGGCAGGCGCTGCGCGACCCGCACCCGCCCGCGTTCCGGCACGACACCACGGTGCACGTGGAGATCGACGTGCGGATGCGGGTGAGCGAACCGGTGTGGTTGAGCGACGCGCACGGCGCGGTCTACCTGCGGCCGGGCGTCTACCCGGTCGCCGCGGGATCCGAGCTGCACTTCCCGGCGGGGGCGCCGGTTCCGGTGGTCGCCGACGGCGAGCCGGACAACGACAGCTGGCTGACCCCGCAGAACAAGGGCCTCGCGGGGCTGCTGGAGACGTACTCGGTGATCATCGCGACGTTCCTGGGCACGATGGGCCTGCCGCACGTGCTCGCGCGCTTCTACACCAACCCGAGCGGGCACAGCGCGCGGCGCACCACGTTGTACGTGCTGGCGATGCTCGGCGCGTTCTACCTGTTCCCGACGGTTTTCGGCCTGCTGTCCCGGCTTTTCGTGCCGTACCTGCTGGTGACCGGCGAGACCGACGCGGCGGTGCTGCTGCTGCCGCAGGCGATGCTGGGCGACAACTGGGTCGGCGGCGTGCTCGCCCTGGTCACCGCGGCGGGGGCGTTCGCGGCGTTCCTGTCCACCTCGTCCGGGCTGGTGGTGAACACCGCCGGCGTGCTGTCCACGGACGTGCTGCGCGGCCGGTCCGTGGACTTCCGGCTGGTCACCGTGCTGGCGTGCGTGGTGCCGACGCTGCTCGCGCTGCCCGCGGACCACCAGGACATCGCGCGCAGCGTCGGCCTGGCGTTCGCGCTGGCGGCCTCGACGTTCTGCCCGGTGCTGGTGCTCGGGATCTGGTGGCGCGGGCTGACCGCACCGGGTGCGGCGGCGGGCATGCTCGTCGGCGGTGGGGGCGTGCTGCTGGCGGCGGCGGTGCACGATTTCGTCCCGGAAGACGTGCTCACCTGGTGGGCGGCGCTGATCAGGCAACCGGCGCTGGTGACCGTGCCGCTCGCGTTCGCCGTGGCGGTGGCGGTGAGCCGGGCGACGCGCAGTCGGATCCCGCCCGGCGTCGGCCGGGTGATGCTGCGGTTGCACGCCCCGGACCGGTTGGGGTTCATCGACGACCGGCTCGCCCGCCCGGTGTCCGAGCCGACCGCTGAGCCGCGTCGCGGACGACACGAACGCTGAGCAACAGTTACTGAGCGTGTCTACTGATCCATTCGGGTGAGAATTGTCCGAAGTGGACAACGCACGGTGTTGTTTTCCGAAAAATCAATCCGCTGCACGGGTGAAAATCCTGGCGGGGGTCACAATTCGATACCTCCTCTCGGTGGCCCGGCCTTCATTCGATCGTTAGCTCCAGTACGCCCAACGGACCTTCACAGCGGTGTCCGTTCTACGTAGCGTTCCCGCGTTGTACTGATCTGAACGGGTTTCCGGTCGCGCTGCGTGGCCGGACCCTTTTCCTGTGGGAGGAGCACCGTGAGCACCACGGACCAAAGCGGGTCCGGGTCCGGTATCGACGCCGAAACCTGGGCCACTGCGCAGAGCAGCCCCGAATTCGCCGAATTGCGGCGCCGACTTCGCACCTTCGTCTTCCCGGTATCGGTGCTTTTCCTTGCCTGGTACCTGGTCTACGTGCTGCTCGCCGACTACGCGCACGGCTTCATGAGCACCAAGCTGGTCGGCAACATCAACGTCGCCCTCGTGCTCGGTCTGCTGCAGTTCGTATCGACCTTCGCGATCACCACGTGGTACGTGCGCTTCGCCAACCGGCGCCTCGACCCGGTGGCCGAGCAGATCCGGGAGACCGTGGAAGGAGGCAGCGAGTGATCGCCGCACTGGCGCCGATGGCAGCGGAAGGCGCTGACACCGCGCAGAACCGCTGGCTCAACATCGGCATCTTCGCCGTGTTCGTCGCGATCACCCTGGTGATCGTGTTCCGCGCGAGCCGGACCACCAAGACCGCGTCGGACTACTACGCGGCCGGACACGCCTTCACCGGCCCGCAGAACGGCATCGCGATCTCCGGCGACTACCTGTCCGCGGCGTCCTTCCTGGGCGTCACGGGGGCCATCGCGGTGTACGGCTACGACGGCTTCCTGTACTCCATCGGGTTCCTGGTGGCCTGGCTGGTCGCGCTGCTGCTGGTCGCCGAACTGCTGCGCAACACCGGTCGCTACACGATGGCCGACGTGCTCAGCTTCCGGATGCGGGAGCGTCCGGTGCGCACCGCCGCGTCACTGTCCACATTGGCCGTCACGTTCTTCTACCTGCTGGCCCAGATGGCCGGTGCGGGCGGCCTGATCGCCCTGCTGCTGGGCATCACCGGCAAGGGCGGGCAGGCCATCGTGATCTTCGTGGTCGGCGCGTTGATGATCCTGTACGTGCTGGTCGGCGGTATGCGCGGCACGACCTGGGTGCAGATCATCAAGGCCGCGCTGCTGATCGCGGGCACGTTCGTGATGACCGTCTGGGTGCTGGGCCTCTACGGCTTCAACCTGTCGGAGCTGCTGGGTTCGGCCGCCGACTCGGTCGGGCAGAAGGTGCTCAACCCCGGTGCGCAGTACGGCAAGACCGGCACCAGCAAGCTGGACTTCATCTCGCTGGGCGTCGCCCTCGTGCTCGGCACCGCCGGTCTGCCGCACGTGCTGATGCGCTTCTACACCGTGCCCACGGCCAAGGAGGCGCGCCGCTCGGTGGTCTGGGCGGTCTGGCTGGTCGGGCTGTTCTACCTGTTCACGCTGGTGCTCGGGTACGCGGCCGGGGCGCTGGTCGGACCGACGGCGATCAAGGCCGCGCCCGGCGGGGTGAACTCGGCGGCGCCGCTGCTGGCGCTGCAGGTCGGCGGGCCGCTGCTGCTCGGGTTCATCTCCGCGGTGGCGTTCGCGACGATCCTCGCGGTGGTCGCGGGGCTGACCATCACGGCGTCGGCGTCCTTCGCGCACGACATCTACGCCAACGTGATCAAGAAGGGTACGGTCGACGACAAGCAGCAGGAGGTGAAGGTCGCCCGGATCACGGCGGTGGTGATCGGCGTGGTGTCCATCCTGGGCGGCATCGCGGCCAACGGGCAGAACGTCGCGTTCCTGGTGGCGCTGGCGTTCGCGGTCGCCGCCTCGGCGAACCTGCCGACCCTGCTGTACTCGCTGTTCTGGAAGCGGTTCAACACCACCGGTGCGCTGTGGAGCATCTACGGCGGTCTGGCGGTGACGCTCGCGCTGATCGTGTTCTCGCCCGCGGTGTCCGGTGACAAGGAAGCCATGTTCCCGTCCCTGGACTTCGCGCTGTTCCCGTTGAAGAACCCGGGGCTGGTGTCGATCCCGGTGTCGTTCCTGCTGGGGTACCTGGGCACGGTGCTGAGCAAGGACTCCGCCGACGCGGCCAAGTACGCCGAGATGGAGGTCCGGGCGCTGACCGGCGCCGGCGCCGAGAAGGCCACCGAGCACTGAGCAACCCCTCTCCATCCGAGCGCCCCGTTCGGTCCCCGGGCCGAGCGGGGCGCTCGCGCGTGGACTCACACCGCGAGGAGCTCGTTGGCCTCGGCGGCGAAGTGCACTTCCCAGAAGTCGTTGTCCACCCGCGACGCGGTGCTGACCGTGAGCAGCTCCAGGACGAGCGGATCCGCCATCCGCACGAAACCGGCGAAGCGCGGCAGGCCGGTTTCGCCGGGGACGGCCACATGGCCCCAGTCGCCGCCGTCAGGCCAGCGCAGGATTGCCCGGGACACGTCGTTCCCCCTTTCCATTTCAACGGCTGAATCGAACAAGACCACTGTCGCACGGATTAATCGGGGAAAGTCGCGCTCCGTGGCATGACCGACCGAAAGCGTGATCGACTGCGAGGTCGGTTCGGGTCTTACGCGGACTCCACCGGGGGCGTGGCAGCATCGGGTTCGTGACTACTCCAGTACCCGGTCATCAGGTGCCCGGCGTGCAGCCCGAGGAGCTGCCGACCGAACTGCCGGACGGCAGCGTGCTGCTCGACGTCCGGGAGCACGAGGAATGGCGGGCCGGCCACGCCCCGGGAGCGGTGCACATCCCGATGAGCGAGATCGTGCAGCGGCTCGACGACATCCCCGAGGCCGACCAGCTCTACGTCGTCTGCCGCTCCGGCGGGCGGTCGGCGAAGGTCACCGCGTACCTCAACGCCAACGGCTGGGACGCGGTCAACGTCGAGCGCGGCATGAACGGCTGGGCCGCCACCGGCCGCCCGCTGGTGTCCGACGACCCGAGCGGCGAACCGTACGTGCTGTGACCCACGGCCCCGCGGGACGACGACCGCTGGTGGAGTGGGAGGCCACCCCGCCGGGCGGACCGCGCCCAGTGCGCCCCCGGCGCCGACCTCGCCGCTACACCGGTCCGCCCGCCTACCCGGCCGTGCCCCGGTGGGGCTTCCCGATGCTGGCCTGGCGGTGGCCGTTGGCGCTGCCCGCGCAGCGGCGGGTCGACCCCGGGGAGCGCGCGGAAGCGGTGGCCGCGACGGCGTTGCCCGCGCTGTGGGTCACCGCAGGGCTCGGCCTGGTCGCCGGGTTCGCCGAGTTCTGGCGGTACCTGCTCCTGCTGCGCAGCCGCGACTCGGCGCTCGGCAGGATGACGCTGGCGATCTCCGACGCCCTGGTCGGCACGACCGGCGTGATCCTCCTGCTGCTCGGGCTGTTCACCGGCGTGGTCGTCGTGCTGTGGGCGCTGCGGGCGCGGCAGGCCGCGGCCGAGACCCTCGGCGTGCGCAACGCGCGTCCCGACTGGCAGGTGGTCGCCGGGGTCCTCGTGCCCGGGCTGAACCTGTTCGTCCCCGGCTCGGCGCTGGCCGAGCTGGAGCACACCGCGCTCGTGGCCGAGGGGGCGCGGGAACGCGGCGCGCGTCCCCGGCCGTCGGTGCTCGTCCGGCTGTGGTGGGCCGCGTGGATCGCGAACCTGCTGCTCGGCTGGACGGCGTTCGCGTGGCGCTTCCGCACCGGTGTGCAGGCGATGGCCGACGGGGTCGTGCTGCACGTGTGGAACGACCTGGTCGTCGCCCTCCTCGCGGTCCTGACCGCGCTGGTCGTCCGGTACCTGATGCGGTTGCTCGTACCGCTGGACCCCACCGAGCTCAAGCGGCTGCGGGTGCTGGCCACCCGAGGTGCCCCGCCGCCGTCGAAGGCGCCCCGCCCGGCGGACGCCGCGCGCTGAGAGCCTGTCTTTGAACTCGTTTTGGGTGGCGGTGCCGGTGGCGGAACCTCATGAGGCCGCCCCGCGGGTGATGCCGGACACCGCGCGTACGGGTTCGGTCACATCTGACGGATCGCGCGGCCCCGCGCCCGCATAATCGGCCGCGTGCGGCAGACGACCCCCGACGTCGTTGCGCACCGGGGAGCGTCGGCCCACCGCGCCGAGCACACCCGCGGTGCTTACGAACTGGCTCTCGAACAGGGAGCGGACGCGCTGGAATGCGATGTCCGGGTGAGCCGGGACGGCCACCTGGTGTGCGTGCACGACCGGCGCGTCGACCGCACCTCCAGCGGACGCGGTGTGGTCAGCGAGCTGACCGTGCAGGCGATGTCCGCGCTGGACTTCACCCACCACTCCGTCGACGACCCCGAGCACGGCGTGCTCACCCTCGACGAGCTGCTCGGCATGGTCAGCGACCACGGACGCGGTGTCCGGTTGTTCGTGGAGACCAAGCACCCGGTCCGCTACGGCGGTCTCGTCGAGCAGAAGCTGCTGGCCATGCTGGTCCGGCACGGGATGGCGACGCCCGCGGACAAGGAGTCGTCGACCGTGGTGATGATGTCGTTCGCACCGTCGGCGGTGCGCCGCTTCCGGCTGGCCGCGCCGAAGGTGCCGACCGTGCTGCTGTTCGACCGCTGGGGCAGGCGGCGCGGCGGTCTGCTGCCGCCGTGGGCCGACCACGCGGGTCCGGACATCCGGCTGCTGCGCGAGGACCCGGACTTCGTCGCGCGCGCCGCCGAGTTCGACCACGACACGTACTGCTGGACCGTCGACGACCCGGCGGACATCGCGTTGTGTGACCGGGCCGGCGTGCGGTTCGTCGCCACCAACGCGCCCGCCCGCACCCGCTCCCACCTCGCGGAACCGGATCTGCCACGCTTCGGTAGCGTCACGCCGTAATTACCGCGAGCGAGGAGACTCCCAGTGGCCGAGAACACCGCCCCCACGATCAAACCGCGGCAGCCGTGCCCGTGCGGATCCGGCAAGCGCTACAAGGCGTGCCACGGCAAGGCGGGCGGTGCCGCCGACGTCATCGTGACGCGGCCCTTCGAGGGCCTGGCGGCCGAGTGCGAACTGGTGGCGCTGCGGGAGTTCGTGCCATCGGCCACCGCGCCGCTGCCGTTGCGGGACGGCGAGGTCACGCTCGCCACGGTGCTGCCGATGGCCGCCGCCGCGCTGCGCCGCACCGACGGCAAGGCATTCGTGGGCCTGCAGGTGCAGACCCACTCCGGCGACATCAGCCGGGACCTCGCGCGCGCCGTCGAGTGGGTCCTGGCGGCCGAGCCGGGCAGCTCGCTGCCGGTCGTCGGTCCGGAGACCGCCGAGCCCGGCACGGTTCCGGCCCGCCTGCAGGACCTCGTGGACCCCGAGGCCGCGCTGGACGTCGAACTGCACCGGGACTTCTCGTGGTGGCTGCCCGAGGACGTGGAGCCGACCGGCGAGGTGGCGCTGTCGCTGGAGCGCGCGAACGCCGCGATCATGCCGACCGACCGGCTCGACGTCGAGGGCGTGGAGTCGGCGTACTGGGTCGACGCGGGCGAGAAGGCGCACCTGCGCTGGGTGCGCCCGGAGCCGGAGGAGCGGCTGCTGGCGGCGCTGGCGCGGCTGTCCGCGCGCGGTGAGCTGTCGCTCGACGAGGACAGCCGCTACGCGGGTTCCTTCCGGGCGCACGGCCTGTTGGTCCCGGTCTGGGACCTGGACCGGGAGAAGCACGCCCGGGAGTGGGACCAGCCCGCCGCCGACCTGGGCCGGCGCCTGGACGAGGCGCTGGCCTCGCTGGACTCCGAGCCGCTGGACGCGGCCGAGCGCCGGGCCCGCGACGGGCTGCGCGGTCGCCAGGTGACGATCCGCTGACCGGGTGACCGACGCGACGGTCGGGCAACCGCCGCGGGTGTGACGGCGTTCCTCTCCGAGCCGATGTTCCCGGGTGGAGAGGAGTGGAGGGTGACCGCGCACCTGCCCGCCGTGCCGACCACCGCGGAGGCGGTGGTGCCCCGGCAGGCGCGCGGCGGGGACATGGCAGCCACCGAAGACGATTTCGCCGAGTTCGTCCGGGCGACCCTGCCCGGGCTGATGCGCTACGGCCACGCGCTCACCGGCAATCCGCACGACGCGGCCGACCTGGTGCAGACGGTGCTGGAGAAGGTCGGCGCGCGCTGGTCGAAGATCAGCCGCACGACCGACGAACCGTTGGCGTACGTGCGCCGCGCGATGGCCAACGCGCACATCAGCCGGTGGCGCCGCACCCGGCGCGAAACGCTGCTCGCCGACTTCCCGGACGTCCCCGCCGCCGCCCACCGGGACCGGCTGGAGGACGAGCCGCTGTGGACGGCGCTGCGGTCGCTGCCGCCGAGACAACGGGCCGTCATCGTGCTGCGTTACTACGAGGGGCTGTCCGAGGCGGAGATCGCCGACACGCTCGGGATCAGCCGAGGCACGGTCAAGAGCCAGGCGAGCAAGGCCCTCACGACGCTGCGCCGCAGGCTCGGCGCCCACGCGGAGGGGGGTGACGGGTGATGGACGACCTGGAGGACGAGCTCCGGCGGCTGCTGCGCGACGACCGGCTGGACGTGCCGGTGCGCACCGGGGCGGAGTGGTCGCTGGTCGCGGGCGCCCGTCGCCGTCGCCGACGGCAGGGCGTGCTGGCCGCCGCCGGAGGCGCGGTCGCGGCGACGATGCTGTTCGGAGGCGGGGTAGCGCTGGTGAACCAGCAGAGCGTGGCACCGGTGCCGCCCGCGGTACCGCCCGCGGTCAGCCAGGCGCCGCCGCCCGGTGTCCCGCCGACGGCGCACCACCCGCACCACCCGGCACCGAACCCGCCGCTGCCACCGGAACCCTCGTCGCGGGCGCTGTTCCCGCCGCTGCCGTCGTCGAGCTCCGAGCCGCCGTCGATCCTGCGCGAGACGGTCACCTCGGAACCGGCGCCGACCTCGTCGCGACCGCCGACCAGCACGACCGAGTCGAGCACCACGGAGCCGCCGACCTCGGAGCCGGGGCCGGGCGGCTGAGGTCCGCTACAGGTGGCCGCCCGCCACGCGCGGGGCGGTGGCGTCGGTGTCGTGGTCGCCGACCGACTCGCGGGCGAGGTGGTCCTCCACGTGGAAGAGGTTGCCCTTGGCCCGGTCCACGACGTTGAGCAGCGTGGACATCTGGGAGACCTCCTCGACCTGTTCCTTGAGGAACCACTGCATGAACTGCTCGCCGAGGTAGTCGCCCTCCTCGCGGGCGGTGCGCGCCAGCGTCTCGATCTCGCGGGTGACCTCGCGCTCCTGCTCCAGCGCGAGCGCCACCAGCTCGCGGGTCTCGCCGAAGTCGTTGCGCACCTGGTCGATGCCCGGGATGTGCGGCTTGACGTCGTTGTCCATGAGGTACCCGACGATCATCATCCCGTGGTTGCGCTCCTCGACCGCCTGCCGGTAGAAGAGCGCGGCCAGGCGCGGGAGGTCGTTGTTGTCGAACCACACCGCGACGGCGATGTACTGCTGGGCGGCGGTGAATTCGTTCCGGATCTGCTGCTGCAGCAGGTTGTGGAATTTCGATTCGCGGTGCTGGATGGGTTTCGCGGCGGTCATGGACCTGAAGGTACTCTGGAACCAGTCCAGTCTCATCCAAGGGAAGCCTAAACAACGTGTGGCACGCCTAATTTTCCTGAGGCTTGCCACGCTTTTCCCGGGAAGTTCGATCTGTTCCGATCCTGCTCATCCGTGCAGGTGGGAGCGTTGATCCATTGATGTTGCGGTGAATTCCCGATGTTGTGGACGGCGAATCCGTGCACGCTTTTCAAATTGTTTTCACGTTCGAGTCGTCGCCGTTCCCCCGATCAAGGGGGAAAGCGCGGATCACAGCGGAGCCCGGGTGATCGGGCAGGACATGCAGCGCGGGCCGCCGCGTCCGGAACCGAGTTCGGAACCGCTGATCCGCACGACCTCGATCCCGGCGTCCTCCAGCCGCGCGTTGGTCTCCACGTTCCGCTCGTAGGCCACGACCACGCCCGGTTCGAGGGCGAGCGTGTTGTTGCCGTCCTCCCACTGCTCCCGCTCGGCGGTCACCGGGTCCAGACCGGTGTCGATCACCCGCAGGTGGTCGATGCCCATCGCCTCCGCCGCCGCGTCCAGGAACGGCGCCGGGCCCGACACGGTCAGCTCCCCGTCGCGGGAGCGCAGCGCGTACGCCACCAGGGAGTCCTGGATGGCCGGGTACATCACGACCGCGTCGCGGTCGACCATGGTGCACACCGTGTCCAGGTGCATCGACGCGCGCGCCTGCTCGATCGGCACGGCGAGCACCGTGTGCGCCAGGTCGTCGGCGAACATCGAGCGCGCGAACGACTCGGCGCCGGCCGGCGTGGTGCGCTCGCCGACGCCCACGGCGACCACGCCCGGCGCGAGCAGCAGCACGTCGCCGCCCTCGACCGGCGCCGAGTGCGCGCCGTACGCGCGCGGGACGTGCGAGAACCGCGGGTGGTAGGCGTAGAGGAGGTCGGTGAGCGCGGTCTCGCGGCGCCGAGCGGGCATCGCCAGCGCCGCCACGGCCACCCGGTCGCCCACCCACATCGAGGAGTCGCGGGTGAACAGCAGGTTCGGCAGCGGCGGGATGGCGAAGTCGTGCGCGTGGTGCATCCGGCGCACCAGCGACGCGCCCTCGGCGGCGGGCAGCTCCTCGAAGGTCATCCCGGCGATGAGGATCTCCGCGAGCGCCTCGTCGTCCACGCTGGACAGGTGCGAGCGCAGCGTGTCCGCGATGTCGGTGCCGACCGCGCGTTCGTCCACTCCGGCCAGCACCGCGGCGGCCCGTGCCCGGGAGTCGCCGAGCGTCTCGGCGAGCAGTTCGTGCAGCAGCAGCACCTCGACGCCTCGGCCGCGCAGCACCTTGGCGAAGGAGTCGTGCTCCTCCTGGGCGCGGTCGACCCACGGGATGGCGTCGAACAGCAGCTGGTCGCTGTTGCGCGGGGTGAGCCGCTTGAGTTCCGCGCCGGGGCGGTGCAGCAGCACGGTGTGCAGCTGGCCGACCTCGCTGTGGACGTGTGGTTCGCGCACACCCGAAGACTAGCCGCGAATACCGAAAGCATCGCCGGTCCGCGGCGATTTCGATGGTTCGTTAATCAGCTGGCTGGCGCTGCGGTGGTTCGTTGCGCCGCGTTCAAGGTAGCCATGCGACTCGGCCGCGCAGCGCCGCGTACCCGACGAAGGCCACCACGTCGATCAGCGCGTGCCCGACGACCAGCGGCCACAGCCGGTTCGTGCGCTGCCAGACCCGGCCGAAGACCAGGCCCATCACCACGTTGCCCACGAAACCGCCCACGCCCTGGTACAGGTGGTAGCCGCCGCGCAGCACCGCGGCCAGCCACAGCGAGCGGTTCTCCGACCACCCGAGCTGCCGCAGCCGGGTGAGCACGTAGGCGACGATCAGCACCTCTTCGGCGAACGCGTTGCCGAACGCCGACAGCGCGAGCACCGGTGCCCGCCACCACGTGTCATCCAATGTGGACGGTTGCACGGTGAGGCTCAGCCCCAGCGCGTGCGCGGCCAGGTACAGGCCGAGGCCCGGGATGCCGATCAGCGCGGCGAGGCCGATCCCGCCGGCGACGTCGCGACCCGGCCGCGAGCGGTCCAGGCCGACCCGCCGGAGCGCGACCCCGCTGCGCCACAGCAGGTACGCGCCGAGCGCGCCCCACGCGCACAACCGCGTGACGTTCGTGAGCTGTTGCAGCATGTCGAGCAGCCCCAGCTGGGCCTGCGGTGCGTTGATCGCGACGTTCTGGTCCGCGAGGGGTTGCGGGCGCAGCAGCGCGTCGAGCAGCGACAGCAGGCTCTGCACCGCGGAGAACCCGAACGTCACGAGCAGCACGACGACCATCTCGACGGCGATGGCCCTGCGCTCCCGGGCAGCCGCGATCGTCTCCGGTTCCTCGGGGCGGGTGGGCGCCAGCCATGCGCGCAGGGTGCCACTCACGGCTCGAACGGTACCGGGACGGGTGATCCGCCCTGGCAGGACACGGGTGCGTGCGCCTCCATGGGGGACGACCGGGCAGCGGGCCGGTTCCGTTCGTGCCCGACCGCGGGAGCGGGAACAACGGGAACGCCCGGGCGGAACCCGCGTGTCGTAACGGCCCGTCGGATCGGTGCGACGTCGGTGTCGGAGGGGGCGAAATGGACGGACTTCGGGTGTTCCTGTGGGGAGGCGCCGAGGCCGACTGCGCCCTGCGCGCGCTCCAGGCGCTGCGCCCGTTCCAGGTGCTCGACGGGCCGGTCGGCTCGGCGGCGCTGGTCGGCGTCCGCGACGGCGTGCTGGTGGAGCTCAACGACTCCGACCCCGGCACGCTGGAGGTCCGGTTCGTCGACGCGCACCGCTCCCGGCGCGCGTGGATCGCGGCCCACTCGTTCTTCTGGATGGTCACCCGTCATCCGCCGGTGGACGAAGCGATCCTGACCGGGCCGGGCGTCGCGCCGCTGCACTTCCGGGAGGGCCGGATCCGGCACGTCCAGACGTCGTGATCAGCGGCGCTGCTGCGCCAGGAACGGGCAACCGACCAGGCGGCGCAGTTCCCGGCCCAGGTGTTCGGTGGTGAACACCGGTCGGGAGAAGGCCAGCCGCACGTCGTGGTCGCCGTCGGCGGACTCCACGCGCAGCCGCAGCCCGAACTTGTCCAGGCCCAGCGGGCGGACGTGCCCGCCGCGCAGCGCCTCCGGCAGGTGCCGGGTGAGCAGGCCGACGACGTCGCGGTGCGACATCTCCAGGTGCCGCAGCCAGCCGTCCTCCAGCAGGCAGAACGGATCCGGGGAAGCGGCCCGGAACTCGGCGGCGTCGACCGAGCAGGTGTCCTCGGAGTCGGCCAGCACCAGCGACGCCGACTCGACCCGCAGCACGCTGGCGCCGTGCCCGGCGTCGAGCAGCCGGCTGTCCGGGCGCCGTTCGGCGACCGCGAGGACCTCGGCGCGCGCCTCGTCGCCCCGCAGCAGGCGGACCCAGCCGGTCAGCCACAGCAGGCCGCGCACCGGTTCGCGCAGCCGCACGGGCGTCGGGTCGGCGATCTCCAGCACCGCGGCCAGCTCGCCGCGCGGGGCCTGCCAGGCGGACGCGACCAGCGGGTGCTCGTCGCCGAGCAGGACGGTGGCGGCGCCGTCGGCGTGCACGTGGTGCAGCAGCGGCACGATGCGGGCGGACGCCTCACCGGACGGCAGCAGGGCCGCGCGGCCGCCTCGTTCGGCGATGCTCCTGGCGCGTTCCGCCGGACTCGGCGTCGCGGGTCGGCGGGTCGTCGTCTCGCCCACTGCTCACCTCCTACTTAGGCAAGCCTAACCTAGATGGCCGCGAGCTGGGAAGTCGACTTCCGTCATACCAGGTGGGGCGGGAGCGCGGTGCGCTCATCCGGGGGAATCGCCGGAGCGTTCCCGCCGGTGCGGGATGATGGTCGCGCGCGTGCCCTATCACCCCAGGTCGGAGTCCGTTTATCGGGCACCTTTGTTCACTGCGCGGCACGGCATTAGCGTGTCTGCCGTGTCAAGCGCTGTTGAGCTTCGCGCGCCCGGTCCGCGCGGCATCCCGCCCCTGTTCGCCCGACTGGTCGACGACGCCTCGCTGTTCCCGCCCGGCAGCGCGTCGGCGCCGCAGGCGGTGGCCGATCACCTCGACGCGCGCGGTGGCCGGTACGCGGGCGTGCTGGGGCCGATGCTGTGCCAGGCGTCCCGGCTGCCCGAGCTGATCACCGAACTGGCCAAGGCGAAGCCCGCCGAACCGGTGCCGCTGTCGCTGGTGTGCGACACCGGCCTGGGCGGCGTCCCCAAGGCGCTGTCGATCATCGAGGGCCGCCAGGAACTGCTGGCGCTGCGCATGGTCGAGATGCCCGCCCCGTCCGACGTCGACGACATCTGGCTGGAGCGGGTGTCGGAGTTCGTGCCGGAGGACGTGATCCGCGTGGTCGAGCCGCGCCGCGGCGGCGACGGGTGGCTGGACGGCGTCAAGCGGGTCGCCGAGCACGGCTGCTGGCCGAAGCTGCGGTGCGCCGGGCAGACCGCCGAGTCGGTGCCGTCGGTCGAGGTCGTCACCGACTTCCTCGCGGTGGCCTGCTCGCTCGACGTGCCGTTCAAGGCGACCACCGGGCTGCACAACGCGGTGCGCAGCACCGATCCGGACACCGGCTTCACCCACCACGGCTTCCTCAACCTGCTGGTGGCGACCGCGCGGTCGCTGTCCGGCAAGGACGTCGCCGCCGCGCTGGCCAGCACCGACGCGGACGAACTGGTGGCCGAGGCCGCCGCGCTGTCCGAGGATGCGGCCAACGCGGTCCGCGACGTCTTCGCCTCCTGCGGGTCGTGCTCGCTCAAGGACCCCATCGCCGATCTCGAAGGACTGGGACTGCTGTGAGCTGGATCGCCGACCCCGAGTTCGCCCCGGACAAGCCGTTCGGACCGCAGACCCTGCCCTACGGGGTGCTGGTGACCGGGTCCGGACCGGTGGTGGCGGTGCGGGTCGGCAGGCACGCGTTGCCGCTGCGCGGCATCGCCGACTCGCTCGGTCCCCGGCTGGCCGACCTCGTGCGCGGCGACTCGCTCGACCCGCTGCTCGCCGCCGGTCGTCCCGCCTGGCGCGAGCTGCGCGAACGCCTCACCGAGATCGTCACGGCGGACCGGGCCCCGGCCGGGGCCGACCTGGTGCGCACCGACTGGCACACCCTGGTGCTGCCGTTCACCGTCGGCGACTACGTCGACTTCTACTCCTCGCGGCACCACGCCGAGAACGTCGGCCGCATCCTGCGCCGCACCGGCGCGCCGCTGGCGGAGAACTGGACGCACCTACCGGTGGCCTACCACGGCCGCGCGGGGACCGTGGTCGTCTCCGGCACCGACGTGCACCGGCCGTTCGGGCAGCGCAAGGCGTCCGGTGACCCGCAGCCGGCGTTCGGGCCGACCCGGCGGCTCGACTTCGAGGCCGAGGTCGGGTTCGTCTGCGGCGGCGAACCCGCCGCGCACCTGTCCACCGCCGACTTCCCGGAGCACGTGTTCGGGGTGGCGCTGGTCAACGACTGGTCGGCGCGGGACGTCCAGCTGTGGGAGTCGCAGCCGCTGGGACCGTTCCTGGCCAAGTCGTTCGCCACATCGGTGTCCGGGTGGATCACCCCGCTGGAGGCGTTCGAGCACGCGCGGGTGCCGACCCCGGAGCCCGAGCACCAGCTGCAGGACTACCTCGTCGAGGACCAGCCGTGGGGCCTGGACCTGCGGCTGGAAGTGCGGTGCAACGAGACGCTGGTCGCCAGCCCGCGGTTCGAGCACATGGCGTGGTCGCCCGCCCAGCAGCTGGCGCACATGACCGTCAACGGCGCCACCGCGCGCCCCGGTGACCTGTACGCATCCGGAACCGTGTCCGGCCCGGAACGCGCCCAGCGCGGCTGCCTGCTGGAGCTGACCTGGGGCGGGGCCGACCCGATCACGTTGCAGGACGGGGAACAGCGGACCTTCCTCCAGGACGGCGATCGCGTGACACTGAGTGGCAGTGCCCCGGGCCAGGGCGGTTCGGTCGTCGGCCTCGGCGAGGTGGCGGGCACGGTCCTGGCAGCGGCTCGGAGGTGACGCGATGGTCCGCCCCACGCCCGGCCTGCCGGCCAAGGAGAGCTCGCTGACGTTGGAACGCGGGCTCAGCCTGCTCCAGGCGGTCGCCGACGCCGAGACCGAAGCGCCGTCGATCAGCGATCTCGCCGCCACCGTCGGCGTCAGCCGGGCCGCCGTCTACCGGCTGCTCGGGCCGTTGCAGCGGCGCGGGCTGGTGCGGCGCGAGGGGTCGCGGGTCCGGCTCGGGCTGGGCGTGCTGTGGCTGGCCGGTCGCGTGCTGCCGCAGATGCGCGCCGCCTCGCTGCCCGCGCTGCGGGCGCTGGCCGAACGGGTCGGTGCGACCGTGCACCTGACCGTCGCCGACGGCGGCGAGGCGCAGGCCGTCGCGGTGGTCGAACCGTCGTGGACGAACTACCACGTGTCCTACCGGGTGGGCACCAAGCACCCGGTGCAGCGCGGTGCCGCGGGGCAGGCCGTCGACCTGCCGCCGGGCGGGCCGCGCTGGGTCACCAGCAGCGGCGACCTGGTGTCCGGGGCGTTCGGCGTGGCCGCGCCGGTGCGGGGGGTGCCGGGGTTGCGCGCCAGCGTCGGCGTGGTCGCCCTGCAGCCGCTGGTCGCCGACGAGATCGGGCCGCTCGTCCTGGACGCCGCCGAGGCCGTCGCCGCCGCGCTGCGTTGAGTCCTCTGTGGACGCTTGACTGAACGCGGGAAAGACGCTTGGCTCGGCTGCCTGGGCGGAAGCGAGGTGGCCTCATGCGTGCGAGTCGGATCGGGGGAGCCCTCGGCGGGATGCTGCTGGTGGTGGCGGGGATGGCGCCGGCCGAAGCCCGGCCCGCGCAGGCCCCGCCGTCCTGCGACGGCGGTCCGGGCTGGGAGCTGTCGACCGACCGGTTCGACAACGACTACGCGCGCCACCCGTTCGTCGGCAACGGCTACCTCGGGCAGCGCATCCCGCCCACCGGCGCCGGGTACGCGGCCACCGGCGAGCAGACCGGGTTCCCGCTGAACACACCCCGGTTCGACGGGGCCTTCCAGGCCGGGGTGTACGGCGCGGCGCCGACCGCCCAGTCCCCGCAGCCCCGGCACGTGATCGCGGCGATCCCGACGTGGTCCGCGCTGACGCCCGGCGTCGGCGACCAGGAGTACACGTCGGCCACCCCGGCGGCGCGGATCTCGCACTACCGGCAGACGCTCAACGTCCGCTGCGGCTTCGTCCGCACCTCGCTGACCTGGACCACCCCGGACGGCCGGGCCACCGACCTGGACTACGAGGTGCTCGCCGACCGGGCCGACCCGCACGTCGGCGCGGTGCGGCTGCGGATGACGCCGCACTGGACCGGCCGGGCCCGGGTCACCGACGCGATCGATGGCGCGGGCGCCCGCCGGATGCAGCCGACCGGCGGCGCCGGGGACGGGGAGACCGTGCACGTCGGCTACCGGACCGACGGCGTCGGGGCCACCGGCACCGTGGCGTCCACCCTGACCTCCGATGTGGATGCGCCGCGGCGGCACCGGGTCGACGGGCTGACCGCGCGGCAGACCGCGGAATTCGACGTCCGCAGCGGCCGGAGCTACGAGTTCACCAAGTTCGTCGGAGCCGACACCTCGCCCGCGGCGGTCGCCGAGTCGAAGGCCGCGGCCGAGCGCGGCTGGGACGCGCTGTTCGCCGAGCACGCCGCGCAGTGGCTCCGGCTGTGGCGCAGCGACGTGCGGGTGCCCGGGCGCCCGGACCTGCAGGACGCGCTGCGCTCCACCCGGTACGCGGTGCTGTCCAGCGTCCGCGCCGGGCAGGCCGGCAGCATCCCGCCCGCCGGGCTGAGCAGCGACAACTACGCCGGGTTGGTCTTCTGGGACGCCGAGCTGTGGATGTACCCGAGCCTGCTGCTGCAGGACCCGGAACTGGCCCGCTCGGTCGTCGCCTACCGGGAGCGCACGCTGCCCGCCGCGCAGCGCAACGCCCGGTCGATCGGGCAGCAGGGCGCGTTCTACCCGTGGACCAGCGCGGACACCGGGGACCTGCAGTCCGACTGCCACAGCTGGGACCCGCCGCACTGCCTGACGCAGAACCACCTGCAGAGCGACGTCGCGCTCGCGGCCTGGCAGTACTACCTGGCCACCGGGGACCGGCAGTGGTTGCGCGACCACGGGTGGCCGGTGCTGCGCGCCGTCGCCCAGTACTGGGCGGGGCGGGTCACCGCGAACCCCGACGGCAGCTACTCGATCCGCGACGTCGCCGGTCCCGACGAGTACAGCAACGGCGTGAACGACGGCGTGTTCACCAACGCCGGGGCGGCCACCGCGCTGCGGCGGGCCACCGAGGTGGCCCGCTTGGTCGGCGACCAGGCGCCGCCGGAGTGGAACCGCATCGCCGACCGGCTGCGCATCCCGTTCGACCCGCAGCAGCAGGTCTTCCTGCAGTACGACGGGTACCGGGGCGGCACCATCAAGCAGGCCGACACGGTGCTGTTGCAGTACCCGCTGGAATGGCCGATGCCGCCGCAGGTCGCGGCCAAGACGCTGGACTACTACGCGCAGCGCACCGACCCCGACGGCCCGGCCATGACCGACGCGGTGCACGCCATCGACGCCGCCGCCACCGGGGAGCCGGGCTGCGCCGCGAACACCTACCTGGACCGGTCGATCGAACCGTTCGTCCGCGAGCCGTTCGCGCAGTTCTCCGAGGCGCGCGGAACCCGGGCGGGGCAGGGGGCGGGTGCCCCGGCGCTGAACTTCCTCACCGGTGGCGGTGGGTTCCAGCAGGTCTTCACGAACGGCCTGACCGGATTGCGGCTGCGCGCCGACGGCGTCGCGCTGGACCCGATGCTCCCGCCGCAGCTGCCCGACGGGGTCGAGCTGACGGGTCTGCACTGGCAGGGCAGGACGTTCGACGTGCGGGTCGATCCGCAGGCGAGCACCGTGGCGCTGCGCTCCGGCGCCCCGTTCGCGGTGCACGCGCCGGACGGGGACCACGTGGTCAGCCAGGCGGCCCCGCTGGTGCTCAAGACGCGGCGCCCGGACCTGGTGCCGACCGACGACCTCGCGCGCTGCAAGGCCGCGAGCGCCACGTCCGAGGAACCCGGCAGGTTCGCCGAAGCCGCCGTCGACGGCAGCTCGACGACCGCGTGGGCCCTCGACGGCGACACCGGCTCGCTGACCGTGGACCTCGGCGCACCGCGGTCGATCTCGCACATCGATCCGAAGTGGACGGACGTGGCGCCGGTGCGCCACCGGGTGCTCACCTCCGTCGACGGCAGGCACTTCGTCCCGGCGGCCGAGGAACTCCCGCTGCCGCGCCAGGTGCGGTACGTCCGCGTCGAGCTGACCGGTCCCGGCGGCGACAAGCACGCGGGAGTGCGGGAGCTCGAAGTCCGCGGTCCGTAGCGGCGATCAGGTCGCCGGGAGGCGCAGCACCAGGCGGGCGCCCGAGTCGTGGTCGCCGACCTGGAGCGTCCCGCCGTGGACCCCGGCGACCTCGCGGGCCCGCACCCGGACCCGCGCCGTCGGAGCCCGCGCAGCAGGTCGTTCCGGCGATCCCGCGAGTGCCCGCGCACGCCACCCGGCCGGCACTGCTGGGCTGACCCGATCGGGTCGCGGGCGGGGGGTCGGTGACCGTCCGCGACCCGATCTCGAATCGGGGGCTTCCGCCCAGCTCAGCGAGTTGGTAGAACGAGAAGAACGCATCGCGTGCGGCCGTTGGGACCAAGGTCCCGAAACGTCCGGGACCCCCGTCCGGGGGATAAGGGACCGCTGCCCCTGCGGCGGCGGAGACCCCGGCGGCAGGGTGGATGACGTGGATCTGCTCGACATCGCCCGCTGGCAGTTCGGCATCACGACCGTCTACCACTTCCTGATGGTCCCGCTGACCATCGGGCTGGCGATCCTGGTCGCCGCCATGCAGACCGCCTGGTACCGGACCGGCCAGCCGCGGTACCTGAAGATGACCAAGTTCTGGGGCAAGTTGATGCTGATCAACTTCGCCATGGGCGTGGTCACCGGGATCGTGCAGGAGTTCCAGTTCGGGATGGCCTGGAACGCCTACTCCCGGTTCGTCGGCGACGTCTTCGGCGCGCCGCTGGCGATGGAGGGCTTGATCGCCTTCTTCGTCGAGTCGACCTTCCTGGGGCTGTGGATCTTCGGCTGGGACCGGCTGTCCAAGCGCGTGCACCTGGCCTGCGCGTGGGCGTTCTCGCTGGCCACCGTGGCGTCGGCGTTCTTCATCCTGGCCGCCAACTCCTGGATGCAGCACCCCGTGGGCATCGAGTTCGTCGACGGCCGGCCGCGACTGACCTCGATCTGGGCGGTGCTGGGCAACAACACCGTGCTCGCCGCGTTCCCGCACACCGTCTTCGGCTGCTTCGCGGTCGCCGGGGCGTTCCTGGTCGGCATCGCCGCCTGGAAGATCGCGAGCAAGCACCGCCACTCCGATCCGGACGACGAGGACCGCAAGGTGTGGCACACCTCGTTGCGGATGGGCGCCTGGGTCGGCCTCGTCGCGTTCGCCGGACTGGCGATCTCCGGCGACGTGCAGGGCAAGCTGATGTTCGAGCAGCAGCCGATGAAGATGGCCTCCGCCGAGGCGCTGTGCCACAGCGAGGCCCCCGCCAGCTTCTCGATCTTCGCCATCGGCGACGTCAGCCGCCCCGACTGCGAGGGCGTCAAGAGCTTCACCGTGCCCTACATCCTGTCGTTCCTGGCCAACGGCGACTTCTCCAGCGAGGTCCGGGGCGTCGAGCAGCTGGTGCCGGAGTACCAGCACAAGTACGGCACGCACTACCCGGACGACCCGCGGATGGGGGCGTTCGCCGGGCAGCCGATCAAGTACGTCCCGAACCTGCCGGTCACCTACTGGGGCTTCCGGTTCATGATCGGCTTCGGCGGGCTCGCCGCGCTGGGCGCGGTCGCCGTGCTGTGGCTGACCCGCGAGCAGCGGTTCCCGAAGGGCCGGTGGTGGGCTCCGCTGGCCGTGCTGGGCATCGGTGCGCCGTTCGTCGGCAACATCGCGGGCTGGGTGTTCACCGAGATGGGCCGCCAGCCGTTCGTGGTGGCGCCGAACCCGAACCCGTCCGGCGTCGACGGGGTGTGGATGTTCACCGCCCAGGCGGTGTCCGGGAACCTCGCTCCCGGCGAGATCCTGACCTCGGTGATCGCGCTGACCGCGCTGTACGGCGTGCTCGCGGTCGTGGAGATCTTCCTGATGGTCCGCTTCGTGCGCGGCGGGGTGGAGAGCGTGATGCCGCCCGAACCTCCCGAGGACGAGAAGTCCGAAGCCCTGTCGTTCGCCTACTGACGAGGAACCCGCGATGGATCTGCCCACCTTCTGGTTCTGCGTGATCGCCCTGTTCTGGGGCGGCTACCTCTTCCTTGAGGGCTTCGACTTCGGCGTCGGCATGCTGCTGCCGATCCTGGGGCGGGATGAGACCGAGCGGCGCGTGCTGATCAACACCATCGGACCGGTGTGGGACGGCAACGAGGTGTGGCTGATCGTCGCCGGCGGCGCCACGTTCGCCGCGTTCCCCGGCTGGTACGCCTCGCTGTTCAGCACCGCATACCTGCCGCTGCTGCTGTTGCTGCTGGTGCTGATCGGGCGCGGCGTGGCGTTCGAGTACCGCGGCAAGGTCGACACGCCCCGGTGGCGGCGCACCTGGGACGTGGTGATCGTGCTGGCCTCCTGGATCTCGCCGCTGGTCGTCGGACTGGTGCTGACGGCGAACGTGTTCGGCCTCCCGCTGAACGCGATCGGCGACCGGGTCGGCGGCTGGTGGACGATCTTCAGCGGGCCCAGCGTTCTCGGCGCGCTCGCGGTGTGCGGCTTCTCGCTGCTGCACGGCGCGATGTTCCTGGCGCTCAAGACCGAGGGCGAGGTGCACCGCCGGGCCCGGCGGTTCGCGCTGGTGGGCGGCGTGCCGCTGCTGGCCCCGCTGGTCGCGCTGCTGCTCGTGGTGCAGCTGCGCGAGGGCCCGACCTGGACGTGGGCACCGCTGGTGGTCGCCGTGGTCGCCGCGCTGGTCGCGCTCGCCCGGATGTGGCGGTCCCGCGACGGCCAGGCGTTCACGTTCCAGGGCGTGGCCCTGGTGGCCGTGGTGGTGACGCTGTTCGGCGCGCTGTGGCCGAACGTCCTCCCGTCCACCCTGGACCCGGCGTTCTCGCTGACCGTGGAGCACACCGCGTCCAGCCCGTACACGCTGACCGTGATGACCTGGGTCGCCGCGTTCGGCGCCCCGGCCGTGCTGGTCTACCAGGCGTGGACGTACTGGGTGTTCCGCAAGCGCATCGGGACCAAGCACATCCCGCCGGTGCACGCGCCGTCATGAGCCGGTCCGCGTCGCCCCTCGGCGCGCTGCCGCGGCTGTCCGCGTCGGCGCGCCGGGCGCTGCTGGTGGGCGGGATCCTGGCCGCGGCCCACGCGGCGGCGCTGATCGTGCAGGCGTGGTCGCTGGCGAGCGCCCTGGCCGCCGTGGTCTCGCACGGCGCCCGGCCGGACGCCATCAGCGGGTACCTCGCGGTGCTCGCCGGGGCGGTCGTGGCGCGGGCGGTGCTCGGCTGGGCCACCGAGACGGTGTCCGCGCGCGCCGCCGCGGGTGCGAAGGAGGAACTGCGCGCCCGGCTGCTCGACGCCGCGCTGCGGCGGGGTCCGGAGTGGATCCGCGAACGCGGCGCCGCGCAGGTGACCGCGCTGGCCACCAAGGGGCTCGACGCGCTGGACGCCTACTTCACCAAGTACCTCCCGGCGCTGGTCACCGCCGCGGTCGTGCCGCCGCTGGTGGGCGCCTGGATCCTGTTCTCCGACTGGGTCTCCGCGCTGGTCGTGGTGCTCACGGTGCCGCTGGTGCCGCTGTTCGCCTGGCTCGTCGGCAAGTACACCGAGCAGCGCACCTCCCGCGCGGCCGACGCGGTGCAACGGCTGTCCGGTCAGCTGCTCGAACTCGTCCGCGCGCTGCCGGTGCTCACCGCCTTCGGACGGGCCCGCGCCCAGGGCGCCGTGGTCCGGCGGGTCAGCGACAACCACCGGCGGACCACCGTCGCGACGCTGCGCATCGCGTTCCTGTCCGCGCTGGTCCTGGAGCTGCTGTCGTCGCTGTCGGTGGCCGTGGTCGCGGTGGGCATCGGGTTGCGCCTGGTCTCCGGCGAACTCGACCTCGCCACCGGGCTGCTCGTGCTGGTGCTGGCCCCGGAGTGCTACCTGCCGCTGCGCGCCGCGGGTGCCGCCCACCACGCCAGCGAGGACGGCGTCGAGGCCGTGCACCGGGTGGCGGAGATCGTGGACGGGACGCCGGAGGGCGGTGGGCACGACGTTCCGCCCGACGACGCGACGCTGCGGGTGCGCGGGCTGCGGGTCCGGCGGCGCGGCGGTGCCGCACCGGACGGGATCAGCTTCACCGCCCGGCCGGGCGAGATCGTGCGGCTGGAGGGCTTCGACGGGATCGGGCCGAGCGGGAGCGGGAAGTCCACCACGTTGTCCGCGCTGCTCGGCTTCACCGCACCGGACGGCGGCGAGATCACCTGCGGCGGCGTGGACGTCGGGCGGTTCGACCGGGCGCTGTGGCGGCGCCGGATCGCCTGGGTGCCGCAGCACCCGACGTTCACCGGCGGCACTGTCGCGGACGAACTCCGCGTCGCCGTCGCCGACCAGCCGGCGGGCACCGACGCCGGGTTGGACGACGTCCTCGCCGACGTCGCCGCGGGCCACCTGCGGGACCGGCGGGTCGACGAGCTGTCCACCGGGGAGCGCCAGCGCGTGGCGGTCGCCCGGGCGCTGCTGCGCACCCGGGGCGAGGCCGCGATCCTGCTGCTCGACGAACCCACCGCGCACCTCGACGCCTCGACCGCCCACCGGGTCGACGCCGCGATCCGCCGCGCCGCCGACGCGGGCGCCGCGGTGGTGCTCGCCAGCCACCGCGCCGCCGCGGGCGCCGGCGAACCGGAACCGGTCCCGGAGCCCCCGCGCACCGCCGCCGCCGACCTGCCGCCCGCGCGCGGTCGGCTGCGCGACCTGGTCACGCCGCGCACCCTGTTCGGCGTCGCCCTGGGCGCGCTGTCCCTGCTGTCCGGGCTGGCCCTGACCGCGACCTCGGCCTGGCTGATCGCGCGGGCGTCGCAGCAGCCGCCGATCCTCACGCTGTCGGTGGCGGTGGTCGGGGTGCGCACCTTCGCGCTGTCCCGCGCGGTGCTGCGCTACGCCGAACGCCTCGTCACGCACGACGCGGCGTTCCGCATGTCCGGCGAGCTCCGGGAACGGTTGTGGGACGCGCTGGTCCGCCTCGGCCCGGTGCGCACCGCGGCGCTGCGCCGCGGCGAAGGGGTCGCCCGGCTCGTCGACGACGTCGACGCGGTGCGCGACCTGGTGCCGCGCGTGCTGCTGCCACCGCTGGTCGCGGTGGTCGTGGCCGTCGCGGCGGTGGTGCTCCAGGCGTTCGTGCTGCCGGAGGCCGGTGCGCTGCTCGCCGGTGCGCTGCTCGCCGCGTGCGTCGCCGCCCCGCTGGCCGCGGTCGCAGCCGAGCGCCGCGCCAGCGCCGCCGCGGCCGAGGGTCGACGTCGCGTCGCCGCGCGCGTCCTCGCACTGCTCGACGGCTCCGCCGAACTGCTCGCCTTCGGTGCGCACGCGGCGCGGCGCGCCGAGCTGGCCGCCGAGGACCGGCGGCTCGCGTCCCGCGCCCGCCGCGCCGCCTTCGGCGCCGGAGCGGCGACGGCCGCGAGCACCCTGCTCGTCGGCGTCGCGATCGTCGGCAGCGCGTGGTTCGCGGCTCGGGCGGTCGCCGAGGGCCGCCTGGCCCCGGAACTCGCCCCGGTGCTGGGCCTGGTGCCGCTGGCGGCGGCGGAGGCCGTCGCGCTGCTCGCGCCCGCGGCGCAGCAGTGGCGTCCGCTGCGCGAGGCGCAGGCGCGCCTGGTGCCGCTGCTCCGGGCGGAGCCGGACGGTGCGGCGACCCCGGAGCGCGGCGGGGACGTGGAACTCGCCGACGTCGACGCCCGGTGGCCCGGCGCGGCCGAGCCCGCGTTGCGGGGCGCGCGGGTGCGCATCCCGGCGGGGACGCACGTCGCGGTCGTCGGACCGTCGGGTGGCGGGAAGTCGACGCTGGTGGCGGTGCTGCTCGGCGCGCTCGGCGCCGAACGCGGCCGGGTGCGGGCACCGGAGCGCCCCGCCTGGTGCCCGCAGGACCCGCAGCTGGTGTCCACGACGATCCGGGAGAACCTGCGCCTGGCGGCCCCGGACGCGTCCGACCAGCGGCTGGTGGAGGCGCTGCGGCTGGCGGGCCTGCCGGGCTGGGGCGACCGGCTCGACACCCCGGTCGGCGCGGGCGGCTCGGCGCTGTCCGGCGGGGAGGCGCAGCGGGTCGCGCTGGCCCGCGCGCTGCTGGTCGCCGACGCCGAACTGGTGCTGCTCGACGAGCCGACCGCGCACCTGGACGTGCCGACGGCGGACGCCCTGCTCGTCCGCCTGCGCCGCGCGCTGCGCGATCGCACGGTGATCCACGTGACGCACCGCTGGTCGGAGACCGCGCACGCGGACGTGGTGCTGCGGGTGGAGGGCGGTGAGATCACGGTCGTCCGCGACGCGGACGGCGCCCTAATCCCCGGCTGACCCTGTGACCTGCGTCGTCGATGACGGCGATCGTCCATCCGGGAGCTATAGCCTCGTGTTCGTCATGGATTCCACGCTCGCCAGGCAGGTGCTGCTGGCCTCCACCGAGATCACCAGGGTGGCGCTGTCCGCGCAGGACCCCGAGGCGGTCCTGCCCATGGTCGTGCGCCACGCCGCCGAACTCGCCGAGGCCGACCTGGGCGTCGTTACCGTGCGCGGCGACGACGGGCGGCTCACCGTCGAGGCCGCCTACGGCGCGCCCTCGGCGACCAGCCCGTTGCACGACCCCGTCGGCACGGTGCTCTCCTCGCGGTCCGCGGCGGCGCGCGTGGCCCGCAGCGGCGTGCCCGTCGTCGTCGACGACCTGATCGACGACCCGCTGACCGCTCCCTACGTGCCGCCCGCGCTGCGCGTCTACGGCCCGTTCGCGGTCGCGCCCTTCGGCACCCGGGAGCGGCGGCTCGGCGCGCTCGCGGTGTACCGGCGGCGCGGTGCCAGCATCTTCACCCGGGTCGCGGTGGACGTGCTGACCTCGTTCGCGGCGCAGGCCGGGCTCGCCCTGGTGCTCGCCGAGGGGTCCACCGCGCGCCAGCGGATCGCCGTCTACCAGGAGCGCGAACGCATCGCCCGGGACCTGCACGACGTGATCGTGCAGCGGCTGTACGCGGCCGGCGTGCAGCTCGACGTGCTGCAGCGCAGGCTCGCCGACCGGGTCGACGACGCCGACGCCCGGCGGCTGTCGGAGACCGTCGAGCAGATCGACCAGGCCATCGCCGAGGTCCGGGAGACCGCGCGCACCCTGCGCTCGGCCGACCCGGAGACCCCCACGTGCACGACCGCGTTGGACGACTCCATGCGCGCCGAGGTGCGCATCGCGGGGGAACTGCTCGGCCGCCCGCCGCAGCTGGAGATCGACGGCGATCTGGCCGCGGTCCCGGTGGCGGTCGCGGACCACGCGCGGGCCGCGCTGCGCGAGGCGCTGTCCAACGTGGTCCGCCACTCCGGCGCGGGGACCGTCCTGGTCCGGGTCCGCTGCACGCACTCCGGTCTGCGCCTGCAGGTCGTCGACGACGGCTGCGGAATCCCGCGCGACGTCAGCAAGCGCGGCCTGCGCAACCTGGAGGAGCGGGCGGTCGCGGCCGGGGGACGCTGCGCCATCACGTCCTCCCCGGACAGCGGCACCACGGTGACCTGGGAAGTCCCGCTGAGCTGAGCCTTTGAGCGTCTTGTGAACTCGGTGTGCGTGGCGGTGCCGGCTGCGAGACCACTCACCAGAGCAGGGGAAAGCAGCTCGTCCTCGCCTGCGCCGTTGCGGACCTGTTCGAAGACAGTCAGGTCGACGACTGGCGGCGGGCGACCCAGGCGGCGGCCTGGGTGCGGCGTTCCATGCCGAGCTTGGCCAGCACCGCCGTCACGTAGTTCTTGACCGTCTTCTCCGCGAGGAACATCCGCTCGGCGATCTGGCGGTTCGTCAGGCCCTCGCCGATCAGCTCCAGCACCCGGCGCTCGCGCTCGGTGAGCACGGCGAGCTCGTCCGGTTCCGGGTTGCTGGCCTGGCGCAGCCGGTCCAGGACGCGCGCCGTGGTCACCGGGTCCAGCAGCGAGCGGCCCGCGGCGACCTCCCGCACGGCGTTCACCAGGTCCTGCCCGCGGACCTGCTTGAGCAGGTAGCCGGACGCCCCGGCGTTGATCGCGCCGACCAGCGCCTGCTCGTCGTCGAAGGCGGTGAGCACCAGGCAGTGCGGGGCGTCGGGCAGCTCGCGCAGCCGACGGCACAGCTGCAGGCCGTCGCCGTCGGGCAGCCGCATGTCGATGACCGCGACGTCCGGCCGGGTCGCCTGCGCCCGCACCATGGCCTCGTCGACCCCGCCCGCCTCCGCGACGACCTCGACGTCGTCCTCGGTGTCGAGCAGGTCCCGCAACCCCCGGCGCACGACCTCGTGATCGTCGACAAGAAGTACCCGCACTGGCACGGGGTCCACGCTACGGACGCGCGCCGACCCGGGCGCGCTCAGGGTCACCTGACCCGAAGGGATTTCAGGACTTGCTGGCTTTCCGCTTCGCGGTCTTGGCGGCGCTCCTGGTGCGGGCCTTGGCCTTGCGGGCGCGGCGCCGAGCCCGCCAGCCCATGGACGGTTTGCCGCCGGTGTCGGCGGCCGAGATGAGCAGCCCGCCGAGCAGCCCGAGGTTCTTGAGGAAGTGGATCTGCTGCTCGGTGCGCTGCCCGGCGTCCTCGTACTCCCACCACGAGTGCCCGGCGAACGTCGTGGGGATGACGCTGCACGCCAGCGCCGCCGAGGACAGGCGGGGGAACCGGCCGAGCGCCAGCATGGTCCCCGCGCCGATCTTCACGGCCGCGTCGATGCGCACCAGCGTCTCCGGATCGGTCGGGAGCTGCTCGGGCAGGGAGACGTCACCGAGGGTCCGGTCCAGCAGGTGCGCGGTGGCCTTGGCGTGGTCGGGAGTGTTGCGCAGCGCGTTGATCCCGCCGTAGACGAACGTCGCCGCGAGCAACGGGCGGGCCAGACGGCGAAGCAGCATCGGGGCACCTCCTGGATGATCGGCCGTTGCACCCGACCGTACTCATTCGCCACGGCCTCCGCGCGGTCACAGCTGGTCGACCGGTGCGAACACCTCGTCCCAGGCCGCGGCGACCTGCCGGGCGCACAGTTCCGGCGGCACACCGCCGACCCCGGTGCCCAGTCCGGGCATGGCGACCGAACGGACGACCTGCCGCACCGGCGCGCCGTTCTCCAGCACCCCGTCGGCCCACAGGCGCAGCACCGCGCGCGCCGCGAGGTAGGGGTGCACGGTGTCCGCGGGCAGCCGTTCCCCCGGCTCCCGCATGGTCGGCGCGCTGAACAGCCAGATCGGGTTGGGCACCCCGGTGGGCACCAGCAGCGCCTCGCCCACGGGGAGCTCGCCGCCGTGGTAGGCGAGCACGGCGCTGCGCACCTGCTGCTCCACCTCGGGGAAGGCGCGGGCGTAGACGGCGTCGATGCCGCCGCGCATCCAGCCGTAGGAGTTCGCCGGGCTCACCACCGCGTCGATGCCCAGGTCCAGCACCGAACCGTGGTGGACGGCCAGTCCCGCCCGGTTCTCGGCGATCTCGTGCCAGGCTGCGGCCAGCGGCTCGTCCAACGCGCACAGGACGAGTTGCAGCTCCGGCTCCGCTCCTTCCGTCGAGCGCTCCGAATCCGCGGTCACGTCCCACAGCATCGCAGGAATGTCCGCGCGGGTGGCATTGGGTAGGTCACACCCCGCCCGGAACGACGATCACCGCCCCGGGTGGCGCGGCCCACATCCTGGCCCCCTTAGGCTGGTCACGTGCCAGACATCGCGTATCTCGGCCCGCCGGGCACGTTCACCGAGCAGGCGACCCGGACCCTGACCGAGGGGTTCGACGCCGCACTCGTCCCCTACGACACCGTTCCGCTGGCGCTGGCCGCGGTCCGCTCCGGTGACGTGCTGGCGGCGGGCGTGCCGGTGGAGAACTCGGTCGAGGGCGCGGTGCCTGCCACGATGGACGCGCTCGTCACGGGCGAACCGCTCGTCGCGGTGGGGGAGGCGATGCTGCCGGTGCGGTTCGACGTGCTGGCCCGCCCCGGCACCGAGCTCGACAAGATCGGCACGGTCGCCAGCCATCCGCACGCGCTGGCGCAGGTCCGCGGCTGGTTGGAGGCGAACCTGCCGGGCGCCGACGCGATCGCCACCAAGTCCACCGCCGCCGCGGCGGCCGCGGTGCGGGCGGGGGAGTTCGACGCGGCGATCAGCGCGCCGGTGGCCCTGGAGCACTACCCCGAGCTGGATCGGCTCGTCGAGGGGGTCGCCGACGTGCCGGACGCGCTCACCCGGTTCGCGCTCGTGCGCCGCCCGGGCGTGCTGCCGGATCCCACCGGGGCGGACCGGACCTCGGTGGCCGCGGTGATCACCGACGAGGTGGGGGCGCTGTCCGAGCTGCTGTCCGAACTGTCGCTGCGCGGCATCAACTTGAGCCGCATCGAGTCCCGCCCGACCAAGGACCGGCTCGGCGAGTACCGGTTCTTCCTGGACTTCGACGGTCACGTGGCGGACGCGCGGGTCGGCGATGCGCTGACCGCGCTGCGCCGCCGGTGCAGCGAGGTCCGCTTCCTGGGCTCCTACCCGAAGGCGGACCGGTCGCCGGCCTCGGTGCGCCCCTCCGCGTCCGAGCAGGCGTTCCAGGAATCCGCGCAGTGGTTGGAGGACGTGCGCGCGGGACGACTGGCATGAGCGGACCGCTGCTGTCCGCTCCCGGCACCCCGATCCGCCTGATCCTCGCCCGCCACGGCCAGACCCCGGCCAACGTCGACCACGTGCTGGACACCTTGCCGCCCGGCCCCGGCCTGACCGACCTGGGCCGTCGGCAGGCGGCGGAACTGGCCGACCGGCTCGCCGGGGAGAAGGTCGTCTCGGTGCACGCCAGCCGCGCGCTGCGGGCGCAGCAGACCGCCGCACCGCTGGCGCGGCGCCACGGGTTGTCGGTCGAGGTCGCCGACGGCACGCACGAGATCTACGTCGGCGAGCTGGAGAAGCGCGGTGATCCCGACGCGCTGCGGACGTTCGACGAGGTGTACGCGGAGTGGCACGCCGGGCGGCTGGACCGGCCGATGCCGGGCGGCGAGACCGGTCGGCAGGCCGTGGACCGGTTCGTCGGCTCGGCCCGGCGCGTCCTCGACGACGGCCTCACCAGCGGTGCGGTCGTGCTGGTCAGCCACGGGGCGATGCTGCGCCTGGTGGCGGTTCGGCTGGCCGCCAACATCACCGCGGACGAGGCGGAGCGCGTCCACCTGCCCAACACCGGGCTCATCGTGCTCGAACCCGACCCGGACACCGCCACCGGCTGGCGGTGCAGCCAGTGGGACGGCCTGGACCCGAACTGACGGGTTCGCGGAGCTGTCTGCGGGCTCGCCGGAAGCGGGTGGCGCGACTTGCCGCGCCCCCTCCGGCGCCAGCTTCGAGGTTTGAGTGCTGTCTTCGAACTTGGTTCCGACGGGTCGTGGTAAGCGGCGACAGCCGCTTTCTCTTTCGGTGAGTGGTCTCGCCGCTGGCACCGCCGCGGGTTCTCAGCGGTCGTCTCGCGAGGACAGCCCCGACGCCGTGTATTGGGCATACATCAGGAGGGGCTCCCGGAGCCGATGTGACTGCGGCGCGCAGCGCATCCTTGGGGGGCGGTGGTCGGGCGACGGGCGGGCCGCTGAGGTCCCGCCACCGGCACCGCCACCCAAAACGAGTTCAAAGACAGGCTCTGATCAACCCCAGCCGAGCCGGTGCAGCTTCTCGTCGTCGATGCCGAAGTGGTGGGCGATCTCGTGCAGCACCGTCACGGCGATCTCGTCGACCACCTCGTCCTCGCTGCCGCACATCTCCAGCAGCGGCGCGCGGTAGACGGTGATGCGGTCGGGCAGCACCCCGGCGTAGGTGCTGTCCCGCTCGGTCAACGCGATGCCCTCGTAGAGCCCGAGCAGTCCGGGGTCGTCGGGGTGGCGGTCCTCGACCAGCACGACCACGTTGTTCATCGCGGCGGCGAACTCCTCGGGGAGCAGGTCCAGGGCGTCGCCGACGAGCTCGTCGAACCGCGTTCGGGTCATCTCCACCGGCATGTGCCCGTTGTACCCGAAAAGTCCGTCAGCGGGGTTGTCCGGCGGGCACGCCCGGTTCCGGCGAACCGGTGTCCTGCGGCGCGGGTTGGTCGCCCACCTGCACCTCGCCCTTGACGCTGCCGGTGACCGGCGCGAGTCCGCTGCCGTCCGGCAGCTGGGCGCTGACCTTGCAGTTCACCTGCCGCGACCCGGCGTTCCAGCTCTCCTCGCGGAGCGTGTCCCAGTAGGGCACCAGGCCCTTGTCGTGCGCGGCGGTCGCCCCGCCCGCGTACCCGCCGGTCAGCTCCTCGCACCGAGCGGCCAGGAAGTGGTCCTGGTCGTCCTCGGCCGGGAAGCCGCCGGGGAACTGCTCCCCGAGGTTCACCAGCCCGGTGATCTCCACCGAGTGCGGCTGCGAGCAGTCCACCGGGTCCCACACCGCGGTGCCGTTGATGCCCAGGCAGCGGCCCACCGGGTAGGTGTTGGACTGGTCGACCTTCGAGGCGCTGCCGCTGGTCCGGTAGAGCTTGCCGGACGGTCCGGGCTGCTGGAGCCCGCAGTGCAGGACCCGGTCGCCGGCGTTCCAGCCCTGCTCGCTCGGGGTGAACGCGCCGACCGCGAACCGCCCGTGCGGGTCGAACCGCCCCGACAGGAACTGCTGGGACACCGGGGTGCACCGCTCCTGCTTGATCTGCTGCCACTGCTCGGTGTCCGGGAACGGCGCGCGGTCCGGGAACTGGTCGCGCATGTCGGCCTTGCCGGTGGCCTCGAACAGGTGCGGGCGGTCGCACGCGACCGCGCCGATGTCCGCGGCGTCGGGTTCGGTCCAGTTCAGGCAGGTGCCCGCGCGGGCGTCGAAGACCACCCGCGGTGCGGGGGAGGAGCCGATCCGGCCGGGTCCGCCGACCTCGCCCCCGACCGGCCAGTTCAGCAGGGCGCTGACCACCAGCACCAACAGCGCTCCGAGCGTCGCCGCGACCATGATCAGCCGGGCGTTCGGCGTCGTGCGCCGGGGACGGGGAGAGGGGGCGGGTCCGGACATCGATCACATCATGCCTCGCGGGGCGCGCGATCGGCCGCAAGCTCGCCCGCGACTTTGTTGCCCGGTCGTGCCCCGCCGTGTCCCCCGACTAGGTAACGTGGCGCGGGGGAGTGGGCGAATGACGGAAAACGGAAAGCCAGTGGCAGACGACGGTGCGCACGAGCCCGAGGAGCAGGGCGCGCAGGAGCAGGGACCGCGGCAGGGCCGGATCCGCTACCAGGATCCGGAGACGACCCAGGCCCGGGAGCCGACGCTGGCCGAGCAGCGCGCCCGGATCGCGGCCGAGAAGCGCCGCGAGGAGCAGCGGCAGGCCGAGCTCGCCGCGGCGGAGCGCAAGTCGCAGACCCGCCGACGGGTGATGATCGGCGGCGGCGCCACGGTCGGCGTCGTCGCGCTGGTGGCCGCGCTCTACTCGGCGTCCGAGGTCAGCAACCAGGCCAACGCGGTGAGCCGGTACTGCGGGGCGGACCAGCACGGCCAGGCCACCGTGCAGAGCGACCAGTTCTGCGACGAGCACTACGTCACCACGCACGGCGGGCACGTCGACCACCACACCGGCATGTTCTTCATGCCGATCGTCCTGCCGGGCGGCGGCTTCGGCGGCTTCCAGTCCTACCGCTACGGCTACACCGACCCCGGTGCGCCCCCGCCCCGGGTGGGGCAGACGGTGCCGCACGCGAACTACTCCAAGCCGTCCGGCAGCACGATCAAGGACAGCACCGGGAAGACCGTGCAGCGCGGTGGTTTCGGGATCAGCAGCAAGAGCGGCAGCAGCGGGAGCTGACGGGTGCGGCGAAGGACAACGCAGCGACGGCCGGACTGGGAGGCCAAGGTCGCCGAACTGGGGCTCGTGTTCGGCACGCCCGCCCGCGCGGCGGACGGCTCGGCGCGGCCCTACTGGGACGAGGGCGTGCACTACGAGTTCGGCCTCGACGAGGTGCTCTCGCTGGAGGCCGACGTCGAACTGCTCCAGTCCATGTGCCTGGAGGCCGTCGACCACGTGGTGACCACCGAGCGGTACAAGGACTTCGGCATCCCGGAATGGGTGTGGCCGCACATCGCCGAGTCGTGGCGGCGGCACGACCCGCACCTGTACGGCCGGTTCGACCTGCGCTACGACGGCACCGGCCCGGCGAAGCTGCTGGAGTACAACGCCGACACGCCCACGTCGCTGCTGGAGGCGGCCGTGGTGCAGTGGCACTGGCTCACCGAGTGCCACGAGGGCGACGACCAGTGGAACTCGCTGCACGAGAAGCTCGTCGAGCGCTGGCAGGAGATCGGCGATCAGCTCGGCAGCAGCGAGGTGCACTTCACCTGGTCGTCGGCGGACGCCACCGGGGAGGACCACCTCACCGCCGCCTACCTGCAGGAGACCGCCGCCGAGGCGGGCATGGACACCGTGGGCCTGGCCATCGAGGAGATCGGCTGGGACACCCTGCTGGAGCGCTTCGTCGACCTCGAAGAGGCGCCGATGCACTCGGTCGTCAAGATCTACCCCTGGGAGTGGATGGTCGACGACGACTTCGGCAGGCACGCCGTCAACACGCTCCCGCAGACGCAGTGGATCGAACCGCTGTGGAAGATGTTGCTGTCCAACAAGGCGCTGCTGGCGATCCTGTGGGAGATGCACCCGGGGCACCCCAACCTGCTGCCGACGTTCCTCGACCAGCCGGGCCTGCTCACCGAGTACGTCCGCAAGCCCCGGCTCGGCCGGGAGGGCAACAACATCGCGGTCGTCGCGCCCGGGTGGGAGACCGAGACCGGCGGCGTGTACGGCGAGGAGGGCTACGTCTACCAGGCGTTCGACCCGCTGCCCGAGTTCGACGGGATGCGTCCGGCGCTGGGCGCCTGGGTCGTCGGCGACGCCGCCGCGGGCCTCGGCATCCGGGAGACCGCCGGCCTGATCACCGACGACGGCGCCGCGTTCGTCCCGCACCGCATCCCCGACGGGTCCTGAGTACTCGGCCTCGGGTGGCAACCCCACCCGAGGGCCCGCGTTGCGGCGTCAGGGGCTACGCTGACCAGCTGTGATCGACCTGAAGACGCTACGCGAGGATCCGGAAGCCGTTCGCGCTTCGCAGCGCGCCCGGGGCGAGGACGCGTCCCTGGTGGACGCGCTGCTGTCCGCCGACGAGCGTCGCAGGTCCGCGGTCGCCCGCGCGGACGCGTTGCGCGCCGAGCAGAAGCAGCTCGGCAAGAAGGTCGGCAAGGCCCGCGGCGAGGAGCGCGACGAGCTGCTGGCGCAGGCCAAGGACCTCGCCGCGAAGGTCAAGGAGGCCGAGGCCGCGCAGACCGCGGCCGACGAGGAGCTGCACGCCGCGCACAAGAAGGTCTCCAACGTCGTCGACCCGGCCACCCCGCCCGGCGGCGAGGAGGACTACGCGGTGCTCAAGCACGTCGGCGTGCCCCCGGAGTTCGACTTCGAGGTCGCCGACCACCTGGAGCTGGGCCTGGGCCTGGGCGCGCTGGACATGGAGCGCGGCGCGAAGGTCTCCGGCGCCCGCTTCTACTTCCTCACCGGCATCGGCGCCCAGCTGGAGCTGGCGCTGCTGAACATGGCCGCCGCGCAGGCCACCGCGGCCGGGTTCACGCTGGTCGTCCCGCCGGTGCTGGTCCGCCCCGAGATCATGGACGGCACCGGGTTCCTCGGCGCGCACGCCAGTGAGGTGTACCGGCTGGAGGAGGACGACCTGTACCTGGTCGGCACCTCCGAGGTGCCGCTGGCCGGGTACCACTCGGGCGAGATCGTGGACTTCTCCCGCGGTCCGCTGCGCTACGCGGGCTGGTCGTCGTGCTTCCGCCGGGAGGCCGGGTCGTACGGCAAGGACACCCGCGGCATCATCCGCGTCCACCAGTTCAACAAGCTGGAGATGTTCGTCTACTGCCGGGAGGAGGACGCGGCCGACGAGCACCAGCGCCTGCTGGCCTGGGAGGAGGAGATGCTCGCCAAGATCGAGGTGCCCTACCGGGTCATCGACACCGCGGCCGGGGACCTCGGCGCGAGCGCGGCGCGCAAGCTGGACTGCGAGGCGTGGGTGCCCAGCCAGCAGACCTACCGCGAGCTGACCTCCACGTCGAACTGCACGACGTTCCAGGCGCGGCGGCTGAACACCCGCTACCGCGACGAGGACGGGCGCACCCGCATCGCCGCGACGCTCAACGGCACGCTCGCCACCACCCGCTGGATCGTGGCCATCCTGGAGAACCACCAGCAGTCCGACGGCTCGGTGCGGGTTCCCGAGGCGCTGCGCCCGTTCCTCGGCGGGCGCGAGGTGCTCGAACCGGTCGCGTGAGGCCGGGTGAGTGAGCCGGTCTTTGAACCTGGCTCGGAGTTGGTACATGAGGAGGGGCTCCCGGAGCGAGCCGGGCCGCTGAGGTTCCGCTACCGGCACCGCCACCCCAAAAGAGTTCGAAGGCAGGCTCTGCGGTTCCGCTACCCGCCAAGCAAAACGAGTTCCGGGACACTAAGCCGCGCGGACCTCGTCGGCCAGGCCCTTCTCGGTGGTGACGCGCACCAGGGCGGCGGCCAGCCGCGCCAGGTCGGGCCCGTCGACGAACTCGGCGAGCCGGTCCGGCGCGGTCGGCAGCCCCAGCTTGTCCGCGCCGCTGAGCGCCTTCTTGTCGAAGTAGGGGCGCAGTTCGGGCCACACGGCCTGGGCCTCGCGGCAGAAGATGTCCACCCCGACGGGGCCCAGCCGCGGCACCTCGCGCAGCTCGCGGGCCGCCGACAGCGCGATGCCCGCCTTGATCCGGGTGGACAGCAGCACGGCCATCACCAGCAGCCGGTACAGCTGGGACGGTTTGTTCTCCAGCTTGATCCCCGCTTCCGCGGCGAAGGTGGTGCCCGCCTGCTCCAGCAGGTTCTGCACGACCTTCTTCGCCGACATCGCAGCGACCTCCCGTCTCGGGTGTTCCTGCCGGAGTGGCTACCCCGGGCTCGGGCGCATCACACGTCACGGCGAACGCCCGGCGGCGGACCTATCGTGGGTGGCGTGTCGGAACGATCGGACGTCCCCGGCGGGTCGCGGCCCCAGGCGTTGGCCGGACTCGGTGACCGCATCCGACGGCTGCGCGCGGCGCGCGGACTGGACCGCGCCGCGCTGGCGGCGAAGCTCGACCTCGACGCGGAGTACCTGGGCACCGTGGAAAGCGGCGCCGCCACGCCGTCCTTGGACGTCCTCGCGCAGGTGGCCGCCGCGCTGGACGTCGGGTTGTCCGAGCTGTTCACCGACACCAGGCCCGGTCCCGCGGCCGTGGTGCTGCGCGGCGACGAGGTGCCGACGGTGGAGTCGGGCGGCATGTCCATGCAGGTCCTGACGCCGCGCGCGGTGATCCCCGGGCTGTACGCGGCCCGCTACCGGATCTCCCCGACGAGCACCGCGGTGCGCCCGGTGCGCCACGAGGGCCACGACTGGTTGTACGTGCTCAGCGGCCGGTTGCACGTCGAGTTCGAACAGGACGAGACGACGCTGCGCGCCGGCGACAGCGTCAGCTTCAGCTCCCGCGTGCCGCACCGGCTGTCCGCGATGGGAGCCGAACCCGCCGAGTTCCTCGCGGTCGGCGCCACCCTCCTGGAAACGCGCAGCGGCCTTTCGGAACCCTGACGCGCGTCTCGGGCTCGTGGTGCGTAGCGGTGCTCAGAGCTCCGGGAGGACCTCGGAGGCGATCTCCTCCACGGTGGACTCGGTGCCCGCGTAGGGGGCCTCGGCGCGCGGCCAGTGCGTGATGACGTCGGTGAAGCCGAGCTCGCGGGCGCGGCCGACCATGTTCCGGAAGCACTCCACACTGGACATCGAGTAGACCGGCCCGGCGTCCAGCTGGAGGTAGCGGTCCACCTTCTCGCGGCCGTTCTCGGCGAGCACGTCACCGAACCGCAGCGAGAGGTCGGCGACCGACCGCCACCACGCCTCCTCCTCGTCGTGGGCGGTGCCGGTGGTGACCCACCCCTGGCCGTAGCGGGCGGCCAGCCCCATGGCCCGGGGGCCGTTGGCGGCGATGACGAACGGCAGCCGCGGTTGCTGGACGCATCCCGGGCTGCGGCGCGCTCCCACCGCGGCGTAGTGCTCGCCGGAGTAGTCGGTGACGTCCTGGGTGAGCACGGTGTCGAGCAGTTCGACGAACTCGCCGAACCGGTCGGCGCGCTGCGCCGGGGACAGCTCGCCGCCGCCCAGCACCGCGGCGTCGAAGCCGAGGCCGCCCGAGCCGATGCCCAGGGTGATCCGGCCGTCGGAGACGTCGTCCAGCGCCGTCAGCTCCCGGGCGAAGTGCACCGGGTGCCGGAAGTTCGGCGACGCGACCAGGGTGCCCAGTCGGATCGTCGAGGTCACGGTGGCGGCCGCGGTCAGCGTCGGCACCGCGTCGAACCACGGTTTGTCCACAAGGGACCGCCAGCCGAGGTGGTCGTAGGTCCAGGCGTGGGCGAAGCCGTACTCCTCGGCCATCCGCCACATCGGCTCGGCCGCCCACCACCGGTGTTCGGGCAGAATCACGATCCCAACTCGCACGCTGTCGACCGTATCTGCCCGGGGCCGTCTCCCTCGACCCGATCGGGTGATCCGGATGTGGTGCGGCTCGCGTGCCGTCCGCACGTTGGGACGAGGCAGGATGGACGGGTGCGCCAACCTCGCCTCGTGGCATCCGACGTGGACGGAACGCTCCTCGACCCGATGGAGCGGGTGACTCCGCGCACCGCGAGCACGGTGCGCCGCGTCGCGGCGTCGGGCACTCCCCTCGTGCTGGTCACGGGCCGTCCGCCGCGGTGGATGCCGGAGGTCGTGACGGACCTGGGCGTGGCCGGGTTGGCGGTCTGCGCCAACGGCGCGGTGCTCTACGACGCGAGCCAGGACCGCGTGCTGCACAGCCGCCGGATCGACCCGGTCGTGCTGCACGACGTCGTGCACGACCTCCGGCACGAGATCCCCGGCTGCTCCTTCGCGGTCGAGCGGGTCACCGACGGTGCGCGCGACCGCCCGCACGAGCAGTTCCTGGCCGAGCGGGAGTTCCGCCGGACGTGGCCGAACTCGGACATCCGCGTGGTCGGCACCGCCGAGGTCGTCGGCAGGCCCGCGGTGAAGCTGCTGGTGCTGCACGAGGAGTGGACCAGCGAGGAGATGGCCTCGGTGGCGCGCGAGGTGATCGGCACCGAACTGCAGCTGACCTACTCCACCGGGGCGGGCCTCATCGAGTTCTCCGCGCCGGGCGTGGACAAGGCGACCGGGCTGCGCGACGTGGCCGACCGCTTCGGCGTGCCGCCCGCGGACGTCATCGCCTTCGGCGACATGCCCAACGACGTGCCGATGCTGCACTGGGTCGGCCACGGCGTGGCGATGCGCAACGCCCACCCGGCCGCGCTCGCCGCGGCGGACGAGGTCACCACCACGAACACCGAGGACGGCGTGGCCGAGGTCCTCGAACGCTGGTGGTGACCGCACCGCGCAGCCGAGTGCGGGCGGGTCCGCCAGGCAGGCGCTCAGGGAGCGGGCTGCCGGGCGGCGGCGCGGATCGCGTCCAACTGCTCGTAGCCGTGCTGCCCGGGGCAGGCGGTGTTGCTGACGTCCCGGTGCCCGAAGATCGTCGGCAGCGGGACCCGCGCCCCGGCGGGGAACTTCGACCTGGGAGCGCCCTCGGCGGTCAGCGTGGTGCGCCCGTCCGGCGGGACGCCGACCTGCCCGAGCTTCCAGCCGGCGATCCGCGCCACCGCGCGGACGGTCTCGGGGGTCGGGGCGACCTGGTCGAAGTTGCCCATCATCGCCACGCCGAAGGTGTTGCGGTTGAAGCCCGCGACGTGCCCGCCGATCACATCGCCCCGCCCGGCGTCCGCGGCGTCCCACGGCTGCCCCGCCCGGCCTTCGAAGACGGTCCCGCACTTGTCGACCAGCGCGTGGTAACCGATGTCGCCCCACTTCAGCTCCACCGCGTGGTACTGGAAGATGCCGCGCACGAGCTCCGCCGACTGCGCGCACGCGTAGTCGTTGGTCCCGGCGGTGTGGTGCACCGTGATCGCCTTGGTCGTGGTGCGTTGCGGCGGCCACGTCATCAGGTGTTCGTCGGCGCCCCATTCGGCGCGCGTGACGACGGCGGGCCCACCGCCGCGCCCCTCGCGCGGTGCCGGGGCGGGCGAGGGGTCGGGCGCGATCGCCACCAGCCGGAGCTCGTCGGTCACGTCGGCCGCGCCGCGGCGCGCCCGCACCTCGGCGGTGTCGGTCCGCCCGGTCCACAGCGGTTCGGTGCCCCGGCCCGAGTCGGCGGGGTCGAGGTGCGTCCAGGCGCTCCAGCGCTCGCCGGTGCGCACCCGGACCTCGACGTCGTCGGGTGCCGCACCGTCCCAGGTGAGCCCGAGCACGCTGAACGGACGGGCGGTGTGCACCGCGCGCGTGGCATCGCGCTGCTCGGCGACGTCGCGCAGCGCGACGTGCTCGGTGCCGGTGCGGGTGTCGGGGACCGCGTGCGCTGTCGACGTGGCCAGCAGCATCGCGATCGGAACACACAGCAGTGAACGCAAGACGACCCCCTCAGACCGTTGATCAGCGCGGATTCCCGCGCGAGTATGCGGCGTTCTCCGAGCGGGCGCTTGGTCGGCTGCTCTGGACGGGTGAGCGTCAGGTCCGCCGGACGGCCCCGGCCGGTCGTGGCGCGCCGCTGCCGAGCGGGCGCGGCCGGAACCGCACGCAGGCCACCGCGCAGGCGAGGAGGAATCCGATGCCGATCAGCGTGTAGGCGTTGCCGACGACCTGCTGCGAGAACGTCCAGCTCAGTTCCCGGTCCCCGGTGTTCGGCAGGTACCACTGCGGGCCGACGAGCACCACCACCGCGCAGATCCCGACCGTCAGCAGGATCCCGTACCAGCCGCGGCGCAGCGCCATCGCGAACAGCAGCGCCAGCGTCGGCGCCGCCCAGACCCAGTGGTGCGACCAGGAGATCGGCGAGACCAGCAGCACCAGCACCGCGTTGACCATCAGCGCCAGCGGCGGGTTGGCGGTCCGCAGCGCGTACCGGATCCCGAGCACGGCCAGCCCCAGCAGCACCACCGACCCGGCGATCCACAGCACGTCGAGCTCGGTGCCGGTGATGCTCTGCTTGGCGATCAAGCTGCGCAGCGTCAGGTTGCCCGCGTAGACGGTGCCGAACGAGTCCCCTGTGGACAGCATCTTGTCCAGCCACCAGTCCGCCGAGTCCTCCGGCGCCGCGATCAGGCCGAGCACCACGGTCGAGGCGAACGTGACCGCGCTGATCGCCGCCGCGCGGAAGTCCCGGCGCAGCAGGAAGAACAGCAGGAAGCCCAGCGGGGTCAGCTTGATCGCGCCCGCCAGGCCGACCAGCAGGCCGCGCGGCCACCGGGTGCGGGGCAGCAGGCAGTCGGCGGCGACCAGCGCCATCAGCACCAGGTTGATCTGGCCGTAGTTGATCGTCTCGCGGGCCGGTTCGATCAACGTGAGCACCGGCATCAGCAGCGCGGTGACCACCGCGACGTGACCGGCGCGCGGTGCGAGGTAGCTCGACGAGCGGGCCAGGCAATAGGCGGTGACCAGGATCGCCAGGTGCGACAGCACCGCGACGGTGACGATCGCGGCGTCCACCGACATCCACGCCAGCGGCACGAACAGCAGCGCCGCGAACGGCGGGTAGATGAACGGCAGCGTTGCGCTGTCCGGCGTTTCGGGCGTGAGGTCGTCGCCGTACACCTGGTACCCGCGCAGCCACGCCCGCGCGCCGAGCCGGTAGACCTCGGTGTCCATGTAGCCGCGGGTGTGGATCCAGTGCACGAACCAGATCGCGCAGATTTCCACCACGATCGCCGCGACCAGCAGGAACCGCCTATCGCGCGCCCACGACACGCCGTTGATCACCACCCCAGTATCCGGCGCCCGCCCCCACCCGTCGGCAGGGCCGACGGGCGGCGCTCGGCACCGGTCGATGTTACCGAAACGCGACTCACCGGGCGGGCCGCCGCACGGCGCCGCCGGGCCGCAGCGAACGGTACCGAGTAGGTCACCGGCCGTGGCGGGAAGTCCCTGCGCACCGGCGCTCGACCGCCCGTGGGGGTGATGTCGATACTCCTCGTAGCCGGGCATACCGGGTTACGTCAACGCGGTTACGGACCGGCGCGCCGTGGCCGCTACCCTCGACGACTGTGAGCTTCGCAGGCTATGACCTGATCGTTGTTGGTTCCGGATTCTTCGGACTGACGATCGCAGAGCGCGCCGCCACCCAGCTCGACAAGCGGGTGCTGGTGCTGGACCGTCGTGACCACATCGGGGGCAACGCCTATTCGGAGGCCGAGCCCGAGACCGGCATCGAGGTGCACCGCTACGGTGCGCACCTGTTCCACACGTCGAACAAACGCGTGTGGGACTACGTGAACCAGTTCACCGAGTTCACCGACTACCAGCACCGGGTGTTCACCAAGCATCAAGGGCAGATCTACTCGTTCCCGATGAACTTGGGCCTGCTGTGCCAGTTCTTCGGTCGGGCGTTCACCCCGGACGAGGCGAAGGCGCTGGTCGCCGAGCAGGCCGCGGAGATCGACACCGCGGATGCGCAGAACCTGGAGGAGAAGGCCATTTCGCTGATCGGCCGACCGCTGTACGAGGCGTTCGTGCGCGGTTACACGGCCAAGCAGTGGCAGACCGACCCCAAGGAACTGCCCGCTTCCACGATCACCCGGCTGCCGGTCCGCTACACCTTCAACAACCGCTACTTCAACGACACCTACGAGGGCCTGCCGGTCGACGGGTACACGGCCTGGCTGGAGAAGATGGCCGAGCACCCGAACATCGAGGTGCGGCTGAACACGGACTTCTTCGACGTGCGCGGCGAGCTGCCCGCCGTCCCGGTGGTCTACACCGGGCCGCTGGACCGCTACTTCGACTACTCCGAGGGCGAGCTGAGCTGGCGCACCCTGGACTTCGAGACCGAGGTCGTCGAGACCGGGGACTTCCAGGGCACGCCGGTGCTGAACTACGCCGACGAGGAGGTCCCGTACACCCGGATCCACGAGTTCCGGCACTTCCACCCGGAGCGGGACTACTACCCCAAGGACAAGACGGTGGTCGTCCGGGAGTACTCCCGGTCCGCGGAGAGCGGCGACGAGCCGTACTACCCGATCAACACCCCCGAGGACCGGCGCAAGCTGGAGTCCTACCGCGAGCTGGCCAAGAAGGAGGCCAAGGAGCGGAAGGTGATCTTCGGCGGCCGCCTCGGCACCTACAAGTACCTGGACATGCACATGGCGATCGGCTCGGCGTTGAGCATGTTCGACAACAAGATCGCCCCGTACTTCACCCAGGGCCGTTCGCTGGACGGCTCGCTGGAGGACTGACGTGACCGACCGGACCCCAACCGCCGCCGCGGGTGAGAGCAAGCTCAGCGACGTGACCTCGATGCGCTCCGGTACCGGCGACGCGCCGGCCGAGCAGGTGCTGCAGCGGGTCGTGTTCCCGCGCGGCGAGGACCCGTTGGACGTGCGCCCCCTCTACATCGACGAGCCCGCGTCGCTGCACAGCACGGCGACCGTGGTCTCGCGCCGGTGCGTGCGGGTGCCCGCGCACAGCAAGATCTCGTTCGCCACGTACTTCAACGCCTTCCCGGCCAGCTACTGGAAGCGCTGGACGAAGGTCGACGAGGTCGTGCTCCGGATGAAGGTCACGGGGTCCGGTCGGCTCGACGTCTACCGCTCCAAGCCCAACGGGGACAGCGTCCACCTGCAGGGCACCCCGGTGAGCAGCCCCGACGAGTGGACGTCGTTGGAGTTCCGGGTCGCGCTCACGCCGTTCGAGGACGGCGGCTGGATCTGGTTCGACGTGTTCACCAACGACTCCTCGCTGACCGTCGACGAGGCGTCGTGGACCACCGACGTGGCGCTGCCCCGGCAGAAGGTGGTGGTCGGCACCACCACGATCCGCCCGGCCGACTGCATCCTGGCGCTGCGCACCCTCGGCGAGGACCCGCAGGTCATGGACGTCGTGGAGAAGGTCGTGGTCGCCGACCAGGGACCGCAGAAGATCCGCGACACCGACGGCTTCGCCGAGGCCGCCGAGCGCATCGGCGACAAGCTCCAGGTCATCGAGCAGGCCAACCTCGGCGGGTCCGGCGGGTTCACCCGCGTCATGTACGAGGGCGTCTACAACTCCGACGCCGACCAGGTCATGGTCATCGACGACGACATCGCGCTGGAGCCGGACGGCGTGCTGCGCGCGAACGCCTTCGCCCGCGCCGCGTCGCAGCCGGTCATCGTCGGCGGCCAGATGCTCAACCTCCAGGCCCGCTCGCGGCTGCACACCATGGGCGAGGTCGTCGACCTGGGCGCGGCGATGTGGCGGGCCGCGCCGGGTGCGGTCACCGACCACGACTTCGCCAAGAAGCCGCTGCGCAAGACCGCCAAGCTGCACCAGCGCATCCACGCCACCTACAACGGCTGGTGGATGTGCCTGTTCCCGCGCGAGGTCATCGAGCGCACCGGACTTCCGCTGCCGCTGTTCATCAAGCACGACGACTCCGAGTACTCGCTGCGCGCGGGCGGCCACGGCTTCCCGACGGTGACGCTGCCGGGCGCGGCGATCTGGCACATGCCGTGGACGGACAAGAACGACGCGACCGACTGGACCGCGTACTTCCACGTCCGCAACCGGCTCGTCCTCGCCGCGCTGCACAGCCCGGAGGAGGTCAAGTTCAACCTGGTCAAGCAGGGCCTCAAGCTCACGCTGCGGCACCTGCTGTCCATGGAGTACTCGACCGTCGCGGTGCAGCTGAAGGCGATCGAGGACTTCCTGGCCGGCCCCGAGGGCCTGTTCGACAGCCTGCGCACGAAGCTGCCGGAGGTCCGGGAGCTGCGCAAGGACTACGACGACGCCAAGACCCTGGAGTCGGCCCGCGAGTTCCCGCCGCCGTTCTCCGACCCGATCGCGGCCGAGGGCATGCTCAAGCCGCCGGTGAACCCCGCGGTCATCGCGGCCCGCGCGTCCAAGGCGCTGCTGCACAACCTCAAGAAGCCGGCGCAGGAGGCGTCCGAGCGGCCGGAGCTGAACGTGCCCGCGGCCAGCGCCCGGTGGTTCCTGCTGGGGAACCTGGACAGCGCGACGGTCTCCAACGCCGACGGCAGCGGGGTGGCGTTCCGGCGCCGCGACCCGGACGAGTTCCGCAGGCTGGGGCTGCGCGCCCTGGCCGACTACCGGAGGCTGGGTCAGGAGTGGTCCCGTCTGCGGGACGCGTACCGTGCGGCTCTGCCCGACCTGACCAGTGCGGAGTCCTGGAAGCAGGTCTTCGACCAGAACTGACCCCGACCCGAGTCCCCGGAGAAGAAGTGTCCGCAGAACTGACCTCGGCGCCCCTGCCGGACGAGCAGGGCGCCGCGCAGACCGACGAAGCGCGGTCGGCGGTCACCCCCGAGACCGTCGCGCTGCGCAAGGTGCAGGGCGTGCTGGCCAAGCCCGCGGTGGTGAAGACCGCGCAGGCGATGTCGCTGTTCGGCGAGCACGCCGGCGGCTGGCTGGCGATCGGCGCGCTCGGCGCGCTGGTCGACCGCAAGCGCCGCGGCGAGTGGCTGACCGCCGCGGCCGGCGTCGCCGCCGCCCACGGGGCGTCCATCGCGGTCAAGCGGGTGGTGCGCCGCCGCCGCCCGGCCGACCCCGACGTGCAGGTCCTGGTCGGTACGCCGAGCAAGTTGAGCTTCCCGTCCTCGCACGCGACGTCCACGACGGCCGCCGCGGTGCTCTACGGCGGGTTGACGGGCAAGAAGCTGACCCCGGCGCTGGTGCCGCCGATGATGGTCAGCCGGCTTGTCCTGGGGGTTCATTATCCGAGCGATGTGGTCGCCGGTTCCGCGCTCGGCGGTGCCGTGGCGTGGGGCGTGCGGCGATTCATGAGACGGCGGAGGAACCGTGGCTGACAAGAAGAAGACCGGTGCGGCCGTCAGCGAGGAGCCGACCGCGGACCCAGGCCAGGCCGAGCACCCGGTGCGTTCCGAGGAGGCCGCGGCCGAGATCGAGGCCGACGCCGAGGGCACCATCGGCGCCGAGTTCGGCGACGAGGCCCTCGAACCGGAGCAGGCCAAGAACGACGACGTCAAGGACCGCGCGTCCGACGCCTACCACGCGAAGGTCACCGCCAAGGCGGGCACGATGTCCGGCCTGGTCACCGGCCTGATCAAGGAACTGCGCCCGAAGCAGTGGGTGAAGAACGTCCTGGTGCTGGCCGTGCCGTTCCTGGCCGGCCAGATCCTGAACCCGGACGTCCTGGTCAAGGCCGTCGTCGCGTTCGTGGTGTTCTCGATGGCGGCGTCGGGCATCTACTTCGTCAACGACGCCATCGACGTGGAGGCCGACCGGGCCCACCCGACGAAGCGGAACCGGCCGATCGCGGCCGGGCTGATCCCGGTGCCGATCGCCTACGTGGTCTGCGTGCTGCTGCTCGGCGGCTCGCTGGCCATCTCGGCGGTGACCAGCCACACCCTGCTGGCGGTGATGGCGGTCTACATCGCGGTGCAGCTCGGCTACTGCTTCGGCCTCAAGCACCAGCCGGTGATCGACCTGTGCATCGTGGCGTCCGGCTTCCTGCTGCGCTCGATCGCCGGTGGCGCGGCCGCCGGCCTGGCCATCACGCAGTGGTTCTACCTGGTGGTGGCGTTCGGCTCGCTGTTCATGGTGGCGGGCAAGCGCTACGCCGAGGTCAAGCTGGCGGCCGAGACCGGCGCCAAGATCCGCAAGTCGTTGAAGGCGTACTCGCCGTCCTACCTGCGGTTCGTGTGGGCCATCGCGGCAGCGATCACGATCATGTCCTACACCCTGTGGGCCTACGACATCCGCGAGGAGGTCCAGTCCCGCTGGGGTCTGATCTCGGCGATCCCGATGGTCGTGGCGATCCTGCGCTACGCGGTGGACATCGACAAGGGCGTGGCGGGCGAACCCGAGGAAGTGGTCCTCAAGGACAAGATCCTCATGGTCCTCGGCGCCATCCTCGCGGGCTGCCTGGCGCTGGCCTTCTACCTGTAGAGCGCGACTCGCCGAGCGCCCCCTGGTGCCACCAGGGGGCGCTCGCGCATCTGGCGGAGCTCGCGCGCTGATCGGCTCAGGGACGGTCGAGGCCCAGCTGGTGGACGACGTCGTGGGCCATGGCGATCGCGTAGCTCTGGCCGCGGTCCTGGGGGTAGATCTGGGACATCGTGGCCAGCGTCACTCCCGGCATCGACGTGCGGTGGCCGGGGATCATCGAGCGGTACCGCGGGGTCACGATCGGCTGGGCGAAGCCAGCGCGGGAGAAGTGCCAGTCCAGGATCCACGAGCGGTCGAAGTCCGGGTTCAGCTCGCGCAGCCACGGCACGTAGCGGTCCAGCAGCTCGGCGGGGTCGGTGGTGAACCGCCAGTCGTCGCGCGGCACGTAGTTGCCGACGTAGACGACGTGCCGACCGCCGTACTCGGCGCGGTCGACCATGTTCGTGTGCTCGACGACGGCCAGGAACGGGAACGCGGTGTCGTTGATGTTCAGCCAGTAGTACGGGATGACGCTGCGGTCGCACTCCAGCACGAAGCAGGTCGCGCCGAGGTACTGGTTGCGCCACAGCACGTGGTCGGTCGCCACGCCCGCGGCCTCGGCGAACACCGGCTGCGGGACGGTGGCGATCAGGTGGTCGAACTGGTACCCGCTGCCGTCGGAGGTCCGCACCAGCACGTCCTGCTCGGGTTGGCGGATCGTCGACACCGGTTTGCCGAACTCGACCTTGCCGCCGCGTTCGGTCACCGCGTCCAGCAGCGCCTGGTAGACCTGCTCGAAGCCGCCGTGCACGTAGCCGAGCTCGAAGGTGCGGTAGTGGATGCGCGCCCACAGCCAGGCCATCGAGATGTCCGCGGCGTGCGGGCCGAACTTGCCGGTCAGCAGCGGTTCCCAGATCGTCTCGGTGACGCGCCGCCCGGCCCAGCGCCGCATCCAGTCCAGCGCCCGCACCGAGCCGAACCGCTGTCCGTCGCGGACCGCCTTGAGCACCGCGGACGAGGCGCCGAAGCGCAGCCGGTCGAGCAGCGAGAACCCGGGGAAGCGCAGCATCTCCGCCGGGGTGCCGAAGTCGTGCAACCGCCCGCCGACGTAGACGCCGGTGCGGGGGCGGTGGAACCGCAACCGGTGACCGAGCCCGAGCTCCTCGATGAGTTCGACCATGGCCCGATCGGTCTTGAAGCTGTGGTGGTAGAAGCGTTCCAGCGCGGTGCCGCCGACCTCGATCGACGCGGCCAGGCCGCCGGGTTCGGCGGACGCTTCCAGGACGGTGACGTCGTGCCCCGCCTTGACCGCGTCGAACGCGGCGGTCAGCCCGGTGGCACCCGCCCCGACGATGCCCAGCCTCATCCGAAACTCCACTTCCGGTTGATCGTGTACTGGAAAGCGAGCACGACCGGCAGCGAACCCGCCTTCACCAGGTTCGGGTCGATGCCCAGCAGCCCCGAGAAGACCTGGAGCAGCACGAAGGTCAGGACGATGCCGGCGAGGCCGACGGCGTAGAACCGCGCGAACCGCACCAGGATCCGGTCCCGCTTGCGGAAGTTGAACCGCGCGTTGAGCGCGAAGTTGTTGGTGATGCCCGCGGTGGTGCTGATCGCGTTGGCCAGTTGCGGGTGCAGTCCGACGACGTTGAACAGCAGCAGGAACAGCAGGTAGTCCAGCACCACCCCGCTGCCGCCGATCAGCGCGTACAGCAGCAGCGACCGGCCGGTCGGCTGCTCGTCGGCCACCGGGGCCTCAGTCCTGGTCATGCCGGATCACTTTCCGCACGATGTAGAGGGGGCGTTGCTGCACCTCGCTGTAGATGCGGCCGATGTAGCTGCCGATCACGCCCAGGGACAGCATCTGCACACCACCGAGGAACAGCATCGCGACCATGAGCATCGTCCACCCGGACACGGTGATCGCCGGGAAGAAGACGCGGAGCGCCACAGCGTAGGTGATGCCGAGCATCGCCAGGGCGAGGCTCACGAAACCCATCCGAGTGATCAGCTTGAGCGGCGCGGTGGAGAAGCTGGTCACGCCGTCGGCGGCCAGCCGCAGCATCTTGCGCATCGGGTACTTCGTCTCGCCTGCGACGCGCTCGTCCCGGTCGAACAGCACCTCGGCGTGCCGGAACCCCATCGACGCGACCATGCCGCGGATGAACCGGCTGCGTTCCCGGAAGCCGCGCAGCTCCTCGGCGGCGCGCCGGTCCAGCAGCCGGAAGTCCCCGGTGTCGACGGGGATCTCGACGTCCGCGCAGCGCCGCAGCACGCGGTAGTAGGTGTGCGCGGTGAGGCGCTTGAAGGCGGTGTCCCGCCGGGTGCGGCGGCGCGCGGACACGATCTCGGCCCCGTCCGCCCAGGTGTCGATGAGTTCGAGGCTGACCTTGGGCGGGTCCTGCAGGTCGGTGTCCATGATGATCACCGCGTCGCCGGTGGCGTGGTCGAGCCCGGCGGTGATGGCGATCTGGTGGCCGAAGTTGCGGGAGAAGTCCACCACCCGCACCCGCGGGTCGTGCTCGGCCATCTCGTGCAGCTGGGCCAGCGACCCGTCGTCGGAGCCGTCGTTGACGTAGACGAACTCGAAGTCGTACTCGGGGCGGGCGCTCACCGCGGCGGTCAGTTCCTCGTGGAAGCGCCGGATCCCGGCCTCCTCGTTGAACACCGGCAGCACGTACGAGACCAGTCTCGGCGGATCCGCGTCACAGGCCCGCTGCTGCGGGAACGGGGCCTGTCGGCGCACCGTGTCGGCCATGGTCACTCCCCTCGCCAACCCCACCGTGGAACTGCAACGCCGTGGACGTCGGAACGGTTGCCGGGACACGGGAAATCAACCTCGATGAGGTGATGCCGTCCGCCGTCGTCCGGACGGTCGGTCACCGCGGGCGGTCGAGCGCATAGCCCTTTCCGGGGACCGACCGGCCTGGTCGCCGCGCCGCCCGGTCGCTCGCTCGGTCCGGTGGCTGCCGAGCAACCGCCCGCTCGGCGCAGCGGCGGGGTGCCGACGGGCAACACGATCGCCACCGTCACCCCCTGCTCCTGCGCCGACCGAGGCGGGCGTCCAGCGAGCGGTCGAAGCGCCGGTTCCGCTCCGCGAACACGGCAGGCGAGGTGTGATCAGCACCACGCCGCGACCAGGGTAGTGGCTCCGACACCGCCCAGCGCGCCGAAGCGGTGCGTCCATTCGGACGGTATTTCGCGCCAGTAGTCCGTTGTGGACGGTGGGACTCATCGCTGGTGCAGCGTGAAGGGGTACGGGCCGTCGCCGTCCGCGCCGCCGACGACCTCGCGGTGCCGGGTCGTGGCGTAGGCGTCGCGGGGGACGTCGTAGCTCACCGCGTAGACGTGGCCCCAGTTCACGCCGGGGGCGTCGCGCAGCCGGGCGGGCACCTCGAAGCGCTGCGACATCATCGGCACGCCCGCGAACACCCCGCCCCACTGCGGGTCGTAGGTCATCGACCACTCACCGCTGCCCGGGGAGACGAGCACGCCGGGGCTCGCGGCGAGGCCGTGCCCGACGTCCGGGTAGCCGAACCGGCACGGGAACAGGAAGCTGATCGACCAGTCGATCAACTCCGGTTGCTGCCCGTCGAGCACCCGCGACAGCGGCACCACGTCGCGGACCGAGGGCGCGCTCACCCGCAACCAGCCCTGTTCGTCGGTGGTGCGGTCGACCGCGTGCACCCGGACCCGGTCCGCGCCGGGCGGGACGTCGCGCGCGTCGACGGTGAACAGCCGCCAGGGCCGGAAATCGCGCCAGTGCTGCGGGCGGCCCTGCTTGGGGTCGTCGAAGGGCAGTTCCGTCGGCGGGGGGTCGCGCAGCTCCTGCACGTGGACCGGGCGGACCCGCCGGCCGTCGGCGGTGCCGAACTCCAGGCTCACCGAGTTGCCCTGTTCCGGGCGGCCCGCCAACCACACGCCGAGCGCTTGGTTGGAACCCAGCCCGGGCAGGGCGAACCACTGCGTGGTCAGGGTTCCGGTGTTCTGCGGAGCGCCGCTGGTCCAGGTGAACGGCGTGGACGCCACCGGGCGCACCTCGCCCGCGGGTTTCTCGTCGTCCGCGTGCGGCACCGGGCGCAGCGGCCCGCCGGCGCGGTCCGCGCGCAGTTCGGCGTCCTGCGGCACGGGCCCGCCCGGGGTGAACCCGTCGAGGTCGGCGGCTCCCTGGACCGGGAACAGCCGGTGCGCGAACGGCACCGCCTCGATCTGGTTCTCGATCCCGCAGCTGGAGCCGCGCAGGCTCTGCACGTTGGTGCGCGCGAGGGAGAACCGCTCGCCCATCACCCGCGGGACCGCGAGGAACGAGCCGAGCAGCACGGCCACCGACGTCAGCGCGGCCAGCGACAGGATCGACGACGGCACCACCGTCCACGCGTGACCGGGGCGGGGAGCGCCTCCCAGCAGGGCCCGCAGCCGGACGAGGGCGTACGCCCCGGCGCCGCAGGCCGCGCCGACCGCCAGCCAGGCCACCGGGCTGTCCAGCGGTAGCCCGCCCGGGCGGATCGGCGTGTCCGCCCAGGGCACCGCGATCCGGGAGAAGGTGGGCCACTGGTTCGGCCCGCTGAACGACACGGCCGCCGCCGCTGCCGCCGCCAGCCCGCCGACCACTCCCAGCAGCCGGGCCTCCCGCCGCGCCTGCCGGAGCCGTCCGAGCCGGGCCAGCACGACCGTCGTCGTCGCCAGCAGCGCGGCCCCGACCCCGGCGAACGCCCCGAAGTGGTGCGACCACTTCGACGGGGTCAGCCACAGCGCGACGAACACCGCCGCGACCGAGCCGACCAGCAGCGGCAGGTCGGTCGTCCGCGCCCAGCGGTGCACCTGCCGGAGCAGGCAGGCCGCGGTGAGCAGCAGTGCCGTGAGGACCAGGAACACCGCCAGCCGCTTGCCCGCGTTGCCCCAGAACGTGGTGCCCAGCAGCGCCGCGTAGCGCTCGAACTCCTGGTACCAGCCCAGACTCGGGCCGAACTCGTCGTGGATCTCGGTCGCCCGCCGGACCCCGTTCCAGGTCGAGTCGGCGAACATCGCGACGAGCCCGACCGAACCGAGGCAACCGAGCAGCGCGACGCGCGCCGGGATCGCGATCCAGCGCGTCAGCGCGTCGCGCCGCACCACGATCCGCCAGATCCGCCCGGCGAAGACCAGGACGGTCAGCACGGCGGCCACCCCGGTCGGCGTGACGGCCACCGTCAACCCCGCGACCAGCGCCGCGGTGCCCAGCCAGAACAACGGTGCCTGCGAGCGCTCCGCCTTGAGCAGTGCGGCGACGAGCGCGGTCATGCCGAGCGCGACGAACGGCTCCGGGCGGATGCCCAGCCCGAAGGGCAACCAGCAGGCCAGGAAGAACACCGCGGTGACCAGGTGCAGCGGTAACCGCCGCGTTCCCCGGCACAGCGGCTCCGCCACGCCGCGGCTGGCCAGCAGCCACGTCAGCACTCCGGCGACGACGCTGGGCACCCGCAGCCACGCCGGGGCCAGGCTGTGCGCCGAAACCCACCGCATCAGGTGCTGCACCAGCGTGAACGGGGCTTCCGAGGCGTTGAACCAGCGGTAGTAGTTGCCGATGTCCCCGCTGTCGGCGTAGTTGCGCACGGTCATCATCGCGAAGCCGTCGTCGTCCGTCGTCGGCCCGATGACCAGCCACAACCCGAGCACCGCCAGCACGGCGGCATCAACCAGCACCGGTGCCGTCGGGTTGAAACGGGCGGTGACCAGCGTCGCCGGCGACGGCGGGGCGTGCGCGAGCAGCAGACCCAGCGAGAGCGCGGCGAGCACGATCGCGGCCGCGACGAGCGTCGTCTTCAGCTCGGTCGACGTGGTGTCGAACCACGAGTACGGGTGGGCGTCGACGGAGATGCCGGCCGCCTGCTGCGGGCCGAGGTCGGTGCTGAAGGTGAAGATCTCCGGGGGCAGGATCCCGGGCAACGCGATCGGCGGCTGCCCGCCCGGCGCCACCAGCGACCCGTGGCCGTCGGCGTGGATCCGCAGACCGCAGTCCGCGCCGAGCGGTGGTAGCGGTATTTCCCGCTGGCCCAGCAGCAGTTCGGGGCGGCCCTGCCGGGTGGTGAGCACCAGGCCGTCCCGGTCGCTGCCCGGGGGGAGCGTGGACAGGACCGCGGTGGGGTGCGGGCGGTCGAGCGCGGCCCGCAGCGCCGAGCAGGGGACGGTCGCGTCGAACTCGGCGGGCCGGTACGGCGCGAAGAACGCGGTCGTCGACTCGACGGGTCCGTTCGGCCAGTGCACGTCGGTCCGGTCCAGCCACACCGGCGCGAACGGCAAGGCGACGGCGCAGCCGATCCCGGCGACGCCGACGCACAACCCGATCAGGTGCGCCAGCCACAGCCGCGTGCGCGGCATCGGAGCGCCCCCGGTTCCGGTGGGCTGCGGTCCGGCAGGCGGATCCAGCTGGGCCGAGCCGCTCCAGTGCTTCACCCGTGCTCCTCGTCGTCCGGCGCGGTCTGCCCGCACATCGTGGCGAATCGAGCGCAGCACGTGTCCGTCGGCGCGCCGAAATCATCCGGACGAACGCAGCCGGGAAGGAGTCGGCCGCCCGAACACCGCCGGGCGGCCGACGGGGGTCAGCCGTCCTTGCGGAACGCGCCGACGTAGACCTGGCTGGAACCGACGGGGAACGTCTGCCCCGGCTGGCCCTGGTCCGTGGGGTCCATCTCGATGATCCGATCACCGGGGCGCACCGTCATGTTCAGCGCCCAGACGATGCTCTGGGACGGCCCGTCCTCCTGCCAGTAGAGCCGCGAGCTCGCCGACTCGTTGGGCGCCAGGGTGATGCTGACCGGCGGCATCGAGGTGTCCTGCAGGTAGCCGATGCCCTCGCTGGGCTGCGCTTCGCGGTTGGTGAACTGGACCCACGGGTAGTCGGTGCGCAGGTGGCAGGACTTCCCCGAAATGTTGCGCACGTTGATGTAACCCAGCTGGGACGAGGTGCCGGGTTCCTCGTGGTGGCCGAACGACGCCTGGAGCGCGTTCGCGTCGCATTCCGCGACGGCGGCGGAGTCCGCAGAACCGGTGCCCGGATCGGTGGTGGAGGTGCGCGAGGACTGCTCCGAGGAGTCGGAAGCGTCGGAGGATTCCTGCGCGTCGGAGGACTTCGACGAGTCGGTCGAGCTGCCGCTCACCTCGGTCGGTGCCCCGACGTTCGAAGCGGTGGCGGTCCCCGCCTGCGGCTGCGTGGGCGAGGTCGAGACGGTCAACGTGCCGCAGGCGCTCAGCGACACCGCGAGAGTTCCCGCGGCTAACAGGGCATGTCCGGTGCGGCGCAAGTGCATTCGAGCCCCCTCAAGGCGTGGTGGTCATTGCCTTCCACCCCTATGGACGGCTCGTCGATCTCCCCGTTCCCCGAATTCGGTGTGATGCCGATCACGATCGGGTCCGTATCAGAAATCGGAGCTGTTCGCGGTCCACTATATCGGATCGAAACTTCGCGGTCGGCGGGCGGGAATTCCGGAGCACTGGCCGAACTGCCCGCGAAAAGACCGGAATTTCGCGTCGCCGAGCGGAATTCCGGCTGGAAAAAGCGGCGCGGGGCCGCCGGAGTCCGGCGGCCCCGCGCACGCGTGGCGGATCAGAACGGCAGGCGGCGGAAGACGACCCGCGGCAGGTGCCGCAGGACCGTCATCACCCAGCGCATCTGCGCCGGCGCCCACACCTGCTCCTTGCCCTTGCGGACGGCGTCCACGATGGACTCCGCGACCTGCTCGGGAGCCTGCGCCATCGGAGCGGGCTTCATGCCCTCGGTCAGCTTGGTGTGCACGAAGTTCGGGCGCACCACGGTGACCTTCACGCCCGCGTCGCTGAGCGCGTAGGTCAGACCGGTGTAGAACGCGTCCGCACCCGCCTTCGACGCGCCGTAGACGAAGTTCGACCGGCGGGCGCGTTCGGCGGCCGGGGACGACATCAGCACCAGGTGGCCGTGGCCCTGCTTGCGCAGCTTCTCGGCCAGCCGCACGCCCAGCGTCACCGGGGCGACGTAGTTGACCTCGGCGACCTCGCGGGCGGCCTCGACGTCGGTCCACCCCTTCTCGTTGTCGCCCTGGACGCCGAACGCGACCAGGGTGATGTCGATGTCGCCGTCGGCGAACGCCTTCTCGACCACCTCGGCGTGGGTCTCGGGGTCGCGCGCGTCGAACGGCACGGTGGTCACGGTGCCGCCGGTCTTGCGCAGCCGCTCCGCCGCGGCCTCCAACCGGTCGGACGGACGGGCGGCGAGCACGATCCGCAGCGGGCGCTGCGCGGCGTACTTCTCCGCGGTCGCGAGCGCGATGTCGGAGGTGCCGCCGAGGACAAGCAGGGACTGGGGGTTACCGACTGCGTCGATCACAGCTCAAGCCTCCGGCTCATGTCTGAGGCGAAAATGCCTTCGGGGTCAACGGATTGGCGGATTTTGCGGAACTCGTCGACTCGCGGGTACATCTTGTGGAACGTCTCCGCCGTGGTCCGCGAGTCCTTCGCGGTGTACAGCCGGCCGCCCAGCGCGAGGACGTCCTCATCCAGCTCGGTGCAGAACCGACCCAGCCCGTCCACGATCGGGAAGTCCAGGCACACCAGCCAACCCGGGTGCGGGTAGGACAGCGGCGCCCGGTTGCCCTCGCCCATCTTCTTGATGACGTTGAGGAACGAGACGTGCCCGGAGTGCGCGATCTTGCGCGTGATCCGCTTGAGGTCTTCTTCCTTGCCGTAGGGCAGGGAGAACTGGTACTGCAGGAAGCCCTGGGACCCGTACGCCCGGTTCCACTCGCCGATCATGTCGAGCGGGTGGTAGAAGGCGGTGAGGTTCTGGATCAGGTTCCGGCCCCGCTTCGGGGTCTTGCGGTAGTACAGCTCGCCGATCGCGCTGAACGACAGCTTGTTCGCCAGTCCCGGCGGGAAGACGTCCGGCAGCGTCAGCAGCTGCGGCGCGTCGAACTTCAGCGGGTTCGCGCGCAGCTTCGGCGGCAGCTGGTCGACCGTGGCGAGCGAGCCCCGGCCGAACGCGGCGCGGCCCAGCTTCGGCCCGGTGGAGATCGTGTCGAACCACGCCGAGGAGTAGGTGTACCTGTCGTCGGAACCGTCGTTGAACAGCTCGATCGTCTCGTCGAGGTTGGCGGTCCGGTCGACGTCGGCGATGAAGTAGGCGGTCTCCGTCCGGGTCATCCTGATCTTCGCCCGGAGGATGATGCCGGTCAGCCCGATGCCCGCGACGGTGGCCCAGAACAGCTCGGCGTCCTCGCCCTCCGGGGTCAGCGTGCGGACCTGGCCGTCGGCGGTGAGCAGGTCCATCGACACCACGTGATTGCCGAAACTCCCGGCGCTGTGGTGGTTCTTGCCGTGGATGTCGTTGGCGATCGCGCCGCCGACGGTGACCTGGCGGGTGCCCGGCAGCACCGGAACCCACAGGCCGTAGGGCAGCGCTGCCTTCATCAGCTGGTCCAGGCTGACCCCGGCGTCCACGTCCACCATCGCGGTGTCCGGGTCGATCTCGTGGATCCGGTTCAGCCTCGTCATGTCGATGACCACGCCGCCGGCGTTCTGCGCGACATCGCCGTAGCTGCGACCCAGGCCGCGGGCGATGACGCCGCGCTCGTCGGCGGTGCGGACCGCTTCCGCGATCGCGTCGATGTCCGTGGTGCTGAGCACGCGCGCCCGCGAAGGGGCGGTGCGCGCCCAGCCCACCAGTTCCTTGGTCTGCAGTGCTGTTGTCACAGCTTGAGCCTCCGGGACAGGTCGGAGTGGAAGACGCCGTCCGGGTCGACGGAGTCGCGGATCTTGCGCCACTCGCCGATGCGGGGGTACATCCGCTCGATCATCTCGGGCGTGGTGCGGGATTCCTTGGCCAGGTACAGCCGGCCGCCCGCCTCCAGCACCATCTCGTCCAGCTCCCGGCACAGCCGGTCCAGGCCCGGCGTGATCGGGATGTCGACGGTCAACGTCCAACCCTCGCGCGGGAACGACATCGGCGCCGGGTTGGCCTTGCCGAACGTCTTGAGCACGTTGAGGAACGACACGTGGCCCGACGCGCTGATCTTGTCGATCGAGCGGCGGAACATCGCCTCCTGGCCGAACGGCACCATGAACTGGTACTGGAGGAAGCCGTTCGAGCCGTACACCCGGTTCCACTCGCCGACCAGGTCGAGCGGGTGGAAGAACTGGGTGATGTTCTGCACCAGTCCGTACTTCGTCGGCGCCTTGCGGTACCAGAGCTCGTTGAACGCGGTGATGGTGAACTTGTTGACCAGGCCGTTGGGGAAGATCGGTGGGGCGGTCATCAGCTGCGGCGCGTTGAACTTCAGCGGGTCCTTGCGCAGCTTCTTCGGCAGGTCCTCCAGCTTCGCGGAGTTGCCGCGGGTCAGCAGCGCGCGACCCATCTTGTCGCCGCGGGCCAGCGAGTCGAACCAGGCGACGGAGTAGACGTAGTTGTCGTCCGAACCGTCGGTGAAGTGCTCGATCAGCTCGTCCAGGTTCTTGGTCTGGACGTTGTCCACCAGGAAGTAGGCGGTTTCGACGCGCTTGAGCTGGATCGTCGCGTTCAGGATGATGCCGGTCAGGCCCATGCCGCCGACGGTGGCCCAGAACAACTCGGACCCCTCGCCGTCCGGGGTGAGGGTGTGCACCTCGCCGTCGGCGGTGAGCAGGTCCATCGCGAGCACGTGGCTGCCGAAGGAGCCCTGCGAGTGGTGGTTCTTGCCGTGGATGTCCGAGCCGATGGCGCCGCCGACGGTGACCTGCCGGGTGCCCGGCAGCACCGGGATCCACAGCCCGTGCGGCAGCAGCCTGCGCATCAGCGTGTCCAGCGACACGCCCGCGTCGACGACGACCGTGGCCCCGTCCACGTCGATCCGGTGGATCCGGTCCAGCGCGGTCATGTCGATGACGGTGCCGCCGGCGTTCTGCGACGGGTCGCCGTAGCTGCGGCCCAGGCCGCGCGCGATGACACCGCGATCACCGGACTCGCGCACCGCGCGCGCGATCTCCTCGACGTCGGGGGTGCTGATGACGCGAGCCCTGGTCGGGGCTGTTCGCCCCCACCCGGTCAGCGTTCGAAGCTCGTCCTTTACCGATCCCACCCAGCCGAGTCTATCCGCGCGCTGCTCGCAGCCCCGGTAGCCCCGCACCGGGCCGGGCCGAAGGGGAAAACCGGTGCCATTCCACGCGAATCCGCCTGGTGATCGTCCTGCGGAGGGGGCGTCGCGGGTGCGACCGGAGCCGAGCGGAAGAACGGACATTCGCCGGGAAAAGGGCGTTTCCCGGGTGGTGGGCGGTCGGCGTCGGGCCGCGGTGCGGCGTCGCTACACTCGCCGGGGTCGTGTGTCCGAGGGCCCACTCGTCCCAGATTCCGAGGTGAACCAGTGGCCGTGGCCGAATCCACCGTCGAACCGGAGGCGTCCCGGAAGCGCCTCGGTGTCTTCCACCAGTTGATCCGCTTCGTCGTCATCGGTGGCGGCTGCGCGGTCATCGACGCGGGCACCTACTCGTTGATGCTGGCCCTCGGGTGGCCGATCTGGCTGTCCCGGGCGATCAGCTTCATCCTCGGTACGTCCACGTCGTACCTGCTCAACCGCAAGTTGACGTTCCACGGCGCGAACACCGGCAACACCACCGCCAAGGCGGGTGCTTTCGCGCTGGTCTACATCGTCACGTTCTTCGTGAACTGGGGCACCAACCAGCTGCTCACCACGCTGACCCACGCGCAGGGCAACTCCCTGCTGCTCGGCATCTGCTGGGTGGTCGGCCAGGGGCTCGGCACGCTGATCAACTTCGTGATGCTCAAGTGGGTCGTCTTCCGCGAGTGACCTCCGCCGCGCGGTCGGGTGCTCGCAACCGGTCGGGCGCGGCGGATCGTGGCTACACTCGCCGGGTCGTGCGCGCGTCGCAGATCCCGAGGTGACCCAGTGGCCGTGGCCGGACCGCAGACGACCGGGAAGCGTCTCGGGCTGTTCAACCAGCTGTTCCGCTTCGTCGTCATCGGCGGTGGCTGCGCGGTCATCGACGCGGGCACCTACTCGCTGCTGCTCGCCCTGGGGCTGCCGAACTGGGCGTGCAAGGCCGTGTCGTTCGTCCTCGGGACCTCCACCTCCTACGTGATCAACCGGAAGTTCACCTTCCGGGGCGCGAGCACCGGGAACACCACGGCGAAGGCGCTGGGCTTCGGCCTGGTCTACGGCGTCACGTTCTTCGTCAACGTCGGCACCAACCAGCTGCTGTACCTGACGTTGCCGCACTTCGCCCTGGCCTACGGCGAGCAGGTCCGCTACGCGATCTGCTGGACCGTCGCGCAGGCGCTGGCGACCCTGATCAACTTCGTGATGCTCAAGTGGGTCGTCTTCCGCGAGTGATCCGGGCGTGCCGGTGGAGGTTCCGTCACCCGCAACGACGGGCTCTCAGGCCCCGAAACCGGCGCTGCGGGAGGGCGAGCCGTAGGCGTGGGCGTCCGAGCGGTACGACTCGACGTGGGCCGTGGCGACGTGGGCGAAGTTCACCGAGAACCGGCCGCCGTCAGCCGTCCGGAGGGCCGTCGGCTGGCCGGCGGCCATCAGGTCGGCGAGGACGTCCCGGAGGGACTCCGCCTCCGCGGGGTCGAGGGCGACGTGCACGGGCTGGGCGATTCCGGTGAGGTGCAGGACGAGTCCTGGGCGCGAAGTGGTCATGGCGACCAGAGCACCACGAACACCGCGCCGTCGACAGGTCGTTTCACCCTCGGCAAACGCCCTCACGGCGGTGGACCAGGCACTTTCGCCCAGGGCGTAGCGACGACGAGGGGTGCCCCGCTCGGAAGAACGGGGCACCCCTCGCTACCGCGTCACTGCTGCTGCTGGTCGGGATCGGACGCCGGGAACGGCTTGACGTCGTTGCGGTCGTCCGAGTTCGGCACGTCACCGGGCAGCTGGACGGTCCGCGTCAGCGGCCCCGGCGTCCACGTGCCCCAGTGCGTCTCGGTGTGCACGTCCATCGCGGCCTGGGCGGGCAGCGCGTCGGGGTCGTACGGGTCGACCGCGTACAGCGAGCCCCAGTCGCGGTGGATGTTGTTCTTCAGGTACGTCGGCAGCTCGCGCATGCTGGTGGCCACGTTCATCCAGCCGAACGGGCCGCCCGCGTCCGGCGACGACCAGCCCTGGCCGATGTCGCGGACCTCGGCACCCGCCGACACCCGGAACTTCGGGATCTCCGCGATGCCGTTGTGCACGCCCGGGATCTGCAGGCACGGGTGCACCAGCGCGGCGGTCCACTCCACGAACGCCGGCTGGTCACCGACGAAGTCGGTCATGTTGACCAGCTGCGGCGTGCGCGGCGCGCTGACCGCCACCCAGCCCTTCGGGCCGAGCGAGTTGTCCACCGCCACGACGCGCACCTTCGTGGCGTCCTTGGCCTTGTCCGCGACGGTGTAGCGGTAGTCCCGCCACTGCGGCGCCGGTCCCTGCTGCACGTACTGCCGGTGCAGCACCTCGAAGCCGTGGTCGGTGTCCCGGCCGAACTCCAGGTAGACCGAGTTCGCCCCGGTCTCCTGACCGGCCAGCGAGATGACCACCGGGACCTCGCCGTTGCGGGCGCGGTCGGGCAGGTCGTACCACTGGGTGCGGAACTCGCCGGTGTTCGCGCCCGCCGGGTCGTAGCTGCCCCACACCGGGGCGTTGTCCCCGCCGAACTGGTGCGGCGGCTTCCAGTCCGGCTTCTCCGGGTCGGTGTTGTCGTCCGGCGGCAGGCCGTTGCGGTTGAACCCGGTCATCTTGGCCCGCAGGTACTGGTCGGCGTCCTCCTTGCCGTTCAGCCGCTTCGGCGGCATCCCGATCTCCGGGTCCTTGGACGGCGCGGCGCCGCCCGGCTGGCTGGGGGACACCCGCAGCATGCCCGCCAGCGGGTTGGTCTCCACGTAGACGTAGTCCGACAGACCGCAGCTGGAGCCCATGATCTGCTTGATGTTGTCGGCACCCATCGAGTAGCTGCCCCACTGCTTCTGGATGACCTTGGCGAAGTTCGCCAGCTCGAAGATCACCAGCAGCGCGCAGATGATCGACAGCGGAGCGGTGCCCAGCCGCAGCGCCCGGCTGCGCTTCTCCTCCCGGGAGAAGCTCTCGTCGACCACCTCGGGGTTGTTCTCGTCGATGCGCAGGTGCTCGACGACGGCCACGATCAGCGCGATGCCCGCGATGATCAGCAGCACCGTGCTCAGGTGGTGGCCCTTGAGCTGCGGCGGCATGTTGAACCACGGCACGCCCCAGCCGGACACGTACCACCAGGCGTTGGGGCCGGTGGTCGCGAACGCCAGGATCACCATGAGCATCGCGAAGAACACGGCCCGGTTGCGCTTGGACCGCAGCACCGTGCTGCTGGTCGCCAGCGCGGTCAGCGCGGCCAGCGCACCGCCGACGGCGGCGAAGATCCCGAAGTGGTGCGACCACTTGGTCGGGGTCAGCATCAGCACCACGAACGACAGCGCGGTCACCGCCAGCAGGCGGCGGCTCGGGCCCAGCGCCGCGCCGCGGATCCGGCTGCGCCGCAGCAGCACGACCGCGCAGGTGATCAGGCACAGGATCACCAGCAGCACCGGGAACCGGCGGGTCATCGAGCCGTCCGGGGTCGGGCTGAACAGCAGGTTGTACCGGCTCAGCTCCTCGTACCAGCTCTGGCTGGGGCCGATCTCGGTGCGCAGCTTGGTGGCGTCCATCACGGACTGCCAGGTCTGGTCGGAGAAGACCAGCGTGAGGATCACGAAACCGGCCGCCGAGATGGGCGCCAGCACCGGCAGCCACCCGAACTCGTGCGCCCGCTTGCGGACCAGCCGGTACAGCGGTTTCAGCGCCGCGATGTAGGGCAGCACGGACACCAGGCCGTGCGGGTTCGCCCCGACCGACAGGGCGGCGACGACCAGGCCCAGAGCAGCGGGCATCAACCGCCCGGTCGCCACCGCCCGCTCGACCGCGCACAGCGCGAGCAGCGAGAACAGCACCACGACCGGCTCGGGCCGCAGACCGTTGTCGTACGGCAACCAGAACGCCAGGAAGACCGCGGCGGCGGCCCAGCCCGCGGCGTTGCTGCGCCGCACCTGCTGGCCGAGCCTCGGCAGCACCTCGCGGCTGATCAGCAGCCAGCTGATGATGCCCATCAGCAGCGCGGGCAGCCGCACGAACGGCGTCGCCGTGGAGATCTGCACCCACAACGCGTACAGCTCGTAGAACCAGCCGAACGGCGCTTCCGGCGCGCCGAACCAGCGGAAGTAGTTGCTGACGTAGCCGACGCTCTCGCGGGCCCGCGCGATGTCCAGGATGTAGCCGTCGTCCGAGGTCATCGCCCCGGCGCACCACCAGCCGATGAGCGCCAGGATGACCGCGGCGTCGCGGAAGGTCGGCTTCCACCAGCCGCGGGGCACCAGCTTCGGGGGCCGGCGGCCCGCCCGCACGTCCAGCCGCCGCAGGCAGATCACCGAGCCGATGAACGCCAGCACCGCGAACGCCATCACGACCAGCTTGAGGTCGGTCGGCGAGCTCTCGTAGCGGTTGTCCACGCGGGCCTGGAACGACAGGCCGTGCACGTCGTCGACCTTGTCGTCGAGGCTGGAGTAGATGCCGGTCACCTGCGGGCGCTGGTCGCCGTGCAGGTTGGCCAGTTGCTGGTCGCCCACGATCGCCCGGGTGCCGGAGGCGTCGGAGCGCACCGAGACGGTGCAGTCGCCGTCCGGCAGCGGCACCGTGCCGACCTGCTGGCCGCGGTTCTGCAGCGTCACGTGACCGCCGTCGACCTGGAGGATCAGCCCGGTGAGCTTGCCGTAGTCCGACGACGGCGGGTTGGTGCTCAACAGGGTCGCCGGACCGTTGGTGCGCGCGTCGAGGCTGCGCACCGCGGTGCACGGCACGTCGGCGTTGAGCCAGACGGGGGAGTACGCGACCAGCGGTGCGGAAACCGACTTGGTTCCTTCGGCGGTCGGCCACTTCAACGTGGTGATGTCGTAGCTGACCGGAACGAAGGGCACCGCCAGGGACAGCACCGTGCCGAGCAGTCCCAGGATCGACGCGAACAGCTTCAGCCGTTTCGCGGACGGTTCTCGCTTCGGCCCGCTCTCGGACGGTGTCGCGTCGTCATCCGTCCGGCGGCTGGTTTCCTGGCCCTTGAGCACGTTGGCGAGAATAGTAGTCGCTGGTCCGGGGCTTTTCGCGGCATTGGATGCGTGTGCGAACCGACACTTCGCGAAACGCCGTGAGCTGCGGACTCAGGTTGCTCTCAGGCCCGTCTCAGCGTCCTGTGACCGCAGCTTTACCGCGCTGTTTCCCGATCACCGCCGGAAGAAGTGCTCCCGCTGACCCTGCCGAACCAGCCGCAGCCACTCCAGGAACGCCTTCGGATCGCGCCGCTGACCCACGAAGTACAACCCGAACCGGAGCACCTCCAGCGCACCGATCTTGCGCATTCCGGGCTGCGACAGCAGATAACCCCTGTTGCGGTACGTGTAGTAGCGCTTGTTGTCGTCCGACGGGTCCTGGGCGTGGAACCGCCCGCCCAGCATCGGCTTGAACTCGTCGGAGCCGTCCGGGTGCAGGAAGCGGGTCTTCAGCGTGGTGCCGAACGGCAGGCCGGAGCGCACCACCCGGCGGTGCAGCTCCACCTCGTCCCCGCGCACGAACAGCCGGTAGTCCGGCACGCCCACCACGTCGAGCGTCGACGCCCGGAACAGCGCGCCGTTGAAGAACGACGCGATGCCGGGCAGGAAGTCGCCGTCGCCGAGCTCGGCCGGGCGCCGCTTCCAGGTCAGCCCGCGGCGCAGCGGGAACGCCAGCCGGTCCGGCGTGTTGATGTTCACCACGACCGGGGACACCGCCGCCAGCCGCCGCTTCTCGGCGACGTCCAGCAGCGTCGCCAGCGCGTGCTCGTCCGCGGGACGGCCGTCGTCGTCGCCCAGCCAGACCCACTCGGCGCCCAGCGACAGCGCGTGCAGCATGCCGAGCGCGAAACCGCCCGCTCCGCCCAGGTTGCGGTGCGAGGGCAGGTACGTCGACGGGACCGGGCAGTCCTCGACCACGTCCCGCGCCGACTGGTCCGGACCGTTGTCCACCACGACCAGGTGGTCGGGCACCCGGGTCTGGGTCGCGACGACCTTGAGCGACTCGGCCAGCAGCTCGCGGCGGTGCCTGGTGACGATGACCGCGACGACGGAACCGGCCGGGAGCTGCTGTGCGGAGTCGGTGCTCATCTCTGGCTTTCCTTGCTGGCGGTGGAGGCCGCGGACTCGCCGATCCGGGCCAGGGTTTCCTCGCTGAGGTACTCGAACGGGTCGTAACCCTTGTAGTGGGTCAGCACGGTGCGCAGCGATCCCCGCTCCCGGATGCCGCCCTTGTCCATCCACAGGGCCGTGTCGCAGAGCTCGATGAGGAATTCGTCGGAGTGCGAGGCGAAGACCAGGATGCCCGAGCGGCGGACCAGGTCGTGCAGCCGGTCGCGGGCCTTCTCCAGGAACTCCGCGTCGACCGCGCCGATGCCCTCGTCCAGGATCAGGATCTCCGGGTCGATGGAGGTCACCACGCCCAGCGCGAGCCGCACCCGCATACCGGTGGAGTAGGTGCGCAGCGGCATCTCCAGGTAGTCGCCGAGCTCGGTGAACTCGGCGATCTCGTCGACGCGCTTCTCCATCTCCCGGCGGTTCATGCCGAGGAACAGACCGCGGATGATGATGTTCTCGTACCCGGAGATCTCCGGGTCCATGCCGACGCCGAGGTCGAACACCGGCGCCACCTTGCCGACCACCCGCGAGCTGCCCCGCGTCGGCTCGTAGATGCCGGCGAGCAGCCGCAGCAGCGTCGATTTCCCCGCGCCGTTGTGCCCGACCAGCGCGACCCGGTCACCGTGCCGCAGCGACAGGTCGATGTCGTGCAGCGCCTCGATGATCGGCACCTTGCTGTCGGTGCCGATCTTGCCCCCGGCCCGGCCGAGGACGGACTTCTTCAGCGAACGGGACTTCGCGTCGAAGATCGGGAAGTCGACCGCCGCGTTCCAGACGTCGATGCTGACCACAGTTCCTCAGCTCCCGATCAGACCCAGTAGGCGACACGCGCGCGGTAGTTGCGCAGGACGAACAGGGCGAGCAGCCAGCCGCCCGCGGTGATGCCGAGCACCACGACCCAGTGGTGCCACTGCTGGTCGGTGCCCAGCAGCGGCGCCCGGATGATCTCCACGAAGTGGTAGATCGGGTTGATCTGGGCCAGCGCCGCCCGCGGCCCGGCGTGCTCCTCCAGCTTCTCGATCGGCCAGACGATCGGCGACATGAAGAACAGCAGCTGCATGAGGCTGTTGACCACCGGCGGGATGTCGCGGAACCGCGTGCTCGCGACGCCGAACAGCAGCACCACCCAGCCGCCGTTGACCACCAGCAGCGCCAGCGCCGGGATCACGGTGACGATCCGCCAGCTCAGGTGCGGCGAGATCGTCGTCCAGAACACCGCGAGGATGATGAAGTAGACGACGAAGTTGTGCAGGAACAGCAGGAACTCCCGCCACACGGTGCGCAGCACGTGGATCGTGATCGGGGCGGGCAGCTGCTTGATCAGGCCCTCGTTCTGGATGAACACCTCGGTCCCGGCCGACAGGCAGCCCTGGATGAAGTACCAGATCATGAACCCCACGGTCATGTACGGCACGTACTGACTGGCGTCCATGCCGAAGATCGTGGAGTACATCAGGCCGAGACCGCCGGCCGTCACGCCCATGCCGATGGTGATCCACAACGGACCCAGCACGGAACGGCGGTATCGCTGCTTGATGTCCTGCCAGCCCAGGTGGGCCCACAGCTGGCGTTGGCTGAACCCGTGGCTGAGGTCCTTGATCGCCTTGTGCCAACTCCGGGACGCGGTCTGGGCTGGGGCTTCGGGTCGGTCTACCGTGCTCGTGGCCTGCACAGTGCGTCAGAGTACCGACAGGTTCCGCGCGCTCCGGCCGAGGGCGCCTCCCCGCGGACGAGGTCGGGAAGAATCGGACAAAGCCCTGCTCGGCGTGCATTTGGCGGTTCCGGCGGGCACGCCGCGGCTTTCGACGCGAACGGCCGGTCGCCGCCGATTCCGACGTGTTTCGATCGTGTCTCACCGCGTTGTCCGGTGCAGCTGAGCGAGAAATCGGGTATCCGCTTTCCGCTCCGCCCGCGGTGCGTTCCGGGGCCGGTGAATTCCGGCGTGGATTTCCCTTGGATGCCCGACCGGGTCCGGGGAAGGAGTCGGCGGTCGCGCGTGCTCATGCGTCCGGGTGCACGTCGATCACCCGTGCGGACCGGAGTGCCTTCGGGCGAACGGCCGCGCCAGGGTGGGCCGTCAGGAGCAGTGGGGCCAGCGCGCCGGGCCCGCGCGCGGCCGCGTCGTGCACGTGGGCGGTGCTCGTCGGTCCGGGCGGACCAATCGTGGTCGGGGTGGTCGGAAGCGGTTGACGGTGATCTGCCCGCTGCACAATCTGGCCGCGATCCGGCTGGGGGTCGCCGGTGTCGACGGTTTTACTGGGGTGTCGAAGTTCCGTTCCGCGTTCCCACCGGCTTTCGCGCGATTCGGCGTGATTGCCCGGTCGGCGACTCCGCCGGGTCGTATTCCGGATTCCTTCGAGTGCAAAGAGGACGTATGCGTCTTTCCCGTTTCCTGGGGGTGGCGGCTGCTGCCGCCGCGTTGGTGACGACCGCGGGCGTCGCGGGTGCGGCTCCGGCGGGAGTCGCGCCGATGGACAAGCAGTGCGACGACGGGTACGGGCACATCGCCGGTGCCCAGGCCCCGTTCTCCGGGGCACCCGGCCAGGTCACCGGCATGGGGATCTACACCTACAACCCGGGCTATCCCGTGCACGTCCGCGTCTACAAGGACGTGCCCGGCGCTCCGGACCCGGTCGTGGCCTCCGCGGACGGCACCAGCGGCCAGCGGATCAATGCCGTCGGCCAGCTGCAGGGCCCGGGCGCCTACTACACGTGGGTCAGCAGCCTGAGCAACACCGAGGTGTGCCGCAGCGAGAACGTCCCGCTCGGCTGACGGGATTTCGTGCCGGTATCGGACCGCCCCCGATACCGGCACGATCCGCTCGGCGCGACGGCGCCCGAGCGGGTCACAGGTACTGGCCGGTGCCGCGGGTGGGGCCGGCCTCGGCCTCGCCGCCGCTGCCCGCGGGCAGTCCCCGGCGCATCTGCTCCAGCTGGGCGCGGGCCGCCATCTGCTGGGCGAACAGGGCCGTCTGCAGGCCGTGGAACAGGCCCTCCAGCCAGCCGACGAGCTGGGCCTGGGCGATCCGCAGCTCCGCCTCCGACGGGGTCTCCTCCTGCGCGAACGGCAGCGACAAGCGCTCCAGCTCCTCGATCAGCTCGGGAGCCAGGCCCTGCTCCAGCTCGCGGATCGACGACTGGTGGATCTCCTTCAGCCGGGAGCGGCTGGCCTCGTCCAGCGGCGCGGCCCGCACCTCCTCCAGCAGCTGCTTGATCATGGTGCCGATCCGCATGACCTTGGCGGGCTGCTCGACCAGGTCGCCGATGTTCTCGTCGCGTTCCGGTTGCTCCTCGGCACCCGCCGCGGCCGCGCCGAGGGGCTGGCCGTCCTCACCGACCACGAACACCTGCGGCCTGCCCTCGTTCCGATCGCTCATACTCCCCATCCTGTCCCGTTCGCATCCGTTTGGGTACTTGGGGCCGCCAGTGGCGGTGCGAGATGGGCCACCCGACGGCGAGATCGGCGAACGCGCTCCGTACGGTGTCGGTCATGGCGTTCGACGTCGCTGCGGTTCGCGGGTTGTTCCCCGCCCTCGGCGACGGGTGGGTGCACCTCGACGCCCCGGCGGGCATGCAGGTTCCTGAACAGGTGGCGACCGCGGTCTCGACCGCGCTGCGGGCTCCGGTTTCGGGCCCGGGCGGGATCTTCCCCGCCTCGCAACGCGCCGAGGCGATCGTGGAGGCCGCTCGTCGCGCGATTGCCGATCTGGTCGGGGCGAACCCGGCAGGAGTCGTGCTCGGCCCCAACTCGCCCGTGCTCCTGCAACGGCTCGCGGATGCGCTCGGGGACGGCTGGATGATCGGCGACGACGTCGTCGTCTCCCGTCTGGACCACCCCGGCAACGTCGCGCCGTGGCAGCGTGCCGCGCAGCGCTCCGGCGGGACCGTCCGGTGGGCCGAAGTGGACATCGAGACCTGCGAGCTGCCCGTCTGGCAGTACCAGGAGCTGGTCACCCCGCGCACCAAGGTGGTGGCGCTGACCGCGGCCTCCGGCGCCGTCGGCACCCGCCCGGACGTCCGCCACGCCGCCGAGGCCGCCCACGAGCACGGCGCGCTGGTCGTCGTCGACGCCTCCGCCGCGGCCCCGTTCCTCCCGCTGGACATCACCTCGATGGGCGCCGACGTGGTGGCGGTGAACGCCTCCTCGTGGGGCGGCCCGCCGGTGGGCGCCCTGGTGTTCCGCAACCCGGCGATGCTCGACCAGCTCCCGTCGGTCTCCCTGGAGGCGGGAGTGCGCGGCCCGGAACGCCTGGAGCTGGGCCCGCCCGCGTACCCGCTGCTGGCCGGGCTGGTCGCCTCGGTCGACTACCTGGCGGGGCTGGACGACGCGGCGGTCGGACCGCGCCGGGAACGCCTGCTGACCTCCCTGGGATCGGTGAAGTCGTACCAGGCCGGACTGCTGGCCAACCTGACCAACGGGCTGCGCCGCCTGCGGCACGTGATGGTGATCGGCGACGCGATGCGCCGCGTGCCGTCCATGGCGTTCACGGTCAACGGCGTGAAGGCGGAGGACGCCATCGAGCACCTCGCGGAACGGGGCATCTGCGCGTTCGCCGACCCGGGAACGGGCGGCGTGTTCGCGGTGATGGGCGTCGGCGAGGTCGGCGGCGCGGTCCGCATCGGCCTGGCGCACTACACCAACGCCCACGAAGTGGACCAACTCCTCCGCGCCGTCGCGGAGCTGGGGTAGGAGAGCCCGTCTCCGAACTCGTCGTGCGCCGGGAGTGGAACCTCAGCGGCCCGCCCGTCGCCCGACCACCGCCCCCACGGAGGCGCTGACGCGCCCCTGTGCCCATCGGAGAACCCGCGGCGGTGCAAGTGGCGAGACCGCTCACCGAAAGAGAAAGTGGCTGGCGCCGCTTGCCACGCCCCGCCGGAACCAGGTCCGAGGACGAGATCAGGACCGGATGAGCAGGATCTTGCCGCGGACTCCGCCCGCCTCCAGCGCGGCGTGCGCGCGGGCCGCCTCGGGCATCGGGACGCGGTCGTGCACGAGGGTGCGGACCGCGCCCTGCTCGACGAGCGGCCACAGGCGCTCCCGGACGTCGGCGACGATCGCGCCCTTGCCGTTCGGACCGTCCACGGGCCGTCCGCGCAGTCCGAGCACGGAGATGTGCAGGCGCTTGACCAGCATCTTGCCCAGGTCCAGCTCGGCCTTGCGGCCGCCCTGCATGCCGATCACCGCCAAGTGCCCGTCGGGCGCCAGCGCCGAGAGGTTCCGGTCCAGGTAGGACGCGCCCATGTTGTCCAGCACCACGTCCGCGCCGCCGACTTCCTTGACGCGCGCCACGAAGTCCTCGTCGCGGTGGTTGATCACCAGGTCGGCGCCGAGGTCCCGGCACACCCGCAGGTTCTCCGCCGAACCGGCGGTGGCCGCCACCCGCGCTCCGAGCGCCTTGGCGATCTGGATCGCGCACGTGCCGATGCCACCCGCGCCGCCGTGCACCAGCAGCAGCTGTCCACTGCGGAGTCCGGCCTCCATGACCACGTTGGACCACACGGTGCAGGCCACCTCGGGAAGACCGGCGGCCTCCACCAGGTCCACACCGGACGGTTTCGGCAGCACCTGCGCGGCGGGCACGGCGACGCGCTCGGCGTAGCCGCCGCCGGCGAGCAGCGCGCACACCTCGTCGCCGACCTGCCACCCGGTGACGCCCTCGCCGAGTTCGGCGATGGTGCCCGAGCACTCCAGCCCGGGGATCTCGCTGGCGCCCTTCGGGGGCGGGTAGTTGCCCTGCCGCTGGCTGAGGTCCGCGCGGTTGACCGCGCTGGCCGCGACGTCGATGACGACTTCGCCGGGACCCGGCCGCGGGTCGGGGTGCTCGGTCCACTCCAGGACGTCCGGGTCGCCCGGTTCACGGATCGCGATCGCGTACATGGCCCCGACGGTAGTCACCGGACGGCCGTTGGCGCGCGGGACCGTGCTGCCGGACACTGGCCGAACACGGGGACACGGCGGGAAAAACGGGAAAACGTCTCTCCTTGCTCACTCTTCTCAGTGTTTCCTTGACTTCGCTGTGTGATCTCTCCAGGCTTCCTCCCACACAAACCACCCAAAACGGGGAGCAAGATGAGTCTGCGAACCATCACATCCGGGCGTTCGTTGGCGGCTCTCACGGCCACCTGCGCGGCTGCACTGGTCGCCGTGGCCCCCGCTTCCGCGGCACCGCAGCGCGACCTCGGCGTGGACGTCGGCGCGGTCAACCGGCACCTGGTCGCCCTGCAGCGGATCGCCGACCAGAACGGCGGGAACCGCGCCTCCGGCAACCCGGGCTACGAGGCCAGCGTCGACTACGTCGCCGGGAAGCTGCGCGACGCCGGCTTCGACGTCAGCACCCCCGAATTCAGCTACCAGGCATACGAGCGGGAGTCCGTGTCGCTGCGGGTGGCCGGTCAGCCGACCGAGGCGGACGCGCTGGAGTACTCCCCGGCCACCCCGCGGGGTGGCGTCACCGCCCCGCTGGCGGTGGCCACAGTGGACGACACCCCGGGCTGCGAGCCGACCGACTACGACGGGATGAACGTCACCGGCGCGGTGGTGCTCGTCAAGCGGGGAGCCTGCGACTTCGCGCAGAAGGCCAAGGTCGCCGCGGACCGCGGCGCCAAGGCCGTGATCGTCTACAACAACGCCGACGGGCCGCTCAACGGCACGCTGGGCGACCCGTCGAAGGCGACCATCCCGACCGCCGGGGTGACCAAGCAGGTCGGCGAGTCGCTGGCGGGCCGCGCCGGCACCGAGGTCACCCTGGACATCCAGGCGCGGCTGAAGGACATCACCACCCGCAACGTGGTGGCGCAGACCCGCACCGGTCGACCCGACAACGTGGTGATGGCCGGTGCGCACCTGGACAGCGTCCCGGCCGGTCCGGGCATCAACGACGACGGCACCGGCAGCGCCGGTCTGCTGGCCACCGCGCTGAAGATGGGCGGGAGCCCGCAGGTGCGCAACGCGGTCCGGTTCGCGTTCTGGGGCGCTGAGGAATCCGGTCTGGTCGGGTCGACGAAGTGGGTCCGCAGCCAGAGCTTCGAGCAGCAGCTCGACATCGCGCTCTACCTGAACTTCGACATGATCGGCTCGCCGAACGCCGGGTACTTCGCCTACGACGGCGACGATTCCGACCACCAGGGAGCCGGTCCGGGTCCGCAGGGATCGGCGCAGATCGAGAAGGACTTCGTCGACGCGATGGCCGCGCAGGGCGTGCAGGTCGAGGGCACGGACTTCGACGGGCGTTCCGACTACGGCGAGTTCATCGCGGTCGGCATCCCGGCCGGTGGGCTGTTCACCGGAGCCGAGGGCGTCAAGACCGCGGAGCAGGTCGCGAAGTGGGGCGGCACCGCAGGCCAGGCGTACGACCCGAACTACCACCAGCCGGGCGACACGCTGGCCAACGTGGACCGGGTCGCGCTGGGCCGCAACGTCCGAGCGCTCGCATCGGTCATCGACGGCTACTCGCAGAGCACCGAGGCGGTCAACGGCATGCACAGCCGCGCCGAGCGCGCGAAGCTGCGTTCCGCGCAGCGCGCCGTGATCGCGCAGCGCGCCGAAGCGCCGCGCGGTGCCGGGTGCCTGCCCGACCGCGCCTGAACCCGGGCATCCGGAGGAGTCGTGGAACACCTCGCGGTCGCCGCGGTCGCCATCGCGATCGCGGCCACCGCGCCACTCGCTGACACGGCCCCGGTGCGGTCAGTCCAGGGCGCGCCGGAGGAAGAACCTGATGCCCAGCGCGCCGAACACGCCTCCGGCGACCACCAGCGCGACGACGCACGCCCACGGCGGCATGTGGGGCAGGCCCGGCAGCAGCGCCCCGCGCATCCCCTCGCTGACGTACGTCAGCGGGTTGAACGCGCACAGCACCTGGAACCACCGGAGGTTCCCCAGCTGCGCCCACGGGAACTGCGTCGCACCGGTGAACATCAGCGGCGCCAGGATCACCGCGAACATGATGTTGATCCGCCTCGGCGGCACCGCCGCACCGACCGTGAGGCCCACGGCCGCGCCGCAGAACGACCCCAGCACCATGCACAGCAGCGCGAAGGGCAACCCGGACAGGTCCCAGCTGATCCGGCCGAGCATCCACATCCCCAGCGGCACCATCAGCACCGCTGCGAACAGCCCGCGCAACGCGCCGAACAGCATCTTCTCCGCCGCGACCCAGCTGATCGGCAACGGCGCCAGCAACCGGTCCTCGATCTCCCGGGAGTACGAGAAGTCCAGCACCAGCGGGAACGACGTGTTCTGCAACGACACCAGGAACGCGTTGAGCGCGATCATCCCGGGCAGCAGGATCTGCGCGTACCCGGGCTGGGTGTAGCCGAGCTGGCCGAGCACCTTGCCGAAGATGAACAGCAGCGCCACCGGCTGCACCAGCACCTGCGCCAGGAAGCTCGGCAGTTCGCGCCCGGTCACGAACACGTCGCGGCCCAGCACCGCGGTGAACGCGCGCACCGAACTCATCGCAGCTCCCTCCCGGTGAGGTCGATGAAGACGTCTTCGAGCGTCGCGGAGCCCAGCGAGAGGTCGCGGACCGCCACCCGCCGCTCGTGCAGGGCCTGCGCCACCGGGCCGAGCAGCGCGGCCGGTTCGTCGTCCACGTAGAGCCGCAGCCGCAGCTCGCTCGCGCCGTCCTGACCGGTGGCCGAGCCGATCTGCTCGACCCGCTCGACGCCCGGCACCTCGGCGAGCAGCCCGGACAGCCCCTCTGGTTCGTGCCCGTCCGGTCGCAGCACGGCGTCGACGGTGCCGCTGCCCGGCAGCGACTTGATCAGCGCCGCCGGGGTGTCCAGGGTGAGCAGGGTGCCGTGGTCGACCACCCCGACCCGGTCGGACAGCTTCTCCGCCTCGTCCATGTCGTGCGTGGTCAGCACCACGGTCACGCCTTCGGCGCGCAGGTCGCGGACCCGGTCGTGGACGAACAGCCGGGCCTGCGGGTCGAGTCCGGTGGACGGTTCGTCCAGGAACAGCACCTCGGGCTGGTGGATCAGGGCGCGGGCGATCATCAGCCGCTGCGCCTGACCGCCGGAGAGGTCGTCGACGCGTGCCTTCGCCTTGTCGGCCAGCCCCATCCGGTCCAGCAGCTCGTCGGCCAGCCGCCGCCGCTCGGCGCGCGGCACGCCGTGGTAGGCGGCGTGCCAGACGAGGTTCTGCCGCGCGTTCAGCGAGCGGTCCAGGTTGACCCGCTGCGGCACCACCGCCACCTTGCGCCGCGCGGCCACCGGGTCGGCGTCCACGTCCACCCCCGCCACCACGGCCCTGCCGCCGCTGAGCTTCACCCGGGTGGTGAGGATGCCGACCGTGGTGGTCTTGCCCGCGCCGTTGGGGCCGAGCAGTCCGAAGATCTCCCCGGCATCCACCTGGAAGCTCAGCCCGTCGACCGCGTTGGCCCTGCTCTTCGGGTAGCGCTTGACCAGGTCGGTCACCTCAACCGCAGGGGTCACGTCGACCCTCTTTCCAGTGCGGTCCACTGCGGACACCTGTCGTCGGATGCGTGCCGCACCGCCGGCGGGGACGGCCTGCCGCCGGATCGACGTGGACCCACCGGAACCCCCCACCAGCAAGCCGGACGTCTGTGATCGTACGCGCGCGCGGCGGTGCTGCGGCAAACCAATTTCGGCGCAGCGGCCCGGCGTTGCGACCCCGGCCGACCGGACACGCACGGTAACCTGAACGAGTGAGTGAGGTGACGGAGCGGCACACGCGCTGGTTGGACGACCGCGAGATGGCGGCCTGGCGCGCGTACATAGTCGGCAGCGCCCTGCTGGAGCACCGGCTCAACCGCGAACTCCAGGTCGGCCACGGGCTGTCCATCGCCGACTACGAGATCATGGTCCAGCTGTCCGAACAGCCGGACCGGCGGCTGCGGATGAGCGAGCTGGCCAAGAGCGTCGCGCATTCCAAGAGCCGCATCTCCCACCAGATCCGGCGCCTGGAGGCCGCGAACCTGGTCCGCCGGGTCGAGTGCCCGAACGATGGCCGCGGCGTCCTGGCGGTGCTCACCGACGAGGGCGCGGAGAAGCTGAGCACGGCCGCCCCCACGCACGTCGAAGGCGTCCGCGAGCACATGATCAACCTGCTGTCGCCGGAGGAGCAGGAGGTCCTGGCCGCGGTCTTCGAACGGCTGACCGGGCACCTCGGCGGGATCGACGGCTGACCCCGCCCGGCTGCGGACGGATGTCCCCCGGTTGGCTACCCTGCGGCCTGGAAGCGTGGCAGAGCGGCCGAATGCACTCGCCTTGAAAGCGAGCGTCCCGAGAGGGACCGCGGGTTCGAATCCCGCCGCTTCCGCGTCACTGACCAGCACGAACGGGGCCCGGCGGGATCACTTCCGCCGGGCCCCGTTGCGTCTGGTCTCAGTTTTGGTCTCAGTCGGCGGCTTGGCTGCCGTCCTCGTCGGTCTTGCCGTGTTTCTGGGTCTGCCCCTTCGGCTTCTCCCAGAGGCTCTCTCCGACCTTGTCCGCGACCATGCCGAGCACCTTGTCGGTCACGTGCATGTACCGCTTAGCCATCGAGGGGTTCGACCAGCCCATCACATGCTCGGCGGCGCGTTGGGTGACTCCGAGCTCCAGCAGCACCGTGGCCGCAGTATGCCGGGCGTCGTGCAGTCGTGCGTCGCGCACGCCCGCAGCGACCAGCAGGTCTTTCCAGCGCTTGAGGTCAGTCCGGTGGTTGAGCGGTTGCCCGACCTCGTCGGTGAACAGCCAGTCGCCCTCGTACCAGAGGTCGCCGGCGCGCTCCCGTTCGGCAGCCTGCTCGGCGGCGTGCAGCTTGAGCTGGTCCAGCAGGGGTTCCGGGAGCCCGATCGGCCGCTCACCCGCGCGAGACTTCGGCTTCTTCGTCTCCTTCCGGAGGTTGATCCGCTGCGGACAGTGGCCGCCGTGCTTGCGTCCGCAGGCGCCGCCGCATCCGTGTGCCCACTTCGGCCGAGGTCGCTGGATGTTGACCTTGATCGTGCCCTCGTCGAAGTCGACGTCGGACCACCGAAGCCCGAGCGTTTCACCTTGCCGGAGTCCCAACGCGATGGCGATGATCCATCGACAGGCGTTGCGGTTCTCCAGCGCGACACCGAAGAGCTTGGCGATCTCCGCCCGTGTGAACGGTTCGATCTCCCTCTCTTCGACCTTCGGGGCCTTGGCGACCAGAGCGGGATTCTTGGCGAGATACCCCCGCGTCACGGCCTCGTTCAAGGCCGCCCGGATGGTCCGATGCACCTGGTGCGCGGTGGCCGCCGACGCACCCGCGTCCTGCATCTTGCGATACATCGCCTCCAGGTGTTCGGGCAGGAACCGGGGCGAAAGCTTGTGCGCTCCGACGTGCTTGCGGATGTGCTTGGCCGCGTAGAAGTAGGCATCCCACCCGTTGTCGCTCGTCGTCGCGATCGCGATGTTGTTCAGCCAGTGGTCAACCCACTCCGCAACGGTCCACTTCTCGCCAGGCTTGGTGATGTTTCCCGAGTCGCGCGCCTTCTCCAGCTCGCGAACCTTCTGGGTCACCTCCGCGCGCGTCTTTCCTCGGACGTGCCGGCGGTCCGGCTTGCCGTCGTCGCGGACTCCCATGCTCACTCGCCCGTGCCAGCCGTCTGCCGCTTGGTAGATGGAAGAACGGCCGTTGGCGTTCCTGGTGCGCTTCTTCGCCATTGGCGTCTCCTTAGGCAGCTCGATTGCCGATCTGCTGGTTGATGAGCCGGTCTGCGTAGGCGTCGATGGCGGTGCGAGGGACACGTCGGAGTCGGCCAATCCGAACGGATTCGATCTCGCCCGACTTCACCAACTCGTAGGTCTTGGTCCGGCCGATACCGAGGTACTGGGCGGCTTCCTCGACGGTGAGCAACGTCCGGTCTGGCAGCGTCCGGACCTCCGGCTCCGCTTCAACGGGCTCGGGGGACTGCTCCTCAGCAAGCAGTGCCGCGAGGGATGCGAGGGCGGCGGCGAGCTGAGTGGCCTTCGTAGTCATGCGACCCCCTTCGTGTCGGTGGCGGGAGAGGTAGCCGTCCCAGCCGTCCCACCCGTCCCAATGCAGGTCAGAGCGGGACGGCTAGTGGCAGTGGGACGGCTGTTGCCGTCCCAAGCGGTCGAATCGGACGCTTCGTTGGGACGGCTCGTGCCGTCCCAGAGGGTCAAGCCGTCCCGCTCTGACCTGGGACGGGACGCTTGGGACGGCTGGGACGAGTCCCCCTCTTCGGTGGGGCAGTAGCGGGTCCAGGCGTCCAGGAAGTCGCTGGCGCGGTAGCCCTTGGCCTGTGTGCCGTCGGGGAACCGGACGTTGGCCGACTTGATGTCGAACTCTGTCAGTAGCTTGGAGAGCTTCGACGCGTTGAGGCCGGTTTTGCCGTAGTTCGGCCACGGCGCCTCGGGGTCGGCGTTGAGCTTGCGGAGCAGCTCGGTGGTCGAGATGGCCGGCTGGTCGCCGAAGGCGGTGCGGCAGTCCACGAGCAGCCGGGTACGGATAGAACCCTGGTTGTTGCCCGCGGCTTCAGCCAGCAGGTCGACAGCAGCCTGGCGGGCTCGGTCGGGCCAGTCGCCTCCGGCGTGGTCGGCGACGATGATCAAGGGTTCCCAGGTGTCGGCCGCCCGGTCCTCGACCGGCATGGCCGGTTCGGCGGCTTCGAGCATCGCGATGTCGGCGCGCAGCCAGCGGTTGAGCCGCTGAGCGATGCTGGCCAGCACGGGCCGGTCACGTCGGTAGCGGTAGGGCGAGACGGTTTCGCCGGGGGCACGACGGCGCATGCGGATGATGACGGCCCGGTCCTCGATGGTGTCGGGCATCGCGCCGATCCCGGCGAGGGCGGCCATGGCGAAGGTGGGGATGGACTCGACGCGGTTGGCGGCGGCGTCGTAGCGCTTGGCGGGCCGGTTGCGCTGGTGACCGGCGTTGAGCAGCCCGCGCAGGTCCTCGTTGCTACCTGCATCGGCGCCGAAGATGGTGTCGGCCTCGTCGACCAGCATGGTCGGCGGGTCCTCGGTGATCGACCGGTACACCGCCGAGGGCGAGGCGTTGACGGTGATGAACGGCTCGTGGCAGGTCGCTTCCACGACGTCGAGCAGGCGGGACTTGCCGCACCGCTTCTCGGGTGCGCGGATGACCAGTCGGGGAGCGTGTGCCCAGGCAGGCTGGGCGTGGGTGGCGGCGATCCACAGCGTGACCGCGTCGACGGCCTGTGGGCTGGGCAGGATGACGTAGCGGGTCAGCGCGGAGTGCAGTTCGTCGAGCAGGGCCGCGCCCTGGTTGGCGTCGGCGGGTTGTGGCGTCACGGTGGTTCCTCCGGTGGTGGGCTGGGCGGTCATGCGGCTTCCCGGGATTCCCGCGGGAGCCGCCGAATGTCGGAGGGGCCGCTGTTGGGCTCCCAGGCGCGAAGTTCGGCGTCGTAGCGCTGCCAGAGGTCGACCAGGTCGTCGTCGAGGTCGGCCAGCGCGCGCAGTTGCCCGATGTCGGCGTAGCCAGCGGCCTGGTGCAGGCGGAGGGCGTGCTCGGCGAGCCGCCACCGCAGCGCGCCTTCCAGCACGTCGGCCTTCAGGCGCGCTCCGGCCTCGGCGAACGGCGCGAACTGGTAGGTGTCGAAGATCCAGTGGGTGACCTGCTTGTGTCGGTCTTCGGTGTCGAGCAGGCCGCGGCGGCGGGCTTCGCCGAGCAGCACCCGGGGGTCCGGGTCGATCCCGGCGGCGACGACGGTGAGGATCAGCTCGAACACCAGGCTGCGGATACCGGGACCGGCGTCGGTGGGCCGCATTCCCGCCAGCAGCTCACGGGCCCGGTGGACCGGGCAGGTCATCAGGCAGCCGAGGAAGCCGCGTACCGGGTCGAGTTCGCCCTGGCTGGGCGGGAGCACGCTTTCGGGCAGCTGGTCAGGCATGGTTCCCTTCCTGGGTAGGGGGTGTGATCAGCGACGGCGGTTGGCGCGGGTCAGGCGGCGTACGGCGTTGTAGGCCTTGCGTCCGGTGCGCAGGCGCAGCCCGGTGGCCTGGCAGGCGGGACAGAGCCGGTAGCTACGCAGGAACGGGGAGCGGAGCTTCCCGGCGCCGCGGCAGGTGTGGCAGGCCTTGAACGGCCAGATCAGACACACCAGGCAGTAACCCACTGTGATCACGGCGATGAGCAGGATCGGGGCGGCGCTAGCAAGGGTTGAGGGGGTCACGAGTGCCTCCGCAGGCGTTTTCGGGCGTGTTCGGCCACAGCGCGCTAGGAGCTAGGGCGCTGGTAGAGAGGAAGAGAGGGCGCTAGCGGGGCCGCTAGGTCTAGCGGGGCTAGGTGCTAGACCTAGCGGCCGTGCTGGGACTAGCCAGCATCCCGCTGTCGGTCACGCTCGGTGACGATTTCGACGATGTCGGCGCGGTGGAAGCCGCGGCGGTTGCGGCCTTCGCCGTTCTCGTCGGTGCCCCAGATCTGGCGGTTGGCCTTGATGCCGTGCGGCTTGAGCGCGGCGGTGAGTTGGTCGGCTTCCCACTCGCCGTAGATCTCGGGTCGCAGCTCGGCCAGCCGGGCGACGGCGGTTTCGTTCCAGACCTTCTTCTCGGTCTCGGGCACGACGGTGAGGATGTCCTCCAGGAGCGTGTCCCTGCGGCGGGCCTCGTCGGTGTCGAGGGTTTCGCCGATGGCGTGGCCGGACAGGGTCCCCGCCTGCTCGCGTAGGGCGCGAGCGTAGGCGGCGATCTTCTCGGCGGCGGGTCCGTCGAGCCCGGCGACGGTGCGCACGATCTGGGCGTCGGATCCTTCGCCGACCAGGTAGCCGATGCCCTTGTCGGCCCAGGCGAAGGTCGTGGCGCGCACGCCCTGCTTGTACTTCGAGGTGCCCAGCACCATGTCGTTCTCGGTCTGGCCCTGAACCTTCAGGCAGAACCGGGTGGAGACGTTGGCGCTGATGCCGGTCGGCAGGCTCTTCGCGTCGGGTCGCTGGGTGGCCAGCATGATGATGATTCCCAGCGCCGGACCGCGTTTGACCAGGTCGGTGCAGATCGCTTCGAACTCCTTGCCGTAGTCCTCGTGCTCGAACCAGACCTGGCACTCGTCGACGCCGATGACGATCGGGTGCAGGCCGAGGGACTTCTTGCTGGCCAGCTCGGGGGTGACCTTGTTCTCCGGGGCCATGCCCTGCTTGGCCAGGTCCCGGATGAGCTTGGCGCGGCGCCGCAACTCGTCGCGCAGGCTGCGCATGTCGGCTACGGCCTTGTCGATCTCCTCGGGCTCGTCGCCGACGCCGTGGACGTGGGTCACGCGCTCCAGCGGGTCGAGGTCGCCGGTGCCTTTGAGGTCGTAGGTGTGCAGCTCGACCCGGGGGTCCAGGGCGGCGATGAGCAGCAGCTCACGCAGGGCGAAGGTCTTGCCCATGCGCGGGATCGCGCCGATGGCCACCGAGGTGAACATCAGCCGCAGATCGACCCACCGGCCACGCTGGTCGGTGCCGAACGGCTGGGGCTGGAACAGGTCGACCTGCACGCCCTTGCGCAGCGCCCAGGCCGGCTGCTTGGCCTTGCGCATGTCCTGGTCACCGACCCACAGCACCATCCGCCCGGCGTGCTCAGCGTTGTCGGCCTCCGGCCACACGCACCCCAGGGGGCGGCGCAGGCCGGACGCGAGCTTTTCGCGGCGGTCCATGATGTCGCCCGCGGTCACCCCGTACGGCAGATCGATGTCCGCACGCCAGCCCTTGCCATCCCGGCTGATCGGCTTGGGGAACCCGATCCCTTCGCCGCCTTTGCCGAGAGCCTGGTTGATCTGCGAGATCCCCAGCGCCGACAGGGCACGGGTCACCGCGTCGCTGGTCAGCTTCGGCACCTTGGTTGACTCCACCGCGCGGGTAGCAATGGGCTTGTCGGCCGGGGCGCCCAACCAGCCCAGCCCGGCGGCTGCACCGGCGACGATCGCCCACTGCACCAGCTCGGGCAGTACTGCCCGACCAGCAAGGAACGCGGCGATTCCAGCCGCACCCAGCCCCATCGCCAGCAGAGCCCGGGCGCGGATCCGGTGGTCCCGCTGGATCGACAGCTTCAGGTACTCGGTGGCGTCCTCGCGGCGGGCCGACGCGCTGCGCACGGGGCGGCCTTCGGCGTCGGTCAGCCACGCTGCCAGGCTCTTGAGCAGCCGCAACGATCCGTGTGGGATGCGGGCGATGATGCGTGCGAGGTAGATCGGGCAGCGCACCGCGTGGTACGCGGCGGTGTGCCCGGTGTAGCCGAGCGCCCAGCGGGCGGTGTCCCGGAACTCCTGCGGGTCCTTGGCCCAGGCGGGCAGGATCGGCTGCCGCTTCTCGGCCCGCACCAGCGCCGAGCCCGGTTCGGACTTCTTCGGTTCGGGCTGGTCCACCGCGACCGGCTCGACGATCTCGCCGTCGACGACGGTGGGCTCCGTGTTGTCCGCGGCTTCGCCGGAGTCGGTCTGGTCGGTGTTCTCGGTGGTGGTGTGGTCGAGGCGTTCGGCGGGGAAGTGCAGCACCCGCGCCTGCTCCTGCTCGGCCTGGTCGTGTTCGTGGTGCTGGTCGGTCATCACGCGGCCTCGCTCTCGTTGACGGGGTGCATGTCGGTCAGGGCGTCGCGGATCTCCTGGGCGGTCTCCATGGCCAGGGGCTTGAACCGCTTGCGGATGGCGCTGGCCGAGGGCCTTTCGGGAAGCTCTCCGGCCGCGATCGCAGTCCGGACTTCTGCGAGCAGTTCGGTGGCGCGCGGCGAGAGTTTCCGCTGTTCGATCGGGGTCGAAACCTCCGCCGCCGGAGCCCGTTCCGGCTCCGTGGTGGCGGGCAGTGTGGCGCGGAGGATGACCCCGTTGATGATCGTCAGCTCGCCCTTTTCGGCGGCCTTTCGGTCGGCTTCCATCTGCCGCTTGACGATCACCTTGGCCAGGCGGCGGTCCCGCTTGCTGGCGGCCGGGCCGACGCCGTAGCGGTCGATCCAGGCGGCCTCCCACGCCGCCGGGTGTCCCAGGCCGGCGCGGGTGGCGATCCGCCAGGCATCCCACGACAGCCGCGGGAACAGCACCCAGCGGGTGAAGCGCTGCGAGACCTCCCGCGCACTGGTCCCGGCCGCCTCGGCGGCGTTGAGGTTCTGCCGGATGTGGTGCAGCAGCACCCCGAGCACCGACAGCGTGCCCAGCGCCAGCCCGGCCACCACGCCGAAGTCGGCGATGCCGTGCGCGGCGTTGATCCCGGCCGCGATCCCCGCCAGCAGCCACATCCACCGCAGCAGCGACCCCACCGGGGCGCTGCGACTGGCGCGGCGGTGCGCCTCGAACGCGCACACCCACGCCCCGGACTCGATCGCCAGCGGGAACAGCCACGCCATCCCCGCGGGGATGCGCAGCGTCTCGTGCGCGAACGCCTCCTGGGCGTTCCAGGCCAGCAGCAGCGGAGCGACGATCAGCGCCGCCCACAGCGCCGAGAGCGCACGGTCCGGGGCGGCCTCGCGCCACCGCGCCCACCGCTCGCGACGCTCGGCGGCGCGCTCCCGCCGTTCCTGTCGTTGCTGTTCGGCCGCGGCTTCCCGCTCTGCGCGGGCTGTCTGGGCACGCACCCGCTCCGCCTCGGCAGTGGCCTTCGCCGCTTCGCCCTTGGCAAGCGTGCGGGCCGCCCGGCGGTCGTAGATGGCGGTCATCGGGCCACCTCCCACGACAACCGGGGCGTCGGGGCGGCTTCACCGAGTCGGTCGAGGGCGACCATGAGGACCCTCAACAGCGCGACCACGCCGAACACGCCGAGCGCGGTAGTGCGGACCAGCCCGGACACCAGCGACAGAACCAGGAGCAGCACTGCGGGCAAGGCGGCGAACACGGCCAGTCGAGACACCGCTCGGATGTGTCGGCGCAGGAAAGCGCTCACACCTCCGACGGTGTTCGAGGGCTCTACCATCAGGTTTCTCCTTCACTCGCGAAGTGGTTCGGAGACCCGGCCCGGCAGACGGTTCTTGGCGGGACAGCTGCCGGGCCGGGGCGTGACTAAGACCTGTTGGTCCGGATCAGGTTGTAGGCGTCGGTGAGGATTTGGGCGTGGTCGAACGCCAGGTGGGGGCTGACCTGGTAGAGGGGCACCCACTGAGCAGCGGCAGCGTCAGATCCGGCGGTGGGGATGGGCATACGGGGGAGCACTGCGGTGAACGCCTCGCTGACCATCGGGCCGCGGGGGTCGCGTCCGGGTGTGTCGTAGCGGCCGACGCGCCTCAGGGTGACCGCGTTTGCGCTCAGGCCGGTTTCCTCGGCCAGTTCACGGATGGCGGCTTGCAGGGCGGTTTCGCCGGGGTCGACGAATCCGCCGGGCAGTGCCCAGAAGCCGGGGAACGCGTCCGAGTCGTCGGAGCGGCGGACCAGCAGCACGTGGACGATGCCTTCGGATTCGGCGAACAGGATGATGTCGGCGGTGTCCGGTGTGCTGTCGGTGTCGTGGATGTCGTGGTTCATCGCGTGGGTCCTTCCAGGACGGTGGGTCGGGTCGTGGTGGTGCGGGTGGTTCACAGACGGGCGCCGTAGGACTCGATGGCCTGCTGGGCAATGCCGATGAGCCCGGTGGCCTCGGCGAGCTGGTCCAGCAGGCGTCCGACCGCGTTGAGGGCCTCGCTGGCCTCGGTGGCGTCCGCGCCGGAGAACACCCCGGCCAGCTGGCCGCGCACCGCGTCGCTGCGCTGCTCGACCTCGGCGGTCATGCCACGGAGCTCGTTCATCTCGCTGGACGCGGCGGCCAGGGTGTTCTTGATCTCCTCGATCCCCATAGATGTGCTCCTTCCCGAAACGGTGGTGGTGAGGGGTTCTGGGGCCCCGGCCAGGCCGCTGCCGGCCCGCGGGGAGGTGGTGCCGCCGATGCTTGGCGGCGCGAGGGCGGCGCGGCGACGGCGGCGACCGTCACGGATCGCGCACTTCACGGCGTCGCGGTCCAGCCGGCCTCGGCGTCGGAGTTCTTCTGAGACGTCCTCGATCTCGTGCCACTGATCGGCGATCAGGTTCGCGGCATCGGCGCGGCCCTGCGCGAACGTGTCATCGGTGACCGCGTCGGCGCAGTTGGCGATCATTTCCATGTCATAGGTCGACCCGAACGCGACGTCGAGCAGGTTTTCCGGTGTGTTCCAGCCGCGTTCCCGTAGCCATCTGGCCTCGACGACGGCGCCCGCGGTGCACACGGCCGCGTAATCGGCCACGCTCACCGAGGGGTCGTCGGTGAGGTCCCAGACGACCCGTCCGCCCAGCTCGGTCTCACTGCCCGCCACGGCCGCGGCGCTTTTGCCCACCACAGCCTGATCGACCCGCAAACCAACATGCTCACCGAGCACGGCGTGTGCCGCCTCATGCCAGGACGCCAACTCCTGCTTCGATGCCTGGTCCAGCCAGGTGTACGGGCTGACGACGAGTCCGTCGTGGTGCTGGTTGAGCAAGCGCTTGATCACCTCGCGGCACCCGCCGCACCGAACCTCGGCCAGATCGTTCTTGAGCAGGCCGAAGAACCGCGGTCTCCACCCGCCGCTGACGATCTGGTGCGCGCACGACTCGCACAACACATCCGACCAGCGCACGCGCCCCATCACGCACCTCCCATCACGACGGCGGCTTGTCGACGGCAGCGACTCATCTGCCCTCACTCCTGGCTGTTGGCCTGGTTGAGCAGGGCGAGTCGCTGTTCGGCGGTTTTGCCGCGGCCGATCCAGCGGCGCAGGCGTCGGGTGTGGCGGGGGTGTTCGGCCAGGGCGGGCACGGGCTTGCGGGTGGTGTGGCCGCAGACGACGCAGGTGGCGCGGCCGTCGGGGTGGATGTTCCAGGCCCAGGTGGCCGGGCGGCGTCCGGCGGCGTGGCACGGCGGGCAGGGCACTCGGGTTCCGCGCAGGTCACTGTGGACGGTGTCCATCGTCTCTCCTCCAGGCGATTTCGAGGGGACGGTTTAGAGACGTCCGGCGTAAGTGCTCGTGCCGATGGCCGGTAGTCAGTTCCTCGGGATGCGGACCCGGCCGGACATCGACGTGGCGCGGGCGTTTACGTGCGCCCCGTCGTGGGCGGTGATGCGGATGTCGCCGGAGACGGTGCGGGCGGTGACCTCGGCGTCACACGAGGCGAACACGTCCACGCGGCCCGACGTCGAGGTGAGCTGGGCGCAGGAGCCGGTGAGCCGCCCGGCGTCGATGTCGCCGGAGACGGTGCGGGCCCGGATGTCGTTGGCCTCGCCGATCGTCACGTCGCCCGACGTGGTCTCGACGTCGACCCGGTCGGCAGTGTCGACCGAGACCTCACCGGAGATGGTGCGGGCCCCCAGCCGGTCGGTGGAGAAGACGTAGAGGTCACCCGAGGTCGACTCGAAGTCCGCCGTGGGCAGGTACTCGTTGGCCGCGACGTTCGCGGACACGGTGGTCGCCTTCAGCCGGGAGCCGTGCGGCAGCCGGGCGGTGACCTTCACCCCGCCGCCTCCGACACCGCGCGCGGTGGTGTTTCCGCTGCCGCTCAACACGGTCGGTTCGGGATGCGGCATCCGCAGGTCCAACACCGGTCCGCGGCTGACGTGCAGGGTACGGCTGATCAGGTCGGCCGCGATCTCGTCACCGGCAACGAGCGGCTCCAACAGGACCTCTGCCCGCTCACGGTCCTCCAGCAGGATCTCGACCTGCCCGGCAGCCATGTCCAGCTCGAACGTCATCTCGCCGGACTCGGTGTGGATGATGCGCTTGTTCACAACCCCAGAAGCCGTCATCACGCGGCCTCCCCGTCGATCGTCGGGAACGAGGGACGGGGCTGCTTCGTCGTCGGCAGGGACCGGAGAACTCGCCGCTCGGTGCGCCGGTTGCGGCGCTTCTCGGCGTTGTCCGTCGTCGTGGTGGGCGACGACTGCCGCAGGGCGGTCTCGTCCAGCTCGGCGTAGGCCTCGCCGATCAGGATGTTGATCGCGGTTTCGTTCAGGCCGTCCGGCGCGTTGTACGGCTCGATCGGGGTCTCGTCCAGCCACCTGGCGATCGAGCGTGGGACCGATCCGTGCTTCATGATGCTCCTAACTTTGCAGGTCTGTCGGTTTGAGGGTTTGCCTGCAAACTGGCGATGTTGAGCACGTTAGCTTGATCGCGGACCGGGCGCAAGGGGTTTGCCTACAAACCTTCAAACCGGCGTAGTATGCGGCGCATGGAACCTCAACCAACCGCCGTCGCAGCGCCGATGCAGCTGCGTATCGCGGACGACATCCGCATGCAGATCGAACGTGGTGAGCTGGCACCGGGCGATCCGTTGCCGACGCTGCACGAGCTAGCCGACAGGTGGGGGTGCTCGCTCAGCTCCGCGCGGTCGGCGATTTCCCTGCTCAAGCAGCAGGGGTTGATCACCGGGGGTCGAGGGAAGGCGCCCGTCGTGCGCACTCAGCCGAGGCAGGTGGTTCGCTCCTCAGATCGGCACCAGGCCGAGAAGGACCTGGTGCTGGCGTCGGAGGACGAGCGGAGGCAGAACGGTGTTGCCGAGAACGACCTCGGCGTCCCGCTCGACGATCTGAACTTCAAGACGACGCACGACGTCATCAAGGCCGATGCCGACCTCGCGGAAGGCTTCAACATCGAGCAGGGAGCCGACGTACTTCGCCGCGTGTTCGAGCACGCTGACCCGAAGTCGGGCCACCGCGAGTCGTGGAGCGTCTCGTACATCCCGTACGACCTGGTCAACGCAAAGCCGGAGGTCTTCGAGTCGAACAAGCCCCATCCGGGCGGTACTCAACACCAGCTCTACGAAGCCGCGGGGATCGAGCTTGCCCGCATCGACGACGTAGTCACGGCGGCCATGCCGACTACGGCTGCGGCGCAGCTGTGGGGTATGGATCCCGGCATTCCCATGATCCACGTCCGTCGGATCTCCATCGACACGCAGGGGCGGACCGTGGAAATCTCCGACGCCGACTTCCCAGCTGACCGGACCAAGCTGCACTTCTCGACGCCGCTGACCTTGTGGTGACACCCCTCCCCGAACTGCGCAGGAACGGAGACCTCATGCCCCGGATTTCGATCGTCACGGCAGCGTACGGGCCCACCGCGGCTTACTTGGGCGACACGATCGAGAGCGTCAAGGCTCAGACGCTCCCAACCGGTTGGGAGCTCGAATGGGTAGTGCAGGAAGACGGAACGGAGCCGTCCTTGGCCGCGCAGTTCGACGGGCTCGACTTCGCCCGCTACGAAGCCAACGAAGCGCAGCTGGGCCTCGCGATGACTCGCAACCTCGCATTGTCGAGGGTGACCGGCGACCTGGTGCAGGTCCTCGACCACGATGACGTCCTGCTGCCGGGCGCATTCGCGACGTTGATCCCGCGGTTCGATGCCCCCTCGATCCACTGGGCGATCGGGCAGGCTGACGACCTGATGCCGGACGGCAGCCGAGCATCGTTCTCGTCGATGCTCGACTACGGCGTCGTTCCGGCTGGTCGTGTCAACGAATGGGCTGCCGACAACGGCGGGAACTGGCCGATCCACTGTGCTGGGCTGATGATCCGCACGGCCACGCTCCGCGCTCTCGGCGGGTGGGCCGCTTCCCCCGCGGATGACGATCTGGCGATGTTCGCTGCCTTGTCCGAGGTGGTCGATGGCTACAACGACCCTGCCCTGACCTGGCTTTACCGGCAGCACCCGAACCAGACTCACAAGAAGCGGTCGTGGAAGTCGTGGAGCACCGCCGGCCGAAGGATCGCCCTCCAGCGTGCGGCCGCCGTCCGCGCTGCCGGGATCTTCGCGACGGGCTCAAACGCGCCCGCCGTGGATGGAACCGCGGTTGAGATGCCGGAGGTCGGACAGCTCATCCCGAAGGAGAGCTACCCGGGCCGCTGAGTCCGTGTCGCAAACGGCCGCCATGGTGCACACCCGCACCGTGGCGGCCGTTCTGTTTGGGCAGGTTCAGGCGTTCGTCTCGTCGACGATGACGGGCTCGGGCTGACCGTTGGTGCGCAGCGTGGCGGCGACCTGGTTCAGTCGGTTGGCGAGCTTTTTCCGTTCCTCCTCGCTGTACCGCCCGCCACCGATCTCGAACGCCGCATTGTCAAGCTCCCACTGCACCGCGCGAAGAAGTACCGCGAGCGAGCGCGCCTGGCTGGTCATGGCCGGACTCCTCAATCGAGACAATCGCGCCAATCGCGCGAAGCAAGCCGTACGGCGCGAACGAGTCTGCCGGGAGGAAGACAAACGCGTCAACTGCGACAGTCGACTGCGTGACGCGGAATCGCCTGGTCACGTCGGGTGAGTTGGCGCGGGAGCTCGGAATCAGCCCGCGCACCGTGGCTCGCTACGTCCGCGACGGCCTGCTCAAACCGACGGAGACGACGCTCGGCGGGCACTACCGCTGGGACGTCGAGCAGGTGCGCGAACAGATCCGCGAGCTGCGGGCCAAACCGGATGAGTGACTGACCCCGCGCTCGACTTCAATCCGGCGTTGCCTCGTGCCCCGGTCGTGGGAGGCCGTGCTCGTCGATGCTTCGCTCCCGCTCCTTCATCTCCGCTTCGAAGACGTGCCGCCGGCCCTGTAGCAGCAGCTCGCGCGCCCGGTGCTCGTGGTCGCGGAAGGAAGCCCAGTAGCCGTCGTCGAATTCTTCGATGACCTGGAACGTCCACCGCCCTGAGATGACGTTGCGGCCAACGAGGTCGCGCTCGATCGAGTCGGCCAGCTCGTCGTGGCCGCACTCCTTCAGCGCGGCCACAGCCTCACAGAGCGCCGCCGCACCGGACCCGATCAGCTGGTGGAACTCGTAGAGGTGGCCCCGTGCGCGCTCGACGGTTTCCAACGCCTCGGTGAGCTTGCCGACAGCCGCCACTGTGGAGTCGCCGACGCCGTCGGGGCGTTGGTGTTCCGGCCTCGGCCGGTCCATGGCGGGTCGCTCTGCTCTGGTCGGTTCAAGGTGACGCAGGTCATGGGCGTCCATGTAGGCATTGTGGGCTCGTTCGACGCGATCCGGCCCGTTGGGGTGCCTGCACACTAGCGTGGCTGAGCGGGCCACTGAGGTGCGGCAATGGGCCGAATTTTGCGCCCTGAGATCGCCGTAGAAGCTCTCGGAAGTCGAGGCCGGTGTCAGAGGCCCTGCCGCGAGACGACCCTCCTGCGCCTCGGGTGGCGATCGATCGAACAAGAGTTCTAAGCTCGTGCTGCTGGCGTCGTAGGGGAAGTCCACAGCCAGCCAAGCGGGCCGCATCGTCACACCCGAAGCGATGCGGCCCGCGCTCCTACAGTCCGTCGTCGCCCCAGTCGCGGTCTCAGTTTTGGTCTCATTCGCGTTCGTTCGCGAGCGTTCGGCAGCGTTCGCGAGAGGGAGAACCAGCCGATTCGAACAGTGCGAACTAGACCAAAGGGAAGATCGCAGATCTTGAAAGCGAGCGTCCCGAGAGGGACCGCGGGTTCGAATCCCGCCGCTTCCGCTGCGATCCCTCTGACCTGCGCTAACGCGGGTCGGAGGTGGCCGGAGGGCGCCGTCGAGGCGGCGCGGGTGCTGCGGGTGCACGCGCCTGGTGGCGCGTCGGCAGCAGGTCGGCGGGCGGGGCTGCCGCATCCGCCGACGGCTGCCCGAAATCGTCGAGACTCAATTCGGCGCTGGTGTGGACGAATTCCCGACCGCCTGGTGAACGAGTGTGTCCGCGCTGGAAATGCGGCGTTGGCGTCCGGGTTCGCCCGATCTGGCAGTGCTGTTGCCCGCGGTTTCCAGGGAGCGGGTGAGAAGACGCGCACGGCCGTCACCGGCCGACCGCAGGATGAATGAGAATTTCCTACTCGAACGAGCTAAATAATCCACTCGAAGGGGTGGACAACTGTGCGCGGCTCCTCGGGTGTGCGGTGCTCATTGATCTGTTTCCCCTGATCAGGAGGGGTTCTTCGCGGTTCGGGCGGTGCCCGGTCAGTCCTGGAGGTGTTGGTACGCGGGGTTAGCGTCGCCACCGCTTGACTGATCAGGGCGCGCAGCGCACGCGTCCCGGCGGGAGTCGCCGGGCGCTGCGTGCCGCAGGTGTGCTGACGGGCCGGGAGCCGACCATGAGACCTCGCACGACCGACGCCCCGAGGATGCGGCGGGCAGCCGCGGCGCTCGCCCTCCTCCTGGGGCTCACCGGTTGCTCGGGCGGGGTGGTGCCGGAACCGCAGGTGGTGCAGGCGGAAGCGCGGGCCGACCTGTCCGAGCAGCCGGAGGCGACCACGTTCGCCGATCTCGCCGACGCGCCGCAGGATCCCGACCCCCGGGGCCGGACCGACGGCGTCGTGCTGCACGTCAAGCGCGAACTGGCGGTGCGCGACGCGCCGGGCGGCTCGGCGTTCGCGAAACTGCCCGCCACGCAGCTCGACAACCCGACGTGGGTGCCGGTCGTGGCGGAACGCGGGCAGTGGGCGCGGGTCCTGCTGCCCTCCCGGCCCAACGGCACGTCCGGGTGGGTGTGGACCGGGGACCCGGACCTGGTGGAGAAGGCGCGCTCGCCGTACCTCGTCGACGTCGACGTGAACGCGCGCCGCCTGGAGGTGTTCCAGGACGGGCGTTCGGTCGGCGAGTGGGTCGTCGGGGTCGGCAAGGCGAAGTCCCCGACACCGCGCGGCCGGACGTTCATCATGGCCGCCATCGAGGAGACCGTCACCCACTTCAGCCCGATCATCCTGCCGCTGGGCACCCACTCCGAGACGTTCAACAGCTACGGCGGCGGCCCCGGCACGGTAGCGCTGCACGGCTGGCCCGACCCCGCGGTGTTCGGGCGTGCCGACAGCGACGGCTGCGTGCGGGTACCTGCCGACGCGCTGCACCTGCTGTCCACCCTGCCGCTCGGCACGCTCGTCGTGCTGCGGTGAGCGTCGCGGTCGCAGATCCCCCTCCGGCAGCCGAAGCCGGAACAACGAGGAGAAGGAAGGGCGAATATGCGCAAGACAGCGTGCATCGCCGGTGTGCTGGCCGCGAGTGCGGGGCTGCTCGCCACCAGCGCGCCTGCGTTCGCCGACAGCGCCGACAACAACGGTGCGAACGTCGGTGACGGCAACAACCTCAGCGTGCTGCCGATCCAGGCGTGCAACACCAACCTCGCCATCCTCGGCGCGGTGGTGCCGATCCTGTCGCCGCAGAGCGGTGACTGCGTCAACGCGCCCGTCGTCGACCACCCGAGCACCGGGAATTCCGACGGGCCCGGTCGTTCCGAGCAGCCGGGCACGCCGCACCACCCGGGCACCCCGCACCACCCCGGGACGCCGCACCACCCGGGCACCCCGCACCACCCCGGGACGCCGGACGGCCCGAACATGCCGGGCAACTCCGGTGCCGGCCGGAGCGAGGTGCAGCAGCGGCAGCACGACCCGTTGCGGACCGCCCCGGCGCCGACTCTGGTGCGCGGCCACCACGCGGTCACCGGCTGACCGACGCCGCTCAGCCGGACGGTTGGTCAGCGCCACTCGAACGGGCGGCATCGCCCTGTTCGGCTGGCCAACTCGTCCGAGCTGTGGATAAGTTCCGGGACTGCGTAGATCATCGCTACGCACTCCACGTGATCTCCCTCCGGGTGGTCACACCCCTGCGGTGGTGTCCGGCGAAGTACTCCCCCTCTCTTCGCCGGGCACCACCGTCTTCGTCAGTCCACTTCGGACTTCCGCGGCGGTGCTACAGCGGGAAGGAACGCGCCGCGGCGAGGAATGCGTCGTTCTCCTCCGGCAGCCCGATGGTCACCCGGGCGCCGTCCCCGGCGAAGGCCCGCACCACGACCTTGTTCCCCAGGCAGTGCTCGTTGAACTCGTCGGTGCGCTCGCCCAGCGGGAGCCACACGAAGTTCGCCTGGGTTTCGGGAACGTCGTAGCCGATGCCCACCAGCTCGCGGTGCACCCGCTCGCGCTCCGAGGCCACGTTCGCGCACCGCTTCCGCAGCTCGTCCGGAGCGTCGAGGGACGCGATGGCGGCGGTCTGCGCGACCGCGTTGACGCTGAACGGGATGCAGACCTTGCGCAGCGCCTCGGCGACCCGCTGCGGCCCCACCGCGTAACCGACGCGCAGCCCGGCCAGCCCGTACGCCTTGGAGAAGGTGCGCAGCGCCACCACGTTGTCCCGCTCGGCCGCGATGTCCACACCGTTCGGGGCGTCCGGGTCGGTGACGAACTCGAAGTACGCCTCGTCGAGCGCCACCAGCACGTCGGAGGGCACCCGGTCCAGGAACGACTCCACCTCGGCGCGCCGCAGCAGCGTGCCGGTGGGGTTGTTCGGGGTGCAGACGAACACCAGCCGCGTCTTCGGCGTGATGGCGGCGAGCAGCGCATCGAGGTCCAGGGCGTGCCCGGCGGTCAGCGGCACCCGGACGGCCTGGGCGCCCGCCACCTGCGTGACGATCGGGTACGCCTCGAAGGACCGCCACGGGAAGACGACCTCGTCGTCCGGGGTGCACATGGCCTGCACGAGCTGCTGGCACAGCGCCACCGAACCGCAGCCGACCGCGATCCGCGCGGACGGCACGTCGAGACGTTCGGCGAGTTCCCCGGTGAGCCGGCCGACGCCCATGTCCGGGTAGCGGTGCACCTCGGCCGCGGCGCGGTTGATCGCCTCGACCACGCTCGGCAGCGGACCCTCGGACACCTCGTTGCTGGCCAACTTGATCGAGCCGGGAATCGTGCGTCCAGCGACGTAGGGGGGCAGCTGGTCCAGGTCCGCACGGGTGCGCACGCTCATCCGCGTCTCCTTCGCTGTTGTCACCTACTCGGGACGGTAGCCCCCCACCGGCCGATCCCGAAGCACGGGCTGCGCGCATCGGCCGAAGGCACTGGCTCGAACCGGTGAGCGTACGAGAAGTTCACTCCTCCGACCGGTTGATTTCGTTGACGGGTGTTCAGCAACCCGTGATTACCTGCACGTCATGACCCCAACCCGGACCGAGACGCTCGCGCTCACCGACGGCACCCAGCTGCGACTCACCGTCGCCGAACCGGACCACGTCATCCGCGGCGGATTGGTCGTCCTGCACGAGGCCCGAGGTGTCACGGACCGGGTGCGCCGCCTGGCCGCGATGCTGGCCGAGGACGGTTGGCTGACCGTCGTGCCGCACCTCTACCACCGCGACGGCACGGACGAGTTCCACGACCACCATCCCGACGAGCACGTGGACCACCAGGTCCGGCGGTTGTCCGGGGAGGCGATCCTGGCCGACAGCGACGCGTCGTTCGTGTGGCTGACCGACCGGGACGTGCCCGCGGACCGGCAGGGCGTGATCGGTTTCGACATCGGCGGCACGGCCGCCCTGGTGGTGGCGGCCAGCCGCAGCATCGGCGCCGCGGTGAGCGTGGGCGGCCGCGGCATCCTCGAACCGCTGTCCGCGTCGCTGCCGCCGCTGGTGGAGATCGCGCACGAGTTGGCCTGCCCGTGGCTGGGCCTCTACGGCGACGACGACGAGATCGAGCCGGGCGAGGTGGACAAGCTCCGCGAGGTCGCCGACGGCGCCGAGGTGGTGACCGACGTCGTGCGGTTCCCCGGCGGCGAGCACCGCTTCGACCGGGACCCCGACCTCGCCGAGGAAGCGCGGCGCCGCGCGTGCAACTGGTTCGACCTGCACCTGCGGTAGGTCTGGCTGAACGGGGTGGTCGTGGGCTAGGAAAAAGCCATGACATCGAGCACCGTCCCCGAGCTGCTCTGGCAGCCCACCCCGGAGGGCGTGGCGGCCAGCCGGATGGCCGCCTTCCGCGACTGGCTGCGCGCCGAGCGCGACCTCGACCTGCCCGACTACCGGTCGCTGTGGGAGTGGTCGGTGTCGGACCTGAGCGGGTTCTGGAGCGCGATAGCGGAGTTCTTCGCCGTCCGCTTCCACGACCGGCCCCGGGCCGTGCTGGCCGAGGAGGTCATGCCCGGTGCGGAGTGGTTCCCGGGCGCGACGCTCAACTACGCCGAGCAGGCGCTGTGCGGCGGGGACGGCAAGTCGGACGACGACCTCGCGGTCGTGTTCGCCCGGGAGGACGGGCGCGGCGAGGAGATCACCTACGGCGAGTTGCGCGCCCGGGTCGCCGCGGCGCGGGCGGGGCTGGCCGAGCTGGGCGTCGGGCGGGGTGACCGCGTGGCGGCGCTGGCGCCGAACAGCCCGGAGACGTTGGTGGCGTTCCTCGCCGTGGCGAGCCTCGGCGCGATCTGGTCGTCGTGCTCCCCGGACTTCGGTGCGCGGGCGGTCGCCGACCGGTTCGTGCAGATCGAGCCGACGGTGCTGATCGCGGTGGACGGCTACCCGTACGGCGGGCGGGAGTTCGACGTCCGCTCCACAGTGGACCAGCTGCGCGAGGCGATGCCGGGGCTGGCGGGCACGGTGTTGATCGACTACCTCGGCAACGGAGCCGAGCTGCCCGGCTGCACCGGCTGGGCGGAGATGCTGGAGCGCCACCGGGGCGCGGAGCCGGAGTTCGAGCCGGTGCCGTTCGACCACCCGCTGTGGGTGCTCTACTCGTCGGGCACGACCGGTCTGCCGAAGGGCATCGTGCACGGGCACGGCGGCATGGTCCTGGAGCACCTCAAGGCCATCGGGCTGCACTGCGACCTCGGGCCCGGGGACCGGTTCTTCTGGTTCACCACGACCGGCTGGATGATGTGGAACTTCCTGGTCGGCGGCCTGCTGACCGGTACAACGCTGGTGCTGTTCGACGGCAACCCGGGATACCCGTCGCTCGACGCGCTCTGGGAGCTGGCCGCGCGGCACCGGGTGAACTACTTCGGCACCTCCGCCCCGTTCATCCAGAGCTGCCTCAAGCACGACCTGCGCCCTGAGGACGAGCACGACCTGTCCGCGCTGCGCGCGGTCGGGTCGACCGGCGCGCCGCTGACCACCGACGGCTTCCGCTGGGTCGCCGACGCGGTCGGCGCCGACGTGCAGATCGCCAGCGTGTCCGGCGGCACCGACGTGTGCACGGCGTTCGTCGGCGCGGCGCCGGACGTGCCGGTGTGGCTGGGCGAGATCTCCTGCCCGATGCTCGGCGCCGCGGTCGCCGCCTACGACGAGAAGGGTGCGGAGCTCCACGGCGAGGTGGGGGAGCTGGTGCTGACCAAGCCGATGCCGACGATGCCGGTGTTCTTCTGGAACGACCCGGACGGCTCGCGGCTGCGCGACGCCTACTTCGACACGTACCCGGGCGTCTGGCGGCACGGCGACTGGGTCAGGCTCACCGACCGGGGCACGCTGGTGATCTACGGCCGCAGCGACTCGACGCTCAACCGCGGCGGCGTCCGGATGGGCACCGCCGAGTTCTACCGGGTCGTGGAGGGCTTCGAGGAGGTCGCCGACTCCCTCGTGATCGACACCTCGGGCGCCGGGGAGACCGATGGCGAGCTGCTGTGCTTCCTCGTCCTGGCCGAGGGCGCCACGCTGGACGACGTCCAGCCGAAGCTCACGGCCGCGCTGCGCCGCGAGCTGTCCCCGCGCCACGTGCCGAACCGGTTCCTGGTCGTCGACGAGGTCCCGCGCACCCTCAACGGCAAGAAGCTGGAGGTCCCGGTGAAGAAGATCCTCGCGGGTGCCCCGCCGGAGCGCGCGGTCAGCCGCGACGCCCTCCAGAACCCGGCCGCACTGGAACCGTTCGTGCAGTTCAGATCGGGTTCGCAAGCCTGACCCGGCACCGCGGTCGGGTGGCCCGGCCGCTCGCCCGCGACCCGAAGGGGACCCCCCTGCGACGGGCGTTCGCAGGGTTGTGTAGTCTTCTCTCCGGTGGCCGCGAGAAGGACTACCGGGAGGCTTCGCCTAGTCTGGTCTATGGCGCCGCACTGCTAATGCGGTTGGGGGTCACGCCCCCTCCCGGGTTCAAATCCCGGAGCCTCCGCAGTGGTTCCACCCTGTTAGGGTGGGGCCCGACAAGAGAACAAGCGCCCGTAGCTCAACGGATAGAGCATCTGACTACGGATCAGAAGGTTTGGGGTTCGAATCCCTACGGGCGCGCGTCTGGTCGAGACAGTCGCAGCCCCCAGGTCCACGACCTGGGGGCTGCGGTTTTGTCGGTCCTGTGGTGTCGACTTCCGCCCGGCGTCGGGGCGGGTGTTCCGGCGCACCGGACCGTCGTCTTCCGGTGGTGCGGCCGGTCACCGCCCGGCCTGTGCGGGGAGGTGACCGGCCGGAGCGGGTTCAGAAGTCGAAGACGGGGCCGGTGCGGGCCTGCAGGAGGCAGCGGTTGTTGGCGCTGACGGACTGCTTGATCGGACGGCCCTGCCAGGTCCCGCGGGCCTGGGCGGTCACCGGGCGGTAGTCCATGGTGCAGAGCCGTTCCGGTCGTCTGCTCGACAACTCCTGGAGGCGGCCGCCGATGGAAGCGAGTTCCCGGCACGCCGCGGTGGCGCGCGGGTGGTCGCCGCCCGCGGGGTCGCAGTGCAGTACCGCCGTGCGGGTGTCGGCGCCCTGGTGGACGGTGAGGGTCAGGTTCGTCGGTGCCGGAGCCGCCGGTGCGGCTCCGGCGATGCCGGGGGAGAGGGCTCCGGCGATGATCGTGATGCCCATGAGTACCGAGCGACCCGTCAACCGATGCGACATTGCTTCCCCTTCGTTCGGTTTTTTTCGTGGTTGGTGATTTCTCGCGTCCGCGAGCGGCGCGGAAAATCGACTCCGGCGTGCCGGAGGCATTCGCCGGAACTCGGCGGCCGAGGTGTGATCGACGCCGTCGTCAACATCGCCGGCACCTCGACACTGTTGGTCTGCCCGGCACCGCACGCAAGCGGAGATCAGCGGAATGCGTCGCGGGGCCGTGTCACCGTCTGCCACGCGGAGTGAGGTGATTTCCGGACCGGGCTCGCTGCGGCATTACCCGATCGGGTCGATCCTGTCCGCGGCGGGCTCGTCCGGGGTGACCGGGCGTCGTCGAGCAGGTGGTTCTCCCCGCATCTCCCGGGACGACCGGGCGATTCGCGGTGAAGTCCGGCGGTGGCCGGCTGGTCGCGGTGGCAAGGGACAACGGCTTCCGGCCGATTCGGAAAATGCGGTCGGCGGCCTCCGGTGGAAAACTCCTGTGATGACCGGATTTGCGGATGATCCGGTCGCGGATTCCAATCCGCCGAACCATTGCCCGGGTGCCTGTGCCTGGCTAATATTCGCGGTGCACTGGTGCCCAGGGAGCCGGTTGCCGCGGGATGGGATGCCCATTGAAAGTCCGGGTGCGGGACGAGGTTCCGCACCCGGATTTCACTGTCCGGTGTGTGCCGCCGCAACGGCTGCGGTGGTGTGTCCGGTGGAACCGGAGGTCTGCCGTGCAACAGCAGCAGTGGACGGCCGTCGACGAGTACGTCACCGCGCGCCTGGCGCCCCCCGACCCGGTGCTGGACGGCGCGCTGCGCAACGCCGATCGGGCCGGGCTGCCGCACATCAACGTCTCCCCGGCCCAGGGCCAGTTCCTGCACGTGCTGGCCGCGGCGGCGGGGGCGCGCCACGTCCTGGAGATCGGCACGCTCGCCGGGTACAGCGCGATCTGGCTGGGACGAGCGCTGCCGCCCGACGGGCGGCTGATCAGCCTGGAAGCCGAGCCGAGGCACGCCGAGGTGGCCCGGGAGAACCTGGCGGCAGCGGGCCTGGCCGACCGGGTCGAGGTGCGGCTCGGGCCCGCGCTGGACACCCTCCCGAACTTGCGGACGGATCCGGCCGCGCCGTTCGACCTGGTCTTCATCGACGCCGACAAGCCGAACATCCCGGAGTACTTCCGGTGGGCGCTGGTGCTGTCCCGGCCGGGGGCGCTGGTCGTCGTGGACAACGTCGTGCGCAAGGGCGCGCTCGCGGACGAAACCAGCACCGATCCGGCGGTCCAGGGTGTGCGCCGACTGCACGACATGCTGGCCGACGAGACGCGTGCGGCGGCCACCACGATCCAGACGGTCGGCGTGAAGGGGTACGACGGGTTCACCCTTGCCGTGGTCCGCGACGCTGGGCAATGATCGTCGGACCGGGCGGCATCGGATTCCAGGAGGAAGACCGTGGTCAAACGCCTCACCGACCTGTTCCGGCTGGACGGACGCACCGCCGTGGTCGTCGGCGGCGGCAGCGGGCTGGGCCGCTCGGGTGCGGTCGGGCTGGCCGAGTTCGGCGCCGATGTGGTGGTCGCCGACGTCGACACCGCGGGCGCTCGGCAGACCGCCGACTCGATCGGGGCGCTCGGCCACCGCGCGTCCTGGCGCGCGCTGGACGTCCGGGACGCCGACCAGGCGCGGCAGCTGGCCGCGGACTGCGCCGATGCCGAGATCCTCGTCGTCACTCCGGGCATCAACGTGCGGAAGCGGTTGCTGGACACGGCGGACGAGGAGTTCGACCGGGTCGTCGAGGTCAACCTGAAGGGCACCTACCGGCTGATGCGCGAGTTCGGTGCGGCCATGGCCGAACGCGGCCGGGGCAGCATCGTCGCGTTCGCCAGCTTCCGCGCCCAGGTGGTCGAGCCGGGACAGGGCGTGTACGCCGCGACCAAGGCCGGTGTGGTGCAGCTGGCCCGCGCGCTGGCCGCTGAGCTGGGACCGCGCGGCGTGCGGGTGAACGCGGTCGCTCCCGGGCCCTTCGAGACCCCGCTGACCGAGCAGATCAAGGCCGATCCGGAGTGGTACGGCGCGTATGCGGACAAGACGGCGCTGCGCCGGTGGGCGGATTCCGACGAGATCGCGGGAACCGTGGTCTACCTGGCGTCGGACGCCGCGTCCTACGTCACCGGCACGGTGCAGCTGGTGGAGGGCGGCTGGACCGCGATCGACGGCCGGTTCGAGCCCTCCGTCTGACCCCCGGACGCGACGAGGCCCCGCCGTCGGACGGCGGGGCCTCGTCGTTGGAACGGGTCGGGTCAGCCCAGGTTCCCGAAGTTCTGAACCGGGTTGTGGTTGTGGCTGCCGATCTCGCCCTTGAAGTTGCAGCTGATGATCTGGCAGACGTTGGCGGCTCCGAGCCAGCCGTGCGGGTGGTGCTTCTGGGCCTGCTGGCCATGGGCGGAAGCCAGGCCCGCCCCGGAGAGGGCCAGCGGCAGGGCCAGAGCGCTCACGACGACCGCACGAGACAGCGAACGCATGTGTGCCTTCCTTCCTGATTCGGGTAACACTCCCGGATCCGACTGACCCGGAATGGGTTGCAGCACCTTCCTACCGGGCGATCACCGCGTTCGCCGTCCTGGAAAGGATCTATCACCTCAAGGTGTGTTCGACGGATATTCGGTGGGTCCGGTGTCGTCGCCGGGGTGGCGGTTTCCGCGGCTGGTTCTCGGTTATTCCGAGCTGAATTCGCTCGAATTGAGGAACGGATCAATCCGATGTGGACTTCGGCGGTTCGACATCCACCGCCGTGCCACCGGTGATCCGCACCAGCTCCGCGAACGACGTCGGGAACATCGCGTGCTTGGCGCCCGCGCCCGCCCACACCGTCCGGTGCTCGGCGAGCATCCGGTCCACGACCGTCCGCAGTGGACTCGGGTGTCCGACCGGGCCGACGCCGCCGACCGGCTGCCCGGTCGCCGCCAGCACGAACTCCGGTGTGGCGCGGCGGATCCGGCGCATTCCCAGCAGCCGGGCGAGGTGCCGGGTGTCCACCCGGTGGGCGCCGCTGGCGATGACGAGCAGCGGCTCGTCGTCAGCGGTGAAGATCAGGCTGTTGGCGATGGCGCCGAGCGGGCAGCCCAGCCGCTCCGCCGCGGTCGCCGCGGTCGGCAGTTCGGCCTCGAACTCGACGACCTGACCGGGCACCCGCAGTCGGCGCAGGCAGTCCGTGAAACTCTCGGTTGCGCTGTTCATGACCGGGGAGAATCCCGGCGCGGATGCGGGTCGGTCAACGGGTTTCCGGCAGTGGCTTGTGAGTCGTGACACGCCCGGTAACACGGTCGGGGGCGCACTCGAAATCCCGGGTGCGGCCCGTCGTGGCCGTTGTCGTGACTGACACCGAGAACGGGTCCGGTCCTGGCGACCGTCCGCAGTTGCAGGGTCATCCGCCAAATCGAACACCTGGCACCGCCGTGTCCCGGCGCGGTGCGTGCTGCCCTGCCCGCCCCGACCATCCGAGGGATCGCCCATGCCCTTCCGGCTGCTGGTGCTCGCCGTCGGCACCTTCGTCATCAACACCGGGTCGTACCTGGTGGCCGGTGTCCTCCCCGCCATCGCCGCGCACGTCGGCGTGCCGGTGACCACCGCCGGTCAGCTGATCACCGTGCACGCGTTGACCTACGCGGTCAGCGCACCCGTTCTGTCCACTGTGGTCGGACGGTGGGAGCGGCGCCGGTTGCTGTGGCTGTCGCTGGGCCTGTTCGTCGTCGGCAACATCGCCACCGCGATGGCCCCGGACTTCGGCACGCTGACCGCGGCGCGGGTGCTCGGTGCGCTCGGGGCGAGCCTGTTCACCCCGACGGCCGTCGTGATCGCCGCCGACCTGGTGCCGCTCCAGCGGCGCGGGCGGGCCGTGTCGTTGGTGCTCAGCGGGCTGACCCTGGCGACCGTGGTGGGCGTGCCGATCGGCGTGCTGCTGGAGGGATCGATCGGCTACCAGGGGCTGTTCTGGCTGGTCGCGCTCCTCGGGCTGCTGGCGTCGAGCGCGCTGCTGGCGCTGCCGCGGGTTCCCGCGCCGCCGGTGACGGGGCTGCGCGCCAGGATGTCCGTGCTCCGCGACCGCGCGGTGGTGCAGGTGCTGGTGGTGTCGCTGCTCGGCTCCCTCGCGGACTTCGCGGCCTACACCTACGCCTCCCCGATGCTGTCGGCGCTGACCGGTGCGGGCGCCGGGACGCTCGGCGTGCTGCTGTTCGTCTACGGCGTCGCCGGGGCCATGGGCAACGCCGTGGTCGGGCGGGTCACCGACCGGTTCGGCTCCGGGGTCGGGATCGCCGCGTCGCTCGGCGTGCTCGCCGTCGGGCTCGCGGCGTTGCCGCTGGCCGGTGGTTCGCCGGTCGCCGTCGCGGTGCTGCTGGTCCTGTGGGGGTTGGGCGGCTGGGGGATCATGCCCGCCGTCCAGCACCGGTTGATCTCGCTGGCTCCGGCCGGGGCGGGTGTGGTGATCGCGTTCAACTCCTCGGCCCTGTACCTGGGCATGGGCTTCGGCGGTCTCACCGGTGGTGTCGTCGCCGCCGAGTGGGGCTGGGCCGCCCTCGGCCCGGTGTCGGCAGCGGTCGCGGTCGCCGCCCTGGTCCTGTTCGGCCGGATGACCCGCACCGGCGATGCCGACACCGCCGAACCGGCGGCGACCGCCCCGCCCGGGACGACCACCGAACCGGCCGCCACCGCCGTGCCGGAGGTCGTCCGGGAGGCGTGACCGGACGGCCGGCGGGCCGCCCGGTCATCCCGGGTCAGGACACCAGCAGCGGAAGGCGTCGGACGCCGGTCATGTTGGGGCTCGGGATGAACGCCGGTGCTTCGTCCGGATCGGTCCGCAGCTTCGGGAAGCGGTCGAGCAGCAGGTTCAACGCCACCCGGCCCTCCAGGCGCGCCAGCGGTGCACCCAGGCAGAAGTGGATGCCGCGGCCGAAGGCGAGGTGCGGGTTCGGGTCGCGGGTGACGTCGAAGACGTCGGGCTCGCGGAACTCCCGCGGATCGCGGTTGGCCGCCGCGATCCACATGAACAGCAGCTGGTCGGCGGGGATCCGCTCGCCGCCCAGCTCCACCTCCTGGTTGGTGACCCGGCCGAGCGCGGCGAACGGGCTGAAGTAGCGCAACGACTCCTCGATCGCCGACGGGACCAGCGACTGGTCGGCGCGGACCGCGGCGAACTGCTCGGGATGGGCGTCCAGGCACAGCACGGTGTTGCCCAGCAGCATCGTCGTGGTGATGTGGCCGGCGATCAGCAGCAGGTTGGCGAAGTTGACGATCTGCGCGTCGGTGAGCCGCTCACCGTCCACTTCGGCCTCGACGAGCTTGGTGAGCAGGTCCTCGCGCGGCCGCTTCTTGCGCTCGGCCGCGTGCTCGGCCAGGTAGTCGGTCAGGTGCCCGACCTGTTCCATCGCGCGCTCGATGTCGCGGTCCTGCTCCGCGGAGCGGTTCACGAGCGAGAACTGCTGGGTGCGCTCGAAGAGCGCGTCCACCCACTGCTTGAACAGGTGCCGGTCGTCGCTGGGCACGCCCAGGAGCTCGGCGATCACGATGACCGGCAGCGGGTAGGCCAGGTCGGCGACCAGCTCGGCGCGGCCCCGGTCGGCGATGGCGTCGAGCAGTTCCCCGGTCAGCGCGGCGATGCGCGGTTCCAGGTCGGCGACGACCTTGCGGGAGAACGCGTGGCTGACCAGCTTGCGCAGCTTCTGGTGCTCGGGCGGGTCGAGCCGGGTCAGCGTGCCCTCGCTGAGCTGGGCGGCCTCCGGGAAGAGCCGCGTGGTGTCGGAGGAGAAGGTGGCCGGATCGCTCAGGACCCGCTGGATCTCGGGATGTCCGTAGACGTTCCACATCCCGGTCTTCGGGTCGTATTCCACGGCTTGCCGTGGCCGGATCCCGCGCAGCCAGAACTGCGCTTGGTGGATCCCCCAGGTGTCGGCCGACGTCGTCATGCCATACCCCTCGTGGTGACGTGGAGTCCGGGGTCAGCCGGGCTCGGACGGATCGTGTTCGTAGATCCACTTGCGGTAGGAGTCGGTCAGGCCCTCCAGCAGCGCCGCCACCTCGGCGGCGGCGGTGGCCAGCGCGGCCCGGTCCGGGCGTGACTCCGGTTCGAAGGACGTCCGGACGGCGTGCTCCAGGGCGTTGGCCTTGGCCTCCTCGTCCAGGTCGGCCGACTCCGGGTTGAGGTTGTCGACCAGGTAGAACCCGGTGACCACCGCGCCCAGCGCGTACCGCAGGTCCGGCACGTCCGTGCGCAGCAGTCCGTACTGGTCCAGCAGGGCGAAGTACTGGTCCCCGGCCAGCAGCTCCTGGCCGCGCAGGGATCCCCGCTTGAGGTTGCCGAGCAGTTCGGTGTCGCCGGTGATCAGCGCGTGCATCAGCGGTCGGCGGATGGCCGCCAGGAACGACCGGCGCAGGAACCGGTGCGGCAGGACCTCCTCCGGGGCCCGGCGCAACGCCGCGACGAGTTCGTCGATGAGGTCGACGGACTCGCGCAGGATCAGCGCCTCGAACAACGCCTCCTTGGTCCGCCAGTGCAGGTAGACGGTGCCCTTGCCGACGCCCGCCTGCTTCGCGACGTCCTCGACGGTCACCTTCCGGTAGCCGTGTCGGAGCATCAGCGCACCCGCCGCGTCCAAGATCCGGTCGCCGCGGTCGGTGGGCCTGGGCATTCGGACGTCTCCTTGACTACGTGACTGGATTTGAAATTTGGTCATGCGGTCATGCAAAAGGTAGCGCTGCCCGTGGCGGAGGGCAATGGGGTGCGCGCTTCACACGGAAGGGGTTTCGCTGCGGTCGCCGAGCGCCTCCGCCGGGCGGCGAGCGCCGAGCAGGGCTACGTTCTGCCCGGAAAGCCCGGATCAGGTTGGGGAGCATCGCCGCCCGGCCGAGGCTGGTGCGCAGGACTGGGCGAGGGCCGTCCTGCGCGGCAGTGGTCGAGAGCGGCTCATGGAGGGGTCGCCCGCGACGCGCGGAGCGGCCCCTCTTCTCGTGTTCCGGCGATCACGCGTCCGGCAGTTCGACGGTGGCGGTGCCGTCCGCCAGCGCGACGACGCGACCGCCGCGCTCGCCGAGCTCGCGGAGGCGGGGCAGTGCGGCGGCGTCCACCGCGATCGTCTCGGTCGTGCGCGCGCCGGTCGCGAGGCCCTCCAGGGCGGCGCGGGCGTCGTGCCCGGTGTCCACAGTGGACTTCAATGAGCCGGTGGAGGCCAGTGAACCGCGGGCCGCGCCGAGGCGGCCGAGGGCGTCGTCGACGGCGTCGAGCAGCGCGGCCCGATTGCCCTCGGTCATGGCGCGCACCAGCGCCGGATCGCTGCCCGCCACCCGGGTCCCGTCCCGGAACGAGCCGGCCGCCAGCGACAGCGCCAGCGGGCCGCCGTCGGAGCCCACCGCCGCCAGCACCGCGGCGAAGACGTGCGGCAGGTGCGAGACGCGGGCGACCGCGTCGTCGTGCGCGGCGGCCGAGGTCGGGACCACGTGGGCCCCGCAGTCCAGCGCCAGCGTCGCGGCCTCCAGCCAGGCGTCCGGGGTGGTGCCCTCCTCGATCGCCACCGCCCACGCGGCGCCCTCGAACAGCCCGGCGGAACCGGCGCCCCACCCGGACTCGGCGGACCCGGCCATCGGGTGCCCGCCCGCGTAGCGGGCCCCGGGCAGCAGGCTGCGGACCTCGGCGTCCACCGGGTCCTTCACGCTCACCACGTCGGTCAGCCACGCCTGCGGGGCGTGCCAGGCCACCTGGCGCAGCACCGCGCGGACGGCGGTCAGCGGCGTCGCGACCACCACCAGGGCGTCCTGCTCGGCCGCCCGGCGCAGCGCCTCCTCGGTGGAGGTCGGCACGTCGAAGCCCGCCGCCCGAGCCGCCGAGGCGTCCTCCTCCGACGCGGTCGCGCCCCACGCGGGGCGCCCGGCGTTCGCGGCGGCGCGCAGCACGGAGCCGCCGATCAGTCCCAGTCCGATCACGCACACGGCACGCATTGGCCCATCCTGCCCGACACCGGGACGTGGCACCCCACCCGGTCGAGCGGGAATCGCTGCTCGGAAGGTTACGAGCGCGCAATAGTGCTTTCGGGTGGCGTTCACACGCTCTACGGTGTCCTCATGACGGTGCAGGAGCCGGTCTCGGGCTTCGCCGTGGCCGTCGTCCGGGAGGACGGCCGGTGGCGGTGCAGCGCGATGGACAGATCGGTGCTGGCGGGCCTCGATTCCGCCATCACGGCGTTGCGCGGGCTCCGCTCCACCGGCGCGGTCTTCGGCATGTGCAATGTGGACGACGAGTTCTTCGTGCTGGTCCGGCCGGTGCCCGGTGGGGTCGACCTGCTGCTGTCGGACGCCGCCGCGGCGCTGGACTACGACATCGCCGCCGACGTGCTGGACCTGCTGCGCATCGACCCGCCGGACGAGGACGACGACGAGGTCTGGCCGGAAGGCAACCTGGCCATCCTCTCCGACATCGGGCTGCCCGAGGGCGAGCTGCTGGTGATCATCGAGGAGGTCGACCTCTACCCGGACGAGCAGCTGGAGATGATCGCCCAGCGCTGCGGGTTCGGCGACCAGTTCGCGGGCCTGTTGGAGAAACTGGACCAGTGATGACGACCGGTATCCGCGCCGGTGACGCCGAGCTGGTGCGGACCGCGCTGGAGACCGCGCGCGGCGCACCGTCCACTGGGGATGTTCCGATCGGCGCGGTCGTCGCCGACCCGGCCGGGCGGGTGCTCGCCCGGGCGCACAACCGGCGGGAAGCCCTGCACGACCCCACCGCGCACGCGGAGATCCTCGCGTTGCGCGAGGCCGCCGCCGTGCACGGCGACGGCTGGCGGCTTGAGGGCTGCACCCTCGCCGTCACCGTGGAGCCCTGCACCATGTGCGCCGGAGCCCTGGTGCTCGCCAGAGTGGCCAGAGTGGTGTTCGGGGTGTGGGAGCCCCGCACCGGGGCCGTCGGGTCGGTGTGGGACGTGGTGCGCGACCGGCGGCTCAACCACCGGCCGGAGGTGGTCGGCGGGGTGTTGGCCGACGAGTGCGCGGCCGTGCTGGAGGAGTTCTTCCTCACCCACCGGGAGTGATCCGGCTCATGGGGTCGGCTCCGGGTTGCTGGGTACCCGGGAGGCGGACAACCCCAACGAACGGAGACAGCGATGGGTGTGTTCGACAAGGCCAAGCAGCAGGCCCAGCAGTGGACCGGCAAGGCCAAGGAAGCCGCCGGTCGCGCCACCGGCAACGAGGACCTGGAGAACGCGGGCAAACGCGACCAGGTGGAGGGCCAGGCGAAGGAGGCCGGCCAGGACATCAAGGACCGGGCAGCCGGGACCGTCGACGACCTGAAGGACAAGTTCCACCGCGACGAGGAATGAATGTCCGTTCCACCGGTTCGGGTGGCCTGTCCGGACCGCGAACCCCGTTCCCGGCTGTGACGATGGGTCCGCCCCGCGCTGCGCGGGGCGGACCCATCGCCTTGCAGGGGGTGACGTGGACCCGACGGACGCCGTGCTGGCGGTGCGCATCGCGGAGGGAGACGTCGACGCCTTCGAACGGCTGGTGCGCCGCTACTCCGACGGGGTCTTCGGCATGGCGCTGCGGATGCTCGGTGACCGGGCCGAAGCCGAGGACGTCGTCCAGGACGTGTTCATCACCGCGTGGCGGCGGTCGGGCGAGCTCGCCGAACCGGCGGCGCTGCGGACCTGGCTGTTCCAGGTCGCCAGGCGGTACTGCCTGATCGTCCTGCGCAGGCGCCGCACCCGCCGCACCGATCCGATGGGTGCGCTGCCCGAGCACCGCCCGGCCGTGGGTGCCGCCGCCGTGCCCGACCCGCAGCGCAACGCCGAGGCGGGAGCCGGGGTGGTGGCGCTCGGCCGGGCGCTGGCCCACCTGCCCACCCGCCAGCGCGACGTGTGGCTGCTCGCCGAGGTCGACGGGCTGTCCTGCATCGAGATCGGTCACCGCGTCGGAGCTGGTGAACAGGCGGTCCGCGGTCGGCTGTCCCGGGCCCGGGCGACGCTGGCCTACCGGATGCGGGCCTGGCGCTGACCCCCTCGGCCGACCCGCCGGAAGCGTCCGATACCCTTGCGGGCGGTAGCGTGTCCGAGCGGCCTAAGGAGCGCGCCTCGAAAGCGCGTGAGGTTAACAGCCTCCGTGGGTTCGAATCCCACCGCTACCGCCGATGAGGACCGGTCCCGCCGAGTGCGGGGCCGGTCCTCTTTTCGCGTCGTCCCCGTACCGCTGCGTCGGCTCCGGTGCGCCGGGTCCGAGCGGGGCGGAGCGAACGCTGCGCGGTCGGCGGCGCTCGGGGCCGGCTCTGCTTTTCAGGGGATTCGCGCAGACCCCTCGGCGGGCGTGATGCCACCATGATCGGTCATGGGGAAGGGCTCCCGGACCGGGAACGTGTTGAGCAATCGGGCGATCGGGATCGGGGCGGTCGTCGTCGTGGTCGTCACGGTCGGGTCGATGGGGCTGCTGCTGTTCCTGCTGCGCGGCGCGGAGCCGCAGGTGCTGCTCGAAGTCGTCCGGACGTCGACCAGCATCGGCGCCGGGACCGGAGGAGGCGCGGCGCTGTGGCTGGCCGCGCGCAAGCAGCGGTCGACCGAACTGGACCTGGCGCAGAAGGGCCACGACGCGACCGAGACGCAGGTGACCGACCTGTACGGCAAGGCCGCCGAGCAGCTGGGCAACGACAAGGCCCCGGTGCGGCTGGCCGGGATCTACGCCCTGGAGCGGCTCGCGAACGGCCATCCGGCGCACCGGCACACCATCGTCGACCTGATCTGCGCCTACCTGCGGATGCCCTTCGACCCGGCCGACGACCCGCAGGAGCGGGAAGTCCGGCAGGTCGCGCAGAACGTGCTGATCTCGCACCTGCGCGCGGACGCCGAGTCGTTCTGGCCGGACATCGTGCTCAACCTGGCCGGGGCCACGCTGTCCACGTTCACCTGCACGCGGTGCCGGGTGCGGTCGGCGACGTTCGCCGGAGCCGAGTTCGTCGGTCCGGCCGTGTTCCGGGGGACCGAGTTCGCCGAGCACGCCGACTTCCGCAACGTGCGGTTCACCGGGCTCGGCGACTTCCGGCGCGTCACCTTCGGCGGCGAGGGCGTGACCTTCCGCGGGGCCAGGTTCGAGGGCGAGGTGGACTTCGGCACGCACACCGAGGCGGCCCTCACCGGAGCGCTCGTCGCCGGGACGAACGGTGTCCGGCGGAAGTGGCCCGCGCACTGGGACGAACAGCCCGCGACCGAACATCCCGGTTGGTGCGCGCTGGTTTTCACGGGCGGTTCCGGAGAAGGTGGAACCGGCGGCGAGCCGGTGGCGTCATAACCACCGAACGCAACCAGGGAGGAACGACCATGTGCCAGTGCGAGGTCATGAACGGCGGAAGCGCAGTGCGGTCGACGCGGGTGCTCGGGGCGCGCGCGATCTCCTCCGGTTCGGTTCTGGCGCATTCCACGCGCGGCTAGGCGGTCATGCGGGACGCCGGACCGGTCCGGTGGCCCGCGCGAAACCCCGGTCTCCCGCTCGGTGCCGTCCGCGATCACGGCGGCCAGGAGCCACCGGTGGAGTCCGGTGCGGCTGGGCGGTCGCGCCCCGTCGGGAGGTGTCCCAGCCGTCGAGACCGCTGGGACGGTGCTGTCGGCCGTCCGGCGCAACGCCGGAACCCGTGGCGGCGACCCGGTTTCGAGTTGTCGCCGAATTCAGCCGCCTCGGTGCGGTCGTGCACTAGGTTCCGCGGGGAGCACGGCCCACCACCGAGGAGAAATCCAGTGCGCAGGACGTCGTTGCTGGCCGCCACCGGTGCGCTGCTGCTGTCGGCAGCACCGGCCGCGGCAGCGCAACCGCAGGTCCGGATCCACGACATACAGGGCACGACCCGGGTCTCGCCGCTCGTCGGCAAGCACGTCGCCGACGTGCCCGGCGTGGTGACCGGCGTGCGCGCCTCCGGGGCGTCGCGCGGATTCTGGTTCCAGGACCCGAATCCGGACAACGATCCGCGGACGAGCGAGGGCCTTTTCGTCTACACCGGCGACAAGGACCCGGCCGTCGCGGTCGGCGACGCGGTGACCGTCAGCGGTGTGGTGTCCGAGTACTACCCGCTGTCGTCCGGCGAGACTCCGGAAACCACCGCGAACCAGTCGGTGACCGAACTGACCGGTGCGTCGTGGCAGGTCACCGGCAAGGGCAGCGTGCCGGCCGAGGAGATCGGCCCGGACACCGTGCCGCAGGCGTACGCCGCGCCGGACGGCAACATCGAGAAGACGCAGCTGGATCCCGCCCGCTACGCCCTGGACTACTTCGAGTCCCGGGAAGGCATGGTGCTGCGGGTCGACGACGCGCGCGTCGTCGGGCCCACCGACACCCACCGCTCCCTGTGGGTCACCACCAAGCCCGAGCAGAACCGCAACCCGCGCGGCGGCACGACCTACACCGGGTACGCCGACGCGAACAGCGGGCGGCTCAAGGTCGAATCGCTGGCCGGCGGCGACTTCCCGGCCGCCGACGTCGGGGACCGGTTGCGGGGCGGCACCGAAGGCCCGCTGGACTACAGCTCGTACGGCGGATACGTCCTGGAAGCGAACGCGCTCGGGCAGCACGTCCCCGGCGGGCTGAAGCCCGAGACCACGCGCAAGCAGGCCGACGGCGAACTCTCCGTCGCCACCTACAACGTCGAGAACCTGGCCCCCTCCAACGATCCCGCGAAGTTCCAGCGCCTCGCCGAGGGCGTCGTGCGCGGACTCGCGGCGCCGGACATCGTGGCCGTCGAGGAAGTCCAGGACAACAGCGGTCCCGAGGACGACGGTGTCGTCGACGCCTCGCAGACGCTGACCAAGCTCACCGACGCGATCGCCGCCGCGGGCGGACCGCACTACCAGTGGCGGCAGATCAACCCGCAGAACGACGCCGACGGCGGGCAACCCGGCGGCAACATCCGCGTCGCCTTCCTGTTCAACCCGAACCGGGTGTCCTTTATGGACAAACCGGGCGGGGACGCCACGACCCCGGTGCGCCCGGTCGCCGACGGCGGCCACGCCGCGCTGAGCACCTCGCCCGGCCGGATCGCTCCCACCGACGACGCGTGGAAGGACAGCCGCAAACCGCTGGTCGGCCAGTTCGAGTTCCGCGGAGCGCCGGTGTTCGTGGTGGCCGACCACTTCGCCTCCAAGGGCGGCGACCAGCCGATGCACGGCCGGTTCCAGCCACCCACCCGCTCCTCGGAGGAGCAGCGCACCGCGCAGTCCCGGCTGGTGCGCGGCTTCGTCGACGACCTGCGCCGCGTCGACGGCGGTGCCCGCGCGGTCGTGCTGGGAGACCTCAACGACTTCGGCTTCTCCCCGGCGCTGGCCCCGCTGACCGACGGCGGTGCGCTGACCGACCTGGCGACCACCCTGCCGCCGGCCGAGCGCTACAGCTACGTCTACGAGGGCAACTCCCAGCAGCTCGACCACACGCTGGTCACCCCGGGGGTCCGCGCCGACTACGACATCGTCCACCTCAACGCCGAATTCCACGACCAGACCAGCGACCACGACCCGCAGGTCACCCGCATCCAGCCCTGACGACGACCCGCTGACAACGATCGAGGCCCCGAACACCTGGTGTCCGGGGCCTCGTCCTCGGCGGAGGATACGGGATTCGAACCCGTGAGGGCTGTTAACCCAACACGATTTCCAATCGTGCGCCTTAGGCCGCTCGGCCAATCCTCCGCGCAGAAGCGTACCAGGGGGGTAGTTGACCAGCGGCTATGGGGTGTGACCTGCGCCGACGGTCCAGCGGCGGGTGGTGTCGTGGGCTTGCGCAACACTGCCGGCTTCGCGCCCGACTGGCACCTTGAGCAGCGGGGCAAACGCCCGGCTTCGTCCGTCGTCGGGGCCCGGTTCACCGGACGTGGCGCGATCAACCGGTCGCTTCCGGAAACGACCGGCTGGGCTTGTGGCGATGCTCGCGCGGTCGCTCGCGGTATGGGTGGGCACTCGGTTGAACTCGCCGGGCGGGTTGACGACCGGACATCGTCGACGGTGGTCGAACGCCCAGCGGCGTGCGCGGTGGGGTAGGCGGGTGCCGTCGGTGTTCGCCTTCCCTTCGTAGGCGGGCCGGGCGAGAAGTCGGCCGCCGGGTGTCGGCGTTTTCCGCGAGAACACTTCGTGGGATTCCGGGTTCGCGAGAATGGGGCGGGCCGTCCGAAGGGAGGCGGTTTTCGTGATCGTCGATTTTCGTTGTCCGGCCATTTCTCGGGGTGCGGGCCTCGCACGAGGCTGCGAGGCCCGCGATCAACCACGACGCCGTTGGAGGCCGTTCGGTGCCCGCCTAACTGCGCGTTCCACGCGCATCCGCGTTCCGGCCTTCAAGGTGGTCGATCTTGAAGTAGTACGTTCCGGCCGGGGTGCCTTCCCACGTGTGTCCCGTAGCGGGGGCGACGCTGCCGCTGTCGTTGATCAGGAATTCCCTGGCCCCGTGGTCCTCGTCGGGGGCGAAGTTGACCTGCCGTTACAGGTGTAGCGTCATTTTCTGCGGGACGTTGGTGGGATGGTCCACGGAACCGCCGGTAACGGTGATGTTCACGTTTCCAGGGCTGTCCCAGTATTGTGACGAGAACTCTTCTCCCGCGCCGGTCATTTGCCATCCCAAGGCCGTCGGTTTGGACAAGGTTCCTCCCAGTTGTCCCCAGTGCGCCCAAACGATCGGACCTGGCATTTGCCGGATCCGCCAGTCATGTTTACCGGGTTCCGGAAGGGGTTGGGAAGATAATGGTGGACGATCACTCGAATTGCGCAGAAGGACACCTGGGCGGCCTAGTTGTGGGCATTTCGCGGGTCGTCCTGGCGTGGCGTCGGGTTCGCGGCATTCAACTGCGCTCCCGGCCGCGCTCGCGCGTCGACGGTGCCGTCGGGCTGTCTCCGGGCGTCCACGGCGTGCCGGCGGTGGCGAGTGGAACGCCGGGAGCGGGCGTCCGGCACTCCGCGGCCGCCCTCGTGACGGGGGTGCTTTGCCGGGGGCGGTGGGGGGCGGGTTACACTGTCCGTGGACCTCGTGCGGCGTCCATCCTGTGAACTCCCCCAGGGCCGGAAGGCAGCAAGGGTAAGCGGGCTCTGGCGGGTGCGCGGGGTCCCCTTACTTTTCCGGGGCTCCTCCCGTCGTCGGGAGGAGCCGTCCGGGTTGTCAGTCGCACCGCGTAGGGTTTCGACCGTGGCGCTCGCCCTCTACCGCAAGTACCGGCCCGCGACCTTCGGCGAGGTCGTCGGGCAGGAACACGTGACCGAGCCGCTGCGCACCGCGTTGTCGGCCGGGCGGATCAACCACGCGTACCTGTTCTCCGGGCCGCGCGGGTGCGGCAAGACGTCCAGCGCGCGGATCCTCGCCCGGTCGCTGAACTGCGACCAGGGGCCCACCGCCGATCCGTGCGGTGAGTGCGACTCGTGCATCGCGCTGGCGCCCGAGGGCGGCGGCAGCGTCGACGTCGTCGAGCTCGACGCGGCCAGCCACGGCGGTGTGGACGACACGCGCGAGCTGCGGGACCGGGCCTTCTTCGCGCCCGCGCAGTCGCGGTACCGGATCTTCATCATCGACGAGGCCCACATGGTCACCACGCAGGGCTTCAACGCCCTGCTGAAGATCGTCGAGGAACCGCCCGAGCACCTCATCTTCGTCTTCGCCACGACCGAGCCGGACAAGGTGCTCACCACCATCCGGTCGCGGACCCACCACTACCCGTTCCGGCTGATGCCGCCCGGTGTCATGCGGGACCTGCTCGAACGGATCTGCCGCGAGGAGGGCGTCACCGTCGAGCCGGCGGTGTACCCGCTGGTCATCCGGGCCGGAGGCGGGTCCGCTCGGGACACGTTGAGCGTGCTCGACCAGTTGCTCGCCGGGGCCACCGACCGGGGTGTCACCTACGAGCGCGCGGTCGCGCTGCTCGGCGTCACCGACGTCGCGCTCATCGACGACATGGTCGACGCGCTGGCCGCCGGGGACGCCGCCGCCGTCTACGCCACCGTCGACCGGCTCGTCGAAGCCGGGCACGACCCGCGGCGGTTCGCCTCCGACCTGCTCGACCGGTTGCGCGACCTGGTGCTGCTGCACTCCGTGCCCGACGCGCCGCAGCGCGGGCTCGTCGAAGCCGACGGGGACGAGCTCACCCGGATGCAGAACCAGGCCGAACAGCTCGGCGCCGCGACGCTGTCCCGGTTCGCCGAGATCGTGCACACCGGTCTGTCCGAGATGCGCGGGGCCACCGCGCCCCGCCTGCTGCTCGAACTGCTCTGCGCGCGCATGTTGCTGCCCGCGGTGTCCGACTCCGAGACCGCGCTGCTGCAACGGCTCGAACGCGTCGAGCGCCGGATGACCATCGCGCCCGGTGAGGCCCCGGCCGCCGCCGCTGCGCCCGCCGCCGAACCCGACGCCGAGGCGCGGGACGCCGAGGCGCGGCCGCGCCGCGTCTTCCAGCGACCGCACGAGCGGGCCGCGCAGTCGCAGGCCGCGGCTCCGGAGACACCGCCGGCGGCCGAGCCCCAGCAGCCGACCGAGCCCGCTCCGCAGCCGCCGCCGAAGGCGGCCGAACCGCCCGCGGCGCGCGACGTCCCGGCTGCCCCGGCGGCTCGGAGCGCGACCCGGGAGGCACCGGCGGCGAGCGCCGAGCCGTCGTCCGGCGGCGAAGCCGCATCCGGCGGCGGGTACGACGCCGCCGCGGTGCGGCGGGTGTGGACCGAGCTGCTGCGGGCGGTCGCGGAGCGGAACCGGCCGACGCAGGCGCTGCTGCTCAACGCCACCGTCCAGGACCTCACCGACGGTGCGCTCGTGCTGTCGATGCCGACGGCCGGGCTGGTCAAGCAGCTCAACCAGGAGCGCCGGTTGGGCTTCGTGCGGGACGCGCTGGGGGAGGTGCTCGGCGGCGAGTGGGACATCCACTGCGTCGAGGCCGGGGCCGCGCCGCCCGCCGCGAGCAAGCCGCCGCCGAAGCAGCCGCCGCAGCGGCGCGAGCAGCGGCCCGAGACGCCCCGCGGCGGGGCGGCGAACGGGCAGGCCCCCGAAACCGGGCAGGCCAACCCGTCCGCGCGGACCGCGCAGCAGCGGGCCTCGGTGCCGCGCACCCCGGAGCCCGACGACATCCCGCCCCCGCCGGAGCCGCCGGACGAGGAGCCACCGCCGCCGGACGACGTGCCGCCCGCGCCCGAACCGCCCAAGCCGCCGGAGCCGGACGACGAGGAGGACCCGGAGGCGCTGCTCGCCGATTCGTCCCCAGTGGACGGTTCGGGCGCGCAGGTCCGGGATCCGGACGCCGCGGCCGTGGAACTCCTGGAACGCGAGCTGGGAGCCCGCCGCATCGACGGCTGAGACCTGTCTTCGAACTCGTTTTGCGAGGCGGTACCGGTGGCGGAACCTCAAGACTGAGGAACCGTCAACCGGCCAAGTGGCGGCGCAGGAACGTGAGCGCTCTGGGGTAGGCGTCGAGCCGGTTCGCGCGCTTGGCGAGGCCGTGGCCCTCGTCCGGGTAGACGCGGAGTTCGCACTCCAGGCCCTTGGCGCGGACGGCCGACGCGATCTGCTCGGCCTCGGACAGCGGGACGCGCGGATCGTTGGCGCCGTGCAGGACGAACAGCGGAGCCGAGATCGCCGAGGCGCGCGACAGCGGGGACGCCTCGCGCAGGAAGTCGGCGTCGGCGGTGAGCGAGCCGTACTCCCGCTCGCGGTGCGTGCGGCGGTAGGCGGCGGTGTTCTCCAGGAACGTCAGCAGCGACGAGATGCCCACGATGTCGACGCCCGCCGCCCACCGCTCGGGTTGGAACGCCAGCCCGGCCAGCACCATGTACCCGCCGTACGAGCCGCCCCACAGCGCCGCGCGGCGGGGGTCCAGGCCGAGCGCGGGCAGCCAGTCGTGCAGATCGGCGAGGTCGGCGACGGCCTCCAGCCGGTTGCGCCCGTCGTCGGCGGAGTACCAGCGCTTGCCGTAGCCCGTCGAGCCGCGCACGTTCGGCACCAGGACCGCGTGGCCCTGCGCCACGAGCGCCTGCGCGATCGGGCTGAACGAGCGCACCGACTGGCTCTCCGGTCCACCGTGGACGATCAGCACCGCTGACCCGGCCGTCTCCGGGGAGGGCGCGGGCGGTGCGTAGACGAAGCACGGGATCCGCTCGCCGTCGCGGGTCGGCACCCGGTGCGTCGTCGGTGCCACCGGGAGGTCGGCGCCCAGCTGCGCGGTGGAGTCGGTGAGCGGGCGCGCTTCTCCCGTCGCGACGTCGACCAGCAGCGCATCGCCGGGCACCGCCGGTCCGCTGAACGACAGCGCCACCGACCGCGAGTCGGGCGACCACACCGGTGCCGGCAGCGGGTACCCGCACCAGCCGTCGGCGGGCAGCCGCACCCCGCGCAGCCGTTCGCCGCTCGCGGCGTCGTGCAGCGCCAGGCGGCTGGTGCCGTCGTCGTTGGTGTGCACCAGCAGCGTGCGACCGTCCGGGGACAGCCAGCCGCTGAGGTCGTGGTCCGCGGAGGTCACCAGCCACGTGCGTTCGCCGGTGCGCGGGTCGAGCCGGGCGATGCCCGTGCGGTCCCGACCGGAGTTCGTGGTGACCACCAGCCCGGAGTCGTCGGGGAGCCAGCCGAGGTGGGTGTGCCGGGCCGGGTCGGCCGGATCGGTCAGCGCCACCACGTGCTCGGCCTCGGTCGCGGGCATCGTGTCGACCAGCAGCACCCGGTCCGACAGCGGCGGTACCGCGGGCACGGTCAGCGCCGCGTAGCGGCTGTCCGGGGAGACGGCCACGTCCAGGACCATGCCGCCCCCGTCGTAGACGACCCGTTCCTCGCCGGTGACGACGCTGCGGATCACCACGTCGAAGTCCACGCCGTTGCGGCGGTTGGTCGAGTAGACGATGCGGTCCGGCAGCACGTCCAGCAGCCGGTGCACGTGGTCCGGGTCGCGGACCAGCGGCTCCAGGTCGTCCAGCGCGGCGGGTGCCGACCGGGGCAGGCGCAGCAGCGAGAGCTGGCCGCGTTCGTCGCCGTCGGTGTCGTGCTGGACGACCGCCGCCCGCTCCCCGGGCACGTACCGGCCGGTCACCGCGCCGGGCAGCGCGGTCAGCGGGGTGGCGGTGCCGTCGGCGAGCTCCACCAGCTGCACCGAGCCGGACTCGTCGGAGCCCGCCAGCACCCGTCCCGCCCCGTCCGCGTCGAAGGCCCGCCACGAAGCCAGTTCGAGCAACCGCACGATGTCCAGCGCCATGCGATCACCCTGTCACGTCGTCCCCGCCGGGCCCAGGGGCAGCCGAGGGGCACGACTAGGCTGGGAGGGGTACCCGGAAGGGCGCAACGCGCTGGCTCGCGCCAGCGGACAGTCCGGAACGAGGAGGACCACGGTGCAACCTGGTGGCCAGCCGAACATGCAGCAGATCATGGAACAGGCGCAGAAGATGCAGCAGCAGCTGATGACTGCGCAGCAGGAGCTCGCCGCCGCCGAGGTCACCGGGAGTGCCGGCGGTGGACTGGTGACCGCGGTCGTCAGCGGTGCGGGCGAGCTGAAGTCGATGTCCATCGACCCCCAGGCCGTCGACCCGGAGGACACCGACACGCTCTCCGATCTGGTCGTCGCGGCCGTGCGGGACGCCAACCGGGCCGCGCAGGAGCTCCAGGCGGAGAAGATGGGCCCGCTGGCCGGTGCGCTCGGCGGGGCGGGCGGCCCCGACCTGGGCGGGCTGGGCCTGCCGGGCATGTGAGGGCTGAAGCGAGCACGACGTGTATGAAGGTCCTGTCCAGGATTTGATCGACGAGCTCGGCAGGCTGCCGGGCATCGGTCCCAAGAGCGCGCAGCGCATCGCCTTCCACCTGCTCGCCGCCGAGCCGGCGGACGTGACCCGGCTGCAGGAGGCGCTGCAGAAGGTCAAGGAAGGCGTGGTGTTCTGCGAGGTCTGCGGCAACGTCTCGGAGGAGACGACGTGCCGGATCTGCCGGGACGCCCGGCGCGACCCGACGCTGGTGTGCGTCGTCGAGGAACCCAAGGACGTGCTGGCGATCGAGCGCACCCGCGAGTTCCGGGGGCGCTACCACGTGCTCGGCGGGGCGCTCGACCCGCTGTCCGGGGTGGGCCCGGACCAGCTGCGGGTGCGCGAGCTGCTGGCCCGCATCGGTCGGGACGAGATCACCGAGGTGATCATCGCGACCGACCCGAACACCGAGGGCGAGGCGACCGCCACCTACCTGGTGCGCATGTTGCGCGACTTCCCGGGCCTGAACGTCACGCGGCTGGCGTCCGGCCTGCCGATGGGCGGGGACCTGGAGTTCGCCGACGAACTGACGCTCGGCCGGGCGCTGTCCGGCCGCCGGGCGGTGTGACGCCGCTGGTCGAGCGGATCCGCACCGCGCCGCCCAGGCTGGGCGCGGTGCGGGTGGTCGCCGTCGACGGGCCGTCGGGCTCGGGCAAGACGGTGTTCGCGCGGGAGCTGGCCGGCGCGCTGCGAGCATCCGGCTCGGACGTCGCCGTGGTGCCCACCGACGACTTCGCCATCTGGGACGAACCGGTGCAGTGGTGGCCGCGCCTGGTGTCCGGGGTGCTGGAGCCGCTGCGGCGCGGCGAACCCGGCCGCTACCGGCGGGTGGAGTGGCCGGACGGGGAGCCGGTGCCGGGGGAGTGGGTGACCGTCGACCCGCCGGAGGTCCTCGTGCTGGAGGGCGTCTCGGCCGCGCGCCGGTCGGCCGCCGGATCGTTGTCCCTGGTGGTGTGGGTGGAGGTCCCGGACCCGGCGCTGCGGCTGGAGCGCGCGGTCGCGCGCGACGGGGAGAGCACGCGCCCCTTCCTGCGGCGCTGGCAGGAGTTCGAACGCGACTGGTTCGCCGCCGACGGCACCCGGTCCCGGGCGGACGTCCGCGTGCACCGGTGAGACCGCGCGGGTAGCCGAAGTGGACGAACCGGGTGATCGGGGCGGGTGAAACGCGGAGTCGCGAGGTCGTCCTAAGTAGCTGGATCGTAACTTCGAGTACTCCACCCGGGGCCGGTTGCGAGTTAGTCTCACGTCACTTTTGAGACCTGAGACACATCGAGGTGCTTCCATGGGCAGAGCTTCCTCGACACCGCGCCGGAAACCCCGGATGCGACGTCGTGTCCTCACCGCGGGAATCGCCCTGGCACTGGCCGCGCTTCCCACCGCATGCGCCCAGTCCCAGCGGGACAACGCCGAAGCGCAGGGCGGCACGTTCACCTTCGGAGCCGCCGGCGCACCGGACCTCTTCGACCCGTTCTACGCCTCCGACGGCGAAACCTTCCGCATCACCAGGCAGCTCATGGAGGGCCTCGTCGGGTTCAAGCCCGGCACCGCCGACGTCGAACCCCGGCTCGCGCAGAGCTGGCAGCACACCCCGGACGGCCGGACGTGGACGTTCCACCTCCGCCAGGGCGTGAAGTTCCACGACGGCACGGACTTCGACGCCGGCGCCGTGTGCGCCAACTTCCAGCGCTGGTACCACCAGACCGGCGCCGGGCAGAACAACGCGCTGTCCTACTACTGGATCGAGAACTTCGGCGGATTCGCCGACGGCAAGCAGCCGTCGCTGTTCCAGGGCTGCGACGCGCCCGACCCGGCCACCGCCGTGGTGCACCTGACCCGCTCGACGTCGAAGTTCCCCGACCTGCTCGCACTGCCGTCGTTCACCATGCAGTCGCCGACCGCGATGGACCGCTACCGGGCCGACGACGTGCGGGCGCAGGGCGACAGCTTCGTCTACTCCGACTACGCCCGGCAGCACCCGACGGGCACCGGGCCGTTCCGGTTCGTCTCCTACGACGAGGGCAACGGGACCGTCAAGCTCGCCCGCAACGACCAGTACTGGGGCCCGAAGGCCAAGGTGGGCGAGGTCGTGTTCCGGATCATCCCGGACGAGACCGTGCGCAAACAGGAGTTGGAGGCGGGCAGCATCGACGCCTACGACTACCCGAACCCCGCCGACCTCAAGGCGTTGCGGGAAGCCGGGGACGACGTCCGGGTGCGGCAGCCGTTCAACATCCTCTACCTGGGCTTCACGCAGAAGAACAACCCGGCGCTGCGCGACCTGCGGGTGCGCCAGGCGATCGCCTACGCCCTCGACCGGCAGACGCTGGTCAGGGCCAACATGCCGGAAGGTTCCCAGGTGGCCGACGAGTTCTACCCGAACACTGTGGACGGTTACGCCCCGGACGTGCGCAAGTACCCGCACGATCCGCAGCGGGCGCGGCAACTGCTGGCGGAGGCGGGCGCGTCGAACCTGACGGTCAACTTCTACTGGCCGACCGACGTCACGCGGCCGTACATGCCGGACCCGCAGGGCATCTTCAACGCGCTGGCCGAGAACCTGCGCCAGGTCGGCATCACCGTCAACCCGGTCAGCAAGCCGTGGAACGGCGGCTACACCGACGACGTCGACAACGCCAAGGCCGACCTGTTCCTGCTCGGCTGGACCGGCGACTACAACACGCCGGACAACTTCATCGGCACCTTCTTCGGCACCCCCACCAACCGCTTCTACACCGCGGCCTCGCCGTGGGGCCAGCAGCTCGCCGACCAGCTGCGGGCCGCCGACTCCGAACCGGACGCGACCAAGCGCGACGGGATGTACCAGGACATCAACCGGCAGCTGCTGTCGGACTACCTGCCCGCCGTGCCGCTGTCGCACTCGCCGCCGGCGATCGTGACGAGCCCCCGGGTCAAGGGCCTGGTGCCCTCGCCGCTGACCGCGGAGGAGTTCGCCTCCGTGAGCGTGTCCCGGAAGTAGGACCGCGCGGGTGCGCGCTTGCTCGCCGGTGGCGCGCTGAGGGAAGGGGGTTGCGTGCTCCGCTACACGGTCCGACGGCTGGCGCAGCTGGTGGTCGTCGTCGCGGTGCTGTCGATGCTGCTGTTCGCCTGGCTGCGCATGCTGCCCGGCGGACCGGTGTCGGCGCTGCTCGGCGACCGCGCCACCCCGCAGGCGCGGGCCAAGCTGGAGGCCGATCTCGGCCTGGACCAGCCGATCCCGGTGCAGTACTGGAAGTTCGTGCGGCGCGCGGTCACCGGCGACTTCGGCACCTCCACCGGCGTGCAGCGCGGCACCCCGGCGCTGGAGGTGTTCCTGACCCGGTTCCCCGCGACGATCGAGCTGTCGGTGCTGGCGTTGCTGATCGCGGTCGCGGTGGGCATCCCGCTGGGCTACCTGGCGGCCCGCAGGCGCGGTCGCTGGTTGGACAACCTGACCATCGGGTGGTCGCTGGTCGGGGTGGCCGTGCCGGTGTTCTTCCTGGCGTTCCTGCTGAAGTTCGTGTTCGCCGTCGAACTCGGCGTGCTGCCCGCGTCCGGCCGCCAGGACACCGGGATCGACGCCACGCACGTGACCGGCTTCTACATCCTCGACGGACTGCTGACCCGCGAGTGGGACGCGGCGTGGAACGCGTTCGTGCACCTGGTGCTGCCCGCGGTGGCGCTGTCCACGATCCCGTTCGCGGTGATCTTCCGGATCACCCGGGCGGCCGTGCTGGACGTGGTGGACGAGGACTACGTGCGCACCGCGCGGGCGAAGGGGTTGGCGGCGATGGTGATCCGGCGCCGCCACATCCTGCACAACGCCATGCTCCCGGTGGTCACCACGATCGGTCTGCAGACCGGAGCGCTGCTGGCCGGGGCGGTGCTGACCGAGCGGGTGTTCAACATCTCCGGCATCGGCCAGGCCGTCGCGCTCGGCTTCCAGCGCAAGGACTACCCGGTGCTGCAGGTCGTGGTGCTGGCCGCCGCCGGGGTGTACGTGCTGGTCAACCTGGTCGTGGATCTCTCGTACGCGCTGATCGACCCCCGACTGCGGACACGGTGAGGGCATGGTGGGCAACACTCGTCGCAGAGCGCGGATCGACGCGCTGGCCGAGGCGTCGGACGGCGGCGTGAGCCTGGCGGCGTCGGCGTGGCGGCGGCTGCGCCGCAGCCCGGTGTTCCTGATCGGCGCGTCGATCATCGTCGTGTTCGTGCTGCTGGCGCTGCTCGCCCCGGTGCTGGCGCCGCACGACCCGGCGCAGCGCCTGCTGGACGCCCAGGTGTCGCGGGCGGACAACACGATTCCGCCGCCGCAGCCCGGGTTCCCGCTCGGCGGCGACCAGTACGGGCGCGACCTGTTCTCCCGGCTGCTGCTGGGTTCCCAGCAGACGTTGCTGGTCGCCGTGCTGGCCACGGTGATCGGACTGGGCGGCGGGCTGGTGCTGGGCGTCCTGGCGGGCGCCTTCGCCGGGTGGGTGGACGCGGTGGTGATGCGGATCGTCGACGTCCTGCTGTCGATCCCGTCGCTGCTGCTGGCGGTGTCGATCGGCGCGCTGTTCGCGAACCAGACGCAGTTCACCGTGATCCTGGCGGTCGCGATCGTGCAGATCCCGATCTTCGGGCGGCTGCTGCGCGGCACCATGCTCGCCCAGCGGGCCAGCGACCACGTGCTCGCGGCGCGGGCGTTGGGCGTCAAGGAGCGGTCGGTGGTGTTCCGGCACATGCTGCCCAACGCGCTCGGCCCGGTGATCGTGCAAGCCACGCTGGGTCTCGCGGTGGCGATCATCGACGCGGCGGCGCTGTCGTTCCTCGGGCTCGGCGCGGCGGACGACTCGGTGCCGGAGTGGGGCCAGATGCTCGGCGGGGCGCAGAACGTCATCGACTCGCACCCGCAGCTGGCGTTCTGGCCCGCCGGGTGCATCGTCCTCGTCGCCCTCGGCTTCACGTTGGTGGGCGAGTCGCTGCGCGACGCCCTGGACCCGAAACAGCGGCGGTGACGGAGGCGCGCATGGCACTGCTGGAAGTCCGCGACCTGTCGGTGGTCTTCGCCCGCCGCGGCGAACCGCCGGTCACCGCGGTGGACGGGATCTCCTTCGACGTCGAACCCGGCCGCACGGTCGGGCTGGTCGGCGAGTCCGGCTGCGGCAAGTCCGTGACCTCGCTGGCGATCATGGGCCTGCTGCCGCCGCGCGGCGCCGAGGTGTCCGGGTCGGTCCGCTTCGACGGCACCGAGCTGCTGGGGCTGCCGCAGCGGGAACTGGACCAGCGCCGCGGCCGGGACCTGGGCATGGTGTTCCAGGACCCGTTGACCTCGTTGAACCCGGTGGTGCCGATCGGGTTGCAGGTCGCCGAGGTGATCGAACGGCACCGCGGGACGCGGCGCCGGGCGGCGATGTCCGAGGCCCGCGGGCTGCTGCGGCGCGTCGGCATCCCGGACCCCGACCGGCGGCTGAAGGAGTACCCGCACCAGCTGTCCGGCGGTATGCGGCAGCGCGCGCTGATCGCGATGGCGCTGGCCTGCCGCCCCCGGCTGCTCATCGCTGACGAGCCGACCACCGCGCTGGACGTGACGATCCAGGCGCAGATCCTGCGGTTGCTGGCCGCCCTGGTCGCGGAGACCGGCACCGCGCTGATCATGATCACGCACGACCTGGGCGTGGTGGCCGGGCTGTGCGACGAGGTCAACGTGCTGTACGCGGGCCGGGTGGTGGAACGGGCCGGTCGGCACGAGCTGTTCGCCCGCCCCCGGCACCCCTACACCGCCGGGCTGCTGTCCTCGATCCCGCGCCTGGACGTGCCGCGCGGGCAGCGCCTGACGCCGATCCGGGGCTCGGTGGCCGACAACATCCCGTGGGACGCGGGGTGCGCGTTCTGCCCGCGCTGCCCGAACGCGCTGGACGTGTGCGACCAGCGGCCGCCGGAACCGGGCGTCGACGGTGCCGGGCGGCTGCTGCGCTGCCACAACCCGGTGCGCCAGACGTCCCCCGTCCAGACCTCCCCCGACGAACGCAGGAGGCGTCATGGGTGAACCCGTTCCCGCCGCGGCCCCGGCGGTGGCGCAGCCCCTGGTCGAGGCCGAGGAACTCGCCGTGCACTTCCCGATCAAGCGGGGCGTGGTGTTCGACCGCACGGTCGGCCACGTGCGCGCGGTCGACGGCGTGTCGTTCCGGATCGGGCGCGGGGAGACCTACGGGCTGGTCGGCGAGTCCGGCTGCGGCAAGTCGACGCTGGGGCGGGCGGTGCTCCGGCTGGAGCGGCCCACGGCGGGCCGGGTCACCTTCGACGGCGTGGACCTGTCCGGCATGAAGGGCGAGCCGCTGCGCCGGATGCGCCGGCGCATGCAGATGGTGTTCCAGGACCCGCTGTCCTCCCTGGACCCGCGGCAGTCGGTCAGATCGCTGCTGGTGGAGGGCATGCGCGCGCACGGCCTCGACGACGGGGCCGAACAGCGGCGGCTGCGGGAACTGCTCGCGGCCGTCGGGCTGCCCACGACCGCGCTGCGCAAGTACCCGCACGAGTTCTCCGGCGGCCAGCGCCAGCGCATCGGCATCGCGCGGGCGCTGTCGGTCGGGCCGGACCTGGTGGTCGCCGACGAACCGGTGTCCGCGCTGGACGTCTCCGTGCAGGCCCAGGTGCTCAACCTGCTGGCGGACCTGCAGGCCGATTACCGGCTGACCTACCTGGTCATCGCGCACGACCTGGCGGTGGTCCGGCACATCGCCGACCGCGTCGGCGTGATGTACCTCGGCGGGATCGTGGAGGAGGCCGGGGCGGACGTGCTCTACGACGAGCCGCTGCACCCGTACTCGCGCGCGCTGCTGTCGGCCGTGCCGGTGCCGGACCCGGTGACCGAGGACGAGCGGGAGCAGATCCTGCTCTCCGGCGACCTGCCCTCACCCGCCGCGCCGCCGCGCGGCTGCCGCTTCCACACGCGGTGCCCGTGGCGGCAGGAGTCGCGCTGCGGCACCGAACGCCCGGCGCTGCGCGAGATCTCCCCGGGCCACCGCGTCGCCTGCCACTACGCCGAGGACATCCGCGACGGGCGGTTGCGACCGGCCGTCGCCTCGGCCCGATCGTGAAGATCGTCGTACGCTGCCGCACGCCGGCGACGACGAAACGGAGGAGCAGTGAGGTACAGCAGCGCAGCCCGATGCACTGCGTGCGAACACCGCGCGATCCTGGAGCGCAGGGTCGCCGATCGCCTGGTCGCGGAGTCGGGGCGGATCCTGGTCCGCTACGACTGCCCGGCGGGCTACGGCGTGCACGTCGCCAACCCCAACTTCGAACACCGCGGCAGCCGGGTGGTCTAGCTACTTCGGTGCGTGGTCCTGGGCCCAGGCGCAGATCGCGGCGACTTCGTCGGCGTGGCAGGGCAGGGTGTCGTCGGCGATGCCGACCACCGGGATGTGGCCCTCGCGCTCGACGTCGGCCGGGCGGTGCACGAAGCCCTTCTCGTGCACGCCGGTGCTGCCGGGCCCGGGAGTCCCCTCCGCGAGGTGGCCCGTGGTGCGCGCGTAGCGCGTCAGGACGCGGGGTTTGCGCAGGTCGCGGTCGGCGCCGAACCACTGCTGGCTGAGCGGGAACACCGCCGACAGCGCGTCCCACCAGCCCTCGGTGGCCAGCACCAGTCCCGGGTGGCGGCGCTGCAGCTCGGCGGCGAGCCGCCGGTAGCCGTCGACGACCTCGTGGCGCGGGTCGTTGAACCAGTAGCCCAGCGTGTCCAGGAACGCCGCGTCGACGCCGAAGTCCCGGACCGCCGCCGAGATCGACTCCACCAGGTGCTCCCGGAAGGTCGGCTCGCCCGGGTTGAGGAAGACCTGGTCGCCCTCGCCGACCCGGTCGCCGTCCCAGTCCGGCCGGTTGAGCAGTTCGGCGTACCGGTCGGTGTCGTTGCGCAGCACCGAGCGCTCCCACGACGGGTACTGCACGACGTTCACCCCGTGGCCGCCGAACATCGGCATCAGCCGGACGCCGAGCCGGTGCGCGGTGCTCGCCAGCGCGGCGAAGCCGTCCGCCCCACCGAGGTCGGGGCCGGGCCGGTACTGCGGGTACCGGTAGTAGTAGCGGCCCTCCCAGCCGGGCACGTAGGCGAGGACCGCCCGCGGGTCGATGTGCCGCGAGACGAACCGCAGCGCCTCGGCCATCTGCGCGAACGTGTTGAACACGTATCCCGTCCAGTGCTGCCCGTGCAGCGTCACGACCAGCGCGATGTCGCGCAGCCAGGCGGGCACGTCCGGGCGTTCCGACCACGGCACCAGGCCGTGGGCGCCCTCGACGAACGACAGGTGGTCGTCGAGGTCGGCGTCGGCGGTCCGCTCGGTGGCGCCCAGCCGCAGCCGGACCGGCGGCATCCGGTAGGTCGTCGAGCGCGCCGTCGCGCACGGCACGTGCACCAGTTCCACGATCGGCAGCGGTGCGTACGGCGGCTGGTGGACGTGCAGGATCTGCCTGCGGACCATCGGGTCGCGCACGCTGAGCACCACTTCGCCGTCACCGGCGGCGACCCACGGCGTCGCCCAGTCCGGCCCGGGGTACTCCAGCTGGAACCGCTGCCCGCGGACCCCGTGCGCCCAGCCGCGGCCGGTGTTCGGCGCCCACCACCCGGCGGCCAGCGCCGCCTCCGGCAGGCCGGTGAGCAGCAGCTTCACCGCCTTGATCGGCTCTTCGTGCCGGACGTTGACCACCCACTCCAGCACCCCGGAGTCGCGGCTGACCTCGACGTCGACCTCGCCGACGTCCACGGTCCGCTGCCGACCGAACAACGCGTACCCGTCGGCGTGCACGTGCACCCGGTCCGCCTCGCGCACCCGGGTCCGCTCGGCGTCGATGCCGTAGCCGTCGACCGTGGTGAAGACCTGCAGCGCCCACCGCACACCGGGGGCGCCGGGCACGGGGAAGTACGGGTCGCGGGGGTCGAAGCTGAGGTCGGTGTCGATGAGGGCCACGGTTCCGCCTCCGGGGGTCGCTACCGGGCCGTCGCGTGGTCCGCGGCCGTGTCCAGCAGGTGGGCGAGCGCGTCGGCCTCGTCCGGGGTGAGCACCGTGGTGTCCCCAGGAGGCAGCACCAGCGCCACGCGGTCGCCCACGACGAGGACCGTCACGGTCCGATCATTCGCGTCCGGCGCGGAGCACGGTATCCGCCAACGGAGCTGTTCGGTCGGGTCCTCGGTCGGCCACATGTCCACCTCGCACGGCTGCGGTCCCGGCCGACTGAACCCCGCCCGGGGGCGGGCTTCAAGCTCGCTCGCTCGATCAGGTGGAATATGCCGGTTCCTGCTTGCGCGTTCGCCGGATCGAAGGAGAGCGACCGGGCCCCCGACGTGCCCCCGTCGCTTCCGGCCGCCCTCCTCGCCGACCCCCAGAGGTGTCGCGCCGAGCCATCCCGCATGCCGCGACACTGCGAGTCTGCGTGCCGGGAGGAATTCGCACTACCGTCTTTGGTCGGGTGGGTTTCCGACGTTCGCGATCCGGCTCGCGCGGCGGTGACCAGCGCGGACGGGGCAAAGCGGGTGCCCGGAGGTGTCCGGTCTCACGCGAAGCCCGTCATCCGGCACGTCGGTCGGCTCACCCATCCGTACCCTGGCCGGTACCGGGACGGCACAACGCCGGGCCGACGCGAGGTCGAACAGGGCGAAGTGAGCATGATTGAGTGGTTGCAGACGATCCCCGCCGGAGTGATCTACCTGGTGGTCGGGCTGATCATCGGGTTGGAGAGTGTGGGGATCCCGCTCCCCGGCGAGATCATGCTCGTCAGCGCGGGAGTGGCGGCCTCGCAGGACATCGTCAACCCGATCGCGCTGGGCTGCGTCGCCGCGTTCGGCGCGATCGTCGGCGATTCGATCGGCTACGCCATCGGCCGCCGCTACGGGCGGGCGCTGCTGGCCTGGCTGGGTCGCAAGATGCCCAAGCACTTCGGTCCCAAGCCGGTCGGGGAGGCGGAGAAGGCGTTCGACCGCTGGGGCGCGTGGGCGGTGTTCGGCGGCCGGTTCGTGGCGCTGCTGCGCATCCTGGCCGGACCGCTGGCGGGCATCCTCGGCATGCCCTACCCGAAGTTCCTGATCGCCAACGCCACGGGCGGCATCGTCTGGGCCGGTGTGGTGACCACCGTGGCCTACGTGTTCGGCCTGGTCGCCGAGGCGTGGATCCACCGGTTCTCGTGGCTGGCGCTGATCGTCACCGTGCTCATCGGCGGGCTGATCGTCTACGTGGTCAAGCGCCGCGCCCGCAAGTCGGCCGCCGCCGAAGAAGCGGCCGCGGCCGAGTCGGAGACCGAGACCCCGGTGCGCTGAGGCGTTCGTCCGCGCCGTGCGTGGCGGTGCCGGCCGCTGCGGTTCAGCCGCCGGCACCGCCCGCACGACGAGTCGGAAGGGGCGGGTTCAGCGGTTCGCGCGGTTGACCGCGGATACGACCGCGCGCAGCGACGCGGTCACGGTGGAGGTGTCGATGCCGACGCCCCAGAACACCTCCTCGCCGACCGCGCACTCCAGGTACGCGGCGGCGCGGGCGTCGTCACCGGCGGTCATCGCGTGCTCGTTGTAGTCCAGCACCCGCACGTCGTAGCCGATGCTGCTCAGCGCGTCGACGAACGCCGAAACCGGCCCGTTGCCGACGCCGGTGATCTGCTGCTCCTCGCCGTCGACGACGACCGCGGCGGTGATGCGCTCGGCGCCGTCCTCGCCGTCGACCCGCTGGCGCACCAGTTTCAGCGGCGCGGTGGCCTCCAGGTACTCGCGGGAGAAGGTGTCCCACATCAGCGCCGGGCTGACCTCGCCGCCCTCGCCGTCGGTGTGGGTCTGCACGACCTTGGAGAACTCGATCTGCAGCTTGCGCGGCAGGTCCAGCTGGTGCTCGGTCTTCATCACGTAGGCCACGCCGCCCTTGCCGGACTGCGAGTTGACCCGGATGACCGCCTCGTAGGTGCGTCCCACGTCCTTCGGGTCGATCGGCAGGTACGGGACCTCCCACGGGTGCTCGTCCACCGGCGTCCCGGCCCGCTCGGCTTCCCGGCGCAGCGCGTCCAGGCCCTTGTTGATGGCGTCCTGGTGGCTGCCGGAGAACGCGGTGTACACCAGCTCGCCGCCCCACGGGTGGCGTTCGTGCACCGGCAGCTGGTTGCAGTGCTCGACGGTCCGCTTGATGTGGTCGATGTCGGAGAAGTCGATCTGCGGGTCGATGCCCTGGCTGAACAGGTTCATGCCCAGCGCCACCAGGTCGACGTTGCCGGTGCGCTCGCCGTTGCCGAACAGGCAGCCCTCGATGCGGTCGGCACCGGCCTGGTAGCCCAGCTCGGCGGCGGCGATGCCGGTGCCCCGGTCGTTGTGCGGGTGCAGCGAGAGGATCACCGAGTCGCGCCGGGACAGGTTGCGGTGCATCCACTCGATGGAGTCGGCGTAGACGTTCGGCGTGGCCATCTCCACGGTGGCGGGCAGGTTCAGGATCACCGGGCGCTCCGGAGTGGGCTGCCAGATCTCGGTGACCGCGTCGCAGACCTCGGCCGCGTAGGACAGCTCGGTGCCGGTGTAGGACTCCGGCGAGTACTGGAACCGGAAGTCGGTGTCCGGGTACTTGCCCGCGTACTCCAGGGCCATCTCGGCGCCCAGCTTGGCGATCTTCTTGATGCCCTCGCGCTCCTCGCGGAACACCACGCGGCGCTGCAGGATCGACGTCGAGTTGTAGATGTGCACGACCGCCCGCGGCGCGCCTTCCAGGGCGGCGAAGGTGCGCTCGATCAGCTCCGGGCGGCACTGGGTGAGCACCTGGATGCGCACGTCCTCGGGGATCGCGCCGTCCTCGATGATCTCGCGCACGAAGTCGAAGTCGGTCTGGCTGGCGGCGGGGAAGCCGACCTCGATCTCCTTGAAGCCCATCCCGACCAGCAGCTCGAACATGCGCCGCTTGCGGGCCGGGGACATCGGGTCGATCAGCGCCTGGTTGCCGTCGCGCAGGTCCACGGCGCACCACAGCGGGGCGCGGGTGATCCGGTTGTCCGGCCAGGTGCGGTCGGGCAGCGAGACGTCCTCCACCAGCTCGTGGAACGGGCGGTAGCGGTGGAACGGCATGGAGCTGCCGCGCTGCGGGTTCCACGGCGCCTGGTCGGCCGGGGCGGGACGGGAGGGCGTGCGGACCCTGCCGCGCTCACCGCGCGCGGAGCCTTCGGGGTTGGACGGGGCCTGGGATTCGGGGGAATTGCTCATCGCGAGTGCTTTCTCTCCTGCTCGGTACCGGTGGTTGACGACCGGCGCGTTCGAACCCCGCGACGAGGGGCCGGTCTAACTGACCCCGTCGCGGCGGCGAAGCAGGAGAACGCGAGCCACGAGGCCCAGGCTAACCGCACCGACCGCCCGGGATGCAAGCGCCCTTCCCACATGGCGGGAGCATCCGCTGCTACCAGCTGGTAGTTCTGCGGCCGATCTCGTGCCACACTTGACGTTCGTGACCGAAGAAGCCGGCGGTTCCATGACGGGCGCGCACCGGCGCCGTTCGTTCGACGTGCGCCGTGCCCGCGCCCGGGTGGTGGGCACGCTCACCGCGGTGGTGCGTTGGGTCGGCACGCTGTTCGCGGCGCTGCTCGCCGTGCACGTGGTGCTGACGGTCGGCGGAGCGAACCCGGACAACGGGATCACGCGTTTCGTGGCCCGCTGGGCGGAACCGCTCGCGCTGGGTTTCCAGGACCTGTTCACCCCGGCCGACCCGAAGCTCGCGGTGCTGGTGAACTACGGCATCGCGGCGCTGTTCTGGCTGTTCGCCACGTCGCTGGCCACCCGCGTGCTGCGGGCGCTGATGTGATCGACCCCAAGGTGTGACGCCGACGGCGAACGGCGGTTCCTCGCGCGTGGGCGGGTGACACTGGACGGCGAGTCCAGCCGCTCGGCGTGGAGCGCGACCCCCTGCTGCGAAGGGATGTGCGCGTGACCGCCGGAACCCCGTTCTTCCCCGCCTGGCTGCGGCGCATGCTGCGGCCCGCGTCGCTGCCCGCCGACTGGACGCGGGTGTGCGCGGCGGCGGTCGGCGTCGGTGCGCCGCAGGTGGTGGGCCTGCTCACCGGGCGCACCGAGGAGGCGGTGCTCGCGTCGGTGGGCGCGCTGTGCGTCAGCTTCTCGGACCTGACGACGTCCTACCGGCACCGGCTGCGCAGGGTCGGGTTGACCGCGGTGCTCGGCACGGCCGGGTTCGCCGTCGGCGCGGCCACCACGGGTGCCCCGGCGGCGGCCGTGGTCGTCGCCGTCGCGGTGCTGTCCGTGCTCGCCAGCGCGATGGGCGACCTGTGGGCCGCGGCGGGCGCGCAGCTGCTGACGTTCTGCATCGTGGCGACCGGCCAGCGCTCCGGCGCGCTGTCCGTCGGCGAGCACGTGCTGTGGTTCGCCTGCGGCGCGTCGCTGGTGGTGGCGATGGTCGCCGCGACCTGGCCGTTCCGGCGCGCGACCCCGGCGCGCCGCGCGGTGGCGGCCGTGTTCACCGAGATCGTCCGCATGGTCACCGCCACCGGCACCGCCGAGGCGACCGCGTCGCGCCGGGAGCTCACCCGGGCGCTGAACGACGCGCACGACCTGCTGGTCGACGGAGCGGCGGTGTCCCGCAGCCGCGTGCACGACCGGCTCTACCTGGTGCACGCGCGCACCACTCCGATCGTCGAGGCATCGGTCGCCCTGGTGCACGCCGGAATCCGCCCGCCGAACCGCGCGCTCGACGCGTTGCGCTCGTTGGCGCGGTGCATGCGCACCGGTGCGGTGCCGGACCGGTACGACCCGGGCGACGACGATTCGGCCCTGGTCCGCGCGCTGGACCGCGGGATCGCCGAGCTGGTCACCGCGTTCCGGCGCGCGAAGCTGCCCGCCGCGTCGCCGCGCCAGCGCAGCGGATTCCGCTTCGCCGTCGGCCGGCGCACGTGGATCCTCGCGTTGCGCATGGCGTTGTGCCTCGCCGCCGCGGAGTGCGTCGGCCTGGTGGCCGGTCTCGACCGCGGGTACTGGGTGGCGTTGACCGTCGCGCTGGTGCTCAAGCCGAACTCGGGCTCGGTGTTCGCGCGGACGGTGCTGCGCGGCGTCGGCACGGTGCTCGGCGTGCTGGTCGCACTGGCGATCCTGTCGGCGGTGCCCGGCGGCTGGTGGACGCTGCCGTTCGTCGTCGCGCTGGCGGCCGAACTGCCGGTGGCGTTGAGCCGCCACTACGGGCTGTTCACCGCGGTCGTCACGACCCTGGTGCTGTTGCAGACCGAGGGGCACGGCGTTCCGACGGCGCGGTTGGTCGATTCGCTGGTCGGCTGCGCGATCGTGCTGCTCGTCGGCTTCCTGCTCCGCCCGCTCAGCCGCGGCCCGGCGCTGCCGGTGCAGTTCGCCGACGCCGTGGACGAGGTGGCCGAGTACGTGTCGCTGTCCCTGGCGGGCAGGCACGGCCGTTCGGCGCAGCGCCGCCGCACCTACCGGCGGCTGGCCGACCTGCGCGCGGCCCTGCAGCAGCACCTGGTCGACCCGGCTGCGGCGCGCGGTGCGGAGCACTGGTGGCCGACCGCCGCGCTGCTGGAGCGCCTCGTCGACGCCGCGACCGAACGCGCTCTCGCGACCGCCGAGCACGACCTGCAGCACGCCCAACGACTGGTCTCCGCGCTGCACGCCACCAGCAGGCGGCTGCGCGGTCCGTCCCCCTCGCCGACCGCGTTCCACGACGAGCTGACGTCGGTCTACAGTGGACTGAACAGGGCCTCGTCCCCGGACCTGGCCGGAAGTGCCGGTCACGCCACCGCGTGCAGGACGTCGTGCAGTTGGTCGGTGGCCTCCCAGACGTCGACGTAGCGCAGCCACGACGGCGCGAAGCTGCACCGCAGCACGTCGGGTTCGGCGTGCTCGACCAGCACGCCGCGGTTGGACAGCTCGTCGGCGACGCGCTGCGCCAGCGGGTGCCGCAGGTTCACCTCGGCGCCGTGCGGGCGGCCGTCCGGCGGTGCCACCGCCTCGATGCACGCGTCCGCGCAGTTCTCCCGCAGCCGCCGCAGGAACAGGTCGACCAGGCCCGCCGTCTTGGCCGCCAGCGCGGCCGGGCTCACACCGTCCAAGATGGACAGACCGGTGCGCAGTTCGGACAGCGCCAGCCCCGAAGCCGGTTCGGCGAACCCGCCGGACAGCGGGTGCAGCACGCCCGCCGCGTCGCACCCGCTGTCGCGCGAGCCGTTGCGGTGCCGTTCGGCGACGAAGCAGTACGCCGGTGCGCCGGCACCGCCGCCGAGGTAGCGGTACCCGCAGCCGAGGGCGAAGTCGGCCTCCCAGGCGTGCAGGTCCACGTCCAGCGCACCGGCCGACCCGCTCAGGTCCCACAGCGCCAGGGCGCCGGCCCGGTGGATCCGCTCGGTGATCCCGCCCGCGTCGCGCACCGCGCCGGAGAACCGGTCGGTGTGCGACAGCGCCACCACCGCCACCTCGTCGGCGGGCAGATCCGCCAGCTGCTCCACGCCGTCGAACAGCCACAGCCGGCGCCCGGCGAACTCGGCGGCGGAGCGGGCGACGTAGTGGTCGGTGAGGAAGCAGTCCCGGCCCACCGCGAGCACCGGCCGGTCCGGGCGCAGCCGGGCCGCCGCGATCAACGCCTTGAACAGCGGCGTCGACGTCGACTCGGCGATGTTGAGCTCCCCGGGCGCGGCGCCGACCAGCGGCGCCAGCGCGGCCGCCGCCGACCGGGCCTCCCGGCGCCAGTCGGCGTCGCTGCGCGGCCGCGCCGAACGCAGGTCCCAGCGGTGTTCGACGAACCGGCGCAGTCGCGCCGTCGTCCGCGGGTGCGGACCGCCGCTGCGGCCGTCGAGCCGGATCAGCCCGGGTGGGAGGTTGTAGTGGGCGCGCAGTCCCGCGAGTTCGTCAGCGCTGTCGAGCGCTTCCGCCGCAGGTCTCGTACTCGTCCACACGAGTGAAGTCTTACCCCATGAATCCACGGAACGTAACTGCCCAAGGATAGGGGAGTTCAAGCCCGGGTGAACGTCTCGTGCTCGCAGCCCACCCGACTTTCCACCGGACGGCCCAATGCGGCGGCCACCTCGCCGCCGGGCGAGCGGTCAGGGGAAGCGCGGGGAGCCCCAGGTGTCGCGGAAGACGAGTTCGGACAGCGGCCTGCGGGAGCGCGGGGCCAGCTCCTTCTGCCGCAGGCGGTCCGGCATGCCGTCGACCTCGCCGAGACCGCCGATCGCGATCGCGACCATCGGTTCGTACTCGGCGGGGATGTCGAAGGCGGTGCGGGCCGCGTCCCGGTCGAAGCCCGCCATCTGGTGCGCCACCAGGCCCTCGGCCACCGCCTGGAGCACCAGGTTCTCGGTGGCCAGCCCGAGCCCGTACTCGCCGTAGGGCATCGGCTCGCCCTCGTCGTCGACCACCCGGGTCACGCCGATCGCCAGCGCGGCGGCGGTGCTCGTCCACCCCGCGTTGCCGCGCGAGAGCGTGGCGTGGATGCGCTCGAACGTCTCCTCGCCGCGACGCCCGGCGACGTAGCGGGCGGGCTGGGTGTTGCCCCACGACGGGGCCCACCGGGCCGCCTCGAACAGCGCGGTGAACTGCGCGTCGGTCAGCGTCACGGCCGGGTCGAGGGCGCGCGGGCTCCACCGCTCGGCCAGCAGCGGGTGCAGCGGCACCGACGTCTCCGCCGGCTTGCTCCTCGGGGTCTGGGCGACCGTGAACTCCTCTGCGGTCACACGCACCTCCAGCGTCGCGAGTGGCGTCGGCGACGAGTCTGTCGAGCCCCGGCTACCCGTGTCCAGCCCGCCCGGCACCACGTCGGGGCGGCGCTCAGATCGCGTACTGCCAGGCGGTCAGGGAGTACGCGCCGAACCACGACCCGAAGAACACCAGCAGCGCCGTGGTGCACACCGCCGTGCTCCGGCGCCGGTGCGCCAGGCCGATCGCGAGCGGGATGAGCAGCGGGAACGCGGGCAACATCAACCGGACCTTGGAGTACATCAGCCCGTCGGAGCCCAGGTCGAGGGCGACGACCGCGGTGGCGAAGGCCAGCAGCGGCCACGGCATCCGCTGCCGGAAGCACAGCACCAGCAGCACCAGCGCGGCAAGCACGAGCCACGCGGTGAAGGTCTCCAGCACCGACTTGTCCGAGGTCAGCGTCTCGACCACGAACCTGGTGGTGGCCACGCCGCCGTCGAAGGCCGAGGACCAACCGCGCTGCTGGAGCGCGAAGTAGCCGGTCGGCTTGCCGGTTTGCAGGCCCACCCAGCCGATGTAGCCGAGCAGCCCCAGCGGGGCGAGCACGAGCGCCAGCCACGGCCGCCAGGTGTCCCGGCGCCGCACGATGGCGATCAGCGCGGCCAGCCCCACCACCGCGGTCAGCGCCGCGGCGGTCGGGCGCACCAGTCCGGCCGCCGCGCAGCACAGCCCGGCCAGCGCCCAGTTCCGCTCCAGGACCCCGACCAGCGCCCAGATCGACAACGCGCAGAACAGCGCCTCGGAGTACGCCATGGACAGCACCACGGACATCGGTGCGGCCGCGAACAGGGCGACCAGCAGCAGCCCGACCGCGTCCGAGCCGCCGATCCGGCGCCCCAGCCGGACCAGGCCGTAGGCCGCGGCGACGCCCGCCAGCAGGCTGACGGTGATCGCGGCACCGGTCACACCGATCCCCGGCACCAGCGCGAACGCCTGGATCAACAGCGGGTAACCGGGGAAGAACGCCATCGGCGTCTCCGGGTACCGGTGCCCGTAGCCGTCGACCATGCTCGGGTCGACGCCGGCGTACCCGTGCGCGGCGATCTCCAGGTACCACTCGCCGTCCCAGGAACGCAGGTTGTCCAGCGTCGACTGGTCGGTGGCGGCGGACAGCCACGCCAGCACCAGCAGGCCCACGCCGCGGACTGCGAGGTAGACCACAGCCGGGGAGATAACGAGCAGTGCGCGGCGGTGCCGGAGCAGTGCCTCGCGCACTCTCCGCAGTCGTGCCGACCGCGGTGGTTTCCGCTGCGTAGCCGTGATGTTCCCGACGCCGCCCGGATGCGGATCGACTGCTCCGGGAGTGGTGGACAACCCGCTCCTCCGCCCTTGTCGACAATCCGGTGCCACAGGGTAGTCAGGCATCGCGGGAGTGGGGTCCACCCCTGCCTGTTCGGTAGGCTGGTCCAGCAGCGGAGCGACCTGGTAGAGGCCGCTTCGGCCACTGGCCGACCCGGTGGCCGGCGCTGCCCTCCGCCCGGTCGCGGGGCTCCCCGGCGCAGCGCGCCGGTCCCTTCGTCCACCCGGTGTCAGTGCGGGGACAAACCGCACCCGGGGCGACCGCACGGATCGAGGAGGTTTGTTTCACGTGGCGCTCGTCGTCCAGAAGTACGGCGGTTCCTCACTCGAAAGTGCTGATCGCATCAAACGGGTTGCCGAACGCATCGTCGAGACCCGCAAGGCGGGCAACGACGTGGTCGTCGTGTGTTCTGCCATGGGGGACACGACCGACGAGCTTCTCGACCTCGCCCAGCAGGTCAACCCGGCCCCGCCGGAGCGGGAGCTGGACATGCTGCTGACCGCGGGCGAGCGGATCTCCAACGCGCTGGTCGCGATGGCGATCGAGGCCCTCGGCGCGGAAGCCCGGTCGTTCTCCGGCTCGCAGGCCGGAGTGATCACCACCTCGGCTCACCAGAACGCCCGGATCATCGACGTCACCCCCGGTCGCGTGCAGGAGGCGCTGGACCAGGGGCAGGTGGTGCTCGTCGCGGGTTTCCAGGGCGTCTCCCAGGACACGAAGGACATCACCACGCTCGGGCGCGGCGGTTCGGACACGACCGCGGTGGCGGTGGCGGCGGCGATGAACGCCGACGTCTGCGAGATCTACACCGACGTGGACGGCGTCTACACCGCCGACCCGCGCATCGTGCCCAACGCCCGGCACCTCGAACGCGTCCCGTACGAGGAGATGCTGGAGCTGGCGGCCACCGGTGCCAAGGTGCTGCACCTGCGCGCCGTCGAGTACGCCCGCCGCTACGGCGTGGCGCTGCACGTCCGCTCTTCCTACTCACCCAAGCCCGGAACGATCGTGTCCGGCTCAGTGGAGGACCTTTCCGTGGAACAGGCGATGATCACCGGCGTCTCGCACGACCGGTCGGAGGCCAAGGTCACCGTGCGCGGTGTGCCGGACAACCCCGGTGTCGCGGGCCGCATCTTCCGGGTGGTCGCCGACGCCGAGATCGACATCGACATGGTGTTGCAGAACGTCTCCAGCACCGATTCGGGGCTGACCGACATCACGTTCACCGTGGCGCGCAGCAACGGCGCCGAGGCGGTGGCCGAGCTGGAGAAGATCAAGGACGAGCTGGGCTTCGAGCAGGTCGTCTACGACGACAGGGTCGGCAAGGTCTCGCTGGTCGGCGCGGGCATGCGCTCGCACCCCGGCGTCACCGCCACCTTCTGCGAGGCGCTGTCCAACGCGGGCGTGAACATCGAGATCATCAACACCTCGGAGATCCGGATCTCCGTGCTGGTCCGCGACACCCAGCTCGACGACGCGGTGCGCGCGCTGCACGAGGCGTTCGACCTCGGCGGCGACGAGGAGGCCGTGGTCTACGCGGGGAGTGGTCGCTGATGGCTCCGACGCTGGCGATCGTGGGTGCCACCGGCGCGGTGGGCACCGTGATGATCGACATCATCAACGACCGCGAATCCGTGCCGTGGGGCGAGATCCGGCTCATCGCCTCGGCGCGGTCCGCGGGCAAGAAGATCACCGTGCGCGGGGCCGAGAGCACCGTCGTGGAGCTGTCGCCGGAGGCGTTCGACGGGGTGGACATCGCCCTGTTCGACGTACCGGACGAGGTGTCCGCGCAGTGGGCGCCGATCGCCGCCGAGCGCGGCGCGATCGCGGTGGACAACTCGGGCGCGTTCCGGATGGACCCCGAGGTTCCGCTGGTGGTGCCGGAGGTCAACCCGGAGAAGGTGCACGAGCGCCCGAAGGGGATCGTCTCCAACCCGAACTGCACGACCCTGTCGATGATGGCCGCGCTGGGCGCGCTGCACCGCGAGTTCGGGCTGCGCGAGCTGGTCGTCTCCTCGTACCAGGCGGCTTCCGGTGCTGGTCAGGAGGGCATCGACCGGCTGCACGCGGAGATCGAGGCGGTCGCGGGCAAGCAGGTCGGCGTGCGCGGCGGTGACGTCGCCGAGGCGCTGGCGGCGGCCGGGCTGCCGGAGGAGACGCCGTTCAAGGCGCCGCTGGCGCTCAACGTGGTGCCGTGGGCGGGGTCCCGCAAGGACGACGGCTGGACCTCGGAGGAGCTGAAGGTCCGCAACGAGTCCCGCAAGATCCTGGGCATCCCGGACCTGAAGGTGTCGGCCACCTGCGTGCGCGTTCCGGTGGTCACCACGCACTCGCTGGCGGTGCACGCGACGTTCGACCGCGAGGTCAGCGTGGCGCGGGCGCGCGAGGTCTTCGACGCGCAGCCGTCGATCGTGCTGCGGGACGACCACGACAACGGGGTCTTCCCGACCCCGGCTGAGGTCGTCGGCGCGGACCCGACCTACGTCGGGCGGGTCCGGCAGGCCCTGGACTTCCCGAACACGCTGGACTTCTTCGTGTGCGGGGACAACCTGCGCAAGGGCGCGGCGCTGAACACCTACGAGATCGCCGAGACCCTGGTGAGCTGAGCGAGGAGCGCCTCCCTGCGGGAGCGGGGAGGCGCTCTTCTCCCTTGATTCATTCGAACGTGTGTTTGCGTGGTCGATTCCTGGAGATCGGCCCGCGGCTTGGCCACAGTGGTGTCATGTACATCACTCCGTGGCCTGATCACCTGTTGACGTTGGACGAGTTCGCGGCTCTGCCGGAGGACAACTCGCGGCACTACGAGCTGCAGGAGGGCGTGCTCACCGGCGCTCCGCGGCCGGGTGTGCTGCACCAGCGCATGGTCACCGCCGTGGCGGCCGCGCTGGACCGCGTGCTCCCGGCGGACTGGGAGGCGTTGTTCGGCGTGGAGGTCGTGGTCGCCGAGCGGTGGCCGCCCACGGTCCGGGTGCCGGACGTCGTGGTCGCGTCGGCCCGGGCGATCGACGAGGACCGCGCGATGCTGCACGCCTCGGAGCTGCTCGGCGTGGTCGAGGTGAGCGCCCCCGGTTCGCGCTGCCTCGACGCGGTGACCAAGCGGTACGAGTACGCCGGCGCGGCCATTCCGCTGTACTGGATCGTCGACGTCGGCCCGCCCGTGACGTTGACCGACTACCGGCTGTCCGGCTCGGCCTACTCCGTCGCCTGGCACGGCGGCGGCCGGTACGAGGTGCGGGAACCGTTCGAGCTCAGCCTCGACCTGGACGTGCTGGCGCGGCGACCACCTGCGCCGTCGGGGTGAGCGGCCTGCGCCGGTCGGCGGTCGCGCGCCGGATAGGTTTGGGTCATGAGTCCTGCTCCGGTCGTCCTCGGAATCGATCTCGGCACCACCGCGACGAAGGTCGTCGCGGCCGACCGGGAAGCGAACCTGCTGCACCAGACCGAGGTCGGGTATCCGCTGCGCACGGACGAGTCCGGGGAAGCGGTGCAGGACGCGGTCCAGGTCCGCGACGCCTCGATCCGCGCGTTGGCGGACTGCGCGGCGTGGGCGCGGGAGCGCGGTCACCGGGTGGAGGCGCTGTCGTTCAGCACGGCCATGCACACGTTGGTCGGGTTGGACGCGGCGGGCTCTCCGGTCACCCCGGCCTTCAACTGGGCGGACACCCGGGCGACCGCGGTGGCGGAACGGTTGCGCGCCGAGCCCGGGACGGCGTCGGCCCTGCACCGCGCGACCGGAACTCCCGTGCACACCCAGTCGGTCATGGTGAAGCTGGCCTGGTTGACCGGGCAGGGACGTGATCTCGCCGCCGGGGCGAGCCGGTGGTGCGCCCTGAAGGACTTCGTGCTCTCCGCGTACGTCGACGAGTTCGTCACCGACTACTCGCTGACGTCGGGCAGCGGGCTGCAGGACATGGCGTCGCTGCGGTGGCACGAACCCGCGCTGCGGGTGGCCGGGGTGAGCGCCGACCAGCTGCCGGAGATCAAGTCGCCGACCGACGTGTTGCCGTTGCGCGCGCGGGTCGCGGAGGCGACCGGGCTCCCGGTGGGGCTGCCGGTGGTGCTCGGCGGCGGGGACGGTCCGCTGGCCAACCTCGGCGTCGGCGCGGTGCGCCCGGGCGTCGCGGCGCTGTCGCTCGGCACGAGCGGCGCGCTGCGCGTGACGCGGGAGCGGCCGGGCGTGGACGAGCGCTGCCGCACGTTCAGCTACGCGCTGGCCGACGGTCTGTGGGTGATCGGTGGTGCGGTCAGCAACGGTGCCGTCGTCGGGCAGTGGGCGGCCGAGGCGTTCGGCGTGGACGTCGGTGACCTGCTGGAGGAAGCCCTGAAGGTTCCGGCGGGTGCGGACGGTCTGATGGCCCTGCCGTACCTGCTGGGCGAGCGGGCGCCCTGGTGGGAGCCGGGGCTCACCGGTGCGTTCCTGGGGCTGCGGCGTTCGCACGGCCGGGCCGAGATGACCCGGGCGGTCGTGGAGGGCGTCGCGCAGCAGCTCGCGCTGGTCCGCGACGCGGTCGCGGACTCCGGTGTCCGGGTGCGGGCGGTCCGCGCGACCGGAGGCGGCTTCCGCAGTCAGCTGTGGGCCGACGCGGTCGCCGCCGCGCTGGACGTCGACCTGCAACTGGCCGAGGGCAGTTCCGGCCTGGGCGCGGTGCTGCTGGGCTGGCGGGCGCTGGGCGTGCTCGACACGCTGGAGCACGCCGCCGAGCTGGTCAGTCCGGAGCGGACGGTGGAACCCGACCCGGAGGCGGTGCGCGAGATGGCACACCGGCGTCCGCTCGTGGACCGGCTGCACGAGACGCTGCGCGACCTCGACCTGGCCTGAGCGCCTGGCTGCGGACCTGTGCCGCGCGGGCGGTGCGGGCGGTGCGGGTCGCGGGGTGCGAGCGGCTGACGTCGCTCCCGAAGCGCCCCCGGTCGAGTCCGGGACGGCCGCAGCGGGCCTGCGCCCGCCGATCGGAGCGCGCCGATCCGGTGTTGCGTCCGCCACCGCGTTGCCGAGTGGTCCCCGCGGCCCTGCCGCGCTGCACGTCCGGGAGGAGGGTGCGAGGAACACCTCCGAGTGTTTTCTTGACTGATTCCAGTTTGGCCGTGGCATACTGGGCCTCGCTATGACCCCCAACGTGACCACCGGCGACAACTCCGCCGGCGCCCAGGACCCGCGCGAGCGGCTGCGCGCTGCGGGGTTGCGGGTCACCAAACCGCGTCTCGCGGTGTTGCGGTGGCTGGCCTGGCATCCGCACTCGACCGCCGACCAGGTGGCGAGCGCGGTACGCCGCCAACTCGGCTCGGTGTCGACGCAGGCCGTCTACGACGTCCTGCACGCGTGCACCAGCGCCGGGCTGCTGCGGCGCATCGAGCCGGCCGGGCACCCGGCGCGGTTCGAGGCCCGGACCGCCGACAACCACCACCACCTGGTGTGCCGCGCGTGCGGCCGGACCGAGGACGTCGACTGCGTGCAGGGCGCGGCCCCGTGCCTGGCGCCGTCCTCGACGGCCGGTTACGCGGTGGACGAGGCGGAGGTCGTGTTCTGGGGCTACTGCCCGGACTGTCGGTCCTCGGCGACCGAGGATCCAAGCAACCACCACGAGGAGGGACGATCGTGAGTTCGGCACGACCCACGACGACCAACGCTGGTATTCCGGTTGCCAGCGACGACCACTCGCTGACCGCCGGCCCGAACGGCCCGGTCCTGCTGCAGGACCACTACCTGATCGAGAAGAACGCGCAGTTCAACCGCGAGCGCGTGCCCGAGCGCGTGGTGCACGCCAAGGGCGGGGGCGCCTTCGGGTTCTTCGAGGTCACCGAGGACGTCAGCCAGTACACCAAGGCCGCCGTGTTCCAGCCGGGCACCAAGACCGAGACCCTCGTGCGGTTCTCCTCGGTCGCCGGTGAGCTGGGGTCGCCGGACACCTGGCGCGACCCGCGCGGTACGGCGATCAAGTTCTACACCACCGAGGGCAACTACGACCTGGTGGGCAACAACACCCCGGTGTTCTTCATCCGCGACGCGATCAAGTTCCCGGACTTCATCCGGTCGCAGAAGCGCCGCGCCGACAACCACCTGCGCGACCACGACATGCAGTGGGACTTCTGGACCCACTGCCCGGAGTCGGCGCACCAGGTGACCTGGCTGATGGGCGACCGGGGCATCCCGCGCACCTGGCGGCACATGAACATGTACGGCTCGCACACGTTCATGTGGGTCAACGCCGCGGGCGAGAAGTTCTGGGTCAAGTACCACTTCAAGACCGACCAGGGCCACGACTTCCTGACCCAGGCCGAGGCCGACCGGCTGGCCGGTGAGGACGCCGACCACCACATCCGCGACCTGTGGAGCGCGATCAAGGGCGGCGAGCACCCGAGCTGGACGCTGTACGTCCAGGTCATGCCGTTCGAGGACGCCGCGGACTACCGGTTCAACCCGTTCGACCTGACCAAGGTGTGGCCGCACAGCGACTACCCGCTGATCAAGGTCGGCCGGTTCGTGCTGAACAGGAACCCGGAGAACTACTTCGCCCAGATCGAGCAGGCCGCGTTCGAGCCCGCCAACATGGTCCCGGGCATCGGCGCCTCGCCGGACAAGATGCTGCAGGGCCGGCTGTTCTCCTACCCGGACGCGCACCGCTACCGCATCGGCACCAACTACATGGACCTGCCGGTCAACCGCCCGGTCGCGCCGGTGAACAGCTACGCCAAGGACGGCTCCATGCGGTTCAGCTTCGGCGTGGGCGACCCGGTGTACGCGCCGAACTCCTACAGCGGCCCGCACGCCGACGCCTCCTACGACACGGACGACTCCGCGCACGGCATCGAGCAGGAGGTCATCCGCTCGGCGTACCAGCTGCACTCCGAGGACGACGACTTCGGCCAGCCGGGTGCCCTGGTCCGCAACGTCTTCAGCGACGAGCAGCGGGCCCGGTTCATCGACAACGTGGCCGGGCACCTGTCCAAGGGCGTGAGCAAGCCGATCCTGGAGCGCGCCTTCGACTACTGGCGCAGCGTGGACAAGGACACCGGTGACAAGATCGCCGAGAAGGTCCAGTCGAACCTCTCCTGAGGGGAGACGCCGAACCGCTGACTGCGGTGCCCACCACGGGAAGGCCCGGGAGCCCCGCGCTCCCGGGCCTTCCGCTGTTCCGGGGCCACGCCGTCGGTTCCACCGGATTCGCGAGGAACCGGGGGACTCGACCGGCTGCGGATGCCCGACGCCGCCCCGCCGTCAGGAGGGGCGTTGGGCGACGAGGCGTTCGCAGCTGCGGACGACGGTGCGGACCGCTTCGCGGTGGGTCCGGTCGTGCAGCGGGTTGACCGCCTGCTCGCGCCAGCGGGACAGGGCGGCGGTGGCTTCCTCGGCGAGGTCGACCGCCAGGGCGTTCTCGTCGCGGCCGAGCCGGTTGCGCGGATCGGTGCCGAAGGCGCCCAACAACCGCTTGGCCTCGGCTTGCAGCGGCCGGGTGAACCGCACCTGACCGGAGTCCAATGCGGACAGCAGCCGCAGTTCCTCCCATTCGTGCGCGTTCGCCACGAGCCGTTCGAACTCCCCGCGCAACTGGTGCACGCCGGGACGCGGATTGGCCCGCAGCACCATGTCCACGGCCAGCAGCGCGGAGCGGGCGCGCAACGCTTGCTGCCGTTCCACGAACTGCTGGTGCACCGCTTCCTGCAGCGCGTTGAGGCCGCTCTCCTCCAGCAGCGCGGAGCGCAGCTGCTTCGCGTCGCCGCTGCCCGCGCGGATCAGCGTCAACGCGCGCTCGACGCCGAAGTGCCCGAACCGCGCCACGAGGTGCTGCCGGGTGGCGGGCGGGATCGACTCGGGCCCGGTGCTGTTGGCGAACCGGTCGGCGGACAGCAGCAGCGCGTCGAGGTCGGCCTCGGAGAGCTGCGCGAGCCCGGTCAGCGCGGTCAGCTCCGCGTCGGTCATGGTCGCGGCGGCCTGCCCGAGCAGTCCGACGACGGGGATGACGTGTTGCGCGAACGCCCGCAGCGTCGGGTCGTTGCGGTAGCGCTCGGCGATGCGCTCCGCGGACTGCAGCGCCTCCGGACCACCGCTGCCGACCTCGTCGGCGCGGGAGAACGCGACGATCGTGTTGATCGGGGCGCTGCGGGCGATCTGCAGCTCGTGCACCGATTGCAGGAACTGCAGGTCGGTCTGGTGCGGGTGCCGCGTCAGGTACAGCACGGCGTCGGCTTCGGAGAGCACCTGCGCCAGCGCGGACCGGCCGGTCTCCTGCACCGCGGAGGACGCCAGGCCGGGGGTTTCGATGAGCGAGATCGCTTGCAGCCCGGGGGAGGGGGCCTCGATGACCAGCCGCACCACCTCGTCCGGCCGCCAGTGCTGGAGATCCCGGATCGTCCCGGCGTCCAAAGTGGACACCGGGACGTTCTGCACCGCGCCGTGCGGGGTGTGCACCAGGATCTTCGGCTCGGGTCCGTACTGGTAGAAGGTGTTGACCTGGGTGCGTTCCTCGGCGTCGGTGGGTGCGAGTTCCTCACCGACCAGCGCGTTGATCAGCGTCGACTTCCCGGCCTTGACCCGGCCGCTGACCGCGATGCGCAGCGGTTGGTCCAGCCGTTCCACCCGGCCGCGCAGCCAGGTCGAGGTGCGCGGGTCGTCCCGGTAGAACGTCATGGTCCGGATCAGCAGGGCGCGGGCTTGTTCCAGCAGGTTCTCGGTGCTCATGCGGGCCTCACGCGGCGGTGATCCGGTTCTGGGTCAGCATCGTGACCCGTCTGCTGAGCACCGCGATCTCCTCCAGCTTCTGCTTGATCTCGCGGGCCCGCTGGTCGCGGTCCACGGCGCTGCGCTCGGCGGAGCGCTTGATGTCCTGGATGGCCCGGCTGATCTCGGCCTGCGCCTCCTCGGTGATCTGCGTGAAGTGCTCGTGCAGCGCGCGGTGCACGCCGCGGATGACGTCGCGGGCCTGCTTGTTGACGTGGAAGACGACCTGTTCGACGTAGCGCTGGATGGCGGCCTTGGCCTCGGCCTGGCGCCGCCGCAGCCGCATGTCCTTCTCCTCCTTGAGGCTCCTGCTGCCCAGCAGCAGACCGGCGGAGATGGACACCACGTTGACCAGCGGGAGGCCGATGGCGGAGGTGACGACGCCGAACATCAGCACGCCGGCGTACGACCCGCGCAGGCTGGTGAGCACCTGGTCGAGGCGCTTGTAGTCGGAGCCGTCCGGCAGTTTCGGCTCGGGCACGGCGTCGAGCGGGTGCGGCGGTCGCACCCGGTCCAGGTCGGGCAGCGAGGCCGCGTGCTCGGCGAGCATCTGGTCGGCGACCTGCTCGGCGAGGCGCTGCCGCCGTTTCTCCATCCATTCGAAGGTTTCCACGATGGCGTCGGTGAGCCGGTCGGCCAGCCAGTCCTGCAACTCGTCCCAGACCTCAAGGGGGTCGGCGGTGTCCAGGGCCTCGTTGACCTCGTGCATCACCGCCCAGGTGCGTTCCCGGAAGTCGAACTCGATGTCGGTGTAGAGCTCGCTGATGCCGTCGTTGAGCGTCTTCTGCCAGCGGGAGGAGACCCGGCGCAGCTCTTCGGCGCGGCGCTGCGCGGTTTCCAGCTCGACCAGGGTTTCCGCGGCGGTGCGCGGGTTCTGCGCGGCGAGTTCGTTGCGCAGCGAGGTGTTGATCTGGTTGAGCGCTTCGGCGACGTTGTGCGCCACGAGCCGCCGGGTGAGCTGGTCGTGCTGACCGGCCATCTCGGTCTTGAGGTACTCCAGCAGCGGCGGGAACCCGGACTCGGTGTTCAGCGAGTTGTTCCGGGTCTGCATCGCGCGCATCCGCACCGTGTTGGACACCGGGAAGATCTTGGCCGCGATGCCGGCGTTGTTCAGGTGCTTGCGGTTGACCTCCAGCACCCGCCGCCAGTGCGGGGTGCGGTCGATCTTGGGTTGCACCAGCGCGACGTTCGGGCACAGCGCGGTGACCTGCTTGAGGAACGTGATCTCGTTGGTGGTCAGCTCCTGCGTGGCGTCGGAGACCATGAGCAGCGCGTCCGCCTCGGCGACCACGGCGAGCGTGGTCGCGGTCAACGTCGTCGACACGCTGCCGACGCCGGGGGTGTCCATGAGCGCCAGCCCACCTTGCAGCACCGATCGAGGGATGCCGACCTCACCGCGGGTGACCGGGCGTCCGTGGCTGACCGCTTGCTCGATGTGCTCGCGGACCTGCTCGATCGGCACCGGGAACCGGTCCAGCGCGGCCGGTCCGTTCGCGGGCTCGTGCTCGACGAGCTGCGCGCTGGGTTCTTCGGAGTAGCGGACGAGGGTGGGCACGACGGTGCTGACGTCGTCGCCCTCGGCGCACACCGGAGCGTTGACGATGGCGTTGACCAGCGCGCTCTTGCCTTGTTTGGACTCGCCGACGACCAGCACGAGGTGCGTCGGGTCGAGCACGCGCGTGCGGATCTGGCGCAGCCGGTTCTGCAGGTCGCAGCGTTGCTGCTCGGCGCATTCCGCGGTCGCGCGATCGATCAGTTCCACCAGTGCTGTCTCGATCACGGCGTCGATTGTGGCGTGCCGCGGCGACGGGTTAAACCCGGACGGGTTAACTCACAGGCGAAAAGTGGACACTAGGCGTCAAAACCGAAAATCCGGTGTCGGTTTCGCGCGAAACGCCGGGTCCGCGGCTCGACGGCCGCGGACCCGGCGGATGCTTCAGCGGGTCACCGCGCTCAGAGGATGTGGTCCACCGGCAGGTGCGAGGCGACGTTGCCCGCGACGTGCTCGACGGCGCCACCGGCGACCGGGCCGACGACCGGCAGGTCGCTCGGGGCCGGCAGGTGGGAGGCGACGTCGCCGACCGGCAGCGCGGAGGTCACGTCGTGCACCGGCAGGGCGTCCGCGGCCTCGCCGACGACCGGCAGGTTGTGGGCGTCCGGCAGCGCGTTGGTCACGTTGTCGACGGCGCCGGTGACGGCGTCGGTCGGCAGGGCGCCCGCGTCGGCGTGGCCGGCGGCACCGGCGATGTCGCCGACGACCGGGGCGTGGCCCGCGACGTTCTGGACGGTGTCGGCCACGTTGCCGACGACCGGGGCGTTGCCGGCGATGTTGTGGACCGCGTCGCCGACGTTGCCGACGGCGTTGGTCACGTCGCCCACGACCGGGGCGTTGTGCGCGACGTTGGTGATGTCGCCGGTGGTGACGTTGTTGACGACGTTGGTCACGTCACCGTGCAGGACGTTGCCCGCGCCGGCGCCGAAGCCCGCGCCGGTGTCGACGGCGTGGTTCACGGTGTTGGTCACGTGGCCGACCGTGTTGGACACGGTGTCGCCGACGTTGCCGACGGTGTTGCCGACGACGTTGCCGATGTTGTTGTGGCTGGCCACGTCGTGGATGTTGACCAGGTTGTGCGAGTCGCGCTGGTCGATGTCGATCTTGGTGTTGTGCTCCGAGGACGGCTTGTCGATGTGCTGGTCGACGTCGCCGCCCTTGCCGAAGTCGGGGTTCTGCTCAGGGGTGTTGTGCAGCATTGTCTGCTCTTCCTGCTCGTGCGGATGTGCGGGATGCAGTTGGTTGATCGCGACGTGCTGGGTGCTCGCAGCGAACTTCTCGACGCTGCTCTGGAGTGAGCGGTCGTATTCGGTGACGACCTCGACCGGCGCGTAGTCGAGTACCAGCGACGTTGCCTGCAGGACGTCTGTCGCGCTCATGTCCCCGAGTCCGGCTTGAGCCAGCACGCCGTGCGGATCGGCGTCGAAGGCCGACCTGGCCGCCGGGTCGCTGACGAGCCTGGTGAGGAACTCGTACAGCGTCGGTTGGCCCAGGTGGCCCGACTCGGCCTGCGCCCCGGGGTCGGCAGTGAAGGACTCGGCTCGCCCTGGAGCGTGCTGAGAGTTCGCCATCGATGGGCCTCCCGTTGCTCAGCTGACTCGGCTGGGTGCGACCGAGTGAGGTCGTGCACGGTCCCTCACTCCCTGCGATCACGTTATTGATCCGCGACCCCCGAGCCATCGGGAACGACTCCTAGTTAGGTTCGCCCCTATTAGGGGATCGAGTCGGTGGCCCGTTAGGGGGTCGGTAGGGGTATCCGGACCCGGTGAGTAATCGGGTGCGCGCTAGATTGTCTGCACTCCGCGCCGGCGGGATTGAAATCACCCGACAGTGGGCGAGTCGGACACGAAGGGATTGCATGCCTTACGTCCTCGGGATCCACGTGGGAGCCACCGCGACGTCGGCGGCCATCGCCCGACGCGATGGCAGTCGCTGGTCAGCGGCCGTTCCGGTCCCGCTGGGCGGCGCCGCGGGACCATCGCCGGTCCTTCCCGTCCCCACCGTGCTGTGCCGGGTCCAGGACGGCTCGTTCGTCGCCGGCGAGGCGGCCCGCCGCCAGGAGCTGGCGTATCACGAATGGGTCGTCCGCGACTTCACCAAACGCGTGGGTGACGACCTGCCGGTGCTCGTCGGCAGCGAGTTCGTCCCGGCCCAACGGCTGGTGGCCACCATGGTCGAGTGGGTCGCCGACGTCGTCGCGAACCGCCAGGGCCACCCGCCCGAGCACATCGCCGTCGCGCACAGCGCCGCCTGGGGCCCGCACCGGATCCTGCTGGTGCAGCAGGCGTTGGCGCAGCTCGGACTCGGGGACGTGACCATGGTCCCCGAACCGCTGGCGGTCGCCCTGGACTACGCGGGCAAGCAGCGGGTCGAGGACGACAGCGCGATCGTCGTCGGCAACGTCGGCGGCAGCGGCTTCGACGCGACCGTGCTGCGGCGCAGGCAGCCGGGGTTCGACATCGTCGGCCCGCCGCTGGAGTCCGACCACCCCGGCGGGCAGGACCTCGACGACGAGGTCCTCGCGGCGGTCCGCGCGGAGTTCGGCGCCAAGCTGGAGTCCCTGGACGTCGGCGATCCCGCGCAGCGGGCGGCGCTGGCCGGGCTGCGGGCCGAGTGCGTCCGCGCGAAGGAGGCGCTGTCCCACCAGCCGGGCGTGCAGATCCGCGTGGAACTGCCCGAGCTGCGCACCGAGTTCGCGTTGTCCCGGACCCGGTACGAGAAGCTGGCCCGGCCGCACCTGGAACGGGTGCCCGAGCTGCTCATCCAGGCCGTCCAGTCGGCTTCGCTGAGCCCCGAGGACCTCGGCGCGGTGGTGCTGGCCGGCGGCACCGCGCGCACCCCGCTGCTCAAACAGCTGGTGGCGCAACGGCTCAGCCTCCCGCCGCAGGTCGACGTGGCCCCCGAACTCGCCGCCGCGTCCGGTGCCGCGCAGGCGGCGGTGCGCGTGCTGTCCGCCGACACCGACAAGGAGGCGGCGGCCGAGACGAGCGTGCTCATGCGGATCGAGGGCCCCGAGTCCGATCCGGACATCTTCGACGAGGAACCGGCCGCCGCCCCGCGTCCGCCGGTGGAAGTGGAACCGCTGCCGATCGAGCCGCCCGACGAGGAGCGGGAACGGCGCGTGAAGATCATTAAACTGTCGGTGGCCGCCGTCCTGATCATCGTCGGCGTGGTGCTGACGATCATCAACCCGCATTCCCCGCTCGGCGGCATCTTCAACGCCGTGCACAGCCCGTTGCAGCACTGAGCCCCGTACGCCCCGACCCCCGAGGAGGACTTCCGGAGTGAGCCGTTCGATGACCTCCCGCCCCACCCCGGTGCCGGACTCCTCCGCGGCCGGGCTGCGGTCGGTGGTCGCCGCCGATCCGGCCGCCCCGATCGTCGCCGGGATCCAGGGGGCCGGTGGCTGCGGCAAGACCACGCTGCTGGAACGGTTGTCCCGGATCTACCGCGACGCCGGAGTGCCGGTGCTGGACGTGCACTCGCTCGACCGCGCAGCAGAGGGGGCGGTGCTGGTCGACGACGCGCACCGGCTGGACGACGAGGTGCTGGCCGAACTCCGCGCCACCGCGCGGAAACCGGGCGTCCGGCTGGTCGTCGCCTACCGGCCGGGACCGCGGTCCGCCGCGCTGGCCGAGCTGATCGGGGACCTCGGCGCACCGGTGCTGCTGTCCGGCCTCGCGCCGGACGAGGTCGCCGAGCTGGCGGGGCGGACGCTGGGCGCGGTGCCGCCGCCGGAGTGGGTCGGCTGGCTGTGCGAGCAGACCGGGGGAGTGCCGCTGTTCGTCGCCCGGGTGCTCGCCGCCACCGAGCCCGGCGAACTCGCCCCCCGGCTGCCCGACCGGGCGCTCGACCGGTTCCAGCACGACCTGGACCTGCTCGGCGACGCCGCTCGCGACTGCGTGACGGCGATGGCCGTCGGCGCGACCCCGCACCCCCAGCTCATCGGAGCCCTGCTCGACCTGGACGCCGCGACCGTCGCCTCCGCGCTGGAGGCGGTGCGGGCGGGCGGCCTGGTCGACGCCGACGACGGGTTGCTGCCGGTCGTGCGCGCGGCGGTGCTGCGCCTGACCCCGTGGGAGCGGCGCCTGCGCGTGGTGCGGCGGCTCGTGGAAACCCAGCTGGCGCGCGGCGGTCCGGTGCTGCCGCTGGTCCGGCCGCTGCTCGGGGCGGAGATCGCGTTGCTCCCGGAGGCGACGCTGGCGACCGCGTTCGAGCGCGCCGGTGACGAGGCGCTGCCGCAGGCGCCGGAGCTGGCCCGGCAGCTGTTCGACGCGGCCGTGTCCGCCGGCACCCCGGCGACGGCGGTGGCGGCCCGACGGGCCCGGGCCGCGGCGGAGAGCGGGGACCTCGACGAGGCGCTGCGGCTGGCCGACCGGATGATCGTCGACGAGACCGTCCCGGACCGGGAGCTCGGCGTGCAGGTGGCCGCGACGGTGCTCGCGCACCGCGGGCTGCTGGCGCGTTCCGCCGAGCTGTGCCGGTGGTCGGCCGAGCACCTGCGCTGGCCCGGGGACCGCGCCTACGCCGCGGTCGGCCTCATCGGGACCGGTCGGCTCGCCGAGGCGGACGAACTGCTGCGCTCGCCCGCCGACGCGGGTCCGCCGACGTCGATGTCCGGCGCCGCGGTGCAGCTCGCCGAGGGCGTGCGCGAGTCGGTCACCGGATCGGCCACCACGGCGCTGTCCACTTTGGTCCGTTCCGCGTCGTTGTCCGAACCGGTCGGGCGCGACGCGCTGGTCCCGGAAACGCCCGCGGCGGCGGCTGCTCTGGTCGCGCTGCACTGCGGCGAACTCGACGTTGCGCAGTCCACATTGGACAGGGCGCTGGACTCGGGCGCCGGCGGTCCGCTGCTGCGGGCCCGCCACCAGCTGCTCGCCGCATGGCTGCCGCTGGTGCGCGGCGACACCGTCACCGCCCGCGCCAAGCTCGCCGAAGCCGGGGAGTCGGCGGCGCGCGACCGCCTGCTCGCCACCGCGTTGCAGGCCGGGATCGCCAGTCGCGACAACGACATGGCCGCGTTGACGGTCTCCCGCGGCCTGGCCCGGCAGGCGGCCGCCGAGCACCCGGTCGACCTGTTCACGCTGCTGCCGCTCGGCGAGTTCGTCGTCGCGGCCGCCCGGCTGCGCGACCTGGACTGGATCGCGCCCTACCTGAAGGAAGCCCGCGAACTCCTGGAACGGCTGGGGAATCCGCCGTTGTGGAAGGCCCCGCTGTCGTGGAAGTGCCTGCAGGCCGCGGTCGTGCTGGAGGAACTGGACGTGGCGCGGCGCCACGCGTCCGACCTGGAAGCCGTCGCGGACCACAACCCGCTGGCCGCTGCGCTCGCCGACGGCGCCCGCACCTGGTTGCGCATCCTGTCCGGCCAGGTGGCCCAGGACGAGGCCGAGCAGGCCGCCCGCGCGCTGCACTCCGCCGGGCTCGCCTGGGACGGCGCCCGCCTCGCGGGCCAGGCGGCCATCCGCACGACCGACCGGCGCGCCATGCTCGGGCTCCTGGAGTGCGCGCGGGCGTTGCAGGGCAAGCCGCCGCGCCCCCGCGCCGTCGGCGACGGCGCCGACGTGCTCAGCGAGCGGGAGAAGGAGGTCGCCGAACTCGTGCTCGCGGGCCTGACCTACAAGCAGGTCGGCAAGCGCCTGTTCATCTCGGCCAAGACGGTCGAGCACCACATCGGCCGGATCAAGCAGCGCCTCGGTTGCGCCAACCGCGAGGACCTGCTTGCCCGCCTCCGGGAACTCCTGAACGGTTAGGGAGTGTTTCGGGGTGCTCTGCGTGGCGGTGCCGGGAGCGGAACCTCAGCGGCCCGCCCGTCACCCGACCACCACCCCCCACGGAGGCGCTTCGCGCCACGGTCACATCGGCTCCGGGAGCCCCGACATCATGTAGCCCCCCTACACCACGTCGGGGCTGTCCTCGCGAGACGACCGCTGAGAACCCGCGGCGGTGCAGGTTGCGAGACCGCGCACCGAAAGAGAAAGCGGCTTCGCCGCTTGCCATGGTCGCCGGTGACCAGGTTCAAAGATGGGAATCGAGGTCCTGGCCGCCGGGTCAGCCGGGCACGGTGTCCTCGTCGGAGGTGGGGGTCCGGTGCAGGGCGAGCGATGCGCGCAGCGTGCCGACCATCTCGAACAGCGCCTCCTGGAACCGGCCGCCGATCGCGCGCAGGTTCGCGAAACCGTGGACCAGGTCCGGGAACCGGCGGGAGACCACCGGCACGCCCGCCTCGGCGAGGCGTTGCGCGTACGCCTCGCCCTCGTCGCGCAGCGGGTCGAACCCGGCGGTGACGACGTAGGCGGGCGGCAGGCCACTGTGGTCGTCGGCCAGCAGCACCGACACCCGGGGGTCGGCGCGCTGGTCGACGTCGGGCAGGTAGCGGTCGGCGAACCAGTTCACGTCCTCCTCGGTGAGCAGCAGCCCGTTGCCGAACAGCTCGCGCGAGCGGCGTCGCGTGGTGGCGTCGACCGCCGGGTAGAGCAGGAACTGCAGGTTCGGCCGGGGCAGTCCGGCGCGCGTGGCGTGCAGGGCGACCGAGGCGGCCAGGTTGCCGCCCGCGCTGTCCCCGCCCACCGACACCAGCCCCGGCTCGGTGCCCAGCTCGCGCGCGTTGTCCACCGCGTACCGGTAGGCGGCGAGGCAGTCGTCGAACGCGGCCGGGAAGGGGTGCTCGGGCGCGAGGCGGTAGTCCACCGACAGCACGCGGATGCCGGTGTGCAGGGCGAGGAAGCGGCACAGGTCGTCGTGGGTGTCGAGGTCGCCGATCACCCAGCCGCCGCCGTGGAAGAACACCATGAGCTCGCCGGGCTCGGTCAGTTCCCGCGGCCGGTACACCCGGGCGGCCAGCGGGCCGTCCGGCGTCGGGATGCGCCGTTCGGCCACCACGACGCCCGGCAGCGGGGTCCGGCCGAGGAGCTTGGTCGACCGCCGCATGCCCTCCCGGGCGAGCTCCGGGCTCGACGCGGACAACCGGTCCTGCCCGCTGAGCCGTTGCAGCTTGAGCAGCAGTTGGGCGTCGAGCGCCAGTTCCTGGCCGTCCAGCCGGACCGGGCTGCCCGCGATGAGCCGCCGCAGCGGCCTCGGGAGGGCGAAGATGCCGCGCACCGCGGCGGACTCGACGAACGGTTGCACGAGTTCGAGGGCCTTCGACATGGGTGGACCTTCCCGGGTGACGACGGACACGCTGAGGTTACCCGCAAGTAGCGAAGTGCTCGATGTTTTGACCTCCACCGCGCTCCAGGTCGTAGCGTGACCGCTGCCTCCGTCGGGCGACGGGTAGTGCCGTGGCGCGGCTGCGCCTCCGTGGGGGGTGGTGGTCGGGCGACGGGTAGTGCCGTGGCGCGGCTGCGCCTCCGTGGGGGGTGGTGGTCGGGCGACGGGTAGTGCCGTGGCGCGGCTGCGCCTCCGTGGGGGGTGGTGGTCGGGCGACGGGCGGGAACGATGGAAGGATCGGTTGCATGACGGTGTCCGTGGTGGGAATCGGAGGTTCGGTCCGGCCGGACTCCCAGTCCGAGCGCGCGCTGCACGCCGCGCTGGCGGGGGCGCGCGACGCCGGGGCGAAGGTCCACGCGATCACCGGGAGCGACCTCGTCCTGCCGTTCTACGACCCCCAGGTGACCGAGCGCACCACCGCCGCCGTCGAGCTCGTCGAGGCGCTGCGCCGCGCGGACGGTGTGATCCTCGCCTCTCCCGGCTACCACGGCACGATCTCCGGGCTGATCAAGAACGCCCTCGACTACGCCGAGGACCTGCGCCACGACGAGCGCCCCTACCTGGACGGACGGGCGGTGGGCTGCATCGGCACCGCCTACGGCTGGCAGGCCACGGTCACCACGCTCCAGGCGCTGCGCTCGGTGGTGCACGCGCTGCGCGGCTGGCCGACCCCGCTGGGCGGCGCGGTCAACTCCGCCGAGACCCAGTTCGAGCCGGGCGGCGAGTGCGCCGACGAGAAGGTCGCGACGACGCTGCGCACGATCGGTCACCAGGTCGTCGACTTCGCCCGCCGCTGACGGGCATAGCGCCTCGGCATGCGCGGGTAGTCGAGTGGCAGCACCCTCGGGTGGACCGTGCACGCATGAGGGAGGACGAGGCGCTCATGGCCCAGAAGACGGCATCCAAGACGGCCCCGATCACCAGCCCGTTGAGCGATCAGGACCGCGAGATCACCGGCAAGGTCCTGCAGGGCACCCTGCTGGACCTCATCGACCTGCACCTGGTCGCCAAGCAGGCGCACTGGAACGTCATCGGCAAGTTCTTCCGGTCGGTGCACCTGCAGCTCGACGAACTGGTCTCGTCGGCGCGCGGCTTCGCCGACGACGTCGCCGAGCGCGCGGCGGCTCTCGGTGTCTCGCCGGACGGCCGGGCCGCGACGGTCGCCGAGGGTTCGGGGCTGCCGAAGTTCGAGTCGGACTGGCGCGATGACCGCGAGGTCATCGAGGCGATCGTGTCCGCGCTGGAGTCGGTGATCCGGCGGCTGCGCGCCCGCATCGACGAGACCGACAAGACGGACCTGGTCACCCAGGACCTGCTCATCGCCATCGCCCGGGACCTGGAGAAGGCCCACTGGATGTGGCAGGCCCAACTCGCCGACTGACGCACGACACCGCGGCCCCTCCCACCATCCGGGAGGGGCCGCGTTCATGTTCAGCACAGCACTTCAAGTCCGAAGAACCAGACAAGCGGCGCCAGCCGCTTCCTCTTCCGGTGAGTACGCAAGCAACCTGCACCGCCGCGGGTTCTCCGATGAGCACAGCGGCGCGCAGCGCCTCCGTGGGGGCGGTGGTCGGGTGACGGGCGGGCCGCTGAGGTTCCGCCACCGGCACCGCCACCCAAAACGAGTTCGGAGACGAGCCCTCAAATCAAGGCCGGGCGCGCTCGTACTGCTTGGGCCAGAGGTCATCGGCGCGCAACCGGTCGGCGGCGTGCAGCGGCCAGTTCGGGTTGCGCAGCAGCTCGCGGGCGAGCAGGACGGCGTCCGCGGAGCCGGACGAGACGATCTCCTCGGCCTGTTCCGGGGACGTGATCAACCCGACGGCCGCCGTCGGCACCTCGGCCTCCCAGCGGATCTGCCGGGCGAACCGCACCTGGTACCCGGCCCGCACCGGGATCTCGGCGTCCGGCACGGCGCCGCCGGTGGAGGTGTCGACGAGGTCGACGCCCCGGCTGCCGAGCAGGCCGGCCAGCTTGACCGAGTCGTCGCCGGTCCAGCCGCCCTCGGCCCAGTCGGTCGCGGAGATCCGGGCGAACAGCGGCTTGCCCGCGGGCAGCGCCTCGCGGACCGCCTCGGTGATCTCCAGCAGCAGCCGGACGCGGTTGTCGAAGCTGCCGCCGTACTCGTCGGTCCGGTCGTTGACCAGCGGCGAGTAGAACTGGTGCGCCAGGTACCCGTGTGCGAAGTGCAGTTCGACGACGTCGAACCCGGCGGCGTCGGCGCGGCGCGCGGCGGCGGCCCACTGCTCGGGCAGCGCGGCGATCTCGTCGCGGGTCAGCGCCCGGGGCGCGGTCAGGTCGCCGAACGGCTGGTCGGTGGAGCTGACGGTCTGCCAGCCGCCCTCGGACTCGGGCACGCTCGCGCCGCCCTCCCACGGGGCGGCCGTGGACGCCTTGCGCCCGGCGTGCGCGAGCTGGATGCCGGTGGCCGCGCCCTGCTCGTGCACGAAGTCGGTGATGCGCCGCCACGCGGCGACCTGCTCGTCGTTCCAGATCCCGGTGTCACCAGGGCTGATGCGGCCTTCCGGCACGACACCGCTGGCCTCGACGATGACCAGCCCGGCGCCGCCGACGGCGAACCGGCCCAGGTGCACCAGGTGCCAGTCGTTGGGCACGCCGTCGACGGCCGAGTACTGGCACATCGGCGACACCCACGCCCGGTTGCGGATGACGACGTCGCGAATCTTGATCGGTTCGAAGAGATGGCTCACGTGCACCTACGACTTCCGGACCCCGGCGGGCTATTCCGCGGCGTTGGCCATCTCACAGGCTGGGCAGCAGCGCCTCGAAGGCCGCGTCGACGCGCTCGGTCTCCCCGGTCGCCAGCAGGTCGAGCAGCAGTCCGCGCAGTGCCGCGAGCACCAGCGTCGCCTCGGCGTCGGAGCCCCCGAGCACCTGCCGCAGGCGGGGCAGCCACTCGTGCACGCTGATCTCGCCGAACCCGTCCCACGCGTTGTCGGCGTGCAGGGATCTCGCGTAGCTCTCGAAGAAGAACCGGATGACGTTGTGGTGCGCGGGATCGCTCAGCCACCGCCACAGGGCCCGCAGCGCCTCGGTCCGGTCGGTGCAGTCGGCCACCGCCTCGGCGAGCAACTGCGACTGCACCCGGCGGGCGTGCCGGTGCACTTCGCGGATCAGGTTCTCCTTGGAGCCGAAGAAGTACAGCAGCATCCGCGGGCTGGAGCCGACCGCGGCCGCGAGCGGGCGCAGCGACGTCTCGGACAGGCCGTGGTCCGCCGAGTACTCCAGGAGCTTGCCGAGCAGTTCCGCCCGCCGGTCTTGCATGTCTGTTCTCCTGCCGTTCCCGCTGCTAGCGTAGGGGTGAAACAGTTGTTTCACCCCTGGAGCCCACCATGGTCGGGATCAACCTCCGCACCGGCCCCCGCCCCGGGGACCTCGGGACGGTGCTGGCGATGCACGGCGAGTGCTACGCGCGCGAGCACGGTTTCGACGAGCGCTTCGAGGCCCACGTCGCCCACGGCCTCGCCCGGTTCGCCGCCGCGCTCGGTGCAGCGCGCGACGCCCCGGCCGCCCGCGAGCCCGGTCGCCTGTGGCTCGCCGAACGCGACGGCGAGGTGGTCGGCACCATCGCGCTGACCGACGAGGGCGACGACGTCGCTCAACTGCGCTGGTTCCTGGTCGACCCGTCGGCTCGCGGCAGCGGCGTGGGACGGCGGTTGCTGCGCGCCCTGCTGGACCACGCGCGCCGGGAGCGGTTCGCGCGGGTGGTGCTGTGGACGGTGAGCGGCCTGGACGCCGCGGCGCGCCTCTACACCGACGCCGGGTTCCGCCGCGCCGAGCGGCACCCGGTGCGCCAGTGGGGAGCGGAGCTGGACGAACTCCGCTACGACCTCGATCTGGCCTGATACTCCCCGAGCCTGGGAACCGGCTGGGAACCCGTTGCGAGGTGACCGCACGATTCGCGGCGCTCAGGAATCGGCTGCGGACGTTCAGCGAATTTCCAGGGTTCTCTGCGGGAAATCGCGTCGAATCGGCCCGTCGGCCTGCCTAGATTCGGTGGTGTCGACGGCGGAAAGCCGCGGCGGAAACGAAAAGTACCGACTCTGGAGGAAAACATGGGTTTCCCGCTTCCCCTGCCCCCGAAGCACCCGCGTCCGGTTCCCCCGAAGCACCCGCGTCCGCCCTTCCCCGGTGAGCGCCGCTGAAACGAACTGACGAATTCGAGGAGATGATCATGGCTTTCCCGCTTCCGCTCCCGAAGAAGAAGCACCACCCCCGTCCGGCCCCGAAGCCCGCGCCGTTCCCGGCGCCCGCGCCGCGCCGGTGATCGACCGGGAGGGCCCGCGGTCCGCTCGACCGCGGGCCCTCCCGCTCTGCGAGGAGGTCGGAGTTGGCCCAACCGGGAGTGCGCGAGATCTTCCGCCGGTTCTGGCCGTTCCTGCACCGAGACCGGCGAAAACTGCTCGTCGCGGCGGTGTTGTTCGTGGTCGCGGCGGTGATGGAGACGGTCGCGGTGTGGATGTTCAAGGTCCTCACCGACGACGCGCTGACCACCGGGAAGCTGTCCGCGTTCTGGCAGCCGGGGATGACCTGGCTCGGCACGGCCGTGGTGGGCGCCGCGGCGTCCTTCGGCGGTGCGTACCTGACGTCGAGGGCGGCGGAGAAATTCCTGCTGGAACTGCGGGCGCACGTTTTCGACCACGTTCAGGAACTGTCGCCGGACTTCTTCGCGCGGCGCGGCACGGGTGATCTCGTGGCGCGCCTGTCGGGAGACGTCGAATCCGTCGAAAGACTCGTCGGATCCGGGATGCTCGAAACTGTTTCGGCGTTGTTCAGCGTGGTGCTCTACGCGGGCGCCGCGCTGTACCTGAGCTGGGACCTGGCATTGCTGGCCCTGCTGTTGGCCCCGGTTTTCTGGCTGGTCGCCCGGAAGTTCTCGCACCGCATCCGCACGGCGTCCCGGCAGGAGCGCGACGCCAACGGCGCGATCAGCTCCGTGGTGGCCGAGGGGATCGCCAACGTCGAGCTGGTGCAGTCCTGCAACCAGCAGCGCAGCCAGGGCGAGCGGCTGCACCGGGAGTCGTTGCGCTGGTTCGGCGCCAAGCTGGCCGAGGCGCGCCTGTCGGCGCTGTACGCCCCGGTGGTCACGGTGCTGGAGACGGTCTGCGTGCTGCTGATCATCGGTGTCGGCGTGTGGGAGATCTCCGCGCAGCGCATCACCATCGGTGGCCTCATCGCGTTCGCCGCCTACCTCGGCTACCTGTACCAGCCGTTGCAGCAGCTGGGGCAGATCACCATGGCGGTCACCGCGGCCCGCGCGGGTTCGGAGCGGCTGATCGAGCTGATGGACCAGCGCCCGGCGGTGGCGGACACCGGCCGCGCGTCGCTCCCGGCTCGGCGCAGCAGGGGAATCCGGTTCGAGCGCGTCGGTTTCGGCTACCCGGGAGCGGACCGCCCCGCGCTGGCGGACTTCGGTCTCGACGTGCGCCCCGGCGAGTTCGTCCTGGTCACCGGCCCGAGCGGCGCGGGGAAGTCGACGCTGGCCAAGTTGCTGCTGCGGTTCTACGACCCGCACGCGGGACGCGTGCTGCTCGACGACGTCGACCTGCGCGACCTGCCGCTGCGCGCGGTGCGCGACTCGATCGCCCTGGTCCCGCAGGAGGTCGCGATCTTCCACGGCACGGTCGCGGACAACATCGCTTTCGGCGCCCCGGACGCGACGCGCGACGAGATCGTGGCGGCGGCCCGCGAGGCGGACGCCGACGAGTTCGTCCGCCGCCTCCCGGACGGCTACGACACGGTCATCGGCGAACGCGGCGCCCTGCTCTCCGGCGGCCAGCGCCGCCGACTGTCGATCGCCCGCGCGGTGCTGCGCCGCGCCCCGGTGCTGGTACTGGACGAACCGACCAACGGCCTCGATCGCGCGTCGACCCGCCGGGTCGTCGAACCGCTGCGCCGCCTGGCCCGCACCCGCACCACGATCCTGATCAGCCACGACCTGGACCTGGCCGCCGAAGCGGACCGCGTGGTGGTGCTCGACGGCGGCCGAGCGGCGTCCCCGCCGCGCCCGGAGCGGACCGGTTTCGCCGGAGATCTGTTCGGGCCCGACGACGCCCCGACCGTCCGGCTCCGCCCGCCCTGGCTGGCGACCCTGACGAATCCGGGCATCGCCCGGGGCCGCCGCTGACGGGCCGGTCGGCGCGCGGGGGAGGGGAGCGCGCGCCGACCGGCCGGGGTGAGGCGATGCCTCACCGATGCGGACTCGGCGTCCTGGAGTCGGGGGCCGACGCCGAGCCGACGACTCACGGCGGTGGCGGCCATTCCGGCGCGTCCAGCGGTGGTTCCGCCGGTATGTCCGATGTGGACGGTGGTGGTTCCTCGCGGAGCCGGTGCCGACCGCCCCGCTCCCGCTGCCGGGCCTCCTGCTCGACCTGCGCGATGAGCTGCCACACGCTCACCGCGCCTTCCCCGGCTCCGGCGTGCTGCGGCCGCGAACCCCAGGTCCCCGAGTGCATCAACACGCCGCCGACGGCGATGATCAGGCAGCTGAGAGCGGTCCACGCGGCGAACATCAACGCGTCCTCCTGGAAGTCGTCGAGCGGGCGGAGATCCGGTGCGCCTCGGCGTTGCACTCGGGGCAGGTCTCCCACAACCACGCGAGCTGCGAGTTGTCCGCGAGCACGTCCAGCCCGCACAGCGTGCGCACCTCGGCCCCGGTCGGATGCAGGAAAACGCCCTCGGGCCGCGGGTCCAGGCTCGCGTGCCGTGCCCCATCACCGGGAACCCAGTGGAACGGATGCATGAGGACTCCCATCTCAGCCGTCGGATGTCTACGGAGTGATCAGCTTGTGTAGACAGGATCGGTGTCTAGTAGACACTGATCAATTCCACGATCAGGCGAAGTGGCTGGATTTCGGCCGCGACTACGATCTGTCTCGTGCCTGTAGACACCAACGGTGTGACGCCCCGAGCCCGCGCACTGTCAGCGGCAATTCGGTCGATCCGGGAGCGCTCGGGTGTGAGCGGACGAGAACTGAGCCGACGACTCGGCCTGAGTCACGGCACCGTCTCGCACTGGGAAACCGGTCGCCGCATCCCGACACCGGAAGACGTCGCGTCCTTGCTGACAGCTGCCGGAATCACCGGTGCCGAGAAGCAACGCGTGATCGAGCTCGCCCGTCACGCCAGCGAACCGAACTGGCTCACCGTGGGCATGCCCGGCATCCCGCAACAGCTCGCGGGTGCGGTGGAGTGCGAGCGCGCAGCCTCCTCGATCGTCGAGTGGGCGCCAATGGGGCTTCCCGGACTGCTTCAAACCGGCGATTACGCCCGGGCGATCGCGGCGGCGAGTGGTTTGCCGTCGTACGAGCTGGAACAGCGCGTCGTTCTTCGACTTGCTCGGCGGGAAGTGCTCACCCGCAGGGACCCGGTTGTGTTCCACGCCTTGGTGGGCGAAGACGCGCTCCGAGACAAGATCGGCACGCCCGAGGTCATGGAGGAACAGCTCCGGTATCTCCTGGAACTGGCGGAGCGCGAGAACATCACCATCCAGATCGTGCCGCCCCGCATCGGCTGGCATCCCGGCATCGCCGGTCCCTTCGTGCTGTACGACTTCCCGGAAGCTCCGTCCGTCGTGCACTTCGAACACTTCAGTTCGGGAGCGTTCGTGCCGGACGAAGATGACGTACTCGCGTACCGGAAAGCCGTGGACAGCATCCGCGCGGTCGCGCTCGGCCAGAAGGACTCGACGAAGCTCATGGCCGAGATCCTCGATGAGTTGGAGAAGATGCATGGAACTTGGTGACTGGCAGAAGGCCAGCTACAGCCAGCCGAACGGCAACTGCATCGAGGTGGCCCGGATCGGCTGGCGGAAGTCCAGCTACTCGTCCCAACCAGTCACCTGCGTCGAAGTCGGTCGCGTCCCCGGCGGCGCGGCCGTCCGGGACAGCAAGGACCCCGATGGCGGCTACTTCACGACCACCCCGACCCAGTGGTCGTCCTTCCTCGCCGCCGTCAAGAACGGCCGCTTCGACGCCTGACCGCGCTCAGCCGAGGTCCGGGTCCGAGCGCAGCTCGATCGTCCTGCCCGGGGTGTGGAGTTCGAGGACGACCACGTCGTTGTCGCCCTTCCTCCACAGTGGACTCGGCGCGTGGAGGGTGCGCTGCGGGCCGAGGTTCCAGTAGCGGCCGAGCAGGAAGCCGTTGAGCCACACCAGACCCTTCTCCCAGCCCGGCAGTGCGAGGAAGCCGTCGGCCGGGTCGGCGATCCGCAGCGTCGCGCGGTGGAACGCCGGTCCGGCCGGGGCGGCGCCCGGTCGGAACCGCAGCGGCGACAGGTCGTCCAGCGGCAGCGGGCGGATCTCCCAGCCGAACAGGGCCTGGGAACCGTGCAGCACGCGGTCGGTGACGCCCTTCGCGTCGGCCAGCCGGTGCCCGTAGTTGATCCGTCCGCCCGTGTCGACCAGCAGGTCCAGCCGCACCGAGTCGCCGGGCACCGGCACCTGGACCGAGCCCTTCGGGTCGTTGCGGTCGAGGGTGCCCAGCGGTGTGCCGTCGGCGAAGACCAGCGCGCGGTCGGCCAGACCTTCCACCCGCACGCCGGCGGTTTCGCGCGGACCGCGGATCTCGGTGCGGTAGTGGATCAGGCCGTGCGGCTGGCCCAGCGCCTCCATGTGCACCGGTGTCGTCCGGCGCACCGGCTTGCTCAGCACGTCGAGCGAGTCGAGCAGGCCCACCGATCCGATCGGCTGCGCGGTCTGCGGCGCCAGGCGCGGCGGGCGCGCGGGCAGCGGCACGTCCGGCAGCGGTTCGTGGCGTCCGATGACCTCGCGGATGCGGTGGAACTTCTCGGTGAGTTCGCCGGCCTCGCCGATCGGGGCGTCGTAGTCGTAGCTGGTGACGGTCGGCTGGTAGCGGTCCTTGGCGTCGTCGTGGTTGGCCCCGGCCCACCACTCGAAGTTCGTGCCGCCGACCGCCATGTACAGCGAGACCGACGCCCCGGCGGCCAGCATCCGGTCGATGTTCGCGGCGGTCTCGGCCGGGTCGGTGGTGTTGTGCTGCTCGCCCCAGTGGTCGAACCAGCCGTCCCAGTACTCGGTGCACCACAGCGGCCCGCGCGGCTGGTAGCGGCGCAGCGCGGCGAACGGTTCGGTCGGGTCGCCGCTGAAGTTCACCGTCGCCAGCTCGTCCGGCAGGTTCCCGCCGCGCAGCATCCACTCCGACGGGCCGTTGGAGCAGTACAGCAAGCTGTCGATCCCGTTGCCGCGCAACGTGTTCCGCAGGTGCTCCAGGTGGGCCAGGTCGTCGCCGTAGCTGCCGTACTCGTTCTCCACCTGGAACGCGATGATCGGCCCGCCCCGGGTGGCCTGCAACGGCGTGAGCTTCGGCAGCAGCGTGCCGAACCACTCGTCGACCAGCTCGCGGTAGGGCGGTTCGTCGCAGCGCAGCGGCATCGTCCGGTCGGCGAGCAGCCAGGCGGGCAGCCCGCCGAAGTCCCACTCGGCGCAGATGTACGGGCCGGGGCGCACGGTCACCTTCAGCCCCGCCTCCGCCGCGGTCTCCACGAACCGCACCACGTCGCGCCAGCCGGAGAAGTCGACCTCGCCGCGCCGGGGTTCGTGGAAGTTCCAGGCGACGTAGGTGTCGACGGTGTTGAGCCCCAGCGCCCGCATCCGGTCCAGCCGGTCCCGCCACTGGTCCGGGTGCGTCCGGAAGTAGTGCATCTCCCCGGCGAGGATCCGGAACGGCTCGCCGTCGAGCAGGAACTCGTCACCGCGCACGGTCAGCCCGCCCGGTCCCGCCTCGGCCAGCACGCGGTTGCCCCCGCCGACCACGCCCAGCACCGCGCCACCCGCCGCCACCGCGCCGAGGAACCCGCGCCGATTGATGCCCATCCCGCCTCCCTGTGACGCCAATTGCGCGAAATCGCACCGATTCTCGCGACTTCGCACACCGGTCGCGCCATTGATGACCGGATCGGAGCAACGGGCCGGAATGCTCTGTCCGCCCGGCGGCGACGGGGCGGATGCTTCGCCAATGGGCACGTTGACGTGCCACTACAAGCGCGCGGGTTCGGAGGCGCCGGACGAGGTCCTGACGCGGTTCCGGACCCTGGCGCGCAGGCACGCCGGGGGTCGCGTCCTGGACATCGGCGCCTACCAGCCGGACGACCTGCTCTGCTACCGGAACCTCGGCTCGCTGGCGCTGGTGGCCGCGGACGCCCGGTTGCTCGCGGAACCGCCGCCCGGCGCCGAGTTCGTCGACACCGGCCTGGAGCGGCTGCCGTTCCCGGCCGGTGCCTTCGACGTCGTGATCTGCCGGTTCGCGCTGTGCGCCACACCGGACCCCTGCCGCGCGGCCCGCGAGATCGCCCGCGTGCTCGGCCGGAACGGGCACGTGCTCTTCCTCGAACACGCACGGGCACCCGGCGTCATCGGCCAGGCGCAGGACCAGGCCCAGCGCATGCTGCACGGGACCCGCCACTGCCGCCTCAACGTCGAGGTGGTGGCGAACTGGCAGCTGGTCGGACTCGTCATGCGCCGCCTCGACTGGTACTGGCCGCCGTGCTACGCGCGGGCACCGCTGGTCCAGGGCGTGGCGACCCACCCCGACCAGCGCTACCGGCAGGAACTGGCGTGGCTGCGCGGCACCGAGATCCCAGGAGGGAAGCCATGACCAGGAAAGTCGTGGACTGCCGCAAGTACCCCAGCGAGATCGGCTGCACGCTGATGCTCGCCGGGGAGGAGGACGAAGTGGTCGAGGCCGCCGCCCAGCACGCGGTGGCGGTGCACCGGCACGAGGACACCCCGGAGCTGCGCGAGACGATCCGGCAGCTCCTGGTGGACGAGGGTGCGGCGGACGGCATGAAGTTCGTCCAGCTCATCGAGTTCCACACCGGCAAGGGCGCGGAGCTGAACCACCTGCTGGACGAGTGGGAGGACGCCACCGGCGGCAAGCGCACCGCCACCCGCGCGGTCCTCACGCGGGACCACGAGCGGCCGGACACCTACTACGAGTTCGTCGAGTTCCCGTCGTACGAGGAGGCCATGCGCAACTCGCGGCTACCCGAAACCGACGAGATCTCCGGCAGGATGCGCGCCCTCTGCGACGAGACGCCCACCTTCCACAACCTCGACGTCGTCCGCTCGGACACCCTCTGAGCGCCGAAGCGGTTCCGCGCGGCACCGACGTCCGCGCGGAACCGCGACGACTCAGCCCAGGCCCACCGCGCGGCGGGCGAAGTGGATCTCCGCCGCCACCTGCCGGAGGGTCTCGGCGACCACGAGCGAGCCGTGCCCGGCGTCGTAGCGGTAGAACTCGAACGGGATCTCCCGCGCACCGAGCCGGTCCAGGTAGTTGAGGATCTGCTGGAGCGGGCAGCGCGGGTCGTTGTCCCCGGCCAGCACCAGCACCGGGGCGCGCACCTGGTCGACGTAGGTCAGCGGCGAGGAGTCGCGGTACACGTCCGGCACGTCCTGCGGCGAACCGCCGAACAGCGCCCGGTCGTAGGCGCGCAGCGGCTCCATCTCGTCGGCGTAGGCCGTGACGTAGTCCGCGACCGGCACGCCCGCGACGCCCGCGGCCCACCGCTCCGGCTGGGTGCCCAGCGCCAGCAGCGTCAGGTAACCGCCCCACGACGCGCCCGCGACGACGCTGAGCGCCGGGGTGGTCAGCCCTTCCTTGACCGCCCAGTCGTGCACGTGCGCGACGTCTTCCAGCTCGGTCAGCCCCGGACGGCCCTCGATCGCGTCCCGCCACTTCGACCCGTACCCGGTCGAACCGCGGTAGTTGATCTCGACCACCGCGAATCCGGCGTCCAACCAGGCCGCCCGGTAGGCGGAGAACCGGTCCTCGTCGGCCGCGTGCGGGCCGCCGTGCAGGTTGAACACGGTCGGCAGCGGTCCCGGTCCGGCGTCCGCCGGCCGCGCCACCAGCGCGTGCACCGTGTCGTTCGGCCCGTACGGCAGCTCGACGAACACGTCCTCGACGGCCTCCGAACCGGGCGCCCGCTCACCGGGCGGCGTGAGCAGCACCCGGTCGTCGCCCTCCCGCGAAACCGTGCGCACCAGCGACGGCGTCGCCGCCGACGACCACACGTACTCCACCGAGTGGTCCGGGCGCACCGACGCGCCGACGACCGTGCCGGGCGGGGTGGGCAGGCCGGTGAGCTCGCCGGTCGCGAGGTCGTAGCGGTGCATCGTGGTCCGCGCGTGGTGGGTGTGCGCGATCAGCAGCGCCGTGCCGTCCGGGAACCAGTCGGCCGAGACCTCCCCGGGCAGGTCCAGCACGATCTCGGTCTCGGTGTCCGCCTCGACGTCCCAGATAAGCAGCTCCTCGCGCCCGCGCCGCTCGTGCAGCACCAGCAGCCGCGGGTCGCCCGGGACGGGCGCGAACTCCAGCGCGTCCAGCCCCTTGCCCGGTCCGTCCCACTTCTCGGCGACCTCGGAGCCGTCGACGCGCAGCACCCGCAGGGCGGGGTGGCGGCTGTCGCCGTGCTCGGAGTGCGAGATCACCAGCATCGACTCGTCCCGCGACATCGCGGACACCCCGCCGTCCTGCTCGTGCTGGTAGAGCACCTGCGGCGGGCCCCCATCGGTGGCCACCCACACCGTGACGCCGTCGTCGGTGGACATGCCCAGGCCGACGACCGAACTGCCGAGTTCCAGCCCGGCCGGGTAGCCCGGGTGCGTGCCGGGCAGCGCGGGCCGCGACTCGCCGGGGTGGAACGGCTCCACGACCCAGCTGCCGAACTCGTCGCCGTCGGTGTCGTCGAACCACCAGATGTGCTCGCCGTCCGCGGACAACGTCCCGTGGAAAGTCCCTTGTGGACGCTCGGTGACCCGGCGGTGGGTGTCCGCGGCGCGGTCCCACGCGTAGATCTCCCACGTGCCGCTGGAGTTCGACAGGTACAGGCTGCGGTCCGACGCGTCCCGCGCCCAGTCCGGCAGCGACACGCGCGGTGCCCGGAACCGCGCCTGCCAGCGCGCCTCGCGTTCCGGATCGTCGAACAGCTTCTCGGGAATCCTGGCCTCAGGGTAGGTGCTCACGCTTCCGATCCTGCCTGATCGCGGGCACCCCGCGCCGCCCGGGAAAGACCGACGGCGCGGACCGGAGCGCACCGGCTTCCCGCTGAACCGGTGGGGCCTCAACCAGCCGCGGCACCCTCGCGCTTCGCCTGGACGTCCTCGGCTGTCAACGCCCTGCCGCCGATCGCCCACGCGCCGCTGGGCGTCTCGGTGATCACGACGTGCGTCGACGGACGCAGTGCTTCACCCTCCACGGCGATCACCGCTTCGGAGACGCTTTCGACCAGCTTCCGCTTCTCCTCGGCGCTGAACACCCCTGCGATGACCTTGATGTCGATGAACGGCATCGGACGGCTCCTCCGTGGTAGTGGATCTCCGCCTGAGCGCTGGGGGCCGCAGAGGCCACCGCAGCGCACGCCCCACTGTCGGTCGCCGCCGCAGCCGTTCTGAAGGGGCGAAGGTCACTGGTGATCGCCGGTCCGTTCTCCCGAACCCGCTGGTGGAACCGGGTCGGTGGACACGAAGAAAGGGCCTGGTCGGAACTCCTCGCGAAGTTCCGACCAGGCCCTCTCGCCTGTCGGGGTGGCGGGATTTGAACCCACGACCTCTTCGACCCGAACGAAGCGCGCTCCCAAGCTGCGCCACACCCCGATCTCGCGGCGGTGAACATCTCGGGCTCTCGTCCGACCGCCGGAAGATAGTCTAGCGGACGTCCCCAGCGCCTCCGAAGGGGGTCCCGCTCATCGCGTTTTCGCTGGTGGGGACGCCATTTTCGGTCCGGGGCAGCAGGGTCAGCAAGGTCGCCTCCGGCGGGCACGCGAAGCGCACCGGCGCGTACGGCGAGGTGCCCAGCCCGGCCGACACGTGCAGGTGCATCCGCTCGCCCCAGGTGGACGCGCCCCGCGCCCGCCCGCGGTCCAGGTCGCAGTTGGTCACCAGCGCCCCGTAGAACGGCAGCCGCAGCTGGCCGCCGTGCGTGTGCCCGGCGAGCACCAGGTCGTAGTCGTCCTCCGCGAACGCGTCCAGCACCCGGGGCTCGGGCGAGTGCGTGACGCCCAACGAGAGCTGCGCGTCCGCCGGGGGAGCGCCCGCGATGGTGTCGTAGCGGTCGCGGTGCAGGTGCGGGTCGTCCAGCCCGGCCACGTGGATCCGGACGCCGGACACCTCCAGCTCGTGCCGCTGGTGCGTCGCGTCCACCCAGCCGCGTTCGGTCATGGCGGCCCGCAGGTCCCGCCACGGCAGCGGGGTCCCGTGGATGCGCTTGGTCTTCGACGCGGGCAGCAGGTAGCGGGCCGGGTTCTTCGGCTTCGGGCCGTAGTAGTCGTTGCTGCCGAACACGAACACGCCCGGCCGGTCCAGCAGCGGACCCAGTGCGCGCAGCGCGGCCGGAACGGCCTGCGGGTGCGCCAGGTTGTCGCCGGTGTTGACCACCAGGTCGGGTTCCAGCTCGTCCAGCGCCGCCACCCACCGCTGCTTCGAGCGCTGGTTCGGCATCATGTGCAGGTCCGAGACGTGCAGCACCCGCAGCGGAGGCGCGTCCGCGGCGAGCACCGGCAGCGTGGCCTGCCGCAGCGTCCAGTGCCGCCGTTCGATCCCGGCCGAGTAAGCGATCGTCCCGGCGCCCAGCGCGCCGGCGGTGAGCAGAGTCCGCCCCAACGTCTTCACCCCACCCACCCTACGGGCGGGCCGAGCGGGGTGGCTCGCTGCCCGCGCACCGCCGTCGGGGCGCGGCGGGATAATCACCTCATGGCCGAGCTCAAGGACAAGCTGCGCGCGGACCTGTCCGCCGCGATGAAGGAACGCGACACCACCGTCACCGGAGTCCTGCGGATGGCCCTGGCCGCCGTCGGCAAGGAGGAGGTCGCGGGCAAGCAGGCGCGTGAACTCACCGACGAGGAGGTGCAGAAGGTCCTGAGCAAGGAGGCCAAGAAGCGCGACGAGGCGGCCGAGGCGTTCGAGTCGGCCGGTCGCGCCGAGCAGGCCGACGCCGAGCGCGGCGAGGCGGAGATCCTGCGCCGCTACCTGCCGCAGCCGCTCGGCGAGGACGAACTAGCCCAGCTGGTCCGCGACGTCGTCGCCGAGGTCTCCGCCGAACTGGGCGAGAAGCCCGGGATGAAGCAGATGGGCCAGGTCATGAAGGCGGTCAACGCCAAGGTCGCCGGCCGCGCCGAGGGCTCCCGGGTCGCCGCCCTGGTCAAGGCCGAACTGTCCGCCTGACGCCTCGTCACCGCCCGGTGTCGCCGCGGCGCCAGTACGCGAGCGCGTACAGCCGGCGGCGTTCCAGGCCCAGCGCGCGTTGGCAGTGCTCGCGCAGCTCGTGCACCGCGTCGGCCTCCGCACCGACCCACACGTGCGGGTTCGGTCCGAGGTCGGCCGCGCGCACCGCGTCGACGAGCAGGGCGCTCGCGCCCGCCGGGACGCCGTCGCGGTGCAGCCAGGTCCAGGTGACGTCCGCGTCCGTGCGCACGTCCTGCTCCTCGGCGGCGTCGGCGACCTCGGCGAACACCCGGACGCGGGTCCCCGCCGGCAGCTCCTCCAGGATCGCCGACATGGCGGGCAGCGCGGTCTCGTCGCCGACCAGCACGAGCGGATCGGCGTCGGGCTGCGGCTGGTAGGCCGGGCTCGGGCCGATGGTGACGATCCGGCCCCCGACCTCGGCGTTCGCCGCCCAGGTGCTGCCGGGCCCGTCGTGGTCGTGCACCACGAAGTCGATCGCGAGCTCCTGCCGCCGCGGGTCGAACCAGCGCACCGTGTAGGTCCGCTGGAGCGGTTGCTGCTCGCGCGGCAGCGCGAAGACCTCGGCCCGGGTGCGGCCCAGCGGCATCGGCTGCCCGGGCTGCGGCAGGCACAGCTTGATCCGCTGGTCGCTGCCGTTGCTGGTGAAGTCGGCCAGCTCCTCGCCCCCGAGCGTGACGCGCACCATGCGCGGGGTGATCCGCTCCACCGCCCGCACCTGGAGCAACCGGTACCGCGACCGGGCCCGCCGCGTGGTGCCACCTGTCTGCATGCTCGTCACGTCCGTCGAGTCTATGGCCGCCCCGCACCGGCGGACCGAGCCCGTGAGAAGCGAAGCGCGGGCTCCCCTCGGGGGAAGCCCGCGCACTGGTCACGGTGGGAACACGCCGGGTGGGATGCCGGGTGGTCGCGGCTGCTCGCCGCCCTGCGCGGGCGGCTTCGGCGGGGGCGGCTGCACCGAGGGCGGCGGCACGTACCCGGTGCTCACCGAGAGCGTGACCGTCTCGCCGGGCAGCGCGACGCCGCGCGGGGTCTGGCTGGTCACCGTGCCCTGCCGCCGCTGGCTGTTCACCGACCGCTGCTCGACCTTGTACCCGGCCTTCTGGAGCTTGTCGGTGGCCGATCCCGCGTCCAGGCCGACGACGTTGGGCACCTGCACGTCGTGCCCGCCGTTGGCGTACCGGTCCGAGGTCGCGGGCAGCGGGAGCACCGGCAGACCCTCGTGGATGACCTTCATCGCGTCGAAGAAGGTGCGCGCGGGCACCTTGCCGCCGTAGATGTTGCCGCCGTTGGCACCGCACAGCCGCGGCGGATCGCTGTCGCAGATGCCCTGCGGCGAGGTGCCGTCGCTGAAGGTCAGCACCGCCCCGGCGAACTGCGGCGTGGCGCCGAGGAACCCGGCGGACTGGTGCGCCTCGGTGGTTCCGGTCTTGGACGCCAGCGGGCGGTTCCAGCCCGCTCCGTTGGCGGCCGCGTAGGCGGTGCCCCCGGCCTGGTCGTCCTGGCTCATGCCGACCGTGAGGGTGTCGGCGAGGGGCTTGTCCACCACCTGCTCGCACGGGTCCTCGGTGATCGACACCGGGTTGCCGTTGCGGTCCTGGATCTGCTCGATCGGGGTGGGCGGGCACCACACCCCGCCGCTCATCAGGGTGGCGGCGACGTTGCTCAGCTCCAGCGGACTGGTGGGCGCGTAGCCGAGCGTGAACGCGCCGATGTTGCGCTGCTTGACCAGATCGGCCTGCGACGGGCCGTTGGCGCCGTTCGGCGACAGCGGGTCGCCGCTGGCGTTCGCGCCGACCAGCGTCTGCCGCATCCCGAGCCGCACCGCCATGTCGACGGTCGGCGCCAGCCCCACCCGTTCCTCCAGGGCGACGAACGCGGTGTTCGGCGAGGTCGCGAGGGCTTTCTGCAGGGTGCGCGGGCCGGGGCTGACGCCTTCGGCGTTGCCCACGGTGTAGGGCCGGGTGCCGTTCTTGAACACCGTCGAGCTGTAGGTGGCGGGCGCCTGGACCGTGTTGTAGATCCCCATGCCCTTCTCCAGCGCCGCCGCCGAGGTGAAGACCTTGTAGATCGACCCGGCGCCGAACTTGGCGATACCGCTGGGCAGCGCGTACGCGGTCTGACCCTTGCTCGCGTCGTTGCCGAAGTCGCGGTTGGCTACCAGCGCCCGCACGCGGTGCTTGTCCCGCCCCGGTTCGACCACGCTCATGACGTTGGCGATGCCCTTGGTCGTCTTCGGGACGCCGCGCTCGGCGGCCTGCTTGGCGGCGCCGGTGGCCTTGGGGTCCAGCGTGGTGCGGATCGTGTAGCCGCCGCGCTTGAGCTGCTCCTCGGAGAACCCGGCGCGTTCCAGGTAGTCGGTCACGTAGCGGCAGAAGAACCCGTCGGACGGGCCCGCGCCGACGCAGCCGTTGGGGATGGAGCCGAGCGGGTGGGCGAGGCCCAGCGGGGCGCGGCGCGCGTCCTCGGCCGCCTGGTGGGTGATCCGGTGCTGGTCCTCCATCGCCTGGATCACCAGGTTGCGCCGGGTCAGCGCCTCCCCGGGGTTGTTCTCGGGGTTCAGCGCGCTGGGGCTGTTGACCATGCCCGCCAGCAACGCGGCCTGCGCGATGGTCAGCTTGTCGGGCGTGGTGTTGAAGTAGGTCCGCGCGGCGGCCGCCACGCCGTACGCCTGGTTCCCGAACGGCACGACGTTGAGGTAGCGGGCCAGGATCTCCTCCTTGCCCAGCTGCTTCTCCAGCTGCAACGCGATCCGGATCTCCCGCAGCTTGCGCGCCGGGGTCTGCTCGATGGCCTTGGCCTGCTTGACCGGGTCGTTGGCGGCGACCACGTGCACCAGGTAGTTCTTCACGTACTGCTGGGTGAGCGTGGACCCGCCCTGCGCGATGCCGCCGGAGACCTGGTTGGTGACCGCGGCGCGCAGCGTGCCCGCCCAGTCGACGCCCTGGTGGTCGAAGAAGCGGCGGTCCTCGATCGCGACGATCGCGGCCTTCATCGTGTCGGCGATCTGGTCCGGCGCCGCGGGCGTCCGGTTCTGGTCGAACAGGTACGCCACCGGTTTTCCGTAGCGATCTGTGATTGTCGTCACAAGTGGTGGGTCCTGCGTCATCAGCTCCGCGGAAATGCTGTTCACCGCGTCGCCGGCGCGGTTGGAGACCACTCCGAGTGACCCCGCGACCGGGAACAGCATGCCGGCTACCAGGACGCCGGCCAGCACACACAGGCCGAAAAGTTTCAGCACCCCATCTCGCACCCGCACTTCGCCAGCGTAAAACCGCCGCTCGTGGTGACGGAGTGTCACGCAGGAGATCCGCCCGATGTGATGAGCTTCAAAGATAACGGAGCGACAACCGTTGTTTGGTTGTGGAACCAGCGGGCTCTAAAGTGCGTCCACGTCCAGCGACAGCACTGTTGCGGCCAATCGGCCGCGGCATCCGGTGCCGGGGGGCTCCGGACGAGAACAGTCGCCGACGATCCAGTGAGGAGCTGGGGGAGCTTTGATGTTCGAGCAGGGGGACTGGCGGGTTCGCGCGGCGTGCCGCGACCAGAATCCGGACCAGTTGTTCGTCCGCGGGGCCGAGCAGCGCAAGGCGCGCATGATCTGCTTCGGTTGCCCGGTCCGTACCGAGTGCTTGGGTGAAGCGCTCGACAACAAGATCGAATTCGGTGTCTGGGGCGGAATGACGGAACGGGAGCGGCGCGCGTTGCTGCGTCGGCGTCCCGATGTCCGCAACTGGCGTGAATTGCTGGAGGCCGCCCGGCAGGAATATGCCGATTTCCAGGACTACCAGGTCAGCTGAAGCTGCACCATTTCGGTGAAGTCCGTCCGGTGCCCGGATCGCCCATTTGCAGCCTGCGCATTTGGCCGGTCCGGGCACCGGCTATTCACCGGCCAACCGCCGGCCGATCTCCCGGAGCCCTTCGAGGTCGTGCACGTCCGAGGGCAGTGCCGGAACCCCGACCAGCGGCACCTCCGGGTGCGCCCGGGTGAACCGGGCCAGCAGCCGCTTCTCCCGTTCGGCCACCGCGACGCGGTCGGCGTGCACCCGCAGCACCGCGGCCGCCAGCGGGGCCGCACCACCGGACTCGATCTCCTCGGCCGTGGCCGCTGCCCTGGCCCCGGCCAGCCCGGCGAAGACCGGGTGCGTCCGGTTCGCGACCAACCCGGCCAGCGGCATCCGCTCCCCGGCGAGCCGCTCCACGAAGTAGGACGCCTCCCGCAGCGCGTCCGGTTCGGGTGCGGCCACGACCAGGAACGACGTGCCCGGTGAGCGCAGCAGCCGGTAGGTCTGCTCGGCGCGTTCCCGGAACCCGCCGAAGGTCGAGTCGAAGGCCTGCACGAACGTCGAGGCGTCGGCCAGCAGCTGGCCGCCGATGATCGTCGACACCGCCTTGGCGAAGATGCCGAACCCGGCTCCGACCAGCTTGCGCAGTCCCTTGCCGCCGACCCGGGCCGGGCTGGACAGCATCTTGATCAACCGGCCGTCCAGGACCGTGGACAGCCGCTGCGGCGCGTCCAGGAAGTCCAGCGCTGACCGGCTCGGCGGGGTGTCGACGATGATGAGGTCCCAGCTCCCGGTGGCCGACAGCTGCCCCAGCTTCTCCATCGCCATGTACTCCTGCGTGCCGGAGAACGAGGTGGAGATCGTCTTGTAGAACGGGTTGTTGAGGATCTGCTCGGCGCGTTCCCGGCCGGCGTGCGCGAGCACCATGTCGTCGAAGGTGCGGCGCATGTCCAGCATCATCGCGCTCAGGTCCCCGGCTGGCTCGAAGCCCGGCAGCTCCACCCGCCGCGGCTGGTTGCCGAGTTCGGGCAGGCCCAGCGCCTGCGCGAGCCGCCGCGCCGGGTCGATGGTGAGCACCACCGCCTTGCGCCCGCGCTCGGCGGCGCGCAGCGCCAGCGCCGCGGCGGTGGTCGTCTTGCCCACACCGCCGGAGCCGCAGCAGATCACGATCCGCGCGGCTGGATCGTCCAGCAGCGCGTCGACGTCGATCTGGGCAGGTCGGACCGGTTCGCTCATCGGGGGCTCCGGATGCCGTGGTCGGTGAGGATCTCGGCCAGTTCGTACAGCTCCGCGACGTCGATGCCGGTGAGTTCCGGCAGCGACAACGTGGGCAGGTCGGTCTCGGCGAGCTGCCGCCGCGCCTCCTGCTCGGCACGGGTGCGCACGGCGTGCTCGACGGTCTCGGCCACCAGGCCGTCGAGGGTGTCGTCGTCGACCTGCAGGCCGGCGTCGGCCAGCCCGGCGCGGATGCGGCCCGCGTCGACCCGCCCGTCGGCGGCCGCGGCGACCGAGCGCGCGGGCAGCCGGTCCGGTCGGACCCGGTTGCACACCACCCCGCCGGGGCGCAGGTCCGCGGCGTCGAGCTCGGCCACGGCCTCCAACGTCTCCCGGACCGGCAGTTCCTCCAGCAGCGTCACCAGGTGCACGACCGTGGCGTCGGAGTGCACCAGGCGCACCACGCCGTCGCTGTGCTCCCGGATCGGGCCGACCTTCGCCAGATCGGCCATGGCCCGCGTGACGTCGAGGAACTTCACCACGCGGCCGGTGGGTGGAGCGTCGACGACCACCGCGTCGTAGACGTACCGGCCGCGCTCGTCGGTGCGCGTCACGCACTCCTTGATCTTGCCGGTGAACAGCACGTCCCGGAGGCCGGGCGCCAGCGTGGTGGCGAACTCGATGGCGCCCATCCGGCGCAGCGTCCGCCCGGCGAAGCCGAGGTTGTAGAACATCGACAGGTACTCCAGCAGCGCGGCTTCGGCGTCGATGGCCAGCGCGCGGAGCTCGCCACCGCCGGGCGCCGCGGCGATCCACTCCTCGGAGTAGGGCAGCGGTGCGGTGTCGAACAGCTGCGCGATGCCCTGCCTGCCCTCCACCTCGATCAGCAGCACCCGGTGGCCGCCGGTCGCCAGGGCGAGCGCCAGGGCGGCGGCGACCGTCGTCTTGCCGGTGCCGCCCTTGCCGGTGACGACGTGCAGCCGTGCCTGGTTGAGTTCGGCGTCCCCATCGCTCACACGATCAGCTCCCCGCTCGTCGCCTCACGCGATCAGCGTAAGTCCGTCGGGTCGCCCGCGAGGGGTCGGTCGGGGAGCCGGGGTCCGGTTCGATCCGTTCCGCCCGGGGGTCTCCTAAGCTGACGGCCATGCAGAAGTGGGAGTACTCGACCGTGCCGTTGTTGAGCCACGCGACCAAGCAGATCCTCGACCAGTGGGGCGAGGACGGCTGGGAGCTGGTCGCCGTCCTGCCGGGGCCGACCGGCGAGCAGATGGTGGCCTACATGAAGCGTCCGAAGGAAGGCTGACATGGGCAGGTGGACCGACCGCCTGGCGGAGATCGGTGTCGAGCTGCCCGCCGTGGCCGCCCCGGTGGCGGCCTACGTGCCCGCGGTGCGCAGCGGTTCGCACGTCCACACCTCGGGCCAGGTGCCGTTCGTGAACGGCGAGCTGGCCGCGACCGGCAAGGTCGGCGGCAGCGTGAGCGCCGAGGAGGCCAAGGGCTGCGCCCGGGCGTGCGCGCTCAACGCTCTCGCGGCGGTGGACGCGCTGGTGGGGCTGGACTCCGTGGTCCGGGTCGTCAAGGTCGTCGGGTACGTCGCGTCGGCCGAGGGCTTCGGCGGGCAGCCCGGGGTGATCAACGGCGCGTCCGAGCTCCTCGGGGAGATCTTCGGCGAGGCGGGCCAGCACGCGCGCTCCGCGGTCGGCGTGGCCGAGCTGCCGCTCGGCGCTCCGGTCGAGGTCGAGCTGGTCGTCGAAGTTGAGTGAATAGGTTTCACAATTGCGCGGCGCCGTCCGAATCGGGCGGCGCCGCGTTGCTGCCGTGGCGGATTTCGACGGCAGCGCACGCGGCTGCACCACCGGCAAGTACGCTGCGATCACACCTGTCCGGACTTTTCATGATCACGATAGTCCGAACAGGTGGACACGATTCCAGGGCGTAGCCAATAGCACGACCAATGGGGGTTGATCGGTCGAGCAGTCGCGTCCAGAGTTCACCTGGACGGGTGCGCCCGGAGGGGCAGCGGCTGCGGGACACCCCGCACGAGGGAGCACGACACCGGGAAGGGGCCGACGTGGCGGTGCCGGAAAACGATCAGCTGTGCCACGAACTGCTACTACGACTCGCCGGCCGGTTGCCCGATCGATTCCTGTGGCGCTACCGGGACTGGCTCGCCGGCGGCGCCGCGGACGTGCTCGCCCGGTCGCTGCCCGCCACCCTGCTGCGGGAACGCATCCCGCTCGACGACGCCGACCACCGGCTGCTGGCGGAGGCGCTGCTGCCGCTGGGCGCCGACCGGTCCGTCGTGGACGCGATCCCGCCCGCCGACCGACCCGCCGCCGACCACGCCTTCAGCCCGGGTTCGGCGACCGACGGGCGCACCGACTCCGAGCTGCTGGTCCTCGGCGCCACGTTGCGGGGCCGACCGGGTGTGGGCGAGGTCCGCAGCAGCTGGCGACGCGACGACGGCGGCCGCGCCAAACGGGTCGTGCTGGTCACCGCGTCCGCCGACGTCATCGCCCTGACCGGGGAGATCCAACGGGTGCTCCGGGCGCTGGGCGACGCCGAACCCTGCGTCGAAGTGATCCCCTCCGAACTGGACCCCACCCCGTACCACCGGGCCGCGCTCGCCGAGTCGGTGCTGGTGTGCACCGGGGCCGACGAACTCGTGGGACACCGCGGCTTCAGCGGTGCGAATCCGTGAAGGAGTCAAGCGTGGTGGACATCGCCGAAGGCACCGGCCCCGCCGACCGGCTGCAGACCCTGCTGCTGGCCATGACCGGCAGGGTCGACGACGACGCGGTCAACACGACCCGCGAACTGCTCGGCACCGGCCGGCTCGACGCGGCGGCCGAGTTCCTCACCGGCTGCCTGCTCGCGGGTCGGATCCCGGTGTCCTCGACCGAGCAGTACCACCTGCGCCGGGTGCTGGACGACACCCGCTCCCCGCACAGCCTCGCCGACCGGCTGCACGTCGTCGACGCGGTGCCCGCCGAGGAACACCGCTTCGCCGAGCCCGAGGAGGACGGCGGTGACCTGGTCGCCGCGCTGGCTCCGGTCACCTCCCGGCTCGCGGGAGTGCACGGCCTGTGGTCGGTCACCCGGACCACACCGGCCGGCGCGAGCTACCGAGCTGTGCCGCGCCGGGTGCTGCTCGCCGAGGTCGGCTCCGACGGTTCCGCCTCGGCCGTGGGCCTGCAACTCATCGAGGCGCTGCGCCGGGCAGGGGTCGACTGCTCCGTCGACGTCTTCACCAGCGGCACCGACCTGCCCGGGTACCACCGCGACGCGCTCGCCGCGGCTCAGCGGGTGAGCCTGGGCGGCGAGCCGCCGGCGGCCCGGGCCGAGCCCGCGCCCGCCGCGCCGGAGGTGTCCGCCCCGGCTCCCGAGGTCCCCGCGCAGGAGGCGGCCCCGCCGCCAGAGCCGGAACCGGCGCCCGAACCCGAACCCGAGGAGGAGCCCGCGGCGGCGCGACCGGCCACCGCGCAGGCGGAGTCCAAGGGCGAGGACGGCTCGATGCGCGTGCCCCCGGCCGTCGACGCCAAGCTGACCGACCGGGAGCGCAACCTGCTGCGCAAGCTGCACGAGGAACTCGCCCACCGCGAGCAGGACCGCTCGGCCCCGCGCAGGCAGTCGTCGCGTCCGACCCAGGACGCCTGGACGTCGACCATGCCCGGCACCAGCACCGGCAGCTTCCCGCCGATCAGCGCCCCGGTCGGCAACCAGGGCTACTCCGGCCAGCAGCACTGACCGCCTGACCAGGACGGTTCAGGCGGCGGCGAGCACGTCGGACAGGACGCGCTGGAGGTGCAGCCCGCGGCTGACGTCGCACGGGTGGTGGGTCTCGCCGTCGTGGATCATGGCGAGGAAGTCGTCCAGCATGCGCGCGTAGCACTCCCGAGCGGCGGTGCGCCGCCCGCCCAGCTGCGACTGGCCGCGCACGCCGTACACGGAGAAGTCGACGACAGCGGGCTGGACCGGCACGCGCAGCGACAGCGTGAGCGTGCTCGTCGCGCCGCCGACGTGGCCGAACACGATCTGCCACAGGTCGTCACCGCTGCGGTGCGCGTAGGGCACCCGGTCGACGTCGCCGAGCGCGGCCTCCAGCAGGTCGATGGCGTGCGGGCCCGCGTCGATCAGCGCGCCGGCGGTCTCCTGCCGCCACGGCGACGCCGCGTAGTCGCCGCCGAGCAACCCGCCCGCCAGCCAGCGCCCGGTACCACCGCGCCAGCCGTCCGTGCTGCGCAGCCCGGACAGCCACCGCCCCACCTCGGGGTCGAACCGCCGGGTCAGCATCATCAACGCCGCCACCCCGGACTCCCGCACCGCGTCGGCGATCTTCCGCGCTCCGCGCTCGTCGGTGGCCAGCGGCTTCTCCAACACCAGGTGCTTGCGCGCCCGAGCCGCGCGCGGGGCCAGCTCGGCCTGCACCGCGGGCGGCACCGCGAAGGCCACGGCGTCGACCGATTCCAACAGCTGCTCGAACCCGTCGACGACATCCGCCCCGTACGGCTCGGCGAGCTCCTTCGCCGCGTCCGGCCGACGCGCCCACACCGCCGCCAACCGCGTGCCCTCGTGATCGAACAACCCGGGCCCGTGCACCCGACGAGCCCACGGCCCGGCTCCGACAACCCCGACACGCACCGCATCTCCCATACCGGCCATGGTGCCTCCGCCCCACCCCACCCGCCGCAGAAGGCCCCCTGCCCTGCACCGACGATCACACCGTCCTCGCCCCCGCGAGGAGAGCGGAAAATCTCGTTGACCAAGCAATCAAATCGGGAATGAATATGGCGCAGATCACAGATCTTTTGCTGCCAGAAGGATACGCGCCAGTAGTTTTTCCGCCGCGGCCGGTTGTTCCAGCTCATGTTCCGGAAAACGATTTCCATGCGACGTCGTGCCGTGTCACGACGTGCACGCTCCGTGCGCATCTTTGTCGTGTCCATGCCCAGGTGGCCGTATCGTTCACGCGCTTGGTCTGATCATCCTGTTACTCTCTGCTGCATCGATCGCGCGCTCGTCGCTCCTTCCAAGTCGAGCTGGGGGACAGGGTTCGCGCTCGGGTCGTCAGTCCGAAACGCCGGATGCCCGGCGCGGAGGAAGGATGTGCGAAGCGTGGTCGATGCGGAAGGGCGACAGCCAGACAAGTGGCGTCGGCGGGCCGCTGACGCATTCGAGAACGCGGCACTGGGGGTAGATCTCGCAGTGGTCGTCCTCGAAGTGTCCGGCCGAGGCGGCCCGGCTGGAGCAGCCAGGCCGCTGGCCGTCGCGCTGCGGGTCGTTGCCCGGATGGTCCGTGGTCAGGAGTGACCACTAGCGGCGGCCGAGGTGCGCGACCGACGAGGGCGGCAACCCTCGGCGTTCCTCGGCCGTCGTTTTTTCACGCGATCTGAAATCGCACGATCACCCTAACGGTCGTACTGGTTCGTGTGCCATCGATCTGCCAGGATCGGGCGTTCTGGCCGGAGGTTCGAACGCTAGCCCGTTGGAGTGTTTCCTCGTCATGACCCTTGCGGAGCGGCGCGAAATGGTTTCTATGACGTGCATCACATTATGTGATCATGCATGCGGCTTCTGTGAAGCCCATGCCGCGGCTCCTACCGACGCCGTCCGCTCCGACATAGTGTGATCGGCATGGTGCGACTGCCCGAGGAGATGGCCCTGCCGGAAGGGTTCGTGCCGCCGGAGCCCCCCGATCCGCCGGCGGCGCCGAAGGACGCCGCGACCGTGGTGCTGGTGCGCGAGGGCGCCGAGGGGACCGAGGTGTTCCTGCAGCGGCGGGTGGCCGGAATGGCCTTCGCCGGGGGCATGACGGTCTTCCCGGGCGGAGGTGTGGATCCGCGGGACTCGGACGTCTCGGTGGCGTGGAGCGGCCCCGAGCCGGGCTGGTGGGCGGAGCGCTTCGGGTGCTCGACCGGGCTGGCGCGGGCGCTGGTGTGCGCGGCCGTGCGCGAGACGTTCGAGGAGTCCGGTGTGCTGCTCGCCGGCCCCGCCGCCGACGAGGTGGTCGGGGATACCTCCCGCTACGCCGACGCGCGGTCGGCGCTGGTGTCCCGGGACGTCTCGCTGGCGGAGTTCCTGTCCGACGCCGGGCTCGTGCTGCGCGCCGACCTGCTGCGCCCCTGGGCGAACTGGGTGACGCCGGAGGCCGAGCCCAAGCGCTACGACACGAGGTTCTTCCTCGCCGCGATGCCGGCGGGGCAGCGGGCCGACGCCGTGACCACCGAGGCGTCCGAGGCGTACTGGCGCACCCCGCAGCAGGCGCTGGCCGACTGGAGGGAGGGCCGCTGCGGACTGCTCCCGCCGACCTGGGTGACGCTCACCGAGGTCGCCGAGTGCGGCGGCGTGCGGGCGGCGCTGGACGCCGAGCGCGGTCTCGGCAAGGTCATCCCGCGCCTGGTCCGCCGCGACGGGCGGTGGCGCGCGGTGCTGCCCGGCGAACCCGGATACGAGGAGGCGAAGTGATGGAGCACCCGGCGTACGGCGAGCTGCGGCCGGTGACCCCGTACGCGTCGGTGCTGCTGGCCCGCAACCCGACGCCGATGACGCTGGAGGGCACCAACACGTGGGTGGTGGGCTCCCCGGACGCCGCGGACCGCGTGGTGATCGACCCCGGGCCGGACGACCCGGACCACCTGCAACGGGTCGCCGACGCCGGTCCGGTGTCGCTGGTGCTGCTCACCCACCACCACCCCGACCACACCGACGGCGTCGAGCACTTCACCCGGCTGACCGGCGCTCCGGTGCGCGCGCTGGATCCCGGCCTGTGCCGCAACGCCGAACCGCTCGCCGACGGCGAGGTGGTCGAGGCGGCCGGAGTCGAACTGCGCGTGCTGGCCACGCCCGGCCACACCAGCGACTCGATCTGCCTGCTCGCCGAGCACGACGAGCCGGCGGTGTTCACCGGCGACAGCGTGCTCGGCCGCGGCACCACGGTCGTCGCGCACCCCGACGGCCACCTCGGCTCCTACCTGCGGTCGCTGCGGCGCCTGGTGGCCCTGCCGGAGGGCACGCGGGTCCTGCCCGGCCACGGGCCGGAACTGCCCGACGCGGGCGCCGCCGCCGCGGCCTACCTGGAGCACCGCGAACAGCGCCTCGACCAGGTGCGGGCGGTGGTCCGCGACCGCGGCCCGGACGTCACCCCGCGCCAGGTCGTCGAGATCGTCTACGCGGACGTGGACCGCTCCGTCTGGCCGGCCGCCGAACTGACCGTCCAGGCCCAGCTCACCTACCTCCGGGAGTGACGCGGGGTCACACCCCGGCGAGGCCGACGTCCGAGCGGCTGGTGGCCGGGACGAGGCTGCGGCGGCGGAACCACAGGACCGCGGCGAGGACGAGGCCGACGGCGCTGGCCGTCGCGAACGACGCGGGCGGGCCGCTGAGCTCGGCGAGCTGACCGCTCGCCGACTGCCCGATCGCCGACCCCAGGGTCACCGACGTCACCACCCAGCCGAACGCCTCGGTCGCGGTGCCCTGCGGGGCCGCGATCTCGATCGCGACCGAGTGCGCGGTCGACTGCGGGGTGATGAAGCTGCCCGCGGCCAGCAACGCGAGGCACAGGCCCCACAGCGTCGACGGAACGGCCAGCAGCGCGATCAACGCCGCGAAGCCGAACAGCAGGGCGGGCAGGCGCAGGTGCATCGGCCGCGGCCAGGGCCGCACGCCATAGATCACGCCGACGATGACGGAGCTGACCGACAGCACGCTGAGCAGCAGACCGCCCGCCGTGGCGTGCCCGGCGTCGGTGGCGGCCGCCGGAACGCCGACCTCGACGAAGCCGATCAGGATGCCGAAGCCCAGCGCGGCCAGCGCGACGGTGCGCATCCCGGGCGTGGCCAGCGCGCCCAGCAGGCTCCCGGCGGGGCGTTCGGCGGCCTGCGGTCGCTGGCCCCGGGCCGCGCGCGTGGAGGCGAACCAGACGCTGCCGATGACCATGCAGGCGGCGCCGACCACGACGCCGGTGCCCGGCCACGGCATGGCGACCAGGATGCCAGCCAGCCCGGGACCGAGGATGAAGAAGACCTCCATGCTGATCGCCTCGTACGAGTACGCGGCGTCGCGGACCGGGCCGGGCGGCAGCAGCTCGTTCCACAGCGCCCGGGAGGCCGGTCCCGTCATCGGTTCGCTCACGCCGACGAGGAACGCCAGCGGCGCGAGCACCCCGACCGGCAGGTGCGCCTCGACCGCCAGGACGGCAGCGGTGACGCACGCGGCGAAGACCCCGGCCATCACGTACAGCGGGATGCTCGGACCCACCCGGTCCATCACGCGCCCCTGCGCGACCGAGCCGCACGCGACGCCGACCAGGGCGCTGGCCGACACCAGCCCGGCCGCCGCGAAGCTGCCGGTCTCGCGCTGCACGTAGAGCATCAGCGCGAGCCCGACCATCGCGATCGGCAGGCGTGCCAGCAGCGAAGCCGTCACGGGTGCGGCTGCGCCGGGAGTGGTCAGTGCGGTGCGGTAATCGCGGAGGGACATGGACACGCGTACCAGTATCCGGATAGTGGTACGAACGTACCAACCCATGTGGCGTTATTCCGGTCACGTCTGGCGTGATGGGACCTATGACCCGGTTCCGTTACCCGCGTTTCCGGGCACACTCTTAGTCAGGAGCCGACCTCGGTACGCAATCCGGGTGACCTCCGAAACCAATGCCCGGGGCCGCCGCGTCCTGGAAGGTGAGAGGGCTTGAACCCGGACTCGGGCGTCGAGCATCGTCGAGAAAACGGCTTCCTCCGGTGCAGAGGATTCGGGGCCGACGCATCGGAGGATCGGGGGAGCGTGGTTGGTCGTCGGGGGACGAACCACGCACATGTGAAGGGGCTGGAGCGCCGCGTCGGGGGTGGCGCCCAGTCCCTTCACAGCGTTCGGGCGCGCATGAGAACGCGCGCCGACTGAAGGATCCGGGAGCGGTCCCGAATCCGTCGGTCGGCGCGCGTGCGCGCGAGCTGGGCAGCGGGCTCAGCGAGCCCGGCGAGCCAGCCGCTCCGGGTCGAGGATGAGCACGCTCTTGCCCTCCAACCGCAGCCAGCCGCGGTGCGCGAAGTCCGCCAGCGCCTTGTTCACGGTCTCCCGGGACGCCCCGACGTACTGCGCGATCTCCTCCTGCGTCAGGTCGTGGGTGACCCGCAGCAGGCCCGCTTCCTGGCTGCCGAAGCGCTGCGCGAGCTGCAGCAGCGCCTTGGCGACGCGTCCCGGAACATCGGTGAAGATCAGGTCCGCGAGCATGCCGTTGGTGCGGCGCAGTCGCCGGGCGACCACGCGCAGCAGCTGCTCGGCGATCTCCGGACGGGTGGCGATCCACTGCCGCAGCGCCGAGCGGTCCATGCTCAGCGTGCGGACCTCGGTGACCGTGGTCGCCGTCGACGTCCGCGGTCCCGGGTCGAAGATGGACAGCTCGCCGAACATGTCCGACGGCCCCATGATCGCCAGCAGGTTCTCCCTGCCGTCCGGGGACTTGCGCCCGAGCTTCACCTTGCCGGACTGAATGATGTAAAGCCGGTCACCCGGCTCGCCCTCGGCGAAGATCACGTGTCCTCGCGGGAACTCCACGGGTTCCAGCGACTGGGCCAGTGCCTCCGCCGCGGCCGGCTCCACGCCCTGGAAGATGCCGGCCCGGGCCAGGGTCTCGTCCACCTCGTCCCTCCATGTTGAGACGCGGCGGCTGTCTGTCGAATGCCGACCCGCCGTCGCGTGTCTGGCGTGTGCCGCCGATCACTACCAGCTAAATTCTAAGACTGGTCGCGGGAGCGGCGAGTACGCAGCCTACCGGCGCGTCCCACCCTGCGAAGCTGGAACAGCTCCAGCGCGCGTCCAATTCCTTGCCGGAACAGCGCCCGGACCTCGTCGGGTCGGGCGTTCTCCAGCAGTTCCTCCACCTCGTTCTCCTGCACCGCCACGTGGCGCAGTCGTGCCTCCACGCGCTCCATGAACAACGTGAAGAACATGATCACGAGCGGTACGACGATGACGAACCAGGCAGCCATGATGGTGAAATCCTCGCTCATGCCGTCAGGGGGGATGCAACCGGGGGTGGGTTCTGCGCGCGCGTGACGGTGCGGGCACCTCCCGTGGCGATCGGATCCGTACTCTGGTGGGGTGTCGGACCCAGCTCGAACCAAGCTCACCACGACCGCCAGGTCCCGCGTCGGCGAATCCCGGCTGGGCCTGGTCCGGCGGGCCCGCCGGATGCTCCGTGCGTTGGCCGAAGCTTATCCGGACGCGCACTGCGAACTCGACTTCGGCACCCCGCTGGAACTCGCGGTGGCCACGATCCTGTCCGCGCAGTGCACCGACAAGCGGGTCAACGAGGTCACTCCGGCCCTGTTCGCGAAGTACCCGACGGCCGCCGACTACGCCGGGGCCGACCGCGTCGAGCTGGAGGAGATGATCCGCTCCACCGGCTTCTACCGGAACAAGGCCGCCTCGCTGATGGGGCTGGGCGCGGCGCTGGTGGAGCGGCACGGCGGCGAGGTGCCGGACACGCTGGACGAGCTGGTCAAGCTGCCGGGCATCGGGCGCAAGACCGCGAACGTGATCCTCGGCAACGCCTTCGACGTGCCCGGGATCACCGTCGACACGCACTTCGGGCGGCTTGTGCGCCGGTGGGGCTGGACCGCGGAGGAGGACCCGGTCAAGGTCGAACACGCGGTCGGTGAGCTCATCCCGCGCAAGGAGTGGACGATGCTCTCGCACCGGGTGATCTTCCACGGCCGCCGCGTCTGCCACTCCCGCAAGCCCGCCTGCGGGGCCTGCCTGCTGGCCCGCGACTGCCCGTCCTTCGGCGCCGGGCCGACCGAACCGCAGGAGGCGGCGAAGCTGGTCCGCGGCCCGGAGGCGCCGCGTCTGCTGAAACTGGCCGGGGTCGCCGACGAGGTCCCGGAGAAGACGATCGAGCGCGCCGCCGCCAAGGAGCCGTCGGCGTGAGCCGCTGGGCCGCGTACCGCACCGAGATCCGCTGGACGATCGTGGTCGTCGTGCTCGCGGTCGTCGGGATCATCGCGCTGTGGCCGCGCGGCTCCGAACAGCGCTCGGACACCGCCGCGCCGCCGCCCGCACCGCCCGCCGCCCGCGCCGTCGATCCGACGCAGCGCACCGCCGCCGCGTTGGAGACGTGCCGGTCGACGGCCGGCGGGCCGGCCGGACTGACCGGCGTCGGGGTCACCTGCATGGCGGATGGGAAGCCGGTCGACCTCGCATCGGCGGTGGCCGGAGAGCCGACGTTGATCAACGTCTGGGCCTCGTGGTGCGCGCCGTGCCGCACCGAGCTCCCCGCGCTCCAGGAGTACTCGAAGCAGCCCGACGCGATCCGCGTGGTGGGCGTGCAGGTCGAAAGCGATGAGGCGGACGGTCTTGACCTGCTCCGGCAACTCGGCGTTCACTTCCCGAACGTGCACGACGGGAATGATCGAGCGCAGGCGGCGCTGAAGGCGCCGAACCTGCTTCCCGTCAGCTACGTGGTGACGTCCTCCGGCGAGGTGCGTCGCATCGATCCGCCCGTCGCGTTCGAATCGCCCGACGAGGTTCGGGCCGCCGTGCGGCGAACGTTGGGGAGTGGCCCGTGACCGGACCCCTGGTCGACCCGGCGGACGTGCCGGAATGGCTCCGCCCGCTGGTCGAGCGCACCGCCGACCTGGATCCCGGGCACTTCGGCTGGCCGCGCGCCAACCCGCCGGCCAGCGCCCGCCCGGCCGCCGTGCTCGTGCTGTTCGGCGAGGGCGAGTCCGGGCCGGACGTGCTGCTGCTGCGCCGCGCCGACGGGCTGAACTCGCACCCCGGCCAGGTCGCCTTCCCCGGCGGGTCGGTCGACTCCACCGACCGGGGACCGGTCGACGCCGCGGTGCGCGAGGCCGTCGAGGAGGTCGGGCTGCGACCCGACGGCGTGCGCCCGGTCGCCACGCTGCCCGAACTGCACGTACCGCACAGCGGCTTCCGGGTGAGCCCGGTGCTGGCGCACTGGGTGCGGCCGTCGCCGGTCGCGCCGGTCGACCCGGGCGAGACCGCGGCCGTGGCGCGGGTCCCGATCGCCTGGCTGACCGATCCGGCGAACCGGCTGCGCGTGGAACTCGCCGGGCGGCACCCGAGTCCCGCGTTCCTGGTGCCCGGCATGCTTGTCTGGGGTTTCACCGGCGGACTGCTGTCCGGGCTGCTCGACCTGGCCGGCTGGGCCCGCCGGTGGAACCGCGCCGACGTGCGAGAACTCGACGAGGCGTGGCGAGCGGCCGAGGAAGCCGACGACATCGGTTTCGGCCGCACCGGGGCGGTTTGAGACCGTGGTGACCGCGCGTCGGGCGAGAGGACGAGGTGACGACCGGTGAACTGGGTTGATCTGCTGGTGGTCTTGCTGGCCCTGCTCGCCGCGGTGTCCGGCGCGCGCAGCGGTCTGGTCACGGCCCTGTTCTCGTTCCTGGGCGTTTTCGTCGGCGCCGTCGTGGGTCTCAAGGTCGCACCGCTGCTGCTGGAACGCCTGGACAACCCGACCGCGCGCATCGGCTTCGGCGTCGGCATCGTGGTGCTGCTGGTCGCCCTCGGCGAGACGTTCGGCATGTGGGCCGGGCGGGAACTGCGGGACCGGATCACCTCGGCGAAGCTGACCGGAGTGGACAACGCGTTCGGCGCGATCCTGCAGTGCGCGGCGGTTTTCGTGGTCGCCTGGCTCGTCGCGCTGCCGTTCACCTCGGCGTCCGCGCTGCCCGGGTTGGCCTCGGCGGTCACCCGGTCCAAAGTGCTCCGCGCGGTCGATTCGGTGATGCCCGAGTCGGCCAAGCAGTTGCCCGACGAACTGCGCCGGATGCTCGGCGTGGCCGGCTTCCCGGACGCGTTGGAGCCGTTCACCGAGACCCCGGTCGCGCAGATCGCGCCACCGGACCCGGCGCTGGACAACAGCCCGGCGGTGCGCCACGCGCGCACCAGCGTGGTGAAGGTGCGCGGCCGCGCGGTGTCCTGCGCGCGGGCGCTGGAGGGGACCGGATTCGTCGTCGCACCGCACCGCGTGATGACCAACGCGCACGTCGTGGCCGGGACCGACCACGTGGCGATCGAGATCGGCCGCGGCGAGTTCGACGCGAAGGTGGTGCTCTACGACCCGCGCACGGACATCGCGGTGCTGTCCGTTCCGGACCTGGACGCCGACGCGATGTCCTTCGCGCACGCCCCGGCGAAGCCGGGTGACGACGTGATCGCGCTCGGCTACCCGCTGGACGGCCCCTACACCGCGTCGGCGGGCCGGGTGCGGGAGCGGATCCACCTGCGCGGTCCGGACATCTACGACGCGAACACCGTGACCCGGGACGTCTACACGGTGCGCGGGAAGGTCCGGAGCGGGAACTCCGGCGGACCGCTCATCGACCCGAGCGGCCACGTGGTCGGCGTGGTCTTCGGCGCCGCGGTGGACGATCCGGAGACCGGCTTCGCCCTCACCTCCGACGAGGTCGCCGACGAGGTGGCCGCCGCGCCGAGCCTGCACGACCAGGTCCCGACGGGGCAGTGCACGAACTGAGCGCCGGTGTTCGGACTCGCCGTCCCCGGCGGTGCCGTCCCCCGAGGAGGCCCTGCACCCACCGGAGAACCCGCGGCGGTGCCGGTCGCGAGACCGCTCACCGGAAGCGGCCCACCCCGCTCGCACCTCCGCTGACCAGGTTCACAGCCAGTCGCCGAGCCGCGGGACCGGTCAGGCCGAGGTTTCCTCGCGGCGGTGGGTGATCTGCTTGGCGTCCTTCAGGGACTCGATGGTGCGCTTCGGGGCGCGGATCTTGCGCACCCGGCGGTAGCCGAGGAACGCGAAGACCCCGGCCACGAGCAGCATGAACAGGAACACGATCCCGAAGGCCGCCCAGCGCCACAGGCCCAGCTGGGCCAGTCCCTCGGCGAGCGTGAAGAACAGGAAGAACGTGCTGAAGCCGAGCACGGCCAGCGCGAGGATGAAGAAGACGCTTCCCTTGAGGCCCTTCTTGACCTCCCCGGCCAGCTCGGTCTTGGCCAGCTCCACCTCGGCCCTGACCAGAGTGGACAGGTGGGTCGTGGCGTCGCGGACCAGCGCACCGATGGACTGCCCGGAGTCGGGTCCCGAGCCCTCCTCGGACAGCGGGATGGACGTGACCGCACTCCAGTCACGGCTGCCGTTGTTGCTGTTCTGGGCGCTGTTCACGGTGCCCATCGTGCCACGCTCGATCAGCGTGCGAACCGCCGACTCGCGGGGCGTTACTCCCGGGTTACTCACCGGTGCCGCTCACGCACCCTCGGTGCCGATCCCGTCGTGGTTGCGCCGACCGCGCCGCAGCAGCACGGTCGCGGCCAGCAGCGAGGCGATCGCCGAGGCGATCAGCACCGCGGCCTTCGCGCGTTCGGCCGCCGCTCCCTGGAGGGACAGCTCGGCGATGAGCAGGCTCACGGTGAAGCCGACGCCGCCGAGGATCGCCAGCGCGCTCAGGTCCCGCCACTTCAGGTCGGCGGACTTGGCGGCCAGGCCCAGCTTCACGGCGAGGAACGAACTGCCGAAGATGCCGACCACCTTGCCGAGCACGAGCCCGACGACGACGGCGATCGCGATCCGGTCGTGGACGATCGAGGCCAGCGCCTCGCCGTTGATCGGCACTCCGGCGGCGAAGAACGCGAACACCGGCACGACCAGGCCGGCCGACCACGGCTGCAACCGGTGCTCCAGGCGCATCGACGGCGACTCGGTCTCGCCCGGGTCGGACCGCACGCGGGTCAGCAGGCCCAGCGCGACACCGGCGATCGTGGCGTGGATGCCGCTGGAGTGCACGGCGATCCAGGTCGCCAGCGCCAGCGGCACGTACAGCCACGGCGTGGTGATCCGCTTGCGCTGCGCGAACCAGTAGACGCCGCACAGCAACACGGCGGCGCCCAGCGCGATCACGTCGAGCCCGCCGGTGAACAGCACGGCGATCACGACGATGGCGCCGAGGTCGTCGACCACGGCGAGGCTGAGCAGGAACACGCGGGCCGCGGTCGGCATCCACGACCCGGTCAGCGACAGCACGCCCAGCGCGAACGCGATGTCCGTGGCGACCGGGATCGCCCACGCGCTGTGCCCGCCGGCAGCCCCGTGTCCGATGGCGAACGCGAGGACGGCGGGCGCGATCATGCCGCCGAACGCGGCGATCACGGGCAGCGTCGCGGTCTTGCGGTCGGCCAGTTCACCGATCACCAGCTCGCGCTTGAGCTCCAGGCCCGCGACGAAGAAGAAGATGGCCAGCAGGCCGTCCTTGGCCCATTCGCCGACGGTCAGGTCCAGGTGCAGGAGGTGCGGGCCGATCTCGAAGTCGCGCACCGCGTGGTAGAGGTCGGCGGCGGGCGAGTTGGCGACGAGCAGCGCGACCGCCGCGGCGACCAGCAGGACCATGCCGCCGACGGTCTCGGTGCGCAGGTACGCGCCGAAGTCGAAGGTGCGCCGGCGTTCCTGCCGCCCGGTGGGCGGGGCGTCGTGCGCCGGCTGGTCGGAACGGCGATTGGGCTCGGGCACTGGGGCTCCCCGGGAAGCGGCTACCACGGAATCGTCATCGCCGACCAGACTTCCCGGCACACCCTGACGCCACCCTAACACCCAGGTTGTTCTCAATGCGAACTTTTGTCCAGTGCACATGAAGAAGGGCGCCTCCCCGGCCGGGAAGGCGCCCTTCGCGTCGTGCCTGGTCAGTCCTCGGACGAGGAGGACTTGAGGCCCTTGGAGATGAGGTCCATCACGGAGGAGTCGGCGAGGGTGGTGACGTCGCCGACTTCGCGGTTCTCGGCCACGTCGCGCAGCAGCCGGCGCATGATCTTGCCGGAGCGGGTCTTCGGTAGTTCTGGGACCACCATGATCTGCCGGGGTTTGGCGATCGGGCCGATTTCCTTGGAGACGTGCTCGCGCAGGGCGGCGAGTGCGGCTTCACCGCTGGCGGCGTCCTCGGCGCCGCCGCGCAGGATGACGAACGCGACGATGCCCTGGCCGGTGGTGGGGTCGCTGGCGCCCACCACGGCGGCCTCGGCCACGCTGGGGTGGGAGACCAGTGCCGACTCGACCTCGGTGGTGGAGATGCGGTGGCCGGAGACGTTCATGACGTCGTCCACGCGGCCCAGCAGCCAGATGTCGCCGTCGGTGTCGTACTTGGCGCCGTCACCGGCGAAGTAGTAGCCGAGGTCGGCGAACTTCGACCAGTAGGTGTCCTTGTAGCGCTGGTCGTCGCCCCAGATGCCGCGCAGCATCGACGGCCACGGCTGGTCCAGCACGAGCAGGCCACCCTCGCCGTTGCCGACCTGCTTCCCGGTCTCGTTGACGACCTTGGCCGAGATGCCCGGCAGCGGGGTCTGCGCCGAGCCCGGTTTGGCGGCGGTCACGCCCGGCAGGGGGGAGATCATGATCGCGCCGGTTTCGGTCTGCCACCAGGTGTCCACGATCGGGGTGCGGTCGCCGCCGATGTTCTTGCGGTACCAGATCCACGCCTCGGGGTTGATCGGCTCGCCGACCGATCCGAGGACGCGCAGCGACGACAGGTCGTACTTCGCGGGGATTTCCGCGCCCCACTTCATGAAGGTGCGGATGGTGGTCGGGGCGGTGTAGTAGATCGTCACCCCGTACTTCTGCACGATCTCCCAGTGCCGGCCCTCGTGCGGGGTGTTCGGAGTGCCCTCGTAGATCACCTGGCTCGCGCCGTTGGCCAGCGGGCCGTAGACGATGTAGGTGTGCCCGGTGACCCAGCCGATGTCCGCGGTGCACCAGTAGATGTCGGACTCGGCCTTGAGGTCGAACACGGTGCGGTGCGTGTAGGCCGCCTGGGTCAGGTAGCCACCGGAGGTGTGCAGGATGCCCTTCGGTTTCCCGGTGGTGCCCGAGGTGTAGAGGATGAACAGCGGCTGCTCGGAGTCGAACGCCTCCGGCGTGTGCTGGTCGGGCTGGTCGGCCACCACGTCGTGCCACCACTTGTCGCGGCCGTCGTGCCACTCGACGTCGATGCCGGTGCGGTTGACCACCAGAACGTGCTCGATGCTCGGGGTGCCCGCCACCGCGTCGTCGACGTTGGCCTTCAGCGGCATCGCCTTGCCGCGGCGGTACTGCCCGTCGCTGGTGATGACGACCTTGGCCTGGGCGTCGTTGATGCGGGTGCGCAGCGCCTCGGAGGAGAACCCGCCGAAGACGACGCTGTGCATCGCGCCCAGCCGGGCGCACGCCAGCATCGAGAACACCGCCTCGGGCAGCATCGGCAGGTAGATCGCCACCCGGTCACCGGCGCCGACGCCCAGCGAGGCCAGCGCGTTGGCCGTGCGGGAGACCTCGCGCTGCAGTTCCGCGTAGGTGATCTGCCGGGAGTCACCGGGCTCGCCCTCCCAGTAGATGGCCACCCGGTCCCCGTGCCCGGCCTCGACGTGCCGGTCGACGCAGTTGTAGGCGACGTTCAGCTTCCCGTCCACGAACCACTTGGCGAACGGAGCGTTCGACCAGTCCAGGACCTGGCTCCACTTGGTGTCCCAGTGCAGGCCCTCGGCCTGCTTGGCCCAGAACGCCTCCCGATCGGCGTTCGCCTCGTCGTAGAGCGCCGACGTGACGTTGGCCTGTGCCGCGAATTCCTCCGACGGCGGAAAGGTCCTGCTCTCGTTGAGCAGGTTGTCCAGCGTGTTGCTCTGCCCGTCGGGCTGGCTCATCGTGGAGAACCTCCCTGGCTCATGGTCGCCTGTGCTAGTCGAACCGTAATGCGATCGGCCTCACTCCAACAGGGGGTTTCACCAAATGGTTTAGACCATTTCCCCGAAGTTTGCCGAAACGGACAGTCACCCAGGGCATTCGGGTGGCCACTGTGTCACACATCGCGTGCCGGGTGTGCGAGGGGAACCCGATCGGGCGGTAGCGTCAGCCGCCGTGAACGACAAGCCGTCGCTGGCTCCGCTGCTGGAGCTGCCAGGGGTCACCGATGCGGTGGCCGCCGCCCGTGCGGCCATCGACGAGGTGCACCGGCACCCGGCGAACCGCCGGGGCTGGCCGACCACCGCCGCCGAGGCGTCGGTGCGCGCCGCCCGCGCCTCCGCCGCGGTCGCCGGCGGCGCGGCGGAGATCCCGGAGACCGGTGAGGTCACCGACCCGCTGCTGGCGGGCTCGCTGCGGATCGCCGAGGCGACCGGCACGCTGCTGCCGACCTGGCAGCGCGCCCCGCGGCAGGCGCTCGCCCGGCTGCACGTGCTCGCCGCTACCGACCTCGTCGACGACCCGGACCGGCTGGGACGTCCCCGCCGGGACCCCGGGGTCGCCCAGCGGCTCGACCTGCTCGCCGAGATCCTCACCGCCCCGGCGGGGGAGACCCCGGGGCCCGTCGTCGCCGCCGTCGTGCACGGCGAACTGCTCGCGCTGGCCACGTTCGGCACCGCCGACGGCGTGGTGGCCCGCGCCGCCGCCCGGCTCACCGTGATCGGCAGCGGTCTGGACCCGAAGGGCCTGGTGGTGCCGGAGGTCGCCTACTACCGCCGACCTGACGAGTACGCGCGGGCGGCCGAGGGGTACGTGACCGGCGACCCGGACCGGCTCGCCGAGTGGATCGGCTACTGCTGCCGGGCGCTGGAGACCGGCGCCCGCGAAGCGAAGTCGATCGCGGACGCGGTGGCGGAGTAGGAGGAGCGGACATGGCCGAGAAGGTCCTCATCGACTGCGACCCGGGCATCGACGACGCGCTCGCCCTGGCCCTCGCGCACGGCAGCCCGGCGCTGGACGTCGTCGGCATCACCACGGTCGGCGGCAACGTCGAACTCGGGCACACCACCCGCAACGCGCTGTGCCTGGTGGACTACTACGGCATGGACGTCCCGGTCGCGCGCGGTGCCGGACGACCGCTCGTGCGCGAGCCGCGCACCGCCGCCGACGTGCACGGGGAGACCGGGCTCGGCGGAGTCGTGCTGCCCGAGCCGACGACCTCCCGGCTCAGCGACCGGCACGCCGTGGACTTCCTCGTCGACCGGTTGGCCGCCGAACCCGGCGAGATCTCCCTGGTCGCCATCGGACCGCTGACCAACATCGCCCTCGCGCTGCGCAAGGAACCGCGCATCGTCGAGTGGGCCAGGCGCCTGGTGATCATGGGCGGTGCGTACGGCCGCGGGAACTCCACGCCCGCCGCCGAGTTCAACATCCACGCCGACCCGGAGGCCGCGGCGGTCGTGTTCGGCGCGCCGTGGCGCCCGGTCATGATCGGCCTGGACCTGACGCACCAGGCGCGCGCGGACGCCGCGGTGCGCGCGGGCTTCGCCGGCCTGGGACGCCTGGAGTCGGAACTGCTCACCCCGTGCCTGGACTTCTACGGCGAGCACGCCGGGCGCCACCACGCGGGGCCCGCGGTGCACGACGCCTGCGCGGTCGCCCACCTCATCGACCCGGGACTGATCGAGACCGTTCCGGCCCGCGTGGACGTCGAGACCCACGGGCGCTTCACCTCGGGCATGACGGTCACCGACTTCGACGCGCCGGTGCCCAACGCCGACGTCGCCACGGTCCTGGACCGCGACGCCTTCTGGTCGGTGGTCACCGAGGCGTTCCGCAACGTCGCCCGCGGCATGCCGTGACCGCCGTCCGCCGCGGTCACGGGGTCAGGGAGTGCAGGGCCTCCCGGACGTGGCCGTCGGAGACGGCCAGGGCCGCCGCGGCGCGCTCGACGTCGACGCCGGTGAGCAGGTGCACCAGCGCGGTCTTGAGGTCGCCGTCCGAGGCGGCCAGCGCGGCGGCGCACTCGTCCTCGGACGCCGAGGTCGCCTCCTGCAGGATCCGCAGCGTGCGGCCGCGCAGCTTCGCGTTCGTGGCGTGCATGCTGACCATGAGGTTCGAGTAGGTGCGTCCGAGGCGGATCATCACCGCGGTCGAGAACGAGGTCAGCACGAGCTTCTGGGCGGTGCCCGCCTTCATCCGGGTGGATCCGGTGATCGGTTCCGGTCCGGTGTCGACCGCGATCACCACGTCCGCGGGCACGTCGTCGATCTCCGGGTTCGAGGTCACCATCCCGGTCCGGGCACCGAGCTCGCCCGCGGTCCGCAGCGCGGCCAGCACGTACGGGGTGCGGCCGGAGGCGGCCAGTCCCAGCACGAAGTCGGCGCCGGTGACCTGCGCCTGGACGGTCGCCGCCGCGGATTCGGTGTCGTCCTCGGCGTTCTCCACCGCGCGCAGGAACGCGTCCCGGCCGCCCGCCTGGTGCGCGACGATCCAGTTCGGCGGCACGTTGAAGGTCGGGATCAACTCCGCCGCGTCGAGCACGCCGAGGCGGCCGGACGTCCCGGCGCCCACGTAGTGCACGCGGCCACCGGCGCGCAGCGCGTCAACGGCGAGGTCCACCGCCCGCGCGAGCTGCGGCAGCACGCGCCCGACGGCTTCGGGCACGATCCGGTCCTCGGCGTTGAGCAGTCGCAGGACGTCCAGGGTCGGCAGCAGGTCGATGTCCTTGGTCCGCGGATTGGTGCGTTCCGTGGGGGCGTTGACGCGCACCGCGTGCTCGGCCCTGGTGTCCCGTCCCATCACGCCTCCTTCTGCCGCCTTCGGTCGGGGCGGGTCTCCAGGCGGTGGCCGCCGACCGCCTCGTAGGTGGCCTCCAACGCGGCCCTGGCCTGTTCCAGGTGCCGCTGGGCGACCCCGATGAACAGGCAGTCGACCACGGTGAGCTGCCCGATCCGGCTGGCCATGGCGCCCGATCGGTAGGTGGTCTCGCGGACCGCCGTGGTCAGCACGTGGTCGGCGGCTTCGGTGATCGGCGAGCGCGCGAAGTTCGTCAGCGCCGCGGTGGTGGCCCCGCGTCGCCGGGCCTCGCGCAACGCCTCCACGGTCTCGCTGGTGGCGCCGGTGTGCGAGATGCCGATGGCGACGTCGCCCTCGCGCAGCACCGCCGCCGAGGTCAGCGCGTTGTGCGTGTCGGACCAGGCGAAGCAGGTCAGTCCGATGCGGTGCAGCTTCTGCTGGAGGTCGAGCGCGACGAAGGCGCTCGCGCCGACGCCGTAGACGTCCACCCGCCGCGCCCGGGCCACGGCTTCGACGAGCTGTTCCAGGGTGTCGGCGTCGAGTTGGTCGGCGGTCTCCTCGACGGCCTTGGCATCGGTGTAGCCGACCTTCTCGATGATCTGCGCGACGTCGTCGTCGGGCGCGATGTCGCTGCCCAGCTCGCGGTCCCGGGTGGAGGTGCGCGCGGTGTCGGCGGCCAGCGCGATCCGCAGGTCCGGGTAGCCGCCCACGCCGATCGCCTTGCAGAAGCGGGTCACTGTGGTCTCGCTGGTCCCGGCCGCTTCGGCGACCTCGGTGATGCTGCGGCGAGCGATCGCGGCCGGGTCGGAGAGCACGATGTTGGCCACCCGCTGCTCCGCCCGGGCCAATCCCGGCAGCAGAGAGCGGATCTTGACGAGCGGGCTGGATTCGCCCGACTCGGAGGTCATGTCGTCAGTGACCATGTGGGAAACTTACTAACCGCCTTGTGTGCAGGTCAACGTATCTCGGAAGAGGTGCCTTTTCGAGCGTTTCGGGGCTCCGAGCGGAGTCCCTCCGTACCGGGGGGATACCCGGCTACCCGGCTCTCATCCCGCCCCGACTCCTCCGAAGGGGTGAACGGCGGCGTGCGGTCGGTGAGTCGGCGCGCACGCCGCCCCCCGTCACTGCTTGGTCGCGCGTTCCGGCTCGACGTAGACGATCACCCGCTCCTCGCCGGGCTGCGGCCACGGGTACTCGTCCTCGTCGAGGTACTTCTTCGCCATCTTGTTGATGAACGCGTTGCCCTCGTCGTCCTCGATCCGGGCCACCCGGCCGCGGACCTCCACGTACCGGTAGGGCTGGTCCGGGTCGTGCGCGGAGATCGAGATCCGCGGGTCGCGCTGGAGATTGCGGTACTTCTGCCGGGTCTTGGTCTGGCTGAACTTCAGGTACGTGCCGTCCCAGTCGATCCACACCGGGCTGGACTGCGGTTCCCCGTGCGGGCCGATCGTGGCCACGTGGCCGAATGCGCGCTTGCTCAGGATGTCTTCGCGATCCTGCGGAATCCGGGACACCGGTGTCTCCCTTCGGTTGCGGCTCCTGCTCTCGCTGTGACAGTGCCTGCGCTGCGCCGTTCGCGCGACCCCTAGCGCCGGGCGAGCGCCCGCTGGAGCAGGGTGTGCAGCGAGTTCCGCTCGTGTTCGCCGAGGTCGCCGAGGGGGGAGTCCTCGGCGAGCCGGGACAGCAGGACCTCGCGCTGCCGCGCTCCCTCCGCGGTGAGCACCAGGCGTTTGGAGCGGCGGTCGGTCGGGTGCGGTTCGCGGGCCACCAGGCCCTGCTCCTCCAGGCGGTCCACCACGAACGTCACGTTGGAGGTGGCGCAGTGCATGCGGGCGGCCAGCTCCCGCATGGACAGCGGTTCGGCGAGTTCCCGCAGCGCGACGGCCTGCGTGCTGGTGAGTTCGGAGTCGGCGACGCAGCTGCGGACGTGCTCGTCGATGGCGTGCGCCAGCTCGCTCACCAGACTGCACAGTTCGCGGGTCTGCGCCGATGCGTCCACTCGGCGGATGCTAACAACCTGGAACGTCGGCGATTCGAACGTCAGCGCTCGACCTGGTTCCAGCCCTCCGCGCGCAACCTGTCGACCTGGCGTTCGCCGTCGAGCAGCGTCCGGTCGCGGTCGGCGACCAGGATGCCGTCGAGGTTCACCCCGCGGCCGATGTAGCGGGCGTCCGGGGCGTAGCGCCAGCGCAGCCACAGCCGCTGGCCCGGCTCGGCCGAGGCCGTGCCGACCACGTGCCACCAGGAGCGGTGACCGGCCCCGGCGAGCTGGTCCTGCGGTCCGGTGGGCGCACCCGGGCCCGACGCGCGCAGGGCCACCCGCCGCCAGTCCTGTCCGTCCACACTGGACTCGACGATGAGCGGGTCGATTCCGTCGGAGTCGTTCTGGGTGTCCACGAAGGCGTCGAACGACACCCGCGCCGGACCGCTGACCGGGCCCAGCGGACCGGTCGTCAGCGTGGCGGGCCGCGCCGGGTCGGCGTACCAGGAGTCCGAACCGTGCGTCGGCCGCACGGCCAGGGCGCGGGCGAGCCCCTGCGCCAGCGCTTCGCGGGCGGCGTTGTTGGAACCCCAGTCGCGGGAGGGGTGCACCCGGTTGCTCAGCAGCACCGCGACCGAACCCGACTCGGGGGCGATGACCAGGGACGTCCCGGTGAAACCGGTGTGCCCGGCGGTGTGCGGTCCGCTGAGCCCCGCCATGTACCAGCGCTGGTCCAGTTCGAAGCCGAGCCCGTGCGCGTTGCCGGGGAACGCCTGGTTGTAGTTCGCCAGCATCATCCGCACGGCCTCGGGGGACAGGATGCGCACGCCGTCGTAGCTGCCGCCGTTGAGGATCGTCTGGCCGAGCACGGCGAGGTCGTCCGCGGTCGAGAAGATCCCCGCGTGCCCGGAGACACCGCCCAGCGCCCAGGCGTTCTCGTCGTGCGCCTGGCCGCGCACCAGGCCGCGCGGCGGGTTGCTCTCGTACTCGGTGGCCGCGATCCGGTGCAGCTCGCTCGGCGGCGGGTTGTAGCCGGTGTCGCGCATGCCCAGCGGCCCGGTGATGCGTTCCCGGACCACTTCGTCGAGCGGTTTGCCGCTGACCCGTTCGATGAGCACGCCGAGCGTGATCAGGTTCGGGTCGGCGTAGGTGTAGTTCGTGCCCGGCGGGTGCTCGGGCGTCAGCTGCATGACGGACGGGATCCGCTGCTCCGGCGGCAGTTTCCACAGCTGCACCTCGGCCTGCAGGCCCGAGGTGTGGGTGAGCAGTTGCCGGACGGTGATCCGCTCCTTGCCGTTGACGCCGAATTCCGGCAGGTACTCGGCGACGGGTGCGTCCAGCCGCACCCGGCCCGCGTCGATCTCCTGCACCGCGGCGATCGAGGTGAACAGCTTGGTGAACGAGGCGATGTCGAAGATCGTGTCCGGACGCACCGGTTCCTGCTGGTCGGGCGGGAGTTCGGTGCCCTGCGCGTCGGCGTAGCGGAGTTCCTTGCCGACCGCCCGCCGGTCCACCACGACCCCGTCGTGCGCCAGCAGCGCCACCGCGCCCGCGTACATCGGGTGCGCCAGCCCCGGCGTCGGCTCGGTCCACGACGCGATCCGGCGCATCGCGTCGTCGATCGGCTGGGCGTCCAGCCCGACATCGCCCGGCGAGCCGTCCTGCAACACCGTGTCCGGTGGGGCGAAGCCGCGGCGCGGTCGGTCGAACCGGCCCTCGCCGGTGGCCGCGGCTGCGGACCCGGTCAACCCGACGACCAGCAGCAGCCCCAGCGCCAGGACGGTTCTGCTCATCGGCTCCCCCTCAGCGGTACAGCAGGTACGGCTCGCGCTGCCGTCGGAAGTCGGCCACGTCGGCCTGCCAGGCGTCGGTGATCTCGGCGACGTCCGCACCGGCGTCGACCATCGTGCGCAGTCGGTCGGAACCGGACAACTCGTCGATCACGTGGTCCGGCCGCCAGCCGAACACCGCCGGGTACCGCCGCCGCGCGGTGACGAGCATGGCGACGGCCGTCCGGATCGCGTCGAACCGGCCGGTGCGGTAGATCTGCACGCCGCCGCAGGTCTGCTGGGCGTGCTTGCCGAACGTCGGGACGAAGTAGGTCTCCCGGAACCGCACCCCGTCGAGTCCGGCGGCGTCGAGGTCCTCGGCCCACCGCCAGTCGATCCCGGGTGCGCCGATGGTTTCGAACGGCCGCGTGGTGCCGCGTCCCTCGGACAGCAGGGTGCCTTCGAACAGGCCGGTCCCCGGGTAGACGGCGGCGGTGTCCGCGGTCGGCATGTTCGGGCTCGGTGGCACCCACGGAAGCCCGGTCGCGGTCGTCCGGTCCCGCCAGCCCTCGACGCGGACGACGTCCAGCTTCGGCAGCGGCGACGGCAGGTACTCGCGGTCGAACAGGCGCGCCAGCTCACCGACCGTCATGCCGTGCTGCTGCACGATCGGCAGCATCCCGACGCCGGAGGCGAAGCGCGGGTCGAGCCGCGGCCCGGCGACCGCGCCGCCGATCGGGTTCGGCCGGTCCAGCACCAGGAACGCCACACCCGCCTGCCGGGCGGCCAGCATCGCGGTGTACATCGTCCAGACGTAGGTGTAGAACCGCGCGCCGACGTCGGCGATGTCGAAGACGAGCTGTTCCACCCCGGCCTTGCGGAACAGCTGCGCGAGCTTGGCCGCGTCGGCCCCGTAGGCGTCGTACACCGGCAGCCCGGTGCGCGGATCCCGGTAGTCGCCCTCGGAGCCTCCTGCCTGCGAGGTTCCGCGGAAGCCGTGCTCGGGGCCGTAGACGGCGACGATGTCGATCCCGCCGTCGGCGTGCATCGCGTCGACCACGTGCTGCAGGGAGGTCAGGACGCCGGTCGGGTTGGTCAGCACGCCGATGCGGTGGCCGCGCACGTCCTGCCAGTCCCGCGCCGCGAGCACGTCGGCACCGGTCCGCACGCCCGTTCCGAGCTGGTCGGTCGGAGCCGCCGCGCACGCGGCCGGAACCGACAGCGCGGCCGCTGCCAGGACGTTCCGCCTGCTCACCGGGGGCACGCGGTCACCAACCGAGGCCGTGGCCGAACGGATACCGGTCCTGGCCGGGTCGGCTCGGGTCGGGTACCGGGACGGGCAGCTCGCCGGCCGGGGAGATCTCGCCGAACAGCACCTTCGCCAGCGACTCCATGGCGACCGGCTGGTCCGAGTACGTCGCCAGCCAGGCCGGCGCCTCGGCGCATCCCGCGTCGTACGGGTCCCGGACCGCCACCGCCACAACGGGTTTGCCGGTCCGGCGCAGCGCGTTGACCAGGTCGCGCTGCGCGGAGTTGTCCGCCTGCCACGCCGCGTTCGTCAGCACCACGGTCACGTCGGCGCGTCCGGCCGCGTCGGCTGCCTGCGCGATCTGCTGCTGCGTGGGCCGAAGTCCGGTGGCCAGCGGCTGGGTCCGCGGGCCGCGCGCCTTGACGCGATCGGCGAGCGCACCGACCGCTTCGTCCCCGGCACCGGTGACGAGCACGCTCGCCGGGCGGTGGGTCCAGGGCAGCGCGTGGTCGTCGTTGCGCAGCAATGTCGTGGTGCGGTCGGTGATCCGCTGCGCCGCCGTCAGGTGCTCCGGTGCACCGACGATCCGGTCCACTGCGGACACATCGACGAACGGGTTCGCGAGCACCCCGCGTCCGGACTTCAGCGCCAGGATCCGCTGCACGCTCTCGTCGATGCGCTGCTCGGACAACCGGCCCGAGCGCACCGCGCCGATCACGCCGTCGATCGCGGTCCGCAGGTCGTTGGGCATCAGCAGCACGTCCGCGCCCGCTTGCAGGGCGAGCACCGGGATCTCGGCGTCCGGGTGCTTGCGCCGCACGCCCTCCATCTTCAGCGAGTCGGTGAACACCACGCCCCGGAAACCGAGCTCGTCGCGCAACATGCCGGTGAGGACCTTGGGCGACAGCGTCGACGGCTCACCGGCGGAGGCGTCGAGCTTGGGCACCACGATGTGCGCGCTCATCACCGCGTCGGTGCCCGCCTTGATCGCCTCCCGGAACGGCGGCGCGTCCAGCTGCTCCCACTGCTGCCGGTCGTGCTCGATGACCGGCAGCGAGGTGTGGCTGTCCTGGTTCGTGTCGCCGTGGCCCGGGAAGTGCTTCACCGCCGCGGAGACGGTCGCCCCGGGCGGGGCCGAGTCCTCGTACCCGTGCACCTGGGCGGCGGTCAGCCGTGCGGCCAGCTGCGGATCGGAGGAGAACGAGCGGACGCCGATCACCGGGTTGGCCGGGTTGACGTTGACGTCCCCGCTCGGCGCGAAGTCCTGGTTCAGGCCCATGGCCCGCATCTCCTGGCCGGTGATCGCGGCGGCCCGCTCGGCGTCCGCCGGGCTGCGACCGGCGCCGAGCGCCATGTTCCCGGGAAACCGCGTGGCGGGTTCGGGCAACCGCGTGACCTGGCCCTGCTCCTGGTCGGTGCCGATCAGCAGCGGCACCCGGGCCCCGGACGACGTGGCCGCCCGCTGGAGGCCGTTGGACAGTTCGGCGACCTGCCGGGGGTTGTCGAGGCTGTCGGTCCAGGTGAAGTGGATGATCCCGCCGAGGTGGTACTTGCTCACCACTTCCGCGGGCGTGTCGACGCCGAACTCCTCGCGGTTCTTCGGGTGCGGCGCGTCGGCGGAGGCGCCGTAGGCGTAGGTGACGAACAGCTGCCCGACCTTCTCCTCAAGCGTCATGTCCTGGACCCGGGGAGTCCGGTGCTCGTCGGCCGTGCCCGCGGCGGTCAGGGCGGCAGCGGCGACGGCGACGGCGCTGAGCGTGGCGGTGGTGCGACGGGAGCGGAGTTTCTTGGCCACATCGGCCTCCCTGGTGGCGGACCCGGGGTTGGAAGTTCACCGCGAAACCGAACGAATTCGGAAGTTACCCACGTCACGGGTGCGGGTCAACGCCGCGCGTCGGCGTGGACGCGCCGGGTCCGCACATGCGGCGGCGCCCGCCGATGTCCTCGACGGGCGCCGCCCTCGCGCGGATACCTCGGGTTACCAAGCGTGCTCTTGGTGTCGTCACCTTCGGGGCTAGGCGTCCGGCGTCCCGGTACGCAACCCCCGTTTCCACGACCAGCCTTATCTGCGGCAACGCGTGGGTACTCCGGGTCCCGCGCGCGGAGCCTGATCGGGGTGGACGTTGCTTCTCCTCCGCAACGTCCCTGGCCAACCAGGGTCCGCACCTCCATTTGTAGTCGGTGGCGCCCGTCACTGCAAGGGTCGCCGCAGCCCGATCACCTGCGGTTTCAGCGGTGCCGACGCCAGTACCGGATGCCCCACCACGCCGCGCCGGCGGCGGCCACGGCGCCCATCCCGACGCCCGCGGCGGTCACCGCCGCCCGGGACGGGGTGGGGATCCGGGCGCGCAACGACACCGGGTGCTCGAAGGCCAGCGACGGCCAGCCGCGTTGCACCGCCTCCTTGCGCAGCGCCCGGTCCGGGTTCACGACGGTCGGGTGCCCCACGCTCTCCAGCAGTGCGAGGTCGCTGATCGAGTCCGAGTAGGCGTGGCACTCGGCCAGGTCGTAGCCGTGCTCCTCGGCGAGCCGCCGCGCCGCGGCGGCCTTGTTCTCGCCCGAGCAGTAGAACTCGATCTCACCGGTGTAGCGGCCGTCGGCGACGACCATGCGGGTGCCCGCCCAGTGGTCGACGCCCAGCATCTTGGCGATGGGCGCCACGACTTCCTCGCCGGAGGCGGACAGCACCGCGATGTCGTGGCCCTGCTCCTGGTGCTCGGCGATGAGCTGGGTGGCCTCCTTGTAGACAAGCGGGTCGACGATGTCGTGCAGCGTTTCCTCGACGATCGCGTTGACCTGCTCGACGTCCCAGCCGGTGCACAGCGATGTGATGTGGGCGCGCATCCGGTCCATCTGGTCGGCGTCGGCGCCGGCGAGCATGAACACGAACTGCGCGTAGGCGCTCTTGAGCACGGCCCGCCGGTTGATCAGTCCTTCCTGGAAGAACGGCCTGCTGAAGGCGAGCGTGCTCGACTTCGCGATCACCGTCTTGTCCAGGTCGAAGAACGCGGCCACGCGGCGTCCGTCCGCGGCCGTGGGGTTCGCGGGCTCTGTCACGCAGCACAGCATACGAGCCCGGCCGCGGGCGGTCGTCCGGCGCGAGCGCGGAACCGTCGCGTTCGCCGGGTGGTGTTCCGTTGAGTGGGAAGAATTGCTTGACCTGAATGCGTTGTTGCCGTCCGAGCTGTGATCGGGGAGGGCGACGACGTTCCCCCTAATGAACGGGAGGCGGCCGCTGGTGCTGGGGAGATACAGTGGCAGGAGTCCGGTTCTGCTGGACGAGTTCAGCTCGACCCCCCGGAGCTGAACTTTTGACGACCCCCGTCCCTCCCCCCTGGCGGGGGTCGTCTCGTATCCGGGGTTTCTCCGCGGTGTGGTGCGATGTGCCGCCGCCTCCTCGTGATCAAATATGAATTGCTTTTAAATTTTCCGGGTGTTGTCACCTGTGCGCGGTAGTCGAGTTGTCCACAGGTGACGCGGTTGTCCACAGATTCGGAAATTCGGTCTTGGCGGCGCGGTGGGCCGCGTTCACCGTGGATTTCGGGCGGAATTCTCCGCCGTGTCCACAAGTTCGTCGGGAGATCCCGGGAGGTTCACCGTGTCCGGACCGATGCTGTTCACGTCGGATTCCGAGCTGGCGGAGGAGGTCCTGCGGCTGGCCGCGGCCTCCGGGTGCGAGCTGGTGCACGTGACGGACCCGTCGTCGGCCGAGGGGATGTGGCGCTGTGCGCCGGTGGTGCTGCTCGACCGCGGCACGGCCGAGTTCGGGATGGCCAGCGGATTGCCCCGAAGACCGGGTGTTCTCGTGGTCTGCCGCGCAACGACGGAGCAGCTGTGGCGGTCGGCGTTCGGGGTCGGCGCGGAGCACGTCGTGGCACTGCCGGAGCAGGAGTCGCAGCTCATCGACGTGCTGACCGACGCGCTGCACGGGCCGCCGAGGCGCGACGGGCGCGTGCTCGCGGTGCTCGGTGGTCGTGGTGGCGCGGGTGCGTCCGTGCTGGCGACCGCGACCGCCGTGCGAGCGGCGCGGCGCGGGGACCGGGCGCTGCTGGTCGACTGCGATCCGATGGGCGGCGGGCTGGACCTCGCGACGGGCACCGAAGACGTCGACGGCGCGCGCTGGTCCGGACTCGCGGTGGGCGCGGGTCGGCTGGTGGCGTCCGCGCTCCACGACGCGCTGCCCGCCCGCCGTTTCGGGGCAGGAGCGTTGAGCGTGCTGTCCTGCGACCGCGACGGGCCGTCGACCGGGCTCACCCCCGAATCGGTCCGGACCGTCGTCGGCACCGGTCGACGGGCGGGCGACACGGTGGTGTGCGACCTGCCGAGAGCACTGCCCGAGCCGGCGACCGCGGCCCTGCGGCACGCGGACCTCGTGGTCGTGGTGGTCCCGGCCGAGGTCCGCTCCTGCGCGGCGGCGGCCCGCACCGTCGCCTCCGTCGCCGAGCGCACCGCCGCGCCGGTGCGCCTCGTCGTGCGCGGGCCGGCCACCAGCGGACTCGGCGTGGCCGACGTGCGCGAGGCCGTGGGCGCGCAGGTCCTGACCGCCATGCGTGCGCAACCGGGACTCGCGGAGGCCGTGGACCGCGCGGGTTTTCCGGCGCTCCGCCCCGGGAGCCGCGGCGTCCTGACCCGGGTCGCGGCGCGGGTGCTGGACGAGTTGGACGCATGCGAATCCGCAGTGGACGAATGGCGTCCACTGTCGACAGTGGGTGGTGGGTGATGGAAGCGGAACTGGTCGAGCGGGTCCGCAACCGGCTGGTGGGCAGCGGAGTGCCGGTCACGTCGGCGTCCGTGGCGTCCGCCGTGCGCGAGGAGTCCGGCGGGATCGTCGCCGACGGCGACGTGCTGGCGGCACTCCGGTCGCTGCAGGCCGAGTTCCGCGGAGCCGGGGTGCTGGAGCCCCTGCTCCGGGAACCGGACGTGGCCGACGTGTTGGTGACCGGGCCGGACGACGTCTGGGTCGACCGCGGGGACGGGTTGGTCCGCGCACCGGTGCGATTCCCCGGTGAGGACGCGGTCCGCAGGCTCGCGCAGCGTCTGGCGATGGCCATGGGACGGCGGCTCGACGACGCCCAGCCGTGGGTCGACGCGTGGCTGCCGCGGGAGGACGACGGAGCAGCGGTCCGGCTGCACGCCGTCCTGCCCCCGGTGGCGGCGGGTGGTACCTGCCTCTCGCTGCGCGTCCTGCGGCCCACCGCGCACGATCTCGGCACCCTGCGGCGCGGTGGCGCGTTCGACGAGGACATCGCCGAGGTGCTGCGCGCGATCGTCGCGACCCGACTCGCCCTGCTGGTCGTGGGCGGCACCGCGTCGGGCAAGACGACCCTGCTGGCGGCGATGCTCGGCGAGGTTCCCGGCACCGAGCGGATCGTCTGCGTCGAGGAAGCGGCCGAGCTGCGACCGCGGCACCCGCACGTCGTCCGGCTGCTCACCCGGCCGCCGAACGTCGAGGGAGCCGGGGAGATCCGGGTCCGGGACCTGGTCCGGCAGGCGCTGCGGATGCGGCCCGACCGCCTGATCGTCGGTGAAGTGCGCGGACCCGAGGTCTGCGAACTGCTGGCCGCGCTCAACACCGGCCACGAGGGCGGCGGCGGCACGCTGCACGCCAACTCCCCGCAGGAGGTCCCGGCCCGGATGGAGGCGCTGGCCGCGCTCGGCGGGCTGTCCCGGGAGGCGCTGCACAGCCAGCTGGGGGCAGCGGTCCAGGTCGTGCTGCACGTTCGACGCACCGCCGCACGCGGCCGCCACCTCGCCGGAATCGGCGTGGTCCGCCGCGACGGCGACCGGGTTCGGGTGCGACCGGCCTGGGACGTGGCGGAGGGGTGGGGGCCGGGGCGCCACGACCTCGCCGAGCTGATGGCCTGCCGGGGAGGTGAGTTGCCGTGCTGACGCTGCTCGCCGCCGGGTTGCTGTGCTGGCCGGACGGGCGCGCCCGCGCGCGACTGCGCGGCCCCCGGGCGGTGCGGATCCGCGCACGTCGCTGGGACGCCGTGGCTCGAAGGGCGGTGGTGCCCGCCATCGCGGTCGCCGGTTTCCTGCTCGCCGGAGCAGGCGGGCTCTGCGCGACCGTCGGCGTGGCGCTGATCGGTGCCAGGTACTGGCGTTCTCGTCAGGAATTCCGGCGCGGTCTCGCGCTGTCCGACGAGTTCAGCGCGGGACTGCGGCTGCTGGTGGCGCAGTTGCGCACCGGTGCGCACCCGGCGGTCGCGGCGGCGGGCGCCGCAGCCGAGTCCGGTCCGGTGATCGCGGCCGTCTTCCACGACCTGGCCGCCGTCGCACGGCTCGGTGGTGACGTCGGCACCGCGCTGTCGCGTTCGGGGCCGGAGGGCCTGCGCGCGCCGTTGGCCCGGATGGCGAGGGCGTGGACGTTGGCGGAGCGGCACGGCATCGCGCTCGCCGACCTGCTCGACTCGGTGCGCCGGGACGTCGAGCGCCGCACCAGGTTCCGCAGGTCGGTCGAGGCGGGCATGGCCGGGCCGCGTTCCACCGCTGCGATCCTGATCGTCCTGCCGGTGTTCGGTCTGCTGCTGGGCGAAGCGGTCGGTGCCGCGCCGCTGACCGTGCTCGCCTCGACTCCGACCGGACAGGTGTTGCTGCTGGTCGGAGCGGGCCTGGTGTGCGCGGGAACGGCGTGGACGCTGCGCCTGACCGGGGCGGTGGTGCGGTGATGGTCGCGCTCGTCCTGGCGGCGTTCGCCGTGGCGCTGTTCCCGCTGAACGGTGCGAGAACACGACTCCGGACCGTCCGCCCGACCGCGCCGAAGCGGTTGCCGTCGAAGTCCACTGTGGTCGGTGCTGCGTCCGCCGTGTTCCTGGTCGGCGGGGTCGTCGTGGCCGGTCCCGTCTTCGGCGTCGGACTCGCCGGGTGCGTCGTCGCGGCGGTGCTGCTGGAGTCCCGTCGCCGCAGGCGAAGACAAGAGTTGGTCGATCCGCTCGTGCTGGCGGCCGGTTGGGACCTGCTCGCGGCGGGGATGCGTGCCGGTCTTCCCGTTCCCGTCGTCGTGCACGCGGTGGCGGAGGAGTTCTCCGGCGCGGCGCGACGAGCCCTGCGCGAGGTCGCCGAACACCTCGCATTGGGCGCGGACGCCCTGGCGGCCTGGGAACCGGCGCTGCGCTGTCCGGACACGCTCGAACTCGCCCGCGCCGCCCGCCGCACGGCCCGGACCGGCAGCGGCCTCGCCGAGATCGCCGCCGAACTCGCGGGTGAGGTCCGCGCATCCGCCGCCGACGACGCGCAGACCCGCGCGCAACGGGCCTCGGTCTGGATCACGGCGCCGTTGGCGACGTGCTTCCTGCCCGCCTTCGTGTGCCTGGGGGTGCTTCCGGTGCTCGTCGGGATGCTGCACCGGCTCCCCATCCAGCTGTGAATCACAACGGACACCAAGGAGTGATCGACATGCCGAACCGTTCCCACACCGCCCACCGCGTCCGCTGGACCGCGCCCCGGCGCCTCGTGGCACTGCTGCGCGGTGACCGGGGCACCACCACGGTCGAGTTCGCGCTGTGCGTCGTCACCTGCGCGGCTCTCGCGGCGACCCTCTACAGCCTCGTCACCAGCGACACGGTGCGCGCAGCGCTGCTGAGCCTGCTCGAACGCGGTCTTCAGAGCGGGGCGACCTGATGTCCGCGGGAGCGGTCCCGACGCCTCGCCCCGGCGCCGGGACACCCCGGGACGACGGCTCGGTGACCGTCGAGGCGGCGTTCGCCATCTGCGCGCTCGTCGCGGTGTTCGGCCTGGTCGTCGCCGGGATCGGAGTGCTCTGCGGACAGCTGCGCTGCGCGGACGCGGCGGCGGAGGCGGCGCGCCTGATCGCGCGCGGCGATCGACCGCGGGCGGACGCGGCCGTCGCGCGGATCGCTCCGGCGGGAGCCGCGCTCGCCGTCCGCATCGTCGGCGACGAGGCTGATGTCGCGGTCTCCGCCCCGTTCCCGGGCGGTCTGCTGCCGGGCAGGTGGGTCGAGGCGCGGGCGCTCGCCGTGCTGGAACCGGAGGTGGCGCGGTGACGCGACTGATCGGTCCGGACGATCGCGGAGCCGCCACGGTTCTCGCCGCGGTGCTGACGATCTGCATCGTCGTCGTGCTGTGGCTCGTCGTCATGCTCGGCGCCGCCGCCTCCGCGCGGCACCGCGCGGAGAACGCGGCCGACCTGGCCGCGTTGGCCGCCGCGCTCCGGGCGCCCGGGGGAGATGCGGCGGCCTGCGACCGCGCGCAGCGGATCGCCCGCGGTATGGGCGCGGTCGTGTCGACGTGCGAGTGGGCCGGTTGGGAGGTGAGAGTCGAGGTGACCGCTGAGCTGCCGGACCTGTTCCCCGGGCACGCGCCGGTGCGCGCACGGGCGAGAGCCGGGCCGGTCGGCGCGTGAGCGGTTGGGAACAGCGCTTTCGCGACGAGCGGCGCTGTCCGGCGGTTCGGGCATCTCGGGGACGCGAGCGGCGGCCCCGCCGGTGGCCGTTCCAATGCCGTTCATCAGCCCGCCCTTTCAGTGCCTCTGTCGGTGCACCCCGCGCTCGTCGCGGCTGAGCGACCGGTCATCGATACGGGGGTGTTCCGGAGTGGGTGTGATGCCGTTCATTGGTGGTGTGAGCGCACGGCCGAGGCTCGCGACGACGAGGTCGACGGCCGCGCGGGAACCCCGAACCGCCGGTCGGTGCGCCACTTCGGAACAAGGAGGCTGAAGGCACATGGATTGGTCAGCGGACAGGTGGCAGACCTTCCGCGGCATCCCGGCGCACCCGGCCGGGCTGACCAGCAGTCGGATCGAACTTCGCGTGCAGGCCATCGAGTTCGCATCCCGTGGCTGGCCGGTCCTGGCGGGCACCTACCCCGAAGGTGACCGGTGGGTCGGCGCGACCGACGGACCGGAGCCGGTGCACCCCGACTGGCAGCGCAGGCTCGACACCGAGGTCGAGGAAGTCGCGTCCTGGTGGGCCGAGGAACCGCACGGCCTGCTGGTCGCCACCGGCACCAAGGTCGACGCGATCGAGGTCGGCGCCGACCTGGGCCGCCGGGCCGCGTCGGTGCTGCGGTCGCTCGGGTTCCCGGTGCCGATCGTGGCGACGCCGCGCGGGCGCTGGTACTTCCTGACCACGGGCGGTGCGGAGCTGCGCTCCGAACTCGCCGAGAACCCGGACGTCCGGTTGCACGGCAGCGGGAGCTGGCTGCCGATGCCACCGACCGCCTACCCGCACGGAGCGGTGCACTGGCGGGTCAAGCCCGAGGTCTGCGGGTGGCGACTGCCCACCCCGGACTTCGTGCAGGACGCGCTGTGCTCCGGTCTGCCGGAGGCCCCAGACGTGGCGGAACTCGTCGCGGCAGGCAGCTGACACCTGCCGGTCGGCCGTGTCCCGCCGTCGATGACCGGTACCCCGCGCCCCTCCGGGCCACCCCGAGCGTGGCCGCCCGCAACCCCTCCCCGGCGAGCACTGACCAGCCCTGGTGCTCAAGTCCCCGCGGACGGTCACGCGGCCCGGCCGGTCATCCGGCTCATCCCCCGAGCACGGCCGACACCGCGTCGAGAACAGCCACCGCCCCCGCCTTGTCCAGCGGTTCGTTGCCATTCCCGCACTTGGGCGACTGAACGCAGGACGGGCATCCGGCCGGGCAGTCGCAGGATGCGATGGCCTCCCGCGTCGCGGCCAACCACGGGACCACGGCGGCAAAACCGCGATCGGCGAATCCGGCCCCTCCCGGATGACCGTCGTGCACGAACACCGTTGCCTCCCCGGTGTCGGCGTGCAGCGCGGTGGAAACCCCGCCGATGTCCCAACGATCGCAGGTCGCGAACAGCGGTAGCAGGCCGATCGCCGCGTGCTCGGCGGCATGCAGCGCGCCGGGGATGCGCGCCGGTTCCAGCCCGGCGCTCCCCGGCGCGCTGCCACTCAGCAGCTCTTCACCGACCGTGTACCAGACGGCCCGGGTCACCAGGTTCTGCGCCGGGAGGTCCAGCGGCACCTGGTCGAGCACCTGGCCTGAGGGGAGCGTGCGCAGGTAGCCGACCACCTGCGAGGTCACCTCCACCTCGCCGAGGCACACCGAGACACCGGGGCCCGGGTTCCGCTCCTCGACGGTCCGCAGCACCGAGATGTCGATGATGTTGCGCGGTGAGGTGGTCCAGTCCGGGTTCTCCTGGTGCACCAGTGCGATCCCGGACTCCAGATCGAGGTCGTCGACCACGAACGACTCGCCGCGGTGCAGGTAGACCGCACCGGGATGCACGGTGGCGCACGCCGAGTCCGGGTCCACGGTGCCCAGCAGCCGTCCGGAATCACCTTCCACGACCGCGATCGGATGGCCGCCCGCACCGCGCATCTCGACACTCCGATGTGGACGTTCCCGCGAGGTCCAGAACCAACCGTGCGGGCGCTTGCGCAGCACGCCTTCCGCGGTCAGCGCGTGCACCGCGCGCTCGGCCGGTTCGCCGCCGAAGGTGTCGAAGCAGCTCTCCGTGAGCGGCAGTTCGGACGCCGCGCACGCCAGGTGCGGCTCCAGGACGTAGGGGTTGGCCGGATCGAGCACGGTCGCCTCGACCGGCCGGTCCAGCACCGCCGGCGGGTTGTGCACGAGATAGGTGTCCAGCGGGTCGTCGCGCGCGACGAACACCACCAGCGCGCCTTCGCCGTCGCGGCCCGCGCGTCCCGCCTGCTGCCAGAAGGAAGCCAGCGTGCCCGGGTACCCCGCGACGACCACGGCGTCGAGCCCGGCGATGTCCACGCCCAGTTCCAGCGCGTTCGTGGTGGCCACAGCGCGCAGTTCGCCGGACAGCAGCGCCTGCTCCAGAGCGCGGCGGTCCTCGGGCAGGTAACCACCGCGGTAGGACGCGACCCTGGCGACCAACGAATCATCCACATCGGACAGAGCGCGGCGCGCCGACATCGCGGCGAGTTCGACTCCGCGGCGGGAACGGATGAACGCCAGCGTCCGCGCGTCCTCGATGACCAGGTCGGTCATGATGCGGGCGGTCTCGCTGCCCGCCGACCGGCGCACCGGCGCGCCGTTCTCCCCGGTGACCTCCTCCAGCAGCGGCGGTTCCCAGAAGGCGACCGTGCGGGCGCCGCGCGGCGAACCGTCCTCGGTCACGGCGCGGCATTCGACTCCGGTCAGCCGCCGCGCGAGCGAGGCCGGGTCGGAGACCGTCGCGGACGCGAGGACGAACACCGGATCGGCGCCGTAGTGCCGAGCGATGCGCCGCAGCCTGCGGAGCAGCAGCGCCACGTGCGACCCGAACACGCCGCGGTAGGTATGGCACTCGTCCACCACGACGTACCGGAGCTGCCGGAAGAACCGGGACCACCGGCCGTGCGCGGGCAGGACGCCGTAGTGGAGCATGTCCGGGTTGGTGAAGACCCACCTGCCGTGCGCGCGGACCCAGTCGCGCTCCACCTGCGGGGTGTCGCCGTCGTAGCTCGCCGCGCGGACCTCCTTCAGCCCGAGTTCCTCGATCCCGCGCAACTGGTCGGCGCCCAGCGCCTTGGTCGGCGACAGGTACAGCGCGGTCGCCTTGGGAGTCGCCAGCAGTTCGGCGAGCACGGGCAGCTGGTAGACGAGCGACTTCCCGGACGCGGTCCCGGTCGCGACGATCACGTGCTCGCCTGACCGGGCCAGTTCGGCGCCGGTCACCTGGTGGGTCCACGGCCGGTCCGCGCCGCGCTTGCGCAGCGTCTCCACGAGCCGTTCCGGTACCCAGTCGGGCCACTCGGCGCTGCTCGCCGGTCGGGCCGGGATCCGCGCGACGTGGCGCAGCGGCGACTCCCCGGCCGGGACACCGGCCAGTACCCGGTCGAGCAACCGCCGTCCCTTGTCCGTGTCCGCTGCGCTCACGATTCGAGCCTCGCACAAGCCGTTCGGGCGTCGGTGGCCCGTGCCCGACCGCGGCACCGGACGCCCGTCCGTCATCTCTTCGGCGGATGCCCCGTTGCCCCGACCGAATGTCACCCGATCGGGCAGTTTTCGCGGATCCGGGCGAGCGGGGGCCGGAAGCGTCGCCCGCTTCGGCCGATCGGTGAAGTCACGGCCAATACACCATGTAACCCGTTCGGGCCAAATCGAGTTCTCCCCGAACGGGCGATCAAGTGGCCTTCTGAATCGATTATTCAATAACGAACCCGCACGTCAGGACGAGTTGCGTGTCACACCGTGAGGTAAGCCACTGTGGGGCTGAATAGACTTCCCGGCCACGACGTCGCCACGGACGACCACGGGTCGCACCGGGCGGGGCCGTCTACCGCGCCGGAGACGGCTGCGCACGGCAACGGCGGTCTTCCGGCACTGAACCGAGCACAAACCAGGAGGACGGATGTCCCTGCTCTCCCCGGTCCAGCAAGGCTGGGCCCAGGGCGCTGCACCACCGAGCTCGCCGACCCGGATGGACCTCGCCCAGCAAGCCACGGGCATCGAGCTCGGCGGCGCCGACTACACGGTCGTCGGCGTGGTCATGGTGATCGCGCTGGCCGCGCTCGCCTTCGGCTACGTCCTGATCAAGGAGGTGCTGTCCGCCGGACAGGGCACGGCGAAGATGCAGGACATCGCCAAGGGCGTGCAGGAAGGCGCCTCGGCCTACCTCAACCGCCAGTTCCGCACCCTGGCGGTGTTCGCGGTCGTGGTTTTCCTGCTGCTGTTCGCGCTGCCCGCCGCGTCCACCGGCGAACGAGTCGGCCGGTCGCTGTTCTTCCTGTTCGGCGCGGCGTTCTCGGCGGCGATCGGTTATCTGGGCATGTGGCTGTCCACCCGCGCCAACGTGCGCGTCGCGGCCGCCGCGCGGGAGACCGGCGGCGGGCGTGAGAAGGCGATGCGCGTCGCGTTCCGCACCGGCGGTGTCGTCGGGATGACCACTGTCGGACTCGGGTTGTTCGGCGCTGCCCTGGTCGTCCTCGTCTACGCGGGCGGTGCGCCGCGCGTGCTGGAGGGCTTCGGCTTCGGCGCCGCCCTGCTGGCGATGTTCATGCGCGTCGGCGGCGGCATCTTCACCAAGGCCGCGGACGTGGGCGCCGACCTCGTCGGCAAGGTGGAGCAGAACATCCCGGAGGACGACCCGCGCAACGCCGCGACCATCGCCGACAACGTGGGCGACAACGTCGGCGACTGCGCGGGCATGGCGGCCGACCTGTTCGAGTCCTACGCGGTCACGCTGGTCGCCTCGCTGATCCTCGGCACCGCCGCGTTCGGGCTGCACGGCCTGCTGTTCCCGCTGATCGTGCCCGCGATCGGCGTGGTCACCGCGGTCATCGGCGTCTACATCACCCGCGCCCGGACCGGGGAGAGCGCGCTGACCGCGATCAACCGGTCGTTCTACATCTCCGCCGGCATCTCCGGCGTGGCCTGCGCGGTGGCCGCCGTGCTGTACCTGCCGAGCTCGTTCTCCGAGCTCACCGGGGTGTCCGAGGAGATCCGCAGCACGCCGGGCAACCCCGCGCTGATCGCGCTCGTCGCGGTGATCATCGGCATCCTGCTGGCCGTCGTCATCCTCAAGCTGACCGGCTACTTCACCGCCACCGAGCACCGTCCGGTGCGCGACGTCGGCAAGTCGTCGCTGACCGGTGCGGCCACGGTGATCCTGTCCGGCATGTCGGTCGGGTTCGAGTCCGCGGTGTTCACCGCGCTGATCATCGGCGCCGCGGTGTTCGGTGCGTTCCTGCTGTCCGCATCGCTGTCGGTGGCGCTGTTCGCCATCGCGCTGGCCGGTTGCGGTCTGCTGACCACCGTCGGCGTGATCGTCGCGATGGACACCTTCGGGCCGGTCAGCGACAACGCGCAGGGCATCGCTGAGATGTCCGGCGACGTGGAGGGCGAGGGCGCGCAGATCCTCACCGAGCTCGACGCCGTCGGCAACACCACCAAGGCGATCACCAAGGGCATCGCGATCGCCACGGCGGTGCTCGCGGCGACCGCGCTGTTCGGCTCCTACACCGACGCGATCAAGCAGGCGTTGGCGAACGTCGCCGGTCACCTGGACCCGTCCGAGTACTTCGTGTACGCACCGAACGTGCTGGTCGGGGTGGCGATCGGGGCCGCAGTGGTGTTCCTGTTCGCCGGCCTGGCGATCAACGCGGTGTCCCGCGCCGCCGGGGCCGTCGTCTACGAGGTGCGGCGGCAGTTCACCGACAACCCGGGGATCATGGACGGCTCGGTGCGGCCGGAGTACGGCAAGGTCGTCGACATCTGCACCCGCGACTCGCTGCGCGAGCTGGCCACGCCCGGCCTGCTCGCGGTGCTCGCCCCGATCGCGGTCGGCTTCGGCCTCGGGGTCGGACCGCTGGCCGGGTACCTGGCGGGGGCGATCGCGACCGGCACGCTGATGGCGATCTTCCTGGCCAACTCCGGTGGTGCCTGGGACAACTCGAAGAAGCTGGTCGAGGACGGCTACCACGGCGGCAAGGGCTCCGAGGCGCACGCCGCCACCGTCATCGGCGACACCGTCGGCGACCCGTTCAAGGACACCGCCGGTCCGGCGATCAACCCGCTGCTGAAGGTGATGAACCTGGTGTCGGTGCTGATCGCGCCGGCGGTGGTGACCTTCGCGGTCGGCCAGTCGGCCTCCACCGCGGTGCGGGTCGTGGTCGCGGTCATCGCGGTCGCGGTGATCGTCGCGGCGGTCGTCGCCTCCAAGCGGCGCTCGACGGCCATCGCGGAGTCCCCGGCCGACGAGGGGAAAGTGGTGAACGGCGCGGCCTGACCGCGTTCGCCCGGAGCCCCGACCGGCGCCGCCGGCCGGGGCTCCGCCGCGTCTGCGACCCCCTCGAATGCGGCGCTCCCGCGGTGCGGGACAGTCGGGCGCGGACGGTGTAGCAGACCCCAGGGAGTAGGCATGAAGATCCGTTCGACGTCCGTCGCGGTGCTGGCCGCCGTCCCGCTGGTGCTCGCGGGCTGCTCGCAGGGCGCCCCGGAGGCGTCGAAGCCGGCGCCGCAGTCCCCGCCGCCCCAGGCCGCCCCGCAGCAGCCGGCAGCGCAGCCCCACGGCGAGGCGAGCCCGGACGGCGTCGCGTGGGTGGGCAAGCTGTGCGGCCTGGTCGGCGGGTTCACCCAGGCCCAGCAGAAGTTGCCGGGCGTCGACAGGAGCAACACCGCGACGTTCAAGCAGTCCTCGATCGCGCAGCTGGACGCCGCGGAGAAGTCCGCGGAGGACACGATCAAGGGGCTCCAGCAGCTCGGGCCGTCGCCGATCGGCGGGGCGGACAAGGTCAACCACGCGTTCGTCGACGGGTTCGGCCAGGTCAAGGACGTGCTCGCCACCGCCAAGGGCAAGGCCGAGCAGGTCGACCCGGGCAACGAGCAGGCGTTCCAGTCCGGCATGAGCCAGGTCCGCGACGAGCTGCAGAAGGGCCAGAACATCAAGCTCGGCGGCGAGCTGGCCGAGTTCGACCGCAACAAGGAGCTCAACGCGGCGGCTGTGCAGGCGCCCGAGTGCAAGCCGCTCATCCAGCAGCCGCCGCAGCAGCCCGGCGCTCCGCGCTGAGGCGCACCGGCAGGCGGGGAATCCGTCGGTTTCGCGCGGGGTCGGCAGGTCTGTCCTGCGCGAAACCGCGGATCTCGGTGCATCCCTTCACACGAACGGATGCAAGTCCTTGGTTCTGCTCGAACGACTGTTCTAGCATCAGCGAGCGTGGACCAGCTGTCCTTCTTCTCGGCCGAGGCGCGACAGCCCCGCATCGCGGATCTCGCGGGTCTGCTGTGCGGGCCGGGACAGGCGGTGGGCTTCGGTCGCGGAACCGCCGCGCGGCTCTCGGTCGTCGTGGCGGAGGAGTGGCGGGCCCGAGCGCTGGTCGCCGCGTGCGCCGAGCGGGGAGTGGACGCCCAGCTCGGCCGCTCCGATGAGGGCCGCCCGCTGGTCCGCACCGCGTTCCGCGCGGACCTCACCGCGCTCGCTGCGCGCTGGCTGCGCGGCGCGGTGAAATCCGTCCCCGCGGACTTCGCCCCGGACGGACCTGCGCTGCGGATTTGGGCGCTGACCGCGGGCTGCGCCGAGCCGTCCGGCTACCGCCTCGGGCTCGATCCGCACGCTCCCGACACGCACGCACCGCTGGTCGCGGCGCTGCGGCGCAGCGGCCTGGAGACCCGGCCGATCGGGCCGCGGGCGGGTGGACCGGCGCTGCGGCTGACCGGCCGCAAGCGGTTGGCCCGACTGGCCGAGTTGGTCGGGCCGACACCCGATGGTGCGATCGAGCGAACGTGGCCGTTGGTCTCCTGAGGCGTTTGACGCACATCACGCCAGGTCACGCAACGGAACACGCCGGTAACCCGATACGTTCGTACAAGAAGATAGGTGCGAGCACCGGCGTGTTATATGCAACCCTGTGCCTTTCCAGCGCGGCACAACGGCGCCGGCTGGGGGCACACTGAGGAACTTGGCAGCACCGGAGAGGTTTGCCACCGCGAGTAGAGAGCAGGTAAGCGTGGCTGGGTCGACACGGACGAAGAAGAACGGCGGTACCGGCCGGGCTTCGGCATCCCGCAACGGGGCGGGGCCCGGTGGTCGGCGCTTGGTGATCGTCGAGTCGCCCGCCAAGGCCCGCAAGATCGCCTCCTTCCTGGGCTCGAACTTCGTGGTCGAGTCCTCCCGCGGGCACATCCGCGACCTGCCGCGCGGCGCCGCCGACGTCCCGGCGAAGTACAAGGGCCAGGCGTGGGCCCGGTTGGGCGTCGACGTCGACAACGACTTCGAACCGCTGTACCTGGTGACCTCGGACAAGAAGTCGACCGTCACCGAACTCAAGGACGCGCTCAAGGAAGTCGACGAGCTCTACCTCGCCACGGACGGTGACCGCGAGGGCGAGGCCATCGCGTGGCACCTGCTGGAGACGCTCAAGCCGAAGGTGCCGGTGCACCGCATGGTGTTCCACGAGATCACCGAGTCGGCGATCCAGGCAGCCGCCGCGAACCCGCGCGACCTGGACCACGCGCTGGTCGACGCGCAGGAGACCCGCCGCATCCTGGACCGGCTGTACGGCTACGAGGTCAGCCCGGTGCTGTGGAAGAAGGTCATGCCGAAGCTGTCGGCGGGCCGCGTGCAGTCCGTGGCGACCCGCGTCGTCGTCGAGCGGGAGCGCGAGCGGATCCGGTTCGTGTCCGCCGACTACTGGGACATCTCGGCGACCATGGACGCCGGTGCGGACGCCGACCCGCGGCGCTTCGGCGCGCGCCTGGTGTCCGTCGACGGCGCGAAGGTCGCCACCGGGCGTGACTTCGGGCCGGACGGTCAGCTGAAGAACGCCGATGTGAAGCGGCTGGACGAGGCCGAGGCGCGGCGGCTCGCCGAGGCGCTGACCGACGCGCGGCTGCACGTGTCCAGCGCCGAGGAGAAGCCCTACACCCGGAAGCCGTACGCGCCGTTCATGACCTCCACGCTCCAGCAGGAGGCCAGCCGCAAACTGCGCTTCTCCGCGGACCGCACGATGCGCACGGCGCAGCGGCTGTACGAGAACGGCTACATCACCTACATGCGAACCGACTCGACGACGCTGTCGGAGACGGCGATCGCGGCGGCGCGCAACCAGGCCCGCGACCTCTACGGCGAGCAGTACCTCTCGCCGCAGGCGCGCCAGTACAACCGCAAGGTCAAGAACGCCCAGGAGGCGCACGAGGCGATCCGCCCGGCGGGCGAGACCTTCCGCACCCCGGGTGAGGTGGCCGGTGAGCTCGACAACGACGGCTACAAGCTCTACGAGCTGATCTGGCAGCGCACCATCGCCTCCCAGATGGCCGACGCGAAGGGCACCACGCTGTCGGTGCGCATCACGGGTACGGCCACCAGCGGCGAGGAGTGCACGTTCGCCGCCTCGGGCCGCACGATCACCTTCGCCGGTTTCCTCAAGGCCTACGTCGAGGCCGTCGACTCCGAGGCGGGCGGGGTCGCCGACGACGCCGAGTCCCGGCTGCCGCGGTTGCAGCAGGACCAGTCGGTCACCGCGCCGGAGCTGTCGCCGGACGGGCACAGCACCAACCCGCCGCCCCGCTACACGGAGGCGAGCCTGGTCAAGACGCTGGAGGAGCTGGGCATCGGGCGCCCGTCCACCTACGCGTCGATCATCAGCACCGTCCAGGACCGCGGGTACGTGTGGAAGAAGGGCTCGGCGCTGGTCCCGTCGTGGATCGCGTTCGCCGTGGTCGGGCTGATGGAGAAGCACTTCGGGCGGTTGGTGGACTACGACTTCACCGCCGCGCTGGAGGACGAGCTCGACGAGATCGCGGAGGGGCGCCAGGAGCGCACCAGGTGGCTGTCCGGGTTCTACTTCGGCGGCGACGTGGGCCCGAGGGACTCGATCGGCCGGGCCGGTGGCTTGAAGAAGCTGGTCGGCTCGGGCGTCGAGGAGATCGACCCGCGCGAGATCAACTCGATCCCGATGTTCACCGACGACGCCGACCGCACGGTCTACGTCCGGGTCGGCCGCTACGGGCCGTACCTGGAGCGGACCGTCGAGGACGGCTCCTCGCAGCGCGCGAACCTGCCCGACGACCTGCCGCCGGACGAGCTCACCGTGGAGATCGCCGAGAAGCTGTTCGCCACTCCGATGGAGGGCCGCAGCCTCGGCACCGACCCGGAGACCGGGCACGAGGTGGTGGCCAAGGAGGGCCGCTTCGGGCCGTACGTCACGGAGGTCCTGCCGGAGGGCGACAAGTCCAAGCCGCGGACCGGGAGCCTGTTCCGCTCCATGTCGTTGGACACCGTGACGCTCGACGACGCGCTCCGGCTGCTGTCGCTGCCGCGCGTGGTCGGCACCGACCCGGACAGCGGCGAGGAGATCACCGCGCAGAACGGCCGCTACGGGCCCTACCTCAAGCGGGGCAGCGACTCGCGGTCGCTGGAGACCGAGGAGCAGATCTTCACGGTCACCCTGGAGGAGGCGCTCAAGCTCTACGCCCAGCCCAAGCAGCGCGGGCGGCGGGCTCCGGCGGCGCCGCTGCGGGAGCTCGGCGAGGCGCCGGACACCGGCAAACCGCTGGTGATCAAGGACGGCCGGTTCGGCCCGTACGTGACCGACGGGGAGACCAACGCGTCGCTGCGCAAGGGCGACGACGTCGAGTCGCTGACCATGGACCGGGCGGTGGAGCTGATCGCCGAGCGGCGGGCCAAGGCACCGGCCAAGAAGAAGTCGACGGCGAAGAAGTCCAGCACGTCCAAGTCGTCGGCCAAGAGCACCGGGACGAAGTCCTCGTCCGGCAAGAAGAAGGCGAGCACCTCGTCCAAGTCGTGACCCGGGGAGACGCCCGATGCAGCGGAATCCGTTGCACGGACCGGACGGCACGCAGCCACTGCCGCCGCCGCGGGCGTTCCCCGATGCGCTGAACCCCACCGAGCCGCCGAAGGTGCGGACGGTCCCGCCACGACCGTGGAAGCCGAAGCACGTGGTCGAGGACGTGCACCGGGCGGTTCCCCGGCGGAGGGCGGGCGCGGAGCGGCCCGAGGTGTCGGCGAGCGGGCCACCGCAGCAGCAACCGACCGGGAGGGCGGCCGGCTGCCTGCTCGCGCTGATCGTGCTCGTGGCGGTGGGGTTGGCGATCCTGCACCGGGTGCTGGAGGCGCTGGGGCTGCTGGGCCGCTGAGTCGGTGCCGCCCCGTAAAGTGCCGTTGTCAGGGCCGAGCACGGGAGGCGTGTGATGCAGACCGACGCTCCGGACGTGCCGAAGACCGGGGTGTGGGCGGACGTCGTCGGCCAGCCCGACGCGGTGCGGACGTTGTTCGCGGCCGCGCGGGCGGCGGACCGGCAGCAGCGCGGGGAGCCCGCGCCGCCCGGGGCGATGACGCACGCGTGGCTGTTCACGGGCCCGCCCGGGTCGGGTCGTTCGGTCGCGGCGCGGGCCTTCGCCGCCGCCCTGCAGTGCACCGATTCCGGACAACTGGGCTGCGGGCACTGCACGGCGTGCCGGACGGTGCTGTCCGGGACCCACGCGGACGTGCGGGTGGTGGTGCCCGAAGGGCTGTCGATCTCGGTGGCCGAGATGCGCGCCCTGGTGCAGGCGTCGGCGCGGCGGCCGAGCACCGGGCACTGGCGCGTCGTGCTGATCGAGGATTCCGACCGGCTCACCGAAGGGGCGGCGAACGCGCTGCTCAAAGCGGTAGAAGAACCGCCGGAGCGGACCGTGTTCCTGCTGTGCGCGCCGTCGGACCACCCCGAGGACGTGTCGGTGACGATCCGGTCCCGCTGCCGCGTCGTGCAGCTGCGCACCCCGTTGTCCCGCTCGATCGCCGAGGTGCTGGCCGAACGCGACGGGGTGGAGCCGCAGCTCGCGGAGTGGGCCGCGTCGGTGTGCGGCGGGCACATCGGGCGCGCGCGGCGGTTGGCCACCGACGAGCAGGCGCGCGAGCGGCGCGAGTCCGTGCTGCGGATCCCGCTGGGGCTGGGACGGTTCTCCGGCGTGTTCACCGCGGCGGACGGCCTGGTCAAGCTGGCCGAGACCGAGGCGGTCGCGGCGAACGAGGACCGCGACGAGGCGGAGAAGGAGGAACTCCGCACGGCCATGGGCGCGGGCGGTACCGGCAAGGGCACCGCCGCTGCCACGCGAGGTGCGAACGCGGCGTTGAAGGAACTGGAGAAGCGGCAGAAGTCGCGCACCACCCGTTCCCAGCGGGACGCGCTGGACCTGGCCCTGGTCGACCTCGCCGGGTTCTACCGGGACGTGCTGGTGGTCCGCAGCGGGGCGGACGTGGCGCTCAACCACCCCGACTTCGCCCGGTCCGTCGCCACGGCGGCCCAGGAGTGGACGTCCGAGTCCACGCTGCGCCGGTTGGAGGCAGTCCTGCGCTGCCGCGAGGCGCTGGGCCAGAACGTCAAGCCCATCATCGCGGTGGAGGCGCTCATCGCGGCCCTGCACCGGGGCTGATCGTCCACAACGGACGGTTCACGGGCGGCGGCGCCGGGGTAGGGCGGCCACCAGGATCGAGCCCAGGACGAGCAGTCCGGTGCCGGTCCAGAACAGCGGGACCGCGTAGTAGGCGCCGCTGGTCAGCGCGAGTGGCTCGGTCACCTGGCGCGCGGGCCCGGCCGCGGGCGGCGCGGCCGGTGCGGGACCGGGGGCCGCGGATCCACCGCACACCACACCGCCCTGCGGGGCGGACGCGCGCGCGACCTGCTCGCCGAACGACACCTGCACCAGCGATGTCGGCACGCCGATCGGATGGCCGCGCAGCACTTGCAGGTCGAAGAGCTCGGACCCGGCCCGCACTTCGGTGCCGACGACGTCCTTCTTCAGCTCGCCGGCGCTCAGCCGCAGCACGCCGAGGTCGAGGACGTTCGGCACGTCCAGTTGCCGGTTGGCGGCGTCCAGGGTGCCCAGCACCCGGCCGCCCCGGGACACCCGCAGCACCGGCGCCTGGTAGTCCACTGTGGAGGTTCCCGGGTCGCCGGTGGCGGTGGCGGTGAGCCGCGGTGCGCTCACCACGTCGATGCGCACTTCCTGCGGGGTTCCGGCGAACAGCCGGACGCCGGCCACCTGCATGCTCGACGTCGCCTGCACCGCCTTGCCGTGCTGTCCGGGCACGTCGGCGAGCCGCACGGTGGAATGCGCCTGGATGGCGTCCGGGACGTGCAGCAGCGATCCGCGGCCGTCGGTCGTCGGGGCCTTGCCGTCGAGCAGGCCGCCGAGCCGTTGCAGGGCGTCGTCACCGGCTGTCGACGGCAGCGCGTTCACCGCTGACACGCCGCCCAGGGACATCCGCGCGTCGGCGATCGGCTGCACGCACGGCCCGAGCTGTTCGTCCCAGCGGGCCTGCGCGCTGCCGGTCATCGCGCTCGGGTGCACCACCTGGTCGGCCGGGGACGGCGGCGGCTGCAGGCCCTCGGTGGTCGGCTGGGGGTGGTCGGGCAGCGCCGTCTGCACGACCGATCCGGGGGTCTGGGGCGCTTTGCCGAACAACGCCGCGCCGAACGGCGACGCCTCGGCCGTCGCGCGCTCGTGCGCGAAGAACGCCGTCGAGTTCGCCTGCGCGATGGCCCGTCCCATGCCGAACTCGGCGACCGCCTGCTTCGGCAGCTTCTTCTGGAAGTCCGGGTCCTGGACGATCGAGTCGGTCGGCACGGTGTTCGGCAGCAGCCGCACGATGCCCACCATCGTCCCGGCGTCGGCCACCACCGGTCCGGGAGCCGTCGTCGGCATCGACGCCGGTGGCTGCCCGGGATCCTCCGGTGCCGGGATCGGCGTCGTCGGAGGTTCGCTCTCGCCGGACGCCACCGGCGGTCCCCACGTGCCGACGGCCAACGACACGGCGGTGCACACGGCGAAACGGCGGACTGCTCGCATCCGACAACCTCCCGCCCGCGGAACACGGCGTGACAAGCGTCACTTCCACCCCAACGAGCGACACCTCGCACGGTGACGCCCCGGTTACTCGCGCGTTCCGCACTCCCGCCGCAGGGGGTGCGCGCAGCCGCCGGCCAACGGCCCGCTACACTCGGTCCCGCACGCCGCCTTAGCTCAGTCGGCCAGAGCGACGCACTCGTAATGCGTAGGTCGAGGGTTCGATTCCCTCAGGCGGCTCTGTGGGAGCCCAGGTCAGTCAAGCGCTGACTTGGGCTTTTTCTTTTTGTTCCTCGATCGGTTCCGGATCAGTCGGGCCGTCCGGCCTGCTGGTGTGCTCTTGGTGTGCTCGGATTCGTCGGCCGCGGCGAAAACGCTATGGCCTCACGCGACGTCAGGTGCAAGTCTGACCGGAGCCGTCGGAGATGGGGGATCGTCGTGGTTTCTCGGGAGGTCGATCCGGTCGCCGTGTCCGTGGCCGCCTACAGCGGGCACGTCGAGGAGTACGTGGCGGTGCACGGGGCGAAGATGCTCGATCGGGTCGAGGAGTTCGTCCGGTGGCTGCCGCCGGGGGCGTCGGTGCTCGACGCCGGGTGCGGGCCGGGGCGGGATCTCGCGCGGTTCGCGGCGCGCGGGTGCCGGGTTCGCGGTGTCGATCTGAACCCGGAGTTCGCGGCGCTGGCGAACTCCCACGCGCCCACCACGGTGGGGGATCTGCGGTCCGTCGAGACGTTGTTCTCCGCGGCCGAGTTCGACGGCATCTGGGCTTCGGCTTCGCTCGTCCACCTGTCCGAGGCGGAAGCCGCGTCCGTGCTGGGGCAGTTCGCCCGGTTGTTGCGGTGCGGCGGGCGGATGTACGCCTGCGTCAAGGCGACGGGGGAGACCGGGTGGCTCGACGAGCCGGACGGGCGCCGCTGGTACACCGCGTGGGAGCCCGGGGGGTTCGCCGCCGCGGTCGCCGCGTCCGGGTGCTCGGTCGACCGGGTCGTCCGGGGGCCGTTCGTGGAGGTGTGGGCCACCCGCGCGTCGTGAGTCGCGGCCTCCGGGCGGCTGACCGTCCACTGTGGCCGATCGCGGAGCGGGCCGTAACGAAGTCGGACCCGATGGCGATCATCGGTATGGCAGCGGCGTTTTCGGGTGACGCCGCGCCCGGGGGAAGGAGCGGGATGATCACGTCGGTCGGTCAGCGGGTCCGTGCTGGTGTCTCGGAAGTCCGGGCGCGGCAGCGGAAAGCTCGGGAGTTCCTCGCGGGGGCTGCGGAGTCGATGCGCGATCGGCTCCAGTTCCTCGGGTTGGTGCTGTGGGTGATCGCGCTGCCGATCCTGCTGCCGGTCGCCGTCATGTTCCTGTTCGGCAACCTGTGACGGACCGCCGCGGCGGGCGGTGAAGCGGCTTTCACCGGGCTCTCACGGGCGGATCACCGCCGGGTTCGAACGTGGTGGGTGTTCGAAATCCCGGTTGGTTGGAGGCGCTCATGAGAGCCCTGCGCATCCTGGCCCTGCTGTGGTTGGTCGGCGGTGTCGCCGCGTCGGTCGTGCTGTGGTCGCACCTGAACGGGGTGTGGGCGTTCGGCGTTCTCGTCGGCCTCGGTCTGCTGCTCGGCGGTTTCCGGTTCGTCCACGCGCGGGTCGGAGCCGAGTCCCGCGAGGCGTGGCTGGCCGCGGTGCTGGCCGCGCCGCGGCGTCGCTGATCAGCCGCGCCGCAGACGGCGCATCTCGCGGGCGGCCACGGTCAGCGTGACCAGCCCGAAGATCCCGCTGAGGACGCGGGTGTCCAGGGCCAGCGCCAGGAACGCGCCGAGCACCGCGCCGACCGCCGCACCCGCCGCCAGGCGCAGGCCGACGCGCGGCGCGGCGGTGCGCTGCCGCAGGTGGGCGAGCGCGCCCGAAACCGAGTTGGGCAGCATCACCAGCAGCGACGTCCCCTCGGCCACGTGCAGCCCGGTGCCGAACAGCAGCGCCAGCACCGGCACCGCCAGCAGTCCGCCGCCGAGCCCGAGCGCGGACGCCCACGCGCCGACCACGAAGCCGAGCAGCGTTCCGACCACGATGACCGCGGGCAGCCCGTCGGCCCCCAGCCGGACCGGGTGGCGCAGCGGGTCGAGCCCGGCCGCGTCGAGCAGGAACTTGGCGCCCGCCACCACCAGCACCGCGGCGAACACCGCTCGCAGCACGCGTTCCGGTGCGCGGGCGACCAGGCGGGCGCCGAACACCGCGCCCACGACACCGCCCGCCATGAGCGGGATGCCGACGCGCAGGTCCACGGCTCCGCCGCGCAGCGCGTAGACCGTGCTGCCGACCGCCGCGATCGCGGCGTTGGAGATCGTGGTGGTGCCGTGGATCGTGGCGCGGCGCAGGTCGGTCAGCTTCTCCAGCGCCGGAACGGACACCAGCCCGGTGCCGCCGCCGAGCAGCGCCCCCACCGCACCGGCGACGCCTCCCGTGCCGAGGATGACCGGCGTCCGCGCCGTCACCGGACGCGGTCCACGACCGCGCCCCGGTGCGCCCGAGCCGCCTGCTCGGCGTCTCCCGCGCGGGCGATGGCCACGAGGAGTCCGCGGTGGGCCGCTGGGCGCGGCGCCTCGGACTCCGCGATCAGGTCGAGCATGTCGAGCATCGCCTCCCGGATGTGCGGCGTCGGGGATTCGAACAGGCCGGTGCCGGCCTCATTGTGCGCGGCACCGTGACCGCCCGGTGGAACGCCGGGTCGGCGTCGGCGAAGTCGACCGGCGCTCCGCCGCGGCGGTGTTCGACGTCTCCCGCGTGGCGGCGACGCCGATCAGGCCGGCCATATCGCCCGGAAGGGTGGGGTGGACGCGCCGGGCGGTGGGCGGGATTTCGCGTGCGCGGGGCGGGCATCGGGTTCCCGGCGGGCGCGGGAGGTGCCCGCGCGGACCGCGGGGCGCGCGTCCCGCCGGGCCGTCCGGGCCGGGGAAAGCGGGCATCCGGTCGGCGTCCGCGGGCCACCGGAGGGTCGACGCGGTTGCCCGCCCGCCGAGCGAAACCCGGGAATCCCGAGCCCGTGCGGAGCGCCCGCCGAGCCCGGATCGCGCGTTCGGCCGCATCCGTGATCACGCTCAGCCATGCTGCGGGCATCAAAATTACTGCGAATGGATTACAACGATCGGGACAGCATGGGCCGGATTTCGTCGCTCTGGGTGCGCTGACACAGTGACAAGCCCCGAACCGGGCGGAATCGCTCCGGGCGTTCGGCCGGACCACCTTCACCCTCCCGGCCGATTGTCGCGGTGCGCAGGCAACTACTTCGATCGCAGTGACGCCGGAAGGATCAACGTGATGGACCGAATGGACACGGCCGGGATCGTGGGGGGCGGTGTGGTCGCGGCACCGCCGCAGGACTGGGAACGCCGGATCGCCGAGCGGTCCGAGCGGCTGTACCGCGCCAGGGTCGTGCGGCGGCTGCTGATCCTCTGGGTGCTGCCGGGCAACGCCCTGCTGGCCGCGCTGAGTGCGGTGGCCCTCGCCTTATGGGCCTACCCGCTGATAGCGGCGGTCGCCTGCGCGCTGCTGATCGCCTCGATCGCCACCTCGGGGAAACTCCTCTACGGACAGCACTTTAAAGTGCGCTCGGTGGAATCAGAACTGCGTGCGCTCGAATTCGCGCAACGGGAACAGCTGCTCGAAGAGTTGGAATCCGGCGATCCGCTGGTCGCGCACAAGCGCTACCGGGCGCAGCTGCCGGAGATCATCGACCGCTACCGGGTGGAGGCGCGGCACGACAGGTTGAAGGACAACCTGCTGCAGAGCGTGGTGATCGGCGGTTCGATCATCGCCGCGACCACGACGGCGATGTCGGTGGCCGTCGCCGACGTGCGGTGGTTCTCGGCGGTGCTGTGCCTGGTCGTGGCGCTGTCCGCGGCGTTCGCCGGGTACGCCCAGTACCGCGAGCGGTCCGCGGTGCTGCGGCAGACCGCGGACGGGCTGGAGCGGGAGTACGAGTCGGTCGAGCTGCGGGCCGGCCGGTACCGGCGGTTCGACAGCGAGCGGGACGCCTACGCGGAGTTCGCCGACGCGGTCGAGGCGCTGCGGGCCGAACGCGCCGCCCGGCTGCGGTCCACCGTCCTGGACACGACCGGGCTGTAATCGCCGGAAAAGGGCGTCGCACGAACGAGTGGCGACCGAACGGGAAATTGGCTACGTGGTGTTCAGGTTTCCCACTCAAGAGATCACTGAATAGTGGAAATCGATTCTTCCGTAATCTCCGGCGCGGCGCACAGGAGTCGGCCTGTGCAGAAAGGAGCAAGGCGATGAAGCGCACTCTGACCGCCGCGGCCGCTGTGCTGGCCGGTGGCGCGGGCGCGGTCGGCTTCGCCGGTAGCGCGACCGCGGCCCCCACCCCGGACATCCCGAACGATCTGCCGATCGACAGCAACCTCGGCAAGACCGTCTTCCACACCGCGGCGACGGTCGCGTCCGCGAAGCAGACCGTCGGCGACGTGGTGCCGCTGGACCCGCAGGGCGCCCGGTCGGGCAAGCCCGCCGCGGACCCGATCCAGGGGCTGCTCGACAACACCAACGGCGGCCAGGACGGGCTGCTGGGCGACGTGCAGCACGTGCTGCCCGTCGGCCAGGTGCTCCCGGCCGGGCAGACGCTGCCCGCCGGCCGCAGCTCGAACGTCGGCCAGGGTATCCTCCCGGCGCCGATCGGCTCGGCGATCGACAAGCTGCCCGCGGCGCACCTCAACCCCGCGCGTCCCACCGCGGGGCTGGCGCCGAAGTCCGGCGGTCCGCTGGACCAGGTGACCGGTGAGGACGGCCCGCTCGGGGCGGTGACCGGCGAGGACAGCCCGCTGGCCGGGCTCGCCGACCAGGCGCCGACCGGGAAGTCCGGCGCTGCCAACCCGATCGACGCGATCGGCAAGATCGTCTCGCACGGTCCGCTCGGCGGGACCCACAAGCTCGGTGGCTGAGTTCCGCACGATCCGATCCCCGAATGGCCCCCGTCCACCAGGGCGGGGGCCATTTCGTCCTCAGTGGACGGTGATGGTCCCGGACGAGCCGCGCACCGTGACCGTCGCGCCGTCCGGGATCCGGGAGGTGGCACCGCGGACGCCGACCACTGCGGGGATCCCGTACTCGCGCGCCACCGTCGCGCCGTGCGAGTTGGGGCCGCCCATCTCCATCACCAGACCACCAGCGGTCAGGAACAGCGGAGTCCATCCGGGATCGGTCGACGGCGCGATGAGCACCTCGCCGGGCGCGAGCTCGGCCCCCGCCGGATCGAGCACCACCCGCGCCGTCCCGGTGACCGAACCAGCCGAGGCGGAGGTGCCGGTCAGCAGCCCGTCCACCTCCTCGGCGGGCATCATCGCCTCGGGCTCGGTGCCGTCGGAGAGCAGCAGCCGCGGCAGGTGCCTGCGGCGCAGCTCGCGCTCGCGGGTCTCGCGCCGCCGGGCGACCAGCTCCCGGTGGTCGGTGCCCGCGACGACCTCGGCGAGTTCGGCGTGGTCCAGGAAGAACACGTCCTCCGCGCGGTCCAGCCGCCCGGCCCCGGCCAGTTCCCGGCCGGCGGCCAGCAGGTGCTCGCGGGCCTTCGCGAGCGCCAGCACGAAGCAGTACTTGGGCATCTCGCGCAGGCCGACGAGTTCGCGCACCCGGTGCGCGGCGAACCGCGCGAGCCGGGCGCGCAGCGGGTTCCGCAGCCGCGAGGTGATCCGGTCGACCATCGCCTCCGCCTCGGACGCGCCGCGCCGGAACCGTTCCGCCGCGTCCTGCTCGTCGCTGCGCACGTATCCGGCGAGCACGCCGAGCACGTACTCCGGCGCCTCGGACCAGCGGGGGACGCCCACGTCGATCTCCGCGACCGCCCGGTGCCCGTAGCGGGCGAGGAAGTCCGAGAGCCCGCCGCGGAGGACGCCGGGCAGGGTGCCGGTCCGGTGGCGGTCGGCGAGTTCGGCCGGGGACAGCTCGGCGCACGCCCGCGCGGACTCGGGATCCCGGCGGATCCGCCGCGCCAGCTCCCACAGTTCGAGGTCCATCTCGGTCGTGACGTTGTGCGGCACGCCGCGCAGCACGACCTGGACCTCCTCCTCGGTGGCTCCGGCGATCCGCGGCAGCAGGCGGCTGAGCAGCAGGACCGGGACCATCCGGGGCGCGACCTGCGCCAGCCGGGGGCCGACGGCCAGGATGGCGCGCCGCGCGGCGGCCACCCGTTCGGCGGCCGACCGGCCGGCGGGGCGCGCGAGTTCGGCCCGCAGCTCCTCGACGACGCGGACGACGCGGGCCCGGGCGCCGTCCGGGTCCGCCAGCGTCCGGGCGGCCACCAGCGGAGCCCGGGTGCGGGCGAGGACCCGGAGGACGCGCCGCGCCGCGGGGCTCCGGCGCACCGACAGCCGGGGGTCGTCCAGCAGCGTCGCGAAGACCTCGCCGGTGCGCGCCTCGGCCATCGCGAACAGCCCGCGCGCCGCGCGCCGGCCCAGCGAACTGCGCGCGATGTCGGTGATGTCGACGAACGACCAGCCGTCGACGTCCCGGAACAGCTGCGGCCGGTCGCGCACCGGGAGTCCGAGACCGCGGGTCAGGCCGCCGAACATCGAGCCGAGCACCGCGATGCCCATCGGCGTCAGCGGGCGGTAGACGCCCTGGGCCACGTTGATCGACAGGTAGACGTGCAGCCCCGGCCGCGGCTCCTCGGGCAGCGGGAACAGGGTGGTGATCGGCCGGGACTGGGTCAGCCACGCCGTCCCGCCGGTGTCGAGCGCCCACTCGACGTCCTGCGGGTGGCCGAAGCGGCGCGCCACCCGGTCGCCGAGCTCGGCCAGCGCCAGCACCTGCTCGTCGCGGATCGAGGCGAGATCCCCGCGCTGCGGCACGGTTTCGGTGCCCCCGCCGGGCCTGGGCCGGACGGCGGTGGCCTTGTCGCCGAGCCGCCGGGCGGTGATCCGGCCGGACTCCACCACGAAGTGGTCCGGGTCCACCGAGCCGGACACCACCGACTCGCCGAGGCCGCGGTTGGCGTCCACCACGGTCTCGGTGCGCCGGCCGGTGACCGGGTTCGCGGTGAACAGCACGCCGGACGCGGCGGCGTCGACCATCCGCTGCACGACCACGGCCAGCCGCACGGCGCGGTGGTCGATGCCCACGGCCGCGCGGTAGGCCACCGCCCGGTCCGTCCACAGTGAACTCCAGCAGTGCCGCACCGCGTCCAGCACCGCGTCGGCGCCCACCACGTTGAGGTAGGTGTCCTGCTGGCCGGCGAAGCTGGCGTGCGGCAGGTCCTCGGCGGTCGCCGAGGAGCGCACGGCCACCGGCGCGTTCTCGCCGAGCGCGGCGTAGGCGGCGGTGATCGCCGAGGCCAGCTCGGGTGGTGGCTCGGCCGCCGCGATCCGGGCGCGGATCTCCGCGGCGCGACCCGGGTCGCCGGGCAGCAGGTCGACGAGGTCGGCGGTGCGGGCGCGGCAGACCTCGTCGTAGGCGTCGGTGGTGACGCAGAAGCCGGGCGGAACGGGCATCCCGGCGCGCACCAGCTCGCCCAGGTTCGCCGCCTTGCCGCCGACCAGCTCGCCCATGTCGGCGCCGACGGCGGACAGGTCCAGCACCGCGCTCATCGCCAGCCTCCCGGGATCCGTTGGGTCATGGGAACGGTAGCTCGCCGCGCGGCAGAACTCAACGGGCGTTGAATTGTTGGGCCGGGAAATGTCACCAGTGTCAGAACCCACACGAAACCCGGTTGCCTCCCGGGATCAGCGCCGCGCATGCTGGATTAGTTGAATGGTGCAAGCAATTTCCCGGGGGGTGCGGTGTGGAGCGCGACGATCTCGTCGCCGATGCCGGCGGCATCGCCGACGCGTTGAGCAGGCTCGGTCGGCTGTCCAGCCACGTGGGGGCGCACGCCTCGCGGCACGGCAGTGACCGCGCCACCTACATCCTGCTGTCGCTGCTGGAAGCCGAAGGGCCGCAGCGCGCCGGGACGATCGCGGAGCGGATGCACTCCGATCCGTCGACGATCAGCCGTCACGTCGCCCAGCTCGTCGGCGATGGACTGGTCGAGCGGACCACCGACCCCGAGGACCGGCGGGCCACCCTGCTCGTCGCCAGCGAGCGCGGCGTGCGGCACCTGGAAGTGATGCGCGGCAGGCGGAACGAGGCCATCGCGCGGCTGCTCCGGGGCTGGGACCCCGCCGACCGGCAGGCCCTCGTGCGGCTGCTGGACCGCTTCGTCACCGACTACGAGCAGCACCTCCCGGAGCTGCTCGCCGTTCTCACCGGGCCGCCCGGTCCGGTGCCTGGAGGGGAGAACTGATGTCCGAAACGGCGGCGCCCAGCGCGTCGACCGCGCAGTCCGGTGGGCCCACCCACCGCCAGATCGTGACCGTGCTCACCGGTCTGATGCTGGGGATGTTCCTGGGGGCGCTCGACCAGACGATCGTCAGCACCGCGATCCGGGTCATCGCCGACCAGCTGCACGGCCAGACCATGCAGGCGTGGGTCACCACGGCGTACCTGATCGCCTCGACGATCACCACACCGCTGTACGGCAAGCTGTCCGACATCTACGGGCGCAAGCCGCTGTACCTGACCGCGATCTCGCTGTTCCTGGTCGGATCGCTGCTGTGCGGGATCTCGAACTCGATCTACGAGCTCGCCGCGTTCCGCGCCATCCAGGGCCTCGGCGGCGGCGGTCTGATGTCGCTGGCGCTGACGATCATCGCCGACCTGGTCCCGCCGCGGCAGCGCAGCCGCTACCAGGGCTACTTCATGGCCGTGTTCGGCACGTCCAGCGTCGTCGGACCGGTCGTCGGCGGGCTGTTCGCCGGGATGGACAGCTTCCTCGGCGTGGACGGCTGGCGCTGGGTGTTCCTGGTGAACCTGCCGGTCGGCATCGTCGCGCTGGCCGTGGTCGCCAAGGTGCTCAACGTGCGGACCGAACGGGTCCGGCACCGCATCGACTACCTCGGGGCCGCGTCCCTGGTCGTGCTGCTGGTGCCGGTGCTGACCGTCGCCGAGCAGGGCCGCGAGTGGGGCTGGCTGTCGTCGACCTCGCTGGTCATGTACGCGATCGGGGCGCTCGGGCTGGTGCTGTTCGTGCTGGCCGAACGCCGGATGGGCGCGGAGGCGCTGCTGCCGCTGCGGATGTTCCGGCTGCCGTCGTTCCGGATGGGCAACCTGCTCAACTTCATCGTCGGCGTCGGCATGTTCGGCGGCCTGATGTCCATGCCGCTGTACCTGCAGATCGTCCAGGGCCTCACCCCGACCGAGGCCGGACTGCTGATGCTGCCCATGACGGCCGGGATCATGACCTCCAGCGCCGTGGTCGGCAGGCTGATCGCCAAGACCGGCCGGTTGAAGATCTTCCCGGTGATCGGCTCGGCGGTGATGGCGGTCGCGCTGTTCCTGTTCAGCTTCATCGGGGTGGACACATCGCTGGTCCAGGTGTCGCTGACCGCGCTGATCATGGGCGCCGGACTGGGCATGCTGATGCAGACGCTGACGATCGTGGTGCAGACCGACGCGACGCCGCGCGACATGGGCGTGGCGACCGCTTCGGTCAACCTGTTCCGCCAGACCGGTGGCACCGTCGGCGCCGCGGCCTTCCTGTCGGTGCTGTTCAGCACGGTCGGCGGGCGGATCGCGGAGGCGATGCGGGCGGCGGCGACCTCCCCGGACTTCACCGGTGCGCTGCGCGACCCGGCGGTGCTGGCCGACCCGGCCAACCGCGCGTTCCTGACGGCGCTGCACGGCGGCGGGGGCCTGGACCTCAACGACACGTCGTTCCTCTACGGGCTCGACCCGCGGCTGGCGCGTCCGGTCCTGGAGGGCTTCTCCAGCTCCATGGACACCGTGTTCATGGTCGGTGGCACGGTGATGGTCGTCGCGTTCCTGCTGACCTGGTTGCTCCGGGACGTCCGCCTCGACTGACGTCCGGCCGAGGACCGGACGAACCCGGCGAAAACGCCGGTGGATCCCCGGAAAAGCGGGTCGTTCTTCCACACCGGCTGTGGACAACTCGGGATTCCTGGGGACAACCGGCGTCCATCCGGGTGATGGTCGGCCTTGCCCGTTCGCGCAGAACTCCGTGCCCGAACGCGAAAAGGGCCCTCACCGCATCGTCGCGGGGAGGGCCCTGGGGCGAGGGTCGGCGAGTCAGTGACCCTGGGACTTGAGGCGCTCGAAGGAACGCTTGATCTCCGCTTCGGCCTCGGTGCGGCCGACCCACGTCGCGCCCTCCACGCTCTTGCCCGGCTCCAGGTCCTTGTACACCTCGAAGAAGTGCTGGATCTCCAGCTTGTCGTACTCGGGGAGGTGGTGGATGTCGCGCAGGTGCTCCTGCCGCGGGTCGTCGGAAGGGACGCAGATGACCTTGTCGTCGCCGCCCTTCTCGTCCCGCATCCGGAACATCCCGATGGCGCGCGACTTGATCAGGCAACCCGGGAAGGTCGGCTCCTGCACCAGCACCAGGGCGTCCAGCGGGTCGCCGTCCTCCCCGAGGGTGTTCTCGACGAACCCGTAGTCGGCCGGGTACTGGGTGGCGGTGAACAACGTCCGGTCGAGCCGAATCCGCCCCGTCTCGTGGTCCACCTCGTACTTGTTCCGGTTCCCCTTGGGGATCTCGATCGTGACGTCGAAGTCCACGCGGTTCCTCACTCGTCTTGCGTCGGGTGCGGTCGCGCACTCCCCGGCGCGACCACGTCTAGTGTGGACCACGAGCCCGCCCCAGGCCCCACCGCAGTGCGGGAGCTCGCAATCTGGCAGTCTGGCGACCTGTCGAGGAGGAGCACGTGCCCGAACCCCAGAAAGCACGGGGTGAGGTGTCCGACACCGACGTCCGCGAGCCAGGGCCGGGGAGCGAGCGGGAGGCCGTGACGGCCGCTGCCGATCCGGAGTGGCCCACCGAGGACCAGGGCGCCGCGGCGTCGCAGGCCACCCAGCCCAGCACCGATCCGGACGGTGCCACCGACAAGCCCGACGACGCAGCGGAGGGGACCGCGCCCCCGGAGGCGGCGGAACCGGACGACGCGGAGTCGTCGGAGGACGATTCTCCAGCCGCGGACCGGGCGGGCGACGTCGAGCAGTCCTCCGGCCCCGACGGGACCTCCGGCAACGCCCCGGAGTCGGGCGGGGAGTCCGACGGGCAGCGGACCGACGAGGAGCAGCCGGAGACGACCGCCGACGAGTCCGCCTCGGGGGACGACGCCGACTCCGCATCCCGGGGTGACGACGAGGCGCAGCCCGCCGCGACCACCGAGGAGGTGGACGGGGCCGGGAGCGCGGCCTCCATGGAGCGGGTCGTCGGCGAACTGCCGGAGGCGGTACGGCAGGCAGCGCCGGCGGAGCGGGAAGTCGACGCACCGGCCGAGGCCGAGCGTTCCGAGCAGGCCGAGGACGCGGGGTCGCCGGACGCGGAGCGGGTCGACGAAGCGGAGGCGGGGGAGCCGTCCGCGGAGTCGGCGGAAGCGGAGCGACCCGCTGAGCAGGCGCAGGACGCTGAGCAAGCGACCGAGAAGCCCGACGGCGCGGATCAGCAGCCCGCGGCGCCCGAGGACGCGGAGCAGGCCGAGGACCGGGAGCAGTCGTCCGAGGAGCCGCAGCGCGCGGAGGAGTCACCCGAGGAGCCGCAGCGCGCGGGGGAATCAGCCGAGGAGCCGCAGGGGGCGGAGCAGCCGTCCGACGAGCAGTCGTCCGAGGAGCCGCGGGACGCGGGGGAGTCACCCGAGGAGCCGCAGGGGGCGGAGCAGCCGTCCGACGAGCAGTCGTCCGAGGAACCGCAGGACGCGGACGAGTCCCCCGACGAGCCGGGGAAGGCGGAGCAGCCGGAGCGGTCCGAGAGCTCGGAGGACGACCAGGCGTCCGAGGAACCGCCGGACGCCGCCGAGGCCCCGGCCGAGTCGGGCGGCGAGGAGACCGACGACCGGCCGAGCGGTGACCGGCCGACCGACGACCGGCCTACCGACGAGCAGGAGCGCGTCGTCGACGAGTCCGCCGAGGGCGGGGCGCGCGGCGCCGAGCCCTCCGCGGTCGAGGCGACCCAGCAGTTCCGGGCGGTCGCGGCCGAACCGGGCGAGGACGGCGCGGCCGAACCGGAGCAGGGCGTCACGCAGCGGACCGTCCCGGTCGCCAAGCCCGGCGACTCCGGGAAGACCGCGGTGCCGCCCGAGACGCAGGTCGAGCAGACGCAGCGGTTCGCGCCGATCGAGCAGACGCAGCGGATCGCGCCCGTCCGGGACGAGGCGCCGCCGGAGTCGGCGGCCGAGCGCACGACGCGGATCGACCTCGGCTCGATCGCGCCGCCGGCGGACGGGCGTCAGACGGATCAGGGACCGCCGACCACCCGCATCCCGATCCCGGTCGAGCAGCCCGCCGAGCGGACGCAGCAGTTCGCCCGGCCCGACTTCGACGAGCCGCGCACCGCCAGCCCGGAGGACTTCGCGGGTCTGGCCGCGCCGCCGCGCGCCACGCCGCAGCGCATCGAACCCCGGGAGTCCCCGGCGCCGCCGCCTCCGCCCGAACCTCCGCGCCCCGACCGCGCGGAGCAGCCGGACCGCGGTGGTCGGTCCCGCAAGAAGACCCTGATCGGCGCCGCTGTGGCGGTCGTCGTGCTGCTCGGGCTCGGGGTGGCCTTCGGCCCGGGACTCGTCGGCGGGCTGTTCGGGCCGTCGATCGCCGCGCCGCCCGCGGCCGTGACGCTCGACCCGGCCGTCAAGCCGCTGTCCCGGAACGCCCCGCAGCCGGACCAGGCCGGGATCGCCGCCGCGCTGGCCCAGCCGCTGAGCAACCCGGCGCTCGGAACCTTCGCCGGTGTGGTGCTCGACGCGGAGACCGGCCGGACCATCTGGCAGCAGAACGCGACCACGCCGCTCACCCCGGCCTCCACCGGCAAGCTGGTGACCATGAGCGCCGTCCTGCTCGCGCTCGACCACCAGGAGCGCTTCAGCACCAAGGTGGTGCGCGGCAGCACGCCCGGCAGCGTGGTGCTGGTGGGCGGCGGGGACCCGACGCTGTCGTCGCTGCCCGACGGCAAGGAGTCGGTCTACGCCGGCGCGGCCCACCTCGACGACCTCGCCGCCCAGGTCCGGGCGGCGACCGGCGGCAGGGTGACGTCGATCCAGGTCGACACGAGCCGCTACGCGGGACCGAGCTTCGCGCCCGGCTGGCTGCCCGAGGACGTGCAGGCGGGGTTCATCGCGCCGATGGAGCCGGTGATGCTCGACGGCGGGCGCGCGGACCCGACGCAGGAGAACAGCACCCGCAGCGCGACGCCCGCGCTGCAGGCCGCGCGGGAACTCGGCAGCAAGCTCGGGGTGTCCGCGGTGTCGCAGGGCACCGCTCCGAAGAACGCGCAGGTGCTCGGCGAGGTCAAGTCGCCGACCGTGCAGGACATGGTCGAGATGACGCTCCAGCACTCGGACAACGTGCTCGCCGAGGCGCTGGGCCGCGAACTGGCCATCGGCACCGGCAACGAGCCGTCCTTCGCCGGCGTCGTCAAGGCCACCCGCGAGGTCCTGCAGCGCAACGGCATCCGGGTGGACGGCATGTCGATGGTCGACGGCAGCGGCCTGTCGCTCAACGACCGGATCCCCCCGGAGGTGCTGGGCTCGCTGATGGTGACGGCGAACGCCCCGGCCGGCCCGGAGGGCGGTCTGCCGGAGAAGTCGGCGAAGCTGCGGTCGCTGCTGCCCGGCCTCCCGGTCGCGGGCGGTAGCGGCAGCCTGGCCAGCCGCTACCAGGGCGAGCCCGGCCGGGGCTGGGTCCGCGCCAAGACCGGCACGCTGGACGGTGCGAACAGCCTGTCGGGCACGGTGGTGACCCGCGAGGGGCGGCTGCTGGCGTTCGCACTGATGTCCAACGGCACCAGCTCGGCCGCGGCGCGGCCCGCATTGGACGCGCTCGCCGACGCGCTGCGCGGCTGCGGGTGCCGCTGAACCGGGCCGTGGACCGCTGTTTCGGTTCCGGTCCGGGGGGTACGGTCGAGGTTGTGAACGCCCGACCCTCCACCCTGCCGCCGCGGCCCGCGGACCCCGGCGGGAACGACGCCGCCGGAGAGCATCGGGCGCTGGACTGGAACATCGCGATCGGTACCGCGATCCGGCTGATGAAGCCCGGACCGGACGTGCCGCGCCAGGAGGCCGAGCACGCGGTGCGTTCGCTGCGGCGGTTCAGCGTCGAGGCCGAATCCCACGTCCGCGAGATCACCGGCATGGGGCGCGACCTGCCGATCGCCGAGGGTGACGTGGTCGACCGCCCGGACTGGGTGCGCGGTGCCGCGCACGGCCTGGCCGAACTCACCGACGCCGCACTGTCCACAGCGGACAGCCAGAACCCGGGTGGCAGCGATCTGCTCGGCGGGTTCAGCGCGCGCAGCGCCGGCGTCCAGGCCGGGGTGGTGCTGGCCTACCTGGGCGGCAAGGTGCTCGGCCAGTTCGACCCGTTCGGCCGGTCCCGCACCGAGGGGCAGCAGGGCCGGTTGCTGCTGGTCGCGCCGAACATCGTGGCCGCGCAGCGCGCGCTCGGCGTGCCTGGGGACGACTTCCGGATGTGGGTGTGCCTGCACGAGTCGACGCACCGGCTGCAGTTCAACGCCGTCCCGTGGCTGCGCGAGCACTTCGCGGGCAGCCTGGGCACGCTGCTCGCCGAGATGGAGGGCGCCACCGGTGAGCTGATCAGCCGCCTGCCGACGGCGCTGCGCGAGGCGCGCGCGGTCCGCTCCCGCAGCGAGTCGAGCCCGGGCGTGCTCGGGATCATCGAACTCCTCCAGACCCCGGCGCAGCGCGCCGCGCTGGATCGGATCATCGCCATCTCGACGCTGCTGGAAGGCCACGCGGACCACGTGATGGACGCGGTGGGGCCGCAGGTGGTCCCGAGCGTGGTCGCGATCCGGCAGCGCTTCACCGAGCGCCGCAAGGGCGGTGGGCTGCTCGACCGCCTGCTGCGCGGACTCCTCGGCGTCGACGCGAAGATCCGCCAGTACGCGCAGGGCGCCGCGTTCACCCGCCACGTGGTCGACGCGGTCGGCATGGCGGGCTTCAACGCGGTCTGGACCTCGCCCGACCACCTGCCCACCCGTTCCGAGATCGGCAACCCGGACGACTGGCTCCGGCGAGTGCACGGCTGAGCCGCCTCGCGCGCGTCCGCCCGGTCGGTCGCCACTGCGAGAATGTCGCCGTGCCCACTCGTCTTCCGCCCGGTCCTCGCGGTGGTGCCGCCGGGCCGCGGACCGCATCCGCCGTGCACGCGGTGCGCGGGGCCGTTCGGCGGCTGCTCGCCTCGGCCGCCGCCGCGCCGTTCCGGGGCGCGCCGCTGGTGGTCGCGTGCTCGGGCGGTCCGGACTCGCTGGCGCTCGCCGCGGCGGCCGCCCACGTGGCGCGGCGGGAGGGCGTCGCGGTGCGCGGGTTGGTCGTCGACCACGGGTTGCAGGCCGGATCGGACGAGGTCGCCGACCGGACCGCGGCGCAGCTCGCCGAGCTGGGCTGCCCGGCGCGGGTGATCCCGGTGCGCGTGGCCGGCGGTGGCGGGCCGGAGGCCGCCGCGCGGCGCGCGCGCTACGCGGCGCTGGCGCGGGAACGACCGGAGGGATCCCTCGTGCTGCTCGGCCACACCCTTGACGACCAGGCCGAAACCGTGCTGCTCGGGCTCGGCCGCGGCTCGGGGCCCCGGTCCGTCGCCGGGATGCGGCCGGTGGATCCGCCCTGGGCGCGCCCGTTCCTGGACGTCCGACGCGCCACGACGGTGGCCGCGTGCGACGCGCTCGGGCTCGTCCCCTGGCGCGACCCGCACAACGCCGACGCGAGGTTCACACGTGTGCGGTTGCGCACAGAGGTCCTGCCGCTGCTCGAAGAAGTGCTCCAGGGCGGTGTCGCCCCCGCGCTCGCCCGCACCGCCCGCCAGCTGCGGGAGGACGCCGACGCGCTGGACGAGCTGGCCGCGGGGGTGAGGTCGCAGGTCGAGGTGGACGGCGGGCTGGACGCCCGCGCGCTCGCGGCGCACCCGGCGGCGCTGCGGCGCAGGGTGCTGCGGAGCTGGCTGCTCGACGCGGGGGTGGCCGAGCTCAGTGACGAGCATCTCCGCGCCGCCGACCGGCTGATCGGCGAGTGGCGCGGGCAGGGTGGTCATGCGTTGCCGGGCGACTTTGTCGTGCGCCGGGCACATGGCACGCTTCTGGTGGAAGCGGCGGTCCGCAAGCCGCCGAATGGCTGATGGGCGCGTGCCGGACGCGTCCGCCGCAGGTGTTCCCCGCCCCTGAGTCGCGATGGGCGGGGACCAGTTCAGTCGAGTCGGAAGAGGGGAACCCGGGCCGTGTACGACGGCGACATTGCCTCCGTGCTCATCACCGAGCAGCAGATCAACGACAAGGTCACCGAGCTGGCCAAGCAGATCGACGACGACTACCGGGACGTGCACGGTGATCTGCTGCTGGTGGGGGTGCTCAAGGGCGCGGTCATGTTCATGACGGACTTCGCCCGCGCGTTGCCGCGACCGGCCCAGCTGGAGTTCATGGCGGTCAGTTCGTACGGTTCGTCGACCTCGTCGTCCGGCGTGGTGCGCATCCTCAAGGACCTCGACCGCGACATCGCGGACCGCCACGTGGTGATCGTCGAGGACATCATCGACTCCGGCCTGACGCTGTCCTGGCTGCTGAAGAACCTGGAGTCGCGCAACCCGGCCTCGCTGGAGGTCTGCACGCTGCTGCGCAAGCCCGACGCCGTGCAGGTCGACGTCCCGGTGCGCTACGTCGGCTTCGACATCCCGAACGAGTTCGTCGTGGGGTACGGCCTGGACTACGCGGAGCGGTACCGTGACCTGCCCTACATCGGCACGCTCGACCCGAAGGTCTACACGTCGGGAATCTGAGGGCCTGCAGGCGGGGCACCGGAGGCGGCGCGGCGACGGTGCGTGTCCGGTTCGCCCCACCAGTCCCGGTCGGGGGCTGCGCCGGGGGTACGCTGGCAGACCGGCGTCACGCTCGGCGTAGTCGCCCCCTCGGCTCGGCCGGTACGCTGGTCTGAAGGGGTTGACGGTGGTGACGACCGGGGTCAGCCGAGCGTGCCGTTGCCCGAAGTGACAGTCAGGGAGGGTCGAGGCCGCCCGTCGGCCGCAAGTGAATGGACCGAAAGCGCCTGCTCCGCAACCCGCTGCTGTGGATCCTGACAGCGTTCCTGCTGATCTACGCCTTCAGCATGCTCTTCGACGAGACCCGCGCCTACCGCGAGGTCTCGACCTCGCAGGCTCTCGAACAGATCGCCCAGGGCAAGGTGTCCGAGGCGACCATCGAGGACAAGGAGCAACGGGTCCGGTTGACCCTCAAGCAGGGTCAGACCTTCGAAGGCAACTCCCTGCTGATCGCGCAGTACCCCGCCGGGGCGACCGACCAGGTCGTCACGGAGATCCGCAACGCGCACGTCGCCAACTGGAACACCAAGGTCACCCAGGACTCGTTCTGGGTGCAGATGTTGTTCTACCTGGTTCCCATCGGCCTGCTCGTGCTGCTGCTGATGTGGATGATGAACAACGTCCAGGGCGGCGGGAACCGCGTGCTCAACTTCGGCAAGTCCAAGGCCAAGCAGCTGACCAAGGACATGCCCAAGACGTTGTTCAACGACGTCGCGGGCGCCGACGAGGCCGTCGAGGAACTGCACGAGATCAAGGACTTCCTGCAGAACCCCGGCCGCTACCAGGCCCTCGGCGCCAAGATCCCGAAGGGCGTGCTGCTGTACGGCCCGCCGGGTACCGGTAAGACGCTGCTGGCGCGCGCGGTCGCCGGTGAGGCGGGGGTGCCGTTCTACTCGATCTCCGGTTCGGACTTCGTGGAGATGTTCGTCGGTGTCGGCGCCTCCCGCGTCCGCGACCTGTTCGAGCAGGCCAAGCAGAACGCGCCGTGCATCATCTTCGTCGACGAGATCGACGCGGTCGGCCGCCAGCGGGGCGCGGGCCTCGGCGGCGGGCACGACGAGCGCGAGCAGACGCTGAACCAGCTGCTCGTCGAGATGGACGGCTTCGACTCGCGCGGCGGCATCATCCTCATCGCCGCCACCAACCGCCCGGACATCCTCGACCCGGCGCTGCTGCGGCCCGGCCGGTTCGACCGGCAGATCCCGGTGTCCGCGCCCGACCTGCGGGGTCGCCGCGCGATCCTCGGGGTGCACTCCAAGGGCAAGCCGTTGGCGCAGGACGCCGACCTGGAGGGCCTGGCCAAGCGGACCGTCGGCTTCTCCGGCGCCGACCTGGAGAACGTGGTCAACGAGGCCGCGCTGCTCACCGCGCGGGAGAACGGCCAGCTGATCACCGCCGCCGCGCTGGAGGAGGCGGTGGACCGGGTGATCGGCGGTCCGCGCCGCAAGACGAAGATCATCTCGGAGCGGGACAAGAAGATCACCGCCTACCACGAGGGCGGGCACGCGCTGGCCGCGTGGGCCATGCCCGACCTGGAGCCGGTGTACAAGCTGACGATCCTGCCGCGCGGTCGCACCGGCGGGCACGCCCTCGTCGTCCCCGAGGACGACAAGGACATGATGACCCGCTCGGAGATGATCGCCCGGTTGGTGTTCGCGCTCGGCGGACGTTCGGCCGAGGAGCTGGTGTTCCACGAGCCGACCACGGGCGCGTCCAGCGACATCGAGCAGGCCACCAAGATCGCCCGCGCGATGGTCACCGAGTACGGCATGACCGCCCGTCTCGGCGCGGTCAAGTACGGCAAGGAGGAGGGCGACCCGTTCCTCGGGCGCTCGGCCGGCCAGCAGCCGAACTACTCGCTGGAGGTCGCGCACGAGATCGACGAGGAGGTGCGCAAGCTCATCGAGGCGGCGCACACCGAGGCCTGGGAGATCCTCAACACCTACCGGGACGTGCTCGACAACCTGGTGCTGGAGCTGATCGACAAGGAGACGCTCAACCGCAAGGACCTGGAGCGGATCTTCGCCGACGTCAAGAAGCGGCCCCGGATCACCGCGTTCAACGACTTCGGCGGGCGCACCCCGTCCGAGAAGCCACCGGTGAAGACGCCGGGCGAACTGGCCAAGGAGCGCGGCGAGCCGTGGCCCCCGGTCAAGGAGGAGCCCGCACCGTCCCCGGTCGCGGCGGGCAGCGGCCAGAACGGCCACGGCCAGAACCAGTCGGCGGCGACCCCCGCGGGTGCCGGTGCCGGCGGTGGGACGTGGCAGTTCCAGAACCCGCAGCAGGGCCAGCAGCAGGGCCAGTCCGGTCAGCAGCCGCAGGCGGTGTCGCCGAACTACGGCGCGCCGCCCGGGTGGACCCCGGCGACGTCGCCGTCCGGCCCGAGCTACCCGTCCGGTGGCAACCAGTACAACTGGGTGCCGTCCTGGGAGCGCGGCGGCCAGCAGCAGTCCGGGCAGCAGCAGTCGGGTTCGGAGCAGTCGTCGGCCGAGCAGCAGCCCGAGCAGTCCGATGACAGCGAGGGTCCTGACTCGCAGGACAACCACAACGGCACTGGCCGCTGACTCCGGCGCAACCGGCGCCCGGACCAGGTCCGGGCGCCCGGCCGGTGGAGGAACGAGAATTGACCAGCACGGTCGACGAGCCGTTCGGCCCGGACTCCCGGCCCGACGGCGCCGCCTTCCAGATCCCCCAGTTCGACCAGGAACGCGCGGAGGCCGCGATCCGGGAACTCCTGCTCGCCGCGGGTGAGGACCCGGATCGCGAGGGCCTGCAGGACACCCCGGCGCGGGTGGCGCGCGCGTACCGGGAGCTGTTCGCCGGGCTGTACACCAACCCGGACGAGGTCCTGGACCGGACGTTCGACGAGGCCCACGAGGAACTCGTCCTGGTCCGGGACATCCCGATCTACTCCAGCTGCGAGCACCACCTGCTGCCGTTCCACGGGGCGGCGCACATCGGCTACATCCCGAACGAGCAGGGCCGGGTGACGGGGCTGTCGAAGCTGGCCCGGCTGGTCGACCTGTACGCCCGGCGCCCGCAGGTCCAGGAGCGGCTGACCTCGCAGGTCGCCGACGCGCTGGTGCGCCGTCTGGAGCCGCGCGGCGTGATCGTGGTGATCGAGGCCGAGCACCTGTGCATGGGCATGCGCGGGGTGCGCAAGGCCGGGTCGACGACCACGACGTCGGCGGTGCGCGGCATCTTCCGCTCCTCGGCGTCCTCGCGAGCCGAGGCGCTGTCGCTGATCAGGGGCAACTGATGCACCCCCTGCTGCCGGATCCCGGCCGCTGCGCGGTGATGGGTGTGCTCAACGTGACGCCCGATTCGTTCTCCGACGGGGGCCGGTACCTGGACCGGGACGCCGCGATCGCGCACGGCATCGACATGCACCGGATGGGCGCGGACGTCATCGACGTGGGCGGGGAGTCGACCCGTCCCGGCGCGGCGCGGGTCGACGCGGCCACCGAGGTCGAACGCGTCCTGCCGGTGGTGCGCGAGCTCGTCGCCGCCGGAGTCCCGGTCAGCGTCGACACCACCCGCGCGAAGGTCGCGGAGGCGACCGTCGAGGCCGGGGCCTCGCTGATCAACGACGTGTCCGGCGGGCTGGCCGACCCCGACATGGCGCGGGTGGCCGCCGACTCCGGCAGGCCGTGGGTGCTGATGCACTGGCGCGGCCACAGCCGGGACATGAACTCGCTCGCGGTGTACTCCGACGTCGTCGCCGAGGTCCGCGACGAGCTGCTGCGCCAGGTCGACGCGGCGCGGGCCGCCGGTGTCGCCGAGGACGCGATCGTGCTCGACCCCGGGCTCGGCTTCGCCAAGACCGGTGCGCACGACTGGCTGCTGCTGCGGCACCTGGACGTGCTGCTCGGGCTGGGCTTCCCGGTGCTGGTGGGCGCGTCCCGCAAGCGCTTCCTGGGCAAGCTGCTCGCCGACGCGGACGGCGCGCCGCGCCCGCCCGACGGGCGGGAGACGGCGACGGCCGTGGTGTCCGCGCTCGCCGCCGACCGCGGCGCGTGGGGCGTCCGGGTGCACGACGTGCGGCAGTCGCTGGACGCGGTGGCGGTCACCGCGGCGTGGAACAGCGGAGGGGATTTCGGTGGCTGACCGGATCACGTTGACCGGCCTGAAAGTCCGCGGCAACCACGGCGTCTTCGACCACGAGAAGCGCGACGGCCAGGACTTCCTCGTCGACATCACGGTCTGGCTGGACCTCTCCGACGCGGCCGCCGACGACGACCTGAACAAGACGCTGCACTACGGCGAGATGGCCCAGCGCGCGGCGGACATCGTCGCGGGTCCGCCGCGCGACCTCATCGAGTCGGTGGCGGCCGAGATCGCCGACGACATCATGGCGGACTCCCGCGCGTACGCGACCGAGGTCACCATCCACAAGCCGCAGGCGCCGATCCCGCTGAACTTCGGCGACGTCGCGGTCACCATCCGCCGCTCCCGCCGCGGTGGCCGGGGTCAGCAGCTCTGATCCTCCCCCGGTTGGGGGACAATCGCGCAGGGACATCGCGCTTTCGCGCCGGACGTGCGGGTCGACGGGAGGCTGGATGAGCAGGGCGGTGCTGTCGCTGGGCTCGAACATGGGGGACCGCTTGGGGTACCTGCGGCTGGCCGTGGCGGGCCTGGCCGACGTGCTGGTCGCCGCGTCCCCGGTGTACGAGACCAAGCCGTGGGGCGTGACCGACCAGCCCGACTTCCTCAACGCGGTGCTCGTCGTCGAGTCCGCCGACCTCGACGAGTGGGGTTGGCTGCGCCGCGGCCAGGAGCTGGAGCGCCGGGCCGAGCGGCGCCGCGAGCAGCGCTGGGGCCCGCGCACCCTGGACGTCGACGTGGTCACCGTCGACGGGGTCCGCAGCGACGACCCGGAACTCCTGCTCCCGCACCCGGGCACCCCGAGCCGCGCCACGGTGCTGATCCCGTGGCTGGCGATCGAGCCGAACGCGCAGCTGCCGGGGCACGGCCGGGTCGCCGACCTCCTGGACGCCCTCCCGGAGTCCGAGCGCGCCGACGTCCACCTCCGGGCCGACCTGACGCTCCACTGAGGACGGACGTGCCGGTTCTCCTGCCGTGGCGCGGAGAACCGGCACGCGCTGCTCACCGCGCCGAGGCGCGGAGGGCTTCGGCGAGCCAGCGGGTGGACCGCTCGGTGGTCCGCCGGACCGGCCAGCCGTTGATCGCGGCGAGCAGTTCCCAGTAGCGCGACATCCGGTCGTCGTGCCCGGCGAAACCGTCGGCCAACCGCCGGCGGTGCTCCGGGGAGTCCTGCTCCCCGCTCTGCTCGGTCGCCAGCGCGATCAGCCGGTCGGCCAGTTCCCGTCCCCGCGGGCCGGTCGGGGCGTGCTCCGCCTCGGCGGCGGCGTGCGCCTCGTCGAGAACGGCCTGCCAGCGCTCCACGGCGTCGCACGAGGGGACACCCAGCCGTTCGCCCGCCGCGAGGCGGCGCGCGTGGTCCTCGTACATCGCGCGGGTGGCCTGTCGGAAGTCCGGGTCCTGGACCAGTTCCGCCAACTCGATCCACGCCGCCACCTGCTCGGCGGACGGGTCGTCCGGCAGTTTCGGCTTGGCCGAGCGCATCCACTCCGTGAAGCCCGGGGTGACGGTGAGATCGGCGCTGACCTCGTCCCAGAACTCGTCGATGAGCCGGTTGCGCTCCTCGTCGGACAGCTGCGCCAGTTTGTGCATGAGTCGCACCTCCTCGGTCGAACGGTCGAGCTTGACGACCGCGCGCAGCACGGCTCGCCGCGTCTGCAGCACCCGCAGTTGCCGCTCCAGCAGCTCCAGGTGCCGCTCGGCCAGCTCCGCCAGCGTCGTCTCGGCGGCCAGCACGCGGCGCACCTCGGGCAGTCCGGCGCCGAGTTCCCGCAACGTGCGGACCAGTTCGAGCCTGCTGACGGCGACCACGTCGTAGAGCCGGTAGCCGGCGGGCGTGCGGTCGGCGGGCGGCACCACGCCGCTGTCGGAGTAGAACCGGATCGTCTTGACGCTCAGCCCGGTCCGCCGGGCCAGCTCGCCGATCGTGTACAGCCTGGTGTCGTCCACGGCGTTCACCTTCGGCCCTCCAGTCGGTGGAGACTCAAGCGCGATTTTCCCGCCCGCCGCCTCCCCGGCGGAGGCGCATCGCGCCGCCGTCCGCCCGCGTCCGGCCCCCGTGGAGACGTGGGTCGCCGTCGCCCGGGAGGATCGCGGCGTGGGGCGTGCGATGCTGGGGACGTGGCACCCCGGCACGCAGAGCGAATGACGTTCACCAAGCCCCGGCAGCTGGTCGCGGCCGGGTTGGTCGCCGCTGTCGTCGTGTACGCGGCGACGCAGGCGATGTACGGCGACCTGCCGCCGCTGCCCGCGCTCGCGGGGGCGACGCTGCTGCTGATCGCGCTCGTCGACGTGGCGCTGGCGCTGAACATGCGACCGCGGGTCAAGCGCCGCCCCGGCACCGAGCCGGTCGACTCGCTCACCGCGGCCCGCGCGGTCGCGCTGGCCAAGGCGTCGTCGATGGCCGGGGCGATCATGGGCGGCGCCTGGATCGGCCTGCTGGCCTACCTGCTGCCCATGCTCGGCAAGGTGGCGGCGGCGCGCTCGGATTCCGTCGGCGGCGTCGTCGGACTCGTCAGCGCCGCGGCGCTCGTCGCGGCCGGGCTGTGGCTGGAGCACTCCCTGCGCAACCCGGACGAGCCCGAGGAACCGGATGACGACGAGTACTGACGGTTGGCGAATTCTGGTCCGCGTTGGGCTGATCGGCGGTGCGCGCGGTCGGCCGCCGCGACCAAAGTGGAGCCCTTCCGGGCCTCCCTTGAGATCTCGAACTGGTAAACGCGGGGTACGGTTGTGAACATGTCCGACCGCGGTGGCTCCGAGTCCAGACGTTCCTCCGCCTTCCTGTGGACGATCGCGCTCGTGCTCGTCGCCGCTGCCACCGCGGTTCTGGTGCTCAGCGACGACGCCCGCCTGCTCCGGCTCGGCCTGGTGGCCGCGCTGTGGGCGGCGCTGTTCGGCGCCTTCGGCGTCGCGCGGCTGCGGCACCGGATCGCCGAGGGGGACCGGCGCGCCACCGAGCAGCAGCGGATCTACGAACTGGAACTGGAACGCGAGATCGCGGCGCGCCACGAGTTCGAGGCCGAGGCCGAGGCGGAGGCCCGGCGCCGGGTCGCCGAGGAGACCGACGACGAGATGCGCCAGCTGCGGGCCGAACTGGGGCGGCTGCGGTCGATCCTCGAACAGGTCACCGGCGGCGACGTCCTCTTCGAACGGGTCGCGCTGCGCGCCGGCGCCACCCGGGTACGCAGGTTCCCCGAGGACCCGCAACCGCTCCCGGCGGCCCAGCCCGGCGAGATCGCCGGACGGCTGACGGGCGAGCACCCCGTGCCGCCCGCCGAACCGGTGCGCGAAGAGCACCACCAACGCCCGCGCCGCCCGGAGCCGCAATCCGCGCCGCGCCCGGGTCGTCCGGCCGCGCCGAGCACCGACACCCCGGTCAGCGTCACCGTGGAAGGTGACCTGGGTGCCGGGGCGCACGCCGAGGGCACGTCGGTCAACGACCTCATCGCCGCCTACGGCGGCCCCGGGGACACCCAGCGGCGCCGACGCCGACGCGCCTGACCCGGTGAAGACCCGGAGGGCGTTCATCACGGCCAATCCTTAGGGTTTTGTCCGTGACGAGTCCTGATCTTCCGGGGCCCGCCGCGGATCTGTCCGGTGCGCGCAGGCTCCAGACCCGCAAGCACCACTTCGTCGGCTGGCCGGTCGCCGGTCTCATCGTCCTGGGCATGTGCGGCCTGGTCATGATCGGTGTGACCACGTCCAAGGTGGGCGTCGTGCCCGCGCTCGTGGGCGCGGCCGCCGCGCTGCTGCCGGTCGGAGTGGTGTTCGCCGCGATCGTGTGGATGGACCGCTGGGAGCCCGAACCGCCGATGCTGCTGCTCGGCGCGTTCCTGTGGGGCGCCGGTGGCGCCACCGCGTGCGCGTTGCTGCTCAACGACGCGGTCACCGACATCAGCGTGCTGCTGTTCCAACCGACCGCGCAGGAGGTCGTGGAGCGGGTCGTGATGGGACCGCTGGTCGAGGAGTCCGCCAAGGCGTTGTTCGTGGTCGCGCTGTGGTTCCGCCGACGCTCCGAGTTCAACGGGCTCGTCGACGGCATCGTCTACGCCGGGCTGACCGCCGCCGGGTTCGCGTTCACCGAGAACATCCTCTACTTCGGCAAGGTGTTCTCGGAAGGCGGTTTCGGCGGCATCGTGCTCGCCGCGTTCATCATGCGCGGGGTGCTCTCGCCGTTCTCGCACCCGCTGTTCTCCTCGATGGTCGGGATCGGCATCGGGATGGCCTCGCGGACCGACAGCGCCCGGCGGCGGATGCTGTACCCGCTGGTCGGGTTCGTCGTGGCGGTCCTGCTGCACGCGGTGTGGAACGCGGCGACGCTGCTGGGCGGGGCCCAGTTCCTGAACATGTACTTCCTGATCATGGTCCCGGTGTTCCTCGGCACCGGCTGGCTGGTGGTGTGGCAGCGCAAGCGGGAGCAGCGCATCGTCATCCAGCAGCTTCCGGTGCTGTTGCGGGCCGGGCTGATCGTGCGCAGCGAGATGGACATGCTGGCCTCGCTGGCGGGCCGCCGGGGCTGGCTGCGCAAGGTGCGGCACAGCGCGGGCCGGGAGGCGGCGAAGGCGGTGCGCGACTACCAGATCGCGGTCACCGAACTCGCGTTCCTCCAGCACCGGGCGACCGAGGGGCGCACCACGAGCGCCGTCCGGCGGGCCCGCCGGGAACAGCTGGTCGAGGAACTCAAGCACGCCCGGCGCGCGGCCGCGGGAACCCAGCAGGCCATCCAGACGGCCAAGCTCAAGCTCAACGAGCTCACCCGGGCCAACCTGAAGCGCCCCCGGTAGCCGTGGCCGACGTGGTTCTGGCCACCCGCGTGCGGACCTGATCGGTTCAGCGGGCTACTCTCGCGCTGCTGTCCGGTACCCGGAACGGGACTGGAACGGTAGGGAGGAACTTGGCGATGTCTGCTGGTCGCACGGGGCCTCGCCTGCGGATCGGCGTGATCTCCGCGGGCCGGGTCGGCGCCGTGCTCGGGGCGGCGGCGCAGCGCGCCGGACATCACGTGGCGGCCGTGTCCGCGGTGTCCGAGGCGTCGCGGCGGCGGGCCGAGGAGCTGGTCCCCGACGCGGCGGTGCTGCCGCCCGACGAGGTCGCCGCGCAGGCGGACCTGGTGCTGCTGGCGGTCCCCGACGACGCGATCGCCGGTCTGGTGCGCGGGCTGGTCGCGACCGGCTCGCTGCGCGCCGGCCAGATCCTGGTGCACACCAGCGGCGCCCACGGCGTCGACGTGCTGGCGCCCGCCGCCGAGATCGGCGTGCTGGTGCTGGCGATGCACCCGGCGATGACCTTCACCGGTCGCGCCGAGGACGTCGAACGGCTGGCCGCCGCCTGCACCGCGATCACCGCGTCCGATGTGGACGAAGCGGGCTGGCACGTCGCCGAGGCGTTCGCCCTGGAACTCGGCATGGAACCGGTCAAGGTGCCCGCCGAGTCCCGCGGGCTGTACCACGCCGCGCTCACGCACGGCGCCAACCACCTGATCACCCTGGTCAACGACTGCGCCGACCTGCTGCGCGAGGCGGGCGTCGACATCGCCGACCGGGTCATGGCGCCGATCCTGTCCGCCTCGTTGGACAACGCGTTGCGGTTCGGCGACCGCGGCATCACCGGACCGGTGATGCGCGGCGACGCCGGGACCGTCCGCGCCCACCTGGCCGCGCTGCGCGAGGCCGATCCGGGTGCGGTCGCGGGTTACCGCGCGCTGGCCAGGCGCACCGCCCACCGCGCCGAACGTTCCGGGATCCTGCGCGCCGACGGCGCCGAGGAAGTCCGCCGGGCACTCGACGAGGACGCGGAGGAGTCATGAACACGATCAGCGCCGGCCCGGGTTTCCAGCCCGGCGAACTCACCGTCCACACCGAACCGTCCGAGCTGACCAAGGTCACGCGGGCGCTTCGGGCCACGGGTCGCCGGATCCACCTGGTGCCCACCATGGGCGCGCTGCACCGCGGGCACCTGGAGCTGATCCGGCGCGCCCGGCGCGACATCAACGCCGTCGTGGTCGTGTCGGTCTTCGTCAACCCGCTGCAGTTCGGGCCCGGCGAGGACTTCGACCGCTACCCGCGCAGCTTCGAGTCCGACCTCGCCGCCTGCCGGGCCGAGGGCGTCGAGCTCGTCTTCGCGCCGGACGTGCGGGCGATGTACGGCGACGACCCGCAGATCACCGTCCACCCCGGACCGCTCGGCGACGAGCTGGAGGGCGCGGCGCGGCCGGGGCACTTCGCGGGCGTGCTCACCGTGGTGCTCAAGCTGCTCAACGTCGTCCGGCCGGACCTGGCCTTCTTCGGCGAGAAGGACTACCAGCAGCTCGTGCTCATCCGGCGGATGGCCCGGGAGCTGAACCTGGACGCCCGGATCCAGGGGATCCCGACCGTGCGGGAGCCGGACGGCCTCGCGCTGTCCTCGCGCAACGCCTACCTGAGCGAGGAGCAGCGCCGCGCGTCGCTCGCGCTGTCCGCGGCCCTGACGGCCGGTGCGCACGCCGGTCCGGCGGGCGCCGAGGCGGTGCTCGACGCCGCGCGCGAAGTGCTGTCCACCGAGCCCTCGGTGCAGGTCGACTACCTGGAGCTGCGGGATCCCGAACTCGGCCCGGCGCCCGCCGAGGGCGAGGCGCGGCTGCTGGTGGCCGCCGGGGTCGGCGGCACCCGGTTGCTCGACAATGCCCTGGTGCTGCTCGGCAGCCCCGGGGTCGCGGCGGAGTGACCCCGAGGCCATCAAGGAGGTCCGCGATGTTCCGCACCATGCTCAAGTCCAAGATCCACCGGGCCACCGTGACCCAGGCCGACCTGCACTACGTCGGATCGGTGACGGTGGACGCCGACCTGATGGACGCCGCGGACCTGCTGGAGGGCGAGCAGGTCGCGATCGTCGACGTCAGCAACGGCGCGCGGCTGGAGACGTACGTGATCACCGGGGAGCGCGGCTCCGGGGTGATCGGCATCAACGGGGCCGCCGCGCACCTCGTCCACCCCGGGGACCTGGTGATCCTGCTGTCCTACGGGGTGATGGACGAGCTGGAGGCCCGGTCGGTGCGGCCGAAGGTGGTCTTCGTGGACGCCGACAACCGCGTGCTCGACCACGGCGCGGACCCGGGCGCGGTCCCGGAGGGTTCCGGCCTGATCGGCACGAGCACCGGGGAGTCGCTGCCCGACCCGGCGGCGGAGACCGACGACGCGGCCCGCCTCGACGCCCTCCTCCAGCAGCCCGAGCACTGACGGCCGCGCGTGGAGTCGATCCCAGGAAGGAAGGTCGGCGGTGCTGCTCGCCATCGACGTCGGTAACACCAACATCGTGCTCGGCCTCTACGCCGACGGGTCCGAGGCCACCGACGAGAAGGCCCGCACGACGTTGGTCCGGGACTGGCGGATGCGCACCGAGCCCCGGATGACCGCCGACGAGCTCGCGCTGACCATGCGCGGTCTGCTCGGCGAGCACGCCGACCGGGTCACCGGCATCGCGGCGCTGTCCACGGTGCCCGCGCTGCTGCGCGAGCTGCGCGTGATGCTGGGCCGCTACTGGAGCGACGTGCCGCGGGTCGTCGTCGAGCCGGGGGTGCGCACGGGCGTGCCGCTGCTGGTCGACAACCCGAAGGAGGTCGGTGCGGACCGGGTGATCAACACCTTGGCGGCGCACCACCTGCATTCCACCAACTGCGTGGTGGTCGACTTCGGCACCTCCACGAACATCGACGTCATCTCGGCCAAGGGCGAGTTCCTCGGCGGCGCGTTCGCGCCGGGCATCGAGATCTCGCTGGACGCACTGGCCTCCCGCGCCGCCCAGCTGCGCAAGGTCGAGCTGGTGCGGCCGCGCTCGCCGATCGGCAAGAACACCGTGGAATGCCTGCAGTCCGGCATCCTGTACGGCTTCGCCGGGCAGGTGGACGGCCTGGTGCGCCGCCTGGTCGCCGAGCTGGAGGTCACCCACGGCGGGCCGACGACCGTGCTGGCGACCGGTGGACTGGCGCCGCTGGTGGTCACCGAGTCGCAGACGATCACCCACCACGTGCCCGACCTGACGCTGCTGGGCCTGCGGCTGGTCTACGACCGCAACTTCGGCTGACTCCTGGTCGCAACGGTTCCGGACCCGATACGTACCCTTGGTTCCCGTGACAGACCAGGACCGTCCCACCCCCCTTGCCAGCGCGGACAGCACCGATGACCTGCCGGAGCAGATGCGGATCCGGAGGGAGAAGCGGGAGCGCCTGCTGGAGGCGGGAGTCGACCCCTATCCGGTGAACCTGCCGATCACGCACGGCCTCGCCGAGGTGCGGGCCGCCCACCCCGACCTGGAGCCGGACACCGCCACCGGCGACCACGTCGGCGTCGCGGGCCGCGTGATGTTCCTGCGCAACACCGGCAAACTCTGCTTCGCCACGCTGCGGGCCGGGGACGGCACCGAGCTGCAGGCGATGCTGAGCCTCAAGCAGGTCGGCGAGGACGCCCTGGCGGCCTGGAAGAGCGACGTGGACCTGGGCGACCACGTCTTCGTGCACGGCGAGGTGATCACCTCGCGGCGCGGTGAGCTGTCGGTGATGGCCGACGAGTGGCGGATGGCGGCGAAGTCGCTGCGCCCGTTGCCGGTGATGCACAAGGACCTCGGCGAGGAGATGCGGGTCCGGCAGCGCTACGTGGACCTGATCGTGCGCAAGCAGGCCGCCGACACGGTCCGCATCCGCGCCACCGCGCAGCGCTCGCTGCGGGATTCCTTCCAGCGGCGCGGATTCGTCGAGGTCGAAACCCCGATGCTGCAGACCCTGCAGGGCGGCGCGGCGGCGCGGCCGTTCGTGACGCATTCCAACGCCTTCGACATGGACCTCTTCCTGCGGATCGCGCCGGAGTTGTATCTGAAGCGATGCGTCGTCGGCGGCATCGAGAGGGTTTTCGAGATCAACCGGAACTTCCGCAACGAGGGGAGTGATTCTTCCCACTCCCCGGAGTTCGCGATGTTGGAGTTCTACCAGGCGTACGCCGATTACGACGACATGGCGCTGCTGACCCGGCAGCTGATCCAGGAGGCCGCCGAGGCCGTCGCCGGTTCGCAGGTGGTCACCTGGTTCGACGGAACGGTCTACGACTTGTCCGGCGAGTGGCCGTCGATCACCATGTACGGTTCGTTGTCCGAGGCCCTGGATTCGGAGATCACCCCGGAAACGCCCGTCGAGGTGCTCCGCAAGCACGCGGACTCGTACGGATTGCAGACCGATCCCGCGCACGGCCACGGAAAGCTCGTCGAGGAGCTGTGGGAGCACCTCGTCGGGGATCATTTGACCGCGCCGACGTTCGTGCGGGACTTCCCGGTGGAGACCTCGCCGCTGACCCGGCAGCACCGAGACGACTCCAGACTGGCCGAGAAATGGGACCTCTACGTCCGCGGCGTGGAGCTGGCGACCGGGTACTCCGAACTCGTCGACCCGGTGGCGGAGCGGGCCAGGCTGGAGGAGCAGGCCCGGCTCGCCGCGGCCGGTGACGAGGAAGCCATGCCCGTCGACGAGGACTTTCTGCGCGCCCTGGAGTACGGAATGCCGCCCAGCGGCGGGGTCGGAATGGGTATCGACCGGTTGTTGATGGCCCTGACCGGCCTCGGTATCCGGGAGACGATCCTGTTCCCGCTGGTGCGCCCGGAATGACCCGATCAGGGTGTTGCCGACAGAATTTTCTCGGCGGGGTGAGTGCATTAAGGGAGAGGCTGCGCTAACCTGAGCGTGAGAATGCTCTAGGCGACGGCTATTGGCGTACTCAGGTGGGAGATGCGCTCCCGGGAGATGGTCGCTGTCCCGCTATTGCACGAAATACTCCGGGGAGGACTTCGAAGATGGCGCAGAAGGTCACGGTCACGCTAGTCGACGATCTGGACGGCGGGCAGGCCGACGAAACCGTCGAGTTCGGTTTGGACGGCGTCTCATACCAGATCGACCTTTCCGCCGACAATGCCGCCGAGTTGCGGGAAGCCTTGGCGAACTACGTCTCGAACGCGCGCCGCGCGGGGGGCCGGAAGAAGCCGGGACCGCGTCCGGGGGCCGCGCGTTCCGGCGGCGGGTCCTCCACCAGCGCCGACCGGGAGCAGAACCAGGCGATCCGGGAATGGGCGCGCAAGCGGGGTCTCAAGGTGTCCGACCGGGGGCGCATCCCCGCCGACATCGTGGAGCAGTACCACAAGGCGCACTGACGCCCACGCCGTTCGAGGGGCGCCACCGCGGGCAGTCCGCGGCGGCGCCCCTCGGCGCGTCCGGTGGCGGTTCGACGTGTGACCACGGACATCCGGTGCCACCCTGTTCGTTCACCCTTAGGTGGGCCTAACCTAAGTAAGCTCGGGCCTGGTGATCAAACCTCAGGGGGAGGCGACGTGAGTGGCAGCGTGGCCGTCGACGGTCCTCGGCGGGCCGGCAGCGACGACGCGCGGACGGGCTCGGAGCGGCTGCGCGCCCGGCGCCGCCGCCGTGTCGTCGGCATCGCCGTCCTGATCGCGCTGCTGGCGGTGAGCTGCGTGCTGAGCGTGGTGATCGGGACCAAGACCATCCCGCTCGGCGACGTCTGGCACGCGCTGAGCGCACCCGGGGGCGCGGAGAACGACCTGATCATCCGCCAGTTGCGGGTGCCCCGGACGCTCGTCGGCGTGGTCGCCGGAGCCTGCCTCGGGCTGGCCGGGGCGCTGATGCAGGGCCACACCCGCAACCCGCTCGCCGACCCGGGCATCCTCGGGATCACGCACGGCGCCGCGGTCGGCGTCGTGCTGTCGATCTACACCTTCGGCATCACCACCGCGCTCGGCTTCGTCTGGTTCGGCTTCGGCGGCGCGCTGCTGGGCGCGCTCGCCGTCTTCGCCATCGGTTCCCTCGGCCGGGGCGGGCCGACGCCGGTCACGCTGGCGCTGGCGGGCATGGCCATCAGCTACCTGCTCCAGGCGATCACCTCGGCGCTGGTGCTGACCGACCAGCAGACGCTGGACGCCTACCGGTTCTGGAAGATCGGCTCCATCGCGGTCACCGACACCGCGGTGCTCTGGCAGGTCGTGCCGTTCCTGCTGGTCGGGATCGCGGTGGGGTTGGCGAACGCGTCGAGCCTGAACGCCCTGGCCCTCGGCGAGGACGTGGCGCGCTCCCTGGGGCACCGGGTGCTGTGGGCCCGGCGCACCGGCATCGCGGCGATCGCCGTGCTGGTCGGCGGCGCGGTGGCGATCTGCGGGCCGATCGGCTTCGTCGGGCTCGTCGTGCCGCACGTCGCCCGGTTCTTCACCGGGGCCGACTACCGCTGGCTGCTCCCGTTCGCCGGGCTGCTCGGTTCATCGCTGGTGCTGCTGGCCGACGTCCTCGGCCGGGTGGTGGCGCGGCCGTCGGAGGTGCAGGTCGGCGTCATGCTGGCGGTGGTCGGCGCGCCGTTCTTCATCGCCCTGGTGCGCCGCAGGAAGTTGGTGCGGTTGTGACTCCGGTACTGCCACGGATCGCCGGTCGCCGCCCGCTGCGGGTCGGCCCGTTCTCCGGAGTGCTGCGCCGGCGCCCGCTGCTGGCGCTGCTCGCGGCGCTGCTGGTGCTGCTGGCGCTGTTCGTGCTCGACATCGGTCTCGGCGAGTACGCGATCGGTCCGCTGGACGTGCTGCGGACGCTGGTCGGCGCGGGGGAGCGGGCGCAGCAGATCATCATCTGGGAGCTGCGGCTGCCGAGGGCGCTGACCGGTCTGCTGGTGGGTGCCGCGCTCGGCCTGTCCGGCGCGATCATGCAGGCGCTCGCGCGCAACCCGCTGGCCAGCCCGGACATGCTGGGCATCACGTGGGGCGCGGGCACCGCCGCGACGGCGGTGATCGTGTTCGGCGGCAGCGCCGGGACGGTGACCGGTGCGGCGGCGACCTTCGGGCTGCCGGTCGTCGCCCTCGTCGGCGGCCTGGCCACCGGCCTGGGCGTCTACCTGCTCGCCTACCGGCGCGGCGTCGACTCGTACCGGTTGGTGCTGGTCGGAGTGGGGGTCAGCGCGCTGGCGGGCAACGCGACCTACTGGCTGCTCACGATCGGCGACGTCAACGACGCCGGCCGCGCGATGGTGTGGCTGACCGGCAGCCTCAACTCCCGCGGCTGGGAGCACGTGGTGCCGCTGGCGATCGCCCTGGTCGTGCTCGTCCCGCTGACGTTGGTCGGCGCGCACGTGCTCGGCGCGCTGCAGTTCGACGACGACACGGTGCGCGCGCTCGGCGTGCGCGCGGACCTCTCGCGCGGGCTGCTGCTGTTCGCCTCGGTGGCGCTGTCGTCGATCGCGACCGCCGCCGCGGGTCCGGTCATCTTCGTGGCGCTGGCCACACCGCAGATCGCCCTGCGGCTGGCCCGCACGCCGCGGCCGCCGCTGCTGACCTCGCTGGTGCTCGGCGCGGCGCTCGTCGTCGGCGCGGACGTGATTTCGCGGACCGCGTTCGGCACCCTCGAACTTCCGGTGGGCGTGGTCACCTCGATCCTGGGCGCGCCCTACCTGATCTACCTGCTCGTCCGCCGGTACCGGGAGGTCCGCGCATGACCGCAACGTCCGAGGTCGACACCCGCCAGCGGCTGCACGCCCGCGACCTGCGGCTGGGCTACGGCGACCGGGTCGTCGTCGACGGCCTGGACATCGACGTCGTGGACGGCACCATCACGTCGGTGATCGGTCCCAACGGCTGCGGCAAGTCCACGGTGCTGCGCGCGCTGGGCCGGCTGCTGCGGCCGCAGCGCGGCAGCGTGCTGCTCGACGGCAGGCAGATCCACCGGATGTCGACCAAGGAGGTCGCCAAGGTGCTCGGGCTGCTGCCGCAGTCCCCGGCCGCCCCGGAGGGGCTGACCGTCGCCGACCTGGTCTCCCGGGGCAGGCACCCGCACCAGTCCTGGTACCGGCAGTGGTCCTCCGACGACGAGGTCGCGGTGGCCGAGGCGCTGGGCATGACCGGCATCGAGGACCTGGCCGACCGGACCCTCGACGAGCTGTCCGGCGGGCAGCGGCAGCGGGCGTGGCTGTCCATGGCGCTGGCCCAGGGCACCGACCTGCTGCTGCTCGACGAACCCACCACCTACCTGGACCTCTCCCACCAGGTGGACGTGCTGGAGCTGGTGGGGAGACTGCACGACGAGAGCGGGCGTACCGTCGTGATGGTCCTGCACGACCTCAACCTCGCCGCCCGCTACTCCGACAGGCTGGTGGCGATGAAGGACGGCGCGATCGTCGCCGAGGGCGAGCCGGCGGAGGTGCTCACCGAGTCGCTGCTGGCGGAGGTCTTCGACCTCGACGCCCGCGTGATTCCCGACCCGGTCGCGGGTACTCCGATGGTCGTCCCGGTGGGTGGGCGCCGACTCCGGTGAGGCGCGGGTTGTTCGCGCTGAGCGGACAACGCCACCGGATCGGACGTTTTCCGGAATGTCGCAGGCCAGGGGCCCGTTGACCAGGGCGTCGGGCAAGAATGTGAGAAGTAGGCAGCCAGCGGGCACGGACTGCGACCGGGTGGGACTACTACAGTGGTCCCCAGAGTGCTGAACCCGTCGTGGGCATCGGCGAAGCAGGAGCCGTGTCCCGGTACTAGACCGCCGGCGCAGCAGTCAGGGAGTGCGAATGTTCGAGAGGTTCACCGACCGCGCGAGGCGGGTGGTCGTCCTGGCCCAGGAAGAGGCCAGGATGCTCAACCACAACTACATCGGCACCGAGCACATTCTCCTGGGCTTGATCCACGAGGGTGAGGGTGTCGCCGCCAAGGCGTTGGAGTCGCTGGGGATCGCGCTTGAGGGCGTGCGCCAGCAGGTCGAGGAGATCATCGGCCAGGGTCAGCAGGCCCCCAGCGGACACATCCCGTTCACCCCACGGGCGAAGAAGGTGCTGGAGCTGTCGCTGCGCGAGGCGCTCCAGCTGGGCCACAACTACATCGGCACCGAGCACATCCTGCTCGGGCTGATCCGCGAAGGCGAGGGCGTCGCCGCGCAGGTGCTGGTCAAGCTCGGTGCGGATCTCAACCGGGTGCGGCAGCAGGTGCTGCAGCTGCTGTCCGGCTACCAGGGCAAGGAGCCCGCGGAGGCCGGTGGCCGCGGCGAGGGCACCCCGTCGTCGTCGCTGGTGCTCGACCAGTTCGGCCGGAACCTGACGCAGAGCGCGCGCGAGGGCAAGCTCGACCCGGTGATCGGCCGGGAGAAGGAAATCGAGCGGATCATGCAGGTCCTCTCGCGGCGCACCAAGAACAACCCGGTGCTCATCGGCGAGGCCGGTGTCGGCAAGACCGCGGTCGTGGAGGGGCTGGCCCAGAAGGTCGTCAAGGGCGAGGTGCCCGAGACGCTGAAGGACAAGCAGCTCTACACGCTGGACCTGGGCTCGCTGGTCGCCGGTTCCCGGTACCGCGGTGACTTCGAGGAGCGCCTGAAGAAGGTGCTCAAGGAGATCAAGACCCGCGGCGACATCATCCTGTTCATCGACGAGATCCACACGCTGGTCGGTGCGGGCGCCGCCGAGGGCGCCATCGACGCCGCGAGCATCCTCAAGCCGATGCTGGCCCGCGGTGAGCTGCAGACCATCGGTGCCACCACGCTGGAGGAGTACCGCAAGTACGTCGAGAAGGACCCGGCGCTGGAGCGCCGCTTCCAGCCGATCCAGGTCGGCGAGCCGTCGCTGGAGCACACCGTCGAGATCCTGAAGGGTCTGCGGGACCGCTACGAGGCGCACCACCGCGTGTCGATCACCGACTCCGCGCTGGTGGCCGCGGCCAGCCTGGCCGACCGCTACATCAACGACCGCTACCTGCCGGACAAGGCGATCGACCTGATCGACGAGGCCGGGGCGCGGATGCGCATCCGCCGCATGACCGCACCGCCGGACCTGCGCGAGTTCGACGAGAAGATCGCCGACGTCCGCCGCGAGAAGGAGTCCGCGATCGACGCGCAGGACTTCGAGCGGGCCGCCCGCCTGCGGGACGAGGAGAAGCAGCTCCTCGGCCAGAAGGAGGAGCGGGAGAAGCAGTGGAAGGCCGGTGACCTCGATGTGGTCGCCGAGGTCGACGATGAGCAGATCGCTGAGGTGTTGGCGAACTGGACCGGTATTCCGGTGTTCAAGTTGACCGAGGAGGAGACGACGCGGTTGCTCCGGATGGAGGAGGAGCTGCACAAGCGGATCATCGGTCAGGACGATGCGGTCAAGGCGGTGTCGCAGGCGATCCGTCGTACTCGTGCGGGTCTGAAGGATCCGAAGCGTCCGTCGGGTTCGTTCATCTTCGCGGGTCCGTCGGGTGTGGGGAAGACGGAGTTGTCCAAGGCGTTGGCGGAGTTCCTGTTCGGGGACGACGACGCGTTGGTGCAGATCGACATGGGTGAGTTCCACGATCGGTACACCGCGTCGCGGCTGTTCGGTGCGCCTCCGGGGTACGTGGGGTACGAGGAGGGTGGTCAGCTCACCGAGAAGGTGCGGCGCAAGCCGTTCTCGGTGGTGTTGTTCGACGAGATCGAGAAGGCTCACCAGGAGATCTACAACACGCTGTTGCAGGTGTTGGAGGACGGTCGGCTCACCGATGGTCAGGGTCGGACGGTGGACTTCAAGAACACGGTGTTGATCTTCACGTCGAACTTGGGGACCCAGGACATCTCCAAGGCCGTGGGGTTGGGCTTTTCCAGTGGTCAGGGTGCTGAGTCCAACTACGAGCGGATGAAGTCCAAGGTCCACGAGGAGATGAAGAAGCATTTCCGGCCGGAGTTCCTCAACCGCATCGATGATGTGATCGTGTTCCACCAGTTGACCGAGGACGAGATCATCCAGATGGTGGATCTGCTCTCGGGTCGGGTGGAGAAGGCGCTCAAGGGCAAGGACATGTCCTTGGAGTTGACGGCGAAGGCCAAGAAGTTGTTGGCCAAGCGGGGCTTCGATCCGGTGTTGGGTGCGCGGCCGTTGCGGCGGACGATCCAGCGGGAGATCGAGGACAAGTTGTCGGAGAAGATCCTGTTCGGTGAGGTCGAGCCGGGTCAGATCGTGATCGTGGATGTCGAGGGTTGGGACGGTGAGGGCCCCGACGACAAGGCGGTGTTCACCTTCCGCGGCGAACGCAAGCCCTCCCTCGTCCCCGACACCCCGGTCGGCGTGTCCGCCGGTTCGGAGGAGAAGCCGGAGAACCCCGAGTCGGAGTGACGTCGGCATGACCGGCTGACGGCGAACGGCCCCCGCGTCCCGGAGCCCCGGGACGCGGGGGCCGTTGTCGTGCGCGGCAGGACCGGGAGGTCGGATTGGTTCGGGCGGCGGTGGACGATCCCGAGCTCGGGGAGCCGCCCCGGCGCAAGCGGGGCGGGGCGCCGGTGACAGCGCTGCTGGTGCTGTTCGCGGCCGCGTTCCTGGGCTGGGCGGCGCTGCCGCTGCTCGGACTGGACGTGTTCGATCGCTACACGATCGCGTTCGTCGCGCTCCTGCAGTACGCGGTCCCGGTCGGCGTGGTCCTCGCGCTGGTGGCGCTGGTGCTGCGCCGCTGGTTGACGACGCTGGTCGTGGCGCTGGCCGTGGTGGGGCTGGTGGCGTTCGTGGCGCCGCGCGCGGTGCCGGACGCCCAGCCGACCACCCCCGGCACGCCGTTGCGCGTGCTGTCGCTGAACACCTACTTCGGGCGCGCCGACGCGGCGCAGATCGTCGATCTGGTGCGGCGCGGCGACGTCGACGTGCTCGGCGTGCAGGAGCTCACGCCGGAGCTGGTGGCGGAGCTCGACCGCGCCGGCCTCGGCCAGGTCATGCCGCACCGGGTGTTCCACGCGGGACCGGCCGCCGACGGCACCGGCATCGCGTCGCGCTTCCCGCTGCAGGAGCTCTCACTGGTGCCGAAGACGACGCTGCACCAGCCCTCGGCGCGGATCTTGCTGCCGGGCGGGAAGTCGGTGGAGTTCGTCGCGGTGCACCCGCTCTACCCGGTCGGTGCGGACACGGCGGACGCCTGGCAGCGCGACCTGGCCGCGCTGCCCGAACCGCCCCACGACGGCGCCGTGCGCCTCGTGGCGGGCGACTTCAACGCGACGCTCGACCACACGCCGCTGCGCGCCCTGCTCGGCCGCGGGTACCGGGACGCCGCCGAGGTCACCGGGGCGGGCCTGCAACCCACCTGGCCACGACCGGACCAGTGGTTGCCCCCTCCGGTGACCATCGACCACGTCCTGGTCAGCGGCAGCGCCGCGGTCCGCGACTACCGCACCGTCCCCGTCCGGGGCAGCGACCACCGCGGGATCCTCGCCGACGTCGTCGTGCCGCGCTGACGGCGGCGCGCACGACGCCGGATCCGCGACTACTGCGGGTAGGACTGCTGGACGACCTCGAACTCCAGGAGGCTCGCACCGGTGGCCACGGGGTTGCGCGCCTCGCCCGCGTGCGCCTGCTTGGCCGGGCCGTTCGCCCAGTTCTGGAAGTCCTCCTCGGATTCCCACTTCGTGTAGACGAAGTACCGGTTGTCGCCCTTGACCGGGCGGAGCAGCTCGAAGCCCAGGAAGCCGGGCGCGCTGTCGACCGCTCCGTGCCGGCTGGCGAACCGCTTCTCCAGCTCCGGGCCGGCGCCCTCGGGGACCTCGATCGCGTTAATCTTCACCACTGCCATGTTCCCAGGCTACGAGTCCGAACGGGTGATAGCGACCGCGGTTCGGGACCGGGCCCGGTTACCGCCGGAGCGTCCTGTCCACGTCCTTCGCGGCTTCGGTCAAGGATGCCCGGATCGTTTCCGCCCCCAGTCCGGTGGCGCCGTGGGCGGACATGCCGTTGCCGCCGTACCGGAGTTCGACCGTGATGTTGGCGACCCGGAGGTCCAGGACGCCGGACCGGTCGTCGAACCTCCCCCACGCCTCGTCGCCGATGCCGCCGATCTTCTCGCCCAGGCCGCGTGCGGTGCGCTGGTCGGTGAAGACCCGTTCGGCCAACGACGTCCCGCCGACCTGGTCCTGCCCCTCCGGCCGGCGGTGCAGGAAGACCGCGAGCGACAGGTCGCGCTGGTAGGGCGCGACGCCCTGCGGTGGCGCGTCCGGGACCTCGTCCGGGCGGTCGTTCCACTGGCAGCTGTCGCTGCTGGCCGTTTTCAGCGCGGGTTCGGCTGCCGCGCCACCGACGATCTGCTGCGTGACCTGCCTGCTCACCAGGTCGCAGGCGGTCGGCAGCGCGGTGAAGCGGTCCGGGGGAGCGTGCTCGGCGCCGCAGGCGCCCATCGACAGGACCGCTGCCGCCAGGACGAACCGAAGTGCTCGTCTGGTCATTTCCGCTCCCGGACGTCCCAGCCGCCGACGTCCACCGACGACTCCGGAATGGTCTCGGGGACCTTCAGATCGGTGATCTCCTGCTTGAGGTCCTGGCCGGTCCGGCGGTACTCGGAGATCGTGGTGTTCACCTGCGTCACCACGTCGCCCGCGTCCCGGATGAAATTGGCGATGGCGTTCGCGATCGGTTCGGCGACGCCGAAGAGCGCCTCCTTGATGCCCGCGATGATCCCGCCCGTCATTTCCACGATCGTGGCGGCGCAGTTGATCAGGAAGGTGAGGGCGCTGTTGTAGAGATCGGTCATCGTGGCGGCGATGTCCTGGAGGTGGTCGGACATCCGCCCGAACACGTCCGCCGCCGCGGTGAACACCTTCTCCAGGTGGTCGACGTAGACGCTGAAGCTGTCGTACGCCGAACCCGACCAGTACGCCTTGAGATCGGCCCGCGCGTTCGTGATCGATTCCAGGGACTTGTCGATCGCCTTCTTGGCGTGCAGGCCCCACGCGTCGACCCGCGGATCGACGTGCTCCGGGTGGCCGAAGAGGTCGCGGATGGTGTCGATGATCTTGGCGACGGCGGCTTGGCCCAGCTTTTCGGCGTATTCGAGCACGAGCGCCGCTTTGTCCTCGGGGAACGGTTCCAGGGGTGCGGTCACCGCGTTCCTCCCATCGAGCCGGGAGTCACATGGACTCCCGGAGATAGCCGAACTTCTCGTAGTACTCGGCGTCGCGGCTCTCGTAGTCGTCGGCGACGGCCTTGAGCTTGCCCGCCGCGCTTTCCAGGACTTCCTGGCCTCGCTTGAGCCTGTCCAGCGCGTCCTGGAGGGCGGCGTTGTGGTTCCGGGTCGCCGACGACGGATCGCCGAGCAGCCCCAGGTCGTCGCCGGCCAACTCCATGCCCGTCAACGACTGGTGGGCCTTGCCCCACGCATCGGACGCCTCGTGCAGGAACTTGACGTTGCTGCGCAGCGCCCCGGGTACGACTCGGTAATCGGTCACGGGGTTCTCCCTTCGCGGAGCTGCCGAGCCTGGTCCTCGCCCTTCGCCACGGCTCGGACGACGGCGGTTCCGAGGCCGCGGCCGGAGGTGAAGCCGAGCTGGTCCGCGTCGAGCCGGACGTCGATCAGCCGGCCGTACGCGTCCAGCACGACCTGCCCCAGATCGCCGTCGAGCGCGACCGGGATCGTGCTGTCGGCGCCCTGCCGCGCTCGCTCCACCGCCCGGTTGAAGCGGTCGTTCGCCTGGGCCAGTTCTTCCCTGATCCGTTCCGAAGGCTGTTTCCGCACCGGGTCACTCCTCGAATTCCGGGAAGAGTTCCGCGAACCTGCTGTTCGCGTCCTCGATCGCGCGAGTACGCGCGGCACCGACGGCGGCCACGATCTTCCGGCCGAGCGGGGACGGATCCCCGGCGCGGAGTTCGCGGTCGGGGATGTCCAGGTCGTGGAGCTTGCCGGTTCCGTCCACCGTCGCGGTCACCGCGCCGTCCTCCGAGGTCGCCGTGAAGCGCCGGGCCCGGGACTCCTCGCCGAGTTCTCGGATGCGTGCCTGCTTGTCCTCCAGGTCGGTCAGCATGGACTCGATATCTGGGAGCTCCACTGGGCCACCTTCCGTTGTCGCAGTTCGTGCTGAGAACGGACGGGCGTGGGCGTGCCGGGTCTCCCGGGCGCGCCCCGACCACGTGCGGTACTGGGACGAGCACGGTGAGCATATGAGGTGAGTCACACGCCGTGGGCGGGTCGGGCGAAAAAGCCGGCCCGCGGCCCCGGGATCACTCGAACGGTTCAAGCGGGTCGACCGGGCACCGCCTGAACCGAGCCGGCATCAGAGCTCGATCTGCGGGTGCAGCCGGGCGACCGACCAGGTGCGTTGCCGCTGCACGGCGAGCGTGGTCAGGGCGAGGAACAACACGCCGAAACCGGCCAGCACGCAGGCGTCGCGGATCAGGTGCTCGGTCAGGCCGCCGGAGATCGTGACGCGCAGACCGTCCACCAGGTAGGTCATCGGCAGGTACGGGTGCACGGCCTGGAACGGTGCCGGAGCCGTCTCCATCGGGTACAGGCCGCCGCACGCCGTCAGCTGCACGATGAGCAGCACCAGCGACAGCAGGTCGCCGATCGCCCCCAGGGCGGTCCGCAGGAAGTGGTCGATCGCCACGAACGCGGCCGCCGCCAGCGCGATCAACCCGAGCGTCCACCACAGGTGCTTCGGGTTGAGGCCGAGCCCGAGTTCCACGGCGCCGAACAGCACGAGCCCGCCGACGACGCCGAGCACCGCGGCGGGCAGGAACCCGGCCACCGCGATCGTCACCGGGTTCACGCGGTCGGCCAGCGCGCGCAGGTTGACCGGCTTCAGCAGCAGGTAGGCGAACAGGCCGAACACCCACAGCGCGATGGAGAAGAAGAACGGCGCGAGGCCGCGGCCGTAGACGTGCGCCGGGTTGAGGTTGTCGGTGTGGATCTCGGTGGGGGAGCCGAGCACGTCGGCGGCCTGCGCGACCTGCGTCGGATTCGTCGGCGGGATCTTGCCCAGCGAGTCGTCGACCAGCTTCTGCAGGTGCTTGGCGCCGTCGTTGAGCTGCCCGGCCCCGGTTTGCAGCACACCGCTGCCGGAGACCAGCGTGCTCAGCCCGCTGGTGACACCGGCCGTGCCGCCGGACAGCTGGGCGGTGCCGGCGCGCAGCGCGTCGGCCGGTGCGGTGATGGCCCGCACCTGGCCCTGGAGCGGTCCCATGTTCTGCTGGAGACCGAGGGCCTGCTGGTTGGCGTCCTGGGCGGTGCCCAGGGCGCGCTGCGCGTCGCGGTCGGCGTTGCCGGTGGCGTCGGCGAGCTTGCGCGAGTTGTCCGCGGCCCGCTGGTAGACCGGGTCCTGGGCGAGATCGGGGTGCTTCTGGGCCAGCTCCCGCAGCACCGAGACGCCCTCGCCGGCGCGCTGGTTGACGAAACCGGTGGTCGTCTTGATCGTGTTCAGGCTGTCGACCGCCACGTTGCTGGCGTTCACCAGCGAGTTCACCGCTCCGGGAAGCTTGTCCGCGGTGAAGTCGCTGATCGACGACAGCTTCTCATCGAGCTGGGCGGTGGCCTCGGAGACGGCCTGCACCCCGCCGGAGATCTCCCCGGCGCCGTCGCGGACGCCGCCGAGCCCCTTGGTCAGCGCGGCGGTGCCCTGCTTGCTGAGGTCGGTGCCCTCGACGAGTTGCTTGGACGCCTCCGAGGCGGTCTGCAGCTTCTCCCGGGCCTGGTCGAGCTCGCCGTACAGGGCGCGGGCGTAGCTGGCATGCGCGGCCGCGTTGATCTGGTTCTGCAGCTCGGTCTTCACCGTGTCGGCCATGATCCCGGCGATGTAGCCGTTGGCGTCGTTCTTGGTGATCCGCAGCGCCGCGCGCTCCGGGTTGCGGTCGGCGGCGCTGGCGAGCTTGGCGCTGAAGTCGGCGGGCACCTCGATGGTGAAGTAGTACCGCCCGTCCTTCAGACCGCGCCGTGCCTCGTCGGTGTCCACGAAGTGCCAGGAGAAGATGCTGGTGGCGCGCAGCTGCTCGACGAACTGGTCACCGGCGTCGATGTGCTCGCCCTGGCGGTCCACCGCGTGGTCGGAGTTGACCACCGCCACCGGAACCCGGTCCAGGCGGCCGTACGGGTCCCAGTTCGACCACAGGTACAGCGCGCCGTACAGCAGCGGGACCAGCACCAGGACCACCGGGACCAGGCGTCGCAACGGGCCGCGGAACCGCAGCACCTCCAGCCAGGCGAGCTTGATCGCCCTCATCGGATCTCCTCGCGTTCCAGCACCAGGGTGGGCGTCGGTCGGTGGGTGACCTGGGCGGGCAGCGGGATCACCTCGACGTCGCCGAACGGCGGATCGGTGGCGCTGGTCAGCACGGTCATCCCGGTCCCGGCGAGCCCGCGCAGCGCCGCCCACGCCCGGGAGCGCCCGGTGGCGCCGAGCCCGACGTCGACGTCGTCGACGACGATCCCGGCCGGGGCGGACGCGGCGGTGAGGGCGACGGCGAGCAGCAGCCGTTCGTCCGCGGCCAGCTCACCGACCAGCGAGGACGCGTTCGGGTCGATGCCCAGCAGGTCGAAGGCGTCGGCGATGGAGCTGATCGGCACCCCGGAGATGAGCCGTCGCTCGGCGACGGCCTCGCGCACCCGGTGGCGCTCCTCCAGCTCGTACCCCGGCCGCAGCCGGGCGGGCAGCACGAGCCTGCGCACCGCCCTGGCCTGCGCGGGCAGCACGTGCCCGGAGACCTCGACGTGTCCCGCGACGAGCCGGAGCCGCCCGGACAGCGCGAGCAGCAACGAGGTGCGCCCGGTGCCGCCGGGTCCGCAGACCACGGCGAGCGACCCCGGGTTGACCCGCAGGTCCACGTTCTCGAACACGGTGCCTTCGGGGCCGCGGGCGGTGATCCCGCGGGCCAGCACGCTCACGCCGTCGACGTCCATTCACCGCTCCCGCAGTAGTCGCCACTGCTGATCCAAAGTGGCCTTTCGAGCCGAACGCGGCAACTCGTGAACGTCGTCCACAGTGGAATGTCAGAGGTCGCCTTCGAGATCGTCCCGAGCAGCGGTGCCGGTGGCGGGACCGCTCACCGGCGAAGAAAGCTGCTCACACCGCTCACCGAGCCGGAAGCGGGTTCGAAGGCGATCACGCGGGGTGCAGCACGTCGACCTCGCCGGTCCGGGTGTCGGTCACGCCGATGCGGGTGACCGACGCGCGCACCGGTTCCGGCGGTTGCAGCGCGCGGAATCCGGCGGCGAGCTGGTCGGCGGTGATGCCCTGGGCCAGCGTGCAGTGCGGGATCCACGCGCCCGGGAAGTAGTAGGCCGAGGGGTCGCCGACGCGCCCGGCGAGCACGTCGTGCACCGCCGAGTGCACGGCCAGCAGCTCGGTGTCGACGACCGCACCCAGCAGCAGGTTCCGCTCCTCGCCGGGGAAGGTCCCCAGCGTGTGCAGCCACAGGTCCGGAATGGACAGCAGGCGCAGCTCGGCGCGCAGCGCCTTGCGCGCCGCGGCGGGGATCGAGCGGGCCGCCGCCAGCGTCACGTGCGGGAGGAAGCGGCCACCTGTGGCGGTGTCCAGGCTGGGCACCCCGGCGTCGTCCAGTCGGCGCCACAGCTCGCGGATCTCGGCCTCGCCCTCGGCGTCGAAGAACAGCTGCAGCGCCTGCGCCATCAGTGCTCCCCGGGGAGCGCGAACCGGCCGTCGGCGGTCTGCTCGACCAGGCCGTCCACCAGCAGCGAGTCCAGGCACCGGTCGCGCTGCCCGGCGTCGGACCACACCGCGTCGAGCTCGTGGCGGCCGACCGGACCCGTCGATCCGCGCAGCACGTCGAGGAGTTTGCCGCGCACCTGCCGGTCCGTGCCGGCGAACTTCTGCACCTTCTTGGGCGGGCCCGCGTACGCCGGACGACCGGCGTGCTGCCAGGCGCAGTCGTGCGCGATGGGGCAGGACTCGCAGGCGGGCGACCGGACGGTGCACACGACCTGCCCGAGTTCCATCAACGCTGCGGACATCCTGGCCGCGGTGGCGTCGTCCGACGGCAGCAGCGCGTCGACGTCGGCGAGGTCGCGCTTGGTCGACGGCGGACCGGCGTCGCCGGCGCCGTGCACGGCGCGCGCCACCACGCGGCGCACGTTGGTGTCCACCACGGGGGCCCGCCTGCCGTATGCGAAGGCGGCCACGGCGCGCGCCGTGTAGGCGCCGATGCCGGGCAGTGCGAGCAGCGTGTCGACATCGGACGGCACGACGTCGCCGTGCTCGTCGGCGATGACACCGGCCGCCTGGTGCAGGCGCAGCGCGCGGCGCGGGTAGCCGAGCTTGCCCCACGCGCGCAGCACCTCGCCCTGCGATTCGGCGGCGAGGTCGGAGGGACGCGGCCAGCGGCGCATCCACTCCTCCCAGATCGGCTGGACCCGGTTCACCGGCGTCTGCTGCAGCATCGTCTCGCTGACCAGCACGCCCCAGCCGGTGGTGCCCGGCGCGCGCCACGGCAGCGGACGCGCGCTGGTGTCGAACCAGTCGACGAGTTCGACCGGATTCACCGGCGGCACAGCGGAATTCGAGATGGTGGTCATGGCACCGCCGATCCTGCCAGGTGCCCCGGACGGCGCGGGCGCAGGCCCTACGCGACCTCGACGAGTTCGCCGGTCACGATGTCGGCCACGAAGCCGCGCACCGCGGTGGTCAGCGAGAGGAACGGGCTCCGGCGGACGCGTTCCACCGACTGGCGCACGTCCTGCTCGGCGTCGGTGAAGGTCTCCACCGACCACGACGGCCGCATGCCGGTCTCGGCCTCCAGCTCCGCCTTGAACTCGGCGTCGGTGAAGGTCTGCATCCCGCAGGCGGTGTGGTGGATGACCATGACCTCGCGGGTGCCGAGCTTGCGCTGGCTGACGGCCAGGGACCGGATCACGTCCTCGGTGACCGCGCCGCCCGCGTTGCGGATCACGTGCGCCTCACCGGGCTGCAGGCCCAGCGACTCGAACACGTTGATGCGGCAGTCCATGCAGGTCACGATCGCCACGCGCAGCGCGGGCTGCCCGGGCAGTTCGCGGGCGGCCGCGGTGCGGGCGTACTGGGCGTTGCGCTGCACGATGTCGTCGCAGGCAGTCACTGTCGTCCTCCCGGATCCCGAATGTCGACCGCGCGGTTGCGATCGCCCGGACGAGGTAACCGCGCGAGGTGCTCGCGGCACAAGTCCTGCGCGATCGATTCCACAGCGCCACGATACGCCCGAACGGGTGATATTCGGATCCGGGATCCGGACCATGCCGCGGGTTACCGTTCCACTCGTGCTTGATCCGAACGGACCGCTCCCGCCGACGGTGTACTGGCGCCGTCGGGCCGTGGCGCTCGGCTCCGTCGTGGTCGCGGTGGCCCTGCTGGCCTGGGGCGCGCTGGCGCTCACCGGTGGTGAGCGGAGACCGCAGGCACCGCCCGCAGCCCCACCGGGTCCGCCGGTCGCGGTGGCCGCCGACGCGGCCCCGCAGGACTGCCCGGACCAGGCGCTGCGGGTCGCGGCGGAGGTCGCGCGGCCGTCCTCCCGCGCCGGTGACCGGATCGGCCTGAGCATCGTGGTGACCAACGCCGGGGACCGGCCGTGCGTGCGCGACACCGGCCGGACGCTGCGCGAGTTGACGGTGTCCACGGCCGCCGGGAAGCACGTCTGGTCCAGCAACGACTGCTACGCGGAGTCGACGAACGAGAAGCCGCTGCTGCAGCCCGGTCAGTCGGTGCGCAACGACGTGACGTGGTTCGGCCGCACCTCGGCACCCGGCTGCGCCGAGCCGCCGCAGGCGGTCCCGCCCGGCGACTACCAGGTCACGGCGCGGCTGGCCGACCTCGCCAGCGCTCCCACCCCGTTCCGGCTCACGCCCTGACGACGGCGTTCCCGATGCGGGTCCACTGTGGACTCGTTTGCTCAGGACTTGCGTCGCGGGCGGACCAGGCGCAGCGCCTCGCCGATGTTGCGGACCTCGGTGGCGCGGACCTCCTTCGGCAGCGGGCCGGAGTCCGGCGGGACGAGGGCGCGGTCGAAGCCCAGCCGGGCCGCCTCCGCCAGTCGGCGGCCCACGCCGGTGACGCGCCGGATGTCCCCGGCGAGACCGACCTCCCCGACCACGACCAGGTCGGAGGGCAGCGGCCGGGACAACCGGGAGGACGCGACGGCCAGCGCCACGGCCAGGTCGGCGGCCGGTTCGGTCACCTTCATGCCGCCCACGGTGGCGGCGAAGACCTCCTGGTCGCCGGTGCGGATGCTGCCGTGCTTGTCGAGCACCGCGAGCATCATCGACACCCGGGCCGAGTCCAGGCCGCTCACCGCGCGTCGCGGCATGGTCATCTGGGTGGGGGTGACCAGCGCCTGGACCTCGCTGAGCAGGGGGCGTTTGCCCTCCACCATGACGGTCACCGCGGTGCCCTCGACCTGCTGCTCCTGGCGGTTCATGAACAGGCCGGACGGGTCGGGGACCTCGGTGATGCCGTCGTCGCGCTGCTCGAAGCAGCCGACCTCGTCGGCCGGGCCGAAGCGGTTCTTCACGCCGCGCAGCATCCGCAGCGAGGAGTGCCGGTCGCCCTCGAAGTGCAGCACCACGTCCACCAGGTGCTCCAGCACGCGCGGTCCGGCGACCGCGCCGTCCTTGGTCACGTGCCCGACCAGCACCACCGGAAGGCCGCGTTCCTTGGCCAGCGCCACCAGCGCGGTCGTGACGGCGCGCACCTGGGTCACGCCGCCGGGGCTGCCCTCGGCCTCCGGTGACTGCACCGTCTGCACCGAATCGACGATCAGCAGGCCGGGCCGCACCGCGTCGACGTGCCCGAGCACCGCCGAGAGGTCGCTCTCCGCGCCGAGGAACAGCTGGGGGTGCACCGAGTCGGTGCGTTCCGCGCGCAACCGCACCTGGCCCGCGGACTCCTCGCCGGTGACGTACAGCGACGGGCCGGGCGAGGCGCCCGAGGCCCAGCGGTGCGCGACCTCCAGGAGCAGCGTGGACTTGCCGACCCCGGGCTCCCCGGCCAGCAGCACGACCGCGCCGGGCACGATCCCGCCGCCGAGCACCCGGTCCAGTTCGGAGATGCCGGTCGACACCGCGCGGGCGGAGTCGAGGTCGACCTCGGCGATCGGCCGCGCGGGCGTGCTGGGCGCACCCGCGGTGACCTTGGCCAGCGCCGGGCGTGCCGGGGCGGCCTCGTCGATCGTGCCCCACGCCTGGCAGTTCGGGCAGCGGCCGACCCACTTGGCGACCTCGTGGCCGCAGTCGGCGCAGCGGAAGGCGGGACGGGCGGCGCGGGTGTTCTTGGCGGGCACGGACGCGAGGCTATCGAGCTGCCGCGACAGCGCCGAGGACCCCGGTCCGGACACGGCGGAAGCCGCCCGCGAGCGCGGGCGGCCTCCTCGGAGTTCCTGGATCAGCCCTGGGCGCCCGGGGCGCCGTGCTCGGGGCGCGGGCGGTGGTCCTTGCCGATCGGCACCTGGACGGTGACCGGGCCGGCGTTCTGGAAGGTGAACGTCACCGGGATCGTCACGCCCGGGGTGATGTTCTGCTTCAGACCGTTCAGCGTGATGTCCACGGTGCGCTCGCCGGTGGCGGCCTGCTGCGCCTGGTCGGGCTGCGGCTGGGCGCCGTAGGCGCGCAGCGCCGTGCCCTGGCGCAGGTCCGTGGTGCCGCCGACGGTGCCCGAGGCGGCGTAGGGGCTGGACACGCTGACCAGCTTGTCGTCCTGGCCCTGGTTGGACAACACCAGCTCCAGCGGAGCGGAGGAGCCCGCCCGGTAGTCGGAGCCGGAGGCCGGGAAGGTGAACTGGGCGTCGCGGATCGCGATCTGCTTGACGACGCCGTTGCCTCCGTTGACCGCGGCGACCTGGGTGTCGGTCTGGGTGACCTGGCCGGCACTGCAGCCGGCGAGAGCGACGACGGTGCCGAGCCCGAGTGCGGCCGGGATCAACCGCAGGCGGACGGCCTTGTGGTGCTGAGGGCGGCTCACGGTTGCAGCGTCCTTCCTGATTGCCGGACAACCGGTATCCGAGCTTAATCCCCGCGTGCGCGGGGTGGTGGGAGGGGCCTCGGCGACCACCTCGAACAAGATCGTCTTTTATGTCCACTGTGGACTTCTTCAGCGGGCCGAAGTCGTCCGCCTTGCACGTCAACAGGCGGTTTGTCAACCCCTGTCCACCGTCTGACCTGCGATTACGGATGGTGAGGTGGTCGAGGCCGAGTTGCCTGCCGTGTTAAAGTGGAGGTAGCGAAAGGGGCAGAGGACACATGGTTTTCAAGGTCGGAGAGACCGTCGTCTACCCGCATCACGGTGCCGCGCTGATCGAAGCAATCGAGACTCGTGTGATCAAGGGCGAGGAGAAGCAGTACCTCGTCCTCAAGGTCGCGCAAGGTGACCTGACCGTGCGCGTCCCCGCCGACAACGCCGAGATCGTCGGTGTGCGGGACGTCGTGGGCCAGGAGGGGCTCGACCGGGTTTTCGACGTGCTGCGGGCTCCGCACACCGAGGAACCCACCAACTGGTCCCGGCGGTACAAGGCCAACCTGGAGAAACTCGCCTCCGGCGATGTCAACAAGGTGGCCGAAGTGGTGCGCGACCTCTGGCGACGCGAGAAGGACCGCGGGTTGTCCGCGGGCGAGAAGCGGATGCTGGCGAAGGCGCGTCAGATCCTGGTCAGCGAGCTCGCGCTGGCCGAGGGAACGGACGAGGGCAAGGCGGAGACCCTGCTGGACGAAGTCCTCGCCACCGCGGTCTGAGCACCGGGAACGGCGAGTGTGAGCGTTGTCGCGCTGGTCCCCGCGGCCGGTCGTGGGGTGCGTCTGGGGGCCGGGATGCCCAAGGCGCTCGTCCCGGTGAGCGGTGAATCGTTGTTGCTGCGCGCGGTCCGCGGCCTGCTGGCCTCGGGCCGCGTCGAGCACGTGGTGGTCGCGGCCCCGGCCGAGCAGGTCGAGGTGGTGTCCGCGGAATTGGCGTCGCTGCCGTGCGCGCACGTGGTGCCCGGTGGTGCGGAGCGCACCGACTCGGTGCGCCGGGCGCTCGACGCCGTCGACGAGGTGGCGCCGGACGCGCGGGTCGTGCTGGTGCACGACGCGGCGCGGGCGTTCACCCCGGCCTCGGTGATCCGGGACGTGGTGTCCGCGGTCGAGCAGGGCGCTCCCGCGGTGGTCCCGGTGCTCCCCGTGGCCGACACGATCAAGGAGGTCGACGCGTCGGGTGCCGTCGTGTCGACCGTGGACCGCTCGCGGCTTCGGGCGGTGCAGACCCCGCAGGGGTTCGCGCTCGACGTGCTGCGGGAGGCGTACGCGGCGGCCGGTGACATCGCCACCGACGACGCCGGGCTGGTGGAACGCCTCGGCGGCGAGGTGCGGACCGTGGCCGGGCACCCGCACGCGTTGAAGATCACGACCGCTTTCGATCTGGCCATCGCCGAGTCGGTGCTGGCCCTGGCTGGGGATTCCGCGTGACCGAACTGCCGTTGCCCCGGGTCGGGCAGGGTGTGGACGTGCATCCGGTCCAGGCCGGACGCGAGTGCTGGATCGCGGGCCTGCGGTGGCCGGGCGTCGACGGGTGCGCCGGGCACTCCGACGGCGACGTCGCCGCGCACGCGCTGTGCGACGCGCTGCTGTCGGCGGCCGGGCTCGGTGACCTCGGAGCCGTCTTCGGCACTGGGGACGACCGCTGGGCCGGTGCGCACGGCGTCGACTTCCTGGCCGAGGCGCGGGACCGGGTGCGCGCGGCGGGTTTCCGGATCGGCAACGCCGTCGTGCAGGTCGTCGGCAACGCTCCCCGCATCGGCAAGCGCCGCGAGGAGGCGCAGGAGGTGCTGTCCGAGGCGGTCGGCGCGCCGGTGTCGGTGTCCGGCACCACGTCCGACGGGCTCGGGCTGACCGGTCGCGGCGAGGGCGTCGCCGCCATCGCCACCGCCCTGGTCTTCCCCCGGCAGTGACCTTGCCCGCACCACCGTGCCTGGTGGGGCGGGGGCCGCTTACCGTGGCAGCGTGACTGTGCGCGCGGTGCTCTTCGACTTCTCCGGAACCCTCTTCCGCCTCGAAGAGGACCCGTCCTGGTTCAGCGAACTCACCAGTGCCGACGGGACTCCGCTCGACCTGGGTGAACAGGTCGAGATCATGCGGCGGATGACCGCCCCGTCCGGGCAGGTCGTCCAGCTCGAACCCGAGTACCAGGACGCCTGGGAGAACCGCGACCTGGACCCGGCCCTGCACCGCAAGGTCTACCTGGAGGTGCTGCGGCGCTCCGGCGTCCTCGACGGGCAGGCCGAGCGGCTGTACCAGCGGGTCGTCGACCCGGACTTCTGGACGCCGTACCCGGACGCCGCCGACGTGCTGCGGCGGTTGCACGAAGGCGGTACCCGGATCGCCGTCATCAGCAACATCGCCTTCGACATCCGGCCCGCCTTCGAGCGCATCGGCGTCGCCGGGTACGTCGACGAGTTCCTGCTGTCCTACCTCGAAGGTGTGATCAAGCCGGATCCGAAGCTGTTCCTGCGCGCCTGCGAGCGGCTGGGCGTCGCCCCGGAGGAGGCGCTCATGGTCGGTGACAGCGAGGAGGCCGACGGTGGCGCCGCCGCGGTGGGCTGCCAGGTCGCGATCGTCGATCCGGTGCCGGTCGCGCAACGCCCGGGCGGACTGCTCGACGCGGTCCGCGACGTGCTCGTCTGACACACCCCCTTGACGTGCGGCCCCTGACGTGATTCGGCACCGGACCGCACCCGTACCATCGGGGTGTGAGCCTGCACCTGCATGACACCGCGACCCGCACGACGCGCGAATTCCACCCGCGCTGCGATGGAGTGGCGTCGATCTACGTCTGTGGTGCCACCGTGCAGGGCGTTCCCCACGTCGGCCACGTCCGCAGCGGGCTGAACTTCGACGTGCTGCGCCGCTGGCTGCGGCTCAAGGGCTACGACGTGCGCCTGGTCCGCAACGTCACGGACATCGACGACAAGATCCTCACCAAGGCCGCCGAGGCCGGTCGTCCCTGGTGGGAGTGGGCGGCGACGCACGAGCGCGCCTTCGAGAGCGCCTACGACCGGCTGGGCTGCCTGCCGCCGTCCGCGCTGCCCCGGGCCACCGGGCACATCACGCAGATGGTCGACCTGATCCAGCGGCTGATCGACAAGGGCCACGCCTACCCGGCCGGTGGCGACGTGTACTTCTCGGTGTCCTCCTACGCCGACCAGTACGGCCGGTTGTCCGGGCAGAAGCTCGACGACGTGCAGCAGGGCGAGACGCTGGCCAGCGGCAAGCGCGACCCCCGGGACTTCACGCTGTGGAAGAGCGCCAAGCCGGGTGAGCCGAGCTGGCCGACGCCGTGGGGCGCCGGTCGTCCGGGGTGGCACCTGGAGTGCTCGGCGATGGCGACGTTCTACCTGGGCGGCGAGTTCGACATCCACGGCGGCGGGCTGGACCTGGTGTTCCCGCACCACGAGAACGAGCTGGCCCAGTCCAACGCGGCCGGGGACGGCTTCGCCCGGTACTGGATGCACAACGCCTGGGTGACGATGAGCGGCGAGAAGATGTCCAAGTCGCTCGGCAACACGCTGTCGATCCCGGCCGTGCTGCGCCGCGCCCGCGCCGCCGAGCTGCGGTACTACCTGGTCACGCCGCACTACCGGTCCACGATCGAGTTCTCCGACGGCGGGCTGGCCGAGGCCGTGTCGACCTACCGCCGCATCGAGTCGTTCCTGAACCGGGTCGTGCAGCGCACCGGTGGTGTGGAGCTCGGCGAGGTGTGCCCCGAGTTCGCCGCCGCGATGGACGACGACCTGTCCACGCCGCAGGCCATCGCGGCCGTGCACAACGTCGTCCGGGACGGCAACGCCGCGCTGGACGGCGGTGACGACGCGGCGGCGCGCACCGCGGCGGCCTCGGTGCGGACCATGACCGACGTGCTCGGGCTCGACCCGCTGTCCGAGCAGTGGGCCGCCGACTCCGGCGCGGACGACGCGGCCCGCCACGCGCTCGGGCAGCTCGTGGAGGGGCTGCTGGAGGAGCGCCAGCGGGCCCGCGCGGAGCGCGACTTCGCCACCGCGGACCTGCTGCGCAACCGCCTGCAGGACTGCGGGATCGCCGTCGAGGACACCCCCGACGGTCCGATGTGGACACTGAAAGACGGGTAAGACGTGGCAGGCAACGACAAACGCCGCGGCGCGATGCGCAAGCCGGGCTCGAAGAAGGGCATGGTGGTCGGTTCCGGCGGCCAGCGGCGCAGGGGCCTGCGGGGCAAGGGACCCACGCCCAAGGCCGAGGAGCGGGTCAGCCACCCCGCCAAGCGCCGCGCCGACGCCAAGGCCCAGGCCGAGCAGCAGCGCGCCCGCCGGAAGGCGCAGCAGGAGTCGGCGCCCGAGCTGGTGGCCGGGCGCAATCCGGTCGTCGAGTGCATTCGCGCGGGCGTTCCCGCGTCCGGGCTGTACGTGGCGCAAGGCATCGACGTCGACGACCGGGTGACCGAGGCCGTCGGCGAGGCCCGGGCGCGCGGTATCTCGGTGCTGGAAGTCCCGCGCGTGGAGCTCGACCGGCTGACCGGCGGAGCCGTGCACCAGGGCCTCGCGCTGCAGGTGCCGCAGTACGAGTACCGGCACCCGGACGACGTGCTCCAGGAGGCGCGGGACTCCGGCCTGCCGCCGCTGATCGTGGCGCTGGACGGCGTCACCGACCCGCGCAACCTCGGCGCGGTGGTCCGCTCCGCCGCCGCCTTCGGCGCGCACGGCGTCATCCTCCCGCAGCGGCGCAGCGCCGGGCTGACCGCCGTCGCGTGGCGGACCAGCGCGGGCACGGCGGCGAAGCTGCCGATCGCGCGGGCGGCGAACCTGACGCGCACGCTGCGCGACCTGAAGTCGGCCGGGCTGATGGTCGTCGGGCTGGACGCCGACGCCGACATCACTTCCGACGAGCTGGAGCTGGCCACCGAACCGCTGGTCGTCGTGGTCGGGTCGGAGGGGCGCGGGCTGTCCCGCCTGGTCCGCGAGACGTGCGACCAGACGGTGTCGATCCCGATGATGGGCGGCGTCGAGTCGCTCAACGCCTCCGTCGCGGCGGGCATCGTGCTGTCCGAGGTGGCCCGCCGGCGCCGCCTGACCTGAGAGGACCTGTCTTCGAACTCGTTCTGGGTGGCGGGGCCGGTGGCGGAACCTCACTGAGACGGGTCCCTGTTCGCGGACTCGTGGTGCGCGGCGGGCCCGGACGCGTCAGCTCTGGTACTGGCTGAGCGTGGTGTCGACGGTGAGGGCCGAGGCGAGGACCATGCTCAGCAGCGGGTCGGCGAGCGGGCGGTGGATCTGGACGACGTAGTTGTCGGCCGTGGTGAACGCCGCCTTGGCCAGGCCCTGCCAGGTCTTGGTGATGCGGCCGATCTCGGCGTCGGCGTGGTCGAGCAGCCGCAGGTCCCAGGCGCGCAGGTTCTCCGCGTGGATGCCGCCGATGCGCTGCCCGCCCACCTCGAAGGAGAACCGGGCCTTGCCCCAGACGTTTTCCATCCGGATGTCCCCGACCGCGGAGCCGTCCGGCCGCTGGACGTGCACGGTCGACTTCCACAGCGTCGCCGGGCGGGTCAGCAGCAGCACCGGTTGCCCGGCGGCGTCCCGGATCTCCAGCTTCACCGTCATCATCGAGTCGAGCTTGGTCAGCACCCGCAGCGCTTTCTGGACCACGCCCTGACCGGTCTGCAGGACCGAGCCCAGCTGCCGCCCGTGCTGGTCGTAGATGGCGTACTCGTTGGCCACCTCGATCAGCTTCGCCTGCTGGTTGACCACCAGGACCGGCTCGCTGAACAGGGTTCCGCCGCCTCCGGCGACCTGGCCGCCGACACCGGCGCGCTGCTGGACCTGCTTCTGGACGGACTCGGCGTTGCCGGTGCCGCCCAGCGCCATCTCGATCGGTGAGGCGTCGCCCTGCGGTGCGGCGGGCGCTTGCTGCGGCGGCCGGGCGGGCTGGACCTGCGGGGTCCACTGCCGACCGTCCCACCAGCGCACGTACCGCGGATCGGCCTGGTCCGGGTACCAGCCGGGTGGTGGCGGAGCGTTCATGACCTTCAGGCTAAGCGGTGAAGTGCGCGGCTGTCCGGCGTTTCGCGTCGTTCGCTCTCGGCCGCCGGGTGCGCTCGGCTAAGCTCGCCACCCGGAAGGGGGAGGCCCGGTCCTCCCGGAACCCGAGGCCCACCCATGTCGTTCGCGAGTCCGCTGTTCCTGTGGTACTTCCTGCCCGCTGTGCTGGCGGCGGTGCTGATCGCGCCTCGCGGTGCGCGCAACGCCGTGATCGCGGTGGCGAGCCTGGTGTTCTACGCCAGCGGTGCGGGCGGCACGACGCTGTTGCTGCTGGCCTGCATCGTGGTCAACTACCTGGCCGGACGGCACGTCGGCCCGAACGAGCGGTTGCTCGACCGGGGCGGGCGGCAGTGGCTGCTGGTCGGCGTGGTCGCCTTCGACCTCGCGGTCCTGGCGGTGTGGAAGTACGGGGGCTTCGCGACCGAACAGCTCGCCGTGCTGGCTTCCTGGTTCGGCGGCGACTTCCCGGTCCTGCACGTGGCGCTGCCGATCGGGATCTCGTTCTACACCTTCCACCACATCTCGTACGTGGTGGACGTCCACCGCGGGGACCGGCCGCCGCTGCGCGATCCGGTCTCGTTCGTCACCTACATCTCGATGTTCCCGCAGCTGGTGGCCGGGCCGATCGTGCGCTACCGGGAGATCGCCGACCAACTGCCGCAGCAGCGCACCCACCGGCTCGACGACATCGCCGCCGGTTTCCCCCGCTTCGCCTGGGGACTGACGAAGAAGGTCGTCGTCGCCGACACGCTCGCCCCGATGGTGGACGCGTGCTTCGCGGCGCCGCAGACGACGTTCGCGACCGCCTGGCTCGGCGCGATCGGGTACGCGATGCAGCTGTACTTCGACTTCTCCGGCTACTCCGACATGGCGATCGGGCTCGGCCGGATGCTCGGGTTCCGGCTGCCGGAGAACTTCGCCCGCCCGTACTCCGCGGTGACCGTGACGGAGTTCTGGCGGCGCTGGCACATGTCGCTGTCGCGGTGGTTCCGCGACTACGTCTACATCCCGCTCGGCGGCAACCGGCGCGGCGTCGCCCGCACCTACCGGAACCTCGCCGTCGTCTTCGTGCTGACCGGTTTCTGGCACGGCGCGGCGTGGACGTACCTGGTGTGGGGCCTGTACCACGGGGCGCTGCTGGTGGTCGAGCGCGCGTTCGGACTCGACGTGGCGCCGGTCCGCGCGGGGGCCCGGGTGGCGCGCCGGGCGTTGACGCTGCTGCTGGTCGTGTTCGGCTGGGTCCTGTTCCGCGCGCCGGACCTGGCGAGCGGGTTCGGGATGCTCGGTCACATGCTGGTGCCGGACCTCGCCGGGCTGCCCGACGTCGTCGAGGCTGCGGTGAGCAACCAGCGCGTGGTGTTCCTGCTGGTGGCGCTGGTCGTGGTGGCCCTCCCGGCGGGTCCGGGCACCGGGCCGTTCCTGGAAGCGGACCGCACCCGCTCGGCGAACGCGCTGCGCATGGCGGTCCTCACGGTCGGGCTGGGCTACGCCGCGCTGCTGGTCGCCACCGGCTCCTTCAGCCCGTTCCTCTACTACCGGTTCTGAGCGCGCTCGTCGTCGGCCCCGGTCCTGCCCGACCCGGATCGGAGGCGTCGGCGGTTCGGGCCGGGGGAATTCGACGGATGCGCGCACTTGCCGACGAATCGAGCCCGCAGCCCTCGGGGTCGAACGGACGGCAACGGTCCGCAACGGTTGCCGAAGGGGCCCGGGCGGCGTGTGCTGGGGGAGTTGGCAACGGCGCCCTCGGGAGGGGACATGCGTGCTGCTGTGTACCGGGGCCGGGAGGACCTCGTCGTCGACGACGTCGCGGAGCCCTCGTGCGGCCCCGGGCAGATCAAGGTGAAGGTGGCCCACAACGGGATCTGCGGGACCGATCTCCACGAGTACTACGCCGGGCCGATCTTCGTGCCGACGGAACCGCACCCGCTGACCGGCTACCGGCTGCCGTTGACGCTCGGGCACGAGTTCGCCGGGGCCATCACCGAAGTGGGCGAGGGCGTGCGGGATCTCGCCGTCGGCGACCGGGTGACCATCGAGCCCGTCTACCGCTGCGGGCAGTGCGCGGCCTGCCAGGTCGGGCACTACAACATCTGCCGGTTGATCGGGTTCCACGGGCTGATGGCGCCCGGCGGCATGGCGGAGTACACCGTCGTGCCCGCCTGGATGGCGCACCGGTTGCCGGACTCGATCTCGCCGGAGCTCGGCGCGCTGGTCGAACCGATGGCCGTGGCCTACCACGCGGCTCGGCTCAGCGAGGTGCACGAGGACAGCACCGCCGTGGTCTTCGGCGCCGGGCCGATCGGCATCGGCATCTGGTTCGCGCTGCGCGGCCTGGGCGTCGAGGCGATCACCGTGGTCGAACCGTCGGCGGAACGCCGCACCGCGCTCGCCGCGCTCGGCGCCGACGACGTGATCGACCCGACCGCGACCGACCCGGTGGACCACCTGGTCCGCCGCACCCGCGGACACGGCGTCGACGCGGCGTTCGACGCGGCGGGCACCGAGGCGAGCGTGAAGGCCGGGATGGGCTGCCTCGGCGCGCGCAAGCGCCTCGTCGCGGTGGCGATCTACGAACGCCCGCTGGTCACCGACCTGCTCCGGCTGGTGATGAACGAGTCCCAGGTGCAGGGCTCGTTGTGCTACACGTCGGTGGACTACCGGGCGGTGATCGACCTGATGTCGCGCGGGCACTACGACACCACCGGCTGGGTAGCGCACGTCCCGATCGACCAGGTCGTCGAGGAGGGGTTCGCCGCGCTGCGGGCCGGCCGGAAGATGAAGGTCCTGGTGGACCCCTGAAGGTCGGTCGCGCTCCCACTCCCGGACGCGTTCGACCGAACCGGACTCCGCGCGGGGACGGTCCTACTAACGTTGCGGTCGTGTCGAGTCGTCTGCCGCCGGTCCACGAGGCGTGGCTGCCGCGCGAACACCCGCTGCACCGCCCGCGGCACGGCAGGCGACAGCTCACCGCGCTGGTGTGCGCGGTGCTGTTCTTCACCGCGCCGCTGGTGACGTGGCTGTTCGGCGCGCGGCCCGAGCCGGTGGAGAACCGGCCGCTCGCGCCGTTCCCGAGCCTCGCCGACGGTCTCGGGTTCTTCACCGGCCTCGGGCCGTGGGCCACCGATCACCTGCCGTTCCGCGGTGGCGCGGTGCGGTCGGTGGAGGGGATCAGCCGGGGCGTGTTCGGCGAACCGGCCCGGACGAGCGGGGGAGCGCATTCCTCGCCGATTGGAGCGGGCCAGTCGGACGCCAAGCCACCGCTCGACGAGAACGTGTTCCCCAACGTCATCGAGGGCAAGAACGGTTGGCTCTACCTCGGGCACGACGTGTCGTACCGGTGCGTGCCCAAGCGCTCGCTGGACCAGGTGATCGCCGGGCTGCGGCGGTGGCGCCACGTCGTCGAGGCGTCCGGGCGGCGGTTCCAGCTCGTCATCGCCCCGGACAAGTCGACGGTGTACCCGGAGAACATGCCCGACGACTACGCGGGCAAGGACTGCTCCACGGCGGCCCGGGCCGAGTTCTGGCGGCGCGTCCCGGCCGCCACCGGCGCGATCGACATGCGCGGCGAACTGCGCGCGGTCGCCGCCCGCAACGGTCGGCCGATCTACCACGACATCGACACGCACTGGACGCACGAGGGCGGCGTCGCGATGACCTACCAGCTCGCCGAACGGCTGCGGCCGGGCAGCACCGCCGGTTGGCAGGTGCGGCCGACCCGCCAGTACCCGCACCCAGCCGACATCCCCGACCTGCTCGGCCAGCAGCGGACCGTGCCGATCCAGGCGTACTCGCTGGCACCGGACGGGGGCGCGGACAACACCCAGTTCCGCCCCAGCGACTTCCACCACCCGCTGCACCTGGAGTCCGAGCCGAAGCCCGGGATGATCGACGCTCCGGTGCGGATGGTCGGCGACTCGTTCACCCAGTTCGCCAGCCCCTACCTGGCGGCGGCGTTCACCGACATCGCCATCCAGCACCCCGACGACGTCGCGACCGACCCGCAGGCCGCCGGTCAGCTGCTCGCCGAAGGCCGGGTCGTGGTGTTCGAACTCTCGGAGCGCTTCGTCGCGGGAGGCCGCTACCCGATGCTGGACCCGCAGGTCGCCGACCGGGTCGGTGCCGTGCTGGCCGCGCACCCGGTCCGCTGAGCGCTCACCGCCTGGCTCGGGAGCGCAGGACGGCGACCGCGCCGCCGAGGAAGCCGATGTTGAACGCCATGTGCACGGCGACCACCGCCCGCGCGTCCTGGGACACCGCGTGCACGTCGTCGAACCCGACGGTGCTGGTCACCGACAGCGCGAAGTACAACGCGTCGGTCCTGGTGCGCAGCTCGGCGATCGAACCCGGGTGGTGCCGTGCCAGTCCGAAGTAGACGAGCGCGAAGAACAGCACCGCGAGGTAGAGCGCGGCCACGACCCCGGCCAGCGAACTGCGGCGCCCACCGCTGGGCCCGAACCGCCACACCTGGACCACGATCAGCGCCGACACGGCGAACAGCCCGACCGCGAAGGCGACCACGGCACCGACCGTCCCCGCGACGTCCGCGCGCACGGTGGGCAGCAGGTAGTACCCGACCGTGCACAGCGCGACCAGGCCGTACGTCACCAGCAGCCTGCGCACCATCCCGCCAGGTTGCGGCAGGTGCGCGGCCGACGCCATTCACGCCGCGGCGCGGCGGCGCATCCGGCGGTCGCCGACGAGGCGGCAGACCAGGTAGATCACGAACGAGATGATCGTCACGAACGCGCTCACCGGCGCGCCCGGCGCCAGCGACAGCACGATGCCGCCGAGCACCGCGACCTCGGCGAACACCACGGCCAGCAGCGTCGCCTTGACCGGGCTGGCGGTGATCCGCGCCGCCGCGGCCCCCGGCGTGACCATCAGCGCCAGCACCAGCAGCGCGCCCACGGTGTACACGCCGAGCGCGGTCGAGACGCCGACCAGCACCGCGAACAGCGGTGTCAGCACCCGGGAGGGGACGCCGCGCGCGACCGCCACGTCCGGGTCGACGCTGGCGAACAGCAGCGGCCGGTAGACGCACGCCAGCACCACCAGCACGACGGCCGCGCAGCCGCTGAGCAGCAGCACGTCCGAGGAGTCCACGCCGACGATCTGGCCGACCAGGATGCTGAACTTGTTCGCCGTCCGCTCCGGGTTCAGCCACAGCAGCAGCACGCCGACGCCGAGCCCGAACGACAGGATCGCGCCGATCACCGAATCCCGTTCGGTGCCGCGCTGTCCCAGCAGGCCCAGCAGCAGCGCCGCGACCACCGCTCCGGCCAGCGAGCCGACGGCGACGCCGACGCCGAGCAGCAGCGCCGCGGCCGCGCCGGTGAAGGCGAGCTCGGCGGTGCCGTGCACCGCGAAGGACATCTTGCGGGTGACGACGAGCGGGGCCAGGCAGCCCGACACCAGTCCGAGGGCGGCGGCGGCCAGCAGCGCCTGCTGGACGAACGGGTAGCCGAGCAGCTCCGCGGTCACCGAGAAGTCGAAGAGCTTGCCCATGGCGTCGATGAATGCGTTCACGCTTGTTCCGCCTCGTCCACGTGGTGCGGTTCGCCGTCCTCGGCCCCGGCGATCACCAGGCGCCCGCCGACCCGGGCGACCTCGACGTCGGTGCGGTAGAGCTCGGAGAGCGTCGCCGAGTTGATCACCTCGTCCGGGGTGCCGATCCGGAACCGCCCGTCCACCAGGTACAGCACCCGGTCCACCACCGGCAGCACCGGGTTGATCTCGTGGGTGACGAACAGGACCGCGGCGCCGGTCTCGCGGGCCTGCCGGGAGATCAGCCGGCTGACCTTGCGCTGGTGCGAGATGTCCAGTGACAGCAGCGGTTCGTCGCACAGCAGCACGGACGGGTCGCCGACCAGCGCCTGCGCGACCCGCAGCCGCTGCTGCTCGCCGCCGGAGAGCAGCCCGAGCGGCATGCGCGCGTACTCGGTCGCCTCGACCGCCCGCAGCGCGGCCTCGACGCGTCGGCGGCGTTCGCGGCGGTTGCGCAGGCCCAGGCCCCAGTGGTGGCCGTCCAGGCCGAGCCCGACGAGGTCGCTGCCGCGGACCATGACGGTCGCCTCGACGGCGCGCTGCTGCGGGATGTAGCCGATGCGCTCGCTGCCGCGCCGCGCGGGTTCACCGGCGATCTCGACGGTGCCGGAGGTGAGCTGCTGCAGCCCGAGCAGCACCCGGAGCAGGCTGGTCTTGCCGGAGCCGTTCGGACCGAGGACGGCCAGGAACTCGCCGGGCGAGACGTCCAGGTCCAGGCCCGACCACAGCGTGCGGGGTCCGTAGGAGAGGGTGGCGTCGCGCAGCCGGACGGCGGGGGCCGTCCCGGTGCGCGCGACGGTGGTGTCGGTGTGGGGTTCGGCCGTCATCGGGGCCTCAGTGCTGCTGGCCGAGGGCGGTCTGCAGGGACGTGATCTGCTCGTCCATCCACTGCAGGTAGGTCTTCCCGGCGGGCAGCGTCTCGCTCATCTCCACGACGGGGATGTGGTTGCGCTCCGCCGCGGTGCGCACGTCCCGGGTGACCGGCGACTCGGTCTGCGGGTTGTGCACGACCGCGGAAGCCTGCCGGGAGCCGATCGCGTTCTGGATGTCGGCGACCGCGGCGGCCGACGGGTCGTTCTCGGCCTCGACGGCGTTGACGAACGACTGCGGCGTGATGTCCTGCAGCTTGGCCGCCTCGATCAGGTAGTGCGCGACGGGCTCGGTGACGATGACCTTCTTGCCCGCGTTCGCGGCGGCGACCTGGTCGACCTTGCCCCGCAGGCCGTCGACCTGCTGGTCGAACTGGGCGGCGGCGTCGTGGAACCGGGCGGCCTGGTCGGGGCGGATCCGGCCGAGCTGGTCGGCGATCTGGTCGGCGACGTCGTGCACGACGTGCAGGTCGTACCAGACGTGTTCGTTGACGGAGTGGTCGTGCCCGTGCCCGTCGGCGGGTCCGGGCGCCTCGTGCTCGTCGGTGACGGCTTCCACGGTCGGCTTCTGCCCACCACCGGCGGCCAGCGCCTTCTCCATGAACTCGTCGTACCCGCCGCCGTTGAACACCACCAGGTCGGCGTCGCTGATCCGGGCCGCGTCCTGCGGGGTGCTCTCGTAGGAGTGCGGGTCGGCGTCGGGGCTGCTGATGACGGACTGGACGTCGACGCTGTCGCCGCCGACCGCCTGGGCGATGCTGCCCCACACGCTGGTGGAGGCGACGACCTTGATCCGGTCGTTGCCGCCCGGTCCGGTCGGTTGGCTCCCGCATGCGGTCATCGCCAGTGCTGCGGTGGCGAGTCCGGCCAGCGCGGTCGCGGTGCGGCGGTTGCGGACGGTCATCAACAACTCCTCGGGGCGCGGCCGCCGGTCCTCTGCGGGCTGACGGCTAACTGCGAACGGTAACGGAAACCGTTGTCAATTGCAGTCTAAGCACCTGTGGGGTCAAGATTCCACCGACCGGGTTAATTCCGTGGCGTGAAACATGCGAACGCCCCGCGGGAGGCGGTGCGACACCGTCGAATCCCGCGGGGCGTTCGCCGTGGAGGTCAGGCGGCCAGCCGCGCGCCCGTCTCCGGGTGGAACAGGTGGATCTCGTCGCTGTCCCGAACCGCGACGGTGACCTGCTGGCCGAGCGCGGGCGGGGTGCGCCCGTCGGCGCGCACCACGAACCGCTCCGGCGTGCCCGCGACGTCGATCGAGCCGTGGATGAGCGCGTCGGCGCCGAGCTCCTCGACCAGCTCCACGGTCATGCTCAGCCCGTCGGCGGAGCTGGGCGCCAGCGACAGCGACTCGGGTCGCACGCCGAAGGTGACCTGCTCCAGACCGCCCGCCGCGTCCAGCGCGGCGCGCGGCAGCGGGATGGTGTGCCCGTCGAGCACCGCGCCCTCGGCCGACAGCGGCACGGTCTTGAGGTTCATCGCCGGGGAGCCGATGAACCCGGCCACGAACGCGTTCGCCGGGTTCTCGTACAGCTCGCGCGGGGTGGCGCACTGCTGCAGCACGCCGTCGGCGAGCACCGCGACCCGGTGGCCCATGGTCATCGCCTCGACCTGGTCGTGGGTGACGTAGATGGTCGTGGTCCCCAGCCGCTTCTGCAGCGACGCGATGTTCGCGCGGGTCTCCACCCGCAGCTTCGCGTCCAGGTTGGACAGCGGTTCGTCCATGAGGAACACGCTCGGTTCGCGCACGATGGCCCGGCCCATCGCCACCCGCTGCCGCTGACCGCCCGAGAGCGCCTTCGGCTTGCGGTCCAGGTACTTCTCCAGGTCGAGCATCCGGGCGGCCTCGGTGACCTTCTGCCGGATCACGTCCTTGGGCGTCTTGCGCAGCTTGAGCGCGAAACCCATGTTCTCGGCGACCGTCATGTGCGGGTAGAGCGCGTAGGACTGGAACACCATCGCGATGTCCCGCCCCTTCGGCGGCGTGCTCGTCACGTCCGCGCCGCCGATGGTGATCGCTCCCTCGTCGACGTCCTCCAGGCCCGCGAGCATCCGCAGCGCCGTCGACTTGCCGGAACCGGACGGCCCCACCAGCACCAGGAACTCCCCGTCCGAGATCTCCAGATCGAGCCGGTCCACGGCCTTGACCGGCGGATTCCCCTGGTAGACCCGCGACGCGTTGACGTATGCCACCTCAGCCATGTGTGACGCACCTTTCACCGAGTCGGTGCGGAGAAACTAGCGGGAAAACGATGTCCGGTCATCCCCTGTGGCGAAAGAGTTTCACAGAGTAAGCGGTTCGTGTCGCTGCGTATCGGCGTTCGAACATGAGTGGGATCTGCATCATGCTCACTTCACCGTCGGGTACTGAACCGTTACGGTTCCTCCATGGCGCGGTCAACGAATGCCCGGCGGCCTGCGACGCTGGCCTCTCTAGCTGCGGAACTCGGGGTCTCCCGGACCACGGTGTCCAACGCCTACAACCGTCCGGACCAGCTCTCACCGGAGCTGCGCAAGCGGGTGCTGGAGACGGCGCGGCGACTCGGGTACCCGGGGCCGGACCCCGTCGCGCGGTCCCTGCGCACCCGCAAGGCTGGTGCCGTGGGACTGCTGCTCACCGAGAACCTCTCTTACGCCTTCCGCGACCCGGGTGCCGTCCAGTTCCTCGAAGGGCTGGCGCTGGCCTGCGAGGACGCCGGGCAGGGCCTGCTGCTGATCCCGGCGAGCCCGGAGCGCGAGGACGTCGCCGCGGTGCACCGCGCCGGCGTGGACGGTTTCGTCGTGTACTCGGTGCCCGAGGACGATCCGCACCTGGCCGCCGTGCTGGAGCGGCCGGTCCCCGTCGTCATCGCCGACCAGCCGCAGCTGGACAACCTCGACTGGGTGGGTCCGGACGACGCGCGGGCGATCAAGGCCATGGCCGACCACCTGATCGGACTGGGCCACCGGCGCATCGGGGTGTCCTGCATGCGCCTGGCGCGCGGCCGCAACGACGGCCCCGCGTCCGTGCAGCGGCAGGCCAACGCCAGCTTCCACGTGCAGAAGGCGCGGTTGACCGCGCTCGCCGAGGCGTTCAGCGAGGCGGGAGTGGACTGGACGAAGGTGCCGGTCGTCGAGCGCTTCGACCACACCACGGCGTCCGGTGCGTCGGCCGCGGCCCAGCTGCTGGAGATGGACCCCGAGATCACCGCGGTCGTGTGCACCTCGGACATCCTCGCGCTGGGCGCCCTCAGCGAGGCGCGCAACCGGGGCCTGCGGGTTCCCGAGGACCTCACCGTCACCGGATTCGACGGCATCCCGGACGCGGAACGGGCGAACCTGACCACGGTCCGCCAGCCGGTGCTGGAGAAGGGCCGCGCCTCCGGACGGCTGCTGCTGGAGGCCGGCGAGCCGGGCCGCCCGCGCCGCGTCCAGCTGGAGACCCAGCTCATCGTCGGCGCCACCTCGGCGCCGCCGCGCTCCGCCGAGGAGCGCTGGTTCGGCCCGTGAGCCCGCGCGGCCCCGCCTGACGCCGGAGGGGCGGTGGCCCGCGCGGACCACCGCCCCTCCGAGCTCGTGGGGGTTACGCCGACAGCAGCTGGGCGCAGCGGATGAGGCCCAGGTGGGAGTACGCCTGGGGGTGGTTGCCCAGGGACCGCTCGGCGATCGGGTCGTACTCCTCGGACAGCAACCCGGTCGGACCGGCGGTGTCCACGATCTGCTGGAACAGCTCCTCCGCCTCGGTGCGCCGCCCGATCAGCAGGTACGCCTCGATCAGCCACGCCGCGCACAGGTGGAAACCGCCCTCGTCACCGGGCAGCCCGTCGTCGCGGCGGTAGCGGTACACCGTGGATCCGCTGCGCAGCTCCGCCTCGATCGCGGTGACCGTGGCGCTGAACCGCTCGTCCGACGGGTCGATCAGCCCGGACAGACCGACGTGCAGCGACGCGGCGTCCAGGTCCGATCCCTCGTAGGCGGTGGTGAACGCCTGCACGTCCGGGTGCCAGCCGTTCTTGATGACGTCCTCGGCGATCTGCTCGCGCAACGGCTCCCACGACGGGTCCGGCTCCCGGCCGTACGCCTCGGCCAGCTTCAGCGCCCGGTCCAGCGTCACCCAGCACATGACCTTCGAGTACACGTGGTGGCGCGGCACATCGCGCTCTTCCCAGATGCCGTGGTCGGGCTCGAACCAGCGGCGCGACACCGCCTCGGCCATCGCGGTGACCAGGTCCCAGTCGTTGTCCCGGATCTTGCCGGTGGCCTGCGCCAGGTGCGCCACCAGCTCGACCACCGGGCCGAACACGTCGAGCTGCACCTGCTGGTCGGCCAGGTTGCCGACGCGCACCGGCCGCGACCCGGCGTAGCCGGGCAGGCTGTCGATCACCGCCTCCGGGCCGAGCCCGGTGCCCTGCAGGGTGTACAGCGGGTGCAGCCGCTCCGGGCCCGGCAGCGTCGCCAGCACCCGGTGCAGCCAGTCCAGGAACGCCTCGGCCTCGGTCGTCGAGCCGACGGTCACCAGCGCCTGCGCGGTCATCGCGCCGTCGCGCAGCCAGCAGTAGCGGTAGTCCCAGTTGCGGACGCCGCCGATCTCCTCGGGCAGCGACGTCGTCGCGGCGGCCATGATGCCGCCGGTGTCGGTGTTGCACAGGCCCCGCAGCGTCAGCGCCGAGCGGGCGACCAGCTCGGGCTCCACCTCGGGCAGCGTCAGCGTCGCCATCCAGTCCGACCAGTAGCGGTCGGCCTCGCCGCGCCGCTGCGCCTCGGTCATCTCCGGCGGGCCGAGGTCGTCGGTGCCGCAGCGCAGCTCCAGCACCACCGGCTCGTGCTCGTTCAGGTCCAGGACCGCGTGCGCCGACTCGTGCATGCCGTCGGAGGTGATCTGCCACTGCACGCCCGGGGAGTACAGCACCATCGGTTCCGAGGTGCCCTGCACGCGCAGCCCGCCGATCTCGGGGGTCAGCCGCACCGGAACCTGCCCGAACTCGGGCCGCGGCGCGAACTCCACGGCCGCCCGGGTGGCCCCGTTGATCACCCGGACGAGGTCGGTGCGGTGCGGGTCGGTGCCGTGCGCCAGGTAGTCCGTGACCAGCAGCCGCGACCAGCGGGTCTCCACGGTCATCGTGTTCGGCACGTAGCGCTGGCCGAGCGGCAGCGGGCTGCGCTGGGCGCCGTTGCCCGCGTGCTCCGGCCGGATCGAGAAGTGCCCGGCGCCGGGACCGCCGAGCAGGTCGGCGAACACCGCCGCCGAATCCGGGCCCGGGTGGCACATCCAGGTCAGCCGCGCGTCCGGGGTCAGCAGCGCGACGTTGCGCTCGTTGGACAGCATGGTCAGCCGCTCGATCGGCGGCGCCTGTTCGCCGTAGAGCCAGGTGCGCCGCTCCTCCATGAGGAACGCCAGCACGGTCGCGACCTCGGTGGTGTCCTTGATCCGGTAGGCCGCCAGCGTGTCGCCGTCACCGACCTTGATGCCCAGGTCGGGCCCGTGCAGCCGGGCGAACGCCTTCTCGTCGGTGACGTCGTCGCCCAGGAACACCGCGGCGGTGGCGCTGACCTGGTGGCGCAGCGCGTCCAGCGCGTTGCCCTTGTCGGTCTGCACCACGGCCAGCTCGATGACCGCCTTGCCCTCGGTGACCTGCACGCCGTCCCAGGTGGCCGGGCCGGTGCGGGCCTCGCGCAGGGCGCCCTCGGCGACCTCCGGCTCGGCTTGGCGGACGTGCATCGCGACGCTGGCGGGTTTGTTCTCCAGCGTCACCCCGGGTTTGCCCGCGACGATCTCCTGCATGGCGACCTGCAGGCTCGTGCGCAACCGGGTCGCCTCGGGCTCCAGTTCGTGCACGAATCCCACGTCGAACTCGGAACCGTGGCTGCCGACGAGGTACACCTCGGCGGGCAGTCGGGACAGGGTCGCCAGATCACGCAGTGCCCGGCCGGAGATCACCGCGGTGGTGGTGGACGGCAGCGCGGCCAGCGAGCGCAGCGCGTGCACCGATTCGGGGAGCGGTTTGGCCTGGGTCGGATCCGCCACGATGGGGGCAAGGGTGCCGTCGTAGTCGCAGGCGACTAGAAGTCGTGGTGTCCGCGCGAGCTGCACGATCACGCGGCGCAGCTCCGCAGGCAGGGCTTCGGCGGTCAACGCCATACTCCTCAGGGGCGTGGTCGGTCGGGTGTGGATCGATCCGGTAGCGGACGTCGAGTCGGCTCCGCGTCGCCGTGCGGTGGCCGCTTGACGCTGACCGGTTTTCGATCAGTGTCGCTGAACGCAGTGCGTGTCCGGTTTTGGCGGTGCCTGCGTTGCTCGCACTCAGTCAGCGAGGGGCGTGCCCAGTGCTTCGAGGAACGACCGCGCCCAGCGGTCGACATCGTGCGTGAGCACTTGCCTACGCAATGCGCGCATCCTACGGCGTCCCTCGGCCTCATCGATGTTCAGGGCCGCGAGCAACGCGTCCTTCACGCCGTCCAGGTTATGCGGGTTCACCAGGAACGCGCTCGTGAGCTCGGCCGCAGCTCCGGCGAACTCGCTGAGCACCAGGCTTCCGCCCAGGTCGTGGCGGCAGGCGACGTACTCCTTGCAGACCAGGTTCATCCCGTCCCGCACCGGCGTCACGACCATGACGTCGGCGGCGCAGTAGAAGGCCACCAGCTCCTTGCGGTCCACCGAGGCGTGCAGGTAGTGCACCGCGGGGTGGCCGACGCGGCCGAACTCGCCGTTGATCCGCCCGACCTCGCGCTCGATGTCCTCGCGCATCTGCTTGTAGTGCTCGACGCGCTCCCGGCTGGGCGTGGCGATCTGGATCATGGTGACGTCCTCGGCCTTGATGTGGCCCTCGGCCAGCAGCTCGTGCATGGCGTGCAACCGGACGTCGATGCCCTTGGTGTAGTCGAGGCGGTCCACCCCGAGCATGATCTTGCGCGGGTTGCCCAGCTCGGCGCGCAGCGTCTTGGCGCGCTGCTGGATCTCCTTGGTGCGCGCGAGGCGGTCCAGTTCGGTGGAGGCGATCGAGATCGGGAACGCACCGACCCGCACGATGCGGTCGCCGACGTGCACCACGCCGGGCCGCGAGCGCACGCCGACCTGGCCGCGGCTGGGTTCGAAACCGGCGAGCCGCCGGGCCAGCCACAGGAAGTTCTGCGCACCGCCCGGGCGGTGGAAGCCGACCAGGTCGGCGCCGAGCAGCCCGCGCACGATCTCGGTCCGCCACGGCAGCTGCATGAACAGCTCCACCGGCGGGAACGGGATGTGCAGGAAGAAGCCGATCCGCAGGTCCGGGCGCAGCTCGCGGAGCATCGCGGGGACCAGCTGCAGCTGGTAGTCCTGCACCCACACGGTCGCGCCCTCGGCGCTGACCTCCGCGGCGGCCTCGGCGAACCGGCGGTTGACCTGCCGGTAGGTGTTCCACCACGAGCGGTCGAACACCGGCGGCACTACGACGTCGTGGTACAGCGGCCACAGCGTCGCGTTGGAGAAGCCCTCGTAGTACTCGGCGAACTCGGTCGACGACAGCGGTACCGGGTACAGCTGGAGGTCGTCGTCGGTGAACGGGTCGACCTCGACGTCGGCGACGCCCGGCCAGCCGACCCAGGCGCCATGCCGGGCCCGCAGGAACGGTTCGAGCGCGGTCACGAGCCCGCCGGGGCTGTGCTTCCAGCGCTCGGTGCCGTCCTCCAGGCGTTCCAGGTCCACGGGCAGCCGGTTGGCGACGACCACGAAGTCCGCTCGGATGGGCGTGCTGCCCTTGCTCACCGGATTTCCTCCCACCCTGTTGTCCACCTGTCGCGAGGCTAGCCAATCGCGGAGCGTCGTGCGTGCTGCGTGTGGTGCAAATCGGACAGCCCACGGCGATCACCCGTCTGGACCGCTCGGGTGATCATCGGTGGCCCGGGGTGATCAGTCCAGCCTGCGCCGGGTCGGGCGCAGCGGACCGGACATGCGCGGCCCGGCGATCCGGCGTTCCAGCCGTCCGAGGCGGCTGCGGATCGGCTGCGCGAGGTACTCGCCCAGCACCACGCCCGCGCCGAGCGCGAGACCGGTGGCCACGGCCAGCATCAGGGTGGTCAGCCCGGTGGGGCTGCCGAGCACCGAGAGCTCGTACAGGCCGCGGTAGGTGGCCAGACCGGGCAGCAGCGGCGCCACCCCGGACACCGCGATCACCAGCGGTGGGATCCGCAGCCGCCGGGCGATGATCCCGCCGACGAAACCGACCACGGTGGTGGCCACCGCCCCGGCGAGCACGGTGTGCACGGCGGCCAGCGTCAGCACCGAGTGCACTGCCGCCGCGACGGCGCCACCGGCACCGGCCACGATCAGCGGTCGCGGCGGGGCGTAGCTGGCCAGCGCGAAGCAGGCGGAGGTGGACGCACCGGCGAGCATCTGCACCGGCAGGTGCAGCGCCGGTGCGAGCACCTCGGCGCGGCCGATGTCCTGGACGTCCAGCCCGCCGCCGATGCCGTCCCCGCCGACGATCCGCAGTCCGATGTAGAGGGCGAGCACGACACCCGCGATCAGCCCGGCCGACATCAGTGCCAGCTCGAAGATCCGGCCCGCCGCGGTGACGTTGTAGCCGGTGATCGCGTCCTGCATGGAACCGACCACGGTCATCCCGGACAGCAGAACGATGATGCTCGCGGCCACCGCCAGCGCGGCGTTGTCCAGGTATCCCGTCGAATACCCGGCCAGCGCCACCCCGGTGGCGATCGCACCGCCCACGGCCTGTTGGAAGAAGAACGGCAGGGCGCGCTTGTTCAGCAGCCGTCCGATGCGGTCCACCAGGGCCGTGGAGCCGGCGGCGACCAGCGGCAGCAGCACGTTGGTCCCGCCGCCGAGCAGCACCGCCAGCGAGGCGGCCATGCCCGCCCAGGCGAGGGTGGCGACCCAGCGGGGGAAGGGGTGCGACGCGGTGGTGATCTTGTCCAGCTCGGCGTAGGCGTCCGATGCGGTGATCTCCCCGGAGATGATCCGCCGCACCAGCGCCTCGGCGTCAGCGAGCCGGGTGTAGTCGATCGACCGGTTGCGGACCACGCGCAGCGAGGTGATCGGTGGCAGGTCGGTACCGCGGTAGCAGGACACGGTGATCGACGTGTAGATCACGTCGACCTCGCAGTGGGGCAGGCCGTAGGCGTTGACCACCGCGATGATCGTCGCGGTCACGTCCGAGGCGCCCGCGCCGCTGGCCATCTGCACCTCACCGATGCGCAGGCCCAGGTCGAGGACGAGGTGGACGGTGGACTCGTCGGGCAGTGCCGGCCCGTACACGACGTTGCGAGTCCCCGGGGGCATGGTGAGTTCCGGGTCGCGCCGCCGCAGCACACCACGGGCGCGCTGCGTGATTCCCACTGCTGGTTTCCTCCCTGCCTGGTGCTCCCGCGAACGGACCGCGGTGCGTGATCTTCCTCCCGGGCATCGGACGGCACGTGCCGACCGTTGCAGCCGCAACATATGGCGTCGCTCACTGCGGTACTCGCGCCCGCACCGACGCAGGGCCCGCCGGATCCCGGGAACGCGGATCGGCGACCGGCTTCGGTGCCCGGCGACCGGACGCTTACGATGTCTGCGCGCGCCTCCGGACGGGGGAGCCGACGCGAGTGCCGCTGTAGCTCAGTTGGTAGAGCGCCCGCCTTGTAAGCGGATGGTCAGGGGTTCGAGTCCCCTCAGCGGCTCCGAGACTACCAGGAGTGATGTGATCGACCTCTGGGTCACCAGGGCGGTTCCGGCTCAGTTCTCGGCTCACTTGGGGTTCCAGAGGAACCCGTTGAGCCGGTCGGCCACGTCCCGCCGAAGCTGGTCGGTGACGTGCATGTAGCGCTTCCGCATGTTCGGTGAGGACCAGCCCATCAGATCCATCGCCGTACGATCGGGCACCCCGAGGAGCAGCAGCACCGTCGCCGCGGTGTGCCGCGCATCGTGCAGCCGCGCGTCGCGCACTCCGGCCTCCGCCAGGATCGACTTCCACTCCTCCCAGTCCCGGCGCGCGTCGATCGGTTTCCCGTTGGGTTGGGTGAACATCCAGTCGCCGTCGTGCCACTCGGTCCCGGCGAACTCCCGTTCGGCCTGCTGCGCCTGTTCGTGCGCGAGGATCAGTTCGAACAAGGCTTCGGGCAGGACCCACTTCCGACGCCCCGCGGTCGACTTCACCTCGACTTCGCGGAGCCCGCCGCCGCGCCGCTTCGGGCAACTGGCCGCGTGCCGGGTGCAGTTCGGCGGGCACGGCCGGTGGTGCCCCTTCTCGTCCCGGATGCAGTTCTTCGGGTTCCGGTGCCGGGTGCAGTTGTCCGGACAGGCCACCCGGTGAAGCCGCGCCCCGCAGGCATGCGGGTCGTCGCATCCGTGCTCCCAGGCGTGGCGCTGCAATGCCTTGCGGACACGAATGATCCGGTTCTTCCGGTCGAGCCGACTCCACCTGAAGGCGAGGACTTCGCCCTGGCGACAGCCGAGCGCGAGAGCGATCACGAACCGCACTCCGCCACGCCGTTTGAGCGCGGTCGCGATGATGCGCTGGATCTCGTCCTCGTCGAACGGTTCGATCTCCTCTTCCTCGATCCGAGGTGACGTCACCAGCTCGAACGGGTCCCAGGTGATGATCCGGCGCTTCCATGCCGCGCGGAACGCGGTGCGTGCGGTTCGGTGTACCTGGTGCGCGGTCCCCGCGCTGGAACCGTCGCGTTGCATCTTCGCGTAGAGCTTCTCGAAGTGCTCCGGCTCCACGTTGTCCATCCAGTGCGCCCCGATCCCGGGGATCAGGTGCTTGTACACCGCGGTGCGGTAGCCCTGGAGCGTCTTGTAGCGCACGGACGGCGCCGCGATGTTCTCCACCCAGTGGGCCAACCACTTCTCGACCTTCCACCGGCCACCAGCTCGGCGAGCCCGACCGCTGTCGCGTTCCTTCTCCAGGTCGCGGACCTTGCGGGTGACGACCTTCTCGTCCTTGGACTGGACGTGGCGGCGGTCGGGGGTGCCGTCGTCGCGGACGCCCATGGTGACCCGGCCGTGCCAGTAGCCGTCGGCCTCGCTGTAGTAGATGCTGCTGGCTCCGTTGGGGGCCCGGGTGCCTTCCGGGCGGCGCTTGCGTGGCATGCGCGGTTCCTTTCGTGATCGGTGGTGTCGTTCTCGATGGCGGGAAACCCGCGGCCAAGACGCGGGGCTTCTCGGTAGCGGCCGGCACTCCGGGACAGCGGGGACACGACGGCTGCGCCAGCGGGTGATGCCGGGATTGCGGGGCCCGTATGCGGGGCCTGCATGCGGGTTAGATCCGGGATTAGGTCGCGTCGGTGGAGTTAGACTTCTAACTCGGGGCTAACTCGCTGGATGACCTGCGGAAAGTTAGGAAAATTAGCGAGTTAGACCCCCCGTTGGGAGCATCGAAACGGCTCTCAATCGGGGTCCTGCGAGGACTTCGGACGTCTAACTCGTCCACCCCGTGGTCTAGCGGCCGGCGGTTGGCCTGCGGTCCGGCGATGGGGCGGGGTTGACTCGCTCCGCTGGCGTGCCCGCTAGGCGCTAGGCGCCCGGTCGGCCGGGGCGTGGGCCGCTAGCGAGCCCGCTAGGTCTAGCAGGCATGGCCGCTAGGTCTGGCGGCGCCGGGGCAGGAGCGAGCTGCCGTGTCGCCGGTCGGTGAGTCGATCGTTCGGTGTCCGTCGAGTACCGCTCTCGGGGCGGTGTGCCGGGGGTGGTTCACTTCGTTCACTTCCTCACTTCCGTGATGGTTTGCGCAGGTGAGAGCGAGTGGGGCGGGTGAGTGAGCGGGCAAGTGAAAATTCACTCGCGTGGTGGCCGGTCACTTGCTCACTCACTTGCCCGGTCACTGCCGCGCGGCGGGGACGGCGGGCATGCGTCGGCGCAGTCGTGGGGCGGGGATGGCGTGTCCGGCGCGTTCGAGCGCGAGCATCACGGCCCGCAGTCCGCCGGTGACGACGAAGGCGCCGAGGGCCAGCGTGCGGGCCATGCCGCAGGCCAGCGCCAGCGCGGTGATGAGCACGGCGGGCAGCACGGCCCGCCAGAGCACCACCGCGGCGAGCGCGAGCGCCACGACCACCGCGGCGGCGAGGATTGCCAGCGGGCGCAGCAGCAGATCGGCGGGTCTCATGCTGCACCTCGCATCCGCGCCGCGGTGTGGTTGGGCGCTTGCTCGGCGGCCAGGCGCTCGACGTAGGCGGTCAGCGCGTCGGCGGGGATGCGGCGGGCCTGGCCGATGCGTACCGAGGCGATGTCGCCGGACTTCAGCAGCCGGAACATGGTGGCCCGGCTGACTGACAACCGGCGCGCGGCGGCCTCGACGGTCAGCAGCACGCGCGGCGCGTCCTCGGACGGCTGAGACCGGGTGAGGGAACGCCCAGGGGCGGCCGACAGCCCCGCATCCGCGGGGGTTCCGGCGGCCTGCTCCCGGGATTCCCTCGACTCCCTTCCGGCCGTTTGCGCAGGTCGCGCCGAGGGAATGGCCGAGGGAACGCGCCAGGGAGAATTCCCTGCCTCCTCGGCGGCTCCCTGTCTGGTTCCCTGCTGGGGCGAGCGGGGGGTTTGCTGGCTGTGGTTCATCGGTGCTCCCCTCCGTACGAAGTTGACGAAGTTACGAACTTTGGTTCTGACCTGCGGTTTCTTCGGGGGCAAAGTTCGTAGGCACGAACTTTGGTCTCAGCGTTTGCCCTGGTCAGAGGCAAACTTCGTAATTTCGTGGTGTTCGTTGGCCACGTAGGTCTCGGTGGCGCGGCCTCCTTTCCTGCCCTCGGGGCGTCGGAAGGTCTTAGTGATCACGTCCTCGGCGGCCAACTGGTCGAGCAAGGCGGTGATGTTGGCGGCGGCCTCGTTGCCCCGGAAGTGCTGCTGGCTGATCTCGGTGCGTGTGCGTCCGGCCGGTCCGGCGTCGGCGATGAACCGGGCGAGCTTGTCCCGCTTCGGGTTCGAGGTGGTGAACACGGCGCGGGCGGAGGCGACGGCGTAGCGGACGAACGCGGCGGCGGCGGCCAGGTGGTGCGGTTCGACGAGGGGGGTGCCGTCGAGGGCGGCGTGGAGCCCGGCGACGCGCAGGCAGTTGGGCGCGGCGCGGGAGAGGAACTGCTCGATGGGGCCGTCGTCGGTGCTGTAGCCGCCGAACTCGACGTAGAGCCGCTGCCAGAGCGCGGCGGCCTCACGGGTCATGCGCAGTTGTCCGAGCTGGGCGCCGGTGTCCAGGCGGGCGCGCAGGTCGACGGCCAGGCGATCCAGCAGCTTGGGGTCGGCGCCGGTGCCGCCGGGCAGGTACTGGGTCTGGGCGACCAGGACCGGGAGGAACCGGTTGTAGGTGCCGCCGGCCATGTCCGAGGCCGAGAGTTTGGCCTGAAACTCGCGGGGGGTGATGTGGGCCAGGATCGCGATGTGGGTGTCGCGCACGATCCGGGCGGTCACGCCCAGGGTGGACAGGTTCCCGCCCTCCCACGCGGCCCGCAGGGTGGCCGACAGCGTGTTGCCCTCGCGCTTCATGCGGGCCATGACGGTGGCCCACTCGGTCTCGAACGCCAGCAGCCGCCGATCACCGGGCGGCAGCAGCGAGGCCCGGCGTTTGCCCTTGGACTTCTCCTCGCCGTCGTCGGGGCCGGTGGCCTCGTCCTCGTCGGCGGTGAACGCCTGGGTCAGGCCCTCGCCGGAGGTCAGTCCGGAGTGGATGTTGCGCTCCACGAAGTCCGGGTCGGTGGCCAGCAGCAGGCGCTTGGCGGCCGACCATCCGGCGCCTTTGCGGCCGATGCCGGTGCGGCCGATGACCATCGGCCACACCAGCAGTGGGTGTCGGTCGTCCCCGGCTCGCAGGTAGGGGCCGTCGCCGAGGTAGACGCCGGTGGCGGCCATCAGCGAGGCCAGGATGTTGGCGGGGTCGGCCTCGCTGGTCGGTTCCAGCTGGCGCACCACCGAGCCGAGGTAGGTGCCGAACATCGCCTCGTCGCGGGGCGGAAGCTCGGCGCGGGCGCGTTCGATCTCGGTCAGGGCGCGGCGTTGGGTCTCCGGGTCCACCAGCGGGTTCTCCGGCTGGTGGTCTCGGTTCTCCCCATGCAGGTCAGAAGCGGTGGAGAAGCCCTGCGGGAGAGGTGCCGGAGAACCGGGTTCTCCGGGCGCCCTCGCGTCGCCGGGATTGTGGACGAGGTGCAGCCGGGGGCGCTGGTCGGCCCCGTCGGCTGATGGGGTCTGAGGGTTACTCATGGGCCTGGTGCTCCGATGTCGACGCGGTGCGCGAACTAGGCGTTGTGCCTGTTCGCACGGTCAGTAAGGCGGTCGGTAACAGGGCCAGGGGTCGGTTCGATCGAGGGTCGATTCACGCAGGCCAGCGCGGCCTCAACTGGGTTCAACTCTTGCTGGTCAGCGCCTCGATCGACCCGGATCGAGTCGGGGCGGATCGACCCTCGATCGAATCCCGGGCGACCGGTGTCTCCTGCGGTGCTCCCGGCCGGTCACGAGGGGGGTTACTGACGGTCTGTGCTGCGGCAGTAACCCCGTCGGGCCGGTTCGGTTACCGGGTGGTTCCGGGCCGCCGGGGCGTGGTTCCCGTCGGGGGCGTTCGTGCTGTTCCCGACGGTTCCCGGCCCCGCTCCCCGGGGGTGCGGACCCCTCGCGATGAGTGGCGGGAGACCCGGCCCGGCGGTGGGTTCAGGCCCGCCGGTGCGGCGGGTGGCGGGATGGCACCGCCGGGCCGGGGCGAACAGGGACGGGTCCGCACCCCTCGGGTCGGCTAGTTCGGCCAGAGCGTGTCCGGGGCGACCTCGACCGGATGCGCGCCGCTGGTCTGTGAGGCGGCGGCCCACACCGCGCGTGCCCGGGTCTGGGCGAGCACGTAGTGGGCCGGGTCGAAGAACGGGCCGCCGCACTCGGCGAGCGTGGCCAACCCGTCCTCCAGTCCGGCGCGCTCGGCGGCAGGCAGTCCGGCGGCGGCGCGGGTCACGTACTCGGCCAGCAGCCCGACGGGCAGCTCGCGCAGTTCGGCCGTGCTGACCGGCAAGGCGTAGAGCAGCGTGGTCACCCCGTGCAGCGTCAGACTCTCGGGACGGGTGTTCATGACCGGCTCACCCCCGCCAGCTCGCGACGCTGGGCGGGCACGCCCGGTCGTCCGTACAGGTCCTGGACTCGCTGGCGCACCGCCAGCAACAGCGCGTGCTCCTCGGTGCCGGGGTCGAGGTCCGCGATCTCCTGGCGCGCCAGGTACACGCGGTTGGAACCCTCGTGCAGGAACGTTTCCAGCACGATCTCGTGGGCGTATTCGTCGTCGCCGAGTTCCTGCTCATCCAGCGTCATCCCACCGATGGCAGCCAGCCACAACACCGCCTCGATGTCCTCCAGCGACATCGGCAGGGACATGCTGACCTGCATCGCGATCGGGGTGTCGTTGCCTTCGCGGTGGGTCGGGTGGAACACCGCGTGGTGCTCACCGACCATGCCGTGTGCCTGGTCCGGGTTCAGTCGCATCGTCACGCCACCCCCTCGTCCTGCGCGTCGTCGGCGGCCTCGGCGGCCGACTCGTCGCCGGTCACGAACGCCTCATAGGCGGCCTGCGAGCACCGCTCGGCGTAGACGCCCAGCGCCCACCCGGGAACCCGGAGCGTGCCCTTGCCCGTGCCCAGCTTCAGCGCGTCCAACTCGCCGGACTCGATCGCCCGGTAGATCGTGTTCACCGAGACGTCGAACATCTCGGCTACTGCCTTGACCCGGTAGAACCGGCTACGCTCGAACTGCATCGATGCTCCCAACGTTTCGATGTCCCGCCCCGTCCGGTGTTGCCGCACCGGTCGGGGCTTTTCTTGTGTCCCCTGCGACGAGCGGGACGAGAGACAAGCTAGGTAACTTAGCCAAGATAGTCAAGTACAAGTCACCTAACTGGCCTAGCTTGCGTCGCCGGGTAGCCTCTCTGACATGGGAAAAGTCGATCCTGATGACCCTCGGCCGCCGTACCAGCAAGTCGCCGACGACCTCCGCGCTGCCATCCAGACAGGGACGCTTGCCCCCGGTGATCGGCTTCCGAAGCAGTCCGAGCTGGCCAACGACTACGGGGTTTCGATCGGCACGGTGAAGAGCGCCCTGGGAGTGCTCCGGGATGAAGCGCTGATCACCAGCCGTCAAGGTGAAGGGTCGTGGGTCCGCCGCTCGCGGTCCGATGGCTCGGCGGCTAACGTCGACTCCGGGAGTGCCGATGTTTCGGAAATGCTTACCGAAGTGTTGCACCGGCTTGACGGCTTGAGCCAGCGAATCGCTGCTATCGAGCAACGCCTTTCTCGTGATTGATCCGTGCATGCCTACTTGCCCAGCCCTCGGAGGAAGGTAACCACGCCGTTGATCGCATCTCCGATGCGGTCGAAGGCTCCCTGAGCGAATGCGGCGGCGTCGTTCGGAAACTTCACGATGAGTACCACGACGGCGACCACGAGTAGGGTCTTGACCAGTTTTCCGACAGCGCCGCTGCCACCCGTCGGCAAAATGGGAAGTTGGTTCTTCGCCATTGACCTGACTCCCTTCTGGCGTTCAGAGCAGTTCGGTTCAGACCGCTCCGTGTCCTGTGTCCCTGACGTCTTCAAGGAAACCGCTGACAAATGCGGGACAACAGGGCACACAAGGGGGCACACTTGAACACCCAGGAGACACAGGCGGAGGTGGCATGGAAGGCAACGGGAAGCTTGCGACCCTGATGCGGGAGGCCGGTTTCCTGAAGGACGACGGCTCCGTAGGACTCAAGGTGTTCGCTCGGGCGACGAGTCGGCACTCGGACCGGACCTACACCCACACGTACGTGAAGCGCTGGCTCAGCGGCATGGTTCCGCGTGACGAGAAGACCCGCCGAGCCGTCGCACGAGCCCTGAGCGAGCGCCTTGGCCGCCCCGTAGACCTGCACGAAGTGGGGTTCGAGCCATCGAGCGAAGTGTCCGCCGAGCTGGGCCTTTCGTATCCGGACAAGCTCTCCGAGAGCATCGCCGTCGTCGGACGGCTTTGGGAGGCGGATCTCGACGACACCGCCACCCTCCTGACCGCACCGACGAACGTCGCGGCTTGGAACGAGGCGTCGCTGTCCTGGCTGGTCGCGAACCGCTACGACCTGGCGAAGGGAGCGGGGAAGCGCCGGGTGGGCCCCGCGGATGTCGCCGGCATCCAGAGCACCACGGACATGTTCGATCGCCTCGATGGGCAGCACGGCGGTGGTCACGCCCGTCGGGCGCTGATCGAGTTCCTACGGTCGGACCTGGCCGCCCTACTTCAGGGCTCGTACAGCGACGAGACCGGGCGAGAGCTGTTCAAGGCCGCTTCGCAGGCCACCCTGCTCGGCGCCTGGATGTCCTACGACGCCGGGCTTCATGGCCTGGCGCAGCGGTACTTCGTCCAGTCGCTGAAGCTCGCGGAGTCGACTGGGGACCGCTTGCTGGGCGCCAGCATCCTCGACGCGATGAGCCACCAGGCGACGTTCCTGGGGAAGTACCGAGAAGCCGCAAACCTGGCACGAGCCGCCAGGATGGGCACGGAGACCGCTGGTTCTCCGAGCGCCACCGCGCACTTCTACGCGATGGAAGCTCGCGCCCTCGCGCGGCTCGGCGACACGGCGGAATGCGACCGGGCCATGTCGGAGGCGGTCAGGGAGTTCGAGCGCCGCAACCCTGACGACGACCCTGCGGACTGGTTCGGCTACTTCAACGACGCCGAGCTTGCGGCCGAGCTCGGGCACTGCAACCGCGATCTCGGGCGATCGGTCGACGCGAGCACGTACGCTTCACAGTCCCTCGGCCCGACGGAGAGCGGGTACGTCCGCAGCGACTTCTTTGCCACGATGGTTCTCGCCGACGCATACCTTGACCAGGGCGAAGCTGAGCAGGCGTGCCGAGTGGCGTTGGGAGCCCTCGAAATCGGTGAACGGCTCAAGTCCGCTCGGTGTCAGGCATACGTCGACGAGTTCCGTCAGCGTCTCACCCGCGTTGGCAACAGCCCTGTGGCCAGGGACTTCACCGAACGAGCATCGACGACGCGGCTGTGGCGGCCTGAGGACGCCAGGTCCTAGAAGGGGGACCAGTCGGTCCGCGGTCCGCCCGTCCGGATGGCGGCGATTCGCTTCTGCACCTCGGCCTCGGCCCGCTCGTCGGCGCCTACCTTGCCGCAGAGCCAGAGCGTCATCGCGATCTCTCGATAGTCGGCGAGGACGCGATATCCGGGCCACTTCATGATGTCGAAACCGTAGACCTCGGCGAACGTCCGGTATTCGTCCTCCGTGTGCCAACCGAAACGCTCGTAGAAGAGCGCCGTTTGCACCAAGTCCCATTCGCGGGGGCCAGTACAGAAGCTATCCAGATCGATGAGCACAGGGGCGCCATCTCGATCAAGGATGACATTCCCGACGTTCGCGTCACCGTGGATGACACCCGGCGGTAGTTCGAATTCGAGTTCGGCGTACTCGACCCTGAGTTGTTCGATTCGATCTCGAATGAACCGCGCGTCACGTGCGGACAGGTTTTCCAGGTAGGGAAGCTGCATATCGAGCTTGCCGAACGGGTCTTTCGCGGGCAGAGAAATGCCGGGCTGGTCGAGTTCGTGCAGTCGTCGAATCAGCTCGGCAACTTGGTCGATCGGCGCGTACTCCTCGCGCTCGGAGACGGAGACCCAGAACGTCGCTACGTGCCCAGCGACCTCCACCGGCTGTTCGGCATGAAGAGCGCGCGTAGCGGGGTAGTCCTGCGCTTCCAACCACCGGGCCACCGCGACCTGCATCCGTGCGTTCTCGATCGTCTCGCCATCCCGGGCGATCCTGACGATGACCGGGGCCCTGAGCCGGTACACCGCGTTCGAGCCGATCCGGATCAGCTCGGCGCCGGCCGGGTCGATCCCGACCTCGCCGCAGGCGGCCTGGAGGACGTGTTCGGCGGTGTCCGCTGCCAATGACATCGTTGTGACCTCAACCTTTCCCGCTCGCACCACTGCGAACGTACCGGCGCGAGTAGTCGTCGTGTCGGGCCGCGCGCAGGCGGCACGTCGGTTGGTCCTAGTGCGTCAGCGCTCCTCCTCGCATGGGTCGGAAGGCTGAAACAGTGGGGGTGGGCGCTGGAACCCGGGGAAGGCCCTTGTGCGCGCTGAGAAGCGGCCTCCCGAGCGATCGGGGCTGTCGACGCGACGAGACTCCGCAGGCTCCCTGCTCAGCCAGAGAGGATCTGAGCCGCCGTCTGAGATCGCCGTAGAGCGCCTTTCCGAGGGGAGCCGGGGCAGAGGTACCCCCAAACCGTCTCAGCCCAACTCAGCGCCTGGTTGATCGAGGGCGTGAGTCACATCGAGTCCGCCGAAGTGTCCCCGCTGTCCCCGGCCGTCGTTGCAGGTCTCGGTCCGGCTCAGTTCTCGGCCCAGTCGCTGTCCGTTCGGACTGCCCCTCACTGTTCCAGCAGTGCCGCTGACCAGCGCGAAGGAACCGCTGGATACCCGGTGAAACTACAAGTCGGAGATCTTGTAAGCGGATGGTCAGGGGTTCGAGTCCCCTCAGCGGCTCCAGACTACCCGGCGGGGACAGAGGTCCCGGTAGGCGCTTCGTCACTCGGCGTAGGCGGGCGGGCGTCCGCTGCGGGGTTCGAGTGATCGCCGCTCAGCGCGGCTCCCGCGGAACGATCGCTGTGCTGAACTGCGCGCGACCCGGTTCACCGAACCGACTTCCGTTGTCAGCCGATCGTGCGGGCGAGGTCCGCCCGCGGTCGGGGGCCGGGGTGGGCGCTCCCGCCGCCGATCTCGGCTCGCGCATGATGGGGGCGTGGCTGGTGGCAGCAGCGTGACCGAGAAGTTGTTCCGGGTCGCCGTCGTGCTCAAGGGGTTGGACGGCGTCGTGCAGTTGTTGGGCGGGATCCTGGTGATCTTCGTCCCGCCCAGTGCGATCACCGCGTTGGCGCACGTGACCACGCGCGACGTGTTCGGCGGAGCGGGCGGGCCGCTGGCGCAGCACTTCGAGCAGGCGGCCGAGCACTTCGCCAACGGCGGGACCCGGACGTTCGTGATCGCGTACCTGCTGGTGCACGGGGTGATCAAGATCGGCCTGGTCATCGCGCTGCTGTGCAAGATCCGGCCGGCCTACCCGATCGCCGTGGTGGCGTTGGGGGCGTTCGTCGTCTTCGAGGTGCTGCGGGCGACGCGCACCCACTCGATCGAGCTGCCGTTCTTCGCCGCGCTGGACGTGCTGATCATCGTGATGGTGATCAAGGAGTACTTCGAGCTGCGCAAGCAGCAGGCCCGAGGTCCCGCCGCGCACGACGAGGCCGAGACGGACGCCTAGCGCGTGTTTTGTGAGCGGCGTGAGCCGCTTTCTCTTTCGGTGAGTACGCAAGCAACCGGCACCGCTGAGGTTCCGCCACCGGCACCGCCACGCAAAGCATTTCCGAAACACTCCCAAGCTGGTGTTCCGCTGGGGGTGAGGAGCACCCTGGACGTGCTGCGGATCCCGGTTGGGGAGGTGGCCATGCGGCACGCGCGGCACGACGAGGACCCGGTGCTCATCACCGACGCCGAGCCCTCGTTCGACGAGGAGCAGCGGCACCGCAAGCGCGTCTACGCGGTGCTGATGGTGGTTCACCTGGTGGGATTCACCGCGGCCGGTCTGCTGGCGCACATCTGGTGGCTGGCGCTGGGGATCGTGGCCGTCACGGGAGCTCTGCCGTGGGTGGCGGTCGTGATCGCCAACGACCGCACGTCCGGGCGCGGTCGGCGGCGGGTGTACCGGCACGAGCACCGCGCGCTCCCGGACCGCCACCACGACCAGATCGACGTCTGACCCGCCGGGCCCGCGGTCAGGTCCGCAACGAGAGGACCGCGAAACCCGCGCCCTGCGGGTCGCCGACCGCCGCGAAGCGGCCGGGCTCGATGTCCACGGGACCGTGCAGCACCGCGCCGCCGAGGGCGCGGACCTCCTCGGCGGCGGCGTCGCAGTTGCGCACGGCGAAGCAGACCGACCAGTGCGGCGGGACCTCGGGCGGCCAGTCGTCGCCCATCGCGATCATGCCGCCGACCACGCGGTCGCCGAGCTGCCACGTCGTGTAGGTCATCCCGTCGATCTCGCGGGCCTGCGCCTGCCAGCCGAAGACCGCGGCGTAGAACTCCCGGGCGCGGTCCGGGTCGCGGGTGGCGAGTTCGTTCCAGCACAGCGCGCCCGGCTCGTCGACCAGCCCGGCGCCCGGCATCCGACCGGGCTGCCAGGCCGCGACGACGGCGCCGGCGGGATCGGCGAACACCGCCATCCGCCCCTCGTCCATGACGTCCGTCGGTTCGACGTGCACCTCGCCGCCCGCGTCGCGCACCGCCCGCGCGGTGGCGTCGGCGTCGGAGACCGCGACGTAGGTCGACCACGCCGCCGGCACGCCCTCCTGCCGCAGCGGGCCGATGCCCGCGACGACCCGGTCCCGCACCTCGCACAGCCGGTAGCCGCCGGAGCCCTCCCCGGCGCTGACGACCGTCCACCCGAACAGCCGGGCGTAGAAGCGCTCCGCGGCAGCCGGGTCGGGACTGCTCAGATCCACCCAGCAGGGCGTGCCGGGCTGGTACGAATCGATCTCCACGATGGCCCTCCAGGTGGGAAGAACGCGAAGTCCGCCGTGATTGTTGGACCGCTCTGACCTGCGAGCATCTCGATCTGAGCGCCGGATTCGCGGACTTCTGGCGATTTGTGACCAAGCAATGGACTTGTCACTCGCACGAGTGAAATCTGTGCCGTGGTCCGAACCACCTTCGCGAACCGGAGGAGATCAGCGTGTCCATCGCTCGCAGACTGGCCGTGCTCGCCGCGGCCGCGGCGGCCGTGCTGGTGCCGACCGCGTCGGCAGTCGCCGCCCAACCCTCGGACGTCCACGCCAAGATCATCGACGGCCGGGAGGTGGACAGCGCGCCGTGGGCGGCGCGGCTGTTCTCCGACGGCCGGGAGACCTGCACCGCCACGATCATCGCCCCGGAGTGGGTGCTGACCGCGCAGCACTGCGTGGCGGGCGGCGGCCAGCTGACCTTCCACATCGGCGACGTCGACCAGACCAAGGGCGAGCAGGCCGCGGCCAAGCCCGGCGGCGTGCACATCCACGACACCGCCGACCTGGCCCTGGTCAACCTCGACCACCCGGTGCAGACCCAGTACTCGCCGCTCGGCGAACCCGGCGCGGTGCGCAACGGGCAGACCGTGCAGACCTACGGCTGGGGCGCCACCTGCACCGACCAGCCCGAGATCAACTGCCAGTCGAAGATCCTCAAGGTCGCCGACGTGCGGGTGACGGACGTGGCGTGCAGCGACTACCGGGGCGGCACCGCGGTCTGCGCGACCCGCGGGGACGGCATCCCGGCCGGCGGCGACTCGGGCGGCCCGATGTTCGCCGGTGGCGTGCAGGTCGGCGTGGCCTCCACCAGCGACCGCCAGAGCAACACGGCCTACGCCAACCTCACCGGGTACCGGGAGTGGATCAAGTCCGTGGCCGGGGTCTGACCCGGCACCGCGACGCGGTCGTCCGGACGCCCGCCCGGCGCCCGGCACCACCACCCCGCGGAGGCGCTGCCGCATCGCGGGGAGGGGATTCGCCCCCGTGGTGGTGCTGCCGTGCCGCCGGGTGGGGGCGACGGGCGGCCGCGTTCGCATTTCACCCGAACCGACCACTTTTTTCGGCTCACGAAATCCGGACTCCACCATGCGCGGGGACGCACTTCGGGAATCGGGGTTTGCGCAGGTCAGGGGCTGCCCCGAATGGATTGGTGGGGCAATGCGGCAGCAGATCGATAGCACTTCCCGGAAGTGCTCTGCAACATTCCTGTAGTGCTTCTCACGTGTAAAATCGCATCTCGCCTGGTAGTCGGGCCGTGTAACGTTCTCGTCCCTGGCGCGATACGCATGTTCTGTTAAGTTGGCGAAGCATGACCGGCGACAAACCGAGCCGTAACATCAACGAACGGAATGGCGGAAGCGGTTCAGCCGGGCGGTTGGAGATCGACACTCCGGTCGTCGCGGACGGCCCCGCACTCCACCGAATCACGGTCGATTCGGGAGTGCTCGACGTGAACTCGTCCTACGCATATTTGTTGTGGTGCAGGGACTTCGCGCAAACCTCCGCGGTGGCACGCATCGACGGCGCGGTCGTGGGATTCGTGACCGGCTACATCCGGCCGGACGCGCCGGATGTGCTCGTGGTCTGGCAGATCGCCGTCGATGCCTCCCAGCGCGGTGGTGGCGTGGCAGGTCGACTCCTCGGGCACCTGGTGGACCGGGTCCTACCGCGCGGTGTGCGGTACCTGGAGACCACGATCACGCCGGACAACTCCGCCTCGATCGCGCTGTTCACCGCGTTCGCCCGGCGTCGGGAGACCGAGATCGAGCGCAGCGAGCTGTTCACGGCCGACCTGTTCCCCGACGCGCACCTGGGGGAGGACCTGTACCGCATCGGGCCGTTCTCGGCGGCACCGGCAGTGGTGTGACCCGCGCCTTCGGGCGCGGACGGACCAACTCGATCACATCGCCGGCGGCGGGCCTCCCGGCGCGCCGCACGGCCGAACGGAGGACCCGTGAACGACATCTTCGCAAGCCTGGAATCGGAAGTCCGCAGTTACTGCAGAACCTGGCCGGCCGTGTTCGACCACGCCCGCGGCAGTTGGCTCCACGACGAGGACGGCAACGCCTACCTCGATTTCTTCGCCGGGGCCGGGGCGCTCAATTACGGGCACAACAATCCGCTGCTGAAACGAAAACTGATCGACTACCTCGAACGCGACGGCGTGGTGCACGGACTTGATCAAGCGACCACCGCCAAGCGCGAGTTCCTGACGACCTTCAACGAGAAGGTGCTCCAGCCGCGCGGGTTGAACTACAAGATCCAGTTCCCCGGGCCGACGGGTACCAACTCGGTGGAGTCGGCGCTGAAACTCGCCCGCAAGATCACCGGCAAGGAATCGATCATCAGCTTCACCAACGCGTTCCACGGCATGACGCTGGGTTCGCTGTCGGTGACCGGCAACTCGATGAAGCGCGGTGGCGCGGGCATCCCGCTGGTGCACGCCACCCCGATGCCCTACGACAACTACTTCGACGGGCAGACCCCGGACTTCCTGTTCTTCGAGAAGCTCCTGGAGGACAGCGGCAGCGGGCTCAACGAACCCGCCGCGGTCATCGTCGAGACGTTGCAGGGCGAGGGCGGCATCAACTCGTCCCGCCCGGAGTGGCTGCGCGGGCTGTACGAGCTGTGCCAGAAGCACGGCATCCTGCTGATCGTCGACGACGTGCAGATGGGCTGCGGCCGGACCGGGCCGTTCTTCAGCTTCGAGAAGGCGGGCATCCAGCCGGACATCGTCTGCCTGTCGAAGTCCATCGGCGGCTACGGACTCCCGCTGGCCACCACGCTGATCAAGCCCGAGCACGACGTGTGGGAGCCGGGCGAGCACAACGGCACCTTCCGCGGCAACAACCCGGCGTTCGTCACCGCGTCCGAGGCGTTCCGCCAGTACTGGAGCGACGACTCCCTGGAGAGGTCGACCATCGCCAAGGGCGAGCGGGTCGGCGAGGTGCTCCAGGAGATCGCCGGCGCCCACGAGGGTGCGATCGCCAAGGGCCGCGGCCTGGCGCGCGGTCTGGGCTTCGCCGACCACGACGTGGCGGGCAAGGTCTCCAAGGCGGCGTTCGACCGCAAGCTGCTGCTGGAGACCTCCGGCCCGTCCAGCGAGGTCATCAAGATCATGCCGCCGTTGACCGTGTCGGATGACGAACTGGAGCAGGGCCTTCAGATCATCCGCGAGTCGGTGCAAGCTGTGCTGTCCTGAAGGCCCACCCCGAACCAACCCCAAGAGGAGGAAGTGTGATCGTCCGCAACCTCGAAGAGATCGAGAACACCGACGCCGACATCAAGACGGAGAACTGGCGGAGCAAGCGCATCGTGCTGGCCAAGGAGAAGGTCGGCTTCTCGGTCCACGAGACCACGCTCTACGCGGGCACGGTGAACGACTTCTGGTACGCCAACCACATCGAGGCGGTGTTCATCGTCGAGGGCGAGGGCGAGATCGAGGACAAAGCCACCGGTGAGGTCCACCAGCTCAAGCCCGGCTCCCTCTACCTGCTCAACAACCACGACAAGCACCAGGTCCGGCCGCGGACCCAGATGCGCACCGTGTGCGTGTTCAACCCGCCCGTGACCGGACGCGAGGTGCACGACGAGAACGGCGTGTACCCGCTGGTCGTGGAGGACGACGAGACGCCGGTGGCCGGCTGAGCCGGTGCACCGCGCTTGACCGCTGCGGGTGGCGGGTAACCCCCGGGTTGCCCGCCACCGGCACGGCGGGTCGTTGGGCGCAGCTTTCTTGGCGAGGAACCGAGAAAGGCGGCGGTGCCGACGGGCACCAGCCGCTCCGGCGGGAATTCGAAAAGGAGGCGCAACTCATGACCGTCGCGGATCTGAGCACCCAGGACCGCTATCCGACCCGGATCGGTGCCAGCTCGACTCTGCTCGAACGCACCGATCCGACCGTCTGGCCGGGCGTGGACTCCGGCCCGGCGACCGCGGAGGAGCTCGCGGCGCACGACGCCAAGGGCTTCCACACCGTCGAGGGCCTGCTGTCCCCCGCTGAAGTCCAGACCTTCTGGCGGGAACTGGAACGGCTCTCCGAGGATCCGCGGGTGCGCGCTGACGAGCGCACCGTTGTGGAGAAGAAGTCGAACGAGGTCCGCTCCCAGTTCGAGGTGCACAAGACCAGCGAGCTGATCGCGGAACTGGTCCGCGATCCGCGGGTGCTCGACCGGGCCCGCCAGATCCTCGGCTCGGACGTCTACGTGCACCAGAGCCGGATCAACTACATGCCGGGGTACCGGGGCAGCGGTTTCTACTGGCACTCCGACTTCGAGACCTGGCACGCCGAGGACGGCATGCCCGCGATGCGCGCGGTGAGCATCTCGATCGCGTTGACCGACAACTACCCGTTCAACGGCGGTCTGATGATCATGCCGGGCGCGCACAAGACCTTCGTCTCCTGCGTGGGCGAAACGCCCGAGGACAACTACAAGTCCTCGCTGAAGGAGCAGGAGGTCGGCGTCCCGAGCGAGGACGACATCACCAAACTCGCCTACGAGCACGGGATCGAGCAGTTCACCGGGCCCGCCGGCTCGGCGCTGTGGTTCGACTCCAACTGCATGCACGGCTCCGGGAACAACATCACGCCGTTCCCGCGCTCGAACATCTTCATCGTGTTCAACAGCGTGGACAACGCCCTCGTCGAGCCGTTCGCCGCGCGGAGACCGCGGCCGGAGTTCATCGCGTCCCGCGACTTCACCCCGGTGACGCGCTGACTCCGCGGGCCTGCGAGCCCCGCAACACCTCTCGCGCTGCGCGCGAGGCGCCGGTCCTGTCACCACCGGCATCCGCCGTCCTCCGGTGGCCGTCGCGCACGGTCGGCGGTCACCGGGGACGTCGGTCCACTGCGGACGTTCAGCCGATGCCGAGGTAGCGGCGCTCGTTGAACGGTTCGCCCGCGCAGGAGGCACCGAGGTCGTGCCCGATGCGCTCGATGACGTCGGCCAGCTCCAGGCGGGCCAGCCACGGGCGGGGCAGCACGGCCGTGCCGTGGCGGGCGCCGAGGAGGCTGCCGGTGACCGCGGCCGTGGAGTCGCTGTGGCCGGAGTGGTTGGCGGCCAGGCGGACCGCGTCGGCGAACTGCTCCGGCTTGGGCAGGGCCAAGGCGCAATAGACGCCGATGGACAGCGCCTCCGGGCCGATCCAGCCCTGGCCGAGCCGTTCGATGTGGCTGACGCTGGCGCCGAGCCGGGCCAGCGTGGCCGCTTCCGCGAGGGCCGTCGCCGTTTCGACGTCCTCGCGCAGCACCCGACCGGCCGCTTGGTCGACGGCGGCCGGCAACCGCCGCTGCTGCACCGCCACGAGGTGGACGATCAGCGCCATCGCCCCCGCCGAGGCCCAGCCGCCGACGCCGCCGTGGGTGAGCGCGGCGAACTGGCAGGCCAGCTGGTAGGCCATCTCGGGCGTCGGTGCGAACCCGACCGGTGCGCTGCGGTCCACGCCGCCGCACCCCTTGGAGCTGTTGCGCGGCTCGTCGGGCGTCCCCAGCGCGGTCTCCTGCAGGGCGCGCAGACTGGTCAACCCCGGCGACCGGTTGGCGTACAACTCCGGTTCGGCCAACAGGCCGGTGACGCCCGGCCGCGGCTTGTCTTCCTGCTGGGTGATCAACCACCGACGGTAAGCGGCCGCGGCCGTCTCCACGGGACGCCACGGACCGCCGTTGTTGCCGGTCGTCCAGGCTTGCAGATATCCCTCGCCGGTGAACAACGACATCTGGGTGGAGTCGCCGAGCAGCGCCTGCGGGGGTGGTTCGGTGATCCCGGCGTCGCCGTGCTCAGCGCGGATGTCCTCCAGCTGCGCGAACTCCACCGGCGCGCCGAGCGCGTCGCCCAGGGCCCCTCCGAGCAGGCAGGCCACCGCGCGATCGACCACTGTGGACGGCGTGGGCACGGGTGCGGGTCTCCTTCCACAGTGGTCCTCGTTCGGGTGATCGATGCGCACTCGACTCTACTTGCCGCACGGGTTCGCCGGGAGACGTCCACGACAACACCCGTTCGCCGGAGCGGTCCGTTCGGCCGAGTGCGGGCTGGGTGCGTCCTCCGGGCGACGACTCCATTGGGGTGAATCCGGTGGTGGTGCCGAGCCCCGGTGGGAAGGCCGGTCGTTACCGTGTGTCGACCTCGAAGGTGTGGACGGCACGTGCCGAGGTGGCCGAAACTGGCTGAAGCCTCAACCACATGGGCACGAGGGACGGGTGGATGATCGCGCCGCAGGACAGCTCGACCACGGCACCGGGCACGGGATTCGAGTTCCGCCTGCTCGGACCGCTGGAGGTGCTCCGCGACGGCGTCGGGTGCCCGCTGGGCAGCGGCCTGAGCCGCGCCCTGCTGGCCTGCCTGCTGCTGGAGCCGAACCAGGTGGTGTCCATGGACCGGCTCATCGACATGCTCTGGGAGGACGACCCGCCCGCCACCGCGCGCACCATCGTCCACAAGTCCGTCTCCCAGCTGCGCAAGCTGTTCGGCGCGCAGCGCGACGACATCGGCGACGGGCACCCGGAAATCGTCACCCGGCCCCCCGGCTACCTGCTGCGCGTGGACAGCGACCGGATCGACGCGCACCGCGCCCGGGCGCTGATCAACCACGCGCACGGGCTGGACCCGGCCGAGCGGGCCCGGGTGCTGGCCGAGGCGTTGACGCTGTGGCGCGGCCCGGTGCTCTCCGACATCGCCGACACCAGGCTGTACCGGATGGTCGCGCCGAACCTCGACGAGCTGCGGTTGCTCGCGCTGGAGGAACGGGTGGCCGCCGACCTCGAACTCGGCAGGCACCAGCAGCTCGTCCTGGAACTGTCCGCACTGGTCGACCAGCACCCGCTGCGGGAACGGCTGACCGGGCAGCTGATGCTGGCCAGCTACCGCGCCGGGCACCGCGCCGAGGCGCAGGCCCGCTACCACGAGCTGCGGCACCGGCTGTCCGCCGAACTCGGCATCGACCCCGGGCCGGAACTGCGCGACCTGTACGAGCGGCTGCTGCGCGACGACGACTCGCTGCTGGAACCCGGCCGCCGCACGTCCACCCCGCAGTCGGTCGGGCGGCCGGTGCCCGCCGAACTCCCGCCCGCCCCGGCCGGGTTCGTCGGGCGGGACGCCGAACTCGGTGCGCTGGACCGGGTGCTGGCGAACCGGGAACCCGGCGCGGCGACGCAGCTGGCCGTGCTGACGGGTACCGCCGGGGTCGGCAAGACCGCGCTCGGGCTGACCTGGGCGCACCGCGTGGCGCACGCCTTCCCGGACGGCCAGCTGTACGCGTCGCTGCGCGGGTTCGACACCGAACGCGCGCCGCTGGCGCCCGGCGAGGCGTTGACCAGCATGCTCAAGGCGCTCGGCGTCCCGGCCGACGAGATACCGGTGGCGCTCGACGACCGCACCGCGCTGTACCGGTCGCTGCTGGCGGAGCGGCGGGTGCTGGTGCTGCTGGACAACGCCCGCGACTCCGAGCAGGTGCGCCCGCTGCTGCCGGGCAGCTCGGCCTCGCTGGTGCTGGTGACCAGCCGCCGTCGGCTGGACGGGCTGGTGGTGCGCAACGGTGCGCGGGTGCTGCCGCTGGAGACGCTGCCGACCGAGACCGCGATCGAACTGCTCGACCGGGCCGGGGTTCCGGGCAAGTCGGCGTCCGAACCGGACGCCGCGGCCGAGTTGGCCGAGCTGTGCGGCGGGCTGCCGCTGGCGCTGCGGATCGCCGCCGCCCGGCTGGCCGCCAACCCGGCGCGTGGCGTGTCCGACCTGGTGCACGAGCTGACCGACGAGCGGAACCGGTTGCACGCGCTGGACATCGACGACTCCGACACCAGCGTGCGCCGCGCCTTCGACATCTCCTACCGGAGCCTGCACCCGGTGCACGCCGACACGTTCCGGCTGCTCGGGCTGGTGCCCGGCCACACCTTCACGGCGCCTGCCGTCGCGGCGCTGTGCGGCACCGACGTGCCCAGCGCGCAGCGGCGCCTGCGGGCGCTGGCGCTGGCCCACCTGGTCGTCGAACCGCGCCCGGACCGGTTCGGGATGCACGACCTGCTGCGCGTCTACGCCCGCGACCTGCTCGCCGTCACCGCCGGGCACCACGACGACCGGGCGGCCCTGCGCCGGCTGCTCACCCACTACCTCGCGGTCGCCGACCACGCGCGCCGCTTCCTGCGCCCGCCGCAGGACACGCTCGACTTCCGCGGCGCGGCGGGGGCTCCCGTCCCGGAGATCGCCGACCGCGCGCAGGCGCTGGAGTGGTTCGACGCGGAGTGGCCCAACCTGGTCGCCGCGATCCGCGCCGCCAACGCCGGTGGCCTGCACGAACTCGCCTGGCCGCTGGTGCGGCTCCAGTTCAACTACCTCATGGTCCGCTGCCCGTGGGAGGACTGGATCCGCGTCTACACCGAGGGCCTGGACTCCGCCCGCGCGGTGGACGACCCGGCGGGCAAGGTCCTCATGTCCGCCGGGCTGGGCGTCGCCTACGCGCGGTCCGGCGAGCCCGAGCAAGCGCTCGCGCACTACGCCGAGTCGTACCGGGTCGCGGTGCTCACCGGTGACCCCGCGTGGCTGGCGATGACGCAGGTCAACATGGGCAGCGTGCTGTTCCGGCTGGGCCGCTACGACGAGGCGCAGGTGCACTGCGAGGACGCGCTGCGGGTCTACCGGACGCTCGGCGACCGCTACTTCGAGGCCGGTGCGCTGAACAACCTCGCCCAGGTCGAGCAGGTCAACGGCAACCTGGAGGCGGCCCTCGCGCATCTGAGAGAAGCGGAGGCCATGTACCGCGAAGCCGACGACCTGGAGACCCTGGCGATGGTGCTGAACAACTGCGGTGAAGTCAGCATCGAACTGGAGCGAACCGAGGACGGCGAGGACTACCATCGCCAGGCCCTGGACGTCGCGCTGCGCTGCGGATCGGCGATCCGCCAGGCCGCCGCCTACCTGGGGTTGGGCGACGCGGCGCACTCCCGGGGCGACCGGCAGGTCGCGCGCACCCGCTGGGAGACGGCTCTGGCGATCTTCGACGCGGAGGGATCGCCGCGCGCCACCGACGTGCGCCGACGGCTCGACCACCTCTCGGCCGCGTCCTGCTGAGGTGGCCCGCAGCGAGCGGTTAGCCGCTGGTTAGTCCCGGCTGAGAACTTCTGTCACGTGCGGATCAACCGTGCAGGATCCGTGCGACAAGGGCGGCTCTGGGGGTCCAAGGGGGGAATTGTCGCCCGGTCGTCCCGGTCGGCCTCGCGTCGGCCGGGACGACCGCAGGGGGGATGGCATTCGGGGCCGAGCGCTCCCGGATGGAGTGTTGGGGGCGGGTGCGGGCCCCGGTCAGGATTGGGTGAGCTGACCGGCGGTCCGCACTTGGTCTTCGCTCAGCCGCCCCAGTTCCGGTCGCTTCGGCAGCCTGCCGTCACCGCTGGACCGTCCCCGCAGTCGACGGCCGATCCACGGCGCCAGGTGTTCGCGGGCCCACCTGATGTCCTCCGCCCGCTGCACGTGCCAGGGCTGCGCTGGCTGCGCGGGCCAGGGCTCCCGCCAGCTCTCCGCCACCTCGACGCCCAGCGCCTCGCACGCGCGCAGCGCAACCCGGCGGTGGCCCTCGGCGGACAGGTGCAGCCGGTCCTCGCTCCAGGCCCGGGGATCGCGCAGCACGTCCATCGACCACAGGTCGAGCACGTAGCAGCCGTGCCGGTCGGCGATCGCCCGCAGGTGCGAGTTGTACGTGCCGACCTTGCCGCGCACCCGGCGCAGGATCGGGGTGTCGCGGGTGTCGAAACCCGTGCCGATCAACACGTCCGCACCGGTGGCGCGCAGTCGGCCGATGGCCGCGTCGAACAGCTCGGCCACCAGGTCCGGGTCGGAGCCGGGTCGGATGATGTCGTTGCCGCCCGCCGCGATCGAGACCAGCGCGGGGCGCAGCTCGACGGCGCGCGGGACCTGGTGGGTGACGATCTGGCGGATCAGCTTGCCGCGCACCGCGAGGTTGGCGTAGCGCAGGTCGGGGTTGGTTCCGGCGAGGTGCTCGGCCAGCCGGTCCGCCCAGCCCCGGAAGCCACCGTTCGGGACCGCGTCGGCCAGCCCCTCGGTGAAGCTGTCCCCCAGCGCGACGTAGCTGTCCCAGCGCTCCATCTGCGTTCGTCCTCCCCGGATCTCCTCGATGTACCGATCCAATTTGGCTCCCGGGAACCGACCTACGCCACCGTCGGTTCCGTACGCGTGACTAACGGCACTGAACAGTCTAGAAAGTTTGTCCGATTTTCCGCGCGCTCGAATTCCCCGGTGTGCGGGCGGATTCGCCGGTTCGGTCGGGCAACGGGGTGGCACTTGGGTGAAACACCGATACGGGTGAACGTCAACTGCTACTGTCCTTCGGCGGTAACAGAAGCGACGAGGGGGCCCGCGATGAGGCGATCGCCGCAGGTGACAGCTCTGCGCACCGGTGTGCTGGAGCGGCTGGGCGCGGTCGTGCTCGTCGCGGTCTGTTGAGTTGGGGAACGACGGCATGCGCTCTTGCGTCGGTTCCGGTGTGCGTGCAGTACGGGGGTGCCGCCCACGCGTCTCGTGCCCGCGAAGCACCGAAGATCTGGGGGAATCGTGACGGGACCGCAGAATCCGGCGTCCGCGCCGGGACCCGCGGGCTTCGAGCCGCCACGACGGGAGGCGGGCGGGCGGCGCCGCGCCGACGCCGGCATGCGCGGTTCGCTCGGTGACCCCGGTGCCGGCGCACCTCCGCCGCGCGCACCGCGTCCGGCGCCGCGCCGGTTCGACCTGCGCGCGGAGTTCGCCGCGCTGGCCGCGGAACCGCACCCGTTCGCGCTGTGGGAGCGGATCGAGCAGCTCCCCGACCGCTTCGAGCACGAGCAGCGCAGGTTCGCCCAGTCCCGGCCGGCTCCGGAACGGGCCGAGCCCGGCAAGCGGCCCGGTGTTTCCGCGCTGTCCGGTGACCTCGGCGGGCTGTCGGGCGACCTGGGCGTCGAGGAACCGCAGCGCCCCGAGCCGGGGGTGATCACCGGGCCCGGCCTCGCCGGGTCGTTGGAGACCCCCGCCGATCTGCCGGTGGAGGAGCCCCCGGCTCCGCCGCGGTCCGGCGACCTCGCGGCGCAGGTGGAGGAGCCACCGCGGGAGCGGCCCGACGAGGCGGACGTGCCCGCCGGTCCGGCCGGTCCACCGCCCGTGCCCGCGGACACCCCGCTGGTCGGCAGGCCGTCCGCGCTGGACCGACCTGCCGCGCAGGACGGCGCGCCGGTGCTCGACGGTCCGGTTCCGCCCGCTTTCGGCGGTCCGCCGCCCGCGCCCCAGCCCGTCCCGGACGGGCCGATGCGCGCGGCCGGTCCGCCGCCCGCCCGCGCCCAGGGCGGCCCGCCGCCCCACCCCGGACGTCCGACCACCGGGCCGGACGAACTGCCCGGTGCTCAGGGGCCGCAGGGCCGCGGACCGCAGCAGGCGCCGCCCCGGACGCCCGGACCCGGGGAGCCCGCCGGACCGCCGAGCGGTCCGCAGCAGCGCGTCGGTCCGCCCGGCGGCCCGGTGCCGCAGGCCGGCCCGCCGCCGGTGGGGGGTCCGCCACCGGCCAGGCCCGAACCGGCGGGTGATCCGGCGGGACCGCCCAGCGGACCGCAGCCGCAGGTGGATCCGCTCGGTGCTCCGGAACCGCAGGCCGGACCCGACTCGCCCGGCGACGCTCCGGCGCGTCCCGCCGGGCCGCCGAACGGTGCCGTGCCGCAGGTCGGAGGGCCTGCCGGGCCGCGTTCGGAGCCGTCGTCGCCGCCCGGCGGCGTCCCGATCGACGGGGCGCCCGCAGCGCCCGAGGCCCCCGCCGGACCGCCGCCCCAGGCCGAGCCGCGGCAGCCGGGACCGGCCGGGGAGCCGCCCGCCGCGCCCGCACAGCCGCAGGCGGGGCCATCGAGTGGTCCGCAGCCCCAGGTGGGTCCGTCGAGCGGTCCGTTGCCGCAGGTGGGTCCGCCGAGTGGCCCGTTGCCGCAGGCCGGGTCTTCGAGCGGCGCACCGCCGCAGGTGGGTCCGCCGAGCGGTCCGTTGCCGCAGACGGGACCGCCGAGTGGTCCGCAACCGCAGGCGGGACCGCAGCACCAGGGGCCGCCCAGCGGTCCACCGCCCCAGGTCGGTCCGCCGAGCGGCCCGCTGCCGCAGGCCGGACCGCCCGGTGGTCCGCAGCCGCGCCCGTCCCGTCCGCAGGCGCCGATGCCGCCGCCCGCGCAGGACCGGCCGGTGCCGGAACCCGCGCCGCCCGCCGAACGACCGAAACCTGCGGTCGCGCGGGCGCCCCGGTTCTCCGGACGGGCCGACGGCGGGTTCGGGCCGATGGGTTCGGGCGCGGTGCCCGGGTCGACGGGGCGGTCCGGTTACGGGCGCAGCGCCTCGCAGTGGACGGCCGAGGACTTCAAGGAGGAGCGCGGGGAGAGCGTCGAGTTCAGCAACGGCGGCGGATACCGGTCCGACGACCGGGACGGCGGCGCGCCGCAGTTCCTCGTGGAGGCCGACGACCTGTTCGACGACGAGGGCGGCGAGGGCCGGCTCGTCGCGCCGCCCGTGCTCGGTGAGGCGCCCTCGCCCTACCGGGACTTCTGAACCGCCGGTCGCACCCTGAGCTGAAGAGAGCCTTCGATGGTCGAGACGATCACCCTGTCGATCCCCGCGGTCGACGTGCTCGGTGAGCAGCTGAACCTCGCCGTGCGGCAGTACCCGTTCGAGATCCCGCGTGTCGGGGAGTCCGCGGAGGACCGGAACCGGCTGGTGCACCAGGTCTGGCACGAGCTGGAGAACGCGGGCCTGGCCCGTTCCGGACGCCCGGAGCCGGAGGTGGAGGACGCGCTCTACCTGCTGTCCGGCTCGGAGGTGTCGATCGCGGCGGCCGGGCTGCTCGACGTGCGCGCCGGGCACCGGCTCGCCGCCCGGGTGGTCGCGACCGGCGAGGTGGGCGTCGTCGGCGTGATCGACGGCGGCGGCCTGCGGATGAGCTTCCTGGCACCGGACGAGCTGCCCCGAGCCTGCGCCGACCTGCTGCCCGACGCGCCGCCGGGGCCCGGCGAACCGGTGCGGGCGGTCGCGGACCGCACGCACGGCCACCCGGCGGACGCCGACATCGACGGGCTGCCCGGACTCCGCGCGGTCACCGGCGGCCGCAAGCACCGGCTCGGCCACTTCGTGATCAGCGGCGCCCGGCGCGGGCCGCGCGACCGGGTGCCGAACCTGGTGTGGTTCGACAACGATCGCGGGCGCTACTGCCTGCAGGGCGAACGCGCGGACGGCCAGGACGTGGTCACCTGCGCCCCCGCGGACAAGCAGCACCTCGCCGGGAGGCTCGCGTCCCTGCTCGACCGAGCTGGCCGGTCCTGAGAGCTGGGACGGGCCCTCCGGTGGTGCGGTCGGACCCGGCGTTGCGGCAGGCTGGTGGCGTGACGCAGAAGCCGCGAATCGGGACGGACCAGGACGTGGGGGACAACAGCGGCCGGAAGGGCGACTCGCTGGCGGAGTTGCTCGGCGGCCGCGGTGAGGCGTTGGACGCGAGCCTGCCGTTGGTGGCGTTCGGCCTCGGCTGGTACCTCGGCGGGCAGTCGATCCCGGTCGGCAGCGCGGCGGCGGTCGCGGTCGGTGCGGTCGTCGCGGCGTGGCGGTGGTGGCGCGGAGCCCGTCCGCTGGCGGTGCTGGTCAGCCTGTTCGCGGTGCTGGCGGGCGCGCTGATCGCGCTGCGCACCGGGAACGCGGCGGACTTCTTCCTGGTGCGGCTGGTCAGCAACGCCGTCAGCGGTCTGGCGTGGATGGTCAGCATCGCGGTCCGCTGGCCGCTGCTGGGGCTGGTCGTCGGCACCGTGCTCGGCCAGGGCCGCCGGTGGCGGCGCGATCCGGAGCTGCTGCGCGCGTACAGCCGGGCGAGCTGGGTGTGGGTCGGGCAGTACGCGGTGCGACTGGTCGTGTTCGTCCCGCTGTGGCTCACGGACGCGGTGCTCGCGCTCGGCGTCGCGCAGGGCGTGCTGACGTGGCCGCTGGTCGCGGTGTGCGTGGCGGTGAGCGGCTGGGTGCTGCGCAGGTCGTTGCCCGCTGAGCACCCGGGCCTGCTGCACCCGGTCCCACCGAGGTGACACGGGGTGGCGCGGCGCGCAGAATGCGCGCATGTCCCTAGGCGCCGTGCTCACCGCGATCGTGACCCCCTTCGACGAGGACCTGCGGGTCGACGAGTCCGCGTTCACGACACTCCTGCACCACCTGGCCGACCACGGGTCCGACGGCTTCGTGGTCTGCGGAACCACCGGTGAGGCACCCACCCTCACCGACGCCGAACACCTGCGGCTGATCGAGCTGGCGTGCGCCGAACGGCCCGCCGGGAAGACGGTCATCGCCTCCACCGGCTCCAACGACACCGCGCACGCCTGCCACATGACCGAGCGGGCCACCGAGCTCGGTGCCGACGCGATCCTGTCGGTGACCCCGTACTACAACAAGCCCAACCGGCGCGGTCTGGTCCGCCACTTCGGCGAGATCGCCAAGGCGACCGACAAGCCGGTGGTGCTCTACAACATCCCGTCGCGCACCAGCCTCGGCCTGCCCCACGACCTGCTCGCCGAGCTCGCCCAGATCGAGCGGGTGGACTACGTCAAGCAGGCCGACAACGCCGCGCTGGCACCGGTCGACGGGCTCGGGGTGTACGCGGGCAACGACGACCTGTTCGCGCCGGTGCTCGACATGGGCGGTTGCGGCGGGATCCTGGTGGCCAGCCACCTGGTCGGCGACCGGATGCGGCGGATGGTCGACGAGCCGGAGCGGCGCGCCGAGATCGACGCCGAGCTCAAGCCGCTCTACGCGGCGCTGGGGACCACGACCAACCCGATCCCGGTCAAGGCCGCGCTCAACCTGCTCGGCCACCGCGTCGGCGGACTGCGGCTGCCGCTGGTGGAGGCCGACGAATCCGAGCTCGCCGTGATCCGCTCCGCGCTGGCGGAGGTGGGCCTGCGCTGATCCGCCGATCAGCCGAGCAGGCGGGCGTGCAGCGCGTCCGGGTCGTCGGTGAGGTCCAGCGCCGCCAGCCAGGCCGCGCCCGCCGCGCCCGGGCCGGCGTCGCGGAGGTCGGTGTGGCCGCGCGCGGCGAACTCGGCGCGCAGCGCGGCGCCGACCGGGTTGTCCGCGCCGACCAGGCTCCCGGCCAGCACGATCGGGCCGGGCACGCGGGTGTCCTCGGCGGTGTCGGCGAGCAGTCGGGCGGCCCGGCGGACGATGGGGACGGCCGCCGGGTCGTCCTCGGCCGCGGCCGAGGTGACCAGTGGTGCCAGCGCGGCGAGGCGGATCGGCGGCTCGGCGTTGACCGCGGTGATCAGCTGCCTGCGCAGCTCGGCGGGTTCCCCGGTGGCGGGTGCCAGCCGGGCCAGCACCGCGGAGACGAGCGCACCGCGCGGTTCGTCGTGGGCCACCGCGCGCAGCGCGGCGCGGACCGCTTCGCGGCCGAGCCAGAACGCCGACCCCTCGTCGCCGAGCAGCCAGCCGTAGCCGTCGGCGGTGGCGGTGGTGCGGTGCCGCTCGATGCGGGCGGCGATCGCGCCGGTGCCCGCGATCAGCACCGTTCCGTCGGGAGCGGAGGTGCCCGCGGCGAAGGCCACCGCGCAGTCGTCCACGACGGTCATCGGGCAGCGCAGGCCGAGCCGGGCCCAGGCGCGCTCGAACCGCACGGCCACGGTGGGATCGGACATCTTGCTGACGCCCGCCATGCCGAGCACCCCGGCGCGCACCGCATCCGGGTCGACACCGGACAGCGCCGCGCGGGCCGCCGCGGCGACCTGCTCGACGGCCTCGTCCACCGGGTGCGAGTTGGGGTTGCCGCCCGCCGCGGCACCGGTGCCCAGCGCGCGTCCGGCCAGGTCGGCGACGAGCGCCCGGCTGGAGGTGCCGCCGACGTCCAGCCCGAGGACCAGCTCCGCGCTGCGCATGGGCCCTTTCTATCTCCTCCGGGCCGTCCGGACCCGTGGAAATCTCGCGAGGTCGGCGAACGGTCCGCCGACACCCTGGCCAGCCCGCGCGGCCACCCGATATACATCGGGGCGTCGCAACGATCAGTCGGGGAGAGTCATCATGGGCGAGCTGTGCAGGGTCCGCTGCGGTCGGAGGTCGGACGTGATCGGTGGCCGGGGCCCGCGATGACCGTCGACGCCCACCACCACCTCTGGGACCTCGACGTCCGGGACCAGCCGTGGATCACCGGCGAGCGGATGTCCCCGCTGCGGCGGGACTTCCTGCCCCACGACCTGGCCGCCGCACTGAGGGGGTCCACTGTGGACGCTACGGTGCTGGTGCAGACGGTCTCCGACCCGGACGAGACGCCGGAGATGCTCGTGCTGGCCGACACCGTCGACCGGATCGCCGCGGTCGTCGGCTGGGTGGACCTGACCGGCCGCGACGTCCGGGAGCGCATCGGCAGGTTGCAGTCGCACCCCTCGGGTCGCTGGTTGCGCGGCATCCGCCACCAGGTCGAGGACGAGCCGGATCCGGACTGGTTGCTGCGCCCGGAGGTCCTCAACGGGCTGGCCGCCGTGGAGGACGCGGGCCTGCTGTACGAACTGCTGGTGCGGCCGCACCAGCTGCCCGCGGCGACCAAGGTCGTCGGCCAGCTCCCGCAGTTGACGTTCGTGCTGGACCACTGCGCCAAGCCGCCGATCGCCGACGGTGAGCTGGAGCCGTGGGCGAGCCGGATCCGCGCGCTGGCCGCGCATCCGAACGTGGTCTGCAAGCTGTCCGGGCTCGTCACCGAGGACGACTGGGACCGGCAACCTGATCCGGTAAGGCTGCGCCGCTACGTCGACGTCGTGCTGGAGGCGTTCGGCCCGGAGCGGCTGATGTTCGGCTCGGACTGGCCGGTGTGCCTGCTGGCCGCCGAGTACGGGCAGGTCGTGCGGGTGGCCCGGGAGCTGACCGCCGGACTCGACGAGCGCGCGCGGTCGGCGATCTTCGACGGCACCGCCCGCGAGGTGTACCGGATCCCGCGAGTGGAGCCGCAGAACAGGGGCTGACCCGGCGGTTGCGCACTGCTCCGTTCGGCGTAACCTGACGTTGCCCGCCTCACCCCGCCCCCTCGGTGAGGCGGGCCTTTCGCCGCAGTGGGGCGGGTTTTCAGCGAGTTCTGGTCACCTTGTGCAACCCGCGCGGATTGTCCGGGTCCACGCCGCGGGTCAACGCCAGCTCCAGTGCGAGCCGCTGCACGGGCAGGATCTCCAGCACCGGAGCGACTTCCTCGGCGCACGCCGGAACCGGCACCCGGTGCGACGCGCGGACCTGCGCCGCGGCGGACCCGATGGCGCAGACGTCGGCACCCCGCTGGTGCACCGCTTCCAGGACGTCGCGCATCGCGTCGCCGCCCCTGCCGTCGCTGCACAGCGCGAGCACCGCGGTGTCCGCGTCGATCGCCGCGACCGGGCCGTGCAGCAGGTCCGCGCCGCTGTAGGCGCGGGCGGACAGGTAGCTGGTCTCGGCGAGCTTGAGCGCCGCCTCGGCCGCCGATGCCGACGAGTAGCCGCGGCCGGTGGTGACCAGCCGCTCGGCGAAGCGGTAGCGGTTGGCCGCCTCGCTCACCGCCCGCGCCGACTCGTCGAGCGTGGTGCGCGCCAGCTCCGGCAGGTTCGCCGCGCTCGCCCCGCTGCCCCCGCGCACCGCGTCGATCAGCAGGTACAGCGCGAGCAGCGTGGCGCCGTAGGTCTTGGTGGCGGCCACCGCGCGCTCCTGCCCGGCGCGGACGTCGACGGACAGCTCGGCCGCGGAGTTCAGCGGCGAGTCGGCGGTGTTGGTCACCGCGACGGTCAGCGCGCCGCGGCGCCTGCCGGACTCGGTGACCTCGACGAGGTCGGGCGAGCCGCCGCTCTGGCTCACCGACAGCAGCAGCACGTCGGTCAGGTCCGGCTCCGCGCCGTAGAGGGTCGTGGTGGACGGCGAGACCAGTCCGGCGGGCAGCTGGAGCAGGACTTCGATGAGGTACTTCGCGTACAGCGCGGCGTGGTCGCTGGAACCGCGCGCCGCCAGCAGCGCGAAGCGCGGGCGGCGCTGCTCGATCCGGGCGGCGACCTCGGCGATCGTGTCGCGGGTCGCCAGCAGGTCGGCGAACACGTCGGGTTGGGCGGCGATCTCGGCGGCCATGTTCCGGCCGGGGTTCGGCTCGTGCATCGCCTGGTCGTCCCTTCTCCGGTCATCGAGGTCTAGACCAATCGTACCTGGTCGGCGGGGTGCTCCGGCGGACGAGTCAATCGTCGTCCGAGGCTGATGCGCGGGCACCGTTTCGGGCATGCTGAAGTTGGTGAGGTCCGGCCCGTCGGCGGGCGAACGGAGTGCGGCGGGCGCTCTGGGAAGATCAGGGCCCGGGTGCGGGTGTCCCGCAGGACACAGGAGGAAGAATGCTCGAAACGTCGGTGGCCGGTGGGGCCGACACCCCCGCCCGCGCACAACGCGAACCGAAGTACTGGGGCCTGAAGCAGCACCTGTTGGACATGCTCCGCTCGTTGCCCCCGGGCTCTCCGATCCCGACCGAGCGCGCCCTGGCCGCCGAGTTCGACGTCTCCCGCACCACCGTGCGCCAGGCGCTCGCGGAGCTGACCGTCGAGGGCCGCCTGCTGCGCGTGCAGGGCAAGGGGACCTTCGCCGCCAAGCCGAAGGTCGCCCAGCGCCTCCAGCTGAGCAGCTACACCGAGGACATGCGCGCCCAGGGCCGCCAGCCCACCTCCCGACTGCTCGAAGTCGTCGAGGAGCCCGCCGATGACGAGCTGGCCACCCTGCTGGCCACCAAACCGAGCGCCACCGTGCTGCGGCTGCGGCGGCTCCGGCTGGCCGACGGCGAACCGATGGCCATCGAGACCACGCACCTCGCGCTGTCCCGGTTCCGCGGACTGACCGGTCGGCTGGAGGCGGGCGGCTCGCTGTACCAGGTCCTGCGGGAGCACTTCGGCGTCGAGCTCGGCCACGCCGAGGAGACCATCGAGACCGCGCTGGCCAGCCCGGAGGAGGCCGAACTGCTCGGTTCGGACGTCGGGCTGCCGATGCTGCTGCTGTCCCGCCACTCCTTCGACACCGAGGGGCGGCCGGTGGAGTGGGTGCGCTCGATCTACCGGGGTGATCGCTACAAGTTCGTCGCCCGGCTGAACCCGCCCTCCTGATCCGCCGCTGGGCCGAACGGCCCAACGCGCTGCTGGCGTTACACGACGTGGGAGTCCTCACCTCAGGGCAACCGGCAGGAGAAAACCGCCGTGCTCCCCCGTTGAGGCGTGCAGGAGAGAGTGCGTCAGGAGTGCGTGGGAGGCCCAGAGCCGAGCATGAGCGCGGACAACGAGGAAGAGGACACCGACAAGCGCAAGAAGGTCGACGTCAAGCCCAGCCAGGTGGTCGGGGGAGCCCTGGCTTCGGTGACCGCGGCGTTCCTGGGCTCCCAGCTGGGAGTGGCCGGGACGATCGTGGGAGCCGGGCTGACCAGCGTGGTCATCACCGTCGGCGGTGCGCTGTACCAGCGTTCGCTGGAGAACGCCAAGGAGAAGGCGCTGCTGGCCGCCGCGAAGGCGGCGGTGAAGCGTCCCCGGCGCACCGCGGCGCTGCCGCAGCAGCCGGGCACGATCGCGCGACCCGACACCGCGCGGTCCGAGGCCACCGGCGCCGAGGAGACCCGGGTGGCGGCGGCTCCCGGGGAGGAGCCGACGCGGCAGCTGCGCCCGGCATCCGGGTCGCGGATGCACTGGCCGGGCGGAGAGCAGGTGGTCGACGCCGACGCGACCCGGCTGGTCGACCAGCCGACCGCACTGGTCGACGCCGAGGGCGAGACCCGCAAGATCGCCTGGCAAGGACCGGCGGACGACGACGCCGAGCACCCGCCGGTCCGCCGCAGCCGCCGGGTCCGCTGGGCGATGGTCGGCGCGACCAGCGCCATGGCGTTCGTGCTGGCCATGATCGTGATCACCGGCTTCGAAGGGGTCACCGGGCGGCCGCTGTCCGGCGGTGGCAGCGGGACGACCATCGGTCAGGCGTTCCACCCGGCGCCCCAGCAGCACCGGAAGGCCCCGGTGTCGACGCCGACCACGAGCGAACGGCCGCGGCCGACCAGGGAGTCCGAGCCGACCCGCAGCGTCGAGCCGACCCAGCCGTCGAGCGTTGCCCCGACGAGCGAGACGCCCCGGCCGACCGCTCCGCCGGAGCAGCCGACCGGCACCTTCGCTCCGCAGCCGAGCGAGCAACCCCAACCGGCGACGTCGGCGCCGCGCCCGTCCGACGTCGTCCCGGAGTCGGGAACCTTCGGTCCCGCCGGCCGCTGACCCTCGAAAGCCGCCCGCCGTTGCCTCGATCGAGTCAATGACGGGCGGCTTTCGAGCGCGATACGGCGAAAGACGGATGTGACGCGTGTGGTCTCCCGTGATACTGGATCGCCGACGGGGGCCTGAGATCCAGATCACCGGAGAGGGAGAACCACATGAAGCGCAGATTCGCGACCCGCATCGTCGGGGCCGCGGTGCTGGCCGCGGGGACCTTCGCCCCGATGACCGTGTCGGCAACCACTCCGCAGGCCGCCGCGGCCACACCGCTCGAAGCGATGCAGCGCGATCTCGGGCTCACCCGGGACCAGGCGTTGGAGCAGCTCGACGAACAGGCCCAGGCCGCCCGCACCGAGCAGCTGCTGCGCGGCTCGCTCGGCGAGACCTACGGCGGCGCGTTCTTCGACTCCCAGCAGGGCAAGCTGGTGGTCGGGGTGACCGACCCCGCCAAGTTCGGCGACGTCCAGGCCGCGGGCGCCCAGCCGCGGACCGTTCGATTCAGCAGCTCCCGGCTCGACGACGTCGTCCGGGGGCTCAACGAGTACCGCACCCGGGCCCGCGACGACAGCGGGGTCACCGGCTGGTATTCGAGCGCCCGGGACAACCAGGTCACCGTCACCGCCAAGCCCGGTGCTCGGGCCGAGGCGATGCGGTTCGTGCACGACGCCGGTGTCGACACCGCGCCGGTGCGCGTCGTCGAGTCGCGCGAGACCCCGCGCACCCTGGCCGACGTCATCGGCGGCAACGCCTACACGATCAACAACAGCGCGCGCTGCTCCGTCGGTTTCTCGGTGGACGGCGGGTTCGTCAGCGCCGGGCACTGCGGCAAGCCCGGTGACCGGACCGCCACGCCGAGCGGCTCCTTCCAGGAGTCCACGTTCCCCGGCAACGACTACTCGTGGGTCAAGGTCGACTCCGGTGAGACCCCGAAGCCGCTGGTGAACAACTACCAGGGCGGCACCGTCGCGGTCGCCGGTTCCAACGAGGCCACCGAGGGCGCCGCGGTGTGCCGTTCGGGCTCCACGTCCGGCTGGCACTGCGGCACCATCCAGGCCAAGAACCAGACCGTGCAGTACCCGGAGGGCACCGTCAACGGGCTCACCCGGACCAACGCCTGCGCCGAGCCCGGCGACTCCGGCGGGTCCTGGCTGGCCGGTGACCAGGCCCAGGGCGTGACCTCCGGTGGTTCCGGTGACTGCAGCTCGGGCGGCACGACCTACTTCCAGCCGGTGAACCCGATCCTGCAGGCGTACAACCTGAAGCTGCTGACCCAGTAAGCCTCCGCAGCGGGAACGGGCCCCCGGTCGCCGACCGGGGGCCCGTTTTCCGTGCGACTAGAGCCTGTCTTCGAACTCGTTTTGAGTGGCGGTGCCGGTGGCGGAACCTCAGCGGCCGTCTCGACTGCGGAAGCCCCTCCTGATGTATGTCCGACACGGCGTCGGGGCTGTCCTCGCGAGACGACCGCTGAGAACCCGCGGCGGTGCGGGTTGCGAGACCGCTCACCGAAAGAGGAAGCGGCTACCGCCGCTTGCCGCGCCCCTTCCGGGAGCAGGTTCTAGGGGAGGCGGGCGCGCAGCGCCTCGGCCGCCGCCCGCGGGTCCTCGGCCTCGGTGATCGCGCGGACCACCACGACCCGCTCGGCGCCGGCCGCGACCGCCTCGTCGATGTTGTCCAGGCCGATGCCGCCGATGGCGAACCACGGGCGGCCGTGGCCGCGGTGCTCGGCCGCGTGCCGGATTAGGTCGATCCCGGCCGCCGGGCGGCCCGGCTTGGTCGGCGTCGTCCACACCGGTCCGGTGCAGAAGTAGTCCACGCCCGGCTCGGTTGCCGCCGAGTCCGCCTGCACCACGTCGTGCGTGGAGCGGCCGATCGCGATGTGCTCGCCGAGGATGCGGCGCGCCACCTCGACCGGCAGGTCGTCCTGGCCCAGGTGCAGGATGTCCGCCTCGGCGGCCAGCGCCACGTCCGCCCGGTCGTTCACCGCGAGCAGGGCGCCGTGCCGGACGCAGGTCTCGGCCAGCACCTCCAGCGCGGCCAGCTCCTGCCGCGCCTCCAGGGGTGCGCCGCTCGGGCTCTTGTCGCGGAGCTGGATGATGTCCACCCCGCCGGCCAGCGCGGCGTCGGCGAACTCAGCGAGGTCGCCGCGCTCGGTGCGCGCGTCCGTGCACAGGTACAGCCGGGCCTCTTCGAGGCGGGTGCGGATGCCGAAGCCGTCCAATCCTGGCATGGGTCACAGCGTAACTTCTGCCGCGCGGTCAGCCCGTGGCGCGGCAGCGTGGCACGTCGAACGCGGTGTGTGACCGGTTTTTCGGCCGAACTGTCCCACACCTCACCCATGACGGTGAGATCGGCGCCGGGTACGGTGGACCCTGGTGAGCACGGGAGCCCGGGGTGCCGGGCTGAGAGGGGGCGCAGCCCCGACCGTCGAACCTGATCCGGGTCATGCCGGCGCAGGGAGCGTGGAGTGTCTGAACGAGGAGCCGAACGCGTCGTCGTCGTGGGCGGCGGAGTCATCGGCACGTCCGTCGCCTGGAAGGCGGCGGCAGCGGGTTTCCGGGTGCGCCTGGTCGACGCCGCACCGGCGTCCGGCGCCTCGCACGTGGCGGGCGGGATGCTCGCGCCGATCGCCGAGGCGTGGCCCGGCGAGGAGGAACTGCTCGAACTCGGCACGGCGTCGCTGCACCGCTGGCCGGACTTCGCCGACGAGCTGAGCCGCGCTTCCGGCATGCCGTCCGGGCTGCGGCGCGAGGGCACGCTCGTGGTCGGGGTGGACGCCGCCGACCGGGCGGACCTGGACCGGCTTGCCGACTACCTGGCGCAGCGCGGTCGCACCGTGGCCAGGCTGACCGGGCGGGAGCTGCGGCGCCTGGAGCCATCGCTGGGGCCCGCGGTGCGCGGCGGGCTGGAAGTGCCGGGTGATCTCGCGGTGGACAACCGGGTGGCGCTGGCGGCGCTGCGGGCCGCGGCGACCGCGGCGGGCGTCGAGTTCGTCCCCGCGCACGCGCGTTCGGTCCGCCCGGGCGCGGTGGAACTCGATGAGTCCACTGTGGAATGCGATGTCGCGGTGATCGCCGCCGGAGTGCGCTCGGCCGAGCTGCATCCCGGGCTGTCCGGCCGGATCCGCCCGATCAAGGGCGAGATCCTGCGGGTCCGGGCGCGCGGCACCGCGCTGCCCCCGCCGAGCCGGACGGTGCGCGGTCCGGTGCACGGCAGGCAGACCTACCTGGTGCCGCGCGACGACGGCGGGCTCGTCCTCGGGGCCACCCAGCACGAGGTCGGCTTCGACACCCAGGTCACCGTCGGCGGGGTCCGCGACCTGATCGCCGACGCCGAGCAGCTGCTGCCGGGGATCTCCGAGTACGAACTCGTCGAGTCCGCGGCCGGACTGCGCCCCGGCACCGACGACAACCTGCCGGTGATCGGCCACCTGGAGGCCGGGGTGCTCGCCGCGACCGGTCACCACCGCGGCGGGTTCCTGCTCGCCCCGCTGACCGCCGAGGCCGTGCTCGCGCTGCTTCGCGGTGGCGAACCCGCCGCCGAGGTCAAGGCCGCCGATCCGGGCCGATGGGGAGGACACCAGTGAAGGTCGTGATCAACGGGGAGCCGCGGGAGGTCGCCGAGGGCGCGACGCTGGCCGCGGCGCTGCAGGAGTTCGGCGTGCCGGAGCGCGGTGTGGCCGTCGCCGTCGACGGCTCCGTCGTGCCGCGGGCGTCCTGGCCGGACACCGCGTTGCGCCCGGACGCCGCGATCGAGGTCCTCACCGCAGTCCAAGGAGGATGAGATGGACGACCCGTTGGTGATCGCCGGACGCGAGTTCGGCTCGCGGCTCATCACCGGAACCGGCGGCGCGACGAACCTCGCAGTGCTGGAGCGCGCACTCCTCGCGTCCGGGACCGAGCTGACCACCGTCGCCATGCGCCGCGCCGACGCGGGTGGCCGCACCGGGGTCCTCGACCTGCTGCGCAAGCTCGGCATCGAGGCGCTGCCCAACACCGCGGGTTGCCGGACGGCGGCCGAGGCGGTGCTCACCGCCCAGCTGGCGCGCGAAGCGCTGGAGACGAACTGGGTGAAGCTGGAGGTCGTGGCCGACGACGACACCCTGCTGCCCGACCCGGTCGAACTCCTCGACGCCGCCGAGCAGCTGGTCGACCAGGGGTTCGTGGTGCTCGCCTACACCAACGACGACCCGGTCCTGGCGCTGCGGCTGGAAGAGGTGGGCTGCGCGGCGGTGATGCCGCTGGGCTCGCCGATCGGCACCGGCCTGGGCATCCGCAACCCGCACAACATCGAGATGATCGTCTCCCGCGCGTCGGTCCCGATCGTGCTGGACGCGGGCATCGGGACCGCCTCGGACGCGGCGCTGGCGATGGAACTCGGCTGCGACGCGGTCCTGCTGGCGACCGCCGTCACCCGGGCCCAGGACCCGGAGCGGATGGCCGCGGCCATGCGCGGCGCCGTCGAGGCCGGTCGGCTGGCCTCGCAGGCCGGCCGCATCCCGCAGCGCTTCTGGGCCCAGGCGTCCAGCCCCGGCCGACCCGTGCAGTGACCGGCGGGGCTCACCTGATGTGCAGGCGCTCCGGGCGGACGAACGAGATGGTGTAGCTCTTCCACGGTTCGTCGTAGCCGAAGGTGCGGTCGATCGCGGCCCGGGCGTGCAGGGCGTTCTCCAGCAGGGAACTGGCCAGCAGCTCGGTCTCCGGCGCGCTGCCCTCCGGCACGTCCGGGATCTTCGCCGTCGGCTTGCCGCCCAGCATGTCGTCGACCGCGCGCAGCGCCGGGACCGCGACGGCCCGCTCGCCGTCCGGCCGGAACGCCAACGTCGCGACGTCCTGGCGCAGCGCGTCCAGCGCGATCGCCGCCGAGCGGGTCGCGCGGTCGTCGTCGGTCTCCTCGCCGGTGCCGTCCAGCAGCGCGGGAACGCCGAGCAGGTCCTGCGTGCGCCGCAGCGCGAGCACGTGCGCGGACTGCAGCGCCTGGCGCACGTCGACGCCGCGACCGGACGCCCGGACGCTGCGCAGCAGCTCGGACACCGACCACACCGTCGACCGGACCGCGCCGCGCACGTCGGGCAGGATGCTGCTCGGCAGCACCAGGTAGCTGACGTAGCCGATGATCAGCGCGATCGCCGCGCCCACGGCAGTGTTGGAGGCGAAGCTGATCGCCACGTTGACCAGCGGGCGCTCCAGCTTCATCGCCTCGTCGACGACCGTGATCGCGATGAGGCAGCCGAGCAACACCTGGTAGTCGGTGCGCAGCCGCTCCATGCTCAGGAACATGCCCGCGATCACCAGCGGCACCAGCAGGAACGCCCCGGGCAGCAGGGTGATCAGCAACGCCAGCAGCACCACGCCCAGCACCGTGCCGCCGGTCCGCTCCAGCGCGCCGGTCATGGTGTCCCGGGCGGCGGGCTGCAGCACCACGTAGAGGCCGAGCAGCAGGCTCGACGCCGACGGGTCGTGCAGCAGCAGCACGATGACCATGCCGATCGCCACGGCGAGCGTGCAGCGCAGCGCGTGCCGGAACAGCGACGACCGGAACGACAGGTGCGCGCGGACGGCGCCGAGCACCCGCTCCCGGCGGAAACCCGGGTCGGCGGGTGTGGCCGGGGTCTCGACGCGGTGCACCACGGCGGCGCGGATCCGGTCGAGGCCCTGGTTGACGCCCTGGACGGCGTCCGGCAGGTCCTGCCTGCCACCGCGTTGCAGCACCGCCTGCGCGGGGTCCCGACGAGCCTGCGGGCGGAGCCCGGTGCAGGCGCGGGCGCGCACCGCGCGCGCCAGTTCGGCGGCGACCTGGTCGGCCTCGGCGACGATCTGCCGCAGTCGTTCCGCTTCGGTCCGGTCGCTCTGCTGCGCCTGCGCCAGCAGCGTCTCGCGGGCGGCCCGGAACCGCGCCGCCCCGGCCAGCACCCGGCCGAGCCAGGTGCTCGACCCGTCGGCGCGCCACGCGGCGGCGGCCCGTTCCAGCACGCCCGGTCCGGGCTCCAGCAAGGTGTTCGCGACGGCCACCCGGGTGGCCCGGGTCGGGTCGCTGAGGCCGATCACCACGCGCAGGACCAGGGCGAACACCGCGCCGGACAGCGCGGAGGCGAACAGCACCCAGGCGGGCTGGTCGGTGCCCAGACCGGTCGTGGTCGACACCAGCGTGGCGGCGGCGAACGTCTGCCCGCCGATGCGGTAGTGCTCGCCGAGAGCGGGCAACATGCCCGCGCCGAACACGACGACCGCGACCAGCAGTCCGGCCAGCACCGGGACGCCCAACAGCAGCGGCCCGCCCGCCATGACCAGCACGAGAGCGGGCGTGAACCACACGAAGCGCCGCAGGTCGGAGCGCAGCGACTGGCCGCCCGCCGCGACCAGCGCCAGCACCGCCGTGAGCCCGGCGATGAGCGCCGGGGTGTGCAGGTCGAACACCCAGCCGACGGCGGTCGCGGCCACCACGGCGACGAGCACCAGCACGGCGTACTGGCGTTGTCGGGGATCCGGTGCTCCCGCTTCGGTGGCGAGCCGTTCCCGCACTAGTGTCAACACCGATTTAGCCACGCTGTCGATAACCCCTGTCGTGTCGTGCGCGTCGCGCACCGCCGGACCATCACCCCGGTCGCAGACCCGGGGGTGGGAATACGCGCTCCTCACGGCGTATGTCGACGGGGCACGCCATTCGGGTTACTTTTCCGGGACAGAAATCACTCTATTAGGGCCCCTGCTAGGGGTTCAGAACGACGGAGGGCTGATTCGCCAGAAGGTCGACACGGGACCGAACCCGGCCCCCAACGAGTAGGCGTGCTCCACGCTGCGCGTCACGAACCGCTTGCCCGCGCGCACCGCGTCCGGCATCGACGCGCCCTTGGCCAGCGCGGCGGTGATCGCGGACGCGAAGACGTCCCCGGCGCCGTGGGTGTGCACGGTCGCGTACCGGGGCCCGGGGAGCAGCTCGGCCTCCTCGCCGTCGAAGAGCAGGTCGACGCACTCCGGATCGTCGGGCAGGTGACCGCTCTTGATCAGCACCCACTCCGGGCCGTGGTCGTGGATGGCCTTCGCCGCGTCCAGCAGGTCGTCGCGGGTGCGCGCCTGCACGCCGGTGAGCAACCGCACCTCGTCGAGGTTCGGCGTGACCAGGGTGGCGCGCGGAAAAGCCTTGTGCCGCAAGGCGTCCAGTGCGTCGGGGCGCAGCAGCGGCTCGCCGGCGCGGGAGGCGGCGACGGGGTCGACGACGAACGGCGTCCGACCGCCCCGGCCGATCCCGTGCCGGTCGCAGACCTCCAGCACCGCCTCGATCGTCGCGGCGGAGGCCAGCACCCCGGTCTTGGCGGCGTCCACCCCGATGTCCGAGGCGACCGCGTCCACCTGCGCCGCCACCGTCTCCGGGGGGATCTCCACGAGCCCGGTGACGCCCAGCGTGTTCTGCACGGTCACCGCGGTCACGGCGGTCATGCCGTGCACCCCGCAGGCGAAGAAGGTGCGCAGGTCGGCGTGCATCCCGGCGCTGCCGCCGGAATCGGAGCCCGCGATGGTCAGCGCGGTCGGCGGGGCGCCGTCGTTCGCGGTGGGCCGACCAGAGGTGGGGAGATCCGGTGTGCTGGGCATCGGTTTCATGTTACGGGCCGCGTGGAGGGGACCCCGCCGACGGACCGGCGGGCACCGGGCCCGCCGGTCCGCCCGGGTCAGTCCGCGATCGGCAGGTAGACCCGGCTGCCGCCGTCGGCGAACTCGGCGGACTTCTCGCGCATTCCCTCCTCGATGGCCTCGACGGTGGTCAGCCCCCGCTCCTCGGCGAACGCGCGGATGTCCTGCGTGATCTTCATGGAGCAGAACTTCGGCCCGCACATCGAGCAGAAGTGCGCGGTCTTGGCGGGCTCGGCCGGCAGCGTCTCGTCGTGGTACGCCCGCGCGGTGTCCGGGTCGAGCGCCAGGTTGAACTGGTCGTGCCAGCGGAACTCGAACCGCGCCCGGGACAGCGCGTCGTCGCGCTCCTGCGCCCGCGGATGCCCCTTCGCCAGGTCGGCGGCGTGCGCGGCGATCTTGTAGGTGATCACGCCGGTCTTGACGTCGTCCCGGTCGGGCAGCCCGAGGTGTTCCTTCGGGGTGACGTAGCAGAGCATGGCGGTGCCCGCCTGCGCGATCACCGCCGCGCCGATGCCGGAGGTGATGTGGTCGTAGGCCGGAGCGACGTCAGTGGTCAGCGGGCCCAGCGTGTAGAACGGCGCCTCCCCGCACAGCTCCTCCTCCAACCGGACGTTCTCGGCGATCTTGTGCATCGGCACGTGCCCGGGACCCTCGATCATCACCTGCACGTCGTGCGCGCGGGCGATGTGGGTGAGTTCGCCCAGCGTTTCGAGCTCGGCGAACTGGGCCCGGTCGTTGGCGTCGGCGATGGAGCCCGGCCGCAGGCCGTCGCCCAGCGAGAACGTCACGTCGTAGGCGCGCAGGATCTCGCACAGCTCGGAGAAGTGCGTGTAGAGGAAGCCCTCCCGGTGGTGCGCCAGGCACCACGCCGCCATGATCGACCCGCCCCGGGACACGATCCCGGTGACCCGGTGGGTCGTCAGCGGCACGTAGCGCAGCAGCACGCCCGCGTGCACCGTCATGTAGTCGACGCCCTGCTCGCACTGCTCGACGACGGTGTCCCGGTAGATCTCCCAGGTCAGCGCGGCCGGGTCGCCGCCCACCTTCTCCAGCGCCTGGTAGATCGGCACGGTGCCGATCGGGACCGGGGAGTTGCGCAGGATGCGTTCGCGGGTCTCGTGGATGCGCTTGCCGGTGGACAGGTCCATGACGGTGTCCGCGCCCCAGCGGGTCGCCCACACCATCTTCTCCACCTCCTCCTCGACGGAGGAGGTGACCGCGGAGTTGCCGATGTTGGCGTTGACCTTCACCAGGAAGTTCTTCCCGATGATCATCGGCTCGCTCTCCGGGTGGCAGCGGTTGGCCGGGATGACGGCCCGGCCGGCGGCCACCTCGTCGCGGACGAACTCCGGCGAGACGCCCTCGCGCGCGGCGATGAACTCCATCTCCCGCGTGATGACGCCCGCTTTCGCCCAGCCGAGCTGGGTCCGGTGCTCGCGCCCGTCGGTCCACCCCGCCCGCGTCCGATGAAGTCCACTGTGGACGTCGATGGTGGCGTCCTCGTCGGTGTACGGCCCGGAGGTGTCGTACACGTCGAGGTGCTCACCGTTGGACAGCTCGATGCGGCGGAATGGCACCTTCAGGCCGGATTCGGTGCCGCCGTACACCTTCCGCGAGCCGCTGATCGGCCCGGTGGTGATGCGGTGCGCGGCGCTCTCGGTCCCGTTCGTCCCGTTGGTGGGCAGGTTCGGGCGCACGTCGGCCAATGCCATCCACTCCCTACGCCGGCATTATCCGGTCAGGTTCATGCGGTCGGCGGCACCGGACATCTGGTCCAGCCGCCCTCTCAGCCCGCTTCTGGTGCGAGCTCCCGCGGTTTCGTTGTCGGTCGCCGAGGCTAGCGGCGCCACCCGCCCCTGCCAACCCCGCTTCACCCCGATGACGGCACACCGGATCCGCGCTGCGCTCGTGACCAGCGGGAGCGCCAATCGTCGGCAGGAATGAGTGCGGTGCGTGGCGAATCGGACGCGGTTCGCCGAGGAGGGACCTGCGGTCGCGCCGTACTCCGAGCCCTCCGGCGGTCGGTGCCGGGACCGGCACCGGGTTCCGTTCGGCGAGTCGGTCGAGGCGCCCGAACCGTTCCCGTTCTCCCCGGAGGTCGAGGAGTTCTGCCGATCAGACCTCTTCGGCGAACGGGTCGCCGGACTCCGCCGGGTCCCAGTCCAGGCCCGGGACGCCCCAGCGGTTGCGCTTGACCATCTTCTTCGCCGCGCGGGCGTGGCGGCCGATGAGGCGGTCGAGGTAGATGTAGCCGTCGAGGTGGTCGGTCTCGTGTTGCAGGCAGCGGGCGAAGAACCCGGTGCCCTCGACCTCGACCGGTTTTCCGTCCACATCGGACCCGATGACCTTCGCCCACTGCGCGCGGCCCGTCGGGTAGGACTCCCCGGGCACCGACAGGCAGCCTTCCCAGTCGTCGTCCGGGTCCGGCATCGTCTGCGGGACCTCGCTGGTCTCCAGCTGCGGGTTGACGACCACGCCGCGGTGGTAGGTGCCCTCGTCGTCGGGGCAGTCGTAGACGAAGACCCGCAGGTCGATGCCGATCTGGTTGGCCGCGAGCCCGACGCCGTTGGCCGCCGCCATGGTCTCGAACATGTCCTCGACGAGGGTGCGCAGCTCGTCGTCGAACGCCTCCACCGGCCGGGTGGGGTTGTGCAGTACGGGATCGCCGATGATGCGGATCGGGTGAACGGCCATGACCGGACCATATCGGCCCCCGCGTCGCCTGCGCGCGGCAATCCCGGCCTGCTACACGCCGGTGTGAGCCGCGCACGGTGCGCAGTGCGGCATGGTGTAATTGGGGAGGAATCACAGCCGTGTGATTCCGGCGAACGCGGGGAGTTCCGGATCGCGAGGCGAGGAGTCGGATGGACGCCGCCCAGATGCTGACCGCGCGCGAGATCGCACGCCAGTGCGAGCAGTTGGCGCGGCTCCAGCAACGGCACCCGTCGCGTCCGGCGCCGGGCAGGCGGTGGTGGTTGGCCGAGGCGGTGGCCACGCCGGTCGAGCAGGTCGCCGAGTCCGACCCCGAGTCCACCGAACCGGAGCCGGAGCCGCCGGCGCCCGGTGGGGAGCTCACCGAGCGGGACCGGAGCATCCTGGCGTTCGAACGGCAGTGGTGGAAGCACCCCGGCGCGAAGGAGCGCGCGATCCGGGAGATCTTCGGGCTGTCCGCGTCGGGCTACAACCGGTTGCTCGACGCGCTGGTGGCCAGCCCGGCGGCGCTGCGGGTCGACCCCATGCTGATCAGACGGCTGCGCAGGGAGCGGGCGTCCCGGTGAACCGGTCCGCCCGCCTACGACTGGGAATCGAGTGGCACTGATGACTTCTGGCGAACCGTCCTCCGGGCCGTCCAAGACCAAGCTCACCGGCTACGGGCTGATCGGCGTCGGTGCGCTCGCCGCCGTGGTCGGGGTCGCCTCGCTGGCCGCCGGAGGCCGCACGGAGGACTCCGCCCAGCAGGTGCCGCCGCAACCGGTCGCCCCGCCGCCGATCTCCTCGCCGGCGCAACCGCCTGCGGACTCCGGGAACGGGCAGTCCGAACCGCCTGCCCAGCAGTCGAGCGGGGTGGCGCAGCCACCGCCCTCTCCGTCCACAGGGGACGGTGTGGTGCCGCAGAACCCCGGCGTTCCCACCGGAACCGGGCAGGGGACCGCGCGGATCGTGGTGCGGGTGTACAACAACAGCACGATCACCGGGCTGGCGCACCGCGCCGCAGAGGACTTCCGGCAGGTCGGCTACGAGGTGCCCGAGGTCGGCAACTACCCGGGCGGTCTGATCCCGACCACGACCATCTACTTCCGCCCCGGCACCCCGGAGCAGGCGCAGGCCGAGGAGGTCGCGGCGCACTTCGGCGCGCGGGCCGAAGCGCGCTTCCCCGGCATCGAGGACGCCACTCCCGGGCTGATCGCCATCATCACCAACGACTACAAGGGGCCCGCGCCCGTCAAGTGATCGTGCGGTCGCGGGCGTAGGACTCCAGCGCCGCGAGCTGGTCCGGGTCGAGCGAGGGGCGGACCGCCCGGCGCGCGGTGTCCAGGTGCTCGGCGGAAACCTCGGCGGCGGCCAGTGATTCGCGCATCGCCGTGAGCGCCGCCTCGCGGACCAGTGCGGCGCAGTCCGCCGCCGAGTAGCCGTCCAGGGCGGCGGCCAGCGCCGCGAGGTCCACATCGGACGCCAGCGGGGTGTTCCGCGCGGCGGAGCGCAGGATCGCCTCGCGGGCGTCGGCGTCCGGCGGCGGGACGTGCACGAGTCGTTCGAGCCGACCCGGGCGCAGCAGCGCCGGGTCGACCAGTTCGGGCCGGTTGGTCGCGCCGAGCACGACGACGTCGCGCATCGGCTCCACCCCGTCGAGTTCGGTGAGCAGCGCGGCGACCACGCGGTCGGCCACGCCGGAGTCCGCGGACTGGCCGCGGCGCGGTGCCAGCGCGTCGACCTCGTCCAGGAACACCAGCGCCGGTGCGGCGTTGGCGGCGCGCAGGAACAGTTCGCGGACCGCGCGCTCGGACTCGCCGACCCACTTGTCCATCAGCTCGGCGCCCTTGACCGCGAACGCGTTGAGCCGCCCGCTGCCCGCCAGCGCGCGCACCAGGAACGTCTTGCCGCAGCCCGGCGGGCCGTAGAGCAGCACTCCGCGCGGGGGTTCCACGCCGAGGCGGGTGAACGAATCCGGGTACTGCAGCGGCCACAGCACGGTTTCGGTCAGCGCCTGCTTGACCTCGGTCATGTCGCCGACGTCGTCGAGCGTCAGATCGCCGGTGCGCAGGTCGTCCGATGTGGACATCGACAGCGGGCGGACCGACGCCAGCGCGGCCAGCAGGTCCTGCTGTTCGACGCGGGCGTCGTCGCCCCGGGCGTCCCCGTGCCGCAGCGCGGCGCAGACCGCGGCCTCCCGGCAGAGCGCGACCAGGTCGGCGGCGACGAAGCCCGGCGTGCGCTCGGCGACCTCGGCGAGGTCCGCGTCGGGGGCCAGCGGAGCGGGGCGCAGCAGCACGCCGAGCAGTTCCCTGCGGACGTCGGCGTCCGGCAGCCCGAGGGTGAGTTCGCGGTCCACCAGGCCCGGTTCGCGCAGCCGGGGGTCGATGGTCTGCGGTTGTGCGCTGGTGACCACGACGGCCAGCCCCTCGCTCGCGGTCGCCGCGCGGAGCGCGTCCAGGGCGATAGTGGCCAGCGGTGGTGGGTCGGTCGCGGGCAGCAGCGCGTCGACGTCGGTCAGCAGGAGCACCCGGTTCCCGGTCGACGTGGTGGCCCGTTCCACCGCGTCGCGGACTCGCTGGGCCGCCGCGCGCGGTTCGAGCGCCGCGACGCTCGGTGCGGCGAGCTCGACCACCTCGGCGTCCAGCGACGTCGCCACGGCGCGCGCCAGGGTCGCCTTGCCGACGCCCGGCGGGCCGCTGAGCAGCACGCCGAGCCGCGGTTCGGCGCCGAGGCGGCGCAGCAGCTCGGGGCGTTCGAAGGACAGCCGGAGCCATTCGGCGAGGCGCCGCGCCGGTTCCCGCGAGCCGACCAGGTCGGCCACCGGGACCGGAGCCGGTTCGGCGGTGGGGTGGGGAGCGGGATCGGGCTCCGGGGTCGCGGCACCGTCCCGCCACGTGACCACTGTGGACGGTTGTGCGGTGACCGCGCCGTCCGGGTCGGTGGCCGCGACGGTGATCAGTTCGCTGGTCCAGGTGGCGCCGATCGCCGCGGACAGCCGTCGGCGCACCTCGCCGGCGTGGCCGGGCGTCGGCGGCGCGACGTCCTGCGGCAGCAGCGAGACCGCGTCGCCGCCGCGGAACACCTTGCCCGTCAACGCGAGTCGGACGGTCTCCGGCGCGACCGTCGCCCGGACCATCCGCGAGCCGGTGATCTCGACCCGGCGCGCCGGGGAGGTCCGTTCCGGGGCGATGGCCACCTCGGCGCCGTCGGTGAGGCCGAGGTTCATCAGCGCGACCTCGTCGAGCAGCACGATCCCCGGCGGTGCACCGCGCTCCGCCGCGGCGGCGAGCGCCACGGTGACCCGGGCGCCGGTGAGCCGCACGGCGCTCCACGGCCGCAACCCCAGGGCGTCGAGCACCTCGCGGTGCAGGCGGACCACGCCGCGCCGCGCGTCCTTGGCCGATGACGACAACCGCGCGATCAACGAAACGGACGGCACACCGCGAGCCTACGGGCTCAGCGCGCGGCGCCGTCGTTGCGGCTGCGGCGCAGTTCGAGGCGGCGCCAGCTGCGGCGGGGGCCGTCGGGGTGGCTGTTGCGGCGGGGCAGGCGGACCCGCCGGGCGGCGCCCGCCACGCGGCGCCGCAGCGGCGGTCGCAGTCCCAGGCGGCGGGCGGTGCGCCTGCGGATGGCGCGCCGTTCGCGGGGCTCGGCCTCCCACGCCTCGGGGTGCTGGGCGAGCCAGTGGTGCCGGTAGACGGCGTAGGGGATGTGCACCAGGTACAGCAGCAGCGCCGCGGCCAGCGAGATCAGCGGGAACGTGATGATGCCACCCGCCAGCACGACGACCAGCACCAGCAGCGGCGCGACCGCGCGCGGCGGCACGCGGACCGTCTTGAGCGAGAGGGTGGGCACCCGGCTGACGGCCAGGGCGGCGACCAGCAGCATCCACACCATGACCACGTTCTGCTCGGCCCACCAGCCAGGGTGGCCGAAGTGCGCGGTCAGCAGGATCGGCAGCAGCGCGAGCAGGCCCGCCGCCGGAGCGGGCACGCCGACGAAGAACTCCTTGGCGTACGGCGGCTGGTCGGCGTCCAGCAGCGTGTTGAAGCGGGCCAGGCGCAGCACCATGCACACCGCGAACACCAGCGACACCACCCAGCCGACGCGGTTGTTCTGCAGCTGCCAGGCGTAGAGCGTGAGCGCCGGGGCGACGCCGAACGACATCGCGTCCGACAGGGAGTCCAGCTCGGCGCCCATCTTGGACGTCGCGTCGAGCAGCCGCGCCAGCCGTCCGTCGAGCCCGTCGAGGACGGCGGCGACCGCGACGGCGGCGATGGCGCCGATGAGCTGGCCGTTCAGGGCGAACTGGACCGCCGACAGCCCGGAGCACATCGCCAGCACGGTGATCGCGTTGGGCAGCAGCCGGACGCCGGGGGTGGTGCGCATGCTCATGACGTGCGCTTCTCCCGGGGAAGTTCGGCGAGCGGCGTTTCGCCGCCGATGGTGCGTTGGCCGGGTTCGACGAGGATCCGGCTGTCGGCCGGGACGTAGAGGTCGACGCGGGAGCCGAAGCGGATCAGGCCGTAGGTGTCGCCCGCCCGCAGCACGTCGCCCTCGCCGACCGAGCAGACGATGCGCCGCGCGACGAGCCCGGCGATCTGCACCGCGGCGACCTCGTGGCCGTCGTCGGAGCGCACCACCAGCGAGTTGCGCTCGTTGTCCTCGCTGGCCTTGTCCAGGTCGGCGGACAGGAACCGGCCCGGGCGGTAGGCGACCCGGGTCACCTTCCCGGACAGCGGGGCGCGCTGCACGTGGACGTCGAAGATGGTCAGGAACACGCTGACCCGGGTCATCGGCTCGTCGCCGAGGCCGAGTTCGGCCGGGGGCGCGGCGGGTTCGACGTGCGAGACGGTGCCGTCGGCGGGGGCGACGGCCAGGCCGGGGCGGCTGGGAGCGGTGCGCCGGGGTTCGCGGAAGAACCACGCGCACCACGCGGTCGCGATGCCGCCGAGCACTCCCGCGGCGCGCCAGCGGCGGCGGAGCAGGAGGGTCGCGGCAGCGGCGCCGATCACGAACGGACGGCCCGCGGGATGCATCGGGGGAATCGTCTCCCGGGCCAGCGCTGCCAGGTGTGCCAGTGCGCTTGTCTTCGGTTCTTTCTCGGTGCTCATCGAGGTGCAACGCCCCTGAGTCGGAGGTGATGGTGCGCCAGGGCGGCGGAGGTCCGCCCCACCGGCTCGTCGGTACAGCATCTCCGACGCGGCGGGACGATCTTCGCGAGGGGGCGCAGTCGATCTTCCGGAGTCCTCGTGACCTGCGGTTCGGCGGCCCGGCCGCAGCATCGCGCAGGACGCGCGCGGAGCGCAATCGACACCATACGGGTCGGGGCGGCGCCGACGCCCCCGATGCGCCGGTGCCGCCCCGACACCTCCGGCCGTTTGGTGCCTCCCCGTTGGCGCCGAACGGCCTCCCCCGACAGGCCCGTGCGCCCCCCGACGGCACACGGCGCCCGCTCAGGCCGCCCCCGAAGGGTGCGGACGTATGAGAGATGTAGTCGATCGACGGTTCGTGACGCCAACTTCAGTGTAATTGAGTTCACACCGAGTCCGTAGCCGCTATCGGAGGACCTTGGGATGTCGATCTGTGACCCAGCGTCACCAGATTCGCCCACTGCTGCACCGAAGCGTTACGTGGCGTGGTGGTTCCCCGTCTCCTGCCCACCACCCTTCGCGGAGGTGTCGCGCGCCGCCCGGCCACCCCGCTGCGCAGGCGCTGCGGGGTGGCCCGTTCATCCCTCGGAGGCGTCATCCCTCGGAGGCGCCGCGCACGGCCATCCGGGCGCCCATCAGCTCGCCGAGGCCGCGGTACGGGTCGCCGTGCTCCATCGCATCGGCGGCGCTGCGCAGCTGGAGCCGGGCGATGCCGTCCTCGCCGGTTGGGGCGTCGATGCCCGTCAGCGAGGACAGCGCGTACTCGTCGAGGTAGAGCTCCAGGGACAGCGACCACTCGCCGCGCTGTTCGGTCAGCTCGGCGCCCGCCACGTCGCGGTTGTCCACCCACTGCGCACCGGTGCGGGCGCGCAGCTCGTCGACCGGGGTGGCGCCGAGTTCGGCGAGTTCGTCCAGCTGGGCCTGGCGCCAGCGCGCCAGGGCGCCGGACAGCAGCCGCTTGGCGGTGCTCGCCTTGCTCGGCAGCAGCGCCAGGCCCCGGTCGGTGACCACCAGCTCGTAGCTGCGACCCGCGCACCGCACCGGGCTGACGATGCCGGTCAGCGAGGGTTCCGGTTCCTCGGCCGGCGGCCGGGCGTGGTTCAGCGGCACCCCGAGGTCGACCAGCGCCCGGTGCAGGCCGGGGACCAGCCGGGGGTCGGCGATCGCCGGGCGCACCAGGCGGTCCGGGTCCAGCGGTCGGCCGTTGCCCAGCCGCACCACCGACGGGCCCGCCCAGTCCAGCTCGTGGTGCGCGCGGCGGGCGCAGACCAGCGCGTCGACGACCGCGCCGCCGAGCAGCTCGGTCAGCGTGTCCTCGACCGCCTGGTCGATGCGGTCCGGGGACAGGCCCGGGTTCAGCGCCGGGTTGATCAGCTCGGCGCCCTGGCCGTGGTGCACGGCCTGCAGCACGCCCCCGATCACCGGTTCCACCTGCACGCCGCTCTGCTCGACCGCCGCGGTCAACCGGGCGGCCTGCTCGGCGACCTGGGCGGCACCGGCCAGTCGGGCCAGCTCGGGCCACGGCAGCCGCGGACCGAGCCCGTCGACCATGAGCCCGTCCTCCAGCTCGGGGACGCTCTTGCGCGGGTTGCGCAGCACCGCGAACGCCGGGCGCTCGTCGATGTCGCGTTCGCTGGCCTTGGTCCGCTTCATCGCCTCGACGCGTTCGCGGGCGCTCGGCCGTTCCCGGGTGGCCGGTTCCTCGGCGATCTCCTGCTTCGCCCGCTCGGCCAGCTTCGGCCTGCGCGTCTGGTCGTCCATGAAGGAGCGGAAGCCCAGCAGCACGTCCGGGGTGTGGCCGACGGCCTTGGCCATGCTCAGGTACTCGTCGGCGTACTCGCGCCAGCCGAGCTCGATCGCCCGCGTCTTGCGCAGCGTGGACAACGCCGCGCGGCGCCCGGTGACCTGGGTGGCCACCACGTCGGCGTGCAGCCGCAGGGTGCGGCCGGTCGGCCCGGCCACCGCGCGGTAGGCGCGGGCGTACCCGGCGAACAGCCACTTGGTCGGTCCGCCGGTCAGATCGGCGACCGCCCGGTCGATGCTGGTCGACACGCGGTGCGCGACCGAGGGCAGCCGGTCGCCGGTGAGCGCGCCCAGCTCGCGCGCCACGACGGCGCGCAGCTCGCCGAGGTTGAGCGCGGCCAGCAGTGGCAGCCCGAGCTCCAGGCAGCGGGCGCGGGTGCGCAGACCGAGCAGCGCGGTGTCCTCGCGGACGCCCGCGCTCGGCTCCGAGGTGATGCGGATTTCGTCCGGGAGCGGAGCGCCGGTCGCGGAGGCGATGGCGTCGACCGCCTTCCACAACTGGGGCTGTGCCTCCCGGTCCAGGGCGACGCCGCGGGTCCGCAGCCGGGTGCGGAGCACGGCGCGGAGGCCGACGGTGAAGACGGCGGCGACGACGACCGCGGCCAGCGCGGCTTTCAAGCCGCCGCTGTGGTCGTAGCGGAAGGTCAGGGCCGCGATCGCGAACAGGCCGAGGACCAGTGCGATCGGGACGGCGAAGAAGCCGATGTGCAACGCCAGCGCCAAGGCGGCGCGCCAGGGGCCACGCACGGTGCAGAACTCCGGTCGGGGGTCGGGGTGGGGGTGCAGTCTTGGTGACGGGGGTGCTCGACGTCAATCCAGCAGCATCACGTCCACAGTGGACCCGGCGGGGACCTCGGTGGTGTCCTCCGGGATCTCCAGCAGGCAGTTCGCGTCGGCCAGTGCGGACAGCAGGTGGGATCCGGGGCCGCCCTGCAACGTCACCGACTCGGTCGACGGGTCGAACAGCCCGCGCCGGTACTGCCGCTTGCCGCGCGGCGCGGTGAGCGGCTCGGTCAGCACCGCGCGTCGCACCGGGCGCCGGACGTCGTCGTGCCCCGAGGCGCCGCGCAGCGCCGGGCGCACGAAGACCTCGAAGGACACCATCGCGCTGACCGGGTTCCCGGGCAGCGTCACCACCGTCGGACCGCCGCGGTAGCGGCCCGCGCCCTGCGGCATGCCCGGCTGCATCGCGACCTTGGTGAACTCGATGCCGTTGCCCCGCAACGCGTCCTTGACCACCTCGTAGGCGCCGGCGCTGACCCCGCCGGAGGTGAGCACGAGGTCGGTGGAGTCCAGGTGCGGCGCGAGCGCGGTGTGGAACGCCTGCACGTCGTCGGGCACGAACCGCAGCAGCCGGGCCTCGCCGCCCGCCGCGCGCACCGCGGTGGCCAGCATCAGCCCGTTCGACTCGTAGATCTGCCCCGGGCGCAGCGGGGAACCCGGCGCCACCAGCTCGGACCCGGTGGACAGCACCAGCACCCGCACCGGGCGGCGCACCCGCAGGGTCTCGATGCCGACCGCGCTGGCCAGCCCCAGCCGCGCCGGGGTCAGCGTCGCGCCCGCCGGGATCACCGTCGCACCGGTCGTCACGTCCTCGCCCGCGCGCCGCACGTGCGCTCCCGGCTGCGCGGAGGCGCGCACCCGGACCCGCTCGGTGCCGCCGTCGGTGCGTTCCACCGGGACCACCGCGTCCGCCCCGGACGGCATCTGCGCGCCGGTCATGATCCGGTGCGCGGTGCCCGGTTGCAGCGGCGGCACGTCGATCCGGCCCGCCGGGACGTCCTCGGACACCGGCAGCTCCACGGGCTGGTCCTCGGCGGCCTCGGCGACGTCGACCGAGCGCAGTGCGTAACCGTCCATCGCGGAGTTGTCGAACGGCGGCAGCGGGATCGGGGACACCACGTCCTCGGCCAGCGCCAGGCCCAGGCACTCCGCCACCGGTCGGGACTCGACCGGAGTCGTCGTGAGCAGGGCTGCGATGCGGGCCTGGTGGTCGGCCACCGCGGTCAGGTCGGGGGTTTCGGTTCCGTTCGACACGCCCCGATCATCGGTCATCGGACCGCCCGCTGTCCCCACCGGCGTGGAAAACACCGCATTCGGCCGCGTGGCAGACTTCATCCGGTCGAAGGAGGTCGCCACGTGCAGGTACGGACCCGTCACACGCCGTCGTTCGGAGTGGCGCGGCTGGTGCTCGCGCCCGGCGAACCGGTGCGGATCGAGTCCGGTGCGATGTTGGCCACCAGCTACGGCGTCACCGCGCAGTCGCGGGCCCAGGGCGGGTTGCTGAAGTCGCTGGCGCGGGCGGCGCTGGCCGGCGAATCGTTCTTCGCGTCCACTTGCACCGCCCCGCAGCAGGGCGGCTGGGTGGACGTGGCGCCGAAGCTGCCCGGCGATCTGCACGTGCTCGAACTGGACGGTCGCACCGGCTGGTGCGTGACCCGCGGTTGCTGGCTGGCTTCGGCGAGCACCGTGTCGCTGGAGACGAAGTGGGGCGGGTTCCGGAACCTCTTCGGCGGTGAGGGCGGATTCCTCACGCACACCACCGGACAGGGGCCGGTGGTGGTGTCCTGCTACGGCGCGCTGGACGTGGTGACCCTGCAGCCCGGCGAGTACGTCACGATCGACACCGGACACGTGGTCGCCTACGCCGACACCGTCCAGAGTCGCCTGCGGCAGGCGCAGCAGGGAGTGGCGCAGTCGCTGAAGAGCGGTGCGGGGCTGGTGTTCGATTTCGCCGGTCCCGGCCAGGTGCTCACCCAGACCCGGAATCCGCGCGAACTGGTCGACTGGCTGCGCGTGAACGGACTCGGCGCGCGTTCCTGATGCGCCTACGCGTTATTGGCCGACGGCGCAAGGAAATTGCTGCGGCCGGGGGACGCATTGGTTCCGATGACTGACCGTGGCCGTGGAAAACACCCGTTCGGCCCAGTGTTTCGCGGAAAAGTTGCATTGCCGAACCCGCGACGAGACCTGGTTTCTCCGGTAGCGTGGCCGTTGCTCCAGCGACGCTTGAAGCGTCGTGCATCGTTTTCATGAGGAGGACGCCGTGGCGGTCGGCACGGTCAAATGGTTCAACTCGGAGAAGGGCTACGGGTTCATCGCGACTGACGGTGGGTCCGACGTGTTCGTCCACTACTCCGCGATCAACATGCCGGGATTCCGCACCCTTTCCGAGGGCGATCGGGTCGAGTTCGAGGTGAAAGCGGGCCGGGACGGTCGCACCCAGGCCGACGGCGTCCGCAAGATGGCCTGAAGAACACCAGACGGCAGGCGGCCCGGCTCGGTACCGAGCCGGGCCGCAGTGCGTCACGGCCCGCCAACGGCTCGGCGGGAACGCACCACGACGTGATCCGCGGACGTTAGGCTTTGCCGCGTGTCGGAAGACCTCACCGGGCGGCGCCTCGGCCATTACAAGATCGACGGAGTGCTCGGCCGCGGCGGGATGAGCGTGATGTACAAGGCGACCGACGTCAGGCTCGGTCGCAAGGTCGCGCTCAAGGTCATGGGCGAGCACATCACCGGTGACGCCGAGTTCCGCGAGCGGTTCGTCGACGAGGCGCGCAACACCTCCGCGATCGACCACGCGAACATCGTGCCGCTGTACGACTTCGGCGAAGTCGACGGCATGCTCTACATCGCGATGCGCCTGGTCGACGGTTCCGACCTGGCCAGTCTGATCAAGGACGGCCCGATCTCGCCGCACCGCGCGCTCGAACTGCTCGGCCAGGTCGCCGAAGCGCTCGACATGCTGCACGAGCGGGGACTGGTGCACCTGGACCTGAAACCGGCCAACGTGCTGGTGACCAGCCGGGAATCGGCGCACGAGCACGTCTACCTCGCCGACTTCGGACTCACCCGGCGAGGCGCCACCGGGCACCGCACCAGCAGCGGCGACTTCCTCGGCTCGCCGACCTACGCCGCGCCGGAACACCTGCGCGGCGAACCGGTGGACGGTCGCACCGACCTCTACGCGCTGGCGTGCATGCTGTTCGCCTGCCTGACCGGCCGTCCGCCGTTCCAGGGGCAGGTGCAGGAGGTCATCCAGGGGCACCTCGGTGCCGAACCGCCGACCGCGACCTCGTTCATCGTGCTGCCGCACGGGATCGACGAGGTGCTGCGCCGGGGCATGGCCAAGCGGGCCGACCAGCGCTACGACACCTGCCGCGAGCTGATCGCCGCGGCCCGCGCCGCGCTCGGCCCGGCCGGAGTGGACCCGCCGCCGCCCGCCCAGCCCGCGCGTCCGGAGAGGGCGCCCGGACCGATGTCCGGGCCGCAGCCCGTGCAGCCCTACCCGCCCGGTCCGCCGCCCTACTCGCCGCAGCAGTACCCGCAGGGGCCGCGGCCCCCGGTCGGCGGGGAACCGGTGCGGCTGCGCCCGCCGATGCCCGCCGGGTCGTCGTCGTTCGCCACCCGCGGCGGTGGCACCGCGCGCTGGCTCGTACCGATCCTCGTGGTCGTCGCGCTGGCCGTGATCATCGGTGTGTTCGTCGCCATGGCCGGATCGATCGGGTCCGGCGGCCCGTCGCGCACCACGGCGCCCGAGACGCCCGCGTACAACCAGAACGATCTGCCCACGTCGGTCCCCACGGTCGGGAACTAGCCCGGACGGCTGCGTCCGCGTGGTGCGCGGGGGTGGCGGAACCCCTCGCGCCGCGGTCGCTCGTCGTCGTGCCGGGCTGCCGTCAGCCGGGTGGGGGCCTCGCTTGCACTCGTCGGGTGGGAGTGCTAAACACGGTATTGGCACTCAGCAAGGTTGAGTGCCAGGTCGGGACGGTGAGGCCGTTCCCGGCGGCGCCACGGGGCGGTGTCGTCGGTGCGGTCGTCCGTCGCGGGCACCGAGCCTGGCCGAGCAGAGTCCTGCCGTGGGGTGATCCACCTCCGCGGCGTCCGACAGGTGGAGGACCACACCGCAATGGCCAAGATGATCGCGTTCGACGAGGACGCCCGCCGCGGTCTTGAGCGCGGCATGAACACCCTCGCCGACGCCGTCAAGGTGACGCTCGGCCCGAAGGGCCGGAACGTCGTGCTCGAAAAGAAGTGGGGCGCGCCGACCATCACCAACGACGGCGTCTCCATCGCCAAGGAGATCGAGCTCGAAGACCCGTGGGAGAAGATCGGGGCCGAGCTGGTCAAGGAGGTCGCGAAGAAGACCGACGACGTCGCGGGTGACGGCACCACCACCGCCACCGTTCTGGCCCAGGCGCTGGTGCGCGAGGGGCTGCGCAACGTCGCCGCCGGCGCCAGCCCGATCGCCCTGAAGCGGGGCATCGAGAAGGCCACCGAGGCGATCGCCGAGCAGCTGCTCAAGAACGCCAAGGAGATCGAGACCAAGGACCAGATCGCCGCCACCGCCGCCATCTCCGCCGGCGACCGCCAGATCGGTGAGCTGATCGCCGAGGCGATGGACAAGGTCGGCAAGGAAGGCGTCATCACCGTCGAGGAGAGCAACACCTTCGGGCTCGAACTGGAGCTCACCGAGGGCATGCGCTTCGACAAGGGCTACATCTCGCCGTACTTCGTGACCGACTCGGAGCGGATGGAGGCGTCGCTGGACGACCCGTACATCCTGCTGCTGAGCTCGAAGATCTCCAACGTCAAGGACCTGCTCCCGCTGCTGGAGAAGGTCATGCAGGCCAACAAGCCGCTGCTGATCATCGCCGAGGACGTCGAGGGCGAGGCGCTGGCCACCCTGGTCGTCAACAAGATCCGCGGCACCTTCAAGTCCGTCGCCGTCAAGGCTCCGGGCTTCGGCGACCGCCGCAAGGCGATGCTGCAGGACATGGCCATCCTGACCGGCGGCCAGGTCATCAGCGAGGAGGTCGGCCTCAAGCTGGAGAACGCCGACCTGAACCTGCTGGGCAAGGCCCGCAAGGTCGTCGTCACCAAGGACGAGACCACCATCGTCGAGGGTGCCGGTGACGACGAGCAGATCTCCGGCCGGGTCAACGAGATCCGCGCCGAGATCGAGCGCTCCGACTCCGACTACGACCGCGAGAAGCTGCAGGAGCGGCTGGCCAAGCTGGCCGGCGGCGTGGCCGTCATCAAGGCCGGTGCGGCGACCGAGGTCGAGCTCAAGGAGCGCAAGCACCGCATCGAGGACGCGGTCCGCAACGCCAAGGCCGCCGTCGAGGAGGGCATCGTCGCCGGTGGTGGCGTCGCCCTGCTGCAGGCCGCCCAGACCGCCTTCGACGGCCTCAAGCTGGAGGGCGACGAGGCGACCGGCGCCAACAGCGTGAAGCTGGCCGTCGAGGCCCCGCTGAAGCAGATCGCGATCAACGCCGGCCTGGAGGGTGGCGTCGTCGCGGAGAAGGTCAAGGGCCTGACCGCGGGCCACGGCTTGAACGCCGCGACCGGCGAGTACGAGGACCTGCTGGCCGCGGGCGTTCTCGACCCGACCAAGGTCACCCGCTCGGCGCTGCAGAACGCCGCCTCCATCGCCGCGCTGTTCCTGACCACCGAGGCCGTGGTCGCGGACAAGCCGGAGAAGGAGAAGGCCGGTGCCGGCGCCGACCCGACCGGCGGCATGGGCGGCATGGACTTCTGATCCGTTCCGCCGACCTGCCAGGGTCCAGGCTGCGAAGGGCCGTCCCCGCACGGGGGCGGCCCTTCGGCTTGCCCGGGCTGCCTCCCGGACCTGCCGGTGGGCTGTGAGTACGGTGCGGGTATGAGTGCTCTGCTGGAAGTGATCGTCGTCGACGCGGCCGACGCGGTCGCCGCGCAGGAGGGCGGGGCGGACCGGCTGGAACTCGTCCGCGACCGCCGGGCCGACGGGCTCACGCCCGACCCGGCCACCGTCCGCAGCGTGCTCGCCGCGACCGACCTGCCGGTGCGGGTCATGATCCGCGACGACACCGGGTTCGCCGCGGGCGACGTCGACGGCCTGCGCCGCAGCGCCGCGCGGGTGCGCGAGGCCGGGGCGCGCGAGTTCGTGCTCGGCTTCCTGGACGACCACGGGCAGGTCGACGTCGGGGCGACCCGCGACGTGACCGCCGAGCTGCGCGGCTGCCCCTGGACCTTCCACCGCGCCGTGGACCACGCCGCGCAGTACCGGATGGCGTGGAACCACGCGGTGTCGCTCGGACCCGACGCGGTGCTCACCGCGGGCGGTCCCGACGGCGTCGACGAGGGCCTGGGCGCCCTCCGGGAGATCGCCGGGCAGCAGGACATCGAGGAAGTGACACTGCTGGTCGGAGGCGGTCTGCGCGCCGAACACGTCCCCGACCTGCGCGAGGCGGGGGTGTTCGCGTTCCACGTCGGCTCCGCCGTCCGGGCCGGGAGCGGGACCGGTCCGGTGCTGGCCGACGAGGTCCGCGCCTGGCGTTCGCTGGTCGACGCCTGATCCCGCGACGGCGTGTGATCTCCTGGAACGGTGGATGCGAGGAGGCGCGGGGCATGATCGTCCGAAGGGCCAGGCGCAGCGCGGCGGTGGTGGCGCTGCTCGGTGTCGTGCTGGTGGGTTGCAGCAACACGCCGCCGGCGCCCGCTCCGCCGGCTCCGCCCAGCGGCACCGAGTCGCCGAGCCTGCCCGGTTCCGGGCTGCCGCGGGTGACGCCGCAGCCGCAGCAGATGACGCGGCTCGGTGACGACGTCCACGTGCACGGCAAGGTCGAGGTGGTCGTCGACCCGCTGGTCGACCAGCAGACCAGGGACCTCGCCGTCCAGGTGCTGCGGATGGCCGGGGCGGGCGACGTCGTGGTCCGCGAACCCGGCCCGCCGACCGTGGACGTGTCGATGCGGGTGCGCATCGGCGACCGGGTCTCGCCGACGGTCGTCAAGGGCCTGCAGGACGTGCACCTGGACGCTCCCGCGCCGATGCCGCCGGAGGGCTACGCGCTGGCCGCGCACGCCGGTGGCGACCCGGCGGTGTTCATCGGCGCTTCGGACGCCGCGGGCGCCTACTACGGGGTGCAGACGCTGCGACAGCTCGCCTCGCCCGGCCGGATCGCCGGGGTCGGCATCGTCGACCACCCGTCGATGCCGCTGCGCGGCACCATCGAGGGCTTCTACGGACCCCCGTGGACCCACCAGGACCGGATGGACCAGCTGGCGTTCTACGGCGACGTCAAGATGAACACCTACATCTACGCGCCGAAGGACGACCCCTACCACCGCGAGCGGTGGCGCGAGCCCTACCCGCCGGACAAGCTGGCCCAGGTCCAGGAACTGATCCGGCAGGCCGGCGCGCACCACGTGAAGTTCACCTTCGCGCTCTCGCCGGGCAATTCGATCTGCTACAGCAACCCGGCCGATTTCCAGGCGCTGGAGGCGAAGCTCCAGGCCATGTACGACTCCGGGGTGCGCGACTTCTCCGTGCCGCTGGACGACATCTCCTACACCCGGTGGAACTGCGACCAGGACCAGGCCGCCTACGGGGCGCCGTCGGAGGGCGCCGCCGGGCGCGCGCAGGCCGACCTGCTCAACCGGGTGCAGCGGGAGTTCGTGGCCACCCACCCGGGCGTCTCGCCGCTGCTGACGGTGTCCACCGAGTACTCCGATGTGGACGACTCGGCGTACAAGTCGGCGATCCGGTCCGCTTTGGACCCCCAGGTGCAGGTGATGTGGACCGGGGACGGGGTGATCCCCAAGCAGATCACCGTCTCCGACGCGCAGCAGGCCCAGAAGGTGTGGGGCCGCAAGCCGGTGCTGTGGGACAACTACCCGGTCAACGACTTCGACAAGTCCGTCGGCCGCATCCTGCTCGGCCCGTACGAGAAGCGGGAGCGCGGCCTGAGCGAGCAGGTCGGCGGCGACGTGGTGAACCCGATGAACCAGGCCGCGGCCAGCAAGGTCGTCGAGCTCGGTGCCGCCGATTTCGCCTGGAACGACGAGGGGTTCGACCCGCAGCGGGCGTGGCGCGCCGCCGCCGACTACCTCGCCGGGCAGCGCTCCGCGGGCGGCCGCCCGGCGCTGACCGCCGATCCGCAGACCGCCGACGCGCTCATGGTGTTCTTCGACCTGGAGCACATGGCGCCGCTGGCGAGCGGGCGTCCGTGGCTGCCCCCGGCGCCCGAGCTGGCGCGGCGGCTGGACGACTTCCGCACCGCGTGGCAGCGCGGTGACCGCGCGGGAGCGGTGCGCGACCTGCGCGGCTACGCGGAGGCGGTGCGCAGCGCCCCGGACCGCATCCGGGCGGGCGCACCGGCGGACTTCGTCTCCGACGCCGGACCGTGGCTGGACGCCACCTCGCTCTGGGGCGGCGCGCTCGTGGCCACTGTGGACGGTTTGCAGGCCAGGGCGGACGGTGCCGAGGCCAAGGCGTCCGACCGGTTCGCCGAGGCCGGTCGGCTGGCCGCGCAGGCCGGGCAGATCCGCACGGTGCCCGGTCGCAGCCGCCCGCAGGGCCCGGTGAAGGTCGCCGACGGGGTGCTCGACGTGTTCGTCCAGCAGGCCCCGACGATGCGCTGAGCCCTCACTCCTCGGGCACGAGGAGCCAGCACACCAGGTAGATCAGGATCCCGGTGCCGAAGCCGAGCAGCGTCGCGGTGACCAGGACGACCCGCACGATCGTCGGGTCGACGCCCAGTGCGCTGCCCGCTCCGCTGCAGATCCCGGCGATCATCGAGTCGTGCCTGCGGCGGCGGAACCGCCGTGCGGCGCCGCCGTCGGCGGGGATGTCGTTGTCGACCATGCCCCCAGCCTCCGCCCCGGCCGCGCCGGAGACCTCCGGGCTGAACCCGGAGCGGACCCGGAACCGTCCCCGATGTCGCGCCCGGGCGGTCAGGCGGCGGTGGGGCGGTGGATGTCGAGGAGGTCGAACGCCCGCTGCTCCCAGCGGTCGTAGAGCGCGTCGCGGCCGTGGCGCGCCACCAGCTGCGCCTCGCCGCGGCTGATCGGGACGAGCGTGATCAGCTGGAGCACCGGTGTGCCGTCGTCGGCCAGCAGCACGTCGAACTCGTCGCCGAGGTAGGGGTGCGGGGCGGCCAGGGCGCCTGCCACCTCCGTGCCCGGCAGCAGCACCCGGTCGTTCATGATCAGCGCGCCGTAGCCGACGCGGCTGTCGGACTCGGTGAGCAGTTCCGCGACCACGCCGGTGAGGTGCTTGGCGTAGTGCTCCTGGTCGGCGCGCAGGGTGCACACGAGTTCCTGCGGCAGCGGGGCCCCGGCGGTCTTGTCCCGCAGGCCGCTGGTCAGCACCGAGACGTGCGCGCCGTCGTGGTGGTCGCAGTAGACGAGGTGGTACCCGCGGACCCGGCCACCGGTCTCGCGGCCGTCCGCGCCCCGGACCCGGCCGATGTGCTTCTCGACGTGCTCGGGGAACCGAGCGAACCGGCTCATGCGCACCTCCTGCTCGCTGCCCGCGGTGATCCTACGGGGGCCCCGACCAAGATCGGATGATCGGCTCCCGGGGGTCCGGTGGCATACGCTCGGCGCATGGCGGTGGAAGACGCGTTCGACATGAAGTCCCCGGACGAGGTGGCGGCGGCGCTGGACCGGACCGGCTACCTGCCCGACGACGGCATCGCCACGGCGGCGTTCCTGGCGATGCGGATGCGACGCCCGCTGTTGTGCGAGGGCGAACCCGGCACCGGCAAGACGGCGCTGGCGCACGCGCTGGCCGCGGTGCTCGGCGTGGAGCTGATCCGGTTGCAGTGCCACGAGGGCATCGACGCCGCGCAGGCGCTCTACGACTGGGACTTCCCGCGCCAGCTGCTCCACCTGCGCACCCTGGAGGCGGCGTCCGGTGGCCAGCTCGACGTCGAGTCCGCGGAGTCCTCGCTGTACACGCCGCGGTTCCTGCTCGCCCGACCGCTGTTGCGCGCGTTGCAGGACGCGCCGTGCGTGCTGCTGGTCGACGAGATCGACCGGGCCGACGACGAGTTCGAGGCGTTCCTGCTGGAGGTGCTGTCGGAATACTCGGTGACCATCCCGGAGTTCGGAGTGGTGAAGGCGTCGGAGCCGCCGATCGTGGTGCTGACGTCGAACCGGACGCGGGAGGTGCACGACGCGCTCAAGCGGCGCTGCCTCTACCACTGGCTGGAGCACCCGGACCTGGCGCGCGAGGTGGCGATCCTGCGGCGGCGGCTGCCCGGGTTGGACGGGCGGCTGGCCGAGCAGGTGGCCGCCGCGGTGCAGCGGATGCGGCGGATGGAGCTGCTCAAGCCGCCCGGAGTGGCCGAGGCGCTGGACTGGGCGCAGGCGCTGCTCGCGCTGGACCGGGCGGAACTGGACACCGAGGTCGCGGCGACGACGCTCGGCGCGGTGCTGAAGTACCGCGAGGACGCCGACCGGGTGCGCGCGGCCGGGGTGCTGTAGAGGGGAGAACGCGATGGACGGGACCATCACCGGTCTGGTCGGGTTCGCCCGCGCCCTGCGGCATTCCGGCATGAGCTGCGGTCCCGCCCGCGTCCAGGCGTTCCTGACCGCCGCCGAGCAGGTCGGTCTCGACGACCACGACGGCCTGTACTGGGCCGGGCGGCTCACGCTCTGCTCCGACCCGGACGACCTGCCGCGCTACGACGCGGCCTTCGCCTGCTGGTTCGGCGGCGCCGCGATGCCCGGACCCCCCGAGGGGCGCCCGCTGCCGCGCCCGGCCCGGATCGCCGCGCTCACCGCCGCCGACGGCGAGGGCGAGGACGAGGCGGACGAGCCGCTCGCCGCCGCGGCCAGCGACGCGGAGGTGCTGCGCCGCCGCGACCTCGCGGAACTCGGCGAGCAGGAGCGCGAACACCTGCGCCGGATGCTCGCGGTGCTGCGCCCGGACCCGCCGTCGCGCCCCGCGCTGCGGCACCGCCCCAGCAGGCGCGGTGCGCTGCACCCGCGCGCGACCATGCGGGAACTGCTGCGCTCCGGCGGCGAGCCGGTGCGGCTGCCGCGCCGCCGCCGGTCCCGGCGCCCCCGGCGGGTGGTGCTGCTGGTCGACGTCTCCGGCTCGATGAGCCCGTACGCCGACGCGCTGCTGCGCTTCGCGCACGTCGTGGTGCGGCGTTCCCCGGCGAGCACCGAGGTCTTCACGCTGGGTACCCGCATGACGCGGGTCAGCAGGCAACTGCGGCAACGCGACCCGGACCGCGCGCTGGCGGCGGCGTCGCGGGCGGTGCCGGACTTCTCCGGTGGCACGCGGCTCGGCGAGACGCTGCGGGCGTTCCTGGACCGGTGGGGGCAGCGCGGCATCGCACGCGGATCGGTCGTCGTGCTGTTCTCCGACGGCTGGGAGCGCGGCGACTCGTCGGTGCTCGCCGAGCAGATGCGCCGCCTGCGGCGGTTGGCGCGCGGAGTGATCTGGGCGAACCCGCACGCCGGGCACGAGGGCTACCGGCCGGTGCAGTCCGGGATCGTGGCCGCGATGCCGCACGTGGACCGGCTGGTCGCCGGGCACACCCTGCGGTCGCTGGAAGACGTGTGGTCCTGGGTGCGGCGGCTGGCGCAGCCGGGCGAGGAGGAGGTGCGCTGTGCGTGACGTGCTGGACGAGCTGACCAAGCGCTGGGAGTCCGGGGAGAAGGTCGGCATGGGGACGGTGGTCGCCACGTTCCGCTCGGCGCCGCGGCCACCGGGCGCGGCGATGCTGGTCACCGCCGACGGCGAGGCGGTCGGCAGCGTCTCCGGCGGATGCGTCGAGTCAGCGGTGTACCAGGAGGCCACCGAGGTCCTGGAGGGCGACGAGCCGCGGCTGCGGCGCTACGGCGTCAGCGACGACGACGCGTTCGCCGTCGGACTGACCTGCGGCGGCATCCTCGACGTGTTCGTCGAGCGGGTGGACCGCGAGACGTTCCCGGAACTCGACGCGGTCGCCGAGTCGGTGCGCGCCGAGGAACCGGTGGCGGTGGTGACCGTCGTCGAGCACCCCGACGAGTCGCGGATCGGCGGGCACCTGCTGGTGTGGCGCGACCGGACCAGCGGCGGGCTGGGCTCGCGGCGGCTGGACGACGCGGTGGTCGACGACGCGCGCGGCATGCTCGCCAGCGGGCGCAGCGGGGTCATCGAGTACGGCCCGGAGGGGCAGCGGCGCGGCGAGGGGCTGCGGGTGTTCGTCAACTCCTTCGAGCCGCCGCCGCGGATGCTGGTGTTCGGCGCGATCGACTTCGCCGCCGCGATGGCGCGGATGGGCGCGTTCCTCGGCTACCGCGTCACGGTGTGCGACGCGCGGCCGGTGTTCGCCACGCACAGCCGGTTCCCCGGGGTGGACGACGTGGTCGTGGACTGGCCGCACCGCTACCTGGCCGCCGAGGCCGAGGCGGGGCGGCTGGACGAGCGGACCGCCGTCATGGTGCTCACCCACGACCCGAAGTTCGACGTGCCGGTGCTGGAGGTGGCGCTGCGGCAGGGCCTCGGCTACGTCGGCGCGATGGGATCGCGCCGCACCCACGACGACCGGGTGCGGCGGCTGCGGGAGCAGGGGCTCACCGAGGAGGAACTGGCGAAGCTGGCCTCGCCGATCGGCCTGGACCTCGGCGCGCGCACCCCGGAGGAGACCGCGGTGTCCATCGCCGCCGAGCTCATCGCGCTGCGCTGGGGCGGTCGCGGCGTGCGGCTCTCGGAGATCGCGGGGCCGATCCACCATCACCCGTGAGCGCTCTTGCCCACGCCCGTTCGGCGTAGCAGGCTCTGGTGGGGTGACGCACGTCACCCGTGCGGAGCAACTCGCTCCCGAACGTCCGCGCACCGGGGGCCGATTCCGGCGACGGTGCGGGTGTCCGCAAGACACCGAGGAGGCCCAATGCCGCGCATCACCGTCCACGTAGACGGCACGTCCTACACCGATGACGTCGAACCACGCATGCTCCTCGTGCAGTACCTCCGAGAACGGCTGGGCAAGGTCGGCACCGTCGTCGGGTGCGACACCAGCAACTGCGGGGCCTGCACCGTCCACCTCGACGGCCAGAGCGTGAAGTCGTGCTCCGTGCTGGCCGTGCAGGCCGACGGGCACGACGTCACCACGATCGAAGGTCTCGCCCGCGACGGTCGGCTGCACCCGGTGCAGCAGGCGTTCCACGACAACCACGCGCTCCAGTGCGGGTTCTGCACCCCCGGGATGATCATGCAGGCGCTCGACCTCCTCGCCGAGGAGGCGGACCCGGACGAGCAGCGGATCCGCGAGGGCATGGAGGGCAACCTCTGCCGCTGCACCGGGTACCAGAACATCGTGCGCGCGGTGCGCGACGCCGCGCACCGCATGCAGCCGGGCGCCGGACCGGCCGCGGAGCACACCGAGGACACCCCGGCGCCGCGCACGCCCGCCGACCAGCGCACCGAGGTGACGGGAGGCCGCCAGTCATGACATCCGTGCTGGAACCGGAACTGGGGCGCGCCCGCCGGCGCAAGGAGGACGCGCGGCTGATCACCGGCCGCACCCGCTGGACCGACAACATGGCGCTGCCGGGCATGCTGCACCTGGCGTTCCTGCGCAGCCCCGTCGCGCACGCCCGGATCACCTCCATCGACACCGAGCAGGCCCGCCGGATGCCCGGTGTGCAGGCGGTGCTCACCGGCCGCGACGTCGCCGACGAGCAGGGCAGCCTGCCGTGCGCGTGGCCGATCACCGAGGACATGAAGTCACCGGCGGCGCCGTCGCTGGCCGTCGACGAGGTCCGCTTCGCCGGGGAGGCGGTGGCCGTGGTGGCGGCGCGCAGCGCTGCCGAGGCGCGGGACGCGCTGGACGTCATCGACGTCGACTACGAGGACCTGCCGGTGGTGCTGGACATGGAGTCCGCGCTGCGCGAGGACTCCCCGCTGGTGCACCGGGAGCTCGGCACCAACCGCAACGCCACCTGGACCTTCGACTCCGCGCAGGCGGGCACCGGCGGTGACGTCGAGCAGGCGCTGGCCGATGCCGAGGTGCGCGTCGACCGGACCTTCCGGCAGCAGCGGCTGATCCCGGCGTTCATGGAGCCCCGCTCGGTGCTGGTCGACCCGACCGGCGAGCAGATCACCATGTGGTCGGCGACCCAGGTGCCGCACATCCTGCGGCTGATGCTGGCCACGACCCTGGGCGTGCCCGAGCAGAAGATCCGCGTCATCGCCCCGGACGTCGGCGGCGGGTTCGGCGGCAAGTTGCAGGTCACGCCCGAGGAGGTGCTGACCTTCCTGCTGGCCCGGCGGCTCGGTCGGCCGGTGAAGTGGACCGAGACCCGCTCGGAGACGATGGTCTCCGCGCACCACGGCCGGGACCAGGTGCAGAAGCTGTCGATGGCCGCGCGGCGGGACGGCACGATCACCGGGCTCAAGGTCGAACTGCTCGCCGACATGGGTGCCTACCTGCGGCTGGTCACGCCAGGCGTGCCGATCCTGGGCGCGTTCATGTTCAACGCGATCTACAAGATCCCGGCGTACCACTTCAGCTGCACCAACGTGTTCACCGACAAGACGCCCACCGACGCCTACCGGGGCGCCGGGCGTCCGGAGGCGACGTTCGCGATCGAGCGGATGATGGACGAGCTCGCCGCCGAAATCGGCATGGACCCGATGGAGGTGCGGCGGAAGAACTGGATCGCGCACGAGGAGTTCCCCTACGACACCGTTTCCGGGCTCACCTACGACTCCGGGAACTACGAGGCGGCGACCGACCGGGCGATGGAGCTGTTCGGCTACGACCAGCTCCGCGAGGAGCAGGCCGAGCGGCGCCGCCGCGGCGACCCGGTGCAGCTGGGCATCGGGATCTCCACGTTCACCGAGATGTGCGGTCTGGCGCCGTCCCGGGTGCTGGGTTCGCTGTCGTACGGCGCGGGCGGCTGGGAGCACGCCGCCGTCCGCGTGCTGCCGACCGGCAAGGTCGAGGTCGTCACCGGCACGTCGCCGCACGGGCAGGGGCACGTGACGTCGTGGAGCCAGATCGTCGCCGACCGGCTCGGGGTGCCGTTCGAGGACGTCGAGATCATCCACGGCGACACGCAGAGCTCGCCGCGCGGGCTGGACACCTACGGGTCGCGGTCGCTGGCGGTGGGTGGCATGGCCGTGGTCAGCGCGGCCGACCGGGTCGTCGAGAAGGCCCGGCGGATCGCCGCCCACCTGCTCGAATGCTCCGAGGACGACCTGGAGTTCACCGGCGGTCGGTTCGGCGTGCGCGGCACCGACCGGGGCACCGCGCTCGGCGAGATCGCGCTCGCCGCGTTCGCCGCGCACGACCTGCCCGAGGGCGTGGAGCCCAACCTGGACGCGGAGGCCACCTTCGACCCGGAGAACTTCTCGTTCCCGCACGGCACGCACCTGTGCGCGACCGAAGTGGACACCGAGACCGGGCAGGTGCGGATCCGCCGGTACGTCTGCGTCGACGACGTCGGCACCGTGGTCAACCCGCTGATCGTGGAGGGCCAAGTGCACGGCGGACTCGCCCAGGGCATCGCGCAGGCGCTGTTCGAGGAGGCGGTGCACGACGAGAGCGGCACCCTCACCACCGCGACGCTGGCCGACTACCTGGTCCCGTCCGCGGCCGACCTGCCCGAGTTCGTCACCGACCGCACCGAGACCCGCGCGACGTCGAACCCGTTGGGCGTCAAGGGGGTCGGTGAGGCGGGCACCATCGCGTCCACGCCCGCCGTGGTGAACGCGGTCGTCGACGCCATCCGCCACTTCGGCGTCGACGACGTCGAGATGCCGTGCTCGCCGCAGCGCGTGTGGCGGGCGATCACCGGTGCTCGGGAAAGCGGTGTCACGGCACCGGAATCCGGCGGCGGCCTCGGTTCGGTCCGGCCTTCGTCCCCGGGCACCGCCGCCGAAGGCCGCAGTGACGACACCCCGGGAGGTGCGCGGTGATCCCCGCCCAGTTCGACTACATCGCACCGTCCACTGTGGAGGAAGCGGTGGCGGCGCTGCACGAGGCGGGCGAGGACGCCAAGGTCCTCGCCGGCGGCCAGAGCCTGCTGCCGGTGCTGCGGATGCGGCTCGCCGACCCGAGCGTCGTCATCGACCTCGGCGGGGTCGCCGCGTTGCGCGGCGTCCGCGAGGAGGGCGGATCGCTGGTCATCGGGGCCATGACGACCCATCACGAGGTCATGCGGGACCCGCTCGTCCGCGACCACGCCGAGTTGATCGCGCTGGCCACCCGCACCGTCGCCGACCCGCAGGTGCGCCACCGCGGCACCTTCGGCGGTTCGCTGGCGCACGCCGACCCGGCCGGCGACCTGCTCGCCCCGGCGCTCGCGCTCGACGCGGAGATGGTGCTGGCCGGGCCGTCCGGGCGGCGCACCGTGCCCGCCGCCGACTTCTTCGTCGACATCTTCACCACCGCCCTGGAAGCCGACGAGATCCTCGTCGAGGTGCGGATGCCGAAGTGGACCGGTTGGCGCGCGCACTACGAGAAGTTCAACCGGGTCGCCCAGGCGTGGTCGATCGTCGGCGTCGCCGCCGCACTGCGGGTCGAGGACGACCGGATCGCCGAAGCCCGCATCGCCCTGACCAACATGGGTCCCACGCCGGTGCGCGCGACCGGGGTGGAACAGGCGCTGGTCGGCCAGGCGGCCACCGCCGAGACGGTCCGGGCCGCTGCTCGGCACGCGACCGAGGGCACCAGCCCGGCGGCCGACGCCAGCGCCGACGTCGACTACCGCGAACACCTCGCCCGGGTGCTCACCGGTCGCGCGGTGCTGGCCGCGGTCGGCGAGTAGCGGCCGATCGAGCGGTCCCGGCCGGAACCTCCCGCCGGGACCGCTCGGTTGATCCGATCGGGGTATCGGGTTGCCCGGATGGCTGGGAAGCTGGTGGTGAATGCTTCCGACACGCGGCCCTGCGGGCAGGGCCGAGCCCGGTCGAACCAGGAGGACACCCCGTGCAGATGCAGCACCACTTCACCGTTCCGGCGCCGGTCGACGTGGCGTGGCGGGCGCTGCTCGACCCGGAGCGGGTCGCACCGTGCATGCCCGGCGCCACGCTCACCAAGGCCGAGGGCAACGAGTTCGCCGGCTCGGTCAAGGTCAAGCTGGGTCCGGTCACCCTGCTCTACAAGGGAACCGGCACGTTCAAGGAAGTCGACGAGGCCGGGCGGCGCGTGGTGATCGACGCCAGCGGCAAGGACTCCCGCGGCAACGGCACCGCCTCGGCCAGCGTGACCGCGACCCTGCAGCCCGAAGGTGAGAGCACCGCGGTCACCGTCGACACCGACCTCAAGGTCACCGGCAAACCCGCGCAGCTCGGCCGGGGCCTGATCTCCGAGGTCGGCGGCAAGATCCTGAACCAGTTCGCGACCTGCCTCGCCGAGAAGCTCCAGGGCGGGGAGGAGGCCCCGGCGGCGTCCGGCGCGGCGGCCGAGTCCGGCGCGGCGTCGGCGGCGGCCGAACCCGCCGCGGAGTCCGGAGCGGCCGGTTCGGTCGGCAACGGCAAGCCCGCCGAAACCGCCGCCGCGGCCGCCGCGTCCGGTCCCCGCACCGGGGGCAAGCCGAGCTGGCGGGTCACCCCGCCGCAGCAGGAGAGCGGCTGGTCGAGCGCGGCGGAGGAGCGGCCCGCGCAGCGCGCCGACGCCGTGGTCACCGGTGGCTCGATGCCCTCCGACGAGGCCATCGACCTCCTCGGCACCGCGGGCACCCCGGTCCTCAAGCGCCTCGCCCCGGTGGCCGTCGCCGCCGCGGTGGTCTTCTTCGTCCTGCGCCGCCTCCGCCGTCGGCGTCGCGCCTGACGTGAATGCCCGCCGGGCCTCTTCGGTTCCGAGACCGCTCCCGGGAAGGGGGAGCGGCTCCGGTGGTCGAGCGACGGGCGGGCCGCTGAGGTTCCGCTGCCTGCACCGCCACCCAAAACGAGTTCGAAGACGGGCTCTCAGCGGGTGGTGAGCAGGGCGTGGACCCGGTGCAGGCGGTCCAGCCAGCGGCGCTGCACCTCCGCGGGCGGGGTCGCCGCCGTGACCAGGGCGGGGTCCGGCTGCGGGGGGCGGCGCAGCACCGGCAGGTGGCCGTCGACCGGCACCAGCGAGTCGGCGACCACGTCGCCCTCCAGGAGCTGCACCGTGCCGAGGCCGCAGGCGAACGGCAGCTCCGGCAGCGCCCCGGCCAGGGCCAGCTGGGCGGCCAAGCCCACGCTGCTCTCCACCGCTGACGAGACCACGCACGGCAGCCCGCACGCCTCGGCGACGCGCAGCGCCCGGTGCACGCCGCCCAGCGGCGTGGCCTTGATGACCGCGACGTCCGCGGCGTCGGCGACGGCGACGCGCATCGGGTCCTCGGCGCGGCGGATCGACTCGTCGGCCGCGATGCGCACGTCGACGCGGCGGCGGACGGCGGCCAGGTCGTCAACCGTCGGGCACGGCTGCTCGGCGTACTCCAACCCGCCCGCGGCGCGGTCCAGTTCGCGGATGCGGGCGACCGCGGTGTCGACGTCCCACGCCGCGTTGGCGTCCACCCGGACCGCGCCGCCCGGGCCCAGCGCGTCGCGCACGGCGGCGACCCGCTCGACGTCCTCGCCCGGGGCCTGACCGGGCTCGGCGACCTTCACCTTCGCGGTGCGGCAGCCGGACGAGGACACGATCGCCCGCGCCCGCTCCGCGTCGACCGCCGGGACCGTGCAGTTGACCGGGATGCTCTCGCGCACCGGTTCCGGCCACGGACGGGCGCACGCCTCCAGGGCGGCCCGCAGCCACGGCACGGACGCGGCGTCGTCGTAATCCTCGAAGGGGCAGAACTCGCCCCACCCGGCGGGACCGCCGAGCAGCACGCCGTAGCGGACCGTGATCCCGCGGAACCTGCTGCGCATCGGCAGGCCGTACACCCGGACCGCGTCCAGGTCCGACAGGCCGATCTCCACCCCGGTCGCATCCATGGTCCGATCCTTTCAACCCGGCGTCACAACGGCGTGCCCAGGGGACGCGGGCGTGGTTCGGGCATGACGCCCGCCCGTCACCCGACCACCGCCCCCCCATGGAGGCGCTTCGCGCCGCGGTGCCCGCCCGTCACCCGACCACCACCCCCGGTCCGGTAGGTCAGGCGACGCTGGGGCGGCCGAGGTCGAAGACGTCGACCTCGAAGCGGGACCACTCCTGGCGCAGCGCGGTCACCCCGTGGTCGAGGATGAAGTTGAGCTCGCCGAGGGTCACCGGCAGCAGGGTGAACACCTGGAGCTGCTCGATCCCGTCCGGATCCGTGAACCTGGTGAACTCCGGCGGGAACAGCGGGTGGCCGCTGGCGAGCACGCCGTGGAACTCGGTGCCCGGCAGCAGCGGTTCCTCGTTCGGCACGATCTGGTCGGGCACCAGGTGCGTGCGCTGCCGGACGAGCAGTTCCGAGGTGAGGTCCACCAGGTGCCGGGCGGCTTCGGCCTGTTCCTTGTAGACGGTGCACGCCAGTTCCTGAGCTGGTTCGGCACCGAGCGGCTGGAAGCGCAGGCCGGTGCTGATGACCGTGCTCAGGTGGTACTGCTCGCAGTAGAAGAACACCAGGCCGTACCCGCGGTTGTCACCGCGGATGTTCGGCGGCTCCGCGCCGGTCGGTTTCCCGGCGTGGCGTTCCAGGCTCTCCGCGAGTCCCTTGAACCGGTGCGCGCCCCCCATTGCGGCGCGTTCCTGGTCGGTGGTCATCCGATCTCCAGTGTCGTGCGGGACACCCGCGCCCGGTCGGTGGCCGAGTACCTCCGACGGGCAGCGTGGTCGTTCGAAACGTTAACCGCTTCAAACCCGAGAGCGGACACTTTCGGGCGACAGCTGAAAAGGTGCGTCGCCGAGGGTATCGGTCAGCCCGCGTCGGGGATCGCCGGGCCGAGCAGATCGTCGGAGTCGACGATCCGGTAGGCGTAGCCCTGCTCGGCCAGGAACCGCTGGCGGTGCGCCGCGTAGTCGGTGTCCAGGGTGTCCCGGGACACCACCGAGTAGAAGTGGGCCTGCCGCCGCTCGGCCTTCGGGCGCAGCAACCGCCCGAGCCGCTGCGCCTCCTCCTGGCGGGAGCCGAAGGTGCCCGAGACCTGCACCGCCACCGACGCCTCGGGCAGGTCGATGGAGAAGTTCGCGACCTTCGACACCACGAGCCGGTTGATCTCGCCCCGCCGGAAGGAGTCGAACAGCGCCTCGCGCTCCTTGTTCTTCGTGGACCCCTCGACGATCGGGGCGTCCAGCGCCTCGCCGAGTTCGTGCAGCTGCTCCAGGTACGCGCCGATGATCAGCGCGGGCTCGCCCGGGTGCTGGTCCAGGATCGCCTTGACCACGGGTGCCTTGGTGCGGGCCGTGGAGCACACCTTGTAGCGCTCCTCGGCGTCGGACGTGGCGTACTCCAGGCGTTCGCTGTCGGTCAGCGTGACCCGCACCTCGACGCACTCGGCCGGCGCGATCCAGCCCTGCGACTCGATGTCCTTCCACGGCGCGTCGTAGCGCTTGGGGCCGATCAGCGAGAAGACGTCGCCCTCCCGGCCGTCCTCGCGCACCAGCGTCGCGGTGAGGCCGAGGCGGCGGCGGGACTGCAGGTCGGCGGTCATCCGGAACACCGGCGCGGGCAGCAAGTGCACCTCGTCGTAGACGACGAGGCCCCAGTCGCGGGAGTCGAACAGCTCCAGGTGCTTGTACTCGCCCTTCGACTTGCGGGTGATCACCTGGTAGGTCGCGATGGTGACCGGCCGGATCTCCTTCTTCTCCCCGGAGTACTCGCCGATCTCGTCCTCGGTCAGCGAGGTGCGCTCGACGAGCTCGCGCTTCCACTGGCGCCCGGCGACGGTGTTGGTGACCAGGATCAACGTGGTCGCCTGGGCCTCGGCCATGGCCGCCGCACCGACCAGCGTCTTGCCCGCGCCGCAGGGCAGCACGACGACGCCCGAACCACCCGCCCAGAACGCCTGGACCGCCTGCTTCTGGTACTCGCGCAGCTGCCAGCCGTCCTCGTGCAGCGAGATCGGGTGCGCCTCGCCGTCGACGTAGCCGGCCAAGTCCTCGGCGGGCCAGCCGATCTTGAGCAGCAGCTGCTTGAGCCGACCGCGCTCGCTCGGGTGCACCACGACGGTGTCGTCGTCGATGCGGGCGCCGAGCATCGGCATGATCTTCTTGTTCCGCAGCACCTCCTCCAGCACCGCCCGGTCCAGCGAGACCAGCACCAGGCCGTGCGCCGGGTGGTTGGTCAGCTGGAGGCGGCCGAAGCGCCCCATCGTCTCGACGATGTCGACCAGCAGCGCCTGCGGCACCGGGTAGCGGGAGTGCCGCACCAGCCCGTCGACCACCTGTTCCGCGTCGTGCCCGGCGGCGCGCGCGTTCCACAGCGCCAGCGGCGTGATGCGGTAGGTGTGCACGTGCTCGGGGGCGCGTTCCAGCTCGGCGAACGGTGCGATGGAGGTGCGCGCCTCGTCGGCCTGGTCGTGGTCGACTTCGAGCAGCAGCGTCTTGTCTGACTGGACGATCAAGCAGGACACACATACCTCCAACAGATAGGTTCGTAACGTGACCCACGAGGCTGCTCCCGAGTCCGCTACACCCGCCCCGCCCAAGGCTATGCCTCGTGCGCAAAGGCGGAAGGGAACACCAGTGACCACTGGGCCGGGGATGCGCGCGGCCATCTACGTCCGGCTGTCACGGGACACCGACGAGAGTACGTCGCCCGAGCGTCAGCGGGCGGCGTGTGAGGCCTTGTGTGATGCACGTGGCTGGGAGGTTGTTGCTGTCGAGGAAGACATCGATGTGAGTGGGTTCTCCCGAGGCTTGGAGCGTCCCGGGCTCCAGCGGATCTTGGCTCGACTGGCCGACCTAGATGTGGTTGTGTTCTTCAAGATCGACAGGCTTGCGCGGTCGACCGTCGACTTCGCCGAGATCATGAAAATCGCTGAGACTCAGTCGGTCGCGCTGGCATCCGCGCAGGAGCCTCTAGACCTCACCTCTTCGATGGGGCGTGCGATGGCTCGGGTCATCGCTGTGTTCGCTGAACTGGAGTCGGACACCATCGGCTCACGAGTGGCCAATGCGCACGAGCACCTACGTCGCGAAGGGCGTTGGACAGGAGGGCGTGTGCCGTACGGCTACCGGGCTGTTCCGAACCCAAACGGCGCCGGGCGCGTGCTGGAGGTCAACCCTGACGAAGAGAAGGTCATTCACGAGATCGTTGACCGGGTCCTGGCGAAGGAATCGCTCATGAAGATCGCCACGGATCTGACCAGAGCCGGAGTGGCGGCGCCTGGACACCACTCGCGCCAACCCAACGGCAAGCGGAGCGATTCGGAGCGGTGGTACACGACTACGCTACGGAGTTTGCTGACAAACCCACAGTTGCTCGGCTACGTCATCGAAGACGGTAAACCGATCTTGCGGACAGACGGACTGCCGTTGGTTACACGTCCTCCCATCCTGGACATGCGTACCTGGCACGCGCTTCAGGACGAGTTGTCGCGACGGGCTGACCGCAGCGAGCGGCGACGGGTCGGGACGTCGTTATTGCGCGGTGTCTTGTTCTGCTCGGTCTGTGGTGGGCGCATGTACACCTATGTGGCGGGTGGCCGTACTCGGTACCGCTGCATTGGCCGTCTTAAGCAGCGGCAGGCCGGCCAGGCCGTTGGGTGCTACGGACCGAGCGTTGCGGGAAAGGCCCTTGAAGAGCACGTCGTTTCGGAATTCCTCCGTGGCAACGGTCACTTGCCCGTGGTGAAGATCGAGATGCGCGCGGCCGAGGACTTCACGCCACAGATCAGGCAGGCTGAGGAAGCTTTGAAGGACCTAGAGGCTGACCGGTACGAGCGCGGGCTCTTCAAAGGCGAGGACGGTGCTCAACGGTACGCGGCGCAGTATGCCAAGCTGGAAGAGCGACTGTCTTCCCTTAAGGCGATGCAGAGTGACGCGGTTCCCGGTGGCGTTGAAGAGATACCCACGGGGAAGACGTACGCCGAGCTGTGGGAGGAATCAGATACCGCGGGTAAACGTGACCTACTGTTGAACGCTGGGACGTTCGTTGAGGTAGCGCCAGCTCAACGCCCCGGGAAGAAGCTCGACACGTCACGTGTGTCGGTCTACTTCGGAGTCGAAGGCTCCATCCGCCGCGCTGAAGCAGAAGGTAAAGACCCTGACTCCGTTATTACCGGCGCTGATCGAGCTGACCTCAGTTAGCACCTCTCGGATAAGTGCTCAAGATGACGACCCGGTATGACGGGATCGAGCTGCCTGAAACAGCCCCGCCACATTCGGAACTCCAGCTGCGGCGGCAGCGGGGGTGTAGGCCATTCCGGCTGGAGGGTGTTGCGGCGGGGTGTAACACCGCGCCAGGGCTGTTACGGGTGTCCGGGGCCGTACGCTGGGCTGTTACGCCTGTTACGGTTGTTACGCCGTCTGGGGATCGCCCCAGGGGCGGGCGGAGTTCGGCGAACCGGACATCCGTAATCGCGGCGGTCGGCGGGTCCTTTAGTTATTCTTCTTCTTCTATCTATTACTATTCTAATAGTAGATAGAAGAGATCCCTCGCCGCCTGTTCTGGACCGTAACTACGGTAACAAGCATAACAGTACAGGTCGAAGAAGTAGATGCCCGTAACACCCCTCGGGGGTTGTTACGGTGCCCTGCTCCTGGTGCTTTACACCATAGACCCGACTACGAACTAGTGTTGTAGATCACACTCAGATCTGTGCCCATTTCAGCTTTTCAGCACCCATTACTAGGGCGAGGGCGCGTCTGGTGTATCTCCGCCCGCGCCGGGGTTGACCCGTCCGCTTGCTCGACGTCCCCCGGCCCGCCCGCTGCCGCGTCGTCCCGTAAAGGCACCACGCCGCCGTCTTGCCCGCGTGGTCGGTCGATGGCGCGGCCTCTCTCGTTGCCGCCTGGCCTCTGCTGGAGGGCGCACACCCGAATCCGGCATGCCTGGCGGCTGGCACCGTGGCCGCGTGGTGCGAGGGCCCGTCGGGGAGCGGGTGGAAACGGGGCGGCCCGGGGCGTGTGCGCGCCGCCGGGCTGGTCGTGTCGGCTAACGGCAAGCCGCCCGCCTGCGGACGCGTGGGAGTGCGGGTAATCCCGGTTCGAATCCGGGCGCGACCACTGTGGACATATGGGAGGGTTGTCGACGTTCCGAGATGGGCGCGGGGCGACGAGACGGCGATCGACTTCGCACCGCCTCGTCGCGATTGGAGCTAGCCGTACAGCACCTCTCCAAACGCCGCAATTTGGATGACTCGGTCTGCCATGTCCGAGTCGAAATCGACATCATCGGCGCCGTTGAAGCAGAGGCGCTGGCACTCCTTGAGCGTTCGGCTGTCCTCGCCGAGCACTGCCTTGCCTTCAGTGCCTGCAAGGGTCGCGATCGTTGCCCACAGCTTTTGGTGGGTGATCCGGTATTCGCCCCCAGGCTCTTCTTCCGCGCCTGAGTCCTCGAACGTCAGAACCCAGCCAGAATCCGGGGTATCCGAGATATCGACTTTCCCATACCACGGATACGAGAGCGCTCCGCTCCCGAGAAAGATGTCATCCAATTCGCTCGGCAAAGCCTTGTTCATTTCGTTCCCCGTCCTTCCTTAGGTTGATCTTTCAGTGTCCGGTCTTGGCGTGCGTTGCCGCCGGGCTGGGTGATGGGCCGCGTCAGCGGCTCTCGTCCTCGGGAGCGGCCGTGTCGATCAGAGTTCGTCGATAGGCCGCCAGTGTGTCGGCCAGCAGCTCGGAGGCGGCTCGCCGAGCGATCGGGTCGGTGTCTGTGCCGCGGTGAGCGCACCAGCCGCCATTGGCTGACTGGACCCGCAGCCTCGCGGTGGTCTGCTGATCGTCCACGAGGGCACGCTAGCGGTCGGGGCGTAGCTCGATGGGGTCGAGCGCCACCGTCCGTGCAGCGGCTACGCGAGCCGAAGATCGGCGTCCGCAGCCACGTCGACGACCTCGGCGCCGGGATGCCGTGCCGCGAGGTCGTCGACCGTCTCGCGGTGGCCTCGCTCGGCGTCGTCGAGGCTGGGATACCGGCGGAGGACTCGGCACCGATCATTGGCGGGGAAGAGCGCCGTTTCGAAGATGTGGGCGGGTTCGCGCGGATCGAGGACGTGCCCCAGCCAGATCGTCCCGACGGTGTGCACGTTCCCGTTCTCGCGGATTTGGCTCTTGCCGACGTAGCGGTAGTCCAGGTCGGCGAAAAGATCGGCCCACGTCATCAGGTCGATCGATGTCCCGAACTTGTCCCAGTATCCCGTTTCCACGTCTGCGAAGCGTAGCCGTTGCACCGGCTGTGAAGGGCCGGGACGAGAAAAGCTGCCTGGTTGCAGGGGCGTCCACGCGCCTGATCATCGCGTGTCCTCTGCCCAGGCTGTCAGCACGCGGAGCGCCGCGACCTTGACCGGCGCGGTGCTCCGCGAGGAGTGCGGTGTGGGTGCACACCGGCCGCGAGTACGGCGACCTCGTCACGCGCCGGAAACCGGCCGGAGGAATCGGTTCGAGACCGGCCACTCCGCATCCACGTCATGTCGTGACAACTGAATACGGCACACACGTACGTCACTGGAGGTGGTTTCCATGGCCGAGGACAGCGACAGCACGAAGCGCACGAGTTCGTCGGACTCCGGCTCGGACTCGCGTTCGGACTCGTCCTCCGGGTCGAGTAGCAGGCGGTCCGGCAGCGGTTCGAAGACGCGACGTAGCGACTCGGACTCGAAGCAGAGCGGATCTCGCAGGAAGCGCAGCGGCGACAGCGACTCCAAGCGGAATCGCGACTCGGACTCGGATCGGAAGGACACCAGCGACCGGGGCTCGGACTCGTCGAGCCGTGACGGCAGCGACGATTCCGACTCCGACCGCTCGTCCCGGCGCTCCAGCTCGGACGACGACTAACCTCGTTCACACCGTGGATCTCTCGGCGGTCCAGGCCGGAGGTGTACGGCCCAGCAGTCCGGGTCTTCGCCCGCGAGTACCGCGAGCGCATACCGCACGACGATCGTGTCCGAGACATCGTGGTTGCCGAGTTGGGCCTTCGCTTTGGACATCAACTCGTTTGGCACCCTGATACGGAGCGGTCTGGTGGCGCCCACCTGGTTCCCTCCCCCTTCTGTCGAAAAGCACGGTAGTCCGTGCTGCGGACACCGCGAGGCCCGGCAGTCCAGAACAGGACCGCCGGGCCTCGCCCACGGGGTCGGTTCGTGATCGCTTCCGGGACCTCAGAGCTTGTTGCCCATCGTGTGGCAGTCCCACCGTGGATCGTCCTCTTCGATCCGCAAGGGGCTAGAAAACCGGAGTTCTTACTCCTGTGGCGCCTGGGTCCGGCGAACGATTCCCATGGTGTCAAGATCGAGACCGAGGTGGGCGCAGTGCTCGGCGACTCGGGTCATGGCTTGGGCGACCGGCATGGGGCGCACGTCGTGCACGCTCACGCAGGTCGCACAGAGGGTGAGGCACGCGATCCCGATGGACGTGTCGACGGTGAGGCTGCGGAGGTCGGTGGTCCGCCCGCAGGTGTGGCAGCACGGGGCGGGGGTGCAGTGCTCGACGTTGTCGAGGTCGATTGCAGCGAGGACCCCGGCGGCATGTTCGGTGACGTGGTGCAGCCAGGACCACGTCCACGCGTCGCGGTAGTGCTGTGCCTGCTCGGTGTCGAGTCCGGCTGGGGGGTCGACGCCGGGGTCCGTGGCGGTTAAGGCGGCAGGGCCGAAGTGCTGCCACCAGGCGCCGTCGTTGTGGTACTCCTCCAGACAGCGTGCGGCATCGTCGGCGGTGAGGGTGACGGTTGCGGCGAGCTGCTGGGCGGCGTTCCAGCCGAGTTCGGCGGCGACGCGGAGCGCGCTGGAGTGCATATGTCCTCCGTGGTGTTTGCGGTGAGTTCGGATGCGCTCGGCGGTGTCGGTCAGGTGTTTTCGGCTCTGGTCGCGGGGGTTTCGGGCCGGGTCGGTCCGCAGCGGTGGTTGCCCATCGTGTGGCAGTCCCAGCACGGCTGGTCCTCTTCGCAGTGCTGCACCGCCGGAGGTGTCGGTGATGGGACCGGGCGGTTGACGAGGCTGATCACGTACTGGGTGACCGTCGCCAGGACGGCCGCAGTGGCGAGAGCGGTGATGATTCGGCGCATGAGCTGTCCTTCCGTGTCGGCACCGCAGCGCACGAGCAGGGGCTTCTCCCGCTCGTGCGCCACGGCGTACCGAGACGGTCAGTGGAACCGCAGGAGTCCCCGCCATGCCCGGTGCTCGCGTTGTGGGCAGTGAACCCGGCATTGCAGCTCTGTTTCAGGTCCGAGGGCGATAGTGGGAAGGGTCTGGCGTCCTTCGCAGCGGGCCCGGTAGATCTGGTCCCACCCGTCGATCACGACGGGGCTCGGCCCGTTGGGGGTGCCGACCTCGACGACGAGCACGGGGACGGACAGGTCGGCGCGCAGGGCCGTGTCGGGGTCGATGTCGATGATCGTGATGCGGATCCGGCCCGGAGATGTCGGTGCCAAGCCGACGTGCGTGTCCATGCCGGTGATGTCTCCCTCGACGCGGCGGATGTCGTCTCTATTGCCCGCAGCGAGTTGGCGGGCGTAGGTGGCGCACCACCGGGTGTCCATGAGTTGGTAATGCAAGCAGCCGGTTTCGCAGACGTGCATTGCGTCGTGGCTTTCGTACATGCGTCCTCGCTTTCGGAACGTGTCGTGGTGCCGTGGCACACGGGCGCCGCCCGTGTGCCACGGCGGAATGGGAGCCGGTCAGCGGCGGTCGGTGCTGAGGTGGGATGGCAGCGACGCCGGGTCGGCGTGCGCGGCCGAGAACCCGACAGTGTTCGGCCGCAGTGGATTGACCTCGACCCGTTCGGCGACGAGATCGAGAGCCGTCCCCTCCTGGAGGTCGATCAGCCACCGTTCCTCGATCACAGGTGCGGGCAGTGGGACCGAGGTCAGCTGTTGCTGTGCGGCATGCCAGGCCAGGGCGTGGCGTACGGCATCGTCGCGGGCACCGAAGTGCGGTCCGCCGACGTGTCGGGTGGGCACGCGGTAGTACACCCGCGAGACTGGAAGCCCTGCAATCGCGTGGATGTTCACGCGGATGCCGCGAAGTCGCATGATCTCGGCTTCGGTGGCGTCGGTGCCTTCGCTGCGCAGACGGGAGATGACCGAGGTGCACTCGGCGCACCGCCAGCGACGCGAGCAGTCGGCAAACAACAGGGTTTCCCCACCGGGCACCCACTTCGACGGGTTGGGGCAACCGGGGGTGCGACACAGGCCGTTGTAGGCACCGCGAATGCCGAAGGAGGTCACTGGGTGCCCTCCTTCCCGGCAGCGCGGTTGACCGCGTCCAGGGCCTCGATCGCGGCTTGTAGACCTTCGTGGCGGTCGGTGCGCTCCGCGTCCGTTTCGGGCGTGGGGTTGTTAGGCTGCGGCTCAGCCATCGGAGCTGTTACCTCCGTTGGTCAGCGGGTCGCCCTGCCTTCGCCAAAAGTCCAGGGCGGCCCGCGCTTACAGGGATCGCCGCGTTGTGCGGCGCGTGTGTCCCGGCGGTGGATCCGCAGGGACACCGCACGCCTCGGACAGCTGCCCGAGACGCACGGCGTGTCTCAACGGGTTAGGACTGCTGGAGCCGCTGCCGGGCGGTCGCGACGTACACGGCGGGGTCCTTGCCGACGTAGTACTGACGGCCACCGAACTCCCACACGCCGTTCGAGACGTCGGGGTCTTCGCCGGTCTCGTGCATGTGGAGGGTCATCGCGTGGATGCACTCTTCCCATTCGTGCCACGGCGTCGTGTACTTCTGCGACACCTTCAGCAAGTAGTCGTAGCGGCGCCGGTCGACCTCGGTGAGCTGGTCGTAGATCCCCATCAGCCGCGCACGGGCGTCGGCCACCGGGGACAGGTCCAGTCCCACTCCCCACCACTGGACATGGTCGTTGTGGTCGAGGTACATCACGGCCATCAGCGCGTACGTGCTCGCCTTCGGCTTGTTCCAGACCTCACCGGGCACCTTGGGGTTCGTCGTCTGCGACACGAACCGCTGCTTGCCCTTGGCCGAGCCCTTTTCGCCGGTCTCGATCCAATAGCGGATCTTGCACCGCAGGCGACGGCCGTACGGGTAGTCGTCGACGACGTAGGCCGTCTCGGGACTGGTGTGGCCGTTGAGAACGGTAACGCGCTGAATGGTGCTCTGATCGTCGGTCACTACGAAGTCCCTTCGCGAGTAATGACAACGCGGCGCAGAGGCGCCATGACGGGCCGCAAGGGCGCGGCCAATCCCTTCGGTGATCCGTTGGGACACCGCAACACTCAGGCCGCGAGCCTGAGCGTCACGGGGCCTCAAGGGCTCAAGAGTCATTCCGGAACACGAACACCCGCCCGCCTATGCGGATTGCGTCGAACCACTGCAAGCGAGACCACACGCCCGACCAGTCGAACGACAACCGGAGGTAGTCAGGTAGTGCCTTGATCGCCTCCCCGTCGACGTCCAGGCAGTAGCCCGAGGCGAAGCTTTCCCCGGATTCGTAAATTCCTTGCCCGTTCTCCTTGAACCACCGTGCGACTTCCCAGCCGTCCATAGAGCGGTTCAGGTAGCCGTCTCTGTCCAGCTCCTGGACAACGGCGTAAATCGCGTCCCGGTCGAGACTGGCCAGCGAATCCGGCGTGTCCGCTTTCAGGTAGTCAACCACCGAACGAACCCATCCCATTCTTGGTAGCCTTTCCAATCGATCCGTTGGGATACCGCACGACACGGACCACGGCCCGTGTCGCACGGCGTATCTCAACGGTCGACCGGGATAAGCGCGTGCGCGCGGTAGCGGTCGCCGCCATCAGAGGAACCGCAGCCCTCGCACGCGGACCACGAAAATCCTAGATCCAGGCTTTCGCAATCGTCTGGGTCTTCGTGCCGGGTGCATTCTTCGTCGCAGTCGCTACCCATCAGCAAGTGGACGACGTCGTCGCCCCAGATTTCGCGCTGACCGATTTCGCAGGCAAGTGCGGAACCGTACTGACGCACTTCAAGGGTGTCGTCCGGCCGCGCTTCCGCGCGTTCCTGCATCACGGATGCGGCGTCTTCCTTGGACCAATCACCGTTGGTGGGCCACGTTTCCCACTCGTGGTAGCGTTTGTTCCAAACGCCGTAGCCGTCCGTTCCGTCATCGAACTCGCCGTTTGCGATCAGGTGAAGGCAAACAACGCATACGCTCAAGTCGTGAATTTCGAACTTGCTCATATGCTCCTCTTTCCTTGGGGCTGAACCCTTTAGGCGTGAGCGCATATCGCTATGCGCTCCACCTGAAACGTTCAGTCGACGGAGTAGACGAAGCCGTCTTCGACTTCGATGTTGTGTTCGCCGTAGACCTTGGCGGATTCGGTCAACCGGTCGCCCTTGTCACCGAGGCCGCGATCCCAGAACCCGGTACCGTGTCGCTGGCGGGTGAGCAGGAAATCGTGTCCGGCCTGCTGGGCGTCAATGTCTCCGAGATCTCGCCAGTTGGAGTCAAAGAAATCCTTGCACTCCGCTTTGATCTGATCCCACAGGTCATCGGAGAAATCGGCGGCGGTGAAGTGGTCTGCCATTTCCGTGCGGTCGCACTCACACTCCGTTCGGGTGCAGTCCTTGTCGTGTTCGGCGACGTAGGTTGCCTGCCACAGCAGGCATTCGGCGTAACCGTTCGCCATTTCTTCGATGTACTCTTCGACGCTCATGTCATCTCCCTCGGTTGGTGCGTTCGGAAAAGTGCCTTGCCGAATCTCTGCCATTCGGTGACCGCTTTAACGGGTCAAGGCGATTCCTGGCGAGCGCGGATATGGAGTTTTCAAGGAGCGGATGTAGATCCGGGGGATCTTGGGTTTCTGATCGCCTCAACTTGCGGTGTTGGCGACAACACTACCGTCAACACTAGGATCGTCAAGAAAACTTGATGGTGATCACATAATTTCGAATGAAATGCCTTTAACCAGGGGAAACGTGTATGGGCGCATGGGGTGGGAGCACTCGTCGGGACCGTTTGCCGCGTGGCTGGTGGCGTCTGCGCTCGTGGGTGCTGTGTAGGGATGCCTACGCCTGCCAGATCACCGGGCCTGGGTGTGTGGGTGTGGCTACCGAGGTCGACCACATACAGCCGGGCGATCACCACGAGGCGGAGAACCTGCAAGCGGTCTGCGGGCCGTGTCATGCGCGCAAGTCCGCTCGTGAGGGTGTGCAGGGACGCGCGCGTCGTGCCGCGCTGAGGCTGCGTCCGGCCGAACGGCATCCGGGGCTGATCAAGGAGCGCTGAGCGCTCAGGCCAGGGGAGGGGCCCTTGCCCCGGGTGTTCGGAGTCGGTGGGCATAGCGGCCCAGCACTTGTACGGGTTTTCGGGTCGCCAGCGAATTAAAGAATTGAGGAAAAATGACCACCGGATATGTGTGGCAGTCGATTTACGGCTGGCATGACACCGGCAGCGCTGCGGGCCTGTTCGGCGCGGCGCCACTGTCCGGTATCCAGCCGGGCCAGCACTTCGAGCACCCGGACACCAAGAGGCGGGTCCACGAGCTGGTCGAGTCCTCCGGCCTGCTGGCCGACCTGGTGCGGCTTGATCCGGTCCCGGTCGGGCCCGAGCAGGTGCTCCGTGTGCACGACGAGTCCTATGTGGAGTGGCTGTCCGCGGCGAGCACGTCCGGTGGAGGCGCGCTGGGAGGTCAGGGCAGCAGTCCGTTCGGCCGCGACTCGTTCGAGATCGCGTTGCTGGCCGCAGGCGGCACGATGGCCGCGGCCTTGGCCGTGCTGCGCGGTGTGGTCGACAACGCCTACGCCCTCGTTCGCCCGCCCGGCCATCATGCAACCCGCACTCACGGCATGGGGTTCTGTCTGCTCAACAACCTCGCGATCACCGCGGCCGAGCTGCTTCAGGCCGAGGAGGTCGACCGCATCGCGGTGGTGGACTTCGACGTGCACCACGGCAACGGAACTCAGGCGATCTTCTACGACGATCCGCGGGTGCTGACCATCTCAGTCCACCAGGACAACAACTACCCCGCCAATTCCGGAAACCTGGCGGAGAACGGCGAAGGCGAGGGTAAGGGCACCGCGCTCAACATCCCCCTCCCGCCGGGCAGCGGGAACGGGGCTTACCAGGCTGCGTTCTCCCGCGTGGTGCTCGCCGCGCTGGAGCAGCACGAGCCGGACATCATCATGGTGGCCGCCGGGTATGACGCCGGAGGCGGTGATCCCCTCGGGCGGCAGATGGTGTCGAGTTCGACCTACCGGTGGATGGCCCGGATGCTGGTCGATGCCGCGTGGGAGCTGTGTGACGGGCGCTTGGTCGTCTCCCACGAGGGCGGCTACGACCCGAACACCGTGCCCTTCCATACGCTCGCGGTCCTCGAATCGCTGTCCGGGGTACGCACGGACGTGGTCGACCCGTACGAACAGGTCCACGCCCGCATGGGCGGCCAGGATCTCCAGCCGCACCAGGAAGCCGTGATCGACCAGGCCGCGAAGCTGGTTGCCAACATCCCGCCCCGAAAGAACTGGAACCTGTGACGGAAAGGGGGTCACGATGGGCTCTCGTGGCCCCGTGCCTAAAAGATCCGATCAACGCATCCGCCGCAACCGCACCGAGTCCGTCACCGTGACGGAACTCGGCGTGGTGAGGCAGCCCGAGTTGGGGTTCGAGGCACACCCATTGGTGGTCGACTGGTACCAGTCGCTCGGCGAGTCCGCGCAGGCGCGTTACTTCGAACCCTCGGACTGGCAGACGTCACGCCTGGTCGCGTACTCGATGGACCGCTACGTCCGCAGCGCGCGGCCGTCGTCGCAGATGTTCGCCGCGCTGATGTCCGCGATGTCGGACCTGCTGGTCACCGAGGGCGCGCGGCGCAGGGTGCGGATCGAGATCGAGCGCGGCCAGGCGCAGGAACGGGCCAGCGTGTCGGCGATCGAGGACTACAAGAAGCAGCTCGGCGTCTAAGGTGTCCCGCTGGCACGATTCCAGGCGGGTCGTCGGCGCTACTTGTGTGTGTCGGGGTCGTATTCCTCAATGTCGCATCCGTTGAGATCCCCTTGGCGGAAGACTTCCAGTGCGGCATCGGACACGATGAGACGCCCCCTGGGAGTGAGGCCCACGTCATCCTCGCCTGCTGTTCCGGTGACAAAAAGCCAGCGGAACTTCGGGAACTCGCTGAAGCCGTGGCGGTGCAAGCGGTCGTATGCCTCTTCGCCATAGATCATTTCGACGTCGCGGATCTCGAAGCGTCCCAGCCCGGATCCGGTCAAGAGATTGGCCAGCTTCTCTGTGACCAAATAGCACGGGTGAGCGCTGATCAGGTCGTCACCGAACCAGTTGTCGATCTCGTAATACAGGGGTCCCACGACGCGGGGCGGGTGGACTGTCGTGTCGAGAACCGTGGGTTCACCGAGAAGCCCCGGCACGTCAGGGTCCAGATAGTAGAACATGATCACCTACCGAACGGGCGGGGTAAACTGGTGGCCGAACTTGTCATCGATCTCAGTAGCCTTGTCTAGCAGATCCTGCTTGGTTGGGTTCGGGTTGTCACGGTAGAAATTGTTCCACTCCTTGCGGATGGCACGAAGATGCACCTCCCTGTTGATCTCCTTCGGGATCCCTCGGAGGTTGTCCAGCGAGTGCATCTCGTTCGGAGTGATGTCCAGGTGGGGGTACTGCTTCGTGATGGTCTGTTGCTCGACAGCGTGGTGTACCCACACCTTGCCTTTGAGGTCAGGGTAGGCGTCGAAGAAGTTAGCCTTGTAGGCATCCTTGCCGATGCGGTCGGACCACCCGAAGCGGGCCTTCTCCCCTTTCTCCAGGTATGTGCCGATCTTCCTGGCGGTTTTGCCGAGCATGCTCGCCCCGGCTGCCCAGCCGCCCACCGGGATCGCGGCTGCGGCGGTGATGCCCGCGTCCACCCCGCGGCCTTCGAGGGCGTACACCCCGGCGTGCGCGAGGTCGACCACATCGCCGATGCCGGGAATGAACCCCGCCAAGTCGGCGGCGGCGTGCAGGGTGGTCTCGGCGGGCGACTCTTCGTCGTCGGTGGGTACCGCCTCGGCCATCTCGTTGAGCGCCTTGGCCGAGTTGTTCGCCACCTCGTCCAGCTGACTGCGGGCGCGGTCGAGGAGGTCCCGCGCAGCCTGCCGGTACGCCTCCCCCGGATCATGGAACGTCGGCGGCTGCGGGGAAGAGCCTCCTCCTCGGGCGTTGGCGTCGGCTGCCTGCTGGTCGTACGCCTGGCGGGCTTGCTGACTGAGCTGTTCGCCGCGGCGGTACAACTCAATGGCGTTCAGGGCCTGCATCTGGGCCCAGCCGAGGCAGTTGGTGTAGTTCTCGATCGCTTGCGCGCCATAGGCCAGTGCGTCGCCGAGCTTGAGCCACTTGGGCCACTGGTTGGCGTGGTCCTCGGCGTAGGCGTCGTATGCCGGTCCTGTCCACGCCCCGGTGTCGATGCGCTTGAGCGCTTCGGCATCCGCGATCACGTCAGTGGCCCGGTCTCGTAGCGTCTGTGCGAGCCGATAAAGCTGCTCGACCTTGCCCGGGACCAACTCCTCGGCCGCCTCGGCCTGCCCCAACTCCTTGCGGTCAACCATTGCGCCCGCCTTAGAAGACGTCGTTCACGGCTTCGACGGCGGGGTCCGCATCCAGGTGCGCCTTGGCAGCGTGATCTGCCCCGCGGTAGGTCCTCGCGGCTTCGGACAGTCCTTTCCGTGTGTCCTCGGCCTTGTCCACCAGGTAGTCGACGCCCTCACTCATCGTCTTGCAGAACGACACCAGCGCCTCGTACAGGACATCGCTGCCCACGCCCTGCGCATCCCCGCCCCACAGGTCGGCAATCTTCGATTTGTCCTGCTTTGCCGTGATCTCCCCCATCGCCTTCGCGGCGGATTCCAGCATGTCGATGTCGACGTGAAACCCCTTGCCGTCCAGCGCCACGTCCGCGCCCTCTGACCTTCAAGATCATGAAACCACCGGGCACGGTACGCGTCGGAGGCCAGGCAGCACGGCCGGTTTGGCGTAGGTGATCCCAAATGGAGTAGTCCAGGCAGAAACAACCACGGCCGCTGCCCCGGCCCAGAACATCGCACATCACACGTCAGAACAGCTTCCAGCTCGACGGGAACACGCAAGGAGGTGGAGTTCGTGGAGCCGTTGCTCCTCGGCCCTACCGGGCTCCCGAAGCAGACGCTGGGTTGGGACCTGTTGGCCTGGACAGCGGACTACCTGCACCAGCCGGATGGTGACAGCGCCGGGGGGCCATGGCGGTTCACGCCGGAACAGGCCCGCTTCGTGCTGTGGTGGTACGCCATCGACGACACCGGCCGGTTCGTCTACCGCAACGGCGTGCTCAGGCGCATGAAGGGCTGGGGCAAGGACCCGCTGGGCGCGGTGCTCTGCGCGCTGGAGCTGTGCGCCCCGGTGCGCTTCGACGGTTGGAACGCTGCGGGTGAGCCCGTCGGGCGGCCGGTCGCCGCACCGTGGGTGATCACCGCCGCGGTGTCCCGGGACCAAACCCGGAACACGATGCGGCTTTTCCCGTCGCTGCTCAGCGATACGTGCGTGGACGAGTACGGGCTCGATATCCACCACGAGATCATCCACAAGCAGGGCGGTGGGCAGATCGAGTCGGTGACCAGCTCGCCTCGTGCGCTCGAAGGGGCTCGCGCGTCGTTTTCGTTGATCAACGAGTCGCATCACTGGCTGGCCAACAACGACGGCCACGAGATGTACAAGGTCATCGTCCGCAACGCCGTGAAGACCCGCTCTCGGCACCTTCAGATCACCAATGGTCATGTGCCGGGTGAGGAGTCGGTGGCCGAGCAGGCGTGGGAGGCATACCAGAAGATCCAGGCAGGTCAGGCCCGCGACAGCGGCATGCTCTACGACTCTCGCGAGGCCCCGCCCGAGACCGACATCCACGACGAGGAGTCGCTACGCCAGGGCCTCCTCGCGGCCCGAGGCGACGCGACGTGGCTGGACGTGGATGGCCTGATCGCCGAGATCCACGACATCCGCAACCCGTTGTCGGTGTCGCGCCGGTTCTACCTGAACCAAATCGTCGCGGCCGAGGACTCCTGGATGGCCCCACACGAGTGGGACCGGTGCTGGGTTGACGCCGAGCTGCGGCCGGGTGATCGCGTGACCCTGGGCTTCGACGGGTCCCGCTCGGATGACTCCACCGTGCTCATGGCCTGCCGGATCGACGACGGCGTGCTGTTCCGCCTGGCAGCGTGGGAACACCCCGCGCAGGTCAAGGACTGGGAAGTGCCCCGCGAAGACGTGGACGCCCACGTGCGGGCAGCCTTCGAACGCTACCGCGTACAGGCAATGTATGCCGACATCGCCTACTGGGAGTCCTATGTGGACTCCTGGGTTGCCGATTTCGGCCGCCGCGCCAAGCTCAAGGCGAGCCCCCGCAGCGCGTTCGCCTTCGACATGCGAGCCCGCATCCGCGACTTCGGCTTGGGCTGCGAGAACTTCCTGGAAGCAGTACTCAACCAGCACGTACGTCACGACGGCGATCCCCTACTGCGCCAACACGTCCTCAACGCCAAACGCCGAGTCACGAAGTACGACCACATCGGCATCGGCAAGGCGACCAGGGACTCCAAACGCAAGATCGACGCGGCCGTGACCGCAGTCCTGGCATGGATGGCCCGACAGGAGATCGTCAAAACCCGCAGGGTCGGAGCGAGAAAGGTGGTGTTCCACCGCTGATGAACGAGGTCGAGTTGGACACCATCGACCGACTGCACGCCGAGCTGGTCGCGCGGGAGCCGTATGCGCAGGTCGAGAGCGCTTACTACGAGGGGCAGCAGCGTCTTGCGAGCATGGGTCTGGCGATCCCGCCCGAGATGCGGGACCTGTCGGTGATCGTGAACTGGCCTGGCATGTTCGTCGATTCCATCGAGCACCGCATGGACGTCGAGGGCTTCCGGTTAGCTGGCCAGTGGCGCGGCGACGAACAGCTGTGGGACTGGTGGCAGTACAACGACCTCGATGAGGAGTCCAGCCTTGCGCACCTGGAAGCGCTGATCCACGGACGTGCGTATGTCTGCGTCGGCTACAACGAGGACAACCCGGAGATCCCGCTGATCACCGTGGAGTCCCCGCGCAGCATGATCGTGGAAACCGACCCGCGGACGCGGCGAGTCACCGCGGCGTTGCGCCTGTACGAGCCCGACCCGCCCCGCGGAATTGGGTGCACGCTCTACCTGCCGGAGGTGACGCTCTATGCCTCGCAGGTCGACGGTCGATGGATAGAGACCGATCGGCACGAACACCGGCTCGGCATCGTGCCGGTGGTCGCGCTGATCAACCGCGCTCGCGTCTCCGACCGGCAGGGCCGCACCGAGATGAAGCGCATCATGGGCCTGACCGACGCCGCCTGCCGCTCGCTCATGAACTTGCAGGGCGCCCAGGAGTTAATGGCCACGCCGCAACGCTACATCCTCGGCGCGGACGAATCGCTGTTCCAGGACGAGCACGGCAACCCTGTTCCCACGTGGCAGGCATACCTCGCGCACATCCTCGCGATCCCCGAGGGCGGCACTGAGGTCAAGGTCGGCCAGTTCACCGCGGCTGACTTGCGCAACTTCACTGAAGTGCTGAACGCCTACGCCCACCACGTCTCCGCGCTGACCGGGCTGCCGCCTCACTACCTCGGGCTGGCCACCGACAACCCGGCCTCGGCCGACGCGATCCGGTCCTCAGAAGCCCGACTGGTCAAAGCCGTGGAGCGCAAATGCAGGGCGGCCGGAGGGGCCTGGGAACAGGCGATGCGGATCGGACTGCGGATCACCGGAGGCGACCCGGACGCCCTACGGCGCCTGGAAACCATCTGGCGCGACCCGGCCACGCCCACGGTCGCAGAGAAGGCCGACGCGGTGCAGAAGCTCTCGGGAGGGCAGCCTCTCTACGACCGTGAGACGGCATTGGAAGAGCTTGGCATGAGTCCCGAGCGGATTCGTGTGGTCATGCAACGGGTCGCCGACGACCCGATGTTGAAGTTGATGGCGATGGAGGGAGGCGGGGCCGCGGATGGCGCTGACGATGAGCCAGTACAGCAGCAGACAGGCGGGAATCGTGCGCCGTCTGGCACGAACAATCCTGCGGCTGCTTAGCCCCTTCCGCGCCCAAGCGCTCACCGAACAGCAATACACCGTCCTCTTAGGGCGGATGTACGAGCTGGTCGACGACGCACGGCGCGAGTCCGCGAAACACGCTCGGGAGTACTTCGACGCACAGTGGAACTCAGAGTTCGGCGACGATCCGCCCGACGTGGATCTCCCGGCCTATCGACCGGAGTGGTTCGCGGCGACCATGCGTCCCCTTAAACCTGAGTTGACCAGCAGAAACACCTCACGCGACACAATCGCCCGCGCCTCTCGGATTGCCAGCAAGGAAACCGAGAACGCCGGTCGGCGCACGATCATCCGCGCCGCGGAAGACAACAAGCGGGTCATCGGCTGGGCCCGGTTCGACCCGGAACCACCCACGTGTGCGTTCTGCCTGATGCTGATCAGTCGCGGGCCCGTGTACAGCTCGGCCGAGACCGCAGGTGAACGGCAGCTCTGGCACCCGGGCTGCACCTGCAAGGCCGTACCGGTCTTTGCCCGCGACCGGTGGGACGGCCGGGATCAACACCTCGACGCAGATCGCTTGTGGCGCGAGGCGACCCGCGGTTGGTCCGGCAAGAACGCCCTCAACGCTTTCCGCCGCGCCGTCGAAGACCAACGTCGCCGAGACGTTCCCGACGCTGCCTGACCTACCCCCGCTCCTGGCGAGCGGTTCTTTCACCGATCCGGTCCTGGAGGCCACCTATGTCCGAATCTGTGCCCGAGTCCGTCGATACCGACGTGGCCCCGGAGGCTGCGCCGCCCGAGCCGGATCGCGAGACGGTCGAGGATCTGCCGGAGTTCGCTCAGAAAATCATCAAGGCCCTGCGCAGCGAAGCCGCGACGCACCGCCACAAAGCGCGTGTCGCCGCGGACAAGGCCGCCGCGCTCGAACAGGAGACCGCAGCCCTGCACGCGGCGAAGACGCAGACGGAGACGGACCTGGCGTCCGCCCGGATGGATCTGACCCGCCTGCGCGCTGCCCTCGCGGCGGGTGTGCCCGCGGAATTGGCCGAGGACTTCGCCGCCCGCCTGCAGGGCGACTCCGCTGAGGAGATCGCCGCCGATGCCGAGCGGCTGAAGCAGCTGGTCGGCACGCAGGCGCGGCGGGGTGATCCGTCGCAAGGCGCCTCGGGTGGCACGGCAATCACCGACCACCCGCTGACCAATTTCTTCCTCTCTCGCACCACGTAAGGAGGGGCCTGTGGCGTTCGAAAACGAAATCGCCCCCAACGAGCCCACCACCAACCCCACCCTCGCCGACGGTCGTCACCAGCTGCGCATGGCGCACCTGGAATCCCACGATGTGCCCCGGCAGATCGTCGACGACATCTTCCGCGAGGCTCAGGAATCCTCGCTCGTGCTCCGCGTGGGACGCCGGGTCCCGGTCGGCTACGGCGAGACGATCATCCGCGTCGACGGCGTGGAGCCCGAGGTCGGCCAGGTTGGTGTCGGCACCCGCCCGCAGGACCGCGAAGGCTATGCCAAGCCCGTGTCCGGCGTGAGCTGGGGGCACAAAAGCTTCGGCCCGATCAAGCTGGCGACCATCGTCACCGCCTCGGCCGAATGGGAGCGCACCAACCCGCTGCCGTTCTACCGCGACCTCCAGTCGAAGATGTCGCGAGCGATCGGTCGCGGCGTGGATTTGGCGGTGTTCCACAACCGGCGTCCGGACACCGGCGCTCCGCTGCTGGGCACCGAGCTCAACAGCTACGTCAACGCCACCCCGAACCGCATTTGGCTCAGTGGCGACATCTACACCGACATCATGACCGGCTACACGATGCTCGCCGAATCCGACACGGACCTGAGCTTGTTCGCCGCCGACGAGCGGGTGCGCCCGCAGTTCATCTCCGCCCGCGATCACAACGGAAACCAGGTGTTCCAGTCGCGGTTGAACCTGGCTGACCAGTTCGACTCGATCGCCGGAGTGCGGGTCGAGTACGGCAAGGCCGTGCCCGGCCGCATCGGAGCCAGCCGCGATACCGGCGTTCGCATGTTCGCCGGGGACTTCAGCCAGATCGTCTACGGCTACGCCGACGCGATCACCCTCAAGCGCACCGACGTCGGAACGATCGAGGTCGACGGCCAGCAGATCAACCTCTGGCAGACCAACCAGGTCGCCTACCTCGTGGAGGTCACCTTCGGCTGGCTGGTCAACGACCCGACCGCCTTCGTCGCTTACGAGATGGCGCCACCGCCCCACGTGGCCGCCGCTGCCTGATTAGGAGCTGACCATTGGTTGACATCAACGCCCTACCCGAACTTCACGAGGGGGACCAGGGCCACATCGAGGCCCACAACACGATCCGGGCGATCCTGCGTGACCACGAACAGCGGATCACCGATCTCGGCGTGCGCATCTCCCGCATGGAACCCCGGCCCTGGATCCCGGAAGACCCGCGGCGCCAGAATCCCGAGCTGCCCGAGCAGCCGCCGACGCGGCAGAACCCGGAGCTGGGCGAGCAGCCCCCGGCCGCGCAGCCCCAGCCGCGTGGGGACCGGTGAGGCCGATGGCTCGCTTGATCGCACCGACCGGCCGCGAGATCCACGTGTTCGGCCCACTGGTGTCGGCGCTGGTCGCGGTCGGTTACACCGATGCCGACGCCCAGCCGTGCCCAACCGACGACCAGGGAGACGGCGATGGCGGTAGCAACACCCCAGGACGTGGCGCTGCGGCTCGGCAGGGAGCTGGCAGAAGCCGAGGTAACGCAGGTACAGGTGCTTCTCGCCGACGCGGAGACGCTGATCCAGACCCGGATTCCTGACCTGCACACCCGCCTGGCCACAGGCCGCCTAGCCGAAGACGTGGTCGTTCTGGTGGAGGCCGCCGCGGTGGCCCGGGTGCTGCGCAACCCGGCCGGGATCCGGTCGCAGTCGGCTGAGGCGTACTCGGTGGACTACGACACCCGGGCGGCGTCCGGGTTTCTGGAGTTGCGGCCGGATGAGTGGCGCATGCTCGGCGTGCGCAGCGGCCTGTTCACCGTCGCCCCGGTATTGCCGCGCCGGGCGGCGTGGGAGGTGCCGTGGTGACTCCGTTCTTGTTTCCGATCAGGGTGACGGTGCGCCGCTACACCACCGACGAGTTCGGCGACCGGCGTGTGACTGCGGAGTTCACCGTCCCTGGCTGCTCGACGGTGATGCGGTCGGGGTCGTCGCTGACCCGTTCGTCGTGGACCTCCTCAGACGAGTTTCGCCAGCAGGTGTTCACACGTCTGCGCCTGCTGGCCCCGTCCACGGCGGATGTGCGCGCCGATGACGAGGTCGTCCTGCCGGGCGGCGAGGTGTTTCGTGTCGACGGCACGCCCTCGGCACCGACTCACCCGTGGACCGGGTGGCGGCCGGGTGTGGTGGCGCAGCTGCTGCGCGTCACCGGATGACCAGGAGGTGATCTGTGAGGTACCGGATGAACCGGCGGGAGACGATCGAGTTCCTGCGGTCGCAGCGGCTCGGCATGGTCGTGCGGGCGCAGGCCGAGCACGTCGCCAACCGGGCGCGTGCCATCGCTCCGCATCGCACCGGCCGCTACCGCGCCAGCATCACCACCGACCTAAGCCACCACTGGACCGACCGCAGGTGGGTCGGCGAGGTGTCCGCACAAGCGCCATATGCGGCGGCGGTCGAATTCGGCAACACCCGAGTAGAGGGCGCGCACCACGTGCTCGCGCGCGCCGCAGCGGAAGGCTGACGGCCGTGTACCGCGACGACCGCCCATTTCCCGACGCGGAGCGGGTGGCGATGGCGCTGGTCGAGCGCTTGGCCCCGGCCTACGTGGTCACCCCACCGGAGATCACCACACCGATCGTGCAGGTGCACCGCTCCGGCGGGCACGACAACGGGGTGACCGACCACCCCCGGGTGCAGATCTCGTGTCTAGCGCTGACCCGGCACGAGGCGTGGCAGCTGGCCGAGCAAGTCCGTCAGGTGGTGCTTAACGCTGGCGGGACTGCGGCCGACGGGGCGTTAATTGACCGGGCCGGGGTCGAGGTGGCCCCGCAGCAGGTGCCGGATGAGGACCCGCACGTGCGCCGAGTCGTGGCCACCTACGTGCTGACCATGCGCCGCCCCATTTCCTGAGCTTTCGAAAGGATGAATCATCGTGCCCGCGTACGAAGACCTCGCGCAGCGGCAGTCGGAGTTGATCCGCAAGGCACTGGCGGGGTCGGTGTTCGCCGCCCCCGCCCATGCGCCGCTGCCCGAGCGCCTGACAGGACCCGATGCCGAACTCGTCCCCCTGCCCCAGGGGTATCGCGACTTGGGGTGGATCTCCAAGGACGACGGAGCGACCTGGAGCAGGGAGACCGAGCTGTCGGAGATCACCAGCTGGGGTGCGTGGGAACCCACCCGCCGCGACATCAAGTCCGACGTCACCTCGCTCCAGATCGCCGCGCAGGAGACCAACATCCGCACGATCGGCATGTGGACCAACACCGACCTCTCCGGCGTGCGCCCCGACCCGACCACCGGAGAGGTGTCGTTCGCACAGGCCACGCGCCCGACCACCCAGTACTGGCGGGTGTTCGCCCTCGCGGTCGACGGCGCGGGCGAGGACAGCATCTACCTCGCGCGGTTCCTACCCCGCGCCATGGTCTCCGAGGTCGACGACCAGCCGTGGTCGTCCGACGATGACGAGGCGTTGGTGTGGAACATGACGCTGACCGCCACCCACGACAGCGGCGCCGGATACAGCATCCGGCACTTCTTCGGCGGACCCGGCTGGCGCAAGCTCCTGGACAAGATGGGCTTCGAGTCCGAACCCGCGGGGCCGCGGCGGGAAAGCCGGATGGCCGCCACCGTGACGACGACGTTCTGATTCTGGGGGACAGTGTGTCTGACAAGCAGACGAGGGTGCGGCGGTTCGCCCAGTTCCGCAGCGAAGCAGGCAAAAGCAATCCGTATCGGCTCCAGCTCGACGACGACCAGGTCGTGGAGATCGCGCCGTTGACCACGGGGCAGCTGTTGGAGTTGGCCGAGTGCGGTGACCAGCCCAAGAAGGCGCTGCGGGTGCTCTGCGGGGAGCAGTTCGACAGGGTGTGGGAGGCGGTGTCGGCCGAGCCGATCGAGGTGTTCAACGCCTTGTTCTCTGACATCGCGCAGCATTTCGGGATGGGCAGCGCCCCTTTGGACTCTGGCACCAGCTGATCGACCTGCTTGACCGCTTCGGCGATGCGGTCGAGTACGACCTGCTCGCCGTGTTCGGCTTGGATATTCGGGACTTCTTCACTGGGCGCCAACCGTGGCCGCGGCTGCTGCGGCTCGTGGAGCAGCTGCCGCGCACTTCCCGCGTGCAGGCCGCGCTGGCTGCCGACGAGCAGCGTGCCGAGGCTTTGCTCGACCTCGCCGTCGACGACGAGGAGCAGGAGGCTCGTCCGCCGTTGGAGACCTGGAGTCAGGAGGCGGAGCTGCTGGCCCACATCGCCGACCTGCTCGCGCATCTGCGCGCCGACTACGCCCAGGTCAATTCCAAAAACCACCGCCGCCGCAACCCGCAGCCGGTGCCCCGGCCGGAAACCGGAGTTGAGCGGGTACGAAGACGCCGCGAGCGGCGTCAACACCGCGACCTCGCTACCGCTCTACTGCCCGACAAGCCTGTGAAGGAGGCGAGTTCACACCATGGTCCGTAAGTTCGAGGCCGGGATCGCCTTCGTCAAGGTGGTTCCGTCCATGCGTCACTTCCACCGGGACATCGGCCGCAAGCTCAAGGGGCTGGACGCCGAGGCGCAGGTGCCGGTCGGTGCCGAGGCGGATACCCCGCGGGTGCAGGCGGCGGTGCGGCAGGTGGCCAACACCGCGCGCACGCGCCGGGCGCAGGTGCCGGTCGAGGTCGACGCCTCGTCGGCGGCAGGCTCGGCGAAAAAGGCCGCAAAGTCTGCGCAGGACGCGATGGCCGAAGCCATGCGCGACACCCGCCTTCGGGCGCAGGCCGTCGACATCCTCTCGGGCGTGCGCGAGCAGATGGGACGGCGGCAGACCACCACGGTGTCCGCACACGTGGATGCGGCCAAGGCACGCGCGGAGATCGAGGCACTGCGCGAGATCACGCCCCAGCTGCGTACGGAGGTCACTCCGGAGGAAGGCCGCGCGCAGGTGGCGTTGTCGCGAGCGATGGTGCGCCGCGCGCAGCGCCGCGCGGAGTCCGAGGCGATCGTGCGCCAGGCCCAGGCACGCATGGACGAGACACGCACCCAGGGACGGGCGCGGGAGCTGGCGGTGCAGGCCGACATGGGCCCGGTACGCCAGCAGATCAACCAGTTGCTCCAGCGGCGCAAGACCGGCGTCGATGTCAGCGCTGAGATGGCTGTGGCGGAAGCGAAACTCACCAAGCTCCAACAGCAACAGCGCACGATCCAGGTCCAGGTCGATGCCGACGTCAAGCGGGCCCAGGCCACCATCGAGGCGGCGAAAGCCCGATGGGAACACGACCGCATCCTGCTCGATGCCGACGTCGAAGGGGCGCGGGAGAAGCTACGCGAGATCCGCGAGGACGTCGACACCACCGACGGCCGCAAGGCGCGGGTGCGCGCCGACGTGGAGGGTGCGGAGCGGGCGGTCACGCTGCTGTCGCTCATCACCGCAGGGCTTTCCGCCGTGGGTGCGGCCGGGCCCGCCGCGGCGGCCGGGCTGGCGGCGGTGCCGGTCGTGGTGGCCGGGATCGGCCAAGCCGTCGGTGTCGGGCTGGCCGGGTTCTCTGGGATTTCGGATGCGCTCAAGGAGCTGGACGAGTCGCAGAACACGGCGGGTAAGTCGGCGGCGGCGATGCGGACGCAGATGGCCCAGCTCGACGCGGCCATGGCCAACCTCGCCCCCGCCGGACGGGCCTTCGCCTACTTCCTGCACGATGAACTGCTCCCAGCGATGGACGACGTGCGCTTCGGCGTGCAGCAGGCACTACTGCCCGGCATCCAGGGCGCGTTGGGCCAGCTGGTCCGTGCGGCCCCGGCGATCCGCGAATCGCTGGCCTCCACCGGCAGCGTGTTCGGCGACCTGGCCGAACGCGGCGCGGGCATGGTCACCAGCCCGGCGTGGATGCAGGACATGCGCCTGGTCACCGCGGGCAACAACCGCGCGTTTGCGGACCTGGGCAACGCCGGGATGGCGGGCATGGATGCGATCCGCTCGCTGATGGCCGCGGCCACGCCGATGGTCGAGCGGGTCGCCGAGACGATCGAGACCGCCGCATTGCGGTTCAACGAGTTCATCCAATCCGCCCGCGCCAGCGGGCAACTCCAGGTGTGGTTCGGCCAAGCCGCGGACGCGTTGGAGACGCTGGGCGGGGTGGTCAAGGAGACTGCCGTCGGCCTGTGGAACCTGGTGTCAGCGCTGGCCCCGGTGGGCATGGGTCTGTTGCAGGTCGTCGGCAACGCGGTGTCCGCGGTCGGAACCTTCACCCAGGCCCATCCGGCCCTAGCTCAGCTGGCCGCCTCCGCGCTACTGGCCGCAGGCGCATTCGTCGCGCTGGGTCGGGGTGTCGGCGGTCTGATCGGGGCTTTTGGCTCCGCCTACGACGGCTTCACCCGCTACCGCGACACGATCACCGGAATCCGTGAACGGGCCGCCACCGCCGGAACGGCCGTAGGCAACCTGGCGACGAACCTGTCCGGCAACGCTACCGCAGGCGAGAAGGTGGGCCGGTCGGTCGGTGGGGTGCTCTCCGCCGTCGGACGCCTCGCCGGATACATCCCGATCGCCGGGGCCGTCATCGGCGGCCTGGCGCTGGTCTTCGACGGCCTGTCCACCAGCGCCAGCGAGGCCGCCGACGCCCTGCTGCGCGGCGGGGCATCCGCGCAGCAGGCTATGGCCCAAGTCCGCGACCAGAACAAGTTCACCGGTTGGGGTTGGCTGGATGCCTTCGGCGGTCCCGGCCAGATGCTCAAGAGCGTGGTCGCCCCCAGCGAGCAGGATGTTCGTGCCGAGGCGAATCAGAAGTTGGCCCAGATGCCGCGACTGGAACGGGCTCAGACGCTCCAGACCCAGGCCAGAGCGGACTACGACCTGGCCGTGGAGCAGCAGGGCCCCGGCTCGGAGGCGGCCACCGCCGCGCAACAACGCCTCGCCGCCGCGACCGCCGAAGTCGAAGCGGCCCAGCGCGCCGCAGCCGAAGCCACGAAGAGCCATACCGACCGACTCATCGAACAGCAGCAGCAGGCCATGTCCATGTTGGACAAGGACCTGGCATTGCGGATGGCGCTCACCCAGGTCGAGCAGGCGCAACGATCCGCCGCGCAGGCCACTGCCCAGTACGGCGCGGGCAGCCTGCAAGCGACGAGTGCGAATCAGCAGCTGGAACAGCAGATGCTTCGTGCAGCTCAGGCGGCCCAGGCCAAAGCCCAAGCCCAGTACGCCGGGACGTCGGCCGACACGCGCGCGCAGTTCGCCACCGCCGCCTACAACCAAACACTGGCCAACCTCGTCGTGCAGGCCGGTGCGCAGGCTCCTCTTGCGCTGCGCCAGTACCTCGCCGGACTCGACTCCTCCGCGTTGGGCGCGATCCATGCGCGGATGGAAACCGACTCCTTCGGCAACGCCGTATTGGTGCTTCCCGGCGAGAAGCGGGTGTTTCTCGGCGTGCAGGGCGATGCCGACGCCATCGCGCGGATCAACAACCTACGCGCAGCGATCGCGTCGATGCCCTCGCAGCACTGGTTCACCGTCTACACCAGGCAGATCGTCGACGCCGTCCAACCGCCGAAACCGAACCCGAACGCACCCCCGCTGCCTTTGGTTCATCAGGCCGTCGGCGGCGTTGTGCGGCCGTTCGCTGCCGGGGGCATCGCCGGGTTGACCCCGATGCGGCCGGTCGCGCAGGTCGTCCCGCCCAACACCTGGCGCCTCGTCGGGGACCGCATGAGCGGCGACGAAGCATACATCCCGCTGAACGGCTCGGGGCGGTCACGGGCGATCCTCCGTGAAGCGGCGAACCGCATGGGATTCACCGTGATTCCCCGCGACCAGCAGGCCCGGGGGATGGCCGCGGGCGGCGTGCTCGCCGCGCGCCCGTACACGACCACGCCCCGCCCCGGACCGGCGCTGCCCGCCGACCGCGACCAGATCAGCGGCACGACGACCTACGCGCCGCAGATCACCGTCAACGCACGTACAGACGCATCCCCGGAACACATCGCCGCAGCAGTCGATCGGCGGCTTCGTATTCGATCCCGCTTGTAGGAGGTGTCGTGGACGGCTCACCGATCTGGAGCCTGGGCGAGATCGTCATCGACGCCGAACACCCGGACTCCCACGGTGTGCACTGGATTCTCACCAAGGAAGAGGGCTTCTGGGCCGCGCCCAAAACTGGCGCGGAACTTCATCCGCACCTGTCCCGGCACGGCGCGATCCGCACCCCGGGCTGGAAGGCCGAGCGGACGATCACCCTGGAAGGCCACGCCTTCGCCCCGGACTTCCCCACCCTGCGTCGCGCCTCGGACCGGCTGACCGGCATGCTCTCGGATCCGCACGAGCCGACGCCGTTGGTGTGCTATTCCGAGATCGGACCCCAGGTCTGCGATGTCTTCCTGGATGATCAGATCCTGACCAAACCGGGCGAGAGCGCAGTGCCGTCGTTCGAGTGGTCGCTCCAGCTCGTCGCCCCGGACCCGCGTCGCTTCGGGCTGCACTGGTCCAGGGCCCTCACCGAGCTGCCCAGCGAGGGAACAGTCGGTGTCCGATTCGGCGACGGACTCGACTTCAGCCACGGGGTGTCGTTGGCCCCGTGGGCTTCGTCCGGCACCATGCGGCTGCACAACCCCGGCACCGCGCCGACCGCTCCGATGTTCACCTTGCACGGTCCGCTCGTCCGGCCGACGTTGACCGTCCGCGGACGGCGGGCGGGGGTGATCACCTACAGCGATAACATCGCCGTTGGTGAGCACGTGGTGATCGACCCGGGCGGGCCACGTGTGCTGCTCAATGGGCGTACTCCCGTCCGGCATGTGGCATTCCCGGCTGACTTCGAGCAGTTCGTCATCCCACCCGGCGGCGAGCTGTGCGTGCACCTGGACCACAACGGCGATCCTGACGCTACTGGAGTGGTCGAGGCGGCCTGGCGCCTCGCCTGGTTCTGATCATCAGTTCTTACCCGACAACCTTGGGGGATTCACCATGCCCAATCTCGGCTCCTGCGCCGTGTCCGATGTGGACCCGTGGGCGGTCGAAGGCCAGATCGGCTTGCGCGATGCCCGCCTGGCACTCTCTGCCCTGCTTACCCCCGCCGCAGGGGACCGGCTCGCTGTGACCTCCGGCGTGCTACTAGGAGGGGACAGCCACAGCATCGGCGGCCATACCCACACCGCCCTGCGCGTGCAGCCCGCACAGCAGATGTCGGTGACCGTCCAACCCGGACAGGCCGTGATCGACACCGCCCACGGGCCGTACGTGTGCACCCTGGATGCCACAGTAACCCTCCGCGTGGCCCCGGCCAGCAGGTCGATGAACCGCGTCGACCTCGTCGTGGCCCGCGTCCACGACGACCTGCACCCAGACCTGTGCTCGCATCATCGACGTTTCCAGATCGAGGTCTGGACAGGCGATCCCTCGCCGACCGTGCCGCTGCGGCCCGAGCCGGAGGGCGTCGGGTGGATTCCGCTGGCGCAGGTCCGGGTGAACGCCGACGCCACAGAGATCACCGCGGAGGCCATCACCGACCTGCGCGGGCCGGGCCTGGCCGCCCGCGGCGGGACGACCGTGCTGTACGAGACGGACGCCGAACCCGGCTCGCCTGCCTACCGTGCGCCGGGCGCCTACCCGGGGGCGCAGCGGTGGGTGAACGCGCCGGGCCGGTTCCCGCACCAGGTGTGGTGCGGCGCCGACCGTGGGGGCTGGCAGGCCGTACACAACGCTGCCTGCCACACAGCCCACCCCGCACCCGGCGACTGGCTATGGGTCCGCGGAGGTGGAGCCCTGCGAGAGATCTGTTCGGTCACCGTGCCCGATCCGGGCGTGCCGTACTCGATTTACCCCACCGGACGAGCGGTGCTCCGGCAGTCCCCACGCACCGCCGTCGACGTCCACGTGAAGATCCACGACCCCAACACCGGCCTCGCTGTGAACTGGGTAGGCACCGAAACCAGCGACGGTGGCGACACTCGCCAGGTCTACTCTGTGCCGCCCGTGCGGTACGGGCCGCTGACCGGAGACACCCACGTCCACCTCACCGCCCAGGTCGTCCGGTCCGACAACCCGGAGATGGGCTTCGCGTTCCGCGGCTCGGACGTCGGCGACAACCTGCTGTCGGTGGAGGTGTGGCCGACACCGTGGGGCTGATCAGTCCTACGTAAGGCTTCTAGGTACATTTCCTCAGATCCGAGGCTTCCAATTGAGCCGCTGAGCCAGCATCGATAGCCTCCCGAATTGTCCGATAGATCATCGGGAGGTTGAGATCGTGCGAAAATTCACCCGTGCCTCTTCATTGGTAGCGGTGTTCGTGGCCAGCGTGCTCTCCGTGATGGGGGCAGCGCCGTATGCTGGTGCTGAAGCGAAGCCTGCGGCGACTGTGCAGCCTCAGAAGGAACAAGCCGGTTACACCATCGAGGTGGCTGGCGTGCGCTACAGCCCCGTGCAGCCCAAGGCGATCTGGGCGGCGTGCGGCATGAACGATCCTGTCGGGAAGGTGGTCCGCACCTTCCCGCGAAATGGCGCACCGGGTGCGGGCGGCAACTCGAACCTCCTTTGTGGCACCGAGGGATTCGGGTACCGGCACATCAAAGCGCGACACATGCAGGACTGGCAAAATCTCGCTGGAGTGGTAGGCAGCGATTGGCGGTCTTTCACGGACTGGGCGGTCGAACAGATCCTCAAGGCGCCTGAGCCGGGATCGCCGGTCTATGACAAGGCCAGGGATACGTGGACTTACCGTGCTCCGGTCCAGATTCGTGATTCAAATGGTAGGGTGGTCGACACCTATCGGCCCATCGTGGCAATCGCAAACCAAGATCAAAAGATTATTACGGCGTATCCAGCACGGTGACGAGATGGATTCAGGATGCCATTGGATCGAGCGAACGATCAGGAAGTTTTTGCAGAGTTCCTGAACAGGGTGAGCGACCAAGACGTGCGAGCCTCGGAAGAGGGCTACATCGAGATCAGGACGTGGTCGGACGTCGAGCTGGATGAAGGGCCTCTGCGGTTACGTCTCACCCCGAAGTCTCTTGCGGAACACCTGCGGGGCATGGAGCACGATGGCGAACTGGCCTTTCCAGGTACGCAGCCGATCCTCGGTGCACTCCAGCTGTTCTTGGTGCACCTCGATGAGGCGATCAGAACGCGGAGGGCTGGGGAGACGGAACTGCTGCCAGATCGTGGTGGGGTGCGCTCGGTGACTCCGAACGGCCTAAATACGTAAAGACGACACAAGCAGACCGACCCGGGCACGAGTAGTTGTGCTCGGGTCGGTCGCTATCTGTGGGGGTGCGGTGGAGGACTGGCGGGTGTTGGTGCTCCGAACGACGGACGGCGAGGTCGTCTCCGAAGTCCGTGCTAGCAACGTCCCTCGGTTCGAGCGGCGGATCAACGAGCCCGGGACGTGGAGTGCGGAGGTTGTCTTGGGCTATGGCGGCAGTGCGGCCGAGGATCTGCACGAGTGGGTCGAAACCGGCCGCTATTCGTGGGCGGTTCTCTACGGAGACCATGTGGTGCAGGCCGGTCCGGTGCGCACCTGGCAGGTCGCCGACGAGGAACGCAAGCTCACCGTGTCCGGGGCGGGAATGGCCGCGGAGTTCGATCGCCGGATCGTGCGTAACCCGCGTGGACATACCGCGGTCACGCACCCGAGTGAAGACCTGATCTTGCGGAACCTGTCGGTTCAGGGCTTGATGGTCGAGTTGGTGCGGGCCAACCTCGACCAGCGCGGCTATCAGCTGCCAATCGTGCTGCCAGATCCCGAGCCGGGCCCGGAGAGCATCACCTACCACGCATTCGATCTCGCCAACGTGTGGGACAGGGTGCGCGATCTTTCGCAGCGTGAAGGTGGCCCGGAATTCGAGTTCCGCCCGCGGCTGGTCGACGGCGGCAGGAGGCTGGAGTGGGTCCTCGATATCGGGCATCCCCGGCTTGGCGATGAGGACGCACAGCTGGTCTGGGACAACGGGGCGGCGATCGGCCCGCTCGATGTGGATGTAGACGGGAGCCGGACCCCGGTGAGCCGGGTGTGGGTTAAGGGCACCGGGGCAGGCCGCGATCTGCTGACCGGGGTGGCGACCGCGGAACGCCCTGGCACGCCCCCCGTCGACGTCGTGGATACCTCGCACGTGGCCGAGCGGCGCCAGGACGTTTTGGATTCCTATGCCCACGCCGTGCTCGCGGCGGGACAAGTCCCGTCCGGACGGTGGGAGACGACGCTGCGCCTCGGCGAGCCCGGCGCCCAGCTCGACGAGTGGTCGCTCGGTGACGCTCCGCTGATCTCCGTCACCGGGCACCCGTGGCTGCCGAACGGGACCTATCGCCGCCGCATCACCGGATGCTCCGACAAAAGTCTGACCGAGATCTCGCTGGAGCTGGACACCGTGCCACCACAGGGGAAAGAGACGTCGTGATGTCTACACAGGACGATTTAGCCCGGCGAATCCGGGCGCTGGAGAAGGTAATCGCTGAGCTGACCCGCCGCCTGCCGCCCACTCCGAACCCCGTGGAAGACCTCGGTGAGCTGCTGAACGGGGGCGAGCGGTCGTGATCGATTTCGCCCGTATCCTTCGTGCAGCCGGGATCACGGTGGTGACGACGCCGGGCTGGGAGCAGCGCGGCGTGCGCGGGGCGTTTGCCCCGGTCGGCGTGCTCAATCACCACACCGCCACACGCTCGTCGGCCGCCCGCCCCGCACCGACGGTGAACGTCTGCGTGGAGGGGCGCCCGGACTTGTCCGGGCCGCTGTGCCATCTGCTGATCGGCGCCGACGGCACCGTGCACGTCATCGCCGCAGGGAGGGCGAACCACGCCGGGAAGGCGCGGGCGTCCGGGCCGAATCCGGCCGGAGACGGCAACACTCTCTATATCGGGGTGGAGTGGGACTACTCCGGGGACGAAGCTCCGAGCCAGGCCCAATACGACACGGCTGTGCGGGTCAGCGCCGCGCTCCTGCGCCACCTCGGCCGCCCGCCGGAAGCCGCGCGCGGCCACAGGGAAACCTCCGTGACCGGCAAGGTCGACCCCGGGCACGTCGACCTCGACCGCTTCCGCGCCGACGTCGCACATGCTTTGAGGGGAGAAGACGAGTTGAACCTCGACGACGAATTCACCGACTGGAACGGGACTCGCAAGACCATCAAGGGTCTCTTCGACGATCTGGATCGGCGCTTGGCCGCCTTGCACCACGTTTTTCTGGACCCCGCAGCCGAACCCAGCCGCATCCCCGGAGACCGCAACAGGACCAACTTGAGGGACGCGATCATGGACTCCACCGCCAAGATCCTCGGAGACGCTGGTGGTGGAGGTGCGCCGCAACCGGAACAGGTGCCGCCTGTGCCCTTGCCGCATCCGGTGCCCGAACCCGGCGACACCGCGTCAGCACCCGACGCCGCGCCGTCGCGCGCACCAGCACCCGAAGCGCCCCGGAACGAGACCAAGCCGGTGCCGCCGCGGCGGCGGGTACCCGAGCGCAACGTCACCGCCGCCAGTCTGGCCGGTGCGGCGGGCACGGTGGCGACCTGGATCTCCAGCCTGTACGGGGTGCACATGCCCGAGCCGGTCAGCGCGGCGGTGGTGCTGCTGCTGACCGGGGCGACCGCGTGGCTGGTGCCTCCCGCGCGGCAGGAGGTGACCCGGTGACCGCCACGGAGCACGTCCGGGGCCCTGCGGCCGAGGTCGCCGCCGCACGCGCGGCGTTGCCCGAACCGGCATTCGCCTTCGTCGCGGGCGGCGCCGGGAACGGAGCAGCAGCCGAGCGGAACCGGCAGGCGTGGGGTGCGGTGCAGATGACCCCGCGGCTGCCCGCTGACGTCGGACAGCGGCACATGGCGACGACGGTGCTGGGGATGCCCGCAGCCGCACCGATCGCCATCGCCCCGATGGGCGGCCTGGGCGCGATCCACCCGGACGGAGTGTGGGCACTGGCGTGTGCCGCCGCGGACTGCGGGCTGCCGATCGTGGTCTCATGCATGTCCACCGAGCGGATCGAAGGCATGGCGACCACGGGCGCACAGTGGGCATTGCAGCTGTATCCGCTGGTCGACAAGGCCGTCCAGACCGACCTCACCCATCGTGCCGTGGAGTGGGGCGCGCAGGCGCTGGTCCTGACCATCGACACCCCGCTGCGGCACGGCTCGGACTGGGAGAACGCAACCGGGTTCACCCCGCCGATCCCGGCCATCGCCGACACGACCATCGACCCACGGATGACGTGGGACGACGTAGAGCGACTGATAGAAGACAGCCCATTGCCCGTGTGGATCAAGGGAGTGTTGAGCCCGCTTCACGCCGAGCAGGCGTTGCGCCGGGGCGCCGCTGGGATGGTCGTGTCCAACCACGGCGGTCGCCAGCTGGACGCCGCACCCGCCACCGCACACGTCCTGCCCGCCGTGGCCGCACGCGTGACGGAGATGCCGATGCACGCGGGCATCGCCGTGGACTCCGGCATCACCACCGGCACCGACGTGCTGCGCGCGCTCACGCTCGGCGCCGACAGCGTGCTGGTCGGCCGCCAGGTCGCGTTCGGACTGGCTCACGGCGAAGAGGGTGCCGCACGGGTGTTGGGGCGGATCATCTCCGAGCTGGATACAGCCATGGCCTGTGCCGGATGCGCCACAATCAGCGACGCCACGAAATTCGTTTCATGATCATCAATAGCCGCATCCATGCAGGTGTGAAGCGCTCGGTGTCTCCGCGCGAACCCGCTTACCATCGTGCCTAGTCAAGGGGACTGGCGTACCGTTGATAGGCTCATCACGGATATGTCACCCGTAGGTGAGGAGCGCGACTGTGAACACCCCGAGTGCCGACGAGGGCATCAGTGACGAGTTTCGCAGTCGCATCACGACGGCAGCTCGCCATCTCCGCAATATCCACGAAGCGCCACATGAGGAACAAAAGAAGCTAGCGGTCGATAAGCTGGCTGAAGACATCCTGTGGTTCCGAAAGAACTGTCGTCGACTCGACGGCAATATGGACCTGCGTGGGAAAACCCCACAATACAAGTCGATCATTCGACACATCCGCGAAGAAGCTGGTACGTCGGACTCGCCTCTCAAAGTTCCCGACTCGGTGAAATATAAAGTCGGCGAGCTACTGTTTCAAGACCCCGAAATCAGTGACGAAACGCGTCGCACCTATGGGTTTGGTGACGCACCAGCTCACATAGCCGCTCGACAAAAATACGACCGCCGTCGATCGCGTGAGCGTGCATTCCGGCGTTCCCGTGTGGCTGACAATGTCAATCAGCTCATTCGGGACGTGGAACAGCTCAAACTGTCCCAGTTGGATGATGCCGACTCATCGGAGCGCGAAACGGTCGTGGAGTTGTTGAGCAGATTGGAAACACTGGTGCGTGAACGGCGCGACGAGATCGGCGAGATCTTCTAGCACTGGTCGCCAACTGCGTGCTAACAGCCCGCTTTCCTGTAGGGGAAGCGGGCTGTTGTTGTCTCTGAGGACTGCTCCATTCGAGTGATCATTGTTGGCGGTGTGCCCACCTGGCCGATTGCAGCACCCCCTACCCCGGTGCAACCACAGCCAACGTGAGGACCACACATGCCAGGCATTCAGACACTCAACCGCTCCGGGAGTCGCTTCTACGTCGACCCGGCCGACAGCAGCAAGAAAGCACCATCGGTGACCAGCATCATCGCGATGCTGCCGAAGCCCTACCTGGTCCCCTGGGCGGCGAAGCTCACCGCCGAAAACGCCATCGACAACCTCGGGTCCATCGTGGACCTCGCGCTGTCGGATCGCGACGGCGCGATCGACTACATGCGGGGTGCGCACCGCCGCTCAACCAAGGCCGCAGCCGACATCGGCACCGAGGTGCACGATTTATTCGAACGAATCGCCCGCGGCGAGACCGTCCGTAATGTCCACCCGGATCTGCGTCCGTACCTCGATCACATCCACGATTTCCACGGTCGCTACGAACCGGAATACCGCCACATCGAGGATGCTGTGTGGTCCGACGAACATGATTACGCGGGCTCGTTCGACGCGATCTGCGACATCGACGGCGAAACACTGATTCTTGATGTGAAAACCACCCGCAGCGGCGTGCACGAGGACGTCGCACTCCAACTCAGCGCCTACGCCTATGCCGACCGGATCATCAAACAGGACGGGGCCATCGTGGCGATGCCGGAGATCCATGCCGGGGCAGTGCTGCATGTGCGCCCGGAGGGCTGGAGGCTGGTTCCGATCCGTATTGACGCAGAGGTGTTGGGCTATTTCCTGCATCTGCGCAAGGTTTTCGACTGGAATCACTCGGTGGCCAAAACGGTGATCGGAAAGCCCGATTACGAATCGACTCCGTCGACCGGGTCACAGCGGCGGAAGGTGGCGCGCTGAAACGCCCATGCTCGTTCGAGCTCACGGCTGAAGACCTGGTCGGCATTGTCCTGATCCTGAGTGTTGTCTCGATCCTGTTTTTCTGATGGGAGATGTGTATGAGTCTTCGGATTTGGGAGACTGATCCCGACGCCAAGCCGCGTCCCCGGAGCCGCTTCGTCGACGACGTCGTGGGCTACATCCACGGCGGCATGATGACCAAGACCAAGCCGCTGGCGTTGTCGCAGTGGCGCTTCACCACCGACGACCGCGAGGTCGGCGAGCGGATCGCGCAGCTGTTCGGCGGCACGCCGGAGGAGTGGGACACCGACAAGCCCAACAACGTGCAAGTCCTCTCAGAGTCCTCCCGGGTGGGCTTGGTTCTCGATGGTCCGGAGGCGCTGCGATCGCGGATGGTGCTGTGGGGCCGCAAGGGCATCATCCACGCCTGCGACGGCGTGTACTTCGTCGACGGCGAAGACCGCGGCCAGCCCTGCGGGTGCCCCCGTGAGTACGACGTGCGGAAGGCCCAGGCGGAGAAGGGCACCGGTCCGCAGCCGGAGATCACGCTCAAAGCGCGGCTGGCCGCCGATGAGGAGCTGGGCTTCTTCCTCTACCGCACCAGCTCGTGGACGCTGACCAAGGAACTCCACGAGATCGAAAACGCGATCGCCGAGGCCGCCGAGGCCGCCGAGGGCGGTTGCCGGATCCGGCTGACACTGGCCCTGGAACACGTGGAGTTCACCACGAAGACGGGCCAGCGCGTCGAGTACTACCGCCCAGCGCTGACCGACATCACCGCCGAGACCTCTGCGCTGGACGACGCCGCATAACTCTCGTCTGCCCCAGCGCCCCGGCCGTTCCCAGCGGGGGAAGCCGGGGCGTTGTCGCGTCCCAGGAGGTCTGCATGCCTGCTGATCCCGAACGCCCTGACATCGAGGTCCCCACCGGCCCTTACACCGCGCGCCCGCGGCGGCGACGGCATTTCCCGCCGTCACCGAACACCCCTGAGATCGGAGATCGCCATTGACCCTGTACGTGCAGTTCCCCAGCTGTCCAGGGACGGGGGCAGCACCGTCGCCGCTGTCGGCGTTGGACCGCGCCTACGAATCGATCCGTGTCCTGTGCGACGAGCTGGAGCATGCCCAGCGGGAGATCACCGCACGGGACGCTCAGCTGGAGGAGGCGACGGAGCGCTACGAGGTCATGCGAAGCGAGCGCGACCGGTGGCGCGGGGACGCCGAGGCTGCCCACACGACGTTTGCCCGGTTGGTCATTGAGCGCGACGACGCGGTGCGCAGGCTCGCTCTGTTCCGGCGTCGGCTCGCCGAGCTGGCAGGCGAGACCGCATGAGCCGAGCCCGAGCGATTGGAACCAACTGGGAAACCCGCTGTGCGCAGTACTACTCGGATGTCCTCGGCACACCGGTCCGCCGTTTGGCCCAACACGGCGTTGCCGACATCGGTGACTTGGACGGCATCTACCTGCACGCCGTCGAGGTCAAGGCCCACCGGGCATGGGACGTACTGGAGTGGGTGCGCCAAGCCCAGCGCGAGGCAGCAAACAAGGGTGAGCCGTTTTTCGTCGTGCTGGCGAAGCGCCCTCGTTTACGCACCGCGGACTGCCTTGCGGTGAGCACTGTGGACAACCACGCACGTCTGGTGGCACGGCTGCGCGACGCCGAAGAGGCCCTGAAGGCGGCCGACCCGGCGACCTACCGCCTGCACATCCAGGAGCACGGAACAACAGCACGGAGGTAGCGGTGCACATCGACACGCTGGTACAGCGGCTCGCCGCGGGCGGACCCGCCGAGCAGCGCAGCGACGGGTGGGTGGTGCGGTGTCCCGTGCACGGCGACCGTCACCCGTCCCTGTTGATCAGCGTGAGCCGGGATCGCAAGGCGGTGCTGCACTGCCGATCTCAGGGCTGCGACGTTGCCACCATGCTCAAGCAGGTCGGTCTGTCCTGGGCGGACTTGTTCGACGTCGACGGGGAGATCACCGCGAGCGCGGCGCCAGCAGAAGATCTCAGCACCGCCGACATTGCCGCGCTTGCCGCCTACCTGGGCCGTGCCCAAGCGGTTTTCGCCGACTCACCGGCCGCCACCTATGCCCACGAACGTTTCGGCATCACCGAGCCGGTGGGACGGGAGCTGGGGCTCGGGTTCGACGACGGCTCTGCGCCGTTCGTGCACGCCTCGGAGTCCTTCCGCGAACATCCCAGGTTGGTGGTGCCCTTCTACACCGTCGAGGGCATCGCCCACGGTGCCCAGGGCCGCGACCTCTCCGGCGCGGACCCGAACCGATGGGCCGGACTGACCAACCCCGAAGGCAAGCGGTGGACACACCTGGCATGGTTCCGCACCCAGGCCGCCGGACCGGTCGTGATCACCGAGGGGCCGAGTGACGGACTCGTCGTGGCCACCGCGGGCTACACGGCCGTCGCGGTGGCCGGGGCATCGCATGCACGCCGCCGCGCCACCGCCGAGGCGATCGCGGCCGGTGCCGCAGGACGCCAGCTCGTGCTCGCCGGGGATGCCGACGAGGCCGGGCAGCAGTTCAACGCCCACCTCGCCGAGCACCTGGCCGCCCTCGGGATCACGGCCAACCAGCTTGCCCTTCCGACGGCGTGCGGAGACCTCGCCGACTGGTACCGCCAGAGTCGCGAGCGCTTCGCCGACGAGTTCGCCGAGGCCATCAGGCAAGCCCGGCCCGCAAGCGGCCACGGGGACTTCGTCGGTGACCCCGCGGACCTGCTGGATGCCGTCCACGCCTTCCTGCGCCGGTTCCTGCTCATCGACCCGCCAACCTGGTTCGACGTGATCACGCTGTGGGTGGCGACGTGCTACTTCGTCCGTCGCTCGGACGCAGCCGACGTCGCGCCACGACTGGGCTTCCTGTCCACGGTGCCGGGATCGGGAAAGACCTTGGCTTTGGATCTGGTGTGCCGATTGGCGCAAGGACGGCTGGCCGTTGACCCGACAGCGGCCTCAGTCCTGCGCACGATCAACGCCATGACGTATGAGGACTCCGACCCGAACAAGCCCGACGTCCCGGTGCCGCTAGGTCTGGATGAGGTCGACAACCTCTACGCCGCTCGGGGCCAGGACACCAGCAGCATCACCGCGGTGCTCAACTCTGGATACCGACGCGGCCAGGACGCTGTCCGAGCTGACACCAATGACCAGCGCAAAGCCATCAGCTACACCACGTTCGCCCCGATCGTCTGGGCTGGCCTGGCCCGTGCCGCGCTGCCGGATGCCTTGCTGTCGCGCACTTTCGTAGTGTCGATGCAGCAGGCGATGCCGCACGAACGTCCCGCCTCGTTCCGCCCCCGGCGCGACGGCCCGGTGGCCGATGATCTCGCTGCGCAGTTGGCGGCCTGGACTGCGTCGGTGGCCAGCGACGATGCGGTCAGCGAGGTCCTGGACCAGGTCGAAGACGAGCTGGCGCCGATGGTGTCCAACCGGGACCTGGAGTTGTGGTCGGTGATCTCGCTACCTGCGGTGATGGCCGGTGGGCACTGGCCAGAGCGCGCCTTCGCCGCGTGCGAGGCGCTACGGGATGCGGGCAAGGACCAGGCCGAGAACATCAGCGTTCGATTCCTGCGGGCCACGCGGGATGTCTACCGCGCGGCGAACTGGGCTCGCGGCATCAACGATCGCGTGGTCTTCCGGTCCGTGCTGGCCGAGCGCGTCATCGACGCTGATTCGATCTTCGGCCGCTGGAGTCGGGGCCAGGGCATCGATGACGAACATGTGCGTACGTTCGTCGAACACGTGTTCAGTATGCGACGTGATGAAGCATGATCGCATCCCGCTCGGCGGGTCCTTCAGCCCTGCACGCACCGCGGCGTGCGCACCACGCTGGGAGACGCCCCGGAGCGGAAGGGCACATGCCCGCCAGTCTCGTTGCAGAGACGACGACCCGCCCCGGGGCTCTTCGGCGCGGGAGGGAGACATGCAGGCCATCTGGCACGGACAGATCGCCTTCGGGCTGGTTTCCATCCCGATCCGGGTCTATGCCGCGACCGAGTCGAGGACGATCTCCTTTCGGCAGGTCCATATCCCTGACTACGGCCGCATTCGCCATGACCGACGCTGCGAGATCGACAACCAGGTCGTGCCCTGGGCTGAAGTCGGCCGTGGCTACGAAACCCCCGACGGCCGAGTCGTGCTGATCACCGATGCTGACCTGGACCACCTACCACTGCCCACGGCCCGCACCATCGAAGTCCACCACTTCGTACCCGAGGACTCCCTCGATCCGCTGCTGTTTCACCGCAGCTACTACCTCGACCCCAGTGACCGCGGTGTCCGCCCGTACGTGCTGCTGCGTAACGCCCTGGAGAAGTCCGGCCGCGTTGCGATTGCCAAGACCGCGTTGCGCAAGCGGGAATCCCTGGCACTGATCCGAGTCGCTGGCGACGTCCTGGTCTTGACTACCTTGTTGTGGCATGACGAGGTGCGCCGCCCCGACTTCGCCTTCTTGAGCCAGGAGGAACCGCAGCTGCGCCCGGAAGACGAGCAGATGGCGGACATGCTCCTCGACGCGCTCTCCATCTCCGCCGTCGACTTGTCGGAGTACCGCGACACGTATCGCGAGGCGCTGGAGGAGCTGATCGACGCCAAGCTCGCCCACGAGCCCGCTCCGGAAGTGCCGCAGCCGCGGGTTGTGCAGGACCTCAGCGAAGCGCTGCGGGAAAGCATCGCCCACGTCAGGCGTCCAGGCTAGGTGCACGGCGCAGTGACCCGTGGTTTGAACCGCGCAGAGCTGCCACGCAGGCGTCTCAGGTACGATGCGAATCAGTCTTGATCGTTTGGACGATCAGGGGTCCGTCGGTCACGGGTGCGGGCTCCCTCGGGTCGTGGATGCGCAGGTGATCGGCGATGCCGGGGACAACGGCCGGACCGCCGACCAGTATTCCACCGGGTTCGGCGGGCTCGGGATGTGTCCTGCCTCCTTTTTCGCCGTTCCGGGTCCGCGCGGCGGCGGGGTCGCATAAGTTGCGTCACCACGTTGATCATCTTCGGAGGGAACCATGGACCAGCCTCCGCGGCACGGGCCCTACCGGCAGCAGTGGGGGCCGCGGCCCCACGGGCGACCGCGACGGCCGGGCCGGGTGATCGGTTCCGCGGTGTACCTCGGCGCGCTCGCGATCGGGCTGGTGATCGCGGTGGGCGCCTACTTCATGTTCAGCACCGGCACTCCCGAGGCGGGCCGGTGCGTCGACGTCGTGGATGCCGAGACGGCGTCGCCGAGCTGGGAGCTCGCCGCGTGCGGCAGCCCGGAGTCGGACTTCACGATCGCCGAGGTGATCGCGGGCTCGGCCCGGTGCCCGGACGTCTACGCGACGCTGAGCCAGCGCAGCGGGACCCGGCTGTGCCTGGTCCCCGACGTCGCGGCCGGCGACTGCCTGAACATCCCGCTGGGCGTCGGCGTCGAGACCAAGGTGCCGTGCAGCGACTCCGACGCCGCCGCGCAGGTGACGACCGTGGCCCACGACGCGAGAGGGGAGGCGGACTGCGCACCCGACTCCGAGCAGTACACCGTGTACCCCGAACCGGCGACCACGATCTGCACTCGCCGCCCCTCGCAGTGACCAACGCTATCTGGTTCAGACCGCCTCCCGTGTGATGTCGTGTGGAGGCAACCCCGCAGGTGGGGCGGGGTTGTCCGCACGAGCGAGGGAGGGCGCGATGAGCAGCGGGGACCCCACGGTCCGTGATGTCACTCGGAACCTGATGCGGGAACTCGGGTTGACGACGGTGTTCGGCAACCCGGGGACCACGGAGGTGCCGTTCCTGACCGGGTGGCCGGACGACTTCCACTACGTGCTGGGGTTGCAGGAGTCGGTGGTCGTCTCGATGGCCGACGGCTACGCGCAGGCCCGGCGGGAACCGGTGCTGGTCAACCTGCACTCGGCCGGGGGAGTGGGGCACGCGCTCGGCGCGGTCTTCAGCGCCTACCGCAACCGCACGCCGTTGATCATCACCGCTGGTCAGCAGACCCGGACCCTGATGTTCGACGAGCCGTTCCTGGGCGCCACCGACGCCGCCACGTTCCCCAGGCCGTACGTGAAGTGGAGCTACGAACCGGCGCGCGCCGCGGACGTGCCCGCCGCACTGGTGCGCGCGCACCAGCTGGCGACCACTCCGCCGTACGGGCCGGTGTTCGTGTCGATCCCCGCCGACGACTGGGACCAGCCGGGCGTGCCGGTGACGGCCCGCCCGCGCACCCCGGCCTTCGCACCGGACCCGTCGGCGGTCGCCGAGCTCGCCGACGCGCTGCGCCGCTGCGAACGCCCGGCGTTCGTGGTGGGACCGGGCGTCGACGCGGACGCGGCGGTCGGGGACATGGTCGAGCTGGCGGAGAAGACGCGGGCGGCGGTGTGGGTGGCGCCGATGTCGCCGCGCTGCTCGTTCCCCGAGGACCACCCGCAGTTCGCCGGGTTCCTCCAGCCCGAGCAACGGGCGCTGGCCGCCGAACTGGCCGACCACGACCTGGTGGTGGTCTGGGGCGCGCCCGCCTTCACCTACCACGTCTACCGGGGCGAGTCCGACGTCCTGCTGCCGGAGCTGTTCCTGGTCCACGACGACGCCGAGGTGCTGGCGCGGGCCCGCGAGGGCCGCGGCGTGCTGGGCGCCCTCGGGCACTCCGTCCGGCAGGTGAACGAGCTGGTCGCGCCGGTGGACCGGGCGATGCCGACGCCCTACGAGCGGCCCGCCGAACCCGCCGCGTCCACTCCGATGACCGCGGCGTACGTCTTCGACCGGATCGCCGCGGCACTGCCGCCGGACGCGGTGGTGGTGGAGGAGACCCCGAGCCACCGCAACGACCTGCACGAGCACTTCCCGATCCGCAAGCCCGACGGCGGCTTCTTCACCGGGTTCTCCGGCGCGCTGGGTTACAGCATCGGCGCGGCGGTGGGCGTCGCGATGGCCGACTGCTCGCGCCGCACGGTGGCCCTGCTGGGCGACGGGTCGAGCATGTACGGCATCCAGGCGGTGTGGTCGGCGGTCCGGGAGCAGGCCCCGGTCACGTTCGTGATCATGGACAACTCCCGGTACGCGGCGGTCGCGGTCCTCGGCGAGGCCGCGGGCGGCGACAAGCTGCCCGGCGTCGACCTGGGCGGCATCGACTTCGTCTCGCTGGCCACCAGCCTCGGCTGCCCGGCCACCCTCGTCCGGACCCCCGACGACCTGCGCGCAGCGCTGTCGGAGGAGTTCGGCGACCGCACCGGCCCGGCCCTGCTGCACGTCAAGGTCGACCCCGGCCAGCGCTACCTGTACTGACCCGCACCGCTGGGCCGGGGTCGCGCGCGACGGCTCCGGCTCAGCGGTCGAACCGACCGTCCTTGGCGGCCCCGACGAAGGCCGTCCACTGGGCGGCGGTGGTGGTGAAGTACCCGGCGGCGCGGTCCTTGGAATCGCGCACGGCCGCGCCGCTGCCGACACGGCCCACCTCGACGCAGGCCGTGTTCTGACCGGACCGTGTCGACTTTCGCCATCCCGTGGGTTGCTGTGTCACCGTGCGTCCTCCTCGGCTCGTTCGATGCACGAAGCGATGAACTCCGCGGACCCCGCTGGAGTGATCGCCATTTCGCGGAGAGTACCCAGTGTCGTTCGGTAAGCCTCGACAACGTCGGGTGATGTGAGGAAAGCGGACGACTTGATGTGTTCGAGGTGCACGATCGGTGACGCTTTCGGGAACTCGAAGATGATGAAGCGGCCTTCGTGGGCTGGCGTCCAACGAGGTGGCGTCGTGCGGACCACCCGGATCGTCACGTTGCGCAGCTCGGCGAGTTTCAGCAGGTGCCGGTACTGGTCGACCGCGGGTTCGCCGCTCAGGATCGGCGTCGTCAACGCGGTCTCCAGGATGATGGCCTCGAACTCGGGAGCGTCGCGGCTGATCAGCATGTCGCGTCGGCTCGCTCGCATCGCCACACGTGTCTCGACCTCGCCGGCAGGAAGTCCGGCCATGACAGCGCGTGCGTAGTCGGGCGTCTGCAGGAGTCCGGGGAGCAGAAGAGGGGCGACCTCGGAGATCGCGCTGGCGGTGCGCTCGTACTCGATCAGAGTCACGAGCTCTTGGTGGACACCGGGAATGCCGGTGTGGATCCAGTCCGGGCCGTCAGACTCGCGGGCCAATCCGACCAAGCGGTCCCGTTCCTGTCCCGAGACTCCGAGTGCGACCACGACTCCGGTCACGTCCTCGGGAGTGACAGCGCGCGTACCCGCTTCGGTTCGTGTGACCCATGCGTGTCCCCGGTTGAGGCGCCGAGCCAGTTCACGGACGCCGATGCCTGCATCTTCCCGAGCTTTCCGCAGTTCAGCGCCGAGTGTTCGTGCTTTCGGGCTGCCCGGCCTGGATCCGGTCATGAACCAATCCTAGGAATGCGGCTCGGCCGCCAGGATCGCCCGTGCGAGCGATTGCCCAAGTGGATCTGATCCAGCAATCTGGTTTCGATCCAATTTTGGCCTGAAGTGACTCCGAAGCGGAGACCCCATGCCCTACTCGCCTCACCCCTTCCACTGGGTTCCGGCTGGTGGCGCGCGGCACGCCAGTGCGGACGAGAAGCACGCGGTCGGCAACTACCCGACCGGCACCGCGGTCACGACGCTGTGCGGCGACGGCGTGATCGCGGAGAACACCGCGGTCGCTTGGCTGTGGCCGACGTGTGCGACGTGCAACGCCGAAGCGCACCGGCTGGCGGGCGCACAGATGTCGAGTGCGCGAACTCGCCGGGAATTCGGGAAGGACGGACGATGACGCACTTCTGGATCGCCGCTGCGCTGATTTCCGTGCTGTCGCTGGGAATCCGGCGCGCCCAGTACCGGCCGCGCCGACCGCAGCACGCGGGGGCGGGAGCGGGTGCCACGACGGTGTGGCAGCTGCGGGAACAGGTCGAAGCCGAGCACTACCGGGGTCGACATCGGTTGCGCGAGCCCGCACCCCGGCCTCCCGTCGAATTCCCCGCCCACGACGAGGAACTGCTCCGGAAGCTGCTGCGCGGGCTGGAATCGCTGTAGACCCGGCTCGGCGCCGTCGACCCCGACGGCGGCGTCGAGCCACCCCGAGTCGGCCGGTGCGGAGCCTCCCCGCCGTGCAGCGCCGCACCGGCCGACCGCCGAGGCCGTCAGGACTCGACGGCCGCCGGTGTCCCGGTGCGGACTTCGAGGAGGCGGGCCACCTCGCTGCGGAGGTGGATGAAGGTGTCCGACTCGCGGGTGGTGATCTGGTCGCGGTCCTCGCCGAGGTCGACCTCCAGGTCGGCGACGATGGAGGCCGGGGACTTGGACAGCACCAGGACGCGGTCGGCGAGGTAGATGCTCTCGTCGATGTCGTGGGTGACCAGCAGGACCGTGCTGTCGAACTGCTTGCGCACCCGCAGCAGCAGGTCCTCCAGCTCGAAGCGGGTCTGGGCGTCGACCGAGGCGAACGGCTCGTCCATCAGCAGCAGGGCCGGTCGGCAGGCCAGGGCGCGGGCGATCGACACCCGCTGCTGCATGCCGCCGGACAGCTGCCACGGGTACTTGCGGGCCGCGGCGGACAGGCCGACCCACTCCAGCACCTCGTCGGCGCGGGCGCGCCGCTCGGCCTTGGACAGGCCCCGGGACCGCAGCGGGAACTCCACATTGGACCGCACCGACAGCCACGGGAACAGCGAGCGGCTGTAGTCCTGGAACACCACCGCCAGGTCGGACGGCACCCCGCGCACCGGGTCGCCGTGCAGCCGCACTTCGCCGGTGCTGGCGCTGATCAGTCCGGAGATCGCGCGCAGCAGCGTCGACTTGCCGCAGCCGGACGGCCCGACGATGCAGGCGAGTTCGCCGGTGCGGACCTGGAACGTCAGGTCGTCGATGGCGACGTGGCCGTGCGCGCCGCCGTAGCGGTGCCCGAGCCCGGACACGTCGAGCATGGTCGTGGTCTCGCTCATTTCGCGTCAGCCTCCGCTCGCCGCAGGCGTGGCCTGCGCAGGTTGCCAGCTCAGCGCCCGGCGTTCCACCGCCAGCAGCGCGGTGTTGAGCGCGTATCCGAGGATGCCCAGCAGGACGATGCCCGCCCACATGGCGGGGAAGTCGAACTGCCGCTGGTCGAACATCAGCCGGTAGCCGATGCCGTCGGTGGAGCCCACCAGCTCCGAGACGACCATCAGCACCAGCGCCAGTGACAGGCTCACCCGCAGCCCGGCGAAGATCTTCGGGGTCGCCGCGGGCAGCACCACGCCGAAGACCCACTGGGCGCGGGGGATCCGGAACGACCGCGCGGTGTCCACTTTGACCTGGTCCACCGACCGCACGCCGTCGACGGTGTTGAGCAGGATCGGCCACACCACGCCGAAGACGATCACGGTGATCTGCATCGGTGCGCCGATCCCCAGCAGCACCAGGAAGACCGGGACGAGCACCGGCGGCGGGATCGCCCGCATGAAGGCGAACAGCGGTCCGAAGTAGTCCAGCGCGGTGCGCGACCGGCCGAGCAGCGTGCCGATCGCGACGCCGACCACGACCGCGATCAGCCAGCCCGCCGCGATGCGGCCGAGGCTGGCGAGCAGGTCGCCGACGACGGTGTCGCTGAGGAACCACTGCTGCCCGGCCGCCTGGGCGATCCGGCTCGGCGGTGGGAAGAACGGGCTGGCCGCCAACTGCGTCACCAGCTCCCAGACGACCACCGCGCAGACGAAGACCACCCAGCGCTGCACGAAGCTCCGCATCATGACGCGTCCTTCCCGGTGACGCTCCAGCGCAGGCCCCGCCGGTGCAGCAGCTCCAGGGCCTCGTTGATCAGGTAGCCGATGATCCCCGCGGTCAGCGTTCCGGCCAGCACCAGGTCCATCCGGCCGGCGCCGGTGCTGGCGTCGAGCACGAAGTTGCCCAGACCGCCGCTGCCGCCGGCCAGGAACTCGGTGCTGACGACCAGGATCAGCGCCACGGCCGCGGACATCCGGATCCCGGTGAGCACGAACGGCGCCGAGTTCGGCAGCATCACGGTGAACATGACCCGGGCGCGACCGAGGCCGAACGACCGCGCGGTGTCGACCAGGAGCGGGTCGATCTCGTCGAGCGCGTAGATGGTGTTGAACAGGATCGGCCACACCGCGGCGTAGACGGCGAGTGAAATCTTGGTTTCCGGGCCCGCGCCGACCAGCACGATCGCCAGCGGGATCAGTGCCACGGACGGGATCGGGCGCAGGAATTCGATGATCGCGCGGGTGGCCACCCGGATGCCGCGCACGCTGCCGAGCAGCAACCCGAGGGGCACGGCGATGGCCACGGAGATGCCGAGCGCGATCGCCCAGGCCAGCACGCTGGCGATCACGTCGAGCAGGAAGGAACCGTCCCCGAGCAGTTCGAAGAACCGCGTGAACACTGTGGACGGTGGTGGGAGGTATTGCTGTGCAACGAATCCGGACCGGCTGAACGCTTCCCACACGAGCAGGAAGGCCAGCAGCCCGATGAGTCCCCGACTTGTCTTGTTCATGGTCCGTTCAACGTCAGCTCTGCGGCGGCGCGACGATCATGCTCGCCACGTCGAGATCGGTGTTGATGAAGCCGAACTCCTTCATCAGGCGCGGCACCCGCTGCAGGCGGGTCGCATCGGGGTGGGAGTTGAACTTCAGCAACGTGATGATCGACGCGGTCTCCTTGTCGATCTTGGCGAAATCCGGGAGCAGCGGTTCGATCTTGCTGCGGTCCTGCGACTCGGCGACCGCGCGGTCCATGACCCGCTGGAACGCGGCGACGGTCTTCGGGTTCTGGTCGCAGAACTGCGCGGTGGCGCCGTAGCCGGTCAGCGGCAGGTCGGTGAGCGGACCGGTGTCGGTGTCCACGACCGGCACCGCGCCGCTGTCGCGGGCGGCCAGCGTGATGAACGGTTCGGTGAGCAGCGCGGCGTCCACGCGCTCCTGGGCCAGCGCGCTCGGCATGTTGATGAACGGGATCGGGACCAGCTTGACCTTGTCCGGGTTCACCCCGTAGGCCTGCAGCGTCGCCTTGATCAGCAGTTCCGAGATCGTGTTCATGCCGCTGATGGCGATCGTCTTGCCGGACAGGTCCTGCGGCTTGCGGATCTTGGAACCCGGCGAGGTCATCGCGACGGTGGTGTTCGGGGCCGCCGAAGCGCAGTCGGCGACGATCTTCAGCTGCGCCACGCCCTTGGCCTGCGCCTGGAAGAACGGCACGTAGCTGCTGTAAGTGATGTCGTAGTCACCGCCGATGGTGCTGTTCAGCGCGGCGCTGCCGTCCGGGGCGGTGACGATCTCGACGGTCAGCCCCTCCTGCTGGAAGTACCCGTTGCGCACCGCCAGGTGCAGCGGGGCGAGGTCGTTCACCGGCAGCGCGCCGACGCGCAGGTGCGCCTTCTCGACTTGGCCGTTCCCACCGTCCGCCGACTTCGAACCGCCGAGGAGTCCGCAACCGCCGGCGCCCATCAGCGCGCCCGCGGCGACCGCTCCACCGGCGATCTTGAGCAGGTTTCGTCGCGGAACGGGACGGGATCCGGGACTCATCGGGTTCCTCCTTGGCATCGGGTGAGATGTGCGCGCCGCACGGCGGCGAGGCACGTCGCCTGGTGAGGCCGAACGGGATTCATGCGTGCCCGAAAAGTCCATCTTGAACGAGGGTGGAGGCGTGTGTGCGCCCGGGGGCGCGATCACCGACTGCGCACGCTCGGCGGGCACGGCGAAATGCCCGGCGGGCAAGCATGACGTCTCCCGAAGACCTGGTGAGCGAGGGTGCAGGTGAACTGTAGAAGGTTGAACCACCACGAACAACCAGCTGTAACTAGGCCGTTGTCACACGTGGGGAAGGTGTTGTCTACACCACTCCAGCGAGCGATGAAGACTCGCTCTGGGGGCCTGACTTGTGACGGGCAGTTAAGTATAGTCTCGCCCGTCGAGGTGACTGGCCTCTGCTTCGGGGGAATACAAGGTTGTGATCGAGGAGCGTGATGAGCAGCCCGGCCGACAGAGTCAGGGTCCGCGCGGGCTCGACCGGGTGCGCAGACCCGGCCCGGACCGGCTCGTCCGCCGACGGTGACACCGCGTCGGCACGCGACCACGCTCCCGCCACAATGATCGACACCGCGCCGGCACGGATGGGCGACTAGCCGTGGCGGTGCCGCACATGTCCGCCGCAGCGCAGGAAACAGGGATGCTCAACAACGACCCCGGTACCGGAGCCGGCGAAGCCGCGCGCCCGGTCGGCCCCCAGGCCGCCACCCGAAACAAGCGCTGGTGGCTGCGCAACTGGCGACTCCGGTACAAGATGGCCGCTGTTCTGCTGGTGCCGACGTTGGCCGCGCTGGGCGTCGGCGGCGTTCGCGTGTACGACGGCCTGTCCACGGCAGGACGCCTGCACACCATCGTCGAACAGGTGGAGCTGGCCCAGCGGACCGCGAATCTCACCCACGAGCTGCAGCGCGAGCGCGACTTCGCCGTCGTCCAGACGACCAGCAACGGCCCCGGCATGGGCGACTACAACGGCCAGGCGCAGCGCGTCGACCAGGCCGTGCAGCAGTTCCGGGCGTTCGGCGGCCAGACCTCCGATCTGACGCCGGAGGTGCGGGCCGCTTACCAGAGCGCGAACAACCGGCTCGACAGCCTCGGCGCGCTGCGCAACACCGTCTCGCACGGCTTCACCAGCCCGCAGGCGCTCGTCGCCTACGACTCGATCCTCGACAGCGTGCTGCAGATCGACCGGGCGGTCGCCACTTCGGCGGCGAACACCCAGGTCAACCAGGCCGCGCGCACCGTCGAGGCGGTCAGCCGGATGAAGGAGCAGCTGGCCCAGGAGCGTTCGATCCTGCTGGCCGCCGCGCTGCGCGGCGAGTTCCTCACCGGGCAGACCGACGCGGTGCGCGCCGCCGACGCCCGCTACGAGGCCGCCTACGCCGAGTTCCAGAACTCCGCGACGCCGCAGCAGCAGGCGCTGTACTCGGCGAAGGTCGCGGGCGCCGCCATCGACCGCACCCAGCAGCTCGAACAGACCGCGCTGATCAACGGCGACCGCGGCAACTCGCTGGGCGTCGACCCGCTGGAGTGGAGCCAGCAGTCCGGGGTGCGCACCGACCTGGTGCGCGACGTGGAGAGCCAGCTGCTCACCGAGTTCCACGACGACGCGGACAGCTACGCCTCTTCCGCGCAGTGGGCGGTCATCCGCGACTCGCTGCTCGTCCTGATGCTGCTGGTCATCGCGTTCGGCGTGGCGGCGTTCATCGCCCGCTCGATGCTGCGCCCGCTGCGCACGCTGCGCTACGGCGCGCTGGAGATCGCGCAGCAGAGCCTGCCCGACGCGATCAACCAGATCAACGAGAACCCCGGCAGCTCGGGCCAGGTCTCGGTGCCGCCGGTCCCGGTGCACACCAGCGAGGAGATCGGCCAGGTCGCCCGCTCCTTCGACGCGGTCCACCAGCAGGCGTTGCGACTGGCTTCCGAACAGGCGCTGCTGCGCACCAACGTCAACGACCTGTTCGTCAACCTCGCCCGCCGCAGCCAAACCCTGGTGCAGCGCCAGCTGGCGCTCATCGACCGGCTGGAGCAGGACGAGCAGGACCCGGACCAGCTGTCCAGCCTGTTCGAACTGGACCACCTGGCCACCCGCATGCGGCGGAACAACGAGAACCTGCTCATCCTCGGCGGCACCGACCTGACCCGCCGCGTGATGCGCCCGGTGCCGCTCAGCGAGGTCATCGGCGCCGCGGTGTCCGAAGTGGAGCAGTACGCGCGGATCGCCGTCGTCGACTCGCCCGACCTGGGCATCCAGGGCCGCGTGGTCAACGACTTCATCCACCTGGTCGCCGAGCTGCTGGAGAACGCCACGGTGTTCTCCAACCCGGACACCGAGGTGACGGTGCGCACCGCCTACCGCCGCCAGGAGCTGGTCGTCGAGATCCGCGACCGCGGCGTGGGCATCGACGCCGAGGAGATCGACGAGATCAACGAGCGGCTCACCCGGCCCCCGGAGATCGACGTCGCGGTATCCCGCCGGATGGGCCTGTTCGTGGTCGGCCAGCTGGCGCGGCGCCACGACATCACCGTGCAGCTGCAGAACAACGGCGACCTGGAGGGCGGCGCGACCGCCACGGTGCAGCTGTCCGGCGAGTACGTCGTGCAGATGACCCCGGAGGGCCCCAAGCCGATGCCCGACGTGCCGCGCGCCCCCGGCGACGAGCGGCGCGACTCGCTGACCGAGACCGGCACGCACCTCGGCCTGGCCGCCGCGTTCGGCCAAGCGGGCCGCGCTGCCGACGTGGATCCCCCGACCGAGCGGGCGCCGCTGCCGGATGTGGCGGAGCCCACCCCGGTGGTCGACGAGTTCGCGGAAACCGGTGCGGCGCCTGAAGAAACGTCCGCCGCGCTGTCCACGGGCTATTCCGTGCGGATGTCCACCGGCGATGCGTTCGGCGCTTCCGACGTCCCCCGGTGGGAGGATGAGGATCAGGCGCTCGCGGACGACGGTGTCCGCGCGGAGGAATGGCCCGGTGAGGAGGCCGCGCAGCCGGCCTTCCCGGACGGCCTCGACGGCCAGTGCGGGGTCACCGGCTCGGACCTGTTCCGCAGCCCCTTCGAGGCGGAGAAGACGACGCAGCTGTCCAGGATCGAGGTCGACGACTCGGTCGACGACATCGGGCCCGGGGACTCCGAGGGCGCCACGGAGGACCGGCAGCAGCCGGCGTCGGCGGACTCCGCACCCGTGAACCAGGGCGACGACCCGCCGGCGACAGCCGACGAGTCGAAAGGGGCGTCCTGGGACATGGACGACGCGCCGACACAGCGTCTTCCCATCTACGAGGCCGTGCTGTCGCAGTGGTTCCGCGAGTCCGATGTGGACGAACCGGTGGTGCCCGGTGCGTTCCCGGCCGACGAGCCCGAACCCGCCGAGGTCCCGGTGAACGGCAGCGCCCCGGTCGACCAGCCGGAGCCGGAACCCGAACCGGAACCCGAACCACTCGTCACCGAGCACCCGCGCACCAGCACCCCGGACCCGGGGTGGGGCTCGGCCGACGTCGGCTGGAAGGCGGCCGAGGCCCTGGTCCAGCAGACCCAGCAGGTGCAGGAGACGACGGCGGCGGGGCTGCCCAAGCGGGTGCCCAAGTCGAACCTGGTGCCGGGTTCGGCCGCGTCCCCGTCGCAACCGGCCGCGCGGCGGAAACCCGCCACGAACCGTTCGGCGGAGGCCGTTCGCGGCAGGATGTCGAACTTCCAGCAGGGTGTCCGGCGGGGCCGGCACGCCAAGGCAGAACCGGTTACCGGTGAATCCCGCTCGATCCCGAGCCGTCCCGAGGAGCAGGAGTGAACGGGTCCGTGCAGCAACCGATGAGCAGCAACAGCTTCAGTTGGCTGATCACCGATTTCGTCCGGCGCGTCCCCGGCGTCGCCCACTCGGTGGTGGTCTCCGCGGACGGGTTGTTGCTCGCGGGGTCCCAGGGGCTGCCGCGCGACCGCGCCGAGCAGCTCTCCGCAGTGGCGTCCGGACTGGTCAGCCTCACCCAGGGCGCGGCCCGGTGCTTCGAGGCGGGTGACGTGACCCAGACGGTGGTCGAGATGGAACAGGGCTACCTGTTCCTGATGTCCATCAGCGACGGCTCCTGCCTGGCGGTGCTCGCCGCGCCCAACGCCGACATCGGCCTGGTCGCCTACGAGATGACGCTGCTGGTGGAGCGGGTCGGACGGCAGCTGACCCCCGAACTGCGGGCGCAGCTGCAGGGCTCGGTCCGCCGGTGACCACCACTGGGGAAAGCTGAGGGGAGCTCGCCATGAACACCGGTTCCGAGCCGAGCTGGGACGGTGACCTGTTCCGCCTCTACAACAAGCGGCTGAGCGCGGAATCCTGGCAGGACGACTTCGTGGACCCCGCCCCGGAAAGCGGCGACGACGCGGTCGGCGGCTACGACCGCGCGCTGTTCGGCGGCCCCGGGGCCGACCTGTTCGGTTCCAACTACGCCCCGTACGCGGAGGACGGCGGCGAGCGGCGCCCGGCCGACGGCGGGCCACCGTCGGTGTCGATGCCGTCGATCTCCCAGTCGATGTCCCCGATTTCCCAGTCCATGCCGTCGATCTCCGACTCGATGCCGGCCATCCCGAGCCTGCCGACGCCGGGGGAGGACGAGCTGGACGACGGCGGTTCGCTGGTGCGCCCTTACGCCCGCACGCGAGGCCGCACCCGCACCGATTATGATCTTGAAATCGAGACGCTGGTCACGACCAGCGAGCGCGGTCGTAGCCAGTCGTCGCCGGGCAGGCCCGAGCACCGCTCCATCTCCGAGCTGTGCACGGAGGCCCGTTCGGTGGCGGAGATCGCCGCGCACCTGCGCCTGCCGCTGGGTGTGGTGCGGGTGTTGATCGGCGACATGGCCGGTCTCGGCCTGGTCCTGATTCACGAGAGTGGCATGGTCGTCGGCGATCGGCCGTCAATGGAGTTCTTGGAGAGGGTGCTCAGTGGGCTTCGCAGGCTCTGATCCCCGAGCGGTGGCGAGCAGCAAGACGTCGACGAAGATCGTCGTCGCTGGCGGTTTCGGCGTCGGGAAGACGACGTTCGTCGGCTCGGTCTCCGAGATCGTGCCGTTGACCACCGAGGCGGTCATGACCGAGGCGAGCGTGGGGGTCGACGACCTCACCGCGACGCCGGGCAAGGTCACCACCACGGTCGCGATGGACTTCGGTCGCGTGTCGCTGGACTCCGACCTGATCCTGTACCTGTTCGGCACGCCCGGGCAGCACCGCTTCTGGTTCATGTGGGACGACCTGGTGCGCGGCGCGATCGGCGCGGTCGTGCTGGTCGACACCCGTCGGCTGGCCGACGCGTTCGCCTCGATCGACTTCTTCGACGATCGCGGGCTGCCGTACATCATCGCGGTCAACACCTTCGACGGGGTGCTGCACCACCGCATGGAGGACGTGCGCGAAGCGCTCACGATCGACCAGTCGGTGCCGATGATCACCGTCGACGCCCGCCAGCGGGAGTCGACCAAGCAGGCCCTGATCACCCTGGTCGAACACGCCATGCGCCAACGCATGGCCGCGGTCGGCAACTGACCCGAGCCCGGCGCAGGTCAGCCACCGGACGTCCGACCTGGGAGTTCGGCTCCCGGCGGAGCGCGGGCGAGCGCGTCACTCCTCCACCACGGCGACCGAGGTGATGCGGTGGAGGGGGAAGCTGCCCACCTCCTCGCTGTCGGTGTCGACGCCCTGGAGGACGCCGCCGCCGACGCTGACCGGGCGCACCACGCGCTGGCTGCGCACCCCGTGCGTGTCCACGAAGCCCAGCCACACGCTGCGCCGCTGCTGCGCGGCGTCGCGCAGCAGCCGCAGCGTCGCCTCGGCGCTGGGACGGCCGCGTTCCGGGCTCACCGCGTTGCCGCGCCGCGCCGCCCCGGCCCGGTCGCCCGCGCGCAGCTGCGCGACGAGCTCGGTGAGCTGGCGCTCGCCGGGCGCGCTCATCGCCGCGGGCGGCGCCGGCCGGTTGCGCCCGCGCACGCGGCGCGCGTCGGCGCGCAGGTCGAGCACGTTGCCGTCGGGCCCTTCCGCGACGGGCGCGAATCCCGCGCCGCGCAGGCCGTCGACGACGTCGGCCAGCGGCAGCGGGCTGACCAGCACGGTCGGCGCGATGCGCCGCAGTTCCAGGTCGGCGACGTTCGGGTTGGCCTGCACCTCGGCGAGCAGCACCGGGTCGTCGCAGCGCAGGAAGGCCGCGGCGGTTCCGGCGCGCAGCAGGCCGTGCCGCCGGGACACGTCGTCGATGAGGTAGGTCAGCGATTGCGGGATCGGCGTGCGCGACCGGGTGCGGAACAGGGCGTGCAGGTCCTCGGCGGTGTGCCCGGCGTCGAGGGCGCGGCGCACGGTGTGCTCGGCGACGCGGTAGACGGTGGCGCTGCCCGCGGACTCGACGTCGGCGACGAGCTTCATCTCGGCGGCGAGGTCGGGTTCCAGCCGTCCGGGCGCGACCACGGTCAGGTCGGCCTGCACGAGCACGTGGTCCAGCGGTTCGGGCAGTGCGAGGTACCGGGCGGCCTCGGCGGCGCCGTCGGCGAGCAGCACGCGACCGGCGGTGGTGAGGGCGTCGCGGGCGACGACGCCCAGGGTGGTGGCCTCCCGCAGCGTCCAGCGCACCAGGTCGTCGCGCAGCCGACCGCCGCGCCGCGGCGCCCGCCAGGCGAGCACGGTGGCGACGTCGTCGGGCCGGGCGCCGTGCCCGGACGGCAGTTCGTCGAGGTAGTCGAGGACGCGGCGGCGGTCGCGGGGCGCCAGCGGGCGGCGCAGGTCCTCGGCGAGCGGTCCGAGCAGCCGGTCCTTCTCGTCGCGGGCGCCGATCAGCCCCGGCAGCCGCGGCAGGTCGAGCCACGCGGCGACCAGCGCCGCCCACTGCTGTTCGGGCGGGGAGGCCAACCAGGTGTCGGACTGGACGGTCGGCAGCCACTGGGGTTCGGCGTCCTCGCTGTTGGCGACGAGGTTGGCCGCGACGGCGAGTTCGACCAGCAGTGCCAGCCGGTTCTCGTCGATCTCGACGGCCTTGGCGGTGCGGCGCACGTCGCGCACCCCGACACCGCCGGAGCGCAGCACGTCCGGCGGGTCCTCGTCCCAGGCGCGCAGCAGCGATTCGACGTGTCGCAGCAGTTCCAGCGCCTCCCCGGCACCCGCGGCGTCCACCGCGGACTGACCGTGGTCGGCGAGTTCCGGCGCCGGTTCCTCCGGCTCGACCGGGCCCATCGGCCGGTCGCCGCGCACCGCGAGCGCCAGCTGCCGGGGCAGCTCGACGGTCTCGGCGTCCCGGCGCAGCAGGAGGCCGCGGGCCAGCAGCCGTTGGACCGGGGTGGTGGCGCGTTCCAGCGGGACCTGTTCGGCGGCCTCCTTCGTGCGCCCGATCGGCGAGGGCCCGGCGAGCTTGTCGACCAGCCGCCGCTCCTCCTCGTCGAGCCCGGCGAGCACGTCGGCCGCGTCGGCGAGCCCGTCGGCGCGGCGCCCGAGCCCGGCCGGGAAGGTCGGCAGCACCTCGCGCGCCGCGGGTACCACCGAGATCGCGTCCTCGTCGCCCCACGCCAGCGCGAGCGCCTGCAACGCGGCCAGCGAGCGGCGGGCGCGCGCCGCGGTGACGTCGCATCCGAGCAGCTCGGCGACCGCGTCGAGCGTCACCGGGGCGGTGTCCGCGTCGAGCAGCACGAGCGCTTCGAGGGTGCTCAGCGCGAACGAGTCCAGGTCCTCGCACGCCCGGGCCACCGAGGAGCGCACGCCGGCGCGCGTGGCGAGCACCGACGTGTCGGCGGGTGGCGGCGTCGCGAGGTCGGGCCGGGCGCGCAGCAGCGCGACGAGATCGTCGTCGCTGCGCTGCCGCAGCCAGTCCGGGAGAGGTGGCATCCCTCTCACGATACCGAGCGCCCCGCGCCTGCCGGGCCCGTCGGCGGAGGTCGCACCGCGCGCGGAGTGGCGCATCCCTCAGGTGAGGTCGGCACCGGCATCCGGCAAACTGGAAGCGCAGGTTGAACGACTGGTCAGGAGGATGACGTGGCCGGCAAGACCAAGAAGGACCGGATCGACCCGAGTTGGCCCCAGCCGGGCAACGGCGAGCACCCGGTGAGCGAGTTCCTCGCGGACAAGCAGGGCGCCCTGTCGCCGTTCGGCGACGTCACCTTCCCGCTGACCGAGGACTCCGTGCCCTACGAGCACCCGGTGACGCAGATCAACAGGTGACCCGGCTGTCAAGGGGAACCGGATGGTAGCGGACCGGACGTCGCTCACACCCGGGAAAGTTTTAGGCTTTTTCGTGCCGGGTGAAGTTCCGGTCGCTTAGCGGGCCCGACGGGCTTGCGTCCCGGATGAGCGATCTGCTGCGGCGAGCAGCCGGAGGACGGCACCCGTTCAAGTCCATAGCCGTTCCGCTCGACAGGGGTGTGCCATGCCGGTTCCAGGTCCGGGTTACTCGATCACCGTTCGCGTCGAGGCCCCGCCGTCCACGACCGCCGCGGGTGATCTGACCAGCGCTATCGGTCGTGCGGGCGGGGTCATCACGGCGTTCGACGTCGTCGAGTCCCACGCCGACCGGATCGTGGTCGACATCACGTGCAACGCGCTGTCGGCCAACCACGCCAACGACCTCACCGAGATCCTGCACGCGCTGCCCGGGGTTCGGGTGCGCAAGGTGTCCGACCGGACCTTCCTGGTCCACCTCGGCGGCAAGATCGAGGTCAACTCCAAGGTCGCGCTGGCCAACCGAGACGACCTCTCCCGCGCCTACACGCCCGGGGTCGCGCGGGTGTGCACCGCGATCGCCGAGAACCCGGAGGACGCGCGGCGGCTGACCGTCAAGCGCAACTCGGTCGCGGTGGTCACCGACGGCTCGGCCGTGCTCGGCCTGGGCAACATCGGCCCGGAGGCCGCGCTGCCCGTGATGGAGGGCAAGGCCGCGCTGTTCAAGAAGTTCGCCGGGGTCAACGCCTGGCCGGTGTGCCTGGACACCCAGGACACCGAGGAGATCATCCGCGCCGTCGAGCTGATCGCCCCGGTCTACGGCGGCATCAACCTGGAGGACATCGCCGCGCCGCGCTGCTTCGAGATCGAGGCCCGGCTGCGCGAGAAGCTGAACATCCCGGTCTTCCACGACGACCAGCACGGCACCGCGATCGTCGTGCTCGGCGCGCTGCGCAACGCGCTGCGCGTGGTCGGCAAGGACATCGGCGACTGCCGCATCGTGGTGTGCGGGGTCGGCGCCGCCGGTTCGGCGATCATCCGCCTGCTCCAGCACAAGTCCCCGGCCGACATCATCGCCGTGGACATCGACGGCATCGTCCACACCGGACGCGGCGACACCGACGAGAACCTGCGCTCGATCGCCGCGTCGACCAACAAGGACGGTCGCACCGGGACGCTCTCCGACGCGGTGCGCGGCGCGGACGTGTTCATCGGCGTCTCCGCGCCGAACCTGCTCAGCTCCGACGACGTGGCGACGATGAACTCCGACTCGATCGTGTTCGCGCTGGCCAACCCGGACCCGGAGATCGACCCGCTGGACGCGCAGAAGCACGCCAAGGTCGTGGCCACCGGCCGCAGCGACTACCCGAACCAGATCAACAACGTGCTGGCGTTCCCGGGCTTCTTCCGCGGCCTGCTCGACGCGCACGCGCACAAGATCACCGACGACATGATGATCGCGGCGGCGAACGCGATCGCCGACGTCGTGGACGGCGAGGAGCGGGTGAACGCCTCGTTCATCGTGCCGAGCGTGTTCGACTCGGCGGTGGCCCCGGCCGTCGCCGAGGCGGTCAAGCGCGCGGCCATCGCCTCCCGGGCCGGCGACCCGCAACCGCGCGGCGGTTCGTCGCTGCCCTGGTCCATGGCCGAGGACCTGGACTACTGATCCACCGCCGCACGCCCCCGGCCGTTCCGGTGCGGCCGGGGGCGTTCGCGTGCGGTGCCGCGGACTAGGCTCGACGCATGGCGCAGGACGAGCTCACCCACGTCGACGCGGCGGGTGCCGCACGCATGGTCGACGTCTCGGCCAAGCAGGCCACCGCGCGCACCGCGGTCGCCTCCGGAATCGTGCGCACGACGGCGGAGGTCGTCGCGCTGCTGCGCCGGGACGGACTGCCCAAGGGCGACGCCCTGGCCACCGCCCGGATCGCGGGCATCATGGCGGCCAAGCGGACCCCGGACCTGGTGCCGCTGTGCCACCCGATCGCCCTGTCCGGCGTGGTGGTCGACCTGGAACTCGGCGACTCCGAGGTCCGCATCACCGCGACCGCGCGCACCACCGACCGCACCGGCGTCGAGATGGAGGCGCTCACCGCGGTCACCGGGGCCGGGCTCGCGCTGCACGACATGATCAAGGCCGTCGACCCGGCCGCGGTGCTCGACGCGGTTCGCGTGGAGCGCAAGGAGGGCGGCAAGACCGGCACCTGGGTGCGCGACGCGTAGGAGGTCTGCATGACGAGGACAGCGCGGGTCATCGCCGCGTCGAACCGCGCCGCGGCGGGCGTCTACCCCGACCGCACCGGCCCGGTGATCGTCGAGTGGCTGCGGGCGCGCGGCTACGAGACCCCCGACCCGGTGGTGGTCCCGGACGGCGATCCGGTGGGCGAGGCGCTGCGCGCCGCCGTCGCCGCGGGCGTCGACGTGGTGATCACCACCGGCGGCACCGGCATCAGCCCCACCGACCGCACCCCGGAGGTCACCGCGGCGGTCCTGGACCACCCGATCCCCGGGCTGGCGGACGCGATCCGCAACGCGGGCCTGCCGGAGGTGCCGACCGCGGTGCTGTCCCGCGGCCTGGCCGGGATCAGCGGCCGCACGCTGATCGTGAACCTGCCGGGCTCGCGCGGCGGTGTCAAGGACGGTCTGGGCGTGCTGGACGGCGTGCTCGACCACGCCGTCGACCAGTTGCACGGCGGCGACCACCCGCAGGGCCACGCCCAGCCGGGCCGCCCGCCCGCCGAGGTCCTGCTCGCCGAGGTGACCGAGGAGTCGCTGCGCGTCGACGACCTGGCTCGCCTCGTCGAGCACCGCGCCGCGGGCGCGGTCGTCACCTTCGGCGGCGTGGTCCGCGACCACGACGGCGGACGCGGCGTGCAGGAACTGGAGTACGTGGGCCATCCCAGCGCGGGCGAGGTGATCTCGGAGGTGGCCCGCGACATCGCGGCCCGCTCGGAGGGCGTCCGCGCCCTCGCGGTGGCGCACCGAACCGGTCTGCTCAAGATCGGCGACGTCGCGCTGGCCTGCGCGGTGGCCGCCGAGCACCGCAAGCAGGCGTTCACCGCCTGCTCGGACCTCGTCGACGAGGTCAAGCGCCGACTGCCGATCTGGAAGCGCCAGGTCTTCGACGACGACTCCGAGGAATGGGTCAACTGCCCCTGACCCGGCTCGCGCCGACCAACACCGGGGTCGCCGGTTCCGCCCGGAACCGGCGACCGGCGAACATGACGGAACCCCACCGCTGGGGGCGGGCGGTGGGGTTCCGAGTGGTGCGGAGGACGTGCCGTGTCGGGGGGTACGACACGTACTCCCGATCAGCCGGTCAACCGGCCGATCACGTCACTTGATGGTGAGCTGCTGGCCCGGGAAGATCAGGTTCGGGTCCTTGATCGCGCCCGAGTTGCGCTCGAAGATCCGGTGGTAGTCCACGCCGAACTTCTGACCGATCTTGCTCAGCGTGTCACCGGAACGCACCGTGTACTGACCCGACGTGGCGGCCTTGGCGCTGCCGGAGCTGCTCTTGGTCTTCGCGCTGCTGTGGGTCTTGGTGCTCTTGCTCTTGGTCGTGACCTTCGTGCTGGAGCTGCTGCTCCCGCTGGTCCAGTTGGTCTTGGAGGTGCAGCCGGGCCACGCGTTCGGACCCTGCGCGGCGAGGACCTTCTCGGCCACCGCGATCTGCTGCTCGCGGGTCGCGTTGTGCGGGCTGGAGGCGTACTGCGTGCCGCCGAACGCGGCCCAGGTGGACGGGGTGAACTGCAGGCCGCCGGAGAAGCCGTTGCCGGTGTTGGCGTCCCAGTTACCGGAGCTCTCGCACTTCGCGAGCGTGTCCCAGTCCGCCGCGTTGGCAGGGGCGGCGATCGCGATCGGGGTGGCGATCACCGCGCCGGCGACGGCGACGCGCGCCGCGGTGCGGGTGGTATTGGACGGCTTCCGGTGCTTGCCTTTGTAGCGAGCCATTTCCCTCTCTCCTGCCGCGCCTGCGAGGTTGGCCGCTCGTCGGCGACCACCGGGGTCCGGTCTCGGGGAACCGGCGCTTCCCTCGGGCTTCGGGGCACCCGGGGAGATCCCCGCCCCTGTCCGGTGTGTTCGTTTCGGGGGTAGGAAGCCCGCCGGACAGGGCTCGGCGCTGCGGACTTCCCGCTCCTTGCTGATCGGTTCGGGGCCGACCGAGGAGCGACACTACGTAACCGACGCGAAGATCGGAAACGCTGATCGACGTGACGCTGGTCACAGTAACGCCTGGTGTGCGTGCTTCGATCCGGGGTGTTTGTGCTGATCAGAGCGTTGTTACCAAGCCGTTGCCTGGCCGATATCGATCACCGTCAGTGAGGCGTGGGTCACCCCCTTGTCCTCTTTGCGCAACCCTCGTCCCAGTGGTTCGGGCGCCCGATGCGCGTTGAACCGACGGAACCTCGCGCCGGGGTCGGGTGTTTCGGCGATCACGAACAGGCTTCACTTGTGTGCGTTGAGTAGCCAGTGGCGTCGCCGATTCGAGGGAGGTGGACACCGGTGGATGAGAGCCGGTGTCGAGCAAGATCGAACTGGCGCGGAATCCGCTCCGGGAATCACCTGAACGAGCGTGTCCGACACGCGTGCGCATGTTGTATTCGCGCACGCGCGCACCCGCGCGCGCAGAAGAAAGGAGTATGCGGTGGGGGTGGTTTTCAGCCGCCCGCGAACGGCGGCAGGACGTCGAGCTCGGAGCCGTCGGCGACGGCGACGGCGCGGTCGCGCACCGCCACGCCGTCGAGCAGGAAGCTGCTCGCCGCCACGACCTTCACCAGCCGGTCGTCGTGCAGGCTCAGCGCCGCGTCGATGACGTCGGCGGCGGTCACCGCGCCGCCCGCGGGGCACGCCACGCGCACCGTCTCCTCGGGAACACCCGCGGCCGTCCGCGCCCCCGCGAAGTAGCGGACCCGCACCGCCACGGTCTGCTCCGCCGCGGTCGTCATCGGCGTCAACCCCCGATCGCACTCATCGGCCGGGACGGCTGGGCGAAGCCCTCGTCGTCGACGCCGTGCCCGGCCGCCTTGGCCCACATCGTCTCCTGCCACAGCCGGACCAGTTCCGCGTCGTCCGCGCCCGACCGCAGCGGTCCCCGCAGGTCCGTCTCGGTCGTGGAGAACAGGCAGGAGCGCAGCTGTCCGTCCGCGGTGAGCCGGGTCCGGTCGCAGGTCGCGCAGAACGGCCGGGTCACCGAGCCGATCACGCCGACCACCGCGGGCCCGCCGTCGACGAGCCAGCGCTCCGCCGGGGCGGAGCCCCGCTCGGCGCCGTGCGGGGTCAGGTCGAACTCCCGGCCGAGGTGGTCCAGGATCTCGTCGGCGGTGATCATCTGCGCGCGGTCCCAACCGTGCTGCGGGTCCAGCGGCATCTGCTCGATGAAACGCAGCTGGTAGCCGCGCTCGACGCAGAACCGCAGCAGGTCGCACGCCTCCGCGTCGTTGACCCCGCGCAGCAGCACCGCGTTGACCTTCACCGGTTCCAGTCCCGCGGCCTTGGCCGCGTCGAGCCCGGCGAGCACGTCGTCGAACCGGTCGCGGCGGGTCAGCTCCCGGAAGGTGGCGCGGTCCAGGGTATCCAGCGAGACGTTGACCCGGTGCAGCCCCGCCTGCGCCAGCGGCGCGGCGAAGCGGTCCAGGTTGATGCCGTTGGTGGTCAGCGAGGTGCGCGGCCCGGACGGCAGCTGCGCGGTCGCCGCGATGATGTCCACCAGGTCCTGCCGCAGCAGCGGCTCGCCGCCGGTGAAGCGGACGTCGGTCACCCCGAGCTGCTCGACGGCGATCCGGATGAGGCGGACCATCTCCTCGGTGTCGAGCAGTTCCGCGCGCTTCAGCCACGGCAGGCCCTCGGCGGGCATGCAGTACGTGCAACGCAGGTTGCACTTGTCGATGAGCGAGACGCGCAGATCCCGGGCGACGCGGCCGAAGCGGTCGACCAGGAACGGCGTGTCCGGACGTGCGGACGTGTCGGTCGTGCGGCGCACGACCGGGATTCCCAGGTCCACCGCGGTCACTCCACGACCCTAACCCCTCACCGCGCGGGATTTCGATCGCCGCGGGTGGCTTCGTAGTTTCCCGCCGAGCGCGTTCCGGGTCGAAGAGCCGCTGGTCGGAGGAACGCACGAACCACAGTGGAAGATCGGATTTGCGGCATCAGAACCCTGTTTTCGCCGCTGTTGCGGAAGTATTGTCGGCAGTTGTGCCGCAATACCGGATTTCCGAGGCCGCCGGACTGCTGGGTGTGAGCGACGACACGGTCCGGCGCTGGGTCGACGGTGGACAGCTTCCCGCACTGCGGGACGCCTCCGGACGACTCGTCGTCGACGGGGCCGCGCTGGCCGAGTTCGCCCGGACGCAGGCGCGGTCCACCCCCGACCCGTCGGGGGTGGGGCGGTCGGCGCGCAACCGGCTCGTCGGGCTGGTGACCGAGGTGATCTCGGACCGGGTCATGTCGCAGGTCGAGCTCCAGTGCGGTCCGCACCGGGTGGTGTCGCTGATGAGCACCGAGGCGGTGCGGGAACTCGGGCTGGTGCCCGGAGCGCTCGCGGTGGCAGTGGTCAAGTCGACCAACGTCGTGGTGGAGACACCGGAGGGATGATGGCGAGGCTCAGGATGATCGCGGCCGCGGCGGCCGCGCTGGTGCTGCTCGCAGGCTGCGGGGCGCAGGGCGGTTCGCAGCCGCAGCAGCGGACGCTGACGGTGCTCGCGGCGGCGTCGTTGACCGAGTCCTTCGACGAACTCGGCAAGCGGTTCACCGCCGAACACCCGGACGTCCACGTGCAGTTCGACTACCAGGGCTCGTCGACGCTGGCCGAGCAGATCAAGCAGGGCCGCCGCGCCGACGTCTTCGTCTCCGCGGACCCCAAGAACATGGACAAGGTGGTCACCGCGGGCGGTGTCACGGGCAAGCCGGAAACGTTGGCCACGAACGTGCTGACGATCGCCGTGCCGCCCGGGAACCCGGCCGGGATCAAGTCGTTCCGCGACCTGGCCGCACCGGGCCGGACGGTCGTGGTGTGCGCGCCGCAGGTGCCGTGCGGGTCGGCGACCCGCGAGGTCGAGAAGTCCTCGGGCGTCCAGCTGCACCCGGCCAGCGAGGAGAACGACGTCAAGTCGGTGCTGCGCAAGGTGACCGCGGGGGAGGCGGACGCCGGTCTGGTGTACGTCACCGACGCGAAGTCGGCCGGGCAGAAGGCGCAGGCCGTGGACTTCCCGGAGGCGCAGCAGGCGGTCAACGCGTACCCGATCGCGACGCTCAAGGACGCGCCCGAGCCGCAGCTGGCCGCCGAGTTCGAGGCGTTCGTGCGCGGACCGGCCGGGCGCGAAGTGCTGTCCCAGCACGGTTTCGGCACGCCGTGACCTCGCGCCCCAGCGGACACCGACGGCCGGTGGTGCCGGTGCCGCGGGTGCTGTGGGCGCCCGCGGCGCTGGCGCTGGCGGTGGTGGTGCTGCCGGTCTCCGGGCTGTTCACCCGCGTGGACCCGGCGCGGTTGCCGACGCTGCTGCTCAGCCCGGCCGCGCTGGACGCGCTGCGGCTGTCGGTCTACACCGGCCTGGTCTCCACCGCGTTGTGCCTGGTGCTGGGCGTGCCGCTGGCGCTGGTGCTGGCCAGGACGCGGGTCCGGGGACTGCGGGTGATCCGCGCGGTGGTGCTGCTGCCGCTGGTGCTGCCGCCGGTCGTCGGAGGTCTGGCACTGCTGTACCTGCTCGGGCGCACCGGGCCGGTCGGCGGACTGCTCGACGTGGCCGGGATCCGGGTGCCGTACACGACGGCGGCGGTGGTGCTCTCGCAGACCTTCGTCGCCATGCCGTTCCTCGTGGTGGGCCTGGAAGGGGCGCTGCGCACCGCGGGCGGGCGGTACGAACAGGTCGCCGCGACGCTCGGCGCCGGTCCGTGGCTGGCGTTCCGGCGCGTCACGGTGCCGCTGCTGCTGCCCGCGCTCGGGTCGAGCCTGGTGCTGACCTTCGCGCGGGCGCTGGGGGAATTCGGTGCGACCATCACGTTCGCGGGCAGCCTGCAGGGCACGACCCGCACGCTGCCGTTGGCCATCTACACCGCTGCTGAGTCCGATGTGGACGCTGCGGTGGCGATGTCGTTGCTGCTGGTGGTGGTCGCGTTGGTGGTGATCGTGGTCGCCCGGCCCCGGGCGGTGGAAGGACAGCTGTGAGCGGACTGCGCGCCGAAGTCGAGTTCCGGCGCCCCGAGTTCACCCTGCGCGCGGAACTCGCCGTGGCGCCGGGCGAGGTGCTGGCCGTGCTCGGACCGAACGGAGCGGGCAAGTCGACGCTGCTGTCCGTGCTGGCCGGGCTGCTCGCCCCGGAACGGGGGCGCATCGAGCTCGACGACGGCGTGGTGCTGGACACCGACCGCGGCGTCGGCGTGCCCACGCACCGCCGCGGCGTCGGGTTGCTGGCGCAGAGCGCGATGCTCTTCCCCAACCTGACCGCGCGGGAGAACGTCGCGTTCGGACCGCGGGCCGCCGGGGTTCGCAGGGCCGCGGCGCGCGCCGCCGCCGACCGCTGGCTGTCCGAAGTGGACGCTGCGGGACTGGCGGACCGCCGCCCGGGGCAGCTATCCGGCGGTCAGGCGCAGCGCGTCGCGCTCGCCCGCGCGCTGGCCGCCGAGCCGCGGCTGCTGCTGCTCGACGAACCGCTGGCGGCGCTGGACGTCGACGCGGCACCCGCGATGCGCGGACTGCTGCACAAGGTGTTGCGGCAGCAGGGAAAACCGACCGTGCTGGTCACCCACGACGTGCTCGACGCGGTCGTGCTCGCCGATCGGCTGGTCGTGCTGCTCGACGGCAGCGTCGTCGAGCAGGGGCCGACGCGGGACGTCCTCGCCCGCCCCCGGGAAGCGTTCACCGCCCGCGTGGCCGGCCTGAACCTGCTGCCCGGCACCGCCCGCGAGGACGGCATCGCGTTCGGCGACATCGTGGTCAGCGGTCGCGTCGCCGAGCCCGTCGACGGGGCGGAACCGGCCGCTGCGGTGTTCGCGCCCACCGCCGTGGCGGTGCACCGGGAGCCGCCGCGCGGCAGCCCCCGCAACGCCATCCCGGTGCGGCTGGCGGCGCTCGAACCGCGCGGCGACGTGGTGCGCGTCCGGGGAGTGGTGCGCGGCTGCTCGCTGGCCGCCGACGTCACCCCGGCGGCCGTCGCCGACCTCGGGCTCGTCCCCGACGAGGAGGTGTGGTTCGTGGTCAAGGCCGCCGAGGTGGCCATCCACCCGGTGTCCGGAGGATCATCTGGGGCGTGACTGAGGCATCTCCCTGGACGTACCTGATGGACATGGACGGCGTGCTGGTGCACGAGGAGCACATGGTGGCGGGCGCCGACTCCTTCCTGTCGGCGCTGCGCAACAACGGCATCCCGTTCATGGTCTTCACCAACAACTCCATCTACACCCCCCGCGACCTGCGGGCCCGGCTCGCGCGCAGCGGCCTGGACGTGCCGGAGGAAGCGATCTGGACGTCGGCGCTGGCCACCGCGCAGTTCCTGGAGAACCAGCGGCCCAACGGTTCGGCCTACGTGGTCGGCGAGTCCGGGTTGACCACCGCGCTGCACAACATCGGCTACGTGCTCACCGACCGCGATCCCGACTACGTGATCCTGGGCGAGACCCGCACCTACAGCTTCGAAGCGATCACCAAGGCGATCCGGCTGGTCGAGGGCGGGGCGCGGTTCATCGCGACCAACCCGGACGAGAAGGGGCCGAGCCGGGAGGGCACCCTGCCCGCCACCGGCGCCGTGGCCGCGCTGATCGAACGGGTCACCGGCCGCGCGCCCTACTACGTGGGCAAGCCGAACCCGCTGATGATGCGGTCCGCCCTGCGCCACCTCGGGGTGCACTCGGAGAACACGCTGATGATCGGCGACCGGATGGACACCGACGTGCGGTCCGGTCTGGAATCGGGCCTGCAGACGATCCTGGTGCTGTCCGGCATCTCCGACGAGAGCACCGCCGAGCTGTTCCCGTACCGCCCGACCAAGGTGATCAACTCGGTTGCCGACCTGGTCGACCACGTCCTGGACCCCTTCACCGCCTGACCCAAGGGGGTCGGTTTCGCGCGGCTCCGCGCCGGTTTCGCGCGGAGCCGCGGTACGTCAGCGCAGGCGGATGAAGGCGTACGGGTCGTCGGCGTCGACGATGCGCTTGCCGAGGGGCAGCAGCGAGACCGGGATCAGCTTGAAGTTCGCGATGCCGAGCGGGATGCCGATGATCGTCAGGCACATCGCGACGCCGGTGACGATGTGCCCGAGTGCCAGCCACCAGCCGGCCAGGATCAGCCACAGCACGTTGCCGACCCCGGCGAGAGCGCCCGCGCTCGGCGCGTCCACCAACCTCCGGCCGAACGGCCAGAGCGCGAAGTTCGCCATCCGGAACGAGGCGATCGCGAACGGGATCCCGACGATCGTGATCGCCAGCAGGACCCCCGCGAACGCGTACCCCACGGCCAGGAAGAACCCGCCGAAGACGAGCCAGACGACGTTGAGCAGGAAGCGCATGGCTCCACATTGCCATCCCGGGCAGGCGCCTGCGCGAGGTGCGGGGTCTTGGCCCGGCTCGGGCCGTTGGGGATGATGTGCCCCGCATCACGCTCACGCCAGGAGGCCGATGTGGGGCACGCAACCGGACCCATCCAGCTCAGCTACAGCTCGGGCATCTCCGACGTTCCGCTGCTCGGGGACACCATCGGAGCCAACCTCGACCGCACCGCTGCCCGCTTCGGTGACCGGGACGCGCTCGTGGAGCGCGCCACCGGTCGCCGGTGGACGTACCGCGAGTTCGTGGCCGATGTGGACGCGCTCGCGCTCGGCCTGCTCGACGCGGGCATCGGCAAGGGCGACCGGGTCGGGATCTGGGCGCCGAACCGCGCGGAGTGGACGCTGGTCCAGTACGCGACCGCGCGGATCGGGGCGATCCTGGTCAACATCAACCCGGCGTACCGGGTGCACGAACTGGAGTACGTGCTCAACCAGGCCGGGATCCGGATGCTGGTGTCCGCGCAGCGGTTCAAGAGCTCCGACTACGTCGACATGGTCGAGCAGGTGCGGCCGAACTGCCCCGCCCTGGAGCGGGTGGTCTTCCTCGACCGGCCGGAGTGGACGGAGCTGGCCCGGGGCTCGGGGGACCAGGCGCGGCTGGACGAGGCGCAGGCCGCGCTGTCCGCCGACGACCCGATCAACATCCAGTACACCTCGGGTACGACCGGTTTCCCGAAGGGCGCGACGCTGTCGCACCACAACATCCTCAACAACGGCTTCTTCGTCGGGGAGCTGTGCGGCTACACCGAGCGGGACCGGGTGTGCATCCCGGTGCCCTTCTACCACTGCTTCGGCATGGTGATGGGCAATCTCGCGTGCACCAGCCACGGCGCGGCGATGGTGATCCCCGGCGAGGGCTTCGAGCCGAAGGCCGCGCTGGCGGCGGTCGCCGCCGAGCGGTGCACCTCGCTGTACGGCGTGCCGACGATGTTCATCGCCGAGCTCGACCTCCCCGATTTCGCCGAGTACGACCTGTCGTCGTTGCGCACCGGCATCATGGCGGGATCACCGTGCCCGGTCGAGGTGATGAAGCAGGTCATCGACCGGATGGGGATGGCCGAGGTGGCGATCTGCTACGGCATGACCGAGACCTCGCCGGTGTCCACCCAGACCCGCGCCGACGACTCGGTGGAACGCCGGGTGTCCACCGTGGGCAGAGTGGGGCCGCACCTGGAGGTCAAGGTCGTCGACCCGGAGACCGGCCGCCCCGTCCCCCGCGGGACGCCGGGAGAGCTGTGCACCCGGGGGTACTCGGTGATGCTCGGCTACTGGCAGCAGCCCGACAAGACCGCCGAGGTCATCGACGAAGCCCGCTGGATGCACACCGGCGATCTCGCGGTGATGGACCCCGACGGCTACGTCAGCATCACCGGCCGGATCAAGGACATGGTCATCCGCGGCGGGGAGAACATCTACCCGCGGGAGATCGAGGAGTTCCTCTACACCCACCCGGACATCCTGGACGCCCAGGTCATCGGCGTGCCGGACGAGCGCTTCGGCGAGGAGCTGATGGCCTGGGTCCGGCTGCGCGACGGCGCCCCGGAGCTCACCACCGAGGCGTTGCGCGAGTTCTGCACCGGCAAGCTCGCGCACTACAAGATCCCCCGCTACGTCCACGTCGTGGACGAGTTCCCGATGACCGTGACGGGCAAGATCCGCAAGGTGGAGATGCGGCGGGCGGCCAAACGCATCCTCGGCCTGGAATAGCGCACCGGGCGACCGCGGTTCGCGCCGGACCGCGGTCGCCCGCGCAGGTCAAGACCTGGCGTCCACCTCGGCGAGGGCGGCGGCGTCCTCCGCGCCGAACTGCTCCTCCAGCTGCTCCGGCGAGGCGTCGACGTCGATCTGCGCCAGCGGCATGCCGCGCGCGCTGGAGATCGCGCCGAGGCGGCGGGTGGCGCGGTCCGAGGCGTACTGGGTGAGTTCGTCGGGGTCCAGCTGGAACGGCCGTTCTTCCGGAGCGTCTTCCGGAGCCCACTGGATCTGGGTGACCGCGTGCGGCAGGAGGCGCTGCATCTGGTCCTCGACGACCGCCCAGTTGCGCTCGTCCGCGGCGACGTGGCGGCGGCAGGTGAAGGTGCCCCACGCCATGTGCCGGCGTTCGTCGTCGCCGATGCGGCGCACCACTTCCTGCATCCCGGGCAGGATGCCGCGGCTGCGGCAGATCTTGTGCCACGCGTAGTACCCGGTCAGGGCGAGCGTGCCCTCCACGACGTGGTTGTAGGTGACCGACGCGCGGACCTGGTTCTCCGGACTCGGATCGTGGTGCAGCGCGTGGAGCGACTCGGGCAGGGCCTCGTAGAAGATCGCGCGGTAGCCGGGGTTGTCCTCGACGAACTCGTGCAGGTCCGAGGTGAGGCCGACGGCGTCCATCCACAGCCGGAAGACCTGGGTGTGCTTGGCCTCCTCGAAGCAGAACTGCGTCAGGTACATCTCGTCGCCGAACCGGCCCTCGGCGGCCATCGCCGCCATGAACGGCTGGAGGTCCTGGGTGACGGCTTCCTCGCCGGCGATGAACTGCGAGCACAGCAGAGCCACGCTGCGCTGCTCGTCCTCGGTGAGGTTGCGCCAGTCCTCGGCGTCCTTGCTGAAGTCGATGTCAGCCGGGTTCCAGAACTTCGCGTTGCCCTTGCCGAACAGCCGGAGCGGCAGCGAGTCCCAGTTGAGGCCGTTGGCCCGCAGGGAGTGGAAGCCTTCACGGTGGGCGGTCGTGCTGGTCATAGGACGACTCCAGCTCGTGGAAATGTGATGAGCGTTACGCGGCCATTTTTCGGTACTGGTCAGTTTCGCGTCAAGGGAGGCGAGGTTGCCGCCGCCAGACCGCGGGCCGCTGTTCAGGCCCGCCGACCGGGCCGTTCCGGATCTCGCGGCGGACCGTAGGGTGGGCGCCGTGGTGGAGCGGACCGGACCGACCGTCGGTTTCGACCTGGACATGACGCTGATCGACCCGCGCCCCGGGATGGTGCGGGCGTTCGAGGCGCTCAACGCCGAGTTCGGCGTCGAGCTCGACGGCGAGCACTTCGCGGCGAACCTCGGCCCTCCGCTGGAGGACGTGCTGCGCGGCTACGGCTTCGACGACTCGGTGGTCGAGAAGCTGGCCGCCCGCTTCCGGGAGCTCTACCCGAGCGTGGTCGTCCCGGTGACCGAGGCGATGCCGGGAGCGGACGACGCGCTGGCGGCCGTCCGCGCCGCCGGAGGCCGGACGCTCGTGGTGACCGGGAAGTACGGCCCGAACGCCGCGCTGCACCTCCAGGCCCTGGGCTGGGAGGTCGACCGCCTCGCGGGCGGGGTGTTCGCCTCGGCCAAGGGCCGGGTGCTCGCCGAGGAGGGCGCGTCGGTGTACGTCGGCGACCACCTCGGGGACGTCGAGGGCGCGAAGACCGCCGGAGCCGTCGCGGTCGGCGTGACGACCGGGCCGTACGGCGAGCAGGCCCTCGCCGACGCCGGCGCCGACGTCGTGCTGCGCGACCTGGCGGAGTTCCCGGACTGGTTGGCCGGCCGGGGTTAGAGCCTGTCTTTGAACCTGCTCCCGGGAGGGGTGTGGCAAGCGGCGTGAGTCGCTTTCTCTTTCGGTGAGTGGTCTCGCCACTTGCACCGCTGAGGTTCCGCCACCGGCACCGCCACCCAGAACGAGTCCAAAGACAGGCTTTTAGGAGCGGCGGCTGCTCGCGATCGTGGAGACCACCCCGATGATCAGCCCGAGAGGGGTCAGCAGGGTGGCGAGATTCAGCCACAGCGGCAGGTTCTCGTGCCCGGTCGCGTACAGCGCGAAGATGCTCACGATCGCGATCAGACCCAGCGCGAACAGGGCCATCGAGACGGGCAGCGCGGCGGACCTCGGCGACGGACTGGCCATGCCGAGCAGCCTATTCCGGTCTGGACCGGCCGTCGCAAGCGCCCTTCACCGATAAGGCCGGATACGGACAGAGCGGTACGCGGTACGCTAGTGGTGACGCGTCCCGGCGCGCCTGACTGCGAGGCGTATTCGGGGCGCTTTCGTCGTGCCGGGGCGATTCGGTCCCGTCGCGGCGGTGTGCAGGGACGACCGTGAGGCCCGTGGGGCCTGGGCATCGACAGGGAACGGTGAGGACAGTGCCGACCGGCAGGGTCAAGTGGTTCGACGCGGAGAAAGGCTTCGGCTTCCTGACCCAAGATGGTGGGGAGGACGTGTACGTGCGGTCCTCCGCGCTGCCGTCCGGTGTCGAAGCGCTCAAGACAGGCCAGCGCGTCGACTTCGACATGGCCCAAGGGCGCCGCGGTCCCCAGGCGCTGAAGGTGAAGCTGCTCGACCCGCTGCCCTCGGTCGCCGAGGCGCGCCGTCGCCCCGCCGACGAGCTGCACGGCATGGTCGACGACATGATCAAGCTGCTGGAGCTGAAGGTCCTCCCCGACCTGCGGCGCGGCCGGTACCCGGACCGCAAAGCGGCCAAGCGCATCGGCGAGGTCGTCCGCGCGGTCGCGCGCGAGCTGGACCCGGGCGGGTCCTGATCGGGCCGTGCCCGCACGGCTCACTTCACGTCCAGCACCCAGCTGCCGCCGATGCCGAACTCCACGCCACCCTCGGTGCCGGGGGTGAGGATCGCCGAGAACCGCTGGACCTCCACGTGCTCCAGGTGCGTGCCGTCCGGCGGCGTGTCCAGGGTGTAGGCGTAGCGCTCGCCGGGGCGGAAGACCGGGCTGCGGCTGTCCAGCTGCTGCCCGTTGATCCCGCGGTAGAGGAACACCACCTGCCACGGTGCGTCCGCGACCTCGCCCGGCACCGAGATCTGCAACGGCTGCCGGTCCGGCACGCGCAGTTCGCCGGCGGGCTTCGCGGGCGGCGGGGAGCACTTCTGGCCGGTGGGGTCGCAGTACTGGGCGGGCTGCACGGTCACCGAATGCCCGTGGGAGTAGAAGGTGACCTGCGGTTCGCTGGGTGTCGAGCAGCCCGCGAGCACCACGCCCGCGGCGGCCGTCACCAGCAGCGGCTTCCATCCTCGACGCACGAGCCGAGCCTACGACCCGACCCGGGAGCGGGTCCGCGCCGGGCCGGGTCGTCGCGACGGCGGGCTCGCGGCGCCCGGGCGGATCCGGCCGACACCCTTCGACGTCCCGGCCGCGCTCGCCGCGCGGACCCGCGCCCCGGCCCGGACCAGGGCGCGCGCCGTCCGGCTGCTGGTCCCGGTGTCGTGCCTCCACGGTGATCATCGTGCTCACCTCGCTGTTCGTCGCGGTTCCTCGCAGATCAAGAGGAACGAGCACGGCCAGCAGATACAGGTGGAGCGCCGATGTCACCCGGACGAGGGATCAGGACCGCCGGGTGGAGACGCGGTGGTCCGCGCGGCGCAGGATCTCCGCCGGGTCGTCGAGCGGCGGGTAGATCCAGTCCTCGTTGACCTTGCGCTTGCGCTCCTTGGCGGCCTCGCCGCTGCTGCGGACGGTGCGCTCCCACCCCGTGGTGAACACCGCCCCGGCGCCGCCGAGATCCAGGCAGGTCACGTACGGATCCGGGCGGAACGGCACCTTCTCCAGCCCCAGCAGGTCGGCCGCCACGTTGTGGCCCGCGAACCGGCCCAGCGGCAGCGCGTGCTGGCAACTGGGCAGCGCGACGTGCTCCGAGTCGACCGGGGCCGCCGCGGTGTCGCCCGCCGCGTAGACCCCGGAAACCCCGGTGACCTGCAAGAACTCGTCGGTCTCCAGGCGCCCCAGGCGATCGCGCGGCCCGGGGACGCAGGTGGTGAGGGGATTCGCCCGCACACCCGCGGTCCACACCGCGGTGCGCGCGGGCAGCTCGCTGCCGTCGGACAGGTGCACCGCGTCGGGCGCCACGGACTCCAACGACGTGCCGAGCCGCAGCTCGACGCCGAGGTCGTCCAGCGCCGCCTCGATGACCGGGCGCGGGCCGGGGCCCAGCTCGGGGCCGACGACGTCGGCCCGCTCGACGAGCACCACGCGGACCCGTTCGGCCTGCGGCCCGGCGATCTCCCGGAGCCGCCCGACCAGCTCGGTGGCGATCTCCACACCGGTGAACCCGGCGCCGACGACCACGGCCGTGAACCGCCCCGGTCCCGCGGGCAACGCGTGCAGGTGCCGGTCCAGGGCGGTCGCCGATTCGAGGGTGTCCACGTCGTGGAGGTGTTCGGCCCCGGGCACCTCGGAGCGCACCACCTCGCTCCCGGCCGCGAGCACCAGCCGCTGGAAGGGCAGGTCGAGCGCCGCGCCGTCGCGGCCGGTCGCGGTCACGCGCCGCCTGCGGACGTCGACACCGGTCACCGTCGCCGGGACGCGCCGGACCCCGACGGGCGCCAGGACGCGGTCCAGCGGGACCCGCATGTCCTGCGGGTTCGCCTGGTACAGGCGAGGCCGGATCACCAGGTCATCGCCGGGTGCCACGAGCGTCACCGACCGGCGCCCGCGCAGCACCCGCGCGGCTCCCAGCGCGCTCCACACCCCGGCGAAACCGCCGCCGACCACCAGAACGTCAGACATCGGCCTTCCTCCTCCCCACGCGCGCGTGCGCGAGCTTGAGCGGGTTGCGGACGATGGCGATCGCCGTGATCCGGCCGTCGGCGACCGCGAGGGCCAGCACCGCGTCGACCGCGTCGCCGCGCAGCCACACCACGCCCGGACTGCCGTTGACCGCCGCCCGCACCACCGACCGGCCGGGCCGCCGCACTACCCCGGCGAGGTAGCGGGCCACCCGGTCCGCGCCGCGGATCGGGTGCCGGGCCGCCGGTACGACGCCCCCGCCGTCCGCGCGCACCTCGACGTCCGGGTCGAGCAGCGGCAGCAGTGCCGCGACCTCGCCACCGCGGCAGGCGTCGGCGAACGCCGACACCACGCGCCGCTGCTCGTCGGCCGAGACCCGGAAGCGCGGCGATCGGACCGCCACCCGCCTGCGGGCCCGCGAGGCGAGCTGGCGGCAGGCCGCCGGTGAGCGGCGCACCGCCCGCGAGACCTCGCCGAAGGGCATCCCGAACACGTCGTGCAGCACGAACGCGGTGCGCTCGGCCGGGCTCAGCGCCTCCAGGACCACCAGCAGCGCGACGCTCAACGACTCGTCGAGCTCGACCCGGTCCGCCGGATCGTCGCCGACCAGCGGTTCCGGCAGCCACGGGCCGACGTAGCTCTCGCGCCGCCGGCGGGCCGACCGCAGCACGTCGCAGGCCAGCCGGGACACGGCGACCACGAGCCACCCGGTGACGTCCGAGATCGTCGACGGATCCGCGCCGCGCAGCCGCAGCCAGCTGTCCTGGACGACGTCCTCGGCCTCGTCGAAGCTGCCCAGCAACCCGTAGGCGATGTTCACCAGCCGCGGGCGCGCCGCCTGGAACGCGGCGACCGCATCGTCCTCGTCGTGCACGCCCCCAGGACGATCCGGGGGAGGGGACTGTGACATCACGCCGGTACGAAGCGCACCAGGTAGAGGTGCGGCCAGTACTTGCCGGTGAGCAGGAACTCGTCGGTGCCGGGGACGGCGGCGATGCCGTTGAGCACGTCGGCGCCCCGCTGCTCCTGCGGTGACAGCAGGCCCGAGGCGTCCACGACCGCGGTGACCTGGCCGGTCGCCGGGTCGATGCGGGCGATGTCGTCGCTGCCCCAGAGGTTGGCCCACACCTGTCCGCCGACGCATTCGAGTTCGTTGAGCCGGTCGACCTCCTCACCCCCGGCGCGCACCACGACCTGTCCGGTCTCGGTGAACGTCGCCGGGTCGCGGAACGTCAGCCGGGCGCTGCCGTCGCTCGTCACCAGGCGCGAGCCGTCGTGGCACACCCCCCAGCCCTCGCCGGTGTAGTGCACTCGGCGTAGTTCGGCGAGGCTGTTGCGATCACGCTCGATCGCGACCCCTTCCTGCCAGGTCAGCTGCCAGATACGGTCACCCGTGATGGTGATGCCCTCGCCGAAGAGGTCGGCCGGGAGCCGGGTCTCGCGCAGCACCCGGCCGGTGGTCGGGTCGATCGCCCGCACCGCCGACTCGCCGCGCAGGCCGGTGCCTTCGAAGAGGACGCCGTCGGCCATTTCCAGACCCTGAGTGAACGAGGAGCGGTCGTGCGGGAGCACGCGGATCACCTCCGGCCGAAGGTGTGGCAGGCTGCCAGCGTGCCCAATGCCCTGATCGGTCTGCTCGCGGTCGTGCTGGCCGTGGTTCTGCGGTGGCGTCGGCGCGCACGCCGTCCCGGCGAGTCCGACGGCGAGCAGCAGGCAGCCCAGCAAGAGTCGCACCCCGAAAGCCTGACACGGGCGGAGGCGGTGACGACCGCGTACGGCACAATCGAGCATGTGACGCCTATGCCTGCTCCGTCCACCAGCCCAGGCGCGGGTGCCCCGTCCGCGGACTCCGGCGGCGTGCCCGCACCTGTGAACCCGGAGCTCGCCGCAGCGGTGGAGACCGCCCGCGCGGCAGCGGAGGAAGAGGCGCGGCCCGGTGCCGACCCGATCGGCTCGCCGGTGCTGACGATGGACACGGCGGGCTCGGACCCGGTGGGGGCGCACGTCGGCGTCGAGCCGGAGGGCCCGAACGCGGCCACCCACTACTTCGAGTCCAACTACCCCGGCTACGTCGGCTGGCGCTGGGCGGTCACCGTCGCCCACCCCGGGCCGGGCGAGCCGGTGACGGTCAGCGAGGTCGTGCTGCTGCCCGGTCCGGACGCGCTGACCGCGCCGGAGTGGGTGCCGTGGAGCGAGCGGGTCCGCCCGGGCGACCTGGGCGCCGGTGATCTGCTGCCGCCGCGCGAGGACGACCCGCGGCTGGTGCCCGGCTACCTGGCCGGTGACGACCCGGCGGTCGAGGAGGTCTCCCGCGAGATCGGCCTGGGCCGCAAGCGGGTGCTCAGCCACCAGGGGCGGCTGGAGGCCGCCGGGCGCTGGCAGGCCGGTGACTTCGGGCCGCGTTCGGAGATGGCGCGGATGGCCCCGGCGACCTGCGGGACCTGCGGTTTCTTCGTGAAGCTGGCGGGGTCGATGGGCGCGGCGTTCGGGGTGTGCGCCAACGAGGTGGCGCCCGCCGACGGCCGCGTGGTCAGCGTCGAGTTCGGCTGCGGCGCGCACTCCGAGGTCGAGGTGGACACCTCGTCGACGGTGCCGGTCGCCGAGGTCGTCTACGACGACGCGACCCTGGACTACGAACCGAGATCCCCGGAGCGCGGGTGAACGAGGCCGACCCGTTCGGCACGGTCGCGCTGCGGCGGGCCGTGATCCAGGCGTGGGAGGCGTCGCCGACCCGGTTCCGGGAGGACGCCAACGCCGAGGAGGACCTGCGCCTCGGCGGCTACCGCGATCGGCTGCTGGTCGAGCTGGCGCAGAACGCGGCGGACGCGGCCGGTTCGGACGGTGTGCTGCGCGTCGAGTACGTGGACGGCGAGTTGCGGGTGGCGAACACGGGTGCGCCGCTGACCTCCGACGGCGTCGCCGCGCTGGCTTCGCTGCGCGCGTCGGCGAAGCGGGAGGGCACCTCCGTCGGCCGGTTCGGCGTGGGCTTCGCCGCGGTCCTCGCGGTGACCGACGAACCGAGCGTGGTGTCGACCAGCGGCGGGGTCGGGTTCTCCGCGAGCCGCACCGCGGAAGCGGTCGCGGAGCTGCCGGGCCCGGCCGAGGAGTTGCGGCAGCGCGCGGGTTCGGTTCCCGTGCTGCGCCTGCCCTGGTCGGTCCCGGGCGCGCCGCCGGACGGCTTCGACACCGAGGTCCGGCTGCCGCTGCGCGCCGACGTGGACGCGGCCGCACTGCTGGACGCCTTCATCGACCAGGCCCCGGACCTGCTGCTGGCGCTGCCCGGTCTGCGCGAGGTCCGCATCGGCGAGCGGGTGTGGCACCGCGAGGACCGGGGCGCGGACCGGATCGTGGTGCACGGGCCGCTGCGCAGCGACCGGTGGTTGGTGCACCGGTCGTCGGGCAAGTTGAGCGAGGCGGCGCTGGCCGGTCTCGGCGTCGAGGCCCGGCACGCCACCGAGTGGCGGGTGTGCTGGGCGGTGCCGCTGGACGAGAGCGGCAACCCGATCCCGCTGGCCCAGGACGTGCTGCACGCGCCGACGCCCACCGAGGAGCGGCTGTCGCTGCCCGCGCGGCTGTTGGCGAGCGTGCCGGTGGAGCCCGACCGGCGGCGGGTCGCCGCCACACCCGCGTCCGACGCCGTGCTGACCTTCGCCGCCGAGTGCTACCCGGCGCTGGTGTGCAAGCTGCCCGCCGAGCAGCGGTCCGCGCTGGTGCCGCTGCCCGGCTTCCCGCTGTCCGATGTGGACGACAAGCTGCGGCAGGGGGTGAACGACCGGCTGCGGGTGGCCGCGTGGCTGCCCGGAGCCGTGGGCGACCGGGTCGCGCCGCTGGAAGCCCGGGTGCTCGACCACGTCTCGCCGGAACTGGTGGAGCTGCTCACCGACGTCGTGCCGGGACTGCTGGTCGCCGACCTGTCCGACGCCCGGCACCGCAGGGCGCTGCACGCGATGGAGGTGCGTCGGCTCGGCGCCGCCGAGCTGGTCGAGGCGGTGTCCGGCCTGCGGCGCCCACCGGAGTGGTGGTACCGCCTCTACGACGCGCTGGCGCCCGTCGAGCGGTCGGATCCCGACGCGCGCGAGGAGTTCGCGGCGCTGCCGGTGCCGCTGGCGGACGGGCGCACCGCGACCGGGGTGCGCGACGTGCTGCTCAGCCACCGGGACGCGGACCTGGACCCGGCGGCACTGCTGTCTACTTTGGACATTTCGGGGTTGCGCATCGCGCACCCGGACGCGACGCATCCGCTGTTGGAGCGGCTGGGCGCGCACCAGGCCGGTCCGGCGGAACTGCTCGACGCGCCGCCGCTGGAGGAAGCGGTGCGCAGCAGCGTCTCCGACGCGCGCGAGGGCGTCGACGTGCTGCCGCTCGCGGAGGCGGTGCTGCGGCTGGTCGCCGGCGCGCAGCCGCGCGACTGGGTCGGCGCGCTGGCCCTGCCCGACGCCGAAGGCGGCTTCCGGCGGGCCGGCGAACTCCTGCTGCCCGACGCCGAACTCCTGGAGGTGCTCGACGCCGAGTCGATCGGCGAGGACGCGCCGCTGGCGGTGCTGCGCGAGGAGTTCGCGGCGCGCTGGCCGCGCGAACTGCTGCGGTCGTTCGGCGTGCTCGACACGTTCGCGGTGCACGTCGAGGAGGACCCGACCGAACCGGACGAGGACTTCCCGGACGTGCGCCGGTGGTGGGCCGAGCAGGAGGCGCTGCGCGGCGAGCAGTGGCCGCCCGGACGGTTCGTCGGCATCCGCGACCTCGACCTGGTGGCCGACGAGGCGTGGCCGACGGCGATCCGACAGCTCGCCGCGAATCCGGAGACCGCGCGGGCGTTGCGCGACCCGGACGGCTACTCGGCCTGGTGGGTCGCCCGGTACGCGCTGCTCGCCGGTCGGCCGCCCCGGGCGTGGCGGATGCCGGGCGCGGAGGAACTGGCCGGGTTGTACGACGTCGCCCCGGACGTCGGCCTCGCACCGGAGCACCTGCGGCTCGCGGGCGTGCGCAGCGAACTGCACGTCGTCGACCCGGACGACGCCGTGGACCTGCTCGACCGGCTGGGCGACCGCGAGCGCGCGGTGCGCGCCGGGACCGCGTTGCGGGCGCACCAGGCGTTGGCGGACGCCGTCGCGTCGGGAGTGATCGATCCCGCGCAGATCGACCCGCCCGAGACCGTGCGCTCGGTGTCGGGCGCGGTGGTGAGCACCGGCCGCGCCGTGGTGCTCGACGATCCGTGGATGCTCGGCGTCCTCGAAGCACCGCTGGTCGTGGCGGGCGGCAGCCCGGAGGACTTCGACGCGGAGGCGCTGGCCGAACTGCTGGACCTGCCGCTGGCGTCGGAGGAGAACACGCACCAGGTCGTCGGCCAGGGCAGGACGCAGCAGTGGCACGAGGTCGCCCGCGTTCCCGCCGCCTGCGAACTGCTCGCGGTGGCGGTCCCGTCAGGCGCGGTCGCGCTGCACGACGAGCTGCGCGTGCGCACGTCCTCCAGCGAGCACCGGGTGCACTGGTGGATCGACAGCACGGGCGCCGTGCACGCGGAACGCACGCCGGACGGCCTCGGCCGGGCGCTGGCCTGGGCGGCCGGGGCGTGGACCGAACGCTTCGCGTTCGCGGCCCTGCTCGCGGACCCGGAAGCCACCACCCTGCTGCGCTGACCGGGCGGGTCAGCGCGCGTCGAACCGCCGCCGGCGCACCCCGTCCAGGAACGCCCGCCAGGACTGCCGGCTGAACGCCAACGTGCCGCCGTCCCGGTCCTTGGTGTCCCGGACGCCGACGACGGCCGGGCCGGACCCTACTTCGACGCAGTTGCTCTCCGGTCCGCTGTAGCTGGACTTGCGCCAGTCACCTTCGATTTTCATCGCGTCCTTCCATCTCTCTCGCCCGAGCTGCGATGAGTTCGGCCGAATCCGCCGGGCTCAACGCCATGTCCACGACGTTAGATGCCGCTTCCTGGTAGAGGGAGGTATCGCGCGGCTCCTCGATGAAAATGCCGGAACGCCGGTGCTCCAGATGGACGATCGGGCGCTGCCGTTCGAACTCAAGGAGTAGGAAGTTGCTGCTCAGGCCCGGGTGCTCGCCAACGCTGAACGGGACGACCTGGATCGTGACGTTCGGGCGCTCGCCCATGCGCAGCAGGTGCCGGAGTTGCTCCGCCATCACTTCGCGCCCGCCGATGGGGCGGTGCAGCACCGCCTCGTCCATCAGGGCGTGCAGCTCCACCGGTTTCGAGCGGGTGAGGATGCTCTGTCGACCCAGTCGGACGGAAACCCTGGAATCGACCACTTCTTCCGCGAGGCCGCCGTTGCGGATCACCGCTCGGGCGTACTCGGCGGTCTGCAGCAGTCCGGGAACGTAGCCCAGGGTCACATCGGTGATGCGCGTCGCGTGGCGCTCGGATTCCAGCAAGGAGATGAGTTGGGCCGGGAGGCCCGGATGGCCGATTTCCCACCAGTGCGTCTGGTGCGCGTCGTTGGTCATCTCCAGCAGCCACTTCCGCTCCCCGCCCTTGACACCCAGGGTTCCGAGGATGATGGCCATCTCAGTGTTCGTCGGGATTTTGTCCCCGGATTCGATGCGGCCGAAAGTCGCTCGTGACCAACCGCAGAGTTCTGATAGTTCCTCAAGTCGCAGGCCAGCGTCCTTGCGAAGCCTTCGCACTTCTGCGCCGATCCCGCGAGAGCGAGCTGTGGTCATATTCCCAATTTATTTCAGGGGTTGAGACTGCGCCATTACACATTTCAGTGAATTAGATTGATCTCGGGATTCAAGAGACTGTCTTATCGACTCAGGATCGCTGAGAGGAGAGCAACAATGCCCGGATTCCTGACCTACATCTGGCGTCCTGTCACGGGTGGGCGGCACGCGTTTCCCGTTGCGGCGCGAGAAGTTCCGGCGGGGGAGTCGGTGACGGCCTACTGCGGCGCGGTGGTCGACGCGGCGGAACTGCGCGACCGCACCGAGGCCGACTGGATCCGCGAGCAGACCTGCATGTCGTGCTGGGCGGCTCTCGCGGCCCGCGACCGCGAATCCACCGGACGTCATCACCTCAGGCGCAGGTCTCCCTGATCCGGCCCCGAGCCGGGCCGGTGCGCGCTGCCCCCGACGCCGCACCGGCCTCCCGGCGGCCGGGCGCCGTGCCCCCTTCCTCCAGCGCCCGGCCGCCGGGTCCCCGTGGGCATTCGGGCGAGACGGGGCGGGTCACCCGTCGAGGCCGACGAGTCCCTTCCAGGCGCCGCGGGAGCCGCGGCGGGCCGCCGAGCGCTGCCAGCGGAACACGCCGTAGCCGACCACGCCGAGCACGCACCCGACCACGCAGGTCCAGAACTGGATGCTCCACTGGCCGTGCGTCCAGCCGTCGGCGCCGAACCACACCAGCCCGGCGAACCACAGCAGCGTGCCCACCACCACGACCGGAGTCGGGTTCGCCAGCTTGCGCGGCAGGTGGGGGACGGGCCGGTGGTGGTCCGTGTGGGAGGGGGTGGGTTCGTCGTCCGGTGCCACGTCAGGCAGGCTACTCCGGGTAATCCGGGGCCGCGTGCAGGACGTCGGCGTCCGCCGCGAGATCGTGATGAGGGAAGCGTTGATGGTGGACAGCTCGCCGCAGACCAGGAAATCGGTGCTCGACCGGTACTTCAGGATCACCGAACGCGGTTCGACGGTCTCGCGCGAGGTGCGCGGCGGGATCGTCACGTTCGTCACGGTCGCCTACATCGTCGTGCTCAACCCGCTGATCCTGGGCAGTTCCTCGCCGAACGACGCGAGCGCCAAGAAGGACGTGCTCGGGCACATCCTGACCGTGCCGCAGGTGGCCGCGACGACCGCCCTGGTCGCCGGGGTGATGACCATCCTGTTCGGACTGATCGCGAACTACCCGTTCGCGATCGCCGCCGGGCTCGGCATCAACACGCTGCTGGCCGTGACCATCGCGCCCCAGGTGACGTGGCCGGAAGCGATGGGGCTGGTCGTGGTGGACGGCCTGATCATCCTGCTGCTGGTCGCCACCGGGTTCCGGACCGCCGTGTTCAACGCCGTGCCGGCGTCGCTGAAGGCCGCGATCGCGGTCGGCATCGGCCTGTTCATCGCCCTGGTCGGACTGGTCGACGCCGGGTTCGTGCGGCGGATCCCGGACTCCGCGCACACCACCGTCCCGGTCGGGCTGGGCATCGACGGGTCCATCGCCTCGGCGCCGACCGCGGTGTTCGTGTTCGGACTGCTGCTGACGTCCGTGCTGGTGGCGCGCAAGGTGCGCGGCGCGATCCTGATCAGCGTCGTGACCTCCACCATCCTGTCGATCATCGTCGAGTCGGTCTTCCACGCGGGTCCCTCGCACGGCACCAACCCGTACGGCTGGAACCTCGGCTACCCGGCGCTGCCGGACAAGATCGCCGGGCTGCCGGACCTGTCGCTGGTCGGCGACATCTCCTTCGGCGCGTGGACCCGGCTGCCCGCGCTGGCCGCCGCGATGCTGGTGTTCACCCTGGTGCTGGCGAACTTCTTCGACGCCATGGGCACCATGACCGGGCTCGGCAAGGAGGCCGACCTCACCGACAAGGACGGCAACCTGCCGGGCATCGGCAAGGCGCTGGCCGTCGAGGGCGTCGGCGCGGTCGCGGGCGGGCTCGGGTCGGCCAGTTCCAACACCGTGTTCGTGGACTCCGCCTCCGGCATCGCCGAGGGCGCCCGGACCGGGTTGGCGAACGTGATCACCGGGGCGCTGTTCCTGGCGGCGATGTTCTTCTCGCCGCTGTACCAGGTCATCCCGGTGGAGGCGGCGGCGCCGGCGCTGGTGGTCGTGGGCGCGATGATGATGACCCAGATCCGCGAGATCGACCTCACCGACTTCACCACCTCGCTGCCCGCCTTCCTGACGATCGTGGTGATGCCGTTCACCTACTCGATCGCCAACGGCATCGGGGCCGGGTTCATCAGCTACGTGGCCATGCGGGTGGCGACCGGGCGGGTCCGGCAGGTGCACCCGCTGATGTGGATCGTCTCGGTGGCGTTCGTGGTGTACTTCGTCGCCAAGCCGCTGAGCGCCGCGTTCGCGTGACGATGCTTCCCCGTTCGGGGAGACGGGGATCACCATGGTGTGCACAGGAGTACCGCAGCGTGCAATTTGTCCGAATTCCTCGAACTAGTTTGGTAGACTAACGACGTGTCCGATATCGCGGAGCGTGAACGCACCCTGGCGAGCCGGCTGCGACTGGCGGTCGTCCGGCTGAACCGCCGGCTGCGCGTGCAGAGCAGCGACTCCAAGATCACGCTGTCCCAGCTGTCGGCGTTGTCCTGCCTGCACAAGGCGGGCGCGATGACACCGGGTGAACTGGCAGCCAAGGAGGGCGTCCAGCCGCCGTCGATGACCAGGGTCATCGCGGCGTTGGAGGACGCCGGGCTGGTCGCCCGGCGGGCGCACCCCACCGACGGCCGCCAGGCGATCGTGGAGCTGACAGACGCGGGGCACCGGCGCATCGAGGAGGAGGTGTCGGTTCGGGAGCGCTGGCTCGACCAGCAGCTCGCCGATCTCGACGCGGAGGAACGCACCGTCCTGTGCCGGGCGGCGGAGATCATCGACCGGCTCGCGAGCCGGTAACCGGGCCGGTGGTGGACGGTCCCCGAAGCCGATCGGGAACGGACCCGACCGGGGGCCGCGCACACCCGCCGGAGAAGTCCACTTCGGACGATTCGCGTGGCGGCATGTTCCGCTCGCTGCGCGAGCGCAACTACCGCTACTACGCCTCCGGGCAGGTCGTCTCCCTGACCGGTACCTGGATGCAGCGCGCTGCGCAGGACTGGTTGGTGCTGGAGCTGTCCGGCGGCAGTCCCGGCGCGCTCGGCGTCGCCGTCGCGCTGCAGTTCCTGCCCACGCTGCTGCTGACGCTGTGGGCCGGTGTCGTGGCCGACCGGTTCGACAAGCGGCGGCTGCTGGTCGCCACCCAGACCGCGCTCGGGATCTGCGGGCTCGTGCTCGGCCTGCTCGACGTCACCGGGCTCGTGCGGCTGTGGCAGGTGTACGTGCTCTGCCTGGTGCTGGGGTGCTTCTCCGCGGTCGACGCGCCGGTGCGGCAGTCGTTCGTCGTCGAGATGGTCGGCCCCGAGCACCTGACCAACGCCGTGGCGCTGAACTCCATGACGTTCAACCTGGCCCGCATCGTCGGACCGGCGATCTCCGGCGTGCTCATCACCGCGATCGGGACCGGCTGGGTGTTCCTGGCCAACGGCGTGAGCTCGGCGGCCGTGGTCGGCGGGCTGCTGCTGATGGATCCGAGCGCGCTGCACCGGAGCAACCCGCCGCCCAAGGAGCGCGGGCAGCTGGGCGCCGGGCTGCGCTACGTGCGCGGGCGACGGGACCTGATCGTGGTGATGGTGCTGGTGTTCTGCATCGGCACGTTCGGGATGAACTTCGAGAACTCCTTCGCCGTCATCGCGCGCAACGTCTTCGGCCGCGACGCCGACGGCTACGGGCTGCTGATCACGATGCTCGCCGTCGGCACGCTGACCGGAGCAGCGCTCGCCGCCCGGCGCAGCGGCCGGAGCAGGCCGCGGATGCGGGTGATGCTGGTGGGCGCGGCGGCGTTCGGCGTGCTGGAGGCCGCGGCGTCGCTGATGCCCAGCTACGAGACGTTCGCCGCCGCGCTGATCCCCGTCGGCCTGGCCGTCATGACCTTCACGACCAGCGCGAACGCCACGGTCCAGCTGGCGGTGGAGCCGACCATGCGCGGCCGCGTCATGGGCCTGTACATGCTGCTGTTCCTGGGCGGCAAGCCGCTCGGCGGGCTGCTGTCGGGCTGGGCCGCGGAGGCGTTCGGCGGGCGGTCCCCGATCCTGCTCGGCGGTCTGGCGTCGGTGGCCGCCGCCGTGGTCGGCGCGGCCATGCTGGTGCGCCGTCGGCAGCCGGGGGTTGTGCGATCAAGAAGGTTAGGCTAGCCTAAATCACGTCCGCTTCGTGGTGGGAGCGGCAGTCAGTTCGGGAACCGAACCGGGCCCCGGTCGTCGATGACGGCCGGGGCCCGATTCGTGCGCGGACGCACTTCGGGGCCCTCTTCGGCGCGGAGTGGAAGAGGGCCCCGAAGGCGGCAGTGGGCTTGTCGGAGCACTCACCGCCGGGCTTTGAAGGTGCTCGGGCTGGTTCGCGGAGCGGACGCCGCCTCCGCTCCGGGAGTTCGACAGCGGGCCGACGGCGTTCCGGAGGCCGGGGCGCCGGAGATCAGGTGCGGTGCTCCGCGGCCGAGCGCGGCGTCACGCCGTCGGCAGGCGCAGGCCGTTGTAGCCCGCGCGGGCGTCGGCGAAGCGCTTGGCGACCTCGTCCCAGTTGACGACGTTCCACAGCTGCTTGACGTAGTCGGCCTTCACGTTCTTGTACTGCAGGTAGTAGGCGTGCTCCCAGATGTCGAACACCAGCAGCGGGGTGGTGGCGATCGACAGGTTGGAGTGGTGGTCCCGCAGCTGCTGGGTGATCAGCCGCTGACCCACCGGGTCCCACGCCAGCACGCCCCAGCCGTTGCCCTGGATCGTGGTCGACACGGCCTCCATCTGCGCGCGCATGGCGTCGAAGGAGCCGAAGTGCTCGTCGATCGCCGCGGCGAGCTCGCCGGTCGGCTTGTCGCCGCCGTTCGGGCTGAGGATCTTCCACCACACCAGGTGCAGCGAGTGCCCGGCCAGGTTGAACGCCAGGGTCGTCTCCAGCCCGACGATCGAGGAGAAGTCGCCCTTCTCGCGGGCCTCGGCGATCTTCTCGATCGTGTCGTTCGCGCCCTTGACGTAGGTGGCGTGGTGCTTGCTGTGGTGCAACTCGTTGATCTCGCCCGAGATCGCCGGTTCCAGCGCCGCGTAGTCGTAGTCCAGTTCCGGCAACACGTACTGCGCCATTGGAGGGCCTCCCTTCGCTGTCGCCATACTCCCTCTGTTGCAGTTCCCTGGCAACAGTCCGAGGCGATCATCTCACCCGGTGGTCTTCGTCACTCAACGGGCCCGATGAGCTGCGAAAACGCTGTTCAGTGCGGGTTTTGCCGCCGGCTTGACCCGGATGGGCGTCGCGGGGCAGCATCCACGCGAACCCGGCGAGCGGGAGAAGTCCGGTCGAAATCCGGCGCTGACCCGCAACGGTGGGCCGCGCACCCGCGCGGCGAGCCCGATCGCCCGCTCGGCCCGGGACGGCTCCAACGACCGTCGCGGTCTGCGGTCGGGGTCTGGGACGTCGCGCACCACGTGCTTTCCGGGCCGCAGCGCGGACCCACGACCCCGGAAGGCACGATGCGCCGCACATTCGCCCTGGTCCTGGCCGTGTTCCTGCTCGCCGGGTGCGCGAGCACCGCACCGCGCCAGGACGGCATGCGGATCGACGACTGCGGGCGCACCGAGACCTTCCCGCAGCCTCCGCGGCGCGTGGTCAGCCTCAACCAGCACGCGACCGAGATCCTGCTCGCGCTCGGACTCGGCGACCGGCTCGTCGGCACCGCCTACCCGGACGACCACGCACCGCCGCCGTCGGTGGCCGCGGCGTACGCGGAGGTCCCGAAGCTCGCCGACGAGTACCCGTCGTTCGAGCGGATCCTGGAGGCCGAGCCCGACCTCGTCGTCGGCGGCTACGCCTCCGCCTTCGACGACTCCGCCGGGCGCGGGCGGAAACGCTTGGAGGACAACGGGATCCGCACCCTCCTGCTGTCGGAGTCGTGCAGCCGGGCGCCGTTCGGGATGGACGCGCTGTTCGCCGACGTGGCGATGTTCGGCCGGGTGCTGGGGTTGGAGGACGGCGCCGCGGAGCTGATCGCGGACATGCGGCGGCGGGTGGCGGCCGTCGAGCGGCGGCTGGCGGGCGTGCCGCCGGTCGACGTGTTCGTCTACGACTCCGGCGAGCAGACCGCGTTCACGCTCGGCGGGCACGGCCTCGGCGACGACGCGCTGCGCCGGGCCGGGGCGCGCAACGTCTTCGCCGACGTGCCGAAGAACTTCGCCGACGTCAGCTGGGAGCAGGTGGCCGCGCGGGCGCCGCAGGCGGTCGTGCTGGTCGACTACCTGGGCGCGCCGGTCGGCGCGAAACGCGACTACCTGCGGGGCCATCCGCTCGTCTCGGGCGCGCCCGGCGTGCGGGACGGGAGGTTCAGCACGATCCCGCTGGTCGAGCTCGTCGAGGGCATCCGGTTCCCGGACGCCGTGGAACGGCTGGCGCGGGACCTGCACGGCGCATGAGGACGCGTGTCGTCGCGGTGCACCTCGCGTTGCTCGCCGCGTTGGTGCTGGTCAGCGGTCTGGCGGTGGCGTTCGGGTCGGTGCGCCTGCCGCTCGGCCAGGTGTGCGGGATCGTGCTGGAGCCGGTGCTGCCGTGGATCCACGGGGACTGGACCCAGGTGCGGGCGGCGATCGTGTGGGAATCCCGGATGCCGCGGGTGGTCGCCGGGGCCGTCGTCGGCGCGTCGCTGGCGCTGGCCGGGGGCATCGCGCAGATCGTCACCGCCAACCCGATGGCCGATCCGTACCTGCTCGGCGTGTCGCAGGGCGCCGGGCTGGCGGTGTCGCTGCTGACGGTCCTCGGCCTGGGGGCGGGAACCCTCGGCATGGCGACGCTGCCGACCGCCGCGTTCCTGGGCGGACTGATCGTGCTGCTGGCCGTGCTGGTCGTGGCCGGGCGGTCGGGATCGGTGACGGCGCTCGTCCTCGGCGGACTCGCCGTCGGCCAGGTGGCCTCCGCGCTGATCGCGCTGGTGCTGCACCTGTTCGCCACCGGCGACCAGGCCAAGCAGGTGATGTTCTGGACCACCGGGGGGCTCGGGGCGGCCCGGTGGGAACTGCTGGCCGTGCCTGCGGCGGTGCTGGTCGTCGGCCTCGTCGCGGCGCTGGCCGCCGGGCGCTGGATGAACGCGCTGCACTCCGGCGAGGACACCGCCGCCTCGCTCGGGATGAACCCGAAGGTATTCCGGACCGCCGCGCTGGTCGCCGTGTCGCTGGTGGCCGGCACCTCGGTCGCCGTCGCCGGTGGGATCGTTTTCGTCGGGCTGCTCGTGCCGCATGCCGCTACGTTCCTGGTCGGGGCCGAAGCGCGGCGGATGCTGTCCGTCTCGGCCCTGCTGGGAGCGGTGTTCCTGGTGCTGGCGGACCTGGCGGCGCGGGTGGTTGCCGCGCCGGCGGAACTGCCGGTCGGCGTGCTGACCGCGTTGGTCGGCGGACCTTTGTTCCTGGTCATGTTGCGACGGCAACGGAGGATCGGATGAGCGTGCAGCTGAGCGCGGTCGACGTCGCACTCGGCGGGCGGACCGTGGTGTCCGAAGTGGACCTCGCGGTGCGGTCGGGCGAGGTGTTCGGGCTCGTCGGGCCGAACGGCAGCGGGAAGACGACACTGCTGCGCACGCTGTACCGGGCGGTGTCGCCCTCGGCCGGATGCGTGGAGGTCGCCGGGCTGCCGGTCGCCGACACCGCCCGCCGCCGCATCGCGCGGGTCCTCGCCGCCACCACCCAGGAGTCCGAGCACCGGGCGGCGCTGACCGTGCGCGAGGTCGTCGCGCAGGGCCGCAACCCGCACCTCGGACTGCTCGACCGCATGCAGGACTTCGACCGCCGCATCATCGACGACGCGCTGCGCTCCGCCGGGCTCGCCGACACGGCCGAGCGCGACGTGCGCACCCTTTCCGGCGGCGAACGCCAGCGGGTCGCGATCGCCCGCGCGCTCGCGCAGCAGCCGCGCGTGCTCGTCCTCGACGAACCCACCAACCACCTCGACCTGCGGCACCAGTACGGCGTGCTGGCGCTGCTGCGCGAACTGGCGCGCGACGGGTTGGCGGTGCTGCTCACGCTGCACGACCTGCGGCAGGCCGTCGAGTACTGCGACCGCGTCGCGGTCCTGGAAGCCGGGCGCGTCGTCGCCGCCGGGACGCCCGCCGAGGTCTTCGACGCGAGCCTGCTCGCCAACGTCTTCGGAGTGCGCGGCCGGCTCCGCCGCCGCGGCGACCGGCTGGCCCTCGACCTCGACGGGGCGGTGTGAGTCAGCCGAGCGGCCAGGTGTGCACCGGTTCGCCGTCGTCGGCCAGGTCGATGTAGCGGCGCAGCATCCCGCTCAGCGCGGCCTGCCGGTCGGCGCCGCGTCGCTCCAGCTCCGCGACCGTCTCGCGCTGCCACACCGACCCCGTCTGCCGGAGCAGGCAGCGCTGCTCGATCACCCCGAGGTAGCGTTCGCGGGCCTCGTCCGACACGCCGCACGCGCGCAACCCCTCGTGCGCCATCGGCAGCAGGTGCCGCAGCACCAACTCGTCCGGTGCGACCCAGCCCATCCCCGGCCAGTACAGGTGCGCGTCCAGGCCGTGGCGCGCGCCGGCGTAGAAGTTCTCCTCCGCCGCGGCGAACGACATCTGCGACCACAGTGGACGGTCTTGTTCGGTGAGCGCCCGCTGTGCGCCGTAGAAGAACGCCGCGTTCGCCACGATGTCCACAACGGACGGTCCGGCGGGCAGCACCCGGTTCTCCACCCGCAGGTGCGGAACTCCGTCCACCAGGTCGTAGACCGGGCGGTTCCACCGCCAGATGGTGCCGTTGTGCAGCCGCAGTTCGGCCAGCATCGGCGCCCGGCCCGCGTCCAGCGCGGCCACCGGGTCCTCCTCCTCGGGCTCGGGCAGCAGTGCCGGGAAGTAGCGCACGTTCTCCTCGAACAGGTCGAAGATCGAGGTGATCCACCGCTCCCCGAACCACACCCGGGGGCGCACTCCCTGGTTCTTCAGCTCCTCGGGACGGGTGTCCGTGGCCTGCAGGAACAGCGGAACCCGTGTCTCGTGCCACAGCGCCTTGCCGAGCAGGAACGGTGAGTTGCCGCCGACGGCCACCTGCACCCCGGCCAGGCACTGCGCGGCGTTCCAGTGCGCCGCGAAGTCCTCCGGCGCCACCTGGAGGTGCAGTTGCACGGACGTGCAAGCCGACTCCGGCAGGATGGAGTCGGCGTAGGAGCGCAACCGCTCCGACGGGCGGTCCCCGAGTCCGACGCCCTCCATGTCCAGCAGCATCTCCTCGCCGCGCGCGGTGAAGATCTGCTCGTTGAGCAGCGAATAGCGCGGACTGCGGGACAGCCAGTGCGGGTCGAAGTGGGCGCTGCGCAGCGTCGGCAGCGTCCCGATCATCACGACCTTCGCGCCCGCGTCGTTCGCGCCGCCGTCGGCGCGGACCAGCGCGGTGCGCAACTGCTGTTCCAGCCGCAGGGCGCTGTCCCCGGCCAGCACCTGCGGCTCCACGTTGAGTTCGATGTTCTGCTGCCCCAGTTCGGTGGTGAAGGTCGGATCGTTGATCTTCTCCAACACCACGGCGTTGGACATCGACGGCTCCATCTGCTCGTCCACCAGGCACAGCTCCATCTCCAGGCCCATCTGCTGGTGGGGGAAGGAGAAGTCGCCGCCGGCGAGCATCCGGGCCAGGGCGTCCAGACCCCGCTGCATCTTGTCTCGGTAGCGTTGCCGGTCCACGGGCCTGAACGCCCGGTTCGTCACGTGCCGTCCCATGCCGTCTCCCCGATCCATCGGCAGCACGTCAGCGCCCAGCGCTGGGGAGCCCACCGTGACACATCGGTACCCGGCGGACCAGCGGCCAAAACGGTGTCTCCGCGCGGCACCGGACGGGTGAGCCGGTGCCGCGCGGACACCTCACGCGGAGGCCTCGGTGAGGCGCCGCAGTTCGTCCTCGGACAGGCGGAGTTCCGCCGCTGTCAGCAGGGCGGTGAGCTGATCGGTGGTGCGGGCGCTGGCGATCGGAGCGGCTACGGTCGGTTGTCCCAGCAGCCACGCGAGTGCCACCGAGGCGACCGGAACACCACGCAGCGTCGCGATCTCGTCGAGCGCGGCGAGGACCTTGACGCCCCGCTCGTCCAGGTACGCCCGGGCGCCCTCGGCGCGGGGGCTCTCCGAGGTGTCGTCACCGGGCCGGTACTTGCCGGTCAGGAAACCCTTGGCGAGCGCGAAGTACGGCAGCACGGCCAGTTCCTCGCGGGCGCAGAGCCCGGCGAGTTCGCCCTCGAACCCGGCCCGTTCCACGAGGTTGTAGTGCGGCTGGAGCGCGACGTACCGGGCCAGCCCCTCGCGTCGGGAGATCTCCAGCGCCTCGGCGAGGCGCGGAGCGGTGTAGTTCGACGCGGCGATGTGGCGGACCTTGCCCGCCCGCACCAGCTCGTCGAACGCACCGAGCGTTTCCTCCAGCGGCACGGAGTCGTCGTCCTGGTGCGCGTAGTACAGGTCGATGTGGTCGGTGCCCAGCCGCCGCAGCGAATCATCCGCCGCGGCACGGATGTTCGCGGCGGACAGGCCGGGGCGCCGATCCCACATGCCGACCTTCGTGGCGAGCACGACGCTGTCGCGGTTGCCGCGCGCCCGCAGCCATTCGCCCAGCATCGTCTCGGACTCGCCGCCGGAGTTGCCCGCGGCGAACGCCGAGTACCCGTCCGCGGTGTCGATGAAGTTGCCGCCTGCGGCGGTGTAGGCGTCCAGCACCGCGAACGAGTCGTCGCGGTCGGCCGTCCACCCGAAAACGTTGCCACCCAAGCAGATCGGGTAGATGTCCAGATCAGTAGTGCCGAGTCGAGCCATGGTTCGAACCTACTCCCGGTCGCCGTGAACTCCACCGTGCACGGCGTCCGGTTCTTCCTGAGCGGTGGAGTGGTGACGGGTGGTGACAGTGGTGGGCGTGCGTCGACGCCTGCCGAGAGTGAGAAAGACCACCGTGGACCCCAGCACGACGCCGAACATCACGAGCACCATCGGCAGCGCCGAGCCGACTCCGCCGAGCCCGACGAGCGGGGCCGCCAGCGCGCCCACGACGAACTGGTTCACGCCCAGCAGTGCGGAGGCGCTTCCCGAGACCTCGCGGTGGTCGGCCAGCGCGAGCATCGTCGTGTTCGGCATGACGAAGCCCAGGCTGGCGATCATGACGAACAACGCGGCCAGCAAGACGGGCAGCGGCAGTCCGAGCACCGCTGCGGTCACCAGCACCGCACCGGCGATCGACGCGGAGACGAGGGCGGTCACGAGCAGCTGGGACTCGGTCGCCACCCGCCCCACCAGGCGGGCGTTGATCTGCCCGGCGGCGACCAGACCGACGGCGTTCATGCCGAAGACGAAGCTGTAGGTCTGCGGCGACAGGCCGTAGATGTTCTGCAGCACGAACGACGAGCCCGAGACGTAGGCGAACATGGCCGCCATGCCGAGCCCACCGGCCAGCGCGTTGCCGAGGAACGAGGGTTCGGCGAGCAGCCGCCCGAAGGTCCGGAACGTCGCTCCGAGCCGCGCGGGCTGCCGCCACTGCTTCGGCTTCGTCTCCGGAAGGGCGAACCCCGCGACCGTCAGCAGCGTCACGCCGAACACCGTGAGCACCACGAACACGCCGCGCCACGTCGTGTGCGCCAGCACCTGCCCGCCGATCACCGGCGCCAGGATCGGTGCGAGCCCGGTGACCAACATCAGCGACGAGAAGAACCGCGCCGCCTCGACACCCGAGTACAGGTCGCGGACCGCGGCCCGCGCGATCACCATGCCCGCCGCGGCGCCGAAGCCCTGCAACGCGCGCAGCCCGGCGAGGGCGTACACCGAGTCGGACAACGCGCACAGCACCGTGGCCACCAGGTAGAGCGCCAGACCGGTCAGCAGCGGCTTGCGGCGGCCCACCGCGTCGCTGATCGGGCCCGCGATGAGCTGGCCGAACGCGAGGCCCACCAGCACCGCGGTGAGGGTCAGCTGGGCCTGCGCCTCGGTGGCTCCGAGTTCGCGGGTCAGCTGGGGGAGAGCGGGCAGGTACATGTCGATCGACAACGGCCCGAACGCCGTCAACCCGCCCAGGATCAGTGCGAAGCGTGCTTTTCTGCGTAAGCCGGAGTTGCCCCCGTCGACAACGGCCCCCTCGCCGGTGCTCATACGTCTCCTCACATCTCGTCCGGTTGTTTGCAGAAAGCAACAACACGGAGGAAGAACGTTTTATGCCGCAACCGCCACGAACTCCGCCGGTGACTTTCGGTCGGCCCCGGTGAAAGCGGCCGGGCCAAGATCGCCGAACTGGGCGCGGGCGAGAGGGGACGTGGCGCTGGCGGGCGCGGCTGGCGGGCGCACGGCGAAACCCGATCCGCGGGGTTTCCGCTGGTCGTGCGCGGGATTCCGGCCGGTCGTCCGCAGGGCTCCCGCTGGTCGTGCGCGGGATTCCGGCCGGTCGTCCGCAGGGCTCCCGCCGGTCGTGTGCGGGGTTCCCGCTGGTCGTGTGCGGGGTTCCCGCTGGTCGGCAGCCGGGGCGCGTGTCGCGACCACCGGCCCAGCCGGGTTGCGTCCGACGGTGGCCTCCGCCGAGCCTCCCTCCGGGCGGTCTCGCGGAGGTTTCGGGGTCCGCGCGCGCCGCAGGGCGGATGCGAGAATGCCCCCGTGGCGCACATCGTCGAGGTCAGCGATGCCGACGACCCCAGGGTCGACGACTTCCGGGATCTGTCCCGCGCGGACCGCAGGCCGGACCGGCCGGGCGGTCGCGGACTGGTGATCGCCGAAGGCGTCGTCGTGGTCGAGCGCCTGCTCGCCTCGCCGTACCCGGTGCGCGCGCTGTTCGGGGTGCGCCGCCGGATCGACGAACTCGCCGACGCGCTCGTGGATCTCGACGCGCCCGCCTACGTCACCGACGCGGACGTGATGGCCCAGGTCGTCGGCTTCCACCTGAACCGGGGAGTCCTGGCCGTGGCCGACCGGGCGCCCGCGGTCGACCCGGCGGACCTCATCGGACGCTCGCGGAACCTGGCGGTCCTCGAAGGCGTGGGCGACCACGAGAACCTCGGTGCGCTGTTCCGCAACGCCGCTGCGCTCGGTGTGGACGGCGTCCTGCTCGGCGCGGGTTGCTCGGACCCGTTGTACCGGCGCAGCGTCCGCGTTTCGATGGGGCATGTGCTGCGCGTTCCCTTCACCTCCCTGGAAACCTGGCCTGACGGTGTGAAGTTGTTGCAGGACAACGGTTTTCGCGTTGCCGCGTTGACGCCGCGGTCCGACTCGATCCCGCTGCGCGCGGCGGGCCTGGAGCACGGCCGCGTCGCGGTGCTGCTGGGTTCCGAAGGGCCCGGCCTGACGGACGAGGCCATCGCGGCGGCCGACCTCGCGGTCCGCATCCCGATGTCCGGCGATGTGGACTCGCTCAACGTCGCCACCGCCGGAGCCATCGCCTTCCACGCGATGAACGGGGGCTGACGTCGATGGTCGCGGGGACCGCCACGACGTGGCAGCTGCGTGCCCGATCCGGACGTGCCGTGCTCGTCCGGGGCGCCGACCGGGAGGTCGAGCCGGAACGGCTGCGGCTGCCGGAACCCCTCGTCGCCGCCCTCAACGAGTGGGCTCAGGTCGTCGACGAGATCCACGCCGGACCCGCGTCCGATCCGGGAGCCGACTCGACCGCGGAGCAAGTCTCCCTCCGCGGCCGCCAGCTCGCGAAGCGGCTCGCCGCGCACACCGGCGTCGAGATCGGGTACGTCGATCCGCTCACCGGGGCGGTGATCGGGGTCGGTCGCCGCTCCGCCCACGCGGTCACCCGGGAGCACCGGGGGGTCGTGCAACCGGTGGCTCCGGTGCGCCCGACACCGTGGGGTCCTGGACTGACCGTTTCCGCGATCGTGGCCGCGATCGTGTCGGTCACGCTCGTCGTCGTGACCCTGGGGCTCGCCGACGTGAGCGTGGTCCTCGGCGTCGTGGTCAACCTCGCGGTGGCGGCCGGGTTCGCGCCGTCGATCTGGCTGGGCCGCAACCTGCCGGTGTGGCGGTGGGTCGCCTACGGCACGGGCGGTGGCGTCGTGCTCGCCTGGATCGCGCTGATCCTCAGCCTGCTGGGCTGACCGGTGCCGCGTGGCCCTGCGCAATCGGGGTACCAATCGGCGCGTCACCAGGAGGATCCCGCTCACCATGAGGACGCCCGGAACCTGCACAGCGAGCACCGCCCAGTCCATCGGCAGCGCGTAGGCCACGACCACGCGGGCCACCGACTCGGCGAGCAGTCCGACACCCCCACGCGATCGTGATCAGCGCCAGCGCTCGCCGGAAGTCGGGCGAACGCTGCCACGCGTGCTCCCAACCGGCGAGCCGCCGCGGGTCGCCGCCCGTCGTGAACGGTTTGGCCGTCTCGAAGGTCAGCGGTCTGCCGACCAGGCAGGTGCCCAGGCAGTAGGCGCCGGCGATGGCGGTGAACACCGCCGGTTTCGCCAGCGCGAACCGCGCGTCTCCGGTGAGCCAGGTCACGGCGGTGCTCAGCGCGATCATGAACACCACGAGCACGGTGAACGTGTTGGCCCGGCGATGTCGTACCGCGTCGGTGAGCGCGTGCCCGGCGGTGAGCAAGCCGCCTGCGGTCAGCGCGACCACCGGACTCCACCCCCACAGACCGTGGAGCACGTAGTAGGCGACCGTCGGCATGGCCAGGTCGAGCAGGAATGGCAGCGCCATCCGGAACTCGGGGTTCACGACGGGGCCTCCGCTCTGCGCTGCCACGGTCGCCCGGTGGCCTTCCGGTGCGCCAACGCCTTGATGTCCTCAATGGACTCCTCCAGGCGCTCCAAGAGGTCGGCCAGGCTGCGCACGTCCTCTTCCGGCCAGTCCGCGACGAACCGGTCCATCGCGTCGACGCCGAGCCGGGTCAGCCGCTCCGCCTCGGCCCGCCCGGCTTCGGTGAGCGAGATCAGGCACGAGCGGCCGTCCGCAGGGTCCCGGGCCAGGGACACCAGGCCGTCAGCTTCCAGGGCGCGCACCTGCCTGCTCACCGACGACTGGTGCACCGTGAGCCGGTTCGCGATCTCGGAAGGCCGTACCTCCGCCCGCGTCGCGGCGGCCTGGAGCACGGCGACGCGCGCCGGGTCCACCACCCGGCTCCGCGCCCGGCGCATCCCGTCCGAGATGCGCACCAACGAGAGCGTCAACCGCTCCACGTCGGAACGCGCCTCGGCCGACTGTTCTCGCTCTGGGATCTCGCTCATGAAACCCAAGGTAGAGAACTTGCGTCACGCAAGCAATTAAACCTTCGGATGAAAAAGCCGGGGTGAGTCGCGCTCACCCCGGCTCGGCGCTCGCTCAGCGGTGCGATCGGACGCCCAGCAGCACGTCCTCCCACGACGGGACGATCGGGTGGTTCTTGCGGCCGCGCCGTCCGTCGGCCTGCTGCTCGGGCTCGTCGTCGACCTCGCCGCCGTCCTCCGCGGGCTCCTCCGCCTGCGGCGCGGTCTCGGCGGGCCGCTCGACGGGTGGGACCGGGGGAGGTGGTGGCCCGGTGTCGAGGTCCGGCCCGGCGGCGGCTTCCTGGGGTGCCGCGGCGGTCGGTTCGACCGGCTCGGCCGCGGCCTCGGTCACCGCGGATTCCTGCTGGTCGAGCTGCAGCGCCTCGCGGGCCAGCTCGGTCACCGGCCGGACCGTCCGCAATGGACGGTTGGGGGACGGGTCGAGCAGGTCGGCGGCGTGGTCGTCGAGGGCCGCGATGGTGCCGCCGTGCGCGCCGGGGTGGAAGACCCAGTGCGCGCGGTTCTCCGACCGGCCCGCCTGCCAGACCAGCTGCACGACCCACTTGCCGTCCTCGCCTCGCCAGGCGTCCCACTCGGCCTCGGAGTACTCGTGCCCGCGCATGCCGAAGGTGTGCGCCACGACCTCGCCGAGCGTCTGCACGTCCGGGCCGTCCTCCCGGACCGGGTGCGCGCGCTGCGCCATCTCGGCGATCTGGTTGCGCTCCAGCAGGACGGGGTAGGCGTAGCGCTCGACGCGGTGCTCGGGAATGCCCGCGGCGGCGGCGATCTGCTCGACGGTCGCGCCGGACCGGATGCGCGCCTGGATCTCGCGGGGCCGCATCTGGGCCTCCATCTCGATCTGGACCTGTCCGAGCCGGGTCAGGTCGCCCCGGGCGGCGGCGCGCAGCCGCTCGTCGGCGGGTACGGTGAAGCGCTCGCCGTTCTCCGGGTCCTCGCAGATGACGGATTCACCGTCCTCGTCGAGCCCGACCACTCGCAGCGCTCGCATACGCCAGCCTCCTACGTCTTGCGGGACACCCGACCCTGGGGAGTCCGGTGGGACACCGGTACCCGGGGCGCCCCGCACTGCGCCCCGGCGGCCGAGTCGTCCCGCGGTACGCCCGTGCCCGGTCGGCTTGCCTGAGTCGGCTTGCATGAGCTGGGAAGGCGATGATCGCGCATGCGACCTCCCCCCGAACCACATGTCACCAAGCTGTGACCGTAACCCGGCGCGCCGCCTTGACGCGGGAGGCACGCCGAGGTCGTGCTGTCGGTGTCCGATCTTCCCGGATGGTCACGTGCTCGGCGAACGAGTAGAACCACTCATCTTTTCCGAGCGAAAGACGCATCGTGACCGACCGTTACGCCGCAAGGCCGAGGGGAGCGGGTGTGCGCCCCTCGGCCTTGCGTTCTTCGTCGCTCCTGGTGATCAGCGAACCCGGCAAATCCGGGTCACGAGAGTTGCGCAACCACCCAGTCGATGGATTTTGTGAGAGCGGTGACGTCGTCGGGCTCGATCGCCGGGAACATGCCGATGCGCAGCTGGTTGCGGCCCAGCTTGCGGTACGGCTCGGTGTCCACGATGCCGTTGGCGCGCAGCGCCTTGGCGATCAGCGAGGCGTCCACCGAGTCGGCGAAGTCGATGGTGCCGACCACCTGCGAGCGCTTGGCCGGGTCCGCCACGAACGGCGTGGCGTACTCGGAAGCCTCGGCCCACTCGTAGAGCCGCCGCGACGACTCGGCGGTGCGCTGCACGCACCAGTCCAGGCCGCCCTGGTCGTTCATCCAGTCGATCTGGTCGGCCAGCAGGAACAGGGTGGCCACCGCCGGGGTGTTGTAGGTCTGGTCCTTGCGGGAGTTGTCCAGCGCCGTGGTCAGCGACAGGAACTCGGGCGCCCACCGGCCGGAGTCGCCGATCTCCTGGATGCGCTCCAGCGCGGCCGGGCTCATCGCGGCCAGCCACAGCCCGCCGTCGGCGGCGAAGCACTTCTGCGGGGCGAAGTAGTAGATGTCCACGTCGGCCGGGTCGAACGGCAGGCCGCCCGCGCCCGAGGTGGCGTCCACCGCGATCAGCGCGTGCTCGGAGCCCGCCGGACGGGTGGGCGCGAGCATCACGCCGGTGGAGGTCTCGTTGTGCGCCCACGCGATGAGGTCCGCGCTCGGGTCCGCCACCGGTTCCGGCGCGTCGCCCGGGTCGGCGGAGACGATCACCGGGTCGTCGAGGAACGGCGCGGTCTTGGCGGCCTTGGCGAACTTCGAGGAGAACTCGCCGTAGGTCAGGTGCAGCGAGCGCTGCCGCACCAGCCCGAACGTGGCGGCGTCCCAGAACGCGGTCGTGCCGCCGACGCCGAGCACGACCTCGTATCCGGAGGGCAGCGAGAACAGCGTGCCGAGCCCTTCCCGCACCCTTCCGACCAGGGATTTCACCGGCTTCTGGCGGTGCGAGGTGCCCATCAGCGCGGCACCCTCGTCGGCCAGCCGGGTCAGCTGTTCGGGGCGGACCTTGGACGGACCGCAGCCGAACCTGCCGTCAGCGGGCTTGAGCTCCGCGGGCAGCTTCAGGGTCGTGGGGTCGATCGTCTCGGCCTGCGTCATTCCGGCGCCTCCGGGCGTTGGGTTGTGGCTTGCCGGTGCGCGTCGCGCACCGCTGGTCGGCTGACCGGCGCCGTTGCCGGGTCGCACGGCGGGCCGCGGTGGGCCCGGCCGAATCGCAACTTACTGCCCGGGCGGGTCGGGGCCAAAGTCCGAACGTCCCGAATCGCCGAAACCGGGCGCGCCGCAGCACTTCTTGTACTTGTGTCCGGATCCGCACCAGCACGGTGCGTTGCGGCCGGGCGGCCAGGGCTCGGACCGGCCGCACCGCCGCAGGTGGTCCGCGTGGCTGCCGAGGACGTCCGGGCCGGACCCGAGGGCGTCCAGGTCGGCGCGGGTGCCCCGCACGAGCACCGGATCGGGCCGGTGCGCCAGCGCGACCTGGACCCGCCTGCGGTGCTCGGCGTGGTCGGCGGACAGCTCCAGGTCCGGCCGGTGGCGGCGCAGCTCGGCGAACTCCGCGGGCGGCCAGTACAGCACCGCCCCGGAGCCCGCCCGGGACGCCATCAGCCGGTCGAAGAACTCGCGACCGAGGCGGAGCTGCCGCTCGGTGAACTCGTCGATCACGTCCGGCGGCAGGCCCAGGCGGGCGCGCAGGTCGCGGCGGGCGCGCATCAGCTCCATCCCGGGGTCGCCGAGGTCGAGCCCCGCGTCGAGCTCCGGGACGAACCGGTTCACGCCGACGTTGAGCCAGCGCAGCGCCTCACCCGGGGCGCCGACCGCGTCGTACGCCTGGGCGGCGGCCAGGTAGGCCGACTCGCAGTCGGAGCCCTCGTGGAGCAGCTCGGCGAGGCGTCGCTCGGCCTCCTCGCGGCGGCCGTGGGTCATCAGGAACTCGGCGTAGGAGCCGCGACCGCTCAGCGAGCCCCGGTCGTCGTCGGCCTCCGCGGCGGCGAGCAGCGCCCGCTCCTCGCGCGCGTGCTCGCCGGCCGCGTGCCAGTAGGAGGCCGCCTCGACCAGGTCGTCGCAGCGCTGGCCGCTGATCTCGGCGTCGGCTTCCAGCGCTTCGGCGTACTCGACCTGCATGCGCCTGGTCGCGTGCGGTGCGGTCACCATGGCTCCACGCTACCGCCGTCGTGGTGATCCAGGTCACGCCGGGGCGACGAGCGGGGTGAGCGAGCTCCACCCCTCGACGTCCCGCGGGGAGCGCGGGCCGGGGCCGACGTACTCGGCGGACGGGCGGACCAGGCGTCCGGTGCGCTGCTGCTCCAGGACGTGCGCCGACCAGCCGGCCAGCCGGGCGCAGGTGAACATCGCGGGCATCATCGCCGTCGGGACCTCGGCGAAGTCCAGCACGACCGCCGCCCAGAACTCCACGTTGGTCTCGATCTGCCGGTCCGGGCGGCGTTCCCGCAGCACCGCCAGTGCGGCCCGCTCCAGCTCGGCCGCGACCTCGTAGCGCGGTGCGCCGAGCTGCCCGCAGGTGTTGCGCAGCACCCGCGCCCGCGGGTCCTCGGCCCGGTAGACGCGGTGGCCGAAGCCCATCAGGCGGTCGCCGCGGTCCAGGATGGACTCGACGACCCGGCGGGCGTCGCCCGTGCGCTCCACCTCCTCGATCATCGGCAGCACCCGGGCGGGCGCGCCGCCGTGCAGCGGACCGGACATCGCGCCGACCGCACCGGACAGGCAGGCCGCCACGTCGGCGCCGGTCGACGCGATCACCCGGGCCGTGAAGGTGGAGGCGTTGAGGCCGTGCTCGGCGGCCGACACCCAGTAGGCGTCGAGCGCGCGCACGTGCGCGGGGTCGGGCTCGCCGCGCCAGCGGGTGAGGAACCGCTCGGTGACCGTGGGGCACCCGGCGATCCGCGACTCCGGGACCGGCGGGAGATCACCGCGCGCCGACTGCGCCACGTAGGACAGGCCCAGCGCCGAAGCGGTGGCCAGGTCGGCGCGGGCCGCGGCGTCGTCGACGTCCAGCAGCGGCCGGAAGCCGCGGGCCGGGGCCAGCATCGCCAGCGCGGCCTGGACGTCGGCGCGCACGTTCCCGGTGCGCACCGGTACCGGGCTCGCGTCGGCCGGCGGCAGGCCATCGCCGAATCGGCCGTCCACCAGCAGCGACCACACGTCGCCGAAGGACACCGTGCCGACCAGGTCCTCGATGTCGACACCGCGGTAGCGCAGCGCGCCGCCGTCGCGATCGGGTTCGGCGATCTCGGTGCGGAAGGCGACCACGCCTTCGAGACCGGGGCGGAACTCGGACTGACCTGCGTTGCTCATGAGTGCCTCGTCTCCTCGCGGTTGCGGACGCGCCGGGGCGCGACCGTGGGGACGTGGCGGGGTGGGGCGCTGCGCGCCGTGCCGACAACAGTGCACCCGGCGCCGGCGTGGGGGCAATCACCCCGGTTGCAGAAAAAATCACGAGGTGAGCTCCGCCACCGAAAAGCACATAACGTTGTTAGCCACGCAAAATTCCGGAAAAACGGTTGTAAAAGTACAATTAGACCGGATGAAACCGCAGGACACGCCGTCGTCGTTCCGCCGTTCGTGTGTTAAAGAGGTCGCATGCACCTTGCTCCTCACGAGCGCGACAAGCTCCTCGTTCACGTGGCGGCGCGGCTCGCACGCGAACGGCTGGACCGCGGCCTCAAGCTGAACTACCCGGAAGCGGTGGCGCTGATCACCGATCACGTCATGGAAGGTGCCCGGGACGGCCGGACCGTCGCCGAGCTGATGCAGAGCGGTCGGCAGGTGCTCACCGCCGACCAGGTGCTCGACGGCGTCCCGGAGATGATCCACGACGTCCAGGTCGAAGCCACCTTCCCGGACGGCACCAAACTCGTCACGGTCCACGACCCGATCAGTTAGTCCCGCTTACCCAGGGAGCTGCCATGCGTCCGGGAGAGATCATCACCGCCGAGGACCGGATCCCGCTGAACCCGGGGCGGGAGCGCGTCCGGATCACCGTCGTCAACCGCGCCGACCGCGCCGTGCAGGTCGGTTCGCACTACCACTTCGCCGCGGTCAACCCGGGGCTGGAGTTCGACCGGGCCGCCGCGTGGGGGCACCGGCTCGACGTGCCGGCGGGCACCGCCGTGCGCTTCGAACCGGGTGTGGAACGCGAGGTCGAGCTGGTCCCGATCGGCGGTCGCCGCGAGGTGCCCGGCCTGCGGCCGGAGTACGCCGGCGGGCTCGACGACCGCGGCCACGAACCCGGCGAGTCGCACTACGGAAAGAAAGGCGAGGGCAACCGGTGAGCGCTTCCATGGACCGCGCCCAGTACGTCGAACTGTTCGGCCCCACCACCGGTGACCGCATCCGGCTGGCCGACACCGACCTGCTCGTCGAGATCACCGAGGACCGCAGCCAGGGGCCGGGCGGCTCCGGCGAGGAGGTCGTCTTCGGCGGCGGCAAGGTCGTGCGCGAGTCGATGGGCCAGTCGGTGGCCACCCGCGCCGAGGGCACGCCGGACGTGGTCATCACCGGCGCCGTCATCCTCGACCACTGGGGCGTGGTCAAGGCCGACATCGGCATCCGGGACGGGCGCATCGTCGGCATCGGCAAGGCGGGCAACCCGGACGTGGCCGCGGACGTCGACCCGAACCTGGTGATCGGGCCGTCGACCGAGATCGTCGCGGGCAACGGCAAGATCGTCACCGCCGGTGGCATCGACTGCCACGTGCACTTCATCTGCCCGCAGGAGGTCGACACCGCGCTGGCGTCCGGGCTGACCACGCTGATCGGCGGCGGTACCGGACCGGCCGAGGGCAGCAAGGCCACCACCGTCACGCCGGGCGCCTGGAACCTCGCCCGCGTCATGCAGAGCATCGACCACCTGCCGGTCAACGTGCTGCTGCTCGGCAAGGGCAACACCACGCGCGGCGAGGCGCTGCACGAGCAGATCCGCGCCGGTGCGGGCGGGCTCAAGCTGCACGAGGACTGGGGCTGCACCCCGGCGGTCATCGACAGCTCGCTGCGCTGCGCCGAGGAGACCGGTGTGCAGATCGCCATCCACACCGACACGCTCAACGAGAGCGGGTTCCTGGAATCGACGCTCGCGGCGATCAACGGCCGGTCGATCAACGCCTACCACGCCGAGGGCGCGGGCGGCGGGCACGCGCCGGACATCATCCGGGTCGCCAGCGAGGCCAACGTGTTGCCCTCGTCGACGAACCCGACCCGGCCGCACACCGTGAACACCATCGACGAGCACCTCGACATGCTCATGGTGTGCCACCACCTCAACCCGGCGGTGCCCGAGGACCTGGCCTTCGCGGAGAGCCGCATCCGGCCCTCGACCATCGCAGCCGAGGACGTGCTGCACGACATGGGCGCGATCTCGATGATCAGCTCCGACGCGCAGGCGATGGGCCGCATCGGCGAGGTGATCATCCGGACCTGGCAGACCGCGCACGTGATGAAGCGGCGCCGCGGTGCGCTGGCCGGTGACGGGGCCGCGGACAACCTGCGCGCCCAGCGCTACGTCGCGAAGTACACCATCAACCCGGCCATCACCCACGGCATCGACCACGTGGTCGGGTCCGTGGAGGTCGGCAAGATGGCCGACCTGGTGCTGTGGGAGCCGGAGTTCTTCGGCGTCCGCCCGCACATGGTGCTCAAGAACGGCTTCGCCGCGTGGGCGCAGATGGGCGACGCGAACGCGTCCATCCCCACCCCGCAGCCGTACTACGCGCGGCCGATGTGGGGCGCGCAGGCGCGTGCGGCCGCCGCGAGCAGCGCCTTCTTCGTGGCCCAGGCCGCGCTGGACGACGGGCTCGCCGACCGGCTCGGACTGGACTCGCGGCTGGAGGCCATCACCAGCACGCGCGGCGTGACCAAGGAGCACATGCCGCACAACTCGGCGACCCCGGACGTCGAGGTCGACCCGGACAGCTTCGCCGTGCACATCGACGGCGAACTGGTCGAGCCGGACCCGGTCCGGGAGGTCCCGATGGCGCAGCGGTACTCGCTGTTCTGAGCCACCCGCAGGAAGGAGAGTGAGTCCCGTGCGAGCCGGTCTCGCAGTGCTGGCGCTCGCCGACGCCCGTTTCCCCGGCGGGGGGCACGTGCACTCCGGTGGCGTGGAAGAAGCGGCGTCGCGGGGGCTGATCCGGGACGTGGCCGACCTGCGCGAGTTCCTGCACGGGCGCCTGCGCGCAGCCGGCGCCCTGCAGGCGGTGTTCGCCGCCGCCGCGGCGCACGCCGCCGCCCGCGGTGTCCCCGGTGGACACTGGCGGGAGCTGGACGTCGAACTCGACGCCCGCACACCGTCCCCGGCCCAGCGGGAGGCGTCCCGCGCCCAGGGCCGGGGCACCGTCCGCGCCGGCAGGGCCGCCTGGCCCTCGCCGGTGCTCGAAGAACTGCTGGCCGCAACCCCGCGGCCACACCACCCGATCGTGCTCGGCGTGCTGGCCGCGGTGGCCGGCTCCGGGCCTCGGGAGGCGGCGCTGGCGGCCGGCTACCTGGCCGTCAGCGGACCGTCCTCCGCCGGCGTTCGACTGCTCGGGATGGACCCGTTCGCGGTCAACGCCGTGGTGACCGAACTGGCCGACGACCTGGACCGGATCGCCGACGAAGCGGCCGCCACCGCCGGAGCGGCACCGGCCGAGCTGCCCGCGCCGGGCGCACCGGCGCTCGACCTGCTCGCCGAGGCGCACGATCGCCATCACCGGGAAGAGGTGCGTCTCTTTGCGTCCTGAGGAACACGGGCACGGTCACGGACACCGGCACCCCGTCAACTTCGACCCCACCGCGGCCGGTCCGGACCCGCACGTGGCGAGCCCGAACCAGGGCCGTCCGTTCCGGCTCGGCATCGGCGGTCCGGTCGGCAGCGGCAAAACCGCGACGACCGCCGCGCTGTGCCGGGCGCTGGGCCAGGAGATCAACCTGGCCGTGGTCACCAACGACATCTACACCACCGAGGACGCGGACTTCCTGCGCCGCAACGGAGTCCTCGACACCGACCGGATCGAGGCGGTGCAGACGGGCGCCTGCCCGCACACCGCGATCCGCGACGACATCACCGCCAACCTCGACGCCGTGGAGCGGCTCGCGGAGCGCCACCCCGGGCTGGAACTGGTCATCGTGGAGAGCGGCGGCGACAACCTCACCGCGGTGTTCAGCCACGGCCTGGCGGACAGCCAGATCTTCGTGGTCGACGTGGCCGGGGGCGACAAGGTGCCGCGCAAGGGCGGCCCCGGCGTCACCACCGCCGACCTGCTGGTGATCAACAAGGTGGACCTGGCCGAGCAGGTCGGGGCCGACATGGAGGTCATGGTCTCCGACGCGCACCGGATGCGCGGCGAGCTGCCGGTGATCACCCAGTCGCTCACCCGCACCCCGAACGCGCCCGACGTCGCCGCGTGGGTGCGCCAGCAGCTGAAGGTCGGCGCGAGTGCCTGAGCGGGGTGTTGCCGGATGAGGGCGACCGCGCTGCTGAGCGTGGAACGCGGCCCCAGCGGGCGCAGCGTGGTGCGCGACCTGCGGTCGCAGCCGCCGATGTCGCTGGTGCCGCGCCGCACCTCGGTGTCCGATCCGCACGGCGCCGCGGTGGTGCACCTGGTCGGCTCGGCGACCTCGCCGATGGGCGGTGACCGGGTGGACCTGCGGGTCCGCGTCGGGCCCGGGGCGCGGCTGCGATTGCGCGGCACGGCGGCGACCGTCGCCCTGCCCGGCCAGCACCCCGGGCACAGCGTGTCCACTGTGCACATCGAGGTCGCGTCCGGCGGGACGGTCGAGTACCTGCCCGAGCCGACCGTGATCAGCTCGCGCGCCGACCACCGGGCCGAGCTGACCGTCGCGCTGGACGCCGACGCGCGGGTCCGCTGCCGGGAGACGCTGGTGCTCGGCCGGTACGGCGAGCAGCCCGGCCCGCTGGTCACCACGACGCACGTGCTGCGCGCCGGGACGCCGCTGCTGCGGCAGCGGCTGGACATCGGCGACCCGCGCATGACCGCCAGCACCGGGTACCTCGCCGGTGCGCGCGTGCTCGCCACCGAAACGGTGGTGTGGAACGGAGATCCGACCGAACCGTCCAGCGGGCAGTGGTGGTCGCTGGTCCCGCTGGCCGCGGGCGGAGCGCTGGCCACCGCGGTGGCCGACGACGCGGTGACCGCCGAACGGCGGCTCGCGGACGCCCTCGCGCACCACCCGGATGTCAAGGAACTAGAGGTCCAACACTGGTGAACGACGCCGCAACGGCGGAACCGGTGCGACGGCACGGCGCGCTGCGGCTGCTGCGCGCCGTGCCCACCGGCATTTCGCAGGTATATCTGCAGGAAAGCGTCCCGGCCGGGGTGCTGTTCCTGGTGGCCCTGTTGTTGTCCGGACCGCAGAACGCGCTCGCGGCCCTGCTCGGCAGCACCGCCGGGTTGCTGACCGCGCTGGCGCTGCGGGTCCCTCCCGATCGGATATCCCAGGGCCTGTTCGGTTTCAACGGGACGCTGGTCGTGCTCGGGGCGGTCACCTCCTTCCGATCGCTGGGCCTGGCGTTGCTGGTCGGAATCGTGGGGGCGGTGTTGGCGACGGTGCTGGCGCGCGTCGCGGACTTCTTCCTGACGGTTCCTGCCCGCACCGCGCCCTTCGTGATCACGTACTGGCTCACGACCTACCTGGGACACCGGATGGGCTGGGAGGCGGCGTCCACCGCGTCCTCGGCGCACGGCGACTACTCCGGGCTGTTCGGTTCGGCGGCCGAGGTCTTCCTGGTCACCGGCGCGCTGCCGGGGCTGTTCATGTTCGCCGGGCTGCTGGTGGCCGGGTGGCGCCTGGCGGTCGCAGCGCTGGGCGCGTCGGCGGCGGCGCTGGTGGTCGTGGAGCTGGTGCCGCTGTTCCCGCACGACGACATCAGCGCCGGGGTGTACGGGTTCAACGCCGCGCTGGTGGCGGTCGGGATGTTGACGACCGGGCGGACCTGGCGGTCGTGCCTGCTCGCGGTCCCCGCCGTGCTGCTGCTGCAGGCCGGGTTGGAGGCCGTGCACCTGGTGCCGACGACGTGCCCGTTCGTGCTGGCGATGTGGGTGGCGGACCTGCACTTCCAGCGTTCCGGACGAACCGCCCTGCCCTGACCGCCGAACGGGTGTGTGACCCCTCACTGCATCGTTTGCGGAATCGATCGTGAACAGTGCTCGATTCGATCCCCGGTTCAGTCGCCGTTTACCGTCGGATGGAGTGGTACCGAGCACCCGCGGGTGTCGGGCCACCCGTCCAACCCGTACCGTCCGGCGAGCAGCCGGAGAAGTCGACGAGTCGTGCCGCCGCCGGGCGAATCAGGGAGGAAATCGGATGTCGGAGGCCAACGTCGCGTTGCCGTCCATGCGGGTGTCCTACGAGGCCGGAGCGCTGGACGAGTCGTCGCTGGCGGCGCACTGGTACGAGCAGTTGCAGCTGTGGTTCGACGAGGCCGTCGAGGCGGGGATCCCGGAGCCGAACGCGATGGTGCTGGCCACCGCCGACGCCGAGGGCGTGCCGTCCTCGCGGACCGTGCTGTGCAAGGGGTTCGACGAGCGCGGGCTGGTGTTCTTCACCAACTACACCTCGGCCAAGAGCCACGACCTGACCGCGACCCGGGTCGCCGCCGCGACGTTCCCGTGGTTCCCGCTGCAACGGCAGGTCAACGTGCGCGGCACGGTCGAGAAGGTCTCCGCCGCCGAGACCGCCGAGTACTGGGGCGTCCGGCCGCGCGGCTCGCAGCTCGGCGCGTGGGCCTCCCCGCAGTCCCGGGTGGTCTCCAACCGGCAGTCGCTGGAAGCCTCGCTGCTCGGCATGGAACGCCGCTTCGCCGACGCCGAGAAGGTGCCGGTGCCGCCGCACTGGGGCGGTTGGCGGATCCGGCCCGAGGCGGTCGAGTTCTGGCAGGGCCGCCCCGACCGGCTGCACGACCGGCTCCGCTTCCGGCGCGACCGCGAGAACTGGGTGGTCGAACGGCTGGCGCCCTGAAAGCCTGTCCCAACGCCCGGCGGGAACTTTCCCGTCGGGCGTTCGCGCGTTGCCCGGCTGGCTATCGTGGCGACGTGGGTGAGGGACCGAGGGACCCCGGTGACATGCGGGTGTCCGACGCGGAGCGCCGGCACGTCGCCGACCAGCTCCAGCAGGCGATGGCGAAGGGGCAGCTGACGCCGACCGAGTTCACCGAGCGAACCGATCAGGCGCTGGCGTCCCGGACCCGCCGGGAACTGGACGCGGTGATCTCCGACCTGGCGGTGCAGCCGCCGCCGTACACCGGTGCCGTCGCGGCGGGTTCGGCCGAGCCGGTGGAGCTGCGCGCCAACTTCGGCTCGGTGAAGCGGAAGGGCCGGTGGCAGGTGCCGCGCGCGTTGCTGCTGCGCGGGCGCATGACCTCGTACGAACTGGACTTCTCCGAGGCCGAGAACCCGCATCCGGTCGTCGAGGTGGAGCTGGACGTCTCCGGCGGGTCGGTCGAGGTCCGGTTGCCCGAGGGCGCCGGGGTGGACACCGACGGCGTCGAGGTGACGCTCGGCAACGTCGAGGACCACCGGCGGGACGCGCCGGCGCACGGCAGCCCGCACTTCGTGTTCTCCGGAGCGCTCCGGTTCGGTTCGCTGGAGGTGCGCGGGCCGCGGCGGAAGTGGTTCGGCCGCTGAGGCGGCCGGGACGTCGGTCACACCGCGCGGAAAAGGAGAGGCTGTTAGCCGGGCTCACGACTAGGCTCCTGCGGCTGTGCACAGCGGCAGCAGCGGGGCGGACACGGCGCCCGGAACGGTGAGAACCCTCCTCGGCAAGGTCTTCATCGACACCAGGCCGCTGCGCTACCCGCCGTACCGGCGGCTGTGGACGTCCAACATCGTCACCGCCGTCGGCGCGCAGTTCTCCGCCGTCGCGGTGCCCAAGCAGCTGTTCGACATCACCGGCTCGTCGGCCTACGTCGGCCTGGCCGGTGTCTTCGGGTTGGTGCCGCTGCTGGTGTTCGGGCTGTGGGGCGGGGCGGTCGCCGACACCGTGGACCGGCGGCGGCTGCTCCTGCTGACCAACGGCGGCCTGGCCGCGAGCTCGCTGGTGCTGTGGTTGGTCGCGGCGGTCGACGTCCGGTCGGTGTGGCTGGTGCTGGTGCTGTTCGCCGCGCAGCAGACGTTCTTCGCCATGAACATGCCGACGCGCAGCGCCGCGATCGCCCGGCTGATCCCGGCGAACCTGCTGCCGTCGGCGCAGGCGTTGAACTCCACGGTGTTCCAGCTCGGGTCCATCGCCGGTCCGCTGCTGGCCGGGGTGCTGCTGCCCGCGCTGGGACTGCCGGTGCTGTACCTGGTCGACGCGCTCGCGCTGTGCGCGGCGCTGTGGGCGGTGGTGCGGCTTCCCGCGCTGCCGCCCGGGGACGGCGCCCCGCAGCGGGCCGGGCTGCGCGCGGTCGTCGACGGCTTCCGCTACCTGACGACGCATTCGGTGCTGCTGGCGTCGTTCCTGATGGACATCATCGCGATGGTGTTCGGCATGCCGCGCGCCCTGTTCCCGGAGATGGCCGAGCGGACCTTCGGCGACCCGCCGGGCGGCGGCGCCGCGCTGGGCTGGCTGTACGCGGCGATCCCGCTCGGGGCGTTCGCGTTCGGCGTGTTCTCCGGTTGGCTGCACCGGGTCTCGCGGCACGGGCTCGGCGTCGTGGTGGCCGTCGTCGCCTGGGGCGTCGCGGTGGTCGGTTTCGGCCTGTCCGGCTCGCTGTGGACCGCGGTGGTGTGCCTGGCGCTGGGCGGCGGGGCGGACATGGTGAGCATGGTGTACCGCAGCTCCATCCTGCAGACCGCGGCGACCGACGAGATGCGCGGTCGCATCCAGGGCGTGTTCACCGTCGTCGTCTCGGGCGGCCCGCGCCTGGCGGACGCCGTCCACGGAGCCGGCGGCGCGGCGCTGGGCACGTCGGCCGCGGTGGTCGCCGGGGGCGTGCTGGTGGTCGTGTGCACGCTCGCGGCCGCCGTCTGCCTCCCGGCCTTCCGGACCTACCGGGCACCGCAGGAGTGACCGGCGCCGGTCGCCGATTCGGACGATCCGCGCGGTGGTGGACGGACGGGACGAATCCGCGACCCGCACACTGCACAGCTATGGCCAACGACACGTCTGTGCACGACGACCCGCCCCGCAGCGCGGACGGGCCCGGCCTGAAGCAGGCCATGGGCCCGAAACTGCTGCTGTTCTTCGTGGTCGGCGACATCATCGGGACCACGATCTACGCGCTCACCGGCAAGATCGCCGCCAAGGTCGGCGGTGCGCTGTGGCTGCCGTTCGTGGTCGCCTTCGCGGTCGCGTTCCTCACCGCGTTCAGCTACCTCGAACTCGTCGGCAAGTACCCCAAGGCCGGCGGTGCCCCGCTGTACGTGCACCGGGCCTTCGGGATCAACTTCCTGACGTTCATGGTCGCGTTCGCGGTGATGTGCTCCGGGATCACCTCGGCGTCCTCCGGGGCGCGGGCGGTCAGCGGCGACTACCTGGAGGCGATCTTCCCCGGCACCCCGTCCACGGCGGTCGCGATCGGTTTCCTCGTGCTGATCGCGCTGATCAACTTCCGCGGGGTCGCGGAGTCGGCGAAGTTGAACGTGGTGCTCACCGCGGTCGTCCTGATCGGACTGGCGTTCGTGATCGCGGTCGGCGCCTACGCGGTGTTCGGCGGCAGCACCAGTCCGGAGCTGTCCCCGGACCCGGGCAGGTTGCTGCAGTTCAACACCGACGCGGCGCCGCTGCTGGCGGTGACCTCGGCCACCGCGCTGGCGTTCTTCGCCATGGTCGGTTTCGAGGACACCGTCAACATGGCGGAGGAGACCAAGGACCCGACGCGGACGTTCCCCCGCGCGGTGCTGTGGGGCATGGTCATCACCGCGTCGATCTACCTGCTCATCGCGCTGATCAGCTCGACCCTGGTGCCCCCGGACGTGCTGGCGCGCTCCAGCGCCCCGCTGCTGCTGGTCGTGCAGGCCGCGGCGCCGTGGTTCCCGCCGGTGCTGTTCTCGGTCATGGCGCTGTTCGCGCTGAGCAACACGGCGTTGATCAACATGATGATGGCCAGCCGCCTGCTCTACGGCATGGCCGAGGAGCGGATCATCCCGGAGCAGTTCGGCCGGGTCCACCGCCGGACCCGGACCCCGTGGGTGTCCATCGTGTTCACCAGCGCCATCGCGATCGTCCTGGTCAGCTCCCTGGACATCGCCGAACTCGGCGGGACCACGTCGTTGCTGCTGCTGGTCGTGTTCGCCTGCGTCAACGTCGCGGTGCTGGTGCTGCGCCGCGAGGAGGTCGAGCACGAGCACTTCCGGGCGCCCACCTGGATTCCCGTGCTCGGCGCGGTGACCTGCCTGTACTTCGCCAGTCCGCTGGCCGGGCGGCCGCTGGTGGAGTACGCCATCGCCGGAGTCCTGCTGCTCGTCGGGCTGGTGTTCTGGGGCGGCAACCAGCTGGTGGTCGGTCGGCACGACTTCGACGCGGGCAAGCTCGGCAAGTGACGGGGCACGGGCGGCCCGCCCGCCCTAGAGTTGGCGGTGTGCATGATCCTGTTCCCGCCACCGGTCGGCAGTTCGAGATCGTCTCCGGCGCCGCACGGGCCGTCGTCACCGAGGTCGGCGCGGCACTGCGGGTGTTCGAGGTCGACGGCGTTCCCCACGTGGAGAGCTACCCGGCGGACCGCCTGCCGCCCGGCGGCGCGGGCGCGGTCCTGGTGCCGTGGCCGAACCGGGTCGCCGACGGGCGCTGGAACCTGGAGGGCGAGCCGCAGCAGCTCGCCCTGACCGAACCGGCGCGGCACAACGCCATCCACGGCCTGCTGCGGCACACCGCCTGGACGGTCGTGGAGCACGCCGATTCGACGGTGGTGCTGCACGCCATGGTCCCGGCCCAGCCCGGCTGGCCGGTGCCGCTGCTGACGTCGGTCGGCTACGCGGTCGACGACACCGGCCTGACCGTGACCCACACCGTGGAGAACCTGGGGGCCCGCGCGACGCCGTTCGGTCTCGGCGTCCACCCGTACCCGCGGGCGGGCGGTGCGGCGACCGACGACTGCACGCTGCGGCTCGCGGCGTCGAGCATCCTGCCGGTCGACGCGGACCGGCTGCTGCCGAGCCGTCCACCGCGGTCGCTGGCGGGCGACGAGGTGGAGCTGCGGACCGGTCGCCGACTGGCCGGCCTGCTGCTCGACACGGCGTTCGGCGGTGCCGCCCCGGCGCCCGACGACCCGGCCCAGCTGGTCCGGCACACCCTCGCGGACCCGACCGGGCACGGCGTCGAGCTGTGGGCCGACCCGGTCTTCGGGTGGGTGCAGGTCTACACGGCCGAGGACTTCCCCGGCCGCGGCCGCGCCGTGGCGATCGAACCGATGACCTGCCCGCCGGACGCGCTCAACTCGGGCACCGACCTCATCACCCTCGCACCGGGCGAGACCTGGATCGCGCGCTGGGGCCTGCGGCCGTTCTGAGGGCGTGCCTGGGAACCCGCTCCCGGCACCGCCACGCAACGTGAGTTCGAGTCACTCACTTTGCCAGGTGGCGGGCGATGACCAGGCGCTGGATCTGGTTGGTGCCCTCGAAGATCTGCAGCACCTTGGCCTCCCGCATGTAGCGCTCGGCGGGGAAGTCCCGGGTGTAGCCCGCGCCGCCGAGGACCTGGACCGCGTCGGTGGTGACCTTCATCGCCGCGTCCGTGGCGACGAGCTTGGCCACCGACGCCTGCATGCCGAAGTCGAGCCCCGCGTCGCGGCGCCGCGCCCCGTCGAGGTAGGCGGCGCGGGCCGACTGGACCGCGGCGGCCATGTCGGCGAGCAGGAACTCCACGCCCTGGAACTCGATGATCGGGCGGCCGAACTGGTGGCGCTGCCGCGCGTGGTCCACGGCCAGGTCCAACGCCGCCTGGGCCAGCCCGACCGCGCACGCGGCGATGCCCAGCCGTCCCGAGTCCAGCGCGTGCAACGCGATCTTCAGCCCCTCGCCCTCCGCGCCGATGAGCCGGTCGGCGGGCACCCGCGCGTCGTCGAGGTGCAGTTCGGTGGTGGGTGACCCGGTGAGGCCCATCTTGTGCTCGGGCACCCCCGCGGACAGCCCGGGAGTGGTCCCGTCGACCAGCAGGCAGCTGATGCCGTCGTCGGTGCGGGCCATCAGGGTGTAGAAGTCGGCGACGCCGCCGTGGGTGATCCACGCCTTCGTGCCGGTCACCGAGTACTCGGCACCGTCGAGCCGGGCCCGGGTGCTCAGCGCCGCCGCGTCCGATCCGGCGTGCGGCTCGGACAGCGCGTACGCGCCGAGCAGCGTGCCGCCGAGCATCCCGGGCAGCCACCGCTCGCGCTGCTCGCGCGTTCCGCGGTGGGCGAGCGGGAAGCAGGACATCGTGTGCACCGACAGACCGACGCCCACGGTCATCCAGGCGCTGCTGAGCTCTTCGAGCACCTGCAGGTACACCTCGTACGGCTGGGCTCCGCCGCCGTACTCCTCGGGGTAGGGCAGGCCGAGGAAACCGGCCTCGCCGAGCAGCTGGAAGACGTCGCGGGGGAACTTGCCCGCGGCCTCGTCGCCCGCGGCCCGCCCGGCGAGTTCGTCGCGGGCGATCTCCCTGGTGAGGGCGAGCAGGTCGGTGGCTTCCCGGGTGGGGAGCAGACGTGGGACGGCCATGGCGGATCGCGCTCCTGGTGGTGTGCCGGTCAACACAGCAATACTGCACCCAGTACTACAGGACGGACAAGAGTACCGGGACGGGCACGGGGAGCCCGCGCGGCTGTGGCAGGCTCGAACGGTGACCACGTCCGATCTCTCCCGCCGCAGACCCGTGAACGCGCGGCGCGCCGAGCTGCTGGACCGGCTCCGCGACCTGTTCCTCGCGGAGGGCTTCGCGCACTTCACGCTGGACGAGCTGGCCGCGCGGCTGCACTGCTCGAAGTCCACGCTGTACACGCTGGCCGACAGCAAGGAGCAGCTGGCGGTGCGCGTGGTGGCGCACTACTTCAAGTCCGCGACCGAGGCGATCGAACGGCAGGTCGCCGAGGTCGACGACGTGCGCGAGCGGGTCCGGGTCTACCTGGCGGCCGCGGCCGAGGAGCTGCGCCCGGCCTCGCGGGAGTTCATCGACGACATGGGCGCCAACTTCGCCACCCGCTCGACCTACGAGGCCAACGCGCACGCCGCCGCCGACCGCATCCGCGGCTACATCGCCGAGGGCGTGCGCCTCGGGGTGTTCCGCGAGGTCCACGCGGCGCTGGTCGGGGAGATGGTCGGGCGCACCGTCGTCGGCATCCAGCGCGGGGAGATCGGCGAGCGCACCGGGTTGTCGGACGCCGAGGCGTTCGCGGCGTTGTCGCAGTTCCTGCTCGGCGGGCTGACCGGCGAGCGGGCACCGAGGGAAGCGGAGGAGAAGTGATCGTCATCGGCGGCGAGGCGCTCGTCGACCTCGTTCCGGATTCGTCCACTGCGGACGGTGAACTCGGCCCGCTGCACCCGAGGCTCGGCGGCGGCCCGTACAACGTCGCGATCGCGTTGGGGCGACTGGGAATCCCCGTCGGCTTCCACGCCCGGCTGTCCACCGACCAGTTCGGCGACAAGCAGTTCGAACGGCTCAAGCGGTCCGATGTGGACGTGAGCCTGGTGCGGCGCGGCCCGGAGCCCACCACGCTGGCGGTGGTCGGGCTCGGCGAGGACGGCTCGGCGCGCTACAGCTTCCACACCGAGGGCACCGCCGCCTTCGCCGTTACCGACCAGGAGTTCCCCCCGGACACCGCGGCGGTGTGCCTGGGCACGCTGGGCATGGCCGTGGAACCCGCGGCGAGCGTCTACGAGGCGGTGCTGTTCCGGGAGTCCGGCCTGGGCCGGTTCGTGGCGCTGGACCCGAACATCCGGACGGATCTCATCGCCGACCGGGACGCCTACCGGCGGCGTTTCGAGTCCTGGCTGCCCGCGCTCGGCCTGCTCAAGGTGTCCGAGGAGGACGCCGCGTGGCTGGCCGACGGCACCGACGTGCTCGGCGCGGCGCGGGACTGGCAGCGGCGCGGCCCGGCCGCCGTGGTGCTCACCCGCGGCGCCGCCGGGATGGCGGCGGTGGCCGGCGACGACGTCGTCGAGGTGCCCGGTGTGCGGGCCGAGGTCGTCGACACCATCGGGGCAGGTGACACCGTGCAGGCCGCGCTGCTGGCCTGGCTGCACCGCCGCGGCGCGCTGTCCGCGGACGCGGTGCGCCGCCTGTCCCGGCAGGAGTGGGAGGAGGCGTTGCGCTTCGCCGCCTCGGCCGCCGCCGTCACGGTCTCCCGGGCGGGCGCCGAACCGCCGTGGGCCGCCGAGTTGGAGCCCTGACCACCGGCGGGGTGCGGGAGTGCACCCTGTGAGCTCAACCGCTCCTCCTACCGGGGGACCAACCGGGGTTAGCCCGTTCGGGTGGGTGCGGTCGTCACGATGACGGTCCTGTCCGGTTTCGGAGCGTCGAGAACCGGGCGCGCGGACCGCGCTGATGTGATGTGATCGTGGTCCCACCTGCCAAAAAGCCGAAACGCGGTTGCTGCGCGAGCACCCCACCGCGGTCTAGCGTGACTACTGACAGGACCCCAACGGGGTGGTGCTGCGGTGGGTCGGACACCCCGGCCGCGCGCGGGCGACAACGCAGCCCAGCCGACCGGCTCGGCAAGTCGTCGGCGACAGTGCTACCCCGACGAGCGCGAGAGGTTCCCGAATGCCCGACGACGTGACCGCCAAACGTACCGTCGCGCTGCGCTATGACGCCGGCGAGCACGAAATGCAGGTGAAGCAGCCCACCGAGGGCGCTGCTGGCGTGGACCTCGGCAAGCTGCTGGCTCAGACCGGTTTGGTGACGTTGGATCCGGGCTTCGTCAACACGGCGGCCTGCACCTCCGACATCACCTACATCGACGGCGACGCCGGCATCCTCCGCTACCGCGGCTACCCCATCGAGGAACTCGCCGAGAAGTCCAACTTCATCGAGGTCAGCTACCTGCTGATCTACGGTGAGCTGCCCACGAAGCAGCAGCTGGACGACTTCAGCGAGCGCATCCGTCGGCACACCCTGCTGCACGAAGACCTCAAGCAGTTCTTCGACGGTTTCCCGCGCGACGCGCACCCGATGCCGGTGCTGTCGTCCGCGGTCTCCGCGCTGTCCACCTTCTACCAGGACAGCCTGAACCCGTTCGACAAGGACCAGGTGGAGCTGTCCACCGTCCGCCTGCTGGCGAAGCTGCCCACCATCGCGGCCTACGCCTACAAGAAGTCGGTCGGCCAGCCGTTCCTCTACCCGGACAACTCCCTCGGGCTGGTGGAGAACTTCCTCCGGATGACCTTCGGATTCCCCGCCGAGCCCTACGAGCTCGACCCGGTCATGGCCCGCGCCCTCGACCTGCTGTTCATCCTGCACGCCGACCACGAGCAGAACTGCTCCACGTCGACGGTCCGGATGGTCGGCTCGTCGGAGGCGAACCTGTTCGCCAGCATCTCGGCCGGTATCAACGCCCTGTTCGGCCCGCTGCACGGCGGTGCGAACAGCGCGGTGCTGGAGATGCTGGAGGGCATCCACCGCAACGGCAGCGACGTGGACTCGTTCGTCGAACGGGTCAAGAACAAGGAGCCCGGGGTGAAGCTGATGGGCTTCGGCCACCGGGTCTACAAGAACTACGACCCGCGCGCGGCGATCATCAAGAAGACCGCCGACGAGGTGCTCGGCAAGCTGCACGTGAACGACCCGCTGCTGGACATCGCGCTGCGGCTGGAGGAGAAGGCGCTCGCCGACGACTACTTCGTCGAGCGCAAGCTGTACCCGAACGTCGACTTCTACACCGGCCTGATCTACAAGGCCATGGGTTTCCCGACGAAGTTCTTCACCGTGCTGTTCGCGCTCGGCCGCCTGCCCGGCTGGATCGCGCACTGGCGGGAGATGCTGGAGGACCCGGCCCGCAAGATCAGCCGTCCGCGCCAGGTGTACACCGGCGCCGCCGAGCGCGCGTACACGCCGATCAACCAGCGCTGAATCGAAACCTGAATCCAGTCGGAACGCCCGCTGTTCCGGCTCGCACCACGGCCCCGGACCCCGCCCACTGCGGCGGACCCGGGGCCGACTCGCGCGCGGGTCAGCCCGCGCGCAGCGCGTCCCGGAGCCGGACGCGGGCGCCGGTGCGCAGGACCGCGTTGGAGTAGATGCGGGCGCCGGTGCGCAGGACCAGCCCGATCGCCGCGAGCGTCAGGACGACGGACAGGGCGACCTCCCAGAGCGGGGCGACGCCCAGCGCGATGCGCATCGGCATGAGCACCGGCGAGAACAGCGGAACCAGGGAGAGGACTTCGGCCAGCGCGCTGTCCGGCGCGGCGGGCAGCACCGAGACGCCGATGACGAACGGCGCGACCAGCAGCATCGTCATCGGGCCCACGACGCTCTGCAGGTCCTCCTGCCGGGAGACCAGCGAGGCGCCCGCCGCCATCAACGTCGCGTACAGCGCGAACCCGAGCAGGAACCAGGCGACCGTCCCGAGCAGGCTCCCGGACAACGCCCCCGAGGGCACCGAGAGCTTCCCGGACGCCGCGGCGCCGGTGGCGCCGACCGCGGTGATCACCACCAGCTGCAGCAGCGTCACCGCACCGATGCCGAGGACCTTGCCCGCCAGCAGCGGGGTCGGGCGGATCGTGGACAGCAGCAGTTCCACGACCCGGCTGGACTTCTCCTCGACCACGCCCTGGGCGACCATGTTCCCGCCCATGAGCAGGAACATGTAGAGCAGCACACCGGAGACGATCGCGACGGCGAGCCGTTCCCCGCGCAGCGGGTCGGTGCTCTCCAGGCTGCGCACCGCCACATGCGCACCGGACGTCCGGGCCAGCACCTCGGACGGGTCCAGCCCGGCCCTGGTCATCTCGTCGTCGAGCGCCCGCTGCCGCAGCACGCCTTCCAACGCGCCGCGGAGCTTGTCGTCCGGCTCCTGCTTGAACACCAGCCGCACCGCGTCGGGGATCCCGGTGAGCAGCGCGTCCAGGTCGCCGTCGCGGACCAGCCGCTCCCCGGCGGCGGCGTCGGGGACCTGGCGCAGTTCGATCGGCTCGCCGAGCTGCGCCGACGCCACCTGGAGCTGCCGGGCGACGGCCATGTCCCCGGCGGGGACGCCGACCGCGGTCGACCCGCCCTGGCGGCCGAGGAACGTCATCAGTCCGATGTAGGCGGCCATGATGGCGATGATCGACACGGTGCCCACGACGAACGCCCGGCTGCGCAGCCGGGTCAGCACCTCGCGCCGCGCGACGAGCAGGACGGAGTTCATGCGGTGGGCTCCTCGGTGACGACGTTGCGGAACAGCTCGGTCAACGACGGGCGGCGCCGGGTGAACTCGCGGACCGCGCCGGCCGCCATCGCGGCCTTGAGCACCGCCTGGTCGTCGGCCCCGTCGGTCAGCCGCAGCGTGGTGCGCGTCCCCGCGACGGCCACGACGTCGACACCGGGCACGCCGTCGGCCCAGTCGGGCGCGGCGTCGGGCACGTCGACGAGGAGTTCGGCCGGTCCGGCGTCGCGCAGCTCGTCCACCGTCCCGCAGGCCACCATCCGTCCACTGCGGACGATGCCGACGCGGTCGCAGAGCCGCTGCACCAGGTCCAGCTGGTGGCTGGAGAACACCACGGGGACGCCGGATTCGCACTTCTCCCGCAGCACGCCGCTCATCACGTCGACCGCGACCGGGTCGAGCCCGGAGAACGGTTCGTCGAGCACCAGGACGACCGGATCGTGCACCAGCGCCGCGGCCAGCTGCACGCGCTGCTGGTTGCCGAGGCTGAGCTTCTGGACCTCCTCGTCGCGCCGGGCGGCCAGGCCCAGCCGGTCGGTCCAGCGCAGCGCCGCGTCGCGGGCGTCCGCGCGGGACAGGCCGTGCAGCTCGCCCAGGTAGGCCAGTTGCTCGGCGACCTTCATCTTCGGGTAGAGGCCGCGTTCCTCGGGCATGTAGCCGATGCGGCGGCGGATCCGCAGGTCCAGGGGTGAGCCGTGCCAGCGGACCTCTCCGGAGTCGGCGGCGAGTACGCCGAGCGCGATGCGCATCGTCGTGGTCTTGCCCGCCCCGTTGCTGCCGACGAACCCGAACATCTCCCCGGCGCCCACCGCGAACGTCATCTCGCGCAATGCGACGACGTCCCCGTAGCGCTTGGAGATCCGGTCGATCTCCAGGCCGCGATCCGCCACGACGTTCCCCCTTCGGACGGCTGCGGCCCATTGTGCTCGGCGGATGCCCGGGAAACGGGCGTTTGGCGAAAGTTTCTCAGGGATCCGCCACCGGCACTGGCGCGCACCCGCGCACGAGGTGGGCATACATCAGGAGGGGCTTCCGCAGTCGAGACGGCCGCTGAGGTTCCGCTTCCGGCACCGCCTCGCACAACGAGTTCGAAGACAGGCTCTCAGCTCAGCCGTCGACGCCGCGCAGGGCCCGTTCCACCAGGTTCTCGACCGCGGGCAGCGCCGCCTCCCGCTCGGCGGCGACGAGGCCGACGCGGCAGCGGCGGTCGAGCACGTCGGCGGCGTCCAGCGCGCCCTCGTGGCGCACCGCCCACAGCACTTCCGCCGCGCTCAGCGGCAGTCCGGGCGCCACCGGCTCGGCCAGCTCGGCGTCGAGCTCGGCGAGCGCGGCCACCCGGGCCGCCTCGGTGCCGTACTTGGCGACCAGGCGCGGTTCGGCCTCGACGTCCGCGAGGTGGTCCCGGTCCGCCGCACCGACCAGCGCGATCGCGCGGGTGCGCGAGGGTCCGGCCGCCAGGCCGCGCGCCGCCACCGCGGCGTCGACGGCGTCGGCGGCCATCCGGCGGTAGGTGGTGAGCTTGCCGCCGACGACCGTGACGACGCCGTCCGGCGAGGTCAGGACCGCGTGCCTGCGGGAGAGGTCCGCGGTGCCGCTCCCGCGCCGCCCGCCGCGCCCCGGCGGGTTCTCCAGCAGCGGGCGCAGCCCGGCGAACGACCCGAGCACGTGGCGGCGTTGCAGTGGACTCCCGAGCACGTCGCGGACCGCGCTCAACAGGAAGTCCACATCGGACTCCGGCACCTCGGGGACGGACGGGATCGGCCCCGGCACCGGCTCGTCGGTCAGCCCCAGCAGCGCCCGGCCGTCGGGCTGCGGGACGAGCAGCAGGAACCGGCCCGACTCCTCGGGGACCGGTGTCACCAGGGCCGTTCCCGAGAGCCCGGCGGCGTCCGCGTCGACCACCAGGTGCGAACCCCGCGACGGGCGCAACCGCACCTCGCCGGCCAGCTCGCCGGCCCAGACGCCCGTCGCGTTCACCACCGCGCGGGCGCGCAGCCGCAGCTGCTCCCCGCTGGCCCGGTCCACCGCGTCGGCACCGCCCCCGTCGACGGCGTCGACCCGGACGCGGGTGAGGATCCGCGCGCCGAAGCCCGCTGCGGTGCGCGCCAGCGCGACGACCAGCCGCGCGTCGTCGACGAGCTGGCCGTCGAAGCCGAGCAGCCCGCCGCGCAACCCGGCGGCGCGGACGCCGGGCACCAGCGCGAGCGCTTCGGCGGCGGGAATCCGCCGCGGCGCCGGGAGCACGTCCGACGGGGTGCGCGCGCTGCGGCGCAGCGCGTCCCCGGCGTGCAGGCCCGCGGACAGCACCAGCTCGGAGCGCCGCGAGACGCCGCGGTGCAGCGGGATGAGCTGCGGAAGCGTGCGGACCAGGTGTGGTGCCGTGCGGGTCATCAGCACGCTGCGCTCCACCGCGCTTTCGCGGGCCAGCGCGACGTCGCCGTGCGCGAGGTACCGCAGGCCGCCGTGGACGAGCTTGCTGGACCAGCGGGACGTGCCCCAGGCGAGGTCCTCGGCTTCCACGAGCGCGACCGACAGGCCGCGCGCGGCGGCGTCCAACGCCACCCCGACGCCGGTCACACCGCCGCCCACGACGAGCAGGTCGACCGCTTCCTCGGCCACGGCGGACAGATCGGCGGTCCGCCGCGCGGCGTTGAGCGACGTGGCGCGCAGCGAACCGGCGGGCAGGGGAGTGGTGGTCATGGCGACTCCGGCGGGTCTGCGGTGGTCAGGGGGCGAGAGCGGCGTCGAGCATGCGGGCGAGTTCGTCGTTGAGGGCGGTGGGGTCGTCCTGGGCGGCGGGCACCGCAGACACCACGAAGGACTGGACCATGAGCAGCAGCGCCCGCGCCTGGACGGGCGGGTCGCCGGCGCGGATGGACTTGTCGGCGTGGCCGTGGGCGACGTGCTCCCGGAGGAACCCCTCGGCGGCGAGCTGGGTGCTGCCGAGGCGTTCGACGAGGTAGGGCAGCAGGAGCTCGGCGTCGGTGCGCAGCACCCGCCGCAGCAGCGGTGCCGACTGCAACAGCCGAACGGCGTGGACGGTGCCCGCGACCAGTCGTTCCCGGGCGCTGCCGTCGCCCGCCGCGTCCCGGGCCCGGTGCAGGATCGCGGTGAACTCGGCGGTGATCAGCGCGGTCACCAGGCTGTCCACGTCCGGGAACCTGCGGTACAGCGTCATCCGGCTGACACCCGCGCGGCGCGCGACGCCGGCGAGCGTGGTGCGCCGCAGGCCGTCGGCGAGGACGCATTCCCGGGCCGCTGCCAGCAGTTCCGCCTCCCCGACGCGGTTCGGCGCCGGGCGAGTGCTGTGACACTGCGGAGTGCTGTGACACTGCGAGGTCATGTGTAACACTGTACTGGTGAGCGGGCTGATCGAGCACACCCTCCGCGGCGGCTGGACCCCATCGGGTGCCGCTGCCGCGCCGTTGTCGGCACACGCCCTGCGCTGGCTGCGCCAGCGCATCGGACTCGCCGAGACCACCACCCCGGCCGTCCCGGCGTCGCTGCTCGACGCCCCGTCGAGCGCCCTGCCGGAGGCGGCGCGCGCGGACCTGGCGTCCGTCGTCGGCGAGCAGCACGTGCGCACCGGCGCCGCCGAGCGGCTGGGACGCGCGGGCGGCCTGTCCTACCAGGACCTCGTCCGCCGCCGGGACGGGCTGGCGTTCGCGGTGCCCGACGGCGTGGTGCTGCCCGCCGACCCGGCCCAGGTGCAGCAGGTCCTGGAGTGCTGCGCGCGGCACGACATCGCGGTGGTGCCGTTCGGCGGTGGCACCTCGGTGGTCGGCGGGGTGGCCGCGCTGCGCGGTGACAAGCCGGCCGTGCTCGCCCTCGACCTGTGCCGCCTGGACCGCCTGGTGTCGGTCGATCCGGTGTCGCGAATCGCCGTGGTGCAGGCGGGGATGCGCGCACCGGAACTGGAATCCCTGCTGGCGGCCCACGGTTTCACCCTCGGCCACTTCCCGCAGTCCTACGAGCGGGCCACCATCGGCGGTTTCGCGGCCACGCGGTCGGCCGGCCAGGCGTCGGCGGGGTACGGCCGGTTCGAGGACATGGTGCAGGGGGTGCGACTGGCCACGCCCGCGGGCGAGTGGCGCCTCGGCGCGGCACCCGCCTCCGCCGCCGGTCCCGATCTGCGGCAGCTCGCCGTGGGCAGCGAGGGTTCCCTCGGGGTGATCACCGAGGTCGCGCTGCGGGTGCGCCCGGCCCCGGAGCGGAGCCGGTACGAGGCGCTGGTGTTCGACGACTGGCAGTCCGGTGCGGACGCCGTCCGCGCGCTCGCCCAGTCCCGGGTGCTGGCCGACGTCACCCGGCTGTCCGATGTGGACGAAACCGAGGTCCAGCTGGAGATGTCCGGCGGCGCGAAAGCCGGTGCACTGCGGACGTTCCTGCGCGCCAGGGGAATCCGGCGCCCGTGCCTGCTGGTGCTCGGCTGGGACGCGGCGTCCCGCGAGGAGCTGAAGCAGCGTCGGGAGCTGACCCTCGCGGCGCTGCGCGGGCACCGGCACGTCCGGTTGGGGCGCGCACCCGGCGAGGCGTGGCGTTCGCACCGCTTCTCCGGGCCGCGCCAACGGGACGCGCTGCTGGACCGCGGGGTCTGCGTGGAAACGCTGGAAACCGCGACGAACTGGGCCGGGCTGGGAGAACTGCGCTCCGCGGTGCGGACCGCGCTGGTGCGGACCCTCACCAGCCGCGGCAGGGCGCCGGTCGTGATGTGCCACGTCTCGCACGCCTACGAGACCGGGGCGTCGCTGTACTTCACCGTGCTGGCCGCCCGCGACGCCGACGACCCGGTCGGGCAGTGGCAGCGCGCGAAGCGGGCCGCGGGCGACGCCATCGCCGGGCGGGGCACGATCACCCACCACCACGCGGTGGGCGCCGATCACCTGCCGTGGCTCGGCGAGGAGATCGGCGCCGTCGGCGAGGTGGTGCTCGCGGCGGCGAAGAACGCCGTCGACCCGACCGGAATCCTCAACCCGGGCAAGCTCATCGCGCCAGCGCGGTGACGGACCGGTAGCGGAACCCCAGTCTCCGGTACACCTTCAGCGCTGCGGTGTTGTCGGCGTCGACCATCAGCGTCACGGCGCCCTCCCGGGCCAGTTCCCGGGTCAGGAACGCGCAGACCGATGTGGACAGTCCGCGTCCGCGGTGGTCGGGATGGGTGGCCACCCCGGCGATGAACCGGACGCCGGGCGCGGGCCAGGTGTCCGCACCGACGGCGAGCAGTTCCCCGTCGGCGTCCCGCACACCCGCCCACCGCCGGGCGCCCGGATCGTCCGGGAACACGTAGGAGCGCGGATTCGCCTTGCGCAGCAGGCAGGTGACGGCCTCCTCGTCGCTCGGCGCCAGCCACTCGACGTCCGGTGCCGGCGCGGTGGGCGGCTCCGCGACGAGGTGCATCCAGCCGAACGTCGCCCGGACCCGCAGGTCGAGCCGGGTCGCGACCTGGTGCGCCAGCGCCGTCGCGGCCAGCGGCCGCAGCCGCTCGCCGGCCAGCGACGGCATCGTGCGGGAGAGCAGTTCGGCCGCGTCGTCGGCGGGTCCGGTGAACACCAGCCGGTCGTTGCGGTTCAGCTCCGGCGCGTGCACCGCGACCGCCTCGCCGAGCCGCCAGGCCGCGCCCCGCTCGTGCGGGTAGTCCTGGGTCAGCGCCTGGGCGGCCCAGCGGACCACCAGGTCACCGGTGGCCTCGGCCACCTCGGCAGGGGAGCGCAACTCGTGCATGCACCGATCATGCCCCGTCGTCGTCGCGGTCCGGGACCGCCGATGACTTCCGGCGCCGGGGCAGCAGTGAACCGCGCTGCTTGCTGACCGAGTCGACGAGCGCCAGCAGCGCTTCCTGGACCGCCCGGCGCGACTCCTCCGGGGTGGCGGGTGGCGCGTCGAGGTCCGGTTCGGGCATTCCGCTGACCCGCATCCACTTCTCGTGCCACAGCTTCTCCATCGCGGCGTGCCAGCTGCGCCGCACGTCGGAAACGGCCTGCGCGCGGGCCTCGTCGGCTTCCTTGATGCGCTGCTGCCCGGCCGCGACGACCTTGGTCAGCTCGTCGGCGCGCTCGTTCTCCGCTCTGCGCTGCCGCTCCGCCGCGCTGTTGGCCAGGTCGGTCAGCTCCCGGTACCGGGCCGACGCCGGGTTCCGCTCACTCACCGGCTTCCTCCCGTGCCCCGCTGCGCTCGTCCGTCGACTCCCGCGGAGTGGGCACCGCGGGTCCGCGGTCCACCAGGTCGTCGAGGTCGAACGGCAGCACCACCTCGGGCCGCGAGTGCACCGAGCGGTCGAAGAACAGCCCGCGCCGCGCGCGGGGCGACCAGTTGACCACCTGCCCGGCGGCGAACTGGGACAGCTCCTGCCCGTGCACGTCGAAGGCCACCCACGCGCCGATGTCGTCGACCGGCCCCATGCCCAGGGTGTTCTTGACCCGCTGCGCGCTGCGCCACCAACCGATCACGTGCACGCCCCGCTCCGGGCCCTGCTTGAGGATCGTGCGCAGCTGGTCCAGCCCGCTCACCCGGGTCTGCGGGTCCTTCTGCTCCAGGCGGGTCTGACCGGCGTCGGCGGCGTAGAGCACCAGGAAGCGCGGGGCGTCCGAGCCCGACCGGCCGTCGATCGACCCGGCGATCCCGGTCAGCGCCTCCTCGATCCCGTCGAGCCCGGTGAACTCGACGTCGTGGCCCTGGGACCGCAACGTCCCGACGACCCGGCGGGCGTCGTCCTCGGCGTCGTCGAGCAGCCCGGCGATGGTGAACGAGACCCCGCCGGGGCGGTACTGGCGAGCCAGGGACAGCACCGCGGCGCCGAGCACGCTGGTCGCGTCGAGCTGCACCGAGCCGATCACCGCGATGTTGCGCCCCGGAGAGCGGCCCAGGCGTGCCGTGGCCGCGGTGCCGTTGACGTCGATGACCTGGCCCAGCAGCGCTCCCGGGACCTGCGTCGGCGGTCGCAACGCGGCGAAGTTGTCCACTGTGGACAAAGACGGCAGCAGTGATCCGTCGAACAACCGGGGCGGCACCGGGTCGTCGGCTTCCCGCGTCCAGCGCTCCCACAACCGGGTTTGCAGCTTGTCGAGGGTGTCCTTCGCGGTGGCGTCCGGGATGCGCGCGATCTCGTTGCCGTGCTTGACGCCCGACTCGTGGTTGACCACGGCGTGCCAGCGCGGCAGCTCCAGCGCGGCGAGGTTCTGCTCGGCGAGCACCCGCCGCGCCTTCGGCAGCGCGATGCGCAGGATGAACTGCTCGAAGATGGCCGGCTTGCCCCAGAACGCCTCGATCCCGGACACGTCCTGGCTGGCCAGCACCAGGTGGATGCCCTGCGACCGGCCGCGCCGCGCCACGTCCTCCAACAGCGTCGTGGCCTGCGCGGAGACGGTGTCGCGCTCGGCGAACAGGTACTGGAACTCGTCGATCACCGCCACGATCCGCGGCCACCGCCCGTCCGGGTCCTCGGCGCGCAGCTCCTCCAGCTTGGTGACCTCGTGCCGCTTGGCGGACTCGGCGCGGCGGCGCATCTCCTCGGCCAGGAACCGCAGCAGTGCCAGGCCGAACTCGCGGTCGGTGTTGACGTTGACCCCGACCAGCTGGGCGTGCGGCAGCCAGCTCGGATCCCGCTTGCCGGGGGTGAACTGGGCGAAGGACACGCCCTCCTTGAAGTCCAGCAGGTAGAGCTCCAGCTCGTCGGGGCTGTAGCGGGCGGCGAGCCCGCCGAGCATCCCGTACAGGAAGTTCGTCTTGCCGGATCCGCTGGGACCGCCGATGAGCGTGTGCGGACTGGCGTCGCCGAGCGTCACCCAGACCGGCTCGCCCTCGGCGAAGCCGACCGGCGCCTGCAACCCCGACGTCGACCGGTTGGCCCACAGCTGCTCGGGAACCAGGTCGTCGAAGGTCCGCACCCGGGCGCGACGCGCCTCGAAGGCCCGCGCGATCTCCGCGCACGCCTTGGTGACCTCACCGCGCGGCGGGGCCTCGTCGAGCCGGACCTCGGCGGCGGGCCCGGTCATGCTGGTGCGCGCCAGGTCCTTGCCGAGCAGCGTGACCGACTCGATCGCGCTGTTGACGGTCAGCGGCAGGTCGACGACGACGAGCTGGATGCCGCAGGCGAGCCCGTTGCGCGCGATGCGCTGCAACTGCTGCTGCTGTTCCTCCTTCAGCGGTTGGCCGTCGCCGAACAGCACCGCGACGCGCCACGGTTCGGATCGGTGCCCTTCGGCCTCGGCGAGAGCTCGCAGCGACGTGTGCCCACCGGCCAGGGCGCTGGTGTGGATCCGCCGGATCTGGTCCGACAGCGTTTCCAGCATCTCGTCCAGCCGCGTCGGGTCGTGCGCGGTCAGCAGGCCGGCACCGGTCAGCGGGTACAGGCCGGGCAGCGTCCCGGTCAGCTGCGCGACGTCCCAGACGTGGATCCGCACCAACCCGGGCTGGAAGTGGCTGATCAACCGCAGCAGCAGGTTCTGCACCAGGTCCTGGGCGACGTCGTCGGACGCGCCGGTGCTGGTGATCCGCAGGTGCGACTCGTCGAGCAGCGGCAGCGCGGCCGGGAACGGGCGCGGGTCGGGCGAGTCCGGCACCACCGCCGTGCCGATCCGCCACAGCTCCGGCGGCGGCATCGCCGTGTTCGCGTCGCCCACCTGGCCGAGCCAGTCCCGCCACGGCAGCCCGGCGGAACCGGGCGCGGCCTCGCGCACCAGCTCGTCGAGACCGCTCGGGCCGCGCGCGGTCCACTCGGCGAACGCCTCCTCGCGCTCCCGCAACGCCTCGCGCAGCGCCGCGTCGAACTCGGGGTTCGGGCTCTCGGTGATCTCCGCCGGATCGCGTTCCGCGGCGGCCACTCCGGTCTGGGCGATGCGCAGCGCGAACTCCTGCCGGGCGCATTCGGCGACAACGCGGGAGTGCTCGTTCTCAGCGGCGCCGAGGGCGGTGGCGATGGTGGAACGGAGTCGCTCGAAGGCTGCCTCGATGCGACCACGTCGCTCGTTGCGTTTACGCACACCCCACCTCGGGACACGTGTCACGGACCGTGAGCAAAGTACCACCCGGGAGTCGGGCGGGCCGAATCCGTGCAGGTGACGGTTGGCCGAATTCTCCCGGGAGCCGCCGGGATTCCGCCGTCACAGCCGGGACGCGAACGTGCGGAGCAGCTCCTGCACGTGCTCGATGAGCTCCTGGGTCCGTTCGAGCTGGTCGTCCGCGCGGGCGAACCCCGGCGGCACGACGTTCTCGGGGTGCTCCGGGTCGAGCCTGGCCAGCGCCGCCCGGGTCGCGTCGAACTCGCGGCGCCCGGCGGCGAGCTGCCCGCGGGCCTGGTCGAGGCGTTCCTCGACCAGCCGCAACGCCTCGATCAGTTCGCCCAGTGCCGACACGGCGTCACAGCCGTCCCGCGTAGTTCTCGGCCGAGGTGATGCTCGCGTGCACGGTTCCCTGCACGGTGTTGATGGTGTGGATCGCTTCGGCGAGCATGCCCTGGGCGTGCTGGATCTCCTCCTGGGTGCTGCCCTGGGTGGCGGTGGTGAGAGCCTGCTGCGCCTCCTCCAGGGAGAGGGCCGCCTGCTGCAGCGCGGCGACTCCCTCGGAGCACTTCTGGTTGGCCAGCGCGATACCTGCGCGAACCTCTTCGACGCCTGCCATGGTTTTCTCGGGCCCTCCGGTCGCACGAGTCGTGCCGAATTCGCTGTTCTGCGACCAAGTTAGCGTCCTCGTTCACCGAGCACGCAGGCAGGTCGTCGAAGTTGATCACGGCTCACCGACGCTGCGTGATCACGGCTGGATCGTGGTTACCTCATTCGGACGAAGAGTCCACTTGCGACACTCGGCCGGTCAGGACCTGCCCGTCGGACCACACCTCGACCAGCATCCGCTCGCCGCCCTCGACCAGATCGCCCATCAGGTCGGGGTGGTCGACCACCGTCCAGGCGGTCGGCGGTTCGCAGGACACCCGGTGCCGGGCGAAGTCCGGCCCGAGCTCGCGCAGGAAGTTGCGCACGGTGCGGGACAGCGCGGCCACGTGCCTGCCGGACTCCGCGCAGTCGCGGCGGATCGCGACCGCCCAGCATCCCGGTTCCTCGTCGGAGCAGTCGGCGCAGTCGACGATCCGCCCGCCGGTGCGGTGCACCAGGTCGCGGCAGGCGGTGCGCGCCGCCTGCTCGTCATCGGCCGCCACGACGACGGTGATCAGCATGTCGAGTTCGGTGTCCTCAGCCATCGCGAGGGGCATTCTTCCGCATCCGGCCGCGCGTCATTCCGGCTGATCGGCCGCGCCGGGATCGTCGGCTTCGAGACCGTAGTAGCGGTAGAGGTCACGGCCCTCGGAGTCGGAGAGGTGGCCGTGTTCGGCCTCGACCCGCGGGGCGTTCTTGACGCGCTCCTTCGACACCTCGACGCGCAGCCGGTCCTCGGCGGTGGAGGCGCCGACGAGCGGGACGAACATCTCCCGCACGCCGAGCAGGCCGATCCGCACGGTGACCCACTCCGGCTGGTGCGTGTCGTCGTCGACGTAGACGTTGCCCACCCGGCCGATGCGGTTGCCCTCGTTGTCGACGACCGTGGTGCCGATCAGGTCCTGAGCGCGCTCGACGTTCATGACAACCTCGCTCGTCCGCAGTGGCCGACCACACCGGGTCGACGCCCTCACCAGTGATTTCACGCTGCGGCCGAGAGAGATTGCCTGCAACTGCGCAAGCGACACGCCTCACTCGATCAGGTATTGATCGCTGGAACGAGCGGCGAATACTCGCGAATAATAAAATTCAGGAGTTGAGCTGCCGCCCGACGAAGGTCAGGACGTCGTTGACGACCTCGCTCCGGTTCGTCTCGTTGAACAGCTCGTGCCGGGCGCCCGGGTAGATGTGCTCGTGGAACTCGCGGCCGCGGATGCGGTCGATGCCGGTGCGCGTGTCGGCCTCCGGAACCAGCTCGTCGTCGTCGCCGTGCAGCCACAGCGTCGGGCGCTCCAGCGCCGGGCCCTCGTTGATCCGTTGCAGGCACTCGTCGATCGCCCGCAACGTCGTCCGCTTGAACGGTCCGTGCCACACCAGCGGATCGGCCACGTAGTCCTGCCCCACCTGCGGATCGCGGGACAGCGTGTCCGGATCGATCGGTGTGTCCGGGATTTCGGCGTCCTCCAACAGGTCCAGCACGTGCCAGGTGCCCAGCACCGGGGCGGACAGCACGACCGCGGCGACGTGCTGCTGGTGCAGCTGCCCGTAGCGGACCGCGAACATGCCGCCCAGCGAGTGGCCGACCAGCACCACCGGGAGGCCGGGGTGCGCGGCGCAGACGTCCTTGCGGACCTCCTCCAGGTCGGCCACCACGGTGTCGGCGTCGGAGATCAGCACCCGCTCTCCCGGAGAGCGGCCGTGCCCGACGTGGTCCGGTGCGCACACCACCGCGCGAGCGCCGACGAGCTGCTCGGCGAACCACTGGTAGCGCCCGGAGTGCTCGCCGTAGCCGTGCGCCACCAGCGCGATCCAGCCGGGGTTGCTCGCCGTCCACGTCCGCACCGCGAGCGGTGCGCCACCGCGGCCGACGACCTCACTGTCCGTTGGTTCGATCATGGGGCCACCCCAGCACACGGCGGCCGATCGAGCCAGTGTCAGCGGTGGTAGGCGCTGCCGTCGATGGAGCCGAAGCCGCACACCGGACCCAGGTTCCAGGTCACCGTGAGCGGGTCGGTCTCGTCGGGCGGGGTGACGTACGCGCGCACCGGGGTCGGCTGGCACTGGCCGTCGGTCGGCTCACCGGAGTGCGGCACCACGGTCCAGTGCAGCGTGGCCTGCGCCGACTGCCCGGGGGCCAGCCGGATCAGCGAGGGGCCGGGGTTCGGGGAGCGCTTCATGGTCGTGGGCAGCGCCTTGCCGTCCGAGCCGAGCAGCTGCATGCCGCCGTAGCCGTACAGCGTGCACGTCTCGTCGCTGGTGTTGCGCAGGACCAGCTCGCCGTACCGCTGGCCCGCTCCGGCGTCGGCTTGCTGGACCGCTCCGGTCAGCATCGAGGTGTGGCAGCGGTCCGCCTGCGCCTGCCGCCCCTGCGCGGCGCGGGACACCTGGGTGTCGTCGGAAGCGGGCCGGGAGCTCGTCGCGTCGCTGTTGCGCTGCGGGGCCTCGTCCTGCTGCGCGGCGGGAGCGGCGGCGCTCGTTGCCGGGGCGGGTTCGACCGGGCTGGCGGCGGGCAGTCGCGCCGAGTCCGCGGCCTGGCCGGACTGCGCGGGGCGCGCTCCGCAGCCCGCCATCGCGGCCACGGCCAGCAGTGCACCGGTCACCTGCAGGGTTCGCACACCGATGATCCCGAATCGTCGCGGGGTCACGGAGACCACCTCCCATCCCCGTCCTGCGGCGGGGTCGTCTGCGGCTTCTGCTGTTGGGAAGACGTCCCGCTCAGCGCCAGGTTGCCCGCCATTGGGGTGGTTCCTGCCGGAACCGGCCCCCACTCTGCGCCACTCGGTCCGGTGACCGCCACCCCGGTGATGGAATTGCTTGCGCGGCGCACGAACGAGCACGAATGCGGAGCGGAAACATCGGAAAGATCAACACATTGCGCCGTCCGGTCGGCGCGCATTGCGCGGGCATCGTCCAATGGGGTGGCGATCTTGACCTGAACGGCGGGAGTGCCCGAATGTTGGTCTTCGATAGTTTGGGTCCGGGCAGGAGGGCCGCGAACAGGGGGTTTGATCATGGCCGCGCGCATTCCCGGCGTCGACGTCTCGAAATTCCAGGGAGAACCGGACTGGGGGGCGGTCCGCGGCGCCGGATATGCCTTCACCTACATCAAGTGCACCGAAGGTGTCGGCTATGTGAGCCCCACCGTCGACGCGCAGCTCGGCGGGGCCCGCAACGCGGGACTCGTCACCGGCCTCTACCACTTCGCCCGGCCGGACACGAATTCACCGCAGCAGGACGCCGCCGACTTCGCCGCCCAGCTGGCCCGGCTGAATTCGAGCGCCGCCGGAAACCTCCCGCCGTGCCTGGACATTGAAAAGGACGGGGCGAACCTCTCGGCCTGGGTCAAGGGATTCATCGACGAGATCCGCGGTCGCACCGGTCGGCACGAGGTGGTCGTGTACGCCTCGGCCTCCTGGTTCCAGAGCAAGCTCGGCACCGACTCCTGGGTCGACCCGGGAGTGTTCCTGTGGGTCGCGCACTACGGCCGTCCACCCGGGGAACCCGGTTACCTGACCGACCGGGTCGCCATCCACCAGCACGCCTCGGACGGGCAGGTTCCCGGCATCGGGGGCAATACGGACCTCAACGTGTCGATGGTCGACCTCCCGGTGCTCACCGGTGCCGCCGCTCCGCCGCCTCCTCCCCAGGCGCCGCCGCAGCAGACCTACGTGGTGCAGCCGGGCGACACGTTGTCCGGGATCGGCGCCAAGCTCGGCGTCGACTGGCGCGCCATCGCGCAGGCCAACGGCATCTCCGACCCGGACCTGATCTACGTGGGCCAGGTGCTCCGGATCCCGCGCTGAGCGCCCGTCGTCGGGCGTTCGGTGCGTCGCGTGCCGATGTCGGCCGCACTCGCGCCGAAGGCCCGTTGCCGAACCCTTCCGGGGCCGGGCTCGACGACGGGAGATCAGACCAGCACGGGCGCGCGGGAGAGCACCGCGCCCAGTCCGTACGCGACGCCCATGACGCCGAGTTCCGCGGCCGCCCATCCGGCGAGCGCGGTGCGCTGGTGCCGTTGGATGCGCGGGAGCAGGCGGAAGCGCAGCTGAGCGGACACGGCCGCCAGCAACGCCATGCACCCGATCTTGAGCAGCACGACGCGGCCGTAGGCGGTGCTCACCAGGTCCGCTGCGCCGACGCCGGGTGTGTTGACCAGCTCGGCGAGGCCGTTGAGCAGACCGGATGCGGCCACCACGGCGATCAAGGCGGTCGCCAGCTTCGAGAAGCGGGGCAACGCCGAGGCGAGCAGCCCGCGGCGCGGCGCGGCGAACAGCACGAGCCCGAGGAGGCCGCCCGCCCACAGCGCCGCGGCGATCACGTGCAGCTGCATCGAGATCATGCCGAGGTCGTGGTAGCGCCAGTCCGTCGCATGGCCGGTCAGCGGCAGCGGGAGGAGACCGAGCAGGGCCACGGCGGTGCGCAGCTCGGCGGGGACCGACTCGCCGAAGCGCATCGCCGCCAGCCCGAGCACCGCGCAGCACAGGGCGACTCCCGCGCTCGCCACGGCGCCCAGCCCGCCCGGGACCGTCGTCACGTAGCCGACGAGCAACCGCGTCGTCAGCGCGCTGCCCGGACTCAGCTCCCTCGCCTGCAACACCAGCGACACCAGAGCGCACACCATCCAGCAGAGCGCACTGATCACGCTCGCGCGCCGGGCCGCGCCCACGACGTGTTCGCTGCGCTTGGGCCGGTCCGGGCCCAACAGCCGGGGGAGCAGGCCGAACCCGACCGTGGCCAGCGCGGACAGGTCGAGCAGCACCCGCGCGGCGGGCAGTCCGAAGTGCACGATCGGCGCCGGGTTCGGCACTCCCGGAACCGTGCCGCCGTCCGTGCCGACCGCGGCGAGCAGCGCCGCGACCAGCGCGCCGCCCACCAGCGCAACCGCGACGCCGCACTTCGCACGGCGGTCGCCCAGGCCCCCACCGGTGCGCGCCCCGTTCCGGCCGGCGGACCGACCGCGCCGACCAGCGGCGTCAGCATCGGCAGCCACGTGCCCATCGTCTCACCCGTGTCGTCGATCTCCGGCCCGCCTCTCGCGATCACGGTTGGTAGCCGAATTGTTCCGGTGCGCGAAGAAGACGAGAAGATGATCTTTGTCGGGTGTAGTTCGGCTCACCGCGATCGACTTCTGGAGATGATCTCCAGTGTTCGGTATTGGTGCTGATGAGGTGATGTTCTCAGCGGTGGCCGGCGACCTGTACGAGCTGGTCGGAGGGGCTGGTGCCGGTGCTCGTCGGGGGGAGAAGTGTTGCTGACAATCTCCTCAGCATCGTTGTTCTACAGTCGTGCACGTGTATCCGGCGGACAGCGCAGAGGAGCACGCGCGGGGTGCGTCCGGCACGGCCCGTTCGCGTGCGGGAGCACCGATTCCGGAGCTCGCGCAGGGAGTGTTCTTTCCCGCAGTTTCGGTGCATCTTCGGCTTTCGTTCACCGGATCGGTTCACGCTTATTCGGACAGCGTTTCCGCCGGGTCCGCAATTCGGCGGCCGACGGCACCGGCCGATCGGCGCACCGGGGCGGGCCCGCGGTTGACCCGGGTGGTGGGTCAGGGTGGCTCAGCCGGTCGTTGTCGCAGGTCGACCAGGCCGTCAGCGGCCCGGTTCCGGGTCTGCGGCAACCCTCGGAGCCGCTGCCGCACCCCGGGTGCGAACCTGGAACGTCTCAGGGAAATTGGGGGTCGGCTCCCGGATGTCGGACCGGCCCGCGAACACGAGATTGAGCGGTGTGGACGGACAGCGAAGACGGGGGTCACAGGTGGTGAGGCCCAGCGCGGCGATCGGCCGGTTCGGCGCTCGGGTCGGCTCGGTGGCGCCGCGCACGCTGCGTCGCGCACTAGGGTGGCCGCTAGTCGGACAGGACCGCTGCCTGGTGAAAAGGACTGACCTCGCCGTGCATCACGACCCGGCCACCGCCGTTGGGCGTGGTCCCCGATGACTGCACTCGCCGTCGCCCTCGCCGCGCTCGGTGCCTGCGGATACGCGCTGGGTGCTCGCCTCCAGCACGCCGCCGTGAACGACGTGATCGGCGACCGCGGACTCGGCCTGCGCCACCAGGCCCAGCTGGTCCGCAACACCCGGTGGCTGCTCGGGCTCGCCTCGCTCGGCAGCGGCGCCGTGCTGCACGCCTGCGCGCTGGGGTTGGCGCCGCTGAGCGTCGTGCAGCCGGTCGGTGTGATCGCCCTGCCGATCACCGTGCTGCTCAACCTCAAGCAGCAGGGCATCCACGCCCGGGACATCAGCCCGCACGTGCTGTGGGCGGTGGTGGCGGCGACCGGCGGCGTCGCCGCCTTCGTGGTGCTCGCCGCCGGGAGCGCGACGGCGACGCCGGTGGCGGGGGCCGACCAGCTGTTGGCCACCCAGTTGGTCAGCGGCGCCGTGCTGGTGCTGGGAGTGCTGGCCGTGGCGACCCGGTCGAGCATCCGGTGCATCTTCTTCGCCGCCGGATGCGCGGTGGCGTACGGGTACGTGTCCCTGTTGATGCGGGCCGTCGTCCAGCAGCTGGACGGCAGCGTCGACCTGCTGGACATCAACCTGCTGCCGCTGCTCGGGATCGGTGCAGCGGTCCTCGCGGGCGGTTGGCTGTTGCAGCACGGGTACGCCAGCGGGCCCCCGGACCTGGTCGTGGCCTGCCTCACCGTGATCGACCCGCTGGTGGCCGTCGGCCTGGGCATCGGCCTGCTCGGCGAGGCCGACCACGTCGGCCTGTGGACGGCGGTCGGCGAGGTCCTGTGCGCGGCGGTGGCGTGCTCGGGGGTGTTCGCCCTGGCCCGATACCACCCCGAGACCCAGGAACGACGAGTGCCCGCGGCGGTCAGCGGCGGCGCTGGTCTCGCCGGACCGAGTTCGACAGATCGTCCTGACGGGAGTTCCCTTTGACTTCGCAACCGTTCAGCAGGCGTCCGCTCCGCATCGTGGTCGGTGCGGTGACCTACCCGCCCGACGTGAACGGGGCGGCGAACTTCGGGCACCGCCTGGCCACCGGCCTGGCCGAGCGCGGGCACGACGTCCACGTGATCTGCCACTCGACCGACCGGCAGCCGCACGTCGCCGTCGAGAACGGCGTGACGGTGCACCGCACGGCTTCGTACGGCTCGCCGCTGCACCCGACGATCCGCGGCTGCCTGCCCTGGCAGGCGGCGGCGCGGGCGGACCGGCTCCTCGCCGAGATCCAGCCGGACGTGGTGCACGTCCAGTCGCACTTCTTCATCGGGCGCGGGCTGATCAACTCGGCGCGGCGCCGCGGTATCGGCCTGGTCGCCACGAACCACTTCATGCCGGAGAACATCTTCGGCTACATCAAGGTGCCGCGGGCGTTGCAGGACGCCGCGGGGCGGATCCTGTGGCACAACCTGGTCAAGCACTACGGCAAGGCGCAGCTGGTGACCGCGCCGACGCCGCGTGCCGTGCAACTGCTCCGGGACAACGGTTTCGCGCGCCCGGCGATGCCCGTGTCGTGCGGCATCGACGTGGACCGGTACCGGCGCCGGGCTCGGCAGTTCCGCAAGCACCACCCGGACCCGGAGGTCCGGACCGTGCTGTTCGTCGGGCGGTTGGACGAGGAGAAGCACATCGACGACCTGCTGCGGGCGATGTCGCTGCTGCGCACCCAGGCCGCCACGCGGCTGGAGATCGTGGGCGACGGCAGCAGGCGCGCGGCGTTCGAGCGGCTCGCCGCCGAACTCGGCATCGCCGACCGGGTGCACTTCGCGGGCTTCGTCAGCGATGAGGAGCTGCTCGACGCCTACGCCCGCGCGGACGTGTTCTGCATGCCCAGCATCGCCGAGCTGCAGAGCCTGGCGACGATGGAGGCCATGTCGGCTGGCACGCCCGTGGTGCTGGCCAACGCGATGGCACTGCCGCACCTGGTCAAGCCGGGCCAGAACGGGTGGTTGTACCCGCCGCGCGACGTGCACGCGCTCGCCCGCGCGATCGACGACATCGTCGACGACCGGGAGACCATCGACCGGATGGGCGCGGCCAGCGAGCGCTTGGTGTCCCAGCACGACATCGACGCCGTGCTCGCGCGGTTCGAGGCGATCTACCACCACGTGATGGACCCGGAGAGCAGTTCGGAGCGCGACGAGGTCCGCGCCGAGCTGGCCAGCTGAGGACGTGCCATGACCGCACCAGGACTGCGGCCGGCCGAGCGGACCGCGCGGATCTGCGGCGCCGAGCTGCACCACTGGGTCTACCGCGCGGAACTCGCGGAGGACGCGCGGCGGACCGTGCTGATGGTGCACGGTCTGCGCGGGACCCACCACGGGCTCGAACTGATCGCCGGGCGGCTGGCCGACCGCTGCGTGGTGATCCCCGACCTGCCCGGTTTCGGGGCCTCCGAGCCGATGGTCGGGCACCGGCACGACGTGCCCGGCTACGCGGCGGTGGTGGCCGAGCTGATGGAACGCCTCGGCGGCCGCGAGCAACCGCTGGTGCTGCTCGGTCATTCCTTCGGTTCGGTGGTCGCGGCGCATGTCGCCTCCTGCGCTCCGGAACTCGTGCACCGGCTGGTGCTGGTCAATCCGCTGGCCACTCCCGCGCTGCGCGGGCCGCGCGTGGTCCTGTCCGGGCTCACGTCGGCCTACTACGCGCTGGGCAAGGCCCTGCCGCCGCGGTGGGGGCACTCGCTGCTGGCGAACAAGCTCGTGGTGTTCGCCGCGAGCCGCGCCATGACCCGCACCAAGGACAAGCAGTTGCGCCGGTTCATCGACGACAGCCACCTGAAGCACTTCAGCAGCTTCCACAGCCCGGCACTGCTCAGCGAGACCTTCGAAGCCTCGGTGACGCGCACCGTCGCGGACTACGCGGACGCGCTGCGGATGCGCACGCTGCTGATCGCCGGTGAGACCGACGAGATCGCCCCGGTCGGCGGTCAGCGGGCGCTGGCCGCCCGGCTGCCGAACGCGGAGCTCGTGGTGATCCCCGAGGTCGGACACCTCGTGCACTACGAAACCCCGGGCGCGGCGGCCGAGGCGATCCAGCGGTTCCTCGGAGCACCATGAGCGGGCCTGGGAGGGGCAGCGGTGCGGATGCTGCCGAGGAGCGCGGGATGAACGTCGTGGTGGACGCGCGTTGGACGCGCACGGACCACCACGACGGCATCAGCCGCTACGGGGCGAGCCTCATCGAGGCATTGCACCACCTCCATCCGGTGACGATGTTGGTTCACGACGAGCGGCAGCTCCGACTGCTGCCGCCGGGCGTGCCTCACGTGGAGGTCAACAGCCCGTTCTCGCCGCGCGAGCTGTTCCTGTCGCGCACGCTGCACCGGCTGGGTGCGGACGTGGTTTTCAGCCCGTTGCAGGTCATCGGCGGGTTCCGCCGTCGGTACCGGCTCGTGCTGACGCTGCACGACCTGATCTACTACCGGCATCCGGAGCCGCCGGGATTCCTGCCGCTGCCGGTCCGGGTGCTGTGGCGGCTCTACCACAAGGCGTACTGGCCGCAGCGCGTCATGCTCAACCGGGCCGATGCCGTGGTCACCGTCAGCGAGACGACCAAACGGCTCATCGCCGAGCACCGGTTGACCCGGCGTCCCGTTGCGGTCGTCCACAATGCACCGCCGGTGCCGGTGCCGTCCGGGCACCACCCGGACCGCGGCGCAGCGGCCGAGCCCGCGGGAGGACCGCGGGAACTCGTGTACATGGGTTCGTTCATGCCGTACAAGAACGTGGAGACGCTCATCGCTGGCATGGCGCACCTTCCTGGGTACCGGTTGCACCTGGTGAGCCGCATCGCGCCGGAACGGGAGGCGGAACTTCGGGGGAGCCTCCCGCCCGGCGCGGATGTGGTCTTCTGGCGGGGGATCGAGGAAAGCGAGTACCAGGACCTGCTCGGCAGGGCCGCAGCCCTGGTGACCGCTTCCCGGGACGAGGGTTTCGGGTTGCCCGTCATCGAGGCGATGAACGCGGGGACGCCGGTGGTGTGCAGTGATCTGGAGATCTTCCGCGAGGTGACGGGCGGGCACGCGAGCTTCTTCGACGCCGGTGCGCCGGAGGAGTTCGCCGCCGCCGTCCGCGCGGTGGAAGATCCCGCCACGCGGTCGGATCTGGTCGAAGCCGGGCTCGCACAGGCCCGCCGGTTCACCTGGGCCTCGTCCGCGGAACGGCTGCTGGACCTGATGCGGAGCCTGGTCGGCTGAGAGCTCGTCCTCGGGCTTCCGCGCGCCGGGGCCGGTGGCGGAACCCGAAGACATTCGCTCAGTGCGACCAGATCTTGATGGCGCGGGCCACGAACGGTGCGTCGTTCGCCTGCGAACCCGTCGGGTACGTGGCGAACTCCGCGTTCGTCGCGCACGTCGGATCCTGGTAGACCGTCACCGGCTTGCCGGTGTCGTTCCGGAACGACCGGGCTTCCAGTCCTTCGGGGAGCGCGACGCAGGTCTCGACCGCGGTGGTCTGGAGCCCGGCGACGTGCCGCTCGCCGTCGAACCGCGCACCCGACCAGGCGCAGAAAGACCCTGCGGGGCAAGGCTTTTCCGGTGGCGGCGCGGCGTTGACCCAGCCCGCTCCGAACAGTCCGAAGGCGAGCACCAGCAGGGTGAGCGCCGTGGTCCGGCCGGTGGGGGAGAACCGGGTCGGGCGGAACCGGCGGGCAGGAGTGAGCACGTGCGTGGACATGGTGAAAACCCCTTCGTGAGCGGGAAAACGAACTGCCGGCCGACGAAATCGGCCTGGTGCCACCAGGTTGGCGAAGTCAAGATCGCGACGCCAGCGATCTGACCGGATACACCCTCTTGGGGTGGTTTTCGCCGTTCCGGGGTCGCTCTTTCCCGCACCGCTTCCACTGCGGTATACAGACACCTCGGTTACCCATCGGTAGGGTGGAGGATCGGCGGATGAGCGACGCTGACGTCATCGTGGTCGGGGCCGGGCTCGCGGGTCTGGTGGCCGCCGCGGAGCTGGTCGACGCGGGTCGCCGCGTCATCGTGCTGGACCAGGAACCGGAAGCCTCCCTGGGCGGGCAGGCGCACTGGTCGTTCGGCGGCCTGTTCTTCGTCGACTCGCCCGAGCAGCGCAGGCTCGGCATCCGCGACTCCCACGAGCTGGCGTGGCAGGACTGGCTCGGTTCGGCCGGGTTCGACCGGCCCGAGGACCACTGGCCCCGGCGGTGGGCCGAGGCGTACGTCGACTTCGCGTCCGGGGAGAAGCGGGCGTGGCTGCGGGAGCAGGGGTTGCGGTTCTTCCCGCTGGTGCAATGGGCCGAACGCGGCGGATACCTGGCCACCGGGCACGGCAACTCGGTGCCCCGGTTCCACATCACCTGGGGAACCGGTCCCGGCGTGCTGGAGCCGTTCGTGCACCGCGTCCGCGAAGGCGAGCGGCGGGGGCTGGCCTCGCTGCGGTTCCGCCACCGCGTCAGCGAGCTGATCACCAGCGGGGGAGCGGTCACGGGCGTGCGCGGCGAGGTGCTCGCGTCGAGCGGTGCCGACCGCGGTCAACCGAGCTCCCGGGACGTCGCGGGCGAGTTCGAGCTGCACGCGCAGGCGGTGCTGGTCGCGTCCGGCGGCATCGGCGGCAACCTGGACCTCGTGCGGCGCAACTGGCCGAAGCGGTACGGGGAGCCGCCGAAGCACATGATCTCCGGAGTCCCCGACCACGTCGACGGTCGGATGCTCGAAGTCGCCGCGCGCGCCGGGGGCCACGTCGTCAACTCCGACCGGATGTGGCACTACACCGAGGGCATCCGCAACTACGACCCGGTGTGGAGTTCGCACGGCATCCGGATCCTGCCCGGGCCGTCCTCGCTGTGGCTGGACGCGCGGGGCCGCCGGCTGCCGTCCCCGCTGTTCCCCGGGTTCGACACGCTCGGCACCATGGCGCACATCGCCCGGACCGGTTACGACTACACGTGGTTCGTGCTCAACCGGCGGATCATCAGCCGCGAGTTCGCGCTGTCCGGCTCCGAGCAGAACCCCGATCTCACCGACCGGGACCTGCGGCGGTTGCTGCGGCGCGGTGGTGGCGGGACACCCGGGCCGGTCGCCGAGTTCGTCCGCCGCGGCCCCGACTTCGTCGTCCGGCGCAGCCTGCCCGAGCTGGTGCGCGGCATGAACGAGCTGACCGGCGAGCCGCTGCTGGACCTCGCCGACGTGGAACGCGAGGTGCTCGCCCGGGACCGCCAGATCGACTCCCGGTTCGGCAAGGACGAGCAGGTCATCGCCATCCGGGCGGCCCGGCGGTACGCCGTCGACCGGCTCGTCCGGGTCGCCGAACCGCACCGGCTGCTCGACCCGGCCGCCGGACCGCTGATCGCCGTCCGGCTGTCGATCCTGACCCGCAAGACGCTCGGCGGGCTGGAGACCGACCTGGACGGCCGGGTGCTGCGCGAGTCCGGCGAGCCGCTGGACGGGCTCCACGCGGCCGGTGAGGTCGCCGGGTTCGGCGGCGGCGGGGTGCACGGGTACCGGGCGCTGGAAGGGACCTTCCTCGGCGGTTGCCTGTTCTCCGGCAGGCAAGCCGGACGGGCGCTGGCCCGCGCGGTGCGTTGATCGGCACACTCGCGGCATGAGCGATCATGTCGAGTCGGCCGACTGGGTGCTGCGCATCGGGCACGAGGAACTGGTGATCCGGCAGCGCTACGAGGTGTTGAGCATCGTCAACGACTTCCTCATCGCGCTCTGGTTCATCGTCGGCAGCCTGCTGTTCTTCAGCGAGTCCACCGTCACGCTGGGCACCTGGTTGTTCCTGGTGGGCAGCTGCGAGCTGGCCGTCCGCCCGGTGATCCGGCTGGCCCGGCACGTCCACCTGCGCAAGCTGCGGGCAGCCGGGCCGCGTGGTTCGGACCAGGACTTCTGAGTTCACAGGTAGCAGGCGCTGACGAATCCGGAAACCCCGGTCCGCCGGTCGGTGATCTCCACCCATTCCGAATTCGCCGACCCGTTCGGGCAGGTCACCGCGGGGCCGGCCGACCGGCCCCGCACGCGGATCCGGTCGCCGGGATTCCCGGTGCCCCGCACCGCGGCGGCGGTACCGGGTGCGGACCGAATCCGGATGCCGGGTTCGGAGAAGTCCCCTGACGCCTCGGACATGCCTCTGACCAGGCTGTTCTTCAGTTCCATCGCGACCGTGAGGACCTGGCTGGTCAGTCCGTGGACCGGCAGCAGCACGGCGATGATTCCGGCGAGAAGCGCATTGCGAACGCTTCGCATTGGTATCCCCCCACTTCCCCCGGAGGTCTGCCGGAGCGTCGCCCCCTGCATTTGCTCCGGCGACCTTCGGGGCTGTTCCCGATTTTAGGGAGGGCCGCATTCTCCGGGCAGTAGCCGATCGGGTAGAGCGGAATTGTGGGGAAAGGCGGGCCGAGCGGTGACGTGGCGCCGCGAAATCGATTGCCCGGCGAACTCCGCCGGGTGAAAGCAGAACAACATCGACTCGGTGCGCGCACGAAAGTGCCCCGGAGGGAAGTCCTCCGGGGCACCGCCGTGTCAGCTGCGGGCGCTGAGGCCGGTCAGCGAACGGACCTCCATTTCCGCCCGGCGTTCCTCCTCCTGGTCGTCCCGGCCCACGAAGGTGCCGATGGCGGCGCAGAGGAACGAGATCGGAATGGACACGATCCCCGGGTTCTTCAGCGGGAAGAACGCGAAGTCCACGTTCGGCAGGATCGAGTCCGACGCGCCGGAGACCACCGGGGAGAAGATCACCAGCAGCAGGCAGGAGCCCAGTCCGCTGTAGATGCCCCACAGCGTGCCGGTGGTGTTGAACCGCTTCCAGAACAGCGAGTACAGCAGCGTCGACAGGTTCGCCGAGGCGGCGAACGCGAACGCCAGACCCACCAGGAAGGCGATGTTCTGGCCGTTGACCAGGATGCCGCCCAGGATCGACGCGGCACCGATGACCAGCGCCGTCACGCGGGCCACCTTCACCACCTCGTCCGGTTCGAAATCACCCCGGCGGATGACGTTGGCGTAGATGTCGTGCGCGAACGAGGCCGACGCGGTGAGCGTGAGCCCGGCGACCACCGCGAGGATCGTCGCGAACGCGACCGCCGAGATGATGCCCAGCATGACCGTGCCGCCCACCCGGTACGCCAGCAGCGGCGCGGCGGAGTTCTCCGCGCCCGGCGCGTCCAGGATGGCTCCGGTGCCGACCAGGGCGGCGGCGCCGTAGCCGATGACCAGCGTGCACACGTAGAACGCGGCCATCGTCCAGGTCGCCCACACCACCGACCGGCGCGCTTCGCGGGCGTCCGGCACGGTGTAGAACCGCATCAGCACGTGGGGCAGGCCGCCGACGCCGAGGACCAGCGCCAGCGCCAGGGACACGAAGTCCAGCTTGGTCGTCCCGGACTTGCCGTACTCCACGCCCGGCCGGAAGATCGCCGAGCCGTGCGGGTTGTGCGCCGCCGCGCGCTGCAACAGCTCGGTGAAGCTGAAGCCGAACTTGCCGAGCAGGAAGATCGTCATCAGCACGGCGCACAGCATCAGCATGGTCGCCTTGATGATCTGCACCCAGGTGGTGCCCTTCATGCCGCCGACCAGCACGTACAGCACCATGACCACGCCCACCACGGCGATCACCAGGGCCTGCCCGGCTCCACTGTGGACGTTGAGCAGGAGGGCGACCAGGCCACCGGCGCCGGCCATCTGCGCGATCATGTACATGAGCGTGATCGCCAGCGTCGACACCGCGGCGGCGGCGCGCACCGGGCGCTGGCGCATCCGGAAGCTCAGCACGTCGCCCATCGTGAAGCGGCCGGTGTTGCGCATCCGCTCGGCGATCAGCAGCAGGTTCACCAGCCAGGCGACCAGGAAGCCGATCGAGTACAGGAAGCCGTCGTAGCCGTGCACGGCGATCGCCCCGGCGATGCCGAGGAACGACGCGGCGGACAGGAAGTCGCCGGACAGCGCCACGCCGTTCTGCGCACCGCTGAACGAACTCCCGGCGACGAAGTAGTCGCTGGAGGTCCGCATGCTGCTCACCCGGTAGACCAGGTACAGGGTGAGCAGCACGAAGACCGCGAAGATGCTGGTGTTGACGATCGCGCCGTCGGAGGGCAGGACCTGTGACTCGCCCATCAGTCCTCCCCTTCCACGTTGCGGCGGATCTCGTCCACCCGGGGGTCCACCTGGCGGCGGGCGAACCGCACGTAGAGGGCGGTCAGGCCGACCGTGGTGACGAACTGCCCGATGCCCATGACCAGGCCGACGTTGATCTCACCCCACAGCCGGTGCGCCATGAAATCGTGCGCGTACGCGGCCAGCACCACGTAGCCGACGTACCAGATCAGGAAAAACGCGGTCGCCGGGAATACGAACCATTTCAGGCGCCAGCGGAGGTCGCGGAATTCTTCGCTCTGCTGGATGGTGGTGAAATCGGGTCGATCCGCGGTCGTGCGGACCGCGCTCTTGTCGATTCTGCCGAAGGCCGTGCGCTCATTTGCGGCCGGGTCGCGGGGGGCACCGCGGCGCGGGGATTGCGTCGCGTGGGTCATGCATCCTTCCTGGGACTTTGCGGGGGCCGGCGGGCGGGGCTACGGCGGCGGGGAATTCTAACCAGTCCGGGCGGCAACTCAACAGTGTGGTGATCACCACTCGGTCTCGGATTTCGCTCCCGTCGACCCGCTGCCCCGATACTCTCAGGTCACGGTTCGGACACGGTGGTCAAGGCTTGGTTACTGTCTGGTATTGCCAGGTCAGCAGGCTTGCTGGTCTGGCGTGATGATACTGACCAGGTGTTTTCCGCCGTCCCGGCCCCCGCTGCGGCGCCGCTCTAGGCTGAACGAGTGAAAAACGCATGGGCTCGATGGTCGCCATCGGATACCCCCCGTGACGTGGCCCGATTGTCCTAGCGGAATGGGAAAAAGCCCCCGGTGCTTTCGCCGCGGCGGGGGCTTATAGTGCATGGGCACTGAAAGCCAGCCACGCGATCGGGAAAGGTCACGGTTCGGGTACCGGTGTCCGAAATGCCGCCGTCAGAGGTGTTCGCGGTGACGCTGAGTACCGTCGAAACCGGCGTCCCCACCGTGCAGTACGGTGAGGCGCTTCCGGTCGCCGGGTGGTGGTCCCGGCCACGGCTGGATTTCACCCCAGACAACCCAGACGACGATTGCGGGATCGCACGCATGCGCCGTTCTCCAACGCTTTGTTCCCCAGAGAAAGCTCATACCGTGAGTGAGCAGCACGGGAGCCCGGACTCGCCGTCGGGAGGGCGCCCGTGAGCGCGGACGGGACGGTGCGCCGTCGGGACGCCCTGCTCCAGTGGCGCGACTGGTCCCTGACCACGAAGCTGGCCGCGGTCGTGCTGGTGCCGGTGATTTCGGCGATCACTCTCGGTATCGGGCAGGTCCGCTGGCAGGTCGACAGGGCCGACGAGTTCAACCGGATCGAGCGCGTGCTCGACGTGGTCGACCACGTCGAGCCGGTGGTCGAGCAGCTGCAGAACGAGCGCACCGGCGCCGTCCAGTACCTCACCCGCGACGGTGCACCGATCGACGGGCAGACCGCCGCCTCCGACCAGGCCGTCGGCGCGCTGCGGCAGGCGTTCGCCGACCCGGCGGCGCTCGGACCGGTGGTGCGGGACCGGTACGCCGAGCTGCAGGGCGCGCTGGGCAAGCTCGCCGGTCTCCGGCAGCAGGTCAGCAACCGGCAGCTGCAACCGGTCGACGCGGTGCACGCCTACTCCGAGCTCATCGGTGCGGTGGTCAGCGTCGACCGGGCGTTGACCACGGCCATCACCGACCCCGACCTGTCCAGCAACGCCACCGCGCTGCAGACCGTGCTCTCGACGATGGAGGAGGTGCGGCTCCAGCAGGCGCTGGTGCTCACCGGGCTCACCGACGGCGAGCTGTCGTCCAGCACGGTGACCGAGCTCTCGGCTTCGCACGCCCGGTTGCAGATGCTGATCGCCGAGGGGCGCTCCACCGTCTCGACGAAGTGGTCGCACCGGCTCGACGCGGTCGTCTCCAGCCCGGAGGTCGCGCAGCGCAACGGCCTGCTGACCAAGATCATCGAGGAGTCCACCGACAACAAGCACGGTGGCAGCTACTCGGTGAACCGGCAGACCTGGAACCAGCTGTCCGACGCGTCGGTGGCGCAGATCAACAGCGGGCACGACGACCTCGCCAAGGAGGTGCGCGACAGCGCCTTCCGCCTGGAGGACGACGCCAGCAACAGCGCCGGGTGGGACTCGGTGCTGCTGCTGTCGGCGCTGATCGCGGCCGCCGCGATCATCATCGTGATCACCAGGCAGCTGCTGCGGTCGCTGCACCAGCTGCGGCGCAGCGCGCTGGACGCCGCCGAGTACGAACTGCCCGAGGCCGTGGACCGGATCCGCGCCGGTGCCAAGGACACCGACCTGGAACCGGTGCCGGTGGACACCTCCGACGAGATCGGGCAGGTGGCCCGCGCCTTCGACGCGGTGAACCGGCAGGCGCTGCGACTGGCCGCCGAGCAGTCCGACCTGCGGCGCGGCTACAGCGAGGTGTTCGTCAGCGTCTCCCGCCGGAGCCAGGGCCTGCTGGAACGGCAGCTGCGGCTGTTCGAGGAACTCGAACAGGACGAGGAGGACCCGGACCAGCTGTCCCGCCTGTTCCAGCTGGACCACCTGGCGACCCGGATGCGCCGCAACAACGAGAACCTCATGGTGCTGTCCGGCAGCGACCTGGCGCGGCGCTTCACCAAGCCCACCGAGCTCGCCGACGTGGTGCGCGCGGCGGTGTCGGAGATCGAGCAGTACCCGCGGGTCGTGGTGCAGCAGCTCCCGTCGGTGAAGCTGCGCGGCAACACGGCCAGCGACATGGTGCGGCTCGTCGCCGAGCTGCTGGACAACGCGGCGAACTTCTCGGCCCCGGACACGACCGTCTCCGCGTCCGGCTACCAGGCCGGCGACGGCTCGGTCGTCGTCGACGTGCTCGACCAGGGCATCGGCATGGGCCACGAGGAGCTGGCCGCGGCCAACGAGCGGCTGACGCGGGTCGACGAGAGCGACCTGGCCACCTCGCGGCGCATGGGTCTGTTCGTGGCGGGACGGCTCGCGGTGCGGCACAACATCGGCGTCGAGCTGCACGGCGGCCCGGACGTCGAGGGCGTGCGCGCCACCATCACCGTCCCGGCCGAGCACGTCGTCTCCGGCGATCCGCGGACCGAGCAGCAACAGCCGGCCGCGGTGCAGCCGGGTCGCCGCAACGGGCACTCCCACCAGGACCTGCCCACCTCGGGCACGCTGCCTCCCCGGTCGCCGAATCCGCCGGCCGAGGAGTCGCCGTGGCAGGAACCGTCGCCGGCGAGCCTGTTCGAACCGACCGGCGCGGACCACGCGGACAGCCCGACGGCGCACCTGTTCGACTCGCCGCTGGACATCCCGCAGCAGCCGCGCACGGTGCCGCCGGACCTCGGGGTCGACTGGCCCGCCGCCGACCCGGTTCCCGCGGAACCGCCGCAGGACCCGGAACCGGTGGTCTCGGACTCGTCGTGGTTCCAACCGGCCGCGGAGAACTTGTACTTGCAGTCCAACGCCGAACAACCGCGTTGGCCCGGCAGCGAACCGGAACCGGAGCCGCAACCCGCACCGGATCCGGAACCGGCCTCCGGCGCTGCGGTGAGTCAGGAGGCGCCGTTGACCCCGTCGGGACTGCCGCGTCGCATTCCGCGCGGCCAGAACGCGCAGCAGGCCCCCGCTGAGCAACCGGGCGGGGCGACCCGCAGTCCCAGCGACATCAGCCGGAGGCTGGCCGAGTACCACAACGGTGTCCAGTTCGGACAGTCGGCCGCGGCCGAACCGTCCGAACCGGCGGTCGAACCGGAAACCGAGGCGTGGAACTTCGCCGCGGACCAGGGTCGGCAGGCGGCGGAGGCGGCGGCGAACCCGCAGCCGTCGTCGTTCACCCCCGCCGGGTTGCCGCGTCGCACCCCGAAGGCGCACCTCGTGCCGGGGAGCATCGCAGCCGAGAACGACGACACAGCAAGCGGTCAGTACCAGCGTGACCCGAACCAGCTCCGCGGTCGGCTGGCCGACTTCCAGAGCGGTATCCGTCGGGGCCGTCACCGCGCCACCGACGAGGACTGAGCACACCGAGCGAACCGTGGTCACCTCGGCAACGGACAGGAGGTTGTATGACTGCCCAGGAGACGATTTCCCGCAGGTTCGGCTGGCTGATCACGGACTTCACCGAACGCGTGGCGGGAGTGGCGCACGCGATCGTGGTGTCGGCCGACGGTCTGCTGCTGACCGCGTCGGCGACGCTGCCCCGGGACCGGGCCGACCAGCTGGCGGCCGTCGCTTCGGGGCTGCTGAGCCTCACCCAGGGCTCCGCGAAGTGCTTCGAGGCCGGCCGCGTGGTCGAGACCATCGTGGAGATGGAACGCGGCACGTTGCTGCAGATGGGGATCAGCGACGGGTCGTGCCTGACCGTGCTCGCGGCCCCGCAGTGCGACATGGGCTTGATCGCCTACGAGATGACGATGCTCGTGGAGCGCGTCGGTCAGATGCTCACCCCGGAGATCCGGTCGCAGCTGCAGGGGGCCCCGAACGCGTTCACGGGCCAACTGGTGTGAGGATGCGATGAGCAGAGGCTCGTTCCCCGGACAGGGGCGAAGACGGGACGATTCCGGCGACAACGGCTTCGCCGAGGTTGTCAACAGCTTCACGTTCGACAGCGGGCGGAAGCGCCGGAAGCGTCGTGCTCGGGAGGAGGTCGAGGAATCCGCGGGCGAGCAGTACGCCGCGCCCCGGTACGACGAGAGTCCGCCGCCGGACACCGATCCGGAATCGGCCGTCGAGGAGGCGCCGGCCGCCTCCAGCATCCGGTCCTACACCTGGACCGGCGGTCGGACCCGGTCGAACTACCAGCTGGAACTGGAAACGCTCGTCTCGACCAGCGAGGTCTACCGCCCCGGCGTGGCGGTCCGGCTGGAGCACCAGTCGATCGCGGAGCTGTGCCAGCACCCCCGGTCCGTGGCCGAGGTGGGGGCGCTGTTGTCCGTCCCGATCGGGGTGGCCCGGGTGCTGTTGGCGGACATGGCCGAGCTGGGATTGATCACCGTCCACCAGACGGTCAGCGAAAGCGGCAGCGCACCACACATGGTGTTGATGGAAAGGGTTTTGAGTGGACTCCGTCGGCTATAGAGCGCCCCAGGTCGGCCAGCCGCCGCAAGCGTCCAACCGGGGCGGGACGACCTCGGCGAAGATCGTGGTCGCTGGCGGGTTCGGGGTCGGCAAGACGACGTTCGTCGGTTCGGTCTCGGAGATCATGCCGCTGACCACCGAGGCGGTCATGACCGAGGCCAGCCGCGGCGTGGACGACCTGGCGGCGACGCCGAACAAGGCGACCACCACGGTCGCGATGGACTTCGGCCGCATCTCGCTGGCATCGGACCTGATCCTGTACCTGTTCGGGACACCGGGTCAGCAGCGGTTCTGGTTCATGTGGGACGACCTGGTGCGCGGCGCGATCGGCGCGGTCGTGCTGGTCGACACCAGGAGGCTGGCGGACTCGTTCTCCGCGGTGGACTTCTTCGAGGACCGCGGTCTGCCGTACCTGGTGGGTGTGAACTGCTTCGACGGGCAGATGCTGCACTCGATCGAACAGGTCCGGGAAGCGATGGCGATCGGCCCGGAGGTGCCGATCGGCCCGTGCGACGCCCGCGACCGCGAATCGACCAAGCAGACGCTGATCTCGCTGGTCGAACACGCGATGCGGTGGTGGACCACCCGGCAACCGCCGAAGTGAGCGAACAGGGGCGCCCCGGACCGGGGCGCCCCTGTCGTGTCAGGACTTGCGGGCGACGCCGCCGAGCAGGAGGTGCTCGCCCGGTGTCGGGGGCTTGAGCGCCGGGCCTTCCGGCCACCACTCGAAGAGGTGGACCAGACCGGGTTCGATGAGTTCGAGGTCGTGGAAGTAGCTGGCGATCTCCTCCCGGCGGCGGAAGTAGCAGCTGCCCATCAGGGCGTTGAACTTCTCCTGCGACGTGGTGGCCAGTTCCGCCTCCGGCGTGCCGTCGGCCGGGTTGTGCAGGTGCGAGATCGCCAGGTACGAGCCGGGGGCGAGGGCTTCGGTGTAGTGGGCCATGATCCCGGCGGGATCCTCGGCGTCGGTCACGTGGTGCAGGGTGTTGCACTGGATCAGCGCGATCGGCCGGCTCAGGTCGAGGTGGCCGGTCACCGCCGGGTTCGCCAGGATTTCCGCGGGTTCGCGCAGATCTCCGACCGCGAACCGGGTGTTCTCGTTCTCCTCCAGCAGCGCGCGGCCGTGCGCGGCGACGGACGGGTCGTTGTCGACGTAGACCACGCGCGCGTCCGGGTTGATCCGCTGTGCTGCCTGGTGGGTGTTCTCGGCGGTGGGCAGGCCGGATCCCAGGTCGAGGAACTGGTCGATCCGCGGGTGCAGTGCGAGGAACCGCACGACGCGGATCAGCCACGAGCGGCACTGCCGTCCGACCTCCGCGGCTTCCGGCGCGATCTGCAGGATCTGCCGGTACACCTCGCGATCCACGTCGAAGTTGTCCTTGCCGCCGACGAAAGCGTCGTAGACGCGGGCGATGCTGGGCCGGCTCGTGTCGATCTGCGCCTTGTCGAGGGGGTTCATGGTGGGTCGTTCGGTTCCTCTCGCCTGGGGACGATCCTGATCAGGGTATGCCGGACCGGCGCCGGGGTAAACGGGGGTAACTGTTCGGTTGTCCAGCAGGTCTGCGAGTCGTCGGCGCGGGAGGACGGACGGCCGGTGGCGTCAGGTCGTCGGTGGGCGCCGGTGCTGCCGGGTTGCGCCTGCCCCCTCGGGGCCCGACCGTCCGGTGCCGGTCGTCAGCGGCTCGCCCGCTTGCTAGTCCATAGTGGACAGAAGATCGGCCGGTGCACCCGCCTGCGAGCACGACCGCGACGCTCCGGTGGCAGACTTGTTGTGATGAGCGGAACCGTACTCGTCCTGGGTGGTCGCAGCGAGATCGGCACGGCCGTCGCGGAACGGCTGGTCCGGCGCGGCCACCGCCGCGTCGTGCTCGCCGCGCGCCGGTCCGGCGACCTCGACGCGCAGGTGGCGGCACTGCGCGCGGCCGGTGCGGCGGACGTCGCGTGCGTCGAGTTCGACGCCGACGACCTCGACCGGCACGCGGAAGTGCTGGGCGACGTGGTCGAGCGGCACGGTCCGATCGACGTCGCGGTCACGGCATTCGGCATCCTCGGCGACCAGCAGCGCGCCGAACGCGAGGCGTCGCACGCGATCGACATCGTGCACACCGACTACGTCGCGCACGTGAGCGTGCTGACGCACCTGGCGAACCTGCTGCGGGAGCGGGGGAGCGGGCGGATCGTGGTCTTCTCCTCGGTCGCCGGGGTGCGCGTGCGGCGCGCGAACTACGTGTACGGATCGGCGAAAGCGGGGTTGGACGGGTTCGCCAACGGGTTGTCGGACGCGCTCGCGGGCAGCGGCGTGCGGCTGCTGATCGTCCGGCCGGGCTTCGTCATCGGCCACATGACGCAGGGCATGGAACCGGCACCGTGGTCCAGCACCCCGGACCAGGTCGCCGACGCCACGGTCCGGGCGCTGCAACGCGGTCGCCGCGTCGTCTGGGTGCCACCGATCCTGCGCTGGGTCTTCGCCGTGATGCGCCTGGTACCGCAACCGATCTGGCGCCGGATGCCCCGCTGACAGCCCGTCCCTGAACTCGTTCTGCGTGGCGGTGCCGGGAGCGGAGTCCGGGCTCGGTCCGGGTGGTGGCCGGGCGCGGGAAGGGGGCGCGGATCGCGCCCGGCCACCGGGCGGCCGACGCGGGGGCGGGGTTCGCCGCGTCGGCTGGTTCAGGGGATTTCAGCCGCCGGGTGGTCGCAGGTGGTGGCGGCCGGTGGGTTCGTCGAGGCGTTGTCGTTCGGCTTCGACGTGGTCGATGAGCCACCAGACGTCGTAGGCGCCCTCGCCGGCGCCGGTGTGCTGGGCCCGCGTCTGGCGCGTCGGGAGTGCGCTGACGAGCAGGGCGCCGATGAGCAGGTTGATCAGGACCAGTGCGCTGATGTGCAGCAGTTGCACGGTGATCCCCTTTCGCTGGAGTGGTGGTCCGGGAGTTCAGGGCTGCTGTTTCGCGAGGGCGTACCAGCAGTTCATGCAGGTGTGCTCGCGGACCCAGTCGTCCTCGGTGCGGTCGTGGAGCTCGGCGGCGTCGGCAGTGGCGCCGCAGTAGGCGGTCACGGTCTGCCCAGCGGGCGCTTTCCGCGCAGCGACCGGAAAAGCGTGCCGACCGCCGGTAACGGGCCGCCAGATGTAGGTGAGGAACGTGGCCATGGGGACTCCTCCTGCTGCTGCTTGCTGTGATCGCAAGCTTGCCAGTTATACCGCAGCTTGCAATTACCTGATCAGGGGAGATCATCAGATCTCTCTCCACACGTAAGCTGGGCATATGCCAGACACACCGCGGGCACGGGCGCTGGGGAAGGAACTCCGCGCAGCTCGGGAAGCCGCTGGTCTGACGATGCGCGAGCTCGGCGACGCGCTTGGATGGTCAGAAGCGAAAGTGAGCCGATTGGAGACCGCCAAGCGTGCACTGAAGCCAGACGCGGTGGAGGCCATCTTGAGCGTTCTCCGCGTGTCACGGCAGCAACGCGATCGACTCCTCCTGATGGCACAGGACTTGGCTCGGCCCGTCTGGTGGGAGTTCGGCGGTGGACTCCCGGCTCAGCTTTCCGAGCTGGCGGACGCGGAGAGCCGGGCGGTGCACATTACGTCCGTGGCTGATGTTCGGGTTCCAGGTCTTCTGCAGACGTGGGAGCATTCGCGCGCGTTGCTGTCCGCTGTGGAGGTCGATGCGGACCGTGTCGACCACCTTGCGGCGATTCGCCAGGCACGACAGGGGATCCTCACCAAGGACGATCCAGTCGAGTACGAGGTCTTCCTCGACGAAGCGGTCCTCTGCCGCGCAATTGGCGGTCCGCGACCAATGGCGGAACAGCTCCGGCACATCAACCGGATGGCGACCCGGCCCAACATCGTCGTCCGCGTCATCCCGTTCTCGGAAGGTGCGCACACCGGCCTGGATGGCCCATTCCACCTGCTGGAGTTTCGGGACGCGGGCGCGGTCGTCCATTTGGAGCAGCGCCGTAGCGGTGTGTTCCTGGATGCCCCGGACGACGTAGACACGTTCGTGCGAGCACGTTCTACGCTGCGACGGACAGCGATGAGCCAGCGCGACTCGTCCAAGCTCATCGCGGCCTACGCGGAAGGATACGAGTCTGAAGGGGCTGCGGCCGGTGAGCGAATTATGGTCTCGGAAACCGAGTGAGTCGACGGAGATCGAACAGCCGACGACCTGGCGAAAATCCAGTTACAGCGGGAGCCAGTCGGAGTGCGTTGAGGTCGGGGGCACGTCCGACTTCGTCGGGGTGCGGGACTCCAAGGATCGCGGCGGGGGCGTGTTGACGTTCAGCCGCGGTCAGTGGTCGGAGTTCGTCGCGTCCTTGCAGGAGCGGCCATGACGCGGGCAGTTGGCTGTTTCGCCGGTTGGCGGAAATCCAGTCGTAGTGCGGTTGAGGGCAACTGCGTCGAGGCCGGGAGCGCACCCGGCTTCGTCGGGGTGCGGGACTCGAAGGATCGCCAAGCGGCGGTGCTGGTGTTCAGTCGCAGTCGGTGGGCGGAGTTCGTGGCGACGCTGCGTGAGGAGTCATGACGCAGGTCGCGAGACGCTTCACATGCTGGCGGAAATCGACCCGCAGCGGGGCCCAGGGGGATTGCGTCGAGGTCGGGACCGCACCTGGCTTCGTCGGGTGCGGGACTCCAAGGATCGCGGCGGGAGTGTGTTGACGTTCAGCCGGAGTCAGTGGGCGGAGTTCGTGACGTTGTTGCGGGAGCAGTCGTGACGCGCTCGACGGACAACTTCACGGGCTGGCGGAAGTCCAGCCGAAGCAATGGACACGGTGGGATGTGCGTCGAAGTCGGTTCCGCTCCGGGGATCGTCGGGGTGCGGGACTCGAAGTTGGGGGAGGGGAGTCCGGTGCTGGTCGTGTCCCGGCGGCGCTGGGCGGATTTCGCGTTCGCCCTGCGGGCCGGGACGTTCGACCGGTCGGCTTGATCTCACGTCGGTGGGCGGCGGCGGGGTTCCGGGGGTTTGAAGTGGCCGCCGGACGGGCCGGTGGGGCGTTCAGTGCTGGTGCCGAGGTAGGTCCGGAACCAGTTCCCGGCGAGTTCGGCGACGCGCTCCAGGGCGCCGGGCTCTTCGAACAGGTGCCCCGCGCGCGGCACGATCTCGATCTTCACGTCGGTCAGCGGCAGGCTGGTGAGCAGCTGGGCGGCGTGGCGGTTGAGCTTGAGCACCTCGCGGTCGTCGCCGCCGACGATCAGCAGCGTCGGGGCCTGCACCGAGGCCAGGGCGTCGCCGCCGAGGTCCGGGCGGCCGCCGCGGGACACCAGCGCGCCCACCCGGTCCGGGCGCCGGGCCGCGGTCTTGAGCGCGGCGGCGGCTCCGGTGCTCGCGCCGAAGAGCCCGAGCGGCATGCCCCGGGTGCTCGACCACGAGTCGAGCTGGTCGGCGGCGAGGGTGAGGCGTTCGGCGAGCAGCTCGATGTCGAAGCGCAGCTGCTGGGTGTGCTGGTCGTAGCGGGCCTCTTCGGGGGTCAGCAGGTCCATGAGCAGCGTTGCGAAGCCGTGGTGGTGCAGCGACTCGGCCACGGCGCGGTTGCGCGGGCTGCGGCGGGAGCTTCCGGAGCCGTGCGCGAACAGCACCACCGCCCGCGCGGGCGGTGGCAGCACGAGATCCCCTTCGAGTTCTCCCTTGGGGATCTTGACGGTGACCGGTTCGGTCGTGAGTTGAACCATGGGGAGCCACCTCCAGTTCCGCAGGCTCCGACTACCCGGGCGTATGACGGGTGACACGCTTCCGGCTGACCTCGTCCCCACTGTCCCGCGGGGTCGACGTGGCCGCGAGGTGACGCCGAAGGGAACTTTCGTTCCTTAGCGTGCATAACGGAACACCGCCGTTGTTCCGGCAAGTCGGCTGCGCTACCTTCCGGGCTGATCACTGCCGGTGATCGGTTCTGGGGAGGGCGGCGTGCGCGTGGGGCGGACAGCGGCCTGGGCCGTCCTGGTCCTGGTCTCGGCGCCGGTGATCGGGTGCGAGCGGGCTCCGGCGCCCGGCGCTCCGGTCGTGTCGGTGTCGCGCAACCACTGCGGGGAAGGCTGGACCCGCCCGCACTCCGGACAACAGGTGCTGCGGGTGCGCAACACCGGGAGCCTCGCGGCGACCGCCCGGCTGGTGGACCCCTCGTCCGGCGTCATCTACGCCGAGGTCGACCAGCTCGGTCCGGGCGCCGAGCGCGACATGCCCGTGGTGCTCGGGCGCGGCGAGTACGCCGTCCGCTGCCTGGTCGAGGCGCACGCCCCCGCCACCGGGCCCGCGGTGCGGATCAGCGACGGTCCGGCCGCCGCGGCTCCGGCGGCGCTGCCGGTCACGGTGAACGACCTGCTCGGACCCCTCCGGCAGTACCAGGACCACGTCGCGGCCGGGCTGGAGGTGCTGCAGCGCGACGTGGTCGAGCTGCGGGACGCGGTGCGGTCCGGCTCGGTGGAGTCCGCGCGGCGGCGCTGGCTGACCGCCCACCTCGACTACGAGCGGCTCGGTGCCGCATACGGCGCCTTCGGCGAGCGCGGCGACCGCATCAACGGCCTCCCGCACGGGCTGCCCGGCGGCGTCGGCGACCCGGAGTTCACCGGGTTCCACCGGCTGGAACTCGGGCTGTGGCGCGCAGAACCGCGCGCGGGCCTCGCCCCGGTGGCGGACGGGCTGGTCGACGACGTGGCGTCGCTGCGGGCCGACTTCCGGCAGCAGCGGATCGATCCGCTGGACCTGGGATTGCGCGGCCACGAGATCCTGGAGGACGCGCTGCGGTTCGAGCTGACCGGCGAGTCCGACATGGGCAGCGGCAGCGGGTTGGCCACCGCCCGCGCCAACCTCGACGGCACGCGCGCGGTCCTCGACGTGCTGCGCCCGCTGCTCACCACCCGCTACCCCGGTCTGTCCGATATGGACAGATCGCTGGACCGGCTGGGCCGGGAGCTGGACGCGCACCGGCGACCGGACGGCACCTGGCAATCGCTCGCGGACCTGAGCACCCGCGACCGCCAGCGGATCGACGGCGCGATCGGCGAGGCGCTGGAGCGCCTGGCGCCGGTGGCCGCGCTCTGCGAACCCCGGAGGCAGCCATGAGCCTCGGACGGCGCGCGTTCCTGCGCGGCACCGCCCTCGGTGGCGCCGGGGCGCTCACCGCCGCCGCCACCTCGCCGGAACCCGCCCCGCGCGCGCGGTTCCACGGCGAGCACCAGAACGGCGTCCTCGTCGAACCGCGGCGGCAGACCGCCGTCGCCGCCTTCGACGTCATCGCCGACGACCGCGCCGGGCTCGTCGACCTGTTCCGCGCGCTCACCGACCGGCTGCGCCTGCTCACCCGGGGCGGCACGCCCGCACCGGTCGGGATCACCGCGCCGCCCGAGGACTCCGGGGTGCTCGGCCCCGTCGTCCCCGGTGGCGGGCTGTTCAGCGTCGTCGGGGTCGGCGCCTCGCTGTTCGACGAGCGCTTCGGGCTCGCCGACCGCAGGCCCGCGCGGCTGAAGCCGATGCGCACGTTCCCCGACGACCACCTCGATCCGGCGCAGTGCCACGGAGATCTGAGCGTCCAGCTCAGCGCGGAGCACGCCGACACCGTGGTGCACGCGCTGCGCGACATCGCCCGGCACACCCGCGGTGCGATGCAACTGCGCTGGCGCATCGACGGGTTCGCCAGCCCACCGCGGCCGAGCGGGACGCCGCGCAACCTGATGGGCTTCAAGGACGGCACGGCCAACCCGAAGGCGGGCGAACTGGACCGGCTGGTGTGGGTGCGGCCGGGCGCGCCGGAACCCGCCTGGACGGCCGGCGGCAGTTACCAGGTCATCCGGCTGATCCGGATGCTCGTCGAGTTCTGGGACCGGATCTCGGTCAACGAGCAGGAGATCATCTTCGGTCGCCGCCGCGACTCCGGCGCCCCGCTGGACGGCTCGTCCGAACACGACGAGCCGAACTACCCGCTGGACCCCAGCGGGGCGGCGATCCCGCTGAACAGCCACATCCGGCTCGCCAACCCGCGCACCCCGGACACCGACGACCAGCGCATCCTGCGGCGCAGCCACAACTACGACCGGGGCATCGACGCGGTCGGCAACCTCGATATGGGCCTGATCTTCACCTGCTACCAGCAGGACCTGGCGCGGCAGTTCGAACGGGTGCAGGAGCGCCTCGCCGGCGAACCGCTGACGGACTACACCACCCCGTTCGGCGGGGGCTACTTCTTCGCGCTCCCCGGGGTGCGCGATGGCTCCGACCACCTCGGCCGGGGTCTGTTCGTCTGAGGAGGACAACGCCGTGAGACCGAAGCCGTCGAGAAGGACCGGACTGCGCGGGCTCGTCTCCCTGACCGCGCTGACCGGCGCCGTCGGGCTCGCCGCCGGCTGCGCCGCCGCACCGGCCACCGCACCGCAACCGACCAGGACACCGATCAAGCACGTGGTCGTCATCTTCCCGGAGAACATCTCCTTCGACCACTACTTCGGCACCTACCCGCACGCCGCCAACACCGACGGGACCCCGTTCACGCCCGCGCCCGGCACGCCCGCCGTCAACGGCCTCACCCCCGACCTGCTGCACCACAACCCCAACGCCTACCAGCCGCAACGACTCGGCCCCGAACACGCGCTGACCTGCGACCAGGACCACAAGTACGCCGCCGAGCAGCGCGCGGTGAACGGCGGCCGGATGGACAAGTTCGTGGAGAACACCGAACGCGACCGCTGCACCGGCCAGCCCGTCCTGTTCGGCGAACCCGGCATCGTCATGGACTACTTCGACGGCAACACCGTCACGGCGATGTGGAACTACGCCCAGCACTACGCGATGAGCGACAACTCCTTCGACTCCACCTACGGGCCGTCCACGCCGGGAGCGATCAACCTCGTCAGCGGTCAGACCCACGGCGCCCAGGCCGTCGACGCGAAGACGCACCAGCCCGTGTCGGACCCGGACAACGTCGCCGCGGAGAACGCCGACCACGTCGGGACCCTCATCGACGATCCCGACCCGCTCTACGACGAGTGCTCCAACAACGACGGCACCAGCGACGACAACCTCGCCGCCATGCACGGCCGCAACATCGGCGACCTGCTCAACGCCAAGGACGTCAGCTGGGGCTGGTTCGAAGGCGGGTTCCGGCCCACCGGCCGGGCCGACGACCACGTGGTGTGCGGGGCGAAGCACAACAACATCGGTGGCCAGGCCCAACGCGACTACAGCCCGCACCACGAGCCGTTCCAGTACTACGAGTCCACCGCCAACCCCAAGCACCTGCCGCCGAGCTCGGTCGGGATGGTGGGCCGCAGCGACCAGGCCAACCACCAGTACGACGTCAGCGACTTCAACGACGCGCTCGCCGCCGGGAACCTGCCCGAGGTCAGCTACCTCAAACCGCCCATGGCGCAGGACGGGCACGCGGGCAACTCCGACCCGCTGGACGAGCAGCGGTTCGTCGTCGACGAGATCAACCGCATCCAGCAGTCGAAGGACTGGGCCTCGACGATGGTCGTCATCGCCTACGACGACTCCGACGGCTGGTACGACCACGTGGCCCCGCCGGAGATCAACGGCTCGCACGACCCCGCCCAGGACAGCGCCGGCGCCTGCGGCGACAAGCCCGCCGCGGCCGGGTACCAGGACCGCTGCGGCTACGGCCCGCGGCTGCCGCTGCTGGTGATCTCGCCGTACAGCAAGCAGAACCACGTCGACCGCGCGCTCACCGACCAGGGCTCGGTGCTGAGGTTCATCGAGGACAACTGGCACCTGGGCCGCATCGGTGACGCCTCCTGGGACGACCGCAGCGGAAGTCTGGAGGGCATGCTCGACTTCTCCGCCCCGCCGCACCCGCAACCACTGCTGCTCGACCCGGCCACCGGAGCCGTGCGGCGGTGAAGCCCGTCGTTGACCCTGCTCGCGTTCAGCCGTCGCCGGACAGCGCGGCGGTGCGGCAGGCCAGGTGCAGGGCCAGCCGTTCGTCGCGGTGCCGGAGGTCGACGTCGAGGAGGCGCTCGACGCGGTCGATGCGGGCCGCGACCGTGTTGCGGTGCACGCCGAGCACGGCCGCGGTCTCGGCCAGCGACGACTCGGCGTCCAGGTAGGCCGCCAGCGTGCGCACCAGGTCGCCCGGCTGACCGCGCAGCGGGGCGAGGAGCGCGCGGGCGGCCGGTTCGAAGGTGTCCGTGCGCGTCCACTCCAGCAGCAGCTGCGCCATGCCCAGCTGGTCGACGTGCAGGAAGCGGCCCGACTCCGGGCGGGTCGCGGCGATCCGCGCGGCGTCGGTCGCCTCGGCGATCGACGCCGCGAGCCCCTCGGCTCCCGGGTGCGGGCGCCCGACGCCCATGTGCGCGTCCAGGGTGCGCTGGAGTTCCCGTTGCGCGGAGCGGAGTCGTGCCGCCAGCGCGCGCACCTGCTCGGCGGTCGGCTCCTGGTCGCGGGTGTGCCAGGCGGTCCAGCCGTCGCCGTGCTCGGTCACCACGGCCTCGACGCCCTCGGAGCGCAGCGCCCGCGCCACCTCCGGTCCGCGCGCCACGGTGTCCGCTGGGGACGCGACGCCGATGCGCAGACCGACGTGCCAGCCACCGAGCCGCCACCCGGCGTCCGCCGCGCGGCGCCGCAGGTCGGCGGGCGGTTCGCCGTCGAGCCGCAGCAGGTCGCCGAGCAATGCGGAGCGCGACCGGGCATCGCGCTCCAGCTCCAGCCGGTGCGCGAGCAGCCACCGCTGCACCGCGCCCGCCGCCACGGCGAGCGCGGGCGGTGCGACGTCCGCGCGGGCCGCGGCCGTTCCGCGCAGTTCGACGGCCAACCACGACGCGGGCCGCGGTGAGTCCGGCAGCAGCACCGGGTGGGCGAGCAGCACGCCGTCGGAGAGCTCGGTGCGCTGCGGGACCGGTTCGCCCGCGCGGACCCCGGACGCCGACGGGAGATCTCCGGCCAGCGGCGCACCCCGGTCGTCCAGCAACGCGGCCGGCGAGGCGAGCTGATCGCGCAGCACCGCGACGACCTCGTCGGGCGGGCGGAGCCGGGCGCCGAGCGCCTCGTGCACGGCCAGCACCAGGTCCGCGCGGTCCAGCGCGGGCGCGGTGAGCAGCAGCCGGGCCGCGACCAGCAGGTCCAGCGGGGCGGTGTCCGCCACCAGCAGCGGGACGTCGAGCCGGTCGCCGAGCATCCGGGTGCTCGTCAGCGGTTCGCAGTCCGGGAGCAGCACGCCCGCGCCACCGCCGTCCGCCACGCGGCGCAGCAGCGCGTCGAGCCGCCAGTCCCCGGCGGACACCGGGCGCACGACGACCACCAGCTCACCCGGCTCCACCGCGCGCCCCGGCACCGCCGGGCGGACGACGCGCACCTCCCGGCCGAGGGCGGCCGAGCCCGCGCGCACCCGGACCCCGCTCCACTCGGGCAGGGACAGCACGCGCCGCACGTCGATCGTCACAGCAGTACAGGATCGCAGTCGATGCCGAAGGCGCGCGGGGCCAGCACCGGCAGGCGGCGCGGATCGGTCCAGAACTCGGCGGCGGGCAGCCGCAGGACGGCGACCTCGACGCCGGTGCGCGCGGCGTCGCACGGGACCGGCACGCCGGTGCGGCGGTCGACCACCGCCAGCACGTCGGGGGTGGACGCCACGGGCGCCCCGTCCCGCAGCGCGAGCAGGTACTCGTTCTCCATCTCCAGCCGCAGCAACGACTCCCGGTCGCGCACGGTCAGGCTGCCGCGCCCGAACCCGGGACCGGACCTGCGGGCGACCTCCACGACGCGGCCGACGCCCAGCAGCCCGGCGCCCGTCGCCGCCGCCAGGTCCGCCGGCCGCTCCCCGGCGGACAGGGCGCGTCGCCCGAGGTCCAGCGCCGCGCCGACGGTGCCGAGCAGGGCGCAGCCGGGCAGCTCCGCGGCGCGGATCGGCGCCATCGCCATCGCCGCCCAACCGCCCGCGCCGGCCAGGAACGCGCGTGCCGTGCGCTCCACCTCCGCCGCGCTGCCCTCGGCGAGCACCAGCACGTGCCCGCCGGGCTCGGCCAACGCCACGGGCGCGACCTCGCCACCGACCGCGGCGACCGCGAGCTGGTCCAACCGCGGGACCCCGCGCCCGGACTGGTCGGCGTCCACGCACGGCACGCCCAGGTCCACGGCCGCGACCAGCGGCAACACCCCGTTGAGCCCGCCGACCTCGATCGACATCAACGCGTCCGCGCCCCGCCCGGTCCACCGCCGCACGGCGGCGACGGCCGAGAAGAACTCCGCGCCGGACGGCGGTTTCTCGTCGAACACCGAGGTGGCGCCGATCACCCCGACCGGGACGACCAGCGCATCACCGTCCAGCTCCGCGACCGGCGTCAGCGCGACCCGGTGCCCGGCGGAGATCCGGTGGCGCAGCAGCGCGGTGGCGGCGCCGGTCTCACCGCCGCCACCGGATCCGAGCAGCGCGACGCCCCGCTCCAGGGCGGGGACGTCCGCCGAGCCGATGCGCACCCCGCCAGCCTGCCGCAGCCGTCCGCGCCGGTCAGCGCGGGGTGCGGTCGCCGTCCGGGTGCAGCACCTGGGGTGTCGACTCCACCGGGCGGAAGTCGTAGGGCAGGCCGAAGGCCGCCGGGCCGAACACCGCCAGTGCTTCCGGGGTGCGCATGATCGCCGGGGTGGAGATGCCGATCGCGGTGACCCGCTGCCCGTAGCGCAGCGATTCGGTGGTGATCGGTTCCGCCAGCTCGGAGTCCAGCACGCACACCAGGTCCGGCACCACGCACCGCACCTCGCCGTCCACCAGCGCCACGAGGTGCTCGTTCTGGAACTCCACGTCGAGCCGGTGCTCGCCGTCGAACGACACCGCCGACGCGCGGCCGCGCGCGAACCCGGCCTCGGTGCGCCGCTCGACGTCGGAGATCTTGCCCCGGAACAGCACCCGCAGGTGCCCGTAGAGCGTGTCGCCGAGCCGGTCCGCCAGCTGCGCCACCGGGTCGGTGTGGTGCTCCCGCGCCTCGCGGATGGCGCTGCCGACGGTGTGCGCCAGCGACAGCGTGCGCGGGATCGCGGTGCGCTTGACGTCGGCACCGGACATCGAGTACTCGGCGATGTGCGCGACCCCGCCGAGCCGGATGGTGACGCCGCGCGCCAGCCACTCCATCCGCCGGTTGTCCGCGCCGGTGTCGATGACCGCCGACTCGCCGCGCTCCCCGGCCACGGCCATCGGCGACCCGGTGATGCCGTAGACGCCGAAGGTCTCCATCTGCAGCTCCGGGAACGCGCGCCCCATGCCGTCGGCGTCGACCACCGGCAGCCCGGTCCGCGCGGCCACGACCAGCGGGATCATCGAGTTGATGCCACCGCACTCGATCGGCATCGTGGCGTCGGCCCGCGCGCCGAGGTGGTCCTCCAGGGCCCGCAGCGCGGTCACCGGCTCCGCGCCGCTGGGGATCTTCTCGTGCACCACGGTCGGCGCGCCCATCTGCGCGGTCGGCACCACCAGCGCACCGTCGTCCACTTCGGACGGATCGAGGACGGTGACCGGGCCGAACTCGCGGATCGCCTGCCGCACCAGCAGTCGCCCGACGTACGGGTCGCCGCCGCCACCGGTGCCCAGCACCGCCGCACCGCGCGCCAGGTCGTCCAGGTGGTCCTCGGTCAGCAGCCAGCTCACCGCGGCACCCCCACCGGGTCGATGTCGTAGCCGAAGTAGCGCGGCCCGGCCAGCTCCAGGCCCGCCGCGCTGTGCCAGCGCGGATCCGCGGGCGCGGCGATGACGGCGACGCGCTGGCCGTAGCGCAACGACTCGGTGGTGATCGCCTCGCCGGTCTCGGCGTCCAGCGTGCAGATCAGGTCCGGCACCGACGCGAGCACCGCACCGTCGCGCTCGGCGACGAGGTGCTCGTTCTGGAACCGCAGCACCAGATCGGACCCGGCATCACCGTCCATTCCGGACAGAGCGGCATCGCCGCGGGCGAAACCGGCCTGGGTGCGCCGCGAGACGTCGACGACCTTGCCGGTGAACAGCAGCTCCCCGCCGAGCCGGTCGACGACCGCGGCGACTCCGCCGCTGCGCACCAGCCGGCCCAACTCGGCGCACAGGGTGAGGGTCGCGGGCACCATCGACTCGCGGGCCTGCGCCCCGTCCATCGCGTACAGGCTGACCATCGCCGAGCAGCCCATCTCGATCGTCGCGCCGCGCGCCAGCCGCTCGGCCCACCCGTTGTCGACCGTGTCCAGGACGGTGCGGTTGCCCTTCTCGTCGGCGATCGCCATCGGCGTGGCGCGCACGCCGTGCAGCGTGGGCAGGGTCATCTGGATCTCCGGGAACGCGCGCCCCATCCCGTCGCCGTCGACCAGCGGCAACCCGAGCTGGGCGGCCGCGGCCACCGGGATCAGCGAGTTGACCCCACCTGCCTCCGCGCACGCCACGTGCGTCAGCTCGCGGCCCAGGTAGTCGGCGAGCGTGCGGGCGGCCAGCCCGATCTGCTCGACCGACGGCAGCTTCTCCACCATCACGGTGGGCGCGCCCATCATCGCCACCGGCAGCACCGCGGCGTCGGACGGCAACTCGTCGAGCGCGGTCAGCCGCACCGGCCCGTGCTCGCCCAGCGACGCCCGCGCCAGCAGCCGCCCGATGTGCGGGTCGCCGCCGCCACCGGTGCCCAGGATCGCCGCGCCGCGCGCGACGTCGTCCAGCTGATCCGCCGTGATCTCCCGCATCTCACGCCCCCAACTGCAGGTCGCCGACGGCCTTGACGCGGATGCGGGTGGCGTTGCCCGGCAGGTACGGGATCGGAACCTCGTCGAAGTCCACGATGTCCACTGTGGATGGAGTTGCACCGGCGGCGACGGCGCGGTCCACGGCCTCCTGCTTGGCCTCGTCCACCACGGCGCCCCGCCGCCCCGGCTCCACCGCGTACACCCGGTCGACCTCCCCGCCGATCTGCGCGATGGCCGCGCCGATCGCGTTGGCCACGGCGTAGTGCTCCGGTCGCCGCACCTCGCCGGCATCGCCCATCTCGTCGGGCAGCAGCACCGATCCGCCACCGACCGCGACCACCGGCAGCGGTTCGGCCGAGGTCCGCATCCGTTCCACGGCGTCCGCGGCGTCGGCGGCGATGCGGTCCAGCGCGGCCCGGACCAGGTCGCCGTCCAGGTGCCGCACCAGCTCCGGGTCGCCGATCTCGGCGCGCCCGGCGGCGACCGCGATGTCCGTCGCGGTCAGCGCGTCCCCGCCGAAGACCAGGGCCTCGCTGGTCAGCTGGTAGCCCACCGAGTCGGGGCCGACGGTCACCTCCCCGTCGCGCCGCACCCGGCTGCCACCCCCGATGCCGATGGACAGCACGTCCGGCATCCGGAAGTTGGTCCGGATCCCGGCGACGCTGACCGCGGTCGTCGCCTCGCGCGGGAAGCCCTGGTTGAGCACGCCGACGTCGGTGGTCGTCCCGCCCACGTCGACCACCGCGCAGGTGTCCAAACCGGACAGCGCGGCGGCGCCCCGCATCGAGTTCGTCGGCCCGGAAGCGAAGGTCGCGACCGGGTACCGCCGAGCGAAGTCGACGTCCATGAGCGTCCCGTCGTTCTGGCTGAGGTACAGCGGGGCGCTGATCCCGGCCCCGCTGACGGACGCGGCCAAGCCGTCCACGATGTGCGCGGCCAACTCCCGCAACGCCGCGTTGATGACGGTCGCGTTCTCCCGCTCCAACAACCCGACGCGCCCGATCTCGTGCGACAACGACACGGCCACGTCCGGCAGCTCCGCGGCGATGACCTCGGCGGCCCGCTGCTCGAACTCGTGGTTCACCGGCGAGAACACCGAGGTGATGGCCACGCTGCGCACCCCGGCCCGCCCCATGTCTTCGGCGGCCTTGCGCAGCTCGTCCTCGTCGAGCTCGGAGATGTGCCGCCCGTCGAACTCGTGCCCGCCGTGGCACAGGTAGCTCCGCCCGCCCACGGCGTCGACCAACCGCTGCGGCCAGTCCACCATCGGCGGCAACGACGCCCCGGCGGGCAAGCTCAACCGCACCGCCGCGGTCGGCGCCAACCGCCGAGCCTCCACGAGCGCGTTGATGAAGTGCGTCGTCCCGATCATCACCGCCCGCACCCGCGCGGGATCGAACGCGTGCTGCCGCTGCAACCCGTCGATGGCAGCGACGATCCCCGAGGTCACATCACCGGTGGTCGCCATCTTCACCGCGGCGAGCACCCGCTCCCCGTCCAGCAGAACCGCGTCGGTGTTCGTCCCCCCGACGTCAATACCGATCCGCACCCGAACCTCCTCACCGCCGGATGCCGGCACCGTACGCCCTGGTCAGATGCAGGGCAGTAGGCGGAGTGCACAGTCCAGGGGCGGGGGTTGGGGGGAGTGCACAGGGTGGTGATCGTGCTCGACGAACGGCGCGATGGCCCCGGGCGACCCGCGCCGAACCGGAAGCCCCGATCCGCCGACCGGGGCCACCCCTCCCTTCGCCGCGTCGCCGCCTGTCGGGTGCGTTTGCCCGGACACCGCGAACACGCTTCGCCGCAACGCTTTTGCGCGCTGGTCGCGCGGTCTCGACGACGGCCGCGCCGCCTCGCGGTGACCGCTCGCACGCGGAGCGGCGGACCGCGTGCGGCCGTTCCTGCGGGAATCCCCGCACGGGGCTCGGAACCGGCGTCCCTGCGCGGTGCTGCCCCGTAGTGTCCTGGTCGCTTCCGTGTCGTCGGGCACGCGAACCGCCACGCGCAGGGACATCGATTTCACCAGTTGTCCAGCGGAACAGTACGCACGAGGCCGGCTCCAGGGGGGACCCGGAGCTGCGTTGCAGCCATCGGCAGCGCGGGCTGCGACGGGGCGTCGACGTCCCGCCAGGGTCTTCGCCCGCGCCCAGCGAATCGGAGGTCCGAGTGATCGGCATGCTTCCCGCGACGAGGGGGCGGGACGTCGAGAAGACTTCGAAGCGACTGCGCGCGATCGATGCGCCCGCCGCTCCACCGCTCAGCCTCGAAGATCTGTACCGCCAGCAGCGCATGCGGATGGTGCGCCTGGCGATCCTGCTGGTCGACGAACCGGCCACGGCCGAGGACGTCGTCCAGGAAGCGTTCACCGGCCTGTACCGCAACTGGGCCGGGCTGCGCGACTCCGCGGCGGCCCTCGGGTACCTCCGCGCGGCCGTGGTCAACAGCAGCCGCTCGGTGCTGCGACGCCGCAAGACCGCCCGCGCCTACCAGCCGCCGCACCAGGTCAACGCCCGTTCCGCGGAGTCGTTGGCGATGCTGACCGCCGAGCACCGGGCGGTCGTCGACGCCCTGTCCGCACTCCCGCCCCGGCAGCGCGAGGTGCTCGTGCTGCGCTACTACGGCAACCTCTCCGAATCCGAGATCGCCGACGCCACCGGGATCTCGAAGGGCGCCGTGAAATCCACCGCCAGCCGCGCCCTGGACGCGCTGAAGCGCACCATGGCGTAGCGGGAAGCACCGGAAACCTCGGCGGCTGCGCGGTTTTTCGAGCCGGGGAACCCCGTCGGCGGGGTTCCCCGAGCTGCGCGGGCCGCAGGAGGATGCCGTGTGGACCGCTTCCACCGCTTTCGCCGCGCCGGTCGCGGCGGGTCTCGTGGGATGATCGCGTGTACCGACCGGACGGCGGTGCGCCCTCCGCCTCCGGGATACCCCCAGGGGGTTTTGTTATGTTGTGGTCGAGCGGAGGTGGTCGGTGTGGAGATGAAGCCGGAGTTGGTGGGCGATGCGCTGACGCGGCTGCGTCGGGCGCGAGGCCAGTTGAACGGCGTGATCGAGGCGATCGAGGAAGGTCGTGACTGCGCCGAGGTGTTGACCCAGTTGGCGGCGGTTTCCCGTGCTCTGGACCGCGCCGGGTTCAAGATCGTGGCCAGCGGGATGCGTTACTGCATGCAGGCCCGCGATGGAGAGGACGAGCCGCCGATGACCGAGCAGGAGCTGGAGCGGCTGTTCCTCGCGCTCGCCTGAGCGCGACCCGCGATCCCGCTGTGCGCCGCGGGGTCGTGTGATCGTTCCATACCCCCCGGGGTATTGTTCCGCTCGGCGACTCCCGGTCGCGGCCGAAGTCGACGTGCCCGTGGTCAAGGGGTCCTGATGCCGTCGCGGTCTGCGCTCCAGCCACCGCGCCGAGACGGCACCGGATACCGGGATAGCGCGCCCGAGGACGAAACGCGTTGAGCGGAAAGGTGAATCATGTGCCGTCGAGTGGAGTGCCGGACGTGCCGGAAGCCCACCTACGCGGGCTGCGGCCAGCACGTGGAACAGGTGCTCGCGGATGTGCCGAAGGCCCAGCGCTGCGCCTGCACCCCGGCCGAGAGGAGCGGACGCGGCGGCCGATTCCTGCGGAGGCTCTTCGGCCGCGGCTGACCGGGGCGCCGCACGTCAGCGCGTCCGCGAGCGCGGAGCCCCGCGCTCAGTCCCGACCGAGCCAGAGGTCGGGGCCGAACACCTCGTAGTGGATGTCGGCCGCCGGGACACCGAGTGCGCGGAGTTGGGCGCGGGCCGAGCGCAGGAACGGCAACGGGCCGCACAGGTAGGCTGTGACGCCTTCCGGGATGTCGACCGCGGACAGGTCGACCAACCCCGTGCGGTCGGCGGGCCAGCGACCTTCGGGCGCTTCGTACCAGACGTGGGCGGTGGCGTCGGGCAGCTTGGCGACGAGCTGGTCGAGGTCGGCGCGCAGCGCGTGGGTGCGCTGCGTGCGGTCCGCGTGCACGGCGATGACCTGGCGCGGGGAGTCGGTGGCCGCCAGGTGGCTGAGCATGCTGATCATCGGCGTGCAGCCGATGCCGGCGGAGACGAGCAGGACCGGCCCGTCGCCGTCGTCGAGGGTGACGTCCCCGGAAGGCGGCCCGATCCGCAGCACGTCCCCTTCGGCGACGTGCTCGTGCAGCTGGGTCGAGACCTCGCCGTCGACCTTCTTGAGGGTGAACTGCAAGGCGTCGCCGGGGTCGCCGGACAGGCTGTACTGGCGGATCTGGCGCGCCCCGTCCGGCAGCGGGACCTGCACGGACACGTACTGACCGGGACGCGAGGCGGGGATCGGCGAGCCGTCGACCGGGCGCACCTGGAAGGTGACGACGTCGCCGTCCGGCAGTCGGCCCACGACGCGGTAGTCGCGCCAGACGTCGCCGTCGGCGATGCCGGCCTCGGCATGGAGGCGGGCCTCTTTCGCCATGAGCGCGTCCGCCATCCGCCAGTAGACCTCGCTCCACGCGGCGGCGACCTCGTCCGTGACGGCCGAGCCCAGCACCTCGCCGATCGCCGCGAACAGGTGCGCTTGCACGATCGAGTACTGATCGCACGTGATCCCGAGGGATGCGTGCTTGTGCGCGATGCGGCTGAGCATCGTCTCGGGCGGGGTGTCGGGATGTTCCAGCAGGGCCGAGGCGAACGCCGCGATCGACCCGGCGAGCGCTTGCTGCTGCGCACCGTTGGCCTGGTTGCCCCGGTTGAACAGGTCGCGCAGCAGTTCGGGGTGGGCGGTGAAGAGCTTCTCGTAGAAGACCGACGCGATCTCGCCGATGGAGCCGCTGACCGCGGGCAGGGTCGCGCGCACCGTTTCGGCCGACTTCTCGGACAACATCGGGGGAACTCCCAAATCGGTATTCAAGATTCGGATTTCCGGCCGCAGCGGGCCACCCGGTGTGGTGCGGGCCGGGTCAGTCCGCCGGGGGTCTGGGGGACAGGCTCAGCAGGACGGGGCCGGTGGGGGCGGCCACCAGGTCCTCGATGGTGATCGGGTCGAGCGCGGCGTAGAAGGCGTCCTGCGCGCTGCGCAGCGCCGAGCGCAGCCGACATGCCGACCGCAGTGGACAGGGCGGATCGTCGTCGCAACCCACGACATCCCCCACGCCTTCGAGCTCGCGCACCAGTCCGCCGAGAGACCTGGTGCGCCCAGCCGAGGTCAGCGCAAGACCGCCACCGCGACCACGACGCGCCTCGACGACGCCCAGGTGCTGGAGCAGCGTGACGACCTTCGCCGCGTGGCTGTAGGGAACGGCAACGGAGTCGGCGACCTCCCGCGTGATCGGCGAGTCCTCCTCGCCCAGAACCGCCAGCCGCATCGCGATCCGCAGCGCCAGGTCGGTCCGCTTGGTCAGTCGCACGAACCCGACGTTAGATAACTCGCCTCCACGACTCCAAATATCCCCGGGTGTTCGTAGGGCAGGTCATACCCGTTGCCCGGCGCGGAAGACCGGCGGTGACCAACCGGAAACCGTTGGTGGCGGGCGGGTTCGGTGCGAGTGCTGGGCGGTCCCAGCAGGACCGCCCGTTGCGATCCGGAAAGGTGGTGGTCTCGACCACGGGGCGGCTCCCGGGCGTCCCCGGAGCGCCCCGCTGCCGGAGCTCGGCGGGCTTCGCCCGGCCCGGTGGTTCGTCGGGAACGGCTGAGCAGCCGATCAGCCTCGTCGACGTCGTCCTGCTGCGCTTTCACGCCACGCGAACCAGGGGAGTCGAAAGTCCCAAGACACAGCGGGCCAGGGGGCGGAGGGTGGCGGCAGGTGGCCGGACAGGCGGAGAAGGTGATCACGTGTCCGCTGACGATGGCCGGGCCGACGAGGTCGAGGAGACCCGGCACGGGGAACCGCGGGAAGACGGTGAGCGGCCAAGCGAGCTGCCCGAGGAGCGCGCCCCGGATTCCCGGGAGCCCGACGTGCTCCTGGACGTGCCGAACCTGTCGGTGGAGGAGATCAAGCTTGAGGTCGAGGATCTGCGTGCGCGCGTGTCCTTGCGGGCCGAAGTGCTGGACCTCGTCAAGCTGAACGTGGGCGCGGACGTCGCGCTGGGACGGGTGTCGTTGACGATCGCCGGGGTGCAGGCCCAGGCGCTGCTGAAGGTCCGGCTCGACACGGTCGCACGGATCCTCGACCGCGTGTTGACCACCATCGACCGCAATCCGCAGATCATCGAGCAGGCGGTGCGCAGCCTCGAACCGGCGCTGCGCGGGGCCGGCGAGGCGGTCGGCGAGCTCGGGAGAGGCGCCGGCGGCGCGGTCGAGCAGGTCGGCGAGGGCGCAGGCGAGGCGCTGGAGGAGGTCGGTGAGGGCACGGGCGGGGCCCTGGAGGAAGTGGGCAGCGGTGCTGGGGAGGCCGCCCAGGAGGTCGGCCGGGGTGCTGGTGAGGCCGTGAGTGATGTCGGTAGTGGTGCTGGGGAGGCCACGAAGGAGGCTGGCCGGGGTGCTGGTGAGGCCGTGAGTGATGTCGGCAGTGGGGCCGAGGAGGCCACGAAGGGGGTCGGCCGGGGAGCGGGGGAGGCCGCGCAGGAAGTCGGCCGGGGCGCCGGCGACGCGACCAGCGAGGCGGGCCGCGGTGCGGGGGAAGCTGCCCAGGACGTCGGTGGGACCGCTGAGGACGTCGGCGGGGACGCCGGAAAGGCCGCGGGCGGGCGGTCGGGGGAGGGCTCCGCCGAGCGCGCCCCGCGCGAGGAAGAGCCCGATCGCGGGCGTGCTGAGCGCCCGGCGGGCAAGCGGCGGCCGGTCGGGGGCGGACGCCCGCGCCGCCCTTCGTCGCCGTCCGGCACGAGCGGTCGGAAACCGCGGTCGTCGTGACCCCCTCGCACCACGCGCACGCCATCAGCTTCGACGCGACCGTGCGAGCACGGCGCCTGCGCTTCCACGAGCAGCCCCGCACGCGCGTGGAGTTCTTCGGGGCCACGGCGCACGAATCCTCCTCGGACCGCACCGGACTTCCCGACCGGGTGCAGGCCGCGACCACCTACCGCGATGTCCGAGTCGACTACCGCCTCAAGGCCGCGCTCGACGACCCGGACCAGCCCTCGGATCCCTGACGCCCACGACTGCTCCTACGTGGTCGGGGGACTGCGCCGCGTCATGCGCACTCGAACTCGCATGCTGCGTTTCCCCAGATCAGGGCAGAGTTCGAGCCTGGGGAGACCCGTTTGCAGCAGAATCGGCGAGGTTTCTACAGGTGTTCCGCGGGGATCTCCGCGTACAGCTCGCGCAACCGGCTGAACACCTCGTGGTCGGACGGCCACTCCGCGCCGTCCACACAAGCCACTGGCCTGACCCCGGTCGCTGCGTTGGTCGCGAACGCGGCTTCCATGCCGTGGAGGTCGGACGCGGTCAGCGGTTCGGTGATCACGGGCTCGTCCAGGGCCTGGCGGAGCAGTCGCATGGTGACACCGGGGAGGCATTCGGAACGCGGCCAGATGATCTGGCCGTCCCGCAGGAAGCCGATGTTCGACGTCGCGATCTCCGAGATCGTGCCGTCCGGGTTCATGAACAGCGCGTCGTCGAATCCCTCGCGCTGCGCCGACCGCCGGTGCCTCATCGCGCCGAACAGCCCGGTGTGCTTCACGGTCGGGTCGTCGCGCCGGTACGGGACCGTCTGGAGTCGCCAGGGCTTCGGCTCCCCGCGACCGGCTGGGCGCGTGGTCACCAGGACGCACGGGTCCGCACTGGAGCCGATCGACCCGAGGTCGAGCTCGGGATCGTAGACGGTCACCCGCACCACCGTCGGCTGCGCGCTTCCGCCCAGGGCTTTCCGGACGTACGCGCGAACGCGGTCGGTGTCCAACTCCACGTTGAAGAGGTGGCGGCAGTCCTGCGCCAGCCGTTGCATGTGCAGGGACAGCCCGCGGACGCGGTCGTCCTCCACGAGCATCGACGTGAAGTGGCCGTAGTTCGTCAGCGCCAGTGCCTTGATCTGGTCGAGAGTGGCGGGGACCCCGTTCAGCTCCATGCCAGGCAGCTTCCCACTCCCCGCCGCGCCGCTGAGCCGGCGAACCAACGCGCCGCGGGACTTCGGTTGCCCGATGCGGGAGACCGCTGACCGCCTGGGCCCGAGAAGGTCGGCATGACCCAAGGACTTCCCCATGAACCGGAGGCCCAGCTCGACGCCCGGCGGCAGCGCGGGGAGAGATCAACCCCGCTCCGTCCACCAGCGGGTTTGCGCCCCCGGCAGGATTCGAACCTGCGACACCCGCTTTAGGAGAGCGGTGCTCTATCCCCTGAGCTACGAGGGCTGGTCTGCGACCTAGGTGGAGGGTACCTGGTCGGCGGGAGGGGGTGGTACGTGGTCGGTTGTCGCCGGGTGGGGCGGGTGGTGGTGCTGGTCACGTATGGTCGGAGATCGTCACTGACTCGGGTCTCCTGGGGGTGGGGATGGGCAACGACAACAGCGGGCGCGTCGAGAACCTGGCGCAGGTCGGCGGTGACGTGCACGGGGGCATCCACTTCCACGGTGGTCGGGACGTGCCGGTGCCCCGGGAGTTGCCGCCGGAGCCCGAGCACTTCGTCGACCGGGAGGAGCAGCGGGCCTGGTTGGACCGGTTGCTCGACGGCGACCGGCGTGGTCGGGCCGAGGTGGGGGCCGTGACCGGGCTGAGCGGGGTGGGCAAGAGCGCCCTCATCGCCTACTGGTTGCGGGCGCACGACGTGATCGAGCGGTTCGACCACGGGCAGGTGTACTTCGACTTCGGGTCCGGTCGGCGGACCGTGGACCAAGCCGCGGAGCACTGCCTGCGCGCCCTGGGAGTGCCGGGGGAGCGAATTCCCCCGACGTCGCAGGGCAAGATCGCGCTGTTGCGCACCGAGACGGACCACCGGCGGTTGCTCTTCTTCTTCGACAACGTCGATGACGTGCGGGAACTGCTCCGGTTGCGGCCCGCTTCGCCGGACAGCGTCGTGTTGTGCACCAGTCACCGGGACGCCGCCGAGCTCCGGCCGGACGGGGTGGCCGCGATCCGGTTGGCACCGCTCGACGAGGACACCGCGCTGGACGTGCTGCGACGTTGCGCCGGTGCGGAGCTGGTCGAGGCGGAGCTCGACGCGGCCAAGCGGGTCGTGGAGCTGTGCGGGTACCTTCCGATCGCGTTGCGCGTCGTGGCGGCGCGGTTGGTCAAGCGCGGCGGGCGGATCGAGCGCGTCGCGGCCGAGCTGCAGGACCGGCAGCGGCGCCGGGTTCGACTGGAGAAGGTGTTGCGGGCGTTGGACTTCGCGACGGACGGGCTCGACGAGCCGCACGCCGAGCTCTACCGGCTGCTCGGGGTCTTCCCCGGCCGCGGTTTCACGGCGGAGGCGGTGGCGGCGTTGGCCGACCTCGATCCGGCCGACGCCGAGGACGCCCTGGAGGAACTGCACGACAGGAGCCTGCTCGAACGCGACGACCTGGACCGGTACCGGTTCCACGACCTCGTGCGGGAACACGCCGCGGAGGCCGGTCGGCAGCTCGGGGCGGATCGGCGCGAAGCGGCCCTGCGGCGGTTGGTCGGGTGGTACCGGCGGCAGGGCGCGTTCGCCGACCGGAAGGTCATGGAGCCGACCAGGCTGCGGGTCGCCGATCCGGACGTGGCCGGGAAGAACCCGTTCAGCGGGAAGAAGGCCGCCCTGGAATGGCTGGAGCGGGAACGGCCCAACCTGCTCGCCGTCGTCGGGGTGTGCGCCGAGAACGACTGGCACGAGGACGTCGTCGCGATCTGCGACGGTCCACTGTGGGCGCTGCACCACCAGCACAAGCACTACGCCGACACGCTCGCGGCGCTGCGCCGCGCGGTCGATTCGGCGGCGGCGCTGGGGAATCCGGTGGCCGAGGCGCGAATGCGGAGCCTGCGCAGCCAGTTGCTCGTCGAGACCGGCGAAACCGCCCAGGCGCGCGACGAATCGGAGCGGGCGTGCGCGGTGGCCGAGCGGGCCGGGCACCGGCGGGTGCTGGCGTCGGCGCTGGAGTTCCGCGGAAAAGCGCTGCACGCGTGCGGGGACCACTCCGACGCGATCGGGTTCTTCCACCGGGCGCACGCGCTGAACGAGGAAGTCGGGCAGGTGCGCGGGATGGCGTTGCAGGAGTACCTGGCCGGGAAGTCGCTGGTGGCGCTCGGGAAGTACGCGGAGGCGCTGGACAACCTGCGCACCGCGCTCGACCGGATGGCGGGTTTCCCGGACGACGCGCGGACTCCGGAACGCATCCGGATCACGATGGGCCGCGCCCACCAGGGCCGCGACCGGCACGACGACGCGCTCTCGGAGTTCGAGGCCGCGATCCGGTCGATCCGGGCTCGCGGAGCGTCCTTCGACCTCGCCGAGCCGTTGGAACTCCTGGCGGAGTCGCTGGTCGCGACCGGGCGCCCCGGGGCGCAGGACTGCCTGCGGGAGGCGCTGTCCCTGCACGAGTCGGTGCGCAGCCCGAAGGCCGACCGGGTGCGCGGCAAACTCACGGGCTGAACACGTCGACCGGCTCGGCCGCGGCCGGCCAGGACGGCGGCTCCAGCTCCAGGCAGCGGTAGACGACATCGCGAAGTCGCTGGTAGGGGCGGTCCTGGAAGGCCATCGCCGCGAGGTGGTCGTGGTCGGGGACCGGCCGGGCGCCGTCCAGCTGCGACTTCAGGTCCCCGCGCCGCAGGCGACCCGCTCGGGCGCCGAGCAGGGACATCGGGGAGCCCGGGGCGATCTCGTGCTCGCCGAACGCCGCCAGCAGCAGCGGTGTGCCCAGGGCCGCGGCGTAGAAGGCGAGCGAGCCGTGGTCGGAGACGACCACGTCGGCGGCGACCAGCGCCGCCTGCCAGGACCGCAGCGGTGGGACGAGGACCAGACCGCGGCGGCGGGCCGTCCAGGTCCAGGACTCGATCTGGTACCGCCCGTACTTCGCCCAGATGTTGGGGTGCAGCACCAGGGCGACCTGGTAGTCGGCCGCGGGCAGCTCCGCCACCAGTTCGGCGGCCAGATCGCCCTCGCGGCCGAACAGCGACTCCCCACCCCAGGTGGACGCGACGAGGACCAGCGTCCGGTGCTCGGTGCCGAGCGCGTCGCGGTAGTGCTCCCGCACCGGCAGGCTGGCCCGCAGCCGGGCGAAGCACGGGTCGCCGATGACCTCGGCGCGGGGCAGCGCCTCGGGGCAGTGCCGCCGCAGCACGTCGAGCTGGTCGTCGTGGGAAAGGCCGACGACGGTCGGCACCACTTCTCCGCGGTGCGTGAGCTGGGTGCGCGACAACCCGGAGACCTCGGTCGCGACTCCCTCGTCGGTCGCGCGGAGCTTGTGGTGGCCCGCCCCGTGCGGAAGGGTCATCAGCGGAATTCCCAATTCGTGCAGCGGTCCGTTTCCGCTCGGTGAGATGGCGAAATCGAACGACGCCGGGGTCGCCTCGCCCCAGTCCGCGATCCGGGCGCCGATGCGGTGCAGGTGGTCGTCGAGATCAGCGGAGAATTCGGACCCCCGGGCGATGGAGAACCGGGTCTCGACGCGCATGTCGTCGGCGAGCACCGGGAGCACGTCGAGCAGCCTGTCCAGCGCGGTCAGGGTGCGGACCACCCCGAGGACCCGGCGCCGCACGTCGCGCGTGTCCCACCGGTTCGCCCGCCGCGGCTCGGCGACGGTCCCCCGGTTTTCCGGTTTTCCGGTTTTCCGGTTTTCCGGATTTCCGGATTTCCGGATTTCCGGATTTCCGGCCTTATTCTCGATTCTAGTCGTGAATTCGCCGGGAAGGGCGGAAACCGGGGAGATCGTCGGTGCGGCGGACATGGCGGTCGATGGTAGTCCGGGGTGGGGTGCGGTCAGGGGCGGCCCGAGTCGAGCGCGGCCTCGTCGGTGGTTTCCTGTTCGACGCGATTGCGGCCCGCCCGCTTGGCCCGGTAGAGGGCGATGTCAGCGGCCGCGAAGAGCTGTTCCAGCTTGGTCGGACCGGCGGCGACGCCGATGCTCACCGTCGGGGGCCGCATGTTCCGGCCGAGGACCAGGCGCCAGTCGTGGGCTTCCACCGCGGCGCGGATCCGCTCGGCCACGAGCGGGCCCGCATCGCGGGCCGACTGGTCGGCGTCGACGAGCAGGATCACGAACTCGTCGCCCGCCCAGCGGCAGACCAGGTCGTCGACGCGGCACTCGCGCCGCAGCAGGAAGGCCACCTCCTGGAGCGCCATGTCGCCCGCGGCGTGCCCGGCCGCGTCGTTGATCTCCTTGAACCAGTCGATGTCCACCAGCACCAGCCACGGCACGCGGCCCTGCGCCGCGGTGCTCTCCAGCAGGCCCGGAGCGCGGCGCTCCAGGCCGAGGCGGTTGGTCAGGCCGGTGAGCGGGTCGCGCAGCGCCGCCTCCCGCGCCGCCATCGCCATCCGCTGCGCCTGCACCGCGACGCGGCGCTGTTCCAGCGCCTGGCCGAGGCCCTCCTGCAGCAGGTCCACCGCGGTGCGACTGGCGGCGACGGTGCGCCGCAGCGCGGCGCTTTCGCCGACCGGGTCGTTGAGCTCCTCGCAGATGGCCGACAGGTCCAGGGAGAACTGCATCATCAGCATCGTGTCCCGGATGGTCTCGGCGCTGTCCAGGGCACGGCTGGCGAAGGTGCGGGCCTCCTCCAACCGGTTCTGCGCGCGGCGCACCACCGCGAGAACCCAGTTGGCGACCGACGAGGTGAACCAGTCGTCGGCAGCGCGTCCCAGCGCCAGCGCCTCCAGAGCGGCGCGCTCGGCCCTGTCCATCTCGCCGACGCCCGCGAGGGCGCGCGCGTAGCCGGCCAGCGCGGAGCGCTTCACCTGTCCCGGTTTGGCCAGCGAATGGGCCTCCCCGTGCAGGTCGCGGGCGCGGGCGAACTGCTCGGCGGAGTCGTCCGGGCGCGTCACCGCCCGGAAGACCCGCGCGTTGCCCTCCCGGTTCAGGCAGTGCGCCAGCGCCGAGCACTCCCCGGATTCGCGGGCGACCTGCACGGACAGGGACATCAGTTCCAGCGAGGGACCGCGGTGCCCGATCGTCTCCAGCAGGTAGCCGAGCATGCTGATGGTGTGCGCCGCGCAGCCGCCCTGCGGCCGGTCGACGTCGAGTTCGGTCCACCCCTCGGCGGCCAGCTCAAGCGCGAGCGGGATGTGGGCCAGCCGCCACGCCAGCGAGGCGCGGTGCACCAGGACGGTCGCGCGGTTCCACTGCTCGCCGACCATGCTGGGACCGGCGGCGACGAGCTCGTCGAACGCCACGCCTGCCTCGGCGAAGCGGCCGGAATCCAGCAGGGACCGCACCAAGCGGTCCTGGGCGGGCACGTACCCCGCCAACAGCGGATCATCCTGCTGCACCACGTCCTCGCAGGGGCTCACCTCGTCGCGCTACGCGATGTCACACGCTGGTCACTGGCCAGACTACCGGGTGAGACGAGGGCCGTACTTCTCGTAGTGCACGACGTCCTCCAGGGGCAGGCGGCGCCGCCATCCGTGCCGCTCCAGATCGGGGCGGTCGGCGAGCGCGCGGACCGGACCCACGCACAGCCAGGCGACCGGTCGGACGCCGGTGGGGATGCCGAGCAGGCGGCGCAGGAACTCCTCGCGGTAGAAGCTGACCCAGCCCACGCCGAGGCCCTCGGCGGTGGCGGCCAGCCACAGGTTCTGGATGGCCAGGCACACCGAGTACAGCCCGGCGTCGGCGATGGCGTGGCGGCCGAGCACCTGCGGGGAGCCGCGGTCCGGGTCGTAGGTGACGGCGATGCCCATCGAGGACTCGACGATGCCCTCGACCTTGATGCGGGAGAACGTCTCGGCCCGCTCGCCCTGCAGCTGGGCGGCGAAGACGCTGCGCTCGGCGAGCACGTGCTCGCGGAACGCGCGCCGGGTCGACTCGTCGCGCACCAGCACGAAGTCCCACGGTTGGGAGAGGCCGACGCTCGGTGCGCTGTGCGCGGCGGTCAGGACCCGGCGCAGCACCGGTTCGGGGATCTCGCCGCCGGTGAACTCCGCGCGGACGTCCCGGCGGCGGTTGATCACCTCGTAGAGGTCGCCGACAGGGGTGTGGTCAGTGATCGGTGGTACTCGTCGAGCGGTGGTCATCGCCGACCATCCTGCCCTGCGGCGGCGCGGCCGCGGGGAGGGGCACCGCGACGCCCCTCCCCGCGGCCTCGTGAGTGCCCGTCGCTGAACCTGCTCCCGGAAGGGGAGTGGCACAGGCGGTGCCAGCCGCTTCCCCTCCGGCGAGTGGTCTCGCAACCGGCACCGCCACGCAGAACGGGTGCGAAGACGGGCTGTGATCAGGATTTGCGCGTTGGTGACGGATAGGGCAGCAGCGCCATTTCGCGGGCGTTCTTGATGGCCCGTGCGACGTCGCGCTGCTCCTGCGGGTCCAGGCCGGTGACCCGGCGGGACCGGATCTTGCCGCGGTCGGACAGGAACTTGCGCAGCAGCGCGGTGTCCTTCCAGTCGACGTGCGCGACGCCTTCGCGGCGGAGCAGGTTCGGCTTGCGGCGGTTGCGGCGGTCGGGGGTGCGCATGCCGATCACCAGCTCGACTTCGTCACGCCGGGCAGTTCACCGGCGTGCGCGAGTTCGCGCAGCCGCACCCGGGAGAGGCCGAACTTGCGGAAGTAGCCGCGCGGCCGCCCGTCGATGCGGTCGCGGTTGCGCAGCCGGACGGGGCTGGCGTCGCGGGGTTGCCGCTGCAACTCGCGCAGCGCGGCGTCGCGCTGCTCCGAGGTGCTGCTCGGGGCGGTGATGATCTTCTTGAGCTCGGCGCGCCGCTCGGCGTGGCGGGCGACGACCTCGCGGCGCCGGCGGTCGCGCACGATCTTGGACTTCTTGGCCACCTGGCCGTTCCTTTCCGGGTCAGCGTTCCTCGCGGAACTCGACGTGCTGGCGGGCGATGGGGTCGTACTTGCGCAGCCGCAGCCGATCGGGGTTGTTCCGGCGGTTCTTGCGGGTCACGTAGGTGTAGCCGGTTCCGGCGGTGGAGCGGAGCTTGATCACGGGGCGCAGGTCGGTGGCGGCCATCAGACGCGCTCCCCGCGGGCCCGCAGCTCGGCGACGACGGCCTCGACGCCGCGCCGCTCGATGGTCTTCATCCCCTTGGTCGACACGCGCAACCGGACGTAGCGGCCCTCCGAGGGCAGCCAGTAGCGGCGCCGCTGCACGTTGGGCAGCCAGCGGCGGCGGGTGCGCTTGTTCGAGTGGGAGACCTGGTTGCCGTAGCCGGGTTTCCTCCCGGTCACCTGGCAGCGGACGGACATGATGCACCTCTCGATAACGACATCCATTTTCGTTTAGACCGCAGAACAGGGTAGCGTGTCCGGACGTCAGATGAAAACCGTTGTCGATTGAGGTGGGGGATGGAAACCGAGCCGTCCTGGGGCCGGTCCGCCGCCGACCGGCGCACTCCGCTGGTCGTGGTGTCCGGCATCCACGCTGGTCACGTCGCGGCGACCGCCGAAGCCGCGTGGCGGGAGGACCCGGCGGGCACCGCCCTCGTGCACCACGACCTGCGCGAGGTGACGCAGGGCGTCGTCCGGCGCCGAGTGCGGCACGGCGACACCGACCGCACCTTCGTGCTCGAACTCGCGCACGGCTGCGTGTCCTGCACGCTGCGCGAGGACATGCTGCCGCTGCTGCGGCGGCTCTCCGCCGACCCGACGGTGTCGCGCATCGTCGTGCAGCTCGACCCGGCGCTGGAACCCGAGGCGATCTGCTGGGCGATCCGGCACGTCGTCGTCGACAGCAGCCCCGTCGACGACGACGTCGACGTCCGGGCCGTGGTCACCGCCGTGGACGTGCCGACCTGGCTGGAGGACGCGACCGGCGAGACCGAGCTCGTCGAACGCGGCCTCGGCGGCAGCCCCGACGACGAACGCACCCTCGCGCAGGTCGCGGTCGGCCAGGTCGAGTTCGCCGACGCGGTGGTGCTCGTCGGCTCGACGGACCGGTGGACCCAGGTGCGCACCGAGGCGGTCATCAGCCGCCTCACCCCGACCGCGCCCCGTGCCGACCTGTCCGACCTGCGGTTCTCCGACCTGGTCGGCCGGGTCCCGCTGGACGCCCGGCGCGGCGAGGTGGACGGCCCGCACGGGCCGCTGCTGCGCGGCCAGCCGTCCCTGGACACCGACGCGGGCGTGTCGATGCTGCTGTTCGAGGAACGCCGCCCGTTCCACCCGCAACGGCTGCACGAGGCGTTCGACGTGCTGCTGGAGGGCGTGGTGCGCGCCCGGGGCCGGGTGTGGGTGGCCAGCCAGCCGGACGTGGCGCTGTGGCTGGAGTCCGCCGGCGGCGGACTCGGCGTCGGGCACGCCGGACCGTGGCTGGCCGCGCTGGAACCCGAGCAGCGCTCGGAGCTGTCCCCGGAGCGCCAGGTCCGGGCCTCGCTGAACTGGGACGACTACTACGGCGACCGGATGCACGAGCTGGTCGTGATCGCCCACGAGGCGGACCCGCGGGAGATCGTCCGCGCCCTGCGGCACGCCCTGCTCACCGACGACGAGCTCGCCGCCGGGCAGGAGGTCTGGGCGACCTACGAGGACCCGTTCGTGGAGTGGCACACCGACCCCTGCGGCGACGACCCCGCCACCACCGCCGAACCGCTCCGTGACACCGGTCACGGGAACTGACCCGAGGAGTGCGCGTGAAACCCGGAATCCACCCCGACTACCACCCCGTGGTGTTCCAGGACCGGACCACCGGAGACCGGTTCCTGACCCGCTCCACCGCCACGTCCGAGACGTACGTGACGTGGGAGGACGGCAATTCGTACCCGCTGGTGACGGTCGACGTCACCCGCTACTCGCACCCGTTCTGGACCGGCGGCCGCCAGGTGCTCGACACGCAGGGGCGGGTGGAGAAGTTCCGCCGCCGCTACGGCGACCGCCGACCGTCCTGACCGCCGACCCGAGGAGAGATCCCGATGGCCGTTCCGAAGCGGAAGACGTCCCGCAGCAACACCCGCCACCGCCGTTCGCAGTGGAAGGCGACGGCGCCGGACCTGGTGCCGATCGTCGTCGACGGCGAGCGCAAGCTCGTGCCGCGCGCCCTGGTCCGCTACTTCCACACCCGCTGACGCACCGCGACGCCGGGAGCCACCGATCGGTGGCTCCCGGCGTCCGCGCATCCGCTGCCCGAGTCGTCACCGATCGAGGCGTACGTCACGCCTGAGGGGGATGGATGGGCGAACTCGGCACCTTCTCAGCTGCTTCTCAGGGCGACGAGTAACACTGTGCGCATGCGCATCCTCGTCGTCGACGACGATCGTGCCGTGCGCGAGTCGCTTCGAAGGTCGTTGCAGTTCAACGGGTACCAGGTCGACCTCGCCGCGGACGGTCAACAGGCCCTGGATCTGCTGGCGGACAACCGGCCGGACGCCATGGTCCTCGACGTGATGATGCCGCGCCTGGACGGCCTGGAGGTCGCGCGGCGGCTCCGCAGCACCGGTGACGACCTGCCGATCCTGGTCCTGACCGCCCGCGACGCCGTCTCCGACCGGGTCGCCGGGCTCGACGCGGGCGCCGACGACTACCTGCCGAAGCCCTTCGCGTTGGAGGAGCTGCTCGCCCGCCTGCGCGCGCTGCTGCGCCGGGCGAGCCCGGCGGACATCGAGCAGGAGGCGCGGCCGGCCGTGCTGCGCTTCGCCGACCTCGAACTGGACCCGGGCACCCGGGAGGTCCGCCGCGGGGAGCGCCCGATCAGCCTGACCCGCACCGAGTTCGCCCTGCTGGAGCTGCTGATGGGGCACCCCAAGCAGGTGCTCACCCGCAGCCGCCTGCTGGAGGACGTGTGGGGCTACGACTTCCCGACCTCCGGCAACGCGCTGGAGGTCTACATCGGATACCTGCGCCGCAAGACCGAGGCCGAGGGCGAGCCGAGGCTCATCCACACCGTCCGCGGCGTCGGCTACGTGCTTCGTGAGACACCGCCGTGACAGTTCCCGCTCCACCCCCGCCCGACCTGGCCGAGTCCGAGGTGAAGAACGGCCGCCTGCAACGGGTCTCGCTGCGCAACCGGGTCACGTGGCTGGCCGCGGTGTGCGTGGCGGGGGCCGTCGCGCTGGTGTCCATCGCCGCGTTCGTGACCGTCCACGACAGCCTGTACCAGCAGGTGGACGACGACCTGTCGACGCGCGCGGTGGAGGCCGCGACGGGCCCGCTGGTGCGCACCCCGGACCTGCAGCAGGTGCCGGTGGCGTTCTACGCCGCCGCCAACTTCAAGATCAGCGTCGTCTACGCCGACGGCACCGAGATCGGACCGGTCGACAAGCCGCCGACCTCGCTGCTGGAGGTGGCGGTCGCCCGGCACCAGTCGGCCAAGTCGCTGCGCACCGACCAGCGCACCAACAGCCGCGTCGTCGCGGTCCCCACCGGGGACAACGCGGCGCTGGTGATGTCCACGTCGCTGCAACCCACCCAGCGCACCCTGGCGCAGCTGAGCGTGGTGCTCGTGGTGATGGGCGGCGCCGGCATCCTGCTCGCCGCCGCGGCCGGGACCGCCGTGGCGCGCGCCGGTCTGCGGCCGGTGCAGCGGCTCACCGCGGCCACCGAGCGGGTCGCGCTCACCGGCGACCTGCGGCCGATCCCGGTCAGCGGTGACGACGAGCTGGCCCGGCTGACGGCCAGCTTCAACGGCATGCTCACCGCCCTGGCGGAGTCCCAGGAGCGGCAGCGGCGGCTGGTCGCCGACGCCGGGCACGAGCTGCGGACTCCGCTGACCTCGTTGCGCACCAACCTGGAACTGCTGATGGCCTCGGCGCAGCCGGACGCCCCGAAGCTGTCCGAACAGGACCGCCAGGAGATGTTCGCCGACGTGCAGGCCCAGATCACCGAGCTGTCCGCGCTGGTCGGCGACCTGGTCGAGCTGGCCCGCGAGGACACCCCGCAGACGGTCCACGAGCCCGTCGAGCTCACCGACGTGGTCGAGCGCGCGTTGAGCCGGGTCCGCCGCCGGGCGCAGCGCGTGGAGTTCGAGGTGGACCTGCGGCCGTGGGAGATGATGGGCGACGCCACCGCGCTGGAGCGGGCGGTGCTGAACCTGCTGGACAACGCGGCGAAGTGGAGCCCGGACGGCGGCACGGTCCGGGTCGGCCTGCGGCCGGAGGAGGGCACCGGTTTCGCGGCGCTGGAGGTCGCCGACGGCGGGCCGGGCATCGCCGAGGCCGACCGGCCGTACGTGTTCGAGCGGTTCTACCGGTCCTCGGACGCGCGCACGCTGCCGGGGTCCGGGCTGGGCCTGTCGATCGTCAAGCAGGTCGCCGAGCGGCACGGCGGCACGGTGTGGGCCGGGGAGGCGCCCGAGGGCGGTGCGCTGCTGCGCATGTCGCTGCCGGGAAACACGCCCGAGACCAAACAGCAATGAACAGCTGACCGTCAGGACGGCGTGGCGAACCCGCTGTTTTCCCGTACACCTGTGCGGGTAGTGTTGTTTCGTGTTGACTTGATGTGTCAAGTGGTTTCGGGAACGGGATGGGTGCAGTGCTCGCTCGGCAACGCCAGGACGTGATCCTCGACGAGATCCGGCGCACCGGAGCCGTGCAGGTCAGCGACCTGGTGGCGCGGCTCGGCGTGTCGGACATGACGATCCGCCGGGACCTGGACGCCCTGGCGCGCCGCGGTCTGGTGGAGAAGGTCTACGGCGGCGCGACGTCGACGATCGGGCGCAGCACGGACGAACCCGGCTTCGAGGCCAAGTCGGTCCGCCAGCTCGCCGAGAAGGAGGCGATCGCCCGGCTCGCCGCGCAGCAGGTGCGGCCGGGCACGGCGATCGGCCTGTCCGCGGGCACCACGACCTGGACGCTGGCACGGCACCTCGACGACGTCGCCGATCTGACCGTGGTGACGAACTCGGTGCGCGTCGCCGACGCGCTGCAACAGCGCGGTCGCGCCGACCGCACCGTGGTGCTGACCGGGGGAGTGCGCACCCCGTCGGACGCGCTGGTCGGCCCGGTCGCGGTGCAGTCGCTGCGCTCGCTGCACCTCGACCTGGTCTTCCTGGGCGTGCACGGGATGGCCGAGCGGGCCGGCTTCACCACGCCGAACCTGAACGAGAGCGAGACCAACCGCGCGCTGGCCGAGGCGGCGGGTCGGCTGGTGGTGGTCGCGGACAGCTCCAAGTGGTCGACCGTGGGCATCTCGACGATCGTCGACTTCGACGAGGTGGACCTGCTGATCAGCGACGACGGCCTGCCCGCCGAGGCGCGGCGGGTGCTGTCCGAGCACGTGGAGCTGTTGCTGGCCGAGATCGGCGCCGACCGGCGGGACGGGGAGGACGAGTGATGAAGCGCACGGCTGGGCACCTGGCCGACGGTCGGGAGATCATCTACTTCGACACCGATCCGGTGGCGGCGCGCACCGCCGAGGACACCCGGGACCTGCCGCCGCAGGCGCCCGCCTCGGAGGTGCGCCGCGACCCGTTGACCGGTGAGTGGGTCGCGATCGCGGCGCACCGCCAGACCCGCACCTACAAGCCCCCGGCCGAGCTCTGTCCACTGTGTCCCAGCACGCCCGGGCGTCCGACCGAGATCCCCGAGTCCGACTACGACGTGGTCGTCTTCGAGAACCAGTTCCCCTCGTTCGCGCAAGAGGTTCCGGGAGAGCCGTCCACAGTGGAAGGAATGCCGATGGTGCCGTCCGCGCCGGCGCGCGGGCGTTGCGAGGTGGTGTGCTTCACCGCCGACCACAACTCCTCGTTCGCCGCGCTCAGCCCGGAGCGGGCGCGGACCGTGGTCGACGTGTGGGCCGACCGCACCGCCGAGATCGGCGCCGCGCCCGGTGTCGAGCAGGTCTTCTGCTTCGAGAACCGCGGCGAGGAGATCGGCGTCACGCTGCACCACCCGCACGGCCAGATCTACGGGTACCCGTTCGTGACGCCGAAGACCGAGCGGATGCTGCGCACCGCGGAGGAGTACCGGGCCCGGCACGGCGGCCACGTGCTCGGCGACGTGCTGGCCGCCGAGCGGGCCGACGGCCGCCGCGTCGTCGTCGAATCCGAGCACTGGACCGCTTTCGTGCCCGCCGCGGCCCGCTGGCCGGTCGAGGTGCACGTCGTGCCGCACCGCCAGGTGCCGGACATCCCGGCGCTCACCGACGCCGAGCGCGACGACTTCGCCGTCACCTACCTCGACGTCCTGCGCCGGCTGGACGGGCTGTACGAGCGCCCGCTGCCCTACATCGCCGCCTGGCACCAGGCGCCGGTGCGCACCGGCCGCGACCTGTCCTGGCTGCACCTGCAGGTCTTCTCGATCCGCAGGTCGGCGGACAAGCTCAAGTACCTGGCGGGCTCGGAGTCCGGCATGGCAGTGTGGGTCAACGACGTCACCCCGGAGCAGATCGCGGACCGGTTGCGCCGGTGATCTCGGGCACGGCCCGTCGGTTCGCGGGAGCTTCCAAGCCGGGTCTCAGGCACTTCTCAGCTCGTCGACGCAGAGTGGAACCATGACCGACAACACCCCGGGATCGTCCGGCAACCAGCCGGAAGAACCGCAATCGCAGGCCCAGGGCGGCCACGCCGCGAGCGCCGGTGACACGCCAGCCGCCGGGGTGCCGCCGCAGCAGGACCAGCCCCACCAGCAGGGCGGGCCGGAACAGACCGCGCAGCAGCACTTCCCGCCGTACTCGACGCAGCAGTTCCAGACGCAGCAGCACCCGTACCAGGGCCAGTCGCAGGCGTGGAACCCGGGTTACGGCGCGATGCCCCCGGTGCAGAGCGAGCACGGCGCGCCGCGTCGGCGCAACAGCCTGGTCGCGGGCGCCGCGGTGCTCGCGCTGGCGGCCGGGCTCATCGGCGGCGGTGTCGGTGGCTACGTCGGGTACCAGCTCGGCGGGGGCGGGAGCTCCAGCGTCACGGCGCTGGACCAACCGGCACCCGCGCGCAGCGCGAGCACCGCGCCGCAGGGGTCGGTGCAGCAGGTCGCGCAGAAGGTGCTGCCCAGCGTCGTCCAGTTGCAGGTCGCGTCGTTCGGCGGCTCGGGTGAGGGCTCCGGCATCGTGCTGAGCAGCGACGGCTACATCCTGACCAACAACCACGTGGTGGCCAGCGCCGGTCAGGGCGGCCGGATCACCGCGACGTTCAACGACAACCGCACCGCCTCGGTGCGGGTCATCGGCACCGACCCGGACTCCGACCTGGCCGTGGTCAAGGCCGACATCACCGGGCTCACCCCGGCCGAACTGGGCCGCAGCGACGACCTCGCGGTCGGCGCCCCGGTGGTGGCGATCGGCTCGCCGTTCGGCCTGTCCGGCACGGTGACCAGCGGGATCATCAGCGCCAAGGACCGGCCGGTGCGGGCCGGCGGGGAGAACGGCGACCAGTCGAGCGTGCTCAACGCGCTGCAGACCGACGCGGCGATCAACCCGGGCAACTCCGGTGGCCCGCTGGTCGACATGGACGGCCGTGTGGTGGGCATCAACTCCGCGATCTACAGCCCGGGCTCCGGCCAGGAGCAGGGCGGTTCGGTCGGACTCGGCTTCGCGATCCCGGTCGACCAGGCCAAGCGCGTCGCTCAGGAGCTGAAGAACACCGGTTCGGCCACGCACGCTTCGCTCGGCGTCACGGTCACGAACGGTCCGCAGCCCGGGGCCTACATCCACAACGTCGTGCCCGGCGGGGCCGCCGAGAAGGCGGGCCTCAAGCCCGGCGACCTGGTGACGAAGGTCGACGACCGCGTCGTCCAGGACATGGACGGCCTGGTCGCCGCGGTCCGCACCCACAGCCCGGGCGACAAGGTCACGCTGACGATCAGCGGCGTCGGCGGCGACCGCACGGTCCAGGCGACGCTGAACGGCGACAAGGGCCAGTAAGTCCGAGCGGCGGCGGGGTCCGCGCCGCGACTGGCATCCGAACTCGCGGCCGATGACCTCGGCCGTGGTCACCACCGGCCGCACCGGGTGGCTCGCCCCCTCCGCGTCGCTCGGCGCGGCCGGTCGGTGCGTTCGTCCAGAGCGCACCGACGAGAAGTCGACGCGATCCACACGTGCAGAACTGGGGAGGAGCAGTGTCCGATACGACCGGCACCGTCGAGCCCGGGCGGGCGCGGCGTTTGGTCGATCTGACCGATTCCGCGGAACTAGTCGCTTCACTGGGTCTGACCGGCCAGCAGCTTGCCACTACGGTTACCGGCATGGAACGCAGCGCACAGCGGTTGGGGCGGGCTCTGGTGGTCGTCGTCGACGACCGGGTCGCCCAGGGTGAGCAGGAGGACAGCATCGGTCCGCTGGTGACCGAGCTGCTGGAGGAAGCCGGTTTCATCGTCGACGGCACCGTCGCGGTGGCCGGGGAGACGGTGGACATCCGCAATGCGCTGAACACCGCCGTCATCGGCGGGGTGGACGTGGTGATCACCGTGGGCGGCACCGGGGTGTCGCCGCGCGATGTCACACCGGACGCCACCGCGGGCGTGCTGGACCGGCCCATCCCGGGCATCGCGGAGGCGCTGCGCGCCTCGGGCCTGGCGGCGGGCGCGGTCGACGCCGGGGTGTCGCGCGGTCTGGTCGGGGTCTCCGGCAGCACCCTCGTGGTCAATCTCGCGGGGTCCCGCGCTGCGGTGCGCGACGGCATGGCGACGCTGACGCCGCTGGTCACCCACGTGATCGAGCAGCTGTCCGGGCTCGAAACGGCCTGACGAGGCCCCGAACGACGACGGTGGCGGCACCCGGAAGGGGCCGCCACCGTCGCGTGTGCGCACGTTCAGGTATCTCGGGCCGTTGGCCGCCGGTCAGCTCGCCTCGGGGCCACCGGGGCGCTGGTCCCGCTTGAGCAGGCCCTCGACCTTGTTGCTGACGTTTTCCAGCTTGTCGTGGTACTTGCCGCCGGTGGCCTTGTCCAGACGCGACTTCGCGGCATCGAGTCCCTTGGCCGCGCTGGGGCCCGCCTTCTCGGCCATCTCCCCGGCCCTGCTGCGCGCCTGCTGCGCCATCTCCTTGGCCTTGTCGAGGAAACTCATCGCCCTGCCTCCTCCGGCCGCTGCTTCGCCGAGACGTGTCGGCGACCGCGGACCTGACCCGCCGACACGAACACTGTAGCCCACATCACATGCGCTGAGTTCGGGTCGGTGGCCGCCCGTCGCCGATGCGCGGCCGGGCGTGGGGGACGATGGAACCGTGAGCGAACAGCGTCCGAAACGACGTGCCGGCGAGGCCGAGCGGCGGCGCAGGCTCGCCGAGATCTTCGGCGACGTGCTGCCGGACGCCACTTCCGACGACCGGCCGGACCGCGCTCCCGCCCCCGACTCCGACCGCTGGTACCGGGAGAACCGTCCGCCGCACCACGACCGGTGACGGACGTCAGTTCTTGCTGTGCCCGTCGGTGGTGGCCTCCACCTTGGCGTCGACCTTCGCGGTCGTCTCGTCCTCGTCGCTGGCCAGGCCGGTGACCTTGGGCAGACCCTGCTGCCGGCGGAGCAGGTCGCGGATCTCGGTGAGCAGCTCGACGTCGGTCGGGTCGATTTCCTCGTCGTCCTTCTTGCGCCGCTCCTGGATCTTCTTCATCGGCACGACGAACAGGAAGTACACCACCGCGGCGGTCATGAAGAACGTGATGAAGGCGTTGATCACGGACGCGAAGTCGATGATCGACGCCTCGTTGCCCGCACGCAGCTGGATGCTCAGACCGGTCACCTTCCCGCCACCGGTCGCCGCGATCACCGGCTTGATGATGTTGGTGGTGAACGCCGTGACCATGGCGGTGAACGCGCTTCCGACCACGACCGCGACCGCCAGGTCGATCACGTTGCCGCGCATCAGGAAGTCCTTGAAGCCCTTGAGCACGCTCAAGCTCCTTTCCCAGGGGTGTTGCCAGGAGGGATCCCGGACGGATGACGCGCCGGATCTGCCGGGGACCAGCGCGTGACAGGTACCCGGCGGAGGGTAGCTGTCGAAGCCCCGGTCGAATGACCTGCGGCGTCCCTCGGCGACCCGGCCGAGGGGATCGTCCGGTGAGCCCGTTCCCGCTGGTGGGGACGCTTTTCGACGAGAACGGGGAGCGGACGGCAGGACTGCTCGCCGTCACCGGATTTAAGGCACGATCGAGTTAATGTTGTGACGAGGTCCACGTGTTGTTCAGCCAGGCGCGTCGTCCGCGTCTCCGCAGGCCGCGGTAGCAGGGCCAGGGCGAAGGCGAGCAGGAGCAGCAGCACCGCGGCGATCCTGCGCAGTGCGAGCGCCCGGGCGCCGCGGGTGAACCGCAGCAGGGCGCGGAGTCGATCGTGGACGGTCGGGTCGAGCCGGATGTCCTGCCGTGCCATGGGTCTTCTCCCGTCATGCCGGAAAAGTCGATCGACATCGACGCTAGGCAGGCCGAAAACCCGGCAACAGGGTCAATATCGGAATCTGTGGACAACCGGGTCCGCTGTGGACAACTCGGCTGCTCCGGTCGGGGCACGTGCTGGGAAGGCCGGGCATGCGAAAACGCCGACCGCGCGTTGCGCGATCGGCGTTCGTGGCGGCCTCGGCCGGAGGTCGCGGAGGTCGGGTCAGGAAGCCGCGGCCGCCGGGGTCGACGAGCTCGACGAGCCGGAGTCCGACGATCCCCCCGACGAGGAGCCGCCGGACGACGATCCGCTGGACGAGGAGCCGTTCGAGGACGACCCGGAGTTCGACGTCGTGCTCGACGACGAACCCGAGGAACGGCTGTCGGTGCGGTAGAAACCGCTGCCCTTGAAGACGATGCCCACGGCGTTGAACAGCTTGCGGAGGCGACCGGTGCACTCCGGGCACTCGGTCAGCGAGTCCTCGCTGAACGACTGCACCGCCTCGAAGCGGTGGTCGCATTCGGTGCATGCGTACTGGTAGGTGGGCACGGCCGTCAACCTCCGGCAGTCTCAGGTTTTGGCACTCCAGCATACCGAGTGCTAACTCGATGATGCGTCACAACAGGTGCCCAGCGCAAACACTCTTATGTCACAACCGGCAGCGGCACGACCCCGCGCTCCGGCGTCAGGACGGCGTCCAGCCGCACGTCGTGCGGCTCGTCGGGCAGCTGCGCCACGAACTCCTCATCGCGGACGACTCCCACCAGCAGCGCACCCGGGGCGGCCAGCGGCAACGACCGGTCGTAGTGCCCGCCGCCCTGCCCCAGCCGGATCCCCCGGTGGTCGACCGCCAACGCCGGGATCAGCACCGCGTCCGCCTCGGCGATCCCCCGTTGCCCGAGGCGGGGGCCGGCCGGCTCCAGCAGTCCGAGGTCGGCGGGGCGCAGCGAGTCCGGGCCGGTGTAGTCGGCCCAGTCCAGCGGCTCGGCGCCCACCACGACCGGCAGCAGCACCCGGCAGCCCTCGGCCAGCACCGCGTCGAGCGTCTCCGGTGATCCCGGCTCACCGCGCACCGGGACGTATCCGCAGACCGTGCGAATGCCGCGCTCGCGCAGCCAGCTCAGCAGCGCCCCGCGCAGCGCCCGGTCCTCGGCCGAACGTGTGGTTCCGGCCAGCTCGCGGCGCCGTCGCCGCAGCGCACGCCGCCATTCGACCTTGGTCGTCCACGTTTCTCCCAGAGAGCTCACAGACTCACTTTAGGGATGCCCGATAGGCTTGACGGCCATGAGCAGCCCCCCAGCGTTCCGCACTGCGATCGTGCCCGCCGCCGGTCTGGGCACCCGCTTCCTGCCGACGACCAAGGCGGTGCCCAAGGAATTGCTCCCGGTGGTGGACACCCCGGGGATCGAACTGGTTGCCTCCGAGGCCGCCGCGGCCGGCGCCGAGCGGCTCGTCATCGTGACCTCGCCGGACAAGCAGGCGGTGACCGAGTACTTCCGCCCGCAGCCCGAGCTCGAACGCACCCTGGAGGAGCGCGGGAAGAAGGACCTCCTCGACAAGGTGCGCCGCGGGCCCGCGCTGATCGAGGCCGAGACCGCCGTGCAGGACAGGGCGCTGGGGCTGGGGCACGCCGTGGGCTGCGCGGAACCGAAGTTGACCGACGCCGACGACGCGGTCGCCGTGCTGCTCCCCGACGACCTCGTGCTGCCGCGCGGAGTGCTCGGCAGGATGGCCGAGGTGCGCGCCAAGCACGGCGGCAGCGTGCTGTGCGCGTTCGAGGTGCCGCCGCAGCAGACCTCCTCCTACGGGGTCTTCGAGGTCGACGACACCGACGAGGACGACGTGAAGCGGGTGCGGGGCATGGTCGAGAAGCCCGCCCCGGAAGAAGCCCCGTCGAGCCTGGCCGCCGCGGGTCGCTACCTGCTCGACCGCCAGGTGTTCGACGCGCTCAAGCGCATCGAGCCCGGTGCCGGCGGTGAACTCCAGCTGACCGATGCCGTAGCGTTGTTGATCTCCGAAGGCCACCCGGTCCACACCGTCGTCCATCGTGGTGGGCGACACGACTTGGGAAATCCTGGCGGTTTCCTCAAAGCTGCGGTGGACTTCGCGCTGGAGGATCCAGAGTACGGGCCGGACCTGCGGGACTGGCTCGTCGAGCGGATGAGCCGAAGCTGATCGCACGCGTCGGCTCGCCGCCTGCGGGGAGAGGTCGACAGCCATGAGGTCAGTGGACGAGCAGCTCGCGCGCGTACTCACGGCAGCCGTCCGGCCCGCGCCGGTGCGGGTGGCGATCTCCGAGGCGCAGGGACTGCTGTGCGCCGAGGAAGTCGTCGCCGAGCAGGCGCTGCCCGGTTTCGACCAGGCGGCCGTGGACGGCTACGCGGTGCGCAGCGTCGATGTGCAGGGCGCCGTCGACGAGTCGACCGTGCTCCCGGTGGTGGGGGAGATCCAGGCGGGTTCGCGCCAGCCGCGCCGCCTGCAGCCGGGGCAGGCGGTCCGGGTCGCCACCGGCGCGCCGATGCCCACGCTGGCCGACGCCGTGGTCCCGCTGGACCACACCGACCAGCACCCCGCGAAGGTGACCGTGCGGCAGCCGGTGCCGTCCGCGGCGTTCGTCCGTCGCACCGGCGAGGACGTGCAGACCGGGGACGTCGCGGTCCGCCGCGGCGCCCCGATCGGATCGGCCCAGGTCGGCCTGCTCGCCGCGGTCGGCCGCAACAAGGTGCTGGTGCACCCGCGCCCCCGGGTCTCGGTGATCTGCGTCGGCGACGAACTCGTCGACGTCGACCGCACGCCCGGTCAGGGGCAGGTCTACGACGTCAACTCCTACGCGCTGGCCGCCGCCGCCCGCGATGCGGGCGCTGAGGTGGCCCGCGTGGGCATCGTCAGCGGCGACTCGCGGCGGCTGCGCGAGGTCGTCGAGGGGCGGCTGCTGCTGTCCGAGATCGTGATCATCGCCGGTGGTGCCGGCGGTGAGGCCGGGGACGAGGTCCGGGCGGCGCTGGCCGATCTCGGCGAGCTGGACACCACGCGGGTCGCCATGCACCCCGGCTCCGTCCAGGGGTTCGGACGGCTGGGGCCCGACCGCATCCCGACCTTCGTGCTGCCCCGCAACCCGGTGAGCGCGCTGGTCGTCTTCGAGGTGCTGGTGCGGCCGCTGATCCGTTCCGCGCTCGGCAAGAGCAACCCGCACCGGCGCACCGTCTCGGCGAGCCTGCTGTCGCCGATCGCGTCGACCAAGGGCAGGCGCGGTTACCTGCGCGGGCAACTGCTGCGCGATCCCGACAACGGCGCCTACCTGGTGCAGCCCGTGGGGACCTCGGGCTCGCACCTGCTGGCGTCGCTGGCCGAGGCGAACTGCCTGATCGTGGTGGACGACGACGTGACCGAGGTGGCCGCGGGCGAGGACGTGCAGGTCCGGTTCCTGTCCCAACGCGCGTGAGGGGCCGATGGACTCCGCCGACGCCGAGCAGTTCCCGCTCGGACGCCACCCGGGCTGGCCGGCCCGGCTCGGGCCGCTGCTGACCGAGCGCGGTGCGGTGTCGTTGCGCCCGCCCCGGCTGCGCGACGCGTCGGCGTGGAGCCGCATCCGGCTGCGAGACCGGAACTACCTGCAACGCTGGGAGCCCACCGCGGTCGGGAGCTGGCAGGAGCGCAACGCGGTCATGGCCTGGCCCGCGCAGTGGAGCGCGCTGCGCGGCATGGCGCGGCGCGGCGTCGCGCTGCCGTTCACGCTCACCGTGGACGGCGAGTTCGCCGGGCAGCTCACCGTCGGCAACATCGTGCGCGGCGCGCTGCGTTCGGCCTGGATCGGCTACTGGGTGACCGAGGCGCTGGCCGGCGGCGGGGTCGCCACCGCCGCCGTCGCCCTGGCCGTCGACCACTGCTTCGGGCCGGTCGGCCTGCACCGCCTGGAGGCCACCGTCCGCCCGGAGAACGAGCCGAGCGTGCGGGTGCTGGAGAAGTCCGGTTTCCGGCGCGAGGGGTTGTTCCGCCGCTACCTCGACGTGGCCGGTGCCTGGCGCGATCACTACGTCTACGCGGTCACCGCCGAGGAGATCCCGGACGGCGCGGTCGCCGCGCTGGTCCGCTCCGGTCGCGCCCGCCGGCCGTGATTCCCGAGATCTTGCTCACCGATCGTCACCAGCCGCGAAGCCGTCCATACCCCCGAAAGGACGGGTGGGATACGTCCGTTCGGCGGTAAGGCAGCGGCCGTCGCGGTGCCGATGGCGTTCTCGCTGCTCTGTTCGTGGTGGTTCCCCGGCACCGCGGAACCAGCGGAGCCCGGCGCGCCTCCGAGACAGGAGTGTCGGTTGTGACTAGCGTGGCGTCAGCAGCCTTGTGTGCTGTCGGCGGCCAGGGGGAGGTGGCGAGGCATGAGCTCTTTGATCTTCGCTGCGCTGGCGGCGGCGTGGCTGGTGGTGCTGGTCCCGATGTTCGCTCGCCGCCGCCAGGAAGTGTCCAAGACCACCGACTCCGCGCTGGCGGCCAGGGTGGTCCGGCGGGGAAGCGACCGGCGACCGGCGGCACCCGGTGCCGCGGAGACCGACGAGGTGGAGGAGGCGTACGGCATGCCTGGCACGGAGCAGGACGACGCCGTCGACGTCGACGAGTACCAGGAAGAATCCTGGCGGCAGGTGCACAGCGACGACGTCCGCGCCGGACGGCGCTACCGCCCGGGTCGCGGCGGTTTCGACCCGGAGGCGGCCGCGCTCGCCGCGCGCGTGAAGTACGCGCGCAGGCAGCGCATCGTGGTGACGATGCTGCTGGCGGCGGTCACCACCGCGCTGCTGGCCGGGCTGGTCTGGGCCGGGCTGTGGTGGCTGCACGCCATCACGGACATCGCGCTGGTCGGCTACCTCGTCTACCTGCGCCGCCAGGTCCGCATCGAGGAGGACGTCCGCTCCCGGCGGTTGGCGCGGCTGAGCGCTCCCCGCGAGCAGGGCGACTACGACGAGGCGGAGGGCTACGACGACTACGAGGAGACCGCCGACATCGACGAGGTCGACGAGGAGCCGGAACCCCGACGCGGCGGTTCCCGTGCCCCGATGCGCCACGCGGTGCCCGTCGAGATCGACGACGAGGACCCGATGTTCGACGAGCTCGACGAGCGCGCCTGGGCCCCGTACCGCAGAGCAGCAGGTCAGTAGGGCCGTCGCCGTGAAGAGGGGGGTGGGTGTGAGTGCTGATCGGGTGGATTGCTAAGCTGCTTGCAGCACTCAACAAGGGGCTGTAGCGCAGTTGGTAGCGCGTCTCGTTCGCATCGAGAAGGTCAGGGGTTCGATTCCCCTCAGCTCCACGGCGAGGCTGTTCGATGACCTTTGGTCATCTTCCCGCAGCCTTGATGTCTTTACGGGGGCCCAGCCCCCGTAGACCCCCAGGGTGCGGTGGCCGTTTTTCGTCGGCTCCGCACCCTTTGTTTTGTTCCCGGCCTGCTCATGAACCAGCTCTCCGCTGGTGTTCGTGTTCTGAAGCGTTGGGCCTACCAAATCGGTCACCTCTTCGTTGTTCTCGGGGTGGGGATGCGGAAGACCGGGATGAGCCGGTCTGATCCGGTGATCTCGACCTGGGTACCAGGGCTTCGATGAGGGCTTTGCGTTGGTCCGCGTGCCGTCGGTGATGATCTCGTTGATGTTGTCGGCGACTTCGGTGAGCGTGGCCGGGTGTGGTGGGCTGCTCGTCGAGCGCGGCGCGGTCGGTGTGGCCGGCTTCGTGTTCCTGGCGGGCCTTCCAGCAATCCCGGCGTGAAGGCTGCTGCGTGCAAAGGGTTTTCTTAAGAGTCCGCAAGCCCGAGTCGTGCCGTGTCGTGAGCGTCCAGGACACGCTGGAGCAGTCCAACGAGCTCCGCCTGCTCCGATGGCGAGAGTGGTTAGACTCCGCATCAGTGCGCGCGTCGCGGCGCGCGCGTGAGGTCCGGCTGAACGCCCGCGAGCAGCTCAACTCGGATGTGCTCCCACGGCTGCTGGCGAGGATTCAGCTCCTGGCAACGAGGCTGGAGGTTCTACCTGTGCGGGTTTTCGTCACCGGTGCGTCGGGATGGGTCGGTTCTGCGGTCGTTCCGGAGCTCGTTGCCGCGGGCCACGAGGTCACCGGGCTTGCGCGTTCGGAGGCGTCGGCGGCCGCCGTCAAGGCCGCGGGCGCCACGGAGGTGCGCGGCAGCATCGACGATCTGGACGTGCTGCGCGGCGCTGCCGCGGCGTCTGACGCCGTAGTCCACCTGGCGTTCCCGGTCGACCTCGCTCTTGCCGGGCGCATGGAGGACGCCGTCGCGGCCGATGTCGCGACGATCGAGGCGATGGGCGAGGCGCTGCCGTCCGGGGGCGCCTTCGCGATCGCGACGGGCACCGCCGGGCTCGCGCGCAACGGGATCCCCGCCACCGAGCGGGATCGGCCGTCGGCGGACGCCCCGATCGCGGCACGACAGCCCTCGGACGACGCCGCACTCGCGCTCGCCGATCGGGGCCTGCGTCCGTTGGTGCTCCGTCTGGCGCCGAGCAATCACGGAGAGGGCGACAACGGGTTCGTCCCGGCCCTCATCCAGATCGCCCGCAAAACGGGCGTCTCGGGCTATCCCGGCGATGGGTCGTCACGATGGTCGGCGGTGCACGTCCGCGACACCGCCAGGCTCTTCCGCTTGGCCATCGAGGTCGCGCCGAGCGGCTACCTGCACGCGGTGGCTGAGGAGGGGATCTCGCTGCGCGAGATCGCCGAGGTCATCGGGCGACACCTCGGCCTCCCGGTGCAGTCGGTGCCAATGGACCAGGTCGACGAGCATTTCGGGTTCCTCGGGATGTTTCTCAAACCTGACACGCCGGTCTCCAACGCCATCACCCGTCAGGTCACCGGCTGGACCCCGACCGAGCCGGGCCTCATCGAGGACCTCGACAAGGGCCACTACTTCAGTCCCGGCGCGAATGGCGCCGAATCAACTGCCGGCTGAGTTCGGTGACCTCCGGATCGACGAGCGTCCGCCTCCGGTGACGGCTCCGCATCGTCCGAGCAGGGGTTCACGCCCGGTCCGCCGGGCCGCCGCTCTCTCGGGAGATCTTCCGCGACACGCGCATCTTGGGGCGGATCAGTACTGCCGGACACAAGATGTAGTATGCGTTCCGCTGATGGTCCACTGGCCCTGCACGGGGTCAGTGGGGTGAGAGGGAACCCGGTGCGAGTCCGGGACTGCCCCGCAGCGGTGAGCGGGAACGACCGCCGTCATCACGCACTGGGCGCCGCAGGCGCCTGGGAAGCGACGGCCAGTAGGTGTCGGCCTGTGCAGGCCGGGTGCCCGCGAGTCCGAAGACCTGCCATCGGTGTGCGCACGAGAGTGCGCGGTGTCCGGGGCCTCGCGGGAGGGCCGACGCGGACGAGGGACGACGGCGGGAATCCGGGTCGCGGTGCCGCCGCGCGCCCTCGCGCGCCTCCAGCGTCCCCGGGCGCTGGTAAGAGCTTCGCGAGGGAGAGGGAGTCCCGTGGCTGAATCGCCCACCAGCACCCCGACCGCAGACCGGCCCGAGACGGCGCACGTCCGAGTCCTGCGCCGGGACGGTTCGATTTCCGGGTTCGACCCCGGCAAGATCTCGGTCGCGCTGACGAAGGCGTTCCTGGCCGTCGAGGGCGGCGGCGCCGCGGCATCGTCGCGGCTGCACCGCTTGGTGGCCGAGCTGACCGAGCAGGTGCAGAACTCCCTGCTGCGGCACGCGGGTCCGGGGACGCTGCTGCACATCGAGCAGATCCAGGACCAGGTCGAGCTCGCGCTGATGCGCGGCGGGCACCACCAGGTCGCCCGGGACTACGTGCTGTACCGGGAGCAGCGCGCCGAGGCGAGGCGCGCGGCGTCCGGAACCGAATCGGCGTCGGAAGCGGCACAACCGCCGGAGCTGACCGTCACCGACTCCGACGGCCGGACGCGGCCGCTGGACTGGCAGCGCGTGCGCACCATCACCGAACAGGCCTGCTCCGGACTCGACGAGGTGGATCCCGCGCCGGTCCTGGAGGAGACCCGGAAGAACCTCTACGACGGGATGAGCACCGCCGAACTCGACGAGGCGCTGACGCTGGCCGCGCGCACCCTCGTCGAGCGGGATCCCGAGTACTCCCGGGTCAGCGCGCGCCTGCTGCTCGACAAGCTGCGCGGCGAAGCGCTGTCCTACCTGGCCGGTGCGGCGCGGGAGGCCGACCAGGAGCAGATCCGGGACCTCTACCCGTCCTACTTCGCCGACTACGTGCGCCGCGGTGTCGAGCTGGAGATGCTGGACCCGCGGCTCGCCGAGTTCGACCTCGACCGCCTGGGGCGGGCGCTGCGGGCCGACCGGGACCTGAGCTTCGACTACCTCGGCTTGCAGACCCTCTACGACCGCTACTTCCTGCACCACCGCGGCACCCGGTTCGAGCTGCCGCAGGCGTTCTTCATGCGGGTGGCGATGGGGCTGGCGCTGCGCGAGGACGACCGGGAAGCCCGCGCCGTCGAGTTCTACGAACTGCTGTCGTCGTTCGACTTCATGTGCTCCACGCCCACGCTGTTCAACTCGGGCACCACCAGGCCGCAGCTGTCCTCCTGCTTCCTGACCACAGTGGAGGACGACCTGGACTCGATCTTCCAGGCGTACCGCAACAACGCGCTGCTGGCGAAGTACTCCGGCGGTTTGGGCAACGACTGGACGCCGGTGCGCGGCCTGGGAGCGCACATCAAGGGCACCAACGGCACGTCGCAGGGGCTCGTGCCGTTCCTGAAGATCGCCAACGACACCGCCGTGGCGGTCAACCAGGGCGGCAAGCGCAAGGGCGCCGCCTGCGCGTACCTGGAGACCTGGCACATCGACGTCGAGGAGTTCCTCGACCTGCGCAAGAACACCGGTGACGACCGGCGGCGCACCCACGACATGAACACCGCCAACTGGGTGCCGGACGAGTTCATGCGCCGCGTGCACGCCGACGAGACCTGGACGCTGTTCTCCCCGGACGAGGTCCCGGACCTGCACGACCTCTACGGCACCGAGTTCGCCGAGCGCTACCGCCACTACGAGCGGGCCGCCGAACGCGGCGAGCTGAAGGTCTTCTGGCAGGTCCGCGCGGTGGACCTGTGGCGGCGGATGCTGACCATGCTGTTCGAGACCGGGCACCCGTGGATCACCTTCAAGGACCCGTGCAACCTGCGCTCCCCGCAGCGGCACGCCGGAGTGGTGCACTCGTCGAACCTGTGCACCGAGATCACGCTGAACACCAGCAAGGACGAGGTCGCGGTGTGCAACCTCGGGTCGATCAACCTGGCCCGGCACGTCACCGTCGACGGCATCGACCACGAGCGGCTGCGGCGCACCACCCGCACCGCGGTGCGGATGCTGGACAACGTCATCGACATCAACTTCTACACCATTCCCGAGGCCCGGAACTCGAACCTGCGCCACCGGCCGGTGGGGCTCGGGTTGATGGGCTTCGCCGACGCACTGGTCGTGCAGGGGCTGGCGGCGGCCTCGCCGGAGGCGGTGGAGTTCGCCGACCGCAGCATGGAGCAGATCAGCTACCACGCCATCGCCGCCTCCAGCGAGCTCGCTACCGAGCGCGGCCGCTACGAATCGTTCGAGGGCTCGCTGTGGAGCCGGGGGATCCTGCCGATCGACTCGCTGCGGCTGCTCGCGGAATCCCGCGGTGACGCCGAGTTCGACTATTCATCCACTTTGGACTGGGAGGCGCTGCGGGAGCGGGTGCGCGCCGACGGGATGCGCAACTCCAACGTGATGGCCATCGCCCCGACCGCGACCATCGCCAACATCTGCGGCGTGAACCAGTCGATCGAGCCGCCGTACCGCAACCTCTACGTCAAGTCGAACATGTCCGGCGACTTCACCGTCGCCAACCCGCACCTGGTCGCCGACCTCAAGCGGGCCGGGCTGTGGGACGAGGCGATGGTGGCCGACCTGAAGTACTTCGACGGTGTCCTCGGCCCGATCGACCGCATCCCGGACGAGCTCAAGCGCCGCTACGCCACGGCCTTCGAGATCGAGCCGCACTGGCTGGTCGCCGCCGCCGCGCGCAGGCAGAAGTGGATCGACCAGGCGCAGTCGCTGAACCTGTACCTGGCCGAGCCCAGCGGCCGCAAGCTCGACGAGCTCTACCGGCTGGCCTGGCGCAGCGGGTTGAAGACCACCTACTACCTGCGGTCCACCGCCGCGACCTCGGTGGAGAAGAGCACCCTGCGCGGCACCGACGGCAAGCTCAACGCGGTGCCCGCCGTGGCGCCGACCGCCGAGCCCGCCGCGTGCTCGATCGACGACCCCGACTGCGAAGCCTGCCAGTAGGGCATCGCGGCACCGCACCGGCCGGCGCACGTCCGGCCCACCGACCACGCGACGAGGGATTTCGGAGATGACTGTTGAGCCCACGCACGTCGACACCTCCGGGCTGGGGGAGATCGACCGCACCGGCGGTCGCGTCGACGTCGACGACAAGGCCATGATCAACGCCCGCGCGGACGTGAACCAGCTGCTGCCGATGAAGTACGGCTGGGCCTGGGAGAAGTACCTCGCCGGCTGCGCCAACCACTGGATGCCCACCGAGGTGTCCATGCACGCCGACATCGCGCTGTGGAAGTCGCCCGACGGGCTCACCGACGACGAGCGGCTGATGCTCAAGCGCAACCTCGGCTTCTTCGCCACCGCGGAATCGTTGGTGGCCAACAACATCGTGCTCGCCGTCTACCGGCACATCACCAACCCCGAGTGCAGGCAGTACCTGCTGCGCCAGGCCTTCGAGGAGGCCGTGCACACCCACACGTTCCAGTACATCTGCGAAAGCCTGGGGCTGAACGAGGGCGAGCTGTTCAACGCCTACCGGGAGATCCCGTCGATCGCGGACAAGGACTCCTGGGCGCTGCGCTACACCCAGAACCTCGAAAACCCCGATTTCACCACCGGCGGGCCGGAACGCGACCAGGCGTTCCTGCGCGACCTCATCGCCTTCTACGTGATCTTCGAGGGCATGTGGTTCTACACCGGCTTCGCGCAGATCCTGGCCCTGGGGCGGCGCAACAAGATGGTGGGCATCGCCGAGCAGTACCAGTACATCCTGCGCGACGAGTCGATCCACCTGAACTTCGGCATCGACTGCATCAACCAGATCAAGATCGAGAACCCGCACCTGTGGAGCCGGGAGTTCCAGGAGGAGGTGCGCGGCATGCTCGTCGAAGCCTGCGAACTGGAGGTCGGCTACGGCCGCGACACCATGCCGCGCGGCATCCTCGGCCTCAACGCCGAGCTGTGCGAGCAGTACATGCACTTCATCACCAACCGGCGCTGCGCCCAGCTCGGCCTGGAGCCGGTGTTCGCCGAGGTCGACAACCCGTTCCCCTGGATGTCCGAAGCGATGGACCTGAAGAAGGAGAAGAACTTCTTCGAGACCCGCGTCACCGAGTACCAGTCCGGCGCTTCCCTGAGCTGGGACTGAAACTCGTGCGTGCGGGTTCCGGCCGGAACCCGCACGCACGCGCTGTCCACAATGGAATCGAAGTCGGGCCCGTGGTGGGGCGGTGCGGCCACCCGGGTTACTTTCTGGTCGGGTGCGATTCCGGGGGGTGCGTTGTTCGGCAAGAGCGAGGACCGCGACGACTACCAGGTGACCCCGGGGCCTGTCGCGGCGATGGCGCGGGATCTGCCCGACGGGCACGTGATCGCGCCGCACCGGCACCGGCGGGCGCAGCTGATCTACGGGACCAGCGGGGCGATCACCGTCACGACCGGGGCCGGGAGTTGGGTGGTTCCGCCGAACCGGGCCGTGTGGGTGCCCGCCGGGGTGCGGCACTCGATGCGGACCTCCGGACCGGTGACGATGCGGACGCTGTACGTCGAGCAGGACGCGCGGCCGTGGTTGCCCGCGGCGTGCACCGTGGTGGCCGTCAGCGCGTTGTTGAAGGAGTTGATCGAGGCCGCCACGCGCATCCCCGTCGACCACGACGCCGAGGGGCGGGACGGGAAGGTGCTGTCGTTGCTGCTCGACGAGCTGGAACCGGTCGCCGTCCCGGCGCTGCACCTGCCGATGCCCGACGATCCGCTGGTCGCCCCGATCTGCGCGGAGATCGCGGAACGGCCGGGGGAGGCCGGGACGCTGCAGGAGTGGGCCGAGCGGAGCTACGTCAGCCGGACCACGCTGGCGCGCCGGTTCCGGCAGGCCACCGGGTACAGCCTCGGCCGGTGGCGGCAGCAGGCGTTGCTGCTGGCGGCGGTGCGGATGCTCGCCGAGCGGCGGCCGGTCACCGAGGTCGCGGCGGAACTGGGCTACGACAGTCCCAGCGCCTTCACCGCCATGTTCACCAGGGCGCTCGGGGTGCGGCCGAGCCGGTACTTCGAGACCTGATCCGATCGCGACAGCGGGTGGTGCGAACGCGACGGCGGCCGGCCCGGCGCGACGTTAGCTTTTCGGCACGTGCGTGCTCTCGTCATCCTGCTCGCCGTCACCTGCGCGGTGACGTCGTCGAACATCTACCTGCTGCAACCGGTCCTCGACCAGGTCGCCCACGACTTCGCGGTGTCCGAGGCCACCGCCGGGCTGTGCGCGACCTCGACCCAGATCGGCTACGCGGCGGGAATCCTGCTGCTCGTGCCGCTGGGCGACCGGTTGGACCGGCGCCCGTTGATCCTCGCGCTGATGGGGCTGACCACCCTCGCGCTCGCCGCGGCGGCCAGCGCGCCGAACATCACCTGGCTGGTCGTGGCCTCCGCCGCGATCGGGCTGCTCACCCCGGTTCCGCAGCTGGTGCTGCCGCTGGGCGTGGCGCTGAGCGGGCAGGGCACCGGTCGGGTCGTGGGAGTCCTGCAAGCGGGCCTGCTGACCGGGTTGCTGGCCTCGCGCGCGTACGCCGGAGTGCTCGGCGAGTTCGCCGGCTGGCGGCAGGTGTACTGGTGCTCGGTCGTGCTGATGATCGTCACCGGTCTCGCCCTGGTGCTGCGGTTGCCGTCCGCGCCCGGCACCGAGCCGGAACTGCGCTACGGCGTGCTGCTGCGCTCGTTGCCCGGGTTGTTCCGGGACCGCGGCGTGGCCGGGACCTGCCTGGCCGGGGCGCTCGTCGGCTGCGCGTTCGGCGCGTTCTGGAACACCCTGTCGTTCGTGCTGACCCGGAACTTCGGGTTCGGGCCGGCGGTCATCGGGTTGTTCGGGCTGGTGGCCGCCTCCAGCGCCATGACCTCGCCGATGGCGGGCCGGCTCGCCGACCGGCGGGGCGCCCGGACCGGCCAGGTGGTGCTGATCACGACGGTGCTCGCCGGGTGGCTCGCACTGCTGGTCGGGCAGGGCTCGGTGTGGTGGTTCGTCGTCGGCACCGTGCTGCTCGACGTCGGCGTGTGGGGCAACCAGGTGGTCAGCCAGGCGCTGTTGTTCTCGCGGGGCAGCGCGGAGCACAGCAGGCTCAACACGCTCTACTTCGTGACGCGGTTCCTCGGCATCGCGGCCGGTTCCGGGTTGGGCACCCGGCTGTGGGGCTCTTCCGGCTGGGGTGCGGTCGCCGCCTGCGGGCTGCTCGCCGCGGCCTGCGCGCTGCCGATCGCGGTGCGGGCCGCGCGGCGGGAACCCGCGGCGGTCTGAGTGCCTGTCTTTGAACTCGTTTTGGGTGGCTGTGCCGGTGGCGGAACCTCAGCGGCCGTCTCGGCTCCGGGAGCCCCGACATCATGTAGCCCCCTACACCACGTCGGGGCTGTCCTCGCGAGACGACCGCTGAGAACCCGCGGCGGTGCCAGCTGCGAGACCGCTCACCGAAAGAGAAAGCGGCTCGCGCCGCTTGCCGAGAACCCTTCGGTACCAGGTTCAAAGACAGGCTCTCAGCGGCCCGCCCGTCGCCCGACCACCGCCCCCCAACGAGGCGCTGACGCGCCGCTGTGCTCGTCGGAGAACCCGCGGCGGTGCCGGTTGCGAGACCACTCACCGACAGAGAAAGCGGCTGGCGCCGCTTACCCCGCCCTGTCGGAACCAAGTTCGAAGACAGGCACTGAGCACGAGTGCGAACGGGCCCCGCCGGCGCGCCTCCGGCGGGGCCCGAATCGAGGTGCGTCAGCGGGCGGCGACCGCGGTCACGTCGACCGGTCCCGGCACCTGGGTGTGCGACGCCCACGGCACGTCCACCGTGTACGCGTTGGTCGGGCCGGGCAGGGCGACCTCGACCGTCGCCGGGGTCGGGCCGGTCAGCGGCTGGCCGGTGTTCATGTCGACGGTGCGGTAGCTGAACGCCGCCGAAGCCTGGTGGCCCTGGTCGACCCGCACCGGCTGGTCCTGCGTCGGGGCGGTGCGGGCCGCGATGTCGAGCGGCTTGCCCGCGGAGTCCTTGAAGGTCAGCCCCGGCGCACCGGTCAGCAGGCAGCTCTGCCCCGGCTTCGCGGTGAACACCACGTCCGCGCCGGTCTTGCCCATGGCGTGGTCCAGCTGCGTGATCGTCACGTCGAGCTGGTCGGCCTTGCAGTACTGGTCGTAGTCCGGGTGGTCGCCGGGCATCGCCTGGGCCACTCCGGCGAAGGCGAGCCCCGCGAGAGCCGCGACCCCGGCCAGCACACCGGTCTTGCGGAGGTTCCTGCGCTTGCTCATCTCGTCCATCTCCCTGTCTGCGTGCATCCGTTCCGGGATCCCGTTCGGAAGACGCGCCGCGTCGCACGAGGTTGGCAAGAGTGATGCAGGACACATATCAGTCGGGTGACAACGTGGCGGAGCGTGATCGTACTGACCGACCGAAAGAAAATCTTTCTCCTTAGCGGAGCGTTTGCCGAAGAACATTGAATCCTGACGACTTCCTGATGTAATTGTTCCTTGACGCCAGTGATGGCCGACACACCGCCTGCGATGCCGGGAGGCCGACATGACCGCTCAGCAGACCGTCCGAGACGTGGCACCAGCACCGACCTCCGCGGCCGACGCCGTCACGTCGCTGCGCGCGCACGTCACCGGCGACCTCATGGACATCGTCGTGGACCTCGACGCCGGGTCCGGATGCCGCCTGCGCGACCAGCGCGACGGCACCGAGTACCTCGACATGACGATGTTCTTCAGCTCCGCACCGCTCGGTCACGGCCACCCCGGGCTGAGCACGCCCGAGTTCGAGGCCGCGCTGGTCCGGGCCGGGCGGATCAAGCCGTCCAACCCCGACTTCGCCACCGTCGAGCAGGCCCGGTTCGCCGAGACGTTCCGGCGCGTCGTCGGCGACCCCGCGCTGCCGCTGCTGTTCTTCATCGACGGCGGCGCGCTGGCCGTGGAGAACGCGCTGAAGGTCGCCTTCGACTGGAAGACCAAGGTCAACGCCCGCGCGGGCATCGCCGTCCGCGGCAGCCGGGCGATGCACCTGGAGCACGCCTTCCACGGCCGCAGCGGCTACACCATGTCGCTGACCAACACCGATCCCGCGAAGGTCCGCGACTACCCGAAGTTCGACTGGCCGCGCATCCCCAGCCCCGCCGTCGAACCCGGGGAGCGCTGGGAGAGCGCGGAACTGCTGCCCGAGGAGCTCGCCGCCCTGGACGTCGCGCGGGCCGCGTTGCGCCGGTACGGACCGGAGATCGCGTGCTTCGTCTACGAACCGATCCAGGCCGAGGGCGGCGACCGGCACCTGCGGCCCCGGTTCCTGCGGGCCGTGCAGGAACTCTGCCGCGAGCACGACGTGCTCACCGTCGCGGACGAGGTGCAGACCGGGGCGCTGACCGGTCAGGCGTGGGCGCACCAGGCGCTCGGGCTGGAGCCCGACCTGGTGGCCTTCGGCAAGCGCATGCAGGTGTGCGGGGTGATGGGCGGACGTCGGGTGCTGGAGCTGCCGGACAACGCCTTCCGCGAGGCCAGCCGGCTCAGCTCCACCTGGGGCGGTTCGCTGGTCGACATGGTCCGAGCCACCCGCGTCCTGGAGGTCGTCGAGAGCGAGGGCCTGTTCGAGCACAGCCGCCAGATGGGCGAGGTGCTGCTGTCCGAGCTGCGCGATCTGGTCGCCGAGTTCCCGGCGCTGGTCCGCGACGCGCGGGGGCGCGGTCTGATGTGCGCGATCAGCTTCCGCGACCCGGCGATGCGGGACCGCGCGCTGGCCGTCGCCCGCGAACGGCACCGCACGCTGTTCCTGCCGTCCGGCCCCGACTCGCTGCGGTTCCGCCCGCCGCTGTCGGTGCGGCCGGAGGAGATCGTCGACGCCGTCGCCGCGCTGCGCAAGACGCTCGGCGAGCTGTAGCGGGAGCGGGCACCGCCCGTCAGCGCCAGGACGGCAGCCACAACTCGGCCTGCCAGTGCTCCTGCGTGATCGGGTCACCGTTGAGGATCGGCCACAACCACGCGAAGTTGGCCACCACCAGGCCGACGTACAGCGCCACCGCGAGCAGTCCCGTCCGGCGGCGTTCGAAGTGGTCCCGGGCGGTGCCCAACACCTCGCCCAGCACCAGCACGATGCCCAGCACCAGGAACGGCACCAGCGGCGTCGCGTAGAAGTAGTACATCTGCCGCGCCAGGTTCAGAAACCACGGCAGGTAACCCGCGCCGTAGCCGACCAGCACCGCGGCGTAGCGCCAGTCCAGGCTCGCGACCGTGCGCCAGACCGCCCACCCGGCCACCGGCAGCGCCAGCCACCACATCGCCGGGGTGCCGATCAGCATCGTGGCCGACACGCAGTTCGCCCGACCGCAGCCGGGCACCCCGGATTCGTAGTAGTAGAGCATCGGGCGCATGCCCATCGGCCACGCCCACGGCTTCGACTCCCACGGGTGCGGGTTCGCCGGGGTCACCAGGTGTTCGTGGAAGCTGAGCACGTTGAGCTCGTAGTAGAGCATCGAGCGCAGCGCGTCCGGCAGGAAGCCGAACCCCACGTCGTCGGAGACGAGCACGGCGTGCCGGTCGGTGGCCGTCTCGCTGGCGAACCAGCCCGCCCACGTCGCGAAGTACACCAGCAGCGGGATCACCAGCAGCGACCACAGCGCGGGCCCGGTGTCGCGCACCAGCGCCGCCAGCCACGGTCGACGCACCCCGGCCGAGCGGCGGGCCAGGGCGTCCCAGATCACGCTGAGCAGCCCGAACGCGAGGATGTAGTAGACGCCGTTCCACTTGACCCCGCAGGCCAGGCCGATCAGCAGCCCGGCGCCGAACCGCCACCAGCGGAAGCCCAGGCGCGGTCCCCACCGGCTGTCGCCGATGCGGCCCTCCACGCAGACCAGCCACATCCGCTCCCGCACCTGGTCCCGGTCGACCAGCAGGCACGCGAACGCGGCCAGCACGAACATCGCCTGGAAGATGTCGAGCATCCCCACCCGGGACTGCACGTGGCTGAGCCCGTCGCAGATCAGCAGCACCCCGGCCAGCGCGCCGAGCAGCGTCGACCGCGTCATCCGCCGCGCCACCCGGACGATCAGCAGGACCATGATCGTGCCGGACAGGGCCGCCATCACCCGCCAGCCCCACGGGCCGTAGCCGAACAGCCACTCGCCGATCGCGATCAGCTGCTTGCCGACCGGCGGGTGCGCGACGAGTTCGTAGCCCGGGTTGTCCTCGTAGCCGCCGTTGCGCAGCATCTGCCACGCCTGCGGCACGTAGTGCTTCTCGTCGAAGACCGGGGTGCCGTAGTCGGTGGCCAGACCGAGGCTCCAGAACCGCACCAGGCCTGCGACCAGCGTGATCACTGCCGTGACCAACCAGCTGCGCAGCCGGTCGGTGGGCATCGCCACGTCGAGCAGCACGCGCGGATCGTTCTCGCCCGGTCGCCGCGCCGGCGGCTTCCGGCCGACCCGGACCGGCTCCTCGGAATCGGCGGGGCGGCCACCGGGGTGGGGGACGAGGACGCTCACGCCCCGATCGTAGGGGGAGGGGCACCGGCCGGGCCGCACCCCGATCCGGCGGCGGCGAATACGCTGTGGAGTCATGGACCCCGCCCCAGGCACGTTGGTGCTCGCCGCCACTCCGCTCGGTGACGCCCGGGACGCCTCGTCCCGGCTGGTCGACGCGCTCGGATCCGCCGACGTCGTCGCCGCCGAGGACACCCGGCGGGTGCGCGCACTGGCCGCCTCCCTCGGTGTCACCCCGGCCGGGCGGGTCGTCAGCTACTACGAGGCGGTCGAGGCCGCGCGCACCCCGGCGCTGCTCGACGCGCTGCGGGAGGGCCGCACCGTGCTGCTCGTCACCGACGCGGGCATGCCGAGCGTGTCCGACCCCGGGTACCGGCTGGTCACGGCGTGCGTCGCGGAGCACCTGGCGGTGACGTGCCTGCCCGGGCCGTCCGCGGTCACCACCGCGCTCGCGGTGTCCGGACTGCCGTCGGACCGGTTCTGCTTCGAGGGCTTCCCGCCCCGCAAGTCCGGTGAGCGCCGCCGCTGGCTGGGCCGCCTGGTCGCCGAGGAGCGCACGTGCGTGTTCTTCGAGGCGCCGCACCGGCTGGCCGACACCCTGGCGGAAGCGGTGCAGGTCCTCGGCGGTGAGCGTCCCGCCGCGGTGTGCCGGGAACTGACCAAGACCTACGAGGAGGTCCGTCGCGGCACCCTCGCCGAGCTCGCGTCCTGGGCGGCCGGGGGCGTGCGCGGCGAGATCAGCGTGGTGCTCGGCGGTGCCGCGGAGACCTCGACCGACCCGGCGGAGCTGGTGGCCCGCGTGGAGGAACGCGCCGCCGGCGGCCTGCGGCTCAAGGACGCGGTGGCCGAGGTCGCCGAACTCGCCGGAGTCCGCAAGAAGGACCTCTACAACGCCGTCCTGGAAGCGCGGGGCTGAGGAGATCCTTTCTGTGGCGGTGCCAGTGGCGGAACCTCAGCGGCGGTGCCAGTGGCGAGACCGCTCACCGAAAGAGAAAGCGGCTCCCGCCGCTTGCTGACCGGGGTCAGCCCCGCCGGAGCAGCGCCAGCGCCGGGGCGGCCTTGGTGAGGCATTCGCGCCACTCGCGGTCCGGGTCGGAGTCGGCGGTGATGCCGCCGCCGACGCCCAGGTGCAGCAGGCCGTCGGCGTGCTCCAGGGTGCGGATGGCCACGTTGAGCTCCAGACCCGCCACCGGGGAGACCATGCCGACCGCGCCGCAGTAGACCTCCCGGGGCAGCGACTCCAGTTCGGCGATGACCTCCAGCGCCCGCGCCTTCGGCGCTCCGGTCACCGACGCCGGCGGGAACGTCGCGGCCAGCAGTGCCGAGTTCGGCAGGTCCGCGGGCAGTTCCGCGCGCACGTCCGACACCAGGTGCCAGACGCCGGGGTGCGGCTGCACGTCCAGCAGCCGGGGCACCGCCACGCGACCCACCTCGGCGACCCGCCCGAGGTCGTTGCGCGCCATGTCCACGATCATCACGTTCTCCGCGATGTCCTTGGTGGACTCGCGCAGCAGCGCGGCGTTGCCGTCGTCCTGCGGACCGCGGCGCGGCAGCGTTCCCTTGATCGGGCTGGAGCGCGCGGTGCGGCCGTGCCGGGCGAGGAACAGCTCCGGTGACAGCGACGCGACCGCGCCCCACTCGCCGGCCACGTACGCCGCCCGCGCCGGGCGGTACGCGGCGCTGCCCGCCGCGAACACCTCCAGCGGATCACCGCGGAACGGCACCGAGAACCGGCTGCAGATGTTGGCCTGGAAGATCTCCCCGGCCGCGATCTCCTCCACGCACCCGCGCACCGCCTTGCGGTGCCGGTCGGCGTCCGGGGTGCGGACCTCGCCGATCTCCCAGCCCACCGGCTCCTGCTCGCCGCCGGAGACGAGACCGGCCAGCTCCGCGACCAGGTCCGGGTCCGCCTCGCCCAGCGACTCGAACCACCAGCGGCCCGCCGGGTCGCGGCGCAGCACGTGGTCGCTGAAGCCCCACGCCGCCGTCGGGAGCCGCCGCGGCTGCGGGTGGCGCCCCGGATCGGTCAGGCCGTAGCCGAGGTAGCCGAACCAGCCGCCGCCGACCGGACCGGTCGACGCGGCGGGCGGGACGTCGACGGTCGTGAAGGCCCGCTCCGGCGGCGTGGCGGTCACCGCCACCGAGGGGGCGAGCACAGCGGACCCGCCGAACCAGTCACCGGTCAGCGCCGCCGGCGGCGGCAGGCCGCGGCGGCGGGCCCGCGCCGCGAGGCGGCGCAGCACCGACTCGGCGCTCGCGCGGCCGGCGAGGGAACGGGCGAAGACCTCCACGCCGGTCAGTATGACCGCGTTCGCCCAGGCGCCCCTAGCCCCTGGGCGAACGCGGCTGGCCTGCGGAAACGACACCGTTCCGTACGGTGGCGGCATGGTACGAGTCATTGGTGCGACGAGGCTCACGAGGATCACCGGCGAGGACTCCTGCAACCGGACCGCGAGCCGGTTCGGCATCCACGCCACCGACCTGGGCATCCTCTGGGACGACGGTCGCGGCGGCGTGCTCGCCGCGTTCGGCGACACCTACGGCGAGGGCTGGGGCGGCGACGGTGCCGGTCCGCCGCACGCCGACTGGCGCTACAACGTCATCGCCCGCTCCACGAACACCGACCTGGACGCGGGCCTGAAGTTCGACTCGGTGGTCGAGCGCGAGGACGGGATGGCCGGGCAGATCCTGCCCGGCGACCGGACCGGCGCGTCCGAGTCGACCGTGATCCCGACCTCCGGCATCGCCGTCGGGGGCCGCAACTTCCTGCACTACATGTCCGTCCGGCAGTGGGGCACGCCCGGCGTCTGGCACACCAACTACGGCGCGCTGGCGTACTCCGACGACGGCGGGCGCACCTGGACGAAGTCCGACGCGGCGGTGTGGCCGAACCGCCGGCCGGGTCTGCTCGGCCGCGTCCTGCGCCGCGACGAGGGCGACCACCCGTTCCAGATGGTCGGGTTCGCGGGCGTGGTGGACGAGCACGTCTACCTGCTGGGCACCCCGAACGGCCGGTTCGGCTCCGGCCACCTCGCCCGGGTCGGCGCGTCCGACCTGCTGGACCCGGCCGCGTACCGGTACTGGACCGGCGACGGCTGGAGCGACGACCCGTTCGCGGCGGCCCCGGTGCTGCGCGCGCCGGTCGCGGAGCTGTCCGTGCAGTTCAACCGGCACTTCGGCCAGTGGTTCGCGGTGCACCTCGACGAGCACCGCGCGGCGATCGTGCTGCGCACCGCGCCGGAGCTGACCGGCCCGTGGACCGACGGGGAGGTGCTGGTCGCAGGTTCGGAGTACCCGGCCCTGTACGGCGGGTTCCAGCACCCGTGGGCGGCCGACCGCCCCGCGGTGTACTTCACGATGAGCCAGTGGGGGCCGTACAACGTCGACTTCTTCCGCGCCGACCTGGAATGAGGAGCTGGTCCATCCGGATGATCTCGGGGTGAGCGACGTCACCTCCGCATCCCGGCCCCGTTGTGCCCTGGGAACGGCACGACGAGGTGAGGTCGGACGATGCGGATCGCAGGTGTGCTGGCGGCGGCGGTGCTCGCCCTGTGCGCGGTGGCCCAGCCCGCCGCGGCGGCTCCCGCCCAGGAGGTCGGACCGCCCGGGGCCAACGACTGGAACTGCAAGCCCGCACCGCAGCACCCGCGACCGGTCGTGCTGGTGCACGGCCTGAGCGGCGCGGCGGCCACCAACTGGGCCTTCCTGTCCCCGCAGCTGGCGAAGGCGGGCTACTGCGTGTTCGCGCTGACCTACGGCAAGCCACCCGGGTTGCCGCCGATCACGGGCGGGTTCGCGCCGATGGAGCGCAGCGCCCCGGAGCTCGCCGACTTCGTCGACCGGGTGCTCGACGCCACCGGTGCCGGGCAGGTCGACCTGGTCGGCCACTCCGAGGGCACCGTGATGCCGCAGTACTACCTGAAGTTCCTCGGCGGCGCCCCGAAGGTGCACCGCTACGTCGCGCTCACGCCGCTGTACGACGGCACCACCGTGCACAGCACCTCGGAACTGCTGGACCGGCTCGCCGAGGAGGTCCCCGGCCTCGGCGGCATCGCGGACACCGCCTGCGGTTCCTGCCGGGAGTTCTTCCACGGTTCGGACTTCCTGACCAAGCTGAACGCGGGCGGCGCGGCGGTGCCCGGCGTGCGGTACACGACCGTCATGAGCAGGTACGACGAGCTCGTCACGCCGTACACCAGCGGATACCTGCCGGGTGCGACCAACATCGTCCTGCAGGACGTCTGCCCGGCCGACCCCGCCGAGCACGTCGCGGTCGCCTTCGACCCGCACGTCGCCCGCCTCGTGCTCAACGCCCTGGACCCCGACCACCCCGAACCCGTGCGCTGCTGATCGGCGGGCGTGTCGCACTGGTCGCGCTGCGCGACACCGGTTCGAGGTCGCGAGGGCGCGAAACGTAGGCTAAGCACCATGAGTGCCTCTGTGCTGACCGCTGTGGCCTGGCCCTACGCCAACGGTCCGCGGCACATCGGCCACGTCTCCGGCTTCGGTGTGCCCTCGGACGTCTTCTCGCGCTACCAGCGAATGGCGGGCAACGAGGTGCTCATGGTGTCCGGCACCGACGAGCACGGCACCCCGATCTCGGTGCAGGCCGAGAAGGAAGGGCTGACCACCCGGCAGCTCGCGGACAAGTACAACCGGGTGATCACCGAGGACCTGCAGGGCCTCGGCCTGTCCTACGACCTGTTCACCCGCACCACGACCGGCAACCACTACCGGGTGGTGCAGGAGATCTTCCTGGCGCTGCACCGCAACGGCTACATCGTGCCGAAGACGACCACCGGCGCGATCAGCCCGTCCACCGGCCGCACGCTGCCCGACCGCTACATCGAGGGCACCTGCCCGATCTGCGGTTACGACGGCGCGCGCGGTGACCAGTGCGACAACTGCGGCAACCAGCTCGACCCGGCCGACCTGATCAACCCGGTGTCGCGGATCAACGGCGAGAAGCCGGAGTTCGTCGAGACCGAGCACCTGTTCCTGGACCTGCCCGCGTTCACCGAGTCGTTGGGCAAGTGGTTGTCCACCCGCACCGACTGGCGGCCGAACGTCCTGAAGTTCACCCAGAACCTCGTCGAGGACATGCGGCCGCGGCCGATCAGCCGCGACCTGGACTGGGGCGTGCCGATCCCGCTGGACGGCTGGCGCGACCAGCCGATGAAGCGGTTCTACGTCTGGTTCGACGCGGTCATCGGCTACCTGTCGGCCAGCGTCGAGTGGGCGCAGCGGATCGGGCAGCGGGACGCCTGGAAGCAGTGGTGGACCTCGCCGGACGCGCGTTGCTACTACTTCATGGGCAAGGACAACATCACCTTCCACGCCCAGATCTGGCCCGCGCTGCTGATGGGCCACAACGGCCAGGGCGACAAGGGCGGTGAGGTCGGCCCGTTCGGCGAGCTCAACCTGCCGGACGAGATCGTCTCCAGCGAGTTCCTCACCATGAGCGGGTCGAAGTTCTCCACCTCGCGCGGCACGGTGATCTACGTGCGGGACTTCCTGCGCGAGTTCGGCCCGGACACCCTGCGGTACTTCATCTCGGTCGCCGGTCCGGAGAACCAGGACACCGACTTCACCTGGGACGAGTTCGTCCGCCGGGTCAACTTCGAGCTGGCCAACGAGTGGGGCAACCTGGTCAACCGCGCGGTGTCGATGGCCGCGAAGAACAACGGTGCGGTGCCCGCCCCGACCTCGCCCCGGCCCGCCGACGAGGAGCTGAAGTCGTTGGCGCGCAACGCCTTCGACGTGGTCGGCGGACACCTGAGCCGCTCCCGGTTCAAGGCCGCTGCGCAGGAGGCGATGCGCGTCGTCTCGGCGGCGAACAAGTACCTGTCCGACCAGGAGCCGTGGAAGCTCAAGGACGACCCGGACCGCCGCGACGCCGTGCTGCACACCGCGTTGCAGGTCGTCTCCGACGCCAACGCGCTGCTCACCCCGTTCCTGCCGCACTCGGCGCAGAAGGTGCACGAGCTGCTGGGCGGCACCGGGGTCTGGTCGGCGCAGCCGGAGATCCGCGAGGTGTCCGACCTGGACGGATCCGGCGCCGAATACCCGGTGCTGATGGGCGACTACGCCGCCGAGCAGGCGAAGTGGGCCTCGACCGAGATCGAGATCGGCCGACCGCTGAGCAAGCCGACGCCGCTGTTCGCCAAGCTCGACCCGAAGCTCGGGGAGACCGGGCCCGAGTGGGCCCCGATCCAGGACTGAGTTCGCGCGGCCCCGGGCCGTGCGGGGCCGTGCCGGTAGCGCCCCGCACCCGGGGCCGACGTGCGGCTGACGCCGGTCTGCGAAAGGAACCCTCGGCGATGAGCAAGCGCGACAGGAAGCGGGAACTGCCGCCGGTGCCGGAGGCCCTCCCGGCCCCGGCGGTCGACGCGCACACCCACCTGGACGCCTGCGGCGCCAAGACGGCCGACGAGGTGCGCGCGGTCGTCGACCGGGCGCAGTCGGCCGGTGTCGGCCGGGTGGTGACGGTCGCCGACGACATCGCCTCCGCGGAGTGGGCCGTCGAAGCGTCCACCTGGGACGATCGGGTGTTCGCGGCGGTGGCGCTGCACCCGACGCGCACCGCGGACTTCGGCGACGCCGACCGCGGGGTGCTGGAACGGCTGGTCGACCACCCGCGAGTGGTCGCGGTCGGCGAGACCGGCCTGGACTACTACTGGGACTACTCGCCGCCGGAACCCCAGCAGGAGGCGTTCCGGTGGCACATCGACCTCGCCAAGCGGTCCGGCAAGCCGCTGATGATCCACGACCGCGAGGCGCACGAGGACATCCTGCGCATCCTCGACGAGGAGGGCGCCCCGGAGACCGTGGTGTTCCACTGCTTCTCCGGGGACGGCGAGTTCGCCCGCCGCTGCGTCGACGCCGGGTACGTGCTGTCGTTCGCCGGAACCGCGACCTTCCGCAACGCCCGGGGCGTGCGCGAGGCGGTGGCGCTGGTCCCGGTGGAGCAGCTGCTCGTGGAGACCGACGCGCCGTTCCTGACCCCGCACCCGTACCGCGGTCAGCCGAACGAACCGTACTGCGTCAACTACACCCTTCGAGGAATCGCGGAACTCCGCGGAATGAGTCTGGAAGAACTCGTCGTGGCCACCACGACCACGGCCGAGCGGACTTTCGGGTTCGATCAGGCGTAACCCCATCCAGCGCTCGGTCACCGGCCGTCTTGTGATATCGGACGTCGTCCGGCGGCGAGTTTGCGCCTCCGGCAGCCGTCCCTACGGTCCACTGTGGAAGCCGGGATGGGGGACACCGGCGCCCACCGCGCGGGATCTCCCTGCCCGGAGCAACGACAGTCAGGACCGTCCATGCGACGACGTTGTTCCGCGCACGCGGTGGTGGTGGCGGTGGCGTTCCTCGGTGGCGCGCCCGCGGCGGCGGCGACGCCGGAACCCGGGCCCATCGCCCCGGAGGCCGCGGCGATGTGGGACCGGCTCGCCGGGTGCGAGTCCGGTGGCGACTGGTCCGCCGACACCGGCAACGGCTTCTACGGCGGACTGCAGTTCAACCTCGGCACCTGGCGGGCCCAGGGCGGGGACCGGTTCGCCGACCTGCCGAACCAGGCCACGCGCGACGAGCAGATCCACGTGGCGGAGGCGCTGCGCGACGCCCGCGGCGGCTTCGGGGCGTGGCCCGCGTGCGCGGAGAAGCTCGGGTTGCCGCTCTGATCAACTCTCCCCGGTGTACCCGGGCCACCCCTCCGGGGGACGTGGATTCCGGTCCGTGCGCGCGCCGCGCGAGCCGGGCGGTGCCGCGTCGACGCGGTCTGAACTGTGCGTTGCCACCTGGTGTGATATGTCACTGGACTGGTTGGCCGGGTTGTTAACGCGGCCGGAACGGTACCCCTGAACGGGGTAACTCCACGAGTTCTCCGCTACTGATCGTGATGAGTTGCCCGGCAATCCGGCGTAACCCAGATCACATCCACTTTCGGGGTCCTTGGCCCGCCCCGCTTGATCACGCTAGAGTCTCGGCCTCGTAACCGATGACAAGCCAGTCATGGGGAACACCCGCTAGTCGCCGCCGGTGTACGTCGGGGAAGCGGGTCCGGGGCAACGAGGCCGCGGACCGGCTAGGACGGCGCTTGGCTACGGGAGTCGGATACGGACACGAAGCACGAAGGTCACGTGCACGCGAGGAGTTGGGGGAGCAGCCGATGAGTTCGCACGGCAACTCCCGCGCTCGACATACCGCGCGCACGACTTCCGCCTTCGGGAGGTAACGACCCTGTGAACGAACGCGGTGAGCCCGGCAATCCCGGTGCCACGGGCACCGGCTACTGGGCTGATTCCTTCGACTCAGCAACGGACTGGTTCACCCCGGTGCAGGACGACCAGCACACGGCGGTCGGGCTGTTGGAGCGCCCGGAGCCCCAGGGCTACCCGGCCGCGGACCACCCGAGCCTGCCGCCGGGCGCGCTGGAGATCACGCCGGAGGACATCTACGAGGCGCTCGGCCCCGATGCCGAGGACATGCTCTCGACCGCCGAGGTCGACGTAGACGAGGTCATCCGGCTGCTGAACGCCGAGACCGTGGTCCTGCCGCCGCTGGAGCTCCCGGAGGGCTTCGAGGCGGAGACCGAGACCGAGGGCGAACCGTCGCCCGAGATGGTCGAGGCGATCGCCACCTGGAAGCGGCGCTTCGTCAAGGGCGCCGTGGCCGGTGTGCTGCTCACGCTGACCGGGACCGGTAGCGCCGCGGCCGCGATGGACAAGTCCGTCACGGTCGACGTCGACGGGCAAGAGCACACCATCAACACCTACGACTCCACCGTCGGCGACGTGCTCGCCGACGAGGGCATCCAGGTCGGGCCGCATGACGCGCTGAGCCCGTCGCCGCAGGCCAAGATCCACCACGGCGACACCATCACCCTCGACCGCGGTCGGCTGCTCAAGCTCAACGTCGACGGCCAGCACCGCGAGGAGTGGGTCCGCTCGGTCACCGTCGACCAGGCGCTGCGCCAGCTCGGTGTGAACACCGACGGCGCGTGGCTGTCCGCCGACCGCGGGATGGCCGTGCCCGAGAACGGCATGGACCTGGTCGTCAACACGGCCAAGCACATCACCGTCTTCGACGGCGGCCAGCCGGCCCGGCAGCTGACCACGACCGCGGTCACCATCGACGACCTGGTCAAGGAGCAGAAGCTCAACCTCGGGCCGGAGGACCACGTCACCCCCGGTGGTGACCAGAAGATCACCAACGGCGCCGAGGTGCACATCGACCGCACCACGAGCTCGGTGATCAACGTGACCGTGCCGGTCGACCCGCCGGTGCAGCAGATCGTCGACAACACGATGTTCAAGGGCGAGGAGCGCGTCCAGTCGCCCGGCACGCCCGGGGAGAAGATCGTGTTCACCCGCGTCACCTCCCGCAACGGTGACGAGGTCGGCCGCGAGTCGATCGGTGAGAAGATCACCAAGCAGGCCACGCCCAAGATCGTCATCGTCGGTGGGAAGCAGCCGCCGAACAGCGGGGTCTGGGACAAGCTGGTCCAGTGCGAGGCCGGTGGCAACTGGGCGATGAACAGCGGCAACGGCTACTACGGCGGGCTGCAGTTCGACAAGTCGACCTGGGACGCCTTCGGCGGCGACCAGTACGCGCAGTACCCCCACCAGGCCAGCCGCGAGCAGCAGATCTCGATCGCCGAGAAGGTCCGGGACTCCCGCGGTGGCGGGTACGGCGCCTGGCCGTCCTGCTCGTCCAAGCTCGGCCTGTAACCGGCCGCCCGGCGGACCCGTTGCGCGCGCGGGGTTTTCCCGCGCCGCAGCGGGACGGCGCACGACGTGGAACTGACCGAGGGGCCGTGCTCGCACGGCCCCTCGCGTCGGTGGTGCGGTGCGCGCGGGTACGTTCTTCGACGTGGACGACCAGCAGGCGACGCTGCTCGGCCCGGCCGACGTGCGTCGGCTGGCCGGCGAACTCGGCATCCGGCCGACGAAGAAGCTCGGCCAGAACTTCGTGCACGACGCCAACACGGTGCGCCGCATCGTGTCCGCGGCGTCGATCCGGCCGGAGGACGTCGTGCTGGAGGTCGGCCCGGGGCTGGGCTCGCTGACGCTCGCGCTGCTGCCGGTCGCCGGTGCGGTCACCGCCGTCGAGATCGACCCGGTGCTCGCCGGTCGGTTGCCGCGCACCGCCGCCGAATACGCCCCGGCGTTCGCCGACCGGCTGCGGGTGGTCGAGGCGGACGCGCTGCGGGTGCGCGCGGACGACTTCGCCGCCGCCCCGACCGCCCTGGTCGCGAATCTCCCGTACAACGTGGCGGTTCCGGTCGTGCTGCACCTGCTGGCCGAACTGCCGACGCTGCGGCACGGGCTGGTGATGGTGCAGTCCGAGGTAGCCGAGCGGATGGCCGCGGAGCCGGGCAACCGCGTCTACGGCGTGCCGAGCGTCAAGGCGGCCTGGTTCGCCGACGTGCGGCGCGCGGGTCCGGTGCCGCGCAACGTGTTCTGGCCGGTGCCCAATGTGGACTCCGGACTGGTCGCCTTCGAGCGCGTCGAACCGCCGTCCACCGCCCCGCGCCGGGAGGTCTTCCGCGTGGTGGACGCGGCGTTCGCGCAGCGGCGGAAGACGTTGCGGGGCGCGCTGTCCGGGTGGGCCGGGTCGGCGGCTCGCGCCGAGGAGGTGCTGCGCGCCGCGGGCATCGACCCGACCGCGCGCGGCGAGCAGCTGCGCATCGCGGACTTCGCACGCATCGTCGAGGTCGCTTAGCACATTTGGCGCGTTTCCGCCAGTCCTCTGGGGTATTTCACTCCTTCACTCGTTGAGCGGTGTGATTGTGGGAGCAATCTTGCTACAGCGAGTCACCGCGAACGTCCGTCTCGGGAAGAAAATTCCCGCTCGTCCGAGCGTGTGATCTAACGGACGATTTCGGAAAGTGACCGATATCAACTTGCGTCCGAAACGGCCAGTGGGTTCTACTATTCGGGAAATCCATCCCGAGCGGCCGAGAGACCTGGCTCAGTGACGCCGCAGCAACCACCCCTCGGGGGCAGGTGCTAACGCCAGGAGCGATGGAGCTGTGGTGACCAAATCGCTGTTAGCCAGCCCGCTTGCGGCCCCGACGAGCACCCGACCGGCGCGAGCCCGGCGCACTCACATCAGGAGGCTGCTGACGCAGCGGCGCGTCATCGACCACGGGCGGCGCACCACGACCGCCTGTCGCCGCGGCGTGTGACCTCAGCCCTCACCTGTTCCCCTGCGTGACCGAGCGCCCTCGTCGGCGCGTCGCGCGAGCTGATGTGGAGCCGATCGTGATCACAGTCGAGAACCTCACCAAGTCCTTCCCGAACGGTGGCGGAACCCTGCGCGCCCTCGACGGCGTGTCGATGGAGGTGCCTGCCGGGGCCGTGTGCGGCGTCGTCGGCCCCAGCGGTGCCGGCAAGTCCACGCTCGCCCGGTGCGTCGCGCTGCTGGAGAAGCCGGACAGCGGCGCCATCCGCGTGGACGGCACCGACCTGCTCTCCCTGGACGGCAAGGCGCTGCGCGCCGCGCGGCGGCAGATCGGCGTTGTGCCGCAAGGGGATTCGCTGCTGCGGCAGCGCACCGCCGCGGGGAACGTCGCGCTTCCGCTGGAAGCGGCCGGAGTTTCCGCCCCGCAGCGGCGCGCCCGCGTCGCGGAACTGCTCGACCTGGTCGGCTTGACCGACAAGTCGTCGGTCTACCCCGACCAGCTCTCCGGTGGGCAGCGCCAGCGGATCGCGATCGCCCGCGCGCTGGCCGCCGAGCCGTCGGTGCTGCTCGCCGACGAGCCGACCTCGGCGCTGGACCCGACCACCACCGACTCGGTGCTGACCGTGCTCGACCGCGCCCGCTCCGAACTGGGCGTCACGGTCCTGGTCGTCACGCACGACATGGCGGTGGTGCGGCGGATCGCCGACGACGTCGCGGTGCTGGAGCAGGGCCGGGTGGTCGAGCACGGCAAGGTGCTCGACCTGGTCGCCGACCCCGCCAGCCGGATCGGCACCACGCTGCTGCCCGAAACCGACCAGGCCGAACCGCTGCGGCCGACCGGCGGTGACCACGACGTGGTCGCCGAGGTCGTGCTGGTCGGCTTCGCCGCGGTCGGCGCGCTGCTGCCGGAGGCGTCCAGCCGGTTCGGCGTCGAGCTGGCCATCCTCGGTGGCGGGCTGACCCGGCTCGGCGACACGCCGGTCGCGAAGTTCCGGGTCGGGCTCAGCGGCGAGCGTTCCGAGGCGGCGCTGAAGTGGATGATCGAGCGGGATGCGCATGTGCGTCGTGCCCCGGTGTGTGTTGACGGAGCTGCTGCGTGAGTGATGTGACCCCCTGGTCGGAGGTCCTGCAACTTCTTGGTGGAGCAACTGGCGAAACCCTCTACATGGTCGGTGTGTCGACCCTGCTGGCGGTCCTCGGCGGACTGCCGCTCGGGGTGCTGCTGCACCTGACCTCGCCGGTCGGGCTGAACCCGCGACCGGTGCTGTACCGGGTGCTCGGCGTCGTCGTCGACGTCGTGCGCTCGGTGCCGTTCGTGGTGCTGCTGGTGATCCTCGCCTCGTTCACCCGGCTGCTGATCGGCACGTCGATCGGCAGCACCGCGGTGATCGTGCCGCTGACCATCGGCGCGGTGCCGTTCTTCGCGCGGTTGACGCAGAACGCGCTGCGCGAGGTCAGCTTCACCGTGGTGGAGGCGGCGATCACCACCGGCTCCAGCCGGTTGCGGATCGTGTGGACGGTGCTGCTCGGGGAGGCCCGAGCCGCCCTGGTCGGCGCGGTCGGGGTGACCGCGGTCGCGCTGATCGGCTACGCCGCGATGGCCGGCGCGATCGGCGGCGGCGGGCTGGGCACCACCGCGATCCAGGACGGTTACCAGGGCTACGACGACCGGATCCTGTGGGGCTCGGTGGTGGTGCTGGGGGTGTTGGCCTTCGCGCTGCAGCTGATCACCGACCTCGCGGCGAAACTCGTCGACCGGCGTCGTACCGCCAACGGCTGAACTTCGGGCCACGAGCCCGTTCCTTCCGCTGTCCAGAAAGGACTGAAATGCGTTTTCGCCTTGTCGCCGCGGTGGCCGCCGCCGCCCTCTCGCTGGCCGGGTGCTCCGGTGGGGGCACCGAGGCGGCCCACGACCCGCACGCGCCGCTGAAGATCGGTGTCAGCCCGACACCGCACGGCGAAATCCTCCAGTACGTGGAGGACAACCTCGCCAAGCAGGCCGGGATCGACCTGGAGCTTGAGAAGTTCGACGACTACAACCGGCCGAACGAGGCGCTGGCGCACGGCGAGCTGGACGCCAACTACTTCCAGCACCAGCCGTACCTGCAGAAGTACCAGGCGGAGCGCGGCGGTGACTTCGTGTGGGTCGAACCGGTGCACCTGGAGCCGTTGGGCATCCACTCCAAGAAGTACCGCAGCGTCCAGGAGATCCCGGCGGGTGGGCGGATCACGCTGCCCAACGACCCGTCCAACCAGGCGCGGGCGCTCAAGCTCCTGGAGTCGCAGGGCCTGATCAAGCTCAAGCCGGGTGCCGGGGAGAACGCGACCGTGCGCGACGTCGCGGAGAACCCGAAGAACATCAAGCTGGAGACGCTGGCCGCCGACCAGCTGCCGCGCAGCGTCGACGACGCCGACGCGGCCGTGGTCAACGGCAACTACGCCATCAAGGCCGGGCTGACCAAGCCCATCGCGGTGGAGAACGCCCAGGGCAACCCGTACGCCAACGGGTTGGTCACGACGCCGAAGATGGCCAAGGACCCGCGCATCGCCAAGCTCGCCGAGCTGCTGCGTTCCCCGCAGGTCAAGAACTTCATCAACGCCAAGTACGGCGGCGTGGCGGTGATCCCGGCCTCCTGATCCCGGGCACCGATCGAGGGGCGGTCGGCCCGCGGCGCGCACCGCGCGGCGGGTGGGCCGCCCCTCGGCGCGTCCGCGTGCGCAGGGAAGGCGGCAGCGGTCTACCGCGGACACGTACGCTCTAAGAGTGCTCTCCGTGGTTCCAACGCCCATCACCGTCCGCGTCCCGGCCAAGGTGAACCTCCACCTGGCCGTCGGGGACCCGCGCCCGGACGGCTACCACGAGCTGATCACCGTCTTCCAGGCGGTGTCCATGACCGACGAGGTCACCGTCCTGGTCGCCGACGAACCGGGCATCGACGTGCACGGGGAGGGCGCGGACTCGGTGCCCACCGGGCCCAGCAACCTCGCCTGGAAGGCGGTGCGGCTGCTGGCCGAGCGCAGCGAGCGGGACCCGGAGGAACCCGGGGTGCGGCTGTCGATCAGCAAGGGCATCCCGGTCGCCGGTGGCATGGCCGGGGGCAGCGCCGACGCCGCGGCCGCGCTGCTGGCGCTGAACCACCTGTGGCGGCTCGAACTCGGGCGCGACGAGCTGTGCGACATCGCCGCGCAACTCGGCAGCGACGTGCCCTTCGCGCTCCAGGGCGGGACCGCGCTGGGCACCGGACGCGGGGAGCGGCTGGTCCCCGTGCTGGCCCGGCACACCTTCCACTGGGTCATCGCGCTGGACCGGCGGGGTCTGGAGACCCCCACCGTGTTCGGCGAACTGGACCGGTTGCGCGAGGAGTCCAAACCCAACCGGGTCGGCGAGGTGGAACCGCTGCTGGAGGCGCTGGCCTCCGGCGATCCGCGGCAGCTGGCCCTGCTGCTCGGCAACGATCTCCAGGCCGCCGCGGTGTCGCTGCGCCCGGGGTTGCGCCGCACGCTGCGCGCCGGGGTGCAGGCCGGCGCGCTGGCCGGGATCGTCTCGGGCTCCGGCCCGACGTGCGCGTTCCTGTGCACGGACGCGGACTCCGCGGTCCGCGTGGCCGCCGAGCTGTCCGGCGCCGGAGTCTGCCGCACGGTGCGGGTCGCGCAGGGTCCGGTGCCCGGCGCGCGCATCGTCTCCGACGACCGCGCCGACCGGCCCACCCCGCCCCAGGTCCACGCCTGAACCGTCCGGAATCCCGGTCCTCACCGCGCCAGGTGAGCACACAAGGTTGTCGTAGGGAGTACGCGAACGCCCGATGGTGAATCTCGTCAATCTCGAATCGGTGAGCAAGAGCTACGGCGTGCGTCCGCTGCTGGACGGCGTGTCGATCGGCGTCGGAGCGGGCGAGCGCATCGGCGTCGTCGGGCTCAACGGCGGCGGCAAGACCACTCTGCTGGAGGTCCTGTCCGGCCTCGAACCGCCGGACGACGGCCGGGTCAGCCACTCCCGGGACCTGCGCATGGCGGTCGTCACCCAGCGCACCGAGCTCCCCGAGGGCTCGACCGTGCGCAGCGCGGTGCTCGACCCGCACGGCTTCACCGCCGAGCACGAGTGGGCCGCCGACCCCAAGGTCCGGGCGGTGCTCGACGGGCTCGGCATGACCCGCCTCGGCCTGGACACCCCGGTCGCCGACTTCTCCGGCGGCGAGCGCCGCCGCGTCGCCCTGGCCGCCGCGCTGGTCCGCGAACTCGACCTGCTGGTGCTCGACGAGCCGACCAACCACCTCGACGTCGAGGGCGTCCGGTGGCTCGCCGACCACCTGCTCGACCGCAAGTGCGCGCTGGTCATCGTCACCCACGACCGCTGGTTCCTGGACACGGTCTGCACCCGGACCTGGGAGGTCACCGGCGGTCGCGTCGAGCAGTACGAGGGCGGCTACGCGGACTGGATCTTCGCCCGCGCCGAACGCGCCCGGCTCGCCCAGCAGGCCGAGGAGAAGCGGCAGAACCTCGCCCGCAAGGAACTCGCTTGGTTGCAGCGCGGGGCCAAGGCGCGCACCTCCAAACCCCGCTTCCGGGTGGAGGCCGCCGAAGCGCTGATCTCCGACGTCCCGCCGCCGCGCGACACCGTCGAACTCGTCGCCTTCGCCAAGCGGCGACTCGGCAAGACCGTGCTGGAACTGGAGGACGTCGATCTGCGCGTCGCCGACCGGACGCTGCTGTCGGACGTCACCTGGCGGATCGGGCCGGGCGACCGCATCGGCATCGTCGGCGTCAACGGCTCCGGCAAGACCACGCTGCTCAACCTGCTCGCCGGGGAACGCGAACCGGACGCCGGGCGGCGCGTCGAGGGGCAGACGGTCCGGCTGGCCCACCTCACGCAGGAGCTGCACGACCTGCCCGGGCACTGGCGGGTGCTGGAGGCCGTCGAGAACGTCGCCAAGCGGGTCGCGCTCGGCAAGTACGAGCTGTCCGCGTCGCAGCTGGCGGAGCGCTTCGGGTTCGGCAAGGGGCGGCAGTGGACGCCCGTCGAGGACCTCTCCGGCGGGGAGCGGCGGCGGCTGCAACTGGCCAGGCTGCTGATGGGCGAGCCGAACGTGCTGGTGCTCGACGAGCCCACCAACGACCTCGACATCGACACCCTCCAGCAGCTTGAGGACCTGCTGGACGGCTGGGCGGGCACGCTCGTCGTCGTCTCCCACGACCGCTACCTGGTGGAGCGGGTGTGCGACAGCGTCCACGCGCTGTTCGGCGACGGCCGGGTGACGCACCTGCCCGGCGGCATCGACGAGTACCTCCAGCGGCGGCGCTCGCTGCTCGCCGCGGAGGAGAACCGCAGCGTCGGCGAGCAGGCCGTGGACGCGGCGAAGCCGCGCGGCCTGTCCGGCGCGGAGGCGCACGCGGCGCGCAAGGAACTCGCGCGGTGCGAGCGCCAGCTCGACAAGCTCGCCGACCGGGAGAAGGCGTTGCACGAGGCGCTGGCCGAGGCGGCGACCGATCCCGACCGGTTGCAGGACCTCAACGCCCAACTCCGCGACCTGGAGCAGGAGAAGGATTCGCTGGAGACCCGCTGGATGGAGCTGGCCGACCAGCTCGGGTGATCGTCGGGGCTCGCGCGGGCCGGAGACCTGTCGGAAGATCACCGGGAATCGTAAGCTGCGTCACATGAGCCGGTTCCTGGACACACTGGTCGCGTCGGCGCGGGCGAACCTCGGGGCGGACGGGCGCGGCCTCACCACGGGCGACCCCGATGATCCGGACCGCCGGACCTGGGGGCAGGTGCACGCCGACGCGTTGCGCCTCGCCGGTGCGCTGGGCCACGACCTGCGGCCCGGGAGCGCGGTGGCGATCCTGGCCGCCGATCCGGGACTGATCGCCACGGCCGTCCAGGCCGTGTGGCTCGGCGGCGGCAGCGTGACGATGCTGCACCAGCCGACCGCGCGCACCGACCTCGCGCACTGGGCCGAGGACACCCTCCGGGTGCTCAAGATGATCGAGGCGCGGCTGGTGCTGCTGGGACCGCCGTTCGAGCAGCTCGCCGACGTGCTTGAGGAGAACGGCATCACCTACCGCGACCTCGCCGCGCTCGCCGCCGAGGACGCCGAACCGCTCGCCGGGCCGCTCGACGTCGACGAGGACGCGACCGCGCTGCTGCAACTGACCAGCGGGTCCACCGCGGAGCCGAAGGCGGTCCGGATCACCCACCGCAACCTGCGCTCCAACATCCGGGGGATCGTTGCCGCCGGGAGCTTCGACCCGGCCACCGACGTCTCGGTGTCGTGGCTGCCGCTGTTCCACGACATGGGGATGGTCGGCTGCCTGACGGTGCCGATGGCGGTGGGCATGGAGGCCGTCAAGATCACCCCGGCGGACTTCCTCGCGCGTCCGCTGGTGTGGCCGGAGCTGATCAGCCGCCACCGCGCCACCGTGACCGCCGCGCCGAACTTCGCCTACGCCATCGTCGGCCGCCGCATGCAGCGGGCCGACGACGGCCAGTTCGACCTGTCGAGCCTGCGGTTCACGCTCAACGGCGCGGAACCCATCGATCCGGCCGCCGCGCGGGCGTTCACCGACGCGGGCGCGCGGTTCGGGCTGCGGGCGGACTGCATGGTGTGCGCGTTCGGCATGGCCGAGTCCACGCTCGCGGTGTCGTTCGCCCCGGTCGACCGGGGCATGGAGGTCGACGCGGTCGACCCGGACGAGCTGGAGCAGCGGCGGCGAGCCGTCCCGGTGGCGCCCGGCGCGGCGCGGGCGCGGCGGTTCGTGCTGCTGGGCCGGCCGCTGTCCGGCCTGGAGGTCGAGGTGGTCGACGACGCCGGGCGGCCGCTCGGCGAGCGCGAGGTGGGCGTGCTGCGGGTCCGGGGCGAGGCGGTCACGCCGGGCTACCTGACCGTCGACGGCCCCCGCGCGGCCCGCGACGCCGACGGCTGGCTGGACACCGGCGACGAGGGCTACCTGGTCGACGGCCAGGTGGTGATCTGCGGTCGCCGCAAGGACGTGATCATCATGGGCGGCCGCAACATCTACCCGGTCGACGTGGAGCGGGCGGCGTGCGAGGTCGAAGGCGTGCGGGCGGGCAACGCGGCCGCCGTCCGCCTCGACGCCGGGAGTCGCCGGGAGCGGTTCGCCGTGGTCCTGGAGTCCAAGCTGGCCGGCGAGGCGGCCGCGGAGAAGGAGCTGCGCCGCGGGGTCGCGGCCCGCGTTCTCGACGCGGTGGGCGTGCGCCCGGCCGCGGTCGTCGTGCTCGCTCCTGGCAGCCTGCCGAAAACGCCGTCGGGCAAGCTCAAGCGCACCGCGGCGATCCGCCTCGTCCCCGAGGTCTGAAAGCGCCGCTCCGCGGTCAGTGGAAGCGGTTCTGGGCGCGTTCGAGCCCTTCGGAGACCAGCGACTCGACGGCGTCGGCGCAGTGGTCGACGAAGTAGGCCAGCTCCTTGCGCTCCACGCCGGAGAAGTCCTTGAGCACGTAGTCGGCCGGATCCATGCGCCCGGGTGGACGGCCGATGCCGAACCGGACCCGCAGGTAGTCGCGGGTGCCCAGCGACTTGCTGATCGACCGCAGCCCGTTGTGGCCGTTCTCCCCGCCGCCGCGCTTGAGCCGCAGGTCGCCGAACGGCAGGTCGAGTTCGTCGTGCACGACGATCACGGACTCCGGCGGCACCTTGAAGAACCGGACGGCGCCGGTCACCGGGCCGCCGGAGAGGTTCATGTAGGAACGCGGCTTCACCAGCACGGCGCGCGTTCCGCCGAGGCGTCCCTCGACGACCTCGGCACCGCACTTGTGCGCCTTGAACCGGCCGCCGACCCGGTCGGCGAGCTCGTCGGCGACGAGGAAGCCGATGTTGTGCCGGTTGCCCTCGTAACGCGGGCCGGGGTTGCCGAGCCCGACGATCAGCGCAAGCTCCGAGGTGGTCACGACGTCTCCTGGTTGGTCGAGCCGCACGCCGTCCCGCGCGGTCGCGGGACGGCGCACGGTGCGCCCGACGGTAGGGCTCAGCCCTCCTGGGACTCCTCAGCCGCTTCACCGGCCTCCGCGGCGGGCTCCTCGGCCATCTCGGCGGCGGCCTCGGTGATGTTGACGACCAGGGTCTCCTGGTCGGTCACCAGCGACACGCCGGCGGGCAGCTTGATGTCCGAGGCGTGGATCTGGGCGCCGACCTCGGCACCCTCGACCGACACCTCCAGCTGCTCGGGGATGTGCAGCGCCTCGGCCTCGACCTCGATCTCGGTGACCTCCTGGTTGACCAGGGTGCCCGGGCCGGCGTTGCCCTCCACGACGACCGGAACGGCGACGGTGACCTTCTCGCCGCGCTGCACGAGCAGCAGGTCGACGTGCTCGATGTAGTTCTTGATCGGGTGCGTGGTGATGGTCTTGGTCAGCGCGAGCTCGCTGCCCGAGCCGGCGACGTCGAGCGTCAGCACCGCGTTCTGGCCGTTCTCGCGGACGGCGCGGGCGAACTCGACGGCGGGCAGGGACAGGTGCTTCGGGTCGGAGCCGTGGCCGTACAGCACCGCGGGGATCTTGCCTGCGCGGCGGGTGCGGCGGGCGGCACCTTTGCCGAACTCGGTGCGCGGTTCGACGGCGATACGTACCTCGGACACGGTGGTGCACTCCTCGTGGCGTCGGGCGGAACGTGAACTGGTCGCTGGCCTGCGGCGGCGGGGCGCGCAACTGGCGCGAGTTCGACGTGGTGCCGTTGCGGCACCGGTGAGTGACGGCGGTGACGCCGCCGACGTACCGGGGGGCCACCGCGCCACCGCGTCGATCACGCCGGGCGAACGACCCGACCTCGCCGAGGCAACCCGAACAGTCTAAACACTGCTTGCACAGTCGATTCCGCATGGGTGGCCGGCGCGGCCGGGTGTTCGGCGAGCCCGGCGGTCCGCCGGCCCCGGGCCGGGGCCGGTGATGTCGCGCACAGTGCGCGGGAGCCGGAATTCCTTGAAGTATCAATGAGTTCCGGATGACGGCGCGCCCGCCCGCGCGGCGGGCCGTCCCCGACCCCGACCCCGACAGGGAGGCACGTCCATGACCGCAACGGACGCCCAGCGGCTCGTGCTCGCCGAAGACGCCCAGAACCTGCTGTTCCGGCAGGCCCGCACGGCCAACTCCTTCAGCGACGAGCCGGTGACCGACGAGCAGCTGCGGGCGATCTACGACCTGGTGAAGTGGGCCCCGACGTCGATGAACCAGCAACCGCTGCGGATCGTGCTGGTGCGTTCCCAGGAGGGCAAGCAGCGGCTGCTGCCGCACCTGATCGAGGGCAACCGGGGCAAGACCGAGCAGGCCCCGGTGGTCGCGATCCTGGCCGCGGACACCGAGTTCCACGAGAACCTGCCCAGGGTGTTCCCGCACAAGCCGGGAGCCAAGGACCTCTTCGCCGACGAGGGCGTCCGCACCGGCAACGCCACGTTCAACGCGGCCCTGCAGGTCGGCTACTTCATCCTCGGCGTCCGCGCGGCGGGCCTGGCCGCCGGTCCGATGACCGGGTACGACGCCGCGGGCCTCGACCGGGAGTTCTTCCCGGACGGCAGGCTGCGCTCGCTGGTGGTCGTCAACATCGGCAAGCCGGGCGAGAACCCGTGGGCCGAACGGCTCCCGCGCCTCGACTACGACGAGATCGTCACCGAGGTCTGAGAACGCCGAGGGGCCCCGGTCCGGTGTGGACCGGGGCCCCTCGCGCATCGTCGGATCAGGCGCGGCCGTCGAAGAGGCTGGTGACCGAGCCGTCCTCGAAGACCTGGTGGATCGCCTCGGCGACCAGCGGCGCGATCGAGAGGACGCGCAGCGTCGGGAAGCGGCGTTCCTCCGGGATCGGCAGCGTGTTGGTCAGCACGACCTCCTTCGCGCCGCAGGACGACAGCCGTTCCACCGCCGGGCCGGACAGCACGGCGTGCGTGGCGGCGATGATGACGTCCTTGGCGCCGGCTTCCAGCAGCTGCTCGGTGGCCTTGGTGATGGTGCCGCCGGTGTCGATCATGTCGTCGACCAGCACGCACAGCCGGCCCTCGACGTCACCGACGACGCGGTTGGCCACGACCTGGTTCGGCTTGCTGGGGTCGCGGGTCTTGTGGATGAACGCCAGCGGGGTGCCGCCGAGGTCGTCGGCCCACTTCTCCGCGACGCGCACCCGGCCGGAGTCCGGGGAGACGACCGTGATGGCCTCGTCGGAGTAGGTGTCCCGGATGTAGCTGGCGAGCAGCTTCTGGGCCATCAGGTGGTCGACCGGGCCGTCGAAGAAGCCCTGGATCTGGTCGGTGTGCAGGTCCACGGCCATGATCCGGTCGGCGCCCGCGGTCTTGAACAGGTCCGCCATCAGCCGCGCCGAGATCGGCTCGCGGCCCTTGTGCTTCTTGTCCTGGCGGGCGTAGCCGTAGAACGGCATGACCACGGTGATGCGCTTGGCGCTGGCCCGCTTCAGCGCGTCGACCATGATCAGCTGTTCCATGATCGCGTCGTTGAGCGGGTCGCAGTGCGACTGGATGACGAAGGCGTCGCAACCGCGCACCGACTCGTCGTAGCGGACGAAGATCTCGCCGTTGGCGAACTTGTAGGCAGCCTGGGCCGTGACCGTCACGTCGAGCTGCTTGGCCACCTCCTCGGCAAGTTCCGGGTGACTGCTACCGGAGAAGAGCTTGAGGCTCTTCTTCGGGGTCGCAGACATGGCACTCACGGTCATCGTCCCTCCCCGTTCGACGTCCGTCGTTGGGCGTCACTCGTCGGATTGGTGGTTGGTTCCTCTTCCGCCAGCGCCCGCTTCGCGGCCTGGTCGGCGGCGGTGCCCGGGCGGCGCTTGGCCACCCAGCCCTCGATGTTGCGCTGCCTCCCGCGGGCGACCGCCATCGCGCCCGGGGGGACATCCTGGGTGATCACGGAACCGGCGGCGGTGTAGGCACCGTCGCCGACCTCGACCGGCGCGACGAACATGTTGTCGGCACCGGTCCGGGCGTGGGAGCCGATCACGGTGTGGTGCTTGGCGACCCCGTCGTAGTTGACGAAGACCGTGGCCGCGCCGATGTTGCTGCGCTCGCCGATGGTCGCGTCGCCGACGTAGGTGAGGTGCGGGACCTTCGTGCCCTCCCCGATCCGCGCGTTCTTCGTCTCCACGAAGGTGCCGATCTTGCCGCCCGCGTCCAGCCGGGTGCCGGGGCGCAGGAAGGCGAACGGGCCGACGGAGGCGCCCGGGCCGACCTCGGCGCCTTCCCCGTGGGTGCGGACCACGGAGGCGCCGGGGTGCACGGTGCACCCGGTCAGCGTGGTGTCCGGACCGACGACCGCGCCCTCGCCGACAGTGGTGCCCGCGCGCAGCTGCACGCCCGGCTCCAGCACGACGTCGCGGTCCAGCACGACGTCGCAGTCCAACCACACCGAACCCGGGTCGGTGATCGTGACGCCCTCGCGCATCCAGCGCCGCAGCAGCCTGCGGTTCAGCTCGGCGCCGAGGTTCGCCAGCTGCACCCGGTCGTTGACGCCCTCGACCAGCCACGGGTCGGAGCAGACCAGCGCACCGACCGGTCGGCCGTCGGCGCGCGCGATCGAGAGCACGTCGGTGAGGTACAGCTCGCCCTGCGCGTTGTCGGTGGACAGCCGGGTCAACGCGTCGGAGAGGACCGCGGCGTCGAAGGCGTAGACGCCGGAGTTGATCTCGGTGATCTCGGCCTGCTCGGCGGTGGTGTCCTTGTGCTCGACGATGCCGGTGACCGCGCCCGCGGCGTCGCGCAGCATCCGCCCGTACCCGGTGGGGTCCGCCACGACCGCCGACAGCACGGTCACCGCGTTGCCCGCCTCGCGGTGCTCGGCGAGCAGCCCCCGCAGCGTTTCCGCGTCCAGCAGCGGGACGTCGCCGTAGCTGACGAGCACCGTGCCGCTGTCGCGCGAAGCCAGCCGGGACAGCCCGCACGCCACCGCGTGGCCGGTGCCGAGCTGCTGCTCCTGCACGGCGGTGCGGACCTCGCGGCCGAGCGCCTCGCCGAGGTCGCCGAGGTGTTCGGCGACGGCGTCGCGACCGTGCCCGATCACGACCACCAGGTCGTCGGGGGAGACGCCGGCCGCGGCGCGCACGGCGTGCTCGACGAGGGGACGGCCCGCGATCCGGTGCAGCACCTTCGGGGTCGCCGACCGCATGCGGGTGCCCTCGCCCGCGGCGAGCACGATCGTGCTGACGGGATCCGAAGACGCGCTTGCGGCGCTGCGGGAGGAGGGCTGGGCGTTCTCGCCCTGGAGCATCAGCGCTCTCCCTTGATCTCTAGAAGCGGCTCGGTTGCGCCGACCCGCCGGGGTCGTCGTCCGGCACCTGCCTGCGTGCGTCCAAGCGGGTGAAGGGTAACCGGCTCTGGCCGTCGCGGCGCCGGTGCCCCTGCCCGCCCGTCCGGCGGGTGTGATGGTACCCGCAGCCGGTCCCCACCTGGTCCCGGAGGACCGCCGCAACCAGCGGTTTTGTGATCTTGACCGCTATGTCGGGCTAGTGCGCTTCGGGTGGGATCCAGACCGCGTTGTCGCTCGGCGGACGGGGCGGGGGAGGGGCGGTGTCGCCGCTGATCGCCGAGACCCGGTTCCCGCCGTCGTGCTTGGCCTGGTACATCGCGGCGTCGGCGCGGGCGAGGACCTGGGCGGCCGACTCCTGCGGGCGCATCGCGACGACGCCGATGGACAGCGTGACGCCGCGGGACTGCTCGCCCGGCAGCCGGTCGACGGCCTCGACGGTGCGCCGCAGCGCGGCTTCGGCCGAGCCGAGCGTCGCGCCGGGCAGCAGGACCACGAACTCGTCGCCGCCGTACCGGGCGACGAAGTCGTCGGTGCGCAGCGTGTCGCGCAGCGTGCTCGCGACGGTGCGCAGCACGTCGTCGCCCTCGGCGTGCGAACAGCGGTCGTTGACGCCCTTGAAACCGTCCAGGTCGACCAGCGCCACGGCGAGCGGTTGCGCGTCGGCGCGGTCGAGCAGCTTCTCCAGCCGGTCGTCGAGGGCGCGGCGGTTGTGCAGTCCGGTCAACGGGTCCTGCAACGCCTGGCGGGTGATCGCGTCGTGCTTGTGGCTCAACCGCGAATGCTCCAGCCGTGTGACCAAAGTGGACAGACGAACCTGGCGGGTGGTCCACAGTTCGTACTCCAGCTCCAGCGCGTACTCGCGCAGCGCTGCGCTGGTGCTCTCGCTGTCCAGTCCGGTCAGTTGCGCGTACTCGCGGGCCAGCGAGATCCGCAGCGTCGGTTCGGAGGTGTCCTGCTCCAGGGCGTCCCGCGTCTCGGAGAGCATCCGCACCGCCTCGTCGTCGCGCCCGGCGCGGGTCAGGCAGCGCGAGAGCGCGATCGCCACCACGATCCGCTCCCGCGGGTGGATCGCCCGGTCCAGCGTCCGCAGCACCTCCAGCCGTCCGATGTGCTCCTCGTGCGGCCGAGCCAGGGCGTGGGCGGCGCCGAGCACGGGCATCTGCTCGGCGGCGGGGCGGTCCGACACGCGGGGGAACAACGACTCCCGCCACGGGCCCTCGACGGCCACCGCTATCGCCGAGGCGGTGGTGAACCGCGCGTGCGCGTCCTCCTCGTCCCCGATGCGCTCCAGGCGCAGGCCCCAGCCGAGCAGCATCCGGCAGCGGTTGATCATGTGCACCGCGATCTCGTGGGGGCCGCCGCTCTCCCGGATGCGGTGGTGGGCGCGGGCCATCACCTCGTCGGCCATCTCGTAGACGCCGAGCTGGGTCAGCACCAGCCCGAGATCGGTCAACGAGGTGGCCAGCAGCCGTTCCCACGACCGGCGGCCCAGGCCGCGGTCCGGGACCAGTTCGTCGTCCAGCATCGCGAGGCCGTTGGCGACCTCGGTGAGCGCGCTGTCCTCGCTGCCGCCCAGCAGCGCGCGCCGCCCGCGCAGCGCGTGCGCGTCGGCCTGCAGCACGACGAGACCGTGCCTTCGGGTGTGCGTGAGGAGTTCGTCGAGCAGCGGGTCGGCGGTGTCGACGAGCCCGGGCGTGGCCAGCCGCATGGAGGCGCAGTGCCGCAACAACTGGGCGACGATGCGCGGTTCACCGCGGCGGCGGGCTTCGGTGAGCAGGTTGTCGGCCTCGCGGATGGTGGTGCGCTGCCCGGCGGGGTCGCTGTGCTGGCCGACGGCGTTGAGTTCCCGCGCGCGCCCGACCAACCACGCGTCGGACACCTCGCTCAGCGCGGTCGTCACCTCGTCACGCACGGCGGTCGTGTCGTCGCGCAGCGGCGCACACCCCCTGTCCACCTCTCCCCCCGGCAGTTCCGGGCGGCCGCTCATGTCGGCGCTCACCACCGCTGGTCCGGGAGGGCCACTCGCTCCGCCGCCAGGATTCGAACCTGGACCATCGGAACCAAAATCCGAGGTGCTGCCTTTACACCACGGCGGATCGGGCGCTTCCGGCCTCGGACGCCGACGGTTCGCGTCCGGCGCCGCCGCCAGAGCTTACCGGCCGGGGGCGCGAGCCGGTGGTGCCCAGCCGACATCGTGGCATGTCCGTCCAGTGCGGCCGGTTCCGGGCTGCCGGGACCGGCGGGAGCGTTGCGCGCCAGCACGTCCGTGGGACGCGGAGCCCCCGGGTCCGGTTTCACCAAGGTTGCCCGCTGATCGGGTGAACTCGTTCATCCTGACACGCCCGGGGTTGCGCGACACGCCGTGTTTTCCCGGCCGGGGGTGACGATTCGGCATCAAAGAACTTACGCTTGCGTAGGTTACGGTCCCGTAGGTGTGTGGAGGTGTCGCGGGGCCGTGCTCCCGGCGTCGACCGCAGTTGCCCACCTCCCGACCCCAACAGAGGTAGTGAGTATGACCGTAGTAACCGAGCCCGCCGCGCCGTCGGCTTCCCGAACAGAGGCCGGACCCAAACCGCTGACCTCGGGGACCCGGCCCCGGGTCGCCCAGTTCACGGTGTTCCTGTTCGTCATCGTGCCGTTCGCCGCGTTGATCGCGGCGGTCCCCGCGGCATGGGGGTGGGGACTCGGATGGCTCGACGTCGGCTTGGGACTGGCGTTCTACGTGGTCTCCGGACTCGGGGTCACGGTCGGGTTCCACCGGTACTTCACGCACGGGTCCTTCAAGGCCAACCGCGGCGTGAAGATCGCGCTGGCCATCGCCGGGATGCTGGCCGTGCAGGGCCCGGTCGTCACCTGGGTCGCCGACCACCGCCGCCACCACGCCTACTCCGACCGCGAGGGCGATCCGCACTCGCCGTGGCGCTTCGGCACGTCCCCGTCCGCGCTGGCCAAGGGCTTCTGGTACGCGCACATGGGGTGGCTGTTCGAACGCGACATCACCAACGCCGACCGCTTCGCCCCGGACCTGCTCAAGGACAAGACCATCAACCGGCTCAACAGCCTGTTCGCGCTGTGGACCGCGCTGAGCCTGGTGCTGCCCGGCGTCCTCGGCGGTCTGCTCAGCTGGTCCTGGTGGGGCGCGTTCACCGCGTTCTTCTGGGCCGGCCTGGTGCGGGTCTCGCTGCTGCACCACGTGACCTGGTCGGTGAACTCGATCTGCCACATGATCGGCGAGCGGCCGTTCAAGAGCCGCGACAAGGCGGCGAACTTCTGGCCGCTGGCGATCCTGTCGTTCGGCGAGTCGTGGCACAACTCGCACCACGCCGACCCGACCTGCGCGCGCCACGGCGTGCTGCGCGGCCAGCTGGACATCTCCGCCCGGATCATCTGGGCGTTCGAGAAGCTGGGCTGGGCCTGGAAGGTCCGCTGGCCCAACGCCAAGCGGCTCGCCCGCATCGCCGTGACCGACTACAAGGGCTGAGGCGATCCACTCCCGAGCGCCCGCGTGGAGCCGCCACGCGGGCGCTTTTTTCGTCGGCCGTCGACACCGGACGGCGGTTGACGGCATAGGCTGACGCGAATGGCACCACGGCGACGCGGGCGGAACAGCTCGGAAACCCAGACGGCCGAAGCCGGACGCTCGGGCCGCGCCGCGCGCGTCCGGATGACCGGCAAGGAACGTCGGCAGCAACTGCTCGACGTGGCCCGCGCGCTGTTCGCGGAGAAGGGCTTCGACGGCACCTCGATCGAGGAGATCGCGCACCGCGCCGGGGTCTCCAAACCCGTGGTGTACGAGCACTTCGGCGGCAAGGAGGGCATCTACGCGGTCGTGGTCGACCGGGAGATGCGCAACCTGCTGGACCTGATCGTCTCCGCGCTGTCCGCCGGGCACCCCCGGGAGCTGCTGGAACAGGCGGCGCGGGCGCTGCTGGAGTACATCGACAACTCCACGGACGGTTTCCGCGTGCTGGTGCGCGACTCGCCGGTCGCCAGCAACAGCGGCACCTTCTCCAGCCTGCTCAACGACATCGCCAGCCAGGTGGAGCACATCCTCGGCCTGCAGTTCGACGCGCGCGGCTACGACGCCAAGCTCGCCCCGCTGTACAGCCAGGCGCTCGTCGGGATGGTGGCGCTCACCGGCCAGTGGTGGCTGGAGGTCCGCAAGCCGAAGAAGGAGGAGGTGGCCGCCCACCTGGTCAACCTCGCCTGGAACGGCCTCTCGCACCTGGAGCACAAACCCCGCCTCGGAGCGAGCTAGGTCCCGTCCTGCGCCCCGCCCACCAACTGCGGGGCGAGCGGACGGTGTCCGGGCGAAGTCGTAGGCTGGTCGGTGACGCCCCTGCGGGTCCGCGGTGACGGTGTTCGTCCCGGGCAGGGGTGTGTCTGCGTTCGCCACGTCTCCTGCGAGGTAGCTCCATGAGCCAGGCCGGTCCGCTGCGTGGACTGCTCGAAATCATGCTCCGGGATCCCGCCACCCGGCAGGTCGTCGAGTCCGCCGGCCGCCCGCGCCTGGTGCTGGAGGGCCCGGCGGCCGCCCGGCCGCTCGCGGCGGCGGCGCTGACCGCCGGTGCCGACCGGCCGGTGCTGCTGGTCACCGCCACCGGCCGGGAGGCCGAGGAGGCCGCGTCGGCGCTGTCCGACCTGCTCGGGCCGGAGGGCATCGCGGTCTTCCCGTCGTGGGAGACGCTGCCGCACGAGCGGCTCTCGCCCCGCGCCGACACCGTGGGACGGCGGCTGGCGGTGCTGCGCCGCCTGGCCCACCCCGAGGAGCACGCCGAGGGCCCGATCCGGGTGCTGGTCACCACGGTGCGCAGCCTCATCCAGCCGATCGCGCCCGACCTCGGCGAACTGCGCCCGGTGCGGCTGTCGGTCGGCACCGAGCACGACTTCGACGAGCTCGTCGGACGGCTGGCCGCGCTGGCCTACGACCGGGTCGACATGGTGGAGAAGCGCGGTGAGTTCGCGGTCCGCGGCGGCATCGTGGACGTGTTCCCGCCCACCTCGGAACACCCGCTGCGGGTAGAGTTCTGGGGCGACGAGGTCACCGAGATCCGGCCGTTCGCCGTCGCCGACCAGCGCTCGCTGCCCGAGGCGCGCTCCACCGAGCTGCACGCCCCGCCGTGCCGGGAGCTGCTGATCAACGACCAGGTCGCCGAGCGGGCCGCCAAGCTCGCCGAGCAGCACGCCAACGACGGGCAGCTGGCCGAGATGCTCGGCAAGATCGCGGGCGGGGCGCCCGCGGAGGGCATGGAAGCGCTCATCCCGGCCCTGTGCGAGGGCGAGATGCAGCTGCTCACCGACCTCGTGCCCGCGGGCACGCACGTCGTGCTGGCCGACCCGGAGAAGATCCACGCGCGAGCGGCGGACCTGGTGCGCACCGGCCAGGAGTTCCTGGAGGCGTCCTGGATGGTCGCCGCGGACGGCGGCAAGGCGCCCATCGACCTCGGCGCCTCGGCGTACCGCGGGCTCGCCGAGGTGGCCGAGCACACCCGCGACCTCGGCCTGCCCTGGTGGACGCTGACCCAGCTCAGCAGCGAGGAGGGCGAGGAGGACGACGAGGTCGTCCGGCTCGTCCTCAAACCGGTGGACGCCTACCGCGGCGAGGTCGAGCGGGCGTTCGCCGACCTGCGCGCGCACACCGCCTCCGGCGGCGCCGCGGTGCTGGTGGTCGCCGGTGCCGGGACCGCTCAGCGGGCCGTGCAGCAGCTGCGGGACGGCGAACTGCCCGCGCGGCTGGCCGAGGACGGGCTGGCGGGCGAGCCGGAACCGGGCGTGATCACCGTCGTCCGGGGCGGTCTGGAGGACGGCTTCTCGGCGCCCGAGGTGGCGCTCGTCGTCCTCACCGAGGCGGACCTGACCGGCGGTCGCGGCGGAACGTCCACAAAGGACATGCGCCGGATGCCGTCGCGGCGGCGCAACGCCGTCGACCCGCTCGCGCTCAAGCCGGGCGACTTCGTCGTGCACGAGCAGCACGGCATCGGCAAGTACGTCGAGATGGTGCAGCGCACCGTCGGCGGCGCCACCCGCGAGTACCTGGTGCTGGAGTACGCCTCCAGCAAGCGCGGCCAGCCCGGCGACCGGCTGTTCGTGCCGACCGACCAGCTCGACGAGGTGTCCCGCTACGTCGGCGGCGAGGTCCCGGCGCTGAACAAGCTCGGCGGGTCGGACTGGAAGAACACCAAGGCCAAGGCGCGCAAGGCGGTCAAGGAGATCGCCGCCGAGCTGGTCCAGCTCTACGCCGCGCGGCAGTCCTCCCCGGGCCACGCCTACGGCGCGGACAGCCCGTGGCAGCGGGAGCTGGAGGACGCGTTCCCGTACACCGAGACCGGCGACCAGCTGGCGGCGATCGACGAGGTCAAGGCGGACATGCAGCGCCCGGTGCCGATGGACCGGGTGATCTGCGGCGACGTCGGCTACGGCAAGACCGAGATCGCGGTGCGCGCGGCGTTCAAGGCGGTGCAGGACGGCAAGCAGGTGGCCGTGCTGGTGCCGACCACGCTGCTGGCGCAGCAGCACCTGAACACCTTCACCGACCGGATGCGCTCGTTCCCGGTTCGGATCAAGGGGCTCTCCCGGTTCACCGACCCGATGGAGGCCGAGCAGACCACCAAGGGCCTGGCCGACGGCGAGGTGGACATCGTCATCGGCACGCACCGCCTGCTGCAGACCGGCATCCGGTACAAAGACCTCGGGCTGGTCATCGTGGACGAGGAGCAGCGCTTCGGCGTGGAGCACAAGGAGCACATCAAGGCGCTGCGCACCCACGTCGACGTGCTCACCATGTCGGCCACGCCGATCCCGCGGACGCTGGAGATGAGCATGGCGGGCATCCGCGAGATGTCCACCATCCTCACCCCGCCCGAGGAGCGGCACCCCGTGCTGACCTACGTCGGTGCCTACGACGAGAAGCAGGTCGCCGCCGCGATCCGCCGCGAGCTGCTGCGCGACGGCCAGGTCTTCTTCGTGCACAACAGGGTTTCCGACATCGAGAAGACCGCGCGGCACCTGCGCGAGCTGGTGCCGGAGGCGCGGATCGTCACCGCGCACGGGCAGATGAACGAGGACCGGCTGGAGAAGATCATCCAGGGGTTCTGGGAGCGCGAGCACGACGTGCTGGTGTGCACCACGATCGTCGAGACCGGACTGGACATCTCCAACGCCAACACGCTCATCGTGGACCGCGCCGACCGGCTCGGGCTCGCCCAGCTGCACCAGCTGCGCGGTCGCGTCGGGCGCGCGCGGGAGCGCGGCTACGCGTACTTCCTGTACCCGCCGGAGAAACCGCTCACCGACACCGCGCACGACCGGCTCGCCACGATCGCGCAGAACTCCGAACTCGGCGCGGGCATGGCGGTGGCCATGAAGGACCTGGAGATCCGCGGCGCGGGCAACATCCTCGGCGCCGAGCAGTCCGGGCACATCGCCGGGGTCGGCTTCGACCTGTACGTGCGACTGGTCGGGGAAGCAGTGGAGGCGTTCCGCAAGCACGCGGGTGCCGAACCCGGCGAGGCGGAGGAGGAACTGGCCGAGGTCCGCGTGGATCTGCCGGTGGACGCGCACATCCCGCACGACTACGTGCCGGGCGAGCGGCTGCGCCTGGAGGCGTACCGCAAGATCGCCTCGGCGGCCGACCAGGACGCGTTGGACGCGGTGCGCGGCGAACTCGTCGACCGGTACGGCCCGCTGCCGGCCTCGGTCGAGCGCTTGCTCGGGGTGGCGCGTTTCCGCCAGACCTGCCGGGAGCACGGCGTCACCGAGGTCACGCTGCAGGGCTCGTCGCTGCGCCTGGCGCCGCTGGAACTGGCGGACTCGCAACTGGTCCGGCTCAAGCGGCTGTACCCGAAGGCGGTCTACAAGGCGGCCGTGCGCACGGTTTCCGTGCCGCGGCCGACGGAAGGCGCCGCGGGCGGGCGCATCGGCGCACCACCGCTGCGCGACGAGGCGTTGCTCGACTGGTGCACGAAGTTGTTGGAGTCGCTGCGGTCTCCGGCGACCGCCGGGGTCTGACGCGTACGGTGAAGGGACTTCACCGCAGCGTGACTTCGTGAGAGAGTGCGCGCTGTGAGGTTCGCCATGCCGCGCCGCGCGCGCCTTCTCGCCTCGGTCGTCACCGCAGGACTGCTGCTCGCCGGCTGCGGTGCCGGGAACGGTCGGCCCGGCGCCGCCGCGATCGTCGGGGACGCCAGCGTGCCGGTGTCCGAAGTGCAGTCCTGGTTCGACGGGGTGCTGCGCAAGGAACCGCAGCTGGCCCCGCAGCTGCGCGAGCAGGGCCAGCTCGACGAGCTCGGCCGCCGGGTGGCCTCGCAGCTGGTGCTCCAGCGGCTCACCGACCGCGCCGCGCGCGACGAGCACCTCGCCGTCGCGGAGCAGCAGGTGACCGACCTGATCAACGGGATGGGCGGCCCGGAGGCGGCGACCGCGGGCAAGATCTACACGGCGGACGACGTCCGCGAGGTCGCGCGGGCGCAGCTGCTGGCCGGCGAGCTCGGCCGCCGGTACTACGACCGGCTCGGCATCACCTTCGACTACACCCAGGCCACCAACCGCCGGGAGGCCGAGACCAAGGCGCGGCGCATGGCCGGGGGGCAGGACCAGGCGGCGGCCCTGGTCGACGCCGACCGCCGGGCCGGGACGCCCGCGGCCGCCGGGCAACGGCTGCGGGCGACCGACAGCGCGCAGCTGGCCGCGGGCACACCGCTGTTCGGCGCCGCGCCGGGGACCGTGCTCGCCTTCGAGCCGCAGCCGAACGCGGGGCAGTGGCTGGTGGTGCGGATCCGGGAACGCCGCACCGACGAACCACCCGTGCGGGGAGCCGCGGACGACCGGACGTTGCAGGAGTTCGGCACGCGGTTGCTCGGCTTCACCGCCGACCGGGTCGGCGTGCGGCTGAGCCCGCGCTACGGGACGTGGGACCCGATCCGGCTGGCCGCCGCGCCGAACTCCGGCGAGGTCAGCGGGTTCCGGATCACCGAGCGCTCCGCCGCGTCGTGATGCGGTCCGGACGCGCGGCGGTGTGTCGTGGCCACCGCAACACCCGGACTCCCCGCGGGCTTGGGACAATCGGACTATGAACGGTGAGCTCCAGGTGGCGGAGGGCAGTGCCGTCGTCGTGGTCGACGACCGGCTCGGGGACGTCGTACCGGCCGCGGCGGTCCCGGTGCTGCGTTCGGCGACCGCCGTGTACGCCGAACCCGGGCTCGCCGCGGCGACCCGCGAGGCGCTGGGCGCGCCCCCGCCGCCGGACGACCTGGCGGCGCGCGCCGCGCGCGAACCGGTGGTGCTCGTGGTGGGCGAGGCCGACCTGCCCGAGGCCCAGGCGCTGGTCCGGGGTGGCGCCCGGCTGATCGGTGCGGAGCCCCCGGCGGGGGTGGAGCTGCTGGACGCGGTGACGGTCATGGACCGGTTGCGCTCTCCCGGCGGCTGCCCGTGGGACGCCCAGCAGGACCACGACTCGCTGCGCAAGTACCTGGTCGAGGAGACCTACGAACTGCTCGACGCGATCGAGCACCGCGACCGGGAGGCGCTGCGCGAGGAACTCGGCGACGTGCTGTTGCAGGTGTTGTTCCACGCGCGGGTGGCGGCCGAGGACGGCACCGATCCGTTCGACGTCGACGAGGTGGCGGCGGGGCTGGTCAGCAAGCTGGTCTCGCGGCACCCGAACGTCTTCGCCGACGACGGCGCGGTGCTCGACGCCGAGTCCCAGCACGCCCGCTGGGAGGAGCTCAAACAGCGGGAGAAGCAGCGCGAGTCCATTGTGGACGGGGTGGCGCTGGGGCAGCCCGCGGTCGCGCTCGCCGCCAAGCTCGTGCAGCGGGCCCAGCGCGCCGGGGTGCCCGCCGACGTCTACCCGGACGGCGACTCCGCAGGGGAGGCGTTGTTCGGGACGGCGGCCAGGGCGAGGTTGGCCGGGGCCGATCCCGAGGACGAACTCCGGTCCGTGGCCGTCGGTTTCGCCGAGCGGATCCGCGCGGCCGAGCGGCGCGCCCGCGAGTCCGGTCTGGAACCGGCGCGGCTGTCCGCCGAGCAGTGGCGGGAGCTGATTTCAGGTTCGCCAGCGGGTGTTCGGTCCGAAACCTGATCCGCCACCGGGGCGCCCGCGGGCGGCGTCCGAGCTGACGCCGACGCGGTCGGCGGCGACATCCACTTGACATGGACGTCCACCACTGCGGTGCGCAGCGCCTCCGCGCGGGAGGCGGTCGGTGGGCGGAGGGCACGGTGCGCGTCTGGGGGCGCAGAGGGAGGAAGGTCTTGCCGAGTCGGTCCTGGCTGCTGTTGGCCCCGGCGCTCGCGGTCCTGACGTCGTGCACCGCCGTGACACCGGAGTCGCGTACCCCGGTGCACTTCCAACCGCCCCCGGCCATCGCCCCGCCCGATCCGGGTGTCCTGCCGCCCGAGGTGGCGCTGCTGGCCCCGGGCGGTCCTCCGGTCCCGCCGGAGAACCGGCCGCAGGCCCAGCTCGGCGACTGGTCCGAGTCGATGGCCGATCCGCTCAACATCCCCCGCGCGGCGCTCCAGGCGTACGGCTACGCGCAGCGTTCCCTGGAGCGCAGCGACCCGGGCTGCGGGCTGAGCTGGACGCTGCTGGCGGGCATCGGCGCCGTCGAGTCCAGCCACGGCAGGCACGGCGGGGCCAAGCTCGACGCGACCGGGCGGCCCAGCCACCCCATCATCGGTCCGGCGCTGGACGGGTCGGACGGCATCAAGCGCATCGACGACACCGACGGCGGGCGGCTGGACGGCGATCAGGTCTGGGACCACGCGGTCGGCCCGCTGCAGTTCATCCCGATCACCTGGGAGAAGTGGGCGGTGGACGCCGACGGCGACGGCGTCGCCGACCCGCAGGACATCGACGACGCGGCGCTGACCGCGGGCCGCTACCTGTGCAGCGTCGGCGGCGACCTCCGGCAGCCGGACCGCTTCTGGGCCGCCCTGCTCACCTACAACGAGAGCCACGACTACGGCCAGGAAGTTCTCGACTGGGCCGACTACTACGGCAGGCAGAGCCACACCCTCCGGGCCGCGGGCTGACCGCCCGGCTGCGAGCTGTTCGGGTCGTGGATGGTGACCCCGATCGCTACCGTCCAGTAGCCTCGGCCGCGTGATCCGGACCACCTCAGCCGTGCTGGCCGTCCTCAGTCGGCTCGCCATCGCGTTGTCGCTGGTCATCGCGACTGTTGGCGGGGTCGGTCTGGTCAAGGTGCTGGGCGGGCCGACCCGGGCCGCGGTCGCCGCGCCGCCGCCGCGGGTGGACCCCGAGCCCGCGCCGGTGTCGCCGGGCTCGGCGGCACCGCCGGTCGACGAGCCGACCCCGCAGGTCGAGCCCGGGGTGGACCCGGTGCGGCAGTGGGCCGACCGGGTCGCGACGGTGGTGGACATCCCGGCGCGGGCGGTCGTCTCCTACGTCAACGCCGACCTGGCGATGCGGGAACACCAGCCGAGCTGCCGGATCTCCTGGGCGACGCTGGCCGGGATCGGGCGCATCGAGTCCGACCACGGTCGCTACGGCGGGCGGTTCCTGCGCGAGGACGGACGTCCCTCCAGCCCGATCGTCGGCGTGCCCCTCGACGGCACCCCCGGAGTCCGGCTGATCCCGGACACCGACGGCGGGGCGCTCGACGGCGACCCGCAGCACGACCGGGCCGTCGGGCCGATGCAGTTCATCCCGGGCACCTGGCGCAAGTGGGCGACGGACGGCAACGGCGACGGCAAGGGCGACCCGCAGAACCTGGACGACGCGGCCATGGCCGCCGCCCGCTACCTGTGCTCGGACGGCCGCGACATGTCGACCGGTCCGGGCTGGTGGGCGGCGGTGATGTCGTACAACAGCTCCGTCGAGTACGGGCAGAAGGTGTTCGCGCTGGCCGAGACCTACGCCGCGGCGGGCAACCGCCGCCGGTGAGCGTCAGCGCGCGCCCCGCCGGGAGCAGGTTCGAAGACGCTCAGAACTCGCGGGTGGCGATGTGCGCGTTGATCTCGCCGAGCGCTTCCTGGTACGCGGGAGCCGGATGCATGGTCGCGGCCAGCCGCAGCTGGGCGCGGGCCTCGTCCAAGCGGCCCTGGCGCTGCAGGGTGCGGCCGAGCACGAGCCGCGCGTAGTGATCGGACGGATCCAGCTCGATCACCCGCAGGAACGCCCGCTCGGCGCGGCGGAGCTGGGCGGAGAAGTAGTACGCCCGACCGAGCAGCAGCTGCACGCTCGGCTTGTCGGGGGCGACTTCGAGCACGGGCGCCAGCACGCGGAGCGCCTCCAGCGGGCGGCGCTGCGTGATCAAGTGTTCCGCTCGGCGGAACGCTTCCACAGTGCCTTCGGTCGTCATGGCGGGCACAACGTTACGTGCCGATCCGCTGTTCCTTCGACGTCCGACCGGATGACACCGGGCGGCTCCGGGCGCCTGAGCGAGTCGTCGGCGACGGCCGAGACCTGCGGGCTAGGCTCGTAGGCGGTCGTCGGGCGTTCGACCGGTCCGGCGCAGCGCCGGGCGGTCGGCAACGTCCACAGTTCGAACGCTGGTTAGGAGCACACGTGGCGATCATCGAGCAGGTCGGCGCCCGCGAGATCCTGGACTCCCGCGGGAACCCCACCGTCGAGGTCGAGGTGGCGCTGGAGGACGGCACGCTGAGCCGGGCGGCGGTCCCGTCGGGCGCCTCGACCGGCGAGCACGAGGCCGTCGAGCTGCGCGACGGTGACGCGGCCCGGTACGGCGGCAAGGGCGTGGAGAACGCCGTCAAGGCGGTGCTGGACGAGATCGGTCCGGAACTGGCCGGGCTGGACGCCACCGAGCAGCGGATCATCGACCAGAAGCTGGTCGACCTCGACGGCACCCCGGACAAGTCCCGGCTGGGCGCGAACGCCATCCTCGGCGTTTCGCTGGCGGTCGCCAAGGCGGCGGCGGAGAGCTCCGGGCTGGAGCTGTTCCGCTACGTCGGCGGGCCGAACGCGCACGTCCTGCCGGTGCCGATGATGAACATCCTCAACGGCGGCGCCCACGCCGACACCGGGGTGGACATCCAGGAGTTCATGATCGCCCCGATCGGCGCGGACTCCTTCTTCGACGCGCTCCGCTGGGGCGCGGAGACCTACCACGCGCTGAAGTCGGTGCTCAAGTCCAAGGGCCTGGCCACCGGGCTCGGCGACGAGGGCGGTTTCGCCCCGGACCTGCCGAACAACCGGGAGGCGCTGGACCTGATCACCACGGCGATCGAGAAGGCGGGCTACAAGCCGGGTCGCGACATCGTGCTCGCGCTGGACGTGGCCGCCACCGAGTTCTTCGCCGACGGTTCCTACTCGTTCGAGAAGAACAAGCGCTCCGCCGACCAGATGGCCGAGTACTACCGCGACCTGCTGTCGGCCTACCCGCTGGTGTCCATCGAGGACCCGCTGGCCGAGGACGACTGGGACGGCTGGGCGAAGCTGACCGGCGAGATCGGCGGCCAGGTGCAGCTGGTCGGCGACGACCTGTTCGTCACCAACCCGGAGCGCCTGGAGGAAGGCATCAACCGGGACGCGGCCAACGCGCTGCTGGTCAAGGTCAACCAGATCGGCACCCTGTCCGAGACGCTGGACGCGGTGCAGCTGGCCACCTCGTGCGGGTACAAGAGCATGATGAGCCACCGCTCCGGCGAGACCGAGGACACCACGATCGCCGACCTCGCCGTGGCCACCGGCTGCGGCCAGATCAAGACCGGTGCCCCGGCCCGCAGCGAGCGCGTCGCCAAGTACAACCAGTTGCTGCGCATCGAGGAGAACCTCGGTGACGCCGCCCGGTACGCGGGCGAGCTGGCGTTCCCGCGGTTCACGCCGGAGAGCTGAGCCATGCCGGTGGGTCGCGCGACACCGGACCGGGACCGGCGCGCTCGGCGGGGCGATTCCCCGGCGGCGCGCCGGGCCGAGCGCGCCCGCCGCGGCACCGCCAAGGGGCGGCGACCAGGCGGGAAACCGCCCGGTCGCCGCCCGCGGTCGGGCACCGGCGGTGCTTTCAAGCTCTCGTCCACGCGTCGCGCGGCGGTGCTGGCGATGCTCGTCTGCGCGATGGCGCTGAGCGTGTCGGTGCCGCTGCGCACCTACCTGAGCCAGCGCGAGGAGCTGGCCGACCAGCAGCAACAGCAGGCCCGGTTGCAGGACGAGGTCAGGAACCTGCAGGAGCGCAAGCGGGAACTGTCCGACCCGGCGCACCTGGAGGCCGAGGCGCGGGCACGGCTCGGCTACGTGCGGCCGGGGGAGACGCCCTACGTCGTGCAGGTCCCGGAGACCACCGGGGCGCCGCCGCCCAAGCCCGCCACCGGCGATCTGCCGTGGTACGAAGAACTCTGGAATTCCGTGATGGGGAAGGGATCGTGACGGTGGACGCAGGCGCGTCGACGATCAGCGAGCACGACCGCGAGTCCGTGGCGCGGCAGCTCGGCCGACCGCCGCGCGGGCTGCGGGCCGTCGCGGCGCGGGACGCGGCGGGCGAGCCGACGGTGGTGCAGACCCACCCGCGCCTGGAGGACGGCACCCCGTTCCCCACGCTGTACTACCTGACCGCGCCGCAGCTGGTCTCCCACGTGTCCACGCTGGAGGCCGAGGGCCTGATGCGGGACATGACCGCCCGGCTGGCCGAGGACGCGGACCTGGCCGAGCGGTACCGCCGCGCGCACGAGTCCTACCTGGCCGAACGGGACGCCCTGGAGCCGCTGGGCACCGATGTCAGCGCGGGCGGCATGCCGGATCGCGTCAAGTGCCTGCACGTCCACGTCGCCCACGCGCTGGCCAGGGGGGCCGGGGTGAACCCGTTCGGCGACGAGGCGGTGGACCTCATCGCCGAACGTTGGCCGGAGCACCGCTACCTGCTCGGGAGGTAGGCCGCGCGTTCCGGGGGCGTTCACCCGCCGGGCGTCACCCGTTCCGCGAGCTCGCGGGCGCCGCTGATCGGGGTGGCGCCGAAGGTGTGGCCCGGGTCGGCGAGGCGCGTGGCGACGAACGCCTCGGCGACCTGCGACGGCGCGTGCCGGAGCAGCAGCGACGCCTGCAACGCCAGGGACAGCCGCCCGGCGACCGCGCGGGCCTGCTCGGGTGCGGGATCGGCGAGCCGGCGGCGCAGCTCCCGCAGCGCGGCGTCGTAGTCCGCATCGGCGCCCGCCGCGGCGTCCAGTTCGGCGAGGACGGCGTCGCGGGACTCGGGTTGCCGGGCCAGCGCGCGCAGCACGTCGAGGGCGGTGACGTTGCCGGAGCCCTCCCAGATCGAACTCAGCGGGGCCTCCCGGTACAGCCTGGGGAGCCCGGACTCCTCGACGTAACCGTTGCCGCCGAGGCATTCCAGCGCCTCGGCCACGGCGGTCGGCGTGCGCTTGCAGATCGAGAACTTCGCGGCGGGCAGCGCCAGGCGCAGCAGGTCGCGTTCGCCGTGCTCGACGGCGGCGGCCAGCCGCATGGCCAGCGCGGTGGCCCCTTCCGACTCCAGGGCCAGGTCGGCGAGCACGGTCCGCATCAGCGGCGCGTCGCAGAGCCGGTGGCCGAACGCGCTGCGGTGGTGCGCGTGGTGCGCGGCTTCGGACAGCGCGATCCGGATCGTGGCGGCGGAACCGAGAACGCAGTCGAGCCGGGTCATCGACACCATCTCGATGATGCAGCGGACGCCGCGCCCCTCCTCCCCGACCAGCCGGCCGATCGCGCCGGTGTACTCGATCTCGGCGGAGGCGTTGGACTTGTTGCCCAGCTTGTCCTTCAGGCGCTGCAACCGGATCTCGTTGCGGCTGCCGTCGGGCAGCACCCGGGGCACCAGGAAGCAGCTCAGCCCGCCTGGCGCCTGCGCCAGCACGAGGAACAGGTCGTTCATCGGCGCGGAGGTGAACCACTTGTGCCCGACGAGCCGGTAGCTGCCGTCGGCGAGCGGTTCGGCCGTGGTGGTGTTGGCCCGCACGTCCGAACCGCCCTGCTTCTCGGTCATCGACATCCCGGCCAGCAGGCCCGGCTTCTGCTCGGGCGGGCGCAGGCCGAACTCGTAGGCGCGCGCGGTGAGCGCCGGTTCGAAGCGCGCGGCCAGGTCGGGGGCGTGGCGCAGCGCGGGAACCGCGGCGTAGGTCATCGAGATCGGGCAGCCGTGCCCGGCCTCGGCCTGCGACCACAGGTAGAAACCGGCGGCCCGCCGGACGTGCGAGCCGCCGTCCCACGGCGCGGCGTGCAGGCCGTGGTGCACCGCGCGCGCCATCAGCCAGTGCCAGGACGGGTGGAAGTCGACCTCGTCGACGCGGTTGCCGTAGCGGTCGTGGGTGCGCAGGTGCGGCGGGTGGTCGTTGGCGAGCCTGCCGTGCTCGCGGGCCTCGGCCGATCCGGCCTCGGCCGCGAGGTCCCCGAGATCTCCGATGCGGTACCGGTCGATCGCGGAACGCAGCGCCGGATCGCAGGCGATCGGGTCGAACCCGTCCAACGGCGGTGGCTGGTTCACCACGCGGTGCGTGTTGAACCCGGTGGTGTGAGGCGCGTCCGTGAGCGTCATGACCGGAGAGTAGGCGCGTGTGCCTTGGTAGCGGGATTTTTCGCCCGACCGGCTTTGGCCGCCGCACCCCTGGATCGTTACCGGGGAGGCATGAACGACCTGGCGGTTCGCCATCGGGCGATCCCCGACCCGGTGGTGTATCCAAGAGATTCGCCGTCGTGGCGAAGCCGGGCGGCTCCGCGTCGGGGGTCGCTGAGCACGCGGCAGGAGGGGCAGTGACGGCTCGCAGGAAACACCAGGGCAGGCGGGAGACCGCGCGCATGCGGCCGGTGCGGCCGGGCCGGTGGAAACCGCGGACCTGGATCGCCACGACCGCGCTGACCCCCATCCTGCTGCTGGCCGCGGCGCTGGCGGCCGCGTCCGGCACGTTCCTCACCGGCCCGCCCCGGCCGGGTCCCGCACCGCCGTCGCCCGAGGACCCGCGGGACCTCGGGGCGACCGGGCAGCTCCCCCGGGACATCCGGCTCAGCCCGGAATTGCTGGACCAGGCGGGAAATCCGCGCGAACTGGCCACCGGCGCCGGGCCGGAGGCCGACCTGCCCAACGGCCGGCTCGACATCCCGCGGCCGGTGCTGGACGCCTACATCGGAGCGGCCTCCGTGCTGTCCCGGACCGATCCGCAGTGCGGGTTGGACTGGTCGGTGCTGGCGGCGATCGGGCGCGTCGAGTCGGGCCACGCCCGCGGCGGGAAGGTCGACGTCATGGGCACGACCGTCACGGCGATCCTCGGACCGCGGCTGTCGGGCGCCCCGGGCGTGGCGGCCGTGCCGGACACCGACGCCGGTCGGCTCGACGGCGACCCGGTGTGGGACCGCGCGGTCGGCCCGATGCAGTTCCTCCCCGCGACCTGGGCCAAGTACGCGGTGAACGCGCACGGCGAAGGACCGCCGAGTCCGCACAACGTCAACGACGCCGCGCTCGCGGCGGGCAGGTACCTCTGCGACGGCTCGGGTGATCTGCGGAACCCGCGCGACCTCGCGGCCGCGGTGTTCCGCTACAACCACTCGGACAACTACGTGCGGACGGTGCTGATCTGGGCCTCCGCCTACGCGCGGGGCGTCACCCCGACACCGGCGGAGCTCGCTCCCGAGGTCGGCGACGTCCTCCGGGGCGAGCGCGTTTCCAGCGATCCGGGAGCCCTGGCCGCGGCGCCGGGCGCGCCGCACCCGGCGGCACCACCGTCGGCCGCCCCTCCGCTCGCGGCGGCTCCGGCGCCGCCGCCTGCCGGCGCGCCGCGCCCGTCGGCACCACCGCCGTCCGCACCCGCACCACCGACCGGCTCGGCGCCGCCGAACAGCACCTCGCGGCCGACATCGACCGGTACGCGGCCGCCGTCGTCGCCACCGAGTTCCGCGCCGCCGTCCGGCGGAGCACCGCCGAGCGCGGGCACGTCGCATCCGGGCGTCCCGCCGTCGTCGACACCCCCGAGGTCGGAACCACCGGCTTCGTCCGGAAGTCCGGCGACACCGAGCACGCCGACGCTGCCAGGTGCCCCGGCGTGGCCGGATGCGACGACACCGCCCTCGACTCCCGCGGTGCCGAGCACGCCGACGCCACCGAGCACCCAAGCCCCGCCGAGCTCCGAGACGTCGCCGGGCACGCGGACGTCGCCGAGCACGTCGGTGCCGCCGAGCGAGCCCGGGCCCACGTCGACGCGCGGCACGACGTCGGACCGGCCGAGGACCTCCGGTCCCACCGCGCGGACCTGCGATCCCGGCGCCCTCGCGCTGGGCGAGTTCAGCCGGACTCCCAGGTCAGGCGGTGCCCTCGCACCGGGGACGGGAGACCCGGGGACGCTGCACGGCGGTGAGACGGTCTACGTCAACTCGACCGGCGGAGAGCTGGTGCCCTGCACCGTGGAGATGTGATCACGGTCGCCGGGCTAGCGTGGTGCTGTGGGCCCGCCGTGCGGCGGGACGCCCGGAACGCGAGGAGGACGCAGATGCCACGGGTCGCGGCGATCGACTGCGGGACGAACTCGATCCGCCTGTTGGTGGCCGATGTGACGGATTCACCCACGAGCGGGGGAGAGGCTGCCGGGACCCGCGCGCTGCGGGACGTGCACCGGGAGATGCGGATCGTCCGGCTCGGCCAAGGCGTCGACGCCACCGGGCGGCTGGCCGACGAGGCGCTGGAGCGCACCCGCGCGGCCCTCGTCGACTACGCGTCGATCGCCGTGCGCAAGGGAGTGGAGCGCGTCCGCATGGTCGCCACCTCGGCGACCCGGGACGCGGCCAACCGCGAGGACTTCTTCGGCATGGTCCGCGACACGCTCGGCGTCGACGCCGAGGTGATCACCGGCGACGAGGAGGCCCGGCTGTCGTTCACCGGCGCGGTCGGCGACCTGGACCCGGCCGATGGCCCGTTCGTGGTGGCCGACATCGGCGGCGGTTCGACCGAACTCGTCGTCGGCACCTGGGACGGTGCGACCGCGCACGTCACCGCGGCGCACTCCGCCGACGTGGGCTGCGTGCGGCTCACCGAGCGGTGCCTGCGCAGCGACCCGCCGACCGCCGAGGAGGTGCGCGAGGCGGGGGAGGTCGCCCGCAAGATCCTCGACGACGCGTTCGCCGCGGTGGACTGCTCCGGTGCGCGGACCTGGGTCGGGGTGGCCGGGACGGTGACCACGCTGTCCGCGATCGTCCAGGAACTTCCCGAATACGATCCGGTCGCCATTCACCTTTCCCACATTTCCCGGAATGCGATCCAGCGGATCACCGCTGATTTGCTCCGGATGGACCACGACGAACGTGCCTCGATCGGGGCCATGCACCCCGGCAGGGTTGATGTGATCGGCGGTGGCGCGCTCGTTCTGGATGTGCTCGCGGAGGAGCTGTCCGAGCGCGCCGGTATCGATTCGGTTACAGTCAGTGAGCACGACATTCTGGACGGCATAGCCCTGTCCATCAGCTGATTCTCAGGATGCGGAATCCTGCTTCCATTGTTCGGGTGAGCGTTGTGCTGGATCGAGACAGAAGATGACGGCTTTGTGACAGCGCATTGCTGTGAACTGGTTCTCACTTATGTTTACGCTCAACTGACGCGGCGATGAATCGTCGGCGCGTGCGGTGACCCCGGAAATAACCCGACTGGGGTACGCGTGGAAGCGGAGGACCCACACATGCGAAAGGGACGTCTGGTCGCGTCGCTCGCGGCCGTGCTGTCGGCGGCGCTGGTGGCCGCCGGCTGCGGTGGAGGCGGCAGCGGCTCGGGGGAGGACGGCGTCGTCACCCTGAACTGGAACGAGCCGCAGAACCCCCTGATCCCTGCCGACACCACAGAGGAGAACGGCGGCTTCATCATCGACGCCATGTTCACCGGCTTGGTCCGCTACCGGGCCACCGACTTCAAGCCGGAGAACGCGATGGCGGAGTCGATCACCAGTCCCGACCACCAGACCTACACGATCAAGATCAAACCCGGCTGGACCTTCCACGACGGCACCCCGGTCAAGGCGAAGAACTTCGTCGACGCCTGGAACTACGCCGCCTACGCACCCAACGCGATGCTGGGCTCCAGCTTCTTCGAGCAGATCGAGGGCTACGACCAGGTCCACCCGTCCGCACCCGGCGGTGGGGAGCAGTCCGGCGCCAAGCCGCCGCAGCCGACGGCCAAGACGATGTCGGGGCTGCAGGTCGTCAACGACGACACCTTCACCGTCAAGCTCAAGTCGCCGCTGACGATCTTCCCGGTGATGCTCGGCTATTCGGCGTTCATGCCGCTGCCGGACTCGTTCTTCGCCGACCCGAAGAAGTTCGAGGAGCACCCGATCGGCAACGGGCCGTTCAAGTTCGACTCGCGCACGCCCAACGTCGAGCTGAACCTCTCCCGGTACGACAAGTACGCGGGCGACAACAAGCCGACGATCAAGGGCGCCAAGTTCAAGGCGTACGACCAGCTCGACGCGGCCTACCAGGACCTGATCTCCGGGCAGCTCGACTTCCTGGACGCGATCCCTGCCTCGGCCCTGGTCGGGGACAAGTGGCACCAGGACCTCGGTGACAAGGCCAAGCAGAAGCCGGGCCTGCTGACCCAGAACCTGGGCATCCCGATCTACGACCCGAAGTTCAAGAACCCGTTGCTGCGCAAGGCGATCTCGATGTCCATCGACCGCAAGGAGATCGCCAAGCAGGTCTTCGCCGGTGGCCGGGAGCCCGCCGACGGCTTCGCGACGCCGGCTGTCGACGGTTACGTGCCGAACCAGTGCGGTGAGGCGTGCACGTTCAACCCGCAGAAGGCCAAGGAGTACCTGCAGCAGGCGGGCGGTTTCCAGGGCACGCTGACCATCGAGTCCAACGCCGACGGCGGGCACGACGAGTGGAGCAAGGCCGTCGCGGCGAGCATCAAGCAGAACCTCGGCATCGACTCCACCTTCGTGCCGACGCCCACGTTCGGCGAGTTCCGCGACAAGGCCCGGTCGTTCCAGTTCCACGGGCTGTTCCGCACCGGCTGGAAGGCCGACTACCCGAGCCTGGAGACCTTCCTGACGCAGCTGTACCGCACGGGCGCGTCGTCCAACGACTACGGTTACTCCAACCCGGCGTTCGACGCGGCACTGGACAAGGCGAACGCGGCTCCCTCGATCGAGGAGGCGAACAAGCAGTACGCGGCGGCGGAGAAGATGCTGTCCGAGGACATGCCGATCATCCCGTTGTGGACGCAGCCGATCCAGTACGGCTTCTCCGACCGGATCGCGCAGGGCGAGGTCGTGCCCAACCGCGAGCTCGACCTGACCACGGTGCGCCTGAACCAGTAACGGAAGACCACGCCGGAGCCCGGCCCGCCGCGACCGGCGGGCCGGGCCCCGCGCTGGCTGTGTGATGAGGAGGCCCGGATGGGTCGCTACATCCTGCGGCGCCTGCTGCAGCTGATCCCGGTCTTCATCGGGACGACACTGATCATCTACCTGCTGGTGTGGGCTCTGCCTGGAGATCCGTTCGCCGGCAAGTGCGGGGACCGCGGCTGTCCGCCCAGCTACATCGCCGAGATGCACCAGAAGTACAACCTGGACGACCCCGTGATCGTTCAGTACTTCAAGTACCTCGGCAAGCTCCTCACGGGTGATTTCGGCGAAACGTACTCGGGGGTCCAAGTCAGCCAGCTCGTGGCGCACGCCTACCCGATCACGGTGCGGCTGGCGCTCGTCGCGCTGGTCATCGAGGCGGTCATCGGTCTGGTCGCGGGCATCATGACCGGGCTGCGCGGCCGGGGTTTCCTGGACAACCTGGTGCTGGTGTCGACCCTGTTCCTGATCTCGCTGCCGGTGTTCGTGACCGGCTTCGTCCTGCAGATCGTGCTGGGCAGCGAACTCGGCATCATCAAGACGACGGTCAGCTCCAACCCGTCGATCGGGGAGTTGATCGTGCCCGGCTTCGCGATGGGGTCGCTGTCCATGGCCTACGTGGCCAGGTTGACCAGGACGAGCCTGATGGAGAACCGCCGGGCCGACTACGTGCGCACCGCGGTCGCCAAGGGGCTCGAACCACGGCGGGTCGTCGGCGTGCACCTGCTGCGCAACTCGCTGATCCCGGTCGTCACCTTCCTCGGCACCGACCTCGGTGCGCTGATGGGCGGGGCGATCGTGACCGAAGGCGTGTTCAACATCCGCGGCATCGGTGGCCTGATCTTCAAGTCCATCCTGACCAAGGAAGGCACCACGGTGACCGGGATCGTCACCCTCCTGGTGCTGGTCTACCTGCTGATGAACCTGCTCGTGGACATCCTCTACGCGGTTCTCGACCCGAGGATCCGATATGACTGAGCCTGCTGACAGCGGCCACCGCGCGGCCGTCGCCTCCGCCGCCGAGGAGGCGACCGCCCAGGTGGTCCGCGACGCCCCCAAGAACGAGAAGCCGCGCGGGCTGTGGGGAGACGCCTGGCGCGACCTGCGGCGCCGCCCGCTGTTCATCGTCGCCGCGGTGATCATCGTGGTGCTGCTGGTCATCGCGGCCTTCCCGGGCCTGTTCACCTCGGTGGACCCGACGTTCCAGGACCTGTCCAAGACCCGCCAGCCGCCGTCGGCGCACGCCTGGTTCGGCTACGACAACCTCGGCCGGGACATCTTCGCCCGCACCATCTACGGGGCGCGGGCGTCGATCGCGGTGGGTCTGCTGTCCACCCTGTTGACCGTGCTGCTGGGTGCGACGGTCGGGCTGCTGGCCGGTTACTTCGGCGGGTGGTTCGACAACCTGGTCTCCCGGTTCTCCGAGATCTTCATGGGCCTGCCGTTCGTGCTCGGCGCGATCGTCATCCTGACGACCTTCAACGCCAACGTGGCGACGCCGGGCGTGGTGCGGGTGGTCGCGCAGGTGGTGCTGTCGATCGGCGTGCTGTCGTGGCCGATCGCGATGCGCATCATGCGGTCCGCGGCGATCTCCGCGAAGCAGCAGGACTACGTGAAGGCGGCTCGCGCGCTGGGCGCCGGTCCCGCGCGGATCATCCTGCGGCACATGCTGCCGAACTGCCTGGCGCCGGTGCTGGTGTACTCCACGATCGCGCTGGGTGGTTTCATCGGTGCCGAGGCGACGCTGTCGTTCCTGGGCATCGGGTTGCGCGACCCGGTCGTCTCGTGGGGCGTGATGATCGCCGAGTCCCGCAGCTACATCCAGGGCGCGCCGCACCTGCTGCTGTTCCCGGCCGGGTTCCTGGTGATCACGGTGCTGGCGTTCGTGATGCTCGGGGACGCGATCCGCGACGCGCTCGACCCGAAGCAGAAGTAGGAGAACCGCTTTGTCTACTGTGGACGAAAAGGACGGCTCGGCGGAGCGGCTGCTGGAGGTCGACGACCTGCACGTGGAGTTCCGCACCCGGGACGGCGTGGCGAAGGTGCTCAACGGCGTCAGCTACCACGTCGACGCGGGCGAGACGCTCGCCGTGCTCGGCGAGTCCGGTTCCGGCAAGAGCGTCACCGCCCAGACGATCATGGGCATCCTGGACATGCCGCCGGGGATGATCACCGGCGGATCGGTCCGGTACCAGGGCGAGGACCTGCTGACCGCCACCGACCAGCGCCGTCGCGAACTGCGCGGCGAGTCGATGGCGATGATCTTCCAGGACGCCCTGTCGGCGCTGAACCCGGTGTACACCGTCGGGTTCCAGATCGCCGAGCAGCTGCGGGTGCGCCGCGGCATGTCCCGCAAGGACGCCACGAAGCGGGCCGTGGAACTGCTGGACCTGGTGAAGATCCCGAACGCCAAGCAGCGCGTCCGGGAGTACCCGCACCAGTTCTCCGGCGGCATGCGGCAGCGCGCCATGATCGCGATGTCGCTGGCGCTGGATCCGGACCTGCTCATCGCCGACGAGCCGACCACGGCGCTGGACGTCACCGTGCAGGCCCAGATCATGGACCTGCTCGACGAGCTGCGCCGGGAACGCGGCATGGGGCTGATCCTGATCACCCACGACCTCGGCGTGGTCGCCGAGGTCGCCGACCGGATCGTGGTGATGTACGCGGGCCGGATCGTGGAGGCCGCGGACGCCTACTCGCTGTACCGCCAGCCCGGCCACCCCTACACCGAGGGCCTGATGCGGTCGATCCCCCGGCTGGACCTCAAGGGCCAGGACCTGGAGACGATCAAGGGCCTGCCGCCGAGCCTGCTGGCCGTGCCGTCCGGCTGCCCGTTCCACCCGCGCTGCCCGCGCGCCGAGGTGCGGTGCCGCCAGGAGCTGCCGGAGTACCACCAGCTCGGGCTCGGGCGGATCAGCGCCTGCCACTTCGCTGAGGAGTTGATGAGCCGTGGCTGACCCGATCCTCCAGGTGCGCGACCTCGTCAAGCACTTCCCGGTCACCCAGGGCGTGGTGTTCAAGCGCACCATCGGACACGTCCGCGCGGTCGACGGCGTGTCGTTCGACCTGCACCGCGGCGAGACCCTCGGCGTGGTCGGCGAGTCCGGCTGCGGCAAGTCGACCCTCGCGCAGGTGCTCATGCGGCTGGAGAAACCGACCAGCGGCACCGCGCTGTTCGAGGGTCGCGACATGTTCCGGCTCAAGGGCGCCGACCTGCGGAAGCTGCGCCGCGACATGCAGATCGTGCTGCAGGACCCGTACACCTCGCTGAACCCGCGGCGGACCGTCGGCGACATCGTCGGCGAACCCTTCGAGATCCACCCCGAGGTGGCGCCCAAGGGCGACCGTCGTCGTCGGGTCCAGGAGCTGCTGGAGGTCGTGGGCCTCAACCCGGAGCACATCCAGCGCTACCCGCACCAGTTCTCCGGCGGCCAGCGGCAGCGCATCGGCATCGCCCGGGCGCTGGCGCTGCGGCCGAAGGTGATCGTCTGCGACGAGCCGGTCTCCGCCCTGGACGTGTCGATCCAGGCGCAGGTGATGAACCTGCTCGGCGACTTGCAGCAGGAGTTCGGGCTGTCGTACGTGTTCATCGCCCACGACCTGGGCGTGGTCCGCCACCTGTCGGACCGGGTGGCGGTGATGTACCTCGGCAAGATCGTCGAGATCGGCACGGACGAGGAGATCTACGAACACCCGCAGCACCCGTACACGCAGGCGCTGCTGTCCTCGGTGCCGGTTCCGGACCCGACGCTGCGCGGAAAGCGGGAGGTCATCCGCCTCACCGGTGACGTGCCGAGCCCGGCGAACCCGCCCTCGGGCTGCCGTTTCCGCACCCGCTGCTGGAAAGCCCAGGACATCTGCGCGGAGCAGACCCCGGAGCTGGAGGTCCGCCTCGGCAGCCACCCCGCGGCCTGCCACTTCGCGGAGGAACGGCCGCACGTGGTGACCTGACGCGGGGCGGGCCGCCGGGGCCTTCCGGGTGGCCCGCCCACCAGCGTTCCATCGACCAGGTGATCGAAGACCACGGTTCCCGGAATCCGCCGCGACCTGTCGTACGGGTCCTCTACGGTCGGTGTGTAGGTCGAGATCCGGGGGTGCCACGATGACGATCACGCTGGTGCACGTAACCGCTGAACAGCTCAATCAGCGGCGCGAGGAACTGCTCGGGATGCTCCACTTCGACGAGGCTGAGCTCCGCCGCCGAGCAGCTGAAGACCACACGGCTTCGCCGGACGAGCGGGAGATCTACAACGAACTCGTCGAGATTGACTTCCTCCTGGGGAAGTAACCCGTGCCCTTGGACGTACATGCGAAGGCCACGACCTTCTCCCAGGAGATCCAAGACCTGCTCGACGCCACACTCCCGCAGTTGCCCGGGAACGGCCGGGCGGGCGCCGTCGTTTGTCCACTATGGACGCTGATGCGCGAACGCCGCGAGGTCGGCGGACTTCTGTTGTTGCGGTCCGGGGCGTTGTTGCGCCGTCAGGCGCCTGCTTTTCCGATGCGGGGGAAGGGGCGGGTGGAAAAGATCACCTCGACCGGGACTTCGAAGTGTTCGGCCAGGCGCAGCGCCAGGTGGAGGCTCGGGCTGTATTCGCCGCGTTCCAGGTAGCCGATCGTCTGGTAGTGCACGCCGAGAGCCTCGGCGAGCTGCCGACGGGATATCCCGCGCTCCGCCCGCAGAACCGCGATGCGGTTGTAGATCGTTTCGCTCATGGCGTGTGGGTTTCTCTCCTCGCCCTCAGGTCGTCCGCTGCAACGCCTTCTCCCGGCGTGCTGCGACACGTGAGCCGGACTCGCGGCGTGCCATCCGTCGTAGCACCACGGGTGCGACGACCAGACCGACCACGGCCCAGACGCCGAGCACCGCGACCGTTTCCAGGTGGTGCCAGGAGCCGCCGACCTCCAGCGCCGCCATGCTGTCCGGCAGCAGTGCTGACCGCATGCCCAGGCCCAGCCAGTACATCGGGAACACCTGGGCGATCCACTGCAACCACTCCGGGAGCACCGCCATCGGGAAGAAGATGCCCGAGACGATCATGACCGCCATCATCGGCAGCACGATCAGGCCGAGGTTGCGCGGGTTCGAGATGAACGAGCCGGCGATCGCGCCGAGCGGCATGGAGGCCACCATGCCCAGCACCGCGACCCACAGCAGGGTCGTCCAGGACTGCGGTGTGGCGAAGTCCAGTCCGGGGAACAACAGCAGTCCCGGGACCAGGATGATCAGCATGCTGATCAGGGTCATGCCGCCGACCACGACGATCTTGCCGATCAGGTAGGCGGGCATCCCGTTCGGGAGGGCCTTGGCGCGCAACAGGGTGCCGTCCTCGCGTTCGACCGCGAGCTGCTGCGCCACGGCCAGGAAACCGCCCCACAGGACGACCAGCCCGAGCACTCCCGGGAGCATCATGGTGCCCAGCGAGAACGCGGTGCCGTGCACCTTCGAGTCGCGCTGCATGAACATGCTGAACAGCAGGATCACCGTGGGGAGCAGGTAGCCCCGCAGGTCCTGCCCGGTGGTGGCGGTCTGCCGGAGCTCGGTCCAGCCCCGCTTGAGCCCGATGCGGGCGGCGTGCGCGTTCACCGGTCCTCCTCCGCGGTCGTGGGCAGCGTGGTGAGGTCGCGGCGGCCCTGCTCGTAGGCGCGGACCAGAGCCATGTAGGCGTCCTCCAGGCTCGCGTGGTGCACCTCTAGGTCGGTGATCTCGTCCCCGTGCTGCGCGAACAGGTCGCGGACGAACTCGTTGGGCGCGTCGGTCGAGTGCACGAAGCGCTGCCCGTCGTGCGACCACTTCACCTCGGCGGTCGAGGAGATCCGGCGGGACAGTTCGTCGGGCGAGCCCTCGGCGACGATCCGCCCGCCCGCCAGGATCAGGATGCGGTCCGCGAGCTTCTCGGCCTCGTCCAGGTCGTGGGTGGTCAGCAGGACGGCGGTGTCCTCGTCGGCCAGCTGGTGCACCAGGTCGTGGAAGTCGCGGCGGGCCTGCGGGTCGAAACCGACCGTCGGCTCGTCCAGGAACAGCAGCTCCGGGCGGCCCACGATGCCCACCGCCACGTCGAGCCTGCGCCGCTGGCCGCCGGACAGCTTCCCGATCCGCTTGGTCGCGTGCTCGGCCAGCCCGACGGCGTCGATGAGTTCGTCGACGTTCCACGGACGGGAACGCCGGGGCGTGGAGTACGGGGCGTAGAAGTCGCCGAAGTGCGCCAGCAACTCCCGCACCTTCCACTTGCCGTGGTCGCGCCACGACTGGAGCACCACGCCCAGCCGCGCCCGCCAGGACTCGTCGCCGTGCGCCGGGTCGACGCCGAGGACCTCGGCGTGGCCGCCGGAGCGCATCCGGAAGCCCTCCAGGATCTCGATCGTGGTGGTCTTGCCCGCTCCGTTCGGGCCCAGCAGCGCGACGACCTCACCGCGGCGCATCCGGAACGACGCGCCGTCGAGCACCTCGGTGTCGCCGTAGCGCATCCGCAGGTCGCGGACGTCGATCACGGTCTGCGCGTCGGTCTCAGCGTCGGGTCGGGTCGCCGCGGTCGCCCCCAATGACATGGACCTCGGCCTCCTCATCGCATCACTCGGTCAGGATGTAGCACACATGCTACATCCTGACGCGGGCTTGCGACGGGAGAAGGTCGAAAAGAAGGGCGCCACCACCCGAACAGGTGGTGGCGCCCTTCGTGGGAGCAGTCCGCTATGGACGGTTGCGCACGAACGCCGCGAGGTCGGCGGACTGCTGCACGCGCGACTCGTCGTGCACGTACATCATGTGGCCCGCCGAGTAGTAGCGGACGTCGATGTTCTCCCGCAGTTCCTCGGGAATCGCCAGCCGCGCGAGCACGTGCTCGGCCGCGAAGTACGGCGTCGCGCCGTCGGTGTAGCCGCAGCCGACGTGCACCCGCAGGTGCGGGTTGGCGCGCATCGCGGCACCGAGCTTGTCGACCACCGACACGCTCGCGCCCTCGAACTCCTTGTACGACCAGGGCTGGACGCGGCTGCTCAGCGTCTCGTAGGGCAGGTCGTTGACGTAGTCCAGCTCCTCGCGGACGTAGTGGTTGATCGCCGCCGCGTACGCCCCGCGAATCCCGGAAATGCTGGGGTCGTCGGTGAACCGCTCCCCGGCGGCGTCCGGTTCCCAGCCGGTGAACCGCCCGTCCATGCGGCCGACGGTCAGCCGCCGGTCGCGCAGCAGCTCGGTGAAGAAGCGCAGGTGCTCGATCCGCAGGTTCGCGCGGTCCACGTAGTCCTCGGACAGCCCGGACAGCTCGGCGACCCGCCGCACGACGTCCGCGCGTTCGGACGCGCTCAGCCGCGCGCCGCGCGCCAGCGCCCACGGGTAGTCCCCGCTCGCGAACTTCTCCGCCTCGTCGAGGACCTCGCGCAGCGGCCGGTCGCCGTGCTTGCCGTGGTGGTGCGCGATCGCCGCGTAGGTCGGCAGGTACAGCGCGTACGGCAGGTCGTTGCCCTCGGTGAACCGGATCGTGCCCATGTCGAGCACCGACGAGATCAGCAGCAGGCCGTTCGGGTAGAGGCCGTGCCGGGTCTGCAGGTGCTCGGCGAGCGCCGCCGCGCGCAGCGTGCCGTACGACTCGCCCGCCAGGTACTTCGGCGACATCCAGCGGCCGTTGCGGGTGGTCCACAACCGGATCACCTCGCCGACCGACTCGATGTCGCGCTGGTAACCGTGGAAGTCGTCGGCCTCGCCGCCCTCCACCGCCCGCGAGTACCCGGTGGAAACCGGGTCGATGAACACCAGGTCGCTGTGCGCCAGCAACGTCTCCGGGTTGTCCACCAGCCCGTACGGCGGGGGCGCGAGCGCTCCCGCGTCGCCGGACACCACGCGCCGCGGGCCCAGCAGGCCGAGGTGCAGCCAGACGCTCGACGAGCCGGGGCCGCCGTTGAACGCGAAGGTCACCGGGCGGTCGCCGGGGGCGCCGTCGGCCACGTAGGAGGTCACGAAGACCTCGGCCTTGGGGCGCGCGCCCTCGAACTTGCCGTCCGCGACGACCTCCTCGCGGAGCACGATCCGGCCCGTCGTGGCGGTGTAGGACAGCTCGGTGCCGTCGACAGCGATGGAGTGGTGGGTGCTGACCAGGTCGTCGGCCGGTTCGGCCGGGGTCGTCTTTTCCCTGGTCTCGTCGGAGGTCTGGTCACTGGCTGCCATGATTGACACAGTACGTGCCGCCGACGTGCTTTTCTGCCACTTTGGGGGCATGACCTCGCGGCTGATCGACGACCCGGTGCGCGCCCCGGCGGAGGCGGCGCCGCACGCGCGCGATCTCGCCGGACTCGACGAGGCGATCACCCGCTGCACCGCCTGCCCGCGCCTGGTCGAATGGCGCGAGGAAGTGGCGCGGGTCAAGCGCGCGGCGTTCCGCGACCAGGACTACTGGGGGCGGCCGGTGCCCGGTTTCGGGCCCGCCGACGCCTCGATCGCGCTCGTCGGCCTGGCCCCGGCCGCGCACGGCGGGAACCGCACCGGACGGATCTTCACCGGCGACCGTTCCGGCGACGTCCTCTTCCGCGTCCTGCACGACGTCGGGCTGGCGTCCCAACCCGAGTCGGTCGGCCTCGGCGACGGACTTTCCCTGCGCCACACCAGGATCACCGCGCCGGTCCGGTGCGCGCCCCCGGCGAACAAGCCGACGACCGAGGAGCGGGACACCTGCGCGCACTGGCTGGTCCGGGAGCTGGACCTGCTGCGGCCGACGCTGCGGGTGGTCGTCGTCCTCGGCGCGTTCGGCTGGCAGGCCCTGATGCCGGTCCTGGCGGGCACCTCGTGGGAGATCCCGCGCCCCCGCCCGAAGTTCGGCCACGACGCCCGCGCCACCCTGGCCGCCACCGACGGCGGCGCCGACCTGGAGCTCCTCGGCTGCTACCACGTCAGCCAGCAGAACACCTTCACCGGCAAGCTCACGCCGGAGATGCTGCGCGGGGTGCTGGAGCACGCGAAGGAGCTGGCCGGGGTGGGATGACTCCGGTGCGGACCGCTGGGCGGCTCAACGGGCGTCCCGGGGATCCACGAGCGCGAGAGACCCGGGCCCCGCTGTCGGTGCGCGGTGCCATGGTGTTCGGCATGACGGGATCTGATCCGAAGGCGGCTCTCCACCTCTACCTGCAGGCCGGCCGCGAGGCGCTGCTGTGGAAGCTCGATGGCCTCTCCGAGTACGACGTCCGCCGCCCGCTGACGCCGACCGGGACCAACCTGCTCGGACTGGTCAAGCACCTCGCCAGCGTCGAGGTGGGGTACTTCGGGGTGACCTTCGGGCGCCCGTTCCCCGAGCGGCTCGGGGCGGGTCCGGCGATCTCGGTGCCGGAGAGGTCCAGCGGACGTGCGCACCGGGCAGCGCGGTCCGCTCGTCCGGATTCCGCGCCCGGAATGCCCGTGCTGAGGAAGGTCACAGAAGTTGCGCGACATCTCGACCAAAGATTCGGTAGTGTGGCTCCAAGCCAGCCATTGACACCTCGCGTGGCGTCATCGCGACACCACGTCACCGCCCACCCTCACGTAGGTCCGAGACCTGCGCATACGCAGCGCGTTTGGATGCGCACAGCGCGTTGATCGTGATCGACGCCACTCGCGACTGGCATCACATTAAGGGGGGTCGGCGCAGCGCTGCGTCGGTCACTGGTGCGACCATGAAGGCATGGCTGGTAAATCCGATCCCACGCGGATTCTCATCCTCGGCGGCGGTTACGTCGGCATGTACACGGCTCTGCAGCTGCAGAAGAAGCTGGGGCGTCGTGAGGCTTCCGTGACGGTCGTCGATCCTCAGCCGCACATGACCTACCAGCCCTTCCTCCCGGAAGCGGCAGCGGGCTCGGTCGAACCCCGCCACGTGGTAGCGCCACTGCGACGAGTGTTGAAGCGGTGCCATGTGATCACCGCTGCCGTCACCGAAATCAAGCACGACGAGAAGCTCGTTACGGTCGAGAACCCGCAGACCGGCACCGAGACCCTCGCCTACGACGTCCTGGTCGTGGCCCTCGGTTCGGTGTCGCGACTGCTGCCGATCCCCGGCCTGGCCGAGCAGGGCATCGGGCTCAAGACCGTCGGCGAGGCCATCTACCTGCGCAACCACGTGCTGGCCAAGATGGACGCCGCGGCCAACACCGACGACGAGGAGCTGCGCAAGCGGCTGCTGACCTTCACCTTCGTCGGCGGCGGGTTCGCCGGTGTCGAGGCGCTGGCCGAGCTGGAGGACATGGCCCGGTACGCGACCCGCTACTACGAGACCGTCAAGGCCGAGGACATGTCCTGGGTGCTCGTGGAGGCCGCCGGGCGCGTGATGCCCGAGGTCAGCGAGAAGATGGGCGTCTACGTCGTCAAGGCGCTCGAAGAGCGGGGCATCAAGGTCTACCTGAACACCTTCCTGAAATCGGTCGAGGACGGCCACGCCGTGCTGTCCGACGGCACCGAGTTCGACACCGACACCCTGGTGTGGAACGCCGGTGTGAAGGCCAACCCGGTGCTCAAGAGCAGCGATCTGCCGCTGGACGAGCGCGGTCGGGTCAAGGCCACCGCGCACCTGCAGGTCGAGGGCCTGCCGGGCGTCTGGGCCGCCGGTGACTGCTCGGCCGTCCCGGACCTGGCCAAGACCGACGAGGACCCCAAGGCCACCTGCGTGCCGAACGCGCAGCACGCGGTGCGGCAGGCCAACCAGCTCGCCAAGAACATCGTGGCGTCGCTGCGCGGCAAGCAGACCAAGGAGTACCGCCACCCGTACGCCGGTTCGGTCGCCGGCATGGGGCTGTACAAGGGCGTCGCGGACGTCTACGGCTTCAAGGCCAAGGGCTTCATCGCCTGGTTCATGCACCGCACGTACCACGTGAGCCGGATGCCCACGTTCAACCGCAAGATGCGGATCGTCATCGACTGGACGCTCGCCTTCCTGTTCAAGCGCGAGGCGGTGTCCATGGGGCAGATCCAGAACCCGCGCGACGCCTTCCAGCGCGCTGCCGAGAGCTGATCGTCTCCTTCCTGGAAGCCGCGTGCCAACGTCGGCACGCGGCATTCTCGTTTCGTCACACGTGCTCCGTGCGGGCGACAGAGCGAACCGCTATCCTTGACAGTCCGTAGTGGGAAAACGAAGACTTTGTGACTGTCTTCACCTGAAAGGATGCTTCATGCGCGGGCAAGGGGTGAATTCCTTGACACTGAAGGAGCTCGCCGCGCTGGTGCGCAGCGGCGCTGTCGACGAAGGGCCGCTCGCCGAGTTCGCCGCCGATTACCGCGACGCGTCCCGGGTGTACCGGAAAAAGGACGACTGACCATGAGCGAGGCCGGAGGTCGGTCTGCCGACTCCGACGCCCCGCCTTCCCTGCGGCCCACACCCGTGCTGCTGCAAGGGCAGGACTACTTCTTCCGCTCCCCGAACACCGCGCTCGACTTCCAGGAACGCGTCTACCAGGCCGACCTGGTCGCCGAGGGGCCCGGTGACCCGGTGCCGTGCGTGCTCGTCATGGCACGCGCCGCCGACATGGAGATGAACGAGCTGTCGCTGGCGCTGGCCGAACACGACATCCGCATGGTACGCATCGACGCGGACCGCTGCCTCGACCTCGCGCTCACCGTCTACACGGACACCCCGCTGCTGGAGTTCGGGCGCTGGCTGCTGCGCCCGGTCCTGGTCTGGCGCCGCCACTTCGACATCACGGCCCTGCCCGTGGACCCCACCACCGTCCACGGCGCCTACGTGCGGGAGCAGTGGAAGGCGGTGTCGAACTGGCTGGCCTGCCGCGGCGACTGGGAACAGGTCAACCCGGTGCGGTCCAGCGAACACCTCGACCGGCTGACCCAGCTGCGCGACGCCGAGTCGTTCGGGCTCCGCGTGCCGCGCACCGTCGTGACCACCATGCCGGGCCGCAGCAAACCGGGCGGTGCGCGCTGCATCGTCAAGACCGCGGGCCACCACCTCCTCGAACCCGAACCGGGCGCGCTGCGCGGCCTCTTCCCGCAACCGCTGGACATCCGGCGCTCGGCCGAAGCGCGGGAACCCGCCCCGGTCCTGGTCCAGCAGCACCTCGACGCGCAGCGGGAACTGCGCGTCTTCGTCGTCGGCGACCGGGTGATCGGCTACCTGGTGCGCAAGCTCGACCCCGCGCAGCTGTGGGCCGACCCGGACGAAGTCGCGGTCGAACCCGCCGAGGTGCCCGCCGACCTCGCGGCGCGCGTGCTCGCCCTCTGCCGCTACTGGCGCCTGAGCGTCGCCGCCTTCGACCTGCTCGACGTGTCCGGCGAGTGGGTCTTCCTCGAAGTCAACGTCAACTGCGACTGGCGCTGGTTCGAGCACCGGGCCGGGAACGCAGCGGTCACCGACGCGGTCCACACCTGGGTCCGCGACCGCTTCGCGGATCTGGCGGCCTCCGCCGCGCTCACCGGCAGGGGCCGCTGATGCCCCGCCCGCGTTGCTCCGATCAGAGGTTTCCGCCCGCGGGGAACCGGGCGCACAGTCGGTGCGTCTTATCGGCATCCGAGCGGCACTGACGCCGCACCCCGAGCCCCCGTAGCCCAATTGGCAGAGGCAGGCGACTTAAAATCGCCGGAGTGTCGGTTCGAGCCCGACCGGGGGCACCCATCCTTCCCAGGCCCCTGCTGCGCCGCCCGATGTCGGTGCGGGCAGGAATCCCGCGCGCGTGCTGCGCGCTCTCGCCGTTGCACTGCGGTGAGCCGTTCGATGCCCTGCTGCGGGCGGCGTGGACCTCGATGCCGGACGGTCGGGCGGTGCGATCCGGCTGCACGCCCAGCAGGAGCGCCCCATGAGCAGCACGGGCTCGCCGTTCCGGGCCACGCGCGCTACGTGGGCTTTCCGCTCCCCACCGCCTGCCGCAGCTGGGCCGGGATCGCGTTCCGCGACAGTCCGCCGGCCGCCGCGTATCCGGCGACGCGGGGCCGGGGAACCACCGCGGCGGCGGGTCTCGCCGCGCCGCGCTCGCCAACGATGCGGGAACGTTCGCATAACGGTGCGCTAACCAAATTGCTGAAAACCGCACGGTCCCGCTGTGGATCTTTCGGGAAAGTGCCTGATTGCCAACGGTTTTCGAGGCGCTTCCCGGTGCTCGGGCGGCTGGTAACGAGTGCGGAAATCAGGGTGATCAAACCGAACGAACCTGCACCGGGTGGTGTCGCGGCAGCAGTTCTCGCGACGCCACCCGGTCACCCGGCCGGGCTCTGCACGGAAAGAACGACCGGATCGCGCCACGTCGCCCCCTCCCGGCCGGGGGCGTGCGCCGATCAGATCGGAGAGACGTGGGTTGCACCCACGCTGGCGAATGCCCCCTGTTCCCCTACCTCAGGGCGAGCCTGCGGGGCTGGCGGGACTACTACTGCGACAGCGAGGACCGCTGGTTGGACTGCGCGCGCTACAAGGTGGCGCTGACGGGACGGCCGGTGCCGATCTCGCTGCTCCCCAACGGGCGGGACGCGCAGCACCTCCGGGAGATCGCTGAGGCGGACCAGGCGGCCGCGGAGGCGAACCGCGCGGCCGCGGAGGCGAGCCGGTCAGTCGCGGAAACGCAGCCGCAAGGACACGCCCCGGTCCCGCGCACCGAACCGGCGCGGCCCTCTTCGGCGGGTCAGCCGCCGCCCGGGAGGACCGAGCCACCAGGCCGCAGGGACGACGCCGCACGCGCGGCGGAACAGCCCGGCCGGAGCAGGAAGCAGGCGAAGGACGGCTGGTGGAGCCGTGTCGCCGCATGGTTGAGAGGTCCCGCATGAGCAACTACTGGCCCTGGTGGGCGGGCGCGACCGGGCTCGCCCTCGTCACCATCAACTACACACTCATCACGGACCGGTCCCTCGGCGTCTCGACGGCGTGGGACCGCGTGCTGCACTGGCGAGCCGAACGGCGCATCGAACGGGAGGAAGCCCGCTTCGCGAACGACGACGCGCTCGTCAACGCGCTGGCCACCGCCACCGCCGAGGAGTTCGGCGCACCCCCCGCGCGGCAGGACGCGCCCGCCCCGGCACCGGCCGAGGACGAAGGCTCGTCCGCGCCCCCGCGGCCGACGCCGGTGATCACCCAGTTCGCGCTGCTCGTGTCGATCTTCATCGGCGGTTGGGTGGCGGCGGTCATCGGCGGCCGGTTCCAGCTCCGCTGGGACATGGGCGCCGGCTTCCGCCACCTCGTCACCGCCGACCCGACCACCATGATCGCGGTGCTGTTCGTCGGCGGCGTGCTGGTCGGTTTCGGCACCCGCCTCGCCGGGGGCTGCAGCTCCGGGCACGGGCTCAGCGGCTGCGGTCGGCTGCGTCCGGTGAGCCTCGTCGCGACCGCCGTCTTCTTCGGCACCGCCGTCGGGGTGTCGTTCCTGCTGTGGAAGGTGATCTGATGCGCACCAGGGGAGCAGTGCTCGTCGCCAACATCATCACCGGGTTGGCGTTGGGCTTCGTCGTCGCCAACATCGGCTTCGGCGACTACGCGGAGCTGAACCGCATGTTCACGTTCCAGGATCCGCGCATGCTGTACGCCTTCGCCGGTGCCGTGGCGATCATCGTTGTCGTCTTCGCCGTGGTCGGGGTCCGCCGCTCTCCGGGTCGGATCCACGGCGGCGTGATCCCCGGAGGGGTGCTGTTCGGGACGGGTTGGGCGCTCTCGGGCGGTTGCCCGGCGATCCCGATCATCCAGGTGGCCGGCGGGTACCTGCCCGCACTCGTCACGATCGCGGGGGTGGCCACCGGGATCTGGCTCTGCCGCTGGGCCAACGCCAGGTTCTTCCGCCTCGACCGCGGCTCCTGCGGGCTGTAGCGGCTCGCGCGAGCAGCAGTCGGAACGCGCGGGCAGCCGCGCGTTCCGACATCGCCGCGCGGCACCGGCGACGAACAGCGCCGGCTCTGCTGTTCGCGGAGTCGTGACCGCGCACCGGTTCGCGAAGTTGATCGAGGCGACGGGGAATCCGAACGTCGCCGAAGAGGTGCGGGGGAAGTTCGACCGGCCGGGGCGGTCCGGCTGACAAGCCCCCTGTGGCGCGTCTCATCGGGGCGGGTTGTGGGTGGGGGCTTTCGCCGCGAGGTGATCGCCGCGACAATCCGCGGCCATGGCGTACGAGCGCGCAGATCCACGATCCGGTCGGCCGCAGGGGGCTGGTCAGGCGGGACCGGAGCGGCAGGGACCGCCTTCCGGAGCACCGCCGCAGCAACAGGGCGGGGCGCAGCAGGCGGGACCCGGGCCGCAGGGACGGCCGCCGCAGCAGGAGGGCGGACCGGTGCCGCCCGGTCGGCCGGGACCGGCCGCGCCGCACCCGCAGGGACCGCCGCCCGCACCGGCACAACCGCCCGCGCAGGGACCGCCGCCGGCGGGTCAGCCGCCCGCGCAGGGGCAACCACCCGCACCGGGACAGTCCCCGGGGCAGGGGCCGCCGCCGGGTCAACGGCCGGGACCGCCCGGCCCAGGGGGACAGACCCCGCCGCCGGCACCGCCGGGGCAGCAGCAGACGGCCAAGGTCGGGCAGGCACCCGTGCAGCCCCCGGCGGCTCCGGGACCCCCGGTGCAGCCGCCGATGCCCCCGGCCGGGCAGCAACCCCCGGCGCAGCAGCCGGTGCGACCCCCGCAACCACCGCCGCAGCCACCGGCCGCACCGCCGCAGCAGGCCGCGGCCCAGCCGCCGCAGTACCCGGCGACGCGGATCCAGCAGCGGCTCGATCCCGAGCCGGAGCCCTACCCGGAGCCGGAGCTGCGGAACCGCTACCGCGAACCGGAGCCGTACTACGACGACGAGCCGCCCTACTACGACGACTACGACGACGACCCGTACGACGACCACCGGGACCGGTACCCCGAGCGCGGGCGCCGGGACCGGCGGCGGGACGACCGCTACCGCGAGCCGGAACCGGAGCCGTACCGCGAGCCCCGGCGGGAGCGGCACGCGGACCGGTTCCCGTGGCCCAGCGCCGACGGCATCGGGCGCACGATCCAGATCCTCAGCGGGCTGATCTCGCTGGTCTTCGTACTGCACGTGATCTTCGTGGTGGTGGGGGCGAACCAGAACAGCGGGTTCGTCTCGTTCGTGTACTCGACCGCGAAGTTCTTCGTGTTCGGACTGGGGGACGTGTTCACGCCGCAGGACGCGACGATCGGCGTGGTGCTGAACTACCTGCTGGCGGCCGCGGTCTACCTGTTCGCGGGGCGGATCATCGCCCGGGCGCTGCGGCGCTGAGCGGCTAGGGAGTGTTTCGGAAGCGCTTTGCGTGGCGGTGCCGGTGGCGGAACCTCAGCGGCCGTCTCGGCTCCGGGAGCCCCTCCTTTTGCATGTCCAATACACGGCGGAGGGGCTGTCCTCGCGAGCCGACCGCTGAGAACCTGCGGCGGTGCAAGTGGCGAGACCACTCACCGAAAGAGAAAGCGGCTCACGCCGCTTATGGAACACGCGCTAGAGGACGCGCCCGTACCTCGCGAGGACGCGGGCGCGCATTTCGGGGTCGTTGCGCGGGACCGGCTCCAGGAACACCTCGTCCAGCTCGTCGAACTCGGTGCGCAGCATCGAGTCGATGCGGACGACGGCGCGTTCCAGTTCGGTCGAGTCCAGGTCGGCGGAGAAGTCGATGCGGGCGCAGAACAGCACCCGGTTCGTGCCGGTGTTCATGGACAGCACGTCCACCACGAAGTCGACCTCCGGCTGCTCCTGCAACCTGCGGCGCACCGCGGAGAGCAGCCGGCGGTCGGCCTGCTGGCCGATGAGCAGCCCGAGGTTCGCGCGGGCCATCGTGTACGCCACGGCGGCCAGCAGGGCGCCGATCGCCAGCGACGCGACGCCGTCCCAGGTGGACGAGCCGGTGAGCTGGTGCAACCCCAGCCCGGCGAACGCCAGCAGCAGGCCCACCAGGGCGGCGCTGTCCTCCAGCAGCACCGTCTTGACCGTCGGGTCGTCCGAGGTGCGCAGGTGGCCGATGACCGATTCGCCGTCCTCGGCGGCTTCGGCGCGCACCTGCTGCATCGCCCGCACCCACGACACCGCCTCCAGCGCGAACGCCAGCGCCAGGACCACGTAGCCGACCAGCGGTCGGGCCTGTTCCTCGGCGGGCCCGGCGAGGGTCCGCACGCCCTCGGCGAACGCGAACACCGCGCCGGAGACGAAGATGCTGATCGCCGCGATCAGCGACCAGAAGTACCGCTCCTTGCCGTAGCCGAAGGGGTGGCGCGCGTCGGCCGGGCGGCGGGACCGGCGCAGCGCTGTGAGCAGGAACACCTCGGTGCAGGTGTCGGCCACCGAATGCCCCGCCTCGGACAACATCGCCGCCGAGCCGGTGACGACCCCCGCCACCGCCTTCATCGCCGCGATGCCCAGGTTGATGCCCAGGGCGACCAGCACCGTGAGCGTGCTGCCGCTCCTGCTCTCCTCGGCCACCGCCGAATCGTCCCGCGGGTGCGCGGCGCCGCGCTCGCCGGGGTGGTGGACGGCCGTACCACTGCCGATGGCACCCTGGTATGGCTGGGCCTGCAGTGCGATGACCGCCGGTCCGGCGAGGCAGGCACGCCCCGGTGACGATGCACACCGGGCGATGACCAGGAGTGATCGAGTGGGTCAGATTTTCGACGTCCTGTACTACCCGGTGTCGGCGATCTTGTGGTTCTGGCACAAGGTCTTCGGCACCGTACTCGGGCCGGACAACGGGTTCGCCTGGGCGCTCTCGGTGTTCTTCCTGGTGTTCTCGCTGCGCACGGTGCTGCTGAAGCCGGCGATCAGCCAGTTGCGGTCGGCGCGGAAGATGCAGAAGTTCGCGCCGCAGATCCAGAAGCTGCGCGAGAAGTACAAGAACGACCGCCAGCGCATGGCGCAGGAGATGCAGAAGTTGCAGTCCGAGCACGGGGTGAACCCGCTCGGCGGCTGCCTGCCCGCGGTGCTGCAGATCCCGGTCTTCCTGAGCCTGTTCCACGTGCTGCGCAACTTCCACCCGGGGGCGCAGAGCAACTACATCTTCGACAAGGAAGGCGTCGACTCGTTCATCAACGCCGACATCTTCGGCGCCAAGCTGTCGAACTGGATCACCCAGCCCGCCGACCAGCTCGCCCTGTTCGGCACCGACCGCACGCACATGATGATCGTCGGCATCCCGCTGATGATCGTCGCGTCGGTGGCCACGTTCTTCACCATGCGGATGTCGGTGCGGCGGCAGACCGAGGCGGCCATGGCCAACCCCCAGTCGGCCATGATGGGCAAGTTCATGATGTTCCTGGCACCGATCGGTGCGATCTTCTCCGGTTGGTTCCTGCCGATCGCGGTGCTGCTGTACTGGCTGGCGAACAACTTCTGGACGCTGGGCCAGCAGCACTTCCTGACCAACAAGATCGACCGCGAGCAGGCACGCGAACGGGAGCGGGAGATCGAGGCGAAGAAGGCCGCGCCGCGTCCCAAGCCCGGTCAGAAGCCGGTCCGCGACAACGGCAAGTCCGAGGAGCCGTCCGAGGAGAAGGCGGAGACCGCCACCGCCACCAAGTCGGCGGAGCCGACCGAGAACGGCGCCAAGCCGCAGCGGTCCGGCGGCGGGCGGCCCGGAGGCCGGCCGAACGTCAAGAAGAACCGCCCGGGCAAGCAGGCTTCCTCGGCGAAGAAGGGCAAGAAACGCCGCTGAGCGACGACGAGCAGGGCCGGTGGTCTCGCGGGACCACCGGCCCTGCTGTCGTTCGCGGTCAGGCGGGTGTGGCGACGACGATGCGGTTCTCGTCGTAGCCGAGGCCGCCGCCGACGTACCGCCCGCCGCAGGTCACCAGCACCAGCCGGTGCTCGCCGCCCTGGCCGAACAGGTCCGCCGCGCGGGCGGGCAGCTCGTCCTTGTGCACGGTGACCACGTCGGACACCCGGTACCGCCACTCGCGGCCGTGGTCGTCGACGACGGTGACCAGCTGTCCGGCCCGGGACTGCCAGAGCTCGGCGAACGGGCCGACCGAGCCCTTCCAGTTGACGTGCCCGGCGAGCACCGTGGCTCCTCGCGGCGCGTCGAGACCGGCGCCCCACCAGGTCGCCTCGTGGACGCCCGACGGGATCGGCAGCGTGCCGGACCGGTCGATCTCCCGGCGCACCAGGTCCGCCGTGCCGCCCTGCGGCAGCCGGATGGTGCCGGGCGGCTGCCCGGCGGGCCGCGGCGCGGGTGGCGCCGGCGGGGCCGCGGCCTGCGCCTGCTCCGGTGGTGCCTGCGGTGCGCCACCCTCGCGCGGCGCCGCGGCGGGCGCCTGCCCGGCGGCTTCCGGCCGCCGCTCGGGCCCGGAGCCCAGCAGGCTCACCGCCACCACGACGGCGACCAGCGCGACGAGGACCGTCGCGGCCAGTCCGATCAGACGTGCCCTCATCGGCGCTGCTCCGCGACGAGGCGCCGCCGCAGCGCGGCACCGCCGACCGCGGCCGTGGTCAGCGCGAGACCGCCGAGGGCGATCAGGCCGACCGGGGAGGTCGGGCCGGGCGTCGGGTCACCGGCCGGGATGTGGATCGGCACGGTCGGCGTGTTCGGCTTGTTGACCAGGTTCAACTCAAGCGTGTCACCGGGCCGGAGGGTGCCGGCGGTGCTCGGCGGGTTCGCCGCGTCGAAGGCTTCCTCGTAGCCGCGGGCGGGCGCGACCTCGGTGATCCGGATGTCCTGCGGGGTGCGCAGGTCGGGGATGGTCGCGGTGCCGTCGGTGCCGGTGGTGATGACGGCGGGCTTGCCGTCGGCGCCGAGCAGCGGGCTGCCGTCCTGGCGGATCGCGGGCTTGCCGTCGGCGGCCGTGACGCGCAGCGCGACCCCGGCGATCCCGGCCTTGCTCTGCGCGTCGGTCTTGCCGATGTGCACGGCGCCGGGCGCGGTGACGGCCTGGGCCTTCGCCTCGACGGTCAGCTGCTTCTCACCGCCGGTGGACACCACGCGCTGGGTGGTGTCCGGCTGGTTGACGGCCTGCCGCACGTAGGGGCGGTCGGCGGGTGCGGACAGCTCGCCGCTGACGTGCGGGTGCGGACCGGTGGGCGTGACCTTGAGGGTCAGCGGTCCGCCGTCGGCGGGCGTGGTGGCGGTGCCGTCCGGGCCGAGGCCCTCGATCTTCGCGTCGGTGGCGGTGAGCTTGACGGGCACGTCGCCGATGCCCTTGCCGCCGGTGCGCTGCACGGTCAGCTTCCAGTCGGCGGTCTTGCCGATGGTCTGCTCGCCCTCCGGCGCGGTCAGCTCGGCCTTCCACGGGCCCCGGTTGGCCTCGGCCTCCTTCTTCAGCCGGGCCACGGCGTCCTTGGTGGCCTGCGGCAGCTTGGCGTAGTGGAAGTCGGCGTCGTAGGCGATGCGGGTGAAGTCGTTGCGCGGGTCGAGGTCGGCGGCGCTGCGCGGCGCGGCGGTCCAGGAGTGCAGCAGGTGCGCCAGCGCGGCTGCCTCGTCGGGGGACTTGGTGGTGCCGTAGCGCAGCAGCAGGTAGGAGATGTTCGCCGCGACGCCGTCGGGCAGCGGGGTGCCCCACTTGGTCTTCAGCGCGTCGCCGGGCCGGTACTCCTCGTGGCTGTCGGGCGCGGTGAGCGCGAACTGCACGCACCAGACCTGCTCGCCGTTGACCAGGTAGGAGCCGAGCCAGTCGCGGGAGCGGTCGCGGCCGCCGTAGGGCTGGCCGGGCCGGGTCTCGTGCCCGATGCCCTCCTGCGGGGCGGCGTTCGCGGCGCCCGGGACCGCCAGCAGCGAGCCCCCGGCGAGCACGACGGTGCCGAGCACCGCCGTGACCAGCTTTCTGAACATGCGCATGCAAGCTCCAGTTCCGGTTGCGGAGATCCGAAAGGAGGGCGCCGGGTGCTCGTTCCGCGCCGTCGCGGGACCCCGACCAGAAGCCCCAGGGCGCCCCAGGCGATATTTCCGATCACGGAACGTGCTCACAAGAGGTCATACGGTGGACTGATGTGATCACCCTGCGTGGATGAATTCGCATTCCCAGCCGCCGTGGTCACTCCTCCGGCCGTGTCTGTGAGCCGGATGGCTCCACGGCGTCGTCACTGGTCGCAGGGATGTCGCCCGGTTGGCGACGCAACGTGATCGTTATCCGCCTCGCCGGGCCGGGGGAGCGGGGCGGAGTAGTTTCCGATGTGGTGGGGCCGACCCCGACCCGGAAGGTAAAGTTCGCTTTACCGAGCGGGAACCGACCGGCCCTCTCGGCCGTTGTTCCCGGTGACGGCGCAAGCACGCCGAGGAGGATGAGTTGCGCACAACCAGCAACCCTGCGTTCAAGAACCTGCCCACCGGCGGCGGGTACGCGAACTTCGACTACGGGCGGACCGGTCAGGGCTCTCCCTTCGGCCAGGCGCCCGCCGCTCAGGCCGCCCGCCCGATGACGATCGACGACGTGGTCACCAAGACGGCGATCACGCTCGTCCTCACCGCGCTCACGGGCACGCTGACCTACCTCGCCGCGGCCCCCGGGCTCGCGCTCCCCGCGGCGCTCATCGGCTTCGTGATCTCGCTGGTGATCGTCTTCCGCAAGAAGGTCAGCCCCGCGCTGGTGATCGCCTACTCGCTGGTCGAGGGCGTGTTCCTCGGCGGTATCAGCTACGTGTTCGCGAACATGTTCGCCCGGGCGCTCGGCCCGGGCGTGATCGTGCAGGCGGTGGCCGGCACGCTCGGCGTGTTCGCGGCGATGCTGGTGGTCTACAAGACCGGTGCGATCCGGGTCACCCCGAAGCTGACGAAGTGGATCATCGGCGCGATCGCCGGTGTCGCGGTGCTGATGCTGGTCAACCTGTTGATGAGCTTCTTCATCGACGGCGGCCTGGGGCTGCGCCAGCCCACCGGGCTCGGGATCGCGTTCAGCCTGCTGTGCATCGGCATCGCGGCGTTCAGCTTCCTGCTCGACTTCGACGCCGCGGACCGCGCCATCCGCAGCGGCGTGGACTCCCGGTTCGCCTGGTACATCGCCTTCGGCCTGATGACCACCCTGGTCTGGCTGTACCTGGAGTTCCTGCGCTTGTTCTCGTACCTGCAGAGCGACTAGACGGTGTTCCGCCGGCGGTGCGGCCGCTCACCGAATGACGGGGCGGCTGCCGCGGCTCGCGGAACAGACCCCGGCCACCTGACGAGAAGGGGCCCCTCGCCGCGCGGCGAGGGGCCCCTTCTTCGCGGGTCAGCTCAAGCGCTCGACGACCATCGCCATGCCCTGGCCGCCGCCGACGCACATCGTCTCCAGGCCGAATTGCTTGTCGTGCCACTGCAACGAGTTGAGCAGCGTCGTGGTGATCCGGGCACCGGTCATGCCGAACGGGTGGCCCACCGCGATCGCACCGCCGTTGACGTTCAGCTTCTCCAGCGGGATCCCGAGGTCCTGGTAGGACGGGATGACCTGGGCGGCGAACGCCTCGTTGATCTCCACCAGGTCGATGTCACCGATGCCCATCCCGGCTCGCGCCAGGGCCTGCTTGGACGCCTCGACCGGCCCGAGACCCATGATCTCCGGCGACAGGCCGGACACGCCGGTGGACACGATCCGCGCCAGCGGGGTGATGCCGAGCTGCTTCGCCTTCACGTCGCTCATGATCACCAGTGCGGCCGCACCGTCGTTGAGCGGGCAGCAGTTGGCCGCGGTCACCCGGCCGTCCGGCCGGAACACCGGCTTGAGCCCGGCCACGCCCTCCTTGGTGACCCCCGGCCGCGGCCCGTCGTCGGCGTCGACGACCTGGCCGGACGGGGTGGTGACCGGGGTGATCTCGCGGGCCCAGAAGCCGTTGGCGATCGCCTTCTCCGCGAGGTTCTGCGAGCGGACGCCGAAGTCGTCCATCTCGTCGCGGCTGATGCCCTTGAGCCGGGCCAGGTTCTCCGCGGTCTGGCCCATCGGGATGTAGACGTCGGGCAGCAGGTCGAGCTCGCGCGGATCGGTCCAGGCGTCCGCGCCCTGCTCGGCGACCCGCTGGGTGCGCGCCTGCGCCTCATCGAACAGCGGGTTCCTGGTGTCCTCCAGGGTGTCGGAGTTGCCCTTGGCGTAGCGGGACACCATCTCGACACCGGCGCTGATGAACACGTCGCCCTCGCCGGCCTTGATGGCGTGCATCGCCATCCGGGTGGTCTGCAGGCTGGAGGAGCAGTAGCGGGTGATCGTGGTGCCCGGCAGCCGGTCGTAGCCGAGCTGCACGGCGACCACCCGCGCCATGTTGAAGCCCTGCTCGCCGCCGGGCAGACCGCAACCCAGCATGAGGTCGTCGATCTCGCCCGGGTCCAGCTCGGGCACCTTGTCCAGCGCCGCGCGCACGATCCGGGCCGTGAGGTCGTCGGGGCGGAAGTCGACCAGCGAACCCTTGCGCGCCCGGCCGATGGGTGAGCGCGCGGCGGCGACGATGACTGCTTCGGTCATGGTGGGAACTCCTTCGTTCACCGGGAGCGGGCGCCCACCGGCGGCCTCCGCTCACGAACGTCGTGGCCATCTTGACGGGGTGCCGCGCCCCGGACAATAGGCCAACCGACCGGCCGGTACGTGAGCTACTGCACCCGCGGGCGCAGCCTGCGGTTGAGCCGCGCCACGATCCGCCGCGTGGGCCGCCGCGCCTCGGCGGCCGACGACCGGGTGGGCGCCGACGGCAGCGGGCCGCCTTCCCAGCGGCCGATCGCCGAGCACAGCACCGGCAGCAGGATGCCCACCGCGGCCTCGTACCCGGCCGCCGACGGGTGGTACCGGTCGGGGCTGAAGAACTCCGCGGGCCGGGTGAGGAACTCCGGCGACAGCAGGTCCGCCAGCGGCACGGCGTGCCCGCCCGCCGACTCGACGATCCGCCGCTGCGCGCGGCCGAGCGCGAGGCTCCAGTGCCGCGCGATGGACCGGAGCGGCTGCGGGATCGGCCGGATCGACCCGAGGTCCGGGCAGGTCCCGACGACCACCGACACCCCGCCGCCCACCAGCCGCGTCACCGACTCGCCGAGCAGCTCGGCGCAGCGGGCCACCGGCAGCTTCGAGGTGACGTCGTTGGCGCCGATGATGATCAGCACCAGCTCCGGCCGCCGCACCAGCGCCGCGTCCACCTGGCTGGCCAGCTCCTGCGAGGTGCAGCCGACGATCGCGTGCGTGCTCAGCGACACCGGGCGGTCCAGTTCCTCGGCGAGCCCGCGCGCCAGCCGCACCCCGGGCAGGTCGTCGGGGAAGTCCACCCCGAGCCCGGCGGCCGCCGAGTCGCCGAGCACCGCGAACTCCAGCGGTTCGGCGCCCGGGTCGAGCTCGCCCCGCGGCACCGGGCCGCTGCCGTCCGGCAGGTGCACGCCGTCGGCGCGCAGCGGGTCGTTGTCCGGCTCGCCGATCACTCGGCGCGCGTACGCGGACTGGCCGTTGAGCAGTCCGTAGGCCGCGCCGGAGAGACCTCCGGCGGTCCCCGCCGCCAGCAGAGCGAGCCGCAGTGCTCTCGCCGCGAACATCCGGTCTCCTCCCGCAGACCCCCTCACGGGTGAAACGTCCCCGGCTCGGGGTTGGTTCCGTGACCGTGCGTCGTCACCGACGCCGCCCGGGACGCCTCATGAGCAGGAGATTAGGCTCATGCGGCACAGTCTGCGAGCAGCGATGTCAAGGGATTGAGGGGCCGGAGCGTGGACTACGTCGAGCACGTCGCCGACCTGGTCGGCAACACCCCGTTGGTGCGGCTGAACTCGGTGGCCGCGGGGCGGACACCGGTGTTGGCCAAGGTCGAATACCTGAACCCGGGCGGCAGCGTGAAGGACCGGATCGCGCTGCGGATGGTCGAGGCCGCCGAGGAGTCCGGCGAGCTGCGGCCGGGCGGGACGATCGTGGAACCGACGTCGGGCAACACCGGCGTCGGGCTGGCGATGATCGCGCAGCGCAAGGGGTACCGCTGCGTGTTCGTCTGCCCGGACAAGGTCAGCGAGGACAAGCGCAACGTCCTCAAGGCGTACGGCGCCGAGGTCGTGGTGTGCCCCACCGCCGTGGCGCCGGAGCACCCGGACTCCTACTACTCCGTCTCGGACCGCCTGGTCACCGAGATCGAGGGTGCGTGGAAGCCCGACCAGTACTCCAACCCGGCCAACCCGGAGTCGCACTACCGCTCCACCGGCCCGGAGATCTGGGAGCAGACCGGCGGGCGGGTGACGCACTTCGTCGCGGGCATCGGCACCGGCGGCACGATCTCCGGCACCGGTCGGTACCTCAAGGAGATCTCCGGTGGCCGGGTGAAGATCATCGGCGCCGACCCGGAGGGCTCGGTGTACTCCGGCGGCAAGGGACGCCCGTACCTGGTCGAGGGCGTGGGCGAGGACTTCTGGCCGACCACCTACGACCGCCAGGTGTGCGACGAGATCGTCGCCGTCTCCGACGCCGACTCGTTCGGCATGACCCGGCGCCTGGCCCAGGAGGAGGCGCTGCTGGTCGGCGGCTCGTGCGGGATGGCGGTCGCCGCGGCGCTGAAGGTCGCCGAGTCCACCGGGCCCGACGACGTGGTCGTCGTGCTGCTGCCGGACGGCGGCCGGGGCTACCTGACCAAGGTCTTCAACGACTCCTGGATGGCCTCGTACGGTTTCCTCTCGCCCGACCACAGCGGCGGCTCGGTCGGCGACGTCCTGCGCCGCAAGGACGGCACGCTGCCCGAACTGGTGCACGTGCACCCGAACGAGACGGTCGCCGAGGCGGTGGCGATCATGCGCGAGTTCCAGGTCTCGCAGATGCCGGTGGTCAGCGCGGAACCGCCGATCATGGCCGCCGAGGTGGTCGGCGCGGTCAACGAGCGCGACCTGCTGGACGCGCTGTTCGCGGGCCACGCGAACCTGGCCGACCGCGTCGAGTCGCACATGTCCCCGCCGCTGCCGACCATCGGCGCGGGCGAGGAGGTCAGCGCGGCGATGGCGGCGCTGGAGAACGCGGACGGGGCCATGGTGCTGATCGGCGGAAAGCCTGCCGGCGTGGTGACCCGCCAGGATGTGCTTGGATTCATCGCCGGTCGATGACGACTTGTCACGGAACGGCACTACGCTGCTGTTCGATCAGCTAGCGTGTGCTCGACGCATGCCCACGGACTTCCGCATCAAGCCCAAGGGGGTTAGGACACCCGATGAGCTCTCCGCAGCCGCCGGACGGCGGCCAGCAGGGGCAGCAGCCGCAGGGAGCCGGCGAGCAGCCGGGCGGCGCCCCGAACAACCAGCAGGACACCGGTCAGGGATCCGCTGACGCGACCCAGGTCGTTCGCCCGGCCCAGCCGCCGCAGGGGCAGCAGCAGTCGTCCGACTCCACGCAGGTCGTGCCGCCGGCGATGCAGCCGCCGCAGCCGATGTACGAGCAGCCCGGGTTGTCCGGTCAGGGCGGCGGGAACGACGCCACCGCGATGGTGCCGCCGGCGATGCAGCCGCCGCAGCCGATGTACCAGCAGCCCGGCACCCAGAGCCAGCCGGGCGGTTTCCCGGCGCAGCCGCAGGGGATGCCGAGCCCCAGCGGTGGTTTCCCGGCGCCGCAGGCCCAGCCCGGCTTCGGCGCACCCGCTCCGCAGGCCCAGAGCCCGTACGGCCAGTCCCCGTACGGCCAGGCCGCGCAGGGCGGCAACCAGGGCCTGGGCATGGCCGCGGCGTGGTCCGCGATCGGTGCGGGCGGTCTCATGGTGCTCCTGGAGATCATCGGGTTGATCGGCCTGATCAGCACGATGAGCAGCCTGTCCAAGATGGCGGAGCAGTACGGCGTCAAGGCGCCGTCCATGGGCGTCCCGATCACGCTGCTGATCGTCGAGATCATCGCCAGCATCGTGATGATCGTGGGCGGTGTGTTCATCCTGAAGCGCAAGTCCGCGGGCCCGCTGATGGCCGGTGTCCCGGCCGCGGCCATCGCGCTGCTGGCGCTCATCGGGATGATCGTGGCCTTCAACCCGATCGGCCTGATCGTGTTCGTGATCGCGGCCGGCATCGCCACCCTCGCCTTCCTGCCGGGCACCCGCGAGTGGGTCGCCGCCGGTACCGGTGCCGGTGCGCCCGCTCCGGCCGCTGCTGGTGGCTTCGGCCCGCCGCCCGGCCAGCCGGGTGGCTTCGGTCAGCCGGGGCAGCAGCCGCAGGGCTTCGGCCAGCAGCCCGGCCAGCCTCCCCAGGGCGGTTTCGGGCAGCAGCCGGGGGGCTTCGGCCAGCCGGGCCAGCCGCCGCAGGGCTTCGGCCAGCAGCCAGGCGGCTTCCCGCCGCCTCCCGGCCAGCAGCCGCCGCAGTGGTGACGACCTGAACGCAGCAGAACGGCCCCCGACCGAGTCGGGGGCCGTTCTGCGTGGTGCCGGTGATCAGCCGAAGAAGGCGTGACCGCCGAAGTGCTGCACCGCCTGGTAGTAGACGTTGGCCACGCTCAGGCACGCGGGCGCGTCGAGCCGCGGCCGGCAGATGCGCCCCATCTCCTCCCGGAACCGGCCGTCGATCCAGTTCTTCGTCTCCCGGGTGGGGCTGAGCTGGAGCTCGCCCCCGCCGCCGTAGTTGCGGTACCCGAAGTCGTGCTGCACGCAGGCCGGGCGGAAGGTGGCGTTCCAGGGGATCAGTTCCGGGGCCACCGGAACGGAACACCCGTCCGTCGACCAGTCGAACGGCGGTCGGTGCGGTTCCGCGGCGAACTCCTCGTAGGTGTCGTTCATGATCCGGTCCGCCTCGTCGATGACGCCGGTGGACCGGTCCGGAGCAGCGGAGGCGGCGGCGGGCATCAGGGCGCCGACGAAAACGGCGGAGACGAGCGCCTTGGCGGCCTTGTCCAACAGACCTATGGTTCGCATTCCACATCCCGACTCGGTGATCGTTTGTCTGCCGGGGAGGAACGCTAGGACCGCAAGCCCTCCCGCCCACGTCGTCCGCGATCAGTAGTACCCGTTCGAGGCGGACAATCTCCCCGAACGGTCTAGCGGCCCGGATCCGAGGCGGCACCCGGTGCGGTCCGGCGGGCCGGGTCGGCTGAGCCGGTCGGAGCCCGTACGCTGCTCCACATGAGTGACGGCTTCGCCACCCGCGCGATTCACGCGGGCCAGGACGCAGATCCGACGACCGGGTCGGTCATCGTGCCGATCCACGCGACGTCGACCTACGCGCAGGACGGGGTCGGCGGGCAGCGCGCCGGCTACGAGTACTCCCGCACCGGGAACCCCACCCGCACGGCGCTGGAGGAGTGCCTGGCGGCGCTGGAGGGCGGCCGGTTCGCCCGGGCCTTCGCCTCCGGCATGGCGGCGACCGACGCGGTGCTGCGCGCCACGCTGCGCCCCGGTGACCACCTGGTCATCCCGGATGACGCCTACGGTGGCACGTTCCGGCTGGTCGACAAGGTGCTCTCCGGTTGGGGAGTGGACTACACCCCGGTCCCGCTGTCCGATGTGGACGCGGTGCGCGCGGCGATCCGGCCGAACACCAAGGTGGTCTGGATCGAGACGCCCACCAACCCGCTGCTCAACATCGCCGACATCGCGGCGCTGGCGCAGGTGTGCCGCGACTCCGGCGTGAAGCTGGTGGTGGACAACACCTTCGCGTCGCCGTACCTCCAGCAGCCGTTGGAACTCGGGGCCAACGTCGTGGTGCACTCGACGACGAAGTACCTCGGCGGGCACTCCGACGTGGTCGGTGGCGCGGTCGTCACCTCCGACGAGCAGCTGGCCGAGCAGGTGGCGTTCCTGCAGAACAGCGCGGGCGCGGTGCCCGGCCCGTTCGACGCGTGGCTGACGTTGCGGGGGCTGAAGACGCTGGCGGTGCGGATGGAGCGGCACAGCGCGAACGCCGAACGCGTCGTGGCGGCGCTCAGCGGCCACCCCAAGGTCGCGAAGGTCTTCTACCCGGGACTGGAGGACCACCCCGGGCACGAAGTGGCCGCGAAGCAGATGCGCCACTTCGGCGGCATGGTCTCGTTCACGCACGTCGACGGCGAGCAGGCGGCCTTGGACGTCTGCGCCCGCACGCGCCTGTTCACGCTGGCCGAGTCCCTCGGCGGTGTCGAGTCGCTGATCGAGCACCCCGGCCGGATGACGCACGCCAGCACCGCGGGCTCGATGCTCCAGGTGCCGGCGGAACTCGTGCGCCTGTCCGTCGGCATCGAGGACGCCGCCGACCTCGTCGACGACATCCTCACCGCTCTGGGCTGACACACGTCCGGCTGAAATCCACCGCCCGACCGGGTTACGCGGTTCCATGAAGCGGCCCGGCCGAGCGGGTGGCCGGTTCAGCGGGCGAGCGCCGGATCGACGTCGCCGAGCGGGCGCACCGGGCCGGGAGCCTTCGGGGTGACCGGGAGGTCGTCGGGCTGCAGGCAACCGCCGACCAGTTCCACGACGCCGTCGTGCGCCCGGTACGCACCGGGGTCGTCGCACCCGGAGTGCAGCACCGCGAAAACCGCCGCCCCGGACAGAGCTGCCGCCGCGACAATGCCGGTGACCAGCGGAAAAGCGCCGCTCGCTGGGGTCAGCCGCGTCATGCTCCCTCCCGGAGACCGAGGTCGCGCCGGGACTCCGCCCGGCGCGAAGCGGTTCTACGAGGGTACCCAACGCCTCCACGAGTGGGCGGCTCGTCGCGGTGGCACGATTGGCCCATGCCGCTGGTCGATCCGGACCACATCCGCGCGGCCGGGCAGCAGCTCGTCGGGGTCGCGCGACGTACTCCGCTCGAACATTCCCGGGTGCTCGCCGCGCACTGCGGCGGCGAGGTCCACCTGAAGTGCGAGAACCTGCAGCGCACCGGTTCGTTCAAACTGCGCGGGGCGTACGTGCGGCTGCGCGCGCTGGACGAGTCGCGCCGGTCCGCCGGTGTGGTCGCGGCCAGCGCGGGCAACCACGCGCAGGGCGTCGCGCTGGCGGCGTCCCTGCTCGGCATCCGCTCCACCGTGTTCATGCCGGAGCGAGCGCCGCTGCCGAAGCTCGCGGCGACCGCCTCGTACGGCGCCGACGTCCGTCCCTTCGGGGCGGTGCTGGAGGAGACCCTCGCGGCGGCGCGGGAACACGCCGAACGCACCGGCGCCGAGTTCATCCACCCCTTCGACCACCCGGACATCATCGCGGGCCAGGGCACGGTCGGCCGCGAGATCCTGGAGCAGCTGCCGGAGGTGTGCACGGTCGTGGTGCCGACCGGTGGGGGCGGCCTGATCTCGGGCATCGCTGCCGCGATCAAGGCGGAGAATCCGCACGTGCGCGTGCTCGGGGTGCAGGCGGAGCAGGCCGCGGCCTGGCCGCCGTCGCTGGCCGCGGGAAAACCTTTGCGGCTGCTGGAAACCCACACGATGGCCGACGGGATCGCCGTCTCCGAACCGGGAACGGTCACCTACGAGCACGTCTCCGAACTGGTCGACGGAATGCTGACGGTCAGCGAGGAGACGCTGTCCCGAGCACTCCTGCTCTGCCTGGAGCGCGCGAAACTGGTCGTCGAACCGGCGGGCGTCGCTGCGGTGGCGGCGCTGTTGCAGCACCCCGAGCAGGTCGTGGCACCAACGGTCGCGGTGCTCTCCGGGGGGAACATCGACCCGCTGCTGATGCTGCAACTGATCCGCCACGGCATGACCTCGGCCGGCCGGTACCTGTCGTTGCGCGTCCGGTTGCCGGACCGGCCGGGCGCGTTGGCCGGGCTGCTCGCCCGGCTCGGCGAGCTGGAGGCGAACGTGCTCGACATCGAGCACTCGCGGATCTCCGGTGCGCTGGCGCTCGGCGAGGTCGACGTCGAGATCAGCCTGGAGACCCGCGGACCCGAGCACCGGCAACGCGTGGTCGCCAAGCTGGAGTCCGCGGGATTCGCCGTGGTCGACGAACGCTGACTCAGAGGTTGCCGCGCAACGCCTGCTCCCGCTCGATCGCCTCGAACAGGGCCTTGAAATTGCCCTTGCCGAAGCCGAGCGAGCCGTGCCGCTCGATGAGCTCGAAGAACACCGTCGGACGGTCGCCGATCGGCCGGGTGAAGATCTGCAGCAGGTAACCGTCCTCGTCGCGGTCGACCAGGATGCCGTGCTGCTGCAACGTCTCGATCGGCACCCGGACCTCGCCGATGCGGGCCCGCAGCTGCGGGTCCTCGTAGTAGGCGTCCGGGGTCGCCAGGAACTCCACCCCGCGTTCCCGCATCGCCGACACCGTGCCGATGATGTCTCCGGTGGCCAGCGCGATGTGCTGGCAGCCCGCACCGCGGTAGAACTCCAGGTACTCGTCGATCTGCGACTTCCGGCGGCCCGCGGCGGGCTCGTTGAGCGGGAACTTGACCCGGTGGTTGCCGTTGGCGACGACCTTGCTCATCAGTGCCGAGTACTCGGTGGCGATGTCGTCGCCGACGAACTCGGCCATGTTCACGAAGCCCATCACGCGGTTGTAGAACGCGACCCACTCGTCCATCCGGCCGAGCTCGACGTTGCCGACGCAGTGGTCGACGGCCTGGAACAACCGCTTCGGCGCCCCCGGCGGGGGCACGTGGCCGCCCTGCCTGGTGACGTATCCCGGCAGGTACGGCCCGGTGTAGCGGCTGCGGTCGACCAGCGTGTGCCGCGTCTCGCCGTAGGTGGCCAGCGCCGCCGTCCGCACCGCGCCGTGCTCGTCGGACACGTCGTGCGGCTCCTCGACCACGGTCGCGCCCTGCGCCCGTGCGTGCGCGACGCACTTGTCGACGTCGGCCACCTCCAGCGCGAGGTCGACGACACCATCACCGTGCCTGCGGTGGTGGTCGGCGAGCGGGCTGTCCGGGTCGACGGCGCCCTTGAGCACGAAACGCGCCGATCCGGACCGGAGCACGAACGCCCTGTGGTCGCGGTTGCCGGTCTCCGGGCCGGAATAGGCGACGAGTTCCATGCCGAACGCGACCTGGTAGAACAGCGCGCTCTGGGTCGCGTTCCCGGCCACGAACACCACGGCGTCCAGCGCCTTCACCGGGAACGGGTCCTTCGACGGATCGTGCTCGACCAGCCCGACGAGCTGGCGCATCTGGTCGAAGGTGACGTCGTCCAGCTGTCCGCCCTGCTTGGTGGTCTCGGTCACGGTGGCCCCCCGATCTGCGCGATTCCCGCGACAGGAGCCAGCGTGCGCCGACCGGACATCATGGGCAACAGATGTTGATTCCGCTGGTCAATCTGACCAGGATCTGATCCAGTTCACCGCGAGAACGATCGAGAGAGGTGGGACGTGGCTGTCAACGCCGACGGCATGGACTCGCTGGACGCCCGGTTGTTGCTGCTGCTCTCCGACGAACCCCGCCTCGGGGTGCTGGAGTGCTCCCGGCGGCTGGGCGTCGCGCGCGGCACCGTGCAGGCCCGGCTGGACCGGATGGTCCAGCGCGGCATCCTCCGGGGCTTCCCGCCCGACCTGGACCTCGCCGCCATGGGTTACGGGCTGACGGCGTTCGCGTGGTTGGAGATCGCCCAGGGGGCCCGCGCCTCGGTCGCCGAGCGACTCGCCTCCATCGACGAGGTGTGCGAGGTGCACGCGACGACGGGCCAGGGCGACCTCTTCGTCCGCATGGTGGCCCGCTCCAACGCCGACCTGCAGCGCGTCATCGACAAGGTGGTCGCGGTCCCGGAGGTCCTGCGCACCTCGACGTCGATCGCCCTGTCGACCCCGGTGCCGCCGCGAGTCCGCCCACTACTGGAAAGGCTGGCGGAGCGATGAGCTCCGCCAGCCCCTGCCACGTGTGAGCAGGCCCGTCGCCGGGCGTCCCCGGTCAGTCACGGGGCGAACGGTTCGGCCTTGATCAGGGTCACCTTCATGGTGCCGCCGTTGGGCAGTTCGTACTCCCTGGTCTCGCCTTCCTTGGCGTCCAGCAGGGCCTTGCCCAGCGGGGAGTTGGGGGAGTAGACCTCCAGCTCGCCGTGCGCGCCCTCCTCGCGGGTCGCGAGCAGGAACTGCTCGGTCTCGTCCTCGCCCTCGTAGCGGACGGTCAGCACCGAGCCGGGCTTGGCGACGCCCGACTCCGTGGGAACGTCGCCGACCTTGGCGGTGCGCAGCAGCTCCTGGAGCTGGCGGATCCGGGACTCGATCTGCCCCTGCTCCTCGCGCGCCGCGTGGTACCCGCCGTTCTCGCGGAGGTCGCCCTCCTCGCGGGCCTCGTTGATCTTCGCGGCGATCACCGGGCGGTTGGCCACGAGCTCGTCCAGCTCCCCCTTGAGCCGGTCGTAAGCATCCTGGGTCAGCCAGGTCACCTGGGTCTCGCTCACGGTCACCACTCCTCGTCGACGGCGGCTCCGCGCTCTCTCGCGGGCCAACAACTCCCCGTCCGGCCTTGTCAGTCTCGCCAGGAACGGAAAAACACGGCCCGCGCGGGGCCGTGCTGAAGACGACGATAGCACGAAGTACCACGCCCGGGCGTCGGATTTTTCCGTTTCCCGGCGCGGTACGGCTGTAATCACCCAGTTGGCCTCGTGTGGGTGGTCAGGTATTCAGGAACGTCGTAAGAGCAGCCGTACACCTCCCCGACGATCGCTCGGGCGGAGGTTCGCAGCACAGTGTCCTGCCTGGTGACGCCATCCGCAGGTTGGATGAGGACTTCCTTGCGCCCGACCTCCTCGCCGGAGCGGGCCAGGGCGCGCACGACGCACTCGGCCGGGCGCCGCGGGTCGTCGCGCTGGACCTCGACGGTGATGTTCACGGCGTGGTCGTCCACCACCTGGAACGCGGTCTGCTTGCCCTCGATGGGCGCGCTGCCGAGGTTGCGGTAGCCGAGGTAGGCGACGCCGACGAGTCCGACGAGCACCACCGCGACCAGCGACCACAGCAGCCCGGGGCGCGCTTTGGTCCGCGCGCGCGACCCGTACCGGTCCTCCGGGATCTGCTGTTGCGTCACCGGCCTGGCAGCCTCTCGACGAACGTGTGCTGGCGCCCCGCGGGGCTCTCGTGTGGCCCAGGCCCCGCACCGCGGGGGCTGGCGCCGAGGACGTCGGTCCCGCCGGGAACAATGTGGGTCGACGTCCACGTTGAGTATCCCTGGGGTGTCCTGCGGTTGTTCAAGCGGGGCCGGTCTAGCGGAACACATGCTGCGAGCGGGAGGGACAGCCGGGCGATGGCGGACAAGCTGCGTCTGATGACGGTGCACGCGCATCCGGACGACGAGTCCAGCAAGGGAGCCGCGACCACGGCGCGGTACGTGGCCGAGGGCCACGACGTGATGGTGGTCACGTGCACCGGAGGGGAGGCCGGCAGCATCCTCAACCCGGCCATGGACCGGCCGGAAGTGGTGGCGAACCTGCCCGCGATCCGGCGGGAGGAGATGGCCGAGGCCGCCAAGATCCTCGGCGTGCGGCACCGCTGGCTCGGGTTCGTCGACTCCGGCCTGCCTGAGGGCGACCCGCCTCCGCCGCTGCCGGAGGGCTGCTTCGCCAACGTTCCACTGGAGACGTCCACCCGCGAACTGGTCGCGGTGATGCGCGAGTTCCGCCCGCACGTGGTGATCACCTACGACGAGAACGGCGGCTACCCGCACCCGGACCACATCCGCTGCCACGAGGTCTCGGTCGCCGCCTTCGACGCGGCCGGGGACCCCGACCTGCATCCGGACGCCGGGCAGCCCTGGCAGCCGCTCAAGCTGTACTACTCGCACGGCTTCTCCCGGCGGCGCATGCAGCTGTTCCACGACGCCCTGCTGGAGCGCGGCATGGACTCGCCGTACGGCGAGTGGCTGCAGAAGTGGGACGCCTCCCGGCCCGATCCCGACACGCGCGTCACCACGCGCGTCGAGTGCGGCGAGTACTTCGAGGCGCGTGACGACGCGTTGCGCGCCCACGCGACCCAGATCGACCCCAACAGCCGCTGGTTCGCGGTCCCGCTCGACATCCAGCGCGAGCTGTGGCCGACCGAGGACTACGAGCTGGTGCGCTCGCTGGTCGACACCACGCTGCCGGAGGACGACCTGTTCTCCGGCGTCGAAGAGAAGGTGTGCGCATGAGTGCCCAGCCGACCGTCGCCCTGGTCCTGGCGCAGGCGCCGCCGTCGCCCAACGACCCGGGTGGCCAGGGCGAGGACTTCGGCAAGTCCTCGCCGGTCGGGCTGCTGCTGCTGGTCGTCTTCGCGATCGCGGTGGTCTTCCTGGTCAGGTCGATGACCAAGCACCTCAAGCGGGTCCCCGTGACGTTCGACGAGAAGCGCGCCGAGGCGGCGGCCCCGGCCCGCGCCGTTCGCGAGGAGACCGGGGAACCCGGCGAGCGGACCGGCGAGTCCGAAAAGGACGACTCCACCGGCTCGTAGCGCGCCACCAGGTGGGTGCGCCCGTTCCGGGCGAGTGGGAGGCTGGGAGCCATGGCGAACCGGCTAGCTGACGCGACCAGCCCCTACCTGCTCCAGCACGCCGACAACCCGGTCGACTGGTGGCCCTGGTCGGAGGCGGCGTTCGCGGAGGCGCGGCGGCGCGACGTGCCGGTGCTGCTGTCGGTCGGCTACGCGGCGTGCCACTGGTGCCACGTCATGGCGCACGAGTCCTTCGAGGACGCCGAGACCGCGCGCGTGATGAACGAGCACTTCGTGAACATCAAGGTGGACCGCGAGGAGCGCCCGGACATCGACGCGGTCTACATGGAGGCCACCCAGGCCATGACCGGTCAGGGCGGCTGGCCGATGACCTGCTTCCTCACCCCCGACGGCGAGCCGTTCCACTGCGGCACCTACTACCCGGCCGCGCCGATGCACGGCATGCCGTCGTTCCGCCAGCTGCTCGACGCGGTCGTCCAGGCGTGGTCGTCCCGCGGGGTGGAGGTGCGCAAGGCCGCGTCCCGGGTGGTCGAGCAGCTGTCCGCGCAGCGGTCGGCGCTGCCGGAGTCCATCGTGGACGAGGAAGTCCTGGCATCGGCGGTGTCCCGGTTGCACGCCGAATTCGACTCCGAGCACGGCGGATTCGGTGGCGCGCCGAAGTTCCCGCCGTCGATGGTGCTGGAGTTCCTGCTGCGCCACCACGAACGCGTCGCCGCGGCGGGCAGCGGTCGTTCCGCGCTCGAACTCGCCGAGGCGACCTGCGAGGCGATGGCGCGCGGCGGTGTCCACGACCAGCTCGCGGGCGGGTTCGCGCGCTACAGCGTCGACGCGGGCTGGGTCGTGCCGCACTTCGAGAAGATGCTCTACGACAACGGGCTGCTGCTGCGCGCGTACGCGCACCTGGCCCGGCTCGGCCGCGGCCCGCTGGCCGAGCGGGTGACCCGGGAGACCGCCGAGTTCCTGCTGCGGGACCTGCGGACTCCGGAGGGCGGCTTCGCCGCCTCGCTGGACGCCGACACCGAGGGGGTCGAGGGCCTCACCTACGTCTGGACCCGCGAGCAGCTGCGCGAGGTGCTCGGTGCGGCGGACGGCGACTGGGCCGCCGAACTGTTCGGGGTGACCGAGTCCGGGACCTTCGAACACGGCACGTCCACGCTCCAGCTCCGGCACGACCCCGACGACCCGGCGCGCTGGCGGCGGGTCCGCGACGTGTTGCGCGAGGCCCGCGAGCAGCGGCCGCAGCCCGGCAAGGACGACAAGGTCGTCACCGCCTGGAACGGCCTGGCGATCACCGGCCTGGTCGAGGCGGCCACCGCGCTGGACGAACCGCGCTGGTGGGAAGCGGCCCGAGGCGCCGCCGAACTCCTCCTCGACCTGCACCTGGTGGACGGCCGCCTGCGCCGCACCAGCCGCGACGGCGTCGTCGGCACCGCCGCGGGCGTCCTGGAGGACTACGGCTGCTTCGCGGACGGCCTGCTCGCGCTGCACCAGGCCACCGGCGAACCGCGCTGGCTCGACGCCGCGTGCGGTCTGCTGGACAGCGCCCTGGAGCACTTCGCCGACCCCGAACACCCCGGGATGTTCTTCGACACGGCCGCGGACGCCGAGGACCTCGTCCGGCGTCCCAGCGACCCCACCGACAACGCCAGTCCCGCCGGTGCTTCGGCCGTCACCGCCGCGCTGCTCACCGCTTCCGCGCTGGCCGGGCCGGACGCCTCGCGGCGCTACCGGGACGCGGCCGAGCGGGCGTTGTCGCGCGTCGGGCTGCTCGCGCAGCGGGCACCCCGCTTCGCGGGGCACTGGCTGGCCGCAGCGGAGGCGCGGGCGCACGGACCGCTCCAGGTCGTCGTGGCGGGCGAGGCCGGCGCCGACGACCGCGCGGCCCTGATCGCCGCGGCGCGCCACCACGCTCCGGGAGGATCGGTGGCCCTCGCCGGAGAACCGGAGGCGACCGGCGTGCCGCTGCTGGCCGGACGACCGCTGGTGGACGGGGCCGCCGCGGCCTACGTGTGCCGGGGCTACGTCTGCGACCGCCCGGTCACCACGGCGGAGGAGCTCGCTGCCGCCCTGACCCTGACCTGACCCGGTAGTCGTTGCCGGGTGGTCAGGCGTACAGGGCGAGCCAGATCGCGACGTGGTGGCAGATCGCGGCCAGCGACACCGCCGCGTGGAAGAACTCGTGGTAGCCGAACGTCCGGGGCCACGGGTCCGGCCGCCGCGTCGCGTAGCAGATCGCTCCGACCGTGTAGAGCAGGCCGCCGACCAGGAGCAGGACCAGAGCGGCGACGCCCGCGTGGTGCAGCAGGTCGGGCAGCACGAAGACCGCGACCCAGCCCAGCGCGATGTACACCGGGACACCCACCCAGCGCGGTGCGTTCGGCCACGCGAGCTTGAGGGCCACGCCGCCGAGCGCACCGCCCCACACGATCGCCAGCACCAGCGTCCCGGTCGTCGGCGCCATGGCCAGCATCGCGAACGGCGTGTAGGTGCCCGCGATGAACAGGAAGATCATCGAGTGGTCCAGCCGGCGCATCCACGTCCGGGCGCCGACGGTCTTCCAGGTCTTGCGGTGGTACAGGGCGCTGACCCCGAACAGACCGAGCACGGTGGCGACGTAGATCGAGGTACCGGCAGCGGCCTCGGCCGACACCGTTGCGGCGGCCAGCGAGATCAGCACCGCTCCCGCGAGCGCGGCTACCACGAGGGACCACAGGTGGATCCAGCCGCGCATCCGGGGCTTGATGAACGCGGTCGGTCGTCGTGCGGAGAGAGCGGAAGTCACGGGACCGAGGTTACGGGACCGTAAGTTGGGGCAGGAGTGACGTGCGCCGCAGCGGAGAAGTCAGGGAGGAGTCGGGGCGCCCGCGGCGTCCGCGTAGTCTCATCGGGCGTGGCGCTCAAGGTTCGGCTGAAGGAACTCGTCTACGACATCTACGAGCGGCGACTGCGACGCAAGCTCGATGGACTCCAGCACCCCCGGCACGTCGGCGTGATCCTGGACGGCAACCGGCGGTGGGCCCGCGAGGCGGGGCTGGACGCCGCGCACGGGCACCGCGCGGGCGCGCGCAAGATCGCCGAACTCCTCGGCTGGTGCGAGGAAGCGCAGGTCGAGGTCGTCACCCTGTGGCTGTTGTCCACCGACAACCTCAACCGCACCTCCGAGGAGATCGAGGCGCTGCTGGAGATCATCGCCGGGGTCGTCGACGACCTCACCGACCCGGCCACCTCGTGGCAGGTGCGGATCGTCGGTGCGCTCGACCTGCTGCCGACCGAGACCGCCGCGCGGCTGTCGGCCGCCGCGCTGCGGACCAAGGGACACACCGGGATGCAGGTCAACGTGGCGGTCGGCTACGGCGGGCGTCGGGAGATCGCCGACGCGGTGCGCAAGCTGCTGCAACAGCACGCCGAGGCGGGCACCACGATCGAGGAACTGGCCGAGGTGCTGACCGTCGACCACATCGCCGAGCACCTCTACACGTCTGGCCAGCCGGATCCGGACCTGTTGATCCGCACGTCCGGGGAGCAGCGGCTGTCCGGCTTCATGCTCTGGCAGTCGGCGCACTCGGAGTACTGGTTCTGCGAGGCGTACTGGCCCGCGTTCCGCCGCGTCGACTTCTTGCGAGCGCTGCGCGACTACGCGGTCCGCCACCGCCGTTTCGGCGGGTAGGCATGAGGAAAGGCCAGGCCGCGCGGCCTGGCCTTTCTCGTCAAGGGGGGAAGTGCGGTGGTCGACCTCAGGCGCTGGGGTGGTCGACGACCGGGGCGTTGACGCAGTCACCGGTCTGCGGCGACGCGACCGGCACGATGACGCCGATAGCAGCGGCCACGTCGTCGTTGCACGCCTGGATCGGCAGCACGCTGACGTTGTTGTCGTCGACGGCGTTGATGCCGTCGTTGTCGGCCGTGTCGGCGTTGGCGACCGGGGCCAGGGCCATCAGGCCGGCAGCGGCACCGCCGATGATCGCTGCCTTCTTCAGCACGGGGTTCACTCTCCTTCGATTTACCGCGGAATCGTGGCGCCTCTCCGCCGCGCTTTTTGGCGCGGATGTCGAGATGCCGGTCAAGTCTGCTCGTTCCCGACTGGAAAGCGCCGGTGACGTGCCGGAGTTCCCTCGTTCATCACACTTTCGTGTGATCACGAAATCGTCACGTCGGAAACGGGTGCCGTCCGACGGGGCGATTGGGCGAATGGCGAGCAAAAACAAGCGCCGGAACCACGCCGGCGCCTATTTCGGCGACCGGAATCGCCCCGCCAGACGGCGACGATGTCGCGTCTCAGGCGCTGGGGTGGTCGACCACCGGCGCGTTGACGCAGTCGCCGGTCTGCGGCGACAGGATCGGCACGATCGCCCCCAGGACGGCGACGTTGGAGTTGCAGACCTGAACCGGCAGAACGCTCAGGTCGTTGTCGTTGAGCAGGTTGATGCCGTCGTTGTCGGCCGTGTCGGCGTTGGCGACCGGGGCCAGGGCCATCAGGCCGGCAGCCGCACCGGCGATGATCGCTGCCTTCTTCAGCACGTCGGTTGCTCCTTGTTGGATGGGATGAAGACAAGTGCGGAGTCCCCCCGCTGCGACCGCAGCGGTTTCGTTCGGGGAGCACCCAGGTCGAGAACATATCGAGTCGGGTCGGCGAAACAAAACCTGATTAACACCATCGTGTGATTTGTTTGCCGGTTCGACCGCGTTTTTGATTGCGCCGACAAATTCGCAGGTTTTGGCGTTGTAGGAAACGTACCCCGGTGCGGGGGTTCGCGGAAGCCCTAGTAATGTCCCGCAGTTGACTTGGAGCGCGGCGCCGAATGGGCTCGCGCCGTTCGGAGGTGGGGTTTCCGCGTGCGAGGGGGTTGACGTCCGGATGCCGTTCCGCGGTCGCGCTTCACTCGAACGGACTAGTGCGGTCGGCCTTCGACCACTCGCCGTGCCTGGTCGGTGGCGGTCGGGAGCCCGGTCCGGAGCCTGCGCCTCGCCCTGTCGGAGCGCGGAAATCCGAGGTCGTGGCGTCGCCGGGACGAGCGGATGCGAGCATTCCGGAACGCGCGGCTGACCATTCGGTGAATCACCTAAGTGGCTGCCTGCTGAGAGCGGATCACGCAGGTAGCGTGCGCTGTGACGGGCCGTTCCAGCCAGTCCGTACGCGGCCCGTCCGGGGAGGCCCTGACCGTGGCGGAAGGCCGGAGCGGGCGGTTGCACCGTCCACCGTGGTCGCGAGGGGCCGGTGCCCGGCCCTGGCGGCAACGGCGGACGCGGTCCGGCCGAGGCCAGGCAGGGACAGGCCCGGCCCGCCGACGAGCGGGTGTGCGCAGCACATCCGCGAGGGAGTAGCCGTGACCGCACGACGTTCCCAGCCGCACGCGGAGCGCCCAGACGTCTCCGCCCGCACCGCGACCAGCCCCGGCGCCGAGATCCGCACCTACGTCCTGGACACCTCGGTGCTGTTGTCCGATCCCTGGGCGATGGCCCGGTTCGCCGAGCACAGCGTGGTGCTGCCGGTGGTGGTGATCGGTGAGTTGGAAGCCAAGCGCCACCACCCCGAACTCGGCTGGTTCGCCAGAGAGGCCCTGCGCACCCTCGACGACCTGCGCATCCGCCACGGGCGCCTGGACGAGCCGGTGCCGGTGGGCGACTCCGGCGGCAACCTGCACGTGGAGCTCAACCACTCCGACCCGGAGGTGCTGCCGCCCGGCTTCCGCACCGACTCCAACGACTCCCGGATCCTGGCCTGCGCGCTGAACCTGGCCGCCGAAGGACGCCGGGTCACGCTGGTGACCAAGGACATGCCGCTGCGCGTCAAGGCGGCCGCGGTGGCGCTGGACGCCGAGGAGTACCGCGCGCAGGACGTGGTGTCGTCCGGTTGGACCGGGATGGCCGACCTCGACGCGCCGCCCGACTCGGTGGACGCGCTGTTCAAGGAGGGCGTCGCCGACCTCGACGACGCGCGCGAGCTGCCCGCGAACACCGGGGTCCGGCTGCTGGCCGGGTCGCAGAGCGCCCTCGGGCGCGTCACCGCGGACAAGCGGGTCAAGCTGGTGCGCGGCGACCGCGAGGCGTTCGGGCTGCACGGCCGCTCCGCGGAACAGCGCATCGCGCTGGAACTGCTGCTCGACCCCGAGGTCGGCATCGTGTCGCTGGGCGGGCGGGCCGGCACCGGCAAGTCGGCGCTGGCGCTGTGCGCGGGCCTGGAGGCCGTCCTGGAGCGCGGCCAGCACCGCAAGGTCGTGGTGTTCCGCCCGGTGTACGCGGTCGGCGGTCAGGAACTCGGCTACCTGCCGGGGACCGAGAACGAGAAGATGCAGCCCTGGGCGCAGGCGGTGTTCGACACGCTGGGCGCCCTGGTCAGCGAGAACGTCCTCGACGAGGTCATGGACCGGGGCATGCTCGAAGTGCTGCCGCTGACCCACATCCGCGGCCGGTCGCTGCACGACTCGTTCGTCATCGTCGACGAGGCGCAGTCGCTGGAGCGCAACGTGCTGCTGACCGTGCTCTCCCGGCTCGGGGCGAACTCGCGGGTCGTGCTCACCCACGACATCGCGCAGCGCGACAACCTCCGGGTCGGCAGGCACGACGGCGTGGCCGCGGTGATCGAGAAGTTGAAGGGCCACCCGCTGTTCGCGCACGTGACGCTGGCCCGGTCGGAGCGCTCGCCGATCGCGGCCCTGGTCACGGAGATGCTGGAGGGCGAGTTCACCCCGTGAGGCCGAACGGGGCCCGGGGCCGTCGCGCGGTCCCGGGCCCCGCCCCGGTCACCAGCCGGACGGCAGCGGACGGCCCTCGGCGAAACCGGCCGCGGACTGGATGCCGACCACGGCGCGCTCGTGGAACTCCTCCAGGCTGCGCGCACCCGCGTAGGTGCACGACGAGCGCAGCCCCGAGGTGATCTCGTCGAGCAGGTCCTCCACCCCCGGGCGCTGCGGGTCCAGCCGCATCCGGGAGCTGGAGATGCCCTCCTCGAACAGGGCCTTGCGCGCCCGGTCGAAGCCGCTGTCGGTGCGGGTCCGGGCGGACACGGCGCGCTTGGACGCCATCCCGAACGACTCCTTGTAGGCGCGGCCGTGCTCGTCGCGCTGCAGGTCGCCGGGGGACTCGTAGGTCCCGGCGAACCAGGAGCCGACCATCACCGACGCCGCGCCGGCGGCCACCGCCAGCGCCACGTCGCGCGGGTGCCGCACGCCGCCGTCGGCCCAGACGTGCTTGCCCAGCTCGCGGGCCTGCGCGGCGCACTCGGCGACCGCGGAGAACTGCGGGCGGCCGACGCCGGTCATCATCCGCGTCGTGCACATCGCGCCCGGGCCGACGCCGACCTTGACCACGTCCGCACCGGCCTCCACCAGGTCGCGCACGCCCTCGGCGGTCACCACGTTCCCGGCGACGACGGGCACCCGCGGGCCCACCGCGCGCACGGCGCGCAGCGCGGTGATCATCTTCTCCTGGTGGCCGTGCGCGGTGTCCACCACCAGCGTGTCGACACCGGCCTCCAGCAGCGCGGACGCCTTCGCCGCCACGTCGCCGTTGACCCCGATCGCGGCCGCGACGCGCAGCCGTCCGGAGTCGTCGAGCGCGGGCGTGTAGATCTCGGCGCGCAGCGCGCCGCGACTGGTCATGATGCCCGCCAGGCGCCCCTCGCCGTCGACCGCCAGCGCGACGCCGCGGGCCTGCTTGTCCAGCTGCTCGAACACCTCGCGCGGTTCGGTCTCCAGCGGCAGCACCACGGGGTGGCGGTCGGCGACCTCGCCCACCCGCGCGAAGCGGTCGACACCGGTGCAGGCCGCCTCGTCGACCACGCCCAGCGGGCGGTTGTCGTCGTCGACCACGACGACCGCGCCGTGCGCGCGCTTCGGGAGGAGGTTGAGGGCGTCGGCGACCGCGTCGTCGGCGTGCAGCACCAGCGGGGTGTCCCACACCGCGTGCCGCGCCTTCACCCAGGACACGATCTCGGCGACCGCGCTCGGATCCACGTCCTGCGGCAGCACGACCAGGCCGCCGCGCCGCGCGACCGTCTCGGCCATCCGGCGACCCGCGACGGCCGTCATGTTGGCCACCACGATCGGCAGGGTGGCCCCGGTGCCGTCGCAGGTGGCGAGGTCCACGTCGAAACGGGACTCGACGCCCGAGCGCCGGGGCGCCAGGAAGACGTCGTCGTAGGTCAGGTCAGTGGTGGGCTGCTGCCCGTTCAAGAACCGCACGTCTCACCATCGTACGTGTCGCCGAGGCCCGCGTAACCCATCTGGACGGAACCGGACGTACCGGGAGGGCTCCCGGAGCCGATGTGACCGCGGCGCGCAGCGCCTCCATGGGGGACCGGTGGTCGGGCGACGGGCGGGCCGCTGAGGTTCCGCTCCCGGCACCGCCACGCACAACGAGTTGGAAGTTCGGTCCCTCAGACGTCCTCGGTGTTGAGGGTGCGGTAGGCGGCGTAGTCGCGGAAGAAGCGGCTGAACAGTTCCGTCCCGTCGTCGAAGGTGGTGTCCTCCAGCGCGCGGACCTCGACGAGCTCCTTGAAGTGCCAGGTGACCGGGCGGTGGTGCTCGTCCTCGTAGGAGGTCTGCAGCTCCTTGCCATGGTCGGTGGCCTTCTCCCGGGCCTCCTCCTCGGACTCGGCCTTGACCAGCACGAAGGACTCCTCGTACAACGGGCGGTGCCCGGGATCGTCCGATGTGGACTCCAGCAGCAGGACCGCGAGGTAGTAGTCCGGTTCGACGGCGTGCGGCTGCACCTGGAACTCGTGCGGGTCGATGGTGCCGGGGCCGATGTCGATCGAGCCGACTTCGTCGGGTTCGTTGCTGCTCATGCCGTCCAGGATGTCACCCCCGGGGGAGCATCGCGCGGACCGCCTCGACGGTGTCCGCAGAGGCCGCGTCCTTGTCCGGGCGGTAGCGCAGGACGCGGGCGAAGCGCAGCGCGACGCCGCCCGGGTAGCGGGTGCTCGTCTGCACGCCGTCGAGTTCCACCTCCACCACCAGGTCCGGGACGACGTGCACGGTGTGTGCGTCGCGGTGGGTCTCCCGGCGCAGGAACTCGGCGGTCTGCCAGGCGAGCAGTTCGTCGGTGAGGCCCTTGAAGGTCTTGCCCACCATGATCGGCGGGCCGCCGTCCGGATCGCGCGCGCCCAGGTGCAGGTTGGACAGCAGGCCGCGGCGGCGCCCGTGGCCCCACTCGGCGGCCAGCACCACCAGGTCCAGGGTGTGCTCGGGTTTGACCTTGCGCCACGCCCGCCCGCGGCGGCCCGCCGCGTACGGCGAGTCCAGGTCCTTGACCATCACGCCCTCGTGACCGGCGGCCAGCGCCTCGTCGAGCAGTTCCGCGGCCCGTTCGGCGGTGGGGGACAGCACCGCGGGGATGCGGTGCGCCGGCGCGGCCCGCTCCAGCGCGTCCAGCCGTCGGCGCAGCGGCAGGTCCAGCAGGTCCGCGCCGTCCAGGTGCAGGCAGTCGAAGAAGTACGGGTACAGCAGCAGGTCCCGCGGGTTCTGGGCACCGAAGCGGCCCATGGTCTCCTGGAACGGGCGGGGACGGCCGGAGTCGTCGAGCGCCAGGGTCTCCCCGTCGAGCACGATCGACCGGCAGTCCAGGCCGCGGACCAGGTCCACCAGTTCCGGCACGGCCGAGGTGATCTCGCGCAGCGTCCGGGTGTAGACGTGGACCTCGGCGCCGTCGCGGTGCACCTGGATGCGGGCACCGTCCAGTTTGTACTCGACGCTGACGTCGCCGGACAGCGCGGAATCCAGGTCGTCGGCGGGGGAGGCGAGCATCGGGCGCACCGGTCTGCCGACCCGCAGGTGGAACGCGGCGAGCGCGGGTTCCCCGCCGCGCAGCGCCTCCGCCGCGGTGACGGGCAGCTGGCCGGAGAGCATGAACGCGCGGCGCACCGGTTCGGTCGGCACCCCGGCGGCGGCCGCGACCGCCTCGATCATCACGCCCTCCAGCGCGCCCTGGCGCAGCTCGCCGCCGAGGAGGCGGATCAGGAAGTCCTGTTCCCGCGCGGTGGCCCTGCCGAGCAGCTCGTCGAGCGCGTCGGCGCGGCGCCGAGCCGAGCCGGAGCCGCGGATCGACCGCAGCCCGTCGACGGCCGCGGCGACGTCGGTGACGGTCAACGTCGGTTCGGACGCCGGTTCGACGTCCAGCGCGGACAGCGCGGACCAGCCGACCCCGGCCCGGCCGCCGGGCAGTTCCCCGGCCAGCAGGGCCGTCGCCGGGTTCACCTCGGCGTCGTCCAGGCGGGCCAGCAGGTCGGCGATCGCGCTGGTCTTCGCCTTGCGTGAGCGGGTGGCCGCGACCGCCGCGGAGGTCGCGACGACGTCGGCGAGCAGCACCATCAGTCCATGGTGCCCGTGGATCCGGCGGGGTTCCAGGACACGTTCCGCAGCGGTGGCTCCGCGGCCGACGAGCCCGGGGCCGGGGCCGATCAGTCCACTTCGTCCGGACACTCGGGACCGGTCGCAGGTGCCGCGGGCGACCGGGTTACCCATGAGTAACATGTGCGGCATGACTGCTGACTACGGCTGGGTGGCCGACGCCATGAAGAAGACGGTGCCGTGGGTCGCCACGGCCGGGATCGAGTTCCGGGAGGTCGCCGCGGACCGCGTGGTGTGCGAGCTGCCCGACCGGGAGGACCAGCGCAACCACGTCGGCGGCCCGCACGCCGCCGTCATGTTCGGGCTCGCGGAGACGGCCTCCGGCGCCGTCGGGCTGGCCGCGTTCGCCGCGCAGCTGGAGCGGGCCACGCCGCTGGTGGTGCACTCCGAGATCCGCTACCGCAAGCTGGCGCTCGGCCCGCTGACCGTCGAGGCGACGCTGGGCCGTCCGGCCGCCGAGGTCGTCGCGGAGCTCGACGCGGGCGAGCGTCCCGAGTTCCCGGTGCGCTGCGAGATCCGCGACGGCGAGCAGCGGGTCACCGGCGAGGTCACCGTGCGGTGGACGTTGCGGCCCAACGCGTGAGGCGGGTGGGGCGGCCCGGTCCACCCCACCCGCCCGGGTTCACTCGCCCCGGGCCATCCGGAGCACGTCGAGGGCCTCGTCGAGCTGCTCCAACGTCAGCTTGCCGGACTCGACGTGGCCGCGTTCCAGGACGACCTCGCGGATCGTCTTGCGCTCCTTGAGCGCCTGCTTGGCGACCGCCGCGGCCTCCTCGTAGCCGATGTAGCGGTTCAGCGGCGTGACGATCGACGGCGAGCCCTCGGCGTACTCGCGCGCCCGCTCGACGTTGGCCTCGACGCCCGCGAACACCTTGTCCGCCAGCAGCCGCGACACCGCCGCCAGCAGCCGCGCCGACTCCAGCACGTTGCGCGCGATCACCGGCAGCATCACGTTGAGCTGGAAGTTGCCCTGCGAACCGGCGAACGCCACCGCCGCGTCGTTGCCGACGACCTGCGCGACGACCTGGAGCGTGGCCTCCGGGATCACCGGGTTGACCTTGCCCGGCATGATCGACGACCCCGGCTGCAAGTCCGGCAGCGCCAGCTCGGCCAGCCCGGTGCGCGGGCCGGAGCCCAGCCAGCGGAGGTCGTTGGCGATCTTGGTCAAGCTGACGGCGACGGTGCGCAGGTTGCCGGAGGTCTCCACCACGGAGTCCTGCGCGGCCTGCGCCTCGAAGTGGTCGCGGGCCTCGGTGAGCGGCAGGCCGGTGACCCGCGCCAGCTCCTCGGCGACCGCGGCCCCGAAGCCCTCCGGGGCGTTCAGGCCGGAACCGACCGCGGTGCCGCCGATCGCGAGCTCGCCCAGCCGGGACAGGCCACCGCGCAGCCGTTCCACGCCGAACCGGACCTGCGAGGCCCACGCGCCCGCCTCCTGCGCGAGGGTGACCGGCACCGCGTCCATCAGGTGGGTGCGGCCCGACTTCACCACGTCGGTCCACTCGGCCGCGCGCCCCTCGATGGTGTCCGCGAGGTGCTCCAGGGCCGGGACGACGTCGGTGAGCACCGCTTCGGTCGCGGCCACGTGGATCGTCGTCGGGAACGTGTCGTTCGACGACTGCGACGCGTTGACGTGGTCGTTCGGGTGCACGTCGCGCCCGAGCCTGCGGGTCGCCAGGGTCGCGATGACCTCGTTGGCGTTCATGTTCGACGACGTGCCGGAACCGGTCTGGAAGACGTCGATCGGGAAGTGCTCGTCGTGCTCGCCCGCGGCGACCTCGTCGGCGGCGGCGGCGATCGCCTCGGCCATGTCGGCCTCCAGCACGCCCAGCCGGCCGTTCACCCGAGCGGCCGCCGCCTTCAGCAGGCCGAGCGCGCGGATCTGGGCGCGCTCCAGGCCCCGGCCGGAGATCGGGAAGTTCTCCACGGCGCGCTGCGTCTGCGCGCGGTAGAGGGCGTCGGCGGGCACCCGCACCTCGCCCATCGTGTCGTGTTCGATCCGGTAGTCCTGTTCAGCCATGGCTGAAGTCTCCCGCTTCCGCGGGTGGCCGGTCAGTATGGGTATCGCCACTCGGTGGCGCGGCGCACCGCGGGTGTCCGAACTGGACCGATGAAGGTGCCGCATCTCGCACGCCGCGCCACCGGGCGCGTCAGCCGATGGTCTGTTCGATCCATCCCTTGTACGCCGTGGCGTTGGTGTAGACCGACGGTGCCGTGCCGCACACCGGGACCACGCTGCCGAGGCGGCTGGTGATGCCGGTCAGCTTCCAGTCCCCGGGCTGCCCCTCCAACTGCGGACCGCCGGAGTCGCCGAAGCACGCGTTGGCCAGCAGTTCGTCGCTGCCGGTGCAGATCTCGGTCTTGCCGTCGATCGAGCTCAGCGTGCACTCGGCGGCCGGGGCGACCTTCGTGCCGAGTTCCTGGAGCTGGACGGGCGGTTCACCGCAGCCGCGGACCGGGCAGGTCACGCCCCAGCCGATGATCCGCGACGGGGTGCCGACCGGGCCGGCGGAATCCGCGATGGTGACCGGCTTCTCCGGCACCGCGCGGTCGAGCTCCAGCAGCGCGAGGTCGCCGTTGGGGTTCCGCTTGGCGTAGTCCGGGTGCACCACGATCTTGGCCACTCCCGCCTCGGTGCCGCCCTTGGTCCGGTCCGGGCTGCCGATGCGCAGGCCGAGGTCGGCGGGTTTGGCGTCCTGCACGCAGTGCGCGGCGGTGAGCACCCACCGCTGGTCGATCAGCGACGCCCCGCAGCTGTGCTGCCCGGCGCGTTGCAACGACGCCATCCAGTCGTACTGCTCGGTCGCGTTGTGACCGCCGACGACCAGTGCTCCCGGGTCGTCGACGGCGGACGCGGCCGCGGGCAGCGCCGCCATGCTGAGCACCGCCGCGGCGATGGCGCCGAGCAACGTGGACGTTCTCCTCACGGTTCTCTCTCCCCGCAGGGGCCGGTTTTCGGGTGAACGTATGTGGCGGGAGACCACCCGAGGTACCGCCAACTGCCCGCCGCCGCGCTGCCCGAACCGGCGCAGTGCGAGGACATCGCGGACCGGCGGGACTAGGCTGGGTGCCGTCCACGCGGTCGATGACGAGGTGGTGGGCATGGCAGCGGTGTCGCACGAGGTCGATCTGCTGGTCGTGGGCGCGGGGCCGACCGGGCTTTTCGCCGCGTACTACGCCGGATTCCGCGGCATGTCGGTGGCGGTGGTCGACGCGCTGCCGGAGCCGGGCGGTCAGGTCACCGCGATGTACCCGGAGAAGATGATCTTCGACGTGGCCGGTTTCCCGGAGGTGCGGGGCCGGGATCTCGTTGCGGCGCTGGTGGAACAGGCCGATCAGTACGACCCGGTGTACCTGCTCGGGCGCCCCGCCGCCGAACTGTCCGAAGTGGACGACGGATTCCTGGTCGGGGTCGGCGAGGGCGAGGCGGTGCGCGCTCGGGCCGTGCTGGTGACCGCAGGCATCGGCGAGTTCACGCCGCGCCCGCTGCCCGCAGGCGACGGCTGGGTGGGGCGCGGCGTGGTGCACTTCATCCCCGAACTGTCCGCCCACAGTGGACACGACGTGGTGGTGGTCGGCGGCGGGGACTCCGCGTTCGACTGGGCGCTCGCCCTGCACCCGGTCGCGCGCAGCGTGACGCTGGTGCACCGCCGCGCGCGGTTCCGCGCGCACCCGGGACTGGTGCGCAAGGTGGCGGATCTGGGGGTGCCGCTGGTGGTCGACGCCGAGGTCGTGGAGATCCGCGGCGACGACGACGGCGTGCACGAGGTGGAGATCGCCGTGGCCGGGCAGGAGCGCCGGGTGCTGCCCGCCCAGACCGTGGTGGCCGCGCTCGGCTTCACCGCCGACCTCGGCCCGATCGAGCAGTGGGGTCTGGAACTCGACAAGCGCACCATCCGGGTGGACAGCACCATGCGGACCAACCGCGACCGCGTCTACGCGGCCGGGGACATCGCCTCCTACCCGGGCAAGGTCAAGCTCATCGCCACCGGCTTCGGCGAGGCGGCCACCGCGGTGAACAACATCGCGGTCGCCCTCAACCCCGACGCCCACCTGTTCCCCGGCCACTCCTCGAACATGGGCTGACCGCGCGGTCGCGCGCGGAACCGCCACGGGTGGGCCGGTTCCGCGCGCGACCGCGACGAGCGCGTCAGCCGCCGGTGTTCTGGTTGATCCAGTCGGCGTAGGAGGAGACGTCGGTGTAGATGGACGGACCGGTGGCGCAGGTGGAGTCGCCGTTGCCGGACCGGCTGGTGGCGCCGATCAACTCCCAGTTGCCCTTCGTGCCCTTGATCTGCGGACCGCCCGAGTCGCCGTAGCACGCACCCGAGTTGCCGCCCGGGTTGTCCGTGCAGATCTCGCCCTTGCCGTCGATGCCCTGGCACTTGGCGTCGTCGACGATCTGGGTGTCCAGCTCCTGCAGGTTCTGCGGCGCACCGCAGCCGCCCTGCTCCGGACAGGTCTGGCCCCAGCCGATGATCCGCGTCTTGGTGCCCGGGTCGCCCGACTGCGCGGCGATCTTGATCGGCTGCGCCTTCACCGCGTGGTCGAGCTTGAGCACGGCCACGTCGCCGGACGGGTGCGTCTGGACGTTGGCCACCGTGGCTTCCTCGCCGCCGCTGCTGTGGTCGTTGCTGCCGACCCGCACGGTCAACTGGCCCGCCCGTGGCCCGTCCGCCGCCCCCCACTGAGGCGCGTCGCGCCGCTGACTGCCCTGCACGCAGTGCGCCGCGGTCACCACGTAGTCGGGTTTGATGAGCGAGGCGCCGCAGATGTGCTGGCCCTGCTGCTGCAACGACACCATGAACGAGTACTGCTCGGTGGCGTCGTGACCGCCGACGATGTTGGGGTGGACATCACCGGACGCCGCGACCGCGGGCAGGCCGAGTGCGCCGACCGCGCCGACCGCGGCGATGACCGCGGTCAGAAACGAACGCTTCCGCATGTGCGTCGAAACCTCCCGTCTACCGGCACCTGCTGGCCGGATGGGCTCCGACGCTAGGTCGGCGCACCCGGTTCCCCGTACCTGCGAAGGGAGGCCCCCGGTTGCGCCGAAGGGCGGTGACGCGCCGGAAACCGGCTGGTCACCGCCCTGGTGGTGGATCAGGAGCGGAAGTGGCGGATTTTTCCCACTTTCACCGCTGCGTCACGGCAGCAAACCGTGCCGCGCGGTGTCCTGTTCGGACCCGAAGTCCACGTCGGCGTACTCGCGCAACTTGGACAGCTTGTGCGAGCCGTCGATGACCCGCACGGTTCCGGACTTCGAGCGCATCACGATCGACTGCGTCGCGCAGCGGCTCTTGCGGTAGTGCACGCCCTTGAGCAGCGCCCCGTCGGTGATCCCGGTCGCGCAGAAGAACACGTTGTCGCCGCTGACCAGATCGCTGGTGGTGAGCACCCGGTCGACGTCGTGGCCCGCCTCGCGCAGCTTGGCGCGCTCGGCGTCGTCGCGCGGCCACAGCCGCGCCTGGATCTCGCCGTCCATGCACTTCAGGGCGCAGGCGGCGATGATGCCCTCCGGAGTGCCGCCGATGCCCAGCAGCATGTCCACGCCGCTGTCCGGCCGCGCCGCCGCGATGGCGCCCGCGACGTCGCCGTCGGAGATGAACTGGACGCGGGCCCCCGCCTCCCGGACCTCCTTGACGATCTGCTCGTGCCGGGGCCGGTCCAGGATGCACACGTTGACGTCGGAGACGTCGATGTGCTTGGCGTCGGCGACCCGGCGGATGTTCTCCGCCACGGGCGCGGCCAGGTCGACCGCACCGGCCGCCTCCGGACCGACGGCCATCTTCTCCATGTAGAACACCGCGGACGGGTCGAACATGGTGCCGCGCTCGGACACCGCCAGGACCGCCAGCGCGTTCGGCATGCCCTTGCTCAGCAGCGTCGTGCCGTCGATCGGGTCGACCGCGACGTCGCACTGGGGACCGGTGCCGTCACCGACCTCCTCGCCGTTGTAGAGCATCGGCGCCTCGTCCTTCTCGCCTTCGCCGATGACGACGACGCCGTGCATCGAGACGGTGCCGATGAGCTTGCGCATCGCGTCGACCGCGGCGCCGTCCCCGGAGTTCTTGTCGCCCCGGCCGACCCACCGGCCGGCGGCCATCGCCGCGGCCTCGGTGACCCGCACGAGTTCCATCGCCAGGTTGCGGTCCGGCGCCTCGCGGCGGCGTTCCGTGCTGGATGTGCTCATCGCGCCTCCCGGTGGTGAGCGAATGTCGAGTTCCGCACTGCCCGAGACCGCCGGAGACCGTGGCGCGCTCAGGCTCGTTGCTCCAGATCTTCGCAGACCTCGGGGCCCGTCGGTGCCGTCCGTGGGGCACCCCACTCGGGCCGTTGTGGCAGGTGAGAGCATGCGGCGCCGACGGAGGCGGTGCAACGCCGCCGGTCGCAGCGCCGCGGAGACGTCCCGCGCGCCCGCCGGGCTACTCGTCCTCGACGGCGGCCAGCGCGCGCTCGACGCGCTCCCGGGCGCCCGCCAGGTGGCGTTCGCAGACCGCGGCCAGCGCCTCGCCGCGCTCCCACAGCGCCAGCGAGTCCTCCAGGGACAGACCGCCTGCTTCGAGCTGCTTGACCACTTCGGCCAGTTCGTCGCGCGCCTGCTCGTAGCCGAGCTCGGCGACCTCGGGATGCGCGGCCACCGGGTCGAAGTGGTCGTCGCGCTCGGACTGCTCGCTCACGGGGTCGGACTCTCCACTGTGCTCGGCACGGACACCACCGCGGTGGCGATCGCCTGGTCGTAGCCGACGAACGCCTCGGCGAACTCGGCACCATCACCTTCGCGCACCGCGTCGTTGATGCGCAGCTGCGCTTCGGTGACCCTACGCCGGTGCACCGACCCGCCGCCGTACCACCACCCGGTGCCCACGTAGCCCGACGTCGCCTCGGCCAGCGCGCGCAGCCGGAACGGCAGGTCGCGCCGCTCCGGGGACTGGCAGCCGCCCAGCAGCGCGGCCCAGCAGCCGACGGCGGCGGCGTCCGCCTCCTCGGCGCAGCGCCGCACCTCGCCGCCCCGGGCCCGCGCCGCGGGCTCGGCCGACCACCCGGCCGACCTGGCGACGCCCACGGTCAGCGGGAGGAACGAGGGCTCCTGCTTCGGGTGCACTGTCTCCGTCCTGTTCAGCCTGCTCCGTCCGGGACCACCGCGTGGACCGCTCCGTCAACGACCCGCACCCGCAGCCGAGTTCCCGGCGGGGCCTCGTCGATCGATCTGAGCACGCCGTCCACGCCGTCCGGGTCGACGCGCTGCACGATCGCGTATCCACGAGCCAGCGTGGCCGCCGGGCCCAAGGTCGTCAAGCGTGATCGCATCGCGGTCAGCGCGTGGCCCTCGGTGCCGAGCACCGCCGTCACCGCCCGCCGCGCCCGCTCGCGCAACGCCTCGACCTGCTCGGCGCGGCGTTGCAGCGGGCCGTGCGGGTCGGCCAGGACGGGGCGGCTGCGCAGCGCGTCGAGCAGCCGCCGCTCCCGGTCCACCCAGCCGTGCAGCGCGCGCCGCGCCCGGTCGCGCAGCTGGCGGATCCGCTGGGTCTCCTCGGCCACGTCCGGCACGATCCGCTTGCCCGCACCGGTCGGCGTCGAGCACCGCACGTCCGCGACGTGGTCGACCAGCGGCGAGTCCGGCTCGTGCCCGATCGCGCTGACCACCGGGGTGCGGCAGGACGCGACCGCGCGGCACAGCGCCTCGTCGGAGAACGGCAGCAGGTCCTCGACGCTGCCGCCGCCGCGCGCCAGCACGATCACGTCGACCTCGGAGGTCCGGTCCAGCTCGGACAGCGCTTCCAGGATCTGCGGCACGGCGGTGGAACCCTGCACCGCGACGTTGCGGATCTCGAACCGGACGGCGGGCCAGCGCAGCCGCGCGTTGGTGAGCACGTCGTGCTCGGCGGCCGAGGCGCGACCGGTGATCAACCCGACCCGGTTCGGCAGGAACGGCAACGCCCGCTTGCGCGCCGGGTCGAACAGGCCCTCCGTCGCCAGCAGCTTGCGCAGCCGTTCGATGCGGGCCAGCAGTTCACCGATGCCGACCGCGCGGATCTCGTCGACGCGCAGGCTCAGCGTGCCCCGGCCGACGAAGAACGTCGGCTTGCCGTGCACGACCACCCGGCTGCCGTCGGTCAGCGGCGGATCCATCCGGCGCAGCATCGCGGCGGCGCAGGTGAGCGTCAGCGACACGTCGGCCGACGGGTCGCGCAGCGTCAGGAACGCGGTCGCCGCACCGGGCCGCAACGAGATCTGGGTGATCTGCCCCTCCACCCACACCGTGCCGAGCCGGTTGATCCAGTCGGCGATCTTGCGCGCCACGGTGCGCACGGGCCAGGGCTGCTCGGGACTGGTCGGAGAACTCAGGTCCGCTCCTCGGGGTCAGGGGTTGCGGAGCCGGTCCAGGCGGTTGGACAGCATCCGCAGGAACTCGGGTCGGCGGCCGTGCGCGCGCTCGTGTTCGAGCAGTTCGACGAGCTCGTCCTCGGTGAACGAGCGCAGCCTGCCGCGCAGCTGGGGCAACGTCAGATTGTCGTAGTCCCCGACGTCGGGCGGTCCGCCGGACCCGGCGACCTCCTCGTCCTCGTCGAACGTCGCCCAGCCCGGCTGTTCCTCCGGGGTGCCGAGCGCGGCCAGGGCCTCGTCGCCCTTGATCGCCAGCTCGGTGATCTGCTGCTGGACCCGCATCGAGACCTGCAACGCCTGGCTGGCCACGGTGACCGGCAGGCCGAGCAGGGTGGTCGGCAGCTGGCGGGCCTGTTCGACGGCGGTGGCCGCGACCCCGGCGGCGACCCGAACCGGGAGGGGGAACGATCGCATGGCCCCAGCCTGCCCGAATCGCCGCCGAGAAGCCATCGCCGTCGATGAGGTGGCGGGCACCGCGCTGAGTGCGTCGTGGCTGGTCCGTACCCTGGGCGGTATGACGAGTTCGCCTCAGGACACCGACCTCGCCGACCGGACGACCGAGCAGGGCAAGCGGGTCCTGCTGGCCAAACCGCGCGGGTACTGCGCCGGGGTCGACCGCGCCGTGATCACCGTGGAGAAGGCGCTGGAGACCTACGGCCCGCCGATCTACGTCCGCAAGGAGATCGTGCACAACCGGCACGTCGTCGACACGCTGCGGGAACGCGGTGTGATCTTCGTCGACGAGACCGACGAGGTGCCCGAGGGCGCGTTGGTCGTCTTCTCCGCGCACGGGGTCTCGCCGGCGGTCCACGAGGAGGCCCGCCGCCGCAACCTGCGCACCATCGACGCGACCTGCCCGCTGGTCACCAAGGTGCACAAGGAGGTCAACCGGTTCGCGCGCGACGACTACGACATCCTGCTCATCGGTCACGAGGGCCACGAGGAGGTCGAGGGCACCTCGGGTGAGGCGCCGGAGCGCGTGCAGCTGGTCGACAAGCCCGAGGACGTCGAGAAGGTCGAGATCCGCGACCCGTCCAAGGTCGTGTGGCTGTCCCAGACCACGCTGAGCGTCGACGAGACGATGGAACGGGTCGACCAGCTCAAGGAGCGGTTCCCCGATCTGCAGGCGCCGCCCAGCGACGACATCTGCTACGCCACCTCCAACCGCCAGTACGCCGTCAAGGCGATGGCGCCGGAGTGCGACCTGGTCATCGTCGTCGGCTCGCAGAACTCGTCGAACTCCAAGCGGCTGGTCGAGGTGGCGCTGCAGGCCGGCGCCTCCGACGCGCACCTGGTCGACTACGCCGCCCAGATCGACGAGAAGTGGTTGGAAGGCGTGACCACGGTCGGCGTCACCAGCGGCGCCTCGGTGCCGGACGTGCTGGTCATGCAGGTCCTGGAGCACCTGTCCGAACGCGGCTGGAACCAGGTCGACGAGGTCACCACGGCCAACGAGAAGGTCACCTTCGCGCTGCCGCGCGAACTGCGCAAGGACCTCAAGGAGAACCCGGACGCCCCCAAGAGCGTCCGCTGAGCCTCACCGCGGGCGGCGCGGGCGCCGCGGCGGCTCCGCCGCCGGGGGCTGCTCCGGCGGGCGCGGGCGGCCGGGCGCCTGCCGCGGAGCGGGTGCGCCGCGGCGCGGCGGGACCGCCCGTTCCGGACGGCCTTCGCCCGCACGCGGCCTGCCCGGGGTGTCGCCGCGGCCGCGGCCGCGGCCGGGGACGTCCCCACCGCGCGGGCGGCCAGGAGTCTGGGACCGGTTGCGGCCGGTGTCCGCGGGACGGCCGCGCTGCGGTCGTCCGGCGGCGCGGTCGTCCGGCGGCGGAGTCCGGTTGGCGCCGGTGTCCCGCGGGCGCTTGCGCGGCGCGTCGCGCCCGTCGCGCTCGGGGCGCTGCCGCTCGCCCCTGGCGGGGCGCTGCCGTTCGGGGCGCTGCTGCCGTTCCGGGCGCTGCTTGCGCTCGGAGTCGGCCGGACGGCGCTTGCGGGGCGGGGCCTCGTCCTCGTGGTCCGACGCGCGCTGGGTGACGAAGATCCGGACCAGCCCGATACCCAGGGTGACGCCCGCGGTGGCCGCCATGATGGGGAAGCTGCTGATCAGCGGGTTGACGATGCCCAGGATCTTGCCGGTGAGCCCGCTGCCGCCCCCGGAGCCCGCGATCAGCACGACCACCGGCATGACCACGGCGAGCACCAGCGGCGCCTGCACCATCGGCCCGAACACGTTGCGCCGCTGCACCAGCGTGACCGCCAGCACCGCACCGACGAAGAAGCACGACTTGAACAGCAGGTCGGGTTTGGACCAGATCAACAGGTCCAGCAGGGTTCCCACGGCGGTCGGCACGCCTGCGACGAGCACCGCGGCCCACAGGGGCACTCCCCGGGTGCCGAAAGCGGAGTGTTCCGACCAGTGGGGCGCGCCGCTGTCCGGGTGTGGCGCGCGCTTTCTCTCGCGGGTGGCGGTCACAGATCCCAACGGTAACGGTCCAGTACGTGAGGGCGAGAGACCTCTCCGCAACTTCCGCGTCGCGAGGCGGTGAACGTCTGCCCGTTCGTGCTTCCGTGACCGCTATGTGACGATCACGCCACCGAGCGGATATCCGCGTTTTCTGCGGGATCTGTGAGTCTTGACACAACCAGTCGGAGCACTTAGCGTCCGAGCAATCGTTTTCTCGGGATTGTCGAGACGGCGTGACCGGGGGTCCGATGAACACCACGCCACCACTGGTCGACATGGCCGGCATCACGAAGCGCTACGGGGGTGTGCTGGCCTGCGACGCGGTCGACCTGACCGTGCGCGGCGGTGAGGTGCACGCCCTGCTGGGGGAGAACGGCGCGGGCAAGTCCACGCTGATGAAGGTGCTCTCCGGCGACGTCACCGACCACGAAGGCCGGATCGGCGTCGAGGGCGAACCGGTGCGGTTCGCCGGACCCGCCGACGCCCAGCGCGCCGGGATCGCCATGATCCACCAGGAACTCGACCTCGTGCCGGGGCTGAGCGTCGCCGAGAACCTGCACCTCGGCCGGGAGCCGCGCACCCGGTTCGGCGTCGTCGACCGGCGCGGGATGGCCGAGCGCACCCGCGCGCTGCTGCGCCGCACCGGCATCGAACTCGATCCGGGGCGCCCGGTCGGCCAGCTGCGCGTCGGCGAGCAGCAGTTGGTCACCATCGCCCGCGCGCTGGCCCTGGACGCCAAGGTCCTGATCATGGACGAACCCACCTCGGCGCTGTCCAACGCCGAGGTGGAGCGGCTGTTCGCGGTCATCCGCGAACTGCGCCAGCGCGGCACCGGCATCGTCTACATCTCGCACCGGATGGACGAGATCGGCCGGATCGCCGACCGCGCCACCGTGCTGCGCAACGGCCGCGTCGTCGCGGAGTTCGACGCGCGCGAGCTCACCGCGGAACAGGCGGCCGAGGCGATGGTCGGCCGGTCGGTGCGCACCCTGTTCCGGACCGAGCGCGCCGAAGCCGGCGAGGAGCTGCTGCGCGTCCGCGGGCTCGCGGTGCGCCCGCGCCGACCCCGCGTCGGCAGGCGCGAGCCGGACGGCATCGACCTGACCGTGCGCCGCGGGGAGATCGTCGGCCTGTGCGGGCTGCTGGGCTCGGGGCGGACCGAACTGCTGGAGACCCTGTTCGGCGCCGGCACGCCGGGCGAGTGGGTGGGCGAGGTGCTCCTCGACGGCAGCGCGGTGCGGCCGTCGAACCCGCGTCGGGCGCTGCGCCGGGGCATCGCGTTCGTGCCCGAGGACCGGCGCGCGTCCGGTCTGGTCCTCGACCACTCGGTGCTGGCCAACACGGTCCTGTCGGTCGTCGACCGGCTCGGCGCGGCCGGCCTGGTGCGCAGGCGGGCCGAGGTGTCCGCAGCCGAGCGCAGCGTCGAGCGGCTCCGGGTCAAGCTCGGCCGGATCGTCGACCCGGTCGGCACGTTGTCCGGCGGCAACCAGCAGAAGGTCGTCTTCGGCCGGATGCTGCTCACCGAACCCCGGCTGCTGCTGCTCGACGACCCGACGCGCGGCGTGGACATCGGCGCGAAAGCGGAGATCTACCAGCTGCTCGGTGAGATCGCCGGACGCGGGATCGGGGTGCTGCTGGCGTCCTCGGAACTGCCCGAGCTGGTCGGGGTGTGCCACCGGGTCGTGGTGCTGCGCGGTGGGCGCAGCGTCGCCGAGTTCGACACCGCCGGAACCGGTGAGGCGGAGCTGCTGGCGGCGGCGATGGGAGAACGCGGCGGGTCGGATCCGGTGCTCGGGCCGAGCCCGGGTGCTGGGGGAGGAGCGCGATGAGCGAGACGACGCGGGAACGGCCCGCCGAGCAGCCGGCGCGGCGGCGCGCGGGCACGGTGGAGACGCTGTTCCGGTTCCAGAGCTTCTTCGGCCTGGTCGCGGTGTTCGTGGCCGCGGTGGTGTTCTCGCCTCGCACCGGGACCACGATCCTGTTCCTGACCAGCGACAACCTGTTCAACATCGTGCGCGCGGTGGCGGAGATCGGGATCATCTCGGTCGGCCTGACGTTCGTGATCCTGATCGGTGGCATCGACCTGTCGGTCGGTTCGGTCCTCGGGCTCGCCGCGGTCGGCTCGGCGGTGCTGATGGTCTCCGACGGGCTCGGCGTGTTCGCCGCGGTGGGGCTCGTGCTGCTGGCCGGGATCGTGTTCGGCGCGTTGCAGGGCGCGGCGGTCGCCGAGCTCGGCGTGCAGGCGTTCATCGTCACGCTCGCCGGCCTCCAGATCGCCCGCGGGCTGGCCCGCATGTGGTCCGGCGGCGAGACGGTGCAGATCTCCTACGGCAACGGCCCGGGGCAGGCGCCGGTGCTGTTCTCGCTGCTCGGCGAGCGCACGTTCGGCGGCGTCGTGCCGATCCCGGTGCTGATCTTCGCGGTCGTGGCGGTGGTCGCGGTGCTCTTCCTGCGCGGCAGCGCGTACTCGCGGCACCTGTACGCGATCGGCGGGAACGAGAAGGCCGCGCGGTTGTCCGGTGTCCCGGTGAACCGGGTGAAGATCATCGCGTTCGCGATCTGCGGGTTCTGCGCCGCGCTGGCCGGGATCGTGCACGCCGGGCAGCTCAACGCGGGCAGCCCGAACGACGGCATCGCCTACGAGCTCGACGGGATCGCCGCGGTGGTCGTCGGCGGCACCAGCCTCGCCGGGGGCCGCGGCTCGGTGATCGGCACCATCGCCGGCGCCCTGCTGCTGGGCATCCTCAACAACATCCTCAGCCTCAACAGCGTCGACACGGACGTCCAACTGCTGATCAAGGGACTCGTGATCGTGGCGGCGGCGGCGTTGCAGCGGCTGCGCCCCTCGTCGTGACCAACACCCGGGAGGAAGCACGATGCGCAAGACGACGAAGTCAGTGCTGGCGGTGGTGTGCGCCCTGGCCGCGTTCACCGCGGCCGGTTGCGGAACGACGAGCGAGAACAGCGGTCAGGTCAAGCAGCAGAATCCGCTCGCGAAGTGCAAGGGTCCCGGCGGGCACTACACGATCGGCATGAGCCAGGCCAACCTCGCCGAGCCCTACCGGGTGCGGATGGACGACGACATCAGGCAGGCGGCGCAGCGGGTCCCGCAGTTCGACGTCCAGTTCTCCGACGCGGCCAAGGACAACTCCAAGCAGATCAGCGACGTGGAGAACTTCATCACCAAGCAGGTCGACCTGCTGATGATCTCGCCGAACGAGGCGGCGCCGCTGACCGACGTCGTCCGGCAGGCCTACAACAAGGGCATCCCGGTGATCGTGCTGGACCGCAAGGTCGACGGCGACGCCTACACCACGTTCATAGGGGCGGACAACACCGACATCGGCCGCCGGGCCGGCGAGTACTTCAAGACCGCGGTGCTGCCCCAGGGCGGCAAGATCGTCCAGATCAAGGGCTTGTCCGGCTCGACCCCGGCGGCCGAGCGGGAGAAGGGTTTCGAGCAGGGCATCGCGGGCTCGGGAATCCAGGTCGTGGCCACCGCGGACGGCGAGTGGGAGCGGTCGGTCGCCCAGCAGAAGATGGACGCGATGCTCAAGGCCCACCCCGACATCCAGGCGGTGTACTCGCAGAACGACCCGATGGCCGAAGGCGCCTACCTCGCCGCGCAGGCCGCGGGCAAGCGCGATCTGAAGATCACCGGGATCGACGGCCTGCCCATCCCGTCCGGTGGCATCAAGGCCGTCGAGGACGGCCGGTTGCAGGCGACGTTCGTCTACCCCACGGGCGGTGCGGAAGCCGTGGCGGCGGCCAAGAGCTTGCTCGTCGACTGCAAACCGGTGCCCAAGACGCAAACGCTCGGCACCGAGCGGGTCACCCGGGACAACGCCGTCGAGGTCTACGACCGGTTGAACCACCGCTGAGCGCGTCGGGTGAGCGGTCGCGCGCCGCGCTCACCCGTCCGCACCACGCCGGACGCGGTCCGGAGTTTCCACAGTGGAAGTCGGCTTTCGCCGCCCTTTTCCGACTGTTCGTTTTCCGCTTGGTGAATGCCGATAACACCTGGTTGGTGGTTGTCGAAAGGTCGTCTTCCCGGGAACCATCTCATTGTGTGAATTCGCATTGCGGATTCGCTTCGACACCGCCGAGGTCCTTGGAGCAGAAAGGCCGATTTCTTTACGCTGCGCACGGCTCGGCGAGCGATCTTCGCGCCGTGGCCGGGAAACAAGCAGTCCCCCGCGAATCGCGCGCCGTCGGTTTCGGTCGACATGCGCGATCGTGTTCGCTGCGGACGAATGGGGTGTGGGAGGGGCGAGCACATGAAAGACGGCTCAGAACGAGAAAGACCGGTACCCGGCCGCCGGCGTTCGCGGCGTCTCGGCGCCTGCCTGGGCGTCGCCTCGCTCGCCGCGGCCGGGTTGGTCGCCGACGCCGGGTTCGCCCCGGAGCGGGCGCTCGGTCAACCTCCGGCGGCCGCGCGCAAGGGGCCGACCGGTTGGGACACCTACCGGAATCTGGACGGGCTGGCGCAGCTGCGCGGATCCGAGCAGTCCCGCCAGTTCTCCAGCTTCGACCGCACCGGCGGGAACAACGACGGTTTCCAGGGCACCTACTCCTGCCTGCGCACCACCGACCAGGGCTGCGTCATCGCCGAGCACTCCGGACCGGGCGAGATCTCCTCGATCTGGTCCACCCGCGAACCGCTCGGCGACGTGACCGGGACCGGCAACATCATCGTCGAGCTGGACGGCCGGGTGGTGCTCAACGCACCGCTCATCGACGTGGTCAGCGGTCGGGTCGGCGGCCCGTTCCAGTGGCCGCTGGTCGGCAACGCCGACGACGCCGCGGGCGGAGCGGTCGTCAAGGTGCCGATGCCGTTCCGCAGTTCGATGCGGGTGACCGTGCAGCACAACCCGGACTTCTACCACGTCGACTACCGCGCCTTGCCCGACGCGGACGGGGTGCGCACCTTCAACCCGGCCGATCCGGCCACCGACGTGCTCGACCGGCTGCGCCGCTTCGGCGTCGCCGACCCCAAGCCGCCCGCCCCCGGCGCCACCCCGACCCGCCGGGACTTCCAGCTGCCCCCGGGAGCCTCGACGACCGTCGCCGACCTGAGCGGACCGGCGCAGATCAGCCAGTTGCGGCTGCGGATCCCGCAGATCGTGGCCAGCCCCCGGGTGGTCGACGACGGGCGGGCCTTCGGCCAGGGCGGCGGCAGCCGGTTCACCATGCGCATCGATCCGGCCAACCAGGGCGTGCGGCTGATCCGGCGGTTCGACCCGCAGGTGGCCGACCAGGTCGCCGACGTGTTCGTCGACGGCCGTCCGGCCGGGCGGTGGCAGAGCGGCCCGGCCGCTCCCGGGCGGTGGGGCGTGCAGGTCATCGACCTGCCGCCGGAGCTCACCGCCGGGAAGTCCTCGGTGGAGATCTCCAACCGGTTCGTCTCGTCCTCGCTGGACGTCAACGAGTTCCGCTACGACGTGCACAGCAAGGTCGGCGGCGACTGGAACCGCACCGACGTGCTCGACCTCGGCCCCGCCCACCCCGGCGAGGAGAGCGCGCACGGCTACCGCATCGACAACCCGGTCTTCGCCCGCACCAAGCTGATCGCCCGCTACCCGTCGAACCCCGACCAGGTGGCCGCGTCCGACTCGGTGCTGCAGAACACCCGGCTGCGCATCACCTTCGACGGCAACACCACGGTGGACGCGCCGATCGGGGAGTTCTTCGGTTCCGGGCTCGGCGAGTACGACGTGCGCAACCTGATGAGCTCGATGGACCCGGGGCTGGACGGCTGGTACACGGCGTGGTGGCCGATGCCGTTCAGCAAGGGCGCCAAGGTCGAACTCGTCAACGACGGCAACGTGCCGATCAACGCGGGCACCGCCGAGGTGACCAGCGCCCCGGCTGAGATCGGCACCAACACCGGCTACTTCCACGCCACGCACCGCCGGGCCCGCACGGCGCAGGGGCAGGACTACACCTTCCTGGACGCCAAGGGCTCCGGCACGTTCTACGGCGTCACGCACAGCATGCGCGGGCTGATCCCGCCGGGTGCGGCGGTGCGCAAGGACCAGCCGCACTCGCTGGCCGACCGCCAGGCCAACCAGCGCAACTACCTGGAGGGCGACGAGCGGTTCTACACCGACGGCTCGTCCAGCCCGGCGTGGCACGGCACCGGGACCGAGGACTTCTACGAGTCCGGGTGGTACTTCCGGGACGGCACCACGTTCTCCATGCCGCTGGCCGGGAACCCCGCCTACGAGGTCAACGGCGACGGGTGCGAGTACGACTGCACCGGGGCCTACCGGCTGATGGTCAACGACGCCGTCCCGTTCTCCGACGGCGGGTTGTTCGGCATCGAGCACGGGCCGACCAACGACGAGCCGGGGGACTACAGCTCGACCGCCTACTGGTACGGCGGGCACCCGGCGGCGGTCCGGCAGACCGACGAGCTGGACCTGACCAACCGCGGCAGCAGGGACCAGCACGGCTACCAGGCGGTCGGGGAGACGACCGGGCCGCTGGACTCGACCTTCGAGGGCGGGCGGAACCCGGCGCCGCTGAGCCGCCAGGTGTCCGCGGCGACCGGCCGGGTCAGCTTCCGGGCCGCGGTCGACGCGGGCAACACCGGTGTCCGGCTGCGGCGGCTCTCCGACCAGGAGAAGGCGTACCAGCAGGTCGACGTGCTGGTCGACGGACGACCGGCGGGCCGCTGGATGCAGCCGCTCGGCAACGCCCAGCACCGCTGGTTGGAGGACGCCTTCGACATCCCGCCCGCGCTGACGCAGGGCAAGTCCTCGGTCCGCGTCGAGTTGGTCCCGGTCCAGGGCGCACCGGCGTGGACGGCGTCCCGGTACCAGGTGTTCTCGCAGCGGTAGGCGTCGTCGTGTCCCGGCGGCCGGGGGCCGATCTCCGCGGAGATCGGCCCCCGGTTCGCGTCAGGAGCGGCGGGTGCTGCCCCGGGGGACGAGGTGCGCCGAGAGGGTCGTGGTGCTGGCCTTGCCGCGCTCCCCGGAGATGCGGCCGAGCAGCATGCGGGCGGCCGCGGCGCCCATGTCGTAGGCGGGCTGGGAGACGACGGTCAGCGGCGGATCGAGCAGCGTGGTCCACGGCGCGTCGTCGAAGGCCACCACCCCGACGTCGCGTCCGGGCCGCAGCCGCAGCTCCACCAGGGTTTCCAGGACGCCGACGGCCATCGCGTTGTTGGCGACCAGGATGCCGTCCGGCGGGGCCTGGCGGGCCAGCAGGGAACGGGCCGCCTCCCTGGCACCCGCGGCCCGGAACTCCGAGCGGCGCACCAGGTCGGGGGAGTCGTCCAACCCGGCCTCCCGGACCGCGTCCCGGTAGCCGTTGAGCCGGTCGTCCGCGGTGAGCACCCCGCTCGGCCCGGTCAGGCAGCCGATCCGGCGGTAGCCCTGCTCCACGAGGTGCAGGGTGGCGTCCCGCGCGGCGCGCCGGCTGTCGACCAGCACGGTGTCCCCGTCGGAGTCCGGCAGCGGGCGGTCCACCGCGACGACCGGCGTGCGGTGCCGCCGCAGCAGCTCGGCGCTGTCACCGCGCCCGGTGGGCGACAGCAGCACCCCGGCGACCCGCTCCTGGAGGGCGACGTCGACGTACTCGTGCTCCTTGTCCGGTTGGTCGTCGGAGTTGCACAGCACCACCGAGTACCCGGCCTCGTGCGCGACGTCCTCGGCGCCGCGCGCGATCGCCGTGAAGAACGGGTTCTCCACATCGGAGATGATCAACGCGAGCACCGCGGTCTCCTGCCTGCGCAGGTTGCGGGCCGGTCCGTTCGGGCGGTAACCGAGCTCCTCCGCGGCGGTCAGCACCCGGGAGGCGAGGACCGGGTCCACCGTGCTCTTGCCGTTGAGCGCGCGGGAGACCGTCGCGGTGGAGACTCCGGCGCGGGCCGCCACATCACTGATCGTCGCCACGTCTTCTCCTCCGGGTCGTCCGCTGCCCGCGTGATCGCGGGCGAGCCGCCTTGACAGCGCGTGTCCTGCCAGAATAGCGTCCGAGAAAACGATTGCTCAGCTGCGCCAAGGGCGTTTTCCGCCACCTCCGCCGGGGCTCCGGCGCCCCGGTCGGTCCGCAGTCAACGTCGCCTGTGACGAATTCGGGAGGAACCATGGCCCGCATCGGTGTCATCAGCATCTCCGACGGCCGTGACCACGTCCACGCGCGCAACGCGGACTTCATCCGGTCCAAGCAGGACGGCCTGGTCGAATCCCTGCGCCGCGCGGGCCACCAGGTCGTGGTGGGCGACGACCTGGTGGCCACCAACGTGCTGGCGACCTCGGTGGCCCGCAAGGTCGCCGCCGCGGATGTCGACATCACCGTTCTCTACTACTCCGTGTGGGCATTCCCGCACTTCACCATGCTCGCCGCCGACGCCACGCGCAGCCCCCTGGTGTTGGTGGCCAGCACCGACCCCACCGAACCCGGCCTGGTGGGCATGCTCGCCGCGGGCGGTGCGCTGGACCAGATCGGCCGGCGGCACACCCGCGCCTGGGGCGCACCCGACGACGCCGAGCTGGTCGAGCGGATCGGCGTGCAGGCGGCCGCCGCCGCGGCGGCGAAGTCGTTGCACGGATCGACGTTCGGCCGGTTCGGCGGGCGTCCGATGGGGATGAACACCGCGGTCGCCAACACCGACCAGTGGCAGCGCAAGTTCGGCATCGACGTCGAGGAGATCGACCAGTACGAACTCGTGCTCCGGGCGGAGAAGGCCGACCAGGCCGAGGCCGCGAAGGCCCGCGAGTGGATCGAGCGGCACGCCGCCGGGGTGCACTACGACGGCAAGAAGCTCACGCCCGAGCTGCTGGAGCGGCAGATCCGCTCCTACCTGGCGATCCGGGACATCATCGCCGAGCGCAACCTGGATTTCTCCGGGATCAAGGCGCAGCCCGAGCTGACCGAGAACTTCGCGACCATGGACGTCACCGAGGCGTTCCTCAACGACCCGTACGACTGGAACGGTCCGAAGGAGACGCACGTGTGCGCCACCGAGGCCGACATGGACGGTGCGCTGACGATGCAGCTGTTCAAAGCGGTCGCGGGGACTCCGGTGCTGTTCGCCGACGTGCGGCACTACCACGCCGACCGGGACATCTGGGACCTGTGCAACTCCGGCCAGCACGCCACCTGGTTCGCCGCGCGCAGCGATGACCCGGCGGAGAACCTGGCGAAGGTCAACTTCTACCCGGAGGTGTTCTTCTTCCCGGCCGGAGGCGCGTCGGTGCAGCACATCGCTGCTCCGGGGGCGATGACGCTGGGGCGGCTCACCCGCGAGGACGGCGAGTACCGGTTGCAGCTCATGCTCGGCGACTTCGAGAGCTACGACGCGGCGACGAACAAGCTGCTGGTGGACCAGTCCACTCCGGAATGGCCGCACGCCTTCGCGCGGCTGGACGCGCCGGGGGAGCTGTTCCTGTCGAAGTTCGGCGCCAACCACATCCACGCGGTCCCGGGCGACCACCGGCCCGCGCTGCGCGCCCTCGCCGACCAGCTCGACATCCGCCTCGACGAGTGGACCCGCGGCTGACCGCACCCGCGGCCCGGTGCGGCGTGCCGCGGAAGTTCCGCGGCACGCCGCACCGGGCGGGGTGGGCATCGGTGTCAGAGTGGGTGCGACGCGGCCGGCTGGGAGGAGTTTCGTCGATGAGCGACGTGGTGCTGCTCGGGATCGACATCGGAACGTCGAGCTCGAAGGGGGTGCTGGTCAGCGCGGACGGGCGGGTGCTCGCCCGGGCCGGCCGGCCGCACGAGACGTCGTACCCGCACCCGGGGTGGGTCGAGCACGACGCCGAGGCGGTGTGGTGGGCGGACTTCACGGCGCTGGTGCGGGAGCTGCTGCCCGCCGCGGAGGGCCGCACGATCGGCGGGCTCGGCGTCAGCGGCATCGGACCGGTGCTGCTGCCCGCCGACGGTGACGGCAACCCGCTGCGCCCGGCGATCCTCTACGGCGTCGACACCCGCGCCACCGCGGAGATCGCCGAGCTGACCGAGGAGTTCGGCGCCGACGAGATCCTCGCGCGCGGCGGTTCGGCGCTGAGCAGCCAGGCCGTGGGCCCGAAGGTGCGGTGGCTGGCCAAGCACGAGCCGGACGTCTACCGGCGCACCGAGAAGCTGCTGATGTGCAGCTCGTACCTGGTGCACCGGCTGACCGGCCGCTACGTGCTGGACCACCACTCGGCCAGCCAGTGCGACCCGCTCTACGACCTCGGCGCCCGGGACTGGGCGCGGGACTGGGCTGAGCGCGTCGCGCCGGGCCTGGAGCTGCCCGAGCTGAGCTGGCCGACCGAGGTCGTCGGCCGGGTCGGTGCGCGGGCGGCGGCCGAGACGGGGCTGCCCGAAGGGCTGCCGGTGACCACCGGCACGGTCGACGCGTGGGCGGAGGCCACCAGCGTCGGCGTCCGGGCGCCCGGCGACGTGATGCTGATGTACGGCACGACGATGTTCTTCGTGCAGGTGCTGACCGATCCCCGGCCGCACCCGGTGCTGTGGGGCACTTGCGGTGCTTTCCCGGACACCTACACGCTGGCGGCCGGCATGGCGACGTCCGGTGCGGTCACCGAGTGGCTGCGCGACCTGGTCACCGGGGACTTCGCCCAGCTCGTCGCCGAGGCGGCCAAGGCACCGGCGGGCAGCCGCGGCCTGCTGCTCCTGCCGTACTTCGCGGGGGAGCGGACGCCGATCTTCGACCAGGACGCGCGCGGTGTGCTGGCCGGGCTGACCACCGGTCACGGACGCGCCGAGCTGTACCGGGCGGCGCTGGAAGGCATCGGCTACGGGGTCCGGCACAACCTGGAGGCGATGAGCGCGGCCGGTGGCACCGCTGGTCGGCTGGTGGCCGTGGGCGGCGGTACGCAGGGCGGGCTGTGGACGCAGATCGTCTCCGACATCACCGGGCAGGAGCAGCAGATCCCGGCGGAGACGGTCGGTGCGGCCTACGGCGACGCGCTGCTGGCCGGCGTGGGCACCGGCACCGCGGTCGACCCGGACGGCTGGAACCCGGTGACCGAGACGGTCCGGCCGAACCCGGTGAACACCGAGCGCTACGACGCGTTCTACCGGCACTACCGGGACCTGTACGAGTCGACGGTGCGGATCCAGCACTTCCTCGCCGAGCAGCAGCGCGCTGCCGACGAATGACCCGCGCACTCCTCCCGACCTTGCTACGCTCACTCGTTCGAGTGAAGACGAGGTCGGGAGGCTGGCGAACTGATGGACGTGCGACGTGCCCTCCTCGCCGGTCTCGCGGGGATGTCGCTGCTGGTCTCCGGCTGCGCGCGGACCCCGGACGCGGATGCCGCCCGGTCCGCGGTCGCCGCGCGTGATCTCGGCGCCGCGCAGGTGGTCCGGGGGTTGGTGTACGCCCGGCGGGACAGCGGGCCGCTCGCCCTCGACCTCTACCTGCCGCGCCGCGCCGGGACGCGCACGCCGTTCCTGGTGTACGCGCACGGCGGGGGGTGGGACGCCGGGGTCCGGACGCTGGACGCGGACCGGGGCGCGACCGAGGCGTTGACGACCCAGCGGCTGGTGGAACGCGGTTACGCGGTGGCGACCGTGGACTACCGGCTCACCGGCGTCGCGAAGGCGCCCGCCCAGGTCGTCGACGTCGCCGACGCCGTCCGGTGGCTGCAGGCCAACGCGGGCCGGTGGCACCTCGACCCCGACCGCGTGGGGCTGTGGGGCGCCTCGGCGGGCGGCCACCTCGTCGCGCAGCTCGGGGCGGTGGCCGGGGATCCGGCGAAGCCGGGCGGCGGGCTGCGCGGGATCCGCGCGGTGGTCGACTGGTTCGGCCCGACCGATCTCAGCGCCGAGGCGCAGACGGCGCACCCCGAGCTCACCGGTTACGCGAAGCGCGTGATCACCGAACTGCTCGGATGCCTGCCGGTCGACTGCCCGGCCGTGGCGGACGCGTCGAGCCCGATCAAGAACCTGTCCGGGGACGAGCCGCCGTTCCTGCTCCAGCAGGGCACGGCGGACTCGCTGGTGCCGGTGGTGCAGAGCCTGGACTTCGCCGCGGAGCTGCGGCGTCGCGGTGTGCCGGTCGAGATGCACCCGTACGAGGGGCTCGACCACGGCTTCGGTCGCGGTCCGCGCACCGAGGCGATCGCCGACACCGCCACGGCCTTCGTCGCCGGCCACGTGTGAGCGGTGTCAGCCCGCGAGGTTCTCCTCGTCGCGGCGGACGTCGCCCGGGGTGCCGGTGCCCGCCGTCTCGGCCAGCGGTTGCACGGCGCTGCGGAAGGACTCCAGGGCGTCGAGCTCGCGGCGGCGCGCCGAGACGAAGCGTTGCAGGTGGGTGCTGGAGAGGTTCACCGCCTCGACGGCGTTGGTGGCGCAGCGCTGCGCCCGGACCGCCTGGCTGCGCACCCGCTCGATGTCCTCGGCGATGGTGCGTTCGGTGGCCGCGAACATCGCCGCCGAGGCCAGCACCGCGAAGCCGGTGGGACCGCAGAGGAAGATCCGCTTGTCCAGCAGCCAGGTCAGCAGTTGCGGATCGGTGTCCAGGGCGGCGATGACGGCCGCGTCGGAGGGGACGAACATGATCGTCCCGTAGATCGCGTCCGCCCACTTCTGGTAGCCCTTGCCCGCGAGTTCGGCGGCTCGCGAGCGGATGTTGCGCACGTGCACCCGCAGCGCGTCGGCGCGCTCGGCGGGGTCGTCGGTCTCCATCGCCTCGGCCCAGACCGCGAGGCTGGCCTTGGCGTCCACCGGGACCTGGCGACCACCGCCGACGGTGAGCACCATGTCCGGCCGGGCCGCGCCCCCGCCCGCGAGGTCGGTCTGCAGGCTGAAGTGGACGCCCTCGCGCAGGCCCAGCGAGCGGGCGGTCTCCACGAGCACCTGCTCGCCCAGTTCGCCGCGGCCGGTGATGGAGGCGAAGGCCACCTCGTAGCGGCGCAGCGCCGCCTGCTGGTCGGCGGTGCGCCTGCGTTCGGCCTCGACCATCCGCAGCGCCTCGTCGGCGCGGCGGGCGCTGTCGGTGTAGAGCCGCCAGATCAGCAGCAACGCGGCGGCGAACACCAGGACCAGCACGATGACGAGGATGACCAGGACACCGGTACTCACATGCGCTCCGTCGGGTAGGGGGCCGATGCCGTGCATGGTGGCCGACCGGTCCGACAAGGTCGTCGCGATCCGCGTGAACGTCATATCACTGCGCGGTCGAGCGTGTACGACACGCCGAAGCGATGTGGGGGGTCGGCAACGGCGATCGGCGTCGTCGCTAGCTTGTGGCGCATGCGGGTTCTGCATACCTCCGACTGGCACGTCGGCCGGACGTTCCACGGCCGCGACCTGCTCGGAGATCAGGAGGCCGTCCTGTCCGGGCTGGCCGACCTGGTCGCCGAGGAGCGCGTGGACGTCGTGGTGCTCGCCGGTGACCTCTACGACCGCGCCGTCCCCTCCGGCGAGGCCGTGGAGATGTGCATGCGCGTGCTGTCCCGCATCCGCGAGGCGGGCGCGCAGCTGGTGGTGACGCCGGGCAACCACGATTCGGCGGCGCGCGTCGGCGCGTTCGCCGAGTTCGCCGCCGCGGGCGGCTTGCACCTGCGGACCAGGATCGCGCGGTTGCACGAACCGGTGCTGCTGCCGGACGAGCACGGCCAGGTGGCGTTCTACGGGATCCCGTACCTCGAACCCGATCCCGCGCGCCACGCGCTGCGGGCCCGCGCCGACGTGCCCGGGGCCGGCGAGGTCGCCGAGCGCGGCCACACGGCGGTGCTCACCGAGGCGATGAACCGGATCCGGGCCGACCTGGCCGGCCGCGACGCCCGCTCGGTGGTGCTGGCGCACGCGTTCGTCACCGGCGGTGAACGCGGCGACTCGGAGCGCACGATCGCGGTCGGCGGTGTCGAGCAAGTGCCCGGGTCGGTCTTCGACGGCGTCGACTACGTGGCGTTGGGGCACCTGCACGGCCCGCAGCGGTTGGCCGAGCACCTGCGGTACTCGGGGAGCCCGCTGGCGTACTCGTTCTCCGAGGCGGCGCAGCGCAAATCGGTGTGGCTGGTGGACTTCGACGCCGCCGGGCTGGCCGAGGTGCGACGCCGGGAGCTGCCGGTACCGCGACGTCTGGCCACTGTGGAGGGACGGTTGGCGGAGCTGCTGTCCGCACCGGAGTACGCCGAGTACGAGGACTGCTACCTGTCCGCGACGCTGACCGATGAGGTGCGCCCGCTGGAGGCGATGCGCCGGCTCCAGGAACGCTTCCCGCACGCGGTCCACCTGGAATGGCGGCCGGAGGGCGGCCGGGCCACGTCGCCCCTGCGGTACGCCGAGGCGGTGCGCGGCCGCGACGACCGGGAGCTGGCCGCGCGGTTCGTCGCCGACTGCCGGGGTGCCGAACCGAACGAGTCCGAACGGGAGTTGCTGGACCGGGCGTTGCGGGAGGTGGCCCGATGAGGCTGCACCGGCTGGAAATCACCGCGTTCGGTCCGTACCGGAACCGCCAGGTCGTCGACTTCGACGCGCTCGGCGGCGACGGTCTCTTCCTGCTGCACGGCGACACGGGCGCGGGGAAGACGACGCTGCTCGACGCGGTGGCCTTCGCGCTGTACGGGTCGGTGCCCGGTGCGCGCAACGACGCCAAGCGGCTGCGCTGCGACACCGCCGACGACGACGTGGCGACGAAGGTCGTGCTGGAACTGACCGTGCAGGGGCAGCGGCTGCTGCTGGAGCGCAGCCCCGAGTACCAGCGACCGAAGAAGCGCGGGGAGGGCTTCACCACCCAGCAGGCGAAGGCGTCGTTGACCTGGCTCGACGGCGTTCCGACCGGCCAGCCGCCGGAGGGGTTGACCCGCATCGACGAGGTCGGGCGCACCGTGCAGCGGTTGCTGGGGATGAGCGTCGAGCAGTTCTTCCAGGTCGTGATGCTGCCGCAGGGCGAGTTCGCGCGGTTCCTGCGCGCGGACACGGCCGAGCGCGAGAAGCTGCTGGAGCGGCTGTTCGGCACGCAGCGCTTCGCCGACGTCGAGACGTGGTTCGTCCAGCGGCGGCGGGAGCGCGGCCGGGAGGTCGAGGCGCAGACCCTGGAGGTCCGCGACCTGCTGGCGCGGGTCGCCCAGGTTTCGGCCAGCGAACCGGGGGAGGACGAGCAGGGCTGGTTGGAGGAGGTCGAGAAGCGGGCCGTCCGGGAGTGGGAGGGCGCGCAGGCCGAGCACTCGCGCCTGCGGCGGGAACGCGACGCCGCCGAGACCGCGCTCGCCGAGCGCCGGGAACTCGCGGACAGGGTGCGGCGGGTGCGGCAGGCGAACGCCACCCTCGCCGAGCTCGAAGAGCGCAAACCCCAGCACGACGCCTGGCGCGCGGAGCGCGAAGCGGCGCAACGCGCCGTGCCGGTGCTCGCCGCCCGCCAGGCCGTGCAGCGCGCCGAACAGGCGCGGGAGCGGGCCGGGGCCGACGTCGTCGCCGCGGCGCAGCGGTGCTCGGACGTCGACGCCGAGGCGCCGCTGGACGAGCTGCGCGCCCTGGCCGGGCGCGACCGCGAGTCGGCCGGTGCGCTCGCGCAACTGGTTCCCGAGGCGCAGCAACAGGAATCCGACCGCGAGCGGCTCGCCGGCCTCGCCGAGCGCATCGCCGCGGACGAACGCACCGAGGCGGAGCTGGCGCAACGGCAGCAGGCGTTGCCGGAGCGCATCACCGCCGCCCGGCAGCAGGTCGACGAGGCCAAGCACGCCGAGGTCCGGCTGGAGACGGTGGTGTCCCGGGTCGAGGAGCTGAGCGCGCTGTTGCAGGCGGCGCGCGAACTGCCCCGTCACGAGCGGGAATTCGCCGATGCGACGACGCGCGCCCAGCAGGCCGTCGACGCGCACCAGCAGGCGCGGGACCGGTTGCAGGACCTCCGCGCGCGGCGGCTGGCCGGGATGGCCGCCGAGCTGGCCCGGCGGCTCGCTCCCGGCCAGCCGTGCCCGGTGTGCGGGTCGGCCGAGCACCCCGCGCCCGCCGAACCCGTCGACGACCAGGTCAGCGCCGATGACGAGGACGCCGCCCAGCAGGAGGAGCAGCGCGCGCAGGCCCGCCGGGAGCAGGCCGCCACCGAGGCCCAGCGGGCCCGGCAGGCGCGGGACCGCCTGGCGGAACGGCTCGGCGAGCACACCGAACAGGGGCTGGCGACCGAACTCGCCGAGCTCACCGCCGAGCGCGACGCGTTGCGGCGCACCGCCGGGGAACTGCGGCAGCGCACCGAGCTGTTGGCGGAACTCGAAGCGTCCACCGAGCGGATTTCGGCCCAGTTGACCGACGTTCGCTCCCGACTGGCCGCGTCCCGCAGCGAGCGGACCAGTCTTGAGACCACAGTGGACGAAAGGGAGCTCCGGCTGCGCGAGGCGCGCGGTGACCACCCGAGCATCGCCGCCCGGCGGGAGCACCTGCTCGGCGCCGCCGCGAACCTGGACCGGCTCGTCGACGCCCGGATCGCCCGCGACGACGCCGACGGCCGCCTCGCCGAACAACGGCAAGCGCTGCGCGACGCGGCAGCCGAGGCCGGTTTCGAGTCCGTGGAGGCGGCCTTGGCCGCCGAGCGCGGCGAAGCACGGCTCGCCGAACTGGCCGATGCGCTCGCCGAGGCGGAACAGCGCGCCGCGGGCGCGCGGGACGCCCTGGCCAGCCCTGAGCTGTTCGGCGTCGACGCGGATGCCGAGGTCGGCCTCGAACAGGCCACCGAGGCGGCCACGCTGGCGCGCGAGGCGGCCGAGCGGGCCGCGGCGATGGCGCACCGCGCCGAGCAGCGGCACCGCGACATCGCGCAGCTCGCCGAGCGACTGCGCGCCGCGTGGGCGCGGCTCGGGCCGGTGCTGGCCGAGTTCGCCGAGCTGGAAGCGCTGGCGGACGTGGTCAACGGCCGCGGGCAGAACGCGCGCCGGATGTCGCTGCGCTCCTACGTGCTCGCTGCGCGGCTGGAAGAGGTCGCGGTCGCGGCCACGCGCCGGTTGCAGCGGATGAGCGACGGGCGCTACTCGTTCGTGCACTCCGACGCCGCCGGGGCGCGCGGGACGCGCGGCGGGCTCGGTCTGGACGTCCTCGACGACTACTCGGGCAAGGTGCGCCCCGCCAAGACGCTGTCCGGCGGCGAATCGTTCCTCGCCTCGCTGTCGCTCGCGCTGGGCCTCGCCGACGTGGTCGCCGCCGAGACCGGCGGAGCGCTGCTGGACACCCTGTTCATCGACGAGGGTTTCGGCACCCTCGACGCGGACACGCTCGACCTGGTCATGGACACCCTCGACGAGCTCCGGGCGGGCGGCCGCGTCGTCGGCCTGGTCTCGCACGTCGAGGAGATGCGCCAACGCATCGGAGTCCGCCTCCGCGTCCGCAAATCCCGCGAGGGCTCCACCCTCGAACTCCGGACGGCGTGAACGGCCGACCCCGCCCGGGGTCGGCCGTCCAGGGCGGTCAGCGCCCGGTCGACTCGTGGTCGAGCAGCCAGCGCTTGACGTCGAGGCCCCAGCGGAAGCCGCCCAGGGTGCCGTCGCTGCGCAGCACGCGGTGGCAGGGCACGAACAGCGCCGCGGCGTTGCGGGCGCAGGCCGCGGCCGCCGCGCGGATCGCCTTCGGGCGTCCGGCGAGGGCGGCGTACTCGGTGTAGCTCACCGGTTCTCCGGCGGGGACCTTGCGCAGCACGTCCCAGGCGTGTTCGAGGAACTCGCCGGAGCGCTGGCGGACCGGGATCGCCTCGACGGCGTCGAGCTCGCCTTCGTGGTAGGCGAGGACGGCGCGCGTCACCGGGCCGAGGTCGGCCGCGTGGCGCGGGGTCGCGCGCAGCAGGACGGGGGCGACCTGCGGCGTCAGTTCGTCGAGCCGGGCGGTCCAGCCCGAGGCGAGCACCGCGCCGTCGTCGTCCACGACCGCGGTGAACGGTCCGACAGGTGTGTCCACAGTGGACCAGGTAGTCATGGTTCCTCCAAGTTCCGGGTGGCCGCGGACCACAGCAGCACGCCCGCGTAGGAACGCCACGGGCTCCACTGCCGCGCGCGGGTGCGCAGCGCGGCCGGTTGGGTCGACAGTCCGAGTGCGGCGGCCCCGCGGCGCAGCGCCAGGTCGCCGTCGAGCAGCACGTCGGGAGATCCGAGCACCCGCATCGCGACGTAGTCCGCCGTCCACGGGCCGATCCCGGGGATGTTCACGAGTTCTTCGCGCAGTTCCGCCGCTTCCCGGCCGGGGTGCAGCCGCAGCCGCCCCTCGGCCACGGCCTCGCCGACCGCGCGCACCGTCTCCGCGCGGCGGCGCGGGCCGGCGAGCGCGTCGAGCACGCCCTCGGCGAGTGCTTCCGCGGTGGGGAAAAGCCTGGTCACGGTGCCGTCCGAGTGGGGGAGCGGGGTGCCGAGCGCGGCCGCGAGCCGTTCGGTCGTGCGGCGCGCCGCGGCGACGGAGATCTGCTGGCCGATCACCGCCCGCACCAGGATCTCCAACCCGTCGACGCTGCCCGGCACCCGCACCCCGGGGTTGCGGGCCACCTCGGGCGCCAGGACCGGGTCGGAGCCGAGCGTCTCGGCGACCGCGACCGGATCCGCGTCCAGGTCGAGCAGTCGGCGCACCCGCGCCACCGCGCTGCCGAGATCCCGCAGGTCCGTCAGGGCGAGCGTGCAGGCGACGTGGTCGCGCTGCGGGACCAGGCGCACCACGCCGGTGCCGTGCGGGAGCCGCAGCGCGCGGGCGTAGTGGGCGGGGCCCGCGTCCTCCACCCCCTCCAGCGCCCGCTCGCCGAGGAACCGCAGCAGCCCGCTGAGATCGCACGGCGCCCGGAACGGCAGGCGGAGCCGGATCGCGCCCGCCCCCGACGGCTCGTCCGCGCGGCGACGGGCGCGTCCGCGCAGCGCGGTCGGCGTCGTGGCGAACACCTCCCGCACCGTGTCGTTGAACTGCCGGAGGCTGGAGAACCCGGCCGCGAACGCCACGTCGGTGAACGGCAGGTCGGTCGTCTCGATCAGGATCCGCGCCGAGTGGGCGCGGTGCGCCCGCGCCAGGCCGATCGGCCCCGCGCCGAGTTCGGCGGTCAGCACCCGCGTCAGGTGCCGGGGCGAGTAGCCGAGCTGCGCGGCCAACCCCTCCACACCACCGCGGTCCACCGCGCCGTCGGAGATGAGGCGCATCGCACGACCGGCCAGGTCGGCGCGCATGTTCCACTCCGGCGAGCCGGGCACCGCGTCCGGCAGGCACCGGCGGCACGCCCGGAACCCCGCCGCCTGCGCCGCGGCGGCCGTCGGGAAGAACAGGCTGTTGTCGCGCTTCGGCGTGCGCGCCGGGCACGACGGGCGGCAGTAGATCCCGGTCGTGCGCACGGCGTGCACGAAGCAGCCGTCGAAGCGCGCGTCGCGCGAGGCCACTGCCCGGTACGCCTCTTCCGTTCCCACCAACACGCCCTCGATGCTTCCAGCGGCAGCGGCCCGGGACTAGCGGAAATCGGACGTACTGGTGTGGCTCGCGCCGCGTCGCCCGCGACCGGGGCCGTTGGCGGTGCGGCCCGGCCCCTAGACTTCCGGGTGTGAGTCTCACCCTCGGAATCGTCGGGCTGCCCAACGTCGGCAAGTCCACCCTGTTCAACGCGCTGACCAGCAACGAGGCGCTCGCGGCGAACTACCCGTTCGCCACCATCGAGCCGAACGTGGGCGTGGTGCCGCTGCCGGACCAGCGGCTGGACAAGCTCGCCGAGATGTTCGACTCCGCTCGGACGATGCCCGCCACCGTCTCGTTCGTCGACATCGCGGGCTTGGTCAAGGGCGCCTCCGAGGGGCAGGGGCTGGGCAACAAGTTCCTCGCCAACATCCGCGAGGCCGACGCGATCTGCCAGGTCATCCGCGTCTTCGACGACCCCGACGTGGTGCACGTCGACGGCCGGGTGGACCCGTCCAGCGACATCGAGACGATCAACACCGAGCTCGTCCTGGCCGACCTGCAGACGCTGGAGAAGGCGCTGCCCCGGCTGGAGAAGGAGGCGCGCACCCACAAGGACCGGCGCGCCACCCTGGAGGTCGTGCAGCAGGCCAAGGAGGTCCTGGACTCCGGCCGGACCCTGTTCGCGGCGGGCATGGGCCGCGACACCGCCGAACTGCGCGACCTCAACCTGCTGACCACCAAGCCGTTCCTGTACGTGTTCAACGCCGACGAGGGCGTGCTGGGCGACGAGACCCGGCAGAAGGAGCTGCGCGAGCTCGTCGCCCCCGGTGACGCGGTCTTCCTGGACGCCAAGGTCGAGGCCGAGCTGATGGAACTCGACGAGGAGTCCGCCCGGGAGCTCCTGGAGTCCATCGGGCAGCACGAACCCGGCCTGCACGCGCTGGCCCGCGCGGGTTTCCACACCCTCGGCCTCCAGACGTTCCTCACGGCCGGTCCGAAGGAGGCCCGCGCCTGGACGATCCGGCAGGGCTGGACCGCCCCGCAGGCCGCGGGGGTCATCCACACCGACTTCGAGCGCGGCTTCATCAAGGCCGAGATCGTCTCCTACGACGACCTGGTCGAAGCGGGGTCGATGGCCGCGGCCAAGTCCGCGGGCAAGGTCCGCATGGAGGGCAAGGACTACGTCATGGCCGACGGCGACGTCGTGGAGTTCCGCTTCAACGTGTGATCGGGCTCGCCCTCGGTCCACTCGCCGCCGACGCACTCCGAGCTCCGCTCGCCGGTGCGCGTGATGTCGCCGGCCACGCGGTAGACCTCGGCCTGCCACCCGGCCGTGGCCCGATCGCGGTTGCCCGGGGGGCGCGCTCCGACGTCGGACGCCGCGTCGGAAGCCGTTGCGGCCGGGCCCGGAGCTCAGAGGTTTTCCTCGCGCCTCGGGCGTTCCAGGTAGGTGTGGTCGGCGGGAACGGTGAAGCCGTGGGCGCGGTAGAGGCCGTGGGCGTCCTCGGTGTGCAGCATCCAGCGGAAGTCGCGACCCGGGCCCTCGTCGACCATGGTGCGGACCAGGGCCTTGCCGACGCCGTGGCCGCGCGCCTCGGGGACCACGAAGACGTCGGCGAGGTAGGCGGAGGCGACCCCGTCGGAGAACGCGCGGGCGAAGCCGATCATCCGGCCGGACGGCCTCGCGTACGCGCCGACGACGCGCCAGGCGCGGTCGATCTGGCGCTCCACGTGCTCGCGCCTGCGCCAGCGGCCCCAGTACGCCTGCGTGGACAGGAACTCCCACACCGCGTCGCGGTCGATGCGAGAGGGCGAGTCGTCGGTCTCGAAATCCATGAAAACAGGCTAGTGACGCGCGCATCCCGATTTTCGCCGCGCGAGGCCCCACCGGGAGGTCTCACCGCACGGCGGCGATGACCTTGACGGCGCGGGTGACGTCCTGGTGCGTCAGGTCGGCGCGGGAGGTCAGGCGCAGCCGGGAGGACGAGTCCGGTACCGAGGGCGGTCTGAAGCAGCCCACGACGACCCCTTCGTCGCGGCACCGGGCCGCCCAGGCCACCGCGTGCTCCGGCGAGTCCGCGGGCAGCGACAGCACCGCACCGCCCGGTCGGCGCACCGGCAGGCCCGATGACGCCAGCCCGTCGTGCAGTGCCGAGGCGGTGTTCCGGACCGCCTCGGCGCGTTCCGGTTCGGCGCGCAGCACGTCCAGCGCCGCCAGGGCGGCTCCGGCGCAGGACGGGGCGAGCCCGGTGTCGAAGATGAAGGTGCGGGCGGTCTGCGTCAGGTGCTGGATGACGCGGTGCGGGCCGAGGACCGCGCCGCCCTGCGAGCCCAGCGACTTCGACAGCGTCGCGGTCACCACCACGTCGGGCTCGTGGGCCAGGCCCGCGGCGTGCAGCGCACCGGCGCCGCGCGGGCCCGTGGTGCCCAGCCCGTGCGCGTCGTCGACGAGCAGGGCCGCGCCGTGCTCCCGGCACGCCTGGTGCAGGGCGCGCAGCGGTGCGGTGTCGCCGTCGACGGAGAACACCGACTCCGTGACGACCAGGGCGGGCCCGTCGTGCCCGGACAGGACCTCGTGGACGGCCGCGACGTCCCGGTGCGGGACGATCCGCACCTCGGCCCGCGACAGGCGGCAGCCGTCGATCAGCGAGGCGTGGTTGTGCCGGTCCGAGACGATGAGGGTGTCCGAGCCGGTCAGCGCGTTGGTCGCGGCCAGGTTCGCGGTGTAACCGGACGAGAAGACCAGCGCGGACTCGGCGCCGCAGAACCCGGCGAGCCGCTCCTCCAGATCCCGGTGCAGCTGGGTGGATCCGGTCACCAGCCGCGATCCGGTCGACCCCGTGCCCCACTCGCGAGCCGCGCGGACCGCCCCGCGCACGACCTGCGGATGACGGGTCAGACCGAGGTAGTCGTTGCCCGCCAGGTCCAGCGCGTCGTCGTCGGCGCGGCGCACCCGCGGGGTCCGGTGCAGCCCGGCGCGTCGGCGCTGCTCCAGCCGCCCGTCGATCCAGTCGAAGACCGTGGACATGGTCGTCGACTCTGGCACGGTGCGTAGCGGGCCAGCACTGTCCGAAGTGAACAAGGTTGCCCGCGCGACGTTGTGCGTGGCGGGTCTGAAGTCCCCGCGACGGCCGCGGCCATGATCACCGCATGGACGACGCGAGACGGCTGTTGGAACTGGACCGCGCGCACGTGTGGCACCCCTACGCGGGCGTGCCCGCGGACGCGGAACCGTTCCTGGTGGAATCCGCGAGCGGCGTGCGGCTGCGGGTCTCCGGCGTGGGCGACCTCGTGGACGGGATGTCCTCGTGGTGGGCGGCGATCCACGGCTACCGGCACCCGGTGCTCGACGCGGCCGTGCGGGACCAGCTCGACCGGATGAGCCACGTGATGTTCGGCGGGCTCACGCACGAACCCGCCGTGCGGCTGGTCCAGCGGCTCGTGGAGATCACCCCCGAGCCGTTGCGGCACGTCTTCCTCGCCGACTCCGGATCGGTGTCCGTCGAGGTCGCCATCAAGATGTGCCTGCAGTACTGGCGCGGGCGCGGCAGGCCGGAGAAGCGGCGGCTGATGACGTGGCGCGGCGGCTACCACGGCGACACCTGGCACCCGATGTCGGTGTGCGACCCCGAAGGCGGCATGCACCACCTGTGGTCGGGGGCGCTCGCCGAACAGGTCTTCGCCGCCGCGCCCCCGGACCGGTACGAGCAGTCCTATGTGGACCACCTGGCGGACGTGCTGGGGCGGCACGCGCGGGAACTCGCCGCCGTGATCGTCGAACCCGTGGTGCAGGGAGCCGGCGGGATGCGCTTCCACAGCCCCGCCTACCTGCGGGCGCTGCGGGAGCTGTGCGACGCCCACGACGTGCTGCTGGTCTTCGACGAGATCGCCACCGGGTTCGGCCGCACCGGCGAGCTCTTCGCCGCCGACCACGCGGGGATCAGCCCCGACGTCATGTGCCTCGGCAAGGCCCTCACCGGTGGATACCTCACGATGGCCGCGACGCTGTGCACCGGGCGGATCGCCGCCGGGATCCCGCTGCTGGCGCACGGACCGACGTTCATGGGCAACCCGCTGGCGTCCGCCGTGGCCAACGCGTCCCTGGACGTGCTGCTCGACCAGGACTGGCGGCGCGAGGTCGAGCGGATCGAGGACGGGCTCCGCCGCGGGCTCGAACCGGCGCGGGCGCTGCCCGGGGTGGCCGACGTCCGGGTGCTCGGCGCCATCGGCGTCGTCCAGCTCGACCGGGCCGTGGACACCGCGGCAGCCACCCGCGCGGCGGTGCGGCACGGCGTGTGGCTGCGGCCCTTCCGCGACCTGATCTACACCATGCCGCCGTACGTGACCAGCGATGACGACGTCGCGCGCATCGCGTCCGCCGCGGTGGCCGCGGCGGGGGGAGGGCACTGATGTCCGTCCTGTTCGTCACCGGTACCGGAACCGATGTCGGCAAGACCGTCGTCACCGCCGCCGTCGCCGCGGCGGCCGGAGGGTCGGTCGCCGTGCTCAAGGCGGCGCAGACCGGCGTCGCGGACGGCGAAGCCGGCGATGCCGACACCGTCGCGCGACTCGCGCGGGTCACCGCGCGGGATCTCGCGCGGTTCCCGGAGCCGCTGGCGCCCGCGACCGCCGCGCGACGCGCGGGTGCGCCGCCGGTGCGGCCGAAGGCCGTCGCCGACGCGGCGGCGGCGCTCGCCGAGGAGCACGACCTGGTGCTCGTCGAAGGAGCCGGCGGGTTGCTCGTCCGCTTCGACGACGAGGGCGGCACGCTCGCCGACGCCGCCGCCCAGCTGTCCGCGCCGGTGCTGGTCGTCGCGCATCCCGGCCTCGGCGCGCTCAACGCGGCCGCGCTGACCGCCGAGGCGTTGCGGGCGCGCGGACTGCGGTGCGCGGGCCTGGTCCTCGGCAGCTGGCCGGTGCGACCGGACCTGGCCATGCGGTGCAACGTCACCGACCTGCCGGAGGTCACCGGAGCTCCCCTGCTCGGGGCCCTGCCGGAAGGCGCCGGACGCGCCGATCCGGCGGCGTTCCGCGACATCGCGCGGGCCGGACTGGCCCCCGAACTGGGCGGGACGTTCGACGCTGACGAGTTCGCGCGCGGCCGGTAGCGTGATGCGGGTGAGCGCGTCCGGGAAGCCGGTGCTGGTCGTCGGTGCGGGAGTGGTCGGCCTGACCACCGGTGTCGTGCTGGCCGAGTCCGGCCGTCCGGTCCGGATCCGCACGGCCGACCGCCCGCGCGACACGACCTCGGCGGCGGCCGGGGCGATGTGGGGCCCGGCGCTGCTCCGCCCGGCCGACCGGGTGCTGCGGTGGGCCACCCGCTCGCACGCCGAGTTCACCGCGCTCGCCGAGGACCCGGAGTCGGGCGTGCACCTGGCCGCCGGGACGATGGCTTCCCGCGCGGTCCTCGGCGACGTGGTTCCACCGGAGGCCCGGCTGATCCCCGACCTGCGCCGGTGCACCCGGGACGAACTGCCCACCGGGTTCGCCGACGGCTACCGGGGCACCGTGCCGCTCATCGACATGCCCCGCTACCTGGACCACCTGGTCGACAGGTTCCGGGCGGCGGGCGGTGAGCTCCTGCTCAGCCCGGTTCCGATGCTGGCGGACGCGGTGGCCGAGTCGTCGATCGTGGTGAACTGCACGGGAGTCGGGGCGCACCTGTTCGGCGACCCGACCGTGCGCCCGGTGCGCGGACAGGCGCTCGTGGTGCGCAACCCGGGGATCGACGAGTACTTCGTCGAGCTGACCGCCTCGGACGAGTTCGCCGCGATCATGCCGCACGGCGACCGGGTGGTGCTCGGCGGCGTCGCCGTCGAGCACGACTGGAACGCGACCCCGTTGCGCGGCGTCGGGGCCGGAATCCGCCGCCGCTGCGCGGAGATCGACCCGCGGTTGGCCGACGCCGAGGAAATCGGCGAACTCGTCGGCCTGCGCCCCGGCCGGGAGTCGGTGCGCGTCGAGGTGGAGCGGTACGAGGGTGCGCGGGTGGTGCACAACTACGGGCACGGCGGCTCCGGGGTCGCCCTCTCGTGGGGCTGCGCCCGCGAAGCCGCCGAACTCGCGGTCGGCGCGGGGGAACGCACCGCCAGCTGATCGCGCCACGGCTTTTCGCGAGCGGCGGCGGATTCCCCTTCGGCGGCGCCGCTTCCCCCTCCGGTGGGTACGCGCGCCGGTCGGGTTCGAGGACCGGCCCTAACCCCGGAGCTGTTCGACGACGCCGTCGATCTCCTGCGCCAGTGACGTGTCGTTCGCCGTGATGCCGCCCTGGGAGTGCGTGGTGCAGGCGAACGTCACCGCGTTGTAGCGGACGTCCATGTCCGGGTGGTGGTTCTCGCTCTCGGCGATCTCCGCTACCCGGTTCACGGCCTGGATGGCCTGCGGGAAGCCCGCGAACTCGACGGTGCGCACCAACCGCGCGCCCTCCTGCCGCCATTCCGGGAGGTGCTGCAACGCCTCGGAGACCTGGTTGTCGGTGAGAAGTTCGGTCATGACCGCCATGGTGGCCGCTCGCCCCGGCTCGCGCGAGGCAGTCAGAGGCAGGCGTGCAGGGCGGTCAGCAGGCGCTGGGCGCGTCCGTCGTGGCCTTCGGCGCGCATCGTGCACGGGGTGTGGGAGAAGGCGACGCCCAGGCGCGGCCAGCAGCCGTGCACCGAGCCGCCCGCGCCGCTGTGCCCGAAACCGATCCGCCCCGGACCGCAGGTGCCGAGGTCGTCCTGCAATTCGGAGCCGAGGCCGAAGACCAGCGGACGTCCCGTTCCCGGGTCGGTGCCGCGGCTCTCCTCGCGGTGCACGCGTTCGAGTAGTCCGGGGCTCGTCGGCACCGGCCGGTGCGGTCGGAGTGCTCCGCGGGCGGCCCCAGCCACCCGTCGGCCGGGATCCGCTCGGTGATCTCGGCGCGCACGTAGTCGGTGATGGACCGGCCGTCCACCTGGCGCACCAGCTCGGCGGCCAGCCACCCGGACGTCAGGGCGTGGTAGGCGACGCGGCTGCCGACCGGCCACAGTGGAGCCTGCTCGGCGAGCAGCGCGGCCACCGCCGGGTGGTCCGCGGCCATCTCCCGGGACACCGCGCGCTGCGGGTACGGCAGCCCGGCCGCGTGCGGGAGCAACTGGCGCACCCGGGACAGCCCGATCGCCTCGGCGGACTTGGCGAAGTCGCGCTCGGCCACCGACAGCGTCGCGGCCCGCACCACCCGCATCACCCGGAGGTGCGGCGCCGCGCGTCCCGCCGACCGAGATCACGGCGGATCGGCGGCGCGACGTGGAACCGGTCACGTCGTCCAATTCGGACGGTCGAGGTGCGCCGCCGCGCCGTGTCCGGACGGCTCCGCGGCGTAGCTGAGATCGCGCTGAGAATGCGCTGTTCAGCTGAGAACCTCCTGAGAGGTCGTGGTCGCCGGGGTCGGGCCCCGGCATCCTGGAGGGCATGGCGCCGCGGGTGTTGGTGGTCGACGACGAGCCGGGAGTCCGGACCGCGCTGCGCCGCGGGCTCACCGCCGAGGGCATGGAGGTCGCCGTCGCCGGTGACGGAGTGGAGGCGCTCCGGCTGGCGGGCACCGGCGCCTTCGACGTCGTGGTGCTCGACCTGATGCTCCCGGGGCTGTCCGGGTACCGGGTGCTGGAACGCATGCGCGCCCAGGACGTGACCACGCCGGTCCTGCTGATCTCGGCGAAGAACGGCGAGGTCGACCAGGCCGACGGCCTCGACCTCGGCGCGGACGGCTACCTCGTCAAACCCTTCTCGTTCCTGGTCCTGGTGGCGCAGGTGCGCGCACTGCTGCGGCGGCGCGACGCGGCGGCTCGGCAGACCGGCCTGCGCGTCGGCCGGCTGGAGATCGACCGCACCGCCCGCGAGGTCAGCTGGAGCGGCCGACCGGTCGCGCTCTCGCCGCGCGAGTACGACCTGCTGGTCGCGCTGGCCGGTCACCCGGAGTCCGTGGTGCCCAAGGACGACCTGCTGCGCATGGTGTGGGGCGAGGAGCAGTTCGTCACCCGCAACGTCGTCGAGGTCTACATCGGCTACCTGCGGCGCAAGCTCGCCTCGGCCGGTGCCGGGCACCTGGTGCGGACCGTGCGTGGACAGGGCTACCGGGTCAGCGACGAGCCCGCATGACCGCCCGCCTGCGCCGGTGGTGGTTCCGCCGCACGATCCAGTTCCGGACCAGCGCGGTCGCCGCGGTCGTCGCCCTGATCGGCCTCGGCGTCATCGCGCACGCCAGCACCGGGTTCGTCGGCTGGCTGCTCATCCAGTCCGTGGACACCGACCTGGAGCGCACCGCGACCGCCACCGCCCAGCGGCTGTCCCGCGGATCGGCCCCCTCCGCGCTGGCCGACGCCGACGTCCGCGTGCTCGACCTTTCTGGGCATCCGGTGGACGGATTGCCCGACCCCGGCCTGCGCCACGGGCAGCTCGCCGAACTCGTCGCCGGGCAGGGCGTGCTCCGGTTCGACCCGCCCGCGGCGGTCTACCGGTGGCGGGCCGGAGTCGCCCGCGACGCGGCGGGCCAGCCCCGCGTGGTGCTCGCGGGCGCGCGCCTGGTCGGGTTCGCTGAAACGCTCGGCACGGCCGGTCAGGTGCTCGGCGTCGGTTCGGTGCTGGCCGCGGGGCTCGTCGGGCTGGCGACCTGGCTCGTCGTTCGCCGGTCCCTGCGCCCGGTCGAGCGGATGCGCCTGGCGGCGGGGGAACTGCCCGAAGGGCAGCGGCTCCCGGTGCCGGAAGCGAACGACGAGATCCGCGCACTCGCCGAGGAGCTCAACGCCATGCTGGCCCGGCGGGACGCCGACACCGAACGGCTGCGCCGGTTCACCGGCGACGCCGCGCACGAACTGCGCAACCCGGTGACCGCCATCCGCACGCAGGCCGAAGTGGCGGTCGTGCACCCCGATCCGGCCCTCGCCCAGGAAACCCTCCAGGACGTCGCCCACGAGGCCCAACGGCTGTCGGACCTGGTGGAAAGCCTGCTCACGCTGGCCCGCGCCGAGCGGGACACGCCGTCCCCGGCCCGGCCGGTCGACCTGGTGGCCGCGGTCCGCGCCACGGTCGACCGCCTCGAACAGCACGGGGTGCGCCCCGAGGTCGCGATCGATGTGCCCGACGCGCCGACCGCGGTCCCGGCCGACCCGACCGAGGTGTCCCGGGTGCTGGACAACCTGGTCAGCAACGCCCTGCGCTACGCGAAGGCGCTGGTCCGCGTCTCGGTGGTGGCGACTCCGGGGATGGTGCGCCTGGTCGTCGACGACGACGGACCGGGCATCCCGGCGGAGCACCGCGAGCGGGTGTTCGACCGGTTCTACCGCGTCGAGTCGGACCGGGCCCGCACCAGCGGCGGTGCGGGGCTCGGCCTCGCCCTCGTCGCCGAGGCGGTGCGCCGACGGGGAGGAGCGGTCCGCGCCACCGAGTCTCCGGAGGGCGGCGCCCGCGTGGAAGCCGTCTGGCCCCGGTACGCGCCGTCCTAGTGCGCACCGAGGTCCCGGCGACCGGGCGTGGCGGAGTGCGGCAAGATGTGTGCACGTGCCGGTATTGCGGAGTACGGGACTGATCAACGCGCCGCTCACCACAGCGGCGGCGGCGCTGCGGCACACCCGGACCGCGGAGCTGGGCCTGCGGCACGTCGGCGTCACGGGTCACGCCGCGACGCGGCCCGACGTGCTGCTGACCCCGGGCGACGAGCTCGCGTTCCGGGCCCGGATCGCGCGCCTCCCGGTGTCGCTGACCACCAGGATCGTCCGCGCGGACGCCGGCGGGCTGAGCTCGGTGCTCGTCGCCGGGCCGCTGCCCGGGCTGCGCCACGAGTCGGTGCTGGCCGACGCCGGTCCGCGCACGCTGCTGACGGATGCGGTGCACTGGGAGGCGCCGCTGGGTGTCGCGGGGCGGATCGCGAACGTCGTGCTGATCCGCCGATTCGTGCTCCGGGTGCTGGCGGCGCGCATCGCCGCGGTTCGACGGCTGGCCGAATGCTGGGAGGGGCGCCAGGTCGTGGTGGGCACCGCTATCGTCCACAATGGACGGCTGCTGGCCCAGCAGCGCCGCTACCCCGCGAAGGACGCCGGGCGCTGGGAACTGCCGGGCGGACGGGTCGAACCCGGTGAGACCGAACAGGACGCCGTCGCGCGGGAGTGCAAGGAGGAACTCGACGTCGAGGTGCGCCCCACCGGTCGCGTCGGCACCGACGTCCCGCTCGACAACGGGATGTTGCTGCGCACCCACACCGCCGAACTGCTCGACGGCGAGGCGGAGCCGAAAGCGGTCGAACACCACGACGTCCGCTGGGTGGCCGCCGACGAACTGTCCGATCTGGACTGGCTCCCGGCCGACCGGGTGCTCGTCCCGGCGCTGCGCGAACTCCTCAGCGCCCCTTAGGGTTCGAGCAGCTCGGCCGGGTCGAGCGACAGCGGGAACGGTAGCTCGGTCTCGAAGGTCTGGCCGTTGCGAGCCGTCGCCTGCCGCTTGTACTCGCCGTCTTCGAGCCGGAGCAGTTCGACGTCGACCCGTTGCCCCGTGTAGGAGACCTCGACGCGCATGAAGTACGGGATCGCCGACTCGGCGCACAGAGCCGACTTGTCGATCTTGTCGCGTCGTTCGCTGGACGGCGAAACGCACTCCCCCACGAGCAGGGCCTCGTTGGCGGGAATCCACGTGCGGCCTCGGCCCGGTCGCGTCAGCACCGCGAAGTCCGGCTCCATCCAACGCTTGACATCGAGCTGGAGGCTGACGGTCAGATAGAAGAGGAACCCGCTCTCGGCTGCGGCTCGTTCCAGGCGCTTGCCCAGCGTCCAGACGGCGAACATGTTCGCCGTCCCCTCACGTGGACTCATGATCAGCTTCCCGTCCAGGCACTCGTACTTGGCCGGGGGCATCCCCGGGATCGGTAGGTACCTGTCGGCGAGCTCCGGGGTCCACAGGCCGTTCAGCTCCACGAGGGGGTCGAACGAGGAATTCGGCTCGATCGCCGGTGCAGCCATGACGACACTCCTCTCGACCAGGAACCCGGCCGGACCGCGGTACCCATGAACCCAGGTTGGCGGCACTGATCATGACCTTGCCAGGTAGTCCACTCGAACTGGTGAACGAACGGGCGGGCGTTCCGGCAGCGCTCGGGCCGGGACGCCCGCCGCGTTCGGTCGTCAGCGCAGTCCGGCCATGCGCATCGCGGCCTGCAGGCGCGGTTGGGCGCGGTCCGCGGCGTGCTTGGCGCCGTGGGCCCGGATGCGGTCCAGCTCGGCGGGGTCGTCCAGCAGCTCCCGGGCGCGTTCCCGCACCGGGCCGAGGACCTCCACCACCGCCTCGGCCGCGATCTCCTTCAGCGCCGCGTACGAGTCGGCCGCCGACGCCGCGGTGTAGGGGCTGGTACCGCGGCACGCGCCGAGGATCTCCAGGAGGTTCGCGACGCCGGGCTGGTTCTCCGGGTCGTAGCGGACCTCGCCCACGTCGTCGGTCACGGCGCGGCGGAACTTGCGGCGGATGACGTCGGGCTCGTCCAGGACGAACACCACGCCCGCGGACTGCTGGGTGGACTTGGCCATCTTGCGCGCGGGGTCGGACAGGTCGCGCACCCGCGCCGCGGTCTTGGGCACGACCGCCTCCGGGACGGCGAAGACCTCCCCGTAGGTGGCGTTGAACCGCCGGGCGAGCACCCGGGCCAGCTCGACGTGCTGGTCCTGGTCGCTGCCGACGGGCACCTCGGTGGCGCCCTGCAGCAGGATGTCGGCGGCCATCAGGACCGGGTACGTGAGCAGGCCCACGCGCACCGAGTCCTGGCCCGCGCCCCGCTCCTTGAACTGGATCATCCGCGCGGCCTCGCCGTAGGAGCAGGTGCACTCCAGGATCCAGTTCAGCGCCCCCAGCTCGCAGGCCAGGTCGGACTGCACGAACACCGACTCCGGGCCGATGCCCGCGGCCAGCAGCACCGCGAACTGCTCCCGGGTGAGCGCGCGCAGCCGTCCCGGCTTGTGCGGCGTGCTCATGGCGTGCATGTCGGAGACGAAGAACAGGTCCGCGGGCTCGCGCTCGGTCGCCCAGCGCCGCACGGCGCCGAGGTAGTTGCCCAGCTGGACGTGGCCGGACGGAGTGATGCCGGACAGTCGGGTCATCGTGGTCGCTCCCGGTGTCGTCGAGCCGCCCCCAGGATCGACCACGTCGCGCTCGGCCGCCTGGTGGCGGCCGGTTGCTGCGTCGTCAGTGCGCGCGCTCGCGGGGCCGCCTCGCAGCGGCCCACCAGTTGTTCGACATCGCGTGCACGCGGCAATGTTACCGCTTGGTGATCGGCAGTGGTCAAGGCTCGGAGTTACCGTGAAAATATGTTTGTGGTGCTGCTGGAATACACTGCCCCGGAATCGGACATCGACGGCCGTCTGGTAGATCACTACGAATGGATCACCCGGCATTACGATGCGGGCGACTTCATCGCCGCCGGGCATCGGCACCCCCGCAACGGGGCCGTGATCATCGCGCGTGCGATGTCCCGCGGCAGGCTGGACGCGATCTTGGCGACTGATCCGTTCCTGCTGCACAAGCTGGCCCGTTACGACGTGATCGAGTTCCAGGCCAGGCGCACCATCCCAGAGCTGGCCAAGTACGCCGACCCGCTGACGCCGGTCGCCGGCCAGTAGCGGCGGAGAAGATCGCGAACCTCGGCGGGCGCCGAGGTGAGGTCAATTCGCGTCCTTTTTCTTTGCCTCTTTCTTGGTCTTCTTTTGCTTTTTCTTGACCTCCTGCGCCTTGGCCTCCCGCAGGGCTTCGCGCAGGACCACGATCGGGCAGCGCTTGCACGGGGGTCGCGAGAGGCAACATTTCCTTTTGACCTTGATTGTGTCTTTGCCCACGGTTCGTCTTTCCGCTGCCGGGGTCGGTCGCGCTCAGGGTAGGCGAACCTAACCGCAGAAGGCGAACCCGATGTTGGTCGGCGCCCGGCTCGATGTTGCGCTCAGCACGTGCCGGTGGGCAGCGCCCGCCGTTGCACTACGCTGGACCGAGCCGCGCGTCGACCTTCGCGTGCCCGAGGCACGCACAGCTCCGCAGCAGCGGCGTCGTGGAGCCGCGGCCACTCGTCGACGAACACCGCCGTGCCCGCTTGTCGCGTAGAGCCAGGAGTACCCGCGTGTCCGCCACCAGTGTCGCCGCCCCCATCCGCAGTGATCTGCGCAACGTCGCCATCGTCGCGCACGTCGACCACGGCAAGACCACGCTGGTGGACGCCATGTTGCGGCAGTCCGGTGCGTTCTCCGAACGCGCCGAGCTCGTGGACCGCGTGATGGACTCCAACGACCTGGAGCGCGAGAAGGGCATCACGATCCTCGCCAAGAACACCGCCATCCGGCGCGAGACGCCGGGCGGCCCGGTGACCATCAACGTCGTCGACACCCCCGGGCACGCCGACTTCGGCGGTGAGGTGGAGCGCGCACTGTCCATGGTGGACGGTGTGTTGCTGCTGGTCGACGCCAGCGAGGGGCCGCTGCCGCAGACCCGGTTCGTGCTGCGCAAGACGCTGGCCGCCGGACTGCCGGTGATCCTCGTGGTCAACAAGGTGGACCGGCCCGACGCCCGGTGCGCCGAGGTCGTCGACGAGACCCACGACCTGCTGCTCGACCTGGCCGCCGAGCTCGACGACGACGGGGTCGACATGGAGGCCATCCTCGACCTGCCGGTCATCTACGCCTCGGCCCGCGCCGGCCGGGCCAGCCTGGCGCGTCCGGTCGACGGCGAGCTGCCCGCCGACGAGGACCTGTCGTCGCTGTTCGACGTGCTGCTCAAGCACGTGCCCGCCCCGGTCGCCGACGCCGAGGCCCCGCTGCGCGCGCTGGTCACCAACCTCGACGCCTCGTCGTTCCTGGGCCGCATCGCGCTGTGCCGGATCCACTCGGGAACGCTGCGCAAGGGGCAGACCGTCGGGTGGTGCAAGGCCGACGGCAGCGTCGAGAAGGTGCGGCTCACCGAGCTGCTGATCACGCAGAACCTCGACCGCGTGCCGTGCGCCGAGGCGTCCGCGGGTGACCTGGTCGCCATCGCGGGCATCCCGGACATCACCATCGGCGACACCCTCGCCGACCCGGACGCCCCCGAGCCGCTGCCCCGGATCACCGTCGACGACCCGGCCATCTCGATGACCATCGGCGTCAACAACTCGCCGCTGACCGGCCGCAACGGCGGCACCAAGATCACCGCCCGGCTGGTCAAGAACCGGCTGGACGCCGAGCTGATCGGCAACGTGAGCATGCGGGTGCTGCCGACCGAGAAGCCCGACGCCTGGGAGGTGCAGGGCCGCGGCGAGCTGGCGCTGGCCGTGCTCGTGGAGACCATGCGCCGCGAGGGCTTCGAGCTCACCGTCGGCAAGCCGCAGGTCGTGACCAGGACCATCGACGGGAAGCTGTGCGAGCCGTTCGAGCGGCTGACCATCGACGCGCCGGAGGAGCACCTCGGTGCGATCACCCAGCTGCTGGCCGGTCGCAAGGGCCGGATGGAGACCATGGACGGCCACGGCACCGGGCGGATCAAGCTGGAGTACGTGATCCCGGCGCGCGGGCTGATCGGGTTCCGCACCGAGTTCCTCACCGAGACCCGGGGCACCGGCATCGCCAACCACGTCTTCGAGGGCTACTTCCCGTGGGCTGGGGAGCTGCGCACCCGGCACACCGGGTCGCTGGTCGCCGACCGGGCCGGTGCGGCGACCACCTACGCGCTGCTCCAGCTGGCCGACCGCGGCACCTTCTTCGTCTCGCCCGGTGACGAGGTCTACGAGGGCATGGTCGTCGGGGAGAACCCGCGCGCCGAGGACCTCGACGTCAACATCAGCAAGGAGAAGAAGCTGACCAACATGCGCTCGTCCACCGCCGACGAGCTGGAGCGGCTGGCCAAGCCGCGCACGCTCGCCCTGGAGGAGGCGCTGGAGTTCTGCTCCGGCGACGAGTGCGTCGAGGTCGGCCCGGAGGCGATCCGGGTGCGCAAGATGACGCTGGACGGCACCACCCGCGCCCGCGAGCGGGCCCGTTCGAAGGCCCGCGACAACCAGTCCTGACCGGCGTCACCGATACCCCGGTGTCGGAACCTCGCACGGCGGACGCAACCATGGATGGCTCCCGCGCGTCCAGCGGTCGTACGCCCGTGCGCGGGTCCGGATCATCGACTCCGAGGGGAGGTTGGGCGTGTTCCAGGGTCGGCGCCGCCCGTTCGCCGCGGCCTCCCTGCTGGTGACAACCCTGAGCGTGGTGGCGGCGTGCACCAACGCGCCACCGCCGCCGCTGGTCCCGCCGCAGGAGAGCCCGACCACGACCACCAGCGCCCCGCCCACCCAGCCGATGCCGACCGAGGTCGTCGTGGGCGTGGACAAGCTGGAGGGCGGGTTCAACCCGCACACCCTGGCGGACCTGTCCCCGACCAGCTCGACGCTGGCCAGCCTGATGCTGCCCTCGGTGTTCCGGCCCGGTCCGGACGGCAGCCCGCAGCTGGACACCACGTTGATGGAGTCCGCCGAGGTGGTCCCGGACGCGCCGAAGTTCACCGTGCGGTACCGGATCCGGCGGGAGGCCAGCTGGTCGGACGGTGCGCCGATCGCCGCCGAGGACTTCGTCTACCTGTGGGAGCAGCTGCGCTCGCAGCCCGGGGTGGCCGATCCGGCGGGTTACCGGTTGATCGACGACGTGGCCTCCCGGTCGGGCGGCAAGACCGTCGAGGTGACCTTCTCGCAGCCGTTCCCCGGCTGGCGGAGCCTGTTCAACAACCTGCTGCCCGCGCACCTGCTGCGCGACGCGCCGCGCGGCTGGGCGAACGCGCTCGACGACGGCTACCCGGCCTCCGGGGGACCGTTCGCGATCCGGCAGGTCGACCTCGCGCGCGGCGAGATCACCCTGGAGCGCAACGAGCGCTACTGGGGACCCCCGGCGGTCTCCGACCGGATCGTGCTGCGCGCCCTGGACCCGACGCGGCAGGTCGAGGCGCTGCGCAGCGGGGACAGCCACCTCGCGGTCTTCAGCCCGGACAGCGACACGCTCAAGGCGCTGCACGACCTGGGCGACCAGGTGCAGCTGATCAACGTGCCGCGCCCGGCGACCATGCAGGTCCTGCTGCGGCCGGACAGCCGCGCGCTGTCCGACGCGCGGGTGCGGGGCGCCGTCACCGCGGCGCTGGACCGCGGCGCGCTGGTCGACGCGGGCACCGGCGGCGGGCCGGGCGAGCAGCTCCCGGCCCACGCCCAGGTGCTCGCCCCGTCCGAGCCCGGCTACAAGCCGACCGAGCCGCCGGGGCAGCTGGCCGAGCACCCCGACCCGGCGAAGGTCGAGCAGCTGCTCACCGAGGCCGGTTACCAGCGCTCCGGCGGGACGTGGCTGCGCGACGGCCGCCCGCTGAACCTGGTCATCGCCGCGCCGTTCGAGCACCAGTCCTACGTCCGGATCGCGGAGACCGCGGCCAAGCAGCTGCGCGACCAGGGCATCCAGGCCACGGTCGTCACCCCGACCGGGCACCAGCTGTTCGGCGAGATGCTGCCGGTGGCGCCCAAGGCGACCGGCGGGGCCAGCTCGGTGGACATGGCGATCGCGCCGCGCCCGGCCGGGGACGACCCTGCGGCGATGCTGGCGTCGCAGTACGGCTGCGCGGGCACCGCCAAGGACAGCGAGCAGCCGTTCCCGCCGAACGACTCCGGGTTCTGCGATCCGCTGCTGCAACCGACGATCGACGCCGCGCTGACCGGGCGGCTGCCGTTCCCGGACGCCTCGACCAAGATCGAGTCGACGTTGTGGAACCAGGCCATCGCGGTTCCGCTCTACCAGCAGTCCCAGGTCATGGCGGTGCGGCGGGGCGTCGGGGGGATCCAGGTGGGCAACGGTCTGGCCGGGCCGTTCTCGACCGCCGCCCAATGGGTCGGCACCCCGGCCGACAACGACGGCTACTGATCGGCGGCGTCGCGCTGGGGCGTTCGGCGCAACCGGCCACCGTCCGCTTGTCGCCCGGCCGGGGAGATTAGGCTGGACCGGTGACGCTGACGGCTCCACCGCGGTTGTTGCTGGTACACGCACACCCCGACGACGAGACCCTCTGGACCGGCGGCACGATCGCCCGCTACGCCGCCCGCGGCGTGCAGGTGGTCGTGGTCACCTGCACCCTCGGCGAGGAGGGCGAGGTCATCCCGGAGAGCCTGCGCGGTCTGGCCGCCGACCAGGCCGACCAGCTCGGCGGCTACCGGGTCGGCGAGCTGCGCTCGGCGTGCGCCGCGCTCCGGGTCGCCGACCACCGCTTCCTCGGCGGCGTCGGGCGCTGGCGCGACTCCGGGATGTTGTGGGAGGAGCCCGGCCGGGCCGGCGCGGTGCCGGACGCGCACCCGCGCGCGTTCGCGGTCGGCGACCTGCAGGCCCAGACCGAGGCGTTGGAATCGGTGTTGCGCGAGGTGAAGCCGCAGGTGGTGGTCAGCTACGCGGCCGACGGGGGCTACGGGCACCCGGACCACGTGCGCGCCCACGAGGTGACGGTGGCCGCCGCGGCGAACGTGGCCGACGTGCACCGCGTGTTCTACGCGGTTCCCTCGCGCAGCGCGATCAGCGCCGGGCTGGAGGCGTTGGCGCAGGCGCCGGACCTGCCGTTCGAACTCCCCAGCCAGCACGAGCTGCCCGGGGTGGACGACGCGGAGATCACCACCGCCGTGGACGTCTCCGAGCACCTGCCCGCCAAGATCAGCGCGTTGCGGGCGCACGGCACCCAGGTGCGGGTGTGGCTGGACCACTGGGACAACGGCGCCGGGGTCGCCGCGTTCGCGCTGTCCAACGGGGTCGCGCAACCGGTCGTCGCGGCCGAGCACTACGTGCTCGCCAGCGGCGAACCCGAGGGGTGCGAGACCGACCTGTTCGGCGGGCTGGGCGTGATCGGAACCGAACCTGCGGGGAACCGTTGAGCGCCGGTGACCGCGTGGTGTTCGGCTTCCTGCTGCTGGACGCCGTGCTGCTGGCGCTGATCGAGCTGTTCTTCCTACCCGCCCGCATCGGCACCGTGCAGTTCCCGGTCACCGCGGCGCTGGCGGTGGTGAGCACGCCGCTGCTGGTGTCCGAGGCGGGCCGGTTGTCGAAGCGGCGGGCCGTGGCGGTCGCGCCGCTGGTGGTGTGGTTCCTGACGGTGTTCGTGTTCGGGATGTTCGGGCCGGGCGGTGACGTCGTGCTGCTGGGCAACGACTGGCGGACGCTGCTGCTCATCGGCGGCGGCACGCTGCCGAGCGCGATGATGCTCGGCGTGGTCGCCGCGCGGAACGCCCAGCGGTGACCCGCACCGCTCCTGTGTTTACCGCGTTTACCCCGCCACGTAGAGTCAGGCGGCCTCTCGCGCTGTGGGACCAGTTACGCGTCCCGGGTGGGTAGGGGAGATACTGTCAGCAGTCGCGTCAGGAGAGTCCTGCGCGATCAGGACAACGCTTCGAGCAGGAGAGCAACCGTGACCTACGTGATCGCCGAGCCCTGCGTGGACGTGCTCGACAAGGCGTGCATCGAGGAGTGCCCTGTCGACTGCATCTACGAGGGTGGGCGGATGCTCTACATCCACCCGGACGAGTGCGTCGACTGCGGAGCCTGCGAGCCGGTGTGCCCGGTGGAGGCCATCTACTACGAGGACGACGTGCCGGAGGAATGGGCCGCCTACACCAAGGCGAACGCGGACTTCTTCGACGAGCTGGGCTCTCCGGGCGGGGCGGCCAAGGTGGGCAAGGTCAACAAGGACGTCGAGCCCGTCACCAGCCTGCCCCCGCAGGGCGAATGAGCTCCGCAACAGGCCCGGACGCCGCGGCGTCCGGGCGCCGGGGCCCGGCACTGCCGGACTTCCCGTGGGACTCGCTGGCGGAGCACAAGGCGACCGCCGGCGCGCACCCGGACGGCATCGTGGACCTGTCCGTCGGGACCCCGGTGGACCCGGTGCCCGCCAACCTCCAGCAGGCCCTGTCGGCGGTCGCCGACGTGCCCGGGTACCCGGCGACGCACGGCACGCCCGCGCTGCGGGAGGCGGCGGTGGACGCGCTCCGGCGGCGCTTCGGGGTGACCGGGGTGCGACCCGACGCGGTGCTGCCGACCATCGGGTCGAAGGAACTGGTGGCCTGGCTGCCGACGCTGCTGGGCGTCGGTCCCGGCGACGTGGTGGCGATCCCCGAGCTGGCCTACCCGACCTACGAGGTCGGCGCCCGGCTCGCCGGTGCGGACGTGGTCCGGCTCGCGCCGGGGCAGGCGCCGCCGCCCGGGACCGCGCTGGTGTGGCTGAACTCGCCGTCGAACCCGACCGGGCGCGTGCTGGACGGGTCCGAACTGGCCGCCGCGGTCGGCGCGGCCCGCGAGGTCGGCGCGGTCGTGGCCTCCGACGAGTGCTACCTGGCGCTCGGGTGGGACGCCGAGCCCGTGTCGGTGCTGCACCCCTCGGTCTGCTCGGACTTCACCGGTGTGCTCGCGGTGCATTCGCTGTCGAAGTCCTCGAACCTCGCGGGGTACCGGGCGGGTTTCGTCACCGGTGATCCCGAGCTGGTCGCGCAGCTGCTGGAGCTGCGCAAGCACGCCGGGATGATCGTCCCGCGCCCGGTGCAGGAAGCGGTGACCGCCGCGCTCGCCGACGACGCGCACGTGAGCGCGCAGCGCGAGCTGTACGCGGGTCGGCGCGCCGTGCTGCGGCCCGCGCTGGAAGCGGCGGGATTCACCGTCGAGCACTCCGAAGCCGGGCTGTACCTGTGGTCGACCCGGGGCGAGGACGCCTGGGCGACCGTGGACTGGTTGGCGCAGCGCGGCATCCTCGTCGCTCCCGGCACCTTCTACGGCCCCGCGGGCGGGCGGCACGTGCGCATCGCCCTGACCGCCTCGGACGAGCGCATCGCGACGGCCGCCAAGCGGTTGGCGGAGTGACCCGGCGCGCCCCCAGGCCGGGTCAGAGGGATTCGGCTGCCGCGGCGAGCGCTTGCCACGCTTCGGGCCACTGGGCGCGGCGTTCGGCTCGGCGGGTCGCTTCGCGTTCCACGAGGCGGCCCGCCACGAAGGCCACCGCCGCGTCGGCGTCGTCGTCGAGGTCGCGCAGCAGGCCGCGGACGCGGTGCGCGGCGACGCAGGCGTCCTGGTGTTCGCCGAGGACGTCCTGGAACCGCTTCGCCGCCTTGATCACGTCCCGCATCGGCGCGCCGAACGCGGGCTGCGCGAGTTCTGCCGTGTAGCGCAGGCGTTTCCCGCTGATGCGCAGCGCGTGCAACTGGGCGTCGACCGGTGCCTCCGGGAGCTGCTGAACCGCCTTCCGGAGCTTGCGGAACTGCTTGCGCACCAGGCCCCGCAGCGCTCCCGATCCGTCCACTTCGGACCCGATCGGGGTGTTGACTGCCTCGGCCAGCGCGGTCAGCAACCGCAGGTAGCGGTCGCTGTCCAGGGCGGCGAGCAGTTCGAAGCGGGCTTCGCCGTGCTCGACCTCCAGCCCGGCGATCAGGCGGGCGGCCGCGGCGCGTTCGTCGTCCGGGAAATCGGCGCTCTCCTGCCGCAGCCGCTCCAGCAGCACGTCCAGGTCCCGGACCGGGCCGAGCGCCCGGCCCAGCCAGCCCAGTTCGGCGCGCAGCGGCTCCGACCGACTCCGGTCGAGGAACGGCCGGGCGGATCGCAGCATCGCCCGAATGCGGCGCACCGAGACGCGCATCTGGTGCAGTTCTTCGGGATCCTCGCCGCGGCGCGTGCCCGGGTCGTGGGCGAGCAGCGCGCGCAGGCGGGTGTCCAGACCGGCGCGGACGTGTTCGGCGACGGAGGAGTTCTCGTCGGCCACCACGGGATCGGCGGGCAGGTCCACGACGGCGGCGACGTCCCGGTCGCGCCACGATCCGGTGGAAGCCATACCGAATTGTAGGGCGGGATCGCGGGCCCGATCCGGGGGCGCCCCGCCGGGCGGGACGCCCCCGCGAGCCTCAGTCGTTGGCGTGCAGGGCCGCGTTCAGCTCGACCTTGCCGCCGGTGCGGGCGGTGACCTCGACCGCGCCGGTGGCGGAGTTGCGGCGGAACAGCAGGCCGTCCGAGCCGGACAGCTCCAGCGCCTTGGTGATCGTGCCGTCCGGCAGCGCCACCTTGGTCCCCGCCGTCACGTACAGCCCGGCCTCCACGACGCAGTCGTCGCCGAGCGAGATGCCGGTACCGCCGTTGGCGCCGATCAGGCAGCGCTCGCCGATGGAGATGACCTCCTTGCCGCCACCGGACAGGGTGCCCATGATCGACGCACCGCCGCCCACGTCGGAGCCGTCGCCGACGACGACGCCCGCGGAGATCCGGCCCTCCACCATGGACGCGCCGAGCGTGCCCGCGTTGTAGTTGACGAAGCCCTCGTGCATCACGGTCGTGCCGCTCGCCAGGTGCGCGCCGAGGCGGACCCGGTCCGCGTCGCCGATGCGGACGCCGGACGGCACGACGTAGTCGACCATGCGCGGGAACTTGTCGACGCCGTAGACCGTGACGGAGCCGCGGGCGCGCAGCCGCAGGCGGGTGGCCTCGAAGCCCTCCACCGGGCACGGCCCGTGGTTCGTCCACACCACGTTGGACAGCAGGCCGAAGATGCCGCCGAGGTTCACGCCGTGCGGGCGCACCAGGCGGTGCGACAGCAGGTGCAGCCGCAGGTACACGTCGTGCGCGTCGACGGGTTCGTCGGCGAGCCGGCCGATGGTGGTGCGCACCGCGACGACCTCGACCCCGCGGGCCTCGTCGCGACCGAGCAGTGCGGCCCCTGCCTCGCCCAGGGACTCGGCGGCCTGCTCGGTGGTCAGCCGGCTGGTGCCGGACTGGCCCGGCTCGTCGAGCCGGACGGTCGGGAACCACGTGTCCAGCACCGTGCCGTCGTCGGTCACGGTGGCCAGGCCCACCCCGTGGGCCCCGGTCGTCTGCGGGTCGGGAGTCTGTGCGCTGCTCATGCCGGAAACGGTAATCGCCCCAGGCCAGCCGGGTCCGGCAGGGGTGCTCGCGGTCACCGGTCGACCCGGGTGCGGCGGTTCGCGGTCCGGCCGGTCGCGGGCGAGTAGCCTGCCAGGCGTGACTGCGTCGTTGGATCTCACCGTGGACCCCGTGGAGCTGACCGCCGCGCTGGTGGACATCCCGAGCGTCTCGGGAGGTGAGAAGGCCATCGCCGACGCGGTGGAGCAGGCGTTGCGCGACCGGTGCCCGCACCTGGAGGTGGTCCGCAACGGCGACGCGGTGCTCGCCCGCACGCACCTCGGCCGCGACACGCGGGTGGTGCTGGCCGGGCACCTGGACACCGTGCCGATCAACGACAACCTGCCGTCCCGGCGCACCGGGTCCGGCGAGGACGAGCACCTGCACGGCTGCGGCACCGTCGACATGAAGGGCGGCGACGCGGTGATGCTGCACCTCGCCGCGACCCTGACCGAGCCGCGCTACGACCTCACGTTCGTCTTCTACGACTGCGAGGAGGTCGAAGCCGAGCGCAACGGCCTCAACCGCATCGAGCGGGAACTCCCCGAGTGGCTGGACGGCGATCTCGCCGTGGTGTGCGAACCGTCCGACGCCGCGATCGAGGCGGGATGCCAGGGCACCATGCGCGTCGAGGTCCGCACGTCCGGCAAGCGGGCGCACACGGCTCGCGCGTGGATGGGGGAGAACGCGATCCACGCGGCCGAGCCGGTGCTGCGGCGGCTGAGCGAGTACGCGCCCCGGGAGCCGGTCATCGACGGGTTGCAGTTCCGGGAGGGGTTGCAGGCCGTGCGGGTCGAGGGCGGTGTCGCGGGCAACGTCGTCCCGGATTCCTGCGTGGTGGCGGTCAACCACCGGTTCGCCCCGGACAAGTCGCTGGCCGACGCCGAGGCCCACCTCCGGGAGGTCTTCGACGGCTTCGAGGTGACCGTGGTCGACGGCGCGGCCGGGGCGCTGCCGGGTCTGACCGCCCCGGCCGCCGCGCGGCTGGTCGAGGCATCGGGTGCCGCGCCGGTGGCCAAGCTGGGCTGGACCGACGTGGCGCGCTTCGCCGCGCGCGGGCTCCCGGCGGTGAACTTCGGCCCCGGCTCACCGGCGCTGGCGCACACCCAGCAGGAGAACGTGCGCACCGCCGACATCCGCCGGTGCGCGGACGTGCTGCGCCGCTTCCTGGGCTAGGAAGTGTTGCCGGAGTGCTCTGCGTGGTGGCGCCGGTCGGGTGACCGCTCACCGACCGGGAAAGCGGCTACCGCGGCTCGTGAAACGCCCTAGGCGATGCCGACCTGCGTCTCCCCGGTCTCGCTGTCCGGGGTGCGCGGTGTCGGCGTGCCGGCGATCTCCGGTGTCTCCGCGTCCGGGATCTCGGACGCCCGGACCGGTTCGGCCGGCTCCGGCTCGGCCGGTTTTTCCGCGGAGCCCTTCGCCGCGCCCTTCACGTTGTCGACGAACTGCAGCAGTTCGACCGGGAACGGCAGCACCAGCGTCGAGTTCTTCTCCGCCGCGACCTCCACCACGGTCTCCAGCAGCCGCAGTTGCAGCGCGGCCGGGGTGTCGGCCATGACGTCGGCGGCCTGGGCGAGCTTGCGGGACGCCTGGAACTCGCCGTCGGCGGAGATGACCCGGGACCGCCGCTCGCGTTCGGCCTCGGCCTGCCGGGCGATCGAGCGCTTCATCGACTCCGGCAGCGAGACGTCCTTGATCTCCACCCGGTCGATGTGCACGCCCCAGCCTAGCGCCGGGCTGTCGATCATCAGCTCCAGGCCCTGGTTGAGCCGTTCCCGGTTGGACAGCAGGTCGTCGAGGTCGCTCTTGCCGATGATCGACCGCAACGAGGTCTGCGCGACCTGCCCGACGGCGAACAGGTAGTCCTCGACGTTGACCACGGCGCGCGCCGGGTCCTCCACGCGGAAGTAGACGACCGCGTCCACCCGCACGGTCACGTTGTCGCGGGTGATGCCCTCCTGCGCGGGCACCGGCATGGTGACGATCTGGAGGTTGACCTTCCGCATCCGGTCGACGGCCGGAACGATCATGGTGATGCCGGGACCGCGGGTCTGCTCCTGCAGCCGGCCGAAGCGGAACACCACGCCGCGCTCGTACTGCTTGACGACCTTGACCGAGGAGGCCACGTAGAGGACACCGAGCACGACGACGAGGATGAGCAGGTCGATGAGCATGGTCGGCTCCCGGGCTCGATACTGCATCGGCCCGACGACCCGTCCTCGCGCGCCTGCGCAGGTCGCTGCGATCCGCGTGGTGTGCGTGCCGACGGCCGTCGGCACCACTCGATCTTTCCCTTCATCGTACGCCGCCACACGCGCGTGTGAATCCCTCCTGAACAGGCATTTCGTCCCTGGCACCGGAGGTCGGCGACGCGGCGGCGATGCGTAGGCTCGACCGCATGACAGTCGAACGCCCGTGGGGCACTCCGGACGGTGCCGATCATCCCCAGGAGAAGCAACGCGGACCCGTCGTGCTGCGGCGGTCGCGGCTGGGCGAGCCCACCACCACCGACCAGCGGCTGCTCGACTCCCGAGGCCCGTCGGACTGGGTGCACACCGACCCGTGGCGGGTGCTGCGGATCCAGGCGGAGTTCGTCGAGGGGTTCGGCGCGCTGGCCGAGGTGCCGCGCGCGGTGACCGTCTTCGGGTCGGCGCGCACGCCGCGCGAGCACCCCGAGTACGCCACCGGGGTCCGGCTCGGCGCCGCGCTGGCCGGGACCGGCTGCGCGGTGATCACCGGCGGTGGGCCGGGTGCCATGGAGGCGGTCAACCGGGGCGCGTCGGAGGCGGGCGGCCTGTCCATCGGCCTCGGCATCGAGCTGCCCTTCGAGCAGGGGCTCAACCCGTGGGTCGATCTCGGGGTGAACTTCCGGTACTTCTTCGTGCGCAAGACGATGTTCATCAAGTACGCGCAGGCGTTCGTCTGCCTCCCGGGCGGGTTCGGCACGATGGACGAGCTGTTCGAGTCGCTGACCCTGGTGCAGACGAAGAAGGTCACGAAGTTCCCGGTGGTGCTGTTCGGCCGGGACTACTGGCAGGGGCTGTACGACTGGATCCGGGACACCATGCGGGGAAGCGGCAAGATCGGCGACAAGGACCTGGCGCTGCTGCACCTCACCGACGACGTGGACGACGCGGTCGGCATCGTGCAGGAGGCTTACGAGGCTTGGGAGGCCACGCATTGAGAAGTGAGTCCACTGTGGACGTCGCGGTCTGCGTGTACTGCGCGTCGCGCCCGGTGCCGCAGCAGCACCTCGACCTGGCCGCCGAGGTCGGGCGCGGCATCGCCAAGCGCGGGTGGACGCTGGTCTCGGGCGGTGGCCGGGTGTCGATGATGGGGGAGGTCGCCCGCGCCGCCCGCGCCGGCGGAGCGCGCACCGTCGGCGTCATGCCGCGCGCCCTGGTGGACCGCGAGGTCGCCGACACCGACGCCGACGAGCTGCTCGTCGTCGAGACGATGCGCGAGCGCAAGGGGCTGATGGACGCGCACGCCTCGGCGTTCCTGGCGCTGCCGGGCGGGATCGGGACCTGCGAGGAGCTGTTCGAGGTGTGGACCGCCCGCTACATCGGCATGCACGCCAAGCCTGTCGTCGTGCTCGACCCGGACGGGCACTACCGGGGTCTGCTGGACTGGCTGCACGACCTGGTCGCCAGCGGCTTCGCCTCGCAGCACTCGCTCGACGCGCTGACCGTGGTCGGCGACGTCGACGCCGCGCTGGACGCGTGCGTGCCGTGACCGCGCAGGCACTGCCGCCGCTGCGGTTCCGCGACAAGGACGTCGCCGGAGACCGCCCGCTGGTGATGGCGATCGTGAACCGCACCCGCGACTCGTTCTTCGACCGCGGCCGCACCTTCGCCGCCGACGCCGCCCTCGCCGCGGTGGACCGCGCGGTCGCCGACGGTGCCGACATCGTCGACATCGGCGGGGTGCGCGCGGGCGCGCAGGGCGAGGTGGTGGACGCCGACGAGGAAACCCGCCGGGTCGCGCCGTTCGTCGCCGCGGTGCGCGAGCGCCACCCGGACCTGGTGATCAGCGTCGACACCTGGCGGCACGAGGTCGCCCGGCAGGTGTGCGAGGCGGGCGCCGACCTGCTCAACGACACCTGGGCCGGGGCCGATCCGAAGCTCGCCGAGGTGGCCGCCGAGTTCGGGGCCGGACTGGTCTGCTCGCACACCGGTGGTCTGCCGCCGCGCACCGACCCGTACCGGGTCCGTTACACCGACGTGGTGGCGGAGGTGGCCGCCGAGCTGGTCGAGCGGGCCGAGCGCGTGGTGCGGCTCGGCGTCCCGGCGCGGGGCGTGCTCATCGATCCGACCCACGACTTCGGCAAGAACACCTGGCACGGGCTGGAACTGCTGCGCCGGGCCGGCGAACTCGTCGACACCGGCTGGCCGGTGCTCATGGCGCTGTCGAACAAGGACTTCGTCGGCGAGACCCTCGACGCCGCCGTCGACCAGCGGCTGGAGGGCACGTTGGCGGCCACCGCGGTCGCCGCCCGGGTCGGGGCGCGGGTCTTCCGGGCCCACCACGTCGTCGAGACCCGCCGCGTCGTCGACATGGTCGCCGCCATCAGCGGGACCCGGCCGCCGCACCAGGTGCTCCGCGCCCTGGCGTGAATCCCCCGAACGGGCCATTATGGCAGAGCTTCGTGTGATGGAGATCATCGGGCGTCCGGATCGCGAAAGGACCTAGGTCCTCTTGTCGATGACGGTGACATGTGTCGCGAATAACCGTAGAGTCGCTACTTGTGAAGGCTGATGCGCTACGGGGTCACCTGGACGCCCTCCTGCTCGCCACGCTCGACGGCAGGGCGCTGCACGGTTACGCGATCATCGAGGCGCTGCAGGAGCGGAGCGGCGGCGCCCTCGATCTGCCCACTGGAACCGTCTACCCGGCGCTGCGCAGACTGGAGCGCGCCGGCTACGTGCAGAGCTCGTGGAGCACGGTCGGCGGTCGGCAGCGCCGCACCTACCGGCTGACCCAGGCCGGGATGCGGACCCTGCAGTCCGAACGGCGGGCGTGGCGCGAGTTCACCACGGCCATCGAAGGGGTCCTGGAGGCCGCGCCGGCCAAGGCGTGACGCCGCTCGGCACACCCGTCGGCGGTCCGTGCCACGATGACGGCGTGGCTAGTGCGCTCATCTACCTGTTCGTCGTGCTGGTGGTCGCCGCGGTGATCTACCTGCTGGCCTCGTGGGTCTTCGGCCGCGGTGAACAGCTCGAACCACTGCCGCCCGGCTCCACCCCGACCCGTCTGCCGCCGTCGGGCATCGAGGGCTCCGACGTCCGCGAGCTGCGATTCCAGCAGGTGGTGCGCGGGTACAAGGCGTCGGAGGTGGACTGGGCGCTGGACCGGCTGGCGGGGGAGATCGACGAACTGCGCGGCCGGATCGCGGTGCTGGAACGGCAGCTCGACGTCGCCGGGGAGCAGCTCGCGAAAGCCAAGCAGGGCGGTGACCGGGAGGACTGAGGCCGGTGCAGCCCGTGGAGATCCGGATCGGCGTGCCGGTCGACGCGCCGCCCGAAGTGGTCTGGGCGGCGGCGACCGACTGGGACCGGCAGGGCGAGTGGATGCTGGGCACCGAGGTGCAGGCGTCCGCCGGTTCCGGCGGGCTCGGCACGCGGCTGGTCGCCGTGACCGGGATCCGCGGCATCGGCGTGGTCGACCGCATGGAGGTCGTGGAGTGGTCCCCGCCCCGCCGCTGCCGGGTGCGCCACGTCGGCGAGATCGTCTCCGGCGAGGGCGGGTTCGACGTGATCCGCTGCGGCAACGCCGCATCGACGTTCGTGTGGTGGGAACGGCTGGTCCCGCCGTTCGGCGCGGGCGTGCTCTGGCCGGTCGTGCGCCCCGCCTTCGCGTGGGGCCTGCGGCGTTCCCTCGACGCCTTCGCGGAGTTCTGCCGCGAGTACGACCAGTGAGCAGGAGGAGCAGGTGGCCGAATCCGGTGCCGTGATCGGCGCGGACGGGCGGGCGCGGTGCCCGTGGGGCGCGGGTCCCGCGGACTACACCCGGTACCACGACGAGGAGTGGGGCGTCCGGTTGCACGGCGACCAAGCGCTGTTCGAGCGGATCACCCTGGAATCCTTCCAGTCCGGCCTGTCCTGGCTGACGATCCTGCGCAAGCGGGACGCGTTCCGCGAGGCGTTCGCCGGGTTCGACCCGGCGCGGGTCGCGCGGTTCGACGAGACCGACCGGGCGCGGCTGCTCGCCGACGCCGGGATCGTCCGCAACCGGGCGAAGATCGACGCGGCGATCCGCAACGCGCGGGCCGCGCTCGACCTCGACCGCCCGCTCGACGAGCTGTTGTGGTCCTTCGCCCCGGACCACGGCGACCGCAAGCGCCCCCGCGCGCTCGCGGACGTGCCCGCCACGACCCCGGAGTCCACGGCCATGGCCAAGGAGCTCAAGCGCCGCGGCTTCGTCTTCGTCGGCCCCACGACCTGCTACGCCCTGATGCAGGCCACCGGCATGGTCGACGACCACCTCGCCGACTGCTGGCGGGCCTGCTGAGCGCCCGCCCCCGGGCTCCTCTCACCGCCCCGGATCGGGCGATTCGGGTCAGTGGCCGGTGAAGCGGGGGGTGCGCTTGGCGACGAAGGCGGCGACCGCTTCGGCGTGGTCGGCGGTGCGCCCGGCCTCCGCCTGGGCTCCGGCCTCGACCGCGAGCGCCTCGGCGAGCCCCTCGCTGGCGGCGGCGAGCATGGTCTCCTTGATCCGCGCGTAGGCGCTGGTGGGGCCCGCCGCCATGCGGGTCGCCAGCTCGGTGGCCGCGTCCACGGTCGCCCCGCCGTCCACGACGCGGTTGACCATGCCGATGCGCAGCGCCTCCTCGGCGCCGACCGGTTCGGCCAGCAGCAGCATCTCCATGGCGCGGCCGTAGCCGATCAGCCGCGGCAGCGTCCAGGAGGCCCCGGAGTCGCTGGACAGGCCCACGTTGGCGAAGGCCATCAGGAATTTCGCGTCGGAGGCGGCGATCCGCAGGTCGCACGCGTACGCCAAGGACGCCCCCGCCCCGGCGGCCATCCCGTTCACCGCGGCGATCACCGGCTTCGGCATGGTCGTCACCGCGCGGATGATCGGGTTGTAGTGCTCCTCGACGGTGCGCAGCGGCGCGGGATCCTCGGCTTCGAGCAGCGCCACGTGCTCCTTGAGGTCCTGCCCGGCGCAGAACGCCTTGCCCGCGCCCGTGATCACCAGCGCGCGGACCGAGTCGTCGGCCGCCGCCTCCCGCAGCGCGGTGATCAGGCGCTGCTTGAGCTCGACGTTGAGCGAGTTGAACGAGTCGGGCCGGTTCAACGTGAGCAGGCGCACACCTTCGGCGTCGTGGGTCAGCAGTACCTCGGTCACTTCTCGCTCCTTCGTCGGCGCTTGCCGTGTCGGCGGATCCGGCGGCAGATCTCTCCACAGTGGACGTCTGGTGCGGTGGTCGGGCCGTCCCGGGTGGACAGTGTCGCGGCTGGTAGCCCGGCTGGCGGGCGATCATGCCGAGCCGCCGCGCGCGGTCCGGCGTTCCGGCCGCCGCGGAGGGCTTCCGGGCGCTCGGTGGATGCTGCCGAAAGAGCCCGCACGCCGGGTCAGTCTGCCAGCCGTCACCCGCATTCGACCAGCGCACGACCGACACGAGTTGATCGGTTCGGTTTCGTGCACACCTCGGGATGGGGGACAATGGGGGAGGACCCGAGCTGGTTGTGGCGACCAGCGGGGGAAGAGTTCACGGAGGGAGCACGCTATGGCGGCCATGAAGCCCCGGACCGGTGACGGTCCCCTCGAGGTGACGAAGGAGGGGCGCGGAATCGTGATGCGCGTCCCGCTCGAGGGCGGTGGGCGGCTCGTCGTCGAAATGTCGGTCGAGGAGGCCAAGAACCTGGGTGACGCCCTGGAGTCGGCCACCGGCTGAGGCCGCCAGCAGGTGGTCGGCGGACGGCCCACCGGGCGGAGGCGAACCGGTGGGACGACCCGATCGCCGAGGCGACAACTCAACACGCCGACGGAGGGTTCCGAGCGCTCTCCGCAGCGGTCCCGGTGCCGTCGGGTGCCGGGACCGCCGACGGTCCAGGTTTCGAGTCGCGTGGGCGGGCAGCCCGTGCAGGAAGGTCTTTTCGTGTCCGGTGCCTCAGTGTTCCGTTCCCCGGGTCGCACCGACCGCTCCTCGCGGGCGGGTCGTGACGTGGACCCGACACTGCCGGTGATCCCCACGTCACTGGTCGAAGTGGACATCGTGCAGCAGTGGCGGGACGGCGTCCCCGGTGCCGTGCCGGTCCACGACGGCGAGTCGGGGCCGGACCTGGCGTCCGCCGCCGAACGGTTCGAAGTGGACATCTCCGTGCTGCGGGCGGTCGGCGCGTCCGCCTCCGCCGGTGAGGTCCGCGCCCTGCCGCTGTCCGACGGCCGCTTCGGCTGGGCCGTCGGCGTCGGCGCCGGCTCGGCCGCGCAGTGGCGGACCGCGGGTGCCGCGCTGGCGCGCGCCGTCCGCGGGAGGCTGGACCAGGTCGCCGACAGCGAGGACGAGACCGGTGATCTCGGCGAGGCCGGGGATTCCGACTACCTCCAGGTGCGGCTGCCCGCCGAGGTGGACGGCGACGTGGTCACCGCGCTGACGCTCGGGCTGTCCCTCGGTGGCTACCGCTTCCGGGTCACCTCCCGCCCACGGCCCCCGCGACTGCGCAAGGTGCTGCTGGTGGCGCCGGACGGCGCGGACCGCGACGAGCTCGCCGAGCACGTGCGCCGGGCCGCGGAGTGGTCCGCGGCGACGGCGCTGGCGCGCGACCTGGCCAACGCCCCCTCGAACATCAAGGACCCGGCCTGGTTGACCGGGGTCGGTGCCGAGCTCGCCACCGACGTGCCCGGGCTGTCGGCCACCGTGCGCGACGAGAAGTGGCTGGCCGACCGCGGCTTCGGCGGTGTCCTCGCCGTCGGCGGCGGATCCGCGCGTCCACCCAGGTTGCTGGAGCTGAGCTACCGGCCGGAGCACCACGACGGGCCGCACCTGGTGCTGGTGGGCAAGGGCATCACCTTCGACACGGGCGGGATCTCGCTGAAGCCCGCCGAGGGCATGCACCTGATGCGCACCGACATGTCCGGCGGCGCGGCGGTCATCGCGGCGCTGCTGTCCATCGCCCGGCTGCGGCTGCCGGTCCGGGTGACCGGTCTGGTCCCGGCCGCCGAGAACCACGTGTCCGGCTCCGCCTACCGGCCCGGCGACGTGGTCCGGCACTACGGCGGCAAGACCACCGAGGTCGGCAACACCGACGCGGAGGGGCGCATGGTGCTGGCCGACGCGATGGCCTACGCCGTCGAGCAGCACGAGCCCGACCTGCTGGTGGACGTCGCGACGCTGACCGGCGCGATGAAGGTCGCGCTCGGCCTGCGCACCGGCGGCTTCTTCGCCACGGACGACGAGCTGGCCGGGCGCGTGAGCGCCGCGGGCGAGCGGGTCGGCGAGGCGTGGTGGCGGATGCCGCTGCTCGACGCGCACGCCGAGGACGTCAAGGGCACCCTCGCCGACGTCAAGCAGACTCCGCCGGGACCGGGCGGGGTCACCGCGGCGCTGTTCCTGCGCGAGTTCACCGGTGGGCTGCCGTGGGCGCACCTGGACATCGCCGGTCCGGCGCGCGCGGAGTCCGACTACGCCGAGGTCGTCGCGGGCGCCACCGGCTTCGCCGCCCGCAGCCTCGTCGAACTCGCCGCCGGCTTCACCGGCTGACCCGCGCGGGCAGGAGTCCGTCCCCGAGCGCCTGGTTCTGGCGGTGGCGAGACCGCGCACCGAGGAGCGGCTGACGCCGCCCGCCGGGACCGGGTTCGGGCGAAGGTGCTCACGGGAACCGGGACTCCGGCCCGCGCACCGGGTGGTCGAGGGCGAAGTCGCGGAACGCCCGCACCGCGGGCGGAAGCGGGTGCTGCGCGGGCCAGGCCAGGCCGATCGTCCGGTGGGCAGCGGGTCGGATCGGCACCTCGACCGTGCCGGGGATCGGGCCGTTGTCGGCGGGCGGGAGGAGCGCGACCCCGAGCCCGGCGGCCACCAGACCCCGCACCGTGTCGACCTCCTCGCTCTCGAAGGCCAGGCGCGGTTCGAAGCCCGCCCGTTCGGCGAGCCCGGCGAAGATCCGGCGCAGCCCGTAACCGCGGCGGGTCGCCACGAAGTCGTCCCCGGCCAGCTCGGCGAGCCGCAGCGCGCGGCGGCGGGCCAGCCGGTGACCGGTGAACAACACCGCGACGAGCGGTTCCTCCTGCAGAGCCCGGACCTCCCAGCGCGGTTGGTCGTGCGGCAGCGGGGAGATCAGGCACAGGTCGACCTCGCCGGCGTCCATCCGCGCCAGCAGGTCGTCGCGAGGCCCCTGGACCAGCCCGAACCGCACGTGCGGTCGTGCGGCGCGGAAGCCGCGCAGCAGCGGCGGGACCAGGGTGCTGCCCATGGTGTGCTGGAAGCCGAACGTGACCTGGCCGCGCTCCGGGTCGACCTCCTCGACGACCGCGCGGCAGCCCGCTTCGAGGCTGCGCAGCGCCCCGTCGGCGGCCTCGGCGAGCAGCGAGCCCGCTCGGGTCAGGTGGACGCCCCGTCCCTGCCGGGCGATCACCGGGGCCCCGATCTGCTCGCTCAGCCGGGCGAGCGCGCGGCTGACCGTGGGCTGCGGCATGCCCAGCGTTTCCGCAGCTCGTGTGAGATGCCCCTCGGACGCGACGGCGCGCAGCAGGGCGAGCGTGGGGCTCAACCGGGCCGCTAGCTGGGCCGCTTCGTCGGACCGCGGTGATTCATGCGTCATTGCATCAATCTACAGTCAAATTTGAATTGGACGCATTATTTCGCCCTGCTTACTTTCGTTGGCGTGAATGCTGTTGACTCCACTCGGGTGCGCAAGATCCGCATCGCCCTGCTGGTCGGCGCGCTGGCGCTGTTCGCGTTGCTCTACGCGCCGCAACCGGTGCTGCCGCAGCTGGCGCACACGTTCCAGCTGAGCCCGGGAACCGCGGCGCTGCTGGTCTCCGCGAGCACGCTCGGCCTGGCTGTCGCGGCGATCCCGCTGGGCACGCTGTCCGAGGCGGTCGGGCGCCGCCGGACGATGGTGACGTCGCTGCTGATCGCCGAAGTGCTCGGCCTGCTGCTGCCGTTCGTGTCGTCGTTCCCGCTGATGGTCGGGTTGCGGCTGGTGCAGGGCGCGGCGGTCGCCGGGCTCGCCGCGGTCGCCGCCGCCTACCTGGCTGACGAGACCGGTGGCAGGCAGCTCGGCACCACGATGGGCCTCTACGTCGCCGGGACCACCATCGGCGGGATGTCCGGCCGTCTCCTCGGCGGCATCGTCAGCGACTTCGCGGGCTGGACCGGGGGCGTGCTCGCGGTGGCGCTGCTCGCCGCGGTGTGCACGGTCCTGTTCGTGGTGCTGCTGCCGACCGAGCGGAACCACCACCGCCAGGCGTTGAGCTGGGCACCGCTGCTCGGCGGGCTGCGCGCCGCGCTGCGCGACCCGGTGCTCTACGCGCCCTACCTCGTCGCCGCCATGGGCATGGGATCGTTCGTCGCCGTCTACAACGTGCTCGGCTTCCGGCTCACCGCGCCGCCGCTGCTGGTGTCCCCGGCGCTCGCCGCGCTGGCGTTCCTGGCCTACGCCGCGGGCACCGTCACCTCCGCCTTGGCGGGCCGCGCCGCCGACCGCTGGGGGCGGGCCCGCGTGCTGCTGACCGGTCTGGTGCTCGCGGTCCTCGGACTGCTGGTGATGCTCGCCGACGACCTCGTGCTGATCGTCCTCGGGCTCGTGGTGTTCACCGGCGGGTTCTTCGCGGCGCACTCCGTGGCCAGCGGTTGGGTCGGTGCGCGCGCCTCGGCATCGGCCCGCGGCCAGGCGTCCGCGCTGTACCAGTTCGCCTACTACGGCGGCAGCAGCGTCGGCGGCGTGCTGGGGGGCACGGCCTACGGCGCGTGGGGCTGGTCCGGGATGACGGTGCTGCTGTGCTGCTGGCTCGCGGTGGCGGCCGTCGGCGTGTGGATCACCCGCTCGCACGCGGGCGGAGCCGTCGTGGCGCCGGCGCAGGCGCGCGAGCCTCAGGTGGCGTCGGAGTCGTAAGGCGGGCGCTCGCCCGGGGACAGCGGGCGCGGCTGCTCGGCGGGCGGCTTCGGCGCCTCCGGGCGGTGCCCGTTGGTCGCGGTGTCGTCGAAGATGCCGTCCAGCGGGTTCTCCCCGTCGAACAGGTGCTTGGTGACCGCCGTCCGCGGGTTGAAGTTGCGGATGCCGCGCAGGTCTTCGAGCGGTTTGCGCAGCTCGTCGAATTCCGGGCCGAGCTCGGAACGGATCTGCTCGCGGGCGCCCGTCGCGTACTCCTTCACCTGCCGCACCGTCCGACCGAGCCACGCGGCGGCCTGCGGGAGCCGTTCCGGACCGAGGACGAACAAGCCGACGACGACCAGGATCAGCAGTTCAGGCCAGCCGACGGAATCGAACACCTGCCTACCTCCGGATCCTCGGGCAGCGCCCCCGCTGCCGCCGACCAGGGTACCGACCGCCGCAGTGCGGCAGGAGGGGGAAGCCCACCCCGCGCGGAGGCGGGCGCCCGGTTCAGCGCAGGGGGACGTCGAGCACCAGATCGCGGCCCTGTCGCACCACGGTGACCGGCACGTGCTCGCCGGGCTGGTGCCGGTCCACGGCCACGATCAGCTCGTCGGCGCTGCCGACCCGGCGGTCGCCGACCTTGGTGATCACGTCGCCCTCGGCCATCCCCGCGGCCGCCGCCGGGCTGCCGTCGCGCACGTTCTGCACCTGGGCGCCGTCGGCGAGGCCGTCGCTGACGGACTTGGCGTTGACGCCCAGGTCGGCGTGCTGGGCACGGCCGGTGCGGATGAGTTCCTGGGCGATGCGCCGGGCGTCGTCGATCGGGATCGCGAAGCCCAGACCGATGGATCCGCCCTCGCCGCTGGTGGAGCCGAGCGTGCGGATCGCGCTGTTGATGCCGACCACGGCGCCGTTGGCGTCGACCAGCGCGCCGCCCGAGTTGCCCGGGTTGATCGCCGCGTCGGTCTGGATCGCGTCGATGACCGCGTTGGTGTCGGTTCCCTCGCCGGCCAGCCGGACCGGGCGGTGCACGGAGCTGACGATGCCGGTGGTGACGGTGCCCGCCAGGCCCAGCGGGGAGCCGATGGCGATGACGTCGTCCCCGACGGTGAGGTCGTGGGAGTCGCCCAACTGCGCCACGGTCGGGTTCGCCACCTCGACCTTGAGCACCGCCAGGTCGGTTTTGACGTCCCTGCCGACGATCCGCGCCGGAGCCCGGGTGCCGTCGTGGAAAACCGCGGAGACCTGCGCGTTCGGGCTGTCGGAGGCCATCGACACCACGTGGTTGTTGGTGAGGACGTAGCCGTTGCCGTCGATGACCACGCCCGAACCGCTGCCGCCCTGGGAGCCGAGCCGGACCTCGACGGACACCACCGCGGGCACCACCCGCTTGGCGACCGCGGCGGTCGTGCCCTTCGGGCGCGGCTTGCCCTGTTCGACGTCGGCGAGGGTGACGTCCGGGTTGGTGAGCGGGTTGCCCTCCTCGGCGGTGATGCGCCCGATGAACCCCCCGACCACGGCCAGCAGCAGCGCCGCCGCGCCGAGCGCCACCAGGGCGCGCGGCCGCACGCGGCGGCCGAACAGCACTTCGCGGGCGCTCAGCAGCGGCCCCTGCTCGGTCGGCTCCCCGCCGTCGGACCGGTCCTCCGGGACCGCGGGCGGGCCGAGGACGGCACCGGCCGCCGGGTCGCGCCAGGGGGTCTGCTCGTCGGAGTCCCAGAGCAGCGGCTCCTCGGGCGGTTCCGGGGTCATCGGCCGTTCGCCGGGTGCGCGCTGCAACCGCTGGTCGTCGCCGGCGGGACGGCCGAACGCCTGGACGAGCGGTTCGGCAGGCGGCCGGGTCCGCTCGGTGGAGCCGCGGTGCGGGGACGGGCGGTCGGGGTCGAAGCTGCCGGACACGCCGGCGGGACGGCCGAACGCCGTGGCCTGGGCCGGATCGACCGGGGGACGGTGCAGCGGGCGGGGCCGCAGCCGGGGCGGATCGCCGTCCGCCGGGACGTCCCGCGTGCGAGTCGAACCGTCCGGGTGCGGCGGTTCGGCGTCCCCGTCCTGCCGTCCGCGGTCGGGACCCTGCGCGGGCGTTCCAGGCTGCTCGCTCATCGCTCCCCGGGCATGCGGTCGTGACTCTCTCGGGCGAGTGGATCACACGGGCACGACGCCCGCATCAACGGGTCAATCCTGCCGCGCCGGGGGTGAAGTTCGTGTGGGAGGTGGTCAGTTCCGCGGCGCCGAGGTCGTCGGCAGCGGCGCGGCCGACGACGTCGGCAACCCCGTCGGGCGCGCCGCGACCTGCGGTTCCGCTGCCGAGGTCGGGGCCTCGGGAGTCGTGGGGCGCGGATCGTGCGCCGATACGGGCAGCACGGCGTTGTCGAGGTAGCCGTCGGGCACGGGGGACGGGCCCGGGGCGGGTTGGCCACCGCCATTGCCGGGCATGTTCATCAGTGCCAGGGCACCGAGCACCAGGCCGGAGAACACCACTCCGGCGCCCTGGCGGGTGCGGCGGCCGACTCCGCGGGACCGGCTCGGTGGCGCGATCTCGGCGGAGTCACCCGGAAAAGGGGAGCCGCTGCCCAGGGGTCGGTGCCCGAGCGGCCGACTGGAACCGAGCGCGGCGCTGGTGCCGAGGGCGTGGGTGCGCTCCGTGGTGACCAGTTGCCCGTCCTCGGTGAGGGCGAGTCCCTCCGGCTGGGCGGGCAGCTCCGCGCAGCCGGGGATGGCGCGCAGGGCCTGCAACAGGCTCGGGGAGATCGACGGTGTTCCCGCCGCCCGGACCGCCGCGCGGGCCTGCCGCTGGGCGGCCGCGTCCGACGCGCACGCTGGGCAACGGGCGAGGTGGGCGGCGGCGCGATCGGTGGCGTTCGGGCTCAGTTCACCGTCCACGAACGCGACGATCGCGTCCAGCGCGAGGTGCTGCTCAGGCAGCCCCCACCCTCGCAGAACCGTCATTCGGCAACCTCCCGGGCCTGCTCGCGGCGAGCTTCCAAGGTGGCCTTCAGCATCTGCCGACCGCGATGGATCCTGCTGCGCACAGTACCCAGCTTCACTCCGAGGGTGGCCCCGATCTCCTCGTACGAGAGACCTTCGACGTCGCAGAGCACGACCGCCGCCCGGAACTCCGGGGGCAGCTCGTCCAACGCCGCCTGCAGATCGGGGTCGAGGTGGGTGTCGTGGAACACCTGCTCCGGCGTCGGGCCACCGCCCGGCAACCGGTCGGTGTCCTCGGGCAGGCCCTCCATCCGCAGCCGCGAACGACGACGGGCCATGTCCAGGAACAGGTTCGTGGTGATGCGGTGCAGCCAGCCCTCGAAGGTTCCCGGCTTGTAGGACGCGAGCGACCGGAACACCCGGATGAACGTCTCCTGCGTAAGGTCCTCGGCGTCGTGCTGGTTGCCGGTCAGCCGGAACGCCAGGCGGTAGACCCGGTCGGCGTGCTGGCGCACCACCTCGTCCCAGGACGGAGGAGTCCAGGTGACCTCCTCCTGCGCGGGTGAGACGGGGCGTTGGGCTCCGGCGGGGGCGGGCGCCTGCGCGCCGCGCACCGTGATGTCGGGGGCCACACTCATCGGCTGTGTTGCCATCGGGCGGTAAGCCACCTCCTGTGCGGTCGCACCTACGACAACGTCCGCGACCGAGCGGTTGTTCCCGCAGCGCCGTGCGCCTGGCCGTGCGCGTGGCGCGGACGACGCTGCCGGGTATGACGCCTCCAATATCGTCCTCGCTGGTGAGGGAGTCATGAAAGCCTCCTGAGAACAGCCTGAGAAGGCGGATGTGTCCTCCGTCGCGCCCGCTCTCGCCAGGAAACGGCCCTCTAACGATGTCGGCCGCGCCGGTCACGCGCGAGGCGGCCGCCGATAGCCTGTCCGGCTGTGATACCCGAGACACCGGTGGATGCCGGGCCCCTGGGCCGGGACGAGGTGCGACGCCGCTTGTCCGGACAGTCCTCCGCCGAGGACGTCCCGATCGCGGCGTCCCCGATGCACGTCCTGCGCTTCCTGGCCGCGGTGCTGCGCGCCCGGACCGCCGTGGAGGTCGGGACCGGTTCCGGCGAGAGCGCGTTGTGGCTGCTCTCCGGCATGGTCCCGGACGGGGTGCTGACCTCGATCGACGTCGATCCGACGGCGCAGCGGCGAGCCCGCGCGGCGCTCGCCGACGCGGGTGTCCCGGCGGGCCGGACGCGGCTGATCGCGGGCGTGGCGACCGAGGTGCTGCCGCGGCTCACCGAAGGCGGGTACGACCTGGTCTCGGTGTCCACCGCGACCACCGAGCACGCCCGCTACCTCCAGCTGGGCGTCCGCCTGCTCCGCCAGGGCGGAGTGATCGTCTTCGCCGGGGTGCGGGCCACCCCGGCGCACCGGGACCTGTTCCGCGCGGTGGAGGAGGACGAGGGCCTCGTCCCGATCGGCCTCCCGGTCGGACCGGGACTGCTGGCCGTCGCGAAGACCGCCTGACCCCGCGCGGCCGAAGCCCCCGCTAGGCGGGGGAGACGGACAGCAGCTTGCCCGCGAGGCCCCGGGCGCGGGTGGACAGCCGCTGGGCGATGCCGTCGAGCACCGTCGCCGCGGGCGAGTCGGGGTCCTGCAGGACCAGCGGGGTTCCGCTGTCCCCGGCCTCGCGCAGCCGCGGGTCGAGCGGGACCTGGCCCAGCAGCGGGACCTCGGAACCGACCGAGCGGGTCAGCGACTCGGCCACCAGCTGCCCGCCGCCGGACCCGAAGACCTCCACGCGCTGGCCGTCCGGCAGCTCCATCCAGGACATGTTCTCCACGACCCCGGCCAGCCGCTGGCGGGTCTGCAGGGCGATCGCCCCGGCGCGCTCGGCGACCTCGGCCGCCGCCTGCTGCGGGGTGGTGACGACCAGGATCTCGGCGTTCGGGATGAGCTGGGCGGTGGACAGCGCGACGTCGCCGGTGCCGGGCGGCAGGTCCAGCAGCAGCACGTCGAGGTCGCCCCAGAACACGTCCGAGAGGAACTGCTGCAACGCGCGGTGCAGCATCGGCCCGCGCCAGACCACCGGCGTGTTGCCCGGGGTGAACATGCCGATGGAGATGACCTTCACGCCGTGCGCCTGCGGCGGCATGATCATCTTCTCCACCTGGGTCGGCTTGCCGCCCGCGCCGAGCATGCGGGGGACGGAGTGGCCGTAGATGTCGGCGTCGACCACGCCGACGGACAGCCCGCGCCGGGCCATCGAGGCGGCCAGGTTCACCGTCACGCTCGACTTGCCGACCCCGCCCTTGCCGGAGGCCACGCAGTACACGCGGGTCAGCGACCCCGGCTCGGCGAACGGGATGCGCGGTTCCTCGGCGCTGCCGCGCAGCTGCTTGCGCAGCTCGGTGCGCTGCTCGTCGCTCATCACGTCCAGCTCGACGTGCACCGAGCGCACGCCCTCGACCGCCGAGACCGCGTCGGTCACCCGCTGCGTGATCGTCTCCCGCATCGGGCAGCCCTTGACCGTCAGGTACACCTCGACCGTGACGTCGCCGGACTCGCCGACCGACACCGACTTGACCATGCCCAGGTCCGTGATCGGCTTGTGGATCTCGGGGTCCTGGACCGCGCCGAGGGCCCGCCGCACGGCCTCCTCGGTGGGGGTGGACTGGGTACTGGTCACAGCTGCCTGACACCGACCTTTCTGCATGTGCTCCACGCCCCATGCTACGGACCGGTAGCCGTCCGGCAGTAGGGACTGGGCGGCGCGATCCGCGACCGCGCAGCGCCGCCGGGGGCGATCCTGGGGGCGCTGCGCAGTCGGATGAACGCGTTCCGTAATATCCACTTCGTGGCCGAGACGGGTCTTGACCGATTACCGACTCGAAGTGAACTGCTGGCGTACCGGAGCTTCCTGCGCGCGCACGCCCGGGTCACGCGGTGCCTGGAAGGCGACCTCATCGCCGAGCAGCGGCTCACCCTGGCCGCCTACGACGTCCTCGAAGCGCTGTCCGAGGCGCCGGAGCGGCGACTGCGGATGACCGAGCTGGCCGACGTCGTGCTGCTGTCCCGCTCCGGCGTGACCCGGCTCGTCGACCGGTTGGAACGGCTCGGGCTGGTCAAGCGGGTGCGGGTGGACTCCGACGGGCGCGGGGTGCAGGCGGTGATCACCGAACGCGGCGAGGCCCGGTTGCGGATGGCCTCCCCGACGCACCGCAACGGCATCGCCCGCTACTTCCTGTCCGCGACGGCGGGCGAGCTGGAGACGCTGGTGCGCACCTGCGAACGGCTCGCCGACGGGGGTGTCCCGTCGCCCCCCGGGCAGCGTGCGCAAGCATGACGGGGTGCACGACCCGACACCTCGACTGATCCGCGCCGTCGGCCTGGTCCGCTTCGTGGCCGACCGGCTGCTGCTGGTGCGCGCCGACTACCAGGAGGCGTTCTACCTGCCCGGGGGCAAGATCGACCCGGGCGAGACCGAGCTGGAAGCGCTGCACCGCGAGGTGCGCGAGGAGCTGGGGGTGGGCCTGACCGGCGTCGGCTTCACCGGGCGCTACCGCGCCGACGCGGTCGGCCAGGGCGACGGGGTCCGGGTGGAACTGGCCTGCTACTCGGGCGTGCCGGACGGTGAACCGGTGCCCGCCGCGGAGATCGCCGAGCTGGCCTGGATGACGCGCGAGGAGTACCTGGCCCGTCCGGTGACCGCGCCCGCGATCGTGGCGCTGTTCGACGACCTGCGCCGCTGATCAGTCCGCCTGCCCGTCGGTGGCGCGGCGGCGCCGGGCGGCGGCGCTCTCCAGGCCGGGCAGCTCGTCGCGCAGCCGGTCCAGCTCGCCGCGCAGGTAGTCGCGGGTGACGACCTCGCCGACGGCCAGCCGCAGCGCAGCCAGTTCGCGGGCCAGGTAGTCGGTGTCGGCCTTGGTCTGCGCGGCCCGGGCGCGGTCCTCCTCCAGCGACACCCGGTCGCGGTCGTCCTGCCGGTTCTGCGCCAGCAGGATGAGCGGGGCGGCGTAGGACGCCTGGGTGGAGAACGCCAGGTTCAGCAGGATGAACGGGTAGGGGTCCCACGCGTACTGCACGGCGAAGACGTTGAGGGCGATCCAGGAGACCACGAACACCGTCATCCAGAACAGGAACTTGCCGGTGCCGAAGAACCGGGCGACGCGCTCGGAGATCTGGCCGAAGAACTCCGGGTCGTAGGAGACGGCGATGCGGCGCGGGGCGCGGGGCTGGTCGAGGCGGCGGTGGGTGAGCAGTTCAGGCATGCGGGGCTCCCGGGTTCGGCACTTGCTCCTCGGCGCCGCCGGGTTCGGGCAGGCCGCTCTCCCGCCAGTTCTCCGGCAGCAGGTGGTCGAGCACGTCGTCGACGGTGACCGCGCCGACCAGGTGCTCCTCGTCGTCCAGCACCGGGCCGCACACCAGGTTGTAGGCCGCGAAGTAGCGGGTGACCTCGGGCAGCGGCGCGTCGGCGGGCAGGCTGGCCAGGTCGGTGTCCAGCGCGGCGGCGACCAGGATGGACGGTGGTTCGCGCAGCAGCCGCTGGATGTGCACGCAGCCCAGGTAGCGGCCGGTGGGGGTGGCGGTCGGCGCGCGGCAGACGAACACCAGGCTCGCCAGCGCCACCGGCAGGTCCGGGTTGCGGACCATCGCCAGCGCCTCGGCGATCGTGGCGTCCGGTGTGACGACGACCGGTTCCGAGGTCATCAGCCCGCCCGCGGTGTCCGCGGAGTACTCCAGCAGGCGCCGGACCGGAGCGGACTCCTCCGGGGCCATCAGCCCGAGCAGCCGATCCTTGTCCACTTCGGACAGTTCGGCGAGCAGGTCCGCGGCGTCGTCCGGGTTCATCGCCTCCAGCACGTCGGCCGCCCGCTGTTCGTCCAGGTGCGCCACCAGGTCCTTCTGGTCCTCCTCGGGCAGTTCCTCGACGACGTCGGCCAGCCGCTCGTCGTCCAGCGCCTCGGCGACCTCGTAGCGGCGCTTGGCGGGCAGCTCGTGCAGGGCGCTGGCGACGTCGACCGCCCGCATCGCGTCGAAGACCGCGAGCAGCTGCTGGACGCCCTGCGGCTGGCCGGTCAGCTCGGCGAAACCGAGCCCGCGCACCTGGTCCCAGTCCAGCACGTGCGTCGGGGCGCGCCTGCCGAGCCGACCGGTGCGTTCCCGGACCGCGACCTTGGTCAGCTGCCAGTCGCGGGTGCGGGTCGGTTCCATGGCGACGTCCACCAGCGTCGCGGGCGCCTCCGAGGGCAGCACGGTGACCCGCGCGTCGAGCAGCTGGCCGAGCACGAGCAGTTCGTTGGGGCGCTGGCCGAACTTGCGGAGGTTGACCGTCCCGGTCCCCAACACCACCGCGTTCGGCTCGATGCTGGTCACCCGCAGCATGGGCACGAAGATCCGGCGTCTGGTCGGGATCTCCAGCACCAGCCCCAGCACCCGGGGCGGCTGCCGTCCGACGCCCAGCGCCGCGACCACGTCGCGCACCCGGCCGATCGACTCGCCGTCCGGTCCGAAGACCGCGAGTCCTGCCATCCGGGCTGCGAAAACCCTGGTCACGGGTGCCACGCCGATCAGGCTAGAGACTCCGGCCGAGCCCTGCCGTCCGAGGCCCCCACGAGGACGGACCGGTCGGGACGGCGGCGTGGTAGACAACCAGTGCGTCGCGATCGAACAGGAGGACCGCCGTGGTCGACCGTCACCGAGCCCGCCGCAGCTGCCTGGCCGTGCCGGGATCCAGCGCGAAGATGATCGACAAAGCCCGCGGCCTCGCGGCCGACCAGTTCTTCCTGGACCTGGAGGACGCGGTGGCGCCGCTGGCCAAGGCCGAAGCGCGGGAGCGCGTGGTCGACGCGCTCAACGAGGGCGGCTGGGGCGACCGGACCCGGTCGGTGCGGGTCAACGCGCTGACCACGGAGTGGACCTACCGCGACGTGGCCGCGGTGGTGGAAGGCGCCGGCGCCAACCTGGACACGATCGTCCTGCCCAAGGTCAGCACGCCCGACCACGTCCGCTGGCTGGACCTGACGCTGACCCAGGTCGAGCGCGCCACGGGGCTGGAGGTCGGCCGGATCGGCATCGAGCCGCAGATCGAGGACGCCGCCGGGCTGGAGGCCGCCGGTGCCATCGCCGGTGCCTCGCCCCGGGTCGAGGCGCTCGTCTACGGCCCGGCCGACTTCATGGCGTCGATCAACATGCGTTCCCTGGTGGTCGGTCACCAGCCGCCCGGCTACGACGTCGGCGACGCCTACCACTACGTGCTCATGAAGATCCTCACCGCCGCCCGCGCGCACGGGGTGCAGGCGGTGGACGGGCCGTACCTGCAGATCAAGGACGTCGACGGGCTGCGCGCGATCGGCGGCCGCGCCGCGGCGCTGGGCTTCGACGGCAAGTGGGTGCTGCACCCGGCGCAGATCGACGCGGTGAACGAGATCTTCTCGCCGCGCCAGGAGGACTACGACCACGCGGAGAACATCCTGGACGCCTACGAGTGGCACACCTCGGCGGCCGGGGGCGCCCGCGGCGCCGCGATGCTCGGCGACGAGATGATCGACGAGGCGTCCCGCAAGATGGCGCTGGTCATCGCGGGCAAGGGACGCGCGGCGGGCATGCGCCGCACGGACCGCTGGACGCCGCCTGCGCAGTGACGGCGGCGTGTCACCCCGTTCGCCCAGGTCCGTTGCTCCGTGGCGGGGAATGCCGGCGCTCGACGGTCTCGTAGCGGCCCCGGCGCGGTAGTTTCGGCGAAGATCCGCGATGTCGATCGAGGGGGCGGCTTCGACGTGGCCACCGCTGCAGGTGCGGAGAACGAGCAGGAACTGCGGCTCGCGCTGGCGATGCGCGGCGGGACCAGCATGGCGGTGTGGATCGGCGGGGCCGTCGCCGAGATCAACCACCTCCGCCGCGCGCTGGACGGGGACGACCGGCACCCGTGGGCGGCGTTGGCGCGGCTGGCCGGGTACGACTCGGTCGTGGTCGACGTGCTGGCCGGGGCCTCGGCCGGCGGGCTGAACGCGACGCTGCTGTCGGCGGCGCTGGTGTACGGGATGCCGTTCGACCGGATGCGCCAGGTGTGGGTGCGACTGGCCGATGTGGAGGCGATGTCCCGGCCGCTGCCGCGGTTCTGGCAGCCGTCCCCGCCGTCTCCGCTGGAGGGCGACGGCTACTTCCGGGCCGAACTGGAGCGGGTGATCAACGAGTACGTGCCCGCGACGCCCGGCGACCCGGCGCGCCGGGCCGACCTGCTGCTCACCGCGACGCTGCTGGACCCGGTGGTGGAGCGGCACTTCGACGGCCGTTCCGGGCCGATGTTGCAGGAGCGCCGCGAGGCGTCCTTCCGCTTCCGGCACCAGGGACGCGCCGGGGACCCGATGTCGGACTTCGGGGCGGGTGCGGAATTCGGCCGCACCGTGCGGCAACTGGCGCACGCCGCCCGGTCCACCTCGTCGTTCCCGTTCGCCTTCGAACCCGCGCAGGTGTACTCCGCGCAGGGCGAGCCGCCGACCGGGCTGCCGAACATGCTGGGCCGGTTCTCCGAGGTGTCCGCGTCGCCGCAGGCCCCGCCGTTCCGGGTGATGGACGGCGGCGTGCTGGACAACATCCCGGTGACGGCGGCGATCCGGGCCATCGCCGACGCCCCGGCGGACCGGCCCACGCACCGCTGGCTGCTGTACTTGAACCCCGACCCGGTGGCCTCGCACGGGCAGCGGCGCGGGTCCTCGCTGGCCGTTCCGGTGGCCTCCAGCGCGATCCGGGCGCGCATGACCCAGGAGTCGCTGCTGGCCGATCTCGACGCGCTGGAGGAGCACAACCGCTCGGTGGAGCGGCTGGCGCTGCGGCGCCGGTCGCTGTTCGCCCCGTTGCACGCCGCCGAACCGGGCCGGCGCGAGGCGGAACTGGCGCGGCTGGCCGATGCGGCGGAGCCGGACAACGCGGTGGTGCGGGCGGAACTCGACGCGCAGGCGGTCCACCGGCTGCTGACCGAACCGGCGGGCACCGAGGACGGCAAGCTGCTCCCGCCGGTGGCCGGCGACCCGTTGGCGGGCTGGTCGGCGCAGGCGCGCACCCAGCTCGAACGGCGCCTCTCGGACGGCCTGGCGCGGGAGGCGACCGCGCGGGTCTTCGACGACAGCCGCGCGCTGGTGTCCGCCGTGCAGGAGTGCCTGTCCTGGGCGTGGGACGTCGAGCGGTGGTCGGACGCCGCGGAGATCGGGCGGTGCAAGTCGATCCTGTACCGGCTGCGGACGTTCGCGGAGGTCCTCGAAGCGCACGCGGACCGCTACTGGATCAACGGCGCCGAGCTGGAACCGATCGTCGAGGTCGCCGAGCTCGACGAGTGGGTGCAGCGGGTGCTGCGCCGGCGGGACCGGTTGCAGCATCGGCTGCCCTCGCCGGTGCGGCCGCTGCTGGGGGAGGTGCTGCGGACCGTCGAGGACGGCACCGACTTCCAGCGCGAACTCGCCGAGTTCGCCCGCGAGCTGCTGTCCATCGTGGAGTCCTCGGGCGCGGACGCGGCGCCGCACGACAACGGCGGGGTGGACGCGGTGGCGCAGGCGCGCGAGGTGCTGCTGCGGGTCGCCGACCGGCTCGCCGCCGCCGCGCCCGGACGCCCGGACGTCGAGGGACCGGAGCAGGTCGGTTTCGCGCTGCTGGAGCAGGCGGGGAACCGGCGCGCCGAGGTGCTGCGCCGGATCGTGGTGCTGACCGCGCCGCTGGACGTCGGCCGGGTGCCGGGTTCGCGGATCAACCTGCTCCGGGTCGTCAGCGACGAGCAGACGCCGTTGCCGTTCGCCGCGCTGCGCCGCGGCGACGGCGAGCCGCTGCGCATCGAGGACAAGATCCGCGGCTTGGACCTGGGCAGTTTCAGCGGGTTCCTGTCCGCGAAGTGGCGGGCCAACGACTGGATGTGGGGCCGGATGGACGCCGCCGCCGGCCTGGTCCGGCTGTTCGCCGACGCCGGCCGCTGGGTGCGCAGGCACGCCGGGTCCGAGGAGCTCGGCGACGCGCTGCAGGCCGTCGTCAGCCGCCCCACCGAGGGGGAGCTGGGCGAACTCGACGAGCAGCAGGCGAGGCAGTGGCGCGCGTTCCTGGCCGAGCTGTGGGCCCGGCACGCGGCCGACGTGCGCGCCGAACTCGACGCGATGTTCGCCGACCCAGACGGGGAACACCCGCTGCGGGAGACCCGGAAGCTGCTCACCGAACGTCTCCAGTGGACGATCGCGGCCACGGAAATCCCGGTCGTCGCGGCGGTTTCGGAAGGTGCGGACCCCGCAGGCGGAGACGATCGCCCGGTCCCCGCGCCGGACCGCCTGGCGTCCGAAGTGGAGGGTTACCGGGTCGGGCGGCAGCGGCTGGGCGACCTCGGCGAGCGCCGGGTGCTGTCGATAGCGACCCGGCTCGGACTGCTCGTCCACCGCGCGGCCCGGCCGACCGGTCGCGGCGCGTTGCGCTGGCTCGCCCGCCGGGCGATGACGCTGGTGAAACCGCTGCTGCTGGCGATCGTCTACGCGGCGGCGGCGCCCACGCGCGCCGCGCTGCTGGCGTACCTGTCGGTCGCGAGCGTGACCCTCACCGGGCCGGGACCGGTGCGGGCGTCGGACGGCCCCGCCGGGCTCCTCGCCGCGAAGACGTACGCGGCGAGCGGGGCCGGTGACGGCGTGCTGTTCGGCTGGTTCGGCTACTCCCCACCGGACAGGTGGGCGGTCTGCTACTCCACACGCGACTGGGCACCCGACGCGGTGCTGCTGCTCACCGCACTGCTCAGCGCGGTCTTCGCGGTGTGGCTGGGGCTGCGGGTCGCGCGACGGCTCGGCTCGGGACTCGCCCGCTGGGCACCCGGACTGGTCGTGGCGCTGGCGCTGCTCGCCGCGCAGACGTGGATCTTCACCACCGGCTTCCGCCTCGGCCCGCTCGGGCTCGGCATCGTGGCGACCCTGCTGACCTGGCCGTTCACCGTCGCCTACCGGGTCGGCGCGCGCGTGGCGTCGGTGGTGCTCACCGCGGTGGTCTTCGTCGCCGTCCTGGCGCTGTACGACCACGGCAACGTGCTGGGGCTGGCCGACGTGGCGTTCGGCAGCTCCGGTTGGGCCGTGGCGGCGACCGCTTTCGTCGGCTACGCGCACATGATCCTGCTGGGCACGATCGACGCCCTCCCGCCGCGGCCCCGCACATCCGCCGCGTGAGCGCGGACGGGCGGCGGCGAACACCTGCCCGAAGGCGCGCGGCCAACCCGATCAACGGTGGACCGAGCGGGTAGCCTGGATGTGCAGGGGACATTACGCAGGAATCGGGCCAGCCCGGTCCGGCCGGTCCCGCGGCAGCGAGTTCCACGGAGGTGTCAGCGGTGTCCAACCCGTTCACCGGTCCAGGCCGGTCGGCGCCGGGCACACCCAACCTGCCCACCCCGCCCACCGGTTGGCCGATCGGTTCCTACAGCACGTACGAAGAGGCCCAGCGCGCGGTCGATCACTTGGCCGACAACGACTTCCCGGTGCAGGAGGTCACCATCGTCGGCGTCGACCTGATGTTGGTGGAACGCGTGACCGGACGGCTCACGTGGGGGCGCGTGCTCGGCGGCGGTGCGGCCTCCGGCGCCTGGTTCGGTCTGTTCGTCGGCCTGATCATGGGCATGTTCACCACGCAGGCCACCTGGATCGGCCCGGTGCTGGTCGGCCTGGGCACCGGCATCGTGTTCGGGCTGGTGTTCGCCGCGGTCGGCTACGCGTCGACGCGCGGCCGCCGGGACTTCTCCTCGGCCAGCCAGCTGGTCGCGGGCCGCTACGACGTGCTGGCCCAACCCCGGCACGCCGAACAGGGCCGCGACATGCTCGCGAAGCTCGCGATGCGCCCGCCGACGGAGTAGCGCTCGTTCTCCGGGATTTTCCACGGGGTTCGCGGTGTTCCGCCGCGAACCCCGACTCCGCGACCGACCCGGCCCAGGCGGTCGCGGAGTCCACTGAGGATGGAATCAGACCTGCTGCGCGATCAGCACGAAGACGGTGATGATCCAGCCCATGAGCAGGGCCAGCAGGAAGGTGAGCTTGTTGACGATCAAGCGGGTCATGGCGGTACCTCCGGCGTGAAGGACGACGGTCGACGAGGACGTTCGCTTCACGATGTGGCCCGCGGTCATTCCCCCCGGGGCGTCAGCGCACCACGGCGCTCGGCGCGGCGGGAATCGCGTCCCACATCGCGCCGGGTTTTCGCTCGATCCAGGCGGTGTGCCTGAAGTGCCGCTCGGCGAGATCCCGGCGCGGCACGGGACTTCGCCGCAGCGCGAGGCGTTCGAGCAGAGGCTGCCGCCTGCCGCGCTCGTGCGGGACGCAGTGCATGACGACCTCCTCGCGCGCTCGGGCAGCCGTCATCGCGGACGGCGTTGCGGGACAGGAGAACCGCACCCGGCGGAAGGCCGGGAGCGAAGAGAACCCGAACGGATGATCGCGAACGGGCACTGACATGTTACAACGCCCCCTTCACAACCACTTGTTCCGGCGGAAGATCTTGAACAGCACGATGCAGGAGATCAGCATCACCAGCAGCGTCATCGGATAGCCGAACTTCAGGTCCAGTTCGGGCATCACCTTGAAGTTCATGCCGTAGATCCCGGCGATCATCGTCGGCGTCGAGATGATCGCGACCCACGCCGAGATCTTGCGCATGTCGGTGTTCTGCTGGAGCGTGATCTTGGCCAGGGTGGCGTCGACCAGCGTGGTCAGCAGTTCGTCGAAGGAGTTGACCTGCTCGGACACCTTCGCCAGGTGGTCCTCGACGTTGCGGAAGTAGGAGCGCACCTCGTCGGCGACCATCGGCAGGTATCCCTCGGACAGCCGCTGCAACGGCTTGGTCAGCGGCAGCACCGCGCGCCGCAGCTCCATCGCTTCGCGCTTCATCAGGTAGATCTGCTCGGCGTCGATCTTGGTGCGCGGTTCGAAGACCTCGGCCTCGATCTCGTCGATGTCGTCCTGGATGGCTTCGGTGACCTCCAGGTAGGTGTCCACGACGTGGTCGGCGATGCCGTGCAGCACCGCCGACGGCCCCAGCGCGAGCTGTTCGGGGTCGGCCTCCAGCTGGGTGCGCACCTCGGCCAGCCCCGCGTGCTTGCCGTGCCGCACGGTGATCACGAAGTCCCGCCCGACGAAGACCATCAGCTCGCCGGTCTCGACGATCTCGCTGGTGGCCGTCAGCGTCTCGTTCTCCACGTACCGGACGGTCTTGAGCACCATGAACAGCGTGTCGTCGTAGCGCTCCAGCTTCGGCCGCTGGTGGGCGTGCACGGCGTCCTCGACGGCCAGCTCGTGCAGCCCGAAGGTCTCGGCGATGCCGTTGATCTGCTCCTCGTCGGGTTCGTGCAGCCCGATCCAGACGAACCCGGAACCGCGCCGCCGGACCTCCTCGATGGCGTCGTCGTGGTTCCACTCGCCCTCAAGGCGGTGGCCGTCGACGTAGATGGCGCAGTCGACCACGTAGGCGGACAGCGGAGCGGGGGTGCGCGGCGCGGAGCGCGTTCCGCGGCCGTTGCGACGGCTGCGCAGGCCGAGCGAGGGCAGAGTGGGCACGGCGACCTCCGAGGTTCGGGGCACTGGGGCGCTGAGCGGGTTTCCTCTCGCGGGTCGCGCATCCCGGCCGGCGCCGTCGTGTCCACCTCGGGGCGGTGGGCGTACCTAGAGAACGACCTCTCCGGCGGGGATGCGGTTGGTACTGCACGGGAGTGCGCTATCCGCACTGCTCAACGATCCCTCACCTCCCTCAGGTCACCCACCGTCGGTGGTCCCGACCAGCCAACGGGCAACCATACCCGTTGGGGGACCCGGCGACGCAACGGACCGCAGTCGAGCTCACGGCAGCACGGCGAAACGGGTGAAATCCCAACCCGCGAGATATGACTATGCTTCACGTTTGGCGGAAACGCGTCAGCGGGGCCGAAGGCCGCCCCGGAGGGTCGTGCCCCGTCACTCGTTGCGGGGTAAACAATCCCAGTGGCGCAACGCGTCCGCCAGGCCCGTGGTGAGCGCGTTCTGCCGTTCCAGTGTGGCGAAAGTCGCACTGTCCGCCCACACCGCGTCCGCGGCGTCATCACCAGGGGAAAGATCCGTTCCACTACTCCAACAGGAGTAGTCCAGGATTTCGAACGTTCCCTTCGGGCCGGGGCGGAACACGCGCCCGATGAGAGGCCCGACGGTGACGGAGAGTCCTGTTTCCTCGCGAACTTCGCGCCGTACTGCCGAATGGTCCGATTCCGACTGCTCCACCCGGCCACCAGGGAGGGACCACTTCCCCTTTTCGGGGTCGTGTGCGCGTTTGACCAGCAGCAATCGGCCGCGCGGGTCGTGGATGACGGCGCCCACGCAGCGGATCACCGGGTTTTCCGATATGATCACCGCCACGGAGGGTAGTTGATCCGGGCCTGCCCGGAACCGACTGACCCAAGTGCGGTACAAAGCTGCCGTAAAGCGGCGGTGTGCGGTACAACGGATCAGCAGGCGCCTGCGGCTATCAAAGGGCATTTCGGACGGGGTGCGTCACAGTGAACATGAAGAAACTCCTGACCTGGGCCGGGATCGCGCTCGCCCTCTTCTTCCTGATCTCCTCGCCGAACGAAGCGAGTGGTTTCGTCAACAGCGTGCTGGCGAATCTGCAGCAGGCGGCCGAAGCGGTCATCACCTTCATGCAGAACCTGTTCCGGTAGTTCCGGCCGGTCTGCGGCAGGTGGTCCCGCAGCGGACCCCACAGGCACCGCCTCGTCGTGGCGACTCCTCGCGGGGCGGTGTCTGAGCGATCAGGGGCGGTACCGGCGGACGACCGGTCGACGCCGCGCCACACAACGACGGTAGACGCGAGCCGCAGGAGGCGGGTGCCGTGTTCGCACCGAAGGATCCCGACGAGTACCTGCTCGACACCGAACGCCGGGTCATTCGCGTCCGGCGGCACTGGGCATGCCTGGTCTGGGACCTCTTCGAGGCGGTCGGGCTGCTCCTGGGCATCGTGATGGTGTCCTACCTGCTGCCGGAGAACAACGCCGTGGTGCAGAACGTCCTCTGGTACGCGGGGTTGGTCGTGCTGGTGCGCTTCACCTACCAGGTCCTCGACTGGTACGTGGAGCGCATCGTCGTCACCGACAAGCGGTTCCTCATCACCACCGGCATCTTCACCACCAACGTGGCGATGATGCCGATCACGAAGGTCACCGACCTCACCTTCGCGCGCACGCTGATGGGTCGCGTGCTCGGCTACGGCACGCTCGTCGTCGAGTCCGCCGGTCAGATCCAGGCGCTGAACCGCATCGAGTACGTGCCGAACCCGGACGAGGTGGAGGACGCGATCTCCGGGCTGGTCTTCGGCGACAAGAAGAGCCAGCAGGACCGCTTCTCCATGCTCAAGGCGCGTCGTGCGGCGGTCGGCAAGCGCAAGGCGGCCAAGCTCTGACGTCGGGCTGACGGCGCCCGCGCAGGGCACGTCAGTCACACTGATGGGTGTGCGAATCGACCTGCACACGCATTCCACCGAGTCCGACGGGACCGACACACCCGCGCAGCTCGTCGCCGCCGCCGTCGCGGCCGGGCTCGACGTGGTCGCGCTGACCGACCACGACACCGCGGCCGGGTGGGCGGAGGCCGAGCAGGCCGTGTCGGAGCTGTCCGGAGCGTCCGGGTTCCGGTTGGTGCCCGGGGCCGAGTTGTCCTGCTCGTCGCCGGACGGACGGGGCCGCGAGATCACCGTGCACCTGCTGGCCTACCTGTTCGACCCGAAGTCGCCGGCGTTGGCCGCGGAGCAGGCGCGGTTGCGCGCCGAGCGCCGGGAGCGGTTGCGCGAGATGGCGCGGCGGATGGCCGACGACGGGTTCCCGGTCGATCCCGACGAGCTGATGGCCGGACTGCCGCCGGACTCCCCGGGCGGGCGTCCGCACCTGGCGCGGGCGTTGGTGCGCGCCGGGACGGTGGGCAGCGTGGACGAGGCGTTCGCGCGGTACCTCGGCGCCGGGGGGCGCTACTACCTGCCGCGCACCGACACTCCCGTGCGCCGGGCCATCGACATGATCACCGAGGCCGGCGGGATCACCGTGTTGGCGCACCCGTTCGCGACCGCGCGCGGGCCCGTGGTGACCGCCGAGGTCGTCGCCGAACTCGCCGAGCACGGGCTCGGCGGAGTCGAGATCGACCACCCCGACCACGACGCGGTCACCCGGGAGCGGTTGCGCGGGCTCGCCGCCGACCTCGACCTGATCCCGACCGGCAGCAGCGACTACCACGGCACCAACAAGACGATCGAGATCGGCCAGGAGACCACTGCGCCCGATTCGCTGGATCGCCTGGTGGAGCGCTGCACCGGCAGCAAGGTCATCGGCTGAAAACGAGCGCCGGGCGGGGCGAATCGTGGTGTGGGCGCGAAGCTGCGTACTGTGGTGTGCGTGCAGGGCCAGCTGAGTCTTGAAGGCATTCCCGCCAGACTGGTGCGCGTGACGCCCGCCAGGCTCGCCACCTGGGCGCTGTGCAGGCGCAAGTACCGCATGACCTACCTCGACCGGCCGACGCCCTCGCGCGCGGGAGCCTGGGCGGGCAGCACGCTCGGCGCCGTCGTGCACAACGCCCTGCGCGCCTTCTTCGAACTCCGGCCCGCGCACCGCACTCCGGAACGGGCCGCGGCGCTGGTGCGCGAGTACTGGAAGAACGACGGATTCGCCGACCGCGAGCAGGCCGCCGACTACCGGGAACGGGCGCAGCGCTGGGTCCGCGAGTACGTGGCGCGACTGGACCCCGGACTGTCGGTCGTCGCCGTCGAGCGCTGGGTGTCCGCGCCGCTCGGCACGATCATCGCCGAGGGGCGGGTGGACCGCCTCGACGACCGCGACGGTGAGCTCGTCGTCGTCGACTACAAGACCGGGCGGCACGGACTTCGCCTGGACGACGCGAAGAACTTGCTCGCGCTGGGGCTGTACGCGCTCGCGGCGCGCAAGAACCTGCACCAGGAGTGCCACCGGGTGGAGCTGCACCACCTGCCGAGCGGGCAGGTCGCCGGGTGGGACCACACCGAGGAGTCGCTGGCCGAGCTGTTGGCGCGGGCCGAGCGGCTGGCCGGGGAACTCCAGGCCGCCACTGACGCGTTCGCGGAGTCGGGGGACGTCGAGGAACTGTTCCCGCCGCGCACCGGTCGGCACTGCTCCCAGTGCGATTTCCGCGCGCACTGCCCGGAGGGCAGGCAGGCCGCACCAGAGGTGCCGCCGTGGGCGTCACTGGGAGACTGACGACGACATGCGACCGACACGATCGCCCGACGACCCGATGCGCCGACCGGGCTCCCGGGACCCGCGCCGTCCGCGGGACGACCTCCACCCCGACGTGGTGGTGCGACCTCGCGCGCGGCACGCGCGGGCCCGTCCGGTCCGCTCCAGCCGGGCCGGTACGGCGTTGCGCGGCATCACCGGATCGCTGGCGGCCGGGTCCCTGGTGCTCGGCCTCGCCCTGGTCGGAATGCAGTTCTGGGCGACCGCGCACGGGCAGGAGGGGCCCGGGCTCCCGGCGGTGATCTGGCAGGTGGTCAGCGGTCTCGTGGCCGTGGTGCTGCAGGCCGTGTCGGACCGCCGCCGCGACACCGTCGGCGGTTGGGCGCTGGTGTGCGTCCTGGTGGTCGTGTTCGGTTCGCTGTGGTTCTGGTGGTGGGCCTGAGCGTCCGAAGTGGACTCAGCGCAGCGCGACCAGGGTGTCGCCGCGCTGTTCCAGCAGCGTCGAGCCGGCCGCGCCGAGCTGCACCGGACCCGGGTAGCCGTGCCGGTCGACCGGGATGACGCACTCCCGCGCCCCGGTCGCCGGGTCGAGCACCGCGAGACCGTCCCGGACCGGGACGAGGACCCGGCCGCCGAAGTCGATCCCCGGGCCCAGCGCGTCCGGGACGGTCCACTGCGGGGTGAGCGTGGTCGGGTCCAGGGCCAGGGTGTCCGCGCCGGTGTGCCAGTAGACGTGCGAGCCGGTGCGGGTCGGCTCCACCTGGACGTTCCCGTGGAGGTCGGCGGGGCCGAGGTGCACCGGGTAGCGGGCGGCGATCGAACCGCCGGTGTTGTAGACCAGCACCTCGGAGCGGTCCCGGACCAGCACCGCGACCCGCTTCTCGTTCACCGCGACGACGCTCGTCTGCGTGCTGCCGAGGCCGGTGCTGAACACCTGCTCGGACTTCTCGTAGTCCTTCGGGTGGGTCTTGAGCATCGTGACCCGGTCGCCCAGCGTGGTGCCCGGGCACTTCTCGATCACGCCGATGCGCGCCTCACCGACGGCGACCGACGAGTAGGTGCAGTCCGGGCGCTCGATGTTGTTGTCCGGGTTCTTCAGGTCGACCGGGATGCCGTACTGCTCGGTGAGCACCATGTCCGACCGCCACGACTCGAAGGTGCGGCGGCCGGTCGCGGTGACGTAGGTGCCGTCGGAGAGCAGTCGGGTGCCGAACTCGGCGTCGGAATTGCGCTGCGGACCGCGCACGCCGGTGGCCCCGCGCAGCGACGTCACCTCGCTGCAGTTGTGCGACTTGCGGTAGACCGCGAGGGCCCGGTTCCACTCCGAGCCGACCGTGCACAGTGGAATGTCGCGGGAGTACGACCAGCTCGGCTGCCCGGTGACCGGGTCCCGGCCGACGACCTCCGAGCCCGCCCCGGTCACGACGGCCGGACCGGCCACCACCGGGACCGGCGTGGCCGGGCTCGGCGCGCGCCACGCCTCGGTCAGCGTCGGCGGAACGGCCACCGCTGGCGGCTGCTCCGGCAGCGGTCGGGGTGCGGTCTGCGAGACCGTGGCACGCGCGTCGCTGTTGAACCACACCACCGCCGAGCCCGCGATCACGGCCGCGACCAGCACCACCGCGGCGGCGACGTCGGCTTTCGTGCGCCGTTCCGGCCGGACCACTGGCGACTCCTAGATCGGCTCTGGCGTTCCGGGCCAGCTTAGCTACGCGGCGCCGTCGTCGGAGCGACCGCTGTGCGCGCCCGCGGCGTCGCCCGGTTCGCCGGTCGCGGCTGCCGAGCCGCGCCGCCTGCGGCGCCGACGGCGGGGGCGTTCGTCGCCGTCACCGGCCCCGCTCGCCGAGTCCGACGACTGCGCGTTCGCGGCGACGTCGACGCCACCCCGGGTGCGGCGCCGCTTGCGGCGGCCCGCCGGGCGGGTCTCGTCGGTGCCGGCGGTGTCGCCGTCCGCGGGCTTCTGCTCCACGCCGCTGCGGGTGCGGCGGCGACGGCGGTTGCCGTGGCTCTTGCGCACCTCGCCGTCCGGTTCGGCCTCCAGGCCGGGCCGGGTTCGCTTGGCCAGCGGGAGCCGACCCGTGACGTCCTCCGGGATGTCCAGGTCGCTGAACAGGTGCGGCGAGGTCGAGTAGGTCTCGACCGGCTGCGGCTTGTCCAGGCCGAGTGCGTCGCTGATCAGCTTCCAGCGCGGTTCCTCGTCCCAGTCGACCAGGGTGATCGCCACGCCCTCGCGGCCGGCGCGGCCGGTGCGCCCGATGCGGTGCACGTAGGTCTTCTCGTCCTCCGGGCACTGCAGGTTGATCACGTGCGTGACGCCCGCCACATCGATGCCGCGGGCGGCGACGTCGGTGGCGACCAGGGTGTCGACCTTGCCGGAGCGGAAGGCGCGCAGCGCCTTCTCCCGGGCGCCCTGGCCCAGGTCGCCGTGCACCGCCCCGGCGGCGAACCCGCGCTCGACGAGGTCGTCGGCGAGCTTCTGCGCCTGCCGCTTGGTGCGGCTGAAGATCATGGTCAGCCCGCGTCCCTCGGCCTGCAGCGCGCGGGCGATCAGCTCGGTCTTGTCCATCGCGTGCGCGCGGTAGACGAGCTGGCGGGTGCGTTCGTGGACCGCGCTCTCGTCGGCCTGCTCGGCGCGGATGTGCGTGGGCCGGGTCATGAACGTGCGGGCCAGGGTGAGGATCGGGCCCGGCATGGTGGCCGAGAACAGCATCGTCTGCCGCTGCTCGGGGACCATGTGCATGATCCGCTCGACGTCGGGCAGGAAGCCCAGGTCGAGCATCTCGTCGGCCTCGTCGAGCACCAGGCCGCGGACCTTGCCGAGGACCAGCTGCCGCTGCTCGGCGAGGTCCAGGAGCCGACCGGGGGTGCCGACGACCAGGTCGACGCCTTCGCGCAGCGCCGCGATCTGCTCCTCGTAGGGCCGCCCGCCGTAGACGGCGACGGTGCGCACGCCCAAGTGCTTGCCCGCCTCGGTGAGGTCGCGGGTGACCTGCAGGCACAGCTCGCGGGTCGGCACCACGACCAGCGCCTGCGGAGTTCCGTCGCCGGGCAGCTGAAGCCGCTGCAGCAGCGGGACGCCGAAGCCGAGCGTCTTGCCGGTGCCGGTGCGCGCCTGGCCGATCAGGTCCTCGCCGCGCAGCGCCAGCGGCAGCGTCAGCTCCTGGATGGCGAAGGTGTGCTCGATGCCGGACTCGTGCAGCGCGCGGACGATGTCCGGGTGCACGTCCAGTTCGGCGAAGGTGGGGGCGCCGGACGACACCGCGGAAACGATGTCGGGGCCGCCGCCCCCTGTCCGATCTTCGAGGCCGTCGGTGGCCTGGCTGTTGGTGAACGTCAGAATGATCGCCTCTCTCGGTACTCGCGCGCACGCCTCCCGCAACGGGCCGATCCGTCGTGACGTCCTCCCGGCGGCGCGGCTGCGTGGTCGCGGCCGCGCGATGTGCTCGTGGTCACCGACGTGATGGTGCGCGCCTCTGTTCGCCCAGCGGTACTGGTCCAGCTGGTTCTTCCTCTCGGCGTCGGGGTGCCGCGAGCGTTCGGGGCGCTCGCGCCGGCGGTGTCCCGGGGCCGTCCCGCTCGGCCGCCCCTGGACGACCGGACCGTGACGTGGAGGGAGCCGACCCTGCGGGGAAACCGCACCGCCTGACACCGAAGCCTCCGGAGCCGAGGATACCTGTTGGCCGGTGATGGTCGTCGTGGGCGCGGCCACGGCGTGGCGCCGCCGGTTACGCTGCCTGACATGAGTGAGGCTGACCAGAGCGCGACGCTGTCCGGTGGTGCCGACGAACGCTACGAGGAGGGCGTGGTCGACCTGCTCGCGGCCCTGGCCTACGGGGAGCTGTCGGCTTTCGATCGTCTCGCCGAGGACGCGCGGACCGCGCCCACGCTGACCGGGCGGGCGGCCCTGGCCAGCATGGCGGCAGCGGAGATCGGGCACTACAAGCTGCTCGAACAGCACCTCGCGAGCCGGGGCGTGGCGGTGGACGAGGTGATGCAGCCGTTCGCCGCGCCGTTCGACGACTTCAACGCGTCCACGGCGCCGCACTCGTGGCTGGAGTCGCTGGTCAAGGCGTACGTGGGTGACGGTCTGGCGGCCGACTTCTACCGCGAGGTCGCCGAGTGGCTCGACCCGACGACGCGGCAGCTGGTGCTGGCGGTGCTGGCCGACACCGGGCACTCCGCGTTCGCCGAGCGCGAGGTGCAGGCGGCCTGCGAGCAGGACCGCACGCTCCGGGACAAGCTCACGCTGTGGGGCCGGCGGCTGCTCGGGGAGGCCATGACGCAGGCGCAGCGGGTGGTGGCCGAGCGGGACGCGCTCGCCGAGCTGATCATCAAGGGCTCCGGCGACCTCACCGGCATCGCCGCGATGTTCCGCCGACTGCAGAACAACCACACCAAGCGGATGGGCCGGCTCGGCCTGGGCTGATCAGAGCCTGTCTTTGAACTTGGTTCCGGCGGGGCGTGGTAAGCGGCGTCAGCCGCTTTCTCTTTCGGTGAGCGGTCTCGCAACCGGCACCGCCGCTGAGGTTCCGCTCCCGGCACCGCCACGCACAACGAGTTCGAAGACGGGCTCTGAGGCGCGGTGTTGGCGCCGGTGGTGAGCGGGCTGGGATAGCCTGGCCGCATCCATCTGAGTTCGAGTTCCAACGGAGGTTCGGCGTGGAGGTCAAGATCGGCGTCGTGGACAGCCCGCGTGAGCTGACGATCGCCAGCGGACAGTCCCCCGAGCAGGTCGAGTCGCTGGTCGCCGACGCGCTGAAGAACGCTGACGGCGTGCTGGCCCTGACCGACGAGAAGGGCCGCCGGTTCATCGTGCCGTCCGGCAAGGTGGCCTACGTGGAGATCGGGGCGTCGGAGGCGCCGCGCGTCGGCTTCGGCGTGGGCTGAGCGTCCAAGCGTGCGCGGGGCGGACGACCGTCCCGCGATCGTGGCGGAGGGCGTTCCGGGAGCGGTCCCGGGACGCCCTCCGTCGTCTCAGCGCAGGTCCGCTTCGGTGAGCACGGGGAACGGCGGTCGTCCGACACCGGTGATCCGGTAGCGGCCCCACGGGTCCGGGTCGGACAGCGTGCCGACCGCCTCGCCCTGCGGTGTGCGCAACACCACGTCCTTCTTCCGGCCGTCGGCGAGCTCGCGCACCTCGTCGTGCGCCGCGACCCGGCCGTACCAGTGGAACCTGCCGTCGATGGGCTGGAAGTGCCCGCGCAACACCACGTCGACGGAGATCTCGCGATCTTCGGTCGACACCGTCGCCCGGCCCCGGTAGTCGTCCTCGTCGTGGTCGTGCTCCTGCATCGGGCGCTCCTTCAGTTGCCGGTGGCTTCGGTACCGGTGTCGTCGGCGACCAGGCGGAGCCCGCTGTCGCCGTCGAGTTCGAGCGGTTCGTCCGGGTCGATCACGATGTCCGCCGCCCGCAGCACGCCGTCGATCGCGTACCAGATGATCTGCGCCAGGTAGGCGGTGAGGTCGCCGCGGCTCATCGACTGGCGCTCCAGCCACCAGTCACCGCTGGCCTGCACCATGCCGACCAGGCCGTGGCTCCACGCCTCCACGCCTCCGGAGTCGAGGCCGAGCATCCGCATGTACTCGCCGAGGATGCGCGACAGCGAGTTGGCGATCACGGTCTTCTCCGCCGACACCGGGTCGGCGCGGACCGGCTTGTCGGCGAAGGTCCGCTGCACCACGAACCGGTACAGGTCCGGGTACTGCTCGATGGTGCCCAGGTAGGCGTCGATCAGGCGGTGGATGCGCTGGTTGGGGCTGCCGCTCTCGGCCAGCAGCGGTCGCAGCCGCTCCATCAGCAGCTCGGTGCCCCACTCGCCGACGGCCACGTACAGGTCGCTCTTGTCGCTGAAGTGCCGGTACAGGACCGGCTTGCTGACCCCGGCCTCGGCCGCGATGTCGTCCATGCCGACCTCGGCGCCGTGCTTGCCGATCGCGCGCACCGCGGCGTCCACGAACTCGGCGCGCCGGGCGCGGCGGTGCTCGCGCCAGCGCTCCCGCCGCGCGTCGCCTCGGGGGTTCTGCTGCGCAGCGGTCTTGACAGGGCGAGAGATGTCGCTCACGCTACCCAAGGTAACTGTTACTGGAAGTAACATGCAATATGCGTCTGCGGCAGCTCGAAGGGGAGATGGCCGGATGAGCAGGGCCCTGCAGGTCAACGACCGGGAGAAGACCGCGGCACGGCTGCTGAGGTCGTCCGCCAAGAACAGCTACGACCCCGAGGTCGACGTCGACTGGGACGCCCCCCTGGCGGAGGGCAAGCCCTACATCCCGTTCAAGCGCAGCTCGCTGTACGGCACCGAGTACTGGGACCGGCTCACCGAGGAGCAGCGGGTCGAGCTGACCAAGCACGAGTTCGCCAGCATCGCCTCCAACGGGCTGTGGTTCGAGGTCCTGCTGATGCAGATGCTGCTCAAGCAGTTCTACGACTCCGATCCGCGCAGCAACCACGCGCAGTACGCGCTCACCGAGATCGCCGACGAGTGCCGCCACTCGACCATGTTCGGCAAGGCGGTGGACCGGATCGGCGCACCCGCCTACGGGCCGGTGCCGCTGCTGCACCTGGGCGGCCGATTCCTGCCCGCGACGCTGAAGGGCCCGTCCGCGTACGCCTCGATCCTCGTCGCCGAGGAGATCCTGGACCGCTTCCAGCGGGACCAGATGTACGACGAGGACGTCCAGCCGCTGGTCCGCATGGTCAACCGGATCCACGTGCTGGAAGAGGCCCGGCACGTCACCTTCGCCCGCGAGGAGGTGGTCCGGTTGATGGCGAAGTGCAACGCCGCGGAGCGCGCCTACCACCAGTACTGGACGGCGCTGGTCTCCTACTGCATCTGCTACAGCCTGATCAACCCCCGCGTCTACAAGGCCGTCGGCCTGCGCCCGCGCGACGCGCACCGGGCGGCGTGGGAGAACCCGCACTTCCAGGACACGCTGCACTGGGGCGGCGAGAAGATCATGGCGTTCCTGCGCGAGGCCGGGCTGGTCGGCAAGCCCGGTATGCGCTGGTGGAGGAAGGCGTTCCTGGTCCGATGAAACTCGACACCGCACCGATCACCGAGTTCACCACCAGCGACGGCACCCGGCTGCGCGTCGTGGTGGACGGCCCCGCGGACGCGCCGGTCACCGTGCTGTTCGTGCACGGCTGGGCGCTGACCAGGCACGCCTGGGAGCGGGTGGCGACCGGCCTGCCGAAGGCGGCCGACGTGCCGGTCCGCACGCTGCGCTTCGACCTGCGCGGCCACGGCGAGAGCGACCCGGCGCCGCCGGGGAGCGCGCACATCGCCCGGTGCGCCGACGACGTGGCGGAGCTGATCACCGAGCTGGTCGCGGACGGCCCGCTGGTGCTCGCCGGGCATTCCATGGGCGGCATGACGATCATGGCGCTGGCCGAGCGGCACCCGGAGCTGTTCGACGCGCGGGTGGCCGCGGTCGCCCTGGTGGGGACCTCCGGTGGCGATCTGGTGGCGCCCGACCTGGGACTGCCGCGGCCAGTGGCCGCGCTGGTCAACCGGGTCGAGCGGGTGGTCCGCAGGCGGCTCGCCGTCGCACGCGGGCGCCGGTTCAGCCCGCAGGCCGGACCGCTGCGGCCGGGGCTGCGGTGGCTGCTGTTCGGCACCGACCCGGACCCCGCCGACGTGGCGGCGACCGCCGAGTGGGTCGCCGGCTGCCACCCGGCGAACATGGCCGGGTTCCGCGAGTCGCTCGCCGCGCACGACCGGATCCGCGTGCTGGAGGCGCTGCGCGCCAAGCCGACGGTGATCGCCGCCGGGCTCGACGACCGCCTCTGCCCGCTCCCGCACGCGCGGCGGATCGCCGATGCGGTCCCGGAGGCGGAGCTGCTGCTCTACGCGGGGGCCGGGCACATGCTGCCGTTGGAGCGCGCCGGCGAGATCACGTCCAGGATCGGTCGCCTGGTCACGACCGCGGCCGAACGGGCTCAGGGCGTGTCGGTCCGGTGAGCGGCGCAGGCCGGGAGGGCGGCGCGTTCCCTCCCGGCCTCGCCCGTCACGACTGGAGGGGGAAGCCCGCCAGCCCCTTCCAGGCCAGCGTGGACATCAGGTTCACCGCTTCCTCGCGGGGAATGGACCGCTGCTCGTCCAGCCAGTAGCGAGCGGTGACGTGGCTGAGGCCGACCAGGCCGACCGCGAGCAGCCGGGCGCGGTCGGCGTCGAGCCCGGCATCGGCGGTGACCGCCTCGGCCACCGCGTCGATGCAGCTGGACAGGGCGGACTCGACGGCTTTCTCCACCGCCGGCTCGCCGCGCAGGTCGGACTCGAAGACCAGCCGGAACGCCTGGCCCTCGCCGTCGACGAACTCGTAGAGCGCGCCGACCGCCGCCCGCACCCGCTGCTTGTTGTCCGGAGTGGACTCGATGGCCTGCCGGACGCGGCGGACCAGGTCGTTGCCGTGCGTCTCCAGCAGTGCGAGGTAGAGCTCCAGCTTGCCCGGGAAGTGCTGGTAGAGGACCGGTTTGCTGACCCCTGCGCGCTCGGCGATGTCGTCCATCGCCGCCGCGTGGTACCCGTTGTGCACGAACACGTGCTGCGCGGCCTCCAGCAGCTGCGCCCGGCGTGCGTCGCGGGGCAGCCGGACCCCCCGGCTCGGCTGCGCGGTCTCGGTCATCCTCGCCTCCACCCGGTTCCTTCCCTGTCGGGGGCCGCGGGGCGACCCCGGGCATCATGACTCTACTCGCCGGTAGACGCACGCACCGACTCCCGCCCGCCCGTCGCCCGACCGCGGCCCGACCGCCACCCCCCCCACGGAGGCGCTGCGCGCCGCGCTGCTGGTTTGGTCCGGGCGGCATCCTGTAAGTCGTGACGACGACATCGGCCGCGCCGCTCCGCCGCGAATTGACGAGGGTACCGCTCGCGGTGGACGGCATTCCGCCGCTGGACCTGACCGCGACCCCGCCGCCCGGGCACTGCACCGTCATCGACACCCGCTGGGGGCCGCTGCGGCTGCACGCTCGCGAGACCCCCGGGCCCGCGCCCGACGCGCCGATCGCGGTGCACCTGCACGGACTGGCGGGCTCCGCGACGAACTGGACCGACCTGTCCCGCCAGCTGTCCGGGCGGCTGCGCAGCATCGCCGTGGACCTGCCGGGCTTCGGCCACAGCGAACCGCCGCCGGGTTTCGACTTCGGACGGCAGGCCCACGCCCACGTGCTGGCCCGGTACCTGGACGGGCTCGGGGCCGGTCCGGTCCACCTCACCGGGAACTCGTTCGGCGGCGCCGTGGCGGTCGAGCTCGCCGCGACCCGCCCGGACCTGGTCGCGACGCTGACGTTGATCTCCCCGGCCATGCCGGACCTGCGGCCCGACCCCCGCAGGCTGTCCGATGCGCGGATCGTGCCCGCGCTGCTGCCGGTCGTCGGGGCGCGGGCCCGGCGCCGACTGGCCGCGGTCACCCCGCACGAGCGCGCCGAACGACTGATGCGGCTGTGCTTCGCCGAACCGGACTCGGTGCCCGCGCACCGCGTCGCCGAGGCCGCCGAGGAGTTCCGGGAGCGCGAGGCGCTGCCGTGGGCGGGACCGTCGCTCGGGCGCACGACCACCGCGCTGCTGCTGTCCTGGCTGGTGCCGCCGTCGCGGTCGCTGTGGTGGCGGCTGCGGCAGGTCGCCGCGCCGACGCTGGTGGTGTGGGGGCTGGCCGACCGGGTGGTCAGCGCGCGGAAGGCGCCGCGGACCGCGGCGACGCTGCCGCGGGGTCGGCTGCTCGTGTTACCCCGGACAGGGCACGTTGCTCAGATGGAGCGTCCCCGGATGGTGGCACGCGCCGTTCTCGGCTTGGTCGACGCCGACTCCTCGTGGTGATCGGGGTGCCTCGATTCGTGTGGTCTTCGTCGGCGTCGTCACTCGGTGCGCCCAGTAGGTCCTGGTGCGCGATGTCCGCTGTGGCACTCTAGGAACTGTGACCCTCCCGCCCCACCGACCTCGTGGTTCCCGCTCGTCGTCCGATGGTCGGCGGCGACGCACCGAGGATCGGGACCGGGGCGAGCCCCTCGCCGCGTCCTGGCGGCCGGCGGCCGAGTCCGACGAGGAGGGCGCGGACGGCGAACGCCGACGAGGGGTGCTGTCCCGCTACGGGTGGCGGATCTACGCCGTTCCGCTGCTCATCGTGGTCAGCGCGCTCGCGGTCTTCCAGACCGTGGGGCCCGGCAGCAGTCGGACCAGCGACGACAAACCCACGAACCTCGCGCAGAACCCCGAGCAGCCGATCGTCACCGAGGCCCCGCCGGGGCAGAAGTACGACCCGGGCATGTTCTCCGCGGACCTGCCGCCCGGCGCACCGATCCCGCAGGCGGGCGCGCGCACGTTCCAGGTGCTGCCGGGGCACTCGCCGGTCATCGGGCAGGGCCACCTCTACCGCTACAGCGTGGAGGTCGAGGTCGGCGTCCAGCTGTCCGAGGGCAACGACAGCTTCGGCAACCTCGTGCAGGAGACGTTGTCCGATCCGCGCAGCTGGACCAACCCGCAGGCGGGCGGGATCTCGTTGCAGCGGGTGGACGCCTCCGGACCGCGGCCGGACTTCCGGGTCATCCTGGTCAGCCAGCAGACCGCGCGGGAGGCGTGCGACTACAGCGACGGCGTGCCGTTCGACAGCTCGTGCCGCAAGGGGGAGATGGTCTACCTCAACGCGGCCCGCTGGATCCGGGGCGCGGTGGCCTTCCAGGGCGACATCGGCACCTACCGGCGCTACGCGATCAACCACGAGGTCGGGCACGTCTTCGGCAACAAGCACGTCGGCTGCCCCGCGCCGGGGGCGCTGGCGCCGGTGATGATGCAGCAGTCGTTCAGCGTGTCGAACAACGAGCTGCACGAGCTGAACAAGGTGGCCGACCAGGGCACCTTCATCCCCGCCGACGGCTTCGTGTGCCGCCCCAACGCCTGGCCGTTCCCGGTCGGTGACCCCCACCACTGAAAGGTGAGACCGGTCACCTCCGCTCCCGGATCGTGGGAGTAGCTTGGGATGCGGAAGGCCATCGGCCAATCTTGCGTTGCAGATTCCGCGGGGTCGTCACGGCTTCGCGGGGACGCTTGAGGTGCTCGCCGCTGTGCGGCCGGTACCGACCATCGAGGAGGAGCTGGGAATGTCCGGCGCAACGTCGCTGCCGCCGCTGGTCGAACCGGCGGAGGAGCTGACCAAGGAAGAGGTCGCGCGCTACAGCCGCCACCTGATCATCCCGGACGTCGGGGTGGAGGGGCAGAAGCGGCTGAAGAACGCCAAGGTGCTGGTCGTCGGCGCCGGCGGGCTCGGCAGCCCGGCGCTGCTGTACCTCGCCGCCGCCGGAGTCGGCACCCTCGGCATCGTCGAGTTCGACGCGGTCGACGAGTCCAACCTGCACCGCCAGGTCATCCACGGCCAGTCCGACCTGGGGCGGCCGAAAGCGGAGTCGGCGCGCGACTCCATCGCCGAGGTCAACCCGTTCGTCCAGGTCAACCTGCACCAGACGCACCTGACGTCGGACAACGCGCTCGACATCTTCCGCGACTACGACCTGATCCTGGACGGCACCGACAACTTCGCCACCCGCTACCTGGTCAACGACGCGGCGGTGCTGCTGGGCAAGCCGTACGTGTGGGGCTCGATCTTCCGGTTCGAGGGCCAGGCGAGCGTGTTCTGGGACCAGTACGGCCCGAACTACCGCGACCTGTACCCCGAGCCGCCGCCGCCCGGCATGGTGCCGTCCTGCGCTGAGGGCGGGGTGCTCGGTGTCCTGTGCGCGTCCATCGGGTCGATCATGGTCAACGAGGCGATCAAGCTGATCACCGGCATCGGTGAGACGCTGCTGGGCCGCCTGATGATCTACGACGCGCTGGAGATGAGCTACCGGACAGTCAAGATCCGCAAGGACCCGAACGCCGAGCCGGTCAAGGAGCTGATCGACTACGAGTCGTTCTGCGGCGTGGTGTCCGACGACGCCCAGCAGGCCGCGGTGAACAGCACCATCACCCCGCGCGAGCTCAAGGAGATGTTCGACCGGGGCGAGGACTTCGAGCTCATCGACGTCCGGGAGCCGCACGAGTACGAGATCGTCAAGATCGACGGCTCGAAGCTGATCCCGAAGGACCGCATCCTGTCCGGCGAGGCGCTGTCGGAGCTGCCGCAGGACCGCAAGATCGTCCTGCACTGCAAGTCCGGCGGGCGCTCGGCCGAGGCGCTGGCCGCGCTGCACAAGGCCGGCTTCGCCGACGCCGTGCACGTCGGCGGCGGTGTCCTGGGCTGGGCCACCGAGGTCGACCCGAGCCTGCCGACGTACTGACGCCCGGCGGGTCGCGGGGTTCCCGGCTTCCGGGAACCCCGCGCCGCCGCTTCGCGGCACGTGCGTCCGGAGCGCCTGCTACGGAATCGGCCGTCATCGAGGTAGCGTCTGGACCGTGATCCCTACGCCGGAGCCGCCACCGCCGCACGTGCGCGCGGCATTCGGTGCGCGCGTCGAAGAACCCGAGCTGCTGGAGGGCGCGGTCGCCTGGCGGTGCGGGGACGTGGTGCTCAAACCGGCCGCCAACACGGCGGAGGCCGCGTGGGTGGCGCAGACGCTCGACCTGCTGGAGCCCGAGGACGTGCGGGTGTCCCGGCCGGTGCGCTCCACCGACGGGCGCTACGTGGTGTCCGGCTGGTCGGCCAGCCGGAACCTGCCCGGACGGCCCGAACCGCGGCACGACGACGTGGTGGCCATGTCGCTGCGGCTGCACTCCGCGAGCCGGTTCCTGGCCCGCCCCCGGTTCCTCGACGCCCGGCAGGACATCTACGCGGTCGCGGACCGGATGGCGTGGGGTGACGAGGAGTACGTGCTGCCGCAGGAGAAGGGCGGACGGCTCTACGACGTGCTCGCCGGGTCGCGCCGCGACGTCGAGCTGCGGCCGCAGGTGGTGCACGGCGACCTGTTCGGCAACGTGCTGTTCGGCGACGACGGGCCGCCCGGGATCATCGACTTCAACCCGTACTGGCGGCCCGCCGAGTGGGCGGCCGCGGTCGCCGTCATCGACGCGCTGGCCTGGGGCGGCGCCGATCCGAACATCGTCGAGCGGTGGTCGCACCTGTCGGAATGGCCGCAGGCGCTGCTGCGGGCGCTGCTGTTCCGGCTCGCGGTGCACGCGCTGCACCCGCGCTCCACGTCCGAGTCGCTGAGCGGCCTGGAACGGGCCTCGCAGATGGTGCTCGAAGTGCTCTGACGGCGTGTGACGATGGTGCCGTGCACGAAGGAACACCGTTGCGCGGCTGCACCGTCGGGGTGACCGCAGAGCGCAAGGCCGATGAGATCTCCGCACTGTTCGAGCGGCGCGGAGCGCGCGTGCTGCGCGCCGCCGCGATGCACACCGTGCCGTTGCCGGAGGACGGCGAGCTCGTCGCGGCGACCGAGGCGGTGCTGGCCGCGCCGGTCGACCACGTCGTCGCCATCACCGGGGTCGGCTTCCGCGGCTGGTTGGAGGCCGCCGACCAACTCGGGCTCGGGGCGCGGTTGCGCGAGCACCTGCGATCGGCCGAGCTGGTGGCGCGCGGGGCGAAGGCGCGCGGCGCGCTCCGCGGTGGCGGACTCGGCGACGCGGCGTGGACCTCGCCCACCGAGGAGTCCCGCGAAGTGCTCGACCACCTGCTGTCCCGGGGCGTCGACGGCAAGCGCGTCGTGGTCCAGGTGCACGGCGAACCCATGGCGGAGTTCCGGGAACGGCTGCGCCGGGCGGGTGCCGAGGTCCTCCCGGTGCGCGTGTACCGCTGGACCGACCCGGTCGACCTGCCCGCGCTGGACCGGTTGCTCGACGCGGTCATCGCGGGTGAGGTCGACGCGCTGACGTTCACCAGCGCCCCGGCCGCCGCGAACGCGCTGGGCCGCGCGGACCGCACCGGGCGGGGCGAGGAGCTGCGGAAGTCCTTGCGCGGCAGCGTGTTCGTCGCCTGCGTCGGTCCGGTCACGGCGGCGCCGCTGGTGGCCGCCGACATCCCCTGCGCACTGCCCGACCGGTCCCGGACGGCGGCGCTGGTGCGCCTGGTGTCCGAGCAACTGCCGAGGTGGCGGGCCGCACCCGGGAGCTAGGGAGTGTTTCGGATGCTGTGCGTGGCGGTGCCGGTTGCGAGACCGCTCACCGAAGGAGAAAGCGGCTGACGCCGCTTAGAAAACACGCGCTAGCCGCCCCAGCGGTAGGTGCGCATGTCGACGCGGGCGCCGTCGGCGAGGACACCTTCGGCGCGGAGGAGTTCCAGCTGCCGGTGGCGGAGGTGGTCGGCGACCGTGCCGTTGGAGCGGAGCACGCGGTGCCACGGCAGGTCGGCGCCGTCCTCGGCCAGGATGCGGCCGACCAGGCGGGCCGAGCGCAGGCCCGCGAGTTCGGCGACGTCGCCGTAGGCGAGCACCCGCCCCGGTGGGATGGCCGCGACGACCGCGCGCACCTGCTCGACCGTTTCCTCGTCCATGCCGTCGATTGTGGCCGGTGCCCCGGGGCGCCCGGCGGGGCCGGGTGCCCGGGGAACCGTCCCTCATCAACCGGCGAAGCCGGCGACGATCTTGGTGAACTCCCACGGCTGCTGGTCGATGCCGCTGCACGAGTCGGACGCCGCACCGCCGCCCTGGCACGACCGGTCCCGGTTGACCGACCAGAAGCTCAGGCGTCCCAGGCCCTTCTGCTTGGCGTAGTCGGCGATCTTGCCGAACGCCGCCTGGTCGACGGTCTCGCTCTGGTCCGTCTTGCCGTTCATCGACGAGATGCCGGTGTGCGCGTAGGCGTCGGCGTCGCTGTAGCCGAAGGTGCTCTTGAGCAGGTCCTTGAGCGCCTCGGTGGCCTTGATGGTGTCCTGCGCCATGTCGTTGCCGCCGAAGTCGAACGGCATCTGCGTCCAGACGTCGACGTCCGCGCCGACCTCCTTGGCCTTGGCGATCAGCCGCTTGCCGACGTCGTTCGGGCCGGTGTTCAGCGTCGGGAACGTCACCACCGTGCGCACGCCGGGGTTCTTCTCCTTGAGGATCTTCAGCGCCTCCAGCACGCGCTGCTGCGAGGCGTCGTTCTCGAACTCGTTGGCCTCGATGTCGATGTCGATCGCCTTGAGCTGGTAGGCGTCCAGGACCTTCTGGTAGGCGCCCGCGAGCGACTGGGCGTCCTGGCAGACCTCGCCGAGCTTGCTGCCGTTGTAGCCACCCACGGACGGGATGACGTCGCCGCCCGCGGAGCGGATCTCCTCGATGGCCGCTTTGTCGGCGTCCAGCGGCCGGGTGCCGTCCCAACTGGGGTTGCAGGAGCCGTCGGCGAGGACGAACGCCAGGGTGAAGTCCTTCACGCCGGTCGCCTTCATCACCTCGCTCGGCTTCGGCGGATTGCCCCAGCCGAGGTAGAGGTACGGGGAGGCGGCCACCGGGGAGGCGGCGGCGTCGGGGGAGGAGTGCGCGGGGGCGCTCAGCGCGGGGGCGGCGCCGAGAGCCACCGCGAACGCCGCGGCGGCACCGGCTCCGGCCCAGGTCAGCAGGTTCTTCCGGACCTTTCTCACGTGTCCTCCTGGAAGGTGGTCGCGCTCGGGGGCGCGCGTTTTTTCGGGGTCACCGCGGGCGGGGGAGTCCGCGGTTGATCCGCACCTTCGCAGAGGGCGAAATTGGTTTGTACCACCAAAAGGTTCAGTTAAGAGTCGGTTGACCGGAGCCTGACCCGAACCGCTTGCCAGGCGTGTCGGCGGCGCGTGGTTCCATCGGTGCGTGCCATCCCCGACCGCTCCCGTGCTCGTCCGCCGCACCGGCACCGGTCCGCGGCGACTGTCCTGGGGGGCGGCCGGGGACCGCGTCCTCGCGCACGGCGGCGGGTTCCTGCGGGTCCTCGGTGGACCCGGGACCGGCAAGAGCACGCTGCTCGCCGAGGTCGCCGCCGAGCGCATCCGCGACCGCGGCGCATCGCCGGAGAACGTGCTGGTGCTCACCGCGAGCCGACGCGCCGCCGCGCGGATGCGCACCGAGATCACCCGGCGGCTCACCGCCGAGTCGGCGGAGCTGCGCACCGCGCCGGAGCCGCTGGTCCGCACGGTGCACTCCTACGCGTTCTCCGTGCTGCGGTTGCAGGCCGTGCGCGACCGGCTACCGCCGCCGAAGCTCCTCAGCGGACCGGACCAGGACGCCCTCGTGCGGCGGCTGCTGGACGGCGACGTCGAGGACGGGGCGAGGGACTGGCCGGAGCCGCTGCGCCCCGCGCTGACCGTCCCCGGATTCGCCGAGGAACTGCGCGATCTGCTGCTGCGGGCCGCCGAACGCGGGCTGGGCCCGGCCGAGTTGATCGAGCTCGGTCGGCGGCACGACCGTCCGGAGTGGATCGCGGCCGGGAAGTTCGCCCGGCAGTACGAGCAGGTCACGCTGCTGCGCGGTGCGGGCGGCTCGCAGCCCGCCGAACTGGACGCCGCCGAACTGGTGAACTCGGCGCTGCTGGCGCTGGACTCCGACCCCGACCTGCTGCGCGCGGAGCGCGAACGCGTCCGGTACCTGCTGGTCGACGACGGTCAGCACCTCGACCCGCAGCAGTTCCGGCTGATCGGGATGCTCGGCGGCACGGCCTCCGAGTACCTGCTGGCCGGAGACCCGGACCAGGCGGTCTTCTCGTTCCGCGGCGCCGACCCGCGGTGCCTCGTCGACGCCGATCCGGACGGCACGAGCACCGAGGTGCTCACCGTCGACCACCGGATGTCCAAAGCGGTCCGGGAAGCGGTGCAGCGGCTCGCCGCGCGGCTGCCGGGTTCCGGACCGCAGCGCGAACTGGTCGAACCGGACCAGCCGCGGGACGGCGCGGTGCACGTCCGGCTGCTGCCGACCGAGGCGCAGGAGGCGGCGTGGGTCGCCGACCAGCTGCGCCGGGCGCACCTGGTCGACGGGGTCGCGTGGTCGGACATGGCGGTCGTGGTGCGCTCGACCGGCCTGTCGCTGCCCGTGCTGCGGCGGGCGCTGCTGGCGGCCGGGGTGCCCATCGCGTTGCCGGTGGACGACTCGCCGCTGGCGCAGCGGCCCGCCGTCCGTCCGCTGCTGACGCTGCTGCGCTGCGCTGCGCGTCCGCACGAGCTCGACGCCGAGGCCGCCGAGCGGCTGCTCACCTCGTCCCTCGGCGGCGCGGACCCGTTGGAACTGCGGCGGCTGCGGCGCGGGCTGCGCCGCCTGGAACTGGCCTCCGGCGGTGCCCGCGCCAGCAGCGAGCTGCTGGTCGAGGTGCTGCGGGAGGACGACAAGCTCGCGGCGCTGGAGGACTCCGCCGCGCAGCCCGCCCGGCGCATCGCCAACCTGCTGCGGATCGCGGCCGAGTCCGTCGACCGAGGACGGACGGTCGAGGAGACGTTGTGGACGGTGTGGAAGGCCACCGGACTGGAGCAGCGGTGGCTGGCGCTCACCGAGCGCGGCGGCGCGGCCGGGGCTCAGGCGGACCGGGACCTCGACGCCGTCGTGGCGCTGTTCGACGCCGCCGCGCAGCACACCGACCGCTGGCCCGGCGACGACGTGGCGGGCTTCGCCGACCACCTCGAATCCCAGCGCATCTCCGGGAGTTCACTGGCCCCGGCCGCGCCGCGCGACAACGCCGTGTCCGTGCTCACCGCGCACACCGCCGCCGGGCAGGAGTGGGAGGTCGTCGCGATCCCCGGCGTGCAGGAGGGGATCTGGCCGGACCTGCGGTTGCGCGGCTCGCTGCTGGGCACCGAACGGCTCGTCGACCTGCTGTCCGGAGTGGACGCCGAGGTCTCGGCGACCGCGCCGCTGCTGGCCGAGGAGCGGCGGCTGCTGCTCGTGGCCGCCAGCCGGGCGCGGCGGACACTGCTGGTCAGCGCGGTGCGCGGGGAGGATGAGCAGCCGTCCCGGTTCCTCGACGAACTCGACGGCGTGGTCAGCGACCCGGACGCCGCGGAGCGGCCGGTCGAGCCCCCGCAGCGCGGGCTCGCGATCGCCGACCTGGTCGGCGAGCTGCGCCGGGTGGTGTGCGACCCGGAGGCGGATCCGCAGCGGCGCAGGCGGGCCGCGGCGCAGCTGGCGCGACTGGCCGCGGCCGGGGTGCCGGGGGCGCACCCGGACTCCTGGTACGGCCTGCCGGATCCGTCCAGCACCGCGCCGCTGGTGGCCGCGGAGGAGGCCGTCCGCGTCTCCCCGTCCACTGTGGACACGCTCAGCAAGTGCCCGCTGCGGTGGATGGTGGAACGGCACGGCGGGCAGGACGTCGCCGAACTCGCCTCCGTCACCGGGAGCCTGGTGCACGCGCTGGTCCAGGTCGCCGCGGACGGCGCGGACCCGGAGCAGTTGCGCGCGGCGCTGGACGAGGCGTGGAAGTCGGTGGACGCGGGAGCGCCGTGGTTCTCCCGGCGGGAGCGCAGGCGCGTCGAGGGGATGGTCGAGGCGTTCCTCGGCTGGCTGGACCAGTCCCGCGGTGAACTGACCCAGGCCGGGGTGGAGAAGGACCTGGACGTGACGGTCCCCGCCCGCGCCGGTGGACCGTGGCTGCGGTTGCGCGGGCGCGTCGACCGCCTCGAACGCGACGCCGAGGGGCGCCCGGTCGTCGTCGACGTCAAGACCGGCAAGAACCCGGTCAGCAGGAACGACGCCGAGGAGCACCCGCAGCTGGCGGTGTACCAGCTGGCCGCCGCGCTCGGCGCCTTCGACGACGGCGGATCCGCCGAACCGGGCGGGGCCCGGCTGCTGTACGTCGCCAAGTCCGACCGCACCGGCGCCGCCACCGAACGCGGACAGCGGGCGCTGGACCCCGAAAGGATCCAGGTCTGGCTGGACGTGGTGCACTCCGCCGCCGCGGCGAGCCTCGGACCGGCCTACGTGGCCAACGAGAACTCCGACTGCCCGCGCTGCCCGGCCCGGACCTGCTGCCCGGTGCACCCGGCGGGGAGGCAGGTCGCCCAGTGATCAGTCCACATCGGATCGCCCAGGCACTCGGGCTGCACCCGCCCACGCCCGAGCAGGCCGAGGTCGTCGCCGCGCCTGCCGAACCCGCCCTCGTCGTCGCAGGCGCGGGGGCGGGCAAGACCGAGACGATGGCCGCGCGCGTCGTCTGGCTGGTGGCGAACCAGCTGGTCAGCCCGGAACGCGTGCTCGGCCTGACGTTCACCCGCAAGGCCGCCCGGCAGCTCGCCGACCGGGTGCGGGCCCGGCTGCGCCGGCTCGCCGGTTCCGGGCTGCTCGACGAGGTGGATCCCAGCGGCGAGCTGCGGTCGTCGGTGCTCACCGGGGAGCCGACGGTGCTGACCTACCACGCCTACGCCGGGCGGCTGGTCGCCGAGCACGGCCTGCGCGTACCCGTCGAACCGGGGGCCCGGCTGCTGACCGAAACCGCGGCGTGGCACCTCGCGCACCGCGTCGTCGCCTCCTGGACCGAGGACCTGGACACCGACAAGGTCCCGTCCACCGTGACCGGGTACCTGCTGTCGCTGGCCGGGGAACTCGCCGAACACCTCGTGGACCCCGAGCAACTGCGCGGCCACGCCGAACGCCTCTGCCGCGCGGTCGAGAACGCGCCGCGCGCCAAGGGGCAGCGCACCAACCTGCCCGAGGAGCTGCGGAAGGTCCTCGCCGCGCAGCGGCTGCGGGTGGCGCTGCTGCCGCTGGTCGAGGAGTACGCGCAGCGCAAGCGGCGCGACGGCGCGATGGACTTCGCCGACCAGATGTCGCTGGCGGCGGTCCTCGCCGCCGAGCACCCCGAGGTCGTCGCCGGGGAACGCGAGCGGTACGGCGCGGTGCTGCTCGACGAGTACCAGGACACCGGGCACGCGCAACGCGTGCTGCTGCGGTCGCTGTTCGGGCGGGGCGAGCCGCTGCCGGTGACCGCCGTCGGCGACCCCGCCCAGGCGATCTACGGCTGGCGCGGCGCGAGCGCGGCCAACCTGCCGCGGTTCACCACCGACTTCCCCCGGATCGAGGGGGAACGCCGCGCCCCCGCCCGCCAGTACGGCCTGCTGACCAGCTTCCGCAACCCCGCCGAGGTCCTGCGGCTGGCCAACGCGGTCTCCGAGCCGCTGCGCAGCACCGGCCTGGAAGTCGACGAACTGCGGGCCCGCGACGACGCCGAAGCCGGTGACATCCGGTTGGCCCTCACCGAGGACGTGCGCCAGGAACGCGATTGGGTCGCCGACCAGGTCGCCGCCCGGTGGCACGCCGCGCTGGACGCGGACGGCCGGCCACCCACCGCCGCCGTGCTCGTGCGGCGCCGTGCCGACATGGCCGACATCGCCGCCGCGCTGCGCGAGCGCGGCCTGCCGGTCGAGGTCGTCGGCATCGGGGGACTGCTCGACGAGGCCGAGGTGCGCGACCTCGTCAGCGCGCTGCGGGTGCTCGTCGACCCGCTCGCCGGGACGGCGGCGATGCGGCTGCTGACCGGATCGCGCTGGCGCATCGGTGCCGCCGACGTCGCCGCGCTGTGGGACCGGGCCCGCGAGCTCGGCGAGCAGGGGGCGGCGCAGACCGGGACCGCGGATCCGGCCGCCGTCGTCACCGCGGCGCTGCCCGGCGAGAACGCCGAACAGGCCGGGCTCGTCGACGCGCTGGACGATCCGGGGGATCCGGAGCGCTACTCCGCCGACGGGTACCGCCGCATCCGGCGGTTGGGCGGCGAACTCGCCGCGCTGCGGCGCCGCCTCGAACAGCCGCTGCCCGAGCTGGTGGCCGACGTCGAGCGGACGTTGCTGCTGGACATCGAGAGCATGGCGCGGCCGGTCGGCGCCGGGCGCATCCACCTGGACGCGTTCGCCGACGTGGTCACCGACTTCGCCACCGCCAGCCCGTCCGCGTCGCTGCGCGAGCTGCTCGACTACCTGGCGGCGGCCGAACGCGCCGAGGACGGCTTGGAACCCGGGGAGGTCGAGGTCGCCGAGGACCGGGTCCAGGTGCTCACCGTGCACGCCGCCAAGGGCCTGGAGTGGGAGGTCGTGGCGGTTCCGCACCTGGTGCGCGACGTGTTCCCGGGGCGGCGCAAGGCGTCGTCCTGGCTGCGCACGGTCACCGAGTTGCCCGCCGAACTGCGCGGCGACGCCCAGGACCTCCCCGAGCTGGACCTCGACCGGCTGGAAGGCGTGGACCGCAAGGAGCTCACCGAGGCGCTGCGCCTGCACGACGAGGAGTTCGAGGAGCGCCGCCTCGCCGAGGAACGCCGCCTGCTCTACGTCGCGGTGACCCGCGCGGAGCGCACGCTGCTGCTGTCCGGGCACTGGTGGGCCGAGGGCGGCGACAAGCCCAAGGGACCCTCGGATTTCCTGGTGGACCTCGCGGGAGTGCTGCGCGCGACCGGGGCGGGCGTGGTCGACCGGATGGCGCCGGAACCCGCCGAGGACGAGGGGAATCCGCTCGCCGAGGCGGTGCGCAGCGCCGAGTGGCCGGTCGACCCGCTCGGGCAGCGGCGCGCGGCCGTCGCCGAGGGCGCCGCCCTCGTGCTCGCCGCGATGTCCGAAGTGGACTCAGGGGAGTCCGAAGAGGACGACGAGGACGGCTGGGCGCGCGACGTCGACGTGCTGCTCGCCGAACGCGCTGCCGCGGCGCGGCGACGCGAACAGGTCCGGCTGCCCGAGCACCTGTCCGTCAGCCAGCTCGTCGACCTCGCCGGGGACGCCGCCGCCCTCGCCCGCGGCCTGCGCCGCCCGCTGCCGTTCCCGCCGAACCCGATGGCCCGGCGCGGCACCGCGTTCCACGCCTGGCTGGAGCACCGGTTCACCTCGACCGCACTGCTGGACCTCGACGAACTGCCCGGCGCCGCGGACGATTCCGCGCCCGCGCACGAGAACCTGGCCGAACTGCAACGCGCCTTCCTGGCCAGCGAGTGGGCCGAACGCACCCCGCACCGCGTCGAGGTGCCGTTCGAGACCCAGGTCGACGGTCTGGTCGTGCGCGGCCGGATGGACGCGGTGTTCGCCGACCCGGACGGCGGTTGGACGGTCGTGGACTGGAAAACCGGTGCGGTGCCCGGCGAGGACCGCGTCCCCGCCCTGTCCGTGCAGCTGGCCGCCTACCGGCTGGCCTGGGCGGAGCTGTCCGGAGCACCCCTGGAACGGGTCCGCGCCGCGTTCCACTACGTGCGGCACGACCACACGCTGCGGCCGACCGACCTGCTCGACGCGGACGGACTGCGCGGACTCATCGCCTCGGTGCCCGCCGCGGAGTGACCCCACCTCGCCACACGTTCGAGTGGCGAAGCTTGAGTCCGGGGCGTCCGGCGGACGAACATGCCCGCGATGAACACGGACTGGAAGCTCAAGACCCCGCCGGAAACCGAAGTGCGCGTCGACGAGGACGTCCTCTCGCTGCGCGCACCGCTGGTCCGGGTGCACCGCGACGACGAGGGGACCTGGTCGTTCGACGGGCCCGGCGCGGACCGCAAACCCGCGAAGACGACTCTGCTCGGCGCCGTCGTCGGCGCCTGGCCGCACGTCGCCGCACTGTCTAATTTGGACACCGGCGGGACCGCGGTCTGGCTGTGGAAGCAGCACGGGTGGTCCGGCGAGTTCGAGTGCACCTGCGGCAACTGCGAACAGCCCGTCGCCACCGACATCGACCGCAGCTCCTGGCCCGAGGACCTCCAGCCGCACCACGTCGTCAGCGTCGAGAAGGCCGCGCTGTCCGGCGAGGTGCCGCTGACCGACATCATCGACACGCCCGGTGGCACCGCCCTGCTCGGCCCCGGCGACCACCGGCGCACCGCCGACCTGATGACACCGGTGGCGCTCGCCAACGTCGTCCGCCGCTGGCCGCACACCATGCAGGCGCTGCGCTCCCTCAAAGAAGGCCGCGGCATGCGCTGGAACCCGGAAAACCTCAACTGGCACGAATACGTCATCGCCTGAGGACGGCGCTGCCGCCTCGTCGCGCGGTCGCTCCCGGAACCGGTCGCGGACCTCAGGCGTTCTCGGTGAGCCGGGGGTCGTGCTCCAGCATCTTGGAGTAGAGGACTTCCAGCAGCCAGCGGCCGAACATCGACGAACCGAACTCCGCGGCCCGGTTCTCCGGGCTGATCACCAGCTCCGCCGGACCGTCGAAGCCCGCGTTCACCGCGCCGATGCCGTAGTAGTCCAACTCCAGCATCGGCACCGGCCGGTACCGGTGGTCCGGCGGCAGCACCACCGCGCACGGCGCGAGCGTCATGAGCGTCCCGCACGCGCGCAGCGCGTGGCGCGCGTGCGAGACCGGGACCAGGATGCCCAGCAGGTCCACGGCCGCGACCGGGAGCTGGTCGTGCATGGCCGGCTCCGACCAGGACCGGAACCACGTTGGGTTGAGCTCGGGGGCCCACCCGTGCTCCCGGCGCCAGCGGTGCACATCGGGCCGGACGCGCGCCACCGCCGCGAACCGGCTCCCGAGCACTTCGACATCCGGTACCAGTCGGCCGTCCCAACCGAGAGCGCTGGCGGCGTGCTCAAGCTGCTGCACCGGTAAATGGTAAGCCGCGAGACCGCCCGGCCGACAAGGTCTCGACCATTTCCGCGGCGGCCCGCCCGCCGCAGCCCAGCGGCGCGGCGGCGGTTACTGTCGTGCGCCGTGACCACCGAGCAAGCCGCCCGCAGCCGGGAGCCGGGAACATGATCCGACGTCGGCCGAAGAAACTGCCGCACCCGTTCATCGGCGGGCGTTCGGACGACGAGCGCACCGACGTGCTCACCCAGCGCCCGGACCACGCCCTCGTCGGCGTCATCCGGATGCCCGCGTCGACGGTCAGCCCGCTGCGGTCCATCGTCCGCCGCATCATCTGGGCGATCCTCGCGCTGACGGCCACCGTGCTGCTCGTCTACTTCGGCCGGGACGGCTACCGCGACGCCGCGGGCGGCCCGCTCAGCGTGCTCGACTGCATCTACTACGCCACCGTCTCGCTGTCGACCACCGGCTACGGCGACATCACCCCGGTCACCCCGCTCGCCCGCCTGGTCAACGTGCTGGTCATCACCCCGCTGCGGGTGCTGTTCCTGATCGTCCTGGTCGGGACCACGCTGGAAGTGCTCACCGAGCGCTCCCGGCAGGCAATGAAGATCCAACGCTGGAGGTCCAGGGTGCGCGACCACGTGGTCGTCATCGGATACGGAACCAAGGGCCGCTCGGCGGTCACCGCACTGCTCGGCGAGGACGCCGACCCCGGGCGGATCGTGGTCGTCGACACCAACCAGGCCGCGCTGGAGACCGCCTCCTCGCTCGGCCTGGTCACCGTCAACGGCTCCGGCACCCGCTCCGACGTGCTGCGCGTCGCCGGTGTGGCGCGGGCCCGGGCGATCGTGGTGGCCCCCGCCCGCGACGACACGGCCGTCCTGGTCACCCTGACCGCGCGGGAACTCGCGCCGAAGGCGCAGATCGTCGCCGCCGTGCGGGAGGCCGAGAACGTGCACCTGCTGCGGCAGTCCGGAGCGGACTCGGTCGTGGTGTCCAGCGAGACCGCGGGACGGCTGCTGGGCATGGCGACCTCCACGCCGTCCGTGGTGGAGATGTTCGAGGACCTGCTCACCCCGGACGCGGGCCTGGCCATCTCCGAGCGCGAGGTGGAGCAGCAGGAGGTCGGCGGGTCGCCGCGCCACCTGCCGGACATCGTGCTCGGCGTGGTCCGCGACGGACGCCTCTACCGCGTCGACGCGCCCGAAGCCGACGCCATCGAGGCCGGTGACCGGCTGCTCTACGTCAAGAAGGTCACCCCCGCCGAGCCGTGAAGCGCCGGAGCGCGAGTGCGAATCGCCCGCAGTCGCCCCAAAAGTGACGGCGGCGACGCGGCGGACGAAGCAGGCGCCCGCCGGGCCGGGCCGGACGCCGACCGCCGGCGTCTGGAATATTCGTCGGCGTGGGTAGGCGACGAGGTTCGGCGGCGGTGGCGCCGATCCTGCTGGTGCTGACGCTGCTCGGGCTCGCCGCGCTCGCCGTCGTCCTGTGGCCGCTGTTGAACGCCCGCGACACCACGGAGCTGCGCCGGACGACGGCCACCGTGGTCGAGTCCCGGCCGTGCGGCGGGAACTCCCCGGGCGACCTGGTGGCGGTGCGCGTCGGCGGGGTGGAGCGCAAGGCGCGCTTCGACGGCTGCGGGCACAACCGCGGACAGCGGCTCGACGTGGTGGTGCCCCGCGCACCCGGGGCGGATTTCGTGGTCCGCCCGGCCGACGGCGCGACTCCGCAGGTCGACCAGCTGAGCAGCCGGGTCACCTGGGTGCTGGCGACCGTGGCCGCCGTCGCGGGCGGCGGCTACGCCGTCATGCTGCGACTGCGCCGCCCGTGAATCAGTCCACTTCGGACGGGGCGGCCAGCCAGGTGTTGCACGCGGTCACGCGGTTCTGGTAAAAGCCCTGGTCGATCCAGGTCTTGTTGGTCGCCAGGCTGCCGTGGTCGTGCGCCCCGGTGTACTCGTCGCCGCGGTTGGCCGAGTCCTGCAACGCCGGGAAGATGTAGTCGTCGCCGACCCCGCCGTTCTGCAGCGCGGCCAGCGACATCCCCTCGTAGCAGGTCGCCTGCAACTCCGAGCGCCGGGTCAGCTCCTGGCCCTTCGGCGTGCCCTCGCCCGCCTCGGCCGAGGCGTCGTTGTAGGCGCCGCTGATCCCGCTCATGGCCTGGATCGCGTGGCCGAACTCGTGCGCGAACTGCCCCAGGTAGGCGCCGGCCTGGGTGCGCCCCTCGACCTCGGAGTAGTAGCGCGCCGTCATGTAGATCGTGTTGTCGCGCGGGCAGAACATCGCCGTCTCGTTCCACGCGCGCCTGCCGCACGGCGTCTCGACGTCCGCGGCGGTGGTGACGACCTGCGGGGTGCGGACCGGCATGTTCGCCGTCTCCAGGGCGGGCGCCCACGCCCGCATCAGGCACGGCACCAGCGCCTGGTAGAACGCGTCCTGCGATCCGGGGTCGGTGGCGAACGGCGGCAGGTCGCACGGCGTGTTCACCGCGCCGTTGCCGGGGACGTTGAGGGGGTTGTCGCCGAGCGCGGCCACCGGTCGGGGCTGCGGGGCGCGTTGCGCGGTGCTCGCCGGCTCGCTGCTCTCCGCGGTGCTGGTCGCGGAGGTCGTCGTCTCGCTCGGCTCGGTGGTCCCGGGTGCGGACGTCCCGGAGGCCGGGACGTCGTGGCCGGGGGCGGCGCGGTGCGACGAGGCCATGCCCAGCGCGACGGCGCTGATCGCGCCCACCAGCACGACGACGCCGACCAGCACCAGCGCCACGACCACGCCGACCCGCCTCGGTCGGGGCGCGGGCGGCGGGTACGCGAACTGCGGGGGGAACGGCGGTGGAGCGGGCGGTCGCTGCGGTGGCGGTGGCCAGGGAGGACGTGTCATGCCGCACCCGCCGTTCGTCCGAAGTGGACGGATGGTGCGGTGCTGCGTCCCCGGTGCGTCATGCGTCCTGCTGCTCCTCGTGCCCGACTGCGGGCCAGAGCCTAGCCGTCGAGGGCGGCTCGCCGGACCGCGTTCCCCGAACGCACCGGTCCGCGCTGGTCCCGCGCCCGGAACGCCGGTTCCGCCGCGTTCCGGCCCCGGCGCCCGACTCGGTGTGCTCTTGCTGGAGCCGACCGCGAAGCGTCGGTGCGCTGGGGAATTCGACGCACGAGATCACCTGGGCGGCCGAACGTCGTGCTGCGACGGGTTTTCGGGAACCGTTCCGGCCGCACCCGCGTCGGACTAGAGTGGTCGTCGGCGTTGGGGGATATGTCGGAGTCCGAGGGGTCTGGGAATGACGAGCGCAGAGGGTGTCGGGTTCCAGAGCGCGAAGGCCGGACTGCAGGCAGTGTCCGCGCAGACGCAGTGGATCAACCAGCAGGTCTCCGCGGGCAAGCTCGCCCTCGACCCCGAAGTGGCGGAAAAAGCGGCCAAGCATTGCGAGGACAAGGCCAGGGAGCTGACGGCCGTCCTGGCGGATGCCAACGCCATCAACTCGTTGAACGGGCTCGGGAGTTGGCCTGACGGTCAGCAATTGACGGCGCGGTTCAAGTCCAAGGCGACCGACGAGAACGCGGGGGCGCTCGCGTTGGTCCGCGAGTACCAGAAAGAACTCCGTGAGCAGGCGAAAGCCTTCCGGAGCGCAGCCAAGGACTATCGTTCCACCGACGAGCAGATCGCCAACGACATGCAGCGAGGTATCCAGTGAGTGTGCGTTCCCGGTCCGTGATCACCGCCGTCACCGCTGCGGCTCTGCTTGGTCTGTCGGCCTGCGGAGGGGCCGGGGACAGCGGAGCGGAACAGCCGGAGCCGCAGGCGAAGCCGTTGCAGAGCTTCGACGCGTGCACGTTCTTCACCCCCGAGGAATTGACGTCGTTCGGAGTGGAGACCAAGGCCGAGGACTTCACCCAGGTCGGCTTCCAACCCGGCTGCAAGTGGAACGGGGACCAGATGATCCTCTCCCTGCAGAAGAACGTGGACGAGGATTTCGACCAGTACGAGAAGACCGGGACGTTCGACGAGTTCACTCGCAAACCGTTCGCGGGGCGTGCCGGTGCCCGCATGCTGACCGCTGGTGCCAAGGGGCAGGGCGTGTGCAACGCCGTCGTGTCCGCTGGTGGCGGGATCGTCCTGTACCAGGTCACCGGGAACTACCCGGAATTCGACGCCTGCGGCGAGGTCGAGAAGATCGCCGACCAGACCGCGGCCAGACTGCCGCAGTGACGAGGGGGAGCCATGGGGTTGGGTGATTGGCTCAGCGACAAGGCCGACAGCGCCTGGCGAACGGTGCACGACACCGGTGCGGGCGTCTTCGGCTACGACACCTACGCCCAACAGGAAGCCAAGCAGCACGCGGAGCAGGCGGCGAAGACCGGCGCGCGCGAGCGGGACGCGCTGGCCGAGCGGAACCGGGCGCTCCGGGACGGGGTCGAGGGCTACGACCCGCCGGGGATCAGCCAGTGCGTGAACTGGTCGAGCTTCAGCCACCAGCAGATCTACGACACCAACCAGAAGTCCATCGACGAGGGCAAGGCCACCCAGGCCGCGCACGCGTGGCAGAAGCTCGGCAAAGCGCTGCGGGACCACGGCTCGGACTACGCGTCCGGGCTGAAGAACATCATCGGCGGTGGCTGGGAGGGCGAGGCCGCCGAGCAGGCCAAGACGGTCGGGGACCCGATCAAGAGCTGGACCGAGAACACCGGCAACGCCTTCGAGATGACCGGGAACAACCTGGCGACCGTGGCTTCCGCCGCCGGGCAGGTGAAGGCGGCGGTGTCCAAGCCGGAGGGCTACAGCTGGGGGCGGTCCGTCGTCGCCGGGATCGCGTCCGGGCCGGTGCCCGGGCTCGCTGGTCGGGACGCCGTGGCCCAGATGCGCGAGCACCAGGAAGCCGAGAAGCAGGCCCAGGAAACGATGGGGCGGGTCTACAGCCCGACGTTCACCGACGTCGACTCGAAGATGCCCCAGTTCCGCAAGCCGGACGGCACCACCGTCGAACCACCGCCCCCGCCACCGCCGGACCACACGCCGTGGGGCGGCGGCCCGGTGGATCCGGGAGGGCGTTCTCCGGGCGGTGGTCCCGACGGCGGGGGACCCGGCGGCGGTGGCCACCGGGACGGCGCGGGCCCGGGCCACAGCGGGCCGGGCGGTGGTGACCGCTCCGGCGGTGGCGACCACCGCTCGCCGGGGAGCGTGCCGCCGGACGTCCCCGGCGGCGGCCGGAAACCGTCCGGGACGGACATCGAGTGGGCCGACCCGGTGGCGCCGGGGATGCCGCCGGGCGGCGGGGCCGGCACGGGACCGGGCGGCGTCGGTGGTGGCGGTGCCGGGCCGGGCGTGGTCGGGATCGGTGGCGGTGCCACCGGTGGCGGATCCGGCGTCGGTGGCGGCGGACGCGCAGGCGGTGGCACCGGCCGGGGTGCGGGCAGCAGCAGCGGTGTCGGGGCCGGTGGCCGCGCGGGCGCGGGGAGCTCCGGTGGTGCCGGGGCCGGCGCCGGTGCCGCCGGTCGGTCCGGGTCCGGGGCCCGCGGCGGCATGCTGGGCGCGGGTGCCGGTCGCGGTGCCAAGGGCGGCGAGGACGAGGACCACGAACGTCCGACCTGGCTGGAGGAGCAGGACGACGTCTGGTTCAACGACATGCCGAGGACCGCTCCGCCGGTGTTGGGCGAGTGACGCACGAGGAGGAGGACCAGCGGTGAGCGTGGTGGCGCGGTGGCAGCTGCCGCCGGTGCACGTGGACGTCGTGCTCGAATACCTCGGGCTGGGCGACCTCGTGCTGCCGCTGGCCGTGCCGTCCTTCGGCCATACGACCGAGCAGTTCGCCGACATCGGCCGGCGCGAGCTGGGGAACATGGTGGCCAACGGGGCGGTCGTGGACGACGAGGTGCACCCCGCGCTCGCGGAGGCGCTGCGGCTGCTGGCCCACCCGCACCTGTGGGTCGACTCGGTGTGGTTCCCGCAGGTCGGGGAGGACCACTGCTGGCGGACGGTCGCGGTCCGCACCGAGGGCGACCGCGTGGTGCTCGGGGTGCAGCCTCCCGCGGAGGATCCGCGGTTCGGCGGGATGTTGACGGTGGAGGTGCACCAGAACGTCCCGCTGCCGCAGGTCCTGCTCGGCACGCTGCCGCCCGCACCACCGGGCACCCGGGGAGCTCCGAAGGTGCCCGCGAGTTCGTTCCGCGTCGGCCAGGAGGAAGCGGAGCCGGGCAGCGTGCTGCAGACCGCGACGCGGGCGCGCGGCAGCAGCGGCGACCGGGAGCACGAGCTGTACCAGGCGATCGGCCGCGCCCCGCACGTCCGGGTCGGGCAGATCGCCGCGAACTCCCGCGATCCGCACGGCCGCACCCGGCGTTCGCCGATCCTGCGCTGGTTCGACAACGTCGAACCCGACGGCCGGTACCTCGACCACGACGAGCGCGGCGTTGCCGGCGAGCGGATCCACATGCTCACCCCGGCGGACGCGCGGTTGATCGGTGCGCAGGTCGACGCGCTGCTGGCGCAGGTGCGGTGACCGGGCGATCCCGGTCACAAAACCCTGGACCGACACGCCGAAGCGTGCTGAAGGGGGCACGCACAGCTCCGAGCCGCGCACGTAGGCTGCATGGCATGGTCGAACCCCAGCTGCATCGCGTCACCTTGCCCAACGGGCTGCGCGTGGTGCTCGCACCGGACTCGGCGGACGGTCGGTCGGCAGGCCAGGCCCCCGTGGTCGGTGTCAGCGTGCACTACGACGTGGGCTTCCGTTCCGAACCGGAGGGGCGAACCGGCTTCGCGCACCTCTTCGAGCACCTGATGTTCCAGGGCAGTGAGAGCCTGGAGAAGCTAGCGCACTTCCGCCACGTGCAGGGTTCCGGCGGGGTGTTCAACGGTTCGACGCACCAGGATTACACCGACTACTACCAGGTGCTCCCGTCGGCCGCGCTGGAGCGGGCGCTGTTCCTCGAAGCGGACCGGATGCGCGCGCCGAAGCTGACCGAGGAGAACCTGCGCAACCAGGTGGACGTGGTCAAGGAGGAGATCCGCCTCAACGTCCTCAACCGCCCCTACGGCGGGTTCCCCTGGATCCTGCTGCCCCCGGTGCTGTATTCGACCTTCGCCAACGCGCACAACGGCTACGGCGACTTCACCGACCTGGAGCGGGCGACGGTCGACGACTGCGCCGCCTTCTTCGACACCTACTACGCGCCCGGCAACGCGGTCCTGACGATCGCCGGCGACATCGACGTCGACCGGACCGTCGAGCTGGTGCACCGGCACTTCGGCGACGTGCCCGCGCGCGAGGTCCCCCAACGGCCGTCGTTCGGCGAGCCGTGCCCGTCCGGGGAGCTGCGGGGGCGGCACGCGGACCCGCACGCGCCGCTGCCCGCGGTCGCGCTCGGCTACCGCCTGCCGGACCCGGTCGGCGAGCTGGACGCCTACCTGGCGAACGTGGTCCTCGCCGCGATCATGTCCGACGGTGACGCCTCGCGGCTCCAGCAGCGGCTGGTGTACCAGGACAAGCTGGTGGTCGACGTGCACGCGGGCTGCGGGCTGATGGGCGCACCGCTGGACGCGCGCGACCCCGACACCTTCACGGTCACCGCGGTGCACACCCCGGAGGTCGGGGTGGACCGGGTCACCGCCGCGGTCGACGAGGAGCTGGAGCGGCTGGCCGCGGACGGCCCGGCACCCGAGGAGCTGTCCCGCGTCACCGCGCGTTGGACCGCCGGACTGCACCGGGAACACGACCGCGTGATCTCCCGGACCCTGGACCTGGGCAGCGCGGAGCTGCTGCACGGCCGCGCCGAGCTGATCTCCGAACTGCCCGCCCGGGTCGCGGAGATCGGCGCCGAGGACGTCGCCGCCGCGGCCAAGGCGCTGCGCGCGGATTCGCGCGCGGTGCTGGAGATCGAACCCGCAGGCGGCTCGGCGGCCGCCGGAGACGAAGGAGGTGCGGCATGACCCGCGCAACGCACCGCAGCGCCGAGGAGATCGGCCGCACCGAGCTCGGCCCGCGCCCGCTGCCGGCCCTGGGGGAGCAGCGAACGGTCCGGCCTTCGGCCACTGTGGACACCGTGCTGGACAACGGGTTGCGCGTGGTCGCCGCCCGCCACGGCTCGGTGCCGATGGTCGAACTGCGGCTGCGGATCCCGTTCGCGGGTGAGGACGCCCGGCACGCGGCGCGCGCCGAGGTGCTCGCGGAGACGGTCCTCACCGGCACGCAGACCCGCGACCGGGTGCGGATCGACACGGACCTGGCGGCGGTCGGCGGCGAGCTGAACGCCGTGGTCGACCCGGAGCGGCTGGCCGTCACCGGCAACGCCCTGTCCAGCGGCCTGGGCACGCTGCTCGACGTGCTCGCCGACGCGCTGACCGGGGCGGTGTACCGGGAGGACGAGGTCGCCGGGGAGCGCGACCGGCTGGTCGAGCGGATCACGGTGGCGCGGTCCCAGCCCCGGGTGATCGCCCGGGAGGAGCTGCAGCGGCACCGCTACGGCGACCACCCCTTCGTCCGCGAGGTCCCGCAGGCCGCCGACGTCGCCGAGGTGACCGCCGGGGAGGTTCGCGCGCTGCACGGCGAGTCGGTGCTGCCGCGCGGTTCGGTGCTCGTGCTCGTCGGTGACATCGACCCGGACGAGGCGGTGGCCGAGGTGGGGCGTCGGCTGTCCGGCTGGCGGTCGGACGCCGCGGCCCGGGAGCTGCCCGCGCTGCCGGCCGTCCGGGGCGGCGACGTCCGCCTGGTGCACCGGCCGGGGGCCGTGCAGTCGCAGCTGCGGCTGTCCGCGCAGGCGCTGCCGCGCACCGACGAGCGGTACCCGGCGTTGCAGATCGCGAACCTGGTGTTCGGCGGCTACTTCTCGTCGCGGCTGGTGGAGAACATCCGCGAGGACAAGGGCTACACCTACGGCGCGCACTCGACGTTCGAGTTCACCCGGAACAACGGGACGCTGCTGGTCGACGCCGACACGGCCAGCGAGGTCACGGCTGCGGCCCTGCTGGAGACCCGCTACGAGCTGGGCCGGATGGCCGTGGTGCCGCCGACCGAGGCGGAGGTCGAGTCGGCGCGGCAGTACGCCATCGGCGGCCTGCTGACGTCGACGGCGTCGCAGTCTGGCATGGCGGGCATGCTCTCGGTGCTGGCGTCCCTCGGACTGGGCCAGGACTGGCTGGTGGCCCACCCGGACCGGCTGCGCGCGGTCACCGCGGAGCAGGTGGCCGAGGCAGCGCGGCAGTTCGCGCCGACCGCTTTCACAGGTGTCGTGGTGGGCGACGCGGACAAGCTCGCCGACCAGCTCGGCGCGCTCGGGGGAGTGGTGCTGCCGTGAGGCGGGTGCGGCACCGATGACCTCCGACGTGTGCACCGGTTTCCAGCTGGACTCCGCGCCCCTGCTGTCGAGGTCCACAGTGGACCGACGGGAGGCGTTGCGGGACACCCCGGACGGCGCTGCCGAGCTGTGGTCGGGCGGTCGCCTCGTGCTGGTCGACGCCCGGGGGCGCACCCCGGTCACCGCGGACTCGGGGCTCGACTTCCAGCCGACCGCCGATTTCGGGGAACGCCCGGCGCCGAACGCGGTGCTGCTCGGCGTCGAGGACGGCGTCAGCTACTGGGCGCTGCGCACCGAGCACGACGGCGCGCAGGAGGGCTGGCGCGACCTGCGCAGTGCGGGCGGCCTGCTGAGCGACACCGACGCCGGGCTCCTCACCACGGCCGTCGGCCTGCTCGGCTGGCACGACAACGCCCGCTACTGCGCGGTGTGCGGCGCGGCGACCACGCGGGTCCGGGCGGGGTGGGCGCGCCACTGCACCGGCTGCGACCGCGAGGAGTACCCGCGCACCGACCCGGCGGTGATCTGCCTGGTGCACGACGGCGCGGACCACGTCCTGCTGGCCCGCCAGCCGATCTGGCCGAAGGAGCGCTACTCGGTGCTCGCCGGGTTCGTCGAGGTCGGCGAGTCGCTGGAGGCGTGCGTGCGGCGCGAGGTGGCCGAGGAGGTGGGCGTCGACGTCTCGCACGTCCGCTACCTCGGCAGCCAGCCGTGGCCGTTCCCGCGGTCGCTGATGGTGGGCTTCGCGGCCGTCGCGGACCGCACCCAACCGCTGCACCCGGCGGACGGCGAGATCGAGGACGCCCGCTGGGTGCACCGCGACACGGTCCGGGCGGCGCTGGAGTCGGAGGCGGGCGCGGTCGACGGTCTGCGCCTGCCGCCGGGCGTCTCGATCGCCTACCGCATGCTCCGCGGCTGGGCGGCCTGGGAGAACTAGGAGCGGGGTCGGCCGGACGCCGGTCCGGTCGGCCCCGTCACACCGCGCTCTCCCCGGACCCGGGGCACATCACCTGTTCACCGGCGTGATCATCGCTCGAACGCGGGTGCGCAGCGTCCGGTCGTGCGACACGCGGTGCGCGAGGTTCCGGGTGTGAGCCCGACCGGGGGACGGGGTCTGCGAAGATGCCCCGCATGGCCGAACAACCGCGACTCCTGGAAGGTCTCGATCCGGAGCAGCGGCAGGCGGTCATCGCACCACGCGGTCCGGTGTGCGTGCTGGCCGGGGCGGGCACCGGCAAGACCCGGACGATCACCCGGCGGATCGCCTACCTCGTGCAGCGCGGGTTGGTCGCCCCGCAGCAGGTGCTCGCGGTGACCTTCACCGCCCGCGCGGCGGGGGAGATGCGCACCCGGCTGCGGGAGCTCGGCGCCGCCGGGGTGCAGGCGCAGACCTTCCACGCGGCAGCGTTCCGGCAGCTGCGCTACTTCTGGCCGCGCGTGCACGACACGCAGATGTGGCCGCTGGCGGACAACAAGTTCCGGCTGGTCATGCAGGCGGCGCACCGGCTCGGGCTGTCCACGGAGCGGGAGGACGTCCGGGACCTGGCCGCCGAGATCGAGTGGGCCAAGGCGTCGCTGGTCGGTCCGGACCAGTACCCGGCGGCGGCCGCGCAGGCCGGACGCGTCACCCCGGTGCTCCCGCAGCAGCTCGCCCAGGCGTTCGCCGGGTACGAGAAGCTCAAGAACGAGGCGCGGGTGCTGGACTTCGACGATCTGCTGCTGCACATCGCGGCGATCCTGGAGGAACGACCGGACATCGCCGAGGAGTTCCGCGCCCGGTACCGCTCGTTCGTGGTCGACGAGTACCAGGACGTCAACCCGCTGCAACAGCGGGTGCTCGACGCGTGGCTGGGTTCCCGGGACGACATCACGGTCGTCGGGGACGCCAACCAGACCATCTACTCCTTCGCCGGTGCCACGCCGAAGTGGCTGATCGGTTTCCCGCGCCGGTTCCCGGAGGCGACCGTGGTGCGGCTGGAGCGCGACTACCGTTCGACGCCGCAGGTCGTGGACCTGGCCAACCAGGTGATCGGCGCGGCCCGGGAGCGCCCCGCCGGCACGCGGTTGCGCCTGGTCGGGCAGCGGTCGGACGGCCCGCGCCCGGACTTCGCCGAGTACGAGGACGAGACCGCCGAGGCCGAGGCGGTCGCCCGCCGCATCGCGCGGTTGGCCGGGCAGGGCGTCGCGTTGTCCGAGATCGCGGTGCTGTTCCGCGTCAACGCGCAGTCGGAGGTGTACGAGAAGGCGCTGTCCGACGCGGAGATCCCGTACCAGGTCCGCGGCGGGGAGCGGTTCTTCGCGCGCGCCGAGGTGCGCCAGGCGATGACGGCGTTGCGCACCGCGCTGGCGCACGGCGCGGAGTCCGGCGACCTGCCCGCCACGGTGCGCGACGCGCTGCGCGAGGTCGGCCTGGTCGACGAACCCCCGGCGGGCGGTGCCGCCCGCGAGCGCTGGGAGTCGCTGATCGCGCTGGTCGAGCTCGCCGAGGAGCTCGTCGCGGCGGTCCCGGACGCCGATCTGGCGCGCTACGTCAGGGAACTGGAGATGCGCGCCGAGTCGCAGCACCCGCCGACCGTGGAGGGCGTGACGCTGGCCTCGCTGCACGCCGCCAAGGGCCTGGAGTGGGACGCGGTGTTCCTGGTCGGCCTGGTCGAGGGGACGCTGCCGATCCAGCACGCCGACACCGACGCCGCGGTCGAGGAGGAGCGCCGGCTGCTCTACGTCGGCGTGACCCGCGCGCGCGAGCACCTGCACCTGTCGTGGGCGCTGGCCCGCGCGGGTGGCGGTCGGCGCTTCCGCAAGCGCAGCCGCTTCCTGTACAGCCTGGTTCCCGACGACCACCCCGCGGCGCTGCCGAACAAGGTCCGGCAGCGCGAACTGCTCGCCAAGCCGAAGAAGAAGACCAATCCGCGTTGCCGGATGTGCAACGCCGAACTGGTGAGCACGATGGACGTCAAGCTCGGCCGCTGCGCCGACTGTCCGTCCGATGTGGACGAAGGGCTGCTGGAGCAGCTGAAGGCGTGGCGCAGCGCCCGCGCCAAGCAGCTGAAGGTTCCCGCGTACGTCGTGTTCACCGACGCGACGCTGACCGCGATCGCCGAGCAGCGGCCGACGGACGTGCGCTCGCTGGTGGGCATTTCCGGCGTCGGGGCGTCCAAGCTGGAGAAGTTCGGCTCCGACGTGCTCGCGCTCGTGCAGGGCGAACGCCCGGACGGTCTGTGAAACTGTGAAAACCCCAGGTGGCGCAGGGTTTTGGCGATCCGGCGGGGATTCTTCGAAAAATACGTTGCGGCCGCTGCCGTGCGCCCCATAATCTGCTGGTGCGCGAGTCGTGGTCTCCGATGACCACGACCTGAGCTCTGGGAGGAGGTGGCTTCGATGATCGGCATTCTGCTCAGCCGCACCCCGAGCCACCTCGTGGACGGGGCATTCGCGCTGTTCCGCGTCTTCGCGTCCCTCCCGGTCGAACGACTGGGCTATGAGCGCGATGTCATGCCGCGCCGGTTCCGCGCGTTCTGGCAGCTGAAGTCCCACCCAGACTGGTCCGCCTTCCGTGATCCGTTGATCTAGGAAGCGCTTCGGGCGTCCCACGCCGCGGACCTGTTGTTCGGGTCCGCGGCCTTCTTGTTGTTCCTGAGAGTTCTTCCGCGCACCACCTCAACCACGACCTGTCGCCGACCGATCACAGGAGGAAGTCGCATGTTGACCGCGAGTGTGCCGATACCCGGCTCGGACGTCGCGGAGCAGGAAACGGATTCCGTCGCCGCTCTGCTCGACGCGTCGGCCCGCGAGGAGAACCTGCCGTGCCGGCGCGACCCGGACCTGTGGTTCGCCGAGAACCCGCGGGACCTGGAGCAGGCCAAGGCGTTGTGCGCGGACTGCCCGATCAAGGCGGAGTGCCTCGCGGGGGCGCTCGCCCGCGGGGAGCCGTGGGGCGTCTGGGGTGGCGAAATCCTCGAACGCGGCGCCGTGGTCGCCCGCAAGCGTCCGCGCGGCCGTCCCCGCAAGAACCCGCTGCCGGCCGAACCCGCGGCGGAGAACACCGAACGACGAACTCAGGAGAACGCGGCATGAGCGAGCACATCCACCACCCGATCCCCACACCCGGCATGCGCACGGAGGACGAGATCCGCATGTTCCTGCCAGAAGATCTTTCGAGAATACGCAGGCACGAACTGATAGCCGAGGCGCAACGACATCGGCTGGCCCGCAGGGTCAGCGCGGGTCGCTGGTGGCGTCGCCTCGGCCATTTCGCGCTCGCCAGGGCCGACCGGGCCGCCGCCCGGTGGTGAGGAGGTGGTCCCCGCGGTCGTGCAGGCGGCCGCGGGGACCACTGGCCGTACAGTGGTCGGCCGTGGCTCACCATCACTCGCACGACAACATCGACTGGGACGCCGAGCTGGAGCGGCTGCGGGACTCCGACGAGCTGACCGCACCCGAGACGGCGCAGGTGGTCGCAGCGCTGCTGCGGCCGTCCGACCGCGACGTGGTCGACATCGGCGCCGGCGCCGGGGGTTCGGCGACGGCCTTCGCCGCGGCGCTCGCCGGAACCGGCGGCTCGGTGACGGTGGTGGACTCCGCCCCGCAGCTGCTGTCGGAGGCCACGGCACGCGCGCGGCGCGCGGCGGCCGACGCGGTCGAGATCCGCGCGGTCGAGACCGACGCGGCCGACGACGCGCTGGCCGACGCGGTGGGACGGCAGGTCGACCTGGTGCACGCGGCGTTCGTCGTGCACCACCTGCCCGACCAGCTCGCCGCGCTGCGCCGCCTGGCTGGGCTGCTGCGACCGGGCGGCCGGTTGGCGATCGTGGAGTTCGGCCTGGAACAACGCGTGCTGCCGTGGGACGTGGGAGTGGGCGAGCCGGGCCTGGAGGCGCGGCTCGCCGCCGCCCGGGAGAGCCGGTTCCAGGAGATGCGCGCCGAGATCACCGACTCGGTGCGGCTGCCGATGGGCTGGTCCGCGGCGCTGCGCGAGGCCGGGCTCACCGACGTCCGAACCTGGAGCTACCTGGTCGACCGCCCGGCTCCGGTGACCGGTCCGGCCCGCCGTGCGGTGCTGCGGAGGCTGGACTGGCTGCGGGACAGCGCGCAGGACCGGGTGTCCGCCGACGACCTGGCCGCGCTCGACCGGCTGCTCGACCCCGAGGGGCCCGACTACGTCGGGAACCGCGACGACGTCCACTTCCTGGCGGCCCACACGGTGCACGTGGGCACCCGGCCGGAAGGCTGATCAGTCGCCGAAACCCGGCTGCCACCGGGCGATGATGTCGCGCGCCGCGACCTCGGCGTCCAGCTGGCAGAGGATGCCGGTGGCGCCGAGGGTGACGCGGTGGATCAGCAGGTAGTCCGGCGGCAGGTTCAGCAACCGCGCGGTGCGGAAGTCCGGGCTGCGCAGGTCGCCAACCCGCTCCGCCTGCTGCTGCAACCACGCCCGCGTGAAGTGGAACTTCTCGGTCCGCGCCGGGTCCACGAAGGGCGCCAGGTAGGCGTGCACGTCCTCGGCCCGCAGGTCCTGGTCCGGCTGCACGAACCGCTCGTCGCGCAGCAGCTCCAGCAGCTCCTCGGACCGGTCCTCGATGGCCAGCCGCAGCATGCGGCCCATGGTCGGGGGCAGTCCCTCCGGCAGGCGGGCGACCGCGCCGAAGTCGATGACGGTCAGCCGCCCGTCCGGCAGCAGCAGGAAGTTGCCGGGGTGCGGATCCGCGTGCAGCAGCCCGACCCGGGCGGGCGAGGAGAAGTGGAACTCGCTGAGCAACCGACCCGCCTCGTCGCGCTCGGCGCGCGCACCGTCGGCGATGATCCGGGAGAACGGCGTGCCGGTGACCCATTCGGTCGCGATGACCTTCGGCGAACTGGCCAGCACGCGCGGGACGAACACCTGCTCGTCGTCGCGGAACGCGGCGGCGAACGCCCGCTGGTTGGCGGCCTCGGTGCGGTAGTCCAGCTCCTCGACCATCCGGTCCTGCAGTTCGGCGAGCAGCGGTTTGACCTCCGCCCCGGGCGCCAGGGACTGGAACAGCCGGGAGAAGCGCATCAACTGCCGCAGGTCGGAGCGCAACGCCTCGTCCGCGCCCGGGTACTGGACCTTCACCGCGATCTCGCGCCCGTCGTGCCACGTGGCCTGGTGCACCTGGCCGATGCTCGCCGCCGCGGCGGGGGTGTCGTCGAAGTCGGCGAACCGCTTGCGCCAGCCCCGGCCCAGCTGCTCGTCCAGCACCCGGTGCACGCTCGACGCGGGCATCGGCGGCGCCGCCGCCTGCAGTTTCGTCAGCGCCTCGCGGTAGGGGCCGGCCATCTCGTCGGGCACCGCGGCCTCGAACACGCTCAGCGCCTGCCCGAACTTCATCGCGCCGCCCTTGAGCTGGCCGAGCACCGCGAACACCTGCTCCGCGGTCTTCGCCGACACCTCGGCGCTGATCTCCGCCGCGTTGTGCCCGGTGAGCCGCTTCCCCCAACCAGCGGCCAGGCGTCCCGCGACGCCCAGCGGAAGACTGGCGAGCTTGGCTGTGCGGTGGGCCGCGCGTCGGGGGATGTCGGTCACGAATTCTCCTTGGGGCGCACAGGAAAACTCTCGCGATGTCCGAAGAGGTTTTCGAACGTGAAAACCCAGTGACATGCTAGAGGTTTCCGGGGCCACCGTGTGCGGAGATCGACCCGCGATGCGCCCGGTATGTGACGCGATGACCGCAATGGGGCGGAAGTGAAGGCGGTCACAGCTCCGGGGCGCGTGTTCTCCCGTCGCGCCGGGTGCGCCCGGCGCGGACATCAGGCGCGGGTGGGCGGCGGCCGGCGGCCCACCCGCGCGCCGGTCACGCCTTGCCGAGGATTCGGGTCATCTTGGTTCCGCAGACCGGGCAGGTCCCCTTGGCCATCCGGCGGCCGTTGGTCTCCGAGATCTCACCCGTGAAGTCGCGCTTCTCCCGGCACTTCACGCAGTAGCCGTTGTACGTCTCGGCCACGGTCCCCTCCTTCGTTTCCGTGATCCAGCCGCGTCGCTGGGTCGACTCCGGCCCGTCGCCGGGCTTGGGGAACGGTACATGTGGACCAATCGGCATGCATGCATCAAGAGCATGGCACTTTCGACTTATTGGAGTAATCCCCGAGCGGCCGCGCCTGAGGTCGCGCTCACACAGGGATCCCAATGTCGGGCGTACTCGCTAAGGTCCACAGCCGTGGCCGAACCCGAGGTGGAGGTACGCCGCAGCAAGCGCCGCAAGCAGACGGTGAGCGCTTACCGCGACGGAGACAAGATCGTGGTGTTGCTTCCCGCGCGGATGAGTCGCGCGGAGGAAAAGCGCTGGGTGGCGGACATGCTCAGCCGGTTGCAGCGCAGCGAGACCCGGCGCAGGTCCCCGGCCCGCGAGTCCGACGAGGCGCTGGCCGAACGGTGCCGCGAGCTGTCCGCCAGGTACCTGGACGGACGTGCCGAGCCGCGCGCGATCAGGTGGGTCCCGCCGATGCGCACCCGTTGGGCTTCCTGCACACCCAGCGACGCGACCATTCGGGTGAGTCGACGCCTCCGAGATGTACCCGGATGGGTGCTCGACTACGTGCTCGTGCACGAACTCGCCCACCTGCTCGTGCCCGGGCACGGTGCCGAGTTCTGGAAGTGGGTCAAGCGGTACCCGAAGGCCGAGCGCGCCATCGGCTACCTGGAGGGGCTCTCGGCGGCGGCGCAGCTGGGCCGCACGCTCGACGGCGACACCGACTGACCCCGCCCGAGGCCGCCTCGGCGACGTCGGGCGGAATCGTCACTCGTCGTCGCGGTCCTGGGAGTCGTCCGACCCCGACTCGCCCGAAGCGGCCTCCTCGGCGCGGCGGATCGCCGCGATCGGATCGTCGAGGTCCGAGCCGCCGCCCCAGCGGTCGGCGAAGTCGAGCGGTTCGTCCAGGTCCTCGGCACCGGGCAGCAGGTCCGGGTGCTCCCACACGCGGTCCCGGCCCTCGATTCCGTAGCGGTCGGCCATCAGGCGCCACAGGTTCGCCGCCGCGCGCATCTTGCGCGGGCGCAGCTCCAGGCCGATGAGCGTGGCGAAGGTCTGCTCCGCCGGGCCGCCGGACGCGCGGCGCCGCCGGATCGTCTCGCCCAGCGCGTCCGCACCGGGCAGCCGTTCGCCGATGGCGTCCCCGACGACCACGTCGACCCAGCCCTCGACCAGCGCGAGCAGCGTCTCCAGGCGGTTCAGCGCGGTCTGCTGCTCCGGCGTGGTCTTGGGTTCGAGCATGCCGGAGTTCATCAGCTCCTGCATCGAGCTCGGGTTGGCCGGGTCGATCTTGCTCGCGAGCTCCTCCAGCGCGGAGGTGTCCACGTGGATGCCGCGCGCGTACTCCTCGACCGTGGCCAGCAGCCGCTGACCCAGCCACGGCACGTGGCCGAACAGCCGGTGGTGCGCCGCTTCCCGGGCCGCCAGGAACACGGTGGCCTCGCTGACCGGGCGGTCCAGGCCCTCGACGAACTTCTCGATGTTGGCGGGCAGCAGCGCCGCGGTGCCCGTCGGCCCGAGCGGGAGCCCGACCTCGGTGGAGGTCAGCACCTCGCCACCGAGCTGCGCCAGGCCGTTGCCCAGCTGCGAGCCGAACGTGAGCCCACCCATCTGGCCGAGCATCGACAGCAGCGGGCCGGCCGCCTGCTTGGCCTCCTCCGGCAGCGCCTCCAACCACGCGCTGGACATCCGCTGGGCGATCGGGTCGCACAGCCGCTTCCAGGTCGGCAGCGTCTTCTCCACCCAGTCCACCGACGACCAGGACTGCACGCTGCGCACCCCGGCGGGCAGCGATGTCGTCGGGTCCAGCCACAGCTCCGCGAGCCGGACCGCCTCCTCGATCGCCTTGACCTGCTCCTGGCTGGGCCGCTCGGTGCGCTGGTTGTTGTGCAGCTGCTGCACCGCGAGCTGCTGCGCCAGGTCGTAGTTCACCGGGCCGGACCCGCCGCCGCTGCCGGAGTGGCTGAGCGCCTGTCCGAGCTGGGTGAGCATCTGGCCGAGCTGCCCGAGGTCGAAGTTCGGCATGCCGCCCGGACCGGGCATGCCGGCGAAACCGAAGCCGGAGAAGTCCCCGGAATTCCCGGCGCCACCCTCGGAGCGCCCTTCCGACGAGCCGCCCTTGTCGGGGTCGTCGGGGTCCTGCGGGCTGAACCCGAACGGCAAGTCACTCATGCTTCCACCGTACGCGGCCGGAACCGATCCATTGAAGGCGTCCACCCGCCGCCAACAGCGAACACGTACGCTGTCGGCTCGTGAACCGCCGCACCTGGACGCTGTTGACGAGTCTGCTCATCGTTGTCGCATTCGGCCTGCTCGGCGCGTTCGCGCGGGTGCCGTTCGTGGCGCTGGGACCAGGGCCCACCTACGACACGCTCGGCATGGACGGGGCGACGCCGGTGGTCAGCGTGGACGGCCAGCAGACCTTCCCGACCGGCGGTCACCTCAACATGACCACCGTGTCGGTGACCGACCAGCTGTCGCTGTTCGGCGCCCTCGGGCTGTGGGCCAGCGGCCGCTACGCGCTGGCGCCGCGCGAGGTGTACTTCCCGCCGAACAAGAGCGAGCAGCAGATCGACCAGGAGAACACCGAGGCGTTCAACGACTCGCAGACCAGCGCGGAGACCGCGGCGCTGCACTACCTCGGCTACCCGATGAAGGTGGTCGCCGCCCAGGTGGTCAAGGGCAGCCCGGCGGACGGCGTGATCGCGCCCGGCGACCGCCTGGTGTCGGCCAACGGGCGACCGGTGACCGACCCGGACTCGCTGCGCGCGGCGTTGGCGGGCAACAAGCCCGGCGACCGCGTGGAGATCCGGTTCCGGCACGCCGATCAGCCGGAGCAGGCGGCGACCGTGCAGCTCGGGCAGTCCCCGAGCGGCCCGCAGGGCTTCCTGGGCGTCGCCGCCGCGCAGCGGCCGGACGTGAACTTCCACATCAAGATCAGCCTGGCCGACGTCGGCGGTCCGTCGGCGGGTCTGATGTTCACCCTGGCGATCATCGACAAGCTCACGCCGGGGGAGCTCAACGGCGGCAAGTTCGTCGCGGGCACCGGGGAGATCAGCCCGGACGGCAAGGTGGGACCGATCGGCGGCATCCCGTTCAAGATGGTCAAGGCCCGCGAGGCGGGGGCCACCACGTTCCTGGTGCCCGCGGGCAACTGCGCCGAGGCCAAGTCCCAGGCGCCGGACGGACTGCAGCTGGCGAAGGTCGCCACCCTGGACGACGCGGTGAAGGCGCTCGACGAGCTCCGCGCGAACCAGGTCCCGCCGTCCTGCTGAGTCAGTCGGCGAACGTGGCCCGCAGCGCCGTGATCAGGTTCGGGGCCAGGGACGGGTCCTGGATGACCTCGGCCTCCTGATCGGCCGAGCGCAGCCGCATCACGCACGTCTCGCCGCCGCCGCGCAGCACCGCCGCCACGAGCCGGGCCTCGTGGCGGTCCGGGTGCTCGGCGGCGACGCGCCGCGCCTCGTCGGCGTCGGCGGGCAGCCCGGCCTCCGCTTCCGGCGGCAGCACCACGATCTCCTGGACCAGCGCGCAGCCGGAGACCTGGTCGGGCCACTCGATGCGGCCCAGCGCCTCGGCCAGGTCCTCGGCGGGCAGCGAGTCCTGGGCGATCGGCGTCAGCGGCGAGCCGGGGTCCAGCTGGTCGGCCAGGCCGGGCTCGGCGGCCAGCAGCTCGGCGGTGGGCACCAGCGCGAACACCTGGGTGGGCTGGTCCCACCCGTTCGAGGCGACGAACTCCTCGATCTCGCGAGCGGCGGCGGGCAACGCGGCGGCCAGGTCCTGCGGCGTCTGCGACATGCGGTCCATGCTCCCACCCGTCACCCAGCCGCCACCCCCCAAGGTGGCGCTTACGCGCCGCTGCTCCCACCCGTCACCCGGCCACCACCCCCCAAGGTGGCGCTGCGCGCCGCTGCCCTCGCCCGTCGCCCGGAGGCAGCGAGGTGAGGCGTCCGTGCCTCACTCGTCGGAGTGGGCGTTGCGGCCCGGGAGTGATCGCGAGGTCGCCTAGGATTGCGCGGCAATTTGGTCAGACTGATGCGATACCCCGCACCCGGATCCGGAACATTCCCGATGTCTGGTTGATCCCTTTCGCGAAGGGCTTGTCGGGAACTCCGAGGCGGGGTCGTAGAGTTGAACATCGCGAGGGTGGCCGACCGCGTCGGCACGCCCCGGCCTGCTGTTCGTCACCAGGAGTGTGCGCTGTGGCCATGCGGCCCCCGGTAGGAATGCCGAAACTGTCCCGGCGGAGCCGGATCCTGCTGATCCTGGGCGGGGTCGTGCTGGTCGCCCTGATCGCCGGCTCGCGGCTGCTGGGCACCTACGTCGACTGGCTCTGGTACGGCGAGGTCGGGTACCGCCAGGTGTTCACCACCCAACTGCTGACCCGCATCGGGCTCGGCGTCGCCGCGACCGCGTTCCTCGGCGGCGTGCTGGCGCTGAACCTGTGGTTGGCCTACCGCAGTCGACCGGTGTTCGTGCCGGTCAGCGGTCCGGACGACCCGCTGGCGCGGTACCGCACGGTGGTCTCCGAGCGGTCCCGGCTGTTCGGGGTGGGCATCCCGCTCGTGGTCGGCATCATCGGCGGACTCGCGGCGCAGGCCGAGTGGCCGACGCTCCAGCTGTTCCTGCACAGCGTCCCGTTCGGCCAGACCGACCCCGAGTTCGGCCACGACATCAGCTTCTACACCTTCCAACTGCCCTTCTACCGGTTCCTGCTGTCGTGGGCCTTCATCGCCGTGACCATCGGCTTCGTCGGGGCGCTGGTCACGCACTACATCTTCGGCGGCATCCGGCTCGCCGGGCGGTCCGGGCAGCTGTCCCGGCCCGCGCGGATCCAGCTGGCCGTGCTGGCCGGTCTGTTCGTGCTGGTCAAGGCGGTCGACTACTTCTTCGACCGGTACGACCTGCTGCTGTCGCAGCGCAACGCGCTGTTCACCGGTGCCAGCTACACCGACCTGAACGCGGTGATGCCGGCGAAGCTGATCCTGATGTGCATCGCGGTGTTCTGCGCGATCGCCTTCTTCGCGGTGATCTTCCTGCAGAACCTGCAGATCCCGGCGCTGGCGACGGTGCTGCTGATCCTGTCCAGCGTGGTCGTCGGTGCGGTGTGGCCGGCGCTGATGGAGCAGTTCTCGGTGCGCCCCAACGCAAACCAGCGCGAGGCGCAGTCGATCGAGCGGAACCTGGCGGCCACCAAGTCGGCCTTCGGGATCGGGCCGGACAAGGTCCACATCGCCGACTACCCGGGCAAGACCGACCTGCAGCCCAGCGAGGTCGCCGCGGACAAGGGCACCATCCCCAACATCCGCCTGCTGGACCCCAACGTGCTCGCGCCGACGTTCACCCAGCTGACCCAGCAGTACAACTTCTACGGCTTCACCGACAAGCTGGACGTGGACCGCTACCGGGACCGCGACGGCAAGCTGCAGGACTACCTGGTCGCGCTGCGCGAGATCAACACCGACGGACTGGCCGCCAACCAGCAGTCGTGGATCAACCGGCACATGGTCTACACGCACGGCAACGGCTTCGTCAGCGCCCCGGCCGACCGGGTCGACTCGACCCTCAAGGAGGGTGCGACGCAGGGCGGCTACCCGGTGTTCAGCATCAGCGACGTCGCCAACGCCGGGAACGGTGCGATCAAGGTCGACCAGCCGCGGACCTACTACGGCGAGCTGGTGTCCGACTACGCGATCGTCGGCGGCAACCCCGGCGAGGCGCCGCGCGAGTACGACACCGACCAGCAGCAGTACACCTACCGCGGCAAGGGCGGTGTCTCGCTGGGCAACCTCTTCCGCAGGCTGGTGTTCGCCGCCTACTACGGCGAGCGGAACATCCTGTTCAACCAGGCCATCGGGCCCGACTCGAAGATCATCTACGAGCGGAACCCGCGGGACCGGGTGCAGAAGGTGGCGCCGTGGCTCAAGCTCGACGGCGACCCGTACCCGGCGGTGGTCAACGGCCGCATCAAGTGGATCGTCGACGGCTACACCACGCTGAACAACTACCCGTACTCCCAGCTGACCGAGCTGGGCGAGGCCACCAACGACACGCTGACCGGCGTGCAGCGGCAGCCCAACCAGCAGATCAACTACATCCGCAACTCGGTCAAGGCCACCGTCGACGCCTACGACGGGTCCGTCGACCTGTACGCCAACGACCAGAACGACCCGGTGCTCAAGGCGTGGGAAGGCGTGTTCCCCGGCGTGGTCAAGCCGGCCAGCGCGATCAGCCCGCAGCTGCGCGACCACTTCCGCTACCCGGAGGACCTGTTCAAGGTGCAGCGCAAGCTGCTCACCCAGTACCACGTGAGCAACCCAGGGGACTTCTTCTCCAACCAGACCTTCTGGGAAGTCCCGTCGGACCCGACCAGCAGCGGGCACAGCAGCAGCGGCCAGGGCAGCCAGCAGCCGCCCTACTACGTGATGGCCCAGGTCGAAGGCCAGGACCGGCCGACGTTCCAGCTCACCAGCGCGCTCACCGCGCTGCGCCGCAACAACCTGGCGGCCTGGGTGACGGCGTCGTCGGACCCGCGGACCTACGGTCAGCTCACCGTGCTGCGGCTGCCGACCAACACCCAGACCCCGGGGCCGAACCAGGTCCAGAACCAGATGGAGTCGACCCCGGAGGTCACCGAGAACCGCACCCTGTTCAACAACCCGAACGTCACCGCGATCTTCGGCAACCTGCTGACCCTGCCGGTCTCCGGCGGTCTGCTCTACGTCGAACCGATCTACATCCAGCGCAACGAGCGGGACTCCTACCCGCAGCTGGCGCGGGTGCTGGTGTCCTTCGGCGGCAAGGTCGGGTTCTCCGAGACCCTCAACGGGGCGCTGGCGCAGGTCTTCGGTCCCGGCGCCGGCGGCGGGAACAACCAGCCCGGACAGGGCGACCAGCAGCAGAAGCCGCCGGGCAACCCGACGCCGCAGCAACCGGCCAGCCCCGAGCTGTCCCAGGCGGTCGCCGACATCCGGACCGCGCTCGACCACGTGCGGGCGGCCCAGCAGTCCGGGAACTTCGCCGACCTCGGCAACGCCTACCAGCAGTTGGACCAGGCCACCAGGAGGTTCGAGAAGGCCCAGTCCGGCGGCGGCTGATCCACCCACCCCCTGCGTCGTCGCTCCGCCCGGTCGGGTGCTAGAGTCGTACACGTCGACGCGGGGTGGAGCAGCTCGGTAGCTCGCTGGGCTCATAACCCAGAGGTCGCAGGTTCGAATCCTGCCCCCGCTACCAACATGGTGTTCAGGGGCCCGGCCATTGGCCGGGCCCCTTTCCCGTTTTTCCGATGTCTTTACGGGGGCCGAGCCCCCGTAGGCCCCCGCGGTGCGGTGGTCGCCTTGCGTTGGCTCCTCGCTTTGGGGTCGTGCGGGCCTGGTCTTGGACCAGCGGGTGTGGGGTCGGCTCGGCTCGGGTCGGGGCGGGGCGGCTCGTGGGTTCTGTGCATCGGGTGTTGCGGCTCGTGCGGTCCTTTCCTCGCCGTGCTGTTGTGACCTGGGGTTTTGGCGGGTTGGGACCCCCTTGTGGGGCTCGGTTCGGGGGTGTGTAGAGTTCTCGGTACAACACAACGACGCGGGGTGGAGCAGCTCGGTAGCTCGCTGGGCTCATAACCCAGAGGTCGCAGGTTCGAATCCTGCCCCCGCTACTAGCACGGTGTTCAGGGGCCCAGCCATTGGCCGGGCCCCTTTCCCGTTTTCTCGATGTCTTTACGGGGGCCGAGCCCCCGTAGGCCCCCACGGTGCGGGGGTCGCCCCGCGTTGGCTTCTTGCCTTGGGGTTGCCTTGGGGCGGGTCCTCGTCTTGGGGGCTCTCCTCTGCTGGCGGGATTACGACAGCCCGGCCGCCCACCGGCGGGCGCAGGCCGGGGAGCACACTCGCCCCTCGCCGCGGACGAGACCACGGGGACGCATGGTGCGCCCGCACACCATGCAGGAATCGGATTCCCCGTCCCGCTGCACCGGGATGATGGACTTGGCCCGCTCGGTGACCTTGTCGGTCATCTTGGTCCGGCTCTCCGAGAGCTTGGAACGCAACCAACTGCGATGCACGCCTGGCACACCTCCTGATCGGCCGCTGCTGGCCGCCTGCTGGTCGGCCACCAGAAGCCTTGCTCCGACCGGTCGCGGCTGTGCAGGTGCCGACGGTGATAGCACCTCTTTGCGCGGCGAAGAACCCCCGTCCAGGGGACTGGTGCCCGAAGTGGCCGGGCCCGCGACGGCGCGACGGGTGCGGTGCGTGGCCGCCGGCGCCCGCCCCGGCCCCGACCGGAGCGCGCTCCATCGGCCCAACCGTTCGTCCACTTGGACCAGTCCACTGCAACCACAGTGGACAGAACCGGCGACCATTGTGGACAGCGGCCCGCCCGGCGTGGCACCGTTGACAACGTGACCGAGCTGAATGCGACATCCGCTGCTTTGTTGGGACTACTGCACGAGGGCCCGAAGACCGGTGGCCAGCTGGTCGCTGCCGCCACCGAACGCTTCGGCGGGTTCTTCAGCGTCACCCGCAGCCAGGTGTACCGGGAACTGCCCGCGCTGACCGACGCCGGCCTGCTCCGCCTCGGCAAGCAGGGGCCGCGGTCCAGCCAGCAGTACGCGATCACCGCGGCGGGCAAGCGCGCCTTCAAGTCGTGGCTGAACACCGAGCCCGGCCCGGACAACGTCCGCAGCCCGTTGATCCTGCGACTGGTCTACTCCGGCTCGCTGACGCCGAAGCAGCGCGCCTCGCTGGTGGACTCCGCCCGCGCCCAGTACGCGGTGAAGCTCGACGAGGCCAAGAACGCCGCCAAGGCGTCCGCCGACCCCTACGAGAAGGCCGCCGCCGACTTCACGGTCGCCTACAACCGCGCCATCATCAAACTGCTGGACGCGCTGCCCGAGTGACGCGTCGCGGGTTCGCGGCGACCGCACCGGCCGCCGCGAACCGGCAACGCGGCGTCCTCGTGGGCCGCGCTCGCGAGGTGAAGTAGGCTGAACACCGTGAATCCCGACGTCGCCGCCCAGCTCAAGGAACTGTCCAGCACGCTCGAAGGCATCGAGAGCGTGATGGATCTGGAGGCACTGCGCGCCAAGATCCAGGAACTGGAGACCGAGGCCGCCAAGCCCGACCTGTGGGACGACGTCGAGCACGCCCAGCGCGTCAGCGCCCAGCTCGTGCACCGGCAGGCCGACCTGCGCAGGGTCAGCGAGCTGCGGCAGCGGCTGGAGGACCTGGAAGTCCTCTACGAGCTCAGCGAGGACGAAGGCGACAGCTCCGGGATCGCCGAGGCCGACGAGGAGCGCGAACAGCTGCGCAAGGACCTCGAAGCGCTGGAGGTCCGGACCCTGCTGTCCGGTGACTACGACGAGCGCGAGGCCATGGTCACCATCCGGGCCGAGGCCGGTGGCGTCGACGCCGCCGACTTCGCCGAGATGCTGATGCGGATGTACCTGCGCTGGGCCGAGCGGCACGAGTACCCGGTGGAGGTCTACGACACCTCCTACGCCGAGGAGGCCGGGCTGAAGTCCGCGACCTTCCGGGTCAACGCCCCCTACGCCTACGGCACGCTGTCGGTGGAGCAGGGCACCCACCGGCTGGTGCGCATCTCGCCGTTCGACAACCAGGGGCGTCGGCAGACCTCCTTCGCCGGGGTCGAGGTGCTGCCCGTGGTGGAGGAGACCGACCACGTCGACGTGCCGGAGAAGGACATCCGGGTCGACGTCTTCCGGTCGTCCGGCCCCGGCGGGCAGAGCGTGAACACCACCGACTCGGCCGTGCGCATCACGCACCTGCCGACCGGGATCGTGGTGTCCTGCCAGAACGAGAAGTCGCAGCTGCAGAACAAGGCCGCCGCGATGCGGGTGCTGCAGTCCAAGCTGCTGGCGCGCAAGCGCGAGGAGGAGCGCGCCGAACTGGACGCGCTCAAGGACAGCGGGTCCAGCTGGGGCAACCAGATGCGGTCCTACGTGCTGCACCCCTACCAGATGGTCAAGGACCTGCGGACCGAGCACGAGGTGGGCAACCCCGAGGCCGTTCTGGACGGCGAGATCGACGGATTCCTGGAAGCCGGGATCCGCTGGCGCCGGCAGCAGCAGACCGCGGCCTGAAACCCGCTTGACCGGCGGTGACGGCGCAGGTGATCATGGAACCGCGCCGCCGGTGTGGGTGAGCCGACGTCCCTCGAACGGTCGCGGGTAAACTCACGCCCCGTGATCCGGCTTGAGCACGTGTCCAAGACGTACAAGACGTCGACCAGGCCCGCCCTGGAGGATGTGTCGGTCAGCGTTGGCAAGGGCGAGTTCGTCTTCCTGATCGGACCATCCGGGTCGGGGAAGTCGACGTTCCTGCGGCTGCTGCTGCGCGAAGACGTGCCCTCCCGCGGGCGCGTGTTCGTCGCCGACTGGAACGTCGCCAAGCTGCCCCGGCGCCGGGTTCCCCGGCTGCGCCAGCGGATCGGCTGCGTGTTCCAGGACTTCCGGCTGCTGAACAACAAGACCGTGGCCGAGAACGTCGCCTTCGCGCTGGAGGTGATCGGCAAGCCGCGGCACACCATCCGCAAGGTGGTCCCCGAGGTGCTGCAACTGGTCGGTCTGGACGGGAAGGCCGACCGGATGCCCCACGAGCTCTCCGGTGGTGAGCAGCAGCGCGTGGCGATCGCGCGCGCGTTCGTCAACCGGCCGCTGGTGCTGCTGTGCGACGAGCCGACCGGGAACCTCGACCCGGACACCAGCCAAGACATCATGCTGCTGCTGGAACGGATCAACCGGACCGGCACCACGGTGCTCATGGCGACGCACGACCACTCCATCGTCGACTCGATGCGGCGTCGGGTCGTGGAACTGAGCCTCGGCAGAGTCATTCGCGACGACGCCCGCGGCGTCTACGGCGTCGGCCGCTGACCCCACGTCCCCGAACCCCCGACACCCCGGAAAGCTGACTCCCCCATGCGCGCGAGCTTCGTATTCAGCGAGGTCGTCAACGGCCTTCGGCGCAACGTGACGATGACGATCGCGATGATCCTGACCACGGCCATCTCGGTCGGGCTGCTCGGCGGCGGTCTGCTGGTGGTCCGGTTGATCGACAAGATGCAGGAGACCTACCAGGACCGCGTCGAGGTCGTGGTGTTCCTGACCAACGACGTCAGCGCCAACGACAGCGACTGCAGCCAGCAGCCGTGCTCCACCCTCAAGAAGGAGTTGCAGCGCGTCCCGGGCGTGCAGTCGGTCAAGTTCGAGAACCGGCAGCAGGCGTACCAGAACTTCAACCGGGTGTTCCAGTCGCAGCCGGAACTGCGGGACGTGGCGCGGCCCGAGGCCATGCCGGCCTCGCTGCGGATCAAGCTGACCGACCAGGAGCGGTTCCCGGCCATCCAGCAGAAGTTCTCCGGCCAGCCCGGTGTGGACAGCGTGGTCGACCAGGCCGAATACCTGGACCGGCTGTTCGGGGTCCTCAACGGCATCCGCAACGCGACGTTCTCGATCGCGCTGGTGCAGGCGTTGGCGGCGTTGCTGCTGATCTCCAACACGATCCAGCTCTCCGCGTTCACCCGGCGCACCGAGACCGGCATCATGCGGCTCGTCGGCGCCACCCGGTGGTACACCCAGCTGCCGTTCCTGTTGGAGGCGGTGGTATCCGGCCTCATCGGTGCGGTGCTGGCCGTCGGTGGACTGCTGCTCTCGAAGGTCGCGTTCATCGACCGGGTCATGGCACCGGTCTTCGGCACCGGCGTCGTCCCGGAGATCGGGTACGGCGACATCGCAGTCGTCTCGCCGATCATGCTGCTCGTCGCGGCAGCGGTCTCCGCGATCACCGGTTACGTCACTCTGCGGTTGTACGTGCGCTTGTAGAGTTGCGGTCATGGTGAAGGAACGCGGGCGCAAGTTGATCGCGCAGAACCGCCGGGCGCGGCACGACTGGTCGGTCCTCGACACCTACGAGACCGGCATCGTGCTCAGCGGTACCGAGGTCAAGAGCCTGCGGCAGGGCAAGGCCACGCTCACCGACGGTTTCGCGACCGTCGACGACGGCGAGGTCTGGCTGCGCAACGTCCACATCCCCGAGTACACCCAGGGGACGTGGACCAACCACGAACCGCGCCGGTCGCGCAAACTGCTCCTGCACAAGCAGGAGATCGAGCGGCTCCTCGGCAAGGTCAAGGAGAGCGGGCTGAGCCTCATCCCGCTGTCCATGTACTTCTCCGACGGCAAGGCCAAGGTGGAACTCGCCCTGGCCCGCGGCAAGAAGGCGCACGACAAGCGCCAGGACATGGCCAAGCGGGACGCGCAGCGGGAGATCGAGCGCGCCATCGGACGGGCCCGCAAGGGCCGCCGGTGACACTGCGCACCGATGCCGACGTGCCGTCCTGGCTGGCCGGTCTCGGGCTGCCCGGACTCGTGGACATCCACACGCACTTCCTCCCGCAACGCGTGTTGCGGAAGGTGTGGGCGTTCTTCGACCGGGCCTCGGCCCACTACGGCACCGAGTGGCCGGTGTTCTACCGGCACGCCGAGGAAACCCGGGTGCGGGTGTTGCGGGACCTCGGAGTGCGGACCTTCGCGCCGCTGGTCTACCCGCACAAGCCGGGCATGGCGGCGTGGCTCAACGACTGGGTCCGCGACTTCGCCGCCCGCACGCCCGGCTCGGTGCCGACCGCGACGATGTTCCCCGAAACCGGCGCGGCCGACTACCTCGCCGCAGCCCTGCGGGCCGGCGCGCGCTGCGTGAAGGTGCACGTCCAGGTCGGTGCCTTCGACCCGCGCGACCCCGTGCTGGACGGTGCCTGGGGACTGCTGGCGGAAGCGGGCACCCCGGTCGTCGTGCACTGCGGTCACGGACCACTGCGCGGCGAGCACACCGGACTCGACGTCTTCGAGCAGGTCCTGGTCCGCCACCCCCGGTTGGTCGCGGTGCTGGCGCACGCGGGGATGCCCGAGTACGGCGCGGCGTTGGACCTCGTCGCGCGGTACCCGCGAGTGCACCTGGACACCACGATGGTCGGGGTCGCGTTCACCGAGCGGTTCGCCCCGCTGCCGGACGACTGGTCGGCCCGGATCGCCGACCACGGCGACCGGATCGTGCTCGGGACCGACTTCCCGAACATCCCGTACTCGTACGCCGACCAGCTCGCCGCGATCGCCGGTTGGGCGGCGGCGGACGACCGGCTCGGCACGCCGTTCCTGCGGAGTGTGCTGCACGACACGCCCGCGCGGCTGCTCGGCGCCTGATCGTTTCGCGGATACCGGAATGATCGCGGTACCGCCAGGCGTTATGCTGGTGTCGTCAACGAGAGGAAGACACGGGGGTGAACGGTTTCGACTCCGGACGTTGAACCAAGGGAAGCGTGCCGGTGCAGGCGGGAGACCACCGAGAGCGTCGCCGCGAACCAATAAGCGCCAACTCGAAGCGCAGTCAGTTCGCCCTCGCTGCCTGATCAGCAGGGCAACTTGTCGGCCCGGGCAAGCCTCCGACCCGGTGTCCGGCATCATGCAGGAGGCTCACCGCCAGGTCTGGTCGCGGGACCTGGTGGGACATCACACAGCGACTGGGCTTGTCACACCGGCTTGTTCGCGTGACCGGTGAAGCCGAGTAGAGGCACAGCGAACTGCGCACGGAGAAGCCTTGGTAAGGCGACGGAGGACCCGGGTTCGATTCCCGGCACCTCCACGAGGCGGCGGATGTTGCTCGCCGCGGGTGCGGCTTCGCCGTGGCCCGACTTGTTAGTTGCGGGGGCCGAGCCCCCGCAGACCCCCACGGTGCGGTGGCCGTTTTCGACGGCTCCGCACCGTTTGTTTTGTTCCCGGCCTGGTCGCGGACCAGCCCGCCGGCGTCGGCTTCCGCCGTCGGGGTGTTCGTGTTCTGTGGCGTTAGGCCCACGGTGAGGCTGTTCGATGACCTTCGGTCATCTTCCCGCAGCCTTGATGTCTTTACGGGGGCCCAGCCCCCGTAGGCCCCCAGGGTGCGGTGGCCGCTTTTGGGCGGTTTCGCACCCTTTGGTGGGTCAGGGGGTTTCGGGCTCGTGTTCCGGCAGCAGGTCCAGGAATGCCCGGGCGGCTGGGGAAGCTCCTGAGGCGGACCAGACGACCTGCACCGTTCTCGGGGGGACGTCGGTCGTCGGTGTGCTGGTCACCGCGGTCATGCGGGCGGCGGTGGCGGCCGGGACCAGGCCGACGCCGAGGCCGCGGGCGACGAGCTGTTCCAGCAGCGTCATGGTGCCGGCTTCGAAGGCGACCGCGCGGGTGGCTCCCGCCGCCTCGAAGACCGCGTCATTGTGCCGGCGGATGCCGGAACCGGGTGGCATGTCGACCATCTCCTCCTCCGCCAGCCGGGACGCCGTGGTCCGCTCCGCTCCGGCCAGCGGATGTCCGTGCGGGACGATGGCGGCCAGATCCTCGTGGGCGAGGGCCCGCCCGGTCAGGCCGCGCGGGAGCTCGTCGGGGCCGGTGTCGACGAACGCGAGGTCGCAGACGTTGTCGCGCACCTGCTGCACCAGATCGCGGACCAGCGAGGCGTGCAGCGTGACGCGCACCGCCGGGTGCCGCTCGCGGTAGGTGGCGAGCAGATCCGGCAGGTCCACCGCGAACAGCGGCGTGATGGTGCCGATCCGCAGCGCGCCGCGCACCTCACCACCGCTCGCGACCGCCTCGCCGCGGGCGCGCTCGACGGCGGCCAGGGCTTCGCGAGCCGGGCCGAGGAACGACTCGCCGGCCGGTGTGACCCGCACCCGGCGGCTGCCGCGCTCGAACAGGCGGACCCCCAGCTCCCCTTCCAGCCGGGCGATCTGATGGCTGAGCGCGGACTGCACCACGAAGCAGCGCTGTGCGGCGCGGGTGAAGCTCCCGGTCTCGGCGACCGCGACGGCGTAGCTGAGCTGGCGCAGTTCCACCGAACCATCGTGATCCGCGATGGCTCGCATGACAAGCATCTGTTGGACTCATGGTTTCCGCGGGGAAAGCATGAAGTCGGGCTGGAGCCAGCCAGCTCCGCAGGAGCCGCGAAGCGGCCCGCGCACGAAACAGCCCGGAAGGGAACTCCACGTGGCTTCCTCCTCGACACCCCCGCCGACGGACCTGCCCGATCACCGTGCGGACGCCGAGACCGCGCGCGGCCCGGGACGCGGCACGGTCCTGCTGATGTCCGTGGCCGTCGGCCTGTGCGTGGCCAGCAACTACTACGCCCAACCGCTGTTGGACACCATCGCCCGCGACCTGCACCTGTCCTCGGCTTCGGCCTCGCTCGTGGTCACCGGCGCCCAGGTCGGGTACGCGCTCGGGTTGGTCTTCGTGCTGCCGCTGGGCGACCTGCTGGAGCGGCGCCGACTGGTGTGCGGGCTGACGCTGGCCACCGCTTTCTCGTTGGTGTTGACCGCGGTCGCGCCGAACGCCGGTCTGCTGCTCGCCGGTACCGCGGTGACCGGTCTGCTGTCGGTCACCGCGCAGGTCCTGCTGCCGTTCGCCGCGGATCTGGCCGCTCCCCACCAGCGCGGCCGGGTCGTGGGCACCGTGATGAGCGGTCTGGTGCTGGGCATGCTGCTCGCCCGCACCGCATCCGGTGGGCTGGCCGCGATCGGTGGCTGGCGCACGGTGTACTGGGTCGCCGCGCTGGCGATGCTCGCGCTGACCGCGGCGCTGCACCTGGCGCTTCCCCAGTACCGCGGAGCGGCCGGGCTGGACTACGGGCGGTTGTTGCGCTCCACCGCCCGGCTGCTGGTCGAGGAACCCGTGCTGCGGGCGCGGGCGGCGATCGGCATGTTGGCCTTCGCCTGCTTCAGCGCGCTGTGGACCTCGCTGGCATTCCTCCTGTCCGGTCCCGGGTACGGCTGGTCGGACAGCGAGATCGGGACGCTCGGGCTGGCCGGTGCCGCGGGTGCGGTCGCGGCCCAGCTCGCCGGTCGGCTGGCCGACCGCGGTCGGACGACGCTGACCACGGTGGCCAGTGCGCTGGTGCTGCTCGGCTCGTGGGGGCTGCTGGGACTGGGGGCGCACAGCCTTGTCGCGTTGATCGCCGGGATCGTGCTGCTGGACCTGGCGCACCAGGGCGTGCACATCACCAACCAGTCGCTGATCTACGCGTTGCGGCCGGAGGCTCGCGGGCGCATCACCTCCGCGTACATGACGTGCTACTTCGCCGGCGGCGCGATCGGTTCGGCGCTGGTCGGAGTGGTGCACGCGCACTACGGGTGGAGCGGGGTGTGCGTGCTGGGCGTCGTGATGTCCCTCCTGCTGTGCCTGGTGTGGGCGGTCAGCGCCCGCGCGCCGCGAGACCGGGGGATGAGGCGGAGTGAGCCGGGTGCGCCGGGTGAACTGGGCACGGTCGTCGGCGCGGCGGTGACGGCAGCGGGTCTGCTCGCGCTCGTCGCCGTGGCGATCCGGCTGTTCCGATGACCCGGTTTTGTGTTGGGCAGTCCAAAACCGTGCTAGGGTGCCGGGCATGGGTAGGCCGAGGGAGTTCGACGAGGAGCGGGCGGTCGAGGGTGCGATGCGCGCGTTCTGGGCGTCCGGATACGCGCGGACCTCGACGCAGGAGCTCTGCGAGGCCACCGGGTTGGGGCGCAGCAGCATCTACAACACCTTCACCAGCAAGCACGCGTTGTTCCTGAAGTCGTTGCGGCGGTACATGGCGCGGATTCGCCGGCGGCAGGCCGAGGTGCTGGAGTCGGAGCTGCCGGTGCGGGAGAAGCTGCGCAGGCTGCTGGAGCTGGCGGTCGAGGACGAGTTCGGGGACCAGCCGGGATGTCTGGTGGTGAACAGCATCCTGGAACTGTCCGATTCGGACGAGGAGGTCGCCGCCGAGCTGCGGCGCGACTACGACCGGCGGATCGCCGTGCTGCGCGGGATCGTCGAGGACGCCCGGCGGCGCGGCGAGGTCGGCGCGGACGTCGATCCCGAGGCGTTCGCGCACTTCATCGCGACGACCGTGAGCGGTATGCGGATCGCGGCGAAGAACGGCGCCTCGCGCGAGGTCGTCGAGAGCATCGCGGAGACCGCGCTGCGGGCTCTGTGAGATGAGGGCGTCCCGGCGGGGCGCCCTCTTTCACGCGGCAATTTTGTACTGATCAATACAGAAGGGTGTCGAGGTGCGCAGCAGAATCCCGCTCGCGGTGTACGTGCTCGGATTCGGGGTGTTCGCGCTGGTCACCACCGAGTTCATGGTGTCCGGGCTGGAACCCGAGCTCGCCGGGGCCTTCCGGGTGTCGGTGCCGGAGATCGGCTACCTGATCTCCGCCTACGCCGCGGCGATGGCCCTGGGCGGGCCGTTGCTGACGATGGCGCTGGTGCGGGTGCCGCGGAAACGCGCGCTGCTAATGCTGGTGGGGACGTTCCTGGTGGGGCAGGTGCTGGGAGCCGTGGCGACCGGGTACGGCGTGCTGGCCGTGGCCCGGGTCGTCACCGGGGCGGCGGCGTCCGCGTTCTTCGGCACCGCGGTCGGGGTCGGGATGGACCTGGTGCGGCCGGAGGTCCGCGGGCGGGCCGCGTCGGTCGTGCTCGGCGGGCTCATGGTCGGGACCGTGTTCGGGTTGCCGCTGGCGACCGTGGTCGGGCAGCACCTGGGATGGCGGGCGAGCTTCTGGGGCGACGCGCTGCTCGCCCTCGTCGCGGCGGTGGCGACCGTCGCCGTCGTGCCGCGGGTGTCCGCGGGTGCGGCGCCCGGCCTGCGGGCGGAACTGGCCGCGTTCCGCAGCGGACGCCTGTGGGCCGCCTACCTGACGAGCATGCTGATCATCGGGGCGACCTTCGCCGCGTTCAGCTACTTCACCCCGATCCTCACCGGTGTCAGCGGGTTCTCCCCCGGGACGGTGCCGATCCTGCTCGTGGTCTACGGCGCGGCGACCGTCGTCGGCAACAACGTCGTGGGGCGGCTGGCCGACCGGTACGCGATCCCGGTGCAGGTCGGCGGGCTCGTCGCGTTGGCGCTGGCGCTGGTCGTCTTCGGGGCGTTCGGTTCGGACGCGGTCGTCGCCGTGGTGTCGCTGGTGGTCGTGGGACTGGTGGGCATCACGATGAATCCCGCGATGGCGACCCGGGTGCAGCGGGCGGCCGGCACGGCGCCGCTGGTCAGCACCGCGCACGTGTCGATGGTCAACATCGGCCTCATGTTCGGCGCGTGGGCCGGGGGAGCGGGGATCAGCCTCGGGTTCGGGCTGACCGCGCCGCTGTGGATCGGGGCGGTGCTGGCCGTGGTCGGACTGGCCAGCCTGGTGCCCGAGCTGGTGCGCACGAGCGTCCCCGAGCCGGTCGCGGCCGTCCGGTGAGCGGCGGTGGCCCGTCGGCTCAGCGGCGGGCCACCTCCCGGCCGTGCGCGGCCAGCGCGTAGATGACGAACAGGTCGAGCACGATGACCACGGCCGACGACAGCGGGTACACCCCGAAGAACGCGATGTTGGTGAGGACGCTGAGGACGGCCAGCCCGATCGCCGCGGCGCGCGCCCAGGTGCGGCCGGAGAACACGCCGACCCCCGCGATCGCCAGGACGACGCCGGTGATCAACAGGCTCAGGCCCGCGCCCAGGTAGCTGACGTGGATCGCCGTCCCGGACGGCGCGACGAACGTGGTGCCGCTGCGGGCGAGGGCGGACAACCCGTTGATGAACTGGACGACACCGCCGACGAGCAGGACGGCGCCCGCGAAGTAGACCCATCCCACCCAGCCGGTGCGAGGGTGCGTTGCCATGGCGGCCTCCCGGGGTGCGCGGTGTGACTGCTTCCCACCGTGGGTGTTCCGGTCGGCGGCTTCCAGGGGCGAAAGGACCTGGAACCGCCTCACGAGTGCGGGCGGCGTGACGTTCGACACCGGCTCGTCGGGGACTCGTATCTCACTTCTGGATGCGTGGTGTCCGCAAGTAGTTAGACAATCTAAGTAAGTCGGATGACGAGGAGGTCTTCGCATGGCAACGCCCGAGACCGCGGACCTGGTGTTCGTGGGCGGGAACGTGATCACCATGGCGGCGGAGCAGCCGCGTGCGAGCGCGCTGGCCGTCGCCGACGGGCGGATCGTCGCCGTGGGCGACGACGCCGACGTGCTGGCGCTGGCCGGGCCGGGGACCGAACGCGTCGACCTGGCCGGGCGCACGCTGCTGCCCGGGTTCGTCGAGGCGCACGGGCACCCCACGCTGGAGATGGTCATCACCGGGCCGGACATCGTCGACATCCGCCCGGTGGTCTGCCCGACCGCCGAGGACGCGCTCGGCAAGCTGCGCGCCGCCGTCGCCGCCGCCGAACCCGGCGAGTGGGTCGGGGCGTTCGGTTGGGACCCGCTGCTGCAGGAGGGACTGCCCACCATCGGCCGGGAACTGCTCGACGACATCGCCCCCGACCGGCCGCTGTCGGTGATGCACAACAGCGGGCACAGCGCGTGGGGGAACTCGCTGGTCGTCGAGCAGGTGGGGCTGACCAGGGACACGCCCGACCCGGTCGGCTCGCACTTCGAGCGCGACGCCGACGGCAACCCCACCGGGGCGGCCTTCGAGAGCCCGGCCACCGTGCTGATCATGAGCGGCGCGCTCCGGCGGCCGGACGGCGCCGGGTTCGACGAGCTCATGGCGCGGGAACACCGGATGCTCGCCGCCGTCGGCGTCACCACCACCTCGGACATGGCGTTCTCCCGCGAGACGCGGGAACCGCTCCAGGACTTCTACCGCACCGGCGACGCCCGGGTGCGCATGCGCGTGTACGAGCGCAGCACGCCGGAGAAGCGGACCGACATCGAGCCCGGTCAGGACGCGGCCGACCCGATGTTGCAGCAGATCGGCATCAAGATCTGGGCCGACGGATCGCCGTGGGTGGGCAACATCGCCACCAGCTTCCCCTACCTCGACACCCCGCAGACGCGGGCGATGGGGCTGGGCGCCGGGCACCGCGGGTGCGCCAACTACAGCCGGGAACAGCTCGTCGAGATCGTCGACGCGTACTTCCCGCTGGGCTGGCAGATCGCCTGCCACGTCCACGGTGACGAGGTCGTCGACATGGTGCTCGACGTGTTCGAGGACGCCCTGCGGGCGCACCCGGAACGCACCGACGCGCGGCTGCGGCTGGAGCACTGCGGCACCATGACGCCCGAGCAGTACCGGCGCGCGGCCGAACTCGGCGTCACGTGCAGCCTGTTCGTCGACCACCTCTACTACTGGGGCGACGTCCTGGTGGACGGGTTGTTCGGCGAGCGCGGCGAGGCGTGGACGGCGGCCGGGGCCGCTGTCGACGCGGGCGTGAAGATCTCCTTCCACAACGACCCCCCGGTCACGCCGGAGGAGCCGCTGCGCAACATCCAGGTCGCCGTGACGCGGAAGAGCCGCAGCGGCCGGGTGCTCGGCGAGCAGTACCGGGTGTCGGTCGACCAGGCGCTGCGCGCGCAGACCATCGACGCCGCCTGGCAGCTGTTCGCCGAGGACGTCATCGGGTCGTTGGAGGTCGGCAAGCGGGCCGACCTCGTCGTGCTCGACGCCGATCCGCACGCGGTTGCCCCGGAGACCATCGGTGACATCGCGGTGCGCGCCACCTACCTCGACGGGCGACGCACCTTCCAGGCGGGGGAGTGATCCCATTGTCCGCGACGGGGGAAACCCCGGTGGCGCAGCGGTGGCCGGCCGCGGTGGCCGGCCACCGCCACCGCCGCGCCCTCGCGCTCGTGGCGCTGTCATTGCTGTCGGCGCTGCAAGTGCTCGATCCCTCGGTGAACTCGCTCGCGCTGCCCGCCGTGGCGGCCGACCTCGGGATGAACCCGGGACTCCAGTCGTTCACCTCCAGCATCGGGACGCTGCTGCTGGCGGCCGCGATGCTGGGCATCGGAATCCTCGGTGACCAGCGCGGTCGCCGCCGCGTGCTGCTGCTCGGAACGCTCGGCATGGCCGTCGGCGGGGTGGTGTGCGCCATCGCGCCCGGAAGCGGCGCGTTCCTGGCCGGACGCGTGGTCATGGGCATCAGCACGGCGGCCAGTTTCGGGATGAGCCTGGCGATCCTGCCGACCCTGTTCCAACCGCACGAGCTGCCGCGGGTGTTCGGGGTCTGGCTGGGTGTGCAGTCGGCGATCAGCCTGCTCGGCACCGTCGGTTGCGGGGCGGTGCAGGCCGCCCTCGGCTGGCGGATGTCCTGCCTGATCATCCCGGTGCTGGCCGTCGTGTTCACCGCGTTCGGCGCGGTGTCGGTGCCCGAGAGCCGGGCCGCGCACCACCGGCGCTTCGACGTGGTCGGCGTCATCGTGTCGGCCGTCGCCCTGCTGCTGCTCATGGGCGGTTTCACGATGTCCGGCGAACTCGGCTGGACCGACCCGGCGGTGATCGGGGCGCTGGTCTGCTCGGTGGTGCTGCTGGTGTTCTTCGGTGTCTGGGAGGCGCGGCGTCGCGACCCCGGGTTCCCGGTGCGGCTGTTCACCGTCCCGGCGTTCACCGCCGCGTGCGTGGTCGGCGTCGCGTTCAACTTCGCCAACGGCGTGATCGCCGTGCAGCTGCCGAACGTGCTGGAGTCCACGCTCGGGCGGTCGGCCTTCGTCGGGTCGATCGTGGTGTCCGCCATGTCGGTCGGGATGCTGCTCGGCACCCTCGCCGCCGGCGAGGCGCAGAAGCGCTGGGAACTCAGCGCGCGGACCGTGTTCACCAGCGGACTGCTGACGATCGCGGTGGGCTTCGCGCTGCTGGTGTTCGTCCGCCCGGACACCGGCTCGTGGTTCTTCGGCGTGGCCGCGTTCGTCGTCGGGTTCGGCCTGATGTGGGCGCAGAACTCGGAGTCCGCGGTGATCATGTCCGCGGCGCCGAAGGAGATGGTGGGCTCGGTGGGAGCCGTGAAGCCCGCCGTCGGCCAGCTCGGCATGGGGCTGGGCATGGGCATCGTCTCGCCGATCGTGCAGAGCATCACCCGCGGTTCGGGACCGGTGAGCCAGCAGGCCACCGTCAGCGGTTTCGCGATGGTCATGCTGTGCATCGCGCTCGCCGTCGCGGCCTGCGCGCTGGTCGTGCACCTGCTGATGGGACGGCAGAAGGGCCTGCAGAGCTTCGACGCCCCGCCCGCGGAGGCCGACCACCACGACGTCCGCGCCGCGGCCTGAAAAAAGGGAGCGCCCCGCGCGAGCAGGGCGCTCCCCGGGACCGGGGGTCGTCAGGAGACCGGCTGGATGTCCGACTGCTTGACGTAGACCCAGCGGTGGTTGAGCGAGATCGGCACGTACTTCTCCGAACCGCGCACCAGCTTGTGGTTGTTCGGGTCGTTGGTGCCGTCGTACACGGCGTGGTAGTCCATCGCCTGGACCGCGTCACCCGCGACGTAGCGCTGGTTGGCGGGGATGGTGTACGGCAGCGGTTCGAGCTTGGTCGGGTCGATGCCCTTCGGGTACTCCGACGGGTTCGGGACCGCCATGCCGAACGTGGGGATCCCGCCGCGGCGCGGCGTCACGAGCTTCGCGTCGTCGGCCGCCGCGGTGTTGTTGCCGTCGGGGTCGCGCAGCCACGCCTTCTTGCCCTCGTACCAGATCGCCAGCCAGTCACCGGAGCGCCCGGCCACCGCGTACTGCCGACCGGCCACCGCCTTGTCGGACCAGTCCTCGATGCGCGTGGTGCCCGGCGAGCCGTCCTTGTGGATCACCGGCGAGGTGATCAGCGGCGCGTCGTCGCGCGGTTCGGTCCGCAGGTAGACGAAGTTCGCCGGCTGCGCGGGCAGGTTCTCGCAGCCCTTGTCGGAGCACTGGCTGACCTCGGGCCGGTTCTTGGCGAAGTTCGGGAAGATCGTGACCGCTTGCGCGTCGTCATCGGCCTTGTCGGAGTCCAGCGGCGACTGCAGCAGCTTCATGTAGTGCGCCCAGTCCCAGTACGGGCCCGGGTCGTAGTGCTCGCTGCCCACCTTGGACGGTTTGTCGGCGGAGACGTCCTCGTGACCGAGGATGTGCGCGCGGTCCAGCGGGATGTCGTACTTGTTCGCCAGGTAGCGGACGAGGTCGGCCGACGCCTTGTACATCCGCTCCGTGTACCAGGTGCCGCCCTCGGCCGCCCAGCCCTCGTGCTCGATGCCGATGGCGTGCATGTTGGCGTCCCAGTTGCCGGCGTGCCACGGGATGTCCTTGGTCGGCACCATCTGCGTGACCTGGCCGTCGGAGGAACGGACCACGTAGTGCGAGGCGGCGCCGTGCGCCGGGTTCTGGAACGACGCGATCGTCGACTGGTACGACGTCTCGGTGTCGTGGATGACGATGTAGCGGATCTTGTTGCCGTCGCCGGGCCGGTTCCCGGTGTCGTAGTTGCCGTAACCGGCGTCCGGCTGCTTCGGGTCCACCGGGGCGTAGGCCGCCGGGATGTAGCGGCAGTCCAGGTCGGACGGGCACTCCGCCTTCGGCGTGGGCTTGGGCGCGTCCTGCGCGCCCTCCAGCCGGGTCCGGGACAGGTTCTTGTCCGGGACGACCTGGGGGATCTTCGGGAAGGCCAGGGTCTGCCCGGTCGAGGTGGTGCGCTTGCGGCCCTGGCCGAGCACGTCGTAGACGTCCTCGGCGAACGACCGGCCGCCGCTGACCCGCGGGCTGCCGCTGAGCTCGGCCACCGCCGGGTACCAGCCGCCGATCGTGTTGGGCAGGTGGTCGTCGCCGATGGCCTTGGCGCGGTCGGCCAGCAGCGCGGCCCCGGCGCGGATGTTCAGCGTGACGTCGCGCTTGACCTCGTCGGGGTCGGCGTCGATGAGCTTCGCCGCCTCGTTCAGGGTGTGCAGCGACGGGTTGTCGACCGGCTTGGTCAGCTTCGCGTTCTCGTTGAGCAGCTCCTGCGGGTCGACGTCGGTGAGGTGCATCGGCCCGTACCCGCCGGCCTTGCTCTGCTCGCCGTGGTGGTCCTCCCAGCGGGTCAGCTGGAACGAGACGGCCATCAGCAGCGGCTCGGGGATCCCGTACTCCTTCGCCGCCGAGTCGAACGCCCGCTGTTCGGTCGTCGCGCCGTTGTCCTGCGGCGCGGCGCCGATCGCGGGCGGCGCCGCGGTCAGCAGACCTGTTGCGGTGGCCGCGACCACGGCCGCGCGCGTCCACCGCCTTCTGTCGCTAGTCAACTCCACTACCTCGCAATTCAGTCCACGAAGGACGAGAAGTCGCACGGAACCGCTGCGGGACGCGTCGGTACGCCAGAGGACACCGCAGGGCATCGGTGCGTGATCTACGCGGGTCCACAGCAGATCATGCACGACCGAACCGGGCAACGCGGCGGATTCGGAGAACCGGGATATCCCTCAGCACCGATCAGCCGTCCCGGCCGCGGGAGATCCACAGGTTGTCGCGGGCCCGGGTCATGGCGACCAGCCGGTGTCGGTGCAGCGCTTCGCGTTCCTCGCGGTGGGCGGTGTGGTGGTGTTCGGCGGGCAGGAAGACGGAGCGGAACTCGACGCCCTTGGCGCGGTGGACCGTTCCCACGTGGACCGCCTCGGCCGCGCCCGGTTCCCAGTGCTCCAGGCGGCGGACGGCGAAACCTGCTGCGCGGAGCACCCGCTCCCAGTGCTCGGCGGCCTGGTGGGTGCGGGTGAGCACCACCGCGTCGGTCGCGTCGTCGAGGTGGCGCAACGCCGACACCAGGGCCTGCTCCTGGTCGTCGCCGCTCCACTCGACGACCCGGCCGCCCGGCAGCACCGGCAGCGCCGACCGCAGCGGGACGCTCGGACCGCCGTCGAGGTCGTCGAACCGGTTGATCGCGTCGAGCTCCCCGGCCCGGTCGAGGACCGCCGCCCGGTTGCGGTAGTTGCGGCGCAGCACCTCGCCGCGGCCCCGCAACGAGATGTCCGCTTCGGACAGCCGCCAGCCGCCCGCGTACACCTGCTGCTGGCCGTCTCCGACGAGCAGCAGCTGGTCCGGTCCGTCGCCGCTGATCGCGCGCACCAGGCGCAGTCCGTTGAGCGTCAGGTCCTGCACCTCGTCGACCACGGCCGCCGCGTACGGCCGGGGCAGCGGGTCGCGTTCCAGTTCGGCGAGCGCGCGCATGAGCACGTTGTTGTGGTCCAGGGCGCCCCGTTCGGACAGCTGCCGCTCGTACTCGCAGTAGAACTCCCAGACGCGGCAGCGGAATTCGCGGGACAGGTGCTGGCCGCGGCCCTTGCGCGGCACCGCCTGGTACCCGTCCAGGCAGCGGATGCCGCGCCCCTTGATCACCCGGTCGATCTCGTCGCGCCAGTACGACCGGGCGGCGCGGAAGTCCCGCAGCGGTTCCACCAGGTCGTCGCGCTGCCACGCGGCCTCGAACGCCGCGTCCACGAGCTCCTCGTCGACCTCGGCGGCGCATCCGCGGTCGGCCAGGAAGTCCCGCGCCCACCGGTGCAGGTGGACGAACTCGACCCGGGACACCAGGTGCGGCGCCAGCGAGCGGAACTGCTCGCGGGCGATCCTCGGCAGGCTCGCGACGTGCGTGGTGAACAGCAGCGGACCGGTGGTGCGCCGGGCCAGGTAGGCCAGTCGGTGCAGGGCGATCACGGACTTGCCGGTGCCCGCCGGGCCGGTGATGCGCGCCGGACCCGAGTAGCGGCGGCGGACCACGCCCAGCTGTGTGTCGTCGAGGAAGATCCGCCAGTCCCGGAACGGCCGGTCCAGGGCCCGGCGGACGCGCTCCCGGCGCAGGTCGCCGACCTCGAACAGCGCGCCGCCGCGCTGCCCGGGCTCGCGCTGCGCGGGGATGAGGTGCGCCTGCCAGCCCAGCGGCGCCAGGTCGAAGGTGCGGTTGTCCAGGTGGTGGGCGACGGTCCGCGCGTCGCCGGGGTCGAGGAGGTGCTCACCGCGCACCAGGACCCGGTCCAGCTCGGCTTCGGTGATGGCCAGGTGTTCGCCGCTGAACCCGCGGCGTCCGCGGAATTCCGCCGGGTGCACCACGACCGCGCGAAGCGCCGCCTCGGTCAGCATGCCCTGCGACGTCTCGGCACCGGCGAGCAGCTCCGCGGTCCACACGAACGCCCCGCGGGAGGTCTCCCAGTCCGGTTCCTCCTCGCGCAGCAGCACCACGAGCACGCCGAGCGGTCCGACCAGCACCGCGTCCGGCCGGTTCCGCGGGGTGTGCGGGGTGAACTGGTTGAGCAGCGGGAACCAGCCGTTGGCGACCTCGACGAAGCAGCGTTGCAGCACGCGGTTCTGCCAGGGCGGCAGCAGTCGGCCGCGCAATTCCCGCTCGGCCTGACGTCGCAACTGCTCGTGGCGGAATGTCCCGGTCACGGCGCCTCCCAGGGGTCAACCGCGGGCACGCTCGCCCTCGACAGTAGGGCGTCGCGCGGCGATTTCGAGGCGCCAGGCCAGGGATCACCTGGATGTCGCAGGGGGCCCCGCGAGTTCCTCCGCCACCAATGTGTCCAGTGTGGACAGCGGGAGGGGGCCGTGGCCGAGGACCACGTCGTGGAACCGGCGGATGTCGAAGTCCGGTCCCAGGCGGCGCCGCGCCGCGTCCCGGACGCGTTCGATCTCCAGCCTTCCCACCAGGTACGACAGTGCCTGGGCCGGGTGCACGATGTAGCGGTCGACCTCCGCCGCGGCCTCCAGCGGCGGCAGCGCGGTGCGCGTGCCGAGGAACTCCACCGCCTGCTCCCGCGACCAGCCGAACTCGTGCAGGCCGGTGTCCACGACCAGGCGCGCGGCGCGCAGCGCGTCCACGGCCACCATGCCCAGCCGGGCCAGGTCGTCGGAGTACAGGCCCATCTCGTCGGCCAGCCGCTCGGTGTAGAGGCCCCACCCCTCGCTGTAGGCCGTGATCGTCATCAGCCGCCGCAGCAGCGGCAGGTCGTCGCGCTCCAACGCCAGCGAGAGCTGCACGTGGTGGCCGGGAACGACCTCGTGGAAGGCGCAGACCTCGGACAGGAACCGCTGCCGCCGCTCGGCCTGGTGCGTGTTGGCGTAGAACACGCCCGGCCGCGAGCCGTCCAGCGCCGGGGACAGGTAGCAGCCCGCCGGGGCGCTCGGCGACGGGGTGCCGGGCATCGGCCGCACCTCGCAGCGCTGCCGGGGCAGGGCGCCGAACCAGGCGGGCGCCGCCCGGTCCGCCCGGGCGATCGCGGCGCGGGCCGAGGACAGCAGCTCCTCGCCGTCGCGCCAGAACAGGGCGGGATCCTCGTTCAGCCGCCGCAGGATCGCCGCGGGGTCGTCGAGCCCCAGGGCCCGGGCTCCGACCTCGGAGAACTCCTGCCGCAGCGCGTCGAGCCGGTCCAGCCCGACGGCGTGCAGCTCGCGCGGGTCGCGGTCGGTGGTGGTGTGCGCCCGCACCAGCCGCCGGTAGATCTCCCGGCCGTCGGGCAGCCAGCACAACCCGGGGCGCTCCGCGGGCCGGGCGTGCGGGGCGATCTCCGCCGCCAGCACGGCCCGGTACCGGCGCAGCGCCGGGTGGACGACGTCGGCCAGCAGCCGCTTGCGCTCGGCCTCCAGCTCGGCGTCGGGCAGGTCCGGGCCCAGCAGCGGGTTCGTCTCCGGCGCGGCGAGCTGGTCGTCGATGTGCCGGACCGCGTCGTCGAGCAGCGGGCGAACCGGGACGCGCCCGGCGACGACGCCCTCGCGGTGCCGCTGCGCCAGCGCCTCGGTGAACTGCGGGAAGCGGCGCAGCCGGGTCAGGAAGTCCCGAGCCTGCCCCGCATCGGCCACCGGCACCTCGCCGAGGTGGAACAGCAGGCCGGCGAGCGGCGCGAGCAGGTTGCCGACCACCGAGTACTCCGGGGCGAACGAGTCGAACCGGTCGACCAGCACCTGCGCCTGGTGCACGACGACCGCGACGGTCAACCGGTCCTCCAGGTCGGCCCGCGAGGTGTCCAGGCCCATGGCGCGGACCCGGATGTCCTCGCCCCGGTCGCGCAGCGCCGCCTCGGCCTGCGCCCGGACGTCGGGCAACCGGTCGTCCCGGTCCCGGACGCCCTGCAACGTGGCCCGCACCGGGTCCGCGTCGCAGCACAGCTCCAGCAGTTCGTCGGCGAGGAGCGTCGGAGTCGTCACGAGGCACATCGTCCCGCAACTCCACGACATCGCGCCGGGACAATGGGGGCGTGGACCCACTGCACGATCCCGACGACGAGGCCCTGCTCGACCCCCGCCAGGCACGCGACCTCGCGGGCCTGGTCGAGAACGCGCGGCTGGCCTCGGCCGTGGTCCGCTACGGGCTGCGCACCCGCGTCGGCGTGGCGACGGTCGTGCTCAACCAGGACAACCCGCTGCCCACGGCCAACCACGCCTGCGCCCTGTGGGGCACCCTCGCCGAGGTCGCCGGGACGCTGCTGGAGCTGGAGCAGGTCTTCGCCGAGGCCGGCCGCGCCGAGGCCGTCGTGTACGCCTCGCCGACCACGGTCGCCGAGATCGAGGGCATCGCCGACGACGCCGGGTGGCGGGCGGTCGAGGAGCAGGTCGCGCTGCTGCACCGCGTCGACCAGGGCGGCTCCGGGCTCGCGCGCCCCGGTGAGGACCGCGACCTGCCGGACGTCGTCGACCTGCTCGCAGACGACGCCGGGCTGTCCGGCGAGGGCGAACGGCGGTTGCTGCGCAACCTCGGGCACCGCGTCGACGACGCGCGTTGCGTGCTGCGGGTCGTCGACGACCCCGGCGCCGACCGCATCGCCGGATTCGCCCTGGGCTTCGTGGAACGCGGCATCGGCTTGGTCGAACACGTCGTGGTGCGGCCCGGACGGCGCCGCCGTGGGGTCGGGCGCGAACTGGTCGCCGCCGCCGTCGACGCGCTCCGCGAACGCGGCGCGCTGCTCGTCGCCGCGCACTCCGAGGAGGGCGGCGGCGCGGAGCGCTTCGCCGAGTCCTGCGGCTTCGAAGCCGTCTACGACGTCACCGCCTACGCCCGCCGGGTCGACGACCTCCTCTGAGCTGAGTGCCTGTCTTTGAACTTGGTTCCGAGGGGGCGTGGTAAGCGGCGTCAGCCGCTTTCTCTTTCGGTGAGCGGTCTCGCAGCTGGCACCGCCGCGGGTTCTCAGCGGTCGTCTCGCGAGGACAGCCCCGACGCCGTGTATTGGACATACATCAGGAGGGGCTTCCGCAGTCGAGACGGCCGCTGAGTGCCTGTCTTTGATCTTGGGGGTACCCGGGGGCGGGTATGAGAGAGGGCCTTTGCTAGTGATCGTGACAGCACATCAAGATCGACACAGCAAAGGCCCGATCCGCTTTGTACACCACCGCGCCGGCTGCCGGCTCGACGGCCCGTGCCCGCCGTTACCCCTCGGACACCACCGACGCCGAATGGGCAGTGATCGAGCCCCTGCTGCCCGCCCCGGCCTGCCGCACCTGCAGCGGAGGGCGTCCGGAAAAACACCCCCGCCGGGATGTCGTGGACGCGATCCGCTACTTCGTCGACAACGGCTGCAAGTGGCGGGCCCTGCCCGCCGACTTCCCGCCCTGGAAGACCGTCTACGGGTTCTTCACCCGCTGGAGCCGCGACAACATCGTCCTGGGCCTGCGCGACAGGCTGCGTGAGCAGGTCCGCGCCCGCACCGACCGCCACCGCACCCCCAGCGCCGGGATCATCGATTCCCAGTCGGTGCGGGCCGCCGAAACCGTCGGCCGCCACACCCGCGGTTTCGACGGCGGAAAAAAGATCAACGGCCGCAAACGCCACATCGCCACCGACACCCTCGGCCTGCTGCTGGGCGTGTCCGTGACCGCCGCCCACATCACCGACCGCCGCGGCGCCGAACTCCTCCTGCGCTACCTCCACACCCGCCACCCACGCCTGGAACTGGTCTTCGCCGACGGCAACTACAGCGGACGCCTGACCACCTGGACCCAGGCCGCCCTGGGCATCACCCTGCACATCGTCCGCAAAATCGCCGGACAAACCGGCTTCCACGTCCTGGCCCGCCGCTGGGTCGTCGAACGCACCCTGTCCTGGATCACCCAAGCCCGCCGCACCGTCCGCGACTACGAACGCCTCCCCGCCCACTCCGAAACCATCATCAACTGGGCCGCCATCACCCTCATGACCCGCCAACTCACCACCTAACCCAAGATCAAAGACAGGCACTGAGGTTCCGCCACCGGCACCGCCACGCACAACGAGTCCAAAGACAGGCTCTGAGGCGTCCCCGGCTGCTGACGTGTGTCATGCGGATGCGTGCGGGGTAGTCCGGTGCTGGACGTCGCGGTCAGCGCTGGAGGGCGACATGAGCACGAGCACCGGCATCCCCGGCACCGAGCTGAGCGAGGAGCTCCTGTTGCACGAGCTGCGGCACCTGCACGGCACCCGCCACGAGACGTTCCTGCACGGTTCCCCGGACGCCCTGCGGGAGCACACCGCGCGCACCTTCGAACTGGAGCAGGAGTACCTGCGCCGGCACCCGGACCGCGACGTCGACCCGCGACGCACCCGCGACGGAGCGAGAGGAGCGCCGCAACATGCCTGAACCACGCATCGTCATCGTCGGCGGCGGGCACGTCGGGCTGACCTTGGCGCTGCGGTTGCAGTCCCGGCTGCGGCCCGGCGAGGCCCGGCTGACCGTGATCGACACCCAGCCGCACATGACCTACCAGCCGTTCCTGCCGGAGGCGGCGGCCGGTTCGCTGGAGCCCCGGCACGTCGTCGTCCCGCTGCGCGAGGCGCTGCGCCGCAGCGAGGTGCTGACCGCGCAGGTGACGCGCATCGACCACGGGCGGCAGAAGCTGTGCGCGACGCTCGCCGACGGCAGTGAGATCGAGGTCGACTACGACGTCCTCGTCGTCGTGCCCGGGTCGATCTCGCGGGCGCTGCCCATCCCGGGCCTCGCCGAGTGCGGCGTGGGGTTCAAGACCATCGGCGAGGCGATCTACCTGCGCAACCACGTGCTGTCCAGGTTGGACATGGCGGCCAGCACGGGCGACGAGCAGCTGCGCCGACGGCTGCTGACGTTCGTGTTCATCGGCGGCGGTTACGCGGGCATCGAGGCGCTGGCCGAGCTGGAGAGCATGGCGCGCACCGCGACCCGCAACTACCCGACCGTCACCGCGCAGGACATGCGGTGGGTGCTCGTCGAGGCGATGGACCGGATCATGCCCGAGGTCAGCCGCCCGATGAGCGAGTACACCAAGCGCCGGTTGGAGGAGCACGGCATCGAGGTCAAGCTGAACACCACCGCGAAGTCCCTCGTGGACGGACACGTCGAGCTGTCCGACGGCGACGAGTTCGACGCCGACACCGTGGTGTGGACGGCGGGTGTCAAACCGCACCCGATGCTGGAGGACAGCGATCTGCCGCGCGATTCCAAGGGGCGCGTCGAGTGCACCGCGAAACTCCAGGTCCGCGGCACCACGAACGTCTTCGCCGCCGGGGACTGCGCGGCCGTGCCGGATCTGACCAGCAGCGATCCGGACGCGTTGTGCGGGCCGTCGGCGCAGCACGCGGTGCGCCAGGCCAGGGTCCTCGCGGACAACGTCCTCGCGCTGCTGCGCGGCGAACCGATGCGCAACTACAAGCACCGCTACGCCGGGTCGGTGGCCGGGCTGGGCCTGTTCCGCGGCGCCGCCGAGGTGTACGGGGTCAAGCTCAAGGGCCTGCCCGCGTGGCTGCTGCACCGCACCTACCACCTGGCGAAGATGCCCACGCTGTCCCACAAGGCGCGCATCCTCGGCGACTGGCTGCTGGAACTGCCGTTCCGCCGCCAGACCGTGGCGCTCGGCGAGCTGCACGACCCGCGGGCCGAGTTCGTCAAGGCCGCGAACACCCGCGGTCTGCCCAGCCCGCACGGCCACGCGGGGTGAGCGGTCGTGCCGGGTGCCGAGGAGTTCGTGCCGCCGCGCGCTCGGCTGCCGGGGCTGCGGGAGGCGGTCCAGTCCTGCCGCGGCTGCGACCTCTACCGGGACGCCACGCAGGCCGTGTTCGGCGCGGGCCGCGAGTCGGCCCGGATGGTCATCGTCGGCGAGCAGCCCGGTGACCAGGAGGACCGGCAGGGCGCACCGTTCGTCGGCCCGGCCGGGCGGATGCTCGACCGGGCCCTGGTCGAGGTCGGCATCGACCGCGACGACGTCTACGTGACCAACACCACCAAGCACTTCAAGTTCGACCGCGAGCGCGGCAAGCGCCGCATCCACCGCAAGCCGTCCCGGGCCGAGGTCGCGGCCTGCCGCCCGTGGTTGGACGCCGAGCTGCGCGTGGTCGCCCCGGAACTGGTGCTCTGCCTCGGCGCGACCGCGGCCCAGGCGCTGCTCGGCCCGTCGTTCCGCATCACCAAGCAGCGCGGCCAGGTCGTCGACCTGCCCGACCACGACGCCTGCGCGGTCGCGACCATCCACCCGTCGGCGATCCTGCGCGCCGAGGACCGCGAGTCGATGTACCGGGGCTTCGTCGCCGACCTGCGGGTGGCGGCGGAGACGCTGGCCTCACTCCAGTCCGGGTAGCGGCACCACGCCGTGCTCCCAGCGCACCAGCCGCTGCGCCTTCCCGGTCGGGGAGCGGGGGATGTTGTCCGGCGGCACCGCGCGCACGATGCACTGGATGCCGAGCCGGGCCTGCAACGCCGTGGCCAGGTCGTTCTCCAGCCGCACCGGGTCCTCGTGGGCGTCGCGCGGCTCCACGCCGACGCGCAGCTCCGGGCGCGACCGGTCCCGCCGGTCCTCCACGACCAGGTAGTGCGGTGCGACCCGGGGGTCGGCGAGCACCACCGCCTCGATCTCCGACGGGAACACGTTCGTCCCCCGGATGACCAGCATGTCGTCGGTGCGCCCGAGCACCCGGCTCATCCGCCGCAGGGTGCGCGCCGAGCCGGTGCCCGGCGGGTGCAGCGCCGCGACGTCGCCGGTCCGGTAGCGCAGCAGCGGCACCCCGGTCTTGGTCAGCGTGGTGAACACGAGCTCGCCGGGCTCGCCGTCGCGCAGCACCTCCCCGTCCGGCCCCACCACCTCGGGGTAGAAGTGGTCCTCGGCGACGTTGAGCAGGCCGTCCGAGTCCAGCGACTCGCACGCCACCCCGGGGCCGATCACCTCGCTGAGCCCGTAGATGTTCAGCGCCCGCAGCCCGAGCAGCCGCTCGATCTCCTCGCGCATCTGCCCGGTCCACGGCTCGGCCCCGAACAGGCCCACCCGCAACGACAACTGCTCGGCCGTGATCCCCGCCGCGCCGAACGCCTCGCCGAGGTAGATCGCGTACGACGGGGTGCAGCACAGCACGTCCGGCCGCAGGTCCAGCATCAACCGCAACTGCCGGTCGGTGGCCCCGCTGGACGCGGGCAGCACGGTCGCCCCCAGCCGCGTCCCCCCGTGGTGCACGCCCATCCCACCGGTGAACAGCCCGTACCCGTACGCGCAGTGCACGAGGCTGCGCCGCGTCACACCCGCCCCGCCCAGCGCACGAGCCATCACCTCGGCCCACACGTCCAGGTCCCGCGCGGTGTAGGGCACCAGCGTCGGCCGCCCCTTCGTCCCGGACGACCCGTGCACGCACACCACGTCCTCGACCGGAGCGGCCCGCAGCCCGAAGGGGTAGCTGTCCCAGAAGTCCTGCTTGGTGACGAACGGCAACCGGGGCAGATCGTCGAGCCCCACGTCGTCACCCCGCTCGACCCCCACCTCCCGCAACCGCTCCGCCTGCACCCCGCCGGCCCCCAGCAACCGGTCGACGAGCTGCCGCAACCGCCATTCCTGCAGCTCACGGCGTCTCTCAGGATCAGCCCCCTCGGCCTCGGGAGCCACCAACGGCCGCCTCGCGCCCTGTCCTCTCGCCACGACCCCGGGTGTAGCACCCCCGCCGCACCCGTGGGTAGATCCAAGAGGGGTACCCCCCTGCGAACCCCCTCCGAGGGCTGTTGTAGTGTGTACTCACACGAGATGAACGGGACCTCGAAAGGGAGACCGGGACTCGGAACAGAAGAACAAGGGGCTGTGGCGCAGCTGGTAGCGCACTTGACTGGCAGTCAAGGGGTCACGGGTTCGAATCCCGTCAGCTCCACCAGCGAAAAGGCCCTCCACCGGAATTCGGTGGAGGGCCTTTTGACGACAGTTTTGACGACAACGGCCATTCACGGATCGCTCTCGTCGTCGACCGCGAAGAGACCGCCGAGCTGATCGACCGCCGACCGCTGCACGGTCTCGATCACGTCGACGTAGGTGCCCGTGGTAACCGTGATCGAGCTGTGGCCCAGGATGCGTTGAATGGTCGCAGCCTCGACCCCCTGGGCGAACAGCAGCGTGGCGCAGGAGTGCCGGAGGTCGTGCACCCGGATCTTCCTGAGTCCGGCTCGCTCGCAGAGCTTGGCGAACATGCGGTGCTGCGCCAAGGGCAAATGCTGTGAATCCACACCGTCGGCGAGCACCGTCCGGTACCTGCTGCGGCTGCTGCGCGCCGCGCTGCAGGACGCGGTCGATGAAGATCTGATCTCCCGGAACGTGGCCAAGCTCGTCAAGCTCCGGCTTGACGGTGATCGATAGGTCGAGCCGTTCAGCACCAGCGAAGCGCGGAGGTCACTTCGGCGGCACAAGATCGTGTCGGGTGAGCTCGAACCGGGTGACCAGCTGCCGTCGATCTCCGCCCTCACCGAGGAGTACGGCATCTCGCCCATGACCGCCCGAGCCGCGATCAAAGAACTGAGCAACGCCGGACTCGTCGTCGTCCGCCAAGGCCAAGGCGTGTTCGTGCTCGAAGGAGCCGCCGCCAAGACGGAGCTGACCATCGGCGACCTGTCCGAGTTGTTCCAGCAGCTCAGTGCAGCTGTCGAGCAGCTCACCGAGCGAGTCACCGCGATCGAGGCGAATCTTTCCGACCAGCAGTCGGAATACGAGTCTCCAGCGCGGAAACGCGATCGTTGAGTTCGGCCACCTGGTCCACGATCTTCAGCGCAAGTCTGCGCAGGTCTGCCAAGTCTGCGTTCTGCTTCTTCCCCATGTGATGATCCCGTCCGTGGATGGCTGGCGGGACGGGCCGGGGGAATACCGCCCCGCCAACCGACGGTCAGCCCGCGAAGTCGGGGTAGGGCTGACCGAGCCTCTACAGGTAGACGCGCACCCGCCGACGCCGCATCCGACGCCATTCGCGGTTCTTGCGCCAGCGGTGCAGGAGTTTCGCGAACATCTCAGTGTCCGCCTTCCGCTTCGCCGATCTCGGCCACCGCACCGGCCACGGCCTCGTTGAGCCGCAGCAGGTGCCGCAGACCCATCGTGTAGACGATCGGAGTCCGCGCACCGATCAGCAGATCAGCGGTGCCGAACTCCGGCCACACCCGCGTCTCGATGTCCGTGCGGTCGACGATCAACCTCCGCTTCGGCCGTCCCACCGGCATCACAACACCGGTCAGGCACTCACTCGGCCAAGGGCGCCCCAGCGGGTCAGGCATCACACATCACCTTCATTCGAGCGAACGCCGTGCGTACCAATGGCCTGCTCGTTGAGGAGTCCGCAGTAGCGCCGAGCTTCGTGCGTGAACTGCTGACTGGAGGTGATCAGCTCGGAGGCGAAGCGAACGGCGTGCGTCGGGGCTTCCAGGTCGACCGTGAACATCACGCTCGCGGTCGGGTCGTGAATGGCGAGCATCGGCGCGCCAGTGGTGTGGACGAGACATTGGGCGCGCGTCTTCTCGTCCGGCTGCACAGTGACGTAGATCGGCATCGTCAGCGTCACGCCCTTTCCTCGGTCTCGTGGGTGTCCAACTCCTGTTGCCCTTCCGTCAGTGCGTGCTTGAGGGTTTCGAGTGCTGGGCGGTCGATGAGCAACGCGATCGGGAACGCCTTCCCGATCCGGACCTCGACACGGTCGGCGAACTTCAGAGCGCGCAGGCGAATCGGCATGTCCGCCGTGAGATGCACCTGCACCATGTCCGGCATCGCTCAGCCCCTTGCCGGGGCGACCGAGCTGTCCAGACGAGCAGCGAGCGAGGGTTCGTCGATCACCGTGGTACCTCCTTGCACAGGGCGCCGGGCTTTCCCGGCGGCTACCACGACTTTCGGCGAAGTCAGCGGACGTGATCACCACACTGCGCGACTTCTCCGGACGTCCTTGCTAGGTTTAAGACGTCCCTAGAGGTCCCCTGAGTGTCAGGTGAGCCGATGGCGAACGAACGACTCCGTGACGCCCTGCTTCGCAAGGGCCTCACCAACGAGCACGTAGCCAAGTCGATGGGCGTCGATCCCAAGACTGTCGAACGGTGGATCACGAAGGGCCGCACGCCATATCCGAGGCACCGGCGGACGATCGCCGCGATGCTCCGTGAGAGCGAGTCGTACTTGTGGCCGGACTCGGTGTCGGACGAGCGCCGGGCGGAGGTCGCCGAATCCGAGCTCATCCAGATGTACCCGCACCGCAACTCGATCCCGGTGGACGTCTGGGACCGGCTGATCCGGGACTCCGCGGACACCGTGGAAATCCTCGTGCACGCCGCGTTGTTCTTGGTGGAGCGTCCGACATTCATCAAGGACCTGAGGCGCAAAGCCGAGAACGGTGCCCGGATCCGGCTGCTGTTCGGCGATCCCCACAGCGACGAGATCGAGCTTCGCAGCGCTGAGGAACAGCTCGGCGCCGGCACTCTCGGCGGGCGCATCCGCAACGCGTTGGCGTTCTACCGTCCGGTCAAGGACGTGGACGGTATCGAGATGCGGCTGCACCGAACCACGCTATACAACTCCATCTTCCGGTTCGACGACGAGATGATCGTCAACACGCACATCTACGGCTTTCAAGGCGCCTACGCCCCGGCACTGCACCTCCGGCAGCTCTCAGCGGGCGGGCTGTTCGAGATCTACTCCGAAAGCTTCGAATCGGTGTGGGCCCAGTCCACACCGGCCAATGTCTGGGAGTGACACGTGGCTCGCGTCGACTACCTCAACGACCCGAACGCCCCGAAGGCGAACAGCATCGCCATCGCCGTGAGCGCGTTCATCCAGGACGATCAACGCGAGATCCTCATGATCCGCCGGACGGACAACGACTACTACTCGATCCCCGGTGGCCAACTCGAACTCGGCGAGACGCTGGCCCAGGCGGCCGTGCGGGAGGTCCGCGAAGAGACCGGCATCGACGCCGAGGTCACCGGCGTCGTCGGGCTGTACTCGAACCCGAACCACGTCATCGCCTACGACGACGGCGAGGTCCGCCAGGAGTTCTCCATCTGCTTCCGAGCGAAAGCGCTGGGTGGGCAGCTGCGGACCAGCAGCGAATCCAAGGAAGTGCACTGGGTGGCGCCTGGAGACCTCGACGCCCTCAACATCCACCCGTCCATCCGGTTGCGCCTCCAACACGCACTGTCGGAGCGCACGGAGCCCTTCTACACCTGATCCAACGCACGCAGCCGCGCCTCCGTTCGCTGCACTGCGGCCTCTCGTTCAGGCATCGACTTGTCCAGGGCACGCGAGACCGGGTGATCGGGTCCGTACCGTGCTCGAACCTCCGCCATGCGATCCGGAAAGGCCACGACCTCCCCGTCAGGACCGACCGTCATGTCAGCCCACCAGAGCGCGTCGCGCACGGGGGTCTGCTCGTCCTCGAACTCCGCGATCTCCGCCGCGAGGCCCGCCAACTCGGCGTCAGTAGCAGCCGCGGAGTGGTGCGCCACCAGGCAGCACAGGCGCTCGTCCACATCTATCGACCGCAGGTACCGAGCCCCGTCGAGGGCATGAACGCCTGTCGACACCAAGGGTGGTGCGTACCCGACGTCGTGAAGGAGCGCTGCCGCAACCAGGAGGTCAGCATCAGGACCGCACGCGCGGGAGGCACGTTCGGCCTGGTCCGCCACCGCCTGCACGTGTCGCCATCGCCGAGGCACGGCGTCAGCGAGATGGACGGCCGCCAGTTCCCGCGCCCAGGTCACCACGTCCACAACGCCGACCTTAGAGGCATGGGTCAAGACACGACAGTGTCGACGACGTCGAGGATCTTCTCCCAGGGAAGATCCTTGCCCGGAGCGCTACGAGGTTCGTGCAGCGGCCAGTACTCGTCGCCCATCAGCAGGTGCACGCCGACGCTGCGCAGCGCCTCGATGTGGGAGTTCCACGCGGGCTGTCGCGCGTGAGCGGCGTTGATGCGAGGGAAGACCACGACCGGCACGACCTGTCCGCCGATCGCTTCGCAGACGGTCGTGAGCGCCTGGTTGTCCGCCAGGCCGAGCGCAAGCTTCGCGACCGTGTTGGACGATGCCGGGCAGACCAGGTAGCAGTCGATCGGCGGGTGCGGACTCGGTTCACTCGGAAGACGAGGCGCGACACGGCACGGCCGTCCGGTCACCTCCTGGATCCGTTCGATCTCGCCGTTGGCTTCCATCCAGGTGCCAGCTGTCGGCGTGAGCGTCACCGCGACCTGCCAACCGCGCCTGATCGCCGGTTCGATCAACGACGGGCGGATCTTCTCCACCCCACCAGCGCCGGAACCGATCAGGCCCAGGGTGCGCGTGCTCATCGAACCGCCCTGCATCGCTCAGCCAACCCCAGCAACGGCGACGACCTGCCGTTACTCACCGGCGAGCGACGATACATCGTCCGGACCACCTCACGGACCATCGAGGAGTGCCGGACCAGCTGTGGCGCCTTCTGCTCAGCGTCCAAGAGCAACTGGAGCGCGTCCTCGTCGCGCGCGAGCATGCTCAATGCGCGCGCGAGGTCAATGGCATGCGTGACCTGCCGCTCGACGGGAAGGTGCGTCGGCCGCACTGCCTGGCCGCGCTCCACGACGTTCGCGACGTCACCGAGGTCGAGAGCCGCCGACAACCGGTGGAGCTTGCCGTGTTGGCATTGGTTCCAGGCTTCCTCGGTGACACGAGCGACCGGCTCGGGGTCGACGTACTCAGGCTGAAGCCCACCGCCGAACAGCGTCCGCGAGAGCCGCTGCGGAGACATCAGCGCGTCACGCACGGCCGGAACGTCGTCGTTGTTCTCTTCATCCTCGAAGAGCACCGGCTCGCCGAGCGGATCATTCAGCGTGACCCGGAGTTGACGAGCCAGCTCCACGAGGACATCGATCCGGTTGACCTGCCGCTCACCGCGCTCAACCTTGCTGACCCAGTCCTCAGACTTCCCCTCAACCCAGCAAGGACGGCCTGAGACAACCCACGACGACGCCGGTAGAACGCCACGCGTTCCCCGATGCTCAGCTCCTCACCAGCGCCACGCACGTGATCGAGGATAGCAGCGGCATAGTCTCATGACGCCCACGTCGAGTAGTAACTGGAATGATGGTGATCGATAGTGCACCTGAACGGCGGTACCGATACGCCTGTTTCAGAGCAAATATTCCTGGTCGCTGCAATCAGTTGCGACATCAGGGGGATGAGTGACGCAACCAAACGGAGATCTACATGGATACAGGGAGAAGGTTAAGGAGTATGAGCTAGCTTCAAACAGGTTAACTCGCCTCAGGGCTTCCCAGCGCGCCTACTGGGGGATGGTCATAGGAGGCGCCGTACTTGCATTACTTCTCGGGTATTCCGTCATCGTAGGACTTTGGCAACAAAAACCATTAATCACGCAGTATGTCGGCCTGCTTGTCGTCGTATTCTTGATGGCATTGGGAGGCTGGCTGGCCTGGCGGAATAGCCCCGACATCATCGAACAGAACACTACTGTCCGAAATCTCGCGCATGATAAACAAACGCTCGCGGCAAAACTCCCGCTGGATACGCCAGAGGGTCTTAGGATTTATCGAGAAAGCGCCCTTGATTGGATTGCGCATTACCGCAAGCGGGCGACGCGCAATCGGCGCATAAACAATGCTTTTCAGGGCATCATTATCGTCGCTTCTGCCGTAGCTTCCACCACAACGGCGATCACTGGCGAATTCCCGCCTATGCGCTGGGTGGCGACGGCCCTGTCGGCCATTGTTACTATCTCTGCAGGCTTGACAGCATATTTTAAGTTCCGTGAACGCGGCCATGGCTTGCAGACAACTGCAGACGAAATTGAAAAGCATTACACGGCGGCACAATTTAAGCTTGACGACTTCCAGAACGATGCAGATGAGCGGCAGCGACTTGAGCGCTTTGCGCGCTACACCGAGCGTTTGAAGGAAGAGCAGCGAAAGCGAGAGCTCCAGCTAGAGCAATCACCCGAAAAAGCCCAGGACCGCAACTAAGGCTTCGGCGCATCGTTGCCGAATTGCCCTCTACTGGATCAAGGCGCCGCCTGCGGCGGCGCACGGCCGGGGCGTTGGCTCGGCGCTTGCGCGTGCGGCCTGGCGGCCGTTCGCGCGCCGGCCACGCCCGGCCGTCGCACTGAGGGCGCCCCGCCATTCGAGCGAGCCAGCAGCCCCAGGACTTCCAGCGGCAAGCGTCGGGACGAGCGCCGAGGCTGCCGGGCTTGGTGCCGCTGGTCCTGGCGCTCGCTGCCGCGCCGCTTCCGGTCCTCGCTTCGCTCCGGTCCGGGTCGGCTTGCCAACAGACTGCGTGGTCGCCAGAGCACGGCCGGGCTTGGCGGGGCCGGTCGGCCGCGCCGCTCCGGTGACGTACGAGGGACCTGTTGGGGACGGCGAGGGCGGGGTGCCTGACGACAGTTTTGACGACAACGGCGACGACAGTGGGCACCCGGCAGCACCGTTCGACCGCGCTGACCAGCTGCAGCTAAGCAGTGCAGATCCCGCCTGCCCGTACCTGGCAGTCAAGGGGTCACGGGTTCGAATCCCGTCAGCTCCACCAAATTGGTCATTGCACGAACACCTTCCTGCGAGGCTCTGGCTGGCGTGTTGTCGCTGGTCAGGGCCTTGTTTGTGTCTGCTGCTGCCTCGGCTGTGTCGTCGTCGGTGTGGGGTTGGGGGATGCGGAAGACGGGGACGATGGTGCTGGGGCTGGTGATCTTGATTCCGGCGATCAGAGTTTCGATCAACGCTTTGCGGGTCTGGTCGGTGCCGGAGTCGATGACGTGGGTGATGTGCTCGGCGACTTCGGCGAGCGTGGCGGTGTCGGGCACGGCCGGTTCGGCGTCGAGCGCGGCGGCCAGTTCGTCGCGGCGGGCGTGCAGTTGCTTGCTGGTGGCGCGTAGCTCGGCGAGGCGTTGGCCGACCAGCTCATCGTCCAGCGTGCCTTTCTCGAAGGCTGTGAGGTAGCGGTCGATCTTGCCGTTGGTCTCGGCGATCTTGGCTTCCACACTCGCCAACTCGGCTTGCTGGGTGTGCTGTCCCGCGTGGTGTTGCCGCTGGGCTTCGGCCACCGCGTCGGCGATGAGCGCGTGGTGGTCGCGGTAGAACCGGGCGAGCGCATCCAGCACGGCCGCCTCGACGGCGTCGGCGTTGAGCCGGTGGCCGTCGCATTTGGTGGTGTCGTAGCGGGAGCGGGTGAAGCAGGTGTAGTAGCGGTAGGTCTTGTTCTTGCCGGTGGCGCGGGTGCCGATCATGGCTTTGCCGCAGGTGGGGCAGCGCATGAGTCCGGTGAGCTGGTAGTCGGAGCCGTTGGCGCGGCGGTGGGCGTGGTCCTCGCCGCGCTCGGCGAGCAGCCGTTGTGCTTCCGCGAACGTCTCGGAGTCGATCAGGGGTGGGTGGCAGTCGTTCACGGTGATCTCCCGGAAGGACAGTTCGCCGATATAGACCTTGTTCGAGAGGACTCGAAGGACTTGGTAGGCGGACCAGGTGCCGCCGGTGGTGGTGCGGTGCCCTCGGTCGTTGAGCACGCGAGCGACGACCTTGGAGCCGAGCCGGTCGTGGGTGTAGAGGCGGAAGATCAACCGCACGATCGCCGCTTCGGCCTCGTGCGGGGCGAGCCGGTGGGTGTCGGGGTTGACGGTGTAGCCGAACGGACGGCGACCGCCCTTCCAGAGCCCCTTGGCGGCTTTGCGTTCCATGCCGCCTATGACGCGGTCGATGATGGTGTCGCGTTCGAACTGGGCGAACATGCCCAGCATCTGCACCAGCATCCGGCCCATCGGCGTGGACGTGTCGAACGGCTCGGTGGCGGAGCGGAAGACGACGCCGCATTGGTCCAGTTCGTCGAGCAGGGTCACCATGTCCCGCAGGTTCCGGGAGAACCGGTCCACCCGGTAGACCAGCAGCACATCGATCAATCCCGCGCGGGCAGCGTTCAGTGCTCGTTGCAGGTCGTCGCGGTCGGTGGTGGCACCCGAGGCGTCATCGGAGAACCGCAACGCCACTTCCCAGCCTGGTTGGGACTCCACATAGGACTTCAAGCGCTCGTCTTGGGCTTCGATGGAGTAGGGCTGGTGCTCATCGTCGGTGGAGCGCCGCATGTAGACCCCGACGCGCACGGTGTCGAGATCATCGAGCCGTGGCGGGGTGTTGGGGGTGCGTCGGGCGGTTTTCGCTCGCGCCATTGAGAAAACTCCTTGCGAACTGTCGTGGTGCGGGTCGATCCCGGACCTCTTGTTGGTCCGGGATCGACCCCGAACAAGGCACCCGTGTTGGCGAACAAGAGCTGACTAAGAACTGACTAACGTCGCAGGTCACAGCCGGTGTGCCGCATGGTTCTAGTGTCTCATGTCTTTTCCTTGGAGTGAAGGGAAAATCGGTGTCTCATGCGGCGTTTTCCTCGGTGTAGGGCGGGTTTTTGTCTCCGTCTTTCCACTGGTTGATCAGGGCTGCTAGGGCGGTGACCGCGAGCCGGTATTCGTCGGCGGTCATGGGCTCGGTCTCGATCCGTTCGACCGTAACGCCGGCGGGGCGTGTGCTGCGGCGAAGCGGCACGACGTTGCCGGGGGCGTCACCAGCGCTGTCGGTGTGTTCGTGGCGGTTTTCGGGCGTGTGGGGGCACATGGCGCACCTCCGGGTGCCCGCGAGCCCGCATCGTGGGCGGGAGGTCGCGGGCGCTGGTCGGCAGCAGGGGTCAACCGTCGACGCAGCGGGCACACACCAGCCGGATCACCCGAACCCCCTTGCCATGCAAGGCTTTCCGGGGGTGCGGGCACGCGCCATGACGCGCGCTGTGGTAGCTGGCGGTGCCAGGCTGGAACACGGCCGGTGGGCTTCGACTCCCCGACTGCACGTCGGGCACCCGTCGGGGCCAGCGGTTCACCGGCCGACTGGACCGCACAGGCATCCCCGTACCGAGATCACCGGCGAGACCGAGGCGAGACGGGGTGTCTCGGCGGTCTCGTTGTCTCGATCAAGTCTCGATCATGGTCTCGGTGCCGGTCTCGTCGGAACGAGACCCACGGGGGATGGTCGACGCGAACGGTCCAGCTTTCGAGTAGTGGCACTAGGTACTGCGGAACTCGGGCTCGTCGTCGAGGATCAGTTCATCGCTTACCTCCTCCCGGCGGCGGGGCGCTGGCGGGAGGAGTGGTGGCCTCGGCGGCGTGGGCCAGCTCGCGCAGGGTCAGGCGGCCGGGCGCGCGGCGGCCCAGTGCGCCCAGGGGTAGCCAGACACGCCCGTGCACGCCGCCGGGCGTCATCGCGGCGTACTGGTCGCAGCCCAGCGCCACGGGCATGGCGGTGCCGGTGCCGAGGTGCTGGGTGATCGCCCGGCGCATGATCTGCTCACGGCGCAGCGTGGGCGACCACACCAGCGTCACCGTCGAATCGGGGAACCCGGCGCGGCGGGTGAACGGCCAGGCCGGGTCGGGCAGGCTGGTCAGCCGTTCGCGGATCTGCTGCGCGCCTACGCGCGGCGGGTCATCCAGCAGCAGCACGAACCGCAGCTCGGTGCCCTCGGGCCAGCGCCAGCGGCCGTAGCCGTCGGTGGTGGCCTGCCACGCCTTGCTCACCCGCCATGCGGAGCGCCACGCGGCCAACTCCCCGCCTGCGCCGTGTTCGTTCGGTGTGGAGGCAATCAGGCCGCAAAACCAGGTGTGCTGGGCGTCCAGCTCGCGGTAGCGCCAGCCGTGGAACAGTTTTTCCCATCGTGCGGCGATTTTCGCCGGACGCATGGCAGCCACGCCGCGCTCGGCGGCGACGATGCGCGCGCCGATCGGGCCGAGCATCCAATGCCACTCACACGAACCACCGCCCACGCGAAACGGACGGGCACGCTCCAGCACAGCATGTTGGTGCAGCACCAGGAGTCGATGCGACGCGGTGGACAGCGAGGAAAACCCAGCCAGCAACGCAAGACGGGATGTGGTGAACGTGAAATGCTCATCCAACAACCGCAGAATCCGACGATCCCGCTGCGTCAACCGAGCATCCACAGCAGACACCGCCGCCGCTGTGAACCTCCCCCCGCGTACGCCCCTCGGCGATGAGAGAGATTTCTCTATCGAGTCTGGCACGCTCACACCCCCACCAGAGGCCGCGTGACCTGCGACAAGACCACCACACGGGGCAGCGACTCTGACGGGAAGATGGACAGGAATATGGACGGGAAGATGGACGGGCGCATGAGTGGGAACCCCCACTCACCGCGCTGTCTCGCCCCGCGCCGCGTCCGGCGCAGCCTGCGCGCCGCGCCCGTTCGACTGGCTCGGGCGCCGTCGTGCCTGCCCTCGGCCATGCTCACCACCCCGCCTCGTTCGGACCGGTAGTCGCCCCTGAAGTCCGGAAAACAAGGCGGTATTGGCCCCCGACAGACGAAAATGTGGCCAAGCTCACATCGCCGCACGGGTGGGCTGTCCGTCCGCTGCTGCGTAGCGAGCGTGAACAACACCCCTCCTCAGTGTGCCAAGAAACCAATCACTACAGGAGAGGGTCAACGAGGGCCGATTTTGGACACCGACGCCCGCACGTTCACTCGAACAGAGCAGCGAGCCGAGGTTTGTTAGGCTTGCCAGTGCTGGTCGATCTGCGGATACGGCTGGAAGTAAGCCCGGTGCGCCCGCGTCGTCGTGGGACTCCGGGCATCGCGCTGTCCGCGCCGCTTCAGCCCTCGGGCCGGGAGGTAGTTGTTCCCAGGAAGTTGGAGCACGGGCGTTCCGTCCTTGCAGCGGCATGACCAGGGCCGTTGTTCCGCCGCTGGCGGCAACTCGGCAGGCAACTCATAAGTTGACCACCCAGTTGCCCACTGAGTTGACCACCGAATCGCTTGATCAACAACTGGCTGTCTCGGCGGGTGTTCCCAAGCGGCGGGCGAGCCTTCGGACGAGGTGCGGCGGGGTGTGGTGATGGTCGATTTGCCTGCGAAGCCGTCTCGGGGTGAGTGCGATGCGATGGTGGGATGCTTCCCGGTGGGCATATGGAGAGTCGCGCTGATCCAGGATCAGGCGGGCGTGCGTGTGGAGCGACTTGGCAAGTACGCGCACGAGGTCTCCGCGCTTGTCGCTTCTTCCTGGCAATCTTGCTGGGAAAGGCGGAACCATCAACCGAAACACACGTCGGTCCGGTGAGGTTGCTTGGGAGCCAATGGTGAGCGCCAACTGCTCCGCCGCTTGATCGTATGTCCAGACGACACCGGGTTTCGCGCTGGCTTCATTCGGCGTCTCGGCCAGCGATGGGAGAAGGAACGCGGCTCCAGGTGCGCCGGAGGCGGCATAGCGGGCGAGCTGGCGGCGTTTCGCTAGACCGTAGGGGGTTTGGTAGAGCCAAGGTGCCAGTACAGCGGTCGTGCTGGCTGCGATCAGCGAACACGATAAGTCCGCGGCGGCCAGTCGGTCGCGTAAGCGCAGGACATAGCCGGTGATGGCGGTGATGGAGTCTCGCATGGCGGCCACGGTGGCACGGCTGAGAAGAAGATCAACAACGATGACACGCTGGTGGACTCCGGCGATGCCGACCAGCGCGCCGAGGCTTCGGGGCCATTCGTCGGGGTTGGTGACATCGACCTGCATCCAGTGCATTCCAGATGGCCAGGTGGCGGGCTTGTTCTGGCGTGCGATGCCGAGCACGGAGATCGGCTTGACGGTCAGGCGGGGCAGGAGTCGCGTTCCGAGGCGGCCACCCGCGCCGAACACGATCACGAGGGTCTCGGTCATCATGCTGCGCTGTTGTGCCATTGGTCGGCGTATTCGATGAAGGTGTCGAGGTAGCGACGTTTGACCTGGTGCCACGGATTCGGCTCAGTGTCACGGTGTTGATAGGCGTCTCGGGCCGAATCGAGGTCCGTTTCGCTCCACCCGCTGGCGAGTTCGATTGCGGCGAGCAGGGGCGGCTGGCTGTCGGGATCGTCGGTCAGGATGCGCTCGGCCAGCGTGTCATTCGGCATACCGAGGTGTATGGCGGATTCCGGGATGCTTTTGGACATCTTGGGGTAGCCAGCAAGCCCTTCCAGGACTCGAAAGTACAGCGCGCCGATCGTGGCTTCCCAGCCGAGACTGAGATCACCAGCAGCTCCTTGCCGCTCCAGGACCAAGCGGGCAAGTTCAGTGAAGTACGCCTCCTCCAACCCGGAGACCATCAAGGCGTGGCCTGTGCCGTTTTCGGCTGGTTCCAGCACGTCGGCCACGGTGTACAAGGAATCCACGGTGATGCCAACTTCGCTGCCGAGCAGACCGTGCGACTCATACAGTTCAAGCAGGCTTTCGCTGTTGTCGAGGAAGTCTTGTCGCGTCAGGTAGCGAGCGATCTTGCCAGCACGCGCGAGGTTGGCGAAGTCCAAGTGCGAGCGCAGGTTTGTGCGCGTCTGGTCCAGTCCGATGCGGCGGAGAAAGCTCAACATCTGATCGCGTACCGCTTCTAGTTGGGACCACGGCACATTACGGGAGTTCCACGCGCCCAGTTCGGAGACGATGACCGTCATCGGGGCGTCAAGTCGGCGTTGCAGCTCGATCACGCCGAGCATCACCGACAGCGTGCCCGCCGTGGGTGCGTTGGTCGGACCGAAGCCGGTGATGATGTGGAGATCACTGGCCGTAGCAGGGGCAAGCACGGACTCAGCCCCATTGGCGTGGGAGAACCGCCGCATGAGCGGTCCCAGACGATCGCGGATCATGGCAGGGGCCGCGTCTGCGGTCAGCTCGCGGTACATGAGCGTGCGGTGTCCTTCCGGGATTGCAGGCGTGCCAGGAGACGTTGCGCTCGACCACTGCGGCGGGCTTCCCGCACTCGGGCCAGCGCGTCCGTGAGGGTGAGTTGGCCGTCGTGCGCGGCGGTCAGGACGAGGGCGGCGTTGTGTTCGGCAAGGCCGACGCGGGCGGGGTGCCCGTTGGGGCTGAGCGCGTCGACGACGGCGTGCGCGTTGGCGGTGTGGTGCGCGCGGTGGGCGACCGCTCGTTTCCATCTTTCGTCAGGTGGAGGCTGGACGCGGCGTGACTCCTCGACCCGCCCGCCGTGCACCGTAGCCATGTACGTCGTTCCGGCAGTGCCCGACTCGTCCATGATCTCGTCCGTGTTGATCTCGGTGGCTACCGCGAACCCAGTGGTCAACGCGGGACGTATGGCGTGCAGCGTGGTTGCTGCTAGTGTCTTGAGTCGTAAGTTTGTTGTATATTTTGGGGATGGGTCGTCGAGGTCCGCGTCTGCCGGAGTTGGTGTTGACCGATGCTGAGCGGGAGACGCTTGAAGGGTGGGCGCGTCGTCCGAAGACCGCGCAGGCATTGGCGTTGCGGGCACGCATTGTTCTCGCTTGCGCCAGCGGAATGTCCAATATGGACGTATCGCGGGAGTTGCGGGTGTCGCCGCCGACGGTGACCAAGTGGCGGCGCCGATTCGTGGACGATCGGCTGGAGGGTTTGTCGGACGAGCCGCGTCCGGGGGCTCCTCGTACGATCACCGATCAGCAGGTCGAGCAGGTGATCAACAAGACGCTGGAGGAGGCTCCGCCCCACCGCGACACGCACTGGTCGACCCGTTCGATGGCCGAGGCGGTGGGGATGTCGCAGACAGCGATTTCCCGGATCTGGCGGGCTTTCGATCTCAAACCCCACCTGGTGCAGACCTGGAAGTTGTCCACCGATCCGGAGTTCGTGGGCAAGGTCCGTGACGTGGTCGGGCTGTATCTGGACCCGCCAGAGAACGCCCTGGTGCTGTGTGTGGACGAGAAAAGCCAGATGCAGGCCATCGACCGCACCGCGCCGATCCTGCCGGTCATGCCCACCACGCCGGCGCGGATGACCCACGACTACGTCCGCAATGGCACCACCAGCCTGTTCGCCGCCCTGGACGTGGCCACCGGCACGGTGATCAGCCAGCACCACCGGCGGCACCGCCACCAGGAGTTCCTGAAATTCCTCAAAACGATCGACAACAACACCCCCGCCGACCTGGACCTGCACCTGATCTGCGACAACTACGCCACCCACAAGACCCCCGCGGTCAAAAAATGGCTGCTGCGCCACCCCCGGTTCCACGTGCACTTCACCCCCACCAGCGCCTCCTGGCTCAACCTCGTCGAACGCTTCTTCGCCGAACTGACCAACCGCAAACTCCGCCGATCCGCCCACCGCAGCGTCGCCGCTCTCGAAGCCGACGTCCGCGCCTGGATCAACGACTGGAACAACGACCCCACCCCCTTCGTGTGGACCAAAACCACCGACGAAATCCTCGAATCCATCGCCAACTACTGCCAACGAATTAACGACTCAGCACACTAGAGCCACGTTCCGATGCGCGAGTCCGTAGAGGAACCGGGAGGCGGCCACGGCGAGCACTGCTACGGGCATGAAGAAGCTCAGCGGGCTGAGCACGTGAAACACGCCGTCGTATTGGCCCGCGTAGGCGGGGCAGAAGGCGGCGTAGGAGACGAACCCGATCCCGTCGCGTTCCACCGCTGGCCCCACGGTCGCCGGATCATCCTCGATCGGGATACCGAGCGTTTTGAGCACGTCGGCTGCTCCGGAAACGGCGGACACCGACTGTGAGACACCCTTGACGACGGGCACTCCGGCGCTGGCGGCGAGCAGACTCGCGGCCGTGCTGACGTTGAAGGTCTTGAAGGTCTCCTTGCCGCTGCCAGCGACGATCACGGCGCGGTCCGGCACGGCGGTCGGCGAGGTGATGTGTTCGGCGAGGATAGGATCAAAGTTGATCACCTCTTGCCACAGCAAGGTCAGTAACGGCACCGATAAGCGGGTGCCGTGCATCAACTCGCTGGACCATCTCCGCCATCGGTTCTGGCTCTCCTTGGATGTCTGGGCACGCAAGATCGACCGCAGCTCAGCGGCTGCGGCGGCGCTGGCCGCCACGCGATGTCCCCCTTACGCGGCCGTCCCGCGCGGCGTGACGCGGGACGGTTGGCTACTTGATACCGATCGCCTTGCGGACCTGATCTAGCACGGGCACCGCTCGCTTGCGAGCCTTTTCCGCGCCTGCGGTCAGCAGCGCGTCCAGCTCGCTGTCCGGAGCCATCAAGGCGTTGTAGCGCTCGCGTAGTGGGCTCAGTTGCGTGTTGAGGACATCGAAGAGTTGGTTTTTCAGCTCGCCCCAGCCCATGCCTCCTGCTTGCAGGCGTCGCCGTGTCTCGGCTGCGGTCTCGGCGGGAGCGAACCGCTCAAGGATCTGAAAGACGTTCGAGCTGTCGGCGTCTTTGGGCTCTTCCACCGGTGTGGAGTCAGTGGGAATGCGGCGAACGAGCTTCTTGAGCTGGGATTCGCTGCAAAACAGCGGAATCGTGTTGTCGTAGGACTTGCTCATCTTCCGGCCATCGACTCCCGGCAAGGTGTGGCCGGTCTCGGCTTCGGGCACGATCGCCTGCGGGACCTTGAACTTGAAGTTGTCGCCGTATACGTGGTTAAACGAGCCCGCGATGTCTGCGGCGATCTCCACGTGCTGCATCTGATCACGCCCGACTGGCACCACATCCGTGCTCATGATCAGAATGTCTACCGCCATGAGCACCGGGTAGTTGTACAGGCCCATGTTGATCCCGGCGTCGAGATCCGCCTTGCCAGCCTCCTGGTTGCGGTCGCGGGCCGCCTTGTAGGCGTGCGCCCGGTTCATCAATCCCTTGCCGGTCATGCAAGACAAGATCCACGTCAACTCGAAGATTTCGGGGATGTCCGATTGCCGGTAGAAGACCACGCGATCGGGGTCGAGACCTGCGGCGATCCATGAGGCGGCCACCGAGCGGGTGTAATGCCGCAAAAGTTGCGGATCACGAACCGTAATGAGCGCGTGATAGTCGGCGATGAAGTACATCGCCTCGTACTCTTCCGCGAGCTTCAGCGCTGGCTTGATCGCACCGATGTAGTTACCCAGGTGTGGCTCACCGGTGGGTTTGATCCCCGTCAGGGACATCTTGGCAGGTGAAGTGGACATCGACCTCACATCTTCTCTGGACGGTGTTGAAAGTACAGCTCGTGGTGGGCATCGAGAAGCCACCGATGCTCGGCGGTGCGATGCCTGCGCAACTCCGAGCCATCACGCTCAGGCGAGGGCAGCGATAGCGTGCGTTGAAGGTGATCAGCGAAGCGGTTCGGTTCGTCCAGCGCTCCCAGCGGAAACCACTCCGTAGGACAAGGGGGTCCTTGCGCGAGTTGTGCGCGCAGCGTCGGTACGTCCGGAGCCAGCACCCGCAGCCCCAGATCCCGCGCCAACTCAAGCTGGCCTGAGTGCGTGATGTGGCGATACGGCAACACCAACACCGAGGACTGGCGACACCACGACGCTAGGTCATCTGGAGGCACCACGTCACTGCGTGTGCTGATCCTCAGCTCTGGCTCGGCTCGTCCTACCTGGTCCAGCTCGGCCAGTACCGAGGCATACCGATCGCGGTCCGCCGCTGACACCGACCGCACCAAGACCTGCAACGGTGGCCGTGCGGGCAACGTGGCCCAGGCGCGCACCAAGGCCAGCAAGTCGCGGTTCGGCCTGAGAGCCCCGAACGCGGCCACTCCCTGGCCAGCAATGGTTCTGTCTTCGAGCGAAGAAAGAGGCAGTGCGGCCCCATGCGGAATCACATGCACTGCGGACTCGGGAACGCCAATGCTGCGAGCCAGCTTGAGCGCCGCTGGCTCGGTCAGGGTGGCGACCGCCGCTGCCCGACTTGCAGTCAGCGCCGTCTTCCGGTCAAAGGCAGCGCGATCTCTCTCGATGTCCGGTACCAAATCGTGCGCGGTGAACACAAGTCGCTTCTTCTCGCTGGCCGCGCGTGCCGCGAGCCGTTCAATATCGTTGATGGTCGCCAACTCCACGGAGTGCAGGTGCGCTACATCGAAGAAATCCCATGATGGCCAGGCCGCCAACTCCCCGATCTGAAGCGGTCGCCCGGCTGGTGAGGGCGTGGGCGCGAACGCCGGACCCGCGAGCTTGGCGACGTAGCTTAGGTGGGAGGGCACATGGAAGACCCGCAGCATTGGTCAGCCCTTCGGAGCGGCTGACCTCACCTCGCGTGTGTCGCGCCACCACCAGCCACGGACCGCAGAGGTACCGCTACCGAGAGGTAGCGCAAGCCGGTACGCCTTGCGGAATGACTGGTCGAACACGAACAACGATCTTACCAGCACGACCCACCGCGAGCATGTTGATTATCCCACGTCGGCGGGTGTGTTGGCCTCGGACGGGAGCCAGACGAGTCGGGCGCGGACGTGACTACCGAAGTGGAAGGCACGGAGCGCGCTCTCCGGTGCACGCAGGCTCATCCTCAGCTTGCCCTGGAGTGAGATGACTTCGGCGTGGTCGGCGAAGGCCATCCCCCAGGCCGCGATCTGGGCGTCTACGCGATCGCCGTACTCCTGGACGATGGCGAACAGTCGGGGTGCCGCGTCAGCGACCATGCGTTCCAAGATCGCCGCGAAGCGATTCGCGTCGCACATCGGCGGGGTGCCAGTGGGGTCGGGCACGAACGCATCCAGCGGATGGCGGTGTTGCGGCTGCTGGGCGGGGGCTTCCGTGGGTTCCGTCTGGGTCGGTACTGGTGCCATGCCTGCCTTCCTCCGGTTGACGGGACGGGCACGTGTTCGGCGTCGGTGGAGCGATGATCACGGGCCGCTCGCCTCGTGTGGGGGCCATTCCGGCTCGGCGGTTGTGGTCGGGGGGACGTAGAGGCGCTTGCGCGAGCTGGCGGGCGTGTTGCTGGTGGCGAGTAGCCAGTCCAGGGCGTTGACGGCGTAGCCGGAGCGGCGCTCCACGATGCGGCCGTGATTGGCGGGTTGGTTGTAGTCGAAGCGGGCTTCAGCGCGGACGGCGTGAGCGAGTCCGTTGGGCCGTAGCGCTAGGTATTCGACGTATCCGGCGCGCACTCGCCACAGCCGGGTACCGATCAAGATGCCGCCGTCGTCGGCGTCGGGCAGGGGGCGGAAGCCTTCGGCGTGTAGGCGTCGGCCCAGGTCTTCGGCTGTCTCGCGGGATAGTGGGCTCATCGCTGCTGCTCCTTGCGGGCGTGGCGTGCGGCGATCTGGCCGTCAACGCGGGCGCGGTAGATCGCCGCAGTGAGCCGGAGCAGGAACACCAGCGCGGCGATCACCACGAGGGCGACTTGCGCGGCGGGGCTCATGCGTGCGCTCGCTCGATCGGGATGGCGTGCTGGTGCTCATCTCGCGTGGCGGGCTCATCCAGCGCGAACACCACATCCCGCAGCGCGCCCCGCAGCCGACCGGCCTGCAACGGGTCCAGCACGGCGACCTCACCGGGCGGAAAGACCAGCGCCACCCGGTCGTCATCGGTGGGTATGACGAGGATTTCGCCGCGTCGCCCCGCGATGTCCCGGCACCTAGCTACCCACTGACCTGGTGCGTTTCGTCTCCACCGCATGATCGCTCCCCACGGTCGTTTGGGTGGGTCCGGGCCAGGTCGGGGGGGGCTGGCCCGGACCGCGTTGGTTGTCGGCGAGGCTGCGGGCGGGGATTTCGGGGAAGACACCGCAGCCCCGCCGACTCCGGTTGATGCTATAACTGAGACTCAGATTCAGACACCTGTTGATCTGGCTCCATTCGAGTGAAAAACTGAGACTCAACCGACGACTCTGTGTGATGTTCCTGTGATGAGGCAGACTGGTGCGCCATGAACGAGGAAGATCCCGGCCCGATCGTTCAGCGGCTCGTCCTGGGCGAACGGCTCCGCGCGCTCCGCGAAGCCAGCGGCGTCGCGCTGGACGACGCGAACGCTCGCCTGAAGTGGTATCGGGGCAAGCTATCCAAGATCGAAAACGGCACGCTTGGGCTGAGCGAGCGCGAGCTGTCTACGTTGCTGGCCTGCTACGACGTACCGGGGCCGGAGGCGGCCCAGGTGATGCAGCTCGGAGCCGAAGCACGACGCAGGGCAGCCTCGGAGCGGGTCAACGACTGGGCCAAGCAGTACGTGCCCCTGGAGCGTGCCGCGACTGAGATCCGCTTGGTCTACAGCGAGATTCCGGGGCTGCTCCAGACCAAGGACTGCGCGAAAGCACAGCTTGCCCGGTCACCGGTGGTGCTCGCCGCCGACGTAGACGACATGGCCGAAGCCCGCGAGGAACGCGGCAACCGGCTGTTTCGGGACAACGCCCCGCAGGTCTGGGTCGTGCTCGGCGAGGAAGCACTACTGCGGCGGATCGGCACGCCCACGGTGATGAAGGCCCAGCTTGAACGGCTGCGGGAGATGGCGAAGCTACCCACCGTCTCAACTCCGGGTCGTGCCGTTGGATCATGGACCGTATGCGGGGCTGAGCTGCCCGTTTACGTTGCTGTGGATCGAGAGAGCGAGGGCGACGATTGCCTACGTCGAGACGTTGACCGGCGCGGACTATGTCAAGACCACACGGGCCTATAGCCTCGCGTTCGAACAGGCCCAAGACGGCGCGCTGAACGACGACGAGACACTGACGCTGCTTGACCGCTACATCGCGGGCATCGAGAGTGAGTAGGGAGAAGATCACATGGCGGTTTCCGACGACGGCCTTCAGTGGCGCAAGAGCAGCTACAGCGGTGGCGCTCAGCAGTGTGTCGAGGTCGCGCAAGCGCCGGACGGTGGGCGCTGGCTGCGGGATACCAAGGACCGCAGCCGTCCCGCCCACTACTTCACCGCCGCCGAGTGGGACGCATTCACCAAGGGCGTCAAGGACGGCGAGTTCGACTGAGCCACCCGGCGAGCACGCGGGGCATCTGGAGGAGCCCAGATGTCCCGCGTTGCATTTGTTCACTCCCAGGGCACGGAGACGCCAAATTTGACTCGCGCCGACCATCGCGCCCGGTCGATCATGCGGACGATGTAGCTGTCGGCACGCGGTTCGGAGGCGTTGTATGCGGTGGTCTGCGCTCAGCGCGGCCTCGGTGAAACACGGACTCGGGCTCTCTGACGACTTTGACGTTCTCTTGGACGAGCTATCGGGTCTGGCCCCAGAGCCCGACACCGCGCATCTTCCGAATCCTGCCGAGGCGGCTGCCCTCCTGGCACGGCTGAAGGTCGCGTCCGTTGATGTCGCCGAAGCGGTCGCCGCACTGCCGGACCCTGACGTGCACCCAAAGTTGTGGTGGTTGCTGGAACGGTGCCGCCATCGACTCATCACGGACATGGGCGGAACCGAGTTCCCGACTCCCTGGCCACAGCTCCCCAGCACGCTCGGGCCGGTCGGCCGGTACTTCTACCTTGCCGTCGTGCTGGCCACCTTGCCCGCGACGCGACGCTTCCACACCACCCACGGGATACCCGACGAGATCGCCTGGGCATCCTTGGCCGATCTGGGAGAGAAGGTCGGCTTGCACCGCCGATTCTTCGGCGTCGGCGGCTTCGACCGTCAGGACTGGTTCACACTGCACTTCCGGGGCGTGCTCTACGCGCTCGGACGGCTCCAGTTCAACCTGACCGCGATCCCCGCCAACTTCGACGGACTCACGCCGGAGACTCCAGCCCTGGGCCTGCACCTCCCCGAAACCGGCGGCCCGATCACGCCACAGGCCTGCTTGGCGTCGTTGAGCTTGGCGCGGCAGTTCTTCTCCCGTCACTTCGGGATCGACTGTGGAATCGCCACCTGCACTTCGTGGCTGTTGGACCCGCAGCTCGCCGACTACCTGCCTGACGACTCCAACATCATCCAGTTTCAGCGGCGATTCCGGCTTCTGCCGGAAACCCGCAACGGCAACGCAGACATCCTGGGGTTCGTCTTCCGGCGCATCAACCCGGGACTGGACACGTTGCCGCAGAACACGACACTGCAACGCGCGGTCGTCGCACACCTGCGATCCGGTCGGCACTGGCATGTCCGATCCGGCTGGATCGAGCTGTAACCAGCCGGACCGGACGGCTCGCTCACGAAGCGCTCACTGCATCAGCCGAAGCAGCCCGAAGCAACGGCTTGCCCAGCCGCTCCGGCTGGCCCGGAATCCAGCCACGCTTGCGCCACCTACGCAGGACGCGGCGTCCGTAATTGTTCGTCCCGGCGATCCGGTCCAGCTCCGCACCCGTCGGCGTGCGCCCCTTGGTCCGCTCGGTCTGGTAGTAGGCCCACATCCGTTGTTCGGCCGTCGGCTCCGGTTGCTGGCGGGACTGGCCCGAGACCAGCGAGAGCGTCACAGGCCGCTCGGTCTCGATGCCGGTCTCGCGGGTCTCGGTGGTCTCGTTTCGGGTCTCGTTGGTGGTCTCGGCGTGGCGGCGCTTGAGCGCGCGGTTTAGCAGCTCGACCGAGAGCAGCAATGCCAGCGGCGGGCAGGCGGCCACCGCGATCGCCAGCACGCTCAACTGGGGCGCGGCGGCTACGTTGGCGCAGAGCGAGAGGGAGACGCCGAACAGAAAGGAAAGCCACGCCGACCACTGACCGCCGCCGTGTCTGCGTGCGCGGTGTCCGGTCTTCCACAGCTCAACCGTGGCGGTCATCAACATGCCGTCCACGATCAGCGGCCAGATCGCTGCTGTGATCTCGTCCGCGCCGAACCGCAACGCGAACTCCCGGCCGTGCCGGTACGAGGCATAGGCAGCGCCGAGCGCAACCAACGCGGTGCAGGCGCACTGCAACCACAGCGCCCGATCCCGCCGAGAAGCCTGAGCTTTTGGCTCGGTGGCGGTCATCGGCGACCACCACCCACACGGCGACCCATCGTCATCGGGTCGACTCCGGCCAGCTCGGCGCAATGGTCGACGCAGGCGAACACCTGCGAGCCGGTCATCGACCGGCCGACCGGAACCGACACGGAGCCAGGGGCGCGCAGGTAGTCGAGTCCGCAGATGATGCAGGCCAGCCCATCGGCCTGGGTTGCGGTCAGCCCGGTGATGACTTCTTCGCGGTTCACTGGGCACCACCGCCCGAGAACACGCGACGGGTACCCACCGGCTTGATCTTGATCTCAGGACCTTCCGCCGTGAGGGTGTTCGTGTTCTGTAGCGTTAGGCCCACGAGGCGGCGGATGTTGCTCGCCGCGGGTGCGGCTTCGCCGTGGCCCGACTTGTTAGTTGCGGGGGCCGAGCCCCCGCGGACCCCCACGGTGCGGTGGCCGTTTTCGACGGCTCCGCACCGTTTGTTTTGTTCCCGGCCTGGTCGCGGACCAGCCCGCCGGCGTCGGCTTCCGCCGTCGGGGTGTTCGTGTTCTGTGGCGTTAGGCCCACTCGATCGAAGGCGAATCCTGCTCGGCGGGGTTCGCCTTCGCTGTTTTTCGATCTCGTCCTGTCTTCTGGGGGTGCGACTCCCAGGTTCCGCGCGGGGAGTGCCCCGGAACCCTGTCGCCGTGGTTGCGGGTTCGAGCGAATTCCTCCGCCCTCCACCGCACAAGCCCGCCACCGGATGTCAGTGGCGGGCTTTTTGGTGGCAATCCCCGCTCGTGGCGCGCTTTCCTCGGTGCCCCGAGGTGGTCGAAGGCGTTGGTGTGCTGGCGCTTCGTCAGTGCGCAAGGGTGTCGCGGATCGCCTGGACCACGGCGTCCGGCCGGAGCCAGGCGATGGCCGAGTGCCCGGCATCGTCGAGGCGGCGGACCTCGGCTCGGGGGAGCGCTGCGGCCAGGTCGGTGTAGAGCCGGTGCTTGGCCCGGTGGGACTCGGCGGCCGATTCGCGGGCCTCGGGCGGCGCCAGCTCCTCGGCGAGCGCGTCCGGACCCATGGCGGACAGGAAGATCAGCGGCACGTCGGGATCGGGCCCGGCGTCGCGAACCTCCGCGAACAGGTGCGGCAAGTTCGTCGGCTCCCGCAACGATCGGCGGTAGGCATCGCTGCTGAACCCCTTGTCCAGCAGCGGTTCGCGGATCTCGGCGGGCCAGTCGGCGAGCGCCCGGCCGACAGCGGTGCGATGCGCGGTCCGCATCGCCTCCCTCTGCTCGGATGGGAACAGCTCGTCGGCGTTGCCGTGCCTGAGGCGCCGCGAGGTCTTCTCCGGCAGGTAGTCGACGATGTCCTCGTGAGTCGGGTCGAGCAGCACCAGGCCGGCGACCTCGCCGGGGAAGCGCTTCGCGTAGAGCCGCGCGTACAGGCCGCCGAGCGAATGCCCGACCAGCACGCACGGGCCGGGCACGGCCGCGACGTGCAGCAGTTCGTGCAGGTCGTCGGTCACCTGCGTGCCGCTGCGCGGCAGGTCCACCACGTCGCTCCAGCCCAGGCCGAGGCGGTCGTAGAGCACGCTCGTGGTGAACTCCGCGACGAGGTTGTGCACGTTCCAGTAGTACAGGCCGAACATCCCGCCACCGGCCAGGAACACCACGGGCGGCCCGCCGGTGCCGGACTGGTGCAGCAGCATCGCTGCGCCCGAGACCTCGTAGCGCGTGCCCAGCGGGGCCCCGGCCGCGTTCGCGGTGATCTCCGCCATGCCCTGGCACTCCTTCCGTCGAGAACCTGATCAACGCACCGGAGCTGGTGGGCCCACGGGGTCGCCTGCGCGTGCATCGCCCAGGAAGATAAGTCCAGTAGCGGTGCAGGTCTCGGCCAAGGCGGTCAGAACTCGCGCTGCTGCCGGAGGTTCTCCTCGGCGACCGCGGGGCGCTGGTCGGCGTCGGGTGGCGGGTTCAGGGCGATGCCCGCGCTGGTCAGCATGGTGAGGTCCAGGGTCCACGTGACCGCCGAGCGCCGGTGCCACAGTTCGAAGGCGGCTTCGACGTGGGCTTCGGCGTCCGCAGTGGACATTCCCGTCACCTGGCGGAGGTGGGCCATGGCCCGGTCGCCGACGCCCCTGAGCTGGGCGAGGCCGAAGTGCGTCGTGGTGTGGCAGTCGGTGCAGAGGCAGATCAGCCGGCGCAGCGCCTGGGTGCGGGTCCGGTCGTCGTAGGCCCACCTCTCGTGGGCCTCCAACCAGCGGCGCGAACCGCGGTCCTCGCGGTTGCCGCAGATCTCGCAGCGCTGCCCGGCCCTGCCGGTGATCATTCGCCGCAGGCGCTCCCAGTCGCGGCGGGCCACGCAGGAGCGGACGTTGGTGAACCAGCAGGACGACGGGACCAGGTCCACGAACAGGCCCGCTCCGAAGGCGCGGTCCTCACCGGGGAGCAGGTCGGGCACGTCCGGCAGGGCCGCCCAGCGCTCCAGGTCGGTCATCCCGGTGCGCGGTGCGTACCAGCGCTTCTCCGCCGGATCCCACCGCGCTCCCAGGGATTTGGCCTCGTCCTTCTCGGCGAACGGAACGTCCAGCCAGATGCGCGTCATCCACCCGCCCCCGGTTCGCGGTCGATCACGCCGTCCAGACTACCGATGATCAAACCCGCCTTCGGCGGTTCTCCCTCCGGGCACGACCTCGAACGCGACCGTCGCGGGGCCAGAGCTGGATCGTCGTGCGCGGGCCGCTCCCCGCGCGCGGTGTTACGGTGGCCGCCCCCGGAGGAGCGAGGAGGTGCTCTGTGGGAATCGACGACCGCGCCCTTCGGGCCCGCACCGCCCCGCACGGGCTCGACCGGCGCCCGTGCCACCTCGGCGAGCACTGATCGCGGATGCAGGTCTCCTACGCGAGCATCCCGACTCCGGGGCGGACCAACGAGGACTGCGTCGTCGCGGGGCCGCGCTGGGTGGCCGTCCTGGACGGGGCCACCGCACCGTCCGGAGTGGACAGTGGTTGTGCCCACGACGTCCCGTGGTTGGTGCGCCACCTCGCCGCCGCGCTGGCGAAGAACCTCACCGCCTCGGACGGCCCGCTCCCGGACCTGCTCGCGGACGCGATCAGCGAGACCTGCGCGGCGCACGCCGCCACGTGCGACCTCACCAACCCGTCGAGCCCCTCGGCGACCGTCTCGGTGCTGCGCGAGAACGGGACGGTCGTGGAACACCTGGTGCTCGCCGACAGCCCGATCGTCCTCGACATCGGCGGCGATGTCGTCGCGATCGTCGACGACCGGCTGGACCACCTGCCCGGCTACACCGTCGACGAGGTCCGCCGCCACCGCAACGCCCCGGGCGGCTTCTGGGTCGCCAGCACCGCCCCGGAAGCCGCCCACCGGGCCCTGCACGGCACCCACCCGACCGCCGACGTCCGCCGAGCAGCCGTGCTGACCGACGGCGCCTCCCGCTACGTCGACCGCTTCGCCCTCGCCGACTGGCGCGGCCTCCTCGACCTCCTGCAACGCCACGGCCCCGCCGAACTGCTCACCCGCGTCCGCGCGGCGGAGGCGATCGAAACCCCCGACCAGCGCCGCCGCCACCGCGGCAAACCCCACGACGACGCGACGGCCGCACTGGTCGTCTGGTGAGTGCCCGCCGGTGAAGCGGCGTGAGCCGCGTCCTCTTCCGGCGAGTGGTCCCGCAGCCGGCACCGCCGCGGGTTCGGAGACGGGCTCTGAGTTCTGCTCTCTTCGAGGGGAAATCGACCGAACCTGTCGCGGCGGGCTCAGCTGAACCGGTACGGACTCTGGGTGTGCGCGCCACGAAGCGAGTCGAGCCGTCGGGACACCGGTGTCACGACGGTTCGATGCCCGGAACGCCGCTTCGATCCGGCGGGTTCGCGCGCCGAACCGGAACCGGTCCGCGCGTGCGGCGAGGTGCCGGACGCAGGGAGGCGGGATGTTGAACAGCGATCAGAAGGCCAGGCTCCGGGTGCTCTCGGTGTTCGTGGCCGCGGTGTGGGTGGTCCTGGGCGTCACCAACGGCTGGCCGGTGTGGGGGTGGCTGGTGCTGGCGCTGGTGTCGCTGGTGGCACCGTCGCTGGTGGTCCTCGGGATCACCGAGTGGAACCTCAGGCGTGGGGGACCGCGAACACCCGAGCAGCAGGAGGAGATCGTGCCCGAGACTCCGCCGCGGGAGCAGCCGGAACCGCGGTCGCACCCGGTGCAGGACGTGTTGTTGCGCAGCGCTTCGGAGGACTACCAGTTCACCTTCTCCTGCACCGTGTTCTGGCGTCCGCGCCCGGACGCCCCCGGCCTGCCGCACGCGAACCCGGAGGCGCTCGCCGCCGACGCGGTCCTGGACGAGGCCGCCGCACTCGCCGCTGCGGTGCGGCCGGGCGACGCCAGCCGGGCCCGGTACCGGCTGACCAGCGCCCTCGGCGTGCCGCGCGCGGACCGCAGCGGCCGGGTGGAGGCGTGGGCCGATGAGGTGTCGCTGGTGCTGTCGGACCGCGACGCGGCGAGGCTGACCCGGCTGGCCGAGGTGCGCAAGGACGAGGAGGTCTGGGAGTACGAGCGCGCCCACGAGCGCAACGTGCGCGCCTACCTGAGCGAGGAGGTGCTGACGAACCCCGGCAGCGCGCTCGTCTGGTGGCTGGCCGGACCGCGCACGGAGGAGAAGGAACGCGTGGACGAGGCCGTCGCCAGGATCGAGAGCCTGCGCCGGCTCACCGAGGCGGCAGCAGGCGCGGAGTCCGGCGCACCGCGGTTCGCCGGTCTCGCGCACGAGACGTTCCCGGTGGCGGACGGCAACAGGACCCTGGCCGCGCTGCCCTACGTGGTCGCGCCGCCGCCGGGTTCCGGCGGGCAGGCGTTGGAGGAACACGCGCTCGGCCTCGTCGCCGCGTTGCCGGAGGGGCCGGAGCGGGCGCTGTTCGCCCGGCGGCTCGCCGATCTCGTGGCGGCCCAGGGCCACGACGACGTGGCCGAGGACATCCGCCGGTCGTTCGACACCGCCGAACCGGCCACGGACACCCGCCGGTCCTTCGACACCGCCGAACCCGCCGAGGAGGACGCGGTACCCGAACCGCCGGAGGACGCGACCGGGCGCTGACGGCACAGCCTCGGCGCGGACGCGTCGGACGAGGTCGGTTCGTCGTCCGCCGCCACCTTCCCCCGCACCAGCGCCCTGCCGTGCCGTTCGCCCAACGGGACCCGGCCGCGGAGGGTCCGCTCTCGGTCACGCTCCGCCGAAACCGGACCGCGCCAGGACGCGCGGTGGCGTCGCTGGACAGCCCCAGCAGACCTGGGCATCTGGTCAAACGGAAGTACTTGGGGTAAACATCGGAAAATCCGATGGCCGGGAGGCGGGCATGCCGGGCGAACCCCAGTTCACGATCGTGCAGCTGCGCTACTTCGCGGCTGCGGCCGAGTTGGGCAGCATGACCGCCGCGGCCAAGCGCCTCGTCGTCTCGCAGTCGGCGATCTCCACCGCGGTGGCCCACCTGGAACGCGAACTCGGCGTGCAACTGCTGATCCGCCGCCACGCGCAGGGCTTGGCGCTGACCCACGCCGGGGAGCGGTTCCTCCAGGAACTGCGGGGATTCCTCGCGCACGCCGGCGAACTCGCCGACGTCGCCCGGGGGCTCGGTGAGTCGATGGTCGGCGAGGTCAGCGTCGGCTGCTTCCAGACGCTCGGCCCGTTCTACCTGCCGCGGCTGCTCGCCGAGTTCGGCAGGCAGTACCCCTCGGTGCGGGTGTCGGTCCGGGAGGGCGAGCTCGTCGAGCTCCAGCAGGCGCTGCTGTCCGGGGCGTGCGAGCTGGCGCTGCTCTACGACCTGGACCTCGACGAGAACCTCGACACCGAACTGCTCACCGTCGTCCCGCCGTACGTGCTGCTGCCCGCCGACCACCGGCTCAGCGGTGCGGACGGGGTGCGGCTGGCCGACCTCGCGGGCGAGCCCATGGTGCTGCTGGACCTGCCGCACAGCCGCGAGTACTTCCAGGCGCTCGTCCTGCGCACCCAGGTGGAGCCGCTGATCCGGTACCGCACCAGCAACTACGAGACGGTGCGGGCGCTGGTCGCGGCCGGGCACGGCTACGCGATCCTCAACCAGCGACCCGCCGCCGACACCACCTACGACGGCGGCCGGGTGGTGACCCTGCCGCTGCTCGACGAGTCCCCGCCGCTGCCGCTGGTGCTGGCCCGCGTCCGCGGCGTGCGGCTGACCGCGCGGGCCCGCGAGTTCGCCGCCTGCTGCCGCGCGCTGCTGCGCGGATGATCAGCCGCCCGACGTGGGCATTCGGAAAAATTGATGACTCGGTCCAGAAATATCTGCTGTACAGATGGCCCGAGCCGTCCGAGACTCGGTGCGGCAGAACGCCACCGCACGGCAACCGAACGAGGGGAGCAGCTGTGACCTTTTCCATCACCGCCCGATGCGCCCGCACCGGCGCGCTGGGCGCGGCCATCAGCTCGTCGAGCCCGGCGGTCGCGTCCCGCTGCGCGTTCGTGTCACCGACCGCGGGAGCGGTCTGCTCGCAGAACGTCACCGATCCGCGGCTCGGGCCCCGGCTGCTCGGTCTGCTGGAGCTCGGCACGTCCGCGGTCGAGGCGATCGAGCAGGTCGCCTCGACCGAGCCGAACATCGAGTACCGGCAGCTCACCGCGGTCGCCCCGGACGGCGAACCGGCGGTGCACTCCGGGAGGAACGCGCTGGGCACCTACGGCGCGGTGGTCGGCGAACACTGCGTCGCCGCGGGGAACCTGCTCGCGTCCGAGGGCGTGCTCGACGCGATGGTGGAGGCGTTCGACGCCGACGACTCCGCGCCGCTGGCGCGGCGGCTGCTGACCGCCATGACCGCGGCGCTCGCGGCCGGCGGCGAGGAGGGGCCGGTGCACTCCGCCGGGGTGCTCGTCGCGCACGACGCGCCGTGGCCGGTCGTCGACCTGCGGGTGGACTGGACCGAGGGTGATCCGATCGCGGAACTGGTGTCGCTGCTGGACATCTGGGAGCCGCAGCAGCACGACTACGTCCAACGTGGACTGAACCCGGCCGCGGCGCCGAGCTTCGGCGTCCCGGGGGACCAGTGATGACCGCGACCGCCGACGACGAGCGGGTCAGCGGCAGCGTTCGGCGAGGGCCATCGCGTCGTGCGGGGCGTGGGCCTTGATGTCGTTGTCGAAGTAGACGTAGACGTCCCGGCCCCGCACCCGGCGGGCCGGCGGGGCCGCGGTGTGCTCGGTGCGCGGGCTCTCGCCCGCGCGCCAGGCGCGGACCAGCCGCGCCCAGTGGTCCAGCGCCTCGGCGGTGTAGCCGCTGGCGTACAACTCCTCGGCGCCGTGCAACCGGACGTAGACGAAATCGCTGGTCACGTCCTCCAGGTACGGCCAGTCGCCGGCCGCGTCGGCGACGACCAGGCCGATGTCGTGCTCGCGGAGCAGCCGCACCGCCTCGGCGCACGCGAAGCTCGGGTGCCGGACCTCCAGCGCGTGCCGCATCGGCCGGTCGGCGTCGGTCTCGGTGAGCGCGCGGCCGGCCAGCCGCTCGTCGTGCCGGGACGCCAGCGCGGCGGCCTCACCGGTGCTGCGCGGCAGCAGGTCGAAGAACGCCGCCAGCCGGGCGGAGTCGAAGCCCAGCGACGGCGGCAGCTGCCACAGCAGCGGGCCGAGCTTGGGGCCGAGGGCGAGCACGCCGGAGGCGAAGAAGTTCGCCAGCGGCACCTCGGCGTCCCGCAGCTTCTTCATGTGCGTGATGAACCGGCTGCCCTTGACCGCGAACAGGAAGTCGTCCGGGGTCTGCGCCGCCCAGCTCCGGTAGTGCTCCGGCCGCTGCAACGAGTAGAAGGACGCGTTGAGCTCGGCTGAGCCGAGCTTGCTCGCCAGGAACTCCAGCTCAGCGCCGCGCCGGAGGTCGCGCGGGTAGAACGCGCCGTGCCACGGCCCGTAGACCCACCCCGATGTGCCGATCCGGATCCTGCACCGCGATCCCATGACCCCTCAGGGTAGGTCCGGGTCCAGGACGACGGGCAGCGAGAGCAGCCCGCGGTTGCGGAAGGAGTTCCGCCACCGCAGCTCGTCCTCCGGCACCGCGAGCGCCAGGTTCGGGAAGCGCCGCAGGAGCGATCCGAGCCCGATCTCCACCTCCATCCGGGCCAGCGAGGCGCCCAGGCAGTAGTGCGGGCCGTGCCCGAAGCCGAGGTGCTGGTTGTCCGGCCGGTGCGGGCAGATCCGCTCGGGAGCTTCGAAGCGGTCCGCGTCGTGGTGCGCCGACACCAGCGACAGCATGACCGTCGCCCCCGCCGGGATCGCCACCCCGCCGATCTCGATGTCGCGCACCGGGAACCGGCGGATCGCCAGCTGCGGCGGCGGGTCGAACCGGATCAACTCGTCCACTGCGGACTCGTCGACGACCTCCACCGCCCCGGGCTGGGACAGCATCGCGACCAGGCCGTTGCCGAGCAGGTTCACCGTGTTCTCGTAGCCCGCGAACAGCACCAGGAACGCCGCCGAGGTCAGCTCGTCCTCGCTGAGCCGGTCCTCGGCGCGCAGCGAGATCAGCGTGCTGAGCAGGTCGTCGCCGGGGCGGGCGCGCTTGGCGGCGACGAGGTCGAGCAGGTAGCGGTGCAGCGAGCCGAGGGCGGCGCGGGCCTGCTCGGGGCTCTCCGGCGCGAGCAGGGTGTCGGTCCACGACCGGAAGTCCGGCCGGTCGGCGGCGTCCACGCCGAGCAGTTCGCAGATCACGGTGATCGGCAGCGGCGCGCAGAACGCGGGCAGCAGGTCCACCTCGCCGTCCAGCCCGGCCAGCAGCTCGTCGGTGATCTCCTGGACGCGGGGCCGCAGCCGCGCGATGCGGCGCGGCGCGAACGCCCGGCCGATGATGCGGCGCAGCCGCGCGTGCTCCGGGCCGTCCATGTTCAGCAGGTTCGCGTCGAGCTCGGGCGGCAGCGAGAAGCCCCGGTACCCGTCGCGCGAGTGCCGCTTGTCCAGCGACAACCGGGGATCGGCGAGCGCGGTGCGCACGTCCGCGTACCGGGTCACCAGCCAGACGTCCGTGCCGTCGGGCGCGACGGCGCGGTGCACCGGGCCCTCCTCGCGGAGGCGGGCGTAGGTGGCGTGCGGAGCGGTGGCGAAGGCGGAGTCGATCTTCATCGGCACCCGTCCGAATCTACCGGGCGATCAGGCCGGAAGCGGGTGAAGACGTGCGCCTCGCCGCGGAGGAGGCCGGTGGGGCGGCAACCCCACCGGCCGCACCGCTAGCGCGTGTTTTATAAGCGGCGCCAGCCGCTTTCTCTTTCGGTGAGTGGTCTCGCCACCGGCACCGCCGCGCACAGCACTTCCGGAACACTCCCTAGGCGCGCGCCCGCGCCGCTTCCAGCGCGCGGCGCACGAGCACCGTCGCCAGGTGGCGCCGGTATTCGGCGCTCGCGCCCGGCTCGTCGGGCGGCGACGTGTCCTCGGCGGCCCGTTCGGCTGCCTCGGCCGGGCTCGCCCCGGCGGCCAGGGCCGCCTCGACGCCGCGGGCGCGCATCGGTGTCGGCCCCATGTTGACCAGCCCGACCCGGTCGCCGGCGACCGCGACGCCGACCACCGCCCAGTCGATGGCGCGCTTGGTGAACTTCTGGAAGTCCCAGCCCTGCCCGGAGTTCTTCGGCACCCGGATCTCGGTGAGCAGTTCGTCCTCGCCGAGGTCGGTCTCGAAGAAGTCCCGGAAGAACCCGGTGGCTGGCACCTCGCGGCTGCCGGACGGCCCCCGCACGACCAGCACGGCGTCCAGCGCCAGCACCACCGCGGGCAGGTCGGAGGCGGGGTCGCCGTGGGCGAGCGACCCGCCGATCGTGCCGCGGTGGCGGACCTGCGGGTCGCCGATGGTGCCCGCGGCGTGCGCCAGCAGCGGGACCTCCCGGGCCAGCAGCGCGGAGTTCGCCAGGTCGTGGTGCCGGGTCAGCGCGCCGATGCTGACGTGCTCGCCGTCGTCGCGGACGTGGCTGAGGTCGGTCAGCCCGCCGAGGTCGACGAGCACCTCGGGCACCGACAGCCGCAGCTTCATCAGCGGCAGCAGCGAGTGCCCACCGGCGAGCAGCTTGGCGTCGTCGCCGTGTTCGGCGAGCAGGCTCAGCGCCTCCTCGACGGAGCCGGCTTTGCGGTAGGTGAACGCGGCGGGGATCATTCGGCCGTCCCGGTCTGCTCCGCGGCCGCGGCGAGCACGGCCTCGACGATGTTGTGGTACCCGGTGCACCGGCAGAGGTTGCCCTCCAGGCCGTTGCGCACGTCGCTCTCGCTGGGTTTCGGGTTCTCCCGCAGCAGCGACACCGACGCCATGACCATGCCCGGCGTGCAGAACCCGCACTGCAGCCCGTGGTGCTGCTGGAAGGCGCGCTGCACGGGGTGCAGCTCCGAGCCGTCGGCCAGCCCCTCGATGGTGGTCACGGAGCGGCCGTCGGCCTGCGCGGCGAGCACGGTGCAGGACTTCACCGACTCGCCGTCGAGCAGCACCGTGCAGGCGCCGCACGACGTGGTGTCGCACCCGATGTTGGTGCCGGTCAACCCGCAGTTGTCCCGCAGGTGGTGCACGAGCAGCGTGCGGTCCTCGACCTCGTGGTCGCGCTGCTCGCCGTTGACGGTGATGGAAACGCGCACTGAGTAGCTCCTCAAGCCTGGTCGATGGCGCTCCACACCCGTTCGGGCGTGGTGGGCATGTCGATGTGCCGGACGCCGAGGTGGGACAGCGCGTCGATGACGGCGTTGTGCACCGCGGGCGTCGCACCGATGGTGCCCGCCTCGCCGATCCCCTTGACGCCCAACGGGTTCAGCGTGGTGGCGGTCTCCATGGTCAGCAGTTCGAAGCGGGGCAGCTCGGCGGCCGTGATGAACGAGTAGTCGGCGAGGCTGGCGTTCTGCGGGTTGCCGTCGGCGTCGTAGGACATGACCTCCAGCAGCGCCTGCGCCGCGCCCTGCGCGATGCCGCCGTGCCGCTGCCCCTCGGTGAGGACCGGGTTGACGATCCGCCCGGCGTCGTCGACGGTGACGTGCCGCAGGTGCCGCACCGCGCCGGTCTCGGTGTCCACCTCGACGACGGCGAGGTGGGTGCCGAACGGAAACGTCGGCCGGTCTTCGGTGAAGTGCACGTCGGCGGCCAGCCCGCCTTCGGCGCGCTGCGCCAGCTCCGCCCACGTGACGCCGACGTTCGGCGTGCCGCGCACCCGCCAGCGACCGTCGACGATCTCCAGGTCGGACTCGTCGATCTCGATGGTCTCGGCGGCGAGCCGGCGCCCCTTCTCCAGCACGTCGACCGTGGCCCGGTGCACCGCGGACCCGCCGAGCTGCAGCGACCGCGACCCCATGGTGCCGACGCCTTCCGGGATGCGGTCGGTGTCGCCGTGCACCACCTCGATGCGGTCCAGGTCGATGCCGAGCTGGTCGGACACCAGCATCGCGTACGAGGTCCAGTGCCCCTGCCCGTGCGGCGAGCTGCCGGTGAGCACCAGCACGCTGCCGTCCGGGCGGACCTCGACGTGCCCGGTCTCGCCCTCGGCGTTGTTCGGTGCGGTGATCTCCACGTAGCTGGCCACGCCGATGCCCAGTTGCAGCGGCGAACCCGCCGCGCGGCGCCGGGCCTGCTCGGCGCGCAGCCCCCGGTAGTCGGCGGCTTCCAGGACGGCGTCCAGCGCCCGCACGTACTCGCCGGTGTCGTAGACCGCCCCGCCGGGCGTGGTGTAGGGGAACTGCTCGGGGCGGATCAGGTTGCGGCGCCGCACCTCGGCGGGGTCGGCACCGATCTCGGCGGCGAACAGGTCCACGGCGCGTTCGATCGCCGCGGTGGCCTCCGGCCGTCCGGCGCCCCGGTAGGCGGCGACCGGCGTGGTGTTGGTGACCACGCACTGCGCGGTCGACTCGACCCGCGGGATGTCGTAGACGCCGCTGACCATCAGCCTCGTGAACACCGGCAGGAAGGCGCCCATCCGGGGATAGGCGCCGACGTCCTGCACCAGCTCCAGCCGGTAGGCGCGGATCCGGCCGTCGCGGTCGCCGCCGATGGTGACCCGCTGCCGCTGGGCGCGGCCGTGGGTCATCGCGACGAGGTTCTCGCCGCGGCTCTCCACCCAGCGCACCGGGCGGCCCACCCGCCGGGACAGCCACGCCAGCAGCGCGGCCTCCTGGTCGATGCCGATCTTGGCGCCGAACCCGCCGCCGACGTCCGGCGTGATGACCCGGACCTGTTCGGCGGGCAGCCCCAGGTCTGCCATGAGCGCGTCCCGGCAGGACTGCGCGTTCTGGTTCGACAACCACACCGTCACCTTGTCGCCGTCCCACGCGCAGGCGGCGGAGCGCACCTCCAGCGGCGCGGGGGCGAGCCGCTGGTTCTCGACGCGCCGGGTGACGACGACCTCGCAGTCGTCGAACAGCGTCTCGTCGACGGTCCCGGCCGAGCCGGTCAGGTTGGTGCCCACCTCCGGGAACAGCAGCACCTCGTCGCGCAGCGCGTCGTCGACGTCCACCACGGCGTCCAGCGGGTCGTAGTCGACCGACACCAGTTCGGCGGCGTCCTCGCCCGCGGCGCGGGTCTCGGTGAGCACGACGGCGACGGGCTCGCCGACGTAGCGAACGACGTCCCGCGCCAGGTGGGGCCGCGACATGGCGTCGGGCGGCGGACCGCTCAGGCCGCCGTCCGGCGGCAGCGGCGGCAGGTCGACGTCCGAGCCGGTGAACACGGCGACCACGCCGTCCAGGGCGCGGGCCTCGTCGGCGTCGATCTCGGTGATGCGGGCGTGCGCCATGGGGCTGCGCACGTAGGTGACGTGCAGGGCGCCGTGCAGCGCCGGTTCGCGCAGGTCGTCGACGTAAGTGCCGCCGACGGTGAGGAGACGCGGGTCCTCGCGGCGTTCGACCCGCGTACCAAGGATGCTCAATGCTGCCTCGCAGTGGATGACGGAACCAGGCGAGTCCGCCGACTCGCACCTCGCGCGTGGTGGTTCGTGCTCGGGGCACCTCCGGTCGTTCTCCCAGTCGCCGAGCCCGGCGAAGCCCGGTTTCCCGCCAGCGTTGCACGGCGGCGGCGCCGCCACAATGGAGTCCCACGAGGACTTCCAACGTCCACAATGGACTGTGCGGCACCGTTCTCCGGGTTTCACCAGGCCGCCGGGCCGCCGGTCCGCATCCCGGACGACGTCCGGGGTTTCGGCCACCGCGTCGGCGACGGCACTCCGGCTCGGGCGCTGCGCCCCGGCCTCGTTCCGCCGGTTCGGCCGGGCGCTGCTCGGAGTGGACCAATGCCGGCGCCCTTCCGGCGCAGCGACGTCCGGTTGCGCCGTCGGCGACGAGGTGGCGCGCCGCCGCTCGGCCCCGCCCCACTCCCGTCCACAGAGGACTCATCGCCGATCGGCGACCGGAGTCCGTCCGATGCGCACCCGCCGTCGGCATCGCGCGGGAACCGGCCCGCTCCGGAGGCGGCGGATTTGGCTAGACCTTTGGCGCAAACCCAGCCGCGGCACCCCGCTCGGGCGAATTGCCGGAGATCGGATGTGTGGCACTTGTCACATTACGCCGTTGGGGGCAGAGTCAGATCCGAAGGCAGCCACCTTGAGCGGAAGAGGTGTTCGGCATGTCCCCGATGACGACCGAGCTGACCGAGCTCCAGCGGGTGCTGGGCCAGCTGCGCAGCAGCGTCGGCGCGCTGCGCGCCCGCTACGGCGACGCCCCGGCCGTCCGGCGGATCCGCAACGACGTGGAACGGCTCGACATCGACGTCGCCGAGCTGTCCGGCGCGCTGCCCGACCAGCGGCGCGGCGCGAGGACCGCCGGCGAGGACGTCGTCATCGTGCCCGACACCCCGTACGACCCCTCGCTGTGGCGCGACGCCGACGACGAGGGGGTGGGCGGCCAGGCCCCGCAGTGACGTCCGATCGGGTTGCGCTCGCCCGCGACCCGTGCCCGGGCGCGCCGCACTGATCCACAATGATCCTTTCGAGGTGAGCACTGTCGGACACCCCACGACGACGAGGTCTGCGCATGTCCGCTCCCACGACCGCCACCGGCCGGGCACGGCTGTCCGTGCGAACGCTGCGCACCGACCGGTGGTGGCTGCCGCCCCTGGTCACCTTCCTGGCGCTGCTGGCCTTCGTGATCTACGGCGTGATCCGCGCCTTCATGAACCGCTGGTACTGGGTGCCCGAGTACCACTACCTGGCGCCCTTCTACTCGCCGTGCCTGAGCGACTCCTGCGTGCCCGGGTCCAGCCACTGGGGCCGCTGGCTGCCCGACCTGGCGCCCTGGATCCCGCCGCCGATCTACGTGCTGCCGTTCGTGCTCGGCTTCCGGCTGACCTGCTACTACTACCGGAAGGCGTACTACCGGTCGTTCTGGGCGTCGCCCCCGGCGTGCGCGGTCACCGAACCGCACCGCCGCTACACCGGCGAGACCCGGTTCCCGCTGATCATGCAGAACGTGCACCGCTACTTCTTCTACGCGGCGCTGATCGTGGCCGCGGTGCTGACCTACGACACGGTGATCGCCTTCCACGGGGCCCGCGGCGGGGTCGGCGTCGGCCTCGGCACCGTGCTCATGGTCGTCAACGTGGTGCTGCTGTGGTCGTACACGCTGTCCTGCCACTCGTGCCGGCACCTGGTCGGCGGGCGCATCAACCACTTCTCGAAGCACCCCGTGCGCTACTGGCTGTGGACCAAGGCCACCTGGCTCAACGCCCGCCACATGCTGCTGGCGTGGTCGTCGCTGGTGTCGGTGGCGGTGGTCGACCTCTACGTGATGTTGGTGGCCAGCGGCGCCTTCCCGGACCCGAGACTGATCAACTAAAAGGACGCGATGGTGGAGATCGAGCGGCACGACTACGACGTGGTGGTGATCGGCGCCGGTGGTGCCGGGCTGCGCGCCGCGATCGAGACGCGCTCCCGGGGGCTGCGCACCGCGGTGGTGTGCAAGTCGCTGTTCGGCAAGGCGCACACCGTGATGGCCGAGGGCGGCATCGCGGCCTCGATGGGCAACGTCAACTCCCGCGACAACTGGCAGGTGCACTTCCGCGACACCATGCGCGGCGGGAAGTTCCTGAACAACTGGCGCATGGCGGAGCTGCACGCGAAGGAGGCCCCGGACCGGGTCTGGGAACTGGAGACCTACGGCGCGCTGTTCGACCGCACCGCCGACGGCCGGATCAGCCAGCGCAACTTCGGCGGCCACGAGTACCCCCGCCTGGCGCACGTCGGCGACCGGACCGGCCTGGAGCTGATCCGCACCCTCCAGCAGAAGGTGGTTTCGCTCCAGCAGGAGGACCACGCCGCCTCCGGCGACTACGAGGCGCGGATCAAGGTGTTCCAGGAGTGCACGGTCACCGAGCTGCTGCGCGACGGCGACCGGATCGCCGGCGCGTTCGCCTACTGGCGCGAGACGGGCCGGTTCGTGCTGTTCCGGGCCCCGGCGGTCATCCTGGCCACCGGCGGGATCGGCAAGTCCTTCAAGGTCACCTCGAACTCCTGGGAGTACACCGGCGACGGGCACGCGCTGGCGCTGCGCGCCGGGGCGTCGCTGATCAACATGGAGTTCGTCCAGTTCCACCCGACGGGCATGGTCTGGCCGCCGAGCGTGAAGGGCATCCTGGTCACCGAGTCGGTGCGCGGTGACGGCGGGGTGCTGCGCAATTCCGCCGGCGACCGGTTCATGTTCGACTACATCCCCGAGGTGTTCAAGGACAACTACGCCGACAACGAGGCCGAGGCCGACCGCTGGTACACCGACCCGGACAACAACCGGCGCCCGCCCGAGCTGCTGCCGCGCGACGAGGTCGCCCGCGCCATCAACAACGAGGTCAAGGAGGGCCGCGGCTCCGAGCACGGCGGCGTCTTCCTGGACGTGGCGACCCGGCTGTCCACCGAGGAGATCACCCGGCGCCTCCCGTCGATGCACCACCAGTTCAAGGAACTGGCCGATGTGGACATCACCGCCGAGTCCATGGAGGTCGGACCCACCTGCCACTACGTGATGGGCGGGGTGGAGGTCGAGCCGGACACCGCGGCGTCGCGGGTGCCCGGCCTGTTCGCCGCCGGGGAGGTCGCGGGCGGGATGCACGGCTCCAACCGGCTCGGCGGGAACTCGCTGTCGGACCTGCTGGTGTTCGGCCGCCGCGCCGGGATCGGCGCGGCCGACTACGTCGGCGGGCTCGCCGCCCGCCCGGAGATCGGCGAGTCCGATGTGGACCACGCCGCGCGCGGCGCGCAGGAACCGTTCGACGCCGACACGGGTTCGGCGGGCGAGAACCCGTACGGCCTGCACGCCGAACTGCAGCAGGTGATGAACGACCTCGTCGGCATCATCCGCCGCGGCGAGGAGATGCGGCAGGCGCTGGAACGGCTCCACGAGCTCAAGGCCCGCTCCGCCCGCCTGGCCGTGGAGGGCAACCGGCAGTTCAACCCGGGCTGGCACCTGGCGCTGGACCTGCGGAACATGCTGCTGGTCAGCGAATGCGTCGCCCGCGCCGCGCTGCTGCGAACCGAAAGCCGCGGCGGGCACACCCGCGACGACCACCCGTCCATGGAGTCGCAGTGGCGGCGCCGCCTGCTGGCCTGCTCCGTGATCGGCGACCGCGTCGAGGTGGTCGAGGAGGAACAGCCCCCGATGCGCGAGGACCTGCTGTCGCTGTTCAAGCTGGAGGAGCTGCGCAAGTACTACACCGAAGAGGAGCTGACCGAGGTTCCGGCGAGCTGACCGCCGCGAGGGAGGACTCTCATGGGATACCAGGCGCACTTCCGGGTGTGGCGCGGCGCGGCCGACGGCGGCGAGCTCCGCGACTACACCGTCGAGGTCAACGAGGGCGAGGTCGTGCTCGACATCATCCACCGGCTGCAGGCCACGCAGTGCCCGGACATGGCGGTGCGGTGGAACTGCAAGGCCGGCAAGTGCGGTTCGTGCTCGGCGGAGATCAACGGCCGTCCGCGGCTGATGTGCATGACGCGGATGTCCACTTTCGACCGGGACGAGACGATCACGGTCACGCCGATGCGGACCTTCCCGGTGATCAAGGACCTCGTCTGCGACGTCTCCTACAACTACGTCAAGGCACGGGAGGTCCCCGCGTTCCGGCCGCCGGAGGACCTGGAACCGGGCGACTACCGGATGCGGCAGGTCGACGTGCAGCGCTCGCAGGAGTTCCGCAAGTGCATCGAGTGCTTCCTGTGCCAGAACACCTGCCACGTGATCCGCGACCACGACGAGAACAAGCAGGCGTTCTCCGGTCCGCGTTTCCTGATGCGCGTCGCGGAACTGGAGATGCACCCGCTCGACACCGCCGAGAACCGGCCCGAGGAGTCGCGCGGCGACCACGGCCTGGGCTTGTGCAACATCACCAAGTGCTGCACGGACGTCTGCCCGGAGAACATCAGCATCACCGACAACGCGCTGATCCCGCTCAAGGAGCGCGTCGCCGACCGCCGCTACGACCCGATCCTGCGCCTCTTCCGGCGGAAGAAGGACTGACGTCGGCGCGCGGGCACCAACCCGCGCCCGGCGAGCCAGTCGTGGAACGCCTCCGCGTCGCCGCGGTCGGCGGCCGTGCGGCGCGGGTTGTCCCGGCAGTACTCCTCGGCCAGGGCGGCGAACTCCTCGCCCAGCCGGTCCACCAGTTCCGGGCACCGCTTCGCGAGCACGCCGCGCCGCTTGGCGACCAGCATGCGCGCCTGCAGGTCCAACCGGTCGGCGTCGAATCCGGGCGGTGCCTGCCCGCCCGCGAGCAGGGCGTCGAGCAGCGCGGCCTGCCGCGCCGCGAGGTCGTCCCGGCTCACCGCCGCACCACCCGGCGGATCGCCGCCAGCTCCGCGGCGAGTTCGTCGTCCGACGGGTAGCGGTCGTCGCGCTCCAGCAGGACGCCCGGCGGGCGGACGCGCTCGCACAGCTCCCCGAGCAGGTCCAGGACCTCGGGCAGGACCGGGTGCGCGTGGGTGTCGTGGTAGACGCCGTCGCGCCACACCCCGCCCGCGATGTGCACGTACGCCACGTGGTCGAGCGGCACCCCGGCGAGGAACGCGGTCGGATCGGTACCGATGTTGTGCGCGTTCGCGTACAGGTTCGCGACATCGACGATCAGGCGGCAGCCGGTGCGTTCCACGAGTTCGGCGAGGAAGCGCTCCTCGGTCAGCTCCGCGTCGGGCCAGTCGACGAGCGCCGCGATGTTCTCCAGCGCCAGCGGCACCGGGAGTTCCGCCTGGGCGGCCCGGACGTTGGCGACCAGCACGTCGAGCGCCTCCCGGGTGCGCGGCACCGGCATGAGGTGCCCGGCTTCCAGCCCACCGGCGCGCACGAACGCCACGTGGTCCGACACCAGCGGCGCCGCCAACGCCTCCGCCACCCGGGCGAGGTGCCGCACCGGAGCTGGGTCGAACGGCTCGGCGCCGCCCAGCGACAGCGTCACCGCGTGCGGCAGCACCGGGGTACCGCGCTCGCGCAGCAGGCGGAGCGACTCGGGCAGCCGGTCCGGGCGGACGGCTTCGGCGACCACCTCGACGAAGTCGGCGCCGAGCCGCTCCACGGTCAGGTCGATCTCGCTGCGCCAGCCGATGCCGACGCTCGTGGGACGCATCACGGGCCACCACCCCCGCAGCCGCCGCCTCCGCAGCCGCCACCACCGTCGCCAGCGGGCCCACCGCCGCCGGCGCCGGAGCCGACGAGGGACGGGCCGAGCAGCGCAGCGATCTGCCGATCCGGGTACGCCCGAAGTCCGCGGAGCGCCACCCGGTGCGCGGCGGACTGCCCGGTGGACGGCCCCGCGGCGCGCTGGCCGGCCGTCGTGCGCCGCAGTCCCCGGGCCAGCCCGCGCAGCACGACCCACACCATCGCGGTGACGATCAGCTCCATCACGAGGAAACCCACCGGGTACCGGTGCGTGGCACCGTTGATCGCCCGCACGACACCGACGACGCCGAGCAGCGGCACCAGCCACGCCGACGCCACCACCACCGATCTCCGCTTCGCGGTCACGAGCAGTCCCCGCGCCACCAGCTCGTCCTCGATCGGGTCGGTGAGCCCCCGGGCCCGGAAGTGGTCGCGCAGGATCGCCATCGTCGTCCCGACACCGCTGTTGGCCAGCACCTCGTGCTCGAACGCATCGCGCGGCCGCGCGGCGGCGGTCGCGTGCAGCAGGCGGGACCGGTCCACTCGCAGCGCCCCGGATTCCACCAGCCCCGCGACCACCGCGTCGACGACCCGGTTCGCACCGCCGCGCAGGTACGCGAGTTCGTGGAGGCCGAGATCACGGCCGTCGACGGGTGCGGGAGGACGCCGCGCCCACGCGCGGACGGCGGCGAAGGCAAAACAGGCGCACACCAACAAAACCGCGTAGAGCAGGAGGAATTGCGGTCCGCTCAGACCCCACGGTCGTCCCACGTTTCTCGCCCCCGAATCATGCGTGCCGCGGGCATGCTAGCGATCGGGTGCCTGTGCCGGACCGGAAAGCCGAAATCGGCCGGGCACCACCGCGGACCGCCAGTGGCGTTCGCGTTCGGCTTCAACGTCGGGTCTGCTCGCGGCCGGAGGTGACCTCCCCGGCCCTCGAACTGCTTCGCCCGGTCGGGATGGGAACCACGGCCGGTCGAACCGGTCGAGCTCGGCCGAAACCCTGCGCCCGACCAGCTCGTCAAGACCTCCGCGGCCTCCGGAGTGGAACCTTTAGCGGTTCGTTGCGCTGCCGTGATGACAATGCGGCACGCGAGTGAATGACGGGATGGCGGTCGTGCCCTGTAGAGTGACCACGCTCATAGTGCGAGTAGGTCTGACTTGCTGTGATCACTCCTGGTGATCGTAGAGGATGGGCCGGTAAATAGCTCGTGGTACGCCCAGAGGGGGAGCGTAGACATGACAGGGTTCGGTGTCGATCCGGACGCGCTTCGTGGTGCGGTCAACAAGCTGAAGGGCATCAGGCAGCAAGCTATGGACCTGCGTAGGGGTGCGAGCCGTGTCCAACCGGGCGAGTTGACGGCGGACGACCCCTACACCGCCGAGGCGCGACGCAAAATCCAAGAGCGCGCGACCGGGGAGAACGGGTCGTTGACGATGGTTGCCAAGGCTTTGGCCGACAAGCTCACCGAGAAGATCGACGCTTACGAGGCGACTCTCAGGGAGTACGGGGCGGCTGACGATCACGCCACTGTGGGCCACCGCAACGTCGACCGTCAGGCATGATTCAGACCGTGGCTATGAAGAAAATCATGTTCAAGTACAGTGCAACTTTCGGTGCGGCGCTCGCGTTGGTGGGTGGCTTGGCTGCCTGTGGCACCAACGGTGGCGGCGCTGGAGAAGCCCAGCCGCCACAACCGCAACCCAGTGCCGCGCCGAAAATCCCCGACCCCAAAGACGCCTCCGCGGTGCCTCGATGTGGTCTGCTTTCTCCTGAAGCTGCTTCGTCGCTCGGGCTAGCGGTACCAGGCGAAGAACGTCCTGATCCAGTGGATCCGAAAGCGCCCTCCCCGTGCAATTGGAAGACCAAGGACGACGGCGGGGAAGTGGCGCTCACTCCGATCGACAACCGGTCGCTCCAGGAGTACCACGACAACAGGTCTAAGTACGCCGACTTCAAGGATTTGAGCGTGGCTGGCCACCCTGCGGTGGAAGCCAACCAGGGGGATCCGGTGCAGGTGGGTTCCTGCGACATCTTCCTCGCGACGAAGGACGGCCAGGTGTTGTCGTCTCAGGTGGACCTTTACAACAACCAAGGGAAGAATCCCTGCGAGTTGGCACAAAAGGCGCTTGAAGCAGCAGTTCCTGCTTTGCCTGCGGCCAAATGAGTAGCTTGGGGGCTGTCGTATGACGATGATGTGTTACGTGGGCAGAGCCAAGGACTACCGGAACCAAATGGCCGGTTCGCCCGAAGCCACCCATCTGAAGAAGCCGACGGACACCGGTGTCGACAAGTGGAACGGTGTTTCGAACTCCTTCAGCCGAATGGTCGACGACATCAAGGATGCGATCAACGCTGCCGAAGGGGCGCACAGCGGGCGTGCCGCGGAAGCGGCAAGGGCATCAATCGATGAGATCACGCCGCACGCGCGTGCTGCGTCGGAGACCGCCAAGGGCGTGGGGAAAGCCCTGACGGACCAGATCAACAACCAGAACCAGGCATTCGAAGCTCTTCCCCGGCAAGGCGAGAAGCTTCCGGACGGGAAGGACGTGCAGCTGGATCCGCCGCAGAAGGGGTGGGTCGAGGACTGGGGGCTGGACAAGTTCGGGCCGACCAGTTGGATGAGCGACTACGAGGACAAGCAGCAGGCTTTCCAGGCGACGAACGACCACGCCGAAGCCGTGATGCAGCGGTACCAGGCGCAGACGAACTCCGTCATCGGGCAGGTGCCGGAGTTCAAGCCGGTTGACCAGCCCGCGCCGCCGCAGCAGCCGCCGCCGGGGTCGGGGATGCCGGATGCTTCCAGCCACATGGCCGGGAGCCACATGAGCACTCCGTCCGTGTCCGGCTCGCCGGCCGGGACCTCGTCCGCGTGGGCGTCCGGAGCCGGTGGCGGGGGTGGGGCCGGGGCCGTGCACCTGCCTTCCGGTGGTTCTTCGGGTGTGCCCGCGGGGACGCAGTCGGCTTGGGCTTCGACGCCCTCGGCGCCTCCCGGCGTCGTGCAGGGTCCGGACGGGACGATGTACCGGCAGAACCCGCAGACCGGGGAGTGGGAGCGGCAGAACCCCTACAACGGGCGCTGGGCGCCGTCGCCGAACGGCGGGCCGGGCGGTTCCGGTCGTGCCGGGGGTGCGGGCGGCGCCGGCGGTGCTCGCGGCGCCGGCGGGTTCGGGCGCGGTGGTGCCGGAGCGCGCGGCGGCGGGCAGATCGGTGCCGGGGGTCGTGCCGGGGCCGGTGGTGTCGGCCAGGGCTCGGCAGGTTCGGGCAGCGGGTCGTCGGCGTCCGGCGGGCGCGGCAGCGGGCCGATGGGCGGTGCCGGTGCCGGCCGCGGTGGCCAGAAGGGCGAGGACGACCAGGAGCACAGCCGTCCCAGTTGGCTCACCGAGGAGGAGGACGTGTTCACCAACGACATGCAGCGCGTCGCTCCGCCGGTCTTCGGTGACTGGTCCAACGGGGGGCGCTGAGCGTGTCCCGTCGTGAGATCAGCCTGCCGCCCGAGGCGGCGAGCTACCTGTGCAAGCGCTTCGACCTGCAGCTGCACCCGCTGCTGCGGGTCGGGTGGTTGCCGGTCGACGCGACGGAGGAGGACCACCGCCGGGCCACTGACCTCGCGCGGGAACAGCTGACCCGGCAGGGCCTGTTGGAGCTCGACGATCTGCACCCGTTCCTGGAGGACGCCGTGCAGCTGATCGCCCGCCCGCCGTTGGCGGTCGGCGTCGCCGTGCTGAAGCGGGACGGCGAGAGCTTCAACGCCGTGCTCGTCGAGCAGGGCCGCAGCACCATCCAGGCGTACCAGCCGGACGGCGAGTCCGCCGAGGAGCTGCGGGAGATCCGCCTCTGCCGCCACGAGTACGGCGGGCCGGTGGGCAACGCGGTCAACCTGCTCGGGCGGCTCCCGGCCGCGCACGGCGCTTCGGTGTCCGTGCAGGCCGACCAGCTCGACGCGGTGAGCAAGCGGATGGCCGCGGGCGAGAGCAGCGTGCTGTCCGCTCTCGCCGGCTGCGGCATCCGCGGGTCGGACGCGCAGGTGCTCGCGAAGGCGTTCAGCGCCAAGCGGGTGATGGACGGCGTGCTGACCGTGCGGGCGTACGACCAGAAGGTGCGGCGCATGCACACGCTGCCGTACAACCTCCAGTTCTTCGTCACCGAGGAAGGCTGCTTCATGATGCAGCGGCGGTCGGACCGCGAGGGGCGCGAGTGGTTCACGCTCGCACCCGCCGACAGCCGCAAGCTGATCGCCAAGGTCGACGAGATGGTGAAGGCGTTGACCGCACCCGCCCGGGTCTGAACCCGGCCTCCTCCGCGAGCCCCCGTCCACAGTGGACGGGGGCTTTCGCTTTTTTCGCTTCCTTCCCGGGTTACCCGTTGTTCACGATCGTGGGCCCCATCCGGCGGGATGTGGGAATTGTGGTAATTACTCGCCCTGCTCGGTGAACCCCTCCGTTGTGCGCGCTCCGAAATCCCAGCTGAGGGCGCATTCACGATGTTGATCACTCCTCTGTGGACAGAGATCTGGGAACTGGCGGGTTCTTGCCAGTGCTGGGACCGTTCGTGGCGCGGCCGTTATGTTCGGGCCGCAACCGAGTTGAGCCCGGATCTTTATCCAACCTGTTGGCGTGACGGAGGTGACCCATGCGGAAACCGTTCGGCGGTACCGGCCCGTACCGGTCCGCCGACCGCGCGCCGCTGCTGGTGGCGGTTCCGGTCGGCGGTTGCACGCCGCGCGTCGATATCACCGGGAGAGGTGACCTCCGCGCGTGGTCGCACCGGGTGAATCCCGACGTCGCCGCCCGAGCGGCGATGCACCCGGCCGCCGGTGGGACCGTCCCGGACCTGCCGCGTCCCGGCCCCTGATCGGCGGGACGCGGCGGGCTCGGCCGGGGCCCGGGCCCCGTCTGCCCCGAGGCGGTGCCCGGGCCCCGCCAAACCGCTGATCCGGCAGGTCAACGCCGACCGCTGTGGACGACGACTTCGGACCGTTTTCCCGGATCCGCGTTCCACTGTGGACGCGGCCCCGGCTGGTGCTGGCGCTGACGGCCAGAGGAAGTGCGGCGAAGGTGCTTCAGATTCTGCAGACGTTCGACGGGCTGGTGCCTGCGGTCGTCGTGACGCCCCTGGTGGCGGTCGTGGTGTGGCTGGTGTCGGTGCTCGTGCGCGGTCGGCGGAACGCGCGGGGTCCGCTGGTGGATGCCGCGCTCGCGGCGGCCGTGCTGGGCGTGGGGATCCTCGTGCTCACCCCGCAGCACACCGTGGCGGAGCGGGTCCAGCTCGACATCGGCGAGGACGTCACCGCCGCCCTGGTCGCCGCGCCCGGCGACTCGCTGCCCTGGTTCCAGCTGGCGGGGAACCTGGTGCTGCTCATGCCGCTGGGGGCGCTCGCGCCGCTGCGCGTCGGGTGGCTCGACAACATCGGCCGGATCGCGTTGGCCGCGCTGGCGCTGTCGACCTCGATCGAGCTGACCCAGTTCTTCTTCGTCGCGGGCCGGGTGGCCTCCACCGACGACATCGTGCTCAACACGATCGGCGGCACGATCGGTGGATTGCTGGTCCGCCCGCCGTGGGGGCGCCCGGCGACCGCGGGGTCGCGGCCTGCGGCTCCGGAGCCGGTGCAGCGGCCCGCCACGAGCGCCGGACGACCGCAGCACGGCATCACCGGTGACAACGACCAGACCGTGTGGTCGTTGATCGCCCGCCTCGAACAGGAGCGGCGCCGGGAGTTCGCCCGACCGCGGGAACGGGATCCGGTGCTCAGCGAGTCGCGAACTCCCTGACCGCCGAAGGGCGAGGACGGCGGGCGGAAGTCCACATCGGACTTGCCGCTCCGCCGTCCTCCATTGTTGATCCACTGTGGAAGGTTGAGAGGGGACCGCCGCCAGTGGATCAGGACGGCAGTTGGACGCCCGCCGGGCGGTCGTACTTGCGCTGGCCCAGCACGTAGGTCGCGCGGACGGCGCGTTCATCGCCGAGGGTCATGAGGGCGAACAGCCGTTCCTGGAAGTCCTTGGCGACGTCCATGCGGCGCTTGAGCACCGGAGTAGCCGCCCAGTCCAGGACGGTGAAGTCCGCCTCCTTGCCCACCTGGAAGTTCCCGATCCGGTCGGAGACGTAGAGCGCTTCCGCACCGCCGAGGGTGGCCAGGTAGAAACCGCGCATCGCCGGGAGCTTCTGCTGCTGCAGCGCGAGCACCTTGTACGCCTCGTTCAGCGTCGCCAGCAGCGAGTAGGAGGTGCCCGCGCCGATGTCGGTGCCCAGGCCGACGCGGACTCCGGCGCCGCGGGCCGCGTCCAGGTCGAACAGCCCGCTGCCGAGGAACAGGTTCGACGTCGGGCAGAACGCGATGCTCGAACCGGTTTGCGACAACCGCGTCCGGTCCTGGTCGTCGATGTAGATGCTGTGCGCGTACACCGAGCGGTTGCCCAGCATCTGGTACCGGTCGTAGACGTCGATGTAGGACCGGCCGCCGAACAGCTGGTGGACGGTGTCGACCTCCTCCTTGTTCTCCGCGGCGTGCGTCTGCAACCACAGGTCCGGGCGCTCGTGGTAGAGGCGGCCGACCATCTGCAGCAGCTGCTCGGTGGACGACGGCGCGAAGCGCGGTGTGATCGAGTACGTCAGGCGGTCCTTCTGGTGCCACCGGTCGATCAGCTCGCGGGTGTCGGCCTCGGCCTGTTGCACGCTGGCGTCCTTGAGGTCCGGCGGTGCGTACGGCTCGCGGTCCATGAGGACCTTGCCCGCGAGCATCCGCATGCCGCGCGCCTGCGCCTCCTGGAAGAAAGCGTCCACAGAGGTCTTGTGCACCGTGGGGTGCACGGTCGCGGTGGTCGTCCCCGCCGCGAGCAGCGTGTCGAGGAACAGGCCGGAGATCATCCGGGAGTGCTCGGCGGAGCTGAACGCCTTCTCCGCCGGGAACACGTACTTCTGCAACCACTGGAGCAGTTGTTCGCCGTAGCTGGCGATGACGTCGACCTGGCTGGCGTGGATGTGGGCGTCGACGAACCCGGGCACGACCAGGTTGCCGCGGTGGTCGATGGGGGTGGCCCCGTTGCCGAGTTCCGGCGGGACGTCCTGCTCCGCGCCGACCCACTCGACGTGCCCGTCGGCGCCGACCACCAGCGCGCCCGGGTCGAACAGCTGCCACGCCTGCGGGTCCGGCTGCGTGCCCGGGTCGCGCAGGAAGTGCAGGACGGTGCCGTACACGATGGTGCGCGACTGCCGCGGTGCGCGGGGCGCCGCCTGCGCCCCGCCCGCGGTGAGCCCGCCCAGCGCCGTCGGGACCGCGACGGCGCTGATTCCGGCCAGGAATCCACGTCGGCCCAACCGGGGGAACGGGAAATCGCGCGCGTCGTTTCCGCTCATCGTCACCAAATGCCTTTCACTCGGCTGCCGAGCGCGGTGGGAACACCGCGCCGTACACGCGCCGGCGCCATTCGAAGCACCGGCGGACCCGACCGCCGGGAAATCGGGTGAAAATGCGCCCGCAGGGGCGAAGGGAAATGCTCGAAGTGCCCGCCGGTGCTCCCTCCGGTTCGGTGTGCGCTGCTCATGTCAGCTGTTGAGGGTCGTGCGCCGCCGGGTGCCGCACTCCGTCGAGCGGTGCGCGATCGCGGTCGCGCACCGGTCTCGATCAGGTGCGCAGAAAACTAGTGGGCGCGCATGAAGGGCGTCAACGCGGTTCGCCGGAATTGGGCTGGACGGAGAACGGGGGTGCCAGTGAAACGCCGCATTCCGGAGTGGTCTCGCGGAATGCGGCGTCCCTGGGCCGTAAGGAGCATTCTCAGTCGCGGGACTGCAGTTCCTGGTTGCGTTGGCTGAACGAGCGGCCGAGTGCTGCGACCTCCGCTTCCATCCGCGGGACCAGCCGGCGCGTCGTCGGCAGCATCAGCCGCTCCACGAGGCGGGAGGCGGGCAGGTTGCGCAGCCAGTGCATCAGCATGATCGTCCGCGGCACGTAGACGCGGCGGGCGCGGCGCTCGACGCCCTCGGCGAACAGCCGGGCGCACTCCTCGACGCTGGTGGTCGCGCGCATCGGCCAGGGCAGGCGCTTGCGCAGCTCGCCGAAGGTGCCGAGATCGCCCGCGGCGTCGCGGACCAGATCGGTGTCGATCCACGACGGGTGCGCGCTGCCGACCGACACGCCCAGGTGCATGACCTCCGAGTGCAGCGCGCTGGCCAACGCCTCCGCGCCCGCCTTGCTCGCGGTGTAGGCGGCCATGCCGCCGACCGGGGTGAACGCGGACAGCGACGAGACCACCAGCACGTAGCCGCGCCGCTCGATCAGGTGCGGCAGGGCGGCGCGCACCGTGTGGAAGACGCCGTTGAGGTTGACGTCGACGGTCCGCACGAAGGCCGCCGGGTCGGTGCCGCGCACGGTGCCGAACGGGGCGATGCCGGCGTTGGCGATCACCACGTCGAGATGCCCGAACCGCTCGACGGTCCGGTCCACGGCGGCGCGCACCGACCCGGGGTCGGTGACGTCCGCCTCGGTCCAGAAGTGCTCGTCGCCGAGCTCGGCGGCCACCGCCGCGAGCTCGTCGGGTTCCAGTCCGGCCAGCGCGAGGCGGGCGCCCCGCCGGGCGAGTTCGCGGGCGGTCTGCGCGCCGATTCCCCGGGCGGCACCGGTGATCAGGACGACCTTGCCGGACAGCTTCGGCATGAGCACTCCCTCGTGTCTACTGGCCAGTAGGCTACTGATAGTAGGTTCTTCCGGAGGGATCGCCAAGGGGCCGCTGACCAGGTCCGGGCAACAAAAAACCCGCGCGATCGTTCGCGCGGGTTCCGCCTGCCACGTGCGCCTTCCCGGAGGCCGCCCGGGAAGGCGCACGTGCGCGTCAGCTCAGGGCGTTGAGGTCGTTCAGCGCCTGCTGCTGGTCGGAGACGACCTGCTCGGCGAGATCGCGGAGCTGCTTGGCCGAGCCCTCCTCCAGCTCGGTCTGGGCCAGCTGCACCGCGTTCTGCTGCAACGACACCATGGCCTGCTGCCACTGCGCGTCGAAGGCGGCGCCGCGCAGCTGCGCGAGCTGCTGGAGCTGCTGCTGGGTCTGCAGGCCGCGGCCGTCGGTCTGGTCGGCGTCGTCCTCCGGCGCGCTGCCGGACTGCTGGCCGGCCGCCGAGCCCAGCCACGAGGTGACCGCGTCCAGCTGCGACTTGGCCTGCTGCTGAAGCTGTGCGGCGAGCGCCTTGACATTCGGCTTCTCCGCGTTCTGGCTCGCCATCGAGGCCAGCTGCAGCACCTGCTGGTGGTTGTTCAGCAGCTGCTGCGCGAACTCGCGGTCGGTCGCGGTGTGATCGCCGTCGGAGCCCTGCGCGTCCGCGCCCGCGTTCTGCTGCGCGGTCGCCGGTGGCGGCGTGCCGGGTGCCGGGGGCTGGTCGCTCGGTCCCTCATTCGGCGTGCAGCCCGCGAGTGCGAGACCGCCGGCCAGCACGGCGCCGATGATCGTGCTCCTCCGCACGTGCTTCCCCTCCACGGTGTGGTGGTCGTCGTCCCAGGGCGGCCCCGCGATCGATGGAAGCTGATCTGAAGAAGGGCTGCCGGACCTCTCGCTCCGTAGGCTAACCGGCGTGTCCCCGGGTGTTGCGAGCGACATCGGGCATTCGGCGCGCCCGCTCGGGCAAACACCCAGCATGCGCGGCCTGTCGCGTGGATCTCACTGCGCGTGACGCCGACATCGCCGATGACTAGGGTGGCTACGGCCCGGCCGAACTCCCGCAGCGAGGTCGGACTAGTATCCGCAGGCGGCAGTGCATGGCTCGGTCTGCAGCGTCCTGCAGGGAGTCGCACCCTGCCGAACCGGCCCACCCGGGTCGGGGCGGGTCCGAACGGACCCGGCTACGCATTCGAGGGATCTGTGCAGGAGGCACCGTGACGGCCGTCGCGCCACAGCCGATCGCCACGCGCCCCTATCCGGTGCGCAAAACGGTCAAAGGGTCATTCCTGGCGCGGATGTTCCGCACCACGGACCACAAGCAAATCGGCATCCTCTACCTGGTCACGTCGATCGCCTTCTTCCTGGTCGGCGGCCTGATGGCGATGCTGATCCGCGCCGAGCTGGCACAGCCTGGTCTGCAGTTCCTGTCCCAGGAGCAGTACAACCAGCTGTTCACCATGCACGGCACGATCATGCTGCTGCTGTACGCGACCCCGATCCTGTTCGGGTTCGCCAACTACATCCTTCCGCTGCAGATCGGCTCGCCGGACGTGGCGTTCCCGCGGTTGAACGCCTTCGGCTACTGGCTGTACCTGTTCGGCGGTCTGATGGTCGTCAGCGGCTTCCTGCTGCCGGGCGGCGCGGCCGACTTCGGCTGGTTCGCCTACACCCCGCTGTCGGACGCCCTGCACTCGCCGGGCCACGGCGCGGACATGTGGATCGCCGGTCTGGCGGTGTCCGGTCTGGGCACCATCCTCGGCGCGGTCAACATGCTCACCACCGTGATCTGCCTGCGCGCGCCGGGCATGACGATGTTCCGGATGCCGATCTTCACCTGGAACATCATGGTCACCAGCGTGCTGATCCTGATGGCCTTCCCGATCCTGACCGCGGCGCTGTTCGGGCTGATGGCCGACCGGCACCTCGGTGCGCACGTGTTCGACCCCGCCAACGGCGGCGTCATCCTGTGGCAGCACCTGTTCTGGTTCTTCGGCCACCCCGAGGTCTACATCGTCGCGCTGCCGTTCTTCGGCATCGTGTCCGAGATCTTCCCGGTGTTCAGCCGCAAGCCGCTGTTCGGCTACTCCGGCCTGGTGTACGCGACGCTGGGCATCGCGGCCCTGTCGGTCGTGGTCTGGGCGCACCACATGTACGCCACCGGCGCGGTGCTGCTGCCGTTCTTCGCGTTCACCACGTTCCTGATCGCGGTCCCGACCGGTGTGAAGTTCTTCAACTGGATCGGCACCATGTGGAAGGGGCAGCTGACCTTCGAGACGCCGATGATCTTCAGCGTCGGCTTCCTGGTCACCTTCCTCTTCGGCGGTCTCACCGGCGTCCTGCTGGCCATGCCGCCGGTCGACTTCCACGTGTCGGACACCTACTTCGTGGTCGCGCACTTCCACTACGTGCTCTACGGCACGATCGTGTTCGCCACCTTCGCCGGGATCTACTTCTGGTTCCCGAAGATCACCGGCCGGATGATGGACGAGCGGCTCGGCAAGCTGCACTTCTGGTTGACCTTCATCGGCTTCCACGGCACGTTCCTGGTGCAGCACTGGCTGGGCAACGAGGGCATGCCGCGGCGGTACGCCGACTACCTGGCCTCCGACGGGTTCACCACGCTGAACACGATCTCCACGATCGGCGCGTTCATCCTGGGCGCCTCGATGCTCCCGTTCATCTACAACGTGTTCAAGAGCTACCGGTACGGCGAGGTCGTGACCGTGGACGACCCGTGGGGCTACGGGAACTCCCTGGAGTGGGCCACCTCCTGCCCGCCGCCGCGGCACAACTTCACCGAGCTGCCGCGGATCCGGTCCGAGCGCCCGGCGTTCGAGCTGCACTACCCGCACATCGCCGAGCGGATGCGGCTGGAGTCGCACCTGAGCCTGACCGGCAAGACCCTCGCGCACAAGCACGAGGCGCCGTCCGTCGGTGCGACCACCGAGGACGACGGCGAGAAGTGACCTGGGCGCTAGCCCCGCACCGCGCGGCTGTGCAAGGGTGGGGCTAGCTCGACGACGAGCCCCGGCGGGCTGTGCCCGCCGGGGCTCGGAGTTTTTTCGCCCCCGGCAGGAGGAGGAGAGCGTCAGCCGTGAGCACGTCGACCGCGACCACCGTGCTGATCACCGTTACCGGCAAGGACAAACCCGGCGTCACGTCAGTGCTGTTCGCCGCGCTGACCCGGCACGGGGTGGACATCGTGGACGTCGAGCAGGTGGTGATCCGCGGTCGGCTGACGCTGGGCGTGCTGGTGTCCACCGAGAACGATCCCGAGCAGCTGCAGGAGGCCGTCGAGCAGGCGATGGCCACCATCGGCATGACCGTGGACGTGGCGATCGGCGCGGCGGACGGTGACGCCGCCAAACTCGGCTCCACGCACGTCGTGGTGGTGCTGGGCCAGCCGGTGACCGCGCGCAACTTCAGCCGGGTCGCGCAGGGACTGGCCGACATCGACGTCAACATCGACTCCATCCGCCGCGTCGCCGACTACCCGGTCACCGGGCTGGAGCTCCAGGTCAGCGCCCCGGACATCGGGGACGCCGCGGACGACGAGCTGACCACCGCGATGGCCGACCTCGCCGCCCGCATCGGCGTCGACGTCGCGGTGGAGCGGGCCGGGCTGTCCCGCCGGGCCAAGCGGTTGGTCGTCTTCGACGTCGACTCGACGCTGATCCAGGGCGAGGTCATCGAGATGCTCGCCGCCAAGGCGGGCTGCGAGGCGCAGGTCCGCGAGGTCACCGAGCGGGCCATGCGCGGCGAACTGGACTTCGAGCAGTCGCTGCGGGAGCGGGTCGCGGTGCTGGCGGGGCTGCCCGCGTCCGTGCTGGACGAGGTGGCCGCCGAGCTGGAGCTCACCCCGGGCGCCCGCACCACGATCCGCACGCTGCGGCGGCTCGGCTACCACACCGGGGTCGTCTCGGGCGGGTTCACGCAGATCATCGACCAGCTCGTGGACGAGCTGGGGTTGGACTTCAGCGCCGCCAACGAGCTGGAGATCGTGGACGGGAAGCTGACCGGGCGGGTCGTCGGCGAGATCGTGGACCGCGCGGGCAAGGCCAAGGCGATGCGCCGGTTCGCCGAGGACTTCGGCGTGCCGATCGGCCAGTGCGTGGCGGTCGGCGACGGCGCCAACGACATCGACATGCTCTCCGCGGCCGGCCTGGGCGTGGCGTTCAACGCCAAGCCCGCGCTGCGCGAGGTGGCCGACACCGCCCTGTCCTACCCGTTCCTGGACACGGTGCTGTTCGTGCTGGGCGTCACGCGGGCCGAGATCGAGACGGCCGACGCCGAGGACGGCGTGGTGCGCCGCGTCCCGCTCGACGCGTGAAGATGCCCGCCATGACCGCTGCTCGCGTGCTCGACCCGCTGATCAGCCGCTACGCCTCGTGGCTGGCGATGCCCGAGGAGGCCACTGCGGACACCTCGGACGAGGACGACCCCGGCGAGGTCGTGCTGATGCCGATGGTGCTGCGCATCGAGCGGCGGGAGCCGCCGGACCGCACCGCGCTGCTGGAAGCCGCGGCCGCCGCCGCGCTCGCGGTGTGCCTCGACGAGCGCTGCAAGCCGGGCGGCGAGTGGCACGAGGCGATGATCACGTGGACGCGCGGCCGGATCCGCAAGGTGTCCCGCCGGGCGCGCGGCGCGCACTGGACGGCGGTGCAGTCGCTGCCCGGGCGGACGGTCCGGGTCGGTGACGCCGAGGTCCGCGCGTTCCTGCCGATGCGGGTCGCGGAGATGCCCAAGGAGCTCAGCCGCCTGCAGATCTCCGGCAGCGAGCTGGAGCCCGACGAGCCCGGGCCGCCGCAAGCCGGTGTCCCGGCGCTGTGGCTCAACCCCGAGGTGCCGATGAGCGCGGGGAAGTCCGCCGCGCAGGTGGGGCACGCCACGATGATCCTCGCCGCACTGCTGCGCGGCGACGGGCTCGACGCGGAGCTGGAGCGGTGGGCGGCGAACGAGTTCCGCTGCTCGGTGCGCACGGCCGACGCCGGGACCTGGCGCCGCCTGCACCCGGGCGACGATCCCGAGGCGGCGTGGCGGCGGCACCGGGTGGCGGTGGTGCGGGATGCCGGGTTCACCGAGGTCGACCCCGGCACGGTGACCGTCCTGGCGCAGTGGCCGGGCTGAACCGGCCCCGGACACGGACCAAGCCCGGAAGCGTTTTGCGATCTTTCGATCGCTAGGTCTTGTGGCGGCCCTATCGGTCGTCGAAGGCCACTGCGCTTCCGGGCTGGCCGACCGGGTTTCCCCGGTATCCACCAGGATCGGACGTCGAGGCCGACCCGCGACAGGGTCAAAAGTCCCGGTTTCGTCAGTCGTCCCCGACGCCGCGGGCGGCCAGCGCCTCGGCCAGCTCGTCGCTGTGCCGCAGGGTGCGGACCAGGAACGGGACGGCGAAGGCGGTGGCGGAGCGGTCGGCGCCGCGGGCGCGCTGCGCCTCGCGCACCTGGACCGCGATCGTCGACAGCGCCGCGACCGCCTGCAACGTGAGGCCGACGAGCAGCCCCACGCGCTCCGGCCGGACGCCGAAGCGCCGCGCCGGGCGGAGCCCGCGCTCCACCGCGCCGACCAGGTCGTCGACGCGCGTGGTGAGGGTGAACAGGTTCGCCGCACCGAGCGCCGCCAGCAGCCGCAGGCCGACCACCTCGGCGGTGCCCAGGCCGAGCATCCACCACTGGAGCAGGAAGACGACCACCACCAGCGGCACCAGCACCCGGGCGATCTGCCGGCAGCGCCGGGCCGGGATCCGCGCGACGGGGTAGGCGAGCACGACCGCGAGCACGCAGCAGCCCAGGGCGAGCGGCGAACCGAGGACGACGGTCAGCGCCGCCAGCGCGAGCAGGCCGGCGAACTTCCACCCCGCGGCGAGCCGGTGCAGCGGACTGCTGCCCGGTTCGTACAGGCCGAGCGGGTTCATCCGACCAGCGCCCGGTAGTGGGCGAGCGCGGCGGACGGCGCGTCGTCGGCGACGACCCGGCCGCCGTCCAGCACGACGACGCGGTCGAAGTCCGCCAGCAGCTCCAAGTCGTGGGTGACCATCACGACCTGCTGCGGCAGGCCCGACAGCACCTCGGCGAAGTGCCGCTTGTTCCGCAGGTCCAGCAGCGTCGTCGGCTCGTCGCACACCAGCACGTCCGGTTCGAGCACGAGCATCGAGCACAGCGCGAGCAGCTGCTTCTGCCCGCCGGAGAGCTGGTGCGCGGGGTGCTCGGCGTACCCGGCGAGCCCGTGCTCGGCCAGGACCTCGGCGGCCCGGCGCTGCCGCTCCGCCTTCGGCACGCCCTGCCTGCGCAGCGAGAACGCGACGTCCTCGCCCGCCGTGGGCATGACGATCTGGCTGTCCGGGTGGGTGAACACGAACCCGACCCGGCGCCGGACCGCCCGCCCGTCCCGCGCCGGGTCCACGCCGTCCACCAGCACCCGGCCCCGGGTCGGGTGCACCAGTCCGTTGATCATCCGGGCGAGCGTGGACTTGCCGGAACCGTTGGCGCCGACGAACGCCACGCGCCGCTCGTCGAGCCGCAGGTCCACGCCGTCCAGCACGGCGCGCCCGTCGTAGCTGTGCCCCACGTCCTCGAACTCGATCAACCCACTCGCTCCCACATCGCGGCCACGCCCAGGCCGCCTCCGGACGACAGCGCCGTGAGACCGACCCGGGGCCCGTCCGCTCGGACCATCCGGCTGAACAACCGCACCACCAGCACCGCGCCCGAGGCGCCCCACGGGTGGCCGAGCGCGATGGCGCCGCCGTCCGGGCTCACCAGGCGCTCGTCGATCCCGGCGGCGTCCAGGCAGGCCAACGCCTGCCCGGCGAACGCCTCGTTGAACTCGACCACCTCGGGCGCGTGCTCGGCCACCAGCTCCCGCATCGCGGGCACCGCTCCGAGGCCGAGCCGGTTCGGGTCGACGCCGCTGGTCCGGGACGCCACCAACCGCAGCCCGGGCACGCCCAGCCGGCGCCGCTGCTGCTCGGTGGTCACCAGGACGACGGCGGCGCCGTCGTTGACCCCGCAGGAGTTCGCGGCGGTGGCAGTGCCGCCCGGGGTGAACGCGGGGCGGAACCGGGCCAGCCGCTGCGGGGTGAACCCGCGCCGCGGCCGCTCGTCGGCCCTCACCCCGCCCACCGGCACCAGTTCGGCGGCGAAGCGCCCGGCGTCCTGGGCGGCCACGGCGCGTTCGTGACTGCGGGCGGCGAAGGCGTCCTGGCGTTCCCGGGAGATCCCGGCTTCGGCCGCGACCAGGTCGGCGGCCGGGCCCATGTCCGGATCGCCGATCTCGGCCGGGGCGAACGGGGCGCGGTCGTAGAAGCGCGGCGGCTCGGTCGCCGACCTGGGACGCCACGCCCGCCACGGCGCGGTCGACGGGCTCTCCACACCCCCGGCCGCGTACCACTCGCCGGCTCCGGCGCGGACCATCGCGGCGGCGGTGGTGATCGCGGTCAGCCCGCTGGCGCACTGCCGGTCGACGGTCAACCCCGGCACCTGCTCGCCGAGACCCGCGCGCAGCGCGGCCACGCGCGCCGGGTTCCCGCCCGGCCCCAGGACGTTGCCGAGCAGCACGTCGTCCACAGCGGACACGTCGACGTCGTCGAGGACGGCGCGCAGCGCCGCCGCGCCCAACCGGTCGACCGGCACGGCGCGCAGCGCACCACCCGCTTCGCCGATCGGCGTGCGGCGCGCCGCGATGACGACTGGTTCGGTCACGACATCTCCACGGCGTCCAGCGTCCCCTCGCGGAGGTGTTCGGCGACCAGGGCGCGCGCCGGTTTGCCGGACGCGGTGCGCGGCAGCCGCTCCGTGACCAGCCAGCGGTGCGGCCGCTTGCCCGGTTCGAGCGCCTCCCGGGCCCGGGCGCGCAGCGCGGCCAGCGCGGGCGGTTCGCCGGGGAGGGCCTCGACCAGCGCGGTCACCAGCGCGCCGAACCGGGGGTGCGGGGTGGCGGAGACGAGCACGTCGAGCACGCCGTCGACACCGCGCAGCGCGGCTTCGACCTCCTCCGCGCCGACGATCTTGGCGCCGCTGTCGATCGCCGAGGCCGGGCGGCCGAGCACCTCCAGCGTCCCGTCCGGGTGGAGCACGCCGCGGTCGCCGACCGTCGTCCAGCCGTCGCGCTCCTCGGGCGGGACGACCCGGCCGTCCACCAGGTGGCCGTCCACGCCGAGGTCGGAGCGCGCCCACAGCGTCCCGGTGTCGTCGATCCGCACCTCGACCACCGGGCGCAGCGCGCCGCCGGTGCGCACGGCGACCAACGACTGCTCGGCCGAGCCGTAGTACTCGACGAGCGCGCAACCCGGCAGCAGCGATGCGAGCCGTTCCGCCAGCGCCGGATCCACCCGGGAACCGGCGCAGACCACCGTGCGCAACCGGCACGCGGCGCGCAGCGCCGGATCTCGTTCCACAGCGGACAGGAGTGCGGACAGCATGGCGGGCACGAGGTGCACGACGGTAGCGGTGCGGCAGGCCCGCGCGGCCTCCGCCGCCGACCAGCGGTCCAGCAGCTGCACCTCGGCACCCGCGTGCAGCGCGTGCAGCGCGCCGAACAGGAACAACGACGACGTCAGCGGACCGGGGACCAGCACCCGGTCGTCCGCGCGCAGCCCCAGGTCGAGCAGCGCGAAGCTGCGCAGCCAGGAACCCCGGGAGCGGATCAGCACCCGGGGGCGACCGCTGCTGCCCGACGTCGTCGGCAGGTAGAAGGGGGTGGACTCGTCACCGACCGGCTCGACCGGCCGCGCGCTGCCCGCGAGCCGCCGGACCTCGACGCTCGCGTCCGGCCGCGCGTCCGCCAGCACGGCCCGGCGTTCGCGGTCCGCCCACGACGGCTCGACCAGCAGCGCCGCTGACCCGGCGAGGTCCGCGCCCAGGAACCAGCACAGCCGGGCCAGGGCGTCGTCGCCGGTCAACGCGATGCGGGAACCGCGCGGCAGCAACCGGGCGGCGTGCCAAGCCTCGGCCGCCAGCTCGTCACCGGTCAGCACCCGCTCGCCGTGGAAGACCCGCGAGACGGGTGGTCCGCCCAGGATCGGGAGCACGCTCACGCCCGCCCGGTCAGCGCCGCCGGAGCGGCCCGGTGGACCGCGGCGGCCACCAGGGACACCACCACGAGCTTCACCGCGTCACCCGGCACGAACACCAGGGACTGGACCGCGGCGGTGCCCAGGTCACCGGTCACCAAACCCCAGAACGGGATGCCGACCAGGTAGTCCGCCGCGACCCCGGCGGCGTTGGCGACCAGCAGCACGACCAGCCCCGGCCGCGGCGTGGCCCGCTGCACGACGAGACCGACGACGACCGCGGACACCAGCCAGCCGAGCAGGAATCCGCCGCTGGGGCCGAAGAACGGCGCCACCCCGCCGCGCCCGCCGGACAGCAGCGGCAGCCCGAGCGCGGTCAGCGCGAGGAACAGCAGCACCGCGGCACCGGCCCGGCGCGCGCCGAGGATGCTGCCCGCCAGCAGCGGCCCCATGTTCTGCAACACCACCGGCACCGCGGCACCGCCCAGGTAGAAACCGGGGAAGATGCCGAGGACCGCGATGAACGCGGCGAACACGACGGTTCTGGCCAGGTTCGCGGCCGGGCGGGCTTCGGACACGGCGTACCCCCTCGGAATGCGGTTCGCGGAACGGCCGCGTTGTCCCCCGAACGGGCGATGGTCGGGCGCGGCGAGCACAACGTACCCGGCTCCGGCGCCGGAACGAAAAAGATCGGCAGCCGTTGTGGGCGGTCTACAACGCGGCCGCGGCGTCCAGCCGGCGCAGCGCGCCGCGCACCACCTCGGGGTCGTGCGTGGTCCAGAACGGCGGCAGCGACGCCCGCAGGAAACCGCCGTACCGGGCGGTCGCCAGCCGCGGGTCCAGCACCGCGATCACACCCCGGTCGGTCGGGGACCGCAGCAGCCGCCCGGCGCCCTGCGCGAGCAGCAGCGCGGCGTGCGTGCCCGCGACCGCGAGGAACCCGTTGCCGCCGTGCTCGGACACCGCCTTCTGCCGCGCCGAGGCCAGCGGGTCGTCCGGGCGCGGGAACGGGATCCGGTCCATCACCACCAGCTGCAACGACTCGCCGGGCACGTCCACGCCCTGCCACAGCGACAGGGTGCCGAACAGCGACGTCGCCGGATCCTCGGCGAACCTGCCGACCAGCAGCGCCGTCGAGTCGTCGCCCTGGCACAGCACCGGCGTGCCCAGCCGGTCGCGCAACTCGTCGGCGGCCTGCCGGGCCGCGCGCATCGAGGAGAACAGCCCGAGCGTCCGGCCGCCCGCGGCCCGCACCAGCTCGGTGAGCTCGTCGAGGTACTGCGGCGGAAGCCCGTCGCGGCCGGGAGGTGGCAGGTGCCGGGCGATGTAGAGGATGCCGCTGCGCTGGTGCTCGAACGGTGATCCGACGTCCAACCCGGTCCAGGTGAGGCCACCGGTGTCCGACGGGGCCTCCTTCGCGGTCGCCATCCCCGGCGCGGGCGTGGCGCGCCGCTGCGGCGGCAGCCCCCACTGGCGGGCGAGCGTGTCGAACGAGCCGCCCAGCGCCAGCGTCGCCGAGGTGAGCACCGTGGTGCGCCGACCGAACAGCCGCTCCCGCAGCAGGCCGCCGACGCCCAGCGGGGCCACCCGCACGGCCGGGGGCCGGTTCGGCTCCGCCGCGACCCACACCACGTCGCGCCGTTCGCCCTCGGGTTCGTCGAACGCCTCCAGCAGCCGGACCGCGGTGTCGTGCACCTCCTCGGTCAGCGCGAGGGCGAGCTTGCGCGCGGTGCTGCCCTCCACGTCCTCGGTGCGCTCCGGGCCCAGCGCGGTGACGCACGTCCACGCGGCGTCGCGGGTCACCCGCAGCGCACCGGAAAGGTCCTCGGGCAGCGCGTCGAGCCGCCCCGGCGCGGCCTCGCGGAGCACGATCTCCAGACCCTCGCCGGCCTCGGCGAGGCGGTCCGCGGTCTCCTCGTCGACCGCCCGGCCGCAGCGGCGGGCGGCCAGCCGCACCGAGTTCGCGGTGAGTTCGCCGGTGGCCGCCGAGGTCACCCGGTCGACGAGGTCGTGGGCCTCGTCGACCAGCACCACGTCGTGCTCGGGCAGCACCGGCCGGTCGTCCAGGGCGTCGATGGCCAGCAGCGCGTGGTTGGTCACCACGACGTCGGCGCGACCCGCGGCGGCCCGCGCCCGCTCGGCGAAGCAGTCGATGCCGACCGGGCAGCGGTGCACCCCCAGGCACTCCTTCGCGGTCACCGACAGCTGCCGCCACGCCTGGTCGGTCACGCCGGGCACCAGCTCGTCGCGGTCCCCGGTCTCGGTGTCGGCCGCCCACTCCCGCAACCGTTTGACCTGGCGTTCCAGCGCGGACGCGGCGAAGGCGTCGAACAGCGCGGAGTCGTCGGGCTCCTCCGGGGCGTTGCCGTGCACCCGGTTCAGGCACAGGTAGTTGCGGCGTCCTTTGAGGATCGCGAACGTCGGCCTGCGGCCCAGCGCTGCGGCCAACGCCGTCGACAGCCGGGGGAGGTCCCGGTCGACGAGCTGGCGTTGCAGCGCGATCGTCGCCGTGGACACCACGACGGTGGTCCCGCGCGTCATCGCGTGCCGGATCGCCGGGACCAGGTACGCCAGCGACTTGCCGGTCCCCGTGCCCGCCTGCACGGCGAGGTGCTCCCCGGACTCGATCGAGTGCGCCACCGACTCGGCCATCTGCGCCTGGCCCGCGCGCTCGACGCCGCCCACCGCCTCGACGGCGATCCGCATCAGCTCCGCGACGCCGGGCACGTCATGCGCGGCGCGGCCGTCCGACGGCAGCTCGGCGGCGATCTCCGGCGGCAGCTCGTCGTCCGCGCCGGGCTCGAAGACAGCGGGATCCGACCATCGCGGAACAGAGGTGGGCACGCCAGCAGACGGTACCGCGCACCCCCGTCACCCCGACCGACGAGTCGCCCGACCGGTCAAGGCGCGACCACCGGTTCGCCGACGAGGTCGACGCCCGCCGCGCGCAGGTCCTGCAGGGCGGCGTCGACGGTGGGGCGGGAGACCCCCGCCGTCAGCTCCAGCAGGACGGTCGTGTCCAGGCCCGCGCGGGCCGCGTCGAGGGCGGTGGCGCGCACGCAGTGGTCGGTGGCGATGCCGACGATGTCGACGCGGTCGACGCCGTGGTCGGCCAGGAAGTCCCGCAGCGGCCGGTCGCGGGAGTCGATGCCCTCGAACCCGGAGTACCCGTCGCTGTACTGGCCCTTGGAGAAGACCGCCTCGATCGGGCCGACGTCCAGTTCGGGGTGGAACGACGCGCCCGCCGTGCCCGCGACGCAGTGCCGCGGCCAGGAGCGCACGAAGTCGGGTTCGGCGCTGAAGTGCGCACCCGGGTCGATGTGGTAGTCGCGGGTGGCCACCACGTGGTCGTGGTCGAACCCGGCGAGGTAGCGGGAGATCGCCGTGGCGACACCGGCGCCGCCGGTGACCGCGAGCGCACCGCCTTCGCAGAAGTCGTTCTGCACGTCCACGATGATCAGCGCCTTGGCCATCCCCACTCCTCGGTGCTCGCCCGTGACGGGCGCCCTCCCCGCACCGGCCATTCTGATGCGGGATCAGGCTGTGTGAAAGACCGTCGGGATCGCCGGTTCACCGTCGGAGAGCTTGAGGCCCTCCCACGGCACGGTCACCAGCGCGTGCCGCAGCCGCTGGCGGCTGTCCTCCAACGTCGGCAGGTCGTCCACGCGCTTGCCGTCGCGCAGCAACGGGATCTGCACGAACCGGTCGTGCGGCCCGAGCACCGGCTCGGCCGCACCCGGCGCGACGTGGTAGACGACCTCCTCGACGGCGGTACCGGTCTCCTTGTGCCGCCGGATCGCCGCCTTGCGCCCGCCGCGGGACTCCTTGTGCGAACTGCGCTTGGCGACCGGCCGACCGTCGACCTCGACGAGCTTGTACACCATCTCCGCTGTCGGCGCCCCGGAGCCGGTGACCAGCGCGGTCCCCACGCCGTAACCGTCGACCGGTTCGGCCCGCAGCGCGGCGATGGCGTACTCGTCGAGGTCTCCGGAGACCACGATGCGGGTGCGGGTGGCGCCCAGCGAGTCGAGCTGTTCGCGGGCCTGCCGCGCGAGCACCCCGACGTCGCCGGAGTCGATGCGCACCGCGCCGAGATCGGTGCCCGCCACGTCCACGGCCAGTTCGATGCCGCGCGTGATGTCGTAGGTGTCCACCAGCAGCGTCGTCCCGGTGCCCAGCGAGGCGACCTGCGCCTCGAACGCCTCGCGCTCGCTGTCGTGCAGCAGCGTGAACGCGTGCGCCGCGGTCCCGGCGGTCGGGATGCCGTAGCGGCGGCCCGCCTCCAGGTTCGAGGTGGCGGTGAAACCCGCCAGGTAGGCGGCGCGCGCCGCGGCCACCGCGGACTCCTCGTGGGTGCGCCGCGACCCCATCTCGATGATCCGCCGGCCGTTGGCCGCCGAGACCATCCGGGCCGCCGCGCCGGCGATGGCGCTGTCGTGGTTCATGATCGACAGCACCAGCGTCTCCAGCACCACCGCCTCGGCGAACGTGCCGCGCACCGTGAGCAGCGGTGATCCCGGGAAGAACAGCTCGCCCTCCGGGTAGCCGTCGATCTGGCCCTGGAAGCGGAAGTCGCGCAACCACTCCAGGGTCGCCTCGTCCACCACCCCGTCGGCCGCGAGCTTGTCCAGCTCCGCCGCGCCGAACCGGAAGTTCTCGATCGCGTCGAGCACGCGACCGGTCCCGCCGACGACGCCGTACCGCCGCCCGTACGGCAGGCGCCGGGTGAACACCTCGAAGGTGCACTCCCGGTGCGCGGTGCCGTCGCGCAGGGCGCCGGCGAGCATGGTCAGCTCGTACTGGTCGGTGAGCAGCGCGGTGCTGGGGGTGCTGGCGACCGTCATGACGCAGAGATTACGTGGTCCGGCAGGACGCGTTCCGGGTGGCGAACCCGATCGTCGCGGGGGATTGTCCGCGGGTCGACACGGCCGTGACGGGCGCGTGCGAACATGGGGCCATGACCTCGCCCGCTGAACTTGAGCGCGCGCAACTCGAACCGGAGGAACTCGGTGCCGAGGACAAGCCGTGGGTCACCGTGGTGTGGAACGACCCGGTCAACCTCATGTCTTACGTGACGTACGTCTTCCAGAAGATCTTCGGTTACAGCCGGGACCACGCGACGAAGTTGATGCTGGACGTGCACCACAAGGGGCGAGCGGTGGTGTCTTCGGGCTCCAAGGAGAAGGTCGAGGGCGACGTGGCGAAACTGCACGCCGCCGGCCTCTGGGCCACGATGCAGAAGGACTCCTGATCACGTGCAAGGCTGGACCCGCAAGAACGGCCACGTGGTGGCCGAACTGTCGCAGCAGGAAGCCGCCGTCATCCGCGGCCTGGTCGGGCAGATCAAGGACATGCTCACCGCCCGCGCCGCCGAGGCCCCGCAGGACGAGCTGGCCGAGCTGACCGGCATCCGCACCGGCCCGACGGCCCCGCCCGAGGACCGCGTGCTGGCGCGACTGCTGCCCGACTTCTACCGGCACGACCCCACCACCGGCGAGACCGACGAGGAGCAGGCCGGAGCCGCCGGCGCGATGCGCTCGCTGCACGAGCCCGGACTGCTGGAGGCCAAGACCGGCGTCGCCGAGCTGGTGCTTGAGACGTGCCCGCCCGCCGGCGGTCGGGTCCGGCTCACCGGCGACCAGGCGGACAGCTGGCTGGCGGCGCTCAACGACGTCCGGCTGGCCCTGGGCACCGCCCTCGACGTCGAGGAGGACATGCCCGAGGACCTGCCCGAGGACGATCTGCGCCGCGAGCACCTCGGCGTCTACCAGTGGCTGACCTGGGTCCAGGACAGCCTCGTCAACGCCCTTATCGGGTAGTCGGGCTGGTCCGCTTGGCGGTGCCGGAACCTCAGTGCCTGTCTTTGAACTCTTTTTGGGTGGCGGTGCCGGTGGCGGAACCTCAGCGGCCGTCTCGACTCGCGGCCGGCGCGTCTCGGGAAGAAGCGGTTGGGAGGCATCGATGCGAGCTGGCTCGCTTGATTCGATCGTCGACGTCGGTGGGGTGCGGGTCGGTCATCACGAGCGGTTCGACGCGCGGTGGGCGACCGGGTCGACGGTCGTGCTGGTGCCCGAGGGCGCCAGGCCGCCGTCGACGTCCGGGGCGGTGCGCCGGGGACCCGGGAGACCGACGTCCTCGAACCGAGCCACCTCGTGCAGCAGGCGCACGCCGTGCTGCTCACCGGCGGCAGCGCCTACGGCCTCGCCGCCGCCGACGGGGTGATGCGCTGGCTGGGCGAACGCGGCCACGGTGTCGGAGTGGGCACCGATCCGGCGCACGTGGTCCCCGTCGTGCCCGCGGCGGCCATCTTCGACCTGCCGATGGGCGACTGGGGCCACCGGCCGGACGCCGAGTTCGGGTACCTGGCCTGCGAGAACGCCTCGACGACCGAGACCCGCCAGGGCAACGTCGGCGCCGGGACCGGCGCGGTCGTCGGCGCCGTCAAGGGCGGCGTCGGCACCGCGAGCACCGAGCTGGCCGACGGGACCCGGGTCGGTGCGCTGGTCGCGGTCAACGCGGCCGGATCCGCGGTCGACCTGGACACCGGCCTGCCGTGGATCCCGGTGCCGGGACTGCGCCCGCCCGATCCGGCCGAGGTGGAGCGCGGGCGGCGGGTCGCGGGCTCGCGTCCCGGCAGGCACGGGCCGATCGGCCGACCGCTGAACACCACGCTCGGCGTGGTCGCCACCGACCTGCGGTTGTCCAAGGCCGAATGCCGTCGGCTGACCATCGCCGCCCAGGACGGCCTGGCCCGCGCGGTCCGCCCGGCGCACGCGCTCGTCGACGGCGACACCATGTTCGCCCTGGCCACCGGCACCGGCGGGGAGCTGCCCCGGCCCGGTGAACCGGACTGGTCGCGGCGACTGGACGAGGTGTGCGCGGCGGCGGCCGACGTGGTGGCGCGCGCCATCGTGCGCGGCGTGCTCGCCGCCGAGCCCGTCGATGAGGTGATGTCCTACACGACCCTCTACCCGTCGGCGTGGGAATGAACCATCGTGTGGCAGCGTTGCGCAACGACGAACAGCACCGGTGAACAGGGACTTCCACATGCTGGGAGGCCGGTGCCTCACCCTCTAGGATGGTGTCTGTGCTGGTGATCCGACGCGACCTCGTCGACGCGATGGTCGCGCATGCCCGACGGGACCACCCGGATGAGGCGTGCGGTGTGATCGCCGGTCCGGAAGGGTCGGACCGCCCGGAACGCCTGATCGAGATGACCAACGCCGAGCGCTCGCCCACCTTCTACCGCTTCGACTCGACCGAACAGCTCAAGGTGTGGCGGGAGATGGACTCGGCCGACGAGGAACCGGTGGTCATCTACCACTCGCACACCTCGACCGAGGCTTATCCGTCGCGCACCGACGTCTCCTACGCCTCGGAACCCAACGCGCACTACGTGCTCGTGTCCACCCGGGACCCGGAGATCCACGAGCTGCGCTCCTACCGGATTCTCGACGGCGAGGTGACCGAGGAGCCGGTGGAGGTCGTGGAGTCGTACATGTTCGCCCACACCGGCGCCGACGAGGTCCCGGACCGCGACTGATCGCGACGGCACCCGGCGCCGCTTCGCGGCCGGTTTTCTCCAGAGAACACGCGTGGACAGGAGGTTCCCCATGGCAGTCAACGTTTCCATCCCGACGATCCTGCGCACCCACACCGACGGGCAGAAGTCGGTCGAGGCCGAGGGCAACACGCTGGGCGAGGTCATCAACGACCTGGACAGCAACTACAGCGGCCTCAAGGACCGCCTGATCAAGGAGGGCAGCCTGCACCGGTTCGTCAACGTCTACGTCAACGACGAGGACGTGCGGTTCGCCGGCGGACTGGAGGCGAAGGTCTCCGACGGTGACAACGTCACCATCCTGCCCGCGGTCGCCGGCGGCATGCGCTGACGCGGACACCTCGGAGGGAGGCACGCCGTGGCCCGCTACGACTCCTTGCTGGACGCGCTCGGTGACACCCCGCTGGTGGGGCTGCCGCACCTGTCACCGGCTCCGGACGTCCGGCTGTGGGCGAAGCTGGAGGACCGCAACCCGACCGGTTCGATCAAGGACCGGGCGGCGCTGGCGATGATCGAGGCGGCCGAGAAGGAGGGGCGCCTCACCCACGGCTGCACGATCCTGGAGCCGACCTCCGGCAACACCGGCATCTCGCTGGCCATGGCCGCCAAGCTCAAGGGCTACGGCCTGGTGTGCGTCATGCCGGAGAACACCTCCGAGGAGCGCCGCCAGCTGCTCCAGGCGTTCGGCGCGCGGATCATCCCCTCGCCCGCGGCGGGCGGGTCGAACCAGGCGGTGGCGGTCGCCAAGCAACTGGCCGAGCAGAACCCGGACTGGGTGATGCTCTACCAGTACGGCAACCCGGCCAACGCCGACGCGCACTACCGGACCACCGGCCCGGAGATCCTGCGCGACCTGCCCGGCGTCACGCACTTCGTGGCCGGTCTCGGCACGACCGGGACGCTGGTCGGCGTCGGCCGCTACCTGCGCGAGCAGAAGCCCGACGTGCAGATCGTGGCCGCCGAGCCCCGCTACGGTGAACTCGTCTACGGGCTGCGCAACCTCGACGAGGGCTTCGTCCCGGAGCTGTACGACCCGGACGTGCTGACCAGGCGCTTCTCCGTCGGCTCCTACGACGCGCTGCGACGCACCCGGCAGCTGCTGGAGAGCGAGGGCATCTTCGCCGGCATCTCCACCGGCGCCGCGGTGCACGCGGCGATGACCATCGCGGAGAAGGCCGCGGCGGCGGGCGACGCCGCCGACATCGTCTTCGTGGTCGCCGACGCGGGGTGGAAGTACCTCTCGACCGGCGCCTACAGCGGCTCGCTCGACGAGGCCGCGCAGCGCCTCGAAGGCCAGCTCTGGGCCTGACCTCGGGCTCGTCGACGTCACCCGGGGGCACCCGATCGCCGTGCCCCCCGGGTGACGTGCTTCCGGGGCGGGAACACCGAGACCGAATGGTCCCGTTCCGCGTAACCTCGACGGTGTGAACGGGGTTCCTGATCGTCGCCGGGCGCGTGTGCTGCCGCAGAACCCGCTGGGGGCGCTGGGCGGGATGCTCATGTTCCTGGCGGTGCTGTACGCCGTCGAGTTCGTCGACCAGACCGACCGGGCGCTGGACCTCGACCAGTACGGGATCCGCCCGCGCGACGTCGACGGTCTCGAAGGGGTCCTCTTCGCCCCGCTGCTGCACGCCGGTTGGCCGCACCTGATCTCCAACACCCTGCCGTTCCTGGTGCTCGGCTGGTTGGTGCTGGCGGGCGGGCTGCGCCAGTTCGTCGCCGTGACCGCGACGGTGTGGTTCGTCGGCGGCCTGGGGACCTGGCTGGTGGGCGCGCCCGGTGTGCACATCGGCGCGTCCGGGGTGATCTTCGGCTGGATGGTGTTCCTGCTGGTGCGCGGGTTCTTCCAGCGCAGCGCGGCGCAGGTCCTGGTCGCCCTGGTGCTGTTCTTCTACTGGGGCGGGATGCTCTGGGGCGTGCTGCCCGGTCAACCGGGGATCTCGTGGGAGGGCCACCTGTTCGGCGCCGCCGGTGGTCTGCTCGCCGCGTGGCTGGTGGCGCGCTCCGGGCGGCGCCGAGCCGTCACCGGCGGTCCTGGCACACTGGCCGGGTGACCAACGCGCCGATCGGGATCTTCGACTCCGGGGTGGGCGGGCTGACCGTGGCCCGCGCGATCATGGACCAGCTGCCCGCCGAAACCCTGCACTACGTCGGCGACACCGCGAACGCCCCGTACGGCCCGATGCCGCTCGCCGAGATCCGCGAGCGCACGCTGGAGATCACCGACGCGCTCGTCGAGGAGGGCGTGAAGATGCTGGTGATCGCCTGCAACACGGCGTCCTCGGCGTGCCTGCGCGACGCGCGCGAGCGCTACGACATCCCGGTGGTCGAGGTCGTCATGCCCGCCACCCGGCGCGCCGTCGCCACCACCCGCAACCGCCGCGTCGGCGTCATCGGCACCCAGGCCACCGTGCGCTCCCGCGCCTACGAGGACGCGTTCACCGCGGCCCCGGACATCGCGCTGACCACGGTCGCGTGCCCGCGCTTCGTCGACTTCGTGGAGCACGGGATCACCAGCGGGCGGCAGATCCTCGGCCTGGCGCAGAGCTACCTCGACCCGCTCCAGCAGGCCGACGTCGACACGCTCGTGCTCGGCTGCACCCACTACCCGCTGCTCACCGGTGTGCTCCAGCTCGCGATGGGCGACCAGGTGACGCTCGTCTCCAGCGCCGAGGAAACGGCCAAGGACGTCCTCCGGCTGCTCACCGAGAACGACCTGCTCGCCGACCCGGAGACCACCCCGGAGCACGAGTTCCGCGCCACCGGAGCGCCCGAGCGCTTCGCCAGGTTGGCCGAGAGGTTCCTGAGACCACAGGTCGCGGCCGGTGCGGTGCGCCCGCTCGCCGTGCCAAGCTCGACCGCGTGAAGCTGACGATCCTCGGCTGCTCCGGCAGCATCCCCAGCCCGACCTCGCCCGCGTCCGGGTACCTGGTGGAGTCCGGGAGCACCCGCATCGTGCTCGATCTCGGCAACGGCACGCTCGGCGCGATGCAGCGGTCCGTCGACCCGTTCGACGTCGACGCCCTGCTGCTCAGCCACCTGCACCCCGACCACTGCGCGGACTTCGGCGCGCTGACGGTGCTCCGCCGCTACCACCCGCGGCCGCCGTACGACCCGGTCACCCGGCCGTTGCCGGTGCACGCGCCGGCGGACGCGCCCGAACGGCTGGCCGCGCTGTACGCCACGAGCGCGGCGGAACGCGCGGACACCGACCTGTCGGACGTGTTCGAGTTCTTCCCGCTGTCGGCGGAACCGGTGCGGATCGGCCCGTTCGAGGTCCGGGCCTTCCCGATGGCGCACGTCTGCCCGGCGTGGGGGTTCCGGGTCTCGGCAGGCGGGCGGGTGCTCGCCTACACCGGCGACACCGGGCCGTGCCCGCAGCTGGTGGACCTGGCGCGGAACGCGGACGTGCTGCTGGCCGAGGCGTCCTGGCCGGACTTCCCGGACGCGCCGGACGGCCTGCACCTGTCCGGCAGGCAGGCCGCCGAGGTCGCGAAGACCGCCGGGGCGCGGCGCCTGCTGCTAACCCACCTCCAGCCGTGGTCGGACCGGGACGCGGTGCTCGGCGAGGCGTCGGCGACCTTCGACGGCCCGGCCGAACTCGTCGTCCCCGACGGCACGTACCAGGTGTGACCGCCGGGCCCCGGCGGCCCGGGACCGGGCGGTCTCGGCACCGACTGCGAGACCGCTCACCGGAAGCGGAGGCGGCTGACGCCGCGTGCGGTGCCCCCTCGCGACCAGGGCCGGAGACGGGCACTTAGGGTGGATGTCGTGGCACGAGCTGACGGGCGGAGCGACGACGAGCTCCGAGAGGTGCGGATCACCCGGGGGTACCAGGACTGGCCGGCCGGGTCGGTGCTGGTCGAGTTCGGCCGGACGCGCGTGTTGTGCGCGGCCAGCGTCCAGGAGGGCGTGCCCCGCTGGCGGACCGGTTCCGGCCTGGGCTGGGTGACCGCCGAGTACGCCATGCTGCCGTCGGCGACCAACACCCGCAGCGCCCGCGAGTCGGTGAAGGGTCGCATCGGCGGCCGCACCCACGAGATCAGCAGGCTGGTCGGCCGTTCGCTGCGCGCCTGCATCGACATGTCCGCGCTCGGGGAGAACACCATCACCCTCGACTGCGACGTGCTCCAGGCTGACGGCGGCACCCGCACGGCGGCGATCACGGGCGCGTACGTGGCGCTCGCCGACGCGGTGACCTGGCTGGGCGCCGCCAAGCGCCTGTCCGACCCCAAGCCGCTGTCCTGCTCGATCGCCGCGGTCAGCGTCGGCGTGGTCGACGGCCGGGTCCGCCTGGACCTGCCGTACGAGGAGGACTCGCGCGCCGAGGTCGACATGAACGTGGTCGCCACCGACCACGGCACCCTGGTCGAGGTCCAGGGCACCGGCGAGGGCGCCACCTTCACCCGGTCCACGATGGACAAGATGATGGACTTCGCGCTGGCCGGGTGCGCCCGGCTGTCCGAGCTGCAGGCCGAGGCGCTCGCCGCGCCGTACCCGGGCACGCTGCCGGGGAGCGCGGCATGACGCGACTGCTGCTGGCCACCCGGAACGAGAAGAAGCTGGTCGAACTCCGCCGGATCCTCGAAGCGGCGGACGTCACCGGCGTCGAGGTCATCGGTCTCGCCGACGTCCCCCCGTTCCCGGAGGCCCCGGAAACGGGTGCGACCTTCGAGGACAACGCGCTGGCCAAGGCCGTCGACGCCGCCCGCGCCACCGGACTTCCCGCGGTGGCCGACGATTCCGGCATCGCAGTCGACGCGTTGAACGGCATGCCCGGGGTGCTGTCCGCGCGCTGGTCCGGCAAGCACGGCGACGACCAGGCGAACCTGGACCTGCTGCTCGGCCAACTCGCCGACGTCCCCGACGAGCGCCGGGGCGGTGCCTTCGTCGCCGCGGCGGCGCTGGTCCTGCCGGACGGTTCGGAAACCGTGGTGCGCGGCGAATGGCGCGGCACGATCATCCGGGAAGCCCGGGGCCGCAACGGTTTCGGCTACGACCCGATCTTCGTCCCGGAAGGCGAGACCCGGACGAGCGCCGAACTGTCGGCGGAGGAGAAGGACGCCGACTCGCACCGGGGTCGCGCGCTGCGGAAGTTGTTGCCGGAGTTGCGGAAACTCGCTGGGTGAGGTCGTCACGGCATCAGAGGCGCACCGGGTGGAGCTTGTCGAGTCCGGTGAGCCGGTCGCTTCTCCGCACCCGGACTTTGGCGTCCAGGTCCGCCAGCGGTGACACGTCCAGTCCCGGTGGCATGCGGGACAGCGAGACGATTTCGAGCTGGGTCAACTCGCGCAGCGCCTCGATCGAGGTGACCGAAGGGCACCCGAACAGCTGGAGGTACCTGAGGTTCGGCAGCCGGGCGAGGTGTTCCAAGCCCGTGACCCAGCAGTCATCGATCGCGAGAGTGTGCACGGTCGGGCTCAGGGTGGGAAGGTCGGCCAAGTCCACGGGGGAGCAGCGGGTGATCCGGAGGCTCTTCAGGCCGACGAGCGTTCCCAGATCCTTCAGGAAGTCGATGCGGCGGGCTGCACCCAGTTCGAGGTTCACCAGTGCGCCGCTGGTCGCAATGGGACTGAAATCGGCGATCTCGTCGAGGGCGTCGAGGGACAGCGACCGCAGATCTGGTAGCTGACGCAGGAACTCCAAGTCCTGCAACGGCTCCCGCTGTCGCAGCAACAGGCGTTCCAGCGGCAGAGTCCCCAACGTGTCGAGCGAGAGCAGGGACCCCGGCCCGCGGACCTGCAGACTCGCGAGGGCGGTCCGCCCCTCCAGCGGCGCGAGCGAGACCGGTACCGCGTTGCGGACCCGGATGCTGCGGACTTCGACGTCTCGGGGGACGAACTCGAAGTCCGTGATCTCCTCGGTGAGGTTGATGGAGATGCTGCGGAGGTTCGTGAGTTCGCGCAGGTGCGAGAGGTGCTGCAGGCTCTCGACGCTGATGTGCCCGTTGTCCAGCGGAGCTTCGGCGAGGACTCGCGCGGCGAACGCTTCCGGGTCGAAATACCGCCACACGCTCGCGATCTCGTCCTGGGTCGGCGACCGTTCATCGCTCGCGTAGTGGGCCAGCCGGGACATCGCTGCGGGGCCGTTGATGAATGCGGCCGTTCGGACGCAGGCAACCGCTTGCGTCGACGGCAGGGACGCCACGTCGTCCGGGAGGTAGTCGAGCAGCGGTTCCCCGACGGTGGCCAGCAGTTCCGCCTCCACTGGACTGTTCGGCGGAACCAGTGCCCGGATGGCGGTCTCCACCCGGGCCAGGACCTCGGCCGGGAGGTCCTCCACGGATTCCACGCATGTCGCGGCCAGCAGGTGCAGGCGGCGGCGCAGCTCGGGGTCGGCTTTCGCCGCGCGGTCCAGGAGTCCGCCGAGCAGCTCGGCGCGGCGGACGCGGCTGAGGAGTCCGGCCGCCATGACCACTGTTTCCCGCCACTGGTCGGAGTCGGCGTGCGCGATGAGCATCGGGACGTGCTCCTCGGCCGCGATTTCCCGCGCGGCGAGGTACTCCAGGAACGTGCGGTGCACGAAGTCGATGCGGTTCTCCGCCGGTTCGCGGATGACGCCGCTGCGTTCCACCAGGTGATCGAGGGAGCCCTCCGGAGTGGCGGTGGTGCCGCGCATGCTGGCGAACTTGCGGTCGAACCTGCGCAGCGCCATCGTGCGGTCCATCTCGCTGCGGCCGTTGAGGACGAGCCAGTAGGCGAGGTCCTGGAGCAGCGTGAGTTTGTGCCGGTAGTCCAGGACGACCTGGTGCCGGATCTCGCGTTCCGCCTCCCGTCGGACCAGCAGCATTTCCAGCGCCGCGTCGTACAGGCTGTTGCGGTCGCGCGGCAGGTCGCCGCCGCGATCGAGGTTGAGCGCGCACAGCATCGCGCACAGCAGCGGGTTGCGCGCGAGGCCGCGCAGGTGCGGCCGGGCGTCGAGCTGCACCAGCAGGTCGCGGTGGCGGTTTTCCACCTCCGCGCGGTCGAAGGGCAGGGTGCGGGAGTCGGCCGCCAGCAGGGCGCGGTGCCAGCGGTCGAGGAAGTCGCGGACGTCCGAGGCGGTCATCGGTTCCAGGTCGACCGTGCGGAACCCTTCCGCGGCCAGCCACTTCGTGCTCGCCGCCGCCGGGCGGGAGGTGACGACGATGCGCGTGTCCGGGTAGTTGCGGAGAAGTTTGTCCAGCCAGTCGCGGACCTGCCGGCGCTTGGCCTCGGCGAGTTCGTCCACGCCGTCGACCAGCAGCAGGACGCGTCCCGCCAGCAACTGCCGGTGCGTCCAGCCCTCGGGAACGGGGCCGAGGGTCGGTCCCTGCGGATCGGCGAGGAAGCCCTCGGGGTTCGGCAGCGGATCGTCGGCGTAGCTGCGGAGTTTGACCAGGATCGGGATGGTGCCGTTGAGGTCGGCCAGCTCACCGGTGAAGTTCTCGCGGGCGGCCTGCACCGCGATCCAGCGCAGCAGGGTGCTCTTGCCGGAACCGGCTTCGCCGCGCACCAGCGTGCGGTCGGAGCGGGCCAGCGCCGCCTCGGCCCGCATCGTCTCGGGTTCCGCGACGTCCCGGGGCACCGGTTCGGCCCGCCGGTCCCGGCCGCGGGCGGTGAGGCTCAGGTACGCCACCGACAGCTTCGTCCTCGGGCGGAAGTTGCGGACGCTGACGCCGATGAGTTCCAGGTCCTCGTGGTGCCGGGCCACCAGCTGCTGGTAGCGGCGGCGGAACGCCTCGTCGTGGTCGGTGCCGGCCGGGGCGTCGAGGGTGGAATCCGGGATCCGGTCCAGCACGCGGTCCACCCCGCGCAGCACTTCCGTCGCCCGGCGCAGGGATTCCTCGGCCAGGCGGGAGTCGTACTCCGGCAGTTCGCGGACCAGGTGGACGAGGTGGACGCAGGACTGGTCCAGCGCCCGGTCGAACAGCGCGCGACCGGCTTCGCCGAGTCCGGCGCGGTGCGGGGCGGTCGGGACCTGGCGCCGGACGTCCCTGGCCAGTTCCAGCGGGTCGAGGTCGGCGCGCAGCAGCGTCGCGTCGGAGAGGTCCGCCTCGTCCAGGGCGTCGGCCACGGCGTCGATGGTCGCGGCGCGTTCGTTGTCGGGCAGGTCGGCGAACTCGCGCTCGCAGAGGCGTTCCAGGTGTTCGGCGGCGAGTTCGGCGGCCTCGTCGAGCCTGCGGCGCAGGGCGCGGCGGTCGCGTTCGCGGAGTCCGCCGAAACGCAGCGCGATCAGCTCGGTGAGGTCCGCGCCGCGGCGGACCTCGGACTTCCGCCTGGCCAGCCAGGACGTGGCCAGGTGCTTGAGGACGGTGGAACCGGCGCGCAGCGCGGCGGATTCGAGCCCGGACACGTGACCCCCTCGGTCAGACCCTGCCGTCGATCTTGTCGGGAACCGCCACGGCCGGGCAAGCGCCGAGCGGAAATCCGGCACCCGAGTTCCGCGATCGCGGCCGAGACGGACCTTCCGGACGGACTTCGCTGTGACGCACATCGCCCCGCCGTCGGAACGGGCGGTCGGAGCGGATAACTTGCAGCCTCGTGTTCACCGAATGGCTGCACCTGGCGCTGCTCGTCGTCGTCGGCTTCCTGTCCGGCGCGATCAACGCGGTGGCCGGAGGCGGGTCGCTGCTGGTCTTCCCGGCACTGCTGGCGACCGGTCTGCCGCCGCTGGTCGCCAACGTGACGAACTCCGTCGCGCAGGGGCCGGGCTTCGTCGGCGCGGCCTGGGGTCAGCGCGACGACCTGCGCGACCAGCCGCGCCGGGTGCTGCTGACGTCGATCGCCGCGGCGGTGGGATCGACGATCGGCTGCGTGCTGCTCATGGTGCTGCCGGGTTCGGTCTTCGACGCGGTGGTACCCGCGCTGATCGCGCTGTCCGCGGTGCTCATGGCGTTCCAGAACACCATCCGCAGGTGGCTGGGAACGCCGGAGGAGGGCGCGCCGGACCGGACGGCGGGGCTGACGATCGGGATCTTCGTCGCCTCCGTCTACGGCGGCTACTTCGGCGGGGCACGCAGCGTCATCCTGATCGCGATCCTGGTGCTGGCGGCCACCGACTCGATGCGGCGGCTCAACGCCCTCAAGAGCTGGCTCGGCATGATCGGCAGCGCCGTCACGCTCGTCGTCTACGCGCTGATCGCACCGGTGGACTGGGTGGCGGTGCTCGCGCTGATCCCCACCACGGTGCTCGGCGGATACGTGGGCGGCAAGGTCGCCCAACGGCTGCCGTCCACCCTGCTGCGCTACGTCGTCGTGGTGATCGCGGCCGGAGTGGCGGTCTACATGGTGCTGAAGTGAGGGGCACCGGCCGGGTCGGTGCCCTGGACCGTCAGACCCCGAGATCCTTGCGCAGCCGCTCGACGTGGCCGGTCGCCTTGACGTTGTACAGCGCCTTGGCGATCTTGCCGTCCTCGTCGACGACGAACGTCGACCGGATCACGCCCTGCACGGTCTTGCCGTAGTTCTGCTTCTCACCGAAAGCGCCCCACGCCGTCATCACCGACTTGTCGGCGTCGGACAGCAGCGGGAACGTCAGCCCCTCGGCGTCGCGGAACTTCGCCAGCTTCTCCGGCGAGTCGGGCGAGACGCCCAGCACGTCGAAACCGGCGTCGCCCAGCACCGCGAGGTTGTCCCGGAAGTCGCACGCCTCCTTGGTGCAGCCCGGGGTGCTGGCCGCCGGGTAGAAGTAGACGACCACCGAGCGGCCCCGGTAGTCCGCCAGCGACACGGTCTTGCCGTCGGCGTCCGGCAGGGAGAACTCGGGAGCCTGGTCGCCGACCTGGAGTCGTTGTTGTTCGCTCATGGACCCGACGCTAGCCGATCCGCGTCCGCCGTCCGACTTGCGGGACGCTCCAGCGGCGCGTAGACGGGTGGTGGCCCTGCCCCCGAACGCCGGAGGACGATCATGCCCACAGTCGCCGAGCAGTTCATCGAGGTCCTCGTCCAGGCTGGTGTGCGGCGGATCTACGGCATCGTCGGGGACAGCCTGAACCCGGTGGTCGACGCCGTGCGCCGCACCGACGGCATCGAGTGGGTGCACGTCCGCCACGAGGAGGCGGCGGCGTTCGCGGCGGGTGCCGAGGCGCAGCTGACCGGTCGGCTCGCGGTGTGCGCGGGCAGCTGCGGGCCGGGCAACCTGCACCTGATCAACGGCCTGTTCGACGCGCACCGCAGCGGTGCGCCGGTGCTCGCGCTGGCCTCGCACATCCCGTCCGAGCAGATCGGGACCGGGTTCTTCCAGGAGACCCACCCCGAGGAGCTGTTCAACGAGTGCAGCCACTTCTGCGAGCTGCTGTCCCAGCCCGAGCAGATGCCGCGGCTGCTGCGCAGCGCGATCCAGACGGCGGCGGGACGCCGCGGCGTCTCCGTGCTCGTGCTGCCCGGTGACGTCGCGCACAAACCGGCCGCGAAACCCACCGGGGAAGGCGTCGTGGAATGCGAACCGCCGACCGTGGTGCCGTCGTCGGCGCAGGTCGACGAGTTCGCGGAGGTGCTCAACTCGGCCGAGCGGGTGATGTTGTTCTGCGGCGCCGGGACGCGCGGCGCGCACCAGGAGGTCATGCAGCTGGCCGGACGGCTGAACGCACCGGTGGGGCACGCGCTGCGCGGCAAGGAGTGGATCCAGTACGACAACCCCTTCGACGTCGGGATGAGCGGTCTGCTGGGCTACGGCGCGTGCCACGAGGCGATGCACCGCGCCGACCTCGTCGTGTTGCTGGGTACCGACTTCCCCTACGACAACTTCCTGCCCCAGGCCAACACCGTGCAGGTCGACATCGAGCCGTCCCACCTCGGTCGTCGCACCGTGCTGGACCTCGCCGTGCACGGCGACGTCGGTGAGACGATCCGGGCGGTCCTGCCGCAGGTGCGGCAGAAGACCGACCGGTCGTTCCTGGACCGGATGCTGGGCGAGCACGCCGACCAGCTGGAGCGGGTGGTCGACGCCTACACCCGCAACGTCGAGAACCAGGTGCCGATCCACCCCGAGTTCGTCGCCGATGTGCTCGACGACCTCGCCTCCGAGGACGCGGTGTTCACAGTGGACACCGGGATGTGCAACGTGTGGGCGGCGCGCTACGTCACGCCCAACGGACGGCGGCGCGTGCTGGGCTCGTTCGTGCACGGCTCGATGGCGAACGCGCTGCCGCAGGCCATCGGCGCGCAGATCGCGGCCCCGGACCGGCAGGTCATCTCGATGTCCGGGGACGGCGGTCTGTCCATGTTGCTCGGTGATCTGTTGACGCTGCGCACCCACGGGTTGCCGGTCAAGACGGTGGTCTTCAACAACTCCTCGCTGGGCATGGTCAAGCTGGAGATGCTCGTGGACGGCCTGCCCGACTTCGGCACCGACCACGACAGCGTCGACTTCGCCGCGATCGCCGCCGCGGCGGGGATCCACTCGGTGCGCGTGGAGAAACCCGGCGAAGTCCGCGACGCGCTCGCCGACGCGCTCGGCAGGCCCGGGCCCGCGCTGGTGGACATCGTCACCGACCCCAACGCGCTGTCCATCCCACCGCGCATCACCGGAACCCAGGTCAAGGGATTCGCGCTCGCGGTCAGCCGGACCGTCCTTTCCGGCGGTGTCGGCAAAATGGTGCAGCTCGCGCGCAGCAACCTGCGCAACGTGCCGCGTCCATGAGCATTCGCCCACATGTCCCACGTGTGATGGGGTGATGACGCACGGTGGGCGGACGTGGAAACTGGGATCATGACAGTGAGTCCCACCGTGCGTCGGCGACGTCTCGCAGCGGAACTGCGCCGGCTGCGCGCCAAGGCGGAGGTCACCCAACAGCAGGCAGCGGCGCACCTCGGCTGCACGCAGGCCAAGATCGGTCGGTTCGAGACCGCCAAGCGGTCCCCTTCGGTCGGTGACGTCTCGGGGTTGCTGGACTTCTACGCGGTCGAGGGTGCGGAGCGGGAGCAGCTGATCAACCTCGCCCGAGACGCCCGCAAACGGGGCTGGTGGCATTCCTACAGCGACGTTCTTCCCGAGTGGTACGAGACCTATGTGGGGTTGGAAGCCGAAGCGTCTTCGATTCACACCTACGAGTCGGAGGCGATTCCGGGTTTGTTGCAAACACGCGAGTATGCGCATGCGCTCACGAAAGCGACGCTCATTCGGGCGGACGATTCAGAAATAGCCCGAAGAGTTGATCTTCGGATACAACGGCAGCAGCGCGTCACCGGTCCCAACCCGTTGGAGCTGTGGGCGGTGGTCGGCGAACCCGCGCTGCGGCGTCGGGTCGGCGGCTCCGATGTGCTGCGGCGCCAGTTGGAGCACGTGCTGAAACTGGTCGAACTGCCGCACGTGACGCTGCAGGTGATGCCGCTGGACGCCGGAGCCCACCCCGCCCAGGCCGGCCCGTTCGTCATCCTGCGCTACTCGAATCACATCGACCCGGATGTGGTTTATTTGGAAACCCATGTGGGCGGTCTCTACCTCGAAAGGGAGATAGAGCTGTCGAACTACGTGACGATGATGGACCATTTACGTGCGCATGCGCTAAACCCTGAAAGGTCCGTCCAACTCCTCAACGAGCGCATTGGAGAGCTGTAAATGGCACACATCACCGGCTGGCGCACGAGCACCCGCACGCAGGGGCAGGGCCAGTGCGTCGAAGTCGGCTTCGGTGTCGACTGCGTCGGCGTCCGCGACACCAAGAACCGCACCGCCGGGCACCTGACCGTCGCGCCGCGACGGTGGCAGGAGTTCGTCCTCGGCATCAAGCGCGGCATGTTCGACTTCTGAAGCCGCATTGTGGCTCCGCTCCGCCGAGCGGAGCCACCTCCACTGCGATCCGACGGGAAGGGAAGCCGGTGACCGACTTCGACGCGGCCACTCGATCGATGATCCGCGCGAACCAGGCGAACTGGGACGAGCGCACCCCGGTGCATGTCGCGAGCGAGTTCTACGGGCTGGACGGCAGTCGTGCCGCATCCGACTGGTTCGCCCCGTTCGAATGGGACGATCTCGGCGACCTGACCGGATTCGACGTGCTCCACCCGCAGTGCCACCTCGGAACCGAGACCCGGGCGTTCGCCGAGCGCGGCGCGCGCAGCACCGTCGGACTCGACTTCTCCGCCGAGGCGATCCGACAGGCCCGGCGGATCGCCGCTGACGGCGGGCTGGACATCGAGTACGTGCACGCCGACGTCCACGCCGCCGGTGACGCGCTGTCCGGCCGTCGGTTCGACCTGATCTACACCGGCAAGGGTTCGTTGTGCTACCTGCCCGATTTGCCGCGCTGGGCGGACGTCCTCAGCGGACTGCTGCGGCCGGGCGGGGTGCTGTACGTGGTGGAATTCCACCCCCTGCTCAACTCGCTGGGCCCGGTCCCGCGTCCCGGCGAGGGCGACGAACTGCTGCTGCGCAACGACTACCTGTCCGGTCGCGGCGCGGTGGAACGCGACGCGCGGCGGACCTACACCGACGGCCCGGAGTTGCGGGAGGCGACGGTCAGCTACGAGTGGCGGCACGGCCTCGGCGAGGTCGTCAACGCCGTGATCGGGGCGGGGCTGTCGGTGACGAAGGTGCGGGAGACCGAGCTGCTGCCGTGGCCGCGTTGGGGGTCGATGGTCCGCGCGGACAACGGGTGGTGGCGCCTGCCCGAGAGCGCTCCGCGCATTCCGCTGCTCTACGCGCTGCGCGCGGTCAAACCGAGCTGAACCGCGAAGGTCCACGGTGGGCGCCCGGAGCGCAGGCGTGTGGCCGTGTGGTGCGCCGGGGCTGCTGTGCTGCATTTCCGGGTCTCCCTTCCACTCGCGGCTTTCGCCGGGTCGTTGTGCTCGGGGACGTGACGCGTACGGCTCGTCGCTGGTCCCCGCGAAGCCGGTTCGTCGCAGCGGATGTCGGTCGGTGGTCAGGTGAGGGACTGCACTCGCGGCCAGATCTGGTCCCAGGAAGCCGTTCTGCCGCTCAGCAGCCACAACGACAGTTCCCCGCTTTCGAGTTGGCGCACCGTGGTGAAGTGGTGTTCCAGCGGCGAGTGGGCGGGGCCCGCGTAGAGCACCGAGTCGATGCGGTCCGCCGGTGGACCGAAGTACCCGTAGCCGCGGTGCGGACTGCGGACCTCCGGGAGGCCGTACTCGGCGGCGCCGACCTCCAGTGCCGCCGCGACGTAGTAGGGCTCGCCGACGACCGCGGTGTGGGCGCGCTGCGCGGGCGGCAGCGCTGCGTACGCCGCCGCGACGCGGCGGGGCAGCTCGTCACCGGTCGGCAAGCCGAAGGTCCGGGCCAGGGACGTCGACGCCAGGAGCATGAAGACCGCGGCGGCCGCGGACGCGGTGTAGAAAAGCCAGGCCGTCCAGCGCCATCGGCTCCGGCCTGACTCGCGGCGGCGTTGCAGTCCCACCGCTCCGGCGGCGACGGCCACCCCGTAGAGGCCCACGATGTAGTACGGACGGCCCGCGGTGGCGATGAAGAACCCGTACAGCAGCAGGATCGTGACGGCGAAGAAGCGGTAGGAGCGCAGTTCGGCGGAGAACAGCAGCCGGTACACGCCGATGAGGACCAGCGCGCATCCGGCGACTCCGGCGTAGAGCACCAGCGTGACGGCCGTGCCGCCGCGGCCACCGGAGAGCAGCGCGGACTCGTCTGCCACCACGGCGCCCATCCGCAGCTGCGGCCACCCGTGCTGCGCCTGCCAGATGAGCGTCGGGAGCGCCAGCGCGGCGGCGATCCCCGCACCGCCCCACAACCCCGGTCGCCGCAGGACGTCTCGCGGACCGACCGCGAGGACCGCGACCAGCAGCGTGCCGCAGAGCAGGGCGACCTGGACCTTGGTCTCCATCGTCACGCCGGCGAGCGCGCCGAACGCGAGGAGCAGCCGGTCGTCGGCGCGGCCTTCGTCGCGCAACCGCACCCAGCGCACGAGCGACCAGGTCAGCAGCAACCACAGCAGCGGTTCGAAGGTGTAGGGCGTCACCCAGTGGCCGATGAGCGAGGTCCACAGACCGGTCGCCGCGGCTCCGGCGGACAGGACCTGCGCGCGGCGGTCGGCGCCGAACTCGCGGGCGATCAGCGCGGTCACCACCACGGCACCTGCGGTGGCGAGGACCGCCGGGAGCCGGAGCACGGGCAGCGCTCCCGGTGCGATCCGGTCCATCGCGGCGGCCAGCAGCGGTACCAGCGGCGGTTGGTCGGCATAACCCCAGTCGAGGTGGAACTTCCCGGCCGCGAGCATGTAGACCTCGTCGATCCAGAAGCCGTCCCGCAGGCTGAACGCCAGCTGGACGACCGCGACGAGCGCGGCGATCGAGAACACCGGCCACCTGGCCAGGCGCGGTGGGCCGGGCCGCGGTGCGGCGGGGACTCTCGCTGACAGCAGCGCCTCGGACATCTTTCCCCCAGTGGATTCGTCGGAACGTCACCGATTCAAGCGCGCGGAGCGGGCCGCCGGGTACCGCGATCAGTAGGGGACCGACTGGCCGGACGTTGTGATCTCGCCGAACGGCCGCAACTTTCGTTGACTCCTCGACCGACGTTGGTTGGTGTTTCCGGCGTACCGGGTGCGGACGGTGGCTAACGTGGTTCGCGTGAAACGTCCGCTGTGGCGGCTGTTGTGGCGGAACTGGCGGGAGGCCGCCTTCGACGTGGCCCTCGTGCTCGGGCTCCAGCTCCTCGGCCGCATCCTCGTCGCCCTCTTCCCGAGGCAGAGCCCGCCGGAGGCTTATGCCTGGATCGGTGGCGAGTGGGCCAGCGACGTCCTCATGATGCTGCTCTGCCTCGGTCTGCTGGTGCGGCGGCGTTTCCCGCTGACGCTGATGGTCCTCACCGCACTGATCTCCGCGGCGCAGGTCCTGCTGATCGAGTTCGGCCCCGGGCCGCTGCTGGTGATCAACCAGCTGTCGGACCCGTGGCCACCCGGGTTGTCGGCGTTCGCGATCTACGCCGCCGTGGTCTACACCCGGGGCCGCAGGCGGTGGTTGTTCGCCCTGAACCTGGTGAGCATCGTGACGCTGCTGTCCGCGCGCCCGTGGGAGAGGCCGGAGGGGGACACGCTCGTCACCAGCGTCGTGCTGACGATCTTCCCGCTGCTGCTCGGCCTGTACGTGCGGGCCCGCCGACGGCTGGTGGACGCGTTGCGCGGGCGCGCGGAACGGGCCGAGCGGGAACGGGAGCTGCTGGCCGAGCAGGCGCGCGCCGAGGAACGCGCCCGACTCGCCGCGGAGATGCACGACGTGGTGACGCACCGGGTGAGCCTGATGGTGCTCCAGGCCGGCGCGCTGGAGGTCGCGGCCGCGGACCCGGAAACCCGCCGCGCCGCGGGGGAACTGCGCGCCGGCGGGTGCGAGGCGCTGGGCGAGTTGCGCGACCTGGTCGGCGTGCTGCGGTCGGGCCGCGAGGGCCCCGCCGAGGAGCCGCCGATCCCGACGGTCGCCGTGCCGGACCTGTCCGAACTCCTCCAGCAGTCCGAGGCTGTGGGCGTCCCGGTCGATTTCGCGGTGGAAGGAGATCCCGCGTTGGTGACGGGGGCGGTCGCGCGCACCGCCTACCGGGTCGTGCAGGAAGCGCTGACCAACGTGCACAAGCACGCCTACGGCGCGGACGTCGCGGTCCGGATCGTCTACGGCGGCGACCGCGTGCGGTTGTCCGTGCGCAACTCCGCGCCGGCCCGGCTGAGCGAGGCCGCGGCGGAGCTGGCGGCCAGCGGATCGGGCGCGGGCTTGCTCGGGCTCCAGCAGCGGGTCGAGCTGGTCGGTGGTGAGTTCCACGCGGGACCCGTCGCCACCGGCGGTTTCGAGGTCGACGCGGTGCTTCCGGCGTACGTGCCGACGGGGGAGGTGACCGCCGGTGGTTGAGCCGATCCGGGTGCTCGTCGTCGACGACGAACCGATGGTCTGCGCTCACCTGCGCACGATCCTCGGTTCGGCGGACGACATCGAGGTCGTGGACACCGCGCAGGACGGTGCGGCGGCGGTGGAGAGCGTGATCCGGCACCGGCCCCGGGTGGTGCTGATGGACCTGCGGATGCCCGGGGTGGACGGGCTCACCGCGACCGAGCGGATCTGCGCGATGCCCGACGCTCCCGCGGTGGTCGCGCTGACCACGTTCGACGCGGACAAGTACGTGCTGCGCGCGCTGCGGGCCGGGGCGGCCGGGTTCCTGGTCAAGTCGACACCGCCCGAGGACCTCATCGGGCTTGTGCGCGTCGCGGCGGACGGGCACACGGTGCTCTCCCAGGAGGCGAAGCGGCGGCTCGTCGCCGCTTCCGGGGACGAGCGCGCCGCTCGGCAGCACGCCGTCCGGTTGGTTCGCGACCTCACCGAACGTGAGGTGGACGTGCTGGCCTGTCTGGGGCAGGGCTTGTCGAACGCGCAGATCGGGCAGCGGCTGCACCTGTCCGAGGCGACCGTGAAGAGCTACGTGTCGCGGATGTTGGACAAGCTGTCCTGCGCGAACCGGCTTCAGGCGGCGCTGTTGGCCTACGACGCCGGGCTGGTGCCCAGGTAGGGCGGCCGGGTACTAGGCCAACCAGTTGAATCTTCACGCACTTCCGCTGCGCCGAACGGGTCTGGAATATTCCAACCGATATTCGGTAGACCAGAGGGTGACACGTCCGCTACAGGTGGCGGTCGGGGCCACGGACGTGTCTGCGATCACCGGGACGGGGCCCGGTGGTCAACGCTGGTCGGAGGGGTCCGGCCGCGGTCGGGGTGCCGCCCGGTGCGTTCGGGGTGCGCCGGGGGGCACCCTCCCGTCCGGTGCGGAGATTTGCCCTGCGGTGTCTGGGAAAACGGCAAATTTCCGTTCTTTGTGGGGTTCTCGGGCGTCGATATCGTGCGATCAGTTCGCAGCCGTGCGTAACCGACTCGCGAGTTGCGCATCCCGACTCCACGAGGAGAAGCACGATGGTCGATGCCGCACGCCGTCTGACCCGGTTGGCCGGAATCGCCGCGGCCGCCGCCGCGACGATCGCGCCGCTGGCCGCCGCACCCGCCACCGCCGCGCCGCGGGACGTCTCGCCCTACATCGTGGGCGGGCAGGACACCGACATCTCCCAGCACCCGTTCACCGTCGCCCTGGTGACCCCGCAGGGGCAGCAGTTCTGCGGCGGTTCCCTGGTCGCGCCGAACAAGGTGCTCACCGCGGCGCACTGCACGTCCGACCAGCAGGCGGGCGACATCAACGTGGTCAGCGGTCGGACCACGATGAGCTCGCAGGACGGCACCGTGTCGAAGGTGACCAACATCTGGGTGCACCCGAAGTACCAGGACGCCAGCAAGGGTTTCGACGTCTCGGTCCTCACCCTCGACGCGCCGGTCAAGGAAGCGCCGATCCAGCTGGCCAAGGCCGATGACGCCGGGTACAAACCGGACAGCCAGGCCACCATCCTCGGGTGGGGCAACACCAGCGAGGGCGGTCAGCAGTCCGACCACCTCAAGCAGGCGACCGTGCCGGTGAACGCCGACGCCACCTGCAAGGCGGCGTACCAGGAGTACACCCCGGACGCGATGGTGTGCGCGGGCCTGCCGGAAGGCGGTGTGGACACCTGCCAGGGCGACTCCGGCGGTCCGCTGGTCGTGGGCGACCGGTTGATCGGCGTGACCTCGTTCGGCAACGGCTGCGCCCGGCCCAAGCAGCCCGGCGTCTACGCCCGCGTCGGCGCCTACTACGACGACCTGATGCAGCAGATCGGCTCGGGCTCGCAGCGCTAGTTTCCCGGTCGTCACGGTGTCGTGGTGTGCGGCGGGGCGAGTTGCCGGAACCGCTCACCGGAGGAGGAAGCGGCTGCTGCCGCCTGCCGTGGCCCTTCGGACCAGGTCGCAGCCAGGCACCGAGCACCCGTCGGCCCGTTCGTCCTGTCGAGGGCGGACGGGCCGTGCGCGTTGAGCGGGTTCACCCGATCTTGCGCAGCTGGGCGGTGAACCCGAGTTCGGGGGCGTGGTGCTCGGCGGACGCGTCGGCGGTTTCGGCGAATTCGGTGGCCAGGACGGCGCGGGCGATGTCGTCGGCGTGCTCCAGGACCGCGTCGCGGACCTCGCCGGACGCCCGCCAGCGCACCGCGATGCGGTCGGCTACGTGCAGGCCGTCGCGCCTGCGGCAGTCCTGGAGGAAGCGGACGACCTCCCGGGCCAGGCCCGCGCGCCGCAGCTCCGGGGTGATCCCGGTGTCCAGGGCGATGGTCACGTCGTGCTGCGACTCGACGACCCAACCGCTGCGGGGGACCTCGCTGACGTGCACGTCGTCGGTGGTGATCGGCACTCGTTCGCCGTCGACCTCGACCAGTGCGCGGCCGGTGGCGCGCAGCCGCTCGGCGAGTCGGTCCGGGTCGGCGGCCGTGATCGCGGCGGCCACCTCCTGGGTGCAGCGCCCGAACCTGCGGCCCAGCGAGCGGAAGTCCGGCCGCACCGAGACGTCCAAGACCTCGCCCGCCGCGGACAGCGGCTCCAGCCGCCGGACGTTGAGCTCGTCGGCGAGGTCGTCGAGCAGTTCCGCGGGCAGGGCGATGCCGGACGGGATCCCGAACAGCGCTCGCCCCAGCGGTTGGCGGACCTTCACCCCGCCGTCGCGGCGCGCCGCGCGGCCGGCCTCCGCCAACCGGCGGACGACGTCCACTCTGGACAGCAGCGCGGTGTCGACCAGGGCGGTCTCGGCTCGCGGCCACCGGGCCAGGTGCACCGACTCGGCGGCGTCCGGCGCGCCCGGGCGGACGACGTCCTGCCAGACCTGTTCGGTGAGGAACGGGATGAACGGGGCGAGCAGCCGGGTCAGCACGTCGAGGCAGGTGTGCAGCGTCGCCAGCGCGTTCACCTCGCCGTCCCAGAACCGCCGCCGCGAGCGGCGGACGTACCAGTTGGACAGGTCGTCGACGAACGTCGCCAGCGCGCGACCGCACCCCGCCGTGTCGTAGTCCTCCAACCCCGCGTCCACGCGCTGGACGAGGCGGTGCAGTTCGGCCAGCACCCAGCGGTCCAGGAAGTGGCGGTGCGCGGGCGGATCCGCGTCGGCCGGGACCCAGTCGGACAGGCTCGCGTAGCGGGTGAAGAACGAGGCGGTGTTCCAGTAGGTCATCAGGACGCCGCGGACGATCTCCCGCAGCGGGCCGTGCCCGACCCGCCGCGCCGACCACGGCGAACCAGAGCAGAGCATGAACCACCGCAGGGCGTCCGCGCCGTGCTCGTCCATCAGCGGCAGCGGTTCGAGCACGTTGCCGAGGTGCTTGCTCATCTTGCGGCCGTCCTCGGCCACGATGTGCCCGAGGCACAGCACGTCGTCGTAGGCGGACCGGTCGAACAGCAGCGTGCCGACCGCCATCAGGGTGTAGAACCAGCCGCGGGTCTGGTCGATCGCTTCGCAGATGAACCGCGCCGGGTAGTTGTTCGCGAACGCGGCGACACTGCCCGCGGCGTGCGGGAAACCCAGCTGCGCGAACGGCATCGACCCGGAGTCGAACCAGGCGTCGACGACCTCGGGCACGCGGGTGGTCGGGTCGCCGCATTCCGGGCAGGGGAACCGGATTTCGTCCACGTGCGGGCGGTGCGGGTCGAGTGCGGACAGGTCGCGCCCGGCGAGGTCGCCGAGTTCGGCGCGGGAGCCGACGGCCGTGGTGTGCCCGCCCGAGCACCGCCACAGCGGCAGCGGCGTGCCCCAGTAGCGGGACCGCGACAGGGCCCAGTCCACGTTGTTGTCCAGCCAGTCGCCGTAGCGGCCGTGCTTGACGTGGTCCGGGTACCAGGTGGTCCGCTCGTTCTCCCGGTGCAACGCGTCGCGGATCGCCGTGGTGCGGATGTACCAGGACAGCTGCGCGTAGTACATCAGCGGCGTGTGGCAGCGCCAGCAGTGCGGGTACGGGTGCTCGAAGGTGGTGTAGCGCAGCAGCAGGCCGCGGTGCCGGAGGTCGTCGGCGAGCACCGGATCGGCGTCCTTGAAGAACAGCCCGCCGACCAGCGGGACGTCCGCGGCGAACCGGCCGTCGCCGTCCACCGGGTTGACCACCGGCAGGCCGTTCTCCCGGCAGACGGCCAGATCGTCGACGCCGAACGCGGGGGCCTGGTGCACCAGGCCGGTGCCGTCGGTGGTGGAGACGTAGTCGGCGAGCACCACGCGGTGCGCGTCCGGGACGTCGACCAGCTCGAACGGCGGCTCGTACGGCACGCCTTCCAGCTCCCGGCCGGACAGCTCGGCCAGCACCTCGACGTCCTCCCCGAGGACCGTCGAGACCAGCGGTTTCGCCACCACGAACGTGCCCTGGACGGTGCGCACCACCTGGTAGCGGACCTCGGGGTGGGCGGCCACGGCGGTGTTGGACACCAGCGTCCACGGCGTCGTCGTCCACACCAGCAGGTCCACGTCGCGGTGCCCGGCCAGCGCGCCGCGCACCGGGAACCGCACGTAGGCCGACGGGTCCTGCACGTTCTCGTAGCCCTGGGCGACCTCGTGATCGGACAGCGTGGTGCCGCAGCGCGGGCAGTACGGCGCGACCCGGAAGTCTTCGACGAGCAGACCGGTGCGGAAGATCCGCCGCAGCGCCCACCACACGCTGTCCACGTACTCCGGCGACATCGTCCAGTAGGCCGCCGACAGGTCGACCCAGTAGCCCATCCGCTCGGTGACGGCCTCGAACTCGCCCACGTGGCGCTGCACCGACTCCCGGCAGCGGGCGTTGAACGCGGCGATGCCGATCCGCTCGATGTCCGGCTTGCCGTTGATGCCGAGTTCCTGCTCGACCGCGAGTTCCACGGGCAGCCCGTGGCAGTCCCAGCCGGCCCGGCGGGGCACCGAGCAGCCCTTCATGGTCTTGAAGCGCGGCAGCACGTCCTTGAACACGCGCGCTTCGACGTGGTGGGTGCCCGGGGTGCCGTTGGCCGTGGGCGGGCCCTCGTAGCACACCCACCGCGGCCCACCCGCGGTCTGCTCCAGGCTGCGTTCGAACACCCGGCGCTCGCGCCACCAGTCGATGGTGCGCCGCTCCATGTCCGGCAGGTCGATCGACGGGGGCAGCGGGCGGAACGCCAGACGTCCCTCCATGGCCCCATGCTCACACCTCGCGGCCCGGCCGACCGGGTGGGACGTCCTGCCCGGTGCGCGGCCACGTCTCGCTGTACTGTTCGGTAGGGCGCGTCTGCGCAGGTCGGACGGCCTTTCGGCAGCGGAGCAGGAGGAAGTGCGGCGTGCGGGCGGAATCGGCCACCGCCGAGTCGGCGGGCAGCGGGCAGAACGTGGTGAAGTCCGCCGACCGGGCACTGGTGATCCTGGAGCTGCTGTCCCGCGGCCGGCACCGGCTCAGCGACATCGCGGAGACCCTGCGGCTGCCGCTGTCCAGCGCGCACGGCCTGCTCGGCACGCTGGTGCACCGGGGTTTCGCCGAGTTCGACCCGGCCTCCCGCACCTACGGGCTCGGGCTCAAGGCGTGGACGGTCGGCCAGGGCTACGCCGGCCACCGCGACCTCGTCGGCCTGGCATCGCCGCTGATGGACGGGCTCGCGCAGGACACCGGGGAGACCGTGCAGCTGTCCCGGCTGGACGGCACCGAGAACGTCTCCATCGCGATCGCCGAGTCGCCGCAGCCGATGAAGCTGGTCTCGGCGGTCGGCATGCGGCTGCCCGCGCACGCGGTCGCGCTGGGCAAGGCGCTGTTGGCGGGACTGCCGCCGGACGAGCTGCGGCGCCGCTACCGGGGAGCGGAGCTCCAGCGCTGCACCGCGAACACGGTCCGCGATCCGGAGGAGCTGTTCACCGAGGTCGAACTGACCAAGCAGCGCGGGTACGCGGTGGACGACGAGGAGTACATCATCGGGTGCCGCTGCGTGGCCATGCCGATCCGCGACCACTCCGGCGAGGTCGTCGCGGCCCTGTCGGTCGCGGCACCGACACCGCGCTGCGGACCGGACTGGACGGACCTGACCCGGGTTCCGCTCGCCGCCGCGGTGGACGCCCTTCAGCGGCAACTTCGCCGCTGACCGGGCTTTTCCGGTACGACCGGCGTTCGGCTCTTGCCCGCGGGGTGGTCCGGCGTCCAAGCTCGGAGAGCTGCCGAACCCCTTGGTTTCGGAGTGCGACTCGACGAGGAGCGCGCTCACCCGGCCGTACCAGCACAGACACGGGCAGCGCCATCGCGAGTGAAGGAGCACGATGAAGTTTCTGAGGTTGGGGACCGTCGGGTCGGAGCGTCCGCACGTGCGGGACGACGAAGGTCGTCTGTTCGACCTGAGCCCGATCACCGCCGACATCGACGGCACGTTCCTGGCCGGGGGTGGCGTGCGGCGCACCGCCGAGGCGCTGGCGGCGGGTGCGCTGTCGCGGGTGGAGGATCCCGGCGACGGCACCGGTCTGCGGGTCGGCGCGCCGATCGCACGTCCCGGCGCGGTGCTGTGCATCGGGCAGAACTACTCGGCGCACGCCGCCGAATCGGGATCGGCTCCACCGGAGGTGCCGATCCTGTTCTTCAAGCATCCCAACACCGTCGTCGGCCCGTACGACGAGGTGCTGATCCCGCGCGGGGCCGAGAAGGTCGACTGGGAGGTCGAACTGGGCGTGGTGCTCGGGCGGCGGGCCCGGTACCTGGACAGCGCGCAGGAGGCGTTGGACTGCATCGCCGGGTTCGTGGTGTCCAACGACGTCACGGAGCGGGCGTTCCAGAACGAGCACTCCGGCGGGCAGTGGTCCAAGGGCAAGTGCTGCGAGACGTTCAACCCGGTGGGGCCCTGGTTCGTCCCCGCGTCGGAGGTGGCCGATCCGCAGGCGCTGCGGTTGCGTTCGTGGGTCAACGGCGAGGCGCGGCAGGACTCCACGACCGCCGACATGATCTTCGGCGTGGCCGAGCTGGTCCGGAACCTGTCGCAGTACCTGGTGCTGGAGCCGGGCGATCTGCTCAACACCGGGACGCCGCAGGGCGTGGCGTTGTCCGGCCGGTTCCCGTTCCTGGCGGCCGGCGACGTGGTGGAGATGGAGATCGAGGGCCTCGGGCGGCAGCGCCAGCAGCTGAAGTCGGCGTGATCGAGGGGGCCCGGCGCACTGCCGGGCCCCCGCCTCTGTGCCAGGTTGAGCCGTTCGGTGCAATCCGAACGTGAATCCCTTTCGTTTTCGATGGTGGGGCGTCTAGCGTTCCCGCTTGTCGATCAACGAGAGGACCTGGCATGTCACGTCGTCAGCGCGCGGCCGCCGTGCTCAGCGCGGCGGCGGTCGTCGGCTCGCTGCTCATCGCACCGGCCGCGACCGCGGAACCGGATCCGGACTACTGCCGCGGGCAGTGCGACGAGATCCTCCCGCCGGGGCAGAACGGCAACGCCACCTTCGCCGACCTCGTCTCGCACATGCTGCTCGGCACCAGGCCGAAGCACTCCGACGACCAGATCGACAAGTACGACCGGCTCGCCGGCGGCTACAAGCGGCTGACGACCGACAACATCCGGGACTTCTTCAACGACAACTCCTTCGGCGTGCGGCCCGACGACGTCGAACGCAGCTACCAGCCGCGCCGCGACGTGACGATCGTGCGGGACAAGACCGCCGGCATCCCGCACATCCACGGCAGCACGCGCTCCGGCACCGAGTTCGGCGCCGGGTACGCCACCGCCGAGGACAAGCTGTTCCTGATGGACGTCCTGCGCCACGCCGGACGCGGTGAGGTCAGCTCGTTCGCCGGTGGCGCGCCCGCCAACCGCGAGCTGGAACAGCGCTTCTTCGCCACCTCCCCGTACACCGAGCAGGAGCTCCAGCAGCAGATCGACAGCGTCGCGAAGCAGGGGCCGCGCGGCAGGCAGGCGCTCGCCGACGCGCAGTCCTACGTGGACGGGATCAACACCTACATCGACAAGTCGCACCAGGGCCGGTACTTCCCCGGGGAGTACGTGGCCACCGGGCACGTCGACCCGATCACGAACGAGGGGCGGATCGAGCACTTCAAGCTCACCGACCTGGTGGTGCTCGCCTCGCTCGTCGGCGCCCAGTTCGGCGGTGGTGGTGGCGGCGAGGTGCAGAACGCCATCGCCCGGATGGCCCTCGACGAACGGTTCGGGCCCGAACGCGGCGAGCAGATCTGGCGCACCTTCCGGGCGGAGAACGACCCCGAAGCCGTCTCCACGGTCCACGATGGACAGTCGTTCCCGTACGGCGGGACACCGGCCCACCCCACGGGTGTGGCGATGCCCGACCCCGGCTCGGTGACCGAGCAGCAGCTGGTGTTCGACCCCACCGGTTCGGCCGCGAAACCGGACAGCACCACCTCGCGTCCCGAGTCGGCAACGCCGCGCCCCCGTTCCGACGATCCGGTCGAGAGCCTGCGCGGCATCTTCGACGACGGCGTCGTGCCGCGCGGCATGGGACAACCGCACGGGATGTCCAACGCACTGGTCGTCTCCGGTTCGCACACCGCCAGCGGCCACCCGGTGGCCGTCTTCGGGCCGCAGACCGGGTACTTCGCGCCGCAGCTGCTCACCCTCCAGGAGCTGCAGGGGCCGGGCATCTCGTCGAAGGGCGCGTCGTTCGCGGGCCTGAGCTTCTACACCCTGCTCGGTCGCGGCCAGGACTACGCGTGGAGCGCGACCACCGCGGCGCAGGACATCATCGACACCTACGCGGTCCCGCTCTGCGAACCCGACGGCCGCCCGGCGACCAAGGACTCCGACCACTACCTGTTCCACGGCCAGTGCCTGCCGTTCAAGGTCGTCGAACGCGATGACGCGTGGAAGCCCAACCTCGGGGACAGCACCCCGGCCGGGTCCTACCGGCTGGTGTCGCTGCGCACCGAGTACGGCCCGGTGACCCATCGCGCCACCGTCGGCGGCAAGCCGGTCGCCTACACCACGGCGCGCAGCACCTTCCTGCACGAGGTCGACTCGATCATCGGGTTCCAGAAGTTCAACGACCCGGGCGCGATCACCTCGGCGCAGGCGTTCCAGCGCGCGGCCCACGACATCAACTACACGTTCAACTGGTTCTACGCCGACTCGCGCGACACCGCCTACTTCAACTCCGGCGCCAACGTCGCGCGCAAACCCGACGTCGACCCGAGCATGCCGATCGTCTCCGACCCCGCCCACGAGTGGCAGGGCTGGAACCCGGCCGACAACACCGCCGCGTACGCGCCCTTCCAGCAGCACCCCCACTCGATCAACCAGGACTACTACATCAGCTGGAACAACAAGCAGGCGCCCGGCACCAGCGGAGCCGGACTGGAGAAGAGCGCCGTGCAGCGCGGTGATCTGCTCGACCGGCGGGTGTCCGCGCTCGCCGCCGGGGGCGAGGTCGACCGGGCGAACCTCACCCGGGCGATGGCCGACGCCGGCGTGGCCGACCTGCGCGCCGAGCGGATCCTGCCCGACCTGCTGCGCGTCATCGACAGCGCTCCCGTCTCCGACCCCGCCGACGCCGCGCGGGTGAAGGAGCTGCGCGACTGGCTGGCCGACGGCGGCAAGCGCGTGGAGACCTCGCCCGGCAGCCACCACTACGCGCACGAGTCGGCGATCCGCCTGATGGACGCCTGGTGGCCGCTGCTGGTGCGCGGCGAGTTCGAACCGGCGCTGGGTTCCGACGCCTACCAGGCGCTCACGCACGCCATGCAGATCAACGAGTCGCCGTCCGGCTGGCAGAACGGGGAACCCGGGCTGCACGTCGGCCAGGGGCACCAGGGTTCGGCGTTCCAGTACGGCTGGTTCGGCCAGGTGTCCAAGGACATCCGCGGCGTGCTCGGCGAACCCGTGCCCGGCGGCTTCGGCGCACCGCTGTGCGGCGGGGGAGACCCGTCGGCCTGCCGCCAGGTGCTGCTGGACACGTTGGAGCAGGCGGAGCGGACACCGGCGGACCAGACCTACCCCGGCGACGCGGACTGCCAGGCCGGGGACCAGTGGTGCGCCGACTCGATCGTGCACTCCAAGCTCGGCGGCATCAGCCAGCGCAAGATCAGCTGGCAGAACCGGCCCACCTACCAGCAGGTGGTCGAGTTCCCGGCCCACCGCTGACCCGCCGCGCGGTCGCGGCAGGACACCGGAGCGCCCCCGTCCCGCGGGGCGCTCCGGTGTCCACTTCGGACACCTCGGTCGTCGCGGCGGACCCGCCGGACCACCGCGGCGGTGAGGGCGAACGCCACCGCGGCCTCGATCAGCAACACCGTCCACACCTCGGTCATCGCGCACTCCTGTCCAGGACTTCCCGTCACGGCAACGGCTTCCGGACGCCCAGCGCCAGCGCGGTGGCGGCCACCCGCCAGGCGCGGTGCAGCAGGGTCATGCCGACATCGTCGGGCGCCGCCGGGACGCGAACGAGTGGCCTGATGGCCAACATGTGCAAGAATCGGGCCATGGCCGTGTTCCGACACCCCGATCGGCACCGGATCGCGGTCCTGGTCCGGCCGGGACTCCTGCCGATGGAACTGGGGATCGTGCACCAGCTGTTCTCGCAGGCCGCGGGGCCGGACGGGCAGCCGCTGTACGAGGTCGTGACCTGCGCCGCCACCCCCGGCCAGGTGCGCACCACCGCCGACTTCCCGGTCGGCGTGGCCCACGGGCCGGAGGCCCTGGCCGAGGCCGACACCGTGTTCGTCCCGGCGAGCGACGAGGACTACGCGCCCCCGGCCGACGGGCGCCTGACCCCGGAACTCGCCGACGCCCTCGGCCGCATCCGGCCGCACGCCCGGATCGCGTCGATCTGCACCGGAGCGTTCGTGCTCGCGGGCGCGGGACTGCTCGACGGCCGCCGGGCCACCACGCACTGGAACGCCGTGGACCGGTTCCGCAGCCGGTACCCGGACGTCGACCTCGACCCCGACGTGCTCTACGTCGACGAGGGCACCGTGCTGACCTCGGCGGGCGAGGCGTCCGGGATCGACCTGTGCCTGCACATGATCCGGCAGGACCACGGCAGCGCGGTCGCCAACGAGGTGGCCCGCTCGACGGTCGTGCCCGCACACCGGGACGGCGGCCAGGCGCAGTTCATCCGCCGGGCCGTCCCCGAACCGGGGCAGTCGTCCACCGGCCGGGCGCGCGAGTGGGCGCTGCGCAACCTCGGCGACGTCCTGACGCTGCGCGAACTCGCGTCCCGGGAGTCGATGAGCGTGCGCACGTTCACCAGGCGGTTCCGGGACGAGACGGGCATGTCGCCGTTGCAGTGGCTGACGCGGCAGCGCGTCGAACGCGCCCGGCAGCTGCTGGAGGAGACGGACCTGCCGGTCGACCGGATCGCCCGGGACGCCGGGTTCGGCACCGCGGCGTCGCTGCGGCAGCACCTGCGAGCCCAGCTCGGCACCTCGCCGAGCGCCTACCGCAGCACGTTCCACGGCGCCTGAGAGCCTGCTTCCGAACTCGTTGTGCGCGGCGGCGCTGGTTGCCGTGCCACGCGCGAAGACCGGTCCTGAATCGGCCGTCGGATTGGCCGATTCCCGCGTTCCGTTCCATGCTCGCGCGTGGCAGCGTGGTGGCGCATGTGAGTGAGGATCGGAGGTGCACATGGTCGACGTGAGCGCCGTGTTGGGGCGACTTCCGGACATCCGCGGCGATCTGACCGAGCTGTACGAGGACCTGCACGCCAACCCGGAGCTGTCGTTCGCCGAGCACCGCACCGCCGCGGAGGTGGCGCGCCGGCTGGAGGCGCTGGGGCTGGAGGTGGCCACGGGCGTCGGCCGCACCGGAGTCGTCGGCGTGCTCCGCAACGGCGACGGCCCCACCGCGCTGCTGCGCGCCGACTTCGACGCGCTGCCGGTGCTGGAGCAGACCGGTCTCGACTACGCCAGCACCAAGCGGGGCACCGACCCGGACGGCAACGACGTCCCGGTGATGCACGCGTGCGGGCACGACATGCACGTCACCTGCCTGATCGGCGCGCTCGACCTGCTCGTCCACGCGCGGGAGAGCTGGTCGGGCACCGTGCTGGCGGTGTTCCAGCCGGCCGAGGAGATCGGCGCGGGCGCCCGGGCGATGGTCGAGGACGGGCTGTTCGAGCGGTTCGGCACCCCGGACGTGTGCCTCGGCCAGCACGTCTTCCCGTTCCCGGCGGGCACGGTCGGCTGGCTCAGCGGCCCGAGCATGTCGGCCGCCGACGGGTTGCGCGTCACCCTGTTCGGCCGCGGCGCGCACGGTTCCCAGCCGGAGAACTCCGTCGACCCGGTGGTGCTGGCCGCGGCGACCGTGATGCGGTTGCAGACCGTGGTGTCCCGCGAGATCGCCGCCGCGGACCGCGCGGTGGTGACCGTCGGCGCGATCCGCGCGGGCACGAAGGACAACATCATCCCGGACCAGGCGGAACTGCGGATCAACGTGCGCAGCTTCGCCGAACCGGTCCGGGAACGGGCCATCGCCGCGATCAAGCGCATCGTCCGCGCCGAAGCGGCCGCCTCCGGAGCCGAGCGCGAACCCGAATTCGAACCGATCCACGACTTCCCGGTCCTGGTCAACGACCCGGACGCCACCGAGCGCACGGCGGCGGCCCTGCGCAAGCAGCTCGGCGACGGCAACGTCAACCGGCTCGACCCGGTCACCGGCAGCGAGGACGTCGGCATCTTCGGCACCGCCGCCGGCGCTCCGACCTGCTACTGGATGTTCGGCGGCGTCGACCCGGACGCCTTCGCCGCGGCCGAGCGGGCGGGCACCCGCGCCCGCGACATCCCCTCCAACCACTCGCCGTTCTTCGCGCCGGTCGTCGAACCCACGCTCACCACGGGCGTCACGGCCATGACCACGGCCGCCCTGGAATGGTTGGGGTGACAGCGCAGGTCCGGTGCGGACGGGCAGGCCCCCGGAGATGACGAACGGCCCCCTGGTGTCCGGTTCGGACGTCAGGGGGCCGTTCGGTTGCGGGGTCAGTGCTGGGGGGAGTCGGTCTTCGCCTTCTCCTCGGCGGCGTCGGCCTCCGCCGGTTCCGCCGCCGCTGCCTCCGGCTCGACCTCAGCGGCAGCCGACTCAGCCTCAGCAGCCGGCTCCGCCTCGGCGGCCTCGGCCGGTTCCGCCGTCTCGGCCTGCGGCCCGGTTCCGGCGGCCGGGGCCGGTTCGTGGAAGCGGGCGTCGACCGGGCGGATGAGCTCGTTGGCGACGAAGCCGACGACCAGCAGCGCGATCATGATGTAGAAGGACACCGAGTACAGGTCGGAGCCCGACTTGCCCGCGCTCTTCCCGGCGTCGGCGAGGGCGTCCACGATCAGCGGCCCGAGGACGCCCGCCACCGACCAGGCGGTGAGCAGGCGACCGTGGATGGCGCCGACCTCGTAGGTGCCGAACAGGTCCTTGAGGTAGGCGGGCATGGTGGAGAACCCGCCGCCGTAGAAGGACAGGATCAGCATGCCGCAGGCGATGAACAGCGGGACGCTGGAGGTGCCCAGCAGCATCAGGCCCACGTAGAGCAGCGCGCCGCCACCGAGGTAGAGGCGGTAGATGTTCTTGCGCCCCACCGCGTCGGAGGCCGAGGACCAGACGAAGCGGCCCAGCATGTTGGTCAGCGACAGCATGGACACGAAGGCCGCGGCCAACCCCGCCGACACCGGCGTCGAGGTGCCGGAGAAGAAGTCCTTGATCATCGGCGCGGCCTTCTCCAGGATGCCGATGCCCGCCGTGACGTTGAGGCACAGCGCCGCCCACAGCAGCCAGAACTGCGGGGTGCGCAGGGCGTTGCGGGCCGAGACGCGCGGTCCGGCCGCCTTCGCGGTCTGCTCGGGCGGGTTCCAGCCCTTCGGGCGCCAGCCCTCCGGGGGCACCCGGACCAGGAACACGCCGATGCTCATGACCACGGCGTAGACGATGCCGTGCACCAGGAACGTGGCGGCGATCCCACCGGAGGTCTTGCCGAACCCGTTGAGCATCGCGGTCGACCACGGGGAGGCGATGAGCGCGCCGCCGCCGAAGCCCATGATCGCGATGCCGGTCGCCATCCCGGGGCGGTCGGGGAACCACTTCATCAGCGTCGACACCGGCGAGATGTAGCCGATGCCGAGACCGATCCCGCCGATGACGCCGTAACCCAGCACCACCAGCCAGTACTGGGACGCCGCCATCCCCGCCGCGGAGACGAGGAAGCCCGCGGCGAAGCAGATCGTGGACACCAGCATCGCCCAGCGCGGTCCGCGCCGTTCCACCAGCGTGCCGCCGAACGCGGCGGACAGCCCGAGCACCAGGATCCCGATCTGGAACGGCAGAGCGCTGCCCGACCCGCTGATGCCCAGGCTGTTCTCCAGCGGGGTTTTGAAGACGCTCCACGCGTACACCTGCCCGATCGACAGGTGAACGGCCAATGCCGCGGGGGGAACGAGCCAACGATTCCAGCTCGGCGGTGCGACAATTGGGTAGCGGTCGAGTAACTTCAACGACTCCGACCTCCTGCTCTGCGGATTGTGGCGGCGCTGATTGCCTGGGAAATCCGGGGGGATCTTACAACCGGCGATGCCGCTGTCCAGACCTCGAACGCGACGGCCGGTGTAACGCCGGTCGACGGAAGCGCGACATCTCCAATAACGGAGGACAATGGGCGTCGATCACCCATGCAGCCGAGTCGATTTGCCCGAATTTACTCGGCGGTCGCAGAATGGTGACATCGCAGTGACGTGGATTACTCCGTTCGGTTCAACGCGCTGCTGCGCGCGATCCAACGACCGTACCCCCTGTACGTCCGCAATTTGGGCGGATTAGCCTGCGCCATCAGGGGATTCCTCGGCACAGTTGGCCCAGGGAGGCTGCTATGAGCACAACCACCTCGTCGAGCGTGCATCGTCGTAGGTGGGAACACGAACCCGCGGGCGGCGTCGCGCAATTCGGCAACGCCGGCCAGCGGGCTCTGCGGAGGACGGCCGAGCGGCCTGATTTCGACGCCATTCGGCGCAGTGCCGACTTCGCCGACCTGCGACGGCGGGTGCGGCTGTTCATCTTCCCGGCGGGGGCACTCTTCTTGTTCTGGTACGTCGGCTATGTACTGCTCGCCGCATATGCCCCCGCATTCATGAGTCAGAAGTTGTGGGGAGCGGTCAACGTCGGACTGGTGCTCGGACTCCTCCAATTCGTTTCGACCGGCGCGCTGACGCTGCTTTACGTCCGCTACGCGCGGCGCACCATCGACCCGCGCGTCGACCGGATCCGTGAGCAGGCGGGAGTCGACAACTGATGGCACTGAGCATGGGCGCCACCGGGGACCCGAAGGTCACGGTGAGCATTTTCGCGGTTTTCGTCGTCGCCACCCTCCTCATCGTCTACCGGGTGAGCAACCGGCGGGCCAGCGCGGCGGACTACTACGCGGCGGGGAGCAACTTCACCGGCCGGCAGAACGGCATCGCACTGGCCGGGGACTGGCTGTCCGCGGCGAGTTTCCTCGGCATCACCGGCGCGATCGCGGTGCACGGCTACGACGGATTCCTGTACTCGGTCGGATTCCTGGTGGCGTGGCTGGTCGAGCTGCTGTTCATCGCCGAATTCGTCCGCAACACCGGCCGGTTCACCATCGGCGACGTGCTCGCCTACCGGATGCGCCCCAAACCGGTGCGGGCGGCCGCGTCCACCGCGACGCTGGTGATCTCGTACTTCTACATGGTCGCGCAGATGGCCGGTGCCGGTGGACTGGTGGCGCTGCTGCTGGACGTGCGCAGTCCGACCGGGCAGGCGCTGGTCATCGCGGGCGTCGGGCTCATCATGATCTTCTACGTGCTGCTCGGCGGCATGAAGGGCACCACGTGGGTGCAGATCATCAAGGCCACCGCGCTGCTGATCTGCGTGGTCCTGGTGACGATGTTCCTCACCGGCAAGTTCCTGTACAGCTTCTCGTCGCTGCTGGAGAGCGCGGCCGCCCACAGCCCGCTGGGCGGGCGGCTGCTCAACCCGGGTGCGCAGTACGGCAAGAGCGCCACCACCAAACTGGACTTCGTGTCGCTGTCGCTGGCGATCGTGTTCGGCATCGCCTGCCTGCCGCACGTCGTGATGCGCTTCTACACGGTGCCCAACGCCCGGGAAGCCCGCCGGTCCGTCGTCTGGATCACCTGGGCGATGATCGTGTTCTACCTGGCCACGCTGATCATGGGCTACGGCGCGACCGCGCTGGTGGGCTCGGACGTGATCAGCAGCGCGCCGGGCGGGGAGAACTCGGCGGCACCGCTGCTGGCGTTCCGCATCGGCGGCACGGTCCTGCTCGGTCTGGTGGCCGCGGTCGCGTTCGCCACGATCCTGGCCGTGGTGGCCGGGCTGACGCTGACCGCCGCGACGTCGTTCGCGCACGACGTCTACGCCACCGTGATCAAGCGCGGCCAGGCCGAGGTGGAGACGGAGATCAAGGTCGCGCGCATCACCGCCGTGGCCGTCGGGGTGCTCTCGATCGCCGGTGGTGTGCTGGCCATCGACCAGAACGCGGCGTTCATGGTCTCGCTGGCGCTGGCCCTGTCGGCGTCGTCGAACCTGCCGACGCTGCTGTACACGCTGTTCTGGAAGCGGTTCAACACCAGGGGAACGCTGTGGTCCATCTACACCGGACTCGTCTCCTGCCTGCTGCTGATCCTGTTCTCCCCGGTGGTCTCCGGTGATCCGGCCGCGATGTTCCCCGACGTCGACTTCGCCCTGTTCCCGCTGAAGAACCCGGGCATCGTGTCGATCCCGCTGTCGTTCCTGGCCGGGGCCATCGGCACGTTCCTCGGCGAGCAGGAGGCGCCCGAAAAGCAGGTCGAGATGGAGGTGCGTTCGCTCACCGGCATCGGTTCGGGGCTGAGCCGGCACCGCTGACCGGCGGTCGTCGGGCGGTCCGCGCGGCGCGGCGAGCACGGCCGCGTTCCGGCGCTCCGGCTCGTTTCAGTACGTTCACGGACGTGTTCGCCGCACCGCTGCCGGGACCCCGCGGGTCCCGCGGACCACTGCCCGCCCACGACGGGGTGCCGCACGCCGCGCGCCCCCGGCCGCTCCGGCACGCCGATGTCTGACGTCCTCGCGTGGCTGGGCCTGCTGCCGCCGAGCATGCTGCTGCTCGTCGGCGGGCTGCTCATCGCCGCGGAGGCCGGGCTGCTCGTCGGTGTGGTGCTGCCGGGTGCGAGCGCGGTGCTCTCGCTGGGCGCGGCGGCGCGTCTCGGCGCGGTGCCCTGGGCCGCCGCGGCGGCGGTCGCGGCGGCGGGGGCGGTCTGCGGCACCCAGCTGGCGTTCCACCGGGGCAGGCGGGTCGGCCTGCCGGACCTGCGGCTGCTGCGGGAACCGCGCCGCCGCGCGGAGAAGCTGATGCGGATGGCCGGACCACCGGCGCTGTGCGCGGGGCAGTGGCTGGTCGGCGCGAGAACCCTCGTGCCCCGCCTGGCGGGCAGTTCGGGGCTGGCCTACCGGCGGTTCGCCGCGGCCAGCGTTCCCGCGGCAGCGGTCTGGGCGGTCACGATGGTCGAGCTCGGGTACGCCTCGGCCGACGCGTACGTGCGGCTGGCCCGGTGGATGGGCATCGGCGCGGTGCTGGCACTGCTCGTCGTGGCCGTCGCGGCGTGGCTGTTCGGCAGGATCTCCCGCGCCCGGCGCGCGACGGCGCCGCGCCGTTCGTCCACAGTGGAGTGATCAGACGTCGACCGCGCGCCCGTCCGGCATCGCGGGGTCGATGTGCCAGCTGATGATCCGGTTCGGGTGGACGCGGATGATGTCGCGGCCCGCCATCCCGGGCGCACCGGGCGGATCGTCGACGACGAGGGCCTCCGCGCGACCGCGGATCTCCACGCCGCGCCCCATGCCGGGTTTGACCGCGTCCGGCCCGTCCGGCGTCAGGTCGTCCACGACGAAGCTCACCCGGGGATCGGCGAGCACGTTGCGGTAGCGCTGGGTGGACGCCACGTGGGGTCCGCCGAGATCGATCGTCCCGTCCTCGTTGAGCCGGAAACCGAGCGGACGCACCTGCGGCGTTCCGTCCGGACCGATCGTGGCCAGCCGCCCCAGCAGCTGTCCCTGGAGATAACCGCGCTCCGCCTCGGTGAACACCACCGGCCGCTCCTCCCGCTCGACACCGCCGCGGCCGACGTTAGGACCTCGACCGCGATCGAGGTCAAGCCGGCAGGCGAAAAACCCGCCGACCGGGCGGAAGCTGGCCTTCGAACTCCGGCGGCCGCGCTCCCAGCTGGACCGCTGGTCGGTGAGCAGGTCCGGAAGTGCTGCCAAGGTGAGGAGTGCGCAGGGAGGCAGCCACCGCGCCGTGGGGGTCTACGGGGGTTCGACCCCCGTACGGATGTGGCGGGCAACGGCGAAATCGCCCGGAGGTCGATGAGCAGGCTGCGCCGCCTCGTGGGGCCGGTGGGATTCGAACCCACACTGGCTAGGACCTAAACCTAGTGCCTCTGCCAATTGGGCTACGGCCCCGCCGGGCACAGCCTAGCCGGTGCCCCGGCGCGGCGGGTACGGGTGTTCGATGTCGCGACACGGCAACCGCCGGTGTGATCACAGGTGGTCGGTGCTCTACCGTGTCACCAGCCAGGTGAAGGTGAGGAGGACACGTGGCCCGTGATCCCGACGCCATCGAGCGTGAGATCCAGCAGGCGCGCGAGGCGCTGGCCGACACGCTGGACGAGCTGAGCGTCAAGGCGAACCCCAAGCGCTTCGTCGACTACGGCAAGTCGGCCGTGGAGGAGAAGCTCAACGACCCGCGTGTGCGGTACGCGCTGATCGGGGTCGGCGCGCTGGTGACGCTGGTGGTCGTGCGCAGGCTGTTCCGCTGATCCGATCCGTGGGTCTCCGGGCCGCGGCCCGGGGGCTCACGGGATGGCCACCTCGTCGTCGCGGGCCACGGTGCCCGCGCGGGTCGTCCGCACGATCACGCCGAACTTGTTGTCGTGCCGTTCGATGAGGTGGGTCTGCAGACCTCGCCAGCGTTCCCGGCCGGTCGCGTCCCAGCTCGGCACGGCGCAGCGGATGCACGGCCCGGAGTTCTCCCCGGTCACCTCGAAGGTGACCTCGCCCACTTGGACCGACGCCCCCGGTCCCCACGTCTCCTCGGCGAACGCCGGCAGCTCGGCGTCCACGTGCAGGTTGGGCCGGAAGCGGCGCAGGTCCACGTCGGTGCCCAGTTCCTCGGACAGCGCGCGCCGGGACGCCTCGAAGGTGAGCAGCACCGTCGGTCCGCGGTCCTGCTGGCCGTCGGCGGCGCGCAGGGTCAGCGGGATGCCCAGCGAGTCGGTGAGCGCTGCGGTCAGTTCCGGGTCGTCCCAGTCCCACTCGTGGTCGTCCGGGGCGCGCAGCCGGGGCGGGCGCGTCGGCTCCGCACCGCGGCCGTAGGCGGCCGACCAGTGCAGCAGGTGCGGGTTCTGGCGGACCGTGAGCACCTTGCCGGTGCGGTTGGGGCGTTCGTCCACCAGCGCGTACGACCGGTCGCCCGCCATGCCGCGCTCGTCGAAGCGAGCCGACTCGACCTGCTCGCCCCGCAGCGACTTCACGGGCCAGCGGTGCAGGGCCGCGACCGTTCCGCGCACGGCAACCACCTCCGACGGCTCAGCCTATCGGGTCAGGTGGTGGTCCGGTGGTCAACCGCGGAGGAGAGGGAGCAGCGCCTCCTGCAGGATCCGGTCCACGTACCGGGCGTCCAGCGGGTCGCCGGTGAGCATCAACCGGTAGAGCAGTCCCGCCCCGGTGAGTTCGACGACCGTGTCGACGGGTGCGTCGGCGCGGATCTCGCCCCGCTCCACGCCGCGCTCGATGATCCGCCGCAGCATGTTGCGCTGCGGCAGCAGGAACGACTCGCGGAACGCGGCGGCCAGCTCGGGCTCGTGCGGCAGCTCTCCCACGAGGGCCTGCGCGGCCTTGCCCACCGGGCCGGTGAGGAACGCGGCGAACGCGCGCAGGAACTCGCCGAGGTCTTCTTCGACCGAGCCGCTGTCCGGCTCCGGGATGCTGCGCTGGACCAGCTGCGTGCAGGTGTCGATGACCAGGTCGAGCTTGGAGTCCCAGCGGCGGTAGATGGTGGCCTTGCCCGCTCTCGCCTGCGCGGCCACCGCGTCCATGGTCAACGCGCGGTAGCCGACCTGGGCCAGCACCTCCATCGCGGCGTTGCGCAGCGCGGCGTCGCGGCTGGCGTCGCGCGGCCGTCCCCGCCCGGTGCCGGGGCGGGGCGGTTCGGCGCCGGTCGCCACCGGTTCCTCCTGGTACGTCCTGTTTGTCGGCGCGTTCACGGCAGCCATCCTAAGGTCCGGGTCCGCTCGGTCCACTGTGAACGCGCGCGGGGTCAACGAGGCAGGCGGCCGGGCATCGGCTGGGCCGACCCGGCGGCGGCCGCCGCGGCCTGGCGGGTCGCCTCGTCGGACAGGCCGTGCCGGGCCTGCAGGTAGGCGGTGGTGAACGCGAAACCGTCACCGTCGAGCAGGTGGATCACCACCCGCCCGGTCATGCCGGGGGACAACTTCTCGATCAGCTGGTCGGCCATGTCCCGTGCCGCGATCAGCCCGGGGGCCTTCGCCGAATGCCGTTGCGAACCGTCGGTGACGGTGATCGACCAGTCGTCGCCGTCCGGGACGTAGTTCGCGGTGATGTGCCCATTTGCCATGCTGCCTCCGCCTCCGCTCTGCTCGGGCGTTGGTGTGCGGCGCCGCGGTCGCGCCACGTGTGGCAGTCGACTTTACGGCCCGGCGCGCCGGAGGTCAGCGGGGCGGTCCACATCGAAGCCGGTCGAGACGTCGTCACAGGCGACCAGGATCACGTCGCGGTCGCGGAGGTAACCGCGGGCACCGGCGTCGCCGGTCGCCGCCGCGCGGACTCCGGACCAGTGGTCGCGGCCCAGCAGCACGGGGTGGCTCCGGCCGCCGCCGTGCGACGCGGCGGCCAGCGCGTCCGGGGCGGCCAGCTCGGCGACGCGGCGGACCGCCTCCGCGCCGATCCCGGGCATGTCCACCGGCAGGACCAGCGCGGCGTCGACGTCGGTGGCGGCGAGCGCGGCGAGCGCGACGCGCAGTGACGAGCCCATCCCGGTGGGCCATTCCGGGTTGTCCACAACGGACGCGCCGGTCAGCGCGGCGCGCTCGCGCACCCGGTCCGCAGCGGCGCCGAGGACCACGACGACGGGGGAGCAGCCGCCCTCGGCGAGCACCCGCGCGGCCCGGTCCACCAGCAGCTCGCCGCCGTAGTCGACCAGCGCCTTCGGCATGCCGAAGCGGCGGCCCGCCCCGGCCGCCAGCACCACGCCCGCGACACCGGTCACCGCGACCTCCCGTCCGTCGTCGCCCTCGGTGGAGCGCCCGTCCCGACCCGCAGCCAGTTTCGCGCGGGAGCGCTCGCTGCCCAACGGGGAGGTGCCGGTCACGTCGGGACGTGGATGGGGCCCTCGGTGTGGGTGAGCGGGAGGGCGGGAGCGCCGGTGCGGAGCGCGATGATCTCCGCGGCGATGGACACCGCGGTCTCCTCGGGCGTGCTGGCGCGCAGGTCGAGGCCGATGGGGGAGCGCAGGCGGGACAGCTCGGCGTCGCCGAGGCCCGCGTCGCGCAACCGGCGCAGCCGGTCGGCGTGGGTGCGGCGGGACCCGAGCGCACCGACGTAGCCGGCCGGGCCGCGCAGCGCCTCCTGCAACACCGGGACGTCGAACTTGGCGTCGTGGGTGAGCACGCAGATCGCGGTGCGCTCGTCGACGTCGCAGTCGGCCAGGTACTTGTGCGGCCACTGCACGACGACCTCGTCCGCGTCCGGGAACCGCGCGGGCGTGGCGAACACGGCGCGCGCGTCGCACACCGTCACGTGGTAGCCGAGGTACTTGCCGATGCGGGCGAGCGCCGCGGCGTAGTCGATGGCGCCGAACACCAGCATCCGCGGCGGTGTGGTCCAGGACTCCACGAACACGTCGTGGTCGCGGGTGCCACCGCCGGTGCAGATCTCGCGCAGCCCCGTCGTGCCCTGCGCCAGCATGGCCCGTGCTTCGGACGCCACCCGGGCGTCGAGGTCGGCGTCCCCGGTGCCGCCCTCGACCCGGTCCGCCCGGACCGCGAGGACGGCGCCGGTGCGCAGTTCGCGGGCCACCGCGACGGGGTCGCCGTCGCGGGCCGACCGCAGGGCTCCCACCAGCGCGGTGTCGCGTCGCGGGTCGCAGCGCCGGATGTGCACGTCGATGACGCCGCCGCAGGTCAGGCCGACGGCGAACGGGTCGTCGGGGTCGTAGTCGAAGGTGTGGCGGACCGGTTCGCCGTCGGCGAGGACCTCCAGGGCGGCGTCGTGCACCGCGCCTTCGATGCAGCCCCCGGACAGGCTGCCGAGGACGGCACCGTCCGCGCGCACCGCCATCGCGGCTCCCGGACCGCGCGGTGCGCTGCCGCGCACCCCGACCACCGACGCGACCGCGAACGGTTCGCCCTCGTCGGCCCATTCCAGCAGCTGCTCGGCGATGTCCCGCATGGATGCCTCCTCACTCTCCGGGTCGCCCGGCCGGGTGGGATGCGCGGCCGGGCGACCGCGTCGCTATTCGAAGAGGGCCTCGACGCCCTCCACGCCGAAGTAGAGGACGAAGACCACGGAGAGCAGGCCGACCAACCAGCCGATCTCCCGGGCCTTGCCCTTGGCGAGCTTGATGGCGGTGAACGCGACCAGCCCGGCGCCGATCCCGTTGGTGATCATGTAGGTGAACGGGATCACCGCGATGGTCAGGAACGCCGGGATCACGTAGTCGGAGTCGTGCCACGGCACGTGCCGGACCTGCGCCATCATCATCCCGCCGACGATCACCAGCGCGGGCGCCGCCGCCTGCGCGGGAACCACCGACGCCAGCGGCGTGAACAGCAGCGTCGCGCAGAACAACAGCCCGGTGACGACGCTGGCCAACCCGGTGCGGGCGCCTTCGGCGACGCCGGTGGCCGACTCCAGGAACACGGTGTTCGGCGACGAGCCGCTCAACCCGCCTGCCGCCGCCGCGATGCCGTCGACGGCCAGGATCCGGCCCATGCCCTCGACCTTGCCGTCGCGGACCAGCCCGGCTTCCGAGCTGACGCTGGTGATGGTGCCCATCGCGTCGAAGAACCCGGACAGCACGAGGGTGAACAGGAACACGGTCGCCGCGATGCCGCCCGCCGAGGCGAATCCGCCGAACGGGTCGATGTGGCCGAGCAGGCTGAAGTCCGGGCTGCCGACGAGCTTGTCCGGCAGCTCCGGCACGACGGTGCCCCACTGCTTGGCGGGCACGTGGAACACGGCGTTGACCACGATGGCCAGCACGGTGGTGACCGCGATGCCGATGAGGATCGCGCCGGGGACCCGGCGGGCCAGCAGCACCAGCATGATCAGCAGGCTGAGGCAGAAGATCGCGATGGGCCATCCGGTCAGGTGCCCTTCGGTCCCGGTGCCCATCTGGACCGGGACGGTGGTGTTGGCCGCGTCCGGCTTGCGGGTCACGAACCCGGCGCTGACCAGGCCGATCAGTGCGATGTAGAGGCCGATGCCGACGGTGAGCGCGGTCTTGAGCGGTGCGGGGATGGAGTTGATGATCTTCTCGCGCACGCCGCTGATCGCCAGGGCGATGATGACCACGCCCTCCAGCACCACGAGCCCGAACGCCTGCGGCCAGGTCATCGCGGGCGCGATGGTGAAGGCCACGACGGCGTTGACGCCGAGCCCGGAGGCCAGCGCGAACGGCGCGTTGCCGACCAGACCCATCACGACGGTCATCACACCGGCGGTGGCCGCGGTCGCGGTGGTGAGCTGTTCGGTGGTCAGCCGGGCCCCGGTGGCGTCCGCCGAGGAACCGAGGATCAGCGGGTTGAGCATCACGATGTAGGCCATCGCGACGAAGGTCGTCAGACCGCCGCGCAGTTCGCGGGAGATCGTGGAACCCCGTGCCGTGATGCGGAAGAACCGGTCGAGCCCGCTGCTCGACGATTTCTCCGCCGATCTGTCGGAGTCCAGTTGCTGGGTCATAACGGGTGAGTCCTCCCATGCCGGTGGGCGCCCCGCGCGGACTGGCTCGGGTGGCGTCGCGCGGGCAGCACGAGGCCCGACGCGAATGCGCCGTGATGTCGGGGCGTTTGGAAAAAAGGGGGAATTCCCGCCCGACGGCGGTGGATGTGGCCCACCTGCCCGCCGGGCGAAGCGACACCGCCACGACCCGGTCGTCGTGCCCGGTGCCGGTCAGATTCGTTCCACAAGCGGCGAAGCCGCTTTCTCTTTCGGTGAGCGGTCTCGCAGCCCGCACCGCCGCGGGTTCTTCGGTGGTCACAGTGGCGCGTCAGCGCCTCCTTGGGGGTGGTGGTCGGGCGACGGGCGGGCGTCTCGCGAGGACAGCCCCGACGCTGTGTATTGGGCATACATGAGTCGGGGCTCCCGGAGCCGGTGTGGCTGTGGCGCGCAGCGCCTCCGTGGGGGGGTGGTGGTCGGGTGACGGGCGGGCCGCTGAGGTTCCGCTACCGGCACCGCTACGCAAAGCACACTCGGACACCTCCTCTGGCGGATCAGTAGTCCACGCGGTCGGACTTGGCGGTCCAGGCGTCGAAAGCGGCGTTGCGGTCGGGGCGTTCCACGCGGCGGACGTCGGTCGGCGAGGCGTGGTCCGGATCGCTGAAGACGTCGTAGAAGGCGCGGTCGTCGAAACCGGCCGCCGCGGCGTCGTGCCGGTCGGCCGCGTAGAGCACGGCGTCCATCCGCGCCCACAGCGCGGAGGCCAGGCACATCGGGCACGGTTCGCAGGAGGTCACCAGCACGCAACCGTCCAGTTTGAACGTCCCCAACGCCTTGCAGGCGTTGCGGATCGCGGTCACCTCGGCGTGCGCGGTCGGGTCGAAGTCGAGGGTCACCCGGTTCGCGCCGGTGGCGACGATCTCACCGTCGCGCACCACGAGTGCGCCGAACGGGCCGCCGCCGTTGTCCACACTGGACGTGGCGAGCTCGATGGCCCTGGCCATCCACTCCTGTTCGTTGCCCGTCAGCACAGGCAGACCCGCGGACATGGTTTCTCCTTGGGGGAATGGGGAAAGGAGCCGGGTGGGAAAAGGGGCTGCGGGGCGGCGACCCGGCATCACCGCCCCGCAGCGGTCTAGATGATGTGTTCCGGCGCGACCGGCGTGTGGGTGAGTTCCCTGCCGGTCGCCGCGCGGATCGCGGCGACCACCGCGGGAGTGGTCGAGATCGTCGGCGGTTCGCCGACACCCCGCACCCCGTACGGGGCGTTCGGGTCGCCGCGCTCGATGACGTCGATCTCCATCGGCGGCATGTCCAGGATCGTGGGGATCAGGTAGTCGGTGAACGAGGGGTTGCGGATCTGTCCGTCGGAGACCTTGATCTCCTCCATCACGGCCAGCCCCAGCCCCTGCGCCGAGCCGCCCTGGATCTGGCCGGCGATCGCCTCCGGGTTGATCGCCCGGCCGACGTCCTGGGCGCAGGCCAGTTGCACCACCTTGACCAGGCCGAGCTCGGTGTCCACGTCGACCACCGCCCGGTGCGCGGAGAACGCGTGCTGCACCTGGACGCGGTCGCTGCGGCCCAGCTCGTCCATCTCGTAGGTCTGCCGGTGGTGGAACTCGCGGGTCTCCTCGATGACGTCGTCGCCGAGCACCTCCACGAGGTCGGCCAGCACTCCGGTGTCGGCCGAGACGACCTTGCCGCCCTGCAACGACAACCGGGCCGGGTTCTCGTCGTAGCGCTCGGCGACGCGCTGGAACAGCGCCTCGCGCACCGCTTCGCACGCGGTTTTGACCGCGCCGCCGGTGACGTAGGTCTGCCGCGACGCCGAGCTCGACCCGGCGGGGCCGACGCTGGTGTCGTTCGGGTGGATGGTGACCCGCTCGACGCCCAGTTCGGTGCGGGCGATCTGCTGCTGCACGGTCACCAGCCCCTGGCCGACCTCGGCCGCCGCGGTGTGCACCATGGCGGCCGGTTCGCCGCCGATGACCTGCAACCGGACCCGGGCGGTGGAGAAGTCGTCGGCGCCCTCGGCGTAGCAGATGTTCTTGATCGTCACGCCGTAGCCGATGCCGCGGACCACGCCCTCGCCGTGACTGGTGTTCGACGCGCCGCCGGGCAGTTCGCGGATGTCGACCGGGCCGCTGCGCTCGGGCGGCAGCGGCACCGCCCGCACCCGTTCCAGCAGCTCGGCCACTGGCGCGGGGTAGTCCAGCACCTGCCCGGTGGGGATGGAGTCGCCCTGCTCGATCGCGTTGCGGACGCGCAGCTGGACCGGATCCATGTTCAGCGCCGCCGCGAGTTTGTCCATTTGCGACTCGTACGCGAAAGTCGGCTGCACGGCGCCGAGTCCGCGCATCGCGCCGCACGGCGGGTTGTTGGTGTACAGGCCCCAGCTCTCGATGTGGACGTTGGGCACCCGGTACGGGCCGGCGCCCAGCGTCGAGGCGTTGCCCACCACGACCGGGGTCTTCGACGCGTACGCGCCGCCGTCGAAGTACTGCCGCGCCTTGACGTACACCAGCTTGCCGTCCCGGGTGGCGCCGTGCTCGTAGTACATCTTGGCGGGGTGCCGGTGCACGTGGCCGTAGAACGACTCCTCGCGGTTGTAGACCATCTTGACCGGCTTGCCGACGTGCATCGCGAGCATGCAGACGTGGACCTGGATGGACAGGTCCTCGCGCCCGCCGAACGCGCCGCCGACGCCGGACATGGTCATGCGCACCTTCTCCGGCGGGAGCCCGAGCGCCTTGGCGGTCTGCCGCAGGTCGGAGTGCAGGTCCTGGGTCGCCAGGTACAGGTCCACGCCGCCGTCCTCGGCGGGGATCGCCAGCCCCGACTCGGGTCCGAGGAACGCCTGGTCCTGCATGCCGACGGTGTACACACCGGACACCACGATCTCGGCCTCGGCGTCCGGGTCGCCCCGCACGATCGTCTGGTGCCGCACCACGTTGCCGCCCGGGTGCAGCTTGGGCAGCGAGTCGTCGTGCGCGGCGCGTTCGGCGTCGGCGACCGGCTCCAGCACCTCGTACTCGACCTCGATGCGCTCCAGGGCGCGGCGCGCGGTCTCGGGGTGGTCGGCCGCCAGCAGCGCCACGGCCTCGCCCTTGTAGCGCACCACGTCCTCGGCCAGCACCGGCTGGTCGGCGTACTTGAGGCCGTAGCGGTTCTCCCCGGGGACGTCCGCCGCGGTCAGCACCGCGTGCACCCCGGCGGTCTTCAGCGCCGGGCCGACGTCGATGGACTTGATGCGGGCGTACGGGTGGGGACTGCGCAGCGTGGCTCCCCACAGCATGTCCTCGGCCCACAGGTCCGAGGCGTAGGCGAACTCGCCGCGCACCTTGATCGCGCCGTCCGGGCGCAGCGGGGACTCCCCGATGCCGCCGCCGATGGCGTCGTTGAGCTCCTGCGGGCTGCGGGCAGGCGCGTGGCTGCTCATCGCTGGACCTCCTTGCGGATGCGGGCGCACGCCCGGCGGAGTTCGTGGGTCAGATCGGTCGACGAGGTCTGGGTGAGGTGGCCGGCTTCGACGACGGTCCGGCCGCCGCACAGCAGCCGTTCCAGCTCGGGCAGCTGCCCGAGCACCAGCGCGGCCACCGGGTCGGCGATGCCCGCGTGGTCGAACCCGTCGATCCGCCACACCGCGACGTCGGCGAGCTTGCCCGCCTCCAGCGAGCCGAGCTCGTCGTCGCGGCCGAGGCAGCGCGCACCGCCACGGGTGGCGAGCCACAGCGCGTCGCGGACCGAGAGCGCCTGCGGCCCGTAGCGGGCGCGCGCCGTCAGCAGGGCCTGCCGCATCTCCTCGCCCAGGCCGCCGGCCTCGTTGGAGGCGACCCCGTCGACGCCGAGGCCGACGGGGGAGCCGGCGTCCAGCAGCGGCCGCACCGGAGCGACCCCGGCCGCGACCCGGCCGTTCGAACTGGGGCAGTGCGCCGCACCCGTCCGGGTTTCGCCCAGCCGGGCGATGGCCTTCTCGGAGAGGTGAATGGTGTGCGCCAGCCACACGTCCGGTCCCAGCCAGCCCAGCTCGTCGGCGTACTCCACGGGCGTGCGGCCGAACTCGGCCCGGCACTGCTCCTCCTCGTCGACCGTCTCGGCGAGGTGGGTGTGCATCCGGACGCCGAGGTCGCGCGCCAACTCGGCGGATCTGCGCATCAGCTCGGTGCTGACGCTGAACGGCGAGCACGGGCCGACCGCGACGCGCACCCGCGCGTCCGGTGCCGGGTCGTGGAAGCGCTCGACGGCCTCCTGCGTCGCCGCCAGCGCGGAGTCGAGGTCCTCGACCAGCGAGTCCGGCGGGAGTCCCCCGTGCGAGCGACCCCGGTCCATCGACCCGCGCACGGCGTGCAACCGCACGCCGATCCGGCGCGGCGCGGCCACGAGCGCGCCGAACACGTCCCCGCCCTCGCGCGGGAACACGTAGTGGTGGTCGGCGGCGGTGGTGCAGCCGGACAGCGCCATCCGGGCCAACCCGGCGGAGGCGGCGGTGTGGGTGGTCTCCTCGTCCAGCCGCGCCCACACCGGGTACAACTCGGTCAACCAGCCGAACAGCGCCTCGTCCACGGCGTAGCCGCGAGTGGCCCACTGGTACAGGTGGTGGTGGGTGTTGACCAGCCCCGGCGTCACCAGGCACCCGGTGGCGTCGACGCGCTGGACGCGCCCCTCCTGCGGCGGTGCGGAGCCCGGGCCGACCGCCACGATCCGGTCGCCGTCGACGACCACGTGGCCCTCGGCGTACTCGGTGCCCGCGTCGTCGACCGCGACGACCGCGCCGCCCTCGATGACCGTGCGGCTCATGCGTGCGCCTTCCGCCGCGCGGCCAGCCGGACCGCGTCCATGATCTTCTCGTAGCCGGTGCAGCGGCAGAGGTTCCCGGCCAGCGACTCGCGGATCTCCGCGTCCGACGGATCCGGCTTGCGGTTCAGCAGGTCGTGCGTCTGCACGAGCAGTCCCGGCGTGCAGAAGCCGCACTGCACCGCACCGGCCTCCACGAACGCCTCCTGCACCGGGTCGAGCTGCTCGCCGTCGGCGAGGCCCTCGACGGTGCGCACCTCGCGGCCCTGCGCCTGGCCGGCCGCGACCAGGCAGGCGCAGGCCGGAACGCCGTCCAGGTAGACCGTGCAGGACCCGCATTCGCCCTGTTCGCAGGCGTTCTTCGAACCCGGCAGGCCGAGCCGCTCGCGCAGCACGTACAGCAGGCTCTCGCCCTCCCACACGTCGTCGGCTTCGTGGGGCTGTCCGTTGACGGTGAAGTTCAGGCGCATTCCTGCCTCCCGGAGCAGTGGTCGTTCCAGACCCAGGTCAGGGTCCGGCGGGCCATCACGGCCAGGGCGTGGCGGCGGTAGTCGGCGGTGCCGCGGACGTCGTCGATCGGCGAGGCCGCCGCCGCGACCAGCTCGCCGAACCGGTGCACCAGCGACTCCTCCAGCGGACGGGGGGACTGCCAGGGCAGCTCCGCACCGAGGAACTCCTCGGCCTCCCGGGCCCGGCGCGGCGTCGGGGCCGCCGAGCCGAGCCCGGTCCCGACGCGCTGCATGTCGGGGTGCAGCGCGACGGCGAAGGTGCAGACCGCGATGACCATGGCGTTGCGGGTGCCGACCTTGGAGAACTGCTGCGGGCCGGTGGCGGGGGCGATGTGCACCGCGGCGATCAGTTCGTCGTCGGACAGCGCGTTGCGCTTGACGCCGGTGAAGAACTCCTCGGCGGGGATCATCCGGACGCCGCGCACCGATTCGACCTCGATCTCGGCGCCGGAGGCCAGCAGCGGCGGGTGGCCGTCGCCTGCGGGCGAGGCGGAGCCGAGGTTGCCGCCGAGCGTGCCGCGGTTGCGGATCTGCGGGGACCCGACCGTCCGGGAGGCGATGGCCAGGCCGGGCACCCGGTCGCCGAGCTCGTTGATCAACCGGGTGTAGGGCAGCCCGGCGCCGATGCGCAGCCTGCCGTCGACCTCCGACCAGCTCGCCAGCTCGTCGATCCGGTTGAGGTCGAGCAACGTGCTGGGGCGCCGGTGGTCGAAGTTGATCTCGACCATCACGTCGGTCCCGCCCGCGATCGGCGTCGCGTCCGGATGGGCCGCCTTGGCTTCGAGTGCTTCGCGCCAGGTGGCCGGTCGGAGGAAATCCACGGTGTTCTCCCTGTCACGGCCCGTCTTCAGGTGTGAGTCAGTACACAACCGGCCGGTAGGCGTTGACTAGCGGCGGATACCCCGAAAAAGGCGACCGGTCACCGCGGCCCATTGGTATGTTTCTCCAAACGCGGAGTTCCGCCGCCTGGTGGATTCGCTGAGCGGGAAGCGGCTGCCGCCGCCGATGGACAGGCCCTAGGGTGCGCTGGTGCTGTTAGGCGATCTGCTCTCCGATCCGGAGCTCGGCCTGGTGCTGCTGGTCGGCGAGGATCAGCTGGACCGGCCGGTCCGCGGCGTGTACATCACCGACCTGATCGACCCGCGCCGCTACCTGTCCGGTGGCGAGCTCGTGCTCAGCGGTCTGGTCTGGCGCAACGAACCGGGCGACTCCGACCGCTTCGTCGCCGCGCTGGCCGATGCCGGCGTCGCCGGCCTGGCCGCGGGCACCGCCCGGCTCGGCCACGCGCCCGACGACCTGGTCGAGGCGTGCCGCAGACACGGCGTCCCGGCGTTCGAGGTGCCGCTGTCGGTCAGCTTCAACACGCTCGCCGACCGGGTCCAGCGCCGCGCCGCGCCCCGTCGGGAACTGGTGTCCGCGGTGGCCGCGGGCGCCGATCTCGACCACGTGCTGTGCATGGCGGCCGAGGAACTCGGCGCCGACTGCTGGGTGCTGTCCGGCGTCGGCTGGACGGTCGGCGGAACGGCCGAGCTCACCGACGCCGAACGCGACGCGCTCGTCGGCGAGCTCACCACCGGCGAAGAACTGCCCCGCGCGGTGCGCGCCGCCCACGACTACGTGCTCTGGCCGGTGGAGTCGGAGACCCAACCGGCCGCCGCCCGCTGGTTCCTGCTGGTCCGCGGTGACCTCGACGCCTGGTCGCAGGAGCAGGAGGCCATCGCCACCGACCTGGCCACCGTGGTCGCGCTGGTCCGCTCCCGGGTCGACGAGGCCCGCCGCATCGCCGGGCGCTCCGTGGAGGCCGCGCTGCGGCGGCTGCTCGACGGCACCTCCAGCCCGGTGGACATCGCGGCCCGCCTGGAGACCGCCGGACTGCCCGCCGGGGAACCGCTGCGCGCGGTGTCCCTGCACGTGGGCGAGCCCGCCGCGGCCACGGCGCTGCTGCGGGAGATCGCCGCGGCGACCCGGCTGCCCGCGGTCACGTCCCCGCTCGGCGACGGCTCGGCCGCCCTGTTCGCCGACGACGCCGAGCACCTGGAAGGGCTCGACGACCAGCTGCGGCGCATCGCGGCGGCCATCGAGCCGGGCCTCGGTCCGCGGAAGCTGGCGGTCGGCGTCAGCGACATCAGCCGCGCCACCGGCCTGCGCGGTGCCCTGGAGGAAGCGGGCCACGCCCGCAGGCTCGCGCAGCGCGGCGAGGGGCGGGCGCGCGTCGTCGGCGCCGCCGACCTCGCCTCGCACGCCGTGCTGCTGGCCTCGCTGCCCGACGAGCTGCGCAGCTCCTACCGGCGTCGCCTGCTGTCGCGGCTCATCGCCTACGACCGGGCGCACAACTCGGACCTGGTGCGCACGCTGCGGGTGTTCCTGGACTGCTCGGGATCGTGGTCGCGCTGCGCCAAGCTGCTGCACGTGCACGTCAACACGCTGCGTTACCGGATCCAGCGCATCGAGGAGATCACCGGTCGCAACCTGACCGAGTTCGCCGACCGCGTCGACTTCTACCTGGCCCTGGAACTGGAGGGCAGCGCGGGCGATTCGCGGTTCTCGTGAGGTGACCGCGCGCGCCGGACCGGACACGCGCCGCGCACGGTCTGTGCGGGTGCGCACAGCGGCGCTCCGCTGACCGGGGGATGGGCGCCGGGCGGTTCGAAAGCGCCCCGGGCAGCGAGGTACCGTGCTTGGTCGCAGTTACGTCCTCAAGTGGGCGATCGCCCGCGCCAATCCACACCGCACCACCCGAGACGGAGGTAACGGGATTGACCGATCTGTCCGCCACCACCGGTGTGACGGACCGCCCGAGCGGCACCGCCGAATCCGTTGAGTCGGACCCGATCCGCCGGTTCCTCGACCGGCAGCGTCCCGAAACACCCTGCCTGGTCGTGGATCTCGCCACGGTCCGGCAGCGCTACCGGCAACTGCGCACCGCGTTGCCGGACGCACGGATCTGCTACGCGGTCAAGGCCAATCCCACTCCCGAAGTCGTCGGAGAACTGGTCGGACTGGGCGCGTCGTTCGACGTCGCCAGTCCCGGTGAGATCGAACTGTGCCTGGCCAAGGGAGCCGCGCCCGAGACGATCTCCTACGGCAACACGATCAAGAAGCGCCGCGACGTGGCCCGCGCGCACGCCCAGGGCGTGCGGCTGTTCGCCACCGACAGCGCCGCGGACCTGGCGGGCATCGCCGAGGCCGCGCCCGGGTCGAAGGTGTTCTGCCGGGTGCTGGTGGACAACACCGGTTCCCGCACGCCCTTCGGCCGCAAGTTCGGCTGCCCGCCGGAGACGGCGGTGCGGCTGCTGGTGCGCGCCCGCGAACTCGGCCTGGACGCCTACGGCGTGTCTTTCCACAGTGGATCGCAGCAGCAGGACCCGGCCGCGTGGGAACACGGAATCAACGCCGCACGGCGGGTTTTCGAGGGCTGCGCGGCCCAGGGCGTCGAGCTGCGCATGGTGAACCTGGGCGGTGGTCTGCCCGCCCGCTACACCGACTCCACGCCGCCGCTGGAGGACTACGTGCGCGGCATCGAGGAGGCGCTGGACCGGCACTTCGGCGACGGGCGTCCCGAACTGCTCGTCGAACCCGGTCGGCACGTGGTCGGCGACGCCGGCGTGCTGCGCAGCGAGGTCGTGCTGGTCACCGACGCCTGCGACGGCGACGGCCGCTGGGTGTACCTGGACATCGGCCGCTACAACGGCCTGGCCGAGACCGAGGGCGAGGCCATCACCTACCGGCTGCGCACGTCCCGCGACGGCGATCCGGTCGGCCCGGTCGTGTTGGCGGGTCCGACCTGCGACGGCGATGATGTGCTGTACCAGCGCCACCGCTACCGGCTGCCGCTGACGCTGCGGGGCGGCGACACCGTCGACCTGCTCAGCGCCGGCGCGTACACGGCGAGTTACTCGTCGGTGGGCTTCAACGGTTTCACACCGCTGCCCACCTACTGCGTCGACGGCGACGCCTGAGCCGCCGCCGACGTCTTCCACGCCCCCACAGGTGAAATCTGCGAAATGATGGGAGGTCGATAGATGTCCGTTGACACCGGGACGGCGCCGGTCGGTCTGTTCACCGGCCAGCACGTGCTCGCCGAGCTGGAGGGCGTTGACCCGGAACTGCTCGACGACGAGCAGTTCCTGCGGGAAACTCTGCACACCGCGCTGAACGAGTCTCACGCGACGGTGTGCGACATGATCGCGAAGCGGTTCGATCCGCAGGGCGTCACGGTGTTGGCGCTGCTGTCGGAATCCCACGCTTCGCTGCACACCTACCCCGAGGACGGATCGATCTTCATCGACGTCTTCACCTGCGGACACACCGCACAACCGGAGCGAGCGGTCCGGCTGCTCGCCGAGGCGCTCAACCCGACCTCGATGAACACCCAGACCGTGCACCGCGGCCGCGACTACGCCGGACTGACCTCGTGACAACGCCCCACCGGGCACGCCGACGCAAGGAGGAGCACCGTTGATCGAACTCGACGGGCACCGCTGGATCCAGGAGCCGATGGGCGCCGACCTGCAGCGCCTGTGGCGGATCGACGAGGTGCTGTGGGAAGGCGATACCGCGTTCCAGCACGTGGTCATCGGCCGCACCGGGCAGGGCATCTCGCTGTTCTGCGACGACGACCGGCAGAGCACCGAGTTCTCCCAGCTCGTCTACCACGAGGCCATGATGGTCCCGGCGTTCCTGCTGGCCGCCAAGGTCGAGCGGGTGCTGATCATCGGCTCCAGCGAAGGTGTCGCCAGCCAGATGTCGGTGCAGGCCGGGGCGAGTCGGGTCGACCACGTCGACATCGACCAGGAGTGCGTGCGCATCTGCGCGGAGCACCTGCCCTACGGCTACACCACCGAGGAGCTCTCCCGCGCGGAGAGCGGTGACGGTCCGGTCGCGCTGCACTACGCCGACGGCTGGGGCTTCCTGGACCAGGCGCCTCCGGAGGGCTACGACGTCGTCGTCGTCGACCTGCCCGACGAACGCGCCGACTCCGACGACGCCCAGCACAACCGCCTCTACGGCGAGGAGTTCGTCCGCCGCTGCCAGACGGTCCTCTCGCCCGGCGGCGTCGTCGCCTTCCAGGCCGGCTGCCCGACGGTGTGGCGCAACGAGACCCTGATCCGCGCCTACAACCGGTTCCGCAACGTGTTCGACACGGTGGCGTACTTCGGTTCGGACGAGCACGAGTGGGCGTTCCTGTTCGGTCGCGTCGAGCAGGTCGATGACCCCACCAACGTCATGCTCGAAGCGTTCCCGAAGATCTCCTACCGCCCGCAGACGATCGACGAGGCGAGCCTCATCGGCTGCACCGTCCCGCCGTACTCGGTCCGCAACCAGGGTTGAGTCCTGTCTCTGAACTCGTTCTGAGTGGCGGTGCCGGGAGCGGAACCCCAGCGTCCCGGCTCGCCCCGGGAGCCCCTCCTGAAAGGCCGCCAGCGCCCCAGCTGTCGCCCTTACCGGCCCAGTCCGAAGACAGGCACTGAAGACGGCCTGCTCGTTCCGCCACGCGGAACGAGCAGGCCGTCTTCGCGTCTACAGGGACCAGAGGTACGGGTGGGTCCCCTGCTCGCGCGCGGAACCGTCGCGCGGGGTGAACCACTGGTCGAAGGCCAGGCCGCGGGAGCGCAGCTCGGCTTCCAGCTTGCCGACCTGCTCCACGGTCTCCAGCTCGCCGTCGTCGGCCAGCGGCAGCGCGACCTCGTAGAGCTCCTCGTGATCCAGGTCGGCGAAGGCGCGGTCGGCGAACGCCCCGAACGCGGCCTCGCTGGTCTCCCAGTCCATCAGCTCGGCCGCCTCCAGCATCACCCGCGCCTCGTTGACGACCAGGCGCAGTCCGAGGGACTCGGCGACGGTGCGCGGCGGGGTCCACGCCGGTTCGGTGAGCCGGACCGCCACCGCGGCCGTGGCCAGCAGGAACGACCGGGCGAACAGCGAGTCGTACCGGTGGTCGTAGCAGGGCGGCAGCTCCTCCAGGACCAGCAGGCCGACCGCGTCGGCGACGGTGGCGTTGTTGACCGCCAGCGCGAGCTCGTCGTAGAAGATCTCGTCGGTGACCACGCGGACGGCGTGCACCAGCGCCCCGGCCGCGAGCCGTTCGCCCTCGCCCGGCTGGCCGCCGCGCCCGAACGCTTCGGGTCCGAACGCCCGCAGCCGGGCTGCCAGCGAGCCGAGGCGTTCGCGCCAGTGCTCGGCGTCCAGGGCGGTTTCCTCGACCTCCTCGGCGGCGCCGTCGAGGGCCTCCTCGACGGCCGCTTCGAGCTCGTCGTCGGCCTCGGCCAGGCGGCGGTTGAAGTCGTCCTCGGTGATGCGCACCTCGGAGTGGGCCACGGCCCACCCGGTGAGCACGTCGCTCTCGCCGATCAGCTCGTCGAGCACCGCAGCGGCGGCCTGCTCGGCGGAGCTCAGCGACGGGGCGTCGACGGCGAGGACGACGCTGGCCCCGCGGGGATGCACCTCGATGCGGTAGTCGAGGACGTCGATGTCGTCCGCGACGCCTTCGACCATCGCGAGGTGGCGGTCCAACACCGCCGCGATCCCTTCCTGCTGCAGCGCGTCGAGCTCGCTCACCGCCACCGGTGGTTCGAGCTCCGCTGTCACCGCGTAGTCCACCGCGTCTTGCCTCTCCTCGCTGGTTGGACGGCATGGTACGTCGTCGCCGGACGCGCGACCCGGTCGGCGGGGCCGACCGGGCACGCACCTCCATCAGCGATGATGGACCACGTGACGACGAACTTGGTGGTTTTCGGCAGCTGCAACATGGACCTGGTGGCCTACGTGCCCACCGCTCCGAAGCGGGGCGAGACGGTGCTGGGCCGCGAGTTCCACACGGTGCCGGGCGGCAAGGGGGCGAACCAGGCGCTGGCAGCGGCCAAGGCGGGCGCGAACGTGCGGATGATCGGCGCCGTCGGCGACGACGACCTGGGCGGTCAGATCCGCGACATCCTGCGCGAGTCCGATGTGGACGTGACCGGGGTGCGGACGGTTCCGGGTCGCAGCGGCACGGCGCACATCGTGGTCGACGACGAGGGCGGGAACTCGATCGTCGTGGTGCCGGGGGCCAACGCCGCGGTGGACGGGCTGGCCGACGGCGACGAGGAACTCATCGCCGGATCGAAAAGCCTGCTGCTGCAACTGGAAATTCCGTTCTCCGGGGTCGAGGCGGCGGCTGCCGCGGGACGCCGCAACGGCGTCCGCGTGGTGCTCACCCCGGCACCGGCCGCGGAGCTGTCCGAGGACATCCTGTCGAATGTGGACCTGCTGGTGCCCAACGAGCACGAGGCGGCGATCCTCGCCGGGGACGACGACCCGCACCGCGCGCTGCGCACGCTACTGGAGCGGGTGCCCGAAGTCGTGATCACGCTCGGTGGCCGCGGGTCGCTCTACGGCAACCGGAGCGGTGACGTCGTGGAGGTGCCCAGCTTCCCGGTCGCGGCGGTCGACACCACCGCCGCCGGGGACACCTTCGCGGGCGTGCTGTGCACGGCACTGGCCGAAGGTGCGGACATGACCGAGGCGCTGCGCTGGGGCTCGGCCGCCGCGGCGGTATCGGTGCAGCGCACCGGCGCCAGCAGTTCGATGCCCACTCGCGAGGAGATCACCGACTTCCTCGCCGGCCGTTGAGCCATTGCGCCGGGAGCATTGGCGCGGGTGGCCGATTTGTTCCGGTCACCCGCGCCGCGGCGGTCAATGGGCGTTGTCGTAGGCCTCGACGACATCCGCCGGAATGCGCCCGCGGTCGGAAACCTTGAGGCCCTGTTCCCGGGCCCATTCCCGAATGGCCTGGTTGCGTTCCCGGTCGGCGGCGGTGGGCGCCGGCGACGGCGACTTGCCGGGCTTGCCCGCGGGGCGCTTGCGCCCCCCGGTGCGTCGGGCGCTGGCCACGAAAGACGCCAAGGAGTCGCGGAGTTTCGCGGCGTTGTCGTGGGACAGGTCGATCGTGTAGCTCACCCCGTCCAGGGCGAACTCGACCGTGGTGTCCGCTACTGAGCCGTCGATATCGTCGACCAGCTGGACGGTGACTTTCTGCGCCACTGTGAACCCTCGATTCCGGATCGTAATTGGCGTTGGTCTTCGCGCGGCCTACGGCGAAGGCGAGCGAACAATAAACGATGGCCGCAAGAATGTTCCACCCGCGGTCAGGGTTTGCAGCTGTGCTCCAGATTACTTTCCCTTTGTGTTCGGGGTGGTTACTGAGCGTTTCCGCCGGGCAGTGTTGTGCGCCGGATACGTGACCCGCACGGCGGTTATGAGTGGGATGCCGTGCTGCTCTATGGTTGACGCGAGACAACGGCGACGCCGCGTGCTACAACGTGGTCATGGGCTCGCGGTAGTCTTACCTGCAAGTGTCGCGGATCGAGGCGGGGCACGTTCCCGAGACAGGTGATCATGGCCGAGCGGATTCAGGTCGAACTCGTCGACGACATCGACGGTTCCCCAGCGCAGCACACCGTCACCTTCGCGCTGGACGGCGTGACGTACGAAATCGACCTGAACGAACGACATGCTCGTCAACTGCGTTCGGTGTTCGACCGCTACATCGAGCACGCGCGCCAGCCCAAACCCGAACCGCAGACCGGCCCGCGCCAGCAGGAGCGCGATGACCGCCGCGTCCGGCAGGCGAACAAGCAACTCACCGAGCAGATTCGCGGCGCGGCCCAGCGAACCCGCGAGCACCTGAACAAGAAGGCCCGCGACGAGGCCGAGCACGCCGCCCCCGCCGAGCCCGGACAGCCCGAGCAGGCGCTGTTCGAGCCGCCGTCGGACAACCAGGCCGGGCAGCAGGAATCGCCGCGCGTTCCGGCGGTGTTGCTGCCGCAGTTCTCCTCGGCGGTGGACTGAACGTCGCCGCAGCGGCCTATGGACAGGCCGCCCCGCAGACCATACGGTTTCGGCGTTCGGCTGCCGAGATCATCGGGAGGCGGGTGTGGCGGCACGGTACGGGTGGTGCGCCTCGTTGGCCGTGCTCGCCGTCGCCGCGACGGCCTGCGCTCCGCTGGTCGACGTCGACCGGACGGCCGCCCGGGTCCGCTCCTCGGTCCAGGCACCGACGGTGCGCGGCGGCGAAGCCGTCATCGCGCTGGACCAGGAGCCCGACCGGCTCGACCCGACGCTGGGCACCACGCTCGCCGGCCGCCAGGTGTTCGGGAGCATGTGCGAGAAGCTCTACGACGTCGACGAGCACAGCCGCGTGGTGCCCCAACTCGCCGCGGCGATGCCGCGGGTTTCGCCGGACGGCCGCGAGTTGACGATCCCGCTGCGCCGCGGCGTCCGGTTCAACGACGGCACGCCGTTCGACGCCGCAGCGGTCAAGAAGAGCCTCGACCGGCACCGGGAACTGCCCGGCTCGCAGCGCCGCACCGAGCTCAAGGCCGTCCGCTCCGTCGAGGTCGTCGACCCGGACACCGTCCGGCTGCGGCTGTCCGAGCCGTATTCGCCGCTGCCCAGCCTGCTGGCCGACCGCGCCGGGATGATCATGTCCCCGGCCAGGCTCGACGAACTCGGTGAGCACTTCTCCGACGCCCCGGTGTGCGTCGGCCCGTTCAGCTTCGTCGAGCGCGTCGCGCAGGACCGGATCGTGTTGCGGCGCAGCGAGTTCTACTACGACCGGGACCGGGTGAAGCTCGACCGGCTGGTCTACCGGGCGGTGCCCGACGACAACATCCGGATGGCCAACCTCCGCTCCGGCGAGTTCGACGTGGCCTGGAAGGTCGGTACGCCGGACGTGCCGATCGCGTCGCGGGAAAAGGGCATCGTGGTGCTCAACCAGCCTTCCGTGCAGTACATGGGAATCACGGTGAACATCGGCAACGTCGACGGGAGACCGGGCCGCGTGCCCGGCCCGCTCGCCGCTGATTCCCGCGTGCGCCAGGCGTTTTCGCTGGCGATCGACCGGCGCACGCTCAACCGCATCGCCTTCAACGGCCTGTACCGCACCGCGTGCGGGCCGATCCCGCCGAACAGCGAGTTCGCCACGCCGAAGACGCAGGAGTGCCCGCCGCACGACGTCGCCGGTGCCCGGCGGCTGCTGGCCGAAGCCGGGGTGCGCACCCCGCTCCACGTCGACCTGACGCTGCAGAACAGCGTCTCCGCGCTGCGCGTCGGCCAGGTGGTCCAGGCGATGGCCGCCGAAGCCGGGTTCGACGTGGCGCTGCACCCCACCGAAGCGACGGCCGAGATCGCGGCGGGCAAGAAGGGCCGTTTCCAGACCATGCTGATCGGCTGGTCCGGCCGCCCCGACCCGGACGGCAACATCTCCGGCATCCAGACCCTCGGCGGCGCGCAGAACTACTCCGGCTACTCGACCCCGGAGACCGACGCGCTGATCAAGCAGGCCGCGGCCGAGGCCGACCCGGCCCGGCGTCGCGAGCTCTACGAGCGGATCGTCGAGCAGCTCCAGCAGCGCAACAACGTCGTCTACCTCTACCGGGAGCAGTACTACACGGCGCACACCAGCGACATCGCCGGCGTTGCGGTCTTCCCCGACGGGATCATGCGGATGAAGACCGCCGGACACCTGGCGACCGGGAGCTGAGATGCGGCGCGGCTACGCGGTCAACCGAGTCCTGCAATCGCTGGTGACGCTGGTGCTGGTGTCGGTGGTGGTGTTCGCGGGCCTGCGCGCGCTGCCGGGCGACCCGGCGGTCGCGCTCGCCGGGCCGGAGGCCGACGACATCGCGATCGCCCAGATCCGGCACGCCTACGGCCTGGACCGGCCGATCCCGGTGCAGTACGCCACCTGGGTGGGCCGCGCATTGCGCGGCGACTTCGGCGACTCGGCGAACACCGGCCTGCCGGTCGGCGAGATCATCCTCACCCGGCTGCCGGTCACCCTGGAACTGGCCGTGCTGAGCCTGCTGTTCGCCGCGTTGGTCGGGTTGACCAGCGGAGTGCTCGCGGCGGCCCGCCGCGGCGGACTCCTGGACTGGTTGGGCAACGGTCTGTCGCTGTTCGGGCTGTCCATCCCGAACTTCTGGCTCGGCCTGATGTGCGTGCTGGTGTTCGCCGTCGGCCTCGGCGCGCTGCCGTCGTCCGGGTACGTGCCGTTCACCGAATCACCGCTGGGAAACCTGGAACACCTCGTGCTGCCCGCGTTCGTGCTCGGCAGCGGTCTGGCGGCGGTGCTGATGCGGCAGATGCGATCGTCCATGTTGGACTCGTTGACGTCGGACTACGTCCGCACCGCGCGCGCCAAGGGCGCTTCGGAGGCGCGCGTCGTCGGCGTGCACGGACTGCGCAACAGCCTCATCACGGTGCTGACGATCCTCGGCCTGCAACTCGGCCTGCTCATCTCCGGCGCCGTGGTCACCGAGCAGATCTTCGTGCTGCCCGGGTTCGGCAAGCTGATGGTCGACGCCGTGTTCACCCGCGACTACCCGGTCATCCAGGCGGCGGTGCTGGTCACCGCGACCGGCTACATCGTGGTGAACCTGCTGGTCGACCTGCTGTACTCGGTCGTCGACCCGCGCATCCGGGTTCGCGGAGGTGCCGCATGACGCTGGTCGCCGCCACCGGATCCCGCCGCGTGCTGCGCCGGCTGCTGCGGCACCGGACCGGTGTCGTCGGCCTGGTGCTGGCCGCCGCGCTGGTGCTGGTGGCGCTGGCGGCACCGCTGCTCGCGCCGGCGGACCCGGCTGCGGTGGATTTCGACCACGTGCTGGGCCAACCGTCCCCGACAGCGCTGCTGGGCACCGACGAACTCGGCCGCGACCAGCTGTCCCGGGTGTTCTTCGGCGTGCGCGCGTCGGTGTTCGTCGGCGTGGTGTCCGTTCTCCTCGCGCTGGTCGTCGCGGTTCCGCTGGGCCTGGTCGCGGGTTACTACCGCGGCGCCGTCGACGCGGTCGTGTCGCGCGTCACGGACACGCTGCTGGCGTTCCCGTTCCTCGTCCTGGCGGTCGGACTGGCCGCGGTGCTGGGCGCCTCGATGCTCAACGCGGCCATCGCCATCGGCGTGTCCCAGGTCCCGAACCTGATCCGGGTGGTGCGCGGCGAGGCGCTGCGCCTGGCCACCGAGGAGTACGTCGCGGCGTCGGTCGCGGCCGGGCGCGCGGCGGCACCGTGCTGTTCCGGCACGTCTTGCCGAACTCGATCAACGCCCTGCTGGTGCAGGTCACCGTCGCGATCCCGCAGGCGATCATCGGCGAGGCGCTGCTGTCCTTCCTGGGACTGGGCGTGCAACCCCCGACACCGTCGCTGGGCGTGATGCTCTCCGCCGCGCAGACCTACTTCGCGCAGGCGCCGTGGCTGGTCGTCTTCCCCGGTCTGACGATCGTGCTCGCTACCCTCGGGTTCAACCTCCTCGGCGACGGGCTGCGGGACGCCCTCGACCCGAAGGGGAGCCGATGACCGAGTTGTTGAGCTTCACCGATCTGCGGGTGCGCTTCCACACCGAGCAGGGCACCACCGACGCCGTCCGGGGCGCGACGTTCGGCGTCGCGCCCGGCGAGATCCTGGCGGTCGTCGGCGAATCCGGGTCGGGCAAGAGCGTCACCGCGATGTCCGCGCTCGGCCTGCTGCCCCCGACGGCCGAGGTGACCGGCGATGTGGCGCTGCGCGGGACATCGCTGCTGGAGATGTCCGCGCGCGAGCTGCGGCGGGTCCGCGGCCGGAAGATCGCGATGATCTTCCAGGAGCCGATGACCTCGCTCAACCCGGTCACCATCGGCTGGCAACTCGTCGAAGCGATCCGGCTGCACACCGACACCACCGCGGCCGCGGCCCGGGAGCGCGCGGTCGAACTGCTGGACCTGGTGGGCGTGCCGGAACCGCGTCGGCGCGTGCGGCAGTACCCGCACCAGCTGTCCGGCGGACAGCGGCAGCGCGTGATGATCGCCATGGCACTGGCCTGCGAACCCGAGGTGCTCATCGCCGACGAACCCACCACGGCCCTGGACGTCACGGTGCAGGCCGAGATCCTGGCCCTGCTGCGCGACCTGCGCGAACGCCTCGGCATGGCGATCCTGCTCATCACCCACGACATGGGCGTGGTCGCCGACATCGCCGACCGGGTCGTGGTCCTGTACCGCGGCGAGGTCGTCGAACAGGCCGAGGTCGATCGCCTCTTCCGCGCACCCGCGCACGACTACACCGAGCGCCTGCTGGCCGCCGTGCCGCGCCTCCGGGTGCGCCAGGCGGAACCGGAGAGCACGGCGGAGCCGGTCCTGCACGTCGAGGACCTGGTGATGAGCTACGGCGGCCACCGCGCGGTCGACGGAGTCTCGTTGCACGTCGGCCGAGGTGAAGTGCTCGCGCTGGTCGGCGAGTCCGGCTCCGGGAAGTCCACGGTGGGCAGGTGCGTTGCCAGGCTGGTGGAACCGACCGCCGGGCGGATCGTCCTCGACGGTCGGGACGTCACGCACCTGTCGGCCCGGCGGTTGCGGCCGCTGCGCCGCGGGATCGGCATCGTCTTCCAGGACCCAAGCTCCTCGCTGAACCCGCGGCTGACCATCGGCGACAGCATCGCCGAACCGCTCCGCCTGCACCGCGTCGCACGCGGCCGCGAGCTCGCCGCCCGCGTCGACGCGCTGCTCGACGCCGTGGAACTCGGTTCCGCCACCCGCCGCCGCTTCCCGCACGAGCTCTCCGGCGGTCAGCGGCAGCGGGTGAGCATCGCCCGCGCGCTCGCCCTGGAACCGCAACTGCTCATCGCCGACGAACCCACCAGCGCCCTGGACGTCTCCGTGCAGGACGCGGTGCTCCGGCTGTTCCAGGACCTGCAGCGCCGGCTGAACTTCAGCTGCCTGTTCATCAGCCACGACCTCGCGGTGGTGGACCTGCTGGCACGTCGGGTCGCGGTGCTGCACCGCGGTCGGATCGTCGAGCAGGGCGAGCGCGCCGACGTGCTGGGTGACCCACAACACCCGTACACCCGGCGACTGCTCGCGGCGGCCCCGGTCCCGGACCCGGTCCGCCAGCGGGAGCGCCGGGAGGCGGCGGCGAGCGGCTCCTGACGAGAAACCGCACCGACCCACAAGGCGGGATCGGTGCGGTGCGCGGTGGTCGGAGCTCAGTCCTCGGCGCGGTGCCTGCGCGAACGCCCGCGCGATCCGGACCGCTTCTTCGACTGCGAAGTCCCCTTCTGTTCGACCCGTTCGGTCAGCGCTGCGGCGAACTCCGGCGGGGCGCTGGGCTCCCAGTTGGTGTCCTCCGGGTCCATCAAGGTCTTGCGCAGCTCGGTGTAGATCGGTGTCGCGTCCACTACAACCCCCGTTCCGACGGATCGTCTGGGAGGCTACCTGCGCTTCGCGATCTCAACCCGATGGAGAACGAGGACCACCCGATGGTGGAAGCCCCGCCGCCGCGGATGCCCCGCAGGTCGCAAGAACATCCGCTGACCTGGTGTTTTGTCTTTTGGTGGGGGGTGGTTTCGTGGGGGTTTTCCGGGGCGTGTAGATTATTTCTTGTCAGCGCGGCACGGGCCGGGGAATCGGGTCGGGCGGTTGATGCGGGGTGGCGAACCAAGCTCCTGCCTGTGGGTGGTAGAGTGGGCGCTCCGGTTTTGGAATCGGTGAAATTGTTGGTGGCTGGCCGTGTGGGGTTGTGGGCCCCGGGTTGGTTCGGGTTTCGCTGGTTCTGGTAGTTTGATAATGCGGTTGTTTTGGGTGTTGATAACTGAGGGCCGTTGGTTTCGGTGTGGGGCTGGTGTGTGGTTCGGGTTTGCGGACCCCCCGGTTTGACAGTCGAAATCGGGATGGTCTAAGGTTGGAGATACCGAGAACGAAGCGGTGAGAATTGCTCCCCAGGGCTGACCTGATTGTTGGTGGGTTGGTTGTGGTGTGGGTGTGTTCTTTGAGAACTCAACAGCGGATTGTTTTGATGGCTAGTGTTTGATTAGTGCCCTTGGCCATGCACTGTGGTGTTGTGTATTGTGGTGTGTGGTGGGGTTTCTTTGAGTAGGAGCACTCTCCCTCGTGTGTGGGGTTGAGGGTGTTTTTGCTGGGATTGTTTCCGATGCATTGTTGGAGAGTTTGATCCTGGCTCAGGACGAACGCTGGCGGCGTGCTTAACACATGCAAGTCGAACGCTGAAGCCCGCTTCGGTGGGTGGATGAGTGGCGAACGGGTGAGTAACACGTGGGTAATCTGCCCTGCACTCTGGGATAAGCCTTGGAAACGGGGTCTAATACCGGATAGGACGCATGGCCGCATGGTCTGTGTGTGGAAAGTTCCGGCGGTGTAGGTTGAGCCCGCGGCCTATCAGCTTGTTGGTGGGGTGATGGCCTACCAAGGCGACGACGGGTAGCCGGCCTGAGAGGGTGACCGGCCACACTGGGACTGAGACACGGCCCAGACTCCTACGGGAGGCAGCAGTGGGGAATCTTGCGCAATGGGCGAAAGCCTGACGCAGCAACGCCGCGTGGGGGATGACGGCCTTCGGGTTGTAAACCTCTTTCGACATCGACGAAGCCTTCGGGTGACGGTAGGTGTAGAAGAAGCACCGGCTAACTACGTGCCAGCAGCCGCGGTAATACGTAGGGTGCGAGCGTTGTCCGGATTTATTGGGCGTAAAGAGCTCGTAGGCGGTTTGTCGCGTCGGCCGTGAAAACCTGCAGCTTAACTGTGGGCTTGCGGTCGATACGGGCAGACTTGAGTTCGGTAGGGGAGACTGGAATTCCTGGTGTAGCGGTGAAATGCGCAGATATCAGGAGGAACACCGGTGGCGAAGGCGGGTCTCTGGGCCGATACTGACGCTGAGGAGCGAAAGCGTGGGGAGCGAACAGGATTAGATACCCTGGTAGTCCACGCCGTAAACGTTGGGCGCTAGGTGTGGGGACTGGTTCCACGGTGTCCGTGCCGTAGCTAACGCATTAAGCGCCCCGCCTGGGGAGTACGGCCGCAAGGCTAAAACTCAAAGGAATTGACGGGGGCCCGCACAAGCGGCGGAGCATGTGGATTAATTCGATGCAACGCGAAGAACCTTACCTGGGTTTGACATGCACCAGATTGCTATGGAGACATAGTTTCCCTTGTGGTTGGTGTACAGGTGGTGCATGGCTGTCGTCAGCTCGTGTCGTGAGATGTTGGGTTAAGTCCCGCAACGAGCGCAACCCTTGCCCCATGTTGCCAGCGATTCGGTCGGGGACTCGTGGGGGACTGCCGGGGTCAACTCGGAGGAAGGTGGGGATGACGTCAAGTCATCATGCCCCTTATGTCCAGGGCTTCACACATGCTACAATGGCTGGTACAGAGGGTGGCGATACCGTGAGGTGGAGCGAATCCCTTAAAGCCGGTCTCAGTTCGGATCGGGGTCTGCAACTCGACCCCGTGAAGTCGGAGTCGCTAGTAATCGCAGATCAGCAGTGCTGCGGTGAATACGTTCCCGGGCCTTGTACACACCGCCCGTCACGTCATGAAAGTCGGTAACACCCGAAGCCCATGGCCCAACCGGTTTCCGGGGGGAGTGGTCGAAGGTGGGACTGGCGATTGGGACGAAGTCGTAACAAGGTAGCCGTACCGGAAGGTGCGGCTGGATCACCTCCTTTCTAAGGAGCAACGTTGCCCGCCATCGTGCCTGTGGCCTGTGTGGTTGTGGGTGGGGTGGTTGGAGTGTCCGCAGCTGACACGGCGTGTGTTCGTGTGTTGTGGGTTGCTTGATGGTTTGTGGAACACACTGGTCTGTCTGCCTCCTGGGTGGGGTGGGTGAAATGGTCCGCTGTTGGGTGTCTGAGGGAACAGGCCTGCGTGGTGTGGGTGTGTTGTCTTGGGTTGTTGTTTGAGAATTGTATAGTGGGTGCGAGCATCTTTGTGGCCAAGTTATGTAGGGCACATGGTGGATGCCTGGGCACCAGGGGCCGATGAAGGACGTGGGAGGCTGCGATAATCCTCGGGGAGTTGTCAACCGAGCTGTGATCCGAGGGTGTCCGAATGGGGTAACCCAGCCCGAGTGATGTCGGGTTACCAGCATCTGAATGTATAGGGTGTTGGGGGGAACGCGGGGAAGTGAAACATCTTAGTACCCGTAGGAAGAGAAAACACTGGTGATTCCGTGAGTAGTGGCGAGCGAAAGCGGAGGAGGCTAAACCGTGCGCGTGTGATACCTGGCAGGGGTTGCGTGTGCGGGGTTGTGGGATGCCACTGGGGAGAGCTGTCACTCTCTCAGCTTGGGTGTGTGGGTTAGTCGAACAGGTTGGGATGCCTGGCCGGAGTGGGTGAGAGTCCCGTAGGTGAAAGCCTGCATGCTGGGTGTGGTGGTTGTCCCGAGTAGCAGCGTTTCCGTGGAGGGCGTTGTGAATCTGGCGGGACCACTCGCTAAGCCTAAATACTTCCTGGTGACCGATAGTGGATAGTACCGTGAGGGAATGGTGAAAAGTACCCCGGGAGGGGAGTGAAAGAGTTCCTGAAACCGTGTGCCTGCAATCCGTCAGAGCCTTTGGGTGATGGCGTGCCTTTTGAAGAATGAGCCTGCGAGTTGCTGCTGCGTGGCGAGGTTAACCCGGTGTGGGGTAGTCGGAGCGAAAGCGAGTCTGAAGAGGGCGTTGAGTCGCGTGGTGCAGACCCGAAGCGGGGTGATCTACCCATGGCCAGGGTGAAGCGCGGGTAAGACCGTGTGGAGGCCCGAACCCACCAGGGTTGAAAACCTGGGGGATGAGTTGTGGGTAGGGGTGAAAGGCCAATCAAACTCCGTGATAGCTGGTTCTCCCCGAAATGCATTTAGGTGCAGCGTCGCGTGGTGCTTGGGTGGGGTAGGGCGCTGGTTGGTTGATGGGCCTTCGCGGGTTACTGAGATCAGCCAAACTTCGAATACATCTGAGTTGAGCGTGGCAGTGAGACGGCGGGGGAGAAGCTTCGTCGTCGAGAGGGAAACAGCCCAGAACATCGGCTAAGGCCCCTAAGTGTGCGCTTAGTGGGAAAGGATGTGGGATTGCTGAGACAACCAGGAGGTTGGCTTAGAAGCAGCCATCCTTGAAAGAGTGCGTAATAGCTCACTGGTCAAGTGGTCCTGCGCCGACAATGTAGGGGGCTGAAGCGTACCGCCGAAGCCATGTCAATGAGCCCGTGTGGTTTGTTGGGTAGGGGAGCGTCCTGCATGCGGTGAAGCATCCGGGTGACCGTGGTGTGGAGTGTGTGGGAGTGAGAATGCAGGCATGAGTAGCGAGTGCAGAGTGAGAATCTCTGCCGCCGGATGACCAAGGGTTCCTGGGGAAGGTTCGTCCGCCCAGGGTGAGTCGGGGCCTAAGGCGAGGCCGACAGGCGTAGTCGATGGAGAACGGGTTGATATTCCCGTACCCGTGTGCATGCGTCCATGGTGAATCCTTTGAGACTAACCATCCGCTTGCTGGAGTGGTTTTCGGACTGTTCTGGTGGGTGCATGGGACCTGATGGGGTAGTAGTCAAGTGATGGGGTGACGCAGGAGGGTAGCTCTGCCAGTGAGTGGTTGTACTGGTGTAAGCCTGTAGCCCGGTGTGTAGGGAAATCCGCATGCCGTTGTGGGTGAGGGGTGATGCGTAGCCGTGGTGGTGAAGTGAGTGATCCCATGCTGCCGAGAAAAGCCTCTAGCGAGTGTGTGCACGGCCCGTACCCGAAACCGACACAGGTGGTCAGGTAGAGAATACCGAGGCGGTCGGGTGAACTGTGGTTAAGGAATTCGGCAAATTGCCCCCGTAACTTTGGGAGAAGGGGGGCCACTGCTGGTGAACGCCCGTGCGGTGGGAGCTGGTGGTGGTCGCAGAGGCCAGGGAGAAGCGACTGTTTACTAAAAACACAGGTCCGTGCGAAGCTGTAAGGCGAGGTATACGGACTGACGCCTGCCCGGTGCTGGAACGTTAAGAGGACCCGTGAACCCCTTTTTTGGGGTGTAGCGGAGAATTTAAGCGCCAGTAAACGGCGGTGGTAACTATAACCATCCTAAGGTAGCGAAATTCCTTGTCGGGTAAGTTCCGACCTGCACGAATGGCGTAACGACTTCTCCGCTGTCTCGACCACAGGCCCGGTGAAATTGCAGTACGAGTAAAGATGCTCGTTTCGCGCGGCAGGACGGAAAGACCCCGGGACCTTTACTATAGCTTGGTATTGGTGTTTGGTTCGGCTTGTGTAGGATAGGTGGGAGACTGGGAAGCGGTCACGCTAGTGGTCGTGGAGTCGTTGGTGAAATACCACTCTGGTCGTTCTGGGCATCTAACCTGGGTCCGTGATCCGGATTGGGGACAGTGCCTGGTGGGTAGTTTAACTGGGGCGGTTGCCTCCTAAAGGGTAACGGAGGCGCCCAAAGGTTCCCTCAGCCTGGTTGGCAATCAGGTGGTGAGTGTAAGTGTATAAGGGAGCTTGACTGTGAGACTGACGGGTCGAGCAGGTGCGAAAGCAGGGACTAGTGATCCGGCACTGGCTGGTGGAAGCGGTGTCGCTCAACGGATAAAAGGTACCCCGGGGATAACAGGCTGATCTTGCCCAAGAGTCCATATCGACGGCATGGTTTGGCACCTCGATGTCGGCTCGTCGCATCCTGGGGCTGGAGTTGGTCCCAAGGGTTGGGCTGTTCGCCCATTAAAGCGGCACGCGAGCTGGGTTTAGAACGTCGTGAGACAGTTCGGTCCCTATCCGCCGCGCGCGTAGGAGACTTGTGGAAGGCTGTCCCTAGTACGAGAGGACCGGGACGGACGAACCTCTGGTGTGCCAGTCGTACCGCCAGGTGCGTGGCTGGTTGGCTATGTTCGGGAGGGATAACCGCTGAAAGCATCTAAGCGGGAAGCCTGTTCCGAGATGAGGTCTCCCACCCCTTTTTTGTGGGTTAAGGCTCCCAGTAGATGACTGGGTTGACAGGCCAGATGTGGAAGCGCAGTAATGTGTGGAGCTGACTGGTGCTGATAGGCCGAGGACTTGTCCACGAAGACGCTACGTGCCCACTATACGATTCTGGGACAACAACCCAGGGGTTGTTGTTGATAGTTGAATAGTCACCATGGTTTTCCCCACCCGGTGTGTGGGTGGGGGTGTGGGTTGTTGGTGGTTTGAGCGGGGAGGGTACGCCCGGTCCCATTCCGAACCCGGTAGCTAAGTTCCCCAGCGCTGATGGTACTGCACTCGGTAGGGTGTGGGAGAGTAAGACACCGCCAACACTAAACAGAGAATGGGTGGGGTGGGTGTGACCACGCGGTCACACCCACCCCACCCACTTTTTTATGCGCCCAGGCGGGCGAATTCTGATCCGTCCTCCCGGGTCGTGCGCCAGCGGTGTGGCGCGCACTACAGTCGCGAGGTATGGGCGACTTGGACGGGCGACGGACCGGGGCGAAGCCCCGAAGCCACGAGGTGACCGACGGGCTGGAACGGGCTGCGGCGCGCGGGATGCTGCGGGCCGTCGGCATGCAGGACGACGACTTCGCGAAGCCGCAGGTCGGCATCGCCTCGTCGTGGAACGAGATCACGCCGTGCAACCTGTCCCTGCAACGGCTGGCGCAGGCGGCCAAGGACGGTGTCCACGCAGCGGGTGGATATCCGCTGGAGTTCGGCACGATTTCCGTCTCCGACGGCATCTCCATGGGTCATGTCGGCATGCACTACTCCCTGGTGTCGCGGGAGATCATCGCCGACTCGGTCGAGGCCGTGATGGAAGCCGAGCGGCTCGACGGGTCGGTGCTGCTGGCCGGCTGCGACAAGAGCCTCCCCGGGATGTTGATGGCCGCGGCGCGGCTCGATGTCGCCGCGGCCTTCGTCTACGCGGGTTCGATCCTGCCGGGGCGGGTCGACGACCGCGAGGTCACGATCATCGATGCGTTCGAAGCGGTCGGGGCGTGCGCCCGCGGGCTGATCGGCCGTGACGAGGTGGACCGCATCGAACGAGCCATCTGCCCGGGTGAGGGCGCCTGCGGCGGGATGTACACCGCGAACACCATGGCGTGCGCGGCCGAGGCGATGGGCATGTCGGTGCCGGGTTCGGCCAGTCCGCCGTCCGTGGACCGGCGTCGGGACGCCGGTGCCCGAACGGCGGGCCGGGCGGTCGTCGGGATGTTGGAGCGGGGCCTGACCGCTCGGCGGATCCTGACCAAGGAGGCGTTCGAGAACGCGATCGCCGTGGTGATGGCGTTCGGCGGGTCGACCAACGCGGTGCTGCACCTGCTGGCGATCGCGAACGAGGCGGGCGTTGCGCTGTCGCTCGACGACTTCAACCGGATCGGCGACCGGGTGCCGCACCTGGCGGACGTCAAACCGTTCGGCTGGCACGTCATGTCCACTGTGGACCGAATTGGCGGTGTGCCGGTGGTGATGAAGGCGCTGCTGGACGCCGGTTTGCTGCACGGCGACTGCATGACGGTCACCGGCCGCACGGTCGCCGAGAACCTCGCCGAACTCGACCCGCCGGAACTCGACGGCGAAGTGCTGCACCGGCTTTCCGAACCGCTGCACCCCACCGGCGGGCTGACGATCCTGCGCGGTTCGCTGGCACCGGACGGCGCGGTGGTCAAGAGCGCCGGTTTCGAGGAAGCCACGTTCGACGGCACGGCACGGGTTTTCGACGGCGAGCAGGGTGCGATGGACGCCGTCGAGGACGGTTCGCTGAAAGCCGGCGACGTCGTCGTCATCCGCTACGAAGGTCCCCGGGGAGGCCCGGGGATGCGGGAGATGCTGGCGGTCACCGGGGCGATCAAGGGCGCAGGCTTGGGGAAGGACGTCCTGCTGGTCACCGACGGCCGGTTCTCCGGCGGGACGACCGGGCTGTGCATCGGCCACGTGGCGCCCGAGGCGGCCGACGGCGGGCCGATCGCCCTCGTCGAGGACGGCGACCCGGTCCGGCTGGACCTCGACGCGCGGACCTTGGACCTGCTCGTCGACGAAGCCGAAATGAAGCGGAGGAAGGAGAACTGGTCCCCACCCGCGCCACGTCTGCGGCACGGCGTGCTCGGCAAGTACGCCAGGCTCGTGGGGTCCGCGGCGCAGGGCGCCGTCTGCTCCTGATCACGACGATCAGCACACCGCGCCGGACTGGTGTTCACCGGTGCTGCGAGCACGTCGACCACGTCCGCCTTTCGCCGCTGTTGACCCGGATGTGGGCGCTGGTGGTCCACTGAGGACGACCCCCGGAGGCAAGCCGCGGGCGGAAACGGGCATTCGGGCGCAGCTACGACCGCCCTCGCGGAACGTAGCCCCTGGGCATGACGCGGAGATCAGACCGGGGGCGGATGACCGCGGCGCGCGATCGACGATAAGTTCGCTTGCAACGAAAACAACCCCAGGAATCAGGAGGAACTGGTGGACGCACTCGGGGGCATGGTTCTGGTCATCACGCTCGGCGCGCTCGCGGCATACGTGCTGCTGTTCATCGCCGCGCTCATCAGCATCGTCACGTCGACGCTGGACGGCGCGATGAAGGTCGTGTGGCTGATCTTCGCGTTCATCGCGCCGTTCATCGGGAGCTTGCTGTGGTTCCTGGTCGGGCGGAAGCGGACGCCGAACGTGGCGTGACCGGGACGGTGGCCTCCGGCCGCCACACCGGTGAGAATGGGTACGTGGACCCGCTCCTCCCGCGCCGACGCGCCGAGGTCGCGCCCGGCGCGGTGCACGTACCCGACTGGCTCGCCCTGGACGAGCAGCGGGAACTCGTGGCCGCGTGCCGGGAGTGGGCGCGGCCGCCCGCGGGCATGCGGTCCGCCCGCCTGCCCGGTGGCGGGGTGATGTCGGTGCGCACGGTGTGCCTGGGTTGGCACTGGTACCCGTACCGCTACTCCCGCACGATCGACGACGGCGACGGTGCGCCGGTCACGCCGTTCCCGGACTGGCTCGGCGATCTCGGTCGCCGCGCGCTCGCCGCCGCCTACGACCGGGACGCCGCCGAGTACCGGCCGGACGTCGCGCTGGTCAACTTCTACGACGCCGACGCGCACATGGGCCTGCACCAGGACCGCGACGAGCGCAGCGCGGAGCCCGTGGTGTCGCTGAGCCTCGGCGACACGTGCGTCTTCCGGTTCGGCAACACCGAGAACCGGCGGCGGCCGTGGACCGACGTCGAGCTGTGCTCCGGAGACCTGTTCGTCTTCGGCGGCCCGTCCCGACTGGCCTACCACGGGGTGCCGCGAACGTTCCCCGGCACCGGCCCGGAAATCGGCATGGCCGGCGGCCGGCTCAACATCACGCTCCGAGTGTCCGGAATGGACTGAGCACCGCGACGAGTTCGAAAGCGGCCCCGGACGCTCACAGCATCGCCAGGAACATGTAGACCATGCTCCCGGACAGCACCAGTTCCGAGGCGGCGGCGAGGCGCGGTGCGGCGAGCCTGCGCTGCGCGGCCGGTAGGTCGCAGGCCGGATGCCCGGCCGCGCGCAGCAGGTCGGTCCCGGCGTACCCGGCGCTCAGCGCGCAGTAGGAGACGAGCCCCCACGCCACGAGCGGGAACGCGAAACCGGCGGGATGCGCGGAGATCGCGGGCATCATCGCGGCGCCGTGCTGGTGCCCGGCGTGCCCGGTGGTCGTCAACATGACGTGCGGTCCGGTGTGGGGGCGAGCCGCGGCGAACATGTACGCCATCGCCAGACTCGCCACGGCGTGGTGCGCGTACGTTCCGGCGGGGCGGCCGCGCGCCACCAGGAATCCCAGCCACACCGCGGTCGCCACGAACAGGCAGGCCCATCCGAGCCGGGCGGGCACGGCGGTGGTGGACGCGAACATGGCGGCCATGCCCGCACCCATCAGGGCGTGCGCGAAGTCGATGTTGCGGTCGGTGAGGGGGTGGCGGCCGCCGCGCCGCCGCTGCACGGACAGCGCGAGGCGGGCGAGGCAGAGGACCGCCACCGCGACGACGGCGCCGGTCAGCACCGGCTCGATCCACGCCATGCTCGCCCTTCCTCACCCCGCGGTCGGACCGATTCTCGGCGACGCATCCCGCCGGGTCTACGTCCTGGCGGGCGATCGGGCATTGCGGCTCTGTTCGCCCGGGCGCGACGCGGGCACGGTCGAGCTGTCAACCCCCGGGAGCAGAGGAGCAGACGCATGGGCGTGGAGAAGAAGAGCCTGGACAAGCCGGATGAGGTCCGCGGCTTCGACCACGGCGAGCTCGCCGTGGTCGAGTTGTCCTCCGTCACCGTGGGTCGCGCGGTCTTCCAACCCGGCTGGCGTTGGTCCCAGGATGTGAAACCGATCGTCGGGGGAGACAGCTGCCGCCAGGCCCACACGATGTACGTCCTGCAGGGGCGGATGCACGTCGCGATGGACGACGGCACCGAGGAGGAGATCGGCCCCGGCGACGCCGCCGTCCTGCCACCCGGCCACGACGCGTGGGTGGTCGGCGACCAGGTGTTCATCGCACTCGACTGGTCAGGAGCTGCGACCTACGCCAAGCCGTGACGGCCGGCCCCGGACCTTCCGCCGACGAGGAGTTCGGCCCGGTAGCATCCGGCCCATGGCATCCCCCGCGGGTCCCGGCGCGGACGTGACGGCGTTGTTCGCGTCGTTGTCGCGGGTCTCCCGGCAGGCCGACCGGTACCTCGGCGAGGTGCTGTCCGAGCTCGGCCTGCAGGGCTGGGAGTACGACGTGCTCACCACGCTGCTGCGCAGCGGTGAGCCCCACGAGTTGCGTCCCGGGACGATCGCCGACCGGCTCGGTGTGTCCAACAGCGCCATGACCAACCGGATCGACCGGCTGGAGCAGGCGGGTCTGGTCGGGCGGCACCTGGACCCGCGCAACCGCCGCATCGTGATCGTCCGGCTCACCAACGCCGGTCGGGATTCGGCCGAGCGCGCCCTCGCCGCGCACTGCGCGGCGGCCCGTCGCGTCCTGGACCGCCTGTCCGCGGACCGGGCGGCCGCCCTCCGCGATCTGCTCGACCAACTCGGTTCGGCCCTCGCCTGATCCACCGCGGCGCGAACGGGGCTTCGCTCGCCGGACCCTGGATCGGGTGCTGCACGGCGTACAAACACGTCTGCCCACTGTGGACGAACACAGTGGACGGTGATCGAGGGGTCCGGTACCCGCAGGACGGTCGGGTGCCGGAACGACGAAGGCCGGGGCGGCGTTTCCGCTGCCCCGGCCTGTCCGGTGCGCCAACAGGGACTCGAACCCCGAACCCGCTGATTAAGAGTCAGCTGCTCTGCCAGTTGAGCTATTGGCGCTTGACCATCCCCAGTTCTTCCGTTCCGGTCGGGATCTCTTTTCCGTTTCCGTCCCGGTCTCCCTGGCGACGTTGAAAAGATTAGCACGCCCCCGGTGGGGCTAAAACGGGGGGGTCGGTTCGGCGGTCGACGGGGCTGGGAACGCAACCCCCGCCCGGTGCGTTGCGTCTGGAGAACGGGTGATCCGGGCAGATGGGTCACTCTGTGTGAACAGGGCATCCCGGGCACGCTCTGTCGGGGGACTACTGCACACTGTTCGCAAATGGATGTGGTGCATGGGATCGAACGGATTGCCGCTGATGAAGGTGTTGCGTAAGCCTGTCGGGAGATCCGCGGGGGCGTGTCGACTGCTGTCCATGGTCGTTCTCGGCTGGGTCGCGGTGCTGCTCGGTGGATGCAGTGGAGGAGGAACCGGTGTCGCGCCCAGCGCTGCGCCCGCGGCGCCGACGGTGCGGTTCACGCCGCAGGACGGTGCGAAGGACGTGTCGCCGACCGGGGAGATCACCGCGGCGGTCACCGGCGGCCGGATCGCGGAGGCGGTGCTGACCAACGCCGACGGCAAGCGGGTCGAGGGCCGCGTCGCGCCCGACGGTGCCACGTGGTCGGCCACCGAGCCGCTCGGCTACGGCAAGAGCTACACCCTGTCGGTGACCGCGCAGGGGCAGGGCGCGCCGGTGACCACGCAGAGCTCCTTCACCACGGTCGACCCGGAGCACCAGACGTTCGTATCGATGAATCCGCTCGACGGCCAGACCGTCGGCGTCGGGCAGCCGTTGGCGTTCTACTTCAGCTCCGACGCCCCGCCGCCGGACAAGAAGCGCGCCGAGGAGGCCATCCGGGTCACCACCGAGCCGAAGGTGGAGGGCGCCTTCCACTGGTTCAACGACCGCGAGGTGCACTGGCGGCCCGAGCAGTACTGGAAGCCCGGCACCAAGGTGACGGTCGACGTCGGTGTCTACGGCCGGGAACTGGCCGACGGGGTCTGGGGGCAGCAGGACCGCCGGGCCACGATCACCATCGGCGACCGGGTGGTGCTGCGCGCCGACGGCGCGTCCCACCAGATGCAGGTGGAGAAGAACGGTCAGGTGCTGCGGACCATCCCGGTGGCGCTGGGCAAGCCGTCGTTCCCGTCCAACAACGGCGTCCACGTGGTCACCGAGCACCACCAGACCAAGGTGATGGACTCCTCGACGTTCGGGCTGCCGATCGGCCAGGGCGGCTACCGGACCGAGGTGAAGTGGGCGGTGCGGATCTCCAACGGCGGCGAGTTCCTGCACGCCGCGCCCTGGGCCGCGGGCGATCTCGGCCGCCGCAACGTCAGCCACGGTTGCATCAACATGACCGACGCGGACGCCAAGTGGGTCTTCGACCTGCTGAAGAAGGGCGACGTCGTGGAGATCACCAATGCCGGCGGGCCGAACCTGCGGTCTTGGGACGGCTTCGGTGACTGGCAGATCCCCTGGGAGCAGTGGGTCCAGGGCAGCTGACGAGGTGGGGCCGGTTCCGCGGAACCGGCCCCACGCACGTGGAAGGGCCCCGTTCCGTTCGGAACGGGGCCCTTCCACATGGGGTGAGTGACGGGATTCGAACCCGCGACACCTGGGACCACAACCCAGTGCTCTACCGACTGAGCTACACCCACCGCGGCTGTCGGAACCTCGCCGATCCCGGCGCTGTCCGCAGCAACACCGATATCGTAGCGGGTGCCTCCGACGGCCCCGACACCGGCTCCGCCGAACCGGCGTCACCCAAGGTCAACGGCCGTTTTCCGGCTCGCCCGCCTGCCGTCGGCGGGCCTTCTCGGTGCCGCCGACGCCCTCGCCGTCGAGGAGTTCGGCGGCGATCGCCTGGGCCTCCTCGCTGCTCGGTCCCGGGTGCGGGACGAACGCGGTCCGCCGGTAGTAGGCCAGCTCCCGGATCGACTCCCGCACGTCCGCCAGGGCCCGGTGCGCCAGGCCCTTCTCCGGCTGCGCGTAGTAGATCCGCGGGAACCAGCGGCGGCACAGCTCCTTGATCGACGACACGTCGACCATCCGGTAGTGCAGGTGGGCGTCCAGCCGGGGCATGTCCCGGGCGATGAAACCCCGGTCGGTGGCGATGGAGTTCCCGGCCAGCGGCGCGGTCCGGCCGTCCGGCACGTACTGGCGGATGTAGTCGAGCACCTGCTGCTCGGCCTGGGCGAGGGTCACCGCGGAACGCCGGACCTCCTCGGTGAGTCCGGAGCGGTCGTGCATCTCGCGCACCACGTCGGGCATGGCGGACAGCACGTCGTCCTCGGCGTGGATGACGATGTCCACACCCTCCCCGAGGACGTTCAGGTCGGCGTCGGTGACCAGGGCGGCGATCTCGATCAGCGCGTCCTTGCGCAGGTCGAGGCCGGTCATTTCGCAGTCGATCCACACTAGACGGTCGTTCACCCGAGTGAGCCTAACGCGGCGACGGGCCTGATCGGGGCCCCGTCACCGTCACGAGCGTTTCAGCTCCCGGGTGACGACCTTGCCGGTGGCGTTGCGGGGCAACGAGTCGACGAACACCACGTCCCGGGGCAGCGCGAACTTCGGCAGCCGGTCGCGGACGCGGTCCCGCAAGCCCTCCGCGTCGAGCGCACCGGGTTCGCGCAGCACCACGTACGCGGCAAGGCGCTGGCCGAAGTCGGCGTCGTCGACGCCCACCACCGCCACGTCGGCGATCTCCGGGAGCGCGCCGATGGCGTCCTCGGTCTCCTTGGGGTAGACGTTCTCGCCGCCGGAGACGATCATGTCGTCCTCCCGGCCGACGACGAACAACCGGCCGGCGGAGTCGATGCGGCCGAGGTCGCCGGTGGCCATCAGCCCGTCGCGGACCTCCCGCCGCGTGCCGCTGGTGTAGCCCTCGAAAAGCATGTCGTTGCCCGCGAAGATGCGGCCGGTCGACCCTCGGCGGACCGGTGCGCCGTCCGCGTCGAGGATGCGCACCGTCGTGCCGCGCGGCGGGCGCCCCGCGGTGCCGGGGGCCGTGCGCAGGTCCTCCGGCGTGGCGATGCTCACCCAGGAGACCTCGGTCGAACCGTAGAAGTTGTACAGCACCGGGCCGAACTCGCGCTGGAACCGGGTCGCCAGGTCGGCGGGCAGGGCCGAGCCGCTGCTGGCCACGACGCGCAGCGCCCCGCGGTCGTACCGGGCGTGCACCTCGGCGGGCAGCTCCAGGATGCGTTGCAGCATCACCGGCACCGCGAACATCGAGGTGCAGCGGTGCCGTTGCAGCAGCTGGAGGGCCTGCTGCGGGTCGAACTTGCGGCGCAGCACCAACGTCGACCCGAGCACCAGGCCCAGCTGCAGCGCGGCGACGCCCCAGGTGTGGAACAGCGGTGCGCCGACCAGCATCCGCTCGCCGGCGCGCAGCGGGACGCGGGACAGGATCGTCGCGGCGGGGGACAGGCCCGGCGGGTCCGGCCGCCGCGCGCCCTTGGGCGTGCCCGTGGTGCCGGAGGTGAGCACGACGAGGCGGGAGTGGCGCGCTGGTCGGGGCAGGCGTCGGTTCGGGGAGCTGGCGATCAGGTGCTCCAGCGTGGCGCGGCTGGTGCTGCCCTCGGTCCACGCCAGCACCACGTCGACGTCGGGCAGTCGCGACACCCCGGCGTCGGCCGGGCGCTCCAGGAGTTCGGTCAGCTCGGCGGTGAACTCGTCATCGACGACGAGCACCCCGACGCGCTGCTCGGCGAGCACCGAGACGACCTGGTGCGGGCTGAGCCCGGTGTTCAGCAGCACCACGTCGACCCCGATCTTCGCCGCGGCGACGGTCGTCTCGACGAGTTCGTGGTGGTTGCGGCAGAGCACCCCGACGCGTTCCCCGCCGCGCAGGCGCCCGCGCAGCGCGTGCGCGAGCCGGGTGGTGCGCACGGCGATCTCGGCGTAGCTGAGCGCTCCGCGCTCGTCGATCACGGCGGGGCGGTCCGGGTGGCGCACGGCGCCGATGGCGAACGCCAGCGGCAGCGTGAGGCCCCAGCGGCGCCAGGCGAGCGCGATGCGCAGCAGTTTGTCCGGGCGCAGCGGGCGGAGAACTCCCTGCTTGGCCAGGACGTATCCGGTGTGCGCCGGGGAGCCCAGCGCGCCGAGCAGCGTCGCCGAACGTCGTACCAACCAGTTCACGGACCACTCCTCGCCTCACTTGGCTACCGGCGAGTAGATGATGCCGCGAACCTGCCGCCGCGCAAAGCCCTCGTGCCGCCCTACCCCTCCCGCGAGGCGGCGACCACCGCCGCGTCGCGCAGCGCCGCGCGCAGCCTGCCCACCTCCAGCGGGGAGAGCACGGCCATCTCCCCGGGCGGGGGCACGACCACGACGTTGCCCCGGTCGACGAACACGGACATGTCCCGACGCCGTCCCGCGGCATCGCGACAGTTCACGTACCACTGCTGCCTGGTCGGCTCCACAGTCCTCTGCCTCCCCTCGCGGCCGCGCGAACCGGTCGGCGCGCGCGACCTACTGATCAGAGGACGTCCGGGCCTGCGACCGGTGACGAAGTATCACCTGATCAGCCCAGCGGGGGAGGTCGGGATCACACGGGGCGGACGAGAAGACCGTTCGGCTCGGCGCTGAGCGTGACCGCGCCCTCGAAGTCGGCGATCGGCAGCTCGTCGCGCACCAGGCGGTGCGGCGCGTCGAACACCTCCAGGCGCACGCGGCCGGTCGTGAGCACCTGCTCGTCGATGTCGCGTCCGCCGACCTCGACGCGCAGCGCCTGCTCGTGGACGGTGATGGTCACCCAGCCGCCGGGCACCTCCAGCGAACCGCCGTCGTGCTCCAGCACCATCCGGCTCGACGCCGGCTCCTCGGAGCGCACCGCGACGTGCGAGAGCGCCACGTCGCGCCGGCCCTCGTCGGAGGCCAGGGCGATGACGTCCCGCGTGACCTCGTCGGCAGGGCCGTCGCCCGGCTTGGGCGTGAGCACCGCGGCGCGCAGCTTGGCGGCGATCCGGTACGGCTGCCACGAACCCGCGCCGATCAGGTTGACCACCACGGTGACGTCGGCGTCGGCGACCAGCCGCTCGCTGCCGGGAGCGGGGGTCAGCTCGATCGCGGCGACGCCCCGCTCACCCAGCAGGTCGCGCAGTGCTTTGGCGCGGCGGCGGCTGTTGCGGTCGAAGCCGCGGGTGATGGCCACGCTCCCGGAACCGGCCGCTGTCGCGGCGGCATCGGTCAGGCTCGCCAGCGGACCCCAGATCAGCGCGGGATCCTGCGGCGCCGCCTGACGGCGGGAACGGGCGAAGCTCGGAGCGTCGGTCGTGGTTTCCATCGCCACCCACTCTAATGGCCGACCAAGGGTCCCCTTTCCGGCGTGTGGGTCTCTCCACGCTGTGAAATCGATCGCTTTCGGTGGGTGAGTCGGGCGAAAGCCACCCGGCGGCGCGGGTGTGGTCCCCCGTAGCGGCGATTGTTAGGTTGGTCCCAGTGACGCGGGGTGCCCGGAGTTCCCGGGCTGAGAACAGACCCGTCGAACCTGACCTAGCTCGCACTAGCGGAGGGAACGTCATGATTCCGAACGTGCTGACGATCGCGGGCACCGATCCGAGCGGTGGTGCCGGTGTCCAGGCGGATCTCAAGGCGTTCTCCGCGAACGGCGCCTACGGGATGTCGGTGCTGACGGCGCTCGTCGCGCAGACCACCACCGGGGTGTCCGAGGTGCACGAGATCCCGCCGGAGTTCGTGACGTCCCAACTGGTCACGCTGCTCGACGACGTGCGGGTCGACGCGGTCAAGATCGGCATGTTGGCCAACGCCGAGGTGATCCGGGCGGTGATCGGCGCGCTGGACCGCTACGCGCCGCCGTTCGTGGTGCTCGACCCGGTCATGGTCGCCAAGAGCGGGGACCGGCTGCTCGCCCCGGAGGCGGTCAGCGCGCTGCGCGACGAACTGCTGCCCCGGGTCGACCTGATCACGCCGAACCTGCCCGAGGCCGCCGACCTGCTGGGCGAGGCGGAGATCGAGGACCCGGCGGGCATGCCCGGGCAGGCCGACCGGCTCGCCGGGCTCGGCGCCAAGCACGTGCTGCTCAAGGGCGGGCACCTGCGCGGCGAGTCCAGTGTGGACCTGCTGTACGGCGACGGGATCTCGGAGTTCCTCTCCAGCGAGCGGGTCGACACCACCAACGACCACGGCACCGGTTGCACGTTGTCGGCCGCGATCGCGGCGCTGCGCCCGCAGCGACCGGACTGGATCAGCGCGGTCCGCGAGGCCAAGGACTACCTGACCGAGGCGTTGCGCGCGTCCGCGCGGCTCGACGTCGGTCGCGGCCACGGGCCGGTGCACCACTTCCACCGCTGGTGGTGACCGGAATTCCCGTTCCGACCCGAGAGGACTTCGATGAGCAGGCTTCCCGACCCGCCGGCCGACGGCTTCTGCGCGAAGGCGTGGGCGCACACCGCTGATCTGCAGCAGGCGATCTGCGACCACCCGTTCAACGCGGCGCTCACCGACGGCACGCTGGACCGCGAGCGCTTCGCCTTCTACATCGTGCAGGACGCCCGCTACCTGGTCGGGTTCGCGCAGGCGCTGGCCGCGGCGTCGACCCGCGCCGACAACGCCGAGGACGCCGCGTTCCTGGCCGGTGCGGCCCAGGGCGCGCTGGTGGAGGAGCGGCGGCTGCACGCGGGTTACGTCGAGGAGTTCGGCCTGTCCGAGCAGGACATCGCCGGGATCGACACCTCGCCGTCGTGCCTGGCCTACACCTCCTACCTCCGCGCGAGCGCGCTGAACGAGCCCTACCCGGTGCTCCTCGCCGCGCTGCTGCCGTGCTTCTGGGTGTACCAGCACGTCGGCAGCACGATCCTGGAGGCCACCGGCGGGGCCGAGGACCACCCGTACCGGGCGTGGATCCGCACCTACGCCGACGACGAGTTCGCCGAGGCGGTCCTGGCCGCCCGCGAACTCACCGACCGGGCCGCCCGCGAGGCCGACGAGCCGATGCGGCAGCGCATGCTCGCCGCCTTCACCCGGGCCACCGAGTACGAGTGGTTGTTCTGGAACAGCGCGTGGGTCACCGAGCAGTGGCCGACGGCCCGCTGGCTGTCCAACTGAGGTTGAAAACCGTTGCGCGGGGCGGGAAAACCCGCCCCGCGCGGTGGTGTTCGGGATGTGATCCGGGACATGATCCGCCGCGGGTAACGATCGATCGGCCACAGCGATGACCTGATCGGCACGCCCGCTCCCAGGGCGGCCGGGTCTGTGGGGTTCTCCCACCGTAGAGCGGGGTTTCGGCGCTGTGAGCAGTTCGCTTCTGATCATCTTCCTGGGCATGCTGGTGCCCGTCCTGGCGGCCACCCCGTTCTACCTCGCGGAACGACGCGCCGAGCGCCGCGGCGAGGTCGAACCGGACGAGGAACGTCAGTCGCCGTAGATCGACCAGGCGAGCTTGGCCTTGTCCTCCTGCGCCTGCCGCAACGTCTCGGGGTCGAACCCGCCGCTGGTGGGCGCGGCCGGGACGCGCAGCCCCTCGCTGATCGCCCAGCCCGAGCCGCGCTCGACCAGCGACCGGTGCTTGTTGGTGTAGTAGCCGGAGTTGATCGAGACCGCCACGCCGTGCGCACCGTTGGCCGCGGCCATCAGGTGCATGTGGAAGCGGGTGGACAGCCACCGCTGCCCGGCCGCGGCCGGCAGTCCGGAGTCGATGATCTCCGAGAACGGGTAGAACCGGGCGCCCGGCAGGTCGTGCTCGACGAGCGCGAAGACCTCCCGGTCGACGCGCGGGATGCCCTCCACGACACCGACCTGCTCGGGGTGCACGTCCCACTCGCGCAGCGTGTCGAGCAGGAAACCGGCCAGCGCGGGAACCGTGACGTCGAGCAGGTCGGACTGCAGGCAGATCATCACTTCCCGCAGGTCGTCGGTCCGGTACAGGTCCGGTTCGATGCCGAAGAACATGTCGTCGCCGGTCATCGACACCTGCCCGGCGCCCCCGGCCAACTCCGCCGACGGTTCGTCGCGCACGTCGACGACCGAGAACTGCGAGGCGAGGTTGCGCAGCAGCGGCTGCGCCTCGTCCGCGACGGGCCACAGCCCCTGCCCGGTCATCACGGCGCGCCCGCCGGAGCGGCGCGTCGCGGCGACGGCGGCGGCCAGCAGTCCCACGTGCCGCGGCCAGATCCCGTTGATGAACCCGCCGCCGATCACGTGCACCAGGTCGGCGCGCGCCGCGAGTTCGATCCCGGCCACCCAGCGGGGCGCGAGCCCGGGGTTGTTGACGGCGTGCTGGACGAACGAGGCGACTTCCCACGCGCCATCCGCCGGGGCTTCCCAGCACAACCGCCAGAACGTGTCGGTGAACCGGACGCGCGGGTGCAGGTGGCCGAGCAGGACCTCGCTGGGACCCGGGTTGGGGCAATCCACCCAGACCTCGCTGTCGGGGGCGGTCCGGGCGAGGTGCTTGAGCCAGGTGGCGGCGATGAGTTCGTCGCCGTAGTTGGGATGCCCGGTGGTGGCCACCAGGTAGAGAGTCGGGGGTGTGCGATTTTCGGTCACGCGGGGCTCCAGAGGTCGGGGTCCTCGTGCCCCGCGAACCTAGCAAGTGGCGCGCGGAACCGGGCAGCGCCGCGTGAGCGCAGCCGTTGATATCAACGACGAGTACTAGTTGATGCTCTTGAGCTCGTCGCGCAGCCGGGCCAACCGCTGCCGGGACCGGTTGAACCGCGCCTCGAACTGCCGCTCGAACAGGTCGGTGGGCAGTTCCGGCATGTCCACCCGCGCGGGCATCTGCGGCGCGGGCACCGGCGCTCCGGCGCGGGGCGGTTCGGCGGCCGGCCCCGCGGCCTGGGGAGCCGCCTGCGCAGGCAGTTCGCCGGCGGTCTGCGCGGGGCACTCCGCCGGGGCGGACGCGACGCTGCGGTCGGCGCGCAGCGCGTGCTTGCCGCGCGGGGCGGCGGATTCGGTGAGCCCGGCCTCGGCGAGCCGGCGGTGCGCGCGGTGCAGCAGCGGCCAGAAGACGAGGGTGGCCATCGCGAAGCCCGCGACGAACGTCATGATGATCAGGTCCACGGTCGTGCTCCGAAATCAGTTCTGCCGGGCGTGGTCACCGTCGGGGTGCGAGCCGTTGCCCTGCTGCCCGTCGACGAGCACCGGGACGGTCCGCGACTCGTCGCGCTGCTCGGGCACCTGGTGTTCGGCTTCGCCGTCGTCCGACGGGAGTCGGGGAGCGCGCAGCGTCGACGCGGACTCGTCGAGCATCCGCCGCGCCGATTCCATCGCGGAGAGCACCGAGCCGCGCAGTTCTTCGAGCTCCGCCTTCTTGCGGTTGATCTCCTCCACCGCCTGCAGCCGCATCCGCTCGCTCTCGGCGTCCCACTGCTCGCACTGGCGCCGGGTCTGGGTCATGAGCTCGTCGGCCTCTTCCTGGGCCGCCGCCATCGTCCTCTTGTACTCGTCGCGGATCGCCTGGCGCATCTTGCGCTCGCGGGTGCGCAGCTCGCCGAGCTGCTGCTCGTGCTCGCGGCGCAGCTCGTCGCGGCGGCGTTCCACGTCGGCGACGAGTTCCCCGCACTCGGTGCGCAGCTCGGCCGCGGTGCGCTCGGCCTCGCCGATCAGTTCGCGCGCCTCGGTCTCGGCGGTGCCGCGGATGATCTCGGCCTGCCGCTTGGCCTGGTCGCGCAGGGTCTGGACTTCCTCCTCGGCGATGTTGAGCATGTTCTGCACCCGCTGGGAGGCGGCGGGCAGGCCGGTGTCGGAGGACTCGATGGCCTTGAGGCGCTGCTCGGCCTGGTCGAGCGCGCGGCGCGTGTCGTCGCAGAGCTTGCGCAGGTCGGAGTTGAGCTGGACCGCCTCGTTGCGATCGATGGTGACCAACCGCAACTGGTCTTCCAGCAGCTCGACGTGCTCGGCGACCTGGTTGCGGTTGTAGCCTCGCATCTGGATGTCGAATCCCGGCCGGAGCGGGACGACGGCGTCGGCGGCGTCTTCCATGGGGGCACTCCTCTCCGGGCGGCGAGGGTTGATCCGGTACGTCGGAGAGTAGGCGGGTCCGGGAAAGCTCGCCCAGCGAGAGAGGTTGACCACCACCTGATCAGGTAGGGCCCACTCGAATTCGTCGATCGTGATCGCAGTGCGCTGATGCTGACACGGCGTCGTCCACAGTGCACTGATCGGGGCTCGGTGGTGTGAGTCGTGGTCACTCGGTCGATGGTTAGGTTAGGCTCGGCTCACGATTCACGAAGGGAGTGCGCGTGACGACGGACGCCGATCTCGCCGGACAGGCCCACCAGCGCTCCGCCGCGCTGCTGCGCAGGTGGTTGGCGGAGACCCACACCCCGGTCGCCGAGGGGCCGTTGCGGCTGTCGATCGGACCGCTGCGGCTGCGGACCGAGGTCGTCTACGACTCGCCGACCGGCGCGCACGGGTTCGGCCCGATCCACGTCGTGGACGGTGCGGACGCGGTGGTGGCGGTGGCCGAGCCCGGGGTGCTGGCCGCTGCCTGCGCCGCCGAAGCGCGGGCGCGGGCGTTGCCGGACGCGCCGGTCAACGAGCCCGGAGCCCGCTCGGTGGTCGACTGGCTGGTGACCGCCCTCGCCAGGCGGGAGGTGGACCCGCTGCCGCTGGCGGAGGACCTGGTCGCGGTCGGGCGGTCGGTGACCGACGCCGCGGAGGCGCGGCGCTGGTTGTCCGCGCACGTGGAAGGCCGGTTGCTGCCGGGGCTGGTGGGCGCGGACGGGTCGAGGTGCGCCACGTTGCTGACCCGGGGTGCGCTGGCGGTGATCGGCCTGTTCGGCAGGCGCGGCGTCGTGCACGAGGCGGACCTGATCGCCGCGCTGGCCGCGGAGCTGCGGGCGCTCGCCGAGACGCACCCGGACACCGAGCCGGTGGTGCGGCACTGGTTGACCAGCCCGACGTTGACCGATCTGGCCGTGCTCAACGGATCCGGGCTGCGGTACCGCGAGGAGGCGGGGCGGGTGCGTCCGGAACCCGTGCCGTTCGAGGTGCCCAACCCGTTGCGCCCGCCTGCCCCGGACGTGCCCGGTGTGCCGCTGCCGGAGCTGGGGGAGGGCTGGTCGCTGCGGCCGGTGGGGCTGGACGGGGACGTCGAGCTGGTGCACCGCTGGATGAACCGCGAGCACGTCGCGGTCAACTGGCACCAGGACTGGCCGCTGGACCGCTGGCGGGACGAGCTGACGGCGCAGCTCGACGGGCGGCACTCGTTGCCGTGCGTGGTCTCCCGGGACGGACGCGACGTCGCGTACCTGGAGCTCTACCGCGTCGTGCGGGACAAGCTGGCCCGCTGCTACGTCCACGACCCGCACGACCTCGGGGTGCACATCGCGATCGGCGAGCCGGACGCGATCGGGCGCGGGGTCGGATCGTCGCTGCTGCGCGCCGCCGCGCTGGGGCTGCTCGCCGCGGACCCGGCGTGCCGCCGGGTGGTCGCCGAGCCGAACGTCCACAATGGAGCGTCGGTGCGGGCCTTCGGCAAGGCCGGTTTCGAGCGGTCCCGCGAGGTGGGACTGGCGAACAAGAACTCCGCGCTCATGGTGTTCGCTCGCTGACGCGGACCGGGGTGAGGAGTCCCACGCGGCCTGTTCCGGCGATCGGCCATCAAGTAAGGTAAGCCTTACTTGAGTCTGGATCTTGGGGAGAGCGATGCCCGCTGAGCTGTCGGGGCCGGGACCGTTGACGGCCGGCCAGTCCGGGATCTGGTACGCGCAGCAGCTCGACGCCGCGAATCCGATCTTCAACACCGCCGAGTACGTCGAGATCGACGGTCCGCTGGACCCGGAGCGGTTCGCCGCCGCGCTGCGCGCGGTGGTCGGGGAGGCCGAGTCGCTGCGGCTGCGGGTCGTCGCGGGTGAGGACGGTCCGAGGCAGGTCGTCGACCCGGTCGGCGAGGTCGAGGTGCCGGTGGTGGACTGCTCCGACGCCCCCGACCCGCGGCAGCGGGCGCTTGAGCGGATGCGCGCCGACCTCGACGAACCGGTGGACCCCGCGGCCGGGCGGTTGTGGACCGCCGCGCTGTTCCGCCTCGGCGAGCGGCGCTGGTGGTGGTACCAGCGGATCCACCACGTGGCCATCGACGGGTACGGGTTCTCGATCGTGCTGCGCCGCGTCGCCGAGGTCTACAGCGCGCTGGTGGCCGGTCGGGACCCCGGCCCGTCGCCGTTCGGGGCGCTGGATTCGCTGGTGGCCGCGGAGCGGGAGTACCGGGAGTCGGAGAAGTTCCAGCGCGACGCCGAGTTCTGGCGCGACCACCTCGCGGACCGGCCCGAGGTCGTCACGCTCGCCGGGCGCACCGCGCGCAGTGCGCACACCTTCCACCGGCAGGCCGAGGTGCTGCCCGGCGGCACCGAGGCGCTGGGCGAGGCGGCCGCGCACAGCCGGACCATCTGGACCGATGCGCTGATCGCCGCCGTCGCCGCCTACGTGCACCGGATGACAGGCGCCGAGGACGTGGTGCTCGGGCTGCCGGTGATGGGGCGACTGGGATCGGCGTCGCTGCGGGTGCCGGGGATGGTGGTCAACGTGCTGCCGCTGCGGCTGCGCGTCGCCCCGGGCACCACGCGCGCCGAACTCGTCGCGCAGGTCGCCAAGGCCGTGCGCGAGCTGCGCAAGCACCAGAACTACCGGGGCGAGGACCTGCGGCGGGACCTGAAGTTGCTGGGCGCGGACCGCCCGCTGTTCGGTCCGATGGTCAACATCAAGTCCTTCGACTACGACCTGGCTTTCGGCGACAGCCCGGCGACCGTGCACAACCTCGCCGCCGGCCCCGTCGACGACCTGACCGTCGCGGTCTACGGCAGCGGGGCGGACCTGCGGCTGGAGTTCGACGCCAACCCGGACCTCTACTCCGCCGACGACCTGGCCGCGCACCGCGAGCGGTTCGCGCGGTTCCTGCGCGCGTTCGCGGCCGAGGACGGTCCGGTCGAGCGCATCGACCTGCTCGCGCCCGAGGAGCGCGAGCGGATCCTCGTCGAGTGGAACGCACCACTGCCCGGCAACCGGCCCGCGCCCGAGGCGACGCTGCCGCAGCTGTTCGAGGAGCAGGCCGCCCGCACCCCCGACGCCATCGCGGTGACCTGCGGCGACCAGCAGCTGCGCTACGACGAGCTGAACGAGCGGGCGAACCGGCTCGCGCACCACCTCATCGACCACGGCATCGGTCCCGAGCAGCTCGTGGCGCTGTCGCTGCCGCGCTCGGCGGAACTGGTCGTGGCGCTGCTGGCGGTGCTGAAGTCGGGCGCGGCGTACCTGCCGCTGGACCCCGGGCACCCCGCGGAGCGGATCGCCCACGTGGTCGCCGATTCGCGCCCGTCGCTGGCGATCAGCGACACCGACCACAGTGGACACCTGCCGGACGGCATCCACCGGGTGCTGCTGGACGATCCGAACGAGGCCGCCGCGATCTCCCGGCATTCGCCGCGCGACCCGAAACCCGGCGAGCGCGGGCCGCTCACGCCGGACCACGCCGCGTACGTGATCTACACGTCCGGTTCGACCGGCCGCCCCAAGGGCGTGGCGATCCCGCACCAGAACGTGGTGCGGTTGTTCACCGCCACCGAGCCGTGGTTCTCCTTCGGCCCGGACGACGTGTGGACGCTGTTCCACTCCTACGCCTTCGACTTCTCGGTGTGGGAGTTGTGGGGCGCGCTGCTGCACGGCGGGCGGCTGGTGGTCGTGCCGCACGAGATCAGCCGGTCGCCCCGGGAATTCCTGGACCTGCTGGTCCGGGAGCGGGTCACCGTGCTCAACCAGACGCCCTCGGCGTTCTACCAGCTCATCCAGGCCGACCGGGAGGCGCCGGGCGCCGGGTTGGCGCTGCGCTGGGTCGTCTTCGGCGGCGAGGCGCTCGAACTGTCCAGGTTGGACGACTGGTACGCGCGGCACCCGGAGTCGCCGACGCTGGTCAACATGTACGGGATCACCGAGACCACGGTCCACGTGACCCACATCGAGCTGGACCGCGAGGTGGTCGCCCGCCGGGACGGCAGCGTCATCGGCCGCGGTATCCCCGACCTGCGGGTGTACGTGCTCGACCGGTCGTTGCAACCGGTCCCGCCGGGTGTGGTCGGTGAGCTGTACGTCGGCGGCGAGGGCCTGGCCCGCGGTTACCTCGGGCGGCGCGGCCTGACCGCGCAGCGGTTCGTCGCCGACCCCTACGGCCCGGCGGGCTCGCGGATGTACCGCTCCGGCGACCTGGCCCGCTGGCGCCCGGACGGGACGCTGGAGTTCATCGGACGCGCCGACCACCAGGTCAAGGTGCGCGGGTTCCGCATCGAACTCGGCGAGATCGAGGCGAACCTGGCCGCGCACCCGGACGTCCGGCAGGCGGCCGTGGTCGTCCGGGAGGACCGGCCGGGCGACCGGCGACTGGTCGGCTACGCCGTCGGCGATGTCGACCCGACCGCGCTGCGGGAGCACCTCGCGGCGCGGCTGCCCGGTTACATGGTGCCGTCGGCGTTCGTCCCGGTGGACTCGATCCCGTTGACCGCCAACGGGAAACTCGACACCGCCGCGCTGCCCGCCCCCGACTTCGGGGCGGCGGCGGGCGGTCGGGGACCGCGCGACGACGTCGAGGCGGTGCTGTGCCGGTTGTTCGCCGAGGTGCTCGGCGTCCCGGAGGTCGGCATCGACGACGGCTTCTTCGACCTCGGCGGGCACTCGCTGCTCGCCACGCGCCTGCTGTCCCGGGTGCGCGCCGAACTCGGCGCCGAACCGACCATCCGCACCCTCTTCGACCACCCCACGGTCGCCGGACTGGCCGAGCGGCTCGGCGCCGGTGCGCGCCGCCCCGCGCTGCGACCGGCCGAACGCCCCGACCGGCTCCCGCTCTCCTTCGCGCAGCAGCGGTTGTGGTTCCTGCACCGACTGGAAGGGCCGAGCGCGACCTACAACCTCCCGCTGGTGCTGCGGATGTCCGGCAGCCCGGACGTGCCCGCGCTGCGCGCGGCGGTGGCGGACGTGGTCGGCAGGCACGAGGCGCTGCGCACGGTTTTCCCCGACTCGCTCGGGGAACCGCGGCAGGAGGTGCTGGACGCCGGACCGGAGCTGGTCGTCCGCCAGGTGTCCGATGTGGACTCCGAGGTGGCCGCGGCGGCGCGGCACGGCTTCGACCTCGCGCAGGAACCGCCGCTGCGGGCGGTGCTGTTCGAGGCCGGCGGCGAGCACGTCCTGCTGCTCCTGCTGCACCACATCGCCGGTGACGAGTGGTCGCTGCGCCCGCTGGTGCGGGACCTGTCCACCGCCTACGCGGCTCGGTTGCGCGGCGCCGCGCCCGACTGGGCACCGCTGCCCGTGCAGTACGCGGACTACGCGCTGTGGCAACGGGAACTGCTCGCCTCGGGCCTGGCGGCCCGGCAGCTGGAGCACTGGCGCCGCGAGCTGGACGGGCTGCCGGACCAGCTCGAACTGCCCACCGACTTCCCGCGTCCGGCGGTGTCCGGGCACCGCGGTGCGTCGGTGCGCTTCGAGATCCCCGCCGAACTGCACGAACGGCTCCGCCGGGTGGCGGCCGAGCACCGGGCGAGCGTGTTCATGGTGCTGCAGGCCGGGCTGGCGGCACTGCTCACCCGGCTCGGCGCGGGCACCGACGTGCCCATCGGGACCCCGGTCGCCGGACGCGGCGACGACGCGCTCGACGACCTGGTCGGGTTCTTCGTCAACAGCCTCGTGCTGCGCACCGACACCTCCGGCGACCCGAGCTTCGCCGAGCTCGTGGAGCGGGTGCGGCGGACCGACCTGGCCGCCTACGACAACGCCGACCTGCCGTTCGAACGCCTCGCCGAGGAGCTGAACCCGGCGCGGTCGCTGTCCCGGCACCCGCTGTTCCAGGTGGTGCTGGCCTACTGGGGCGCCACCGAGTCGGTCCGCGCCGAGCTGCCCGGGCTGGAGACCACTGTGGACACCGCGGACGCCGGCGCGGCCAAGTTCGACCTCGCGGTCAGCCTCACCGAGCGCTCCGGCGGCGGTGCCGACGGGATCGTGCGCTACAGCACCGAGTTGTTCACCGGGCGGACCGCGGCGGAACTGGCCGAGCGGTTCGTGCGGCTGCTGGCGCACGCCGTCGCCGACCCGGGCGCACCCGTCGGACGGCTGGAGATCCTCGGCGCCGACGAGCGGCGGCAACTGCTCGGCTGGGGCGACGCGGTCGCCGACGCCGACTCCACCCCGGTCACCACGTTCCCCGCGCTGTTCGCCGAACGCGTCGCGCAGGACCCGGACAAGCCCGCGCTGGTGTTCGAGGACGTGCAGCTGTCCTACGCCGAACTCGACGAGCGGGTCACGCGGCTGGCGCGGGTGCTCGTCGAGCGCGGCGTCGGACCCGGCGACATCGTCGGGGTGATGCTGCCCAGGTCACCGGAGCTGATCGTCGGGCTGCTCGCGGTGATGGCCGCCGGGGCGGCGTACCTCGCGCTCGACCCGGACTACCCCGTCGAACGGCTGCGGTACATGGCCGACGACGCCCGGCCCCGGTACGTCGTCACCGACGGTTCGGGCGCCGATCTCGGCGTCCCACCGGTGAACTGCCACGAGAGTCCACAGGGGACACCGGCGCTGCCCGTCCCGGCGGCGGACGACCCGGCGTACGTCATCTACACCTCCGGCTCGACCGGCCGACCCAAGGGCGTCGTCGTGCCGCACCGGGGCATCGCCAAGCTGCTGGCCACCCAGCAGCAGCGGGTCGGCGTCACCGCCGACAGCCGGGTGTTGCAGTTCGCCTCGCCGAGCTTCGACGTGGCGTTCTGGGAGATGTGCATGGGCCTGCTCTCGGGCGGGACCCTCGTCGTGGTGCCCGCCGAGCGGCGGGTGCCCGGCGAGCCGCTGGCCGAGTACGCGCGGCAGCACCGCGTCACGCACCTGGCCATCGGGCCGTCGGTGCTGGGCATGTTCCCCGCCGACACCGAACTCCCGCCGGACGCGACGTTGCTGTGCGGGGCCGAGAAGGTGCCGTCCGACCTGGTGCGGCGCTGGGCGCGGGACCGGCGGATGCTCAACTGCTACGGCCCCACCGAGGCCACCGTGAACTCGACGCTGTGGGACTGCGATCCCGACGAGAGCGGCACCACCGTGCCCATCGGCGTGCCCGACCCCGGGGCCCGGGTGTACGTGCTGGACGCGGCGTTGCGACCGGTGCCGCCGGGTGTGGTCGGGGAGCTCTACGTCGCCGGGACCGGTCTGGCGCACGGTTACCTCCACCGGCCCGGGCTGACGGCGCAGCGCTTCGTCGCCGACCCGTTCGGGCCGCCCGGCTCGCGGATGTACCGCACCGGTGACCTCGTCCGCTGGCGCCGGGACGGCGCGCTGGACTTCGCCGGTCGCGCCGACGACCAGGTCAAGGTGCGCGGCTTCCGCATCGAGCTCGGCGAGGTCGAGGCCGCGCTGGCGCGGCGCGACGACGTCGACCAGGTCGCCGCCGTGGTCCGCGAGGACACCCCGGGGGACAAGCGGTTGGTCGCCTACGTCGTCGGCGGCCGGGCCGACGCCGCGGAACTGCGGCGGCACGCCGCGGAGTCGCTGCCGGACTACATGGTCCCGGCGGCGGTGGTGTTCGTCGACGCGCTGCCGCTGATGCCCAACGGCAAGCTCGACCGCAACGCGCTGCCCGCGCCGGACCTCGGCGAGGCCGTGGGCGACGACATGCCGCGCAACCCCACCGAGGAAGTGCTCTGCGGGCTGTTCGCGGAAGTGCTCGGGCTGCCCCGGGTCGGCGTGCACGACGTGTTCTTCGACCTCGGCGGGCACTCGCTGCTGGCCGCCAAGCTGATCGGCCGCGTCCGCGACGCGCTCGGCGCGCGGCTCAACGTCGGCAGCCTGTTCGCCGCGCCGACACCGGCCGGACTCGCCGAGCGGTTGCAGACCGGCGGGCGGGACGCGCTCGACATCCTGCTCCCGCTGCGCACCGACGGCACCGCCGAACCGCTGTTCTGCGTGCACCCGGCCGCCGGACTGGCGTGGCCGTTCTCCGGGCTGCTCAAGCACATCGACGCCGACCGGCCGATCTACGGCGTGCAGTCGCGCGGGCTCGCCGAACCCCGGCCGGTCGCGGCGACGCTGCACGAGATGGCCGCCGAGTACCTCGAACACGTCCGGGCGGTCCAGCCGCACGGGCCGTACCACTTCCTGGGCTGGTCGTTCGGCGGCGTCGTCGCGCACGAGATGAGCACCCAGCTGCAGGCCCAGGGGGAGCAGGTCCGGTTCCTGTGCATGCTCGACTCCTACCCGAAGGACGTGTGGGACGAACTGCCGAGCGAGGCCGAAGCGCTCAGGGCGCTGCTGTACATGGCCGGGTACGACATGACTCGATTGGGTGAACAGGACCCGACTCGGGAGGACGTCATGGCGATCCTGTCCGCGGAGGGCAGCGCACTGGCCAACCTGGAGGAGCACACCATCACGGCGATCATCGACAACTTCGCCAACTGCGCGGTGTTGGAGAACGAGGCCGAGCACGACAAGTTCCGCGGGGACGTGCTCTTCTTCACCGCTGCGGTCAACCCGGCCAAGGCGTCGCTGACCTCCGCGATGTGGCAGCCGTACGTGGACGGCGTGGTGGAGAACCACGACATCGCGTGCGAGCACAAAGACATGACCCGGCCCGGTCCGCTCGCCGAGATCGGCGCCCTGGTCGACGCTCGCCTCCGGGAGGCGTCGAGCTGACCGGCACGCGGTACCCGCCGGGGCGGTGGGTTGTCGCGCGAGAGCAGGAGAGGAGTGAGGATGAGCAACCCGTTCGAGGACCCCGCGGCGGAGTACCTGGCGCTGATCAACGAGCAGGACCAGTACTCGTTGTGGCCCGCGTCGATCGAGGTGCCCGCCGGGTGGTCGGTGGCGCACGGCCCCGCCGACCGCGAGGAGTGCCTGGCGCACATCGAGGCGAACTGGACGGACATGCGGCCGGCCCGCACCGTGACCGGTCGGTGAGTGCCGTGTCCCGCAGCGTCGCGGGGCGGGGACTGGATCCGCGCGTCGCGGTGTGCGTCGTCTACGTCGCCGCGATGTTCATGAACGGCATGGACGCCACGATCGTCAACGTGGCGCTGCCCGCCATCGGCGCGGAGTTCGCCGTCCACCCCAGCGCCACCTCGGCCATCAACGTCGGCTACCTGGTCAGCCTGGCGGTGTGCATCCCGGCGTCCGGCTGGCTGGGGGACCGGTTCGGCACCAAGCGGGTGTTCCTCGCCGCGTTCGGGACGTTCGTCGCCGCGTCCGCGTTGTGCGGGGCGGCGGCCGACCTGACCCAGCTCACCCTCGCCCGGGTGCTGCAGGGCGCCGGGGGCGGGGTGATGAGCCCGGTGGCGCTGACGATGCTGTTCCGCGCCTACCCGCCGGAGCGGCGGATGAAGCTGTCCAAGGTGCTGGTGCTGCCGACGGCCGTGGCGCCCGCGCTCGGACCGGTGCTCGGCGGGTTCTTCGTCGAGAACCTGACGTGGCGGTGGGGTTTCTACGTCAACGTGCCGGTCGGCCTGGCCGCGTTGGCGTTCGGGGCGCTGTGCCTGGCCGAGCACGTCGAAGCCCGCACCAAGCGCTTCGACGTGCTCGGGTTCGCGTTGGCCGCGCCCGGTCTCGGGCTGGTGATGTACGCGCTGGACGCGCTGCCGGAACTCGGCCCCGGGCAGGTGTGGGCCTTCGGCGCCGCCGGGCTGGTGCTGCTCGGCGTGCTGGTCGTGGCGCAGGTGCGCAGCGCGCAACCGATGCTGGACCTGCGCTTGTTCGGCGATCCGTCGTTCCGCCGCGCCAGCCTGGTGCTGTTCATGTGCGTGGCCGGGTTCCTCGGCACGCTCTACGGCTTCACGCTGATGTACCAGACGGCGCTGGGGGCCTCGGCCTGGGAGACCGGGCTGGTCACGCTGCCGAAGGCGGTGGGGTTGATGGTGGCCTCGCAGGTCGTCGGCGCGGCGCACCAGCGGCTCGGCCCGCGGTGGCTGCTCGCGCTGTCCATGGTCGGCGCCGCGTTCTCCTTCGCGTTGATGAACGCGGTCGGGCCCGGCGACGCCTGGCTGGCCGCGGGCGTGCAGTGGGCGTCGGGGTTCTTCGTCGGCATCGCTTCCACCGAACTCCAGGTGGTCGCGTTCGCGACGATCAGCTCCTCGGCCACCGGTGGGGCGTCCACGCTGTTCAACGTGCAGCGGCAGGTCGGTTCCGCGCTCGGCGTGGCGATCACCGCGAGCGTGCTCGCCACCGTCGGCGGTGGCAGCGGCCAAGCGTCCGATCTGGGGACCTACCACCTGGCGATGCTGGTGTCCGCCGGGTTCGCGCTCGTCGGAGCGCTCATCGCGCTGCGCGTGCGGGATTCCGACGCGCAGCGGTCGAGCCGCGTGCGCCGCGAGGAGGCGGTCCGCGAGGCGCAGGGCCAAGAGATCTGAGACACCGCGGGGAAGACAGCGCGGGGATCTATGGTTAGGCTAGCCTTAACTTCACGAGATCGTCCGGGAACGGCAGGAAGGAACGCATGGCCGATGAGTACCGCGGACCGACCCCGGCGCAACCGCCCTCCGGCACGTGACCTGCAGGTGCTGCGCACCACCGAGCTGAGCCCGTCGATGCGGCGGGTCACCCTCGGCGGCGAGCAGCTGGCGGGGTTCCGGGACGAGCACACCGGCCCGAACATCAAGGTCTTCGTGCCCCGCCAGGGCCAGCGCAAACCGGTTCTCCCGGTGCTCGACCACGACACCGGTCGCTACGTCTGGCCCGACCTGCACGAGCGGCCCACCATGCGGACCTACACCGTGCGGCGCTACGACGCCGAACGCGGCGAACTCGACGTGGACTTCGTGATGCACGGCGAGCACGGCGTCGCCTCCAGCTGGGCCCGCGACGCCCGCCCCGGCGACCACCTCGGCGTGATGGGACCCGGCGGCCGGACCCTGCGGGCCGCCGACTGGTACCTGCTGGTCGGCGACGAGACTGCGCTGCCCGCGATCTCCGCGATCGTCGAGGACCTGCCGCCCACCGCGCGCGGCCAGGTGTTCGTCGAGGTCACCGACGAGGCCGAGCAGCAGCACGTCGAGTGCCCGCCCGACCTGCGGTGGACCTGGTTGCACCGGCGGGACACCCCGGCGGGGCTGTCCCCCGGGCTCATCGAAGCCGTGCGCGACCTCGACATGCCGTCCGGCGCCGACATCTCCGCCTGGGTCGCCGGCGAATCCGGCGTGGTCCGCGGCATCCGCAGGCACCTGCGGCAGGACCGCGGGCTCGACGCGAGGTCCACGCTCGCCATCGGCTACTGGAAGCAGGGGATGGCGGAAACCGAGTACCACGACAAGTACAACCACGACCGCGACTGATCCGGTCGACGGTCCGCGCCGGGCGGGGCGTCCGCACCGGCCGCACCCGCGTGCCCGGGAGAGGCGGCGAACCCGGCACTGGCGACGAGGGGACACACGTGTCTGCGGCACCGACTGACGAACAAGACCCCGTCCACGACATCCTGGGAGTCGGCTTCGGCCCGTCCAACCTGGCCCTGGCCATCGCGATCGACGAGCACAACCGGTCGGTCGCCGAGCCGGAACGGCTCGACTGCGCGTTCTTCGAGGCCCAGCCGCGCTTCGGCTGGCACCGCGGGATGCTCATCGAGGGCACCACCATGCAGGTGTCGTTCCTCAAGGACCTGGTCACGATGCGCAACCCGGCCAGCGACTTCTCGTTCCTGTCCTACCTGCACGACCGGCGCCGGCTGGCCGACTTCATCAACCACAAGACGATGTTCCCGACCCGGGTCGAGTTCCACGACTACCTGGAGTGGGCCGCGGACCGGGTGGCGCACGTGGTGCGCTACGACTCCGAGGTCGTCGGCATCACCCCGGGCGCCGAGTGGTTCGAGGTCGAGGTGCGCTGCGGCGGCCGGACGAGGACCCACCGGGCGCGCAACGTCGTGCTGGCGCTCGGCCTTCAGGCCAGCGTTCCGGAGGGGGCCGAGCTCGGCGAGCGCGTGTGGCACAACCTCGACCTGCTGCACCGCGTCGACGCGCTGCGGGGCGGCGACCCGCGGCGGTTCGTCGTCGTCGGCGCCGGGCAGAGCGCCGCGGAGACCACCGACTACCTGCACCGGACCTTCCCGGCCGCCGAGGTCTGCGCGGTGTTCAGCCGGTACGGGCACACCCCGGCCGACGACAGCCCGTTCGCCAACCGGATCTTCGACCCGCAGGCGGTGGACGACTTCTACGCCGCGCCCGAGGACGTCAAGCAGCTGCTGCTGGACTACCACCGCAACACCAACTACTCGGTGGTCGACCTGGATCTCATCGAGGAGCTGTACGGGCGGGTCTACCAGGAGAAGGTGCTGGGCAGGCAGCGGTTGCGGATCCTCAACGCCAGCCGCGTGGGCGCGGTGGAGCCTCGGCCGGACGGCGTCCGCGTCGCGGTGGACTTCCTGCCGACCGGGCGGCGGACCGTGCTGGACGCCGACGTGCTCGTCTACGCCACCGGCTGCCGTCCCCGCGATCCGTTCCGGCTGCTCGGCGACACCGCCCGCTGCTGCGCCCGCGACGACCTCGGCCGGCTGCACGTCGAACGCGACTACCGCGTCCGCACGACCGACGACCTGCCCGGCGGTCTCTACCTGCAGGGCGGTACCGAGCACACGCACGGGATCACGTCCTCGCTGCTTTCCAACAGCGCGGTCCGCGCCGGGGAAATCCGCGACTCGATCCTCGCGCACCGAACCGCCGCGAGCCGGGAACGCGATTTCGCCACCAGCCTCGCGTGAGCGACGAGGCGTTTTCCGCGGCCCGCTCTTCCCGCGACGAATGGGCTGCCGGTGTAAGGGGCGGCACATCGCGGCGCCGGGTGGGAACAACCCGGGCCGCCGGGTGGTTGGAACCCCACGATGGACACTGAAGCGATCTCGGCGGACGGCGCCGACGGGCACGACGGCGACCCGATCCGGGGCGTCGCGCGGGGCGACTCGCCCGTGCCGCTGTCGGTGCTCGACCTCGCCCCCGTCGGCACCCCGCACTCACCCGGTGACGCGTTGCGCACGACCACCGAGCTGGCGCGCAGCGCGGAGCGGTGGGGCTTCCACCGGCTGTGGGTGGCCGAGCACCACGGCATGGCCGGGATCGCCAGCTCCTCGCCTGCGGTGGTCATCGCGCACCTCGCCGCGCACACCAGCACGCTGCGCCTCGGCTCCGGCGGCGTGATGCTGCCGAACCACGCCCCGCTGGTGGTCGCGGAGCAGTTCGGCACCTTGCAGGCGCTGCACCCCGGGCGGATCGACCTGGGGATCGGCCGGGCACCGGGAACCGACCAGGCCACGGCCCGCGCGCTGCGGCGCACCACCGGCCCGCTGTCGGCCGACGACTTCCCCCAGCAGCTCGGCGAGCTGATCGGGTTCCTGGGCGACGACTTCCCCGCCGACCACCCGTACGCGGCCATCGAGGCCGTGCCGCACGGGCCGACACCGCCGGTCTGGCTGCTCGGTTCCAGCGGCTTCAGCGCCCAGGTGGCGGGGGCGCTCGGCCTGCCGTTCGCCTTCGCGCACCACTTCAGCGCGCAGAACACGCTGCCCGCGCTGGAGCTGTACCGGGAGTCGTTCCGCCCGTCGGAGGTGCTCGACGAGCCGTACGCGCTGATCGGCGTGCAGACGATCGCCGCCGACACCGACGAGGAGGCGCTGGAGCTGGCCCGGCCCATCGCGCTGAGCATGCTCAAGCTGCGGCGCGGGATGCCGGGCAAGCAGCCCACCCCGGAGGAAGCGGCCGAGTACCCGTACACCGAGCTGGAGCTGGGCTTCGTCAACAGCTGGCTGGCCGACGCGGTGTACGGTTCGCCGGAAACCGTCCGCGCCGGGTTGGACGAGCTGCGCGAGCGCACCGGCGTCCAGGAGCTGATGCTCACCGCCAACGTGCCCGACCGGGACGCGAAGCTGCACTCCTACGAACTCGTCGCCAAGGCGTACCGGATGCTGTAGAAGCCGGGAACCGCCGGGCATTCCCGCCGAGGCGGGCGCGGCCGGGGTGGGCGGCGCCACTCTAGTGCGTGGTCAGCCGCAGGCCCACCGGACGGGTGGCGTACCGTCTGGTCACCGGTGTTCTAGGCACGAGGCGGGATTGAGGGATTTGTCGTGAAGCCTGGTGTGCTCAACTTCTACCGGATCATGGCGTACGTCACCGCGGTGCTGTTGATCCTGCTGTGCCTGGCGATGGTCTTCAAGTACGGCACGCCCGCCGGGTCCGCCGAACAGCTGGCCGGCAACACGTGGACGACCCGGATCGGCATCGCGCACGGCTGGCTGTACATGGTCTACCTGCTGGTGGCCCTGAAGCTCACCATGGCGCTGCGCGTGCCGCTCGGCAGGATGCTGCTGGTGCTGTTGGCCGGGACCATCCCGACCGGTGCGTTCTTCGCCGAGCGGAAGGTGACCCGGTGGTACCGGCTGCGGCAGGAGGGCAGGCCGATCGTCGAGCAGGCATCGGAGGAATCGCGGGCCTCATGACAGCAACCCCCGAGTCCGCGCTGCACGACGCGCACGAGGGCGCGCCGCAGCGCACCGGCGGCCGCAAGCGCGGTGTGCTGGCCGCATACCTGGCGCTGACCAAGCCGCGCGTCATCGAGCTGCTGCTGGTCACCACGATTCCGGCGATGTTCCTCGCCCAGCGCGGCATCCCGTCGCCGTGGCTGGTCGTCGTGACCCTGGTGGGCGGGGCGATGTCCGCGGGCAGCGCCAACACGCTCAACTGCGTCGCCGACTCCGACATCGACGCGGTGATGAAGCGGACCAGGAAGCGGCCGCTGGTCAACTACGAGGTGCCGCGCAGGCACGCCCTCGTCTTCGGCGTGCTGCTGGGCGCGGCCTCGTTCCTGGTGCTCTGGTTCGGCGCGAACCTGCTGGCCGCGGTGCTGGCGACCGCGGCGATCCTGTTCTACGTCTTCGTCTACACGCTGGTGCTCAAGCGCCGCACCTCGCAGAACATCGTCTGGGGCGGGGCCGCCGGGTGCATGCCGGTGGTGGTCGGCTGGGCCGCGGTCACCGGCAAGGTCGAGTGGCCCGCGCTGGTGATGTTCGCCGTGGTGTTCCTGTGGACGCCGCCGCACTTCTGGTCGCTGGCCATGAAGTACCGGGACGACTACGCCCGCGCCGGGGTGCCGATGCTGCCGGTCGTCGCCACCGCGCGGCAGGTCTCGGCGCGCATCCTGGTGTACAGCTGGGCGACCGTGGCCAGCACGCTGTTGCTGGTGCCCGCGACCAGCTGGATCTACTTCGCGTTCGCGGTGCTGGCCGGGGCGGTGTTCCTGGTCGTCGCGCAGCGGCTGCACTCGGCGGTGCGCCGGGGCCGCGCCTACAACCCGATGAAGCTGTTCCACCTGTCCAACTCGTACCTGGCGCTGGTGTTCGTGGCCGTGGCGGTCGACGCCGCGGTCGGGCTGCCCGTGCTGGGCTGATTCCGCCGGAAAAAGGGCCGGGCCGATGGCCCGGCCCTTTTCCTTTTCCGGTGAATACTGGGATGGCCGGAGTACGCCATTCCCTTTCTCCTCTCGCTGCCGGCCGGTAATTCCGGAATCACGACGATTCTCGACAGCGGGAGGAAGAACATGCGATTCGTGCTCGGCATCCTGACCGCGCTGGCGGTGCTGATAGGCGTTCCCGGAATCGCCTCGGCGGCGCCGCAGGACGTGCACGTCGTCACCTACGACGCCGGTCGGTCGGCGGAGTTCCGGCAGGCGGTGGACCAGGGCGCGCAGATCTGGAACGACAGCGTCAAGAACGTCCGGTTCGAACCGGCCAACGGCGGTTCGGCCGACGTCGTGGTGCTCGCCGACGACGGCTGGCCGCGCACCCAGCCGGACGACCTCGGGAAGGGCACCGTGTGGATGGGGCGCGAGGCCGTGAACGAGGGCCACGACGTCACCCGCATCGCCGCCCACGAACTCGGCCACATCCTCGGGCTCCCGGACCACCGCACCGGGGACTGCGCGGAGCTGATGTCGGGCGCCAGCGCCGGGCCGTCGTGCAAGAACCCCAAGCCGAACGCGCAGGAGATCGCCCAGGTGGAGCAGAACTTCGCCGGGGGAGCGCGCATCGTGCCCCGGCTGATCCGGGAGGAAGCGTCGCGCTGAGAGTCCGTCCTCGAACCTGCTCCCGGAAGGTTCCAAGGCAGGCACCGAGAGCGAGCAGGGCTCGGCGGCTTGCGTCCGAATGCGCGAAATCCCGCGGGGCGCTGTCGCGGCGGCGTTAGGCTGGAGATCAACTGGCGGCCCGGCCGCCGCCTCAGCCGCCCGGCGGGATCGAACGGAGTGGGACGTGAGCTTCCGGTCGCTGTTCTACACCGACTGCCGCGAGGGGCAGGGGCTTCTCGGGCGAGCGGGGCCGCAGTTCCAGGCCGTCTCACCGGGCACCACGCCGGAGATGATGGCCGTGGTCCAGCGCACCGCGCTCTACGAGCCGCCGACGGACGCGACGCCGACCGCCGACCACCCGCCGTCGCTGGTGCACGTGCACGACAGCTGCTACGTCACCGCCCGGGGCGTCCACCTCGACGGCGGGGACGGGGACCAGTTCACCCACGCGCTGGTCACGACCGACCCGCGGCACTACGGGGCGGTCCGCCCCGCGCAGCTGTGGGGCGCGTCGTGGTGGTCCGAACGGCCCGCGGACGGCACGGAGTGCGCGGCGGTGCCCGCCGAACCCGAAACCGGGCCGCTGCGCGCCGAGGCGCTGCGGGACTGGGTCCGCGACCGGCCGGACGGTGAATCCTGGCTGGTCGCGGTGCATTCGGCGGTGGAGCGGGTGACCGAGCCGGACGCGCCGCGGGTGGTGTTCGTCGGCGCGGACGCCGACGAGGTGGTGCGCTGGATCGCCGCCGCGACCCTGCTGCTGCCGCAGGACCGCGCGTTGCGGGTGGGTTTCCGCGTCTTCGCGAACAGCCCGGAGTACAGCCGTCACGAGGTGCTCGCGCTGCACCCGGACCGGGCCGGGCAGCTGGCCGACCCGGAGCAGGCGAGCGGTTTCGCGGTGTTCAACCTGGCCACCGGCCGGCGCACCGAGGTCGAGCCGCGCGCGTCCGCGCTGCACTGGGTCCCGCGGTTCCTGGCCGCGGAGCCGTCGGCCGTGGTCGAGGCGATCGAGCTGGCGCACCGGTTCGCCGGCGGCCAGCTGCCCGGCGAAGGGGACCGGTTGGCCGCGGGATCGCTGCTGCTGGACGAGGAGGTGACCGAGGACTCCGCGCTGCCGCTGGCGGACTGGATCGCCACCCGACCTCCTTCGTCCACTGTGGAGGAACGGGAGGCGGTGCTGGACGCCGTGCTGGCCGCCACCCCCGGTGTCCCGGCGCTGTCCAGGCTCGCCGAGGCGTCCGCCGGCGGGCGGGTCCGGCTGGCGCTGCTGCGCGCCGAGACCGAGGCGATCGTCCGGGGCGACCGGCACGAGGTGCGCGGGCCGCTGCCGGAGCCGACCTGGACGCCGGACGAGGCCGAGGAGGCCGTGGCGGTGGTCGAGGCCGCGGTCGGCGAGGTGCCGGCGGAGCGGATGGACGCGCTGCTGCGCACCGCCGCCCGGTTCGGCGTCGAGCCGCGACCGGACGCCGACGCCGAGCGGCGCTTCGCGTCCTGGTGGGTCGAGCACCCGGACGCACCGGCGGAACCGGAGTCCTGGCCGGGTCGCGACCGGTTGCTCGCGGCGTTGCGCGACGAGCTGGCCCGTCGGCTCGAAGGTCCGGCGGGACCGCACGTCCGCGAGGCGGTCCGGCGGCACTGGTGGCCGCTGCTCGTCCCGTTGCTCGCCGATCCGTTCGAGCTGGTCGACGCGCTCGTGGCGAGCGCGGCGGTGCAGGCCGGGGGAGAGCCGCGACGCGCGGCGATCGCCGCCTTCCGGGACCGGCTGCGCGCCGCGGAACGGGCGGGCTGCGGTGACGCCGCGTGGGACGCGCTGTTCGACCGGGCCCGGCCGGAGATGGCCGAGATCGCCGACTTCTTCGCCGCGATCCCCTCGACCGACGTCTCGGAATCCCTGGCGCAGAAGGCCATCGAAGCGCTTCCGCAGTCCACTGTGTCCGGTCAGTACCTCGACGTGCTGCGCAAGCTGGTGCACCACCTCGGCAAGCACGAGAGCGCCCGCGGGCTGTGGAAGGAGGACGGCGATCTGCGGTCGTGGCTGAGCGGGTTCCGGCGCGCTCCCGAGTCCGCGGTGGCGTCCGAGCTCGCCGGGATCTCCGAGCAGGTGCTCGACGCGCGGGCGCCGCAGGTGCTGTCCGCCCTGCTGGAGGCCGACCCCGGGGTCGCGGCCGCCGTGGTGGTCGACGGCGGCGAGACGTTGCAACAGATGCTCGCGCGGGTACTGCCCGAGTTGTGGGACGACGAGGAGCAACCCGAGCAGTGGCGCGACCGCGCGGTCGCGCTGGCCTTCGCCGCCGCGTGGTCCGACGGCTGTCCGGACGCGGTGCGGGCGACCTTCGACAAGGCGCTGGAGCGCTGGGCGCGCGGCCACCCCCAGCCCGACCACCGGCGGGTCAGCCGGGTGCTGCGCCGGGTCGACGCGGACCGCCGCGAGGCGTGGCACGACTGGTTGCGGGAACTGCCCCGCGAGAAGCCGAAAACGGAGCGTGTGCGCGGCGCGGCCCGGTGGCTGTTCGGCCGCCGGGACGACCGCTGAGTTCACCCTTCCGGCGCAACGGAGCGCTCCAACGGTTGTCCACTGTGGACACGGCGGGTGTTCGTCCGCTCACACCACCGGGTTGCATCCGGATCTTCTCCGGGGCTTGAAATGCCTGCTGACCTGCTGCGATTACGTGCCGTACGACTTGCGCCGATGTTTTACACCGATGGTGTATGGCTAGTCACGTTGCGATAACGATGGAATGGCAGCGGAGGATACTTAACACGGAGGTTAGGTGCACGCGCGCACGCAGCATCCGGCCTCGCACAGGGCTTTCCCTGCGAGCCGCGGCACCGGTTTTCGACGACGGGCACCCCCGGGCGAGCAGGAGGTCACGCATGATCGCGGCGCTGAAAGCGCACGCCGGATGGTTGGTCCACGCGTTGGGCCTGGCACGGAACCCGCTGCGCAGGCCGATCGACAGGGTCGCCGCCGCGATCTCGGTGCTGTTGCTGCTCGTGGCGCTGGCCGCGGTCCCCGCTGCCGCGGTCTTCGGCAAGACGCTGCACGAACGGCTCGCCGAGCGCGCCGCGGTCGCGGCCGCCACGTCCCACCCCGTCACCGCCGTGCTGCTCACCCCGCCCTCGCTGAGCACCCCGGCCTCGGAGGGCTACAACCAGGACAGCCTCACCTCGACCGCCTCCGTCCAGTGGCAGACCGGCAGCGGTCCCCGCACCGAGACGATGCAGGTCCCGGCGGGCAGCTCCCGCGGCGACACGCTCACGATCTGGGCCGACCAGCACGGGGACCGCGTGCCCCCGCCGCCCACCCAGAGCTCCGTCACCGCCTCGGCGATCTTCGCCGCGCTGCTCGTCCTGCTGATCGCCGAACTCGCCTGCTTCGGACTCATCGGAGGGACCCAGCACCTCGCCCGCCTGCTCGCCCTCCGCGGCTGGGAGCGGGAATGGGCTTTCCTGCAACGCGGTGGTACCTGGTCGCAACGCTGAGAGCCCGTCTTCGAACTCGTTTTCTTCGGACTCGTTTTGGGTGGCGGTGCCGGTGGCGGAACCTCAGAGCCTGTCTTCGAACTCGTTGTGCGTGGCGGTGCCGGTAGCGGAACCTCAGCGGCCGTCTCGACTCCGGGAGCCCCGACTCATGTATGCCCAAATACACAGCGTCGGGGCTGTCCTCGCGAGCCGACCGCTGAGAACCCGCGGCGGTGCCAGTGGCGAGACCACTCACCGAAAGAGAAAGCGGCTCACGCCGCTTACCACGACCCGTCGGAACCAAGTTCAAAGACAGGCACTCAGCGTCCCGCCCGTCACCCGACCACCACCCCCCACGGAGGCGCTGACGCGCCACAGTCACATCGACTGCGGAAGCCCCTCCTGATGTATGTCCGATACACGGCGTCGGGGCTGTCCTCGCGAGCCGACCGCTGAGAACCTGCGGCGGTGCAAGTGGCGAGACCGCTCACCGAAAGAGAAAGCGGCTACCGCCGCTTGCCACGCCTGTTCCGGGAGCAGGTTCAAAGAACGCCGCTCGCCGTGCCGTCCGCCGGGGACAGGCTCGGGGTCAGGTGCTGGGGCATCGCTGAAGGGGTCGCGAGCGCGCCGCTCGCGACCCCGTTTCGCGTTCTGCCGGGCGATTCGCCCGATGCGGCCGGATGATTCCGAACGCGGTGCACCCGGGTGCGAGGGGACAATCCCGGGGCAAGCCGTCCCTGGCGAGCCCGGAGGAACCCGTGACGCCGTACGCGCCGATCAGCACGACCCGAGTGATCGAGGCGATCGAGGCCGGTGGGCCGGAACGCCGCACCCGGCTCCGCGAGGTGTGGCCGGAGCTGGCCGACGCGCTCGCCGAGTTGTTGCGCGCCAACGCCCGCGAGGTTCCCGGGCAGTGGCGGGAGCGGCGGGGGCCGACGCGGTAGGTTGTTAGCGTGCCTAATCTGCTGGGCGCGTGAGATGGACCGACTTCGACGAGGGATGTCCTGATGCCCGCAATTCCCCACGACGCGATGCTGGCCGAAACCGTGCACATCACCGGGCACGGCGGCGACGAGATCGAGGCGTACACGGCCCGGCCGATGGGACCGGGACCGTTCGGCGGTGTGGTGGTCATCCACCACATGCCCGGTTACGACGCGGCGACCAAGGAGATCACCCGCACGTTCGCCACCCTCGGCTACAACGCGATCTGCCCGAACCTCTACTCCCGCGAGGCCCCGGGCGCCGACCCGGACGACGCGGCCGCCGCCGCCCGCGCGCAGGGCGGAGTCCCGGACGAGCGGCTGGTCGGCGACGTCGCCGGTGCGGCCCGCTACCTGCGCTCGTTGACCTCCGCCAACGGCAAGGTCGGCGTGATCGGCTACTGCTCCGGTGGCCGCCAGGCGGTCCTGGCCGGGTGCAACCTCGACATCGACGCCGCGGTCGACTGCTACGGCGCGTTCGTCGTCGGCACCCCGCCGGTGGGCTTCCCGCTCCAGGTCTCGCCGCTGACCGACCAGCTGCCCCGGCTGCGCTGCCCACTGCTCGGCCTGTTCGGCGAGGAGGACTCCTACCCGTCGCCGGAGCAGGTCGCCGAGCTGGAGGGCATCCTGCGCGACCACGGCAAGGACTTCGAGTCGAAGATGTACTCCGACGCCGGGCACGCGTTCTTCGCCGTCGACCGGCCGAGCTACCGCCCGGAGGCCGCGCTGGACGGCTGGGCGCGCATCCGCCGGTTCTTCGGCGAGCACCTGGCGTCCTGAACACCGAGCGAGGAGAACCGACATGTGCACGTACGCGACCGAGAAGATCGAGGTCACCGGTAGCGGCAAGGGTGCGGACGGCTGGTTCTCGGTGGACCGGGCGACGGTCTACTTCGACCACCCGGTCCACGCCCCGGCCGAGCACACCCTCAACATCGACTTCCTCAACCCGGAGAAGGGCCCGTCCGCGCGCGTGGCGGTGGAGCTGACCGCCGCCTCCGCCCGGGAACTGGTCCAGGCGATCGAGAAGGCGCTCGCCTCGGCCCCGCCCGAACTGCGGGAGTGACGTGGCCGGTGGCGCGGCGGGCGCCCGTCGCGCCACCGGGTCACCGGCGTCGGCGCGAGGAGTCGACGCACCACAGCAGCAGCCCGGCCACGCCGAAAGCCCCGCCCAGCGCGCACACCCCGGTCCAGCCCCAGCGGGGGAAGACCAGCGTCGACGACAGCCCGCTGCCGACCGCGCCGGCCAACATGTAGGCGGTCATGTACGCGGTGGTGATCCTGCTGTTCGCGCCCGGCCGCAACCGGTAGATCACGCTCTGGTTGGTGATGTGCGCGGCCTGCACGCCGAGGTCCATGGTGGCGACCCCGACGGCCAGCGCGACGACGCTCGTCGCGCCCGGCTGGAGCACCGCGAACGACAGCGCGACGACCGCGAACGCGGCTCCGGTCGTCGCCCGCGCGCGGCCCCCGTCGGCCAACCGGCCCGCGACCCGGGCCACCACCGCTCCGACCACGCCGATCAGCGCGAACCCGCCGATCGCGGCGTTGCTCCACGAGTACGGCGGGCGGGCGAGCAGGAATCCGGCGCTGGACCAGAACGCGCTGAACGCGGCGAACCCGGCCGCGCCCAGCGCCATCCGCATCCGCAGCACCGGCTCCTCGCGCACCAGCGTCAGCACCGAGGCGAGCAGCTCGGGGTACGGCAGCGCGGTGGTCGGCTCGATCCTGGGCAGCGCCACGTGGAGCAGCACACCCGTCAGCGCGGTCGCCGCGGCGCCGAGCGCGAACACCGCGCGCCACCCGGCGACCTCGGCGATCAGCCCGGCCGCGGTGCGGGACACCAGCACGCCGATCAGCAGGCCGCTCATCACCGTGCTGACCACCCTGCCCTGCTCGTGCGGGGCCGCCAGGTGCGCGGCGAACGGGATGAGGACCTGCGCGATCACCGACGACATCCCGACCACGACCGCGGACACCGCGAGCACCGGCAGCGACGGTGCCGCGCTCAACCCGATCAGACCGGCCACGCACGCGGTGACCAGGACCGCGAGCAGCCGACGCCGCTCCACCAGGTCCCCCAGCGGCACCAGCGTAGCCAGGCCGAGCGCGAAGCCGATCTGGAACAGCGCCAGCACCACGCCGATCCGGCCCGCGGGCACGCCCATCCCATGGGCGAGCGCCTCCTCCAACGGCTGGGCGTAGTAGACGTTGGCGATGACCACACCGGTGGCCACCGACATCAACGCGACGGTGCCGCGCCCCGCCACACTCCGCGACGGCGTTCCGGTTCTCCCGGCCGACAACTCGCGAACTCCTCCCCGCGCGGACGACGAATCCCCGGACGGCGGAACAGATCGCGCCGGTCCGGCCGAATGCATCCGCGCGTCCGGAAGGGGAAGCGGTGTTGGCCCCCAGAACCCACCGCGAAACGCCGATCTCCGCGCCGCGGTCGGCCCGAAGCTACGTTCCCGACTCGCCGCCGGGCAACCGGAATTCCCGGCTTCGAGCGGCGCCCGAGCCGTTGTCGGGGCCAGCGGCGGCGCACCGTGATCCGCTCGGAGCAACGCGGCGGAAAACGCGGTGCCGCAATTCCACGCCGCGGGATCGGCGTTGCGGAAAGGATCGCGGCACGCGGTCCGCGCGTTCGAGGCCATCGCGGATCCGCTGAAAGGTCGTCCGCGAGGTGTGGATGAATCGTTTTTCCCCGACGGGCGGCGAAGTGGCGGTCGATCTTTCCGGATCAACCGCCACGCCGTTCACCAGCGGTTTCGCGCCCCCAGCAGGACTCGAACCTGCGACCTAAGGATTAGAAGTCCTTTGCTCTGTCCAGCTGAGCTATGGGGGCTTTCGCTGTTCCGCTCCAGCTGCAGGAAGCAGGGTAGCGGTCCGTGTCGACGGGTGTTGGACCGACGCCGCAGGAAGTTGTCGACCCGGTACCGAACGGCAAGCGGATCGACAGGTAACGCTCAGCCCGGCGGGAGGCGGTGCAGGGCGGCTTCGGTGAGCCGGTACAGCGCGTCGGTGGTGTCCGCGGCGGAACTGCCCTGCGCGGACAGCAGGGTGAGCAGGGTGCGGTCGTCGCGGATCGCCGTGGTGGCCGTGCAGGTCTGGTGGGTGTCGACGAGTTCGCAGTACAGCCAGGTCGAGTGGCCGTCGACGGAGACCGGCAGGCCCCGGGGCTGCCGGGCGGCGGCCGTGCGGTACGGACCGCCGAAGCCCGCGCCCGCCGCGTTGGCGGGAGCCGAGGCGAGCGGGTGCGTGCAGGTGTCCGGGGTCGGGTCGTGCGGCAGCGGACCGCCCGCCGCGCCGCCCAGCGGCGCCAGGTCCTCCGGGGCCAGCAGACCGCACGGGTCGATGCCGTCGACCCGGCGGGGCACCGGGATGTCCGCGGACGGGGTCGGCGTCGACCGCGGCTGCGGCTCGTCCTGGAACCCCGCCGCCGGGACCGGTCGGCCGGCGACCGGCGCCGCGCACCCGGTCAGCGCCGCCAGCAGGAACGCGGACAGCACGACGAACGGTCGACGACGGAGGGTGTTCACAGCGATCACCGTAGCCGGGACGAGTGCGGCGAACCACGCGCGCCGATCACCCTCCTCCCGGTGGTGGCGGCGCACCGCCGGTTACGCTCGGTGCGTGCCCTCCGAGACCGTCCGCGAACCGGCGCGGGACCGGCGTACCACCTCCACCACCGTGGGCGTCCTGGTCGTCACCGCGGGTGTGCTGGCCGCGTTGATCGCCGCCGCGTTGACCGCGCTGTCCGCCAGCGGTTCCTACGCCGTCTACGGTCTGCCCGACCCGGGGCCCGTGACGCACTACGGCCTGCCGGTGGTGCGGGTGATCGCCGAATCGGGCGCCGTGGTGTGCATCGGGTCGCTGCTGCTGGCGGCCTTCGGCATCCCGGCGAAGCGGTCCGGGGCGCTGGCCGCCGACGGCTACGCCGCGGTGCGCGCGGCGGGCTGGGCCGCCGCGGTGTGGTGCGTGGGCGCCGCGCTCGTCGTGCCGTTCACCGCCGCCGACGCGACCGGCAAGCCGGTGCACGACGTGCTCAGCACGGACGTGCTGTTCGGGCTGATCGACGCGCTGGAGGAACCCAAGGCGTGGGCGTTGACCGCGCTGGTCGCCTTCGTGCTCGCGCTCGCGTGCCGCGTGGTGCTGTCGTGGGGCTGGGCCGTGGTGCTGTTCGGCCTGGGGCTGGCCGGGCTGTTCCCGGTGATCGCGACCGGCCACTCGGCGGCCGGCGGCGCGCACGACATCGCCACCAACAGCCTGCTGTACCACCTGTTCGGCGCGGCGCTGTGGGTCGGCGGCCTGATCGCGCTGCTCGCCCACGCGGCCCGCGGTGGCTCGTGGTTGGCGCTGGTCACCCGCAGGTTCTCCGCCGTCGCGCTGGTGTGCTGGATCGCGATGGCGCTGTCCGGGGTCACCAACGCGCTCGTGCGGATGGCGCCGGGGCAGCTGTTCGGCACGACCTACGGCGCGCTGGTCGCGCTCAAGATCGCCGGACTGGTGGTGCTCGGCGTGTTCGGCTTCCTCCAGCGGCGCCGCGCCGTGGACCGCCTTGAGGGCGGTGCCGGCCGGGCGGAACTGCTGCGTCTCGGCGCGGTCGAGGCGCTGGTCATGTTCGCCACGATCGGCGTCGCCGTGGCGCTCGGGCGGACCCCGCCGCCAGCCGAGCTCGGCCCCGTGCCGGGACGCACCGAGCTGCTGATCGGCTACCCGCTGGACGGGCCGCCGACCGCGGCGCGACTGCTGTTCGACGTCCGGTTCGACCTGGTCTACGGCACCCTCGCGATCGTGCTGGCCGCGCTGTACGCGTGGGGCGTTCGGCGGCTGCGGGTGCGCGGCGACCGCTGGCCGGTCGGGCGGACGGTGAGCTGGCTGCTCGGCTGCCTGACGATCCTGGTCGCGACCTCCTCGGGCGTGGGCCGGTACGCCCCGGCGGTGTTCAGCGTGCACATGGGCCAGCACATGCTGCTGTCCATGCTGGCGCCGGTGTTCCTGGTGCTCGGCGGGCCGACCTCGCTGGCGCTGCGGGTGTTCAAGCCCGCCTCGAAGGGGCAGCCGGCGGGGCCGCGGGAATGGTTGCTGGCGCTGGTGAACTCGCCGGTCTCGCGCGTGCTGACGCATCCCGTGGTCGCGCTGGCGCTGTTCGTCGGCTCCTTCTACCTGCTGTACTTCTCCGGGCTGTTCGACGTCGCGCTGACCCAGCACTGGGCGCACCTGGCGATGAACGCGCACTTCCTGCTGGTCGGCTACGTCTTCTACTGGCCGGTGATCGGCATCGACCCGGCGCCGCGGCGGCTGCCGCCGATCGGCAAGGTCGGCATGGTGTTCGCGTCCATGCCGTTCCACGCGTTCTTCGGCATCGCGCTGATGATGTCGGCGACCGTCATCGGCTCGGACTTCTACCGCAGCCTGGACCTGCCGTGGCTGACCGATCTGCTCGGCGACCAGCGGCTCGGCGGCGGTCTGGCGTGGGCGTCCGGGGAGATCCCGCTCGTCGTGGTCATGCTGGCGCTGCTGGTCCAGTGGTCCCGCGCGGACTCCCGGCAGGCGCGGCGCATCGACCGCAAGGCCGACGCCGACGGTGGCGCCGAGCTGGCCGCGTACAACGAGATGCTGCGGCAACTGGCCGAGGACGACCGCGGTCGGTGAGGCCCGGCGCGGATTCGGCCGACCGCTGCACGGGTCGACACCGGGCGCAACTACGATTCAGGGCATGGCCGAGTTCATCTACACCATGAAGAACGTGCGCAAGACGCACGGGGACAAGGTCATCCTGGACAACGCGACCATCCAGTTCTATCCGGGCGCCAAGATCGGTGTCGTCGGGCCGAACGGCGCCGGCAAGTCGACCGTGCTGCGCATCATGGCGGGACTCGACCAGCCGAACAACGGTGAGGCGTTCCTGACGCCCGGTTACACCGTGGGCATCATGCAGCAGGAGCCCCCGCTCAACGAGGAGAAGACGGTCCTCGGCAACGTCGAGGAAGGCGTCGGCGAGATCAAGCAGAAGCTCAACCGCTTCAACGAGATCGCCGAGCAGCTGGCCACCGACTACTCCGACGAGCTGATGGAGGAGATGGGGCGGCTCCAGGAGGACCTGGACCACGCCGACGCCTGGGAGCTGGACTCCCAGCTGGAGCAGGCGATGGACGCGCTGCGCTGCCCGCCGCCGGACGCCGAGGTCAAGCACCTCTCCGGTGGTGAGCGCCGCCGCGTGGCGCTGTGCAAGCTGCTGCTGAGCAAGCCCGACCTGCTGCTGCTCGACGAGCCCACCAACCACCTCGACGCCGAGAGCGTGCTGTGGCTGGAGCAGTACCTGGCGAACTACCCGGGCGCGGTGCTGGCCGTCACCCACGACCGGTACTTCCTGGACAACGTCGCGGGCTGGATCCTGGAGCTGGACCGCGGCCGGACCTACCCGTACGAGGGCAACTACTCGACCTACCTGCAGAAGAAGGCCGAGCGCCTGGAGGTGCAGGGCAAGCGGGACGCCAAACTGCAGAAGCGCCTCAAGGACGAGCTGGAGTGGGTCCGCTCCAACGCCAAGGCGCGGCAGACCAAGTCCCGGTCGCGTCTGCAGCGCTACGAGGAGATGGCCGCCGAGGCCGAGCGCACCCGCAAGCTCGACTTCGAGGAGATCCAGATCCCGCCGGGGCCGCGGCTGGGCAACGTGGTCGTCGAGGTCGAGCACCTCAAGAAGGGCTTCGGCGACAACCTGCTCATCGACGACCTGTCGTTCACCCTGCCCCGCAACGGCATCGTCGGCGTGATCGGTCCGAACGGCGTCGGCAAGACCACGCTGTTCAAGACCATCGTCGGCCTGGAGGAGCCGGACGCCGGCACCGTGAAGGTCGGCGACACCGTCCAGCTGTCCTATGTGGACCAGAACCGGGCGAACATCGACCCGGACAAGACGGTCTGGCAGGTCGTCTCCGACGGTCTGGACCACATCCAGGTCGGCCAGGTGGAGATGCCCTCCCGCGCCTACGTCAGCGCCTTCGGGTTCAAGGGTCCGGACCAGCAGAAGCCGGCCGGGGTGCTCTCCGGCGGTGAGCGCAACCGGCTTAACCTGGCGCTGACCCTCAAGGAGGGCGGCAACCTCATCCTGCTGGACGAGCCGACCAACGACCTCGACGTCGAGACGCTGAGCTCGCTGGAGAACGCGCTGGAGCAGTTCCCCGGCTGCGCCGTGGTGATCTCCCACGACCGCTGGTTCCTCGACCGCGTCGCCACCCATATCCTCGCCTGGGAGGGTGACGAGGAGAATCCGGCCAAGTGGTTCTGGTTCGAGGGCAACTTCGAGGGCTACGAGCAGAACAAGATCGAGAGGCTGGGGCCGGAGGCGGCCCGTCCGCACCGCGTCACGCACCGGAAACTCACCCGGGGCTGAACGGAGGCGCCTTGGCGAGCGTGCAGGGTTCTCACCGCACCGGCTCGGCGCACGGACTTCTCGAACCCGCCAGGCAGATGCGCTGGCGGGTTCCCGAAGTCGCGCTGGTGCTCAGCGATCGCGCCGTCGCGCTCGCCAGGGGCAGCGGTGACCGGTCCACCCGGTTGCGGGCCGAGGCGCTCGCGCTGTTCGCGGCGAACCGGCTCGGCCGGGGCGTGGCGGCCACCGGCCGCGCACTCGCCGCGCTGCGCGACGCCGAGTCCGCCGGGGAGGCCGACGTGCTGGCCGAGCTGCGGGTCGAACTCGCGTGGTGCGCGCGCGGCTCGGGCAGCAACGACGTCGCGCTGCGGGTGCTCGACCCGGTGCTGCGGCTCCAGCGGGTCGACCCCGAGCTGCGCGCGCACGCGCTGCTCGCGCTCGCCGCGTCGCTGCCCGCCTGCACCCGCGGGCAGGAGCGCACCGATGCGATCGACGAGGCCGAGCGCCTGTACGCGGGCAGCGACCTCGGACGTGACCTCGCGCGGCTGCTGCGCGCCCGGGTCTGCGCCGCGCGGGCCGGGCACCACCGGCGGCGGGGCGATTTCGCCGCCGCCGTCGACGCGGCCGGCGCGGGGATCGCGTTGCTCGGTGAGCTGGGCGATCCGGCCGCCGACAGCGGCGAGGTCCGGGCGTCGCTGGCGTTGGAGCGCGGCCTCGCGCTGTTGGAGCTGGGACGCCGCGACGAGGCCGTGCAGGAGTCCGCGGCGCTGCTCGCCCAGCCGGTCCGCGCCGCCGCGGCCGGGCCGGTCGGCTGGCTGAGCCTGGCCATGGCGACCCGCGTGCACGCCCCGGAAGGGGCGTACGCGACGGCGTTGCGGCTGCTCAACGACACCGTCGCGGTCTCCGAGCGGCACCGGCTCGACTGCCTGCTGGCCGAGACGGCGAACTCGCTGTCCCAGTTCCTGGAACGCAGCGAGGAGTTCTCCGCGGCGTTGCGCGCGTTGCGCACCGCCTACGCGGCGGACCGCCGGTGGCGGACCGAGGTGCAGGCGGCGCGGCTGCGACTGCTCGAAGCGTTCCCCGGGGTGGAGACCCGCGTCACCGCCACCCCGCCGCCGCTCGTCGAGCAACCCGCGGAACCGGCGCGGAGCGCGTCCCCGCCCGCGGCGGAGCCGGAACCGGAGCTGCCCGCCGAGCCGGCGCCGAGCGTGGAGCACCCGGTCGTCGCCGAACCGGCGGTCGCCGAGGCCGAGGAACTCCTGGCCGGGACCGGCGACGTGCGCGACGCCGCGCGGCGGCTGATGGAGACCCTCACCGGGCGGGCCGCCCAGGCGCGCCAGCAGGCGATGCCCGAACCGCGCGAACCGGAACCCCCGTCGACGGCGCCCGAGCCGCAGGCGGCGCCGCGGCAACCATCCGGTCCGGACGCCGACGTGACCGCGGTCCTGCCGGTCCTGTCGCTGTCGGAACCGCCCGAGGACCCGCCGGTGGACGTCTGGCCGAGCGATGACCAGGCGGCGGAGCCGGCCGAACCGGAGGAGGAGCCGACCGGCCGCCGGTCGCGCGGCCGGTCGCTGGACGAGATCCGCGCCAGCTTGCGGCTCGGCGAGCAGTCCCCGTCCGGCAGGCGCCGCGCGCGCCGCGCCGAGGAGGCCGACGGGACCGCGCCCACCCCGGCGGCCGAGGTGCTGGCCCGCCACCTCAACGGCTGGGCGCCGCGGCAGGAGGCCGTCGAGGAACCGCCCCAGGGGGCCGTCGAGGAACCGCCGCCGGAGTCCCCGGCGCCACCCGAGCCCCGGGAGTCCCAGCAGGACGACCAACCGGCCGTCGCGGCGGACAAGATCGGCCTCGCCGATCTGCTCACCGAGGCGCTGATGGCCTACGAGACCGGTCGGCGCGGCCAGAACGCGGAGGCGCCAGCCGGGCGGCACAGCGAGGCGCGGGCGTCCGGCCCGACCGGGTTTTCCCGTTCTTCCCGCACCACCTCACCGTCCACATCGGACATCTCCGGTGCGGCGCGGCACCGCCGCCCGGCCATGGGCTCGGGACCGGCGAATCCGCAGCTGTGACGGCTGTGGCGATTGTGTTACTTGTTTGTTCCCAAGCTCACGACTGGACGGTCACCTCCCTGTGGCAGTGAGGTGTGCTGGCAGGCTTAAGGTGGAACTCGTGTTGGCACAACGAGGTGCCGTCAAGCGTGGAGCTGCCTGAAGATGACCTCGAACCCCGGACAGTTGAACACCGGAAGTCAGCCGCGGACCGAAACCGAGGACGAAGCGGATGAGCCCGCGTCGAACCCCGAAGTGACCAAGAGCCGCCTGCTCGACCGGGCGGCGGAGTCCGCGCCCGAGCTGGCCCAACTGCTTCGCACCTACTACCGCCACGTGCCCGCCGACGAGCTCGTCGACGACGAGCCGGGCGACCTGGTGGGCGCGCTCCGCTCGCACCACGACCTCGCGTCGCACCGGGTCGCCGGACGCCCCGTGGTGCACATCTTCAACCCGAACCGCGCCGCCGACGGCTGGGAGAGCGCGGCCACCGTGGTGCAGATCGTCACCGACGACATGCCGTACCTGGTCGACTCGGTGGTCGCCGAGCTGGGCCGCGACGACGCCCAGGTGCAGCGCATCATCCACCCGATCCTCGTGGTCCGCCGCGACGTCGCCGGTGAGCTGCTGGAGGTGCTGCCCGCCGCCGACCCGGCCGCGCCGCCCGCGGACGCGATGGCCGAGAGCTGGATGTTCATCGAGGTCGACCAGGTGGTCGACGAGGACCGGCTGGGCGCCCTGCGGCAGGGGCTGAACAACGTGCTCAACGACGTCCGGGAGGTCGTCGAGGACAGCGAGCGGATGCACGCCACCGCCCGGGCGCTGGCCGACGAGCTGGAGAAGACCCCGCCGCCGCTGCCCAGCGAGGACGTCCACGACGGGGCGGAGCTGCTGCGGTGGCTGGCCAACGGCCACTTCACCTTCCTCGGCTACCGGCACTACGAGCTCGTCGACGGCGACGAGCCAGGATTGCAGGCCGTGCTCGCCTCCGGCCTGGGCGTGCTGCGCAGCGACAGCGTCGCCGCCCGGTCGCTGAGCGCCGGGCCGGACGCCCGCGCCACCGCGCTGTCCCCTGACCTGCTGGTGCTCACCCAGTCCAGCGCACCGTCCACGGTGCACCGCCCGGTGCACCCCTACTACGTCGGGGTCAAGACCTTCGACGAGGCGGGCCGGGTCACCGGCGAGCACCGCTTCCTCGGGCTGCTCACCACCACCGCGCTGCACGAGGACGTGCTGGACATCCCGTTCATCGAGCGCCGGGTCCGGGACGTCATCCACCGCGCCGGGTTCCCGCTGGAGTCCTACTCCGGGCAGCGGATGCTGGAGGAGATCCAGAACTACCCGCGCACCGAGCTGTTCTCCACCGACCCGGAGACGCTGCAGGACACCATCACCGGCGTGCTCGCCCTGGCCGAGCGCCGCAAGCTCCGGCTGTTCCTGCGCCGCGACCCGTACGGCCGGTACTTCTCCTGCCTGGTGTACCTGCCGCGCGACCGCTACACCACGAGTTCCCGGCTGGCCATGCAGGAGGTGCTGATCGACGAGCTCGGCGGCACCGGCCTGGAGTACAGCACGCGGGTGGGCGAGTCGACGCTGGCGCGGGTGCACTTCGTGGTGCACACCGAACCGGACGAGGTGGTGGAACCGGACGTCGCCCGCATCCAGCGGCGGCTCGCCGGGGCCATCCACACCTGGGACGACCGGTTGACCGAGGTGGTCGACGCCGAGCTGTGCGACTCGCGCCGGAACGGGTACCGGGTGCGCAGCGGCTCGGAGGAGATCAGCCAGATCGCGCAGCGCTACGCGGGCTACTTCCCGGAGGCGTACAAGGAGGACTTCTCCGCCGACGAGGGCCTGCTCGACCTGCGCCGCCTGGAGTCCCTGTCCGGGGCCCGCGACCTGCGGATGCTGTTCTACACGCCGCGCGACGCCGCGCCCGGTGAGCGGCGCTTCAAGATCTACGTCAGCGGCGGGCGGGTCATCCTCTCGCGGGTCCTGCCGGTGCTGCAGAGCATGGGCGTCGAGGTCGTCGACGAGCGGCCGTACGAGATCCTCACCGACGACGACACCCGCTACTGGATCTACGACTTCGGCCTGCGGCTGGAACCCGGGCTGCTCGACACCGGCGGCCCGGAGCGCCTGGACACGCTGCGGGAGCGGTTCGAGGACGCCTTCCGCGCCGCGTGGCAGGGCGACGCCGAGGTCGACCGGTTCAACGCGCTCGTGCTGCGCGCCGGGCTCACCTGGCGGCAGGCCGCCGTGCTGCGCGCCTACGCCAAGTACCTGCGCCAGGTCGGCATCGCCTACAGCCAGGACTACATCGAGGACGCCATCCTCGCGCACACCACCACCACGGTGGCGCTGGCCAGGCTGTTCGAGACCCGGTTCGACCCGGCGCTGCCCGCAGAGGAGCGCGCGGGCCGGGAGGCGGACCTGGTCGCCGAGATCGGCAAGCTGATCGACGACGTCACCAGCCTGGACGCCGACCGCATCCTGCGCAGCTACCTCAGCTTGATCCAGGCCACGCTGCGCACGAACTTCTACGTCTCCGGCGAGCAGGGCCCGCGCCCGTACCTGGCGCTGAAGCTGGAGCCCAAGGAGATCCCGGGGCTTCCCGAACCGCGGCCGCAGTTCGAGATCTTCGTGTACTCCCCGCGCATGGAGGGCGTGCACCTGCGGTTCGGCTCGGTCGCGCGCGGTGGTCTGCGCTGGTCGGACCGCCGGGAGGACTTCCGCACCGAGATCCTGGGCCTGGTCAAGGCGCAGGCGGTGAAGAACGCGGTGATCGTGCCGCTGGGCGCCAAGGGCGGTTTCGTGGTCAAGCGGCCGCCGACGCCGACCGGTGACCCGGCCGCGGACCGCGAGGCGAGCCTGAACGAGGGCATCGCCTGCTACCGGATGTTCATCTCCGGCCTGCTGGACCTCACCGACAACCTGGTCGGCGGGCAGGTCGCGCCGCCGCCGGACGTGGTGCGCCACGACGGCGACGACACCTACCTGGTGGTGGCCGCGGACAAGGGCACCGCGTCGTTCTCCGACATCGCCAACGACGTCGCCAAGTCCTACGGATTCTGGCTCGGCGACGCGTTCGCCTCCGGCGGCTCGGTCGGCTACGACCACAAGGCGATGGGCATCACCGCCAAGGGCGCCTGGGAGAGCGTGCGGCGGCACTTCCGCGAACTGGACGTCGACACCCAGAGCCAGGACTTCACGGTCATCGGCATCGGGGACATGGGCGGTGACGTGTTCGGCAACGGCATGCTGCTGTCCGAGCACATCAAGCTCGTCGCCGCGTTCAACCACATGCACGTGTTCATCGACCCCGACCCGGACCCGGCGGTGTCGTACGCGGAGCGCAAGCGGCTGTTCGAGCGGCCCCGCTCGACGTGGGACGACTACGACCGCACCAAGATCAGCGCCGGTGGCGGCGTGTGGTCCCGGTCGCTGAAGTCGATCCCGCTGAACCCGGAGATCCGGCGCGCGCTGGGCATCGACGAGTCGGTGGCGCAACTGTCCCCGGCCGAGCTGATCAAGGCCATCCTGCAGGCGCCGTTGGACCTGCTCTGGAACGGCGGCATCGGCACCTACGTCAAGGCCTCCACCGAGACGCACGCCGACGTCGGCGACAAGGCCAACGACGCGGTGCGCGTCAACGGCGCGGACCTGCGCGCCAAGGTCGTCGGCGAGGGCGGCAACCTCGGTCTGACCCAGCTGGGCCGCATCGAGTTCGCCCGCGCGGGCGGCAAGGTCAACACCGACGCGCTGGACAACTCCGCGGGCGTGGACTGCTCCGACCACGAGGTCAACATCAAGATCCTGCTGGACAGCCTGGTCGCCGACGGCAAGCTGACCGGCGAGCAGCGCAACCAGCTGCTGGCGGAGATGACCGACGAGGTCGGCGAGCTGGTGCTGGCCGACAACCACCGGCAGAACGCGGTGCTGGGCATCTCGCGGGCGCACGCCGCGGCGATGGTGTCGGTGCACGCCCGCCAGGTGAGCGCGCTGGAGAAGAACACCGGGCTGGACCGCGAGCTGGAGGCGCTGCCCACCGCCAAGGAGTTCCGCGAGCGGGAGAAGAACGGCGAGGGCCTCAGCTCGCCCGAGCTGGCCACGCTCATGGCGCACGTCAAGCTGTCGCTGAAGCGGGACGTGCTGGCCAGCGGGCTGCCGGACACCGAGGCGTTCAGCAGCCGGCTGCCGGAGTACTTCCCGAAGCCGCTGCGGGAGCGCTACGGCGACGCGATCGCCGCGCACCCGCTGCGCCGCGAGATCATCACGACGCTGCTGGTCAACGAGATGGTGGACGGCGGCGGCATCTCCTTCGCCTACCGGCTGGCCGAGGAGATCAGCGCCTCGAGCACCGACGCGGTGCGCGCCTTCGCGGTGGTCACCACCGTCTACGACCTGCACTCGCTGTGGCAGCAGATCGACGACCTGGGCGGTTCGGTGCCGAGCTCGGTGGCCGACGAGCTGGTGCTGGAGAGCCGCCGGCTGCTGGACCGGGCGGCGCGGTGGATGCTGAACAACCGGCCGCAGCCGCTGGCCATCGGGGCCGAGATCGCGCGTTTCCGGCCGGTGGTCGAGGAGCTGTCCGGTTCGGTGCGCGGGCTGCTGCGCGGCCGGGCGGCCGAGGGCGCCACCCGGATGATCGAGCGGTGGACGGCGGCCGGGGTCCCGCTGGAGCTGGCCGAGCGGGTCGGCACCCTGCTGGACTCCTTCGCGCTGCTGGACATCCGCGAGATCGCCGAACTGGCCGAGCGCGACGCCGGGGTGAACGCCGAGCGGAGCCCGCGGGAGAGCGCGGACCTGTACTACACGCTCGCCGAGCACCTCGACGTGGAGCGGATGCTGCTGGCGGTCAACGAGCTGGAGCGCGGGAACCGGTGGCACGCGCTGGCCCGGTTGGCGCTGCGAGATGATTTCTACGCATCGCTGCGCGCGATCACCATCGACGTCCTGCGGACCAGCGACCCGGGTGAGGACTCGGAGCAGAAGATCGCCCACTGGGCGTCGGCGAACGAGTCGCGCTTGGCGCGGGCCGCGTCGGCGCTGGAGCAGATCAAGAGCTCCGGGCGGCTCGACCTGGCCACGCTCTCGGTGGCCGCGCGTCAGCTGCGCAGCATGGTCCGGTGAAGTGTGCCGGGTGGCCCGCGGGCGACCGCGGGCCACCCGGGCAGCAGGAAGGGAGCTGGCGCCCGTGGGCGCGTTCGTAGCAGAGGTGGCCCTGCGCTGGTCCGACATGGACGCGTTCGGGCACGTCAACCACGCCCGGACGATCACGCTGCTGGAGGAGGCGCGCGCCGAGCTGCTGTTCACCGAGGCCGAGCGGCGGGGCCTGCTCGGCATGGCCGAGGGCATGGTGGTGGCGCGGGTCGTGGTCGACTACCACAGCCCGCTGGTCTACAAGGCGAAGTCGCTGCAGGTGCAGATGTCGGTGCGCGACCTGAAGGCGGCGTCGTTCGTCGTCGACTACACCGCGTTCGCGCAGGAAGCGGTGGCCACCGCGGAGACCCTGATGGTGCCGTACGACCTGCGTGCCGGGCGGCCGCGGCGCCTGACCGCCGAGGAGCGGGACTTCCTCGCGGAGTGGCAGCTGGACCCGGCGGCGGAGTCCTCCCGTGCCTGAGCTGCGGATGCCCGACGCGGTCGAACGCGAGGACCTGGGGGCGTTCGTGGCCCGTGCGGTGCGCCTGGACGGGCAGGCGCTGGTGCGGTTGCGCAACCGCGAGGGCACGGGCCGGCTGGACGTGTGGGCGGCCACGCCGTTCGACGCGCTGTGCACCCGGTCCGTGGAGGGCGAGGTCGACCCGGCGGACCTGACGGTGTCCGGAAACGAGCTGCTGGCGACGTTGACCGTCGCGGGTGGCCCGGCGATGGACCCGGGGCCGCCGCGCGACCTGATGTGGCGCTCGGAGCTGCCGCCGTCCTCGGGGTGGCGGCGTGTGGACGACCTCCCGGCGAAGGTCGTGGGGGAGGTCGCCGAGCGCGGCATCGACGTGGCCAAGGAGAACGTCGGCCCGAAGGGCACGCCGCCGGCGTCGCTGCTGGACCAGGAGGTCTTCACGGTCTCCGGGGCGGGCTTCGAGGTGAAGGTGCCGCTGCGCTGCCTGTTCGTGCTGTCCGGCATGGGTTTCCTGGTCACCGACCCGCCGGAGTCCGAAGTGGTCCGGGTGAGCGCCACGGATTCCTGGCTGCGCCTGGACTCTCGCTACGGCGCGGTGGTCCGCCGCCGACACGCGTTGCTGCCGCTGTTGGTCTGACCGGTTCAGCTCTGCACGAGGCGGAGCGAGACGTAGTGGTGGATGCCGGTCCACCGGGTGTGGCGGACCTTCGTGCGCGCGTACTCGCGGAAGCCGAGCTTCTCGTACAGCCGCAGAGCGGGTTCGTTGGTGTCGGCGACCTCGACCAGCAGGTACTCGCGGTACTGCGGCAGGGCGAGGAGGTGCTGCAGGAGCGCCTTCGCGACGCCCTGGCCGCGGAACCGCGTCGCGGAAGCGACGAACTCGAGGGACGCGGTGCCCTCCACCGGGTGGGGCAGGGCCTCGGTGAACGTGCGTCGGAAGACCGCGCCCGCCACGGTCCCCTTGACCGGGCCCAGGTGCCTGCGCAGTTCCGCCGGGTCGCAGCGCAGCGACCGCTGTCGCCCGTCGGTGCAGGCGGCGATGGCCCCGGGTTCCCCGTCGACCAGCGCCACGTGGAACACGTCGAGGACCAGCGCGTGCGCGAGGGCGTCGGTGAGGGTGCGCGGGTCCTTGCTGAAGAAGGAGAAGTCGGGGCCGAAGCCGTCGACGAAGACCTCGGTGATCGGCCGCCGGTAGCTCTCGCCCAGGTCCGCGGCTCGTGCGACCTCGATCGTCACGGGGTTCCTCCGGCTCGTCGGGTGATGAGCGCGTGCACGCCGTCCAGCAGGAGGTCCAGCCCGAAGGCGAAGTCGGCGTCCTCGGCCCACTGCTCGGCGCGGCCGAACGCGCCCGCGTGCACGGCGGCGTGCAGCGCCGGGTGGCCGTGCTCGTCGAGGACGCGGGCGAGGACGTCGGCGTAGCCGCGGGGCCCGGCACCGCCGACGGCGCCGTCCAGGCCGAGGGCGAGGGTGGCGCTGCTCCGGGCGTAGCCGGACAGGGCAGTGGCGATGTTGACGCCCTCCCCGGCGTCGAGACCGGTGCCGTCCAGCGCGGCGAGCGCCCGGTCGAGCCAGCGCAGCGCGCGCGGTCCGGCCGGCGGGACGGTCGGCGCGGCGCTGAGCAGCCAGGGGTGGGTGAGGAGGGCGTCGCGCTGGGCGCGGGTCCAGGTGGTGAGGTACTCGCGCCACGGCGCGCCACCGGGCTCGGGCGGTTCCGGCACGGCGGCGTCGGCCATCGCGGTCAGCAGGTCGTCCTTGCTGCCGACGTAGCCGTACAGCGTCATCGGCGACACGCCGATCCGGGCGGCGACACTGCTCATCCGCACGCCGCCCAGGCCCTCGGCGTCGGCGATCTCGATGGCGGCCGCGGTGATCTGCGCGAGGCTCAGGCCGCGTCGTGGTCCGCGGCGGGGTGCGGGTTCCCGACCCCACATCCGGGCGAGGACCGCGGGCAGCTCCGGTTCCCCGTCGATGACGCACCTCCAGGAGAAGAAACACCGTACAGCGTACACTGTACGACGTACGGTGTTCTGGGGGAAGTGCGTCGGTCCCGCTCATCGGCGGCGAGGGCGTCCCCGTGGTCGACCGCGTTCGGTCGGGCGACGGTGGGTGGGGCGGCGCCCGCACCAGCGCACGGGGTCGGCCTCGAGTCCACGTCGGACGCCATCGGAGCGGGAAGGTTGTGATGAGCGGCGGCCCGGAACCCGGTCGGTGTCACGGGTTCCGGGCGCCGTTGTGGTGTCCGTGCCCGACAACCGGTGTGGAGCTCACCGCTGGTGCGTGGACTCCACTGTGTACAGGTGCGGTTCGTAGCGCTCCGCGACCTCGGCCGCCTGCCGCACGTGCTTCTGCGCCTCGGGGTTCTCGAGCATCGCGTGGAAGTCGTCCGCGGAGCGCCACTGGGCGTAGTTGACCACCTTGCCGCCGTCGGTGCTGGCGTGGATGTTGGCCGAGATGAAGCCCGGCAGGTGCTGCATGACCTCCTCGGTGGCGCGCGTCAGCAGGTCGGTGAGTTCGCGCTGCCGGTCGGGCTGGACGGTGAAGACGTTGATCAGCGTGGCGATCGGGGCGTCGGTCGAGATGGTGGTCATCGCGAGCTCCTTTGTCAGGTTCCTTACATGAGCCAGTATGTGTAAGGTTCCTGTCATGAGTCAAGAGGACGTCCGGCATCGGGTCGGTTACCTGGTCAAGCAGGTGCAGCAGTCGTTCCACCGGGCGTGCGAGGAACGCCTCCGCCCGCTCGGCCTGTCCATGTCCCAGTACGCGGTGCTGCGTGCGCTCGCCGACGCCCCGGGAGCCCCGGCGGCCGAGCTCGCCCGCCGCACCTTCGTCACCCGCCAGTCCCTGCGGGACGTGCTCCACGGCCTCCAGGCGGCCGGGCTGGTCACCGTCGCGGACCGGCCCGCGACGGGCCGGGCGCGGCCCGTCAGCCTCACCGACCGCGGCCGGGCCGTGCTGGAGGAGGCGAACGGCGTCGTGCTCGACGTCGACGACCGCATGACGTCCGGCATCGACCCCGACGACGTCCGGAAGCTGGCGGCCCTGCTCACCACCTGCGCGGACAACCTGGCCTGAGCCGTCCGGCAGCAGGTGCGACCGCGCCAGCGCGCCGCCGGCGACCAGTTCGTCGAGGTCGATGTTCTGGAACGCCTCGTACGGCTCGTCGGTGGCCCGCATGATCAGCACGTGCTGCACGGTCTGCCTCCACGGGCCGTTCGGGCCCGGTCGGACCCTCACCCACGGAGCCCACGGGGGAGCCGGGACCGGTCGGGCAACCCGGCCCGCGCGAGCGCCGGCACCGGCGCCGCCCAGGGGACGCCGCTGCGCTCCGGGCGCACGGGGCTCCGACGTCCTACCCGCCGCTGGGCGCGGTCCGCGCCGGGCCGACGCCCCCGGGGCGGCTACGACGTCCCGGTCGGCAGGTCCGTCGCGGTGGGGACCGTCCCGGTCGGCAGGTCCGTCGCGGTGGGGACCGTCCCGGTCGTGGTCGGCGGTGCCGTCCCGGTCGGCTCCCCGGTCGTCGTCGGCGCCGTCGTCCGGGTCGGCTCCCCGGTCGTGGTCGGCACGGTCGTCGTGGTCGTGGTCGGGTTCGTGGTCGTCGTCGGTGGGTTGGTCGTCGTGGGCGGGTTCGTCGTGGTGGGCGGGTTCGTCGTGGTGGGCGGGTTCGTCGTGGTGGGCGGGTTCGTCGTGGTCGGTGGCTCGGTGGGCGGCACCGTCGTCGTGGTCGTCGGCGGGTCCGTGGTCGGTGGGTCCGCGCTCGTCGGCGGCGCCGTCGGCTCCGTGGTGCCGGTACCCGGTGGCGCGGTCGGAGGTGGCGGGGACTCCGCGGGCGGCTGCGGCGAGGTGCCACCGCCGGTCTCCCCGGTCGCCGGACCACCCGACCGGGGCACCGCCTCGCTCGAGCCGGGGGTGCCCGCGGCGGGCGGGGGAGGTTCGGGCGCCGGAGAGGCGGGGAGGTGCGCCACCACGGGGGCGCCCGGGGCGGTCCCCACTTGCGGCGTGATCGCCTCGCCCTGCTCGCCCTCGGCCGGGCGCTCCGAGAACGGGGGCAGCCGGCTGAAGATGTCCGGCGGGATCAGCCCGAGGAACGGGTCGGCCAGCGGCGCGGTGAGCACGTAGCACCCCGCCGCCACCGACGCGCCGAGGAACGCCGTGGCCAGCGCGACGCGGAACTGCTTGCGCAGCGGCAGCCGCTGGTCGGACGGCGGCACCGGTGAGCCGAGCGGGTCGTCGGTCAGCCAGCGCCGCACCGCCGGACCGCCGCGCGCGTGGGCCTCCCACACCCGGCCCAGCCAGGTCGTGGCGTGCTGCAGGCGCTCGTGCAGCGTCGCGACCGGCAGCGGGTGCGCGGACAGCGGTGCGCGCACGCGAGCGGTCTCGGTGGACTCGACGTCGCGGACGACGCTGCTCAGGCGCTCCTGGAGGAGCACCGGGTCGGTCGGGGCGGACATGGCCTCACCCCTCGGCGTCGCCGAAGCGGAGACTGGACAGCGCGACACCGTCGTAGCGCCACCACCGCTCGGTCGACAGGTCGAGGATCCAGGCGTCCCGCTCGCGCAGCACCAGGCCCACGCGCAGCGCGCGGTGCCGGAACGTGGGCTCGTCGATGGTGCCCTTCTCCAGCTCGTCGAGCAGAGCCCGGTAGTCCGCCATCGCCTTGCCGAGCGCCGGCGGGATGTCCACCGCGTCGGCGCTCCCGGTCCGATGCCGGAAAGTCATGAAGCCACCCCCAGAGGCACGTGACACCCGTGCACGCGCCCCCAGGATGACCCCACTCGGGCAGGGGCGAAAGTTCGGGACGCGGGGGAGCCCCGGTCAGGAGCGGCGGGAGAGGTGGCCGGAGAGCCAGCGGACCGACTCGCTGACCGCCGCCTCCAGCGGGCCCCGGCGGAACACCCGCCGCCAGACCACCGGGAACACCACGGCGAAGACCAGGAAGAGCTCGGGCATGAAGGTGCAGACGAACGCCACCACGCCCTCGGGCACGTGCCCGTCACGCGGGAACGCCGGCATGCCCGGCAGGTCGGGCAGGTCGGGTCCCATGGTCGACAGCTCAGCCAGCGGCTCCGGGACCCCGCTCAGCGAGTAGCCGCCGACGACGATGACCCAGGCCATCGCGACCGCGTGCAGCGCGTACAGCGTCAGCGCCATGGACCCGGCCGCCGCGAGTGGCTTGAGGAATCGCCCGGCGCAGTCGGCCAGTGCCAGGCACACCGCGAGGATCACCAGCGCGATCCCGCCGGAGCCGAGCAGTTCGAACGTGGTGCCGCTGTGCGCGGTGGCGGCAAGCAGCCAGCCGGGGTGCTCGACCGGCACGGTGCCCTCGATCGTGACGTCGGGCAGGCCGCCGACGGTCGCCACCAGCCAGTCCGACACCTGGTAGGCGGCCACCGACACGACCAGCCCGATCCCGCCGAGCCACCACCGCACCCGCGAGGAGCGCAGGTCCAGCCTGCCCACGGCCATCCCGGCCAGCACCAGCGCGAGGTACGACGCGGCCGGGTAGAAGTCGAGCAGCAGCAGGTCGAACATGCCGTCGTCGGAGATCAGGTGGCCGGGGTCGACCGCGTTGACCGCGTCGACGACCGCGGTCAGCGGCGTGCCCTGGGCGATCCAGGTGCGCAGCACGAACGACAGCTGCGGTCCGATCGCCGCCGCGGCCACCGCCGCGATGGCCAGGCCGCGGGTGCGCAGGCCGACGAACGGCAGCGTGAGCAGGAAGTACATCCCGTAGAACGGGATGATCACGGTCAGCAGGAAGCCGGTGGCGCTGGTGGCCTTGGCCAGTGCGATGCCGATGACCAGCAGCAGCACCGCCCGCACCGCGATGCGGACGCGGGCCTCGCGCAGCCCGGCCCCGGACGGCGGCTCCTGCCGCCCGGACAGCATCGCCAGCGACACGCCGGCCAGCAGCGTGAACAGGGCGGTGGAGCGGCCGCTGGAGAACTGGGCGATCCACACCTCCGGGTCGCCGTCGACGAACGGCACCCCGAAGTGGATGTTGAACATGCCGAACACCGCGACGAACCGCGCGATGTCGACACCGACCAGCCGCCCCCGCCGCCTGCCCGGAGCTTCCGGCCCGCGACCCGGCCCGGTGGTGCCGGGAGCGGCGTCCACGAAGTCGGTCACCGGGTCCGGTGCCCTTCGCGGGCGGGCAGTGCGTTCGGGCAGGTCGTCATGGCGTCCAGTCGGGAATCGGGGGCGATAACGGCGAAATCTACCTTCCACGGCAGCGGCGTCGGCGTGGAAGGTCGGTTTCGCGAGGCGCGGGTCACACCAGCCAGGCGGCAGTGCCCGGCGGCAGCCGCCCGTCGTCCAGCGGACGGCTGGACAGCACGACCTCCCCAGGAGGCAGCGGGACGGCCTCGGCCGAGGTGTTCAGCGCGCAGGTGACGCCGCGGCCGACGCGGCGGAACGCGAAGCAGCCTTCCGGTGCGCCGAACCACTCGACGCCGTCCCCGCTGAACGACGGGTGGGTTCCGCGGGCCTCCAGCGCGTGCCGGTACAGCGACAGCGTCGAGTCCGGGTCCTCCAGCTGCGTCTCCACGGTGAACGAGGCCCAGTCGGCGGGGATCGACGACCAGTCGCCCTCGGCGGCGGAGAAGCCGAACGGCGGCTCGGCGCCCTCCCACGGCATGGGGATCCGCTGCGTGCCGGGCAGTCCCAGCTCCTCGCCGTGCCGCAGGCACGCCGCTCCGGGCAGTGCGAGCTGCACCAGGGCCATCGCGCGGACCGGGGTCAGCGCCGCCTCGTCGCGGCTGCGCTCGGTGTCGGTGCTCGCCATGGCCCACGCCGGGCGGGTGCCCGCGGCGAGCACCTTCGTGATCGCCTCGCGGATCGGCGCGGCGTCGAACCCGGCGACGGCCAGGTCGAGGTTGAACTCCAGGTCCCACTCGCCCGAACCGGTGCCGATCAGCGCCGCGTCGTCGGCGGCGGCGCGGATCGCACCCGCCGGATCTTCCCGCGGGGCCAGGTGGAATCCGTCCACGCCGCGTTCCAGCCACGGCGCGAGCACCGCCGACGGGTCGGTGCGCGCCGGATCCACGTCGGCGGCGAGCATCACGCGCATCCCGACGTCGCGAGCTTCGTCGAGCAGCGCGGACACCGCCTCCGACGCCGGGTCGGTGCCGGCCGCACCGGCGAGCACGACGGCGTCGACGCCCAGCAGTTCCAGGTAGCCCAGGCGACCGCGCAGGCCGTCCAGGTCGCCCACGCCGTCGCCGTCGGCGTCGGCGAACGAGCGCACGTCGACGCGGTAGCAGACCGCGTCCCACCACCACGCCCGGTCGGTGCTGTCCGGCCGGGTACCAGCGCGCCGCATCAGCAGGTCACCCGCTCGTTCAGAACCACGAGTTCACCATGCTCTGCGCGGCCATCTCCAGGTACTGCCAGAGCTGGTCGCGGTGCTCGGCGTCGAGCTGCGCCTTGTCGACGGCGATGCGCATGCACCGCAGCCACGCGTCCCGCTCGGCGGGGCCGATCTTGAACGGGGCGTGCCGCATCCGCAGCCTGGGGTGCCCGCGCCGGTCGGAGTACGTGTGCGGGCCGCCCCAGTACTGCATCAGGAACAGCCGGAGGCGCTCCTCCGCCGGGCCCAGGTCCTCCTCCGGGTACAGGGGGCGGAGCAGCTCGTCCTTGGCCACCTCTTCGTAGAACCGGGCCACGATGCGGTGGAACGTCTCCTCGCCACCGACCTGCTCGTAGAAGGTCTCCACGGAAGTCACGCCTCCATACTCTCAGAGCAGTTTTCAAGATCCGTCCCGGAGCAGGTTCGGCGCGGGAAGCCCCTCAGGGCTGCGCGGGGCTGCTCGGCCAGCTCGGCCTGCCGTTCGGGTACGGCGGGGAGATGGCCTCGTCGTCGTAGGCGCGCTTGATCTCCGCGCGCAGGCGGCGCTGCACCGCCCACTGGCGGCCCGGGCGGACCTTGGTGGTCAGCCGCAGCGTGATGGTGTCCGCGGTGATCTGGTTGATGCCCAGCATCTCCGGCGGCTCCAGGACGTCGGTGGACAGCGGTTCCCGCCCGGCGGCCTCGGTGGCCACCTTCCCGGCGACCTCGATGGCCTTCTCGACGTCACTGGTGTGCGAGATGGGGAAGTCCACGACGGCCACGGCGAAGCCCTGGCTGGAGTTGCCGACGCGCAGGATCTCGCCGTTGCGCACGTACCAGACGGTGCCGTTGATGTCGCGCAGCGTGGTGACCCGCAGGCCGACGGACTCGACGGTGCCGCTGGCCTCGCCGAGGTCGACCACGTCACCGACCCCGTACTGGTCCTCGACCAGCATGAACATGCCGGACAGGAAGTCCCGCACGAGGTTCTGGGCGCCGAAGGCGACCGCCACACCGAGCACTCCGGCAGAGGCCAGCACCGGTGCGATCTGCACGTTGAGCACCTGCAGCACGTAGATCACGGCCAGCCCGAAGATGAGGAAGGAGGCCAGCGACTTCAGCACCGAGCCGATGGTGCGGGCGCGTTGCAGGCGGCGCTCCGAGAGCAGGTCGGAGGCCATTTCGCCACGACGTTCCTTCAACGGCCGCAACAGCTTCGGGGTGGTGCCGTTGCCGCGCGTCAGGCGGTTGATCGTGCGGTGCACGAGGTACCGCAGCAGGAACGCCGCGATGAAGATGAGCACGATGTAGAGGGGTTTGGCCACGAGCAGTTCCGAGTACTGCGCGAGCCACTGGTTGCCGGTCCAGCCGTAGACGAGCTGGCACCAGCTGCCGTCGTCGTTGACGCACGAGGGTTCGGTCAGCAGCGGCAGGGTCATGGGTCGGGGGTTCTCCGTGCTTTGGTTCGGGGGAAGGCGAAGCCGGGTGCCCGTGTTCCGGGGATCGTGAACGCCCCGCCGTCCACGAGTCCCGGGTGCACCCGGTATCGACCAGCGGTCAATCCAAGACGAGTCCCGTTGCCTCCGCAAGGAAAGCCAGCTGGTCTGTCGCCAAGCCCACGGTACGGGACACGGAGCGGGCGGCGTGTCCCACCTCGGTCTCCCTGCGCAGCAGCACCGGTCGCTTGGCCGGATCGGAGCTGGTGGCGTGCTGCAGCGCCGCGCACATCTTGCGGGCGTGGTTGGGATCCACCCGGGTGTCCGACTCGAACACGGTGAACAGCACCGACGGGTAGTCGGTCTGCTCGGCCACGTTGTGGTACGGCGAGTAGGACAGCAGCCAGCCGAGTTCCTCGGGATCGTCGGCGGTGCCGTACTCGTCGTTCCAGGTGCGCCCGAGCAGGAACCGCTCGTAGCGGACCATGTCCAGCAGCGGTGCGGAGCACACCACCGCCCGGTACAGCTCGGGGCGCTGCGTCAGCGCCGCGCCGACGAGCAGCCCGCCGTTGGAACCGCCGGTGATCGCCAGCTGGTCCGGGGTGGTCCAGCCCCGGTCGACCAGGTGTTGGGCGGCGGCGTGGAAGTCGTCGAAGGTGTTCTGCTTGTGCTCCCGCATCCCCGCGGTGTGCCACTGCTCGCCTTCCTCACCACCGCCCCGCAGCGACGGCAGCGCCCACACGCCGCCCGCTGCGACCCAGGCGAGCGCGCTGGGCGCGTAGCCGGGCTCGCGGGACAGCGAGAACCCGCCGTAGCCGGTCATCAGCAGCGGGCGCGCGCGGTCCGGTTCGCCAGTGGTGCTGAGCAGGAACATCCGCACCTCGGTGCCGTCCGCCGAGGTGTAGGTGACCTGCTGGGTGTGCACGTCGGGGACGTCGACGGTCCCGGGGGCGCGCTGCTCCAGGCGGGTGCGCCCGTCGGTGCGGGAGTGGACGTGCACGCACGGCGGGGTGGCGAAGTCGGTCCAGCCGATCCACAGCCGGTCCCGGTCGTGGTCGGTGTGCACGTCGACGGTGGTCAGCGAGGTGACCTGGCCGGTCCCGGGCAGCGGCACGGTGCCGAGGAGTTCGCCGGTGTTCGCGTCGTGCCGGGTCAGCTCGGACACGGCGTGCCGGGTGCGCAGCGCGACGAGCTCGACGGCGCCGTCCCCGGAGTCCAGCAGCTGCACGCCCTCCAGCACCGAGTCGGGCTCCTCGCCGAGCAGCTCGGTCCACCGCTCCGGCCGCTCGGGGTCGGCGACGCACAGCCGCCACCGGGGCGCGTCCAGGGTGGTCAGCAGGTAGAGCCGACCGTCGCGCTCGACCTCCGCGCCGACCCGGTAGCCGTCGTCGGTGTCCACGATCCGCCGCAGCTCGGGCACCTCGCCGCTCGCGGCGAGATCGGCGATCCACAGGGAGTCGCGCCGCGCCGTCCCCGGGCTCCCGGTGACGACCAGCCACCGGCCGTCGTGGGACACCGTCGGGCGGTAGTAGAAGGTGCGGTCCAGGCCCTCGCCGAGCACCAGCACGTCCTCGGCGTCCGGATCGGTGCCGACGCGGTGCCGCCACACCCGGCGGTGGAACAGCTCCTCGCCGTCCGGCACCTCCTCCGCGGGCAGTCGCCGCACGTAGAAGTACTCCTGGCCACCCGGCAGCCAGGCGATCGGCGAGTAGCGGCAGCGCGAGATGGGTCCCTCGACGCGGTCCCCGGTGCCCACGTCGAGCACGTACAGCCGCGACTCCTCGTCGCCGCCGACGGAGAGCTGGTAGGCCAGCCGGTCGCCCTCCGGGCTCGGGGTCCAGCTGTCCAGCGTGGTCAGCCCGGACGGGTCGAGTTCGGTGACGTCCAGCAGCACCCGCTCGGTCCCGTCCGGCTCGCGCACGAACAGCACCGGGAACTCCTTGCCCGGGTCGCGGCGCGTGAAGAACGCGCGACCCGCCCGCCACACCGGCACCGACACCGAGCCGGCGGCCAGCAGCGACCGCATGCGCTCGGCGAACGCCTCGCGGCCGGGCAGCGCGTCGAGCCAGGCGCGGGCGAGTTCGTCCTGGGCGGCCGACCACGCCTCGGTGCGCGGGTCGGACGGATCCTCCAACCACCGGTAGGGGTCGGGCACCCGGTGCCCGTGGAGTTCGTCGACGACGTCCGCGCGCTCAGCGCGCGGATAGCTGGGCTGCGCTGCGTGCAGATCGGTCACATCAGCCGACGATACGTGCACCCGTTGCCACCGGGACCGCGGTCGCGATGAGTGGTCGCCGGAACGAGTGGGATTCACCCGGAATGATCAACTTCGCCGCCGGCTCGCGGCGCCGACAATGGGACGGGACGTGCGAGGTGCGCGTCCCGGCGCGTGCGTGGCGAATCACACGTGCGTTCGGACGGGGTTGTGTGGTCGACTTGTGCCCGAAAACCGGTGGAGGTGGTCGCGTGCCCGACCGACAACCGACCCGACAACCGGCGCTGCGGGGTACCGCCCAGGGGTCAGCGTCGCGGACCCCGCCGTGCCCGTGGACCGGTGCCGATCGGCCACCCGGGCACCCGCCGTCCTGGCGAAAACGCCGGGTCCTGCTGCTCAACACCACCTTCGAACCGCTCACCGCGGTCCCGCTCCGCCGCGCGATCGTCCTCGTCGTCTGCGGCAAGGCGGAGGTCGTGCACGGCGACTCGGCGGGGATGGTGCTGCACTCGGCGAGCGCGAGCCTGCAGGTGCCGTCCGTGATCCGGCTGAGCAACTTCGTGCGCGTGCCCTACCGGGGACGGGTTCCGCTGACCCGCGCCGCGCTGATGCTGCGCGACAACCACCGCTGCGTCTACTGCGGCGCCCGGGCCGAAACGATAGATCATGTCGTTCCGCGCAGTCGCGGCGGGCCGCACTCGTGGGAGAACTGCGTCGCCTGCTGCACCAAGTGCAACCACCGCAAGGCGGACCGGACGCTGAGCGAGCTGGGCTGGCGCCTCCCGGTCGCGCCGCGCGCGCCGCGCGGCAGGCACTGGCGGTTGCTCGCCGGACTCTCCGACGCCGACCCGCTCTGGTTGCCGTACCTCGGTGAACCGGCGGCCTGACCGCGCGGACCACCGGTCGGGACCGGTGCGGCGTCCGCTGCCCCGCGCCGTCGGCGTCACGAGCTGATCCGCACGCCGCGCTCCCGACCGCTGATCCGGACACCGCGCCGGGCGCTGCTGATCCGGACACCGCCGCTGATGCGCACACCCCGGCGCTGGCTGATCCGCACGCCCCGGTGCTCGCCGCTGATGCGCACGCCCCGGTTCTGCCCGCTGATCCGGACTCCGCGCTCGACTCCGCTGATGCGCACGCCCCGCTCGACACCGCTGATCCGGACGCCGCGCTCAACGCCACTGATCCGGACACCCCGGTCCTGGCCGCTGATCCGGACGCCGCGGCTGATCCGAACACCGTTGCTGATCCGAACACCATTGCTGATGCGCACGCCCCGGCTCTCCCCGCTGATGCGCACCCCGCGGTGGGCCACCGCGTGCCGACCGCTGATCCGGACGCCCCGTTCCTGACCGCTGATGCGCACGCCGCGGTGCTCGCCGCTGATGCGGACCCCGCGCTCGATGCCGCTGATGCGCACACCGTGTTCGGCCAGTGGCAGGTCGCTCATCGGACGGGTGACAGCGTTGCTCTGAGTGGCGGTTCCGAAGATCGACATCATGTGCCTCCCGCAGTCAAAACACGCGTTGAACGCGTTTGATCAAATATTCAAGACCTATACGGGTGAAACTATGATCGGAAAACCCCAGGAACAAGCCGCCAACTCGCCGCGCATTGCAATCTTCTGGTTGGACTCCATTCGGTCTCGATCATTACTCTGATCGAGTTACTTTAGGTGATGTACAACACGCTTGACTAGTAACGGACCGTAGTTCTGCGACTGCCGGATTTGCCGGTTCAGCAGCGAAAACAAGATCAGCGGCGCCGCATACGTCCGGTTGTCCGGGCGGCGCTCGGTCCCGCCGGGCCGGGCGGTCGGGAACCGTCCCAGGTCGCGGCGCACAGCGGCGAACTCATCGGCTACCGTACGGGCGTGACTGTCGTGGAGACTGTGCTCGTGCTGGCGGTGATCCCTGCGGCCATCTACTTCCTGATCGTGCTCATCGCGCTGTGGCCCAGGTTCTCCCGCCCCCGCTACCGCGCCGGACAGGATTGGGACTTCGCGCCGGTGCTCTGGGTGAGCGACCCGGAGAGCGTGAACACCGCCGTGCCGGCAGACCTGGAATCCGAGGCTGCGGCGCAGCAGGCCCAGCCCAGCACCGCTCGGGGAGGCGCTCGTGGCAACTGGTGAGGTCGCAGGAAGGTCCGCCACGGACGAGCAGCTGGCCGCCGGCGAAGCGATGATGCCGACCGGTCGGCTCTCGATCGCTCGGCGCGTCGAGCCGGAGCGGCCCCGCCTGCCGTTCAGCCCGAGCCAGCTGGCCCGCATCGACGAGGCGCTGAACCTCGCGAGCCGCAGCACCGGTCTGGAGTTCGCGATCTACCTGGGCGAACTCGGCGAGGACAGCCGCAAGCAGGCCGAGGAACTGCACGCCAACCTCGGGCCGCGCGTCTCGGAGGGCGTGCTGCTCGCGGTGGCTCCCGGACAGCGCAAGTTCGAGATCGTCACCGGCGAGGAAGCGCACCGCCGCATCCAGGACCGCAGCTGCCAGCTCGCGGCGATGAGCATGGCCGCGTCCTTCAAGGAAGGCGACCTCGTCGAGGGGCTGATCAGCGGTCTGCGCATGCTCTCCGACGCGGCGGGCGCCCGCCGCACCCAGTCGCACGTCGCCCACCACTGACCGGTCGGCGACACTCCCCGGGCTCCGGCACCACCCGTGCCGGGGCCCGTGTTGTTCCGCGGGAGGGCGCCCGATCGGTCCGTCCCGTCCCGTTCCCGGCGGGTCCGCGCGTCCTCCCGACCGCGATGACGGAAGGCGACCGACATTGACGACCTACCAACCGGCAGCGGCGAGCGGTCCGCGGATCGCGGTGCTGCCCGCCGGGCAGGGACGCAACCTCCGCACGATGCTCGGGCTCTCGGCTGCGGCGGTCCTGTTCCTGGCGGTCGCGTCCGTCGGCATCTGCCTGGGCGTCGGGGTGCCTGTCCTGCTCCAGGGCGGTGTCGCCGTGGTTCCGCTGGTGGTCGCCGGAGCGGTCTCGGCGCCGGCGCTCGCCGGGACGGGCGTGCTGACGATCGGTGCCCGCGCCCGCATCGTGCGCGACACGATCATCGAAACCCCCGACGTGGTGCGGAAATCTCGGATCGCCGGGTGGTTGCTCGGGACGGTTCTCGGCGCCGTCGGCCTGGTGGTGGTCGTCGCGGCGGTGCTGTACGGCGTGCTGCACGTCCGGTTCGCGGAGATGTGGGGAGGTGCCGGGCTGCTCGCGCTCGTGCCGATCACGATCACGCTGCACACGACGTACGGCCGCCTGCACCGGCTGGCGCAGTTCGTCCGCTCCGCCGAGGCCGCGGGGACGGGTGGACCATGACGCAGCACCAGTGCGCGACGGTCCGGGCGCGCCCGCACGAACGGCCCCGGCGGCAGCTGCCGCGGAAGCTGCTGGTGTGGGGCTGCGCGCTGTTCTCGGTCTGCGCGGTGCTCGCCCTCGGCGGGCGGTTCCTCCCGTACTTCCTGGCGTCCCGGGGGTACGTGGCGCCGCCGGACCCGTGCCGCGCCGTCAGCGGCGAGATCGTCCGGCAGGCGTTCGACGGCGGCGACGTGCGCGGCACGCCCCACGCGCACGGCACCACCGAGCGGGAGTGCCGGTGGAGCGCGGCCGACCCCGACCCCGCGCACGGCGGTTGGCTGACCGCCGCCGCGGAGGTCAGCCTCGGCGACCGCGAGCTGCCCGATGTGGACAACGCGGAGCGGTCGGTCCGGGCGGGGGAGCGTGCTCCCGGCGCGATCACGACCGCCGTGCTGGGGCGGGACGCGGTGATCTCCCGCTCGGGGAACGAGGTCCGCCTCGTCACCGCGCAGGCGAACCTGGTCGTCCAGGTCGATTTCGACGACACCGACGACGACCCGCTGTCGGACGAGGAAGTCCGGACCGCGCTCCGGCTCGTCGCCGAGGAGGTCCTGGAGGCGGCCGGGCAGCCCCGCTGAGTCACAGCAGGCCGAAGTTCTGGAAGTGCTTGAACATCTCGTAGGCCGACGAGGTGGTGGCCACGGCCCCGGCCAGCTTGGCCTGTTCGGCGTACTGCTGCTGGGTGCGGTGCCCGCTGAAGACGATGACCGGGGTGTCCACGCCCAGGTCGCGGAGTTCCCGCAGCAGCGCCACACCCGCGTCGGCTCGCCAGCGCCCGTCCTCCTTGCGGGACATGTCCTCGACGATCAGCCGGTACGGGCGTTCGGAGATCTCCGCCAGCGCCTCGGCGGTCGACGACACCATCGTCACGCGCACGCCGTTGTCCCGGAGCTGCTCGGACAGCAGGGCGTGCGACTCGGGCCGTTCCGAGACCCACAGGACCGCGAAGGGTTCCGGGCCGGTCGGCGCCTTGACCGGTGGCAGTTCGACCTCGCCGTCCCCGTCCTCGCCCAGGTCCGGACGGGCCGAGGGGCGTGGTGACGGCACGGGCAGCGGGGGTGCGTCCGAGGGGTGGGCGGCGCCGTCGGACGGCACCGGCAGGACCTGGTCGCGCTGCTCCAGCTGTTTGCTCAGCGTGCTCAGCTGGCGTTGCAGGTCCTGGATCATCTCGTTCTGCTGGTCGTTGATCTCGTGCATGGTCAGCTTCTGGCCACCGACCTCGAATTCCAGCTCGCGCCGCTCCGCGGTCTTGAGGATGCGGCTGATGGCGCGGCGGAACACGAACACGGCGGTCAGCGCGATCAGCGGCCACAGCAACTGGGCGATCGCAGTGATCAACTCGGGCATCGGCGCTCCCACCGCTGGACGAGCCAGGGGCACCCGGCGGACCACCGGGTGCCCCTGGGACGGGACGGTCCGGGAGCAGACTACTCGCCGTGCCCGACACGACACGAGACGTGATGTGCCGGGCTCCGGGGCGTGTCTTCGAACCCGTTTCGGCCGACCGTCAGGAGCGGTCGAACTCGCGGGCCGCCAGCGCGCGCACGATGCCCGCGCGGCCCTCCGAGACCAGTCGGCGCAGCGCGGGGGCGTGTTCGCCCGCCAGCCACGCGTCCGCGGCAGCGACCGTGTCGTGCGAGACGGCCCACGACGGGAACAGACCGATCACCGTCGGCTGGGCCCGCTCGCTGGAACGCCGCTGCCACACCTCGTCGATCTCGGCGAAGTAGCGCGACACGTACGGCACGAGCAGCTCGCGCTGCGCCGGGTGCTGGAAACCGGCGATGATCGCGTCGCTGACCGCGTTCGGCAGCTCGTCGTCGTGCACCGCGCGCTGCCAGGCGTCCGCCTTGCGCTCGGCGGTCGGCAGCAGCGCCCGGGCCCGTTCGGCGCGGCGGCGGCCGGTCGCGGTCTGGTCCCGGGCCAGCTCGGCGTCGATCTCCGCCTCCTCGGCCGCACCGTGCGCGACCAGCGCCTGCAGCAGCTGCCAGCGCAGGTCGGTGTCCACGGTCAGGCCCTCCAGCGGCGCGGAACCGTCCAGCCACCCGCGCAGCGCGCGCACGTGCTCCTCGCCGAGCACCGCACCGGCCAGCGAGTTGACGAACGCCAGCTGGTGGTCCGAACCCGGCTCGGCGGCGCGGGCCAGCTCCAGGATCCGGTCGGCGAACCGCTTCCAACCCTCCGCCTGCCACTCCGGGTCCACATAGGACGCCAGCGCGGTCTGGGTCTGCAGCAGCACCCGCTGCACCACGCCGATCTCGCTCTCCGCGCCGATGCCGCCCGCGGCGGAGGTGCCCAGCACCAGGCTGACGAAGTCGCGGGCCTTCAGCTCGGCCTCGCGGGTCATCTCCCACGCCGTCGACCAGCACAGCGCGCGCGGCAGCGACTCCTCCAGGTCGCCGATCCGGTCGATCAGCGTGGCCAGCGAATCCGGGTCGAAGCGCAGCGAGCAGTACGTCAGGTCGTCGTCGTTGACGAGGATCAGCTTGCCGCGGTGCAGGCCGACCAGGTCGGCGACCTCGGTGCGTTCCCCGGAGACGTCCAGTTCGACGCGGTGCTTGCGGACCAGCCGCCCGCCTTCGTCGTCGTAGACGCCGATCGCCAGCCGGTGCGTGCGCAGTTCACCGGCGCCCGGCCGGGCCGGGCTCTGCACCACGGAGAACGACGTGAACCGGCCCTCGTCGTCCAGCTCGAAGCGCGGCCGCAGCATGTTCAGCCCGGTGGTCTCCAGCCACTGCGCGCTCCACCACGACAGGTCCCGGCCGGACGCCTCCTCCAGGGCCACCAGCAGGTCGTTCAGCGTGGCGTTGCCCCAGGCGTGCCGGTCGAAGTAGATCCGCAGGCCGGACAGGAAGTTCTCCAGCCCCACGTAGGCGACCAGCTGCTTGAGCACCGAGGCGCCCTTGGCGTAGGTGATGCCGTCGAAGTTGACCTCCACGGCCTGCAGGTCGGGGATGTCCGCGGCGACCGGGTGCGTCGAGGGCAGCTGGTCCTGCCGGTACGCCCACGACTTCTCCACGCTGGCGAAGGTCGTCCACGCGTTCTCGTACTGCGTGTTGCCGGCCTGCGCCAGCACGCTGGCCCAGGTCGCGAACGACTCGTTGAGCCACAGGTCGTTCCACCAGCGCATGGTGACCAGGTCGCCGAACCACATGTGCGCCATCTCGTGCAGGACCGTCTCGCAGCGCCGCTCGTAGAGGTAGCCGGTGACCTTCGAGCGGAAGACGTAGTCCTCCAGGAACGTCACGCAGCCGGCGTTCTCCATCGCCCCGGCGTTGAACTCCGGCACGAAGCACTGGTCGTACTTGCCGAACGGGTACGGGACGCCGAAAGCCTTGTGGTAGAAGCTGAAACCCTGCTTGGTCTCGGTGAACAGCCGCTCCGCGTCCAGGTGCTCGGCCAGCGACGCCCGGCAGTAGATGCCCAGCGGGATCTCGCCCTGCCCGTCCTCGCCGGGGAAGACGTCCCGCCACTCCGCGTACGGACCGGCGACCAGCGCGACCAGGTAGGTCGACATCGGACGCGTGGTGGCGAAGACGTGCCGCTTGGTGCCCTCGGGGGTGGTGGACACCTCGGCCGCGGCGTTGGAGATGACCTTCCACTCCGGCGGGGCGGTCACCGTGATCTGGTAGGTGGCCTTGAGGTCCGGCTGGTCGAAGCAGGTGAACATCCGCTTCGCGTCCGCCGTCTCGAACTGGCTGTACAGGTAGACGCCGCCGTCGACCGGGTCGATGAAGCGGTGCAGCCCCTCGCCGGTGTTGGTGTACGTGCAGTCGGCGTGCACCACGAGCTCGTTGTCGGCCGCCAGGTCCGGCAGCCGGATGCCGGTCGACTCGTCGTAGTCGGACACGTCCAGCTCGACGCCGTTGAGCACGGCGCTGTGCACGCGGGCCGCGACCAGGTCGATCCAGGTCTGCGCGCCGACCTCGTTGCTGCGGAACCGCACTGCGGTGGTGGAACCGAAGTTCGCCACTTCCGGCCCACCCGCACCGTCGGACAGGTCCAGTTCCACCTCGTAGGACTGGACCTCCAACAACGCCGCACGCTGCTCGGCCTGTTCGCGGGTGAGGTTCGGCGGGGCCACGGATCACCTCGTTGCTCGTCGTATCGTTCGACCGGTGCCGCGGGCACCGGTTTCCTGGGCGCAGGCATCAAATCACGTCGGCGCGATCGGCCGCCGCTCGGCGGGTCCTGCGCCCCGGTGTGTCGGGGCGGGAAGAGAACCGCTCCGCAGCGGGTTGATACCCCATGGCAGGCGCCCGCGCGCGCCACCGCAACCCGACCACAGCCTGGAGGTTCGATGACTGCCCCTGCCCGCCCGCGCGTCGATTTCTACTTCGACCCCATCTGCCCGTTCGCGTGGGTGTCCTCGCGGTGGATTCTGGAAGTCGCCAAGGTCCGCGACATCGACCTGCACTTCCGCGTGATGAGCCTGGCCGTGCTCAACGCGGGCCGCGACCTGCCCGAGGAGTACCTGGAGTTGATGGAGAAGGCGTGGGGCCCGGTGCGGGTCGCGATCGCCGCCGCCAAGCACCACGGTGAGGACGTCCTGGAGCCGCTCTACACCGCGATGGGCACCCGGCTGCACGACCGCGACGACAAGGACTTCGAGCGGGTCATCGCCGACTCGCTGGCCGAGGTCGGGCTGCCCGCGTCGTTGGCCGAGGCCGCGACCAGCACCGAGTACGACGAACAGCTGCGCGCCAGCCACCACGCGGGCATGGACCCGGTGGGCGACGAGGTCGGCACCCCCACGATCCACGTCGACGGGGTCGCGTTCTTCGGCCCGGTGATCACCCGCGTCCCCAAGGGCGAGGAAGCGGGCGCGATGTTCGACGGGGCGCTGGCACTGGCCCGCTACCCGTACTTCTTCGAGCTCAAGCGCACCCGGACCGAGCCGCCGCAGTTCGACTACTGACGCGGGAGCCGGGACTGTGACAGGCTCGGTGAGACGTCAGTTCTGTCGCAGTCTGGAGGCATCCATGGGCCACGTCATCGGCGGTGCGCGGGTCGACGGTGCGGGGGAGCGCATCGACGTGCTCAACCCCGCCACCGAGGAGGTCATCGACTCGGTGCCGGCGGGGACCGGGGCCGACGTGGACGCGGCGGTGGCCGCGGCGCGCACGGCATTCGCGAGCTGGGCGGCCACGCCGGTGGACGAGCGGATCGCGGTGGTGCGGCGCATCTCGGAGGGCATCGCCAAGCGCCGGGACGAGATCGCCGCCACCGTGACCGCCGAGATGGGCTCGCCGATCAAGTTCGCCACCCAGGTGCACGCGAGCGTGCCGGTGGCCACCTCGGCGGGCATCGCGGACGTCCTGGACGACGGTTTCGCCTGGACCGAGGAGTGCGGGAACTCGCTGATCGTGCGCGAGCCGATCGGGGTCGTCGCCGCGATCACGCCGTGGAACTACCCGCTGCACCAGATCGTCGCCAAGGTCGTCCCGGCCCTGGCGGTCGGCTGCACCGTGGTGCTCAAGCCGAGCGAGATCGCGCCGCTGACGGCGTCGCTGTTCACCGAGATCGTCGCCGACGCCGGTGTTCCGGCCGGTGCGTTCAACCTGGTCCACGGCACCGGGCCGGTCGTCGGGGAGGCGCTGGCGGCGCACCCGGACGTGGACATGGTGTCGTTCACCGGCTCGACGCGCGCCGGGCGGCGGGTGTCCGAAGTGGCCGCGCGGACCGTCAAGCGGGTCGCGTTGGAACTCGGCGGCAAGTCGGCCAACGTCGTCCTCGACGACGCGGACCTGACCAAGGCGGTCAAGCTCGGCGTGGCCGGGTGCTTCCCGAACGGCGGGCAGAGCTGCAACGCGCTGAGCCGCATGCTGGTCCCCGAGTCCCGCTACGACGAGGCGGTCGAGCTGGCCGTCGCGGCGGCCGCGAAGTACACCGTCGGCGACCCCACCGACGAGTCCACCCGGATCGGCCCGATGGTGTCGGCCACCCAGCGCGACCGCGTCGTCGACTACATCCGCAAGGGCGTGGAGGAAGGCGCGACGCTCGCCGCCGGCGGTCCGGAACGGCCGGACGGGCTGGCGCGCGGGTACTACGTGCGCCCGACCGTCTTCGCCGGGGTGAGCCCGGAGATGACGATCGCGCGGGAGGAGATCTTCGGCCCGGTGCTGTCGATCCTGCCCTACCGCGACGAGGACGAGGCGGTGCGCATCGCCAACGACACCGAGTACGGCCTGGCCGGTGCGGTGTTCGGTTCCGACGAGCGCGCCCTGGCGGTGGCCCGCCGGCTGCGCGCCGGGCAGGTCGACGTCAACGGCGGCCGGTTCAACCCGAACGCGCCGTTCGGCGGTTACAAGCAGTCCGGCAACGGCCGGGAGTTCGGCCGCTTCGGCGTCGAGGAGTTCTGCGAGGTCAAGTCCATCCAGCGGTGACACCCGGCCGGTTCCGCCGCGGCGGAACCGGCTCTACGATCGGCGTCGTGGTCCGGATCCGCGAGCCGCACGAGTGGCCGTCCACCGTGGACGAAGCGCAGGCCGTGCAGGAACGGCTGCGGCCGTCGGTGCGCTTCGCGGAACCGCCGGAGGTGCGCAGCGCCGCCGGCCTCGACGTCGCGTACCGGGGATCGGACGAACTCGTCGCGGCGGTGGCGGTGCTCGACGTCGCATCGCTGTCCGTTGTGGACAGCGTCGTGGTCCGAGGTGTCGCGGAATTCCCCTACGTCCCGGGTCTTTTCGCGTTCCGCGAGGCGCCGCCGCTGCTGACCGCGTTGGAGCGGTTGTCCGTGGAGCCGGACGTGCTGGTCTGCGACGGGCAGGGCCTCGCGCACCCGCGCCGGTTCGGCCTGGCCTGCCACCTCGGCGTGCTGACCGACCTGCCCAGCATCGGCGTCGGCAAGACGGCCCTGGGCAGCTACGACCCGCCGGGGGAGCAGCGCGGCGAGTGGACACCGCTGCGCCTCGACGACGAGGTCGTCGGCCGCGCGCTGCGCACCCAACGCGGCGTGAAGCCGGTGTTCGTCTCCGTCGGCCACCGCTTCACCCTCGACACCGCCTGCGACCTCGTGCTGCGGTTGGCACCGCGCTACCGGCTGCCGGAGACGACGCGGGCTGCGGATCATCTCAGCAGAACAGCACCGACGCGGCCGTGACCGGCCCGGCGCGGCGGTTCCTAGACAGCGGAGCGGCGTCGGACGTCGAGGATGTTCGTCCGGTTGAGGTGGAAGACCTCGAAGAGCATGTCCGCTCCCTCGCTCTGGACGAAGTCGACCTCGGCCGCGGTGATCGGCACCAGGGACAGGATCTGCAGGGTGGGCGCCTCGCTGTTCGGGAACAGGTTGAAGGACTCGTCGAAGAGCGGACTGGTATGCGCGATCACCGCGGTGATGCCGGTTTCGGCGATGATCGGCTGCTCGTTGTCGAAGATCGACCCGTACTCCATGCCCTGGCGGTTCCGGATGATCAGCGTGGCGACGGAGTCGACGAGATAGTGCGCGACGTTCTTCTGGTCGGTCCGCAGCGAGCAGACGAGCTCTTCGGGGAGCATCGAGGTGACGGGTTGGAAGCGCAGCCCGTTGGTCACCACCGTGGTGATCGGCGGCTCCGCCGCCTGGTAGAAAGCCAGGTCGTAGCCGCGGTTTCCCTCCTCCGACCGCGCGGATTCCACTTCTTGGACGGGGCCGAGGCGCTGTTCGAAGTGATCGAGCAGTCCTGGGAACCCCTGGGTCTCCGGCACTGGTTCTCCCGTCGCTCTTTCCGGTGGTGGGGCGCGTTCTCGGGTGTTCGGCGAGCCTATCAGCGGCGCGGATCGCCCAGCTTGGGCGCGCCTTTGACGATCTGTCCCGGGTCCGCCGGTGCCAATGTGATCGGGGCCAGCGTCTGTCCCTGGAAACGCTTGCGGAACAGGTCCGGGTAGCGGCCGTATCCGGGCTCGGTCGATTCGTGCCCGTGCATTTCGTTCTCCTCCTTCAGTTCGAGGCGGTAGTGACCCGGGTGGTCGTACAGCTGCTCGAACTGCTCCCGCGTCATCGGGTGGTTGAGCCCGAAGTGCCGCTGCCGCCAGTACTCGTAGTCCAGGTCGTGGCCCATGTGCGCGACACCGGGCTGCGGCAGGGTGAACTTGTCGTGCGGCGGCGACGGGGGCGTTCCGCGCGGGTACCACTCCGGAGGCGTCGTCTCCACCCGGCGCCCGTCCACGAGTTCGTAGAACTGCGGTGTCCTCCCGTCGGCGCCCGTGACGACCGGGATGGGTTTGCCGGACACCGCGCACTTGTACGAGCCGTCCGGGTTCATTTCGGTGTTGCGGTAGACGTCGTACTTGGTCGACGCGGAGAAGGCCGGACGCTTGCCCTCGTAGACGTACTCCATGAAGGCGTTGTCGTCGCGGAGGTGTTCGGGCGTCTCCGGGGTCGGTTCCAACGTGCCTTCGCGCTCGACCCACGCCCCGTTGCCGTCGTTCGCGTTCTCGTCCCACCGCAGCGGAGGGCCGGATTCACCCTTGAGCAGTCGCGCTTGTTTGCCGCCGTCGTAGAGGTAGTACTTCTCCGGGAGCGCCTTCCGCCGCTTGTCGATCTCCTCCTCGGACAGCGGTGGCCCGTCGCCGCGGGGCGCCGCATCCTCCGGCCGCTCGCCCGGGGCTTCGCCGTGGTGGGGCGGGTGGAAGCCGTCGTCGCTGGCCGAGGTGTGGTGGCCCTCGGGGTGGTGGGTGTCCCAGCCGCCGTTCGGGGGCCAGCCGGGGCGGCCGTCGGGGCTCGCGCTGGAGGAGAAGACGCGGCCGTGGCCGTCCGTCCAGGCCAGGCCGCGGGGTGCGGTGACCGGGACGCCGAGTTCGCGGGCGAGGCTGCGGGCCAGGCCGCTGGTGCCCGCGTCGCAGGCGAGCAGGCGGATGGGCCGGCTGCCGTCCCACGCGGGGTCGCGGCGCAGCATGTCGGCGAACTCCTCCGGCGTGAAGGTGCGGTCGCCGATGCGGACACGGCCGTCCGGTGTCGCGTGGACGTCGACGGTGTGGTGCGCGCCGTCGCTCGGGACCCGGCTCGCGAGGTCCCGCAGGTTCGGGTCGGCGTGGTACGCGGACCCGCCCGGGGTGTGCTGCCGGGTGGCTTCGGCCTCCTCGATCTGGTGGTGGCGTTCCGGGGTTCCGGGCTCGGCGTCGCCGTGGTGCGGATCGCCCGCGTGGTGCGGGTCGTTCGGGTGCGGGGAGTCGGGCTGCCGGTCGTGCGCGCCGGTGCCGTCCGCGTGCGGTCGCTGCGAATCGCGGGGAGGGCCTTCGTGACCTGCGCGTTCGGGTCGGGTGCCGTGGTCGGTGGGGCGGGGTGGCTGCCCGCGGTCCGCGCCGGGGCGCGGGCCGTCCGGGTGACGTCCGCTCGGCGCCGACGCGCGGCGCGCCGGGTCCCCGGAGCCCGGTTCGGCCGGGCTGCGGCGCTGCTGGGGGACGTCCGCAGTGCCCGGGCGGGCCGGTGCGCCGGTCCGGCCGCGGGCGGCTGCGTCGGTGGGACGGTTGGTGCCGTTCCCGCTGTCCGGCCTGCTCGGGCCGCGTTCCGGCCGGTCCCGGGGGCCTGCTTCGCGCGCCGCGGCGCCCGGGCTGCCCGGGGTGCCGGTCCAGCCGCCACCGGAACCGGGGCGGCTGCTGCCACTGCTCGCGGGCCGGGCGCCGCCTTCACCCGCACCGCCGTGCATGCCGCCCATGCCACCGCCGGTGGGTGCCTGGTCGGTCCGGGCGGGGTGCGCAGCGTGGGAGCTCCCCGGCGCGGCCGGTGGCGCCGCCGTCGCGGCCGGGGCCGCGTTCGACGCCGCGGAGGTGCTGGCCGGACCCTCCGGAGCGCGGTCGGGGTGCGAGGCGCCCGAGGTCACGCCTCCGCCGGACGGCTCGTGCGCTCCGGCACCGGGAACGTGACCGGTGGATGCGCCGTGGCTCGCGGAACCGGCCGGGGGAGCGTGGTCCGCCGATCCGCCGGACGCCGCGTGGTTCGCCGTTCCGGACGACGGGTGCGACGCGCCGGAGGGCGCGCTGTCCGAGCCGGAACGGCTCGGTCCCGCGTCGCCGGAGGAGTGCGGCGTCGCGCCGGAGGAACCGCCTCCGTCGTGGCTCGCGGCGCCCGCACTGTCCACATGGGACGTTTCGGGAGCGGCGCGGTGCGCACCGGATGCCGAGCCACCGGACGAACCGGGGTCGCCGGAGGAGTGCCCGCCGGCTCCGTCGGACGTGCTGCTGTGCGCCGCCGCGCTCGAATGCTGCGGTGTCGCCGAGGAACCGCTGTCCGAACCGTGCGAGGAACCGGGACCGCTGTCGGCTCCGCTGCTGTGCGAGGTTGAACCGCCGGTGTGGGAACTGGTGCCGCTCACGCCAGGGTCGCCGCTGGATCCGCTGCTGTGCGAGGTGGCTCCGCTGCCGGATCCGCCACCGCTCGCGCCGGATCCGCTGTCGGATCCTGCGCTGTGCGAACGCGCGCCGTCGGAACCCCCGGAGTGCGTTTCGCCGCCACCGGATCCGCCGCCACCGGAACGCGAATCCCCGCCTTCGGATCCACCGGAGCGCGAACCGCCATCCGAGCCGCCACCGTGCGCACCACCACCGAATTCCCCGGAGTGCGAACTCCCCGGGACGTCCGGGACGTCGACGCCGTGGCCACCGCCGCCGTGCTTGGCTTCGCCGCCGGCACCCATCCCGGCTCCGGTGACGCCGCCGGACAGGGCGCCCTTGCCGACGTCCGCCCAGTTGATCTTCCCCTCCATGACCAACTGCTGCCCGGCCGTGCTGATGGCGCCCTCGGCAGCGCCCTGGGCGCCTTCCTTGAGCGCCGCCTTGCCGAGCGCCTTCGCGGTGTCCTTGGCGCCGCTCTCCGCCGCGTGGCTGGCGGCGTCCCCGGCCGCTTCGCCCACCGCGTGACCGGCTCCGCGGCCGACCGACTTGCCGACGCCCTCGAAGGTCCCGCCGACCACGCCGCCGATGGCACCGCTGATCGCGGCTTCGGTGAACTTCCCGCCGTCGAAGCCGGAGCGGTGCCCCTCGGCGATCTGCACGCCCTGGACGCCGAACTCGATCGCCACCGACACGATCAGTTCGCGGGCCACGCTCTTGGCGATGCTGAGCACCAGCTGCCGGAAGACCGCCGTCACCACGGCCCGGGTGCCCGCCTGCGCGGCGACGATGCCCGCGCTGGAGCCACCGAGGGTGAAAGGTTCGGCCGCGAGCATGGCGACGATCTCGGCGAGCAGCGCGATCAGCGACGCGATGATGGTGAGTTTGGTGTGTTCGATCTCCAGCGCGGTGTCGTCACAGCTCTTGGCGAGCTTCTCGCACGCCTCCGCGAGCTGTTTCAGCGCGGCCTCGTCGCCGTCGCCGCCGATGCCGTCCCAGAACTTCGCGAAGGCGTCGTGGGTCTTGCCCTCCATCGCGGACGTGGCCTGCTGGGCGCCGTTGTTGGCGGCGGCCTTGACGCCCTCGATCCCCTCGGCCGCCTTCCGCCACGCCTCGGCCATGCGGCGCAGGGCGTCCTCGTCGCCCTCCGGCCAGGATTCACCGACGACGATCGGGAAGAGCCATGTGACCTCGTCGGGCATCTCGATGGACACAGCTTCCCCCAGCGTCAGGATCTGCCGACGTTGCCGATGTCGTGCGCGGACTTGGCGTCGCCGCCCTCGGTGTCGTCGGCGGTGGCCTTGAGATTGCGGTCGACGCCGCTGAGGCCCTCGACGAGCTTGTGCAGGCCGTCCAGGACGCTGTCGCGCCCCTTGGTGTAGTCCTGGGCGAACTTCTTGCCCGCGTCGTCACCGCCCCAGCACTCGCCTTCGGCGTCCAGGGCGGATTTCAGCGTCGTGAGGACGTGGTCGAGGTCGTCGCCCGCGTCACCGATCTTCCTGCCACCCGAGCGGATTTCCTCGGGCCGCATGTTCATGCCGGTCACCGGTGGCCTCCTTCGAGCCATTCGCCGTCGAACTCGTCGAACGCGTCGGTTTCCGCGCTGCGCGGTGCGGCCGGTTTCCCGCGCGACGGGCGCGTTCGGCTGCCGGATCCGGCGTCTGCACGAGCGAGCGGGTGGGCAGGAAGTCCGGCAGCTCCGGGATTCCGGGAACACCGGCGAAGCCGGGGGATTCGGTGAAGGACGCGAACTCGGCGCGCAGTTCCCGCTGCGCGGTGCCGGTCGCTTCCCGGATGACGCTGGTGATCTGCTCGGCCAGCCGTTCCGGGGTGGCGCGCTCGAACGCCTTCGGCCCCAGCGAGAGCTGCTGCACGATGCCGGTCGCGTCGACGCGGACCGTGATCACGCCGTCCTCCGAGGTCACCTCGTGCGTCTTCGCGGCGGCGGCGTCCTGCTTCTCCTGCAACTGCGCGGTGCGCTCGCGCAGGTCCGCCAGCATGTCGTCGATCTGGTTGCGGAGCGCGGCATTGCGTGCCGCCAGGTCTGAGCTCTCATCGCGTCCGGACACGTTCGCACTCCAACCGATCCGTGGTGTCTCCCGCGGTCGTACCGGGCCATCGCGCGGCCCGAACCGTTACGAGAATGACGTTCGCATTGGCTCGGTGGTGCCGGTGGGTGGGCAAGTTGGACGGAACGGATCAGCTGCTGCGCTGAACGGATCAGCGGTCACTGCGCCGTTCGGCCCAGCGACGACGCAACGCCACCGAAGTCGTCTCCCGCGGGTACGGGGAGATCCGGACGGCCTCCTCGACGCCGAGCGAGCCCTCCGCGTGCCGTCGGCACACGTCGGCCAGCCGCGCGAGTTCCGCCCGTTGGCGGTGCACGAAGTCCCGGTCCACCGGGTCTCCGTGGCCGGGGACGACGACCTCGGGGCGCAGCGCGAGGATTCCGTCCACTGCGGACGGCCAGCAGGCCGGGTGGGCGTCCTCGAAGTCCGGGGGCGCGCCCTGCTCCACCAGGTCGCCGGCGAAGACGACCGATGCGTCGGGAACCTCGGCGACGAGGTCGTGGTCGGTGTGCCCGGGGCCGGGGTGGTGCAGGCGGACCGTTCGGCCGCCCAGGTCGATCGCCGCGGTGCCGCGCACCAGGTGGTCGGGAGCGGAGGGCGCCGATGCCGCCAGCGCGTCGGCGGTCTCGGCGTCGCCCTCGGCGCGGTAGTGGCGGACCCACGCGGCCCGCTGCCGGTCCGCGGTGCGGGCGAGGTGCTCGGGGCAGCGTTCGTGCGCCCACACGGGCGCGGGCAGGAACGCCGAGGTCCCGAAGCAGTGGTCGAAGTGGCCGTGCGTGATCACGACCTGCCAGGGCAGCGCGGTCAGGCGTCGCACGGCGGTGGCCAGTTCGCGGCCCTGGCGGTGGTCCCCGCGCGTGTCGACGACCAGCGCGCGCTCCGCGCCGAGGACCAGGCCGACGGTCAGGTCGAGCTCGGCGTGCCGTCGGACGAAGACGCCCGAGGCGATCTCCGACCAGGTCACGACGCCTCCAGCACACCGTCGCGGAGGACCGGGGCGGTGTCGCTGGCGTTGACCTCCGCAGCGAGGGCGACGTCGTGCGCGAACCCCCACTCGGCGAGTTCCCGCCCCGAGCAGCTGTCCGCGAGCAGCGCGCCCACGCGCGGTCCGACGGCGCGGAAGGTCGCTTCGGCCACCTCGGCCTCCGGCGAACGCGACCCGGACAGCGCGGCGATGACCGCACCGGCGCCCAGCAGGTCCTCGATCGCGGGACGCAGCTCGTCGTCGCGCCGCTCACCAGCGGCGACGACCCCGATCGGCCCGCCGAGCCGCTGCGCGGCCCGGGCCACCGCCGCCGCGTTGCGAAGGCACCCGGCGAACACCTCCGCCCCGGTGCCGGCGGCTTCCGCGCACAGCGTGGCGCCGTTGGGGGAGGGCAGGCCGAGCAGGACGTCCGGGGTGAGGGTGCGCAGTGATGACGGGCTCAACGACCACTCGGTGCGGCTGCGCGGCCCGGCGAGCACCGCGCCCGGCGGCGCCGCGGCGTCCTTCCAGCGCATCGGCAGCACGCGAGCTCCGGTGCCGGTGGCCACGTCGACGGCCGTGCTGAACGACAGCACGTCGACCACGACCAGGACGGGGAACCCGCGCAGGGCGCGCAGCCCCGGCAGTCCCCACTCGGCGTGCACATCGGGGCTGGTCATGGGCACCAACCCTAACCGGGGTGCGCGGGGCGCATCCCCCGTTTGGCAGACTGCCCGCGTGCGCGTCTATCTAGGCTCCGACCACGCAGGCTTCGAACTCAAGAACCACCTCGTCGAGTGGCTGACCGAGCGCGGCTACGACGTCACCGACGTCGGCCCGGCGGAATACGACGCCCAGGACGACTACCCGCCGTTCTGCGTCGAGGCCGCCCGCCGCGTCGTCGCCGACGAGGGCAGCCTGGGGCTGGTCCTCGGCGGCTCCGGCAACGGCGAGCAGATCGCGGCGAACAAGGTGCCCGGCGCCCGCGCGGCGTTGGCCTGGAACGTCGAGACCGCCAAGCTGGCCCGGCAGCACAACAACGCCCTGCTCGCGGGCATCGGTGCGCGCATGCACACCGTCGAGGAGGCCGAGCGGATCGTCGACGCCTTCCTCACCACCGAGTTCGAGGGCGGCCGCCACCAGCGGCGGATCGACCTGCTGACCGACTACGAGAAGACCGGCAACCCGCCGGCCCTGCCCGGCAGCTGACCCGATGGCCCCGGCACGTCCGGCCGCGAACCCGCTGACCCTGCTGATCGCGTTCTGCGGCACCGCGGCCGGTGTGCTGGTGCTGTTCTCCGCGCAGAGCGCCCTCGCCCCGGTCCTCACCGGTGGTCCGGGCTCGGTGTGCTCGACGCCGGAGTGCGCGATCGGCGCGGGCGTGTGGCTCATCTTCGGCGGGTTCGCGGCGCTGTGCGCATCGGTGGTCGCCGGGGTGGTGCTGGCGCTGCGGAACCGCGGTGGCCCGCTGCGCGACGCGGTGCGGCGCGGACTGCTGGTGGTCCTGTGGTGCGTGCTCGCCTACCTGGTCGAGTCGATCGTGCTGTGGATCCTCGTCTGAGCCAAGCGCTGTCTCGTAATCCGGTGATCTTGGGCCCGCGGGTGAGCTTCGGCCGGTACGGCGGGGGCGTGCCCCCCGCATGGCCCCGGCCGAGAACGGCACCACCCCGGCCTCGCGGGACGAGCGGGGCCGAGGTGGTGCCGCGTCGCGGGCGCGCCCCGTGGGCTGGTCAGCAGCCCGTGAAGTGGTCGTCGGCGGACCAGCCGGTGTTGGCCCAGGTCGTCGGATTCGGCGGGGTGAAGCCGGGGAACAGGTCGGCCAGGCGGGCGAGGAGCCAGTGGGTGAAGCGGGCCGCGCCCTGCGGACAGGTGTGGATGCCGTCCGTGCTGCGGTCGGCCTTGCCGTCCCTGGTCCGCTGGTAGGTATCGCCCCACACCTCGGTGGCGTCGAGGAAGGTGGCCCGGCCCGATGAGCCCTCTGCGACCGCGCGGGCGACGTCGCCGGCTCGCTCCAGGTCGGCCATGTGCGGTCGGTAGAAGTCGTCGGGCTGGATCGGTGGCGAGGTGACGAAGACCAGTTTCGCGCCGATCCCGGTCACGGTGCTCAGCAGCTTCTCGTAGGCGGCCCGCTGCTCCTGCTCGCTGCCCCAGTCGTAGGTGGTCAGCTGGTAGACCACGACGCTGGGATGGGCGGCGGCGAGTTCATCGGGCAGCTTCGGCCAGTTCTCCTCGGAGAACGGCCCGACGACATTCCCGCCGCCGTCGGCGGCCAGCGACCGGAACTTGACGTCGCCGGCCTGGAACGCGGCGCCCAGCGGCACCGCCTCGCCCGCCGCGACGGAGTCGCCGAGCAACACCACTGTGGACAGTCCCTGGCTCGGATCGGCGGGTGCTCGGGTCGTGGCCTCGCCGGTGCAGGCGGCGGTCAGCAGGAGCAGCCCGGTCAGGCCAAGGGCGAAACGTCGCGTCGTACTCATGTCCGCGACGATGCCGACTGGGTGTCCCAGCCCCTCCGTGGCACTGTCGCGGTTGTGTCGCAGAAACCGCCCGCGACCGCCGATCCCGGCCGGTGCTGTCGATAATCGACACGTGGCGCAGATACTGCTGATCGAAGACGATCCCCTGGTCCGGCGGGGGATGCAGCTCGCCCTGAGCAGGCACGGTCACGACGTCCGCGTCGCGGACACCGGTGAGGACGGGCTGGACGAGTTCCGCGCGTCCACACCCGACCTGGTGGTGCTCGACCTGATGCTGCCGGGAGTGGACGGGTTCGAGGTGTGCCGCCGCATTCGGGCCGCCGGCCAGGTGCCGGTGATCATGCTGACGGCGCGCGGTGACGACTTCGACGTTGTCGGCGGCCTGGAGGCCGGTGCGGACGACTACGTCGTCAAGCCGGTGCAGCCCACCGTGCTCGACGCCCGGATTCGCGCGGTGCTGCGCCGCGGCACGAGCACTCCGGACGGGGTGCGGGTGCACCGCGACCTGCGCATCGACACCTCCGCGCTCACGGTGACGTTGCGCGACGAACCGGTGATGCTGACCCCGACCGAACTGCGGCTGCTGCTGACGCTCTCGCGCGCTCCCGGCCGGGTGTTCAGTCGGCAGCAACTGTTGGAGGAGGTGTGGGAGCACGACTACCTCGGTGACTCCCGGCTGGTCGACAACTGCGTGCAGCGGCTGCGGGCGAAGATCGAGGACACTCCGGCGTCCCCGGAGTACGTGCAGACCGTGCGCGGCTTCGGCTACCGGTTCGGGCGGGTATGACCTGGCGGTGGTGGCCGCGGGGGCTGCGGGCCCGGCTGCTGGTCGCCTTCGCGCTGGTGACCGTGCTCGGTGCCGTCGCGGCGGCGTGGTCGAGCGCCGGAACCGCGAGCAACGCCCTGGTCACCTCCACCCAGCAGCGGCTCATCGAGACCGTCCTCGGTCAGATCGGCCCGATCGCTCCCCAGTTGACCTACCCGCCGGACCAGGAGGCGCTCGACCGGCTGCGCGCGGCGGTCGGTCCGGACACGCTGGTGACCTACCGAGACCTGCGGTCCGCGGACGGCGCCGGGGCCGACCTGGTCACCGACGAGCTGCGCACCGCCGTGCGCGCCCAGCACCGGCTCGTCACGCAGCGGATCATCGCGGACGGCAGGCCGTGGCTGCTGGTCGGCACGCCGATCATGATCACCGCACCGGATGGCGCCCGCACCCCGTCCGGCATCGAGGTGTATTCCGCGCGGGACCTCACCGATGTGGAGCAGCAGATCGACGGCCTGGCCCGGTACGCGGTCATCACCGCCGCACTGGCGTTGCCGCTGGCGGTGGTGGTGGCGCTGCTGGCGGCGGGCAGCGTGCTGCGCCCGGTGCGCGAGCTCCGTGACACCGCGCGTCGGCTGGCCGCCGGTGAGCTCGACGCGCGGTCGTCGCCCCAGGGGGCCGACGAGCTGGCCGAACTGACCGCCACGGTCAACGAGATGGCCGAGTCGTTGCAGACGTCGATGGCGACGATGCGGCAGATGCAGGCCGATGCCCGCCGGTTCGCCGCGGACGTCTCGCACGAGCTGCGCACCCCGCTCAGCACGCTGACGGCGGTGGTGGAGGTGATGGCGACCGCCGCCGACGGGATGGAACCCGACGCCCAGGAGTCCGCGCAGCTGGCGATCACCGAAACCCAACGGCTGGTCCGGCTCGTGGACGATCTGATGGAGGTCTCCCGTTTCGACGCCGGTACCGCCCAGCTGCGGATGGAGGAGATCGACGTGGTCGGCGCGGTGCGGGACTGCCTGCGTGCCCGTGGCTGGCTGGACCAGGTCGATCTGGTGGCGCCGGACGAGGTGCGGCTGCGGTTGGACCAGCGTCGGCTGGACGTCATCGTGGCCAATCTGGTCGGCAACGCGCTGCGGCACGGTGCGCGGCCGGTGCGCGTGCACCTCTCGGTCTCGCGGGAGGACGTGCGGATCGAGGTCACCGACAGCGGACCGGGCCTGCCCGAGCAGGTGCTGCCGCACGTGTTCGACCGGTTCTACAAAGCCGACGCCGCCCGCACCCGCACGCCCGGCAGCGGGCTGGGGCTGGCGATCGCGCTGGAGAACGCCCGGCTGCACGGGGGCGATCTCAGCGCAGGCAACGCCGAGGGTGGCGGTGCGCGGTTCGTGGTGCGGTTGCCGAGGAATCCGGAGGACCTGTGAAGCGGATCTGGTTGGTGGTGGGGTTGGCGCTGCTCGCCGGATGCGGCGTCCAGCCCTCCGGGGTCACCGACGGTGGCGAGGCTCCGACTGGCGTGGCGCCGGGAGTGACGCTGTACTTCGTCAACGCCCGAGGAGAGCTGCGGCCGGACCTGCGGCGGACCGAACGGCTCGGTACGATCTCCGATTCGCTGTCGCTGCTGCTGTTGGGACCCGGTGCTTCCGGCCTGCACACGGAGATCGCGCCGAGCGAGCCACCCAGGGTCATCGTGGTCACCACGCCGGGCGTGATCCGGCTCGGCGTGCCGTTCACGGCCGACGAGGTGACCCCGCTGGGCATCGACCAGCTGGTGTGCACGGCGCTGGGTGTGCACGTGCAGAGCGGTGGGTCGCGACGCACCAGGGTGCAGGTCAGTTTCGTTCAGCCCACCCCCGAGTCCGATGAGCTGCGCACCTGCCCGCTGATCCGGTGATCAGTCCAGCGTGCTGAGGTCGATGGTCGGGGCTGGTGCGGGCAGCGCCAGCCAGAGCACGGCGAGGCCGACCATGAGCGCGGCGAACGCGACCAGGCCGCTGCGCCCCCTGGCCCACCCGGCGCGGAAGCGGATCGGGTTCTCCACCAGGTACGTGCTCAGCGCGGCCAGACCGATCGACACGGCGCACACCAGCAGGGTCCACAGCACCTCGCCCAGCCCTGCCAGCAGCGGCCGGAGCAGCACGATGACCGGCCAGTGCCACAGGTACAGGCTGTAGGAGATCAGCCCCAACCAGCGCAGCGGCCGCCAGGACAGGACGGTGCCGACCAGCGTGCCCGGCGTGTGCGCACACAGCCTGACCAGTAGTGCGGCGGCCAGCGAGTGCGCGAAGAGTCCGCCGGTGAACAGCCACCACGAGTCCACCCCGTCGACGAGGAACCACGCCGTGCCGATCCCGACCACCAGCAGTGCCAGCACGGTCCCCGCCGATCGGCCGACGAGACGGGCCAGCGCGTCGCGCACCGGTCGGGTGGCGACCAGCGCGCCCAGCAGCAGCGAGAACGCCCTGGTGTCGGTGCCGGTGTACACCCGGGTCGAATCCGCCGGGTCGGCGAGCGCGATCATCAGCCCCAGCGAACCGACGGAGGCCAGGACCGCGACCACCGCGACCCGGTGCCCCACGCGCGGACCGCTCCGCGCGAGGACCGCCACGAGCACCGGCCACACCAGGTAGAACTGCTCCTCGACCGCGATGCTCCACAGGTGCTCGAAGACGCGGTCCGCCCCGAACCGGTCCCAGTAGCTCGCCGATTCGGCGAGCAGGTGCCAGTTGACCAGGTTCAGCTGCACCCACGGGCCGTCCGCGAGCGTCGTCCGCACCATGTCCGGCGCACCCACTGCCCAGACGACCAGCGTGACTCCGGCCAGCACGATCGCCAGTGCGGGCAGCAACCGGCGGATTCGCCGTCCCCAGAAGGCGACCAGCGACACCGTCCCGGTCGCCTCGACCTCCCGCAGCAGCAAGTCGGTGATGAGATAGCCGGACAGCGCGAAGAACAGGTCCACCCCGAGGAAACCACCGGACAGGTGTCCAGTGTGGAACAGCAACACCCCGAGGATCGAGACACCCCGCAACCCGTCCACGGCGGGCAGGTGCGTCCGTCTCCCGGAGGTGGCCCCGACGTCGTTGATGGCCTGAACACGAGTCATGGCACCGACTTTCCCGCCCGAACGTCCGCATGCCGTCCACACCATGTCGCGGTCCTGTCGCGACGACCACGGCACAGCGCCCGCCCACCGGGCGGAATCCCCGTGCGCTGGGGGCGTGGGGCCGGCACGGCGGCGACGACGTGGCCCCGGACCCGCCGTCACGCACCGGTCGGCCGGTCAGTCGGCGGCGGGGGGGCTTCAGCGGCGTGCCTCGCTGTGCAGCCTCGGCATTGAGCGTGGCGACATCGGCGGGATCGGGATTCCGCAGCGTGATATTTCCCGGATGACCGGGAATTTTCCGTATTCCCCTGGAGGGTGCAGATCGCGCCCGGGGGAGCAGGCATACTCGGGCGCGATGCGTGGCGCGAGGATTTTCGGTGCCGGGATCACCGGGTTGCGAGACAGCGCTTAGGACGGAGGACATGCCCGAAGGTCACACCCTGCACCGGCTCGCCCGGCTGCACCAGCACCGCTACGCGGGCGCCCGGGTCCGGGTGGCCAGCCCGCAGGGGCGCTTCGCCGCCAGCGCGTCCGTTGTGGACGGAGCGGTGCTGGAGCGGGCGGAGGCGCACGGCAAGCACCTGTTCCACTTCTACGGCCCGGACCGCGTCGTGCACGTGCACCTCGGTCTGTACGGCACGTTCACCGAGGCGGAACTGCCGGTGGCCGAACCGCGCGGCCAGGTCCGGATGCGGGTGGTCGGTGGCACCCACTGGACCGACCTGCGCGGGCCGACCGCGTGCGAACTGCTCACCGACGTCGAGGTCGCCGCGCTGCGCGACCGGCTCGGCCCCGATCCGCTGCGCTCCGACGCCGATCCGGACCGCGCCTGGCGGCGGATCTCCCGCTCCCGCACGAGCATCGCCGCGCTGCTGATGGACCAGAAGGTGCTGGCCGGGGTCGGCAACGTCTACCGCGCCGAAGTCCTGTTCCGGCACGGCGTCCCGCCGCGCACTCCCGGCCGGGAACTCGGCGCCGACCGCTGGGAACGCATCTGGACCGACCTGGTCGAACTGATGGCCGACGGGGTGCGCGTCGGCCGCATCGACACCGTGCGACCCGAGCACACCCCGGAGGCGACCGGCCGGGCGCCCCGCCAGGACCGCCACGGCGGTGAGGTCTACGTCTACCGCCGGGCCGGGCAGCCGTGCCTGCTGTGCGGCACCGAGGTCGCCACCGCCGACCTCTCCGGCCGCAAGCTCTACTGGTGCCCCACCTGCCAGCCGGGCTGACGCCGGGCGGGCGGGCGGGTCAGACGTCCATGTCCCCCATGTCGAAGTCGCCGAGGCCGCCGAAGTCCCCGAAGCCCGGATCGCCGCCGTCGAACCCGCCCCCGTCGAAGCCACCGTGGTCGAACCCGCCCCCGTCGAAGCCACCGCCGTCGAACCCGTCGGCGGCGAGACCGTCGTGCAGGCCGTCCGCGTACGCTGCCTCCGGGACGCCGGACATCCCGCCGAACAGCGCGTCCATCAGCAGGAACGAGCCGACGCCCCAGGCGCCGCCGATCAGCGCGGGCTTCCACCAGGGCTGGCTGTACCAGCCCTGCGGCACCGGGCGACCGGCGACCGTGCCACCGGGGTAGTAGTGCGGCGTTTCCTCGGTCGGGTTCGGCGAGGCCACCTGCCGCTGCCCCTCCACGTCGACCTCGCGGTACTCGGTGACGCGGCCCGCGCCGCGCTGGCCGTTGAGGTCGGGCAGCTCGGGACCGGGGTCCATGCCCATCGCCTCGCGCGCGGCCCGCACGTAGTAGAGCCCTTCCAGCGCGGTCTCGGTCGTCAGCCGGCACTGCTTGGCGGTGGTGGCCTGGTCCAGCTGCGAGGCGGCGGCGTTGTGCCGCTCGGACGCGTCGGCGAGCGCCTGCTTCGCGGCGTCGTTGCTGCCGACGAGGTTGAGCACCTGACCGCCGAGTCGTTCCACCCAGCGCCGCGCCTCGGCCTTGGCGTCGTCGAGGTCGGACTGCTGGGCGGCGCCCTGCTGCTGCTTGCTCCACAGCAGCACGCCGATGATCACGACGACCGCGATCACGATGACGACCAGTGCGATCACGTCTGCCTCCTCGCCCGCACCTGGCACCTGTCTGCTTCAGACATTACCCGTCCGGTCGCGGGCGGTGACGGCGTCAGAAGCCCTCCGGGCAGTGCGGGGCGGTGTCGGTGGCGAAGGCGCGCGACGCCGCCCGCAGCGCACCGGGTTCGAGTTCGGCGACCCGACCAGCGCGGGCCAACTGGACGAGCGTGTTCCCGCCGAGGTGTACGGCGCCGAGGTCGGCGACGTCGAGGCGCAGGTGCGGTTCCGCGGTGGAGCGGGTGACCTCGGCGCCCCCGGAGGAGTCGGCCCGCAGCCGCCACCGCCCGGCGTTCCACGGGCAGAAGGCGTCGGTCACGTCCAGGACCACGTCCACCGGCGCGGAGTACCGGCGCGCCGCCAGCGCCCGGTCCACGTCCACCAGCCGGACCCACAGCCCGTCCACGACCTGCCGCGCCGCCGCGCGCGGGTCCGCGAGCATGGTCACCACCGGCTCGTCGACCGCGGCCTTGTCCCACCGGACCTCGGCGACGAGGTCGATGTCCAACAGGTACCGCCAGAGCGCGGCGTAGGCCCGCGGGGTCTTCGCGGCGAGGTCCTGGACGTGCAGCCGGTAGGCGGGCCCGCGCACCGTCCACTCCGGCTTCGCCCGGTAGAGCGCGTAACCGTCGGGGTGCACGGCGCAGCGCACGCCGCCCTCGCCGTCCCGCGCGGGCCGCTCCAGGATCCGCACCCGCCAGGACCCGTCCGCGCGGGACAGCCATCCGACGCGCCGCGCGGCCACCTCGGGGTGGCACCGCTCGACGACCTCCGGCGCGGCGTCGGCACCGACCTCCCGCACCGGCCGCTCGTCGACCTCCACAGTGGACAGGAACCGGGCGCCGCGCGGCAGCACCAGGTGCGCTTCCGAAGTCGCCGCGCCGTAACCGAAGCGCCCGTAGATCGAGCCCTCGGACGCGTACAGCGCGGCGATCGGCGCGACGCGCTGTTCGTGGAGCACGTCGAGCTGCCGCCGCATCAGCGCGGTCAGCACGCCGCGTCGCCGGTGCCCCGGCTTGACGCCCACGGCGGTCACCGCGGCCACCGGGCAGGGCACCTCGCCGGGCACCGTGATGTCGACGTCGAGCCTGGTCGCCGCGCCGATCATCTCGGCACCGTCGAACGTGCCGTGCGAGCGCGCCGGTTCGAAGATCGCGCGGAAGCGCTGCTCCGCCGGATCCTGCTCGTCGTGCAGGAAGGCGCCCACCGACACCGCCATGAACGCGTCGGTGTCGGAGGCGCCGAGTTCCCGCGTGGTGAGATCGGTCATGGTGGCTTCCTACCGCGCGGGTGGCGCGGCCGCCACGGATTTTCAGCCGCCGAACGGGATCTCGGCCAGCGTCTCCCACTCCGGGCACGAGTGGTCGCGGCTGAGCTTCACCAGCGACAGCGCCGGGACCCGGGCCGTGGTCGGCTCGACGGTGGTGGCGCCGAGCGTGGCCACGGCGAAGATCGCCGGTCCGTCCGTGGTGGAGTGCGCGAGGCTGACGTGCCGGTCGATGTCCTCCGGCTCCGGCGGCAGCGCCGACTCGCCGAGCACGGACGCGGTCGCGTCGCGCATCGACGTGCGCAGTTCGAGCACGGCCGACTGCGGTTCGGCGGGCAGCGACAGCGCTTCCGGCAGCACGACCGCGTGGTGGAACGCCAACGTCAGCGGTGCCGTGCCGGACAACCGGTCACGCGCGGCGTCGGCGAGCGGTTCCAGGGTGGACTCGTCGATCTCGTCGGTGAAACCGATCTCCTGCACCAGGATGTGCATCCACTCCAGCGGGACGAGGTCGAAACCCGGCAGGTCCCGCAGGGCGTACTGGTAGTCGTTCACCAGCTGGCGCAGTCCGGGCTGGTCGGCGAGCGACAGCAGCCACGCGTAGCCGGAGCGTCCGGCGTGCCAGCCGGCACGCCAGCGGGCGTGGTTGCGGACCTGGTCGGCGTGCGGCATGTCGGTCACCCCACACATCTTGCCCCGAGGTGTCCGCGAGTGGGGGGAGCTTGAGCTATCTCACCCCGGCCGCGTTCACCCGGCGTCGATCGGCTGCGGTGCGCGCTCGCGGTGCGCGCCGTCGAGCGTGGGCGCGGCGTCCGCGTCGCGCACCCGCGTGGTCAGCGCCAGGCCGAGCAACGCGAACAGCACGGCGGTCAGGAACGCGCCGTGGTAACCGCCCATCTGCGCGGCGACCACCTGCCCCGGCACCGATTGATCCACAGTGGACATCGCGTGCGAGGTGGCCACGACCAGCACGGTGGCCACGATCGCGGTGCCCAGCGCGGTGGCCACCTGCCTGCTGACGTTGAACATCGAGCTGGCCTGGCCCATCTGGGCGGGTTCGACGCGGGCGAACGTGGCCGTCTGCAACGGCGTCATCAGCAGCCCCATCGCGGCGCCCTGCACGACCAGCAGCCCCACCAGGAACCACAGCGAACTGCCGGCCCCGATGAGCTGGAGCGCCGCCGCCACGCACAGCTGCACCGCGAAACCCGCCAGCAGCAACCGTTTCGGCCCCACCCGGCCGTAGACCCGGCTGACCACCTGCGTGACCGCGAGCATGCTCATCGCCTGCGGCATCAGCACGAGACCGGCCTGCATCGGCGACACGCCGCGCAGGTCCTGCAGGTACAGCGGGAGGAGGAACAGCACGCCGAACATCGCCGCGGTCTGGCACAGCAGCAGCGCGTTGCCGGTGCCGAACAGGCGTCCACCCAGCAGCCGCAGGTCCAGCATCGGCTCGGCGACCCGCAGTTCCCGCCACACCAGGCCGGACACCAGCAGCACGGCGGCGGCCAGGCTGCCGCACACCTCCGGCCGCGTCCAGCCCAGCTGCGCGCCCTGGTCCAGTCCGAACAGCAGCGCCGCCAGGCCGGCACCGGCCAGCACGAACCCGGGCAGGTCGAAGCGACCGGGGTGGTCGCGCCGCTCCTCCCGGAGGAACAGCACGGTGAACAGCAGCGTCAGCGCGCCCACCGGCACGTTGATGAAGAAGATCCAGCGCCACGAGGCGTATTCGACGAGCACGCCACCGAGCACCGGGCCCAGCGTGGGCGCGATGGTGATCGGGATCGACAGCACCGCACCGGCTTTCGCGCGCTCGTGCGCGGGGAACGCGCGGAACAACATCGCCTGGCCGACCGGGACGAGCATGCCGCCGCCCACGCCCTGCAACACGCGCGCGGCCACCAGCATCCACATCTCGCTCGCCATGCCGCACAGCACCGACGCGACGGTGAACACGACCACGGCGAACTGGAAGGTGCGCTTGCTGCCGAACCGGTCCGCGATCCACCCGGAGGACGGGATGAACACCGCGAGGCTGATCATGTAGCCGGTCAGCACCCACTGGAGCGTCGCCGCGCCCACCCCGAACTCCCGCCCCAGCGTCGCCAGCGCGACGTTGAGGATCGTGATGTCCAGGATCTGCATGATCAGGCCGAGCACGAAGGTGATCCCGACCAGCCACTTGTATTCGAGTCGGAACACCGCACTCCCCCAGTCGTCGTGGTCACCTCGCTCGCCAGCGTCGCGCACCCCACCGACAACGGCCAACGGCTTTTTATTCCCAGTTGCCGCCCGCCGCTGTCGTCCTGCGCCTCCCCGCCACCACTCTCGTGGGGGCGCTTGCGCGCACGCGGCACGGAGGGGCGACGCGTCGTCGTCCCCACCGGATGCCCGGATACCGGGTGGGACACGCGGAAAGGCCCGTGTCCGCGGGTGCGGGCACGGGCCTCGACGTGGAGCGGGCGACGGGAATCGAACCCGCGTAGCCAGTTTGGAAGACTGGGGCTCTACCATTGAGCTACGCCCGCACATCTGGTCGAACCCCCGTCCACCAGTCCGGAGGTTGACCTTGCGTGCCCCAGCTTAACGGGTCGCGATAGGCTCTCCGCAACGCACCCGGGGGAAACCGGGTGTTCGCACGTCGGACGGGGTGTGGCGCAGTTTGGTAGCGCACTCGCTTTGGGTGCGAGGGGTCGTGGGTTCAAATCCCGCCACCCCGACGTCGTGACCGGCCGCTCGCCATCGGTGGGCGGCCGGTTCTGCTTCCGCCGCCCGATCCGCCACCACAGCGCTCGCGGCGCCTCGCGGACCCCGACCGAGGAGTGATTCACGTCGCCGTGCCGCCTGGCGCGGGGTAACGGCGGCGCGGACGGGGCCGATTCCCCGGTCGTGCACCAGGGGAGTCTCGCTCGACGCCGCGTCCGCGTTCCCGCGGCCGTGGTGGTCTGCGCGGTGCTGGGGGCGGTCGTGGTCGCCTTGATCGGCGTGTCGTTGTTCGTGCCGAGCCCGGCCCCGCAGATCTCGGCGCCACCGGACAGCATCGTCACCGCGGTGACGCCGACCTCGCTCACCTCCGTGGCCGGGCCCGCGTTGGCCGGGCGCTGAGCACCGCCGCGCACGGTGCCGCACGAGCCGTCGGGAGGTTTCGCGGCAACCCCGGGCCAGGTACTCACGGTGCAAGCAATAGACTCGGAGGTCAGCCCGGCATCGAGGGCGTGGTGCGGCAGCCGCGCCCGATGAGGCAGCGCCGGGAGTCAAGCACGTTCGCACTAGGAGACCACGTGAAGAGCACCGTCGAGCACCTGAGCCCGACGCGCGTCCGGATCAACGTCGAGGTGCCGTTCGACGAGCTCAAGCCGAACTTCGACCGCGCGTACAAGGCACTCGCCCAGCAGGTCCGCATCCCCGGCTTCCGCCCGGGCAAGGTCCCTGCGCGGGTGTTGGAGAGCCGCATCGGTCGTGGCCCCGTGCTCGACGAGGTCGTCAACGAAGCGGTTCCGGACAAGTACCTCGAAGCGGTCCGCAGCAGCGAGGTCCAGACCCTGGGCCGTCCGGACATCGAGGTGACCAAGATCGAGGACGGTGCGGAGATCGCCTTCACCGCCGAGGTCGACGTCCGCCCCGAGATCACCGTGCCCGCCTTCGGCGAGCTGTCGGTCAGCGTCGACGACGTCGAGGTCACCGAGGAGGAGGTGACCGAGCAGCTCGACTCGCTGCGCGCTCGCTTCGGCACCCTCACCGGCGTCGACCGCCCGGCGCAGCAGGGCGACTTCGTCAGCATCGACCTGTCGGCCACGGTGGATGGCCAGGAGGTCGAGGACGCCCAGACCAGCGGCCTGTCGTACGAGATCGGGTCCGGCCAGCTCGTCGAGGGCATCGACGACGCGCTGATCGGCGCGAGCGAGGGCGAGACCAAGACGTTCACCACCAGGCTCGTCGCCGGTGAGCACGCCGGCAAGGACGCCGAGGTGACCGTCAAGCTCAACTCGGTCAAGGAGCGCCAGCTGCCGGAGGCCGACGACGAGTTCGCGCAGATGGCCAGCGAGTTCGACACCGTCGAGGAGCTGACGAACGACCTGCGCGAGCGGCTCGGCCGGGTCAAGCGGATGCAGCAGGGCATGCAGGCCCGGGACAAGATCCTGGACGCGCTGCTGGAGACCACCGAGGTCCCGCTTCCGGAAAAGGTCGTCGAGTCCGAGATCGAGGTGCGCAAGCACGACGCGGTGCACCCGTTCGAGCACGACGAGGCTCGCTTCGAGGAGTGGCTGGAGCAGCAGGGCAAGACCCGCGAGGAGTTCGACACCGAGACCCGCGAGGAGGCCGAGAAGGCGGTCAAGACCCAGCTGGTGCTGGACACGATCGCCGACGCCGAGCAGGTCACCGTCTCGGACAACGAGCTCACCGAGCGGATCATCTACCAGGCGCAGCGGTTCGGGATGAGCCCGGACCAGTTCGTCCAGCAGGCCCAGCAGTCCGGCCAGCTCGGCGCCCTCTACGCCGACGTGCGGCGCAGCAAGGCGCTGTTCTCGGTCGTGCGGGAGGCCACCGTCACCGACGAGGCCGGCAACGCCCTGGACCTGGACGAGCTGTTCGGCACCCAGGAGGAGCAGGGCGAGCCGGAGGAGCAGGCCGAGCAGCCCGTCGAGGCCGCCAAGGCCGAGTGAGCTCCCGGCTGCGGGACAAGTCAACAAGCAAGCTCTGAGCGAACGTGGGCGGTACTGGGAAGCTGGTGCCGCCCACTTTCGTTAGGGTCGGTCGTAGCGGATCACCCGAGGGGGAAAACCCCACATCAACCCGGGCGCCGACCGGGTCCATTGTGGAGAGGACCCCGACGGTGGAAGAGCCCATTGTGGAGAAGGCGGGGAGACGTGACGCAGCACGTGACTGTTCCGGCGTCCGACGCTGGGTCGCTGTCCATGCGGACGGGGACGAACGGGCTGAATCTGACGGATTCGGTGTACGAGCGGTTGTTGCGGGAGCGCATCATCGTGCTCGGGACGCAGGTTGAGGAGACGATCGCGAACCAGATCTGTTCGCAGCTGTTGTTGTTGGCGGCGGAGGATCCGGATCGGGATATTTCGTTGTACATCAACTCGCCGGGTGGTTCGGTGACGGCGGGTATGGCGATTTACGACACGATGCAGCTGGTCAAGCCGGATGTGGCGACGGTGGCGATGGGGATGGCTGCGTCGATGGGTCAGTTCTTGTTGTCGGCGGGGGCGAAGGGGAAGCGGTTCGCGTTGCCGCATGCGCGGATCATGATGCACCAGCCCTCGGCCGGTCTCGGCGGCACCGCCGCCGACATCGCGATCCAGGCCAAGATGTTCTCCAAGCACAAGCAGGAGATGGCCGAGCTGATCGCCGGCCAGACCGGCAAGTCGGTGGAGACGATCATGTCCGACTTCGACCGGGACCGCTGGTTCACCGCCGAGGAGGCCCGCGAGTACGGCTTCGTGGACCACATCGCGAGCGCGGCGAACCTGCCGAGCAGCTGATCAACCGGTCCGCCACCTAGTTACGAGGAGTCATCCGCCGTGAGCTCGTTCCAGCCCTTGCAGTCCCGGTACGTGTTGCCGTCGTTCGTCGAGCGCACTGCGTACGGGGTCAAGGAGTCCAACCCGTACAACAAGTTGTTCGAGGAGCGGATCGTCTTCCTGGGCGTCCAGGTCGACGACGCCTCGGCCAACGACATCATGGCGCAGCTGCTGTTCCTGGAGTCCGACGACCCGGACCGCGAGATCGCGATGTACATCAATTCGCCCGGTGGGTCGTTCACCGCCATGATGGCCATCTACGACACCATCCAGTACGTCCGTCCGGACGTGCGCACCATCTGCCTCGGCCAGGCGGCCTCGGCCGCGGCGGTGCTGCTCGCCGCGGGCACCAAGGGCAAGCGCCAGGCGCTGCCGAACTCCCGGGTGCTCATCCACCAGCCGGCCATCGAGGGCGTGTACGGCCAGGTCTCCGACCTGGAGATCCAGGCCAACGAGATCCAGCGGATGCGCGAGCTGATGGAGACCGTCCTGTCCAAGCACACCAGCCGGTCCGCGGAGCAGGTCCGCGAGGACATCGACCGGGACAAGATTCTCACTGCCGACCAGGCCGTGGAATACGGCATCATCGACGAGGTGGTGCCATACCGGAAGCTGTCGGCGCAGAAGTCCTGACAGATCCGGGACGCGACCACCGCGCGGTGGTCCGGCCGCCGCGCGGCGGCCGTCCGCGACACGCCGTGGAAGGGCGGACGTCACGCTCGGCTCGGCGGGTGGCGGACACTGTGAGTCTCCCCGAACGCGGGGAACGGCAGGTACCGTCGGAGGCACATACGGTCAGGCGCGCTACCGGACGGCGCGCCGGAGGGGACGGGGTCAGCGGTCATGGCACGTATCGGTGACGGCGGCGACCTGCTGAAGTGCTCCTTCTGCGGGAAGAGCCAGAAGCAGGTCAAGAAACTCATCGCCGGCCCCGGCGTGTACATCTGCGATGAGTGCATCGATCTCTGCAACGAGATCATCGAGGAAGAGCTGGCCGAGGCGGGCGACGTCAAGCTCGACGAGCTGCCCAAGCCGGCCGAGATCCACGAGTTCCTCGACCAGTACGTCATCGGGCAGGACGCCGCCAAGCGCAACCTGTCGGTCGCGGTGTACAACCACTACAAGCGCATCCAGGCCGGTGAGCGGCGCGAGGCCCGCGGTGAGGAGGCCGTCGAGCTCGCCAAGTCGAACATCCTGATGCTGGGCCCGACCGGCTGCGGCAAGACCTACCTGGCGCAGACGTTGGCGAAGATGCTCAACGTGCCGTTCGCGATCGCCGACGCCACCGCGCTGACGGAGGCCGGCTACGTGGGCGAGGACGTGGAGAACATCCTGCTCAAGCTCATCCAGGCCGCCGACTACGACGTCAAGCGCGCCGAGACCGGCATCATCTACATCGACGAGGTCGACAAGATCGCGCGCAAGAGCGAGAACCCGTCGATCACCCGGGACGTCTCCGGTGAGGGCGTGCAGCAGGCGCTGCTGAAGATCCTGGAGGGCACCACCGCGAGCGTGCCGCCGCAGGGCGGTCGCAAGCACCCGCACCAGGAGTTCATCCAGATCGACACCACGAACGTCCTGTTCATCGTGGCGGGCGCGTTCGCCGGTCTGGAGAAGATCGTCGAGGACCGGGTGGGCAAGCACAGCGTCGGGTTCGGCGCCGAGCTGCGGTCCAAGTCCGAGATCGACACCACCGACCACTTCGCCGACGTGATGCCCGAGGACCTGATCAAGTACGGGCTCATCCCGGAGTTCATCGGTCGGCTGCCCACCGTCGCCAGCGTCACCAACCTGGACAAGCCGTCCCTGGTGCAGATCCTCACCGAGCCGCGCAACGCCCTGGTGAAGCAGTACAAGCGGCTGTTCGAGATGGACAACGTGGAGCTGGAGTTCACCAAGACCGCGCTGGAGGCCATCGCCGACCAGGCGATCCTGCGCGGCACCGGGGCGCGCGGCCTGCGGGCCATCCTGGAGGAGGTCCTGCTCCCGGTGATGTACGACATCCCGAGCCGCTCGGACGTCGCCAAGGTGGTCATCACCGAGCAGACGGTGCGCGAGAACGTCAACCCGACCATCGTCGCCCGCCAGGCGACCCGCCGGGAACGCCGCGAGAAGTCCGCCTGAGCCTGCCGCTGCGGTCCCTCCCGGGATAGCTGATCATGTGGGGGCGGTTATCGACCCCTGCATCCCGGGAGTGACGCCCATGAGCGACATGCATGTCCTGCTGGTCCACGGCATGACGGGCGCGGGGCCCTGGCACTGGCAGCAGTGGCTCGCCGCGCAGCTGCGCGAGCGGGACGTGCGGGTCGACCTCCCCGCGTTGCCGGACTCCGACCGGCCGGCGCTGGACCGGTGGTTGCCGGTGCTGCGCGAGCGGTTGAGGGCGGTGCCGCCGGAGGCCGAGCTCGTCGTGGCCGCCCACTCCTGCGGTGTCGCCCTGTGGCTGCACCACGCCGCCACCGCCGACGGCGCCGTGCGCCGCGCCGACCGGGTGCTGCTGGTGGCGCCGCCCGCCCCGGACTGGTCGCACCCGGACGCCGCGGACCTGCTGCCGTACCCGGTGGACGCGCACGCGCTGCGCCGCGCGGCCGGGGTGACCCGGCTCGTGGTGGGCACCGGCGATCCCTACCTGGCGATGCACCGGGCGCACGGCCTCGCCGAGGCGCTGCAGGTGGAGATGGACGTCATCCTCGACGGCGGACACCTCAACACCGACGCCGGCTACGGCCCGTGGTCCGCGGTGCTCAGCTGGACCCTGTACGGTGCGGTTCCGCTGCTGGACCGCTTCGACGGCGAGCCGCACACCGCGGGACACGCGCAGTCCCGCCTCCGCCTCGTCTGACGGGTCAGCTCCGGTTGGTGGCGAGTTTGCGGCCGACGAAGTCGACCAGTTCGGGCAGCGCCTTGCGGTAGTAGCGGCTGTTGTGACCACCGGGGGAGGTGGAGGCGACCTCCGGGTGCGCGGCGGCGATGAACCTGCGGGTGCCGGTGATGAACCGGTCCTCGGTCCCGCACCACACGCCCAGCGGCACGCTGCCGAGGGAGCGGACGTGGCGCAGCGGGTCGATGGCGGCCCACGCCGCCTCGTTGGCGAATGCCCGACGCTTGTTCATCTCGGGCCAGTTGGTGATCAGCGCGGGGGAGACGACCGCGGTCGCCTTCACCGGGTTGCCGTGTTCGCGCCTGCGTCGGGTGTAGACCAGTGCGCCGAAACCGCCCATCGAGATGCCCGAGACCGCGAACGGCTGCCCGTCGCTGCCACCCAGCTCGCGTTCGGCCAGCCACCCGGGCACCTCGTCGAGCAGCATCGACATCGGGTCGTCGCCGGGCCAGCGGTGCCAGTAGCTGTTCGCCCCGCCGTCCACGGCGAGGAACGCGTACGGCGGGATGCGTCGGGAGGCCACCGAGTCCGTCAGCCAGGTGGGCAGCCCGCCGGCCGACTTGCGGGCGTCGCCGAACCGCCCGTGCAGCATCAGGCACACCGGAAGACCTTGGCGTTCAACGCCTTTCGGGAACATCGTGACGATGTTGACGGGCCGTTCGCGGGCCTGCGAGTACACCTGCTCGACCAGCACGTTGGTCTGGTCGGCGAGCGGGACGGCGTGCCGTTCGGTGTTGGTCCCGGTGTCGCCGGACAGTCCGAGGCCGACGGCGGCGGCGCCGACCACGCCGGACGTCAGAACCGTCCGCCTGCTGACCAGGCGGCGCTTGTCGGGCATCGATCCTCCAGTTGCGCATGGTCGACCCGAAGGCGCCGACCACCTGGAATCATCGTGCCAACGCTCGGCGGAGTCCCCAACTCGGCCCACCCGACTCAGGCGATGTCCTTCGTCACGATGCGCTCGGCTCCGGTGTAGACGTTCATGGAACGGCCGCGCAGGAACCCGACCAGGGTCATGCCCTGCTCCGCGGCCAGGTCGACGGCCAGCGAGGACGGTGCGGAGACCGCGGCGAGCAGCGGGACCCCGGCCATCGCCGCCTTCTGCACGAGCTCGAACGAGGCGCGGCCGGACACCATGAGCACGCAGCCGGCCAGCGGCACCCGCTGCGCGAGCAACGCCCAGCCGAGCACCTTGTCGACCGCGTTGTGCCTGCCGACGTCCTCGCGGACCACCAGCGGCTCGCCGGCCGAGTCGAACAGCCCCGCCGCGTGCAGGCCCCCGGTGCTGTCGAACACGCGCTGGGCGGCCCGCAGTCGGTCCGGCAACCCGGCGAGCGTGGTGGTGTCCACGCTGAGCGGGTCCCCGGCGGGGGAGTGCCGGGTGGTCAGCCGCACCGAGTCGAGCGCGGCCTTGCCGCAGACGCCGCACGACGACGTGGTGTAGAAGTTGCGCTCCACCGACGTGTCGGGCGGCTCGACGCCGGGAGCCAGGCGCACGTCGAGGACGTTGTAGGTGTTGCGCCCGTCCGGTCCCGGGCTGTCGCAGTACCGGGCGGTGACCAGCTGGGCCCGGTCGTGGATGACGCCCTCGGTCAGCAGGAAGCCGTGCGCCAGCTCGACGTCGTGCCCCGGGGTGCGCATGGTCACGGTGAGCGGGGAGCCGTCGACCCGGATCTCCAGGGGCTCCTCGGCGGCCAGGGTGTCCGGCCTGGTCCGGGATCCGTCCGCCGCGACCCGCAACACCGGTCGCCGAACGGTGACGCGTCCCATCAGCCCCTCCTATCAACCGCGCGTTCCCGCCCACACAGTATGGCTTCGGCCGATGGTGGCGGAAGCGGTGCCCAGCAGGCGCAGCCGAGCCGCCGCACTCCGTCCTGGCGCCAGAAGAGCTGCTCAGGCTCGGCACCCGTCCAATTCGGACACCGCGCCGGGTGGCCGGGCCGCCGCGCGCGGCCCGGCCCGGTGCGTCACGTGCGTTCGAAGCGGACGATGACCGCCTTGGACACCGGGGTGTTGGACTTCTCCGCCACCGAGTCCAGCGGGACGAGCGGGTTGGCCTCCGGGTAGTAGGCCGCGGCGCAGCCCGCGGCGGTCGGGTAGCCGACCAGGCGGAAGCGCTTGGCGCGGCGCTCCTGGACCGGGCCGTCGCCGGTCGCCCACTCGGAGACGACGTCCACCAGGTCGCCGTCGGCGAAGCCGAGCCGTGCGAGGTCGGTCGGGTTGACCAGCACCACGCGGCGGGCGTCCTCGACGCCGCGGTAGCGGTCCGAGAGGCCGTAGATCGTGGTGTTGTACTGGTCGTGGCTGCGCAGCGTCTGCAGCAGCAGCCGGCCCTCCGGCACCCGGATCGGCTCCGGGACGTTGACCGTGAAGTTCGCCTTGCCCGTCGAGGTCGGGAACGTGCGGCTGTCCCGGGGCGGGTGCGGCAGCACGAACCCGTCGGGCTCGCGCACCCGGCGGTTGTAGTCCTCGCAGCCGGGGACGACGTTGGCGATGTGGTCGCGGACGAGGTCGTAGTCCCGCTCGAAGTCCTCCCAGCGCACCGGGTGGTCCCGGCCCAGCAGGCGGCGGGCCAGGCGGCAGATGATCGCGACCTCGGACAGCAGGTTCTCGGACGCCGGGGCCAGCCGCCCGCGCGAGGCGTGCACCACCGACATCGAGTCCTCGACGGTCACGAACTGCTCGCCGGACGCCTGGGTGTCGCGCTCGGTGCGGCCCAGCGTGGGCAGGATCAGCGCGGTCCGGCCGGGGGTGACGTGCGAGCGGTTGAGCTTGGTCGACACCTGGACCGTCAGCTCGCAGTCGCGCAGCGCGGCCATGGTCGCGTCGGTGTCCGGCGTCGCGGACACGAAGTTGCCGCCCATGCCGAGGAAAGCCGTGACCCGGCCGTCCCGCATCGCGCGGATCGTGTCCACTGTGTCCAGACCGTGGTGGCGCGGGGAGGTGATGCCGAACTCGCGGTCCAGCGCGTCCAGGAAGGAGTCCGGCATCTTCTCCCAGATGCCCATGGTGCGGTCGCCCTGGACGTTCGAGTGGCCGCGCACCGGGCAGACGCCCGCGCCTGGTTTGCCGATCATGCCGCGCAGCAGCAGCGTGTTCACCACCTCGCGGATGGTGGCCACGCCCTGCTTCTGCTGGGTCAGCCCCATCGCCCAGCAGGCGACCGTGCGCTCCGAGGAGATCACCATGTCGGCGATGCGCTCGATCTGCTCCCGGCTCAGGCCGGTGGCCTCGGTGACCTCGTCCCAGTCGATCTCGGTCGCCTGGGCGACGAACTCGTCGTAGCCGTGCGCGTACTCGGCGATGAACTGCTCGTCCACCGCGCCTGCCCGCAGCACGAGCGCGTTGATCGCCTTGAACAGCGCCAGGTCGCCGCCGATGCGGATCTGCGCGAACTCGTCGGCCAGCGCGGTGCCGCCGCCGACCACCCCGCGCACCGTCTGCGGGTTCTTGAACCGCATCAGCCCGGTCTCCGGCAGCGGGTTGACCGCGATGATCCGGCCACCGCGCTGCTTGACCTTCTCCAGCGAGGAGAGCATCCGCGGGTGGTTGGTACCCGGGTTCTGGCCCACCACCAGCACCAGGTCCGCGTGCTCCACATCGGACAGCGACACCGAGCCCTTGCCGATGCCGATGGTCTCCTTCAACGCCGAGCCGGACGACTCGTGGCACATGTTCGAGCAATCCGGCAGGTTGTTGGTGCCGAAGCTGCGGATCATCAGCTGGTAGAGGAACGCCGCCTCGTTGCTGGTGCGGCCCGAGGTGTAGAAGGCGGCTCGGTCCGGGGAATCCAGCGCGTTGAGCGAGTCCGCGATCAGGCCGAACGCCTCGTCCCAGCCGATGGGCCGGTAGTGGGTGTCGCCGTCGCGCAGCACCATCGGGTGGGTCAGGCGGCCCTGCTGGCCGAGCCAGTAGTCGGTCTTGGTCGCCAGCTCCGCCACCGAGTGGCGGGCGAAGAAGTCGGGCCCGACGCGGCGCGTGGTCGCTTCCTCGGCGACCGCCTTGGCGCCGTTCTCGCAGAACTCGGCCAGCTTGCGCTTGTCCCCGTCGGCCTCCCGCGGGTCCGGCCACGCGCACCCCGGGCAGTCGAAGCCCGACCGTTGGTTGAGCAGCGGCAACGTCCGCACCGTGCGCGTCGTGCCCATCTGCTCCCAGCTGCGTTGCAGCGAGACCAGCACGCCCTTGACGCCCGCCGCGGCGCGGCCCGGCGTGCCGACTTCCAGTGCGCCTTCGTCGATGTCCTGTTCCGGAGCTCCACGCGACATGCGCATAGCGTCCTCCTCCTGTGACGGGCGGGCACGGTGGGAGTGGTGCGAGTCACGACAACCCGTCTTGCGCGAGAGGCTAACGCCCGGAAAGAGCGCTGAACAGCCACTCGTAGAATCCTCCCCGTGACTCAGACCCATGCCGCGCAGCCCCGTGAACTTCCGTCGACCTGGAATCCGGCCGACGTAGAGGCCGAGCTGTACCAGCGCTGGGTAGCGGCCGGTTACTTCACCGCCGACGCGAGCAGTGACAAGCCGCCGTTCTCGATCGTCATCCCGCCCCCGAACGTCACCGGAAGCCTGCACATCGGCCACGCCTTCGAGCACACGCTGATGGACGTCCTCACCCGGCGCCGCCGGATGCAGGGCTACGAGGCGCTGTGGCTGCCCGGGATGGACCACGCCAGCATCGCCGTGCAGGCGCTGGTCGAAAAGCAGCTCCGCGAGGAGGGCACCGACCACCGCGAGCTGGGCCGCGAGGCGTTCGTGGACCGCGTGTGGCAGTGGAAGGAGAAGCACGGCGGGGCGATCCTGTCCCAGATGCGCCGTCTCGGGGACAGCGTCGACTGGACCCGCGAGCGCTTCACCATGGACGCCGGGTTGTCCCGCGCCGTGCAGACGATCTTCAAGAAGCTGTACGACGACGGCCTGATCTACCGCGCCGAGCGGCTGGTCAACTGGTCGCCGCAGATGCGCACCACGCTGTCCGACATCGAGGTGGAGCACAAGGAGGTCGAGGGCGAACTCGTCTCCATGCGCTACGGCGACGGCGACCGGTCGATCGTGGTCGCCACCACCCGGGTCGAGACGATGCTCGGCGACACCGCCGTCGCGGTCCACCCCGATGACGAGCGCTACCAGCACCTGGTGGGCACCGAGATCGAGCACCCGCTGACCGGGCGCACGATCCCGGTCGTCGCCGACGACTACGTCGACCCCGAGTTCGGTTCCGGCGCGGTGAAGATCACCCCGGCGCACGACCCGAACGACTTCGAGATCGGCAAGCGGCACGACCTGCCGATGCCGACGATCATGGACGAGTCCGGCCGCATCGCCCACACCGGCACCCGCTTCGACGGGATGGACCGGTTCGAGGCCCGCGTGGCGGTCCGCGAGGCGCTGCGCGAGGAAGGCCGCATCGTCGCCGAGAAGCGGCCGTACGCGCACAGCGTCGGGCACAGCTCGCGGTCCAAGGAGCCGATCGAGCCGCGGCTGTCGATGCAGTGGTTCGTCAAGGTCGGCCCGCTGGCCAAGGCCGCCGGCGACGCGGTCCGCGACGGCCGCGTGCAGGTCCACCCGCCGGAGATGGCCAAGCGCTACTTCGACTGGGTCGACAACATGCACGACTGGACCGTGTCCCGGCAGCTGTGGTGGGGCCACCGCATCCCGGTGTGGCACGGCCCGAACGGCGAGATGGTGTGCGTCGGCCCGGACGAGGAACCGCCGTCCGGCGAGGGCTGGTACCAGGACGAGGACGTGCTCGACACCTGGTTCTCCTCGGGCCTGTGGCCGTTCTCCACCATGGGCTGGCCGCAGGACACCCCCGACCTGCGCAAGTTCTACCCGACCAGCGTGCTGGTCACCGGCTACGACATCCTGTTCTTCTGGGTCGCCCGGATGATGATGTTCGGGCTGTACGCGATGGACGGGGTCGAGCCCTTCAAGGTCATCGCGCTGCACGGCATGGTCCGCGACGCGCACGGCAAGAAGATGTCCAAATCCGCGGGCAACACCGTCGACCCGCTGGAGTGGATGGACAACTACGGCACCGACGCGCTGCGGTTCACGCTCGCGCGCGGCGCCAACCCCGGCGCGGACTCGCCGATCAGCGAGGAGTGGGTGTCCGGCTCCCGCAGCTTCTGCACGAAGTTGTTCAACGCCACCAAGTTCGCGCTGATGAACGGTGCCCGGGTGCCGGAGCGGCTGCCCGAGCGGGCCGAGCTCACCGATGCCGACCGGTGGATCCTGGACCGCGCCGACCAGCTCGTGTCCGAAGTGGACGAGCTGATGGAGGACTTCCAGTTCGGCAAGGCCACCGAGGCGCTGTACCACTTCACCTGGGACGAGTTCTGCGACTGGTACCTGGAGCTGTCCAAGGTCCAGCTCGACGCCGAAGGGCGGAGCGCGGAGCGCACCCGCGAGGTGCTCGGGTACGTGCTGGACGTGCTGCTGCGACTGCTGCACCCGACCATCCCGTTCATCACCGAGACGCTGTGGACCGCGCTCACCGGTCGCGAATCGGTGGTCATCGCCGACTGGCCGGAGCCCAGCGGCGCGGTCGCCGACCCGGCCGCCGCCGAGCGGATCGAGGCGGTGCAGAAGCTGATCACCGAGATTCGGCGGTTCCGCTCCGACCAGGGGCTCAAGCCGGGTCAGCGGGTGGCCGCCAAGCTCGGCGGCGTCGCCGAACTGGGCCTGGCCGACCACGTGGCCGCGGTGCGGTCGCTGGCGCGGGTCACCGAGCCCGCCGACGGGTTCACCTCGTCGGCGTCGATCGAGGTCGGGCTGTCCGGCGGGAACGTCACCGTCGAGCTGGACCTGTCCGGTGCGGTCGACGTCGCGGCCGAGCGCAAGCGGCTGACCAAGGACCTCGCGGCGGCCGAGAAGGAGCTCGCGGGCACCGACAAGAAGCTGGGCAACCCGGCGTTCCTGGACAAGGCCCCGGCCGAGGTGGTCGACAAGATCAAGGCACGCCGGGAGACCGCGCTGGCCGACATCGAGCGGATCAACGCCCGGCTGGCCGCGCTGCCCCAGGGCTGAACTCGCGCCGAGCCGCCCGGTCCCCGCTGACCGGGCGGCTCCGCGCCGTCCGGCCGCACGTAGACTGACCTCGACGTTCGTCGGGGCGCCAAGGGGTGAACAACGTGTCCGGGACCGATCCCACCGCGCTGCAGGAGCTGCGGGTGGTCGAGGCCGAGCTCAACGAGCGCTGGCCGGAGACCAAGATCGAACCGTCGCTCGACCGCATCCGGGCGCTGACCGATCTGCTCGCCGAACCGCAGCGCAGCTACCCGGTGGTGCACATCGCGGGCACCAACGGCAAGTCGTCCACCTCGCGCATGGTCGACGCGCTGCTCACCCGCATCGGGCTGCGCACCGGCCGCTACACCAGCCCGCACCTGCAGCTGGCCACCGAGCGGATCAGCATCGACGGCAAGCCGATCAGCCCGGAGGGCTACGTCGAGGCTTACCGCGACGTGGCGCCGTACGTGTCGATGGTCGACTCGCGCAGTGACGTGCCGATGAGCAAGTTCGAGGTGCTCACCGGCATGGCGTTCGCCGCGTTCGCCGACGCGCCCGTGGAGGCCGCGGTGCTGGAGGTCGGCCTCGGCGGGAGCTGGGACGCCACCAACGTCGCCGACGCCAAGATCGCCGTGCTGTGCCCGGTCGCCATGGACCACGCCGACTACCTCGGCGACGACCTGGCGTCCATCGCCAAGGAGAAGGCCGGGATCATCAAGCCCGGCTCGATCGTGGTGCTGGCCGCCCAGCAGGCCGAGGCGCAGCAGCCGATCATGGACCGCATCGCCGAGGTCGACGCCACGGTCGCCCGCGAGGGCCACGAGTTCGGCGTGCTGTCGCGCACCGTGGCCGTCGGCGGCCAGATGCTCAAGCTGCAGGGCCTCGGCGGGGTGTACGACGAGGTGTTCCTGCCGCTGCACGGCGAGCACCAGGCCCGCAACGCCGCCCTGGCGCTGGCCGCGACCGAGGCGTTCTTCGGCGCCGGCGCGGCCCACCAGCTGTCCGTCGACTCGGTCCGCGAAGCCTTCGCCGGGGTCATCACCCCGGGACGGCTGGAGCGGGTGCGCAGCGCGCCCGCCGTGCTGGTCGACGCGGCGCACAACCCGCACGGCGCCCGCGCCCTGGCCGACGCGCTCAGCTCGGAGTTCTCCTTCCGCCGCCTGGTCGCGGTGGTGGGCGTGCTCGGCGACAAGGACGTGCGCGGCATCCTCGCCGAGCTGGAACCCGTCGTCGAGGAGATCGTGCTCACCAGGAACTCCTCGCCCCGCGCCATGGACCCCGACGAACTCGCCGGACTGGCCAAGGACATCTTCGGTCCGGACCGCATCGTCGTGGAGCCGCGGCTGGACGACGCGGTCGAGACCGCGATCCAGCTCGCCGAGGAGACCTCCGACCCCGGCGAGTCCGTCTCCGGCGGCGGCGTGGTGATCACCGGCTCGGTGGTCACGGCCGGCGAGGGGCGAGCCCTGTTCGGCAAGGAGCCCGCGTGACCGAACCAGCCCAGCCCGCCCCGGAAGGCAACGGACTGCCCGAGGCGCCGCCCGGTGTCCGCGACCCGTGGAAGGGCCTGCGCGGCGTCATGGCGGGCACGCTCGTGCTGGAGTTCATCGTGTTCGCGCTGGCGCTGCCGGTGGTCTGGCGCTTCGGCGGTGGCGTGTCCAGCGCGGGCTTCGCGGTCGTCGGCGTCCTGGCGGTGCTGATGCTCGCGGCGGCGTTCGTGCAGCGGCGGCGCTGGGGCCTGGCGTTCGCGGTGGTGCTCCAGGTCGGCGTCATCGCCTGCTTCGCGGTGCACCCCGCGGTGGGCGCGATGGGCGTGGTGTTCGCCCTGGTCTGGGCCTACATCCTGCACCTGCGCCGCGACGTCGCCCGCCGCATGCGCGAGGGCACCCTCTACGACCAGCTCGGCCACCCGCCGGGCTACCCGCCGAGCCAGCAGGGCTGAGAGCGAGCTGGGCATTTCACCTGTTCGGAGACGGCGCATCTTGATGCGGCATCGTTATGATGTGATGCATGCGGACGACCATCACCATCGATGATCAGCTGCTGGAGCGGCTGAAACTGCGGGCCGCGCGCGAGCACACGACCGTGAGCGCCCTGATCGAGGACGACGTGCGCCTGGGCGAACTCCGTCGTGCCCGAGCTCAGGATCGCCCCCGGTTCAAGCTGCCCACCTTCGACTTGGGGGCGCCACGGCCGGGCGTCGACCTCAACGACAACGCTGCCCTCCTCGAATTCATGGAGCACGACGAGTGATCGCGTGCGATGTCAACATCCTGCTGAATGCGCAGAACGCCGCATTGCCCGATCACGAGCGGTTCGCGACGTGGTTCGAGGACGCGCTCAACGGTGCGACGCCGGTGGGAATCCCGTCGATGGTGTTCAGCGGATACCTGCGCATCGTCACCAACCACAGGATCTGGCCCCGCCCGCTGCAGCCCGAGCAGGCGCTGGAGATCATCGCCGCGATCCGAACGGCCCCGGCCTTCGCGCCGATCGAACCCGGCCCGCGGCATTGGGAGATCTTCGCCGAGCTGTGCCGGAAAGCCCAGGTGAAGGCGAATCTCGTTCCGGACGCCTACCTCGCGGCGATCGCCATCGAGCACGGTTGTGAATGGATCACCGCCGACCGCGGCTTCGCGCGCTACCCGGGGGTGCGCTGGCGGCATCCGCTCGACGACGGCTAGTCGATGTCGACGACCGCGCGGCCGACGGTTTCGCCGCGGCGCAGGGCGTCGTAGGCGTCCTGGACCTCGGCGAACGGGTAGCGGCGGCTGATCGCGTCCTGCGGGCGGAGACCGCCGCGGGCCACCAGGTCGAGCAGGACCGGCATGTCGCGACGCGGCTTGGCGCCGTAGGACCCCTTGATCTGCAGCTTGCGCCGGGCGATGGTGGCGAGGTCGAACTCGCCGGTGGTGCCGCGCGGGGCGATGCCCACCACCACGACCTGACCGCCCTCGACGACCGAGTCGCGGGCGATCTCGAACGTCGGCACCGCGCCGAGCGCCTCGAACGCGACGTCCACGCCCCGTCCGCCGGTGAGGTCGCGGATCGCCTCCGGGGCGTCCACTTCGGACGAGTTGACCACGTGCGTCGCGCCCAGGCCGCGCGCGCCGGCCAGCTTCTCGTCGTCGATGTCCACCGCGATGATCATCGATGCCCCGAACACCGCGGCCAGCTGCACCAGCGCCGAACCGACACCCCCGGCCGCGACCACGGCGACGGTGTCGCCGACGTGCACGTCCGCCGCGTGCCGCAGCGCGCCGTAGGCGGTCATCGTGGAGCACCCGAGGGACGCGACGTCGGCCAGCTCGACGCCGTCGGGAACCCGGTACACCGACGTCGCCGTGGTCGCGCACCGCTGCGCCAGGCCGCCCATCGAGTACATCCACACCGGTTCGCCGCCGGGGCGGAACAACCGGGTCTCGTCGTCGTACAGCCGCCCCTTGGCCCGGTTGTAGGCGAAGAACTTCCGGCAGATCTCCTCGTTGCCGCGCACGCACTGCTCGCACTGCCCGCACGGCATGATGAAGCTGGTCACCACCCGGTCGCCCACCGCCAGCCCGGTGACGTCCGGGCCGACCTCGGAGATCACGCCCGCCACCTCGTGGCCCAGCACCGCGGGCACCGGGAACGGCAGCTCGCCCTTGAGCACGTGCAGGTCCGTGTGGCAGGCGCCGCACGAGCGCACGTCGACGACCACCTCACCGGCCTTCGGTCGCGGATCGGCGAGGTCCTCGATCCGCATCGGCTGGTTCACGGCGGTGTGCACGGCGGCGCGCATCCGGACCCTCCTGTTCAGACCGGCCAGTCGGTATGACCGTGAAGCTAGCGCGCTCACCCCGCGCGCACCAGGGGTCACGCGATGTGCGGCCGCGCGTCACCTCGGCGTCGGTCCGGGGTCGCCCGGGGCGGATAGAACCGGCGCATGTCCGCGAATCCCGCCCTCAACCGACGTGACCTGCTGCGACGCGGTGCCGCTGCCGCCGGACTGGCCGGTGCCGGACTGCTGCTGCCGCGCCCGGCCTCCGCGGCGTTCGTCCGCTCGGACCGCCCGGTCCTGACGCACGGTGCGCAGCTCGGCGATCCCCGGCCGGACGGTGCCGTGGTGTGGACCCGGGCCGACCGACCGGCCCGGATGTTCGTCGACGTCGCCCGGGACGCCGACTTCCGCGGCGCGGTCCGGGTGCCCGGACCGGTGCTGACCCCCGACGGCGACGGGACCGGCAAGGTCCGGCTCACCGGGCTCCCACCCGGTCGCCGGGTGCACTACCGGGTCATCGTCGAGGACCTCGACGGGCGCGTCGCGGGCGAGCCGGTGACCGGCAGCTTCCGCACCACCTCGCAGGCCCGCGAGGACGTGCGGTTCCTGTGGTCCGGGGACGTCGTCGGCCAGGGCTGGGGGATCAACCCGGACATCGGCGGCATGACCATCTACTCCGCGATGGCCGCCCGCGAACCGCACTTCTTCCTGCACAGCGGCGACACCGTCTACTCCGACGGGCCGCTGCGGGAGTCGGTGACGCTGCCGGACGGGCGGGTGTGGCGCAACATCGTCACCCCGGAGAAGTCCAAGGTCGCCGAAACCCTGCCCGAGTTCCGCGGCCAGTTCGCCTACAACCTGCTCGACCGCAACGTCCGCGACTTCGTGGCGAACGTGCCGCAGCTGGTGCAGTGGGACGACCACGAGGTGCTCAACAACTGGTACCCGGGTGAGGTGCTGGATTCCCCCGACTACCGGGAGAAGCGCGTCGACGTGCTGGCGCGGCGCGCGTTCCGGGCGTTCCACGAGTGGCAGCCGGTGTGGGCGCCGGACGCAGTGGACGGGCGGGTGTACCGGAAGGTCTCGCACGGACCGCTGCTCGACGTCTTCGTCCTCGACATGCGCAGCTACCGCGATCCGAACTCGCCGGGCACCCGGCCGGAACGGATCCTCGGCGACCGGCAGGCGCGCTGGCTGGTCGACGAGCTGGGCCGGTCCCGGGCCACCTGGAAGGTGATCGCCGCCGACATGCCGCTGGGCCTCGTGGTGCCGGACGGCGACCGGATCGAAGCCGTGGCCAACGGCAGGCCCGGCGTGCCCAACGGGCGCGAGGCGGAGATCGCCCGGGTGCTCCAGGAGATCCGGCGGCGCTCGGTGCGCAACGTCGTCTGGCTGACCGCCGACGTGCACTACTCCGCGGCGATCCACTACTCGCCGGAGCGCGCCGCCTTCGACGGTTTCGACCCGTTCTGGGAGTTCGTGTCCGGGCCGTTGCAGGCGGGTGCGTTCGGGCCGAACGCCCTCGACCCCACCTTCGGTCCGGAACAGGTGTTCCTGAGCGCGCCGAGCAGGCAGGGCGCCTCCCGCTGGAGGGCTTCCAGCACTTCGGGGAGGTCAACATCGAGGGCGCCACCGGACGGCTGCGGGTGGACCTGCGCGACATGGGCGGCCGGTCGCTGTGGTCGACCACAATGGACCCGCAGGGCTGACCGGCCTCCCCGGGGGCCCGGCGGTCACCTGCATCGATACCCTGGCGGGCGGATCGGGCGCGGTGCGTCACGCGCGCAACCCGGCGCCCCGGAAACGAAGGAGTTACCCGTGAGTGAGCGCACGCTGGTCCTGGTCAAGCCCGACGGTGTGGAGCGCGGGCTGGTCGGCGAGGTGATCAGCCGGATCGAGCGCAAGGGCCTGAAGCTGGTCGCCCTGGAGCTGAAGAAGGTCGACCGCCAGCTCGCCGAGCAGCACTACGCCGAGCACGACGGCAAGCCGTTCTTCGAGTCCCTGCTGGAGTTCATCACCTCCGGTCCGGTCGTGGCCGCGGTGGTCGAGGGGCCGCGCGCGGTGTCGGCGTTCCGGCAGATCGCCGGGGGCACCGACCCCGTGGACAAGGCCGCGCCGGGCAGCATCCGCGGCGACTACGGCCTGGAGGTCCAGTACAACCTGGTGCACGGTTCGGACTCGGCCGAGTCCGCCGAGCGCGAGATCAAGCTCTGGTTCCCGGAGTTCTGACGTCGTGGCGGACACCGACATCGATCCCGAGGGCTTCGTCACCGGCCCGCACCGCGTGGACACCCCGCACCCGGGGCTGGTGGACGCGCTGGCCGACCTGTGGGGGCGGGTCACCGTCGCCGGTGGCGCGGTCGGCTACACCGCGACCGATTCGGTGGACGAACTGCGCGCGGGCGCCGAGGAACTCGTCGAGGACGTGCGCAACCGGCGCGTGCACCTGATCACCATCGGCCAGCAGCACGTGCTGGTCGGCATGGCGGTGGTGCGTCCCCGCAGGCTGCCCGTCCGCAGGCACACCGGCGAGCTGGCGTGGCTGGCCGTCGACCCCGCGCTGCAGGGCAAGGGCTGGGGCAAGCAGCTGCTGGACGCCGCCGTGGTGCAGGCCCAGGCGCTCGGCCTGGAACGGCTCGACCTGGTCACCCGCAGCGGGCAGGACCTGGATCGCTTCTACGAGGCGAACGGCTGGGTGGAGCGCGGCCGGTGGCCCGGCGCGGTCCGGGTCGCGCCCGGCGACGACCGCGACGAGATCTGGTTCACCCGCGACGTGTGAGCGCGGTTCCGGCGCGGCCCGGCCGCGCCGGAACCCCCGCGGGTGCGGTCGGTCGTCCGCCTGCGGGCGGCGGCCTCTACGCTGGGGCGCGTGCGTGTGGAGTCCGTCTTCGACAGGTTGGAACCGCTGCTGACGCGGGTCTCCAAGCCCGTGCAGTACGTGGGTGGGGAGCTCAACGCGACGGCCAAGGCGTGGGAGGACACCGCGGTCCGCTGGTGCCTGATGTATCCGGACGCCTACGAGGTCGGCCTGCCGAACCAGGGCGTCCAGATCCTCTACGAGATCCTCAACGAGCAGCCCGACGTGCTCGCCGAGCGCACCTACTCGGTGTGGCCGGACCTGGAAGAGCTGATGCGGGAGCACGGCATCCCGCAGTTCACCGTGGACGGCCACCGGCCGGTCGGCGCCTTCGACGTGCTCGGCGTCAGCTTCGCGACCGAGCTCGGCTACACCAACCTGCTCACCGCGCTCGACCTCGCGGGCGTCCCGCTGCACGCCGTCGACCGCGGTGACGAGCACCCGGTGGTCCTGGCGGGCGGGCACGCCGCCTTCAACCCGGAACCGATCGCCGACTTCGTGGACGCCGCCGTGCTCGGCGACGGCGAGGAGGCGGTCCTGGAGATCACCGAGCAGATCCGCCGGTGGAAGGGCGAGGGCCGCCCGGGCGGTCGGGAGGAACTGCTGCTGCGGCTGGCCGAGAGCGGCGGCGTGTACGTGCCGAAGTTCTACGACGTCAGCTACCGGTCGGACGGCGCCATCGCCGAGGTGCTGCCCAACCGCGAGCGGGTTCCGCACCGCGTGTTCAAGCGCACCACGATGGAGCTCGACGACTGGCCGTACCCGAAGAAGCCGCTGGTGCCGCTGGCCGAGAGCGTGCACGAGCGGATGAGCGTGGAGATCTTCCGCGGCTGCACCCGCGGCTGCCGGTTCTGCCAGGCGGGCATGATCACCCGACCGGTCCGGGAGCGGTCCATCGAGGGCATCGGCGAGATGGTGCAGCGCGGCCTGGAGGCCACCGGGTTCGAGGAGGTCGGGCTGCTGTCGCTGAGCTCGGCCGACCACTCGGAGATCCAGGAGGTCACCAAGGGGCTGGCGGACCGCTACGAGGGCTCCGGCACCAGCCTGTCGCTGCCGTCGACCCGGGTCGACGCGTTCAACGTCGACCTGGCCAACGAGCTGTCCCGCAACGGGCGCCGGTCCGGGTTGACGTTCGCGCCCGAGGGCGGCAGCGAACGGATCCGGCGGGTGATCAACAAGATGGTGTCGGAGGAGGACCTGATCCGCACCGTCTGCACCGCGTTCGCCAACGGCTGGCGGCAGGTCAAGCTCTACTTCATGTGCGGGTTGCCCACCGAGACCGACGAGGACGTGCTGCAGATCGCCGAAATGGCCAAGGAGGTCATCCGGGCGGGTCGCGAGGCGGCCGGTCGCAAGGACATCCGCTGCACGATCTCCATCGGCGGGTTCGTGCCCAAACCGCACACGCCGTTCCAGTGGGCCGGGCAGACCGACCCGGACACCATCGACGAGCGGCTGCGCAAGCTGCGCGAGGCGGTCAACTCCGACCGGCGCCTGGGGCGCAACATCGGCATGCGCTACCACGACGGCAAGCCGTCGCTGATCGAAGGGCTGCTGTCCCGCGGCGACCGGCGGATCGGGCGGGTCGTGGAGCGGGTGTGGCGCGAGGGCGGCCGGTTCGACGGCTGGAACGAGCACTTCTCGTTCGACCGCTGGGTGGCCGCCGCCGACGCCGAGCTGACTCCGCTGGGCGTGGACCTGGCCTGGTTCACCACCCGCGAGCGCGCCGAGGACGAGGTGCTGCCGTGGGACCACCTGGACTCCGGGTTGACCAAGGAGTGGCTGTGGGCGGACTGGCAGGACGCGCTGGACGCCCGCGAGCAGGACGACTGCCGGTGGACGCCGTGCTTCGACTGCGGCGTGTGCCCGACCATGGGCACCGACATCGAGATCGGCCCCTCCGGCCGGACGCTGCTGCCGATCTCCCCGGTCTCGCAGGGCTCGCCGGTGCGCAACCCGGCCTTCGAAGCCCGGTGAACCGGGTGCGGTGACGGATCGCCAACAACTCGGTGCGCGGTGTTCTGAAGCGGTACCTTCCTGGATGGTGTGGCGAAGGTGTTGTCACACTGCGGTTGAGCAAGCAAGCATCGTCACCGAACGGGCCGCAACGCGGCCGCGGATGACGAGCATGGTCGGGAGGGCATCCTGAGTCGGCGAGATCACCCCAATCCCTCGGCCCCGCCGGTGCAGAAGCTGCGCCTGCGCTACGCCAAACGGGGGCGGCTGCGGTTCACCTCGCACCGGGACGTGGCCCGCACCTTCGAGCGGGCGCTGCGGCGGGCCGGGGTTCCGATGGCGTACTCGCAGGGGTTCAGCCCCCGCCCCAAGGTCTCCTGGACGGGCGCGGTGCCCACCGGCGTGGCCAGCGTCGCGGAGTACGTCGAACTCCAGCTCGCCCGGCGGGTCGACCCGGCGGTCCTGCGCGCCGAACTGGACGCGGCGCTGCCGGACGGCATCGACGTGCTGGACGCGGTTCCGGCAGCGCCCGGCGCGCTGGCCGACGAGCTGCGGGTCAGCAAGTGGCGCATCGACCTGCCCGGCACCGACGTGGCCGAGCTGCGCCAGGCCGTCGCGGCTCTGATGGCGGCCGAGTCGGTCGAGGTCGAGAAGATGACCAAGGACGGGCGGCGGACCATCGACGCCCGGGCGGCGTTGGTCGACGCCGAGGTGCTGGACGGTCGCGAGTCGGTCGCGCAGCGTGACGGTTCGCCCTCCGGGACCGCCCGGGTGGACGATTGGCCGGAGGCCACCGGACCGTATGGGATACTTGTAACGGTCGTGCGGCAGACAACACCGGTCGTACGACCCGACGACGTACTGAGCGCCCTGCGTGTCGTCGCTGGTTTGGCACCGTCGGCCGCCGCGAGCGCGACCCGGCTGGAGCAGGGCCGGCTCGACGACGGGGGAGGGATTGCCGACCCGTTGGCCCAGGACTCAGGCGGCGACCGGAGTCCGGCGGGAGAGCCCGGGTGACGGACGGCGCGTCGTCGCCCGCCGTGTGACTTCCCGGCGCCGCAGGCGGCCCGGGGCGGAGGGGAAACCGAACAGAATTGCCGTCGCCCGCGGGTGACGGAGACCGAGAACGCACATGCCTCTGTGCGGCCGCGTCCACCGGACGCGCCCGGGGGCGGAGGAGCTGGATGTTGAACACGGACACACCCGCTGGGAACGCCAGCGGGCAATCGCCCGCACCCACCCGCGAAGATCGGGGCACCATCGAGCTGCCCGCGAAGCTGCGGGTGCACGCCCTGGCGAAGCTGCTCGGGTCGAGCAGCCGCGAGATCATCAAGACGCTGGAGGAACTCGGCGAAGCGGTTCGCAGCGCGCAGTCGAACATCACGCGCGAGGTCGCGCTGCAGGTGGTGCGCACGCTGCACCCGGAGATGATCGAGGAGCAGCAGGAGGGGACCGGCGAGGCCGACGAGCCGCAGGCCCCGGAGCCGGCGGCGGCTGCGGAGCCCGCTGCGGCCCCGGCCGTGCCCGCCGCGGACTTCGCGTCCGCCGAGTCGGCCGAGTCGCAGGCCGCCGCTGGACTGGCCCCGGTGTTCGCCGCTCCGGAAGCCATGTTCCTGGCGCCCGAGACGCAGGAGGCGCGTCCGGCGCCGAAGCCGACCGAGCCCACCGAGGCTCCCCAGGAGGCAGAGGCCGCCGAGAGCGCCGGCACGTCCGAGGAGGACGAGTCGGAGTCGTCGTCGGGTCGCCGTCGCCGCCGCCGCGGTCGCCGCGGCCGCGGCCGGGGGCGCGGCGCCGAGTCCGAGCAGGCCGGTCAGGGCGGCGAAGAGCAGGACGCCGAGGCGTCCGAGGACAAGGCCGAGACCGCCGAAGAGACCAAGGCCGAGCAGGCCGAGTCGAGCGAGGAGCAGCAGGCCGGCGAGTCCGAGGGCGGGTCCGGTGGTGAGGGCAGCCGTCGCCGCCGCCGTCGGCGCCGTCGGAAGGGCTCGTCCGACGACGAGTCCGGAACGCGCGAGGACGACCCGCCGAACACCGTCGTGCACGTCCGCGAACCGGCCGAGACCAGGCAGGACAGCAGCGACGACGAGGTGCGCGCCGTCAAGGGCTCGACCCGGTTGGAGGCCAAGCGGCAGCGCCGCCGGGACGGCCGGGAGGCCGGTCGCCGCCGCGCCCCGGTGCTGTCCGAGTCCGAGTTCCTGGCCCGCCGCGAGTCCGTGGACCGGCGCATGGTCGTCCGGCAGAACGGCGAGCAGACCCAGATCGCGGTCCTGGAGGACAACGTCCTCGTCGAGAACTTCGTCACGTCCTCGGGCACCGGCTCGCTGGTCGGCAACGTCTACCTGGGCCGCGTGCAGAACGTGCTGCCCAGCATGGAGGCGGCGTTCGTCGACATCGGCCGGGGCCGCAACGCGGTGCTCTACGCCGGTGAGGTCGACTGGGACGCCGCGGGTCTGGCGGGCAAGGCGCGCCGCATCGAGCAGGCCCTGCAGACCGGCGACAGCGTCCTGGTCCAGGTCACCAAGGACCCGGTCGGGCACAAGGGCGCCCGGCTGACCACCCAGATCAGCCTGCCGGGGCGGTTCCTGGTGTACGTGCCCGGCGGCGGTGCGACCGGCATCAGCCGCAAGCTGCCGGACACCGAGCGCAAGCGGCTCAAGGACATCCTCAAGCGGATCGTGCCGGACAACGCCGGGGTGATCATCCGGACCGCTTCCGAGGGCACCAGCGAGGAGGCGCTGGACCGGGACGTCCGCCGCCTCCAGGCCCAGTGGGAGGTCATCAAGGAGAAGTCCGAGGCGCAGGGCGCGCAGGCCCCGCAGCTGCTCTACGAGGAGCCGGACCTGCTGATCAAGGTCGTCCGCGACCTGTTCACCGAGGACTTCTCGTCGCTGACCGTCCAGGGCAACGAGGCGTGGGACACCATCGAGGCGTACGTCAAGCACGTCGCCCCGGACCTGGTGCCCCGCCTGCACAAGCACGTCGGCAAGAACGACGTGTTCACCGAGCAGCGGATCAACGAGCAGATCTCCAAGGCGCTGGACCGCAAGGTCTGGCTGCCCTCCGGCGGCTACCTGGTGCTCGACCGCACCGAGGCGATGACCGTCATCGACGTCAACACCGGCAAGTTCACCGGTTCGGGCGGGAACCTTGAGGAGACCGTCACCCGGAACAACCTGGAGGCGGCCGAGGAGATCGTCCGGCAGCTCCGGTTGCGCGACATCGGCGGCATCATCGTGATCGACTTCATCGACATGGTGCTGGAGTCCAACCGCGACCTGGTGCTGCGGCGGCTGACCGAGTGCCTGGGCCGCGACCGCACCCGGCACCAGGTCGCCGAGGTCACGTCGCTGGGCCTGGTCCAGATGACCCGCAAGCGCGTCGGCACCGGTCTGCTGGAGGCCTACAGCAGCACCTGCGAGCACTGCCGGGGTCGCGGTCTGATCGTGTCCACCGACCCGGTCACCCACCACAACGGCGGCGGGAACGGCAACGGCAACGGCTCGCGCCGCAACCGCCACCGGGGCAAGCACCAGGAGGCACCCGCCGAGCCCGCTGCCCAGCAGGAGCAGCAGAAGGAAAGCGGTCAGCAGGACAAGGAATCCGCCAAGTCCGAGCAGCGGAAGGAGCCCGCGAAGGCCGAGCGGCGCGAGTCCGCCAAGGCCGGGCAGCGGGAGGAACCCGCCAAGGTCGAGCCGAAGCCGGAGCCGGTGGCCGAGCCCGCACCGGCCGCGGCTGCCCAGCAGGCCGAGGCACCCGAGCCGGTGGAAGCCGAGCAGGCCCCGGCCGAGGAACCGCAGGCCACCAAGCCCGCCGCCAACGGTCGCGCACGGCGGCGGGCCAGCCGCCCCAGCGGCAGCGCGGGATCGCCGGTGACGCCGCTGGTGCTGTCGAAGTCGGCGCAGCCGGTGGAGTCGAGCACCGACAACGGCGCCGCGGTGCCGCCACCTCCGGTGCAGCCGGTGCGCCGCAGCCGCCGGGCCGTCTCGCGGCCGGCCGGGCCGCCGGTGGAGGACGCGACGCCCGCCGACAGCTGATCTGCGAGTGAGCGGCCGACCCGTGGAGCACGGGTCGGCCGCTTCGCGTCGGGGGCGGGTCGCTCAGCGCTGTCCCGCGGAGTTCGGGACGTCGCTGCGGTCGTCCGAGCGGGGGACGTCGCCGGGCAGGTCGAGGGACGGTTCGAGCGGCCCCGGGGTCCACGTGCCCCAGTGCGTCTCGGTGTGCAGGTCCAGGGCGGCCGAGGCGGGCAGGGCGGCCGGGTCGAACGGATCCACCTCGTAGAACGAACCCCAGTCGCGTTGCGGATCGCCCCGGACGTACGTCGGCAGGACCCGCACGCTCGACGTGACGTTGAGCCAGCCGAACGGCCCCCCGACGTCCGGTGCCGACCAGCCCTGCCCGATGTCGCGCACCTCCGCGCCCGCCGAGATCCGGTACCTGGGCATCTCGGCGATGCCGTGGTGCAGACCGGAGATCCGCAGGCACGGGTGCACCAGACCGGCGGGCCACTCCACGAACGCGGGGGAGTCGCCGACGACGTCGGTCATCGTCGTCAGCCGCGGCGCGCGCGGTGCGGTCAGGGCGAGCCAGCCTTCGTGGCCGAGGGCGTGGTCGACGGCGACGACCCGCATCTTCGTCGCGCCCCGGGCCTCGCTGCCGAGGGCGTAGCGGTGGTCCCGCCAGCCGGGCGGCGGTCCCTGCAACACCGTGTAGTGGCCGGTGATCCGAAATCCCTGCTCGGTGTCCCGGCCGAACTCGAACACCACGGAGTTGGCGCCGGTCTCGGCGCCGGCCAGCGACAGCACCAGCGGCACCTGACCGGTGCGGGCCCGCTCGGGCAGGTCGTACCACGGCGTGCGCAGCTCGCCGGTGCCGAGACCGGCGGCGTCGTAGCTGCCCCAGACCGGGGCGTCCGGGCCGCCGAACCGGTGCGGTGGTTTCCAGTCCGGTTCCTCGGGCGCGACGTGGCTGGTCGGCGGGACCCCGGGGTCGGCGAACCCGTCCTGCTTGGCGGCCAGGTACTGGGCCGGGGTCTCCTTGCCCGCCAGGCGCTGCGGCACGTGGAGGTCCGGCGCCGCCGCGGCCGGCTGCTGCGGCGAGACCGGCAGCACCCCGGCGCGCGGATCGGTTTCCACCTGGACGTAGTCGGACAGCCCGCAGCTGGACCCGACGAGCTGCCGGACGTTGTCGGCGCCGAGGCTGTAGCTCGTGCGCTGGTGGTGGATCGCCTTGCCGAACGCGGCGAGTTCACCGAGCACGATCAGCGCGCACAACACCGACAGCGGTGCCGTGCCCAGGCGCAGCGCACGGCTCCGCTTCTCCGGGTGGTCCCAGCGCTCGTCGACGACCCGGGGGTTGTGCTCGTCGACGCGCAGGTGCTCGACCAGGGCGACGATCACGGCGATCCCGGCGAACACCAGGAACAGCGTGCTCGCGTTGTGGCCGTGGTACGACGGCGGCTTGTCGAACCACGGCACGCCCCAGCCGGACACGTACCACCACGCGTTCGGCCCGGTGCTCGCGAACGCGAGGATGACCATCAGCCCGGCGACGAACGCCGCCCGGTTGCGCCGGGACCGCAGCACGGTGCTGCTGGTCGCCAACGCGGTCAGCGCCGCCAGCGCGCCGCCGAACGCGGCGAAGATCCCGAAGTGGTGGGTGTGCTTGGTGGGAGTCAGGGCCAGCACGACGAACGACAGCGCGGTCACCGCGAGCAGCCGTCGGCTCGGCCCGAGCGCGGCACCGCGGATCCGCCCGCGCCGCAGCAGCACCACCGCGCACGTCACCAGGCACAAGATCACCAGCAGCACCGGGAAACGGCGGGTCAGCGAGCCGTCCGGGCTGGGGCTGAACAGCAGGCTGTAGCGGCTGAGCTCCTCGTACCAGTGGGCGTTGGGGCCGAAGGTGGTCTTCAGCTCCATGGCGTCCAGCACCGAGCGCCAGGTCTGGTCGGCGTAGACCAGCGTGAGGATCACGAAACCCGAGGCCGAGAACGGCGCCAGGACCGGCAGCCACCCGAACTCCCGCGCCCGCTTGCGCACGAGCCTGAACAGCGGTTTCAGCGCCGCGATGTACGGCAGCACGGCGACCAGGCCGTGCGGGTTGACGCCCACCGACAGCGCGGCCCCCACCAGCCCGAGCGCGGCGGGCACGAGCCGTCCGGTGGCCACCGCGCGCTCCACCGCGCACATCGCCAGCAGCGAGAACAGCACCACCACCGGTTCGGCCCGGATGCCGTTGTCGTAGGGCAACCAGAACGCGAGGAACACCGCGGCGGCGGCCCAGCCCGCGGCGCCGCTGCGGCGCACCTGCTGGCCGAGCCGGGGCAGCACCTCGCGGCTGATCAACAGCCAGCTCACCAGGCCCATCAGCAACGCGGGCAGCCGGACCCACGGCGTGGCGGTGGAGACCTGCACCCACAGCGAGTACGGCTCGTAGAACCACCCGAACGGGGACTCCGGGTTGGCGAACCAGCGGTAGTAGTTGGTGACGTACCCGGCCGACTCCCGCGAGCGCAGCATGCTCAGCACGTAGCCGTCGTCGGAGGTCATGGCACCGACCAGCCACCACACGACCAGCGTCGCGCCGACCGCGGCGTCCCGGGGCGTCGGCTTCCACCAGCCCGCGGGCGCCAGCCGCGGCGGTCGTCGACCGGCCTGCACGTCCAACCGCCGCAGGCACACCACCGACCCGGCGAAGGCCGCGACCGCCAGCCCGATCACCACCAGCTTCAGCACGGTCGCGTGGCTGCTGAACCGGTCGTCGACGCGGGCCTGCAAGGCCAGCCCGCGCACGTCGTCGCGCCCGCCGTCCAGGTCGGAGTAGACCCCGGTGAGCTGCGGGCGCTGGTCACCGGTCAGCTTCACCCACGGCTTGCCGTCGACGGTGGCCACCGTGCCGGACGCGTCGGAACGCACCGCGAGCGCGCAGTTCCCGGTGGTCAGCGCGGTCGTGCCCGCCTGCTGCCCGCGGGACAGCAGCGCCACCTGGCCCCGGTCGACCTGCAGGACCAGGCCGGTCAGCTTGCCGTAGTCCGATGACGGCGGGTTGGTGCTCAGCAGGGTCCCGGGCCCGGTCGTGCGCGAGTCCAGGCTCCGCACCGCGGCGCACGGCACCCGCGCGTCGAGCCACACCGGTGAGTAGGCGACCAGGGGCGCGGACACCGCCCGGGTGCCCTGCGCGGTCGGCCACCGGAGCGTGGCGACGTCGTGGTCCACCGGCAGGAACGGCACCAGCAGTGCCAGCACCGTTCCGGCCAGTCCGAACACCGAAGCGAACAGTCGTAGTTTCGTCGCCGGCTGCACGCAGCTGACGATACGGCGCGGTGATCCTCAGTAGTCACTCGCACCCCCAGCGTCACCGTCATCCGGTGGTGTCGGATACCAGGATGGTCACGTCCGCGTCGCGCCCGGTGCGGTGCAGGACCAGTTCGGCGAGCAGGCCCAGCGACACCATCTGCACCGCGAAGATCTCCAGCAGGATGCCCAGCGTCAGCAGCGGTCGGGTGCCGATCGACTCCGGCGTGAACAGCCACACGCCGGTCAGGTACAGCAGGATCAGCGTGCCGATCGTGCCCGCGAGCAGGCCCAGGCCGCCGAACAGGTGGGCCGGGCGCCGTCCGTAGCGGGTGAGGGCCACGACCGTGAGCAGGTCCAGCGCGCCGCGCGCGTAGCGCTCCAGGCCGTAGTGCGACCTGCCGTGCACGCGGGCGCGGTGGTGGACGGGCAGTTCGCGGACGCGGTAACCGAGCCGGTGCGCCAGCGCCGGGATGTAGCGGTGCAGCTCCCCGTAGAGCGGAACCCGCCGGTACACCTCGGTGCGGGCGGCCTTGAGCCCGCAGTTGTGGTCGGACAGCCGCAACCCGGTGATCAACCCGGTGACCCAGTTGAACACCTTCGACGGCAGGCGCTTGCCGAGCGGATCCCTGCGCTCGGCCTTGTGCCCGCTGACCAGGTCGGCACCGGCGTCGAGCTCGGCCAGCAGCCGGGGGATCTCCGCCGGGTCGTCTTGCAGGTCGGCGTCCAGCGTGACCAGCAACCGACCGCGCACCTCGGCGACCCCGGCGGCGAGCGCCGCGGCCTTGCCGAAGTTGCGGCGCAGCCGGATGCCCCGGATCCGCGGGTCGGCGGCGGCGTGTTCGCCGATCACCCGCCAGCTGTCGTCGGTGCTGCCGTCGTCGACGACCACCAGCTCCCACGAACGGCCCGCCATGGCCTCGCGGATCTCGGCGAACAGCCGGGGCAGGCTCTCGCTCTCGTTCTTCGCCGGGGCGAGCAGCGACACCTCGATCTCGTCGGTCATGACGCGACCTGCGGGTTCTCGGTGAGCGGCCGGATCCACCAGCCGTCGGGGAACCGGAAGGCGACCCGCAGCGGCCCGGTGTTCCCGGCGGGTGCCACGGCCTGGAAGCCCAGGCCGATCTCGATGCCCGGGGTCTGCGCTTCGGCGTCCGCGCGGGGGAGGTCGATGACGCCACCGCCGACGACGGTCCCGCCGGCGTCGAGCACGGCCGCGCACCGGGCGCGTTCGATGCCGGAGATCGCCCAGCCCCCGAGCATCCGGGCCCCGCCGCGCACCTGGTCGGTCTCGACGTTGAGCAGCACGTCCCGCCCATCCGGGCGCGGTTCCCGGTAGCTGCCCAGGCTCGGCACCCGCCAGGTCGCGGTGTTCACCCGGGAGCCGATCTCGACGCCGTCGCCGCAGCCGAGGGTGAACTCGGGGGAGAACGGGTAGTGCCCCAGGGCCCGCAGCCGCGGCAGGAGCCGGTCCGGTGCCGGGAACCGGTCGGCGAACGCGTCCGGGTGCCCGATGCGCGCGGCGACCGCCAACAGCTGCTGGTTCGGCGCGTCGTCGCGCACGCCCTGCGCCATCGGGGCGCCGAGCGCGACCGTGGCCACGACGGTGCCCGCCACCGCGGCGGTCCGGATCCCGGGGCGGCGTGGCCACGCGACGACGATCACCAGCACGGCGATCCACAGCGCGGCGGTCATGCTGTTGTAGCGGCTCTGCAAGCCCGCGGTCTCGCCGAACGCCGCGCGAGAACCCGAGATCATCACCGCGCACCCGACGGCGTACACCGCCAGCGCCCACCACGCCGCGCTCGCCCGCCGCTGCTCCCGGTCGAGGCGCGCGTGCAGCGCGAGCACCGCGATCCCGGCCACGCCCGCGAGCAGGGCGGCGGTCGGCTGGGTGCCCGTCCAGATCATGCCGAGCATGCTCAGCCCGGCGAGCATCGCCTGCGCCGGGTCGTCGGTCGGTGAACTGCCGCCGCCGCCCTGCGGTCCGCGCAGCACGAGCCACGCGGCCACCACGACGACCCCGATCACCACCGGCGCGACGACCCAGCGCCGCCGTTCCCCGCGCAGCCGCGCCAGGACGGCCAGCGCGGGCCACACCGCGAACGACGTGCCGTAGCTGATCGACGCGAGGAGCCCGGCGCCGACCGCGGTGAACCGGTGCTCGCGCTGCATCGCGGCCAGCGCGGTGAGCACCAGCAGCATCGCGAGGATCCAGGACGCGCCGCTCATCGAGCGCACGTAGTTGTGGATGCCGTGCGGGTTGAACACCAGCGTCGAGGTGGCGGTCACGAGCCCGGCCCGCTGCCACCGGTTCAGGTGCGCGGGCAGCATCGCCCGGACCAGCAGCACGCAGCCGACGCCGAACGCGATGATCAGCAGGCCCAGCGGCTGGTTGAGCCCGTGCCCGAAGCGGGCGCTGAGCCAGAACAGCAGGCTCGGCAGGACGAACGGGTGCTCGTTGCGGAAGCCGAACAACGCCCACGGGCGCAACGACCCGTCGTCGTGGGTGATGTCCAGCAGCACCCACCAGTAGTCGTAGAAGTGCAGCTGCGGCGAGCGCAGCACTTCCCGGAGCATCATCAACGGCGGCACGGCCGCTGCCAGGCCGAGCAGCACGGGACCGAACCGGCGCGCGGCGCCGAAGCGGGTTTCGGTGGTGGTGCGCTCGTCCCGGCCGGTCTCGGAGGCGATCTCTGTCACGCTGCGTTCCCCAGTTCCCAGTCGAGCGATGATCCACGTTAGCAAGCCGGGACCTGCGAATCCGCGTCGATGAACGTTCCGGGAGGGGGTGCCGGCCGAGTCCGGGAAGCGGCGGCGTAACCTGGTGCGGCCCGCCTGGAGCGGGCCTTCTTTCCCGCGCGGCGCACGCGTCGCGGATCCGGATCGCTCGCCGAGAAGCCCCGGTCGTCGGGGCGGGCCGGGGTGGTCTGTATGATGGGTGAGAACTTCTCGCCGCCGGACGGGCGGAGAGGCTAAACGCCTGTTGAGGCGGCGAGGTGCCCCCGGGGCTCGGCTGTCGAGACAGGAACCCACCGAGACGCTGCACCAGCGGCGTGGTAGGAATCCCCGGTCCTCCCGGGGTGGGCGTCCGCCGCAGACCTGGTGAAGTAGCGAAACCGAGCAGCAGGAGACTTCCGACTCATGTACGCGATCGTCAAGACCGGCGGCAAGCAGTACAAGGTGGCTGTCGGGGACGTCGTCGAGGTCGAGAAGCTCGATGGCGAGCTGGGCTCCGAGGTCACGTTCCCGGCGCTTCTGGTCGTCGACGGCTCCGAGGTCACGACCGACGCTGACGCGCTGGCCAAGGTGTCCGTGACCGGCAAGCTGGTCGAGCAGACCAAGGGCCCCAAGATCCGCATCCACAAGTTCAAGAACAAGACCGGCTACCACAAGCGCCAGGGTCACCGCCAGAAGCTGACCCGCGTCGAGGTCACCGGCATCAACAAGTGAGGACCTGAGTAGTCATGGCACACAAGAAGGGCGCATCCAGCTCTCGGAACGGCCGCGACTCGAACCCGAAATACCTCGGGGTGAAGCGCTACGGCGGCCAGGTCGTCAAGGCCGGTGAGATCCTCATCCGGCAGCGGGGCACCAAGTTCCACCCCGGTCTCAACGTCGGGCGTGGCGGCGACGACACCCTGTTCGCGCTGACCGCAGGCACTGTCGAGTTCGGCAGCTACCGCGGCCGCAAGCGGGCCGTCAGCATCGTCCCGGCCGAGGCCTGACCCGGCTCTCGGCTGCGAAACATCTCCCGACGAGGGGCGGGTCCGGCACAGTCCGGCCCGCCCCTCGTCGTTTGTTTCCCGGGCCCTCGTGGCCGCGCTCGTACCGAAGTCGAGTAGATCCGATCTTTCCTGGAGGCATTCGTGTCGCGGTTCGTCGACCGCGTGACCATCCACGTCGCGGCAGGCGACGGCGGTAACGGCTGCGCCTCGGTGCACCGGGAGAAGTTCAAGCCGCTGGGCGGTCCGGACGGCGGCAACGGTGGCCGGGGCGGGGACGTGCGGCTGGTCGTCGACCCGGGTGTGCACACGCTGCTGGACTTCCACTACCGACCGAACGCCCGTGCGTCCAACGGCAAGCCCGGGCGGGGCAGCCTGCGCAACGGTGCGATCGGTGAGGACCTGGAACTGGCCGTGCCGGAGGGCACCGTGGTGCTCACCCCGGACGGCGAGGTGTTGGCCGACCTGGTCGGCGCGGGCACCACGTTCGTCGCCGCGCACGGCGGCCGGGGCGGTCTGGGCAACGCGGCGCTGGCGTCGAAGGCCCGCAAAGCGCCCGGTTTCGCACTGCTCGGTGAGCCGGGCGACGAACTGGACCTGGTCCTGGAGCTGAAGTCGGTGGCCGACGTGGGGCTGCTCGGTTTCCCGTCCGCGGGCAAGTCGTCGCTGATCTCCGTGCTCTCGGCGGCACGTCCGAAGATCGCCGACTACCCGTTCACCACGCTGGCGCCGAACCTGGGCGTGGTCACCGCGGGCGAGACCGTGTTCACCGTCGCCGACGTGCCGGGGCTCATCCCGGGCGCCAGCGAGGGGCGCGGGCTGGGGTTGGACTTCCTGCGGCACATCGAGCGCTGCGCGGTGCTGGTGCACGTCGTGGACTGCGCCACGCTGGAACCCGGCCGCGACCCGCTGTCCGATGTGGACGCGCTGGAGGCGGAACTCGCGCAGTACACACCCGCGTTGCAGGCCGAGCACGGTGGGCCGGACCTGGCCTCGCGACCGCGGCTGGTGGTGCTGAACAAGGTGGACGTGCCGGAGGCGCGCGAGCTGGCCGATCTGGTCCGCCCCGATCTCCAGGAGCGCGGCTGGCCGGTGTTCGAGGTCTCCACGGCCTCCCGGGAGGGACTGCGGGAGCTCGGCTACGCCATGGCCGCCGAGGTGGAGCGCTACCGCGCGCAGCTGCCGCCGCCGGAACCGGCGCGCGTCGTGGTCCGGCCGACCGCGGTCGACGACGGAGGTTTCACCGTCGAGCCGGATCCGCAGGTCGAGGACGCCTTCGTGGTGCGCGGCGAGAAGCCGGAGCGCTGGGTCCGGCAGACCAACTTCGACAACGACGAGGCCGTCGGCTTCCTGGCCGACCGGCTGGCCAAGCTCGGTGTCGAGGAGGAGCTGGCCAAGCAGGGGGCGCAGCCGGGCAGCCAGGTCACCATCGGCAGCATGACCTTCGACTGGGAGCCGTCCACCCCGGCCGGGGTCGCGGCCGTGATGGGGCGCCGCGGCACGGACATGCGGTTGGAGCACAACGACCGGACATCGGCGTCCGACCGCAAGGCGGCGCGGCGGGCCCGTCGCACCTCGTTGGACGAGCAGGGCGGTTACGTCGAGGAGGTCGACGAGGAGGACGAGGAGTGAGCGGCGAGGCGTCCACGACGCGCAAGGCCGTCGCGGCGGCGCAGCGGATCGTGGTCAAGGTCGGGTCGTCGTCGCTGACCACCGCCTCGGGCGGGCTCGACCAGGACCGCCTCGACGCGCTCGTCGACACGGTGTCTCGGCGCGTCGTAGACGGTGGGCAGGTCGTCCTGGTGTCCTCGGGTGCGATCGCCGCGGGGATCGCGCCACTGGGGTTGCGGCGGCGTCCCCGGGACCTCGCCAGCCAGCAGGCCGCGGCCAGCGTCGGCCAGCAGGCGTTGGCGCACGCCTACGCCGAGTCGTTCTCCCGCCACGACCTGATCGTCGGCCAGGTCCTGCTCACCGCCGACGACGTGGTGCGGCGCGGGCACTACCGCAACGCGCAGCGCACCCTGGACCGGCTGCTGGGGCTCGGCGCGGTCCCGGTGGTCAACGAGAACGACACGGTCGCCACGCACGAGATCCGGTTCGGCGACAACGACCGCCTCGCCGCGCTCGTCTCCCACCTGGTCGGCGCCGACGCGCTCGTCCTGCTGTCCGATGTGGACGCCCTGTACGACGGGGACCCGCGCCGCGGCGGGGCGTCGGCGATCCGCGAGGTCAACGGCGAGGAGGACATGGTCGGCGTGCGGGCGGGCAGCGCCGGTGCCTCCGGGCTCGGCACCGGCGGGATGGCCTCGAAGGTCGAGGCCGCGCGCGTCGCCTGCACCTCGGGGATCCCGGTGCTGCTGACCTCGGCCGCGCTCGCGGACCGCGCGCTCGGCCCGGCCGACGTGGGCACCGCCTTCGCCGCCACCGGCAGCCGGTTGTCGGCCCGCCGGTTCTGGCTGGCGCACGCGGCGGGCGCCAGCGGTCGGCTGTGGCTGGACGACGGGGCGGTCACGGCTGTGGTCCGGCGCCGCCGGTCGCTGCTGGCCGCCGGGATCACCGCGGTGGAAGGGGCCTTCGACGGCGGTGACGTGGTCGAGCTCGTGGCGCCTTCCGGCGAGGTGGTCGCCCGGGGAGTGGTGGCCTACGACGCGGGCGAACTGCCGCAGCTCATCGGGCGGTCGAGCCACGAGCTCCCGCCCGAGCAGCGCCGCGAGGTCGTCCACGCCGACGACCTGGTGCCGTTGCGCTGACGCCGCTCAGCCCGTCACGGCCAGCGTGAACGGCAGCACCGCAGGCGCACCGGCTCGGCGCAGCTGCCGGGTCGCGATCGCCAGCGTCCACCCGGTGTCGGAGTAGTCGTCCACCAGCAGCACCGGTCCGTCCAGTGCGGACAGCCGGGTGGCCAGGTCGTCGGTGACCCGGAACTGCCGCCACAGCGCGGCGACCCGCTGCGCGCTGTTCGTCGCGCGGCGCGGCGCGGTGTCCGGGTTCGTCGCGATCTCCCCGAGCAGCGGGAGCCGTCCGATCGAGGCGAGCCGCGACGCCAGCCCGCGCACCAGGCGCGGGCGGGTGCGGGAGCCGAGCGCCACGACTCCGACCGGCCGCTGCGCCCAGTCCCACGCGGCCAGCACCTGCACGGTCGCCTGGAAGAGGTCCTCCGGTGGTTCCTGGTCCGGGCTTCCGGCGGCGAACAGCTCGCGGAGCCGGTTGCCCCACCCGATGTCGGTCAGGCGGCCGACCGCCCGCCCCGGCTCGGCCTGCTCGGCCGCGGGCAGCTTCCCGGACACCTCGATGCCGAGCGCGGCCATGCCGCTGGGCCACATCCGGCGGGCGGACAGCTCGACGCCCGGGCGGCGCAGGCGCTCCTCGGCCTCCTGCACGGCCTGCTCGTCGACGTCGGCCGAGTGGTGCCGACCCGTGCAGTTGTCGCAGCGCCCGCAGGGCTCGGCGTGCGGATCGTCGAGGCGTCGGCGCAGGAACTCCATGCGGCAGCCGGAGGTTTCCAGGTAGTCCACCATCGCCTGCTGCTCGTTGCGGCGTTCCGCCGCGATCCGCTCGTAGCGCTCGGCGTCGTAGTGCCACGGTTGGCCGGTCGCCTCCCAGCCGCCCTTGACGCGCCGCACCGCTCCGTCCACGTCGAGCACCTTCAGCACCATCTCCAGGCGGGTGCGCCCCAGTTCGACGTGCGGTTCCAGCGCCGCGGTGGACATCCGGCCCTCGCGGGCCAGCACGTCGAGGATCGCGCGGACGGTCGGTTCGGGCGGGAAGGCCAGCGACGCGAAGTAGCTCCAGATGTCGCGGTCCTCCGGACCGGGGAGCAGCAGCACGTCGGCCCGTCGCACGCCGCGTCCCGCTCGGCCGATCTGCTGGTAGTAGGCGATCGGGGAGGAGGGGGCGCCCAGGTGCACCACGAATCCGAGGTCCGGCTTGTCGAAGCCCATGCCCAGCGCCGAGGTCGCCACCAGTGCTTTGACCCGGTTCGCCAGCAGGTCCTCCTCGGCCCGCCGGCGTTCCGCGGGATCGGTGCGCCCGGAGTAGGCGGCGACCTCGTAGCCCCGGTCGCGCAGGTACGCCGCGACCTCCTCGGTGGCCGCCACGGTGAGCGTGTAGATGATCCCCGATCCGGGCAGGTCGGCCAGGTGACCGGCCAACCAGGCCAGTCGGGCCTGCGCGGTCGGCAGCCGCAGCACCCCCAACCGCAGTGATTCCCGGTCGAGGCTGCCGCGCAGCACCAGAGTCCCCTCGGCGCCCACGCCGAGCTGGTCGGCGACGTCCTGCACGACCCGGTCGTTGGCGGTCGCGGTCGTCGCCAGCACCGGCACGCCCTCGGGCAGCTCGGCCAGCAGCGTCCGGAGCCGCCGGTAGTCCGGGCGGAAGTCGTGACCCCAGTCGGAGATGCAGTGCGCCTCGTCGACGACGAGCAGCCCCGCGTGCTGCGTCAGCTCCGGCAGCACGCTGTCGCGGAAGTCCGGGTTGTTCAGCCGTTCCGGGCTGACCAGCAGGACGTCGACCTCCCCGGCCGCCACCTGCTCCTCGATCCGGGACCACTCCTCCGGGTTGGCCGAGTTGATCGTCGCGGCGTGCACCTCGGCCGCTGCGGCGGCCTCCACCTGGTTGCGCATCAGGGCCAGCAGCGGCGAGACGATCACGGTCGGTCCCTCGCCCAGTTCGCGCAGCAGCGCGGTCGCGACGAAGTACACCGCGGACTTGCCCCAACCGGTGCGTTGCACCACCAGCGCGCGCCGTCGCTCCAGGACGAGCGCGCGGATCGCGTGCCACTGGTCGTCGCGCAGAGCGGCCTCGGGGCCGGCCAGCGCGCGGAGTCGTTCCTCGGCGAGTTCCCGCAGGGCGTGTTCGTCCACGCCCCGATTCCTACCGGACATGCCCGGGAGATCTCCTCCGGGGGAACGCTGACTGCCTGCGCCGACGCGGACACGTCCGGTGCGGTCGGCGTTGCGGCACGGACTAGTCTGGGCGGGTGACCACGACGACTGAGGCTTCCACGACCAGCGCCGAGGGCGTCGGCGACGAGCTGCGCGAGCAGGTCCGCGACGCCGCGCGCCGCGCGAAGCGCGCCGCCGCCGAGCTCGCCCAGGCCACCCGCGCGACCAAGGACGCGGTGCTGAACGCGATGGCCGACGCGCTGGTGCGGCGGACTCCGGAGATCCTCGCCGCCAACGAACTCGACGTCGCCGAGGGCCGTGCCGCCGGGATGCCGGACAGCCTGGTCGACCGGCTCAGCCTCGACCCGAACCGGATCGCCGCGATGGCCTCCGGGCTGCGCACCGTCGCCGGGCTGCCCGACCCGGTCGGCGAGGTGGTGCGCGGCAACGTGCTGCCCAACGGGCTCCAGTTGCAGCAGGTCCGGGTTCCGCTCGGCGTGGTCGGCATCGTCTACGAGGGACGTCCGAACGTCACGGTGGACGCCGCCGGGCTGACGCTCAAAGCGGGCAACGCCGTCCTGCTGCGGGGATCGTCGTCGGCGGAGAACTCCAACACCGCGCTCGTGTCGGTGCTCGCCGACGTGGTCCGCGAGCACGGGTTGCCGGACGACTCCGTGCAACTGCTGCCGTGCCGCGACCGGGCGTCGGTGCAGCACCTGATCACCGCGCGCGGACTGGTCGACGTGGTGATCCCGCGCGGCGGTGCCGGTCTGATCTCGGCCGTGGTCGAGCAGGCCACCGTTCCGGCGATCGAGACGGGCGTGGGCAACTGCCACGTCTACGTCGACGCGAGCGCGGACGTCGACACCGCGCTGCGGCTGCTGCTCAACTCCAAGGCGCGCCGTCCCAGCGTGTGCAACGCGGCGGAGGGCCTGCTGGTCCACGAGGACATCGCCGACGAGTTCGTGCCGCGCGCGCTGGCCGAGCTGGGCGCCGCCGGCGTGACCGTGCACGGCGACGAGCGGATCGTCGCTTACGGCGGGTCGAACGTCGTGGCCGCCACCGAGGAGGACTGGGACACCGAGTACCTGGCGCTGGACATCGCTGCGGCGGTGGTGGACTCGCTGGGCGACGCCGTCGAGCACATCCGCGCGCACGGTTCCGGGCACACCGAGGCCATCGTGACCAGCGACGTCCGCGCGGCCCGGCAGTTCACCGCGCAGGTCGACGCGGCCGCGGTCATGGTCAACGCGTCGACCGCGTTCACCGACGGCGGCGAGTTCGGGATGGGCGCCGAGATCGGCATCTCCACCCAGAAGCTGCACGCCCGCGGGCCGATGGGACTTCCCGAGCTGACGTCGACGAAGTGGCTGGCCTTCGGCGACGGGCACGTTCGCCCGGGGAGCTGAGCTTGACGCAGTCGCGCCGCAAACGGGACTCGGCGGCCACCAAGGACGCGTTGCTGCAGGCCGCGGCGGAACTGTTCGCCGAGCGCGGCTTCAACGCGACGACCGTGCGCGACGTGGCGACCCGCGCCGGCGCGAACCAGGCCCTGCTGTTCCGCTACTTCGGCTCCAAGCAGGAGCTGTTCGCGGCGGTGCTCAACCACAACAGCACGCGCTTCCTCGGCGAGTCCACCGCTGAGCAGCTGCCCCGGCGGTTGCTCGGCAGCCTGCTGTCGACGGAGGGGCGCAGCGGCGACGAGCACCCGATCGCGGCGATGTTGCGCTCGTACGGCGATGAACGCGCGGCGGAGCTGCTGCGCGACGAACTGGGCGGTCGCTACACGGCGCGGCTGGCGGAGCTGAGCGATGCCGAGGACGCCGAACTGCGCGCCGACCTGGTGCTCGCTTGGCTGTTCGGCCTGGGCATGGTCCGGTCGGTGCTGGGCAAGGAACCGCTGGCCGACGCCGACCCGGACGTGGTGGCCTCCCACGTGCTCCGCGCGGTCTCCGTCCTGCTGGAGCGGACGGAGTCCGCGGGCGGCGAGTGATCCGCTCTCCGTCGCGGTGCGCCTTCGCACGGGGTGGTGGTCGGGAGACGGTGTGGTGGCTGTGGCGCGAAGCGTCTCCATGTGGGGTGGTGGTCGGGAGACGGTTCGGTGGCTGTGGCGCGAAGCGTCTCCATGTGGGGTGGTGGTCGGGAGACGGTTCGGTGGCTGTGGCGCGAAGCGTCTCCATGTGGGGTGGTGGTCGGGAGACGGGCGGGCGTACCGTAAAAGATGTAAGCGCTCGCTTACATCGTCCCAGGGAGCCGCGCATGACCACCACAGAGCCGAGGACGTACCCGTTCAGCGAAGCCGACCGGCTCAACCTCGACCCCTTCTACGCCGAACTCCGCAGACGGGAACCGCTGTCCCGGGTCCGGTTGCCGTACGGGGAGGACGCCTGGCTCGCCACCCGCTACGAGGACGCCAAGATCGTCCTCGCCGACCACCGGTTCAGCAGGGCCGAGGCGGTCGAGCGGGACGAGCCCCGGGTGCGTCCGCGACGCAGCGTCGCCAACGGCATCCTGTCGATGGATCCGCCGGAGCACACCCGCCTGCGCAAGCTCGTCGCCAAGGCGTTCACCAACCGGCGCGTGGAGAAGGTCCGCCCGCGGGCCCAGGAGATCGCCGACGGCCTCGTCGACGGGATGCTGGAGCGCGGCGCGCCGGCGGACCTCGTCGAGGACTTCGCGCTGCCGCTGCCGATCGCGGTCATCTGCGAGCTGCTCGGCGTGCCGTTCGAGGACCGCGCCCAGTTCCGGATCTGGTCGGACGCGTTCCTGTCCACGACCAAGCTCGGCCCCGAGCAGGTCGAGGACTACATCGGCCGGATGGACGACTACATGGCCGGGCTGATCGCCAAGCGCCGCGAGCGGCCGGAGGACGACCTGCTCAGCGCGCTCATCGAGGCCCGTGACGAGCACGACAGGCTCTCCGAGGACGAGCTGGTGCGGTTGGCGTCGGGAATCCTGGTGGCCGGTCACGAGACCACGGCGACGCAGATCCCCAACTTCGTCTACGTGCTGCTGACCCATCCCGACCAGCTCGCCGCGCTGCGCGCCGACCTGGACGGCGTGCCCCGCGCGGTGGAGGAATTGCTGCGCTTCGTCCCACTCGGAGTCGCCTCGGCGAGCCCCCGGTACGCCAAGGAGGACGTCGAGCTGAGCGGCGTCACGGTCCGCGCGGGCGAACCGGTGCTGGTCAACACCGCCTCGGCCAACCGGGACGAGGCGGTGTTCGACGATCCGGAACGCCTCGATCTGCTGCGCCAGGAGGCCAACCACATCGGATTCGGTCACGGCCCGCACCACTGCCTCGGTGCCCAGCTGGCCCGCATGGAACTGCAGGTCGCGCTGCGCACGCTGCTGTCGCGGCTGCCCGGACTGCGGTTTGCCGACTCGGCGGAGGACGTCGTGTGGAAGTCGGGAATGCTGGTGCGAGGGCCCCTGCGGATGCCTGTTTCGTGGGAGGGTGGACGGTGATCTCGCTCATGTTCGAAAGAGGTGACCAATGAGCTGGTTGATCGAACTCGACGCCAACACGTGCATCGGCTCGGGCATGTGCGTCGGGACCGCTCCGGACCACTTCGGGCTGGAGGACGGCTACTCGTGCGTCAAGCAGGCGAAGGTGGAGCCCGCCGACGCGGTGATCGACGCAGCCGAGTCCTGCCCGGTCGAGGCGATCACCGTCAAGGACGCGGAGACCGGTGCGGTGATCGCCCCGGAGGAGTGACCGGGAACACGCCCGGCGTGGCGTCACGGTCCCCGCACGGGCCGGGTCTCACGGGTGCGCGCCTGCAACACGGCAGCGCCCGCGACCGCCGAGCGGGGACCCCCAGCCGCTCGCGTCGCGCAGGGCCGCGGGGCCCGGCTCAGGGGGGAGCTGGTGTCGGGTCCCGCGGTCGGTCATCCCCTGTCTTCGGACTCGTGGTGCGGCGCGGTGCCGGTTGCTTCGCGTACTCGCCGGGGGATAAGCGGCTCGCACCGCTTGTCACGGCCCTCCTGAGGTGCCCCTCACTCCCGAGCCGACCCGGACATGCCCCGGCCGACGCGCCTTCCTAGGCTTGGCAGCTATGTCTCGTCGGCGCCGGATCGGTGTCATGGGTGGCACCTTCGATCCCATTCATCACGGGCACCTGGTGGCGGCCAGTGAGGTGCAGGCCCAGTTCGGCCTGGAGCAGGTGGTCTTCGTCCCGACCGGTCAGCCGTGGCAGAAGAGCCACGAGGTCGTCAGCCCGGCCGAGGACCGCTACCTGATGACCGTGATCGCCACCGCGTCCAACCCGCGGTTCCTGGTCAGCCGGGTGGACATCGACCGCGGCGGTCCCACCTACACCGTCGACACCCTTTCCGACCTGCGCGAGCAGTATCCGGACACGGATCTGTACTTCATCACCGGCGCCGACGCGCTGGAGCAGATCGTGTCCTGGCACCGGGTCGTCGAGCTGTTCGACATGGCGCACTTCATCGGCGTCACGCGGCCCGGCTACTCGCTCGACGGCGCGCACCTGCCCAAGGGCGCGGTGTCGCTGGTGGAGATCCCGGCCATGGCGATCTCGTCGACGGGCTGCCGCGACCGGGTCCGCGCGGGACTGCCCGTGTGGTACCTGGTGCCGGACGGGATCGTGCAGTACATCACCAAGCGCGGGCTGTACCGGGAGGGCTCCGACTCGCCTGCGGTGGAGTGGGGACCGAGATCGTCCGATGCGTAGTCGGTGCATCTCGGCCCCGGTCGATCACTCCGGGAGTCCGCGCGGCGCGGCGTCCCGGCACCTCGGGCCGCTCGTAGGCACGGGCTCGGTGCCCGTGCGCTCAATTCGGAGCGGGTCCCGGCCGCGGGTTGACGGCCTGGTAGCCGCGTCGGGTCGGCTGGCTATCCTCTACCGGCGTGGGTCGCAGACCGGGCCCACCCGAGAGGAGTGACGTGGCAGCCACCGAGAACGCCCGCAAGCTGGCGCTGGTGGCGGCGCAGGCCGCCGCCGACAAGAAGGCGACCGACGTGGTCCTGCTGGATGTCTCCGAGCAGCTGGTCATCACCGACTGCTTCATGATCGCCTCGGCGGACAACGAACGGCAGGTCGAGGCGATCGTCGACGCCGTCGAGGAGAAGATGCGCGCGGCGGGGTGCAAGCCGGTCCGCCGGGAGGGCGCCCGGGAGGGCCGGTGGGTCCTGCTCGACTTCGTCGATGTCGTCGTGCACGTCCAGCACTCCGAGGAGCGGTCCTTCTACCAGCTCGAACGGCTGTGGAAGGACTGCCCGCGGATCGAGTTCACCGACGCCGACCGGCCGGCCGAGCAGCAGGACGCCGAGGAGTGAGCCTCGACGAGCTCGTGCTCTGGCGGCACGGCGAGACCGACTACAACGTCGCCGGGCGCATCCAGGGACACCTCGACAGCGAGCTGACCGAGACGGGTCGGCAGCAGGCGCGGCTGGCGGCTCCGGCGATCGCCGAGTTCGCCCCGGGCGTCGCGATCAGCTCCGACCTCCGGCGGGCGCGGGTGACCGCCGAGGCGTTCACCGAGGTCAGCGGCACCGCGGTCAAGCTGGACAAGCGGTTGCGGGAGACCTACCTCGGCGAGTGGCAGGGACTCAGCGGCGCCGAGGTCGAGCACGGCTGGCCCGGCCAGATGGCCACCTGGCGGTCCGATCCGACGTGGGCACCGCCGGGTGGGGAGTCCCGCGTGGAGGTCGCCGAGCGCGCTGCCGAGGTGGTCGAGGAGCTCGACCACCAGCACAGCGGGACGGCGCTGCTGTGCACGCACGGCGGGCTGATCACCGCCCTGGCCGCGAAGCTGCTCGGGCTGCCGCTGGACCTGTGGCCGGGCCTGGGCGGGATCGCCAACTGCCACTGGGCCGCGCTGCGGCGGCGCAGCGACGACCACCGCCGCTGGCGGCTGCTCGCCTACAACGCCGGTGTTCCGGAGTGATCGCGTGGCGGACCGCGTCGTAGGGTTGCGGCGTGTCCATTGCGGTCGTCACTGATTCGACGGCGTACCTGCCGGAAGGCTACGCGCGGCGCTTCTCGGTCCGAACCGTTCCGCTGCACGTCAGCGTCGATGGGGCGGCTCCGGTGGACGAATCCCGCTTCGGGCCGGACGACCTGGCCCGCGCGTTCGACCGCAGGCACCGGGTGACCACGGCCGGTGCTTCCCCCCGTGAACTGGCGGAGGCGTACCGCGAGGCGCTCGACGGGGGTGCGGACGGCGTCGTGGCGGTGCACCTGTCCCGGCGCCTGTCGGGCACGTGGGACGCGGCGCGGTGCGCGGCCCGCGAGGTCGACCCCGAGCGGGTGCGGGTCGTCGACTCCCGGTCGGCGGCGATGGGCCTGGGGTTCTCCGTGCTGGCGGCCGCGGCCGCGGCGGAGTCCGGAGCCGCGCTTTCCGAGGTGGAGCGCGTGGCGGAGACGACGGCCGAGCGCACCACCACCCTGTTCTCCGTGCAGACGTTGGAACACCTGCGCCGCGGTGGCCGGATCGGCACTGCGGCGGCGGTGCTCGGCACCGCACTGGCGATCAAGCCGCTGCTGCACGTCCACGACGGCCGGATCGAGGCGTTGGAGAAGGTGCGCACGACGACTCGGGCGATGGCCCGGTTGTCGGAGGTGTCCGCAGCGGCGGCGGGTGCGGGGCCGGCCGCCGTCGCGGTGCACCACCTGGCCGCCCCGGACCGCGCGGAGCAGCTCGCCGAGCAGTTCCGCCGACGTCTGGGGGAGGCCGTCGACTGCGTCGTCTCGGAGGTCGGCGCGGTGATCGGGGCGCACATCGGGCCGGGTGCGGTCGGGGTCGTGGTGTTGCCCGGTGGCTGGCATCCGAGCGCGTGAGTCCCTTTCGGACGGTGGATTCCACACGATGGAGCTGAATCCGCCCAACTGAGTTGTCCACAGCGGACCCAGTTGTCCACAGATGTCGAAGTTGGGTCTGTGCACGGGTTTTCGGCTCGCCTAGCTTCGGGTGCATGTTCGACGTTCGAAGTTTCCGCCGTGGTTCCGAGGAATTCGACGACTCCGAAGCTCCCCCGCGGGCTCGGCTGCGAGCCCTGCGGAAGGAAGCGGCCTACGATGATCCCGAAGAGCGGGCAGGGCCCGGGTATTCGGTGACCGAGCCGGAGTCCGCGTCGCGTTCGCCGCTGGCGCGGTTGGCTTCGCGCTGGCTTCCCGAGTGCGTCCTCCGGTCCAGAGTGGACCCAGGACGAGCTGGACTGCTCGCACTGGGATTGGTGGCGCTGGTCGTCGTGGGCTGCGTCGTGACCGCGACCTGGCTCCAGCGCCCGGTGGCCGAACCCGCGCCGCCGCTGCCGCTCTCGCCGCCACCGCCTCCTGCGGCGAGCGCTCCCGCGCAGTTGGTCGTCAGCGTCGTGGGCAAGGTGGAGCGTCCCGGATTGGTCACCGTGCCCGCGGGATCCCGCGTCGCCGACGCGCTCGACGCCGCAGGCGGTCCGCTGCCGGACACCGACGTCACCGCGCTCAACCTCGCCCGCCGGCTCGTCGACGGGGAACAGCTCTACGTCGCCGTCCCCGCACCGGCGCAGGCCGCCGGGCAGTCGGGCGGCGGCGCGGGGGACGGGAAGGTCGATCTGAACACCGCGACGGAGGAGCAATTCGATGCACTGCCCGGAATCGGCGAGGTCACCGCCCGCCGGATCGTCCAGTGGCGCACCGAGCACGGCCGGTTCGACTCGGTCGACCAGCTGCGGGAGGTGGGTGGGATCGGTGAGTCGCGCTTCGCCCGCCTGCGGGAGTTGGTGCGGGTATGAGCGCGATCCCGGGGCTCGACCTCCGCCTGGTTCCGGCGGCGCTCACCGTCTGGGCGGTGACGCTCATCGGCGTGACCGAGGGGTGGAAACCGGCCGCGGCGCTCGCGGTCACCGGCCTCGGCACGGCCGCGACGTTGTGGTGGGCGTTCCGGTCGCGCAGCTGGACCCGGGGAGCGCTCGGGGTGCTGCTGCTCGCCGTCGCCGCAGCCACCGCGATCGCCGTGCGCGAGTACGCGGTCGAGCACCACCCGCTGCGGGCCGCGGCCGACCGCGGAACGCGGGTGACGGTGCGGGTCACCTTGAGCGGAACACCGAGGCCGATGCGAGGCGCGGGTTTCGGAGCCCGTCGCGCGCAGGACAGAGCGGTCGTGCACGCGGAGCTGCGGAGCGCGGAAGTCGCGGGCCGGCACGTCGAAGCGGGCGGCCCGGTGGTGCTGCTGGTGCCGACCGAGCAGTGGCGAGGGCTGGTCGGCGGCCAGCAGGTGCTCGCGACCGGCAAGCTCGCCCCACCGCGCGGCGGCGATCTCACCGTCGCGTCGGTGCGGGTGTTCCGGCCGCCGAGCGGCATCACCGCTCCTCCGACGTGGCAGCGGGTCGCCGAGGACCTGCGCCAGGGGTTGCGGCGGACCAGCGCCGCCGTGTTGCCGCCGGATGCGGCGGGACTGCTGCCGGGGCTCGTCGTCGGTGACACCGGGGCGCTGTCCCCCGAGGTCGAGCGGGACTTCGAGACCGCCGGGCTCACCCACCTGACGGCGGTGTCGGGGGCGAACCTCGCGATCGTGTGCGGGGCGGTGCTCCTGCTGCTGCACCTCGTCGGGGCGGGGCCGCTGGTGTCCGCGCTCGGCGCGGGCACGGCACTGGTCGGGTTCGTGGTCCTGACCGGACCGGAACCCAGCGTGCTGCGGGCCGCGGTCATGGGCGCGGTGGCGTTGCTGGCGCTCGTGGTGGGCAGGCGGCGGTCGGTGCTGCCGGTCCTCGCGGCCTCCGCGATCGGCCTGCTGCTGGTGCTCCCCGAACTGGCGGTCAACGCGGGGTTCGCGCTGTCGGTCGCCGCGACCGCCGGACTCGTGCTCCTGGCGCCCTCGTGGTCGTCGGCACTGCACGCCAGAGGAGTACCGCGCGGACTGGCCGAAGCACTCGCGGTTCCGCTGGCCGCGCACGTCGTCACCGCGCCCCTGCTCGCAGGGCTGACGGGGGAGGTCAGCCTGGTGGCCGTGGTGGCGAATCTGCTCGCCGACCCGGTCGTCGCACCCGCCACCGTATTCGGGGTGCTCGCCACCGCAGCCACGCCGGTGTGGTCCTCGGCGGCGGACGTGTTCGGGTGGCTGGCCGGACCGGAACTGGAGTGGATCCTGCTGGTCGCCGACCGCGCGGCGGCGGTGCCCGGGGCCGTGGTCGACTGGCCGTCCGGGACGGTCGGTGGGCTGTTGCTGGCCGGGCTCGTCGCGTTCGCGCTGTTCTGCTCGCGCAGCAGCAGGCTCAGGCGGGGAGCGGCCTTCCTGGTCGTGCTCGCGGTGCTCGTGCTGGTACCGGTGCGCGGCTTCCTCCCGGGCTGGCCGACTCCGGGGTGGAGCATGGTCGCCTGCGACGTCGGCCAGGGTGACGGGCACGTGTTGTCCACCGGCCGGGAGGGCGAAGCGGTCGTGGTCGACACCGGGCCCGACCCGAGCAGGTCGGCGGAATGCCTGCGACGACTGGGAATTCGCCGCGTCCCCCTGGTGGTGCTGACGCACCTTCACGCCGACCACGTCGGGGGTCTCGGAGCGCTGCTCGCCGATCTGCCGGTCGGTGCGGTCGCGGTCGGGCCGCTGCACGAGCCGTCGTGGGCGATGAGCGACGTCCGCCGCGACGCCCGGGCGCACCGGGTCCCGGTCGTGCCGTTGGCGGCGGGGCAGCGAGCGGCCTGGCCAGGGCTGGTCCTCGACGTGCTCGGGCCGGTGGGGCCGCTGGCGCGGACCACGTCGGCGGATGACGCGAACGACGCTTCCGTGGTGCTGATGGCGACCACAGCGGCGGGGCGGATCCTGCTGACCGGCGACGTCGAGCTGGCCGGCCAGGCGCAACTGCTGTCGTCCGGGGCGGACCTGCGCGCCGACGTCCTCAAGGTCCCGCACCACGGATCCCGCTACACGACGCCGAAATTCCTCCGGGCGGTGCGGCCGCGGCTCGCCGTGATCAGCGTCGGCAACGGCAACAGCTACGGCCACCCGAGTCCGCTCGTGACCGGCGCGTTGGCCCGCACCGGCACCAGGACGCTGCGCACCGACGAGGACGGGGACATCGCGATCCTGCCCGGCCCGCAGGGCCCGCGGTTCGCCGTCCGCGGCGAACCGATCCGCGCGGGTCCGTGACGGGCGGGCCGAGCGGGGCTACATGATGTCTGGGCTCCCGGAGTCGATGTGACTGCGGCGTGTCAGCGCCTCGTTGGGGGCGGGCGACGGGCGGGCCGCTGAGGTTCCGCTCCCGGCACCGCCGCGCACAACGAGGTCAAAGACAGGCTCTCAGAGCCCGAGCGCTTCGTCGACCGCCTCGGTGGTCGGCGCGACGGTGGCCTTCGGGCCGATGCGGTCCTGGACGGCGTCCAGGGTCTTCAGCCCGTCACCGGTGATCAGCAGGACGGTCTCGGCGTCCGGGTCGATCTTGCCGGCCTCGATGAGCTTCTTGGCCGTGGCCACGGTGACACCACCGGCGGTCTCGGCGAAGATGCCCTCGGTGCGGGCCAGCAGCCGGATGCCCTCGACGACCTCCTCGTCGGTGACGTCCTCGATCGCGCCGTTGGTCTTGCGGACCACGTCCAGCACGTACGGGCCGTCGGCGGGGGCGCCGATCGCCAGCGAGCGGGCGATGGTGTCCGGCCGGACGGGCTGCACCGTGTCGTGGCCGCTCTTGTAGGCGGTCGACACCGGGGAACAGCCGGTGGCCTGGGCGCCGAAGATCCGCACCGGGCTGGGGTCCACCAAGCCGACCTCACCGAGTTCGTTGAAGCCCTTGTAGACCTTGGTCAACTGCGAACCGGAGGCGATGGGAACGACGATCTGCTCCGGCAGCCGCCAGCCGAGCTGCTCGGCGACCTCGAACGCCAGCGTCTTGGAGCCCTCGGAGTAGTAGGGGCGGACGTTGACGTTGACGAACGCCCAGTCCTCGTGCTCGCCGGCCAGCTCGGTGGCGAGCCGGTTCACGTCGTCGTAGTTGCCGTCCACGGCCAGCAGCGACCCGTCGTAGACCGCGCTCATCAGGATCTTGGCGCGTTCGAGGGTCTTGGGGACCAGCACCACCGAGTTCCAGCCTGCTCGGGCGGCGGCAGCGGCCACGGCGTTGGCCAGGTTGCCGGTGGACGGGCAGGCCAGCACCTTGAACCCGAACTCGCGCGCGGCGGCCAGCGCCACCGCGACCACGCGGTCCTTGAACGAGTGCGTCGGGTTGCCGGTGTCGTCCTTGATCCAGATCCGCTTCACGCCCAGCGCTTTCGCCAACTTGTCGGCGCGGACCAGCCTGGTACAGCCGGGCTCGGTGTTGGGGTGCTCCTCGACGTTGGAGGGGACGGGCAGCAACTTCTTGTACCGCCAGATCGAACGCGGCCCGGCCTCGATGTCCTCGCGGCGCACCCGGCCGAAGTCGTAGGCGACTTCGAGGGGGGAGAAGTCTTCGAGAGAAACGAATTCCGGTGCCAGCGGCTGGCGGTGGCCCTCTTCCTTGGACACCAGTTCGACGGCGGGTCCCAGGTCCAGGGCCTTGTTGGCGGCAGTCCGGGCGTGGGCAGCAGCGGTCATCGCGAGGTCCTTTCCTCATCTGTCCCGCGGACGGGTCGGAATTGGCACCTTTTTCGCCTGCGGCCTCGCGACGGAGCACGATTCGCGGGCGACGGTTGCCGGGGCTTCATCGGGCCGGTCCCTCTACCCCTCTGGATGAGCTATTCGGTTGTGGCGGCCACGCTAGTGGACCGTGCCGCGATCTGGCCAGCACGATCCAGATGCCGGGATCGTCAGCGCCCCGTGGGACCATGCGGTCATGAGTTCACCGGCCGTCGTCCCCGATCCGTTGCACCTCGTGCTCGGCGATGAGGAACTGCTGGTCGAGCGGGCGGTGCGCGCGGCGGTGAGCGCGGCCCGCGCGGCGGATCCGGCGGCGGAACTGCGCCGGATCAAGGTGACCGAACTCACCCCGCCGGAACTCGACGAACTGCTCAGCCCCTCGCTGTTCGCGGAGGGCCGGGTGGTCGCCCTCGACGGAGCGCAGGACGCGGGCAAGGAGATCGCCGAGGCGTTGCTGTCGCACGCGCGGCAACCCGCGGACGGTGTCGTCCTGGTCGTCGTGCACAGCGGCGGTGGCCGGGCCAAGCACGCCAAGGAACTGCCGAACGCGCTGCGCAAGCTCGGAGCCCAGGTCACCGAGTGCAAGAAGATCACCAAACCGGCCGACCGCGAGGCGTTCGTGCGCGACGAGGTGCGCCGGGCGGGCGGCAAGATCGACGCCGCCGGGGTGTCCGCGCTCATCGAGACGGTCGGCTCGGACCTGCGGGAGCTGTCCTCCTCGGCCACCCAACTCGTCGCGGACGCCGGTGGGCGGGTGGACGAGAACGCGGTCCGGCGCTACCACCGCGGCCGTGCCGAGGTCACCGGCTTCGCGGTCGCCGAGAAGGCGGTGACCGGAGACCGCGCCGGGGCGCTGGAAGCGCTGCGGTGGGCGCTGCAGCTCGGTGTTCCGCACGTGCTCATCGCCGACGCCCTCGCCGACGCGGTGCGCACCATCGGCCGGGTCGCCTCGGTGGGCCGCAGCGACCCGTTCCGGCTGGCAGGCGAGCTGGGCATGCCGCCGTGGAAGGTCAAGAAGGCGCTCGCGCAGTCGCGCGGCTGGAACAGCTCCGCGCTGAGCGAGGCGTTGCAGGTGGTGGCCGAGGTCAACGCCGACGTCAAGGGCGTGGCCGCGGACGCCGAGTACGCGCTCGAACGCGCGGTGCGGCGCTTGCTCGAACTGCGGAACAGCCGTTCCGAGAGATGACGAAAAAGGCCCTTCCCGCCGGGAAGGGCCTTTCGCGAATCGCGGAGGCGATCAGAGCTTGTCGGCGGCCTTGGCCAACGCCGACTTCTTGTTCGCCGCCTGGTTCTTGTGGATGACACCCTTGCTGACGGCCTTGTCCAGCGCGCGGGCGGCGGCCCGCTGCAGCTCGACGGCCTTGTCCTTGTCACCGGCAGCAGCGGCCTCGCGGAACTTGCGGATGGCCGTCTTGACCGAGGACTTCACGGACTTGTTGCGCAGCCGGTTCTTCTCGTTGGTGCGGATCCGCTTCATCTGGGACTTGATGTTGGCCACTGCGGTGCCTCTCTCTCGTCTGGTGTCGATCGCGCCGCGCTTGTCTGGCACTGCCCGGGGCAGCTTTCCTCCACGGCGGAACGCCGCACGGCACGACTGGTCATGCTAACAACGCCCACCTGCGGCTTCGCGGCCACCCGCCCTCGTGGAACGCCCAATTGATCTTGCGAGGCCCGGGCGCCTGCCGGACTCTAGGAATTCGGGCTCACAGGTGGAGTACGCATTCGGGGAAGTGGTCCCATGACCGGCATTTCCGTTGGCGGTGGCGCAGAACCGATCACCTTCGGCCAGCGCCCGCGCGGGGCGACCGCGCTGGTGGGCACGTTCGTCATCGTCCCGATGGTCGCCTTGGCCATCGCCGTCCCCGTCGCGTGGGGATGGGGGTTGAGTTGGATCGACGTGGCCCTCGCGGTGTTCTTCTACTGCCTGAGCGGCCTCGGCGTGACGATCGGTTTCCACCGTTACTTCACGCACGGCGCGTTCAAGGCGAAGCGAGCGCTCCGGGTGGCGCTCGCGGTCGCCGGGAGCATGGCCGTCCAGGGGCCGGTGATCCGCTGGGTCGCGGACCACCGGCGGCACCACGCCTATGCCGACCGGGAGGGCGATCCGCATTCGCCGTGGCTGTTCGGCACGAGTCCGATCGCCCTCGCACGCGGGTTCTGGCACGCGCACATGGGGTGGCTGTTCGAGCGGGATCTGACCAACGCCAAGCGCTTCGCCCCCGACCTGCGCGGTGACCGGGGCATCCGCGTCGTCGACCGGCTGTTCCCGGTGTGGACCGCGACCACGCTGCTCATGCCGGCGCTCCTCGGAGGGCTGCTCACCTGGTCCTGGACCGGGGTGCTCACCGGGTTCTTCTGGGCCGGGCTGGTGCGGGTGGCGGTGCTGCACCACGTCACGTGGTCGGTGAACTCGATCTGCCACATGATCGGCGAGCGGCCGTTCAGGAGCCGCGACCGGTCGGCGAACTTCTGGCCGCTGGCGCTGCTGTCGTTCGGCGAGTCGTGGCACAACTCGCACCACGCCGATCCCACGTGCGCGCGCCACGGGGTGCGCCGGGGTCAGATCGACATCTCCGCCCGGCTGATCTGGTTGCTGGAGAAGCTCGGCTGGGTCTACAAGGTGCGCTGGCCGACGCCGCGGCGGTTGGCGAAGCTGGCCGTCCGGTCGGCCGAGGAGTGATGCGCGGCACGGACGGATGAGCGTCCGGCACCCCGCTGATTAGGATCTCCGAGGGGTTGTGCCTAGGGTTCCGCTTCCGCTTCGCCGTCGCAGACCACACAACCAGAAGCGCGGAGGTCAGGTCCGAGCGGCACCGACGGGCGTGGCAGGAAGCGCCCGCACATCTGACGGGACAAAAGCCTGGAGGAACCCGGAGGCCGCGCGCCCGCGCGGCCCCGAGAGGGTTCGATGGGTTTCGCCGCCGTCCTGTTGGTCATCGCCGCCGCCTTCTGCCACGCGGCGTGGAACTTCTTCGCCAAGCGGGCGGGCTCCGCCGGAGCGGGCTTCGTCTGGTTGACCGCCACCTGTTCAGCCGTCCTCTACCTGCCGGTGATGGCGGGCTCCCTGCTGTGGGCCGGTGCCCCGGCGCTGTCCGACTGGCTGGTCGGCGTCGCGGTGAGCGCGGTGGTGCACCTCGCCTACTTCCTGCTGTTGCAGCGCGGTTACGGGGCCGCCGACATGTCCGTCGTCTACCCGCTGGCGCGCGGGACCGGCCCGATGCTGTCGATGCTGTTCGCCGTCCTCGTGCTCGGCGAGCGGCCCGGGGCCGTGGGCCTGCTGGGCGGAGCGCTGGTCGTCCTGGGCGTGTTCGTGATCGGGTTCTCCGATGGCGTGCCGCGTTCCCGGGCGAGTCTGGCCGGGGTCGGGTTCGGCCTGGTCACCGGCGCGTTGATCGCGACCTACACGGTCTGGGACGCGCACGCCGTGACCGGGCTCGCGCTCTCGCCGCTGCTGTTCGACTGGACGAGCAACTTCGCCCGTTCGGTGTTCCTCGCCCCCTACGCCCTGCCCCGGCGCGGGCAGATCGCCTCGATCTGGACCGAGCACCGCAAGGAGGTCCTGGCCGTGGCCCTGCTGTCGCCGCTGGCCTACATCCTGGTGCTGTTCGCGATGCAGCTGGCGCCGGTGAGCCTGGTCGCCCCGGCCCGCGAGCTGAGCATCGTGCTGGCGGGCCTGCTGGCCTGGCGCGTCCTCGGTGAGGCCCAACCGGGCAGGCGCATGACCGGTGCCGTGGTGGTACTCGCCGGTGTTGTTCTCCTCGGCGTGGCGTGAGCCGGGCCGGTACAAACAGGGCATGGAGGTCCTGAACAGCCGGATGATCCTGCGGCCCCGGGACCCGGACGGCGCGGTCGAGTTCTACCGGGACGTGCTCGGACTGGCGATCTTCCGGGAGTTCCCCGGTGGCATCGTGTTCTTCCTCGGGCAGGGGTTCCTGGAGGTGTCCGGGCGGGGTGAGCAGGGGCCGAGTCCCGACCAGGTGCTGTGGTTGCAGGTGCGGGACGTCCGGGCCGAGTTCCAGCGGCTCCGCGAGCTCGGCGTCACCGAGCTGGCCGAGCCCGCCCGCCAGCCGTGGGGTCTCGACGAGGCGTGGATCGCCGATCCGGACGGCATGCGGATCGTGCTGGTGGAGATCCCGGACGGTCATCCGCTCCGCGCCGACGTCCGGCAACCGTGAGCCGCTGAGCGCGGTGCACCCGGATCCGGAGCAGCACCGGCGCCCCGGCGATGATCTCCGTTCGCGTCGCTCGGCGAACACGCCGCGCCCGCTCATCGCCCCAGTTCAGCAGCGGCGGGTGCGGGCCCGCACCGGGGGCGACCCGGAGTTGGGCGCCGGGCGCTCCCCGTGTCGTGGGAACATGGGGTGACCCCTGCACCGACATCCGCGAGGACCACGGAGTGACCAGCTTCGCCGACACCACGTTCACGGATCCCGAACGCATCCGGAACTTCTGCATCATCGCGCACATCGACCACGGCAAGTCGACGCTGGCCGACCGGATGTTGCAGCTCACCGGGGTTCTGGAGGAACGCGCGTACCGGGCGCAGTACCTCGACCGGATGGACATCGAGCGTGAGCGCGGCATCACGATCAAGGCGCAGAACGTGCGGCTGCCGTGGACCGTCGACGGGGTCGACCACGTGCTGCACATGATCGACACCCCCGGCCACGTCGACTTCACCTACGAGGTGAGCCGGTCGCTGGCCGCGTGCGAGGGCGCGATCCTGCTGGTCGACGCGGCCCAGGGCATCGAGGCGCAGACGCTGGCGAACCTCTACCTCGCCATGGAGCACGACCTGCAGATCATCCCGGTGCTCAACAAGATCGACCTGCCCGCGGCCGAGCCGGACAAGTACGCCGCCGAGCTGGCCCACATCATCGGGTGCGACCCGGAGGACGTGCTGCGGGTCTCGGCGAAGACCGGCGAGGGCGTCGACGCCGTGCTGGACGAGGTGGTGCGGCAGGTCCCGCCGCCGGAGGGCGTGGCCGACGCGCCGCCCCGCGCGATGATCTTCGACTCGGTTTACGACACCTACCGCGGCGTGGTCACCTACATCCGGGTGGTGGACGGCAAGATCACGCCGCGCCAGCGGATCCGGATGATGTCCACCGGCGCCACGCACGAGCTGCTGGAAGTCGGCATCATCTCGCCGGAGCCGAAGCCGTCCAAGGGGCTCGGCGTCGGCGAGGTCGGCTACCTGATCACCGGTGTGAAGGACGTCCGCCAGTCCAAGGTCGGCGACACCGTCACCTCCGAGCGCAAGGGCGCCGAGGAGCCGCTGAGCGGTTACCGGGAACCGAAGCCGATGGTCTACTCCGGGCTCTACCCGGTGGACGGCTCGGACTACCCGCTGCTGCGGGAGGCCCTGGACAAGCTGCAGCTCAACGACGCGGCGCTGACCTACGAGCCGGAGACGTCGGGCGCGCTGGGCTTCGGGTTCCGCTGCGGCTTCCTCGGCCTGCTGCACCTGGAGATCACCCGGGCCCGGCTGGAGCGCGAGTTCGACCTGAACCTGATCTCCACCGCGCCCAACGTCGTCTACCACGTGGAGCTGGAGGACGGCACCGAGCTGGAGGTCACCAACCCGTCGGACTGGCCCGAGGGCAAGATCCGGGAGGTCCGCGAACCGGTCGCCAAGTGCACCGTGATCGCCCCGTCGGAGTTCGTGGGCACGATCATGGAACTGTGCCAGGGGCGCCGCGGGCAGCTGTCCGGCATGGACTACCTCTCGGAGAGCCGCGTGGAGCTGCGGTACACGCTGCCGCTCGCCGAGATCGTGTTCGACTTCTTCGACCAGCTCAAATCGCGCACCCGCGGCTACGCGTCGATGGACTACGAGGAAGCGGGCGACCAGTCGTCCAACCTGGTCAAGGTCGACATCCTGCTGCAGGGCGAGGCGGTGGACGCGTTCAGCGCGATCGTGCACCGCGACTCGGCCTACGCCTACGGCACGAAGATGGCCACCAAGCTGCGCGAGCTGATCCCGCGCCAGCAGTTCGAGGTGCCGATCCAGGCCGCCATCGGGTCGCGGGTGATCGCCCGCGAGACGATCCGCGCCATCCGCAAGGACGTGCTGGCCAAGTGCTACGGCGGTGACATCAGCCGGAAGCGCAAGCTGCTGGAGAAGCAGAAGGAAGGCAAGAAGCGGATGAAGACCATCGGCCGCGTCGAGGTCCCGCAGGAAGCCTTCGTCGCCGCGCTGTCCACCGACGACGCGGGCAAGGACGAGAAGAAGGGCAAGAAGTGACCCGCGGTAGTCCGCGCCCTCCGGTTCGCGGCTGACCGCCTTCGAACGCAGGTCGGGAGGAGTGCGGGCTGGTCGGCAAATCCAGCGACTCGGAGGCGTTCGACACCACGTGGCCGTTCCTGCGGAGCTGGCACATCCCATAGGCGGCTTCTATGGGCCGCATCGACAACCGGTCTGCGCCGCCATGGCACGCGGTTGACCAGGCAGCGTTCGGCGGTGGGGTGAACCGCGTCTCCTGCCCGGCATGCGGACGTCCTTGTGCCGGGCCGGGTGACGACTAGCATCCGGGGCGGAATGTCATTGCGCGGCTTCGCCTTTCGGTCTTCGCCGCGCTGAATCCCTTGGTGCACCGCGGAACGCGGTGGCGTGGCGCTGGAGGTCGTGCATGAGCGTGTCCCGTGAACGGTTGCCGATCCCCGGTCCGGAGCGGCCTTCGGCGAACGCGTTGGACGTCCGCGACCAGCGCCCGCCGTTCCAACCGCAGCAGCCGCTCACGCCACCGGAGGGCGCGCCGAACGTGGTCGTGGTGCTCGTCGACGACATGGGTTTCGGCGCACCGAGCGCGTTCGGCGGTCCGTGCCGCATGCCGACCGCGGAACGGCTGGCCGACGGCGGCCTGCGCTACAGCCGCTTCCACGTCACGGCGATCTGCTCGCCGACCCGGCAGGCGCTGCTGACCGGGCGCAACCACCACTCGGTGGGCATGGGCGTCACCACGGAGATGGCCAGCGCCGCGCCCGGCTACTGCGGCATCCGGCCGTTGAGCGCCGCCACGATGGGCCAGATCCTGCAGGGGAACGGGTACAGCACCGCTGCGTTCGGCAAGTGGCACCAGACCCCGGCGCGCGATGTCAGCGCGGCCGGGCCGTTCGACCGGTGGCCGACCGGTGAGGGCTTCGACAGATTCTACGGCTTCCTGTGCGCCGAGATGAACCACTGGTACCCGGTGCTGTTCGACGGCACGAAGCCGGTCGAACCGTCCCGCAAGCCCGAGGACGGCTACCACCTGTCCGAGGACCTGGTGGACCAGGCCATCGACTGGGTCCGCGACCAGCACTCGCTCAAGCCGGACAACCCGTTCTTCGTGTACCTGCCCTTCGGCGCCACGCACGCGCCGTACCACGTGCCCAAGGAGTACCGCGAGAAGTACCGGGGCAGGTTCGACCACGGTTGGGACGAGCAGCGCGAGATCACCCTGCGGCGGCAGAAGGAACTCGGCGTCGTGCCGCAGGACGCCGAGCTGGCGCCGTGGGCCGAGGGAGTGCCGCACTGGGACGAGCTGTCCGACGCCGAGAAGCGGGCCGCCGCGTCCCTGATGGAGCTCTACGCCGGCTTCGCCGAGCACACCGACGACCAGGTCGGCCGGTTCGTCGACGCGCTGGAGGAGATCGGCGAGCTGGACAACACGCTGTTCGTCTACATCCTCGGCGACAACGGTGCCTCCGCCGAGGGCGGTCTGGGCGGCACGCTCAACGAACACCGCTTCGCCAGCGGCATCCCGGACAGCGCCGAGTTCATCAACGCCCACGACGACGCGTTGGGCGACGCCACCACCCACGCGCACTACCCGGTCGGCTGGGCGCTGGCGATGAACACGCCGTACCAGTGGACCAAGCAGGTCGCCTCGCACTTCGGCGGGACCCGGGACGGGATGATCGTGCACTGGCCGCGGGGCATCGCCGAGAACGGCGGGATCCGGCACCAGTTCCACCACGTCATCGACGTGCTGCCGACGGTGCTGGAGGCGGCGGGCATCCCGCACCCGACCGAGGTGAACGGCATCGCCCAGCAGCCCATCGAGGGCACCAGCATGCTCTACAGCTTCAACGACGCCGACGCGCCCGACCGCCACCGCGTGCAGTACTTCGAGATGGTCGGCAACCGCGGCATCTACCAGGACGGCTGGATGGCGGTGACCCGGCACGGCACGCCGTGGGTGATGGTGCAGGACGGCGAGGAACGCTCCTTCGACGACGACGTCTGGGAGCTCTACGACACCACCTCGGACTGGACGCAGGCGCGCGACATCGCCGCCGAACACCCGGAGAAACTGCGCGAACTCCAACAGCTCTTCCTGATCGAGGCGGTCAAGCACAACGTGCTGCCGCTGGACGACCGGATGACCGAGCGGGAGAACCCGAAGGAGGCCGGTCGGCTGGACCTGATGGGCGACCGGACTTCGGTGACCTTCCACGCGGGGGCCAAGCGGCTGACCGAGGAGACCGCGCCGAACGTCAAGAACCGCTCGCACGCCCTGACCGCGGAGGTCGACGTTCCCGACGGAGGGGCCGAGGGCGTGCTCGTGGCGCAGGGCGGGAGGTTCGGCGGTTGGTCGTTCTACTTCCACCGGGGCCGGCTCAGCTACGCCTACAACCACTTCGGACTGACGGTCCGCACCGTGCGGTCGCCGGAGCCGCTGCCCGCCGGACGCCACGAGGTCCGCATGGCGTTCGCCTACGACGGCGGTGGGGTCGGCAAAGGCGGTTCGGTGACGTTGTCGGTGGACGGCGAGCAGGTGGCCGAGGGCCGGGTGGACGCGACGATCCCGTACTACTTCGCGTTCGACGAGACCTTCGACGTGGGGGTGGACCGGGCTTCGCCGGTGACCGACGACTACCCGGTGGTCGACAACCGGTTCACCGGGCGGTTGCACTGGTTGCGCGTGGACCTCGCCGACGACCTGTACAGCGACGTCGACAGCGAGCAGGAGCGGGCCCGGTTCGTGGCCGCGCACGAGTAGGCGGACGATTCGGGGCCATGGACCGCCGCGAGTTGGAGTACTTCCTGGCCATCGCCGAGCACGGGAGTTTCACGGCCGCGGCGCAGGCCCTGCACGTGGCCCAGCCGTCGCTGTCGCACGCCATCCGCAGCCTGGAGAACCGGCTCGGCGGCAAGGTGTTCCACCGGTTGCCGCACGGCGTGGCGCTGACCCCGGCGGGCGAGGCGTTGCTGGAGCCGGCGCGTCAGGTGATGCGCGACTTCAGCACCGCCACCGCCTCGGTGCGGCAGGTGCTGGGCCTGTCGGCCGGACGCCTGGACGTGGTGGCGCAGACGACGCTGGCCGTGGATCCGCTGGCGGAGCTGGTCGGGGCGTTCCTGCGCGAGCACCCGAAGGTCGCGGTCACGATCTCGGACCCGGAACTGGGCACGGATGTGACCGGTGCGGTGCGGACCGGCGAGTGCGAACTCGGCATGGTCGACGCGGCCGAGCGGGCGGTCGACGACCTGGAGAGCCTGGTGCTGCGCGGTCGCGAGATCTTCGCCGTGCTGCCGCCGGATTCCGCTGTCGCGGCCGGACGTTCGGGGCTGGGCGCGGGGGAGTTGGCCGCGTTGGACTGGGTGACGACACCGCGCGGCACCGCGACGCGCGCGGTCATCGAGGACACGGTGGGCGCGAAGGGCGCGAGTCCGGCGGTCGCGGTGGAGACCGCGCACCAGGCCATGATCGTCCCGCTGGTGCTGTCCGGGGCGGGTGCGACGTTGCTGCCCCGCACGATGGCCCAGGACGCGGCGGCCCGGGGAGCCGCGGTGCTGCCGCTGCGGCCCCGGGTCGTCCGCCGCGGAGTCCTGTTCTGGCGCCCCGGGCCGCTTTCCCCGGCGGCAGCGGAGTTCGTCCGCATGGCGCGCGTGCTGGCCGAACCGGGACGTGCGCGCAAGCGCCGCTGAGTGCCTGTCTTTGAACTTGGTTCCGGCGGGTCGTGGTAAGCGGCGTGAGCCGCTTTCTCTTTCGGTGAGTGCGCAAGCAACCTGCACCGCCGCCGAGGTTCCGCTCCCGGCACCGCCACCCAAAACGAGTTCGAAGACAGGCTCTGAGTTCGCTTGAACAGCTCGCATAGAGCTGCTCTATGGAATGCATCGAAAACCGGTCTCGGGAACAGTTCGCGAAACCGGTTCCGCACCGCATCCGGCGCCGCTACGGTGATTCACCACAGCCGTACAGAGTCCCTACGACGCGACATCGTCGCAGGTCAGAGGCCGCGAGTCTGGCCGCTCCGCGGTAATGAAGCGGTGCCGAACGGTGGAAATCGCGATTGTCGGCGACGCATTCGCCGCGGATTCCGCTCGCCCTGGTGCTCCCGCCGGGGGTGGGCGCCGCGAAACGGGAGGAATCGACAATGGAGCTCGACGTCGTCGAGAACGCTCCGATGCGTTCGTTCCACCGGAAGCTGCTCGTCGCGTGCTGCGGCGGACCGCTGCTGGACGGATACCTGCTCAGCATCGTGGGGGTCGCGCTGCCCGGGATTTCCGCGGAGATGCGCCTGGGCACGACAGCCTCGGCGCTGATCGGGGTGGTGGCGCTGGTCGGGATGTTCCTCGGCGGTCTGCTCATCGGACCGCTGACGGACCGGGTCGGACGCCGTGCGATGTACACAGTGGACCTCGCCGTGCTGCTGGTCGCGTCGGTCCTCTGCGTGTTCGTCGCGGACGCCTGGCAACTCGTCCTGCTGCGGTTCGTCATCGGCTTCGCGGTCGGCGCCGACTACCCGATCGCCACCGCGTTGCTGGCCGAGTGGTTCCCGCGCAAGCAGCGGGCGCGCGCGATGGGCGGGGTGATCATCGCCTGGTACCTCGGCGCCATGCTGTCCTACGCGGTCGGTTGGGGGCTCACCGAGGTGGCGGGACCGGCCGGTTGGCGGTGGATTCTGGGCAGTGCCGCGGTCATCAGCGCTCTGGTCCTCGTGATGCGCCACGGAACTCCCGAATCCCCGCGGTGGCTGGTCGACCGGGGCCGGCCCGACAGCGCGGCCGCGTTGATCCGGGAGGTCCTCGGGGTGGCGGTCGACGGCGACGAGCTGGTGGCCGCGCGCGAGGCCGAGGTCCGCCGCGGCGGTCTGCGGGAACTGTTCCGAGGGGTGTACCTGCGCCGGGCGGTGTTCGTGTCCGTCTTCTACGCCTGCCAAGTGATCCCGATGTGGGCGATGTACCTGTTCGGACCGACCATGCTCGCGGCGTTCGGGCTGGACTCGCAGAATCTGAGCAACCTCGGATCCGCGCTGATCAGCGCCCTTTTCCTGCTCGGATGTCTGCCTGCGATGAAGTTGCTGGACACTGCGGGGCGGCGCCGGACGATCATCGGCTCGTTCGCCCTCATGGCGGTTCCCCTGGCGGTGCTCGGGGTGTGGCCGGGGGCGCCCGCGGCGGCCGTGATCGCGTGCTTCTGCCTCTACGCCTTCTTCGCGGGCGGCCCGGGCATCCTCGAATGGCTGTATCCGAACGAGTTGTTCCCGACGTCCATCCGCGCCTCGGCGGTGGGGCTCGCCGTGGCGCTGAGCCGGGTCGGTGCCGCGGTCGGCACGTACCTGGTGCCGGTCTCGCTGGAGCAGCTCGGCACCTCGGTCACGATGTTCCTCGGCACCGGCATCACCCTGGTCGGGCTGTTGGCGTGCGTGCTGTGGGCGGAGGAGACGCTGGGCCGGTCGCTGACCGAAGCCGCCTCCGCCCGGCGGGCCTCCCGAACGGGGGTGTGACCGGGCCGCCGGTCAGTCCTGGTGCGCCTCCACGAACGAGTACACGTCCGCTTCGTCCACGCCGGGGAAGGTGTCCGACGGCAGCGCCGCGAGCACGTGCGAGTGCGCGCGGGCCGACGGCCACACCATGCCCTCCCAGCGGCTGGCCAGTTCGGCGGGCGGGCGCTGGCAGCACTCGCCGTTCGGGCAGCCGGACTTGGCGTGGTTGGTGGTGTCCCGGCCGCGGAACCAGCGCGACTCGGCGTAGGGCACGCCGAGCGTGATCGCGAAGTCCCGCCCGCGGCTGGGATCCACGTGCGCCACGCACCAGTGGGTGGCCCCCGGTTTGTCGGTGTACTGGTAGTACGTCGAGTAGCGGTCCGGGGACGTGAAGACCTGGCGCCCGGCCCAGTACCGGCACATGCGCTGCCCCTCGATGGCCCCGGTCGGGTCGGTGGGGAAGACCAGGCCGTCGTTCTCGTACGCCTTGTAGATGATGCCGGTCTCGTCGTTGCGCACGAAGTGGCACACCAGGTCCAGGTACCGGGTGGCGAGGTTGGTGAACCGGTGGGCGGCCATCTCGTAGGACACCGAGAAGACGTCCCGCAGGTCCTCCACGGCCAGGTCGCGCTCCTGCTTGGCCTCCTGGAGGAACGGCACCGCGGCCGATTCCGGAACCAGGACCGCGGCGGCGAAGTAGTTGGCCTCGACCCGCTGCCGCAGGAAGTCGGCGAAGTCGCGGGGCTGGCCGTGGCCGAGGGTCAGGTGGCCGAGCGTCTGCAGCAGGATCGTCCGCGGGCTGTGCATCCCCAGGGACTCGCGTCGCAGGAAGATCCGCCGGTTCTTCAGGTCGGTGACCGAGCGGACCGAACGCGGTAGGTCGGTGACGAACCGCAGCCCGAAGCCAAGCTGGGTCGCGATCGACTGGATGAGCCCCTCGGACAGCGCCCCGCCGTGGTAGCCGACCCGGTCGAGGATCTCGGCCGCGGCCTTCTCGATCTCGGGGAAGTAGTTGCCGTGCTCGCGCATCATGCGGCGCAGCTCGGCGTTGGCCTGGCGGGCCTCCTCCGGGGTCGCGACCTGCTTGGTCTCGCGCCGCTTCAGCTCCTCGTAGAGCGCGAGCACGTGCTCCAGCGCCTCGGTGGGAACGCGTTTGCCGACCTTGAGCGGCGGTACCCCGAGGCGCTGGTACAGCGGGTCGAGCTGGGCCTTCTCCACGGCGATCTCCAGCTCGGCGCGCCGGTTCGGCGGTTTCTTGGACAGCAGTTCGTCGACCGAGGTGCCGAGCGCCTCGGCGAGCGAGCGCAGCAGCGACAGCTTCGGCTCGCGGTGACCGTTCTCCAACAGCGACAGCTGCGAGGGGGCCCGTCCGACCCGTTCGCCGAGCTCGACGAGGGTCAGTCCGGCCGCGCGGCGCAAGTGCCGGAGGCGCTGACCGAACACCAGAAGGTCATGTTCGGTCGAAAAATTACGGTCTTCTTCGGCGATGAACCCTGCCATGGCGTTGATGCTAGCAGAAAAAGAACAGAAATTAACAGGGAAATCTCGGTGTGTTTCGCCGGAGAGCGGTCAACACTGGGATCAACAGGCCGCGAGCGATCCGGAAAGGTGAACACCATGAGCCTCCAGCCAGGCATCCGCGAGCAGGCGAAGAAGGCCGCCGAGGACCTCCGGCGCGAGTGGGAGACCGACCCGCGCTGGAGGGGCATCGAGCGGACCCACACCGCCGAGGACGTCATCCGACTGCGCGGTTCCGTGCAGGAGGAGCACACGCTGGCTCGCCAGGGCGCCGAGCGGCTGTGGAAGCTGCTGCACGAGACCGACTACGTCAACGCCCTCGGCGCGCTGACCGGCAACCAGGCCGTCCAGCAGGTCCGCGCCGGGCTCAAGGCCATCTACCTGTCCGGCTGGCAGGTCGCCGCCGACGCCAACCTGGCCGGCGAGACCTACCCGGACCAGAGCCTCTACCCGGCCAACTCGGTCCCGTCGGTGGTTCGCCGGATCAACAACGCCCTCAAGCGCGCCGACCAGATCTCCTGGTCCGAGGCGCTGGACCCGCAGGCCGAGGAGGTCGAGGGCCAGTCGACCCACTGGCTGGCGCCGATCGTCGCCGACGCCGAGGCCGGGTTCGGCGGTGTGCTCAACGCCTACGAGCTGATGAAGGGCATGATCGCCGCCGGTGCCGCCGGTGTGCACTGGGAGGACCAGCTGGCCTCCGAGAAGAAGTGCGGCCACCTCGGCGGCAAGGTGCTCATCCCCACCGGCCAGCACGTCAAGACGCTCAACGCCGCCCGGCTGGCCGCCGACGTCGCCGGCGTCCCGTCGCTGGTCATCGCGCGCACCGACGCCCAGGCCGCGACGCTGCTCACCAGCGACGTCGACGAGCGCGACCGGCAGTACCTGACCGGCGAGCGCACTCCGGAGGGCTTCTTCAAGGTCCGCAACGGCATCGAGCCGTGCATCACCCGCGCGCTGGCCTACGCGCCGCACGCCGACCTGATCTGGATGGAGACCTCCACTCCGGACCTGGACGTCGCGCGGCGGTTCGCCGAGGCGGTCAAGGACAAGTACCCGGACCAGATGCTGGCCTACAACTGCTCGCCGTCGTTCAACTGGCGGAAGAACCTGGACGACAGCACCATCGCCAAGTTCCAGCGCGAACTCGGCCACATGGGCTACAAGTTCCAGTTCATCACGTTGGCGGGCTTCCACGCGCTGAACTACAGCATGTTCGACCTGGCCAAGGGCTACGCGGCGGACGGCATGACGTCCTACGTGGACCTGCAGGAGCGCGAGTTCGCCGCGGAGAAGGACGGCTACACGGCCACGCGCCACCAGCGCGAGGCGGGGACCGGTTACTTCGACCTGATCAGCACGGCGGTGAGCCCGGACTCGTCGACCACGGCGCTGGCCGGGTCCACCGAGGCCGCCCAGTTCTGAGGCGGCGTCCGGCGACGGCCGGACACCAGACCGTGATCGGCGTGGCGCGGCGCCCGGCGCCCCTGGCGGGGCGACCCGGCCCGGACCGTCCGCGCCACCGCCGATCACCCTGAACGCACCAGCGGCCCTGTGGCGGGGTGTCGGAAGATCGCGATGGTGCGGAGCGGGCGGGAACCCAGGCGTCGGGTTCCCGCCCGCTTTTTCTGTCCCACGGCCCGGTGAACGAGGCGGGCTGGATGTATCCGTGCGGGCGTGCGGCGCCTCTACAGGGCAGAGCGGCCGAACAGGGGTTCGGCCACCACCGCGGAGAGGAGCCCGCCATGCGCACGAACGCGAACGGACGTCGTTTCAACGTCCACGACCTGGCCGAGATGCCCGACGACGGCCGCCGGTACGAGCTCATCGACGGGGAACTGCTGGTGAGCCTCGCGCCGGAATGGCCGCACCAGGAGGCCGTCGGCGAGCTGTTCGTCCGGTTGCGCCAGGCGTGCACGCCGAAACACCGGGTGCTCACGGCACCGTTCGGCGTCCGGCACGACATCTTCAACGAACTGCGGCCGGACGTGCTGGTCGCCCGGTACGCCGATCTGACGCTGGAGAACCTCCCCGCACCGCCCGTGTTGGCGGTCGAGGTGAGCTCGGCCAGCAGCCTGCTCAAGGACGCGAGCCTGAAGAAGGCCGTGTACGCCCGGCTCGGTGTGCGGCACTTCTGGCTGGTGGACCCCGACCTGGACGTCCCGACGGCCACGGCCTGGGACCTCGTCGGCGGCGCCGAGTACCAGCGCGTCGAGCGCGCGGTCGGTGACGAGGTCTTCCGAACACGCAACCCGTTCCCGGTCGAGTTCTCACCGGCGGACCTCATCGCCGGCCTGCGCCCACCGGCCTAGGCGCAGCCCGTCCGCCGCCCCGCGGGGATGCCGGGCGGCGCGGTCACACCGGATCCGGGAACACCGCTCATCCGCGCGGTGTGCGCCACATGCCGTAGACGGTGAGCCCGCCTGCGACCGGGAATTCGTGGATCACCCGGAAACCGTGCTCCCGGAAGTGCGTGACGCCGGCGTGGGCGGTGGTTTCGACGTACACCGGGGTGTCGTGGTCGTCCGCGCGGTCGAGGCCGGACGCGAGCAGCGCGCCGGCGACGCCGCGCCCGCGGCGCTGCGGATGCGTGCCGATGGCGAACAGGTGCCAGTGCGGCTCGTCCGGCCGGTGGCTGTCGCTCGCGTTGAGCGTCTCGATCGCTCGCACGGCATCGGGAATCCGCCACCGGAAGATCGACAGCAATGCGGGGAGGTGGTAGAGCCGACGGGCCAGCGGGGTGACCGGCCCGCCCGGCCGGTCCCACACCGCGGCGGCCTCCAGGCGGCCGTCGCGCCAGGCGAGCTCGGCGGCGTGGCCGGGGTGTTCCTGGCTCAGCAGGAGGGAGAACAGCGGGCCGAGCTTGTCCGCGCGGTGCGCCGGATCCGGCAGCAGGGCCGCCATCCGGGGGTCGTCCTGGAACGCCGCGCCGAGCAGCTCGGCGATGGCCGGGACGTCCTCGCCGCCGGCCGTCCGGATGGTGATGTCGTCGCGCGTGGTGGTCCGCATGTCATGCCCTCCCGATCAATCCCGCAATTCCGTTATGCCTCAACAGAAAGGGGGAATGCCGGTGGGAGAGCAGTGGTGGTCGACACATCCGCGGCCGGGGTGACCCGCACGACGGCGCGGTGCGCCGCCCCAGGTGCCCGGACTACGGTCGGAGGATGATCGCAGCACGGTCGATTCCGGTCGTCGTCGCGCCGATGGCGGGCGGGATCTCGACGCCCGAACTCGTCGCGGCGGTGTGTTCGGCGGGTGGGTTCGGTTTCCTGGCAGCGGGTTACCTCTCCGAGGAGGCGCTCGCCGAGCAGATCGCCACGACCCGTTCGCTGACCTCCGAGCCGTTCGGCGTGAACCTGTTCGTCCCCGGCGAGCGCAGCGACGTCGACCTGGAGCCCTACCGGCGTCGTGTGGAGGCCGAGGCGGACCGGTACGGCGTCGCGGCGGGCCCCCCGCACTGGGACGACGACCAGTACCAGGCGAAGGTCGAGCTCGTCATCGCCGAGCGGGTGCCGGTCGTGTCGTTCACCTTCGGCGCACCGGAGAAGTCCACTGTGGACCGCCTGCACGAGGTGGGTGCCGAGGTGGTCGTCACGGTCACCACGCCGCGCGAGGCGCGCGTCGCCGCCGAGGTGGGCGCCGACCTGCTGTGCGTGCAGGGCATGGAAGCGGGTGGGCACCGCGCGGTGTTCGACGACGACGAGCGGTCCGCGGGCGGCGGCCCGCTGTACGGGCTGCTGGCGGCGCTGCGGATGGTCCAGGCCGAGGTGGATCTGCCCGTGGTGGCCGCCGGTGGCCTGGTGCACGGCGCGGACGTCGCCGCGGTGCTGGCCGCCGGGGCGGTCGCCGCGCAGCTGGGGACCGCCTTCCTGGTGTGCGACGAGGCCGGAACGCAACCCGCGCAGCGGTCCGAGATCGCGTCCGGACAGCGGGAGACCGGTGTGACCAGGGCGTTCAGCGGTAGGCCCGCGCGCGGTCTGGTGAACCGGTTCATGACCGAGCACGGACCCGAGGCTCCGGCGGCCTATCCCCAGCTGCACCACCTCACCAAGCCGGTGCGGGGTGCGGTGGGCAAGGCCGGGGATCCCGAGGCGATGTCGTTGTGGGCCGGGCAGACCTACGCCCAGGCGCGCCCGCTGCCCGCCGCGGAACTCGTCTCGCGGCTGGTCGAGGAGGCCCGGCAGGCGGTGGAACGGGCGCGCGGCCTGCTCTGACGAGCCTGCGCACGGCGACGGCACCGCCGCTGGCGCGCCACTCCCCGGATCCGGTTCGCCGGACGGGCGGTTAGGTTGGGTCGGTGGGGTACGTCGAATCAGTGAACGTCGCGGTGGTGCGGACCGGTGCCTGGACGGGGCGGGTCGGGCGCAGCGGTATCGACAAGCGTCCGATGCCGGGGCCCGTGTGGTTCGGCACCGCCGGCGTCGAGGGCGACACCGTCTGCGACACCAAGCACCACGGAGCCTGGTACCAGGCGGCCTACGCGTTCGACACCGAGGAGCTGCGGTACTGGACCGCCGAACTCGGCCAGGAGCTGTCCGCGGGCAACGCCGGGGAGAACCTGACCCTCACCGGCTGCGAGAGCAGCGTCGCGGTGATCGGGGAGCGGTGGCGGATCGGCGGCGCGGTGCTGCGGGTGACCGGGCCGCGCACCCCGTGCAAGGTCTTCGCCGGGTTCTGGGACGTGCAGGGACTGGTCAAGCGGTTCACCCAGCACGGCCGCACCGGTGCGTACCTTGCCGTCGAGGAACCGGGCGAGGTGCGCGCGGGCGACCCCGTCGAGCTGCTGTCCCGGCCGGATCACGGGGTGAGCGTCGCCGAGGTGTTCGCGTTCCGCTCCCAGGGCCGCCGGGAGCTCGCCGACCGGATGGTGGCGGCGCTGCCGGACCTGCCGGAGCCGTGGCGCGCCAACGTCGCCGCCCTCCTGCCGGTCACGGACTCGGCAGGCACTCGATGATGGTGTAGCCGTTGTCGAGCGGCGTGATGTCGTGCACCGAGAGCCCGGCTGCTTCGGCGACCCGCTCGGTGCCTTCCAGATCGCGCATCCGGCCACCGACGTAGATCATCATCCGCAGGTCCATCTCGGTGAACAGGTCCATGCGCTGCGGATCGGGCAGCATCTCGACGATGACCACGCGTCCGCGCTCGGTGGTGGCGTCGGTGCAGTGGCGCAGGATGAGGGTCGCGTCCTCGTCGTCCCAGTCACCGAGGACGTCGCACAGGATCACGGCGTCCGCCTCGACGGGCAGCGGTTCGAAGAAGTTCGCGGTGACCACCTCGGCGCGGTCGGCCACGCCCTGCTCGTCCAGGTAGCGCGCGGCGTTGCGAGCCGGGCCGACCAGGTCGACCAGGTATCCGCGCAGCTGGGGGTGGCTGCGCAGCAGCTCGGCGAGGAGCACGCCCTTGCCGCCGCCGACGTCGGCCACCCGGCTGTAGACGCTCCAGTCGTGCGCGGTGGCGACCGCCGGGGCGATGCCGTGCGTCTTGGTCTCCATCAGCGAGTCGAACGAGGTGGACAGCTGCGGGTTGTGCGCCAGGTCCTCCCAGAACGACCTGCCGAACGCCGCGGAGTAGGCCGAGTGGTGGCCGCGGACCTGTTCGATGAGCTCGACGAAGGCCAGGTCCGCGCGACCCACCGCGCCGTCGAGGTCAAGCCACGGTTGCGGGCCGTCGGGCGCGTCGCTGCGCAGCGCGTCCGACACCTCGTTCGGTCCGAACACGTCCTGCTCCGGCTCGGTGAACACGCCGTGGTGCACCAGGAAGCGCAGGACGCGGCCGAGCGGGTCGGGTTCGGCGTGGCAGCGCTTGGCGATGTCGGTGAGCGCCACCGGTCCGTCCTTGACCACGTCCGGGACGCGGAGCGTGGCAGCGGTGCGCACCGCGAACGGCATCGCCAGGTCGGCGAGCGCCCAGACGTCCTCCGGCTCACGGGGCATGCGTCGCAGCGTAAGCCCGCAGCAGGAGATCAGCGCGCCGCGATCTCCCGGCCGAGGACGAGGACCCGCAGCGGAAGCCCGAGCCAGCGGAAGGGCCCGGTGAGCGTCCGGAAACCGCGGCGGCGGTAGAACTCCCGGGCCCGGTGGTTGTCGACGGCGTTGGTGCTGAGCACCATGCGCCGCTGCGGGACGCGCTTCTCGGCCTCCTCCAGCAGCGCGGTGCCGACGCCGAGGCGCTGCACGTCGGGGTGCACGTGGAGTTCCGCCACCTCGAAGGCGTCGTCCAGCCAGTGCAGGTTCTCGGTCATCGCGAGTTCGGGACGTACCTGGCGCGGCCACCAGTCGCGGCTCGCGGTCGGCCAGCCGACGAGCATGCCGACCAGTTCGTCGTCGCGGAAGGCGCCGAGCGCGAGCAGCCCGTCGAGGTCGGTGACCTCGTCGAGGTACCTCGCGACGAGGATGCCGCCGGGCTGGTCCGCATCGGTCATCGCGGTCCGCGCGAGCGTGCGCGCCGGTGCCAGGTGCTCTGCCAGGTCGAAGGGCCTGATGTCGACGTCCACGTCCCGAGTCAACACGATCGGGCGCCGCGTTGTCCGGTGAATGCGGCGATCTCGTGCTCGTGCGGCGCCGGGCGAGCGGGAGGCCAGTGCGGTGGCTAGACCCCGTAGACGCCCTCGGTGACCGCCTTCGGGATCCCCGGGCTGTGTCCGCGCGTCACGTCCCAGGTCCAGAACTCGACGATGTTGTGGTCCGGGTCGGCCACGTACGCCGACCGGGCGGCGCGGTCGCCGAACTCGACCTCGTCGACGTGGGCGCCGCGGGAGCGCAGTTCCGCGACCACGGCGTCGTACTCCTCGCCGTCGACCGACAGCGCGTAGTGGACGTGGACGCCGCCGCGCGCCCGTGCGATGCCCATGTTCGGCTTCCACAGGCCGATCCGGGTTCCGCCCGCGAGCACCCAGACCGCCTCGCGCGGGCTCTCCCAGCGCTCGATCACCGGGAAACCCAGCACCTCCGCGTAGAAGCGTTCCGCCGCCGCCAGATCGGCGACCTCCAGGACCAGCTCGTTCACGCCTGCCGTCTTCATCGGGCACCACCTATATAGGAGAGTTCCTATAGAAGATGTATAGGAGATTAGCGATATAGTTCGCCCATGGGCAAGAGCGACGTGGAGCGTGCGGCGAGCCTCTTCCGGGCGATGGGGCACCCGATCCGGTTGGGTGTCCTGGAACGGCTGCGCCGGGAAGGTGAGATCTGCGCCTGCGACTTCACCGAGCACTTCGGCGTCAGCCAGCCGACGATCTCCGGGCACCTGCGCACGCTCCGGGAGGCCGGACTGGTCCGGACCCGCCGCGACGGCACCACCATCTGCTACTCGCTGGCCCCCGAGGTGATCGACGAGGTCCGCCGGATGGCTGATTCCCTCCGATCCGCCGCGTGAACGATTCCCCTGCGCCGCCGGTCGGCGGTGCGCCGTCCACCGCCGGCCGCGCGGGCGGTGCGAATTCCGCGAATGTGATGTAGCGCACCCTGTTGCATTCGTCCGCTGCGGGGGAATGATTGGGGTACCAAAGGTTTGTCTTCCGAGTAAACCGACTCGGCGAGAGGTGCGGTATGACCAACGAGCTGGAGCACTTCATCGGCGGCAAGCGCGTGGCGGGGACGTCGGGCTCCTTCGGTGACGTGTTCGACCCCAACACCGGCGAGGTGCAGGCCCGGGTGCCGTTCGCCTCCGCCGACGAGGTCACGGCCGCGGTGGACGACGCGGCGAAGGCGCAGCCCGCCTGGGCGGCGCAGAACCCGCAGAAGCGGGCCCGCGTGCTCATGCGGTTCCTGCAGCTGGTCAACGACGAGATGGACTCGCTGGCCCGGCTGCTGTCCTCCGAGCACGGCAAGACCGTCGCCGACGCCAAGGGCGACATCCAGCGCGGTCTGGAGGTCGTGGAGTTCGCCTGCGGCATCCCCCACCTGCTCAAGGGGGAGTACAGCGAGAGCGTCGGCACCGGCATCGACGTCTACTCGATGCGCCAGCCGCTCGGCGTGGTCGCCGGGATCACCCCGTTCAACTTCCCGGCGATGATCCCGCTGTGGAAGGCCGCGCCCGCGATCGCCTGCGGCAACGCGTTCGTGCTCAAACCGTCCGAGCGCGACCCGTCGGTGCCGCTGCGGCTGGCGGAGCTGTTCGTCGAGGCCGGGCTGCCGCCGGGCGTGTTCAACGTGGTCAACGGCGACAAGACCGCGGTGGACGCCATCCTCACCGAGCCGCGGATCGAGGCGGTCGGCTTCGTCGGTTCCTCGTCGATCGCCGAGTACATCTACTCCACCGCCGCCGCGCACGGCAAGCGCGCGCAGTGCTTCGGCGGCGCCAAGAACCACCTGATCGTCATGCCCGACGCCGACCTGGACCAGGCCGCCGACGCGCTGATCGGTGCCGGGTACGGGTCGGCCGGGGAGCGCTGCATGGCGATCTCGGTCGCCGTGCCGGTCGGCGAGCCGACCGCGCAGGCGCTGATGGAGAAGCTGGTCGAACGGGTCAACCGGCTCAAGATCGGCACCAGCTTCGACGAGTCCGCCGACTTCGGGCCGCTGGTGACGCCGCAGGCCGTCCAGCGGGTGCGCGACCTCATCGGGGTCGGCGTCGAGGAGGGTGCGGAGCTGGTCGTCGACGGCCGCGACTTCCGGTTGGAGGGCCACGAGAACGGCTTCTTCCTCGGCGCTTCGCTGTTCGACCACGTCACCCCGGACATGCGGATCTACCAGGAGGAGATCTTCGGTCCCGTGCTGTCGGTGGTGCGCGCCGCCGACTACGACGAGGCGCTGCGGCTGCCGACCGAGCACGAGTACGGCAACGGCGTGTCGATCTTCACCAGGGACGGCGACGCGGCGCGGGAGTTCGCGGCGCGGGTGAACACCGGCATGGTGGGCGTCAACGTGCCCATCCCGGTCCCGATCGCCTACCACACCTTCGGCGGCTGGAAGCGGTCCGGCTTCGGTGACCTCAACCAGCACGGGCCGGACTCGATCCGCTTCTACACCAAGACCAAGACCGTCACCTCGCGCTGGCCGTCCGGGCTCAAGGAGGGCGCCAGCTTCACCATCCCCACCATGCACTGACCCGGCGACGCCGGCGGGCCGCGGGCGATCCCCGCGGTCCGCGGCGACGCCGCGTCCGAAGGGAGCCGACGTGTCCGTCACCGCGGTACCCGCGTCCCCGTTCGAACTCACCGGGGACCAGCGCGCTTTCCAGGAGGCCGCCCGGGAGTTCGCCACCGAGCAGCTCGCCCCGCACGCCGTCGAATGGGACCAGGACAAGCACTTCCCGGTCGAGGTGATCCGCGCGGCCGGACAGCTCGGCATCGGCGGTGTCTACGTGGACGAGGCGGTCGGCGGCAGCGGGCTGAGCCGGTTCGACTCGGTGCTGATCTTCGAAGCGCTGGCGACCGGTGATCCGTCGATCGCCGCCTACATCTCCATCCACAACATGTGCGCCGGGATGATCGACCGGTTCGGCACGGCCGAACAGCGGGCCCGGTGGCTGCCCGGGTTGTGCTCGGCGGAACGGCTCGCCAGCTACTGCCTCACCGAGCCCGGCGCGGGGTCGGACGCGGCCGCGTTGCAGACCAGGGCCGTTCGCGAGGGCGACGAGTACGTGCTGCACGGCGTCAAGCAGTTCATCTCCGGCAGCGGTGCCGCCGACGTCTACGTCGTGATGGCGCGCACCGGCGGGGCCGGCGCGAAGGGCATCTCCACGTTCGTCGTGGAGGCGGGCGCTGCCGGGCTCTCCTTCGGCGCCAACGAGAAGAAGATGGGCTGGAACGCCCAGCCCACCCGACAGGTGATCTTCGACGGGGTCCGGGTCCCGGCCGACCAGCGGCTCGGAGCGGAGGGCGACGGGTTCAAGATCGCGATGACCGGGTTGGACGGGGGTCGGCTCAGCATCGCCGCCTGCTCGCTCGGCGGGGCGCAGGCCGCGCTCGACAAGAGCCTCGCCTACGTGCGGGAACGCAGCGCGTTCGGCAGCAAGATCGGTGAGTTCCAGGCGTTGCAGTTCAAGCTCGCCGACATGGCCACCGAACTGGAGGCCGCCCGGCTGCTGCTGTGGCGGGCGGCGCACGCGCTGGACGCGCGGGACCCGGCGGCGACCCGGCTGTGCGCGATGGCCAAGCGGCTGGCCACCGACGTCGGGTTCGCGGTGGCCAACGAGGCCCTTCAGATCCACGGTGGATACGGATACCTTGCCGAGTACGGCCTGGAGAAGATCGTCCGCGACCTGCGGGTCCACCAGATCCTCGAAGGCACCAACGAAATCATGCGACTGATCATCTCCCGCGGCCTGCTCGGCCAGGCGTGAGCCGCGGGAGGTCCAAGACGGGAGGCGTCGTGGCAGAGCCCGAGATCCTGCTCCGCGAGCAGGGCGCACTCGGACGGATCACCCTCAACCGGCCCAAGGCGTTGAACTCGTTGACGCTGGGTATGGTGCGGACCATGGCGGAGGCGTTGCACCGCTGGCGCGACGCCGACCACGTCCGCGCCGTGCTGATCGACGGGGCGGGGGAGCGCGGACTGTGCGCGGGCGGCGACGTCCGCGCCCTGCACGACGCCGTCAAGGCCGGTGACGAGTCGCTGCCCGCGACGTTCTGGGCCGAGGAGTACCGGCTCAACGCCGCGCTGGCGGCCTACCCCAAGCCGGTCGTCGGGTTGATGGACGGCATCTGCATGGGCGGTGGGGTCGGCATCACCGCGCACGGTTCGCACCGGGTGGTCACCGAGCGCTCCAAGATCGGGATGCCCGAGGTCGGCATCGGCTTCGTCCCCGACGTCGGCGGGACCTACCTGCTGTCGCGGGCGCCGGGCGAGCTGGGCACGCACCTGGCGCTCACCGGCGCGCCGGTCACCGGGGCCGACGCGGTGCTGTGCGGGCTCGCCGACCACCACGTGGACAGCGGCAACCTGGCCGCGCTGATCGACTCGCTCGCCGGGGGTGACGTCGACGAGGCGCTGCGCAAGTTCGCCGAGCAGCCGCCGACCGCGGAGCTCGCCGCGCACCGGGAGTGGATCGACGCCGCGTACGCCGCGCCGACCGTCGAGGAGATCCTGCGGCGCCTGCGGGAACGCCCGGAGGAGGCCGCGCACGCCGCCGCGGCGACGATCGAGCAGAAGTCGCCGACCTCGCTGAAGGTGACGCTGCGCTCGCTGCGCACCGGCTTCACCTCCCTCGAACAGGCCCTGGAGCAGGAGTTCCGGGTGTCCATGGCCTCCATCCGCATCGGCGACTTCGTGGAGGGCGTGCGGGCGACCCTGGTGGACAAGGACCGCAACCCCCGCTGGTCCCCGGCGACCCTGCCGGAGGTCGACGACGCGAAGGTGGCGGCGTTCTTCGAGCCGGCCGGGGAGGAGCTGGACCTGTCCAGCTGATCCCCCGGTGACCGGTCTTGCTCGGTGAACCCAGTCGGCGCAGAAGGGAATGACAATGGCTGTCATCGGATTCATCGGACTCGGCCACATGGGCGGTCCGATGTCGGCGAACCTGGTCAAGGCCGGTCACACCGTCCAGGGCTTCGACCTGGTGCCGGCGGCCCTGGAGGTCGCCGAGCGGCACGGGGTCGCGGTGGCGGAGTCGGCGGTCGGGGCGGTCACCGGCGCCGACGCGGTGATCACCATGCTGCCCAGCGGCAAGCACGTGCTCGGCTGCTACGACGAGATCCTCCCGGCGGTGGCGCCGGGCACCCTGCTCATCGACTCGTCCACAGTGGACGTCGCGGATGCGCGGCGAGCGCACGAGCTGGCCGCCGAGGCCGGTCTCCCGGCCGTCGACGCCCCGGTCTCCGGCGGCACCGCCGGGGCCGAGGCGGGCACCCTCACGTTCATGGTCGGCGGCCCCGAGGAGGCGTTCCGCCGGGCCGAGCCGGTGCTGGAACCGATGGCCCGCAAGGTGATCCACTGCGGCGGCCCCGGCAACGGCCAGGTCACCAAGATGTGCAACAACCTCATCCTCGGGGCGTCGATGATCGCGGTGAGCGAGGCGTTCGTGCTCGGCGAACGGCTCGGCCTGCCGCACGAGGCGCTCTACGACGTGGCGTCGATCTCCACCGGCCAGTGCTGGGCGCTCACCACCAACTGCCCGGTCCCCGACCTGGTGGAGACCAGCCGCGCCAACCACGACTACGAGCCGGGCTTCGCCGCCGCGCTCATGCTCAAGGACCTCAAGCTGGCCGCTTCGGCGGCCGAGCAGAGCGGCACGGACGCGGCGATCGGTCGCCTCGCCACCGAGCTCTACCAGCGCTTCAACGACGAGGGCGGCGGGGGCTACGACTTCGGCGCCATCATCAACTCCATCCGCGCGCACTCCGGCGAGTAGCGCGGAAACCGCCGGGGCGGCAGGTGGTCGACCGGTTGCTCGGAGTAGTCGCGGAGCGGGGGTCAGGTCCGCGCACGGGGTCGGCGCGGCGCGCGTACCCTGACGCTCTGTGTTGGAGTGGCTGGTCGCGTGGTGGGACGGCGTCGAGCTGTGGCTCGTGCAGCTCCCGTACCCGGTGCAGGTGATCCTGGTGATGGCGGTGCTGCTGCCGCTGTCCTGGGGACTGGCCCGGGTCATCGACCGGGGCGTGGACGGTCTGGGCGCGAAGCTGACCCGCGTCCGGGACGCCGAGCCCCCGGTCGGCCGCCGGGACGGCGAGGACCGGAAGGGGACTGCGGCGTGAGCTCGCGCAAGCGCATCACGGTCGCGCTGGTCGGGCTGATCGCCCTGGTCGTGGTCGGCTGGTTCGTCCGCGACTACGCCGACGGCGGCGCCCGGCCGCAGTCCGCGGTGCCGGGGGCGGCCGAGTCCGGCCTGCCGGTGCGCGCCCTGTCCACGTTGCCGCCCGAGGCGGGGCGGACGTGGCAGTTGATCGTGCGCGGCGGTCCGTTCCCGTACCCGTCCCGGGACGGCACGACGTTCGGCAACCGGGAGCACCGGCTGCCGAACGAGCCGCGCGGCTACTACCACGAGTACACGGTCCCCACCCCCGGCTCGCACGACCGCGGGCCGCGGCGGCTGGTCACCGGACAGCGGTCCGAGCTGTACTACACCGGCGATCATTACGAGTCGTTCGTGGTTGTCGATCCCCACGGTTGAGTGCGATGTTTGCGACGAAGTGGCCTCTCAGGAGGAAGGAGCCCGCGGTGGGCGAAGCGGAACAGCTCTCCGCCGGAGTCACCGCTCGCCAGGCCGTCGAGGACGCCGAGCGGCGCGGTGCCGTCCCGCACCTGCTGGACGGCGCGGACCTGCTGAGCAAGCGGACGGTGCTGGACGGCATCGCCGCGGTGTTGAACTTCCCGGAGTGGGCGGGCCGCAACCTGGACGCCCTCTACGACTGCCTCACCGACCTGACCTGGCTGCCGGAGGGCGAGCACGTGCTGGTCTGGTCCGGTCACCGGGCACTGGCCGAGCACGACCCGAAGGCGTACCGGGGCATCAACGCCGTTCTGCAGGACGCGTCCGAGAACTCCCTGTGCGGCCGCACCTTCACGGCGGTCCTGCCCCGGGACTGACGTGATCGCCCGTTCGTGATCACGGCACGCTCGCAGGAGCCATCGGTCCCCTGAAGTTGCTGCTGGGCTTTCGCACCCCGCAAGCGTTACGCGAGATCGGCCGCAGCCGGCTGGTGTCCTGGATGCAAATTCACAACATCGCCCAGGCCAGCAAGGTGGCCGACGCGGCTCTGGCCGCCGCCGAATCCCAGCACACGAGTCTGGTGGGCGAAGAGTGCGCGGCCGAGATCGTCAAATCCGGCAGATCCTGGAGCTCAACGATGAACTCGACGAGCTGGACCGGCTCATCGAGCAGGAATTCCGCCAGCACCACCAGCATGCCCGGATTCGGGCAGCGCCTGGGAGCCGAGTTCATCGCCGCGACCGGAGGTGATGTCGCCGCGTTGGGCAGCGCTGACCGGCTGGCGGCTTTCGCCGGGCTAGCGCCAGCACCGCGGGATTCAGGCGGATCAGCGGCAATCTCCGCCGTCCGCAGCGGTTCAACCGACGCCTGCTGAGGGCCTGCTTCATGGCCGCGCAGATCAGCATCCAGTGCTGCCCCGAATCGAAGCGGTAATACGAGCAGAAACGGGCGGAAGGAAAGAAGCACACCCAGGCCGTGCTGTGCCTAGCCCGGCGGCGGATGAACCTGCTATGGGCAATGCTGCGTGACCATCAGCCCTTCCGGCCGGAACCACCGGATGCCGCGACACCGGTCGAGCTGGCCGATCTGGCCGCGGCGTGACCCGATATCAGCCAGTCCAACTGTGTTCATCACTGTGCGGAGCGCGTGTCCAGTTGCTGGAGCCCGATCGTGCGCAGCAGTGCCAGCCGTCCGGCAGCGTCGTCGTCGGGTGGGGTGAACATGACGACGCGGGCGTCGCTGTTTGGCACGGTGAAGACATCGCAGTCAAGCGTGATCTGGCCGATCTGCGCGTGATGAATGGTCTTGGTGTCACTGACGTGTGCGCCGACTTTGCGTGACGCCCAGAGCTGGGCGAAGCGGTCGCTGGCGGCGTGCAGGTCGCGGATCAGCGAGGTGATGGCCTTGTCGGTGGGGAAGCGTGCCGTTGCCGCTTGCAGATCGGCGACCACCGCTCGTTCGAAGCGATCGCTGGCCGTGGCGGTGTGCTCGATTGTGCCACTCCGGCCTGTGAAATGGAGCCAGAGCACGTTGCGGTCCCGTTCGGGGAGGGCGGACGGGTCGCCGAGCAGTGCAGCAAAGAGCGGGGTCCACGCCCGCAGGGTCCAGGCGAGATCGTAGACGCCGATGGCCTCGTCTGGCCGCCGGTCGAGCAGCCGCAGCACGCTGTCGGTGAGCGCGGCCGAGCTTACGACCCTTTCGGGCGCGCGCAGCCCAGCAAGCCAGAACAGGTGCTTGCGCTCGTCGTTGTTCAAACGCAGCGCGCGAGCCAACGACGCTACGACTTGCGGCGATGGCGTTGCCCGGCCTTGTTCGAGACGGACGAGGTAGTCGACGGAGATCCCGGTCAGCCGCGCGAGCTCCTCACGACGCAGCCCACTCACCCTCCGGGGGCTGTCGTGTGGGATCCCAACCTCGGCCGGGAGCACCCGGTTGCGCCACGCGCGCAACGTCGCGGCGAGATCGGTAGTCGTCACCGCGCCATTGTGGACCGGCCGGGACGCTCGGTGGGTGGTACAGATTTTCCTACCGAAAGTCGTGGCCTGGTTGCCGCCGCCGCGAAGGTGGATGGTCCGGGATATGACAACGACATTGGTGACCGGTGCGACGCGCGGCATCGGCCGGGAGGTGGTCGCGCAACTCGTTGCGGCAGGCCACGAGGTGCTGCTCGGAGCGCGCGACCGCGCAGCCGGAGACCGAGCCGCCGCCGCGATCGGCGCAGAGGTGGTGGAACTCGACGTCACCGACGACGCCTCCGTCGCGCGCGCGGCCCAGATGGTGCGCCGCCGAGGCGGCCTGGACGTACTGGTCAACAACGCTGGTGTTCCGGGGCATGCGTGTGATGCGACCGAGATCGACGCAGCGACGATCCGTGCCGTGTTCGAGACCAACGTCTTTGGTGTCGTCCGCACAATGCATGCGTTCGCTGGGCTGCTGCGCGCGAGTGCGCAGCCGGTCGTGGTGAACGTCAGCAGCGGGTTGGGGTCGATTGCGGCGGCCGTCGATCCAGACGCGCATGTGGACACGGTGCCGGTATGGGTTCCTGCGTTGCACTACGGCGCGTCGAAGGCGGCGCTGAACATGCTCACCGTCCAGTACGCGCGGGCGTGTCCTTGGATGCGGATCAACGCCGTCGATCCGGGCTTTACCGCGACCGACTTCAACGACCACCGCGGCACCCGGTCGGTGGCCGACGCGGCCCGCGTCGTCGTAGACCTGGCCACGATTGGTTTCGACGGACCCACCGCGACCTTCACCGGCGACCACGGGACGGTGCCGTGGTGAGCCGGGTCGAGATTGTCCTGGACTTCGTCTGCGCGTTCTCCTACCTCGGATTCACCCGGCTGCGGGTCGTCGCAGAGCAGCTGCGCTCAGGGGGTGCAGATGTCGGCATCGACATCAGCCCGCATCAGCTGCGACCGCAGGCACCAGACGTCCCCGAGCCGATCTTCGAGGTACACCGCCGAGACCGCGGCGAGGAGTTCGCCCGCCAGGTCCGAACCGATCGGAGCCTCGGCCGCGACGACGGACTGACCTTCCGGTTCGACCGCGCTTTGTTCGTCAACACCGAGCGCGCCCACCGTCTCGCCGCGCTCGCCGGGCAGCAGGGTTTAGCCGAATCGATGACCGAACGCCTCTTCCGTGCTTACTTCACGGACGGGCTCGACATCGCCGACCTTGAGACCTTGCGCGATCTCGCGCGACGTGTCGGCGCCGACCCGGCCCAGCCATGGCCGGATATCAGCGAGGCCCTCAAGCGGAACAGCGAGGCCGGGGTCACCGATACCCCCGTCTTCCGTTTCGCCAACGGCACCGTCCTAGCCGGCGAGCAAACCACACAGACGCTGCACGATGCGCTGTCAGCGAGCTGACTTTGACCGCGCGAGACGCCGACGATGAGCAGGACCCGACCCGAGCCTTCGAACACTCGGAGGGTTGACAGGCAGATTGGGATTCCCGTTCGCCGTTCGCCTGGTGCCGCACTGGTTGCTCGCCGACGGGCCGTGGCGCAGCCGCATCGGCGGTGAGTGAGCGTCAGCGCAGCGCTTCCGGGACCCAGTGCGGTTTGCGCTTCTCGGCGAAGGCGCGCATGCCCTCCTGGCCCTCCTCACCGGCGAAGTGCTGCGCGGAGAGGTCGAGCATCCGCGCGAAGGCTTCGCCCATGTCCGCCGGTCGGCGGCTGGTCAGCATCTCCTTGGTGGCGGCGAGCGCGTTCGGACCGCCGAGGGCGAGCATGTCGGTGTAGCGCTTGACCTCGGCGTCGAGGGAGTCGGCGGGCACGGCCGAGTTGACCAGGCCGATGTCGGCGGCGCGGTGCGCGTCGAAGGTCTCGCCGGTGAGGAACAGCTCGTGCGCCTGGCGCGGGTCGAGGCGGGGCAGCACCGTCACCGAGATCACCGCCGGGACGACGCCGATGCGGACCTCGGAGAAGGCGAACGTGGCGGTGTCGGCGGCGACCGCGATGTCGCACGCGGCGACCATGCCGACGCCGCCGGCGCGAGCCGGGCCCGCGAGCTTGGCGACCACCGGCTTCGGGCTGGTCCACAGCTGTTCGAGGATCGCGGGGAACTCCTGCACGCCCTGGTCGTCGGCGCCCGCGGAACGGGACTCCTTGAGGTCCATCCCGGCGCAGAACACCGGACCGGTGTGGTCGAGCACGACCACCCGCACCGCCGGGTCGTCGGCCGACGCGGTCAGGTGCTCGCGCAGCTCCCGCCGCAGCTGGGCGGACAGCGCGTTGCGGTTGTGCGGTGAGTCCAGGGTGATCGTCGCGATGCCGTCGGCGACGGTCCGGTGCACGAGTTCGTCCATGACCGGCACGTTATCGGCAGGGTTCGCGCGGCGACCAGTGATCCACGTCGCACGCGTTGGCGCGTGCCCAAGACGGGTTCTCACGTCGGCGGGTAGCGGTCGGCCCAGTCCGGTGGGCGGGGGCCGAACTGGAGGATCGCGTCACGGGCGAGGCGGTCGATGACGTCGCCGAGTTCGAGTTCCGCGGTCCAGCGCTCCGGGATGCGTTCCGCGCCGATCGTCGCGCCGACCAGACCGCCGCAGATGGCGCCGGTGGCGGCGCTGTTGCCGGAGTGGTTGACCGCCACCGACACCGCGGCGTCGAAGTCGCCGTCGCCGACCAGGGCCGCGTGCAGTCCGATCGCCAGCGCCTCGGACGCCGTCCAGCCGCTGCCGAGAGCCCGCGCCAGGTCGTCGGGGTCGGTGCGGCCGGAGCGGGCCAGCCGCACCGCGGTGCCGATGCGGCGGCTGACGTCCTCGTGGTCGCGGTGCCGGACGAGCTGCTCCAGCGCCCCGTCCACCGCATCGCCCAGCTCCTCGCCGCGCACCAGCCGGTTCACCAGGAACGCGAGCGCGCCGGTGCTGAGGTAGGCGACGGGGTGGCCGTGGGTGAGCGCGGCGGTGCGCATGCCGATGTCGAAGACCTCCACCGGGTCCTCGCTCCACAGCGCGGCCGGAACGCCGCGCAGCACCGCGTTGCTGCCCTGCGAGTCGCTGACCGGCGCGGCCGGGGTGCCCATCGGCTGCTGGGCCTTGGCGAAGGCGATCAGCGTGCGCATCATGGTGCGCCCGGGGTTGCGGGTCTGGAACAGGGCGCGTTGCCGCACCAGCCAGCCGTCGGGTTCCGGGGTGCCGGTCAGGAACTCGCCCGCGGCCCGCGGCCAGCTCAGGTGCTGGGTGTGCAGCCAGCGCTGGTAGGCGTGCTGGACGTGCCGCGCGGGGTCGTCCAGGCCGGTGCGCCGCCGCGCCACGTCGGCGCGGATCACGCCTTCCAGCGAGAACAGCAGCAGCTGGGTGTCGCTGCCGATGCGGCCCGAGGGGTGTCCGGCGGGGACGTAGTCCACCAGGCCGCGGGCACCGTGGCGGGCCTGGATCTCGTCCCAGGCGTCCCCGGTGATCGGCAGCCCCAGCGCCTCGCCCACCGCGCTGCCGAGCACCGCCCCGACGAACCGCTCCCGGGACGCGGCCAGCCGGGGCACCGCGGCGAGCCCCGGCTGGTAGTCCACTGCGGACGGGATCGTCGCGCCGCCGGTGGGGTAGCGGCGTTCCCAGTCGTCGGACTCGTCCGGGTACGGGCCGAACTCCGCCGCCGCGTCCTCGGAGATCCGCTCGACTATCGCGGTGATCGGCAGGTCGGCCAGCCAGTCGTGCGGGATGGCGGTCGGTCCGCGCAGGGCGCCGAGCAGCTGCCCGCACAGCATCGCCGAGGACGCGGCGTCACCGCCGTGGTCGGCGGCGGAGAAGATTGCCGAGGCGAAGTCGTCCTGGCACGACACCGCGACGCGCACCGCCACGGCCAGCGCGTCCAGCCCGCTGCGCCCCGGCGTCATGGCGTCGAGGTGCGGGCGGCGCGGGCGCAGCCCGGCCGGGCTGTTGCGGCCGAGGCGCAGCGCGTGCGCGAGCGGGGCGCGGCCCGCCTGCCAGCTGGCGAGCGCGTGGCGGAGCGCTTCGTCCAGCGGCTCGCCGCGCAGCAGCCGGGAGACCGCGACGCCGAGCACCCCGGCGGGGACGTGGCCGTTGTGGTGGCCGTGGGTGAGCGCGGCGAGGTCGCCGCCGAGCGCGAACACCGTGCCGGGGTCGGCCGACCACAGCGCGGCGACCGCGCCGAACGGGACGGCCGTCGCCGATGCGGAGGCGTTGATCGGCCGGTGCCGGGTTCCGGCGTCCCGACCCGCTGCGACGCGGGCAAGCGCGGTGAGCAGCGTCGGTTCGTCGGCGTGCCGGGACCGCAGCTCGCGGCGGCCGACGAGCCAGCCGTCCGGCGTCGCCGCGTCGGCGACGCAGTCCCGCCACGGGACGCCGCGCGTGTGCAGCCACCGCTGCAGCGCGCTGAGCGCGTGGCGGACCGGATCGCCCTCGCCCGTGGAGCGGGCCTGGGTGTGGGCCCTGATCAGTCCTTCTAGGACGAACAGGAGCGCGCTGGTGCGCTGCCCGAGCCGACCGCCGAGGGCTGCGGACTCGCCGACCGCGCCGCCCAGCAACATGCCGAGCAGCCTGCTCGGCGCCTCCGGCAGCGGGCCGGAGCGGTCGGCCAGGCCGGTGGCGGGCACCGGCGGTGCCGGATCGGCGAGCCGGTGCTGGAGCGCGGCGGCCCACGGCGGGCGGGTGGCGGGACGCTCCCGCCACTCCCGCCAGATCTCCAGCAACCGCTGTTCCAGCGGGTCGCGGCCGCCGCGGCGGTGGTGTTCGCGCCAGGCGGCCAGCAGTGCGCGTTCCGTCCCATCCAGGTCCACAGTGGATTATCCGAGGTAGGGCCGAGCCCAGTCCGGCGCCGGTTCGCCGGCGGTCAGCTCGGTTTCGGCGCGTTGTGCGTCGGTCACCAGGGCGTCCAGCACCTCGCCGAGCTCGACGTCCCGCCACGCGGCGGGAACGTCCTGGAGCCCGCGCGCGGCGCCGAGCAGGCTGCCGCACAGCGCCGCCGTGGCCGGGCTGTTGCCCGAGTGCGTGGCGGCCAGCGACACCGCGTCGGCGAACGAGCCGGGGTGCGCCAGCGCCGCCGCGACCGCGATGGCCAGGGCCTCCGGGGCGGTCCAGCCGGTGCCCAGCTGTTCCAGACCGGTCGGGGAGACCGGGCCGGATCCGGCGAGGTCCATCGCGGCGCGCAGCCCTCGGGCGGTGGTCTCGCCGCCCTCGATCCGGTCCAGTTCGGACAGCACCTCCTGGACGCCGTCGGCCAGCGGCAGTCCGTTCTCCAGCGCGCAGACCAGACCGGCCGCCGCGCCCGCGGCCAGGTAGCCGTCCGGGTGCCCGTGGGTGACGGCCGCGACCTCGGTGCCCAGCGAGATCGCGTCCTGCGGCGTCTTCGCGGCGAAGCCGAGCACCGCACCGCGCACCGCCGCGGCCGGCGTCCGGGCGTCGTTCGGCGGGTTGGCGGGCGTGGGGAGCTGGTCGCGGCTCGCCCACCGCGCGAGCGCGGTCAGCGACGCCTCGTCCGGGAACCGCTGGGCGCGCACCGCCTCGTGCCCGGCGTACTCGCCGACCGGCGCCTGCGGTTCCGGGATGCGCGCGCCCTGGGCGCGCAGCCAGTGCAGCAGCGCGAGGCGCACCGCCCCGGGCAGGTGTCCGTCCCCGCGCAGCACCGAGCCGACGCGGGCGCGGACGAACCCGTCGACCACGAAGGCGGTCTGCTGGGTGAGCGCGGTGGCCGCGCCGGGGCGGCCGAACGCCTCGGCGAACTCGCGGACGCCCTCCGGGTTCTCCCGCAGGATCACGCTCAGCTCGGACAACATCCACGGGGCGCCGAGCGCGTCCCCGACGGCGCTGCCCAACACGCAGCCCTCGAAGCGTTCGTGCCTGCTCAGCTGCACCGGTGTCGCGGTGGCCAGCTGCGCCTTCTCCGCGGTTTCCGCACCCGCTTCGCCGAGCAGCTGCGCGGCGCGCTCCTCGCCGAACGCCTCGACCAGCAGCTTGTGCAACCCCTGCGTGAGGTCGGCGTTGCCCTCCTCGCCGTCGCGGAACTTCCGCCACGCGGTCAGCAGCCGCAGTTCCTCTTCGGAGAGGTTGTCGTCGCCGTCGGTTTCGTCGACGGCCGGTTCGGACTCCGGTCCCCGCTGGACCGCGGGTTCGGGGACCTGCTGGACGGCGGTTTCCGGTTCCTGCTGGACGGCGGGTTCCGGCGCCGCCGGTTCGGACTCGTGCTGGACCGCGGGTTCGGCCGCCTGCTGGGGCGCCGGTTCGGGTTCCTGCTGAGCCGGCGGTTCCGGCACCGGCTCGACTGGGACCTCGGGCTCCTGCGCGGTCGGTTCCTCCGCCGGGAACTCGGGTTCGCCGTCCTCGGGCTGCTGCGCGGTGACCGGTTCGGCAGCTTCGACGACCTCGGGCCGCGCCTCGTCGTCGTGTCCGATGTGGACGGATTCCTGCGGTTCCCGCTCCCCGCCGACGGGGTAGCGCAGCAGCCACTCCTCGCCCTCGGGCGGGTGGGGGCTGAACTCGCGGAACGCGTCGCGGGCGAGCTGTTCGATGACCTCGCGCAGCTCCAGGCGTTCGAGCCAGTTCGGCGGGATCTCCCGCGCGGTCTGCGCCGCGCCCATGATGTTGCCGCAGATCGCGGCCGTGGAGTCGCTGTCGCCGGAGTGGTTGGCGGCCAGCACCACCGCATCGGTGAACGACTCGGGGCAGGTCAACGCCGCGCACACGGCGATCGCCAACACCTGTTCGCCGAACCAGCCCTCGCCGATGCGTTCGTGGATCTGCTCCGGCGTCGGCGTGCCGGCGGCGGCCAGTTCGATGGCCCGGCGCAGCGCCGTGCTGGTCTCCTCCTGGTCGTCCCAAGTGGACAGTTCGGTGAGCGCCCGGTCCACCGCCTCCGGCAGCGACCGCCCGGCCAACAGCTGCTGGATGATCACCGCGAGCGCGCCCGCGGGCAGGTAGCCGCTGGGGTGGCCGTGGGTGAGCACCGCGGTCAGCGCACCGACCTGGAAGACCTCGGCGGGATCGTCGGACCACAGCCCGGCCGGGGCCGCCCGCATCACGCCGCCGCAGCCCTTGGAGTCGTTGAGCCGGTGCGTGAACGAGCCGCGCGCCTTGCCGGACGCGTAGCCGTGCAGCGCCTGGATGGACGTCGTGCCGGGAGCGCGGCGCACGAACAGGCCCTTCTGCCGGATCAGCCAACCGTCCGGCGGCTCGCTCGCGATCGGCCCGCCCGCGTCCTTCCAGTCGAAGCCCTGGGTGTGCAGCCACCGCTGGTAGGCGTGCTGCACCTGGGTTCCCGGCTCGTTCTCGCCGAACAGCCGGCGGCGGATGCTGGCCCGGATCAGCCCGTCGAGGGTGAACAGGGTCATCTGGGTGTCGTCGCTGATCGACCCGCCGGGCCGGTGCGCGTCGACGAAGTCGGTCAGCCCGCCCGGTCCGTACTTGCGGCGGATCTCGGCGAGCGAGTCGTCCTCTATCGGATAGCCCAGCGCGTCGCCGACCGCGCCGCCGAGCAGGAAGCCGAGGACCCGCTGCTCCCGCACGTCGTCCTCGCCCGGGGCCTCCTGCCGCACGGCGGGTTCGACGGTGTCGTCCTGCGGTTCGGCCTCGGCTTCCGCCTCTCCTGCCGCGTCGTCGGACTGCTCCGGCGCGGGCGGTTCCTCGGCCGCGGGCTGCTCCGCGGCGGGCTCGGACGGCTCCGGCGCGGCTTCCGGTTGCTCGGGCGCGGCTTCCGGCGGCTCGGCCGCGGCTTCGGCGGCCTGCTGCGCCGCCGGTTCGGGTTCGGGCGCCGCTTCCGGTTCCTGCGCGGCGGCTTCGGGTTGCTCGGCCGGTTCCGCCGCGGCCTCGGACCGCTCCGGAGCCGGTTCGGCGGCCGGGCGGGGTGCGTCCACCGGCGGCAGCGGTGCGGCGAAGTCCAGTCCGGACACGTCGTGCTCGGCGGGGTAGCGCTGCTTCCAGGACTCGTCGTCGGGCGCCTTGCCGCCGAACTCCAGCAGCGCGTCCTTCGCCAGCGCCTCGACGAGTTCGCGCTGCTTGAGGTCGCGCAACCACACGCCGGGAAGGGCCTGCGCGCCGTGCTGGGCGCCGACGATGGCGCCGCAGATCGCGGCGGTGGAGTCGCTGTCGCCGGAGTGGTTCACCGCGACCATCACCGCGGCGGCGACCCCGTCGGTGCTCAGCGCCGCGCACACGGCGATGGCCAGCGCCTCGTGCCCGGCCCAGCCGCCGCCGAGCGCGTCCTTGAGCTGTTCGGGCGTCGGTTTGCCCTGCTGGGCGAGCGCCTGCGCGGCGTGCAGCGCGCGGTCGGTGTCCTCGTGGTCGCGGTAGCGCACCAGCAGTTCGCGGGCCCGGGTCAGCGCGTCCGGCAGCGTTTCGCCGCGCAGCAGGCGGTGCACCAGCACGGCCAGCACACCGGCGGGCAGGTACCCGTTGGGCTGGGAGTAGGTGAGCGCGGCCGTCGCGGCGGCGAGTTCGAAGACCTCGCGCGGATCGTCGGACCACAACGCGACCGGAGCGGCGCGCACCACGCCGCCGGAATCCGGCGAGTCGTTGATCGGCCGCTCGAAGGTGCCCGGCGCGCCGACCGAGGCGAACTCGCGCAGCGCGGTGATGCACCGGCTGTTCGGCGAACGCACGGTGAACAGCTCGGACTGCTTGACCAACCAGCCGTTGGGTTCCGGGTTCTGGTCGGCGAACGGGCCGACGGCCCGCGACCACGCGTACCCCTGGGTGTGCAACCAGCGCTGGTAGGCGAGCTGGACGGACGGCAGCGGGCTGTCGGCCTGGCCGCGCCGGACGGCGATGTGGCCGCGGATCAGCCCTTCCAGCGTGAACAACGCCATCTGCGTGTCGTCGGTGAACTCGCCCGGGTGCTCGCCGCCCCGGTCGTACTCGGTCACGCCCATCGCGCCGAACCGGCTGCGGATCTGGTCGACGGGGTAGAACTCCACCGGCGCACCCAGCGCGTCGCCGATGGCGGCGGCGAGCATCGCCCCGAGGAACCGGCTGCCGAAGTCGCTCTCGGCCGGGTCGGGGGCGGACGGTTCGGGAGCCGGAGCCGGTGCCTCCGCGGAGTCCGGAGCGGGCGGCTGGGCGTTCGCGGCGGGAGCCCCGGCGGGCGGCGACATCGGCACCTGCGGCGCCTTGGGCGGGACCGCGGCGGCGGCCTTGAGCAGGTCCTCGCCGGGGATGCGCGCTTTGATGGGACTGGTCGGGTTCACCTGCACGTCCAGCCCGGCGATGCCGCCCGCGGCGAGCTGGCGCCCGGTCATGCGCTGCCAGGTCGTCCAGTTCGGCGGGAGGTACGCCTCGGAGGTGAACGCCTGCAACTGGCGGCGTCCCGACTCGTGTTCGAGCGTGAACAGGCCGCTGCCCTGGGGCTGGGCGAACAGGATGAGTTCCGCGTCGAGCATCGCGGTCAGCAGCGCGTGGCCCTGGGCGTAACCGGTGGTGGTCAGCTGGAGCGCGCGCTCCACGTCGTTGGTGGGGGCGGGCAGCCGCAGCGCGACGGGCGACGGCCGGTAGTGCGGGTTGGGGGAGAAGTCGTCGGTGATCTCACCGTGCTCGTCGACGCGGTACCCGCCGATGAAGCCCCACGGCGGCACCTCGGCGCTCGGGTCCGTGAAGATCGGGTCGACGACGTAGAGCCAGGTGTTCGGCTGTTTCTTGGCCTGCTCGCGCATGGCCGGTGTGATCACCGGCCGGTTCGACTGCTGCGTGTTCATCTCGCGCTGTTGTCCCCGACTCCTCATCCAGCCTTGCATTGAACGCCCCCACGCCCCGGCGGTCACTCGGCAGTGGCGGGTCCGAGGGCTACGACGTGCACCCGGCGAAGTCGGTTCCTCGGCCCGACGCTGGCTATGAACTCTCTCATGCCCACATGGGGTGAAGTTTAGTGTTCGACGAAACGACGCAGCGTCAAGTGGCCGAGGGTTTGGCGTCGGTGCTCGCCAGCGCGGCGGTCATCAGGCAGTGCATGCAGGGCATCCCGGTCGGCCCTTCCAGCGCCTCGGCCTGGCCGGGGACGATGCGGAACCCGCAGTACGCCTCCAGCGACTCGGGTCTCGACCCGTCGACCGGCAGCGGGAAGAAGTGGCAGGACTTCTCCTGCTCGGTCCGGGCCAGGCGCGGGTGCACCCGCGCGATCAGGTGCGGTCGTGGTTCCATCCTGCCACCGGGCGAGTAGGGGGCCGGCAGCGAACCGGAGTGTCGGGGGTCTTCCGGGTCGCTGCCGGTGACGTGTGTGCCAGCTGGATCACACACTCCCATCATGCCCGGGAATCAACCCGTGCGGCCCCGTTTGTCGACTTTTCGCCTCGCCGGACCGGAAGCGCACCGGACGCCGGGGCCCGGCCCGGCGCGCTCCCGGTTCAGCGGATGTTCACCGGTCGTACTTCCCGGCGCGGACGGCGCTGGTGAACGCGTCCCACTGGCCGGGGCCGAACGCGAGAACCCCGCCCGCACGGTTCTTGCTGTCGCGGACGCCCACGGCCCCGGTGGCGAAGCCGACCTCGACGCACTCGCCGCGGGGTAAGCTCCGGCTCGATTTCCGCCATGTTGCGAAGCGCGACAGGAGTTCCTGCACGGTCACTTGGCAGCCTCCTTTGCTGCTCGCTCAACTAACGTACGCGAGTCTCGCAGGTCAGCCGCCGCGTTGAGTAGGTCTGCCATGGCTTGTTGGTAAAGCTCGATCTCTCCTGCTTCCTCGTAGTACTTCGGTTCGCCGAGCAGCTCGACGTAGACCACGGGTTGGTCGCCGATCATGTTTTCCGGGAACGTCAGGAGTTTGAACGGATGATCGTGCTGCCCGCTGAACGAGCCGACATCGAGCGGAAGAATCCGCAGCGTGATCCGCTCGTGCTCGATGTCGTCCAGCAGTGCTCGCAACTGGGCCTGCATGACATCGCGGTCGCCTTGTCGCCGGTAGAGCACGCTTTCGTCAAGGACGACCCGGAGCTGTGCGGGTCGCTCCTCGCGGTCGAGGATGTGCCGCCGCTGTCGCCGAACCCGCACGAGCTGGTGGATTTGATCGTCCTGGAACCGCTGGTGCGCGTGGAACATCGCCTCCGCATATGCCTCGGTCTGGAGCAGTCCCGGCAGATACATGGTGTCGAAGCTGTCGATCGACGCGGCACCCGATTCCAGGCCGAGGTAATGGTCGAACCAGGACGGGATCTGGGCGATCTTCTGCCACCAGTTCTCGCCGCGGCGTGCGCCGTCCCGCAGTGCGCGGAAGTGCTCGATCTGGTCCTCGGCTCCGTACAGCCGCAGCAGGGCTTCGAGGTCGCCGACCGACGGGAGGTTCCGGCCGCTCTCGTAGTGCCCGATCGTCGCCCGTTGCACGGACAACCGCTCGGCTGCTTCCCGTTGGTGCAGACCGGCGCGCTGCCGCAGGTTCGCCAGGCCGATCCCGAGCGAGCGGCGCAGCAGGATCGGGCTGGACGTCAGGAACGGTGAGGTCGTCACGGGGCCTCCTCGTCGGGACAACTGATCCTCGAAGCCTGCACCACTCGCGCCGGGCTCCGAGAACCATTCCATGGGTGGATCTGTTGCCTATTGCTTTGTAGCGGCTACAAACGTAACTTCGGATGTGTTCCGGATCACCGTAGACCGCGCGAGAGGCGACGGGGCGCTCGGGGTCCCACGAGCAGCAGCGCGAACTTCCCAGCAGTCAGGTCTCTTCGGGGGCACACATGATCGACGCACCACGCCCGCGGGCCGTGCAGCGGTACTTCTGGTTGCCGGTCGCGGACGAGTCGGGAGACGACTACGCGCTCCGGCGCCACGCCTTCCCCGGCAGCCGTCTCGACACGGCAACGTCCGCGACGGCGTACTGCGGCGAGACGTTCGCCCTGGCACAACCGTCCGAAATGGACTGGATACGGGCCAGGACGTGCCAGCCCTGCAACTCGGCGCTCAAGCGCATGAAGGGGTGGCCGCAGTGACCTGGTCCGATGTGGACGATGACGACCTCGGCGAGCTCGTCCGCGAACTGTGCTCGCACGGCTACCGGCCGCGCCCGCTGCCGCTGCCGGGTGTGGACGTGCTGTTGAGCCGGTACCAGGCCGGATTCGTCGACGTCCTGGTGCTCAGCGCCTTCGGCGACGCGGTCATGGCGCGCTACGAGGCCGTTTACGATCTCGCCAGGCCGCTGACGCACCGGGGCAGGCAGCTCTGGCGGGAGGAACTACCGCCGCGCGAGGCCGTGGTGAAAGCGCTGCGGGCCATCGACCCGGTTCCGGCCATGTGCGGGGGAGTGCTGGAGCCGACGCTCACAACGCCCGCGAGTACTCCACCGGATCCGTCGCCGCGGTGAGGGTCTGCGCGTAGCGGTCGAGGACCAGGTCCGCCACGCCCGGGTCGTCGGCCATCGGGGCCGCGATGAGGGGTTCGTCGGCGTGGTCGTGGGCGTGGCCGATCACGCGGTCCGGGAGCAGGCCCGGGGCGAGGAACCAGGACGCCACGGCGATGCGGCGGGCTCCTCGGCGACGTAGCGCCGCCACCGCGGCCGGGACGTCCGGGTCGGCGGCCGCGGCGAAGGCCGCCACCGCGCCGGCCCAGGCGGTGCGCTCCTGCCAACGCGCTGCCACGTCCGAGACCAGCTGGTTCGCCGGGGCGTGCGACGACCCGGCGCCCGCCAGGATCACGCCGAGGTCCGGATCTTCGGGCGAGACCCCGACTTCGGCCAGGCGCCGCCAGGCGGCGGCATCCAGCCTCGGATCCGGGCCGAGGACGTCGGCGACGTGCACCCGGAACCACGGAGTGCTCGCCTCGGCGACGGCGGCGGGCACGTCGACACGCGCGTGGTAGGCGCGGCCGAGCAGCAGCGGCACCACGACCGCTTCGCGGTGGCCATCGCCGTGGACCGCGTCGAGCACGTCGCCGAGGCGAGGTGCCGACAGGTCCAGGAACGCGGTGCGGACGTCCAGGTCCGGGCGCCGGTCGCGGACCACGTCCATCAGCGCGTGGATCGTCGCGGCCGACCGCGGGTCGCGGCTGCCGTGGGCGACGGCCACCAGAGGCGGGGTCATGGTCACTCCGCCGCGGTGGCCAACGGCGCCAGCGGGATGCCGACCAGGCCACCGGCCAGGGTCGTGCCGTCGGACGGGTCGATCACCAGGAACGATCCGGTGCGGCGGCTCACGGCGTACTCGTCGATCGGCAGCGGCTCCGCCGTGCGCAGCTGGACGTGACCGATCTCGTTGAGCTGCAACGAATCCGGGTTGTCCACACTGGACAGCTGCTGTTCGTCGAAGCGGGCGGACAGCTCGGTCACGATCGCCTGCACCGTGCGGGTGCCGTGCTTGACCAGCACGCGCGCGCCCGGCTGCAGCGGCTTCTCGGCGAGCCAGCAGACCGTCGCGTCGATCTCGTCGGTGACGCGCGGTGCCGAGTCGGCGGAAGCGATGACGTCGCCGCGCGCGATGTCGAAGTCGTCGGCCAGCAGCAGCGTCACCGAACGACCCGCCGCCGCGTTGTGCGCCTCGCCGTCCGGAGTGTCCACCTTGGACACGCGGGTGCGCAGACCGGCGGGCAGCACCACGACCTCGTCGCCCGCGGCGACCACCCCGGCCGCCACCTGGCCCGCGTAGCCGCGGTAGTCGGGGAACTCGGCGGTGCGCGGGCGGATCACGTACTGCACCGGCATCCGGAACGGCGCGTCGTGCGGATCCGGCGCCACCGGCACGGTCTCCAGGTGCTCCAGCAGCGACGGCCCGTCGTACCAGGGAGTGCGTTCGGAGCGCTCGACCACGTTGTCGCCGTGCAGCGCCGAGACCGGGATGGTCACCACGGCGTCGTCGGCGTAGCCCAGGGCGCGCGCGTGCCGGGCGAACTCCTCGGCGATGCGGGTGTGCGTCGCCTCGTCGAAGTCCACCATGTCGATCTTGTTCACGGCCAGCACCAGCCGCGGCACGCCCAGCAGCGCTAGCACCGCCGCGTGCCGCCGGGTCTGCTCCACGACGCCCTTGCGCGCGTCCACCAGCAGGACCGCGAGCTGCGCGGTCGACGCACCGGTCACCGTGTTCCGGGTGTACTGCACGTGCCCCGGGGTGTCGGCGAGCACGAACGTGCGCTTCGGGGTGGCGAAGTAGCGGTAGGCCACGTCGATCGTGATGCCCTGCTCCCGCTCCGCGCGCAGGCCGTCCACCAGCAGCGAGAGGTCCGGTGTGGACAGCCCGCGGTCCGCGCTGGCGCGGTGCACCGCGTCGAGCTGGTCGGCCAGCACCGACTTCGTGTCGTGCAGCAGCCGCCCGACCAGGGTGCTCTTGCCGTCGTCGACCGACCCGGCGGTGGCCAGCCGCAACAGATCGGTGCGCACCGGCAGCGTCACCTCGGTCCCGGAGTCCGGTGCGGTGCGGGTAGTGGTCTCACTCATTCGACAGCCCATTCTTGTGGTCAGTAGCCGGATCTGTGCGGAGGTGTCCCGCGTCACCAGGTGTGTTCTCCAAGCGGCGCCAGCCGCTTCCGCCGAGCACGCAACCGGCACCGCCGCGGGTTCTCAGACGTCGCCTCGCGAGGACAGCGCCGACGTGGTGTACGTGGGTACATGATGTCGGGGCTCCCGGAGTCGAGGCGGCGTCTGAGGTTCCGCTACCGGCACCGCTGCGCAAATCTTCCACCGAAACTCGCTAGAAGTAACCCTCGCGCTTGCGGTCTTCCATGGCGGCTTCGGAGATCCTGTCGTCCGCCCGGGTCGCGCCGCGTTCGGTGAGCCTGCTGGCGGCGACCTCGGCGATCACGTCGTCCACCGTGTACGCCTCGGACTCCACGGCACCGGTGCAGGAGCCGTCGCCGACCGTGCGGTAGCGCACCGTCTTCTCCTCGACGACCTCGCCGTCGCGCGGACCGCCCCACGGGCCGGAGGTCAGCCACATGCCGTCCCGCTGGAAGACCTCGCGCCGGTGCGCGTAGTAGATCTCCGGCAGCTCGATCTTCTCCCGCTGGATGTAGCGCCAGATGTCCAGCTCGGTCCAGTTCGACAGCGGGAAGACGCGGACGTGCTCGCCCGGCCGGTGCTTGCCGTTGTAGAGGTTCCACAGCTCCGGGCGCTGGCGGCGCGGATCCCACTGGCCGAATGCGTTGCGCAGGCTGAAGATCCGCTCCTTGGCGCGGGCGCGCTCCTCGTCGCGGCGCCCGCCGCCGAACACCGCGTCGAAGCGGTTCTCGCCGATCGCGTCCAGCAGCGGCGTGGTCTGCAACGGGTTGCGGGTGCCGTCCGGGCGTTCGGACAGCCGCCCGTCGTCGATGTAGTCCTGCACCGAGGCCACCACCAGCCGCAGGTCGTCGCGCGCCACGAGGTCGTCGCGGAACGCCAGCACCTCCGGGAAGTTGTGGCCGGTGTCGACGTGCAGCAGCGGGAACGGCACGGGAGCGGGCCGGAACGCCTTGTGGGCCAGGTGCACCAGGACCGTGGAGTCCTTGCCGCCGGAGAACAGGATCACCGGGCGGTCGAACTCACCGGCGACCTCGCGGAAGATGTGGATGGCCTCCGACTCCAGGGCGTCCAGGTTGTCCACCTGCGGCGGGTTCTCCGCCGTCGCCGGCAGCTCGACGCCGGGATCGATCGCGGTCATGCGGTTTCCTCCAGTGTCCTCAGCCGTGCAGTCCGCACTCGGTCTTGGCCGTGCCCGCCCAGCGCCCGCTGCGCGGATCCGCACCCGGCGCGGGCTTGCTGGTGCACGGCTGGCACCCGATCGACGGGTATCCGGCGGGCACCAGCGGGTTCACCAGCACGTCGTGCTCGGTGATGTAGTTGTCCATGTCCTCGTCCGACCACGCCGCCAGCGGGTTGATCTTGACCAGGCCGTTGCGGTCGTCCCAGGTGACGATCGGCGTGTTCGCGCGGGTCGGCGCCTCGACTCGGCGCACCCCGGTCACCCACGCCTCGTAGCGGGACAGGGTGCGGCGCAGCGGGACGACCTTGCGCAGGAAGCAGCACCGGTTCGGGTCCCGCTCGTACAGCCGGGGACCCTCGCTGGCGTCCTGCTCGGCGACCGTCTGGTCGGGTTCGGCGTTGACGATGGTGACGCCGTAGACCTGCGCCACGGCGTCCCGGGTGCCGAGCGTCTCCGCGAAGTGGTAGCCGGTTTCCAGGAACAGGACGTCCACACCGGGCTTCGCCTTGGCGGCGAGGTCCACCAGCACCGCGTCCTGCATGTTGGAAGCGACGATCAGCCCGTCGCCGAACGTCTCGACCGCCCAGCGCAGCGCCTCCTCGGCGGTCGCCTCGGCCAGCCGCGGAGCGGCCTCGTCGACCAGGGCGCGCAGCTCGTCGTCGCTGCGGCGGACGCCGATGTTCGTGGTGGTGTCGGCAGTCATGGTTCTCCTCCCAGGGCCAGCCCGACGAGTCGCACGGTGAACACGCGCAGGCACGCCTGGCACTTCCACGCCCCGGCGGGTTCCGCCTCGGGCGCGAGATCCTCGTCGCCGCAGTACGGGCAGTAGAACGGAACCGCCCGTCCCTCCGGCTGGCTCACTTGAGGTCGTCCTCCTCGGCGCGGGCGACCCACTGGGCGAAGCGCTCGCCAGCCTCGCGCTGGTCCAGGTAACGGCGCACCAGGCGTTCCACGTAGTCGCCGAGTTCGGCGGAGATCACCTTGTGGCCGCGGATCTTGCGGCCGAAGCCCGCGTCCTGGCCGAGCCCGCCGCCCAGGTGCACCTGGAAGCCCTCGACCTGGTTGCCCTCGCCGTCCGGCACCATCTGGCCCTTCAGCCCGATGTCGGCGACCTGGGTGCGGGCGCAGGCGTTCGGGCACCCGTTGAGGTTGATGGTGACCGGGTTGTCCACATCGCCCTGGATGTCCGCCAGCCGCCGCTCCAGGTCCTCGATGAGGTCGATGGCGCGCTGCTTCGTCTCCACGATGGCCAGTTTGCAGAACTCGATTCCGGTGCAGGCCATCACGTGGCGCCGCCAAGGCGACGGATCGGCGGAAAGCCCCAACTTGGCCAGATCGGACACCAACGTGTCCACTTCGGACTCGGGAACGTCCAGGACCAGCAGGTTCTGCTCGACGGTGGTGCGCACCCGGCGCGATCCGACGCGCTCGGCGGCCTTGGCGGCCTCGACGAGCGTGGAACCGCTCACACGTCCTGCGGCGGACTTCACACCGACGTAGAAGTTGCCGTCCCGCTGCGGGTGCACGCCGAGGTGGTCGCGCGGCCCGGTGGGCGTCTCCGGCGCCGGGCCGTCCAGCAGCTTGCGGCCCAGGTACTCGTTCTCCAGCACGTCGCGGAACTTCTCCGCACCCCAGTCGGCGACCAGGAACTTCAACCGGGCGCGGTTGCGCAGCCGCCGGTAGCCGTAGTCGCGGAAGAGCTGGGTGACCGCGTTCCAGACCTCGGCGACCTCCTCCAGCGGCACCCAGGCGCCCAGCCGCACGGCCAGCTTGGGGTTCGTCGACAGCCCACCGCCGACCCACAGGTCGAAACCGGGGCCGTGCTCGGGGTGCTCGACGCCGACGAACGAGATGTCGTTGGTCTCGGGAACCGTGTCCCAGCGCGGCGAACCGCTGATCGCGGTCTTGTACTTGCGCGGCAGGTTGGACAGCGACTGGTCGCCGATGTACTTCTCGGCGATCTCCCGGATCGCGGGCGTGCCGTCGACGATCTCGTCCGCGGCGATCCCGGCCACCGGCGAGCCGAGGATCACGCGGGGGCAGTCGCCGCACGCCTCGGTGGTGTAGAGGCCGACGGCTTCGAGCTTCTGCCAGATCGTCGGCATGTCCTCGATGCGCACCCAGTGCAGCTGCACGTTCTGCCGGTCGGTGATGTCGGCGGTGTCGCGCGCGTAGGTCTGCGAGATCTCACCGATGGTGCGCAGCTGCTCGGTCGTCAGCGCACCGCCGTCGACCCGGACGCGCAGCATGAAGTACCGGTCGTCGAGCTCCTCCGGCTCGATCGTGCCGGTGCGCGCACCCGGGATCCCCGGCGCGCGCTGGGTGTACAGGCCCATCCAGCGGAACCGGCCGCGCAGGTCGGCCGGGTCGATGGAGTCGAAACCGCGGTGGGCGTAGATCGTTTCGATGCGCTGCCGCACGTTCAGCGGGTTGTCGTCCTTCTTGGAGCGCTCGTTGGCGTTGAGCGGCTCGCGGTACCCGAGCGCCCACTGGCCCTCGCCGCGGGTCTTGCGCTTGCGGGCGGGGCGGTTCTCGGTGCGGCTCGGAGCTTCCGTCGGGGGGACCATGGTCCGACCTCCGGGTGGTGGGGCGCGGCGACGCCGCGCGGAACCCCCGTCACCGATGACGGATCTCACGTCGGCGTGCCCGGCGCCGACTGGACAGTGCAGAACGCGGCGGCGGGATCAACCCTCGACGCGGCACAGCGCGCTCGACACCCGCCGCAGGTCCACGTAGCGGCGGGTGACGAGGAGAAGCCGCGTCGCGGTCGCACCCATGCCGGTCAGCGTGCCACGCGGCTCACCGGACGGTCCACCACCATCCGCATGGTGAGACAGTGGTGAGGTGCCTGCTCAGCCCACCGGAGAGCCCGCTCCGCGGGACGGTTCGCTGCCCGCCCCAGCCCTGACCGGACTCGGCTCGCGCCCCTTCGGCGTCTACGTCCACGTGCCGTTCTGCGCGACCCGCTGCGGCTACTGCGACTTCAACACCTACACCGCCGACGAACTGGGCTCCTCGGCCGGTTTCGGCAGCTGGCTGGACGGGCTGCGGGCCGAGTTGGAGCTCGGCGCGCGGGTGCTGTCGGCAGGGCCGGAGCCGGTGCCGGAAGCGGCCACGGTGTTCGTCGGCGGCGGCACGCCGTCGCTGCTCGGCGCCGACCGGCTGGCGGAGGTGCTGGATGCGATCAGCGTCACGTTCGGACTCGCCGCCGACGCGGAGATCACCACCGAGGCCAACCCCGAGTCGACCTCGCCGGAGTTCTTCGCGGGCATCCGCGAGGCGGGCTTCACCCGGGTGTCGCTGGGCATGCAGTCCGCCGCCGCGCACGTGCTGCGCGTCCTGGAGCGCAGGCACACCCCGGGGCGCCCCGGCGCCGCCGTCGCCGAGGCGAAGGCCGCCGGGTTCGAGCACGTCAACCTGGACCTGATCTACGGCACGCCGGGCGAGACCGACGACGACCTGCGCGCCTCGCTGGACGCGGTGCTGGCCGCCGGGGTGGACCACGTCTCGGCGTACTCGCTGATCGTCGAGGACGGCACGGCGATGGCCCGCAAGGTCCGCCGCGGGGAGCTGCCGATGCCCGACGAGGACGTGCTCGCCGACCGCTACGAGATCATCGACAGCACCCTGGCCGAGGCCGGTCTCGGCTGGTACGAGGTCTCCAACTGGGCCCGCGACGACCGGGCCCGCTGCCGCCACAACCTCGGCTACTGGCAGGGCGGCGACTGGTGGGGCGCCGGGCCCGGCGCGCACAGCCACGTCGGCGGGGTCCGCTGGTGGAACGTCAAGCACCCGGCCCGCTACGCGGCGCTGCTCGCCGAGGGCGCCTCCCCGGCGGCGGCCCGCGAACTCCTCGACACCGAGGACCGGCGGGTGGAGCGGATCATGCTGGAACTGCGCGTCGCCGACGGACTGCCGGTCGACGCCCTCGACGAACCCGGTCTGCAGGCCGCCGAGCGCGCCGCCGCCGACGGCCTGCTGGACCCGGCACGCCTGTCCGCCGGCCGCTGCGTCCTCACCGCCCGCGGCCGCCTGCTCGCGGACGGGGTCGTCGCCGATCTGCTGGCCTGACTCAGGCAGGGGCCGCCACCGGGATGCCGTTGGCGACCGCGGCACGTCATCGGCGACCTTCGCGGCAGCCGTGACCTGCGGCTCTTCGGTTGTGCTGGGAGAACACCGTAAACTTGATGTGGTACCGCTCAGTACCGCGGTGAGTGTGCGCGTGAAGGGGAGGTGGCGCTGGTGAACTCCGATGAACGTCGCTTCGAGGTGTTGCGCGCGATCGTCGCCGACTACGTGGCCACCCAGGAGCCGGTCGGGTCGAAGGCACTCGTCGACCGGCACAACCTCGGCGTGTCCAGTGCCACGGTGCGCAACGACATGGCCGCGCTGGAGGAGGAGGGCTTCATCGTCCAGCCGCACACCAGCGCGGGCCGAGTTCCCACGGACAAGGGCTACCGGATGTTCGTGGACCGGTTGCACGAGATCAAACCGCTGACCCCGGCCGAACGGCGCGCGATCGGGACCTTCCTGGAAGGGGCGCTGGACCTCGACGACGTGATGCGCCGCAGCGTCCGGTTGCTCGCCCAGCTCACCCAGCAGGTGGCGGTGGTGCAGTACCCGACGCTGACGCGGTCGACGGTGCGCCACGTCGAGGTGGTCACCATCACACCCGCCCGGCTGATGCTGGTGCTGATCACCAATACCGGGCGCGTCGACCAGCGGGTCGTCGACCTCGGCGAGGTCATCACCGACGACGACGTGTCCCGGCTGCGCAACGTGCTCAACTCCGCCATGACCGAGAAGCGGCTGGCGGAGGCGTCCGCCGCGGTCGCCGAGCTGCCCGACGAAGCGCCCGCCGAGCTGCGGCACGTGCTGACCAGGGTGTGCAGCGTGCTCATCGAGTCGCTGGTCGAGCACCCCGAGGAGCGGATGGTGCTCGGCGGCACGCCCAACCTCACCCGCCACTCCGCCGACTTCCCGAACTCGCTGCGCCAGGTCCTGGAGGCGCTGGAGGAGCAGGTCGTGGTGCTCAAGCTGCTCGCCGCGGCCCGCGACTCGCAGACGGTCACGGTCCGCATCGGGGTGGAGAACGAAGCCGAGGAGATGCGTACGACCTCGGTGATTTCCACCGGTTACGGTTCGGATGGCATGGTGCTGGGAGGCATGGGCGTCGTCGGTCCCACCCGGATGGACTATCCGGGCACCATGGCAGCGGTGCGCGCCGTCGCCGCCTACGTGGGGGAGATCCTCGTCGGCCGGTAGCGCGAGGACTTGCGACAGCAACTCGTTGATCGAGCAGAGGAAGTACGGAGAAGGTGGCCAGGGACTACTACGCGACCCTTGGGGTGTCCAAGGACGCGACACCGGAGCAGATCAAGCGGGCCTACCGCAAGCTCGCCAGGGAGCTGCACCCGGACGTCAACCCCGACGAGGACGCGCAGGAGCGGTTCCGGGAAGTGACGACCGCCTACGAGGTCCTCTCCGACCCGAAGAAGCGCCAGGTCGTGGACCTCGGCGGTGATCCGATGTCCAACGGCGGCGGCGCCGGAGGCGGGATGGGCGGCGACCCGTTCGCCGGCTTCGGCGGCCTCGGGGACATCATGGACGCCTTCTTCGGCGGGGCGGCCGGTGGCGCCGGGCGGGGCCCGCGCAGCCGCGTGCAGCCCGGTTCGGACGCCCTGCTGCGTCTGGAGCTGACGCTGGAGGAGTGCGCCAGCGGCGTGAACCGCGACATCACGGTGGACACCGCCGTGCTGTGCGACGCCTGCGACGGCGGGGGTTCGCGCGCCGGCAGCGCGCCGTCGACCTGCGACACCTGCGGTGGTCGCGGCGAGGTGCAGTCGGTGCAGCGCTCCTTCCTCGGCCAGGTCATGACCTCCCGGCCGTGCCCGGTCTGCCGCGGGTTCGGCGAGGTCATCACCGACCCGTGCCAGCAGTGCGGCGGCGACGGGCGCGTCCGGGCCCGCCGCACCATCACCGTCAAGATCCCGGCCGGGGTCGGCGACGGGATGCGCGTGCGGCTGGCCGGGGAGGGCGAGGTCGGCCCCGGCGGTGGGCCGGCCGGTGACCTGTTCGTCGAGGTCGAGGAACTGCCGCACGACCGGTTCACCCGCGACGGCGCCGACCTGCACTGCACCGTCGAGGTGCCGATGACCGCCGCCGCGCTGGGCACCGTGATCACCCTGGAGACGCTGGACGGCGGCCGCGAGGAGATCACCGTCGAGCCGGGCACGCAGCCGGGCACCGAGCACGTGCTGACCGGGCGCGGCCTGCCGAAGCTGCGCTCCAACGGCAAGGTCAGCGGGCACGGCGACCTGCACGTGCACCTCGACGTCGTGGTGCCGACCAAGCTCGACGACCAGCAGTCCGACCTGCTGCGCCAGCTGGCGTCGCTGCGCGGCGAGGAGCAGCCGGAGCCGACCGTGACGGCCAACGGCAACGGCCAGCGCCACGGCCTGTTCTCCCGCTTCCGCTCCTTCGGCCACCGCTGAGGTCGTCGTGTCCGAGCCCGTGTTCGCCGTCGAGCGGCTGCCCGCCGTCGGCCCGGCCACGCTCGACGGCCCGGAGGGCAAGCACGCGGCCACCGTCCGGCGGCTGCGACCGGGGGAACGGCTGCTGCTGTCCGACGGGCACGGCGGCATGGCGCGCTGCGCGGTCGTCGAGGCGGACCGGGACTCGCTGCGGCTGGACGTCGAGGACACCTGGCAGGTGCCCAGGCCGGGGCTGCGCGTCCGCCTGGCCCAGGCGCTGATCAAGGGCGACCGCGGGGAGCTGGCGGTCGAGCTGGCCACCGAGGCGGGCGTCGACGCGGTGGTGCCGTGGCGGGCGTCCCGGTGCATCGCGAAGTGGGACGACGGCCCGCGCGGCGCGAAGGCGCTCGCGCGCTGGCGCGGCACCGCCTTCCAGGCGGCCAAGCAGGCACGGCGGGCGTGGACGCCCGAGGTGGCCGACCCGGTCAGCACCTCGGGCCTGGCCGCGCTCGTCGGTGCGGCCGACGCGGCGATCGTGCTGCACGAGTCCGCGACGACGCCGCTGGCGTCGGTGGAGCTGCCCGCCGAGGGCGAGCTGCTGCTCGTCGTCGGCCCCGAGGGCGGTGTCACCGACGACGAGCTGGCGACCCTGACCGGCGCCGGAGCCCGCGCGGTGCGCCTGGGCCCGACGGTGCTGCGCGCCTCGACGGCCGCGGCCGTCGCCCTCGGCGCCCTCGGCCCGCTCACCGCAAGATGGTCCTGAGCTCTCCCAACCGGATGACGATGGTGACGGACAGCGAACGAAGTTAGAAAGATCGCGTGTATACGTAGCGCGGACGCGTGATGGAGCGATACCCTGAGTGGTGAATGGGTTGCCGAAGGTGTCGCACGGGACACCGCACCCATCAGCTCGCCGGACACCTCCCCCCTCGGTCCGGCGAGAGCCGTGCCGCAGCCGGGTAACCCCCAGGCCCGGCTGCGGTGCGGCATCACCTCGGCGCCGATCATGCGCGAACCTCGTTCGGGATAGCCTTCGGGCATGAGCGACATGGACTCCCTGTTCCTGCGGATCATCGCCCGCGAGGTGCCCGCCGACGTGGTGCGCGAGAACGAGCGGGTGATCGCGATCCGCGACATCAACCCGCAGGCGCCCACCCACGTGCTCGTGGTGCCCAAGAAGCGCTACCGCAACGCCGCCGAACTCGCCGCGGCCGACCCGCAGCTGCTCGCCGAGCTGGTCACCGTGGCCCACGAGATCGCCGAGGCGGAGGGCATCGCCGAGTCCGGCTACCGGCTGCTGTTCAACACCAATGCCGACGCCGGGCAGACGATCTTCCACGTGCACCTGCACCTGCTCGGCGGTGAGCCGCTCGGCGGCCTCGCCGGCGGCCCGATCAAGGGCTGAAGCGCCGCGTCGCGCCGGGACCGCCCGGTCCCGGCCTGCGTGCCGTCGTGACGGCAATCGCATTGCCGGGTGTTCTACCATCGACGACAGGGAGAACTGACCGAACGACCCGCGCGAGAGCGCAGAAAGCAGGCCCGAACACACGTGGCCGGAATTGCAGCGGGTGGAGCCGCCGCCCGATCCGGAGAGCACTCCCAGACCGCCCAGGCGAAGGTGACCGTTCCCGACGACGTGGTGCTGACCCTGGTCGGCTCCCGGGACGAGAACCTCCGGGTCGCCGAGGAACTGCTCACCGCCGATGTCCATGTCCGCGGCAACGAGGTGACGTTGTCCGGTGGAACCGCCGAGGTGGCCTTCGCCGAACGGGTCTTCGCCGAGCTGATCGCGCTGGTCACCAAGGGAGCCCAGCTCACCCCGGACGCCGTGCGGCGCAGCGTGGCGATGCTGAGCACCGACCACGACGAATCCCCGGCGGACGTGCTGAGCCTGGACATCGTCTCGCGGCGCGGCCGCACGATCCGCCCGAAAACCCTGAACCAGAAGCGCTACGTCGACGCCATCGACCACCACACCGTGGTGTTCGGGATCGGTCCTGCCGGTACCGGCAAGACCTACCTGGCGATGGCCAAGGCCGTGCAGGCGCTGCAGGCCAAGCAGGTCAACCGGATCATCCTCACCCGTCCCGCGGTGGAGGCGGGCGAGCGCCTCGGGTTCCTGCCCGGCAGCCTCTACGAGAAGATCGACCCGTACCTGCGGCCGCTGTACGACGCGCTGCACGACATGGTCGATCCGGAGTCGGTGCCGCGGCTGACCCAGTCGGGCACGATCGAGATCGCGCCGCTGGCCTACATGCGCGGGCGCACCCTCAACGACGCGTTCATCATCCTCGACGAGGCGCAGAACACCACGCCCGAGCAGATGAAGATGTTCCTGACCCGGCTGGGCTTCGGCTCCAAGATCGTGGTCACCGGCGACGTCACGCAGATCGACCTGCCCGGTGGTCAGCGCAGCGGGTTGAAGATGGTGCAGGAGATCCTCGCCGACGTCGACGACGTGCACTTCTCCCAGCTGGACAGCCACGACGTGGTGCGGCACCGCCTGGTCACCGACATCGTCAACGCCTACGACCGGTGGCACGCGCAGGAGGACCAGGCGCGCGAGGACGGCGGCAGGCGCAACGGGCAGCGACGAGGACGGGCATGAGCATCGAGATCGCCAACGAATCCGGAATCGAGGTGCCCGAGGCGTCGATCGTCTCGGTCGCCCGCTTCGCGCTCGACAAGATGAGCGTCAGCCAGCTCGCCGAGCTGTCCATCGTGCTGGTGGAACTCGACGTGATGGCCGATCTGCACGAGCGGTGGATGGACCTGCCGGGCCCCACCGACGTCATGGCGTTCCCGATGGACGAGTACGACTCCGCGCGCCGCCCCGACTCGGCCGGGTCCGGGCCGGCGCTGCTCGGCGACATCGTGCTCTGCCCCGCGTTCGCCAAGGACCAGGCCCGCAAGGCCGGGCACAGCCTGCTCGACGAGCTGCACCTGCTCACCGTGCACGGCGTGCTGCACCTGCTCGGCTACGACCACGCCGAGCCGGAGGAGGAACGCGAGATGTTCGGCCTGCAGAACCGCATCCTGGCCGACTTCCGCGCCGCCAAGGCGGAGGCCGACCGGGTGGCCGCGCAGCGCAGCGCCGATTCCCGGGTGCTGGGCGCGGTGGGTCTGGACGAGCCGGGGACGCCCCCGGGCGGCTCGGCCGGCACGCACTGAAGGAGTCCGCAGCGGTGTTGACCGGTTCCGCCGCTTTCCTGGTGTGGGCGGTGTTGCTGGTGTTGGCCGCCGGGGTGTTCGCCGCGTCCGAGGCGGCGATCGCGACGGCCTCCCGGGCCCGGGTGGACGAACTCGTTCGCGAGGGGCGGTCCGGGGCGCGGCAGCTGTCGCTGCTGCTGGCCGACCGCCCGCGGCACGTCAACCTGCTCCTGCTGCTGCGCCTGGCCTGCGAGATGGGCGCCACGGTGCTGGTCACGGTCGTGGCCGTCCGCGAGTCCAACTCCGAGGTGTGGGCGGTGGTCATCGCCGGGCTGGTCATGCTGGTCGCCTCGTACGTGCTGGTCGGGGTCGGTCCGCGCACCGTCGGCCGGCAGCACCCGTACGGCGTGGGGCTCACGGTCGCCGCGCCGGTGCGGGTGCTGGCCCGGTTGCTCAACCCGCTGACCCGGCTGCTGATCCTGGTCGGGAACCTGATCACCCCCGGGCGCGGCTTCCGCGAGGGGCCGTTCTCCACCGAGGTCGAGCTGCGCGAGCTGGTCGACCTGGCCGGTGAGCGCGGAGTGGTCGCCGCGGGCGAGCGCGAGATGATCCACTCGGTGTTCGAGCTCGGCGACACCCTGGCCCGCGAGGTCATGGTGCCGCGGACCGAGATCATCTGGATCGAGCGCACCAAGACCGCGCGGCAGGCGCTCGCGCTGTGCCTGCGGTCCGGGTTCTCCCGGATCCCCGTGATCGGCGAGAGCGTCGACGACATCGTGGGCGTGGTCACGCTCAAGGACCTGGCCCGGGTGGTGCTCGACAGCGGCGGTCCCGGTCCGGCGGTGGGCGAACTGATGCGCCCGGCGAGCTTCGTCCCCGACACCAAGCGCCTCGACGAGCTGCTCAAGGAGATGCAGCTGTCCCGCAGCCACCTGGCCATCGCCGTCGACGAGTACGGCGGCACCGCCGGCCTGCTGACCATCGAGGACATCCTGGAGGAGATCGTCGGCGAGATCACCGACGAGTCCGATCTGGAGGAGCACCGGCCGATCGAGTGGCTGTCCGACGGCACCGTCCGGGTCAGCTCCCGGCTGCCGGTGGAGGACCTCGGCGAGCTGTTCGGCGTCGAACTCGACGACTCCGACGTCGAGACGGTCGGCGGGCTGCTGGCGCAACGCCTCGGCCGGGTGCCGCTGCCCGGCGCGGAAGCCGAGATCGACGGGCTCCGGCTGCGCGCCGAGGGCGGCAAGGACCACCGCGGGCGGATCCGCATCAACGCGCTGCTCGTCCGCCGGGTGAACGCAGAGCAAGCACCGCTGGGCGGTGCCGACCAGGAAGGGAACAACATCCGTGGCTGAGCACGTCGAAGTGGCCGCCCCCGCCGAACTCGACCCCGAGGACGCCAAGATCGTCACACTGGCGCGGTCGACGCGGGCCCGCACCGGGGCCGCCGAGGGCGCCGCGGTGCGCGACACCGACGGCCGCACCTACGCGGCGTGCACGGTCGCCCTGCCGTCGCTGCGGTTGTCCGCCCTGCAGGCCGCGGTGGCGGCGGCCGTCGCCAGCGGCGCGGAGGGGCTGGAGGCCGCGGCGGTCGTCACCGACGCCGACGCGGTCGACGCGGACTCGGTGGCCGCGGTGCGCGACCTCGGCGCGAGCGCCCCGGTGCTGCGCGCGGACGCGCGGGGCGAGGTCGCCGGAGTCGTCGGAGCGTGACGGGCCTCGCCGTCCGCCCGGCGCACCCCGGGCGGACGGCGACCGTCACAATGGAGCCGTGACCAGCTCCGCAGATGCCCACCGCTCCGGTTTCGCCTGTTTCGTCGGCCGCCCCAACGCGGGCAAGTCCACGCTGACGAACAGCCTGGTCGGCTCGAAGGTGGCGATCACCTCCAGCAAGCCGCAGACCACCCGGCACGCGATCCGCGGCATCCTGCACCGCCCGGACGCCCAGCTGGTCGTGGTGGACACCCCCGGTCTGCACCGGCCGCGCACGCTGCTCGGCCGTCGGCTCAACGAACTCGTCCACGAGACGTGGTCGGAGGTCGACGTGGTCGGGTTCTGCGTGCCCGCCGATCAGAAGATCGGGCCGGGGGACCGGTTCATCGCCGAACAACTGGCCAAGGTCGCCCGCCGCACCCCGGTGATCGGGATCGTCACCAAGACCGACCTGGTGGGCAAGCAGCGGGTCGCCGAGCAGCTGCTGGCGTTGCAGCAGGTGATGGACTTCGCCGAGCTCGTCCCGGTGTCGGCGGTCGACTCGTTCCAGGTCGACGTGCTCGCGGACCTGCTGGTCGCGCAGCTGCCGGAGGGGCCCCAGCTGTACCCGGAGGGCGACCTGACCGACGAGCCGGAGACGACGCTCATCGCCGAGCTGATCCGGGAGGCCGCGCTGGAGGGCGTGCGCGACGAACTGCCGCACTCGCTGGCCGTCACGATCGAGGAGATGCTGCCGCGCGAGGACCGCGACGACCTGATCGACGTGCACGCGGTGGTCTACGTCGAACGGCAGAGCCAGAAGGCGATCGTCATCGGCCGCGGCGGGGAGCGGTTGCGCGAGGTCGGTTCGCAGGCCCGTCGGCACATCCAGGCGCTGCTGGGCAGCAAGATCTACCTCGACCTGCACGTCAAGGTCGCCAAGGACTGGCAGCAGGACCCGAAGCAGCTGCGCAAGCTGGGGTTCTAGATCACACCCGGGCCTGGATTTCACCAAACCGCCTTCGCGCCCCGGGTGTCTCGGGTACGTTCCAGCGCGGTCTTCGCCCAGGCGAGGACGTGCGCAGTCGTGATACCGGGACACCTCGAAGGAACGAACAGTGACGAACCCCTATGGCCCGCCTTCCGGCCCCCAGCCGCAGCAGCCCTACGGCCAACAGCCGGGTGGGTACGGACCGCAGTCGGGGCCGATGCCGCAGCAGCCCGGGTACTCCGGTGGCTACCCGCCGGCCGCTCCGCCGCCCTCGCAGGGCTACGGCGCCTACCCGCCGGGGATGCACCCGTTCGGACGGCTGGCGAACTGGGGGTACCGGGCCTTGGGGTACCTCCTCGACGTGTTCGTGCCCTGCATCGTGTTCACCGTCGTCATGGCGATCGTCGGCGGAGTCGGTGGCGGGATCGCGGCCAGCGCGAACAGCGGCGGCGGCGTCGCGGTCGTGGTCATCATCGACATCGTGCTGTACATCGCGATGGCCGTGTTCATGATCTGGAATCTGTGCTACCGCCGCGGCACTACGGGACAGACCTTCGGCCAGCAGGTCGTGAAGATCAAGACCATCAGCGAGGAGTCCGGCCAGCCGATCGGGTTCGGTGGCGCCTTCGCCCGCCAGCTCTGCCACATCCTCGACGGCCTGGCGTGCGACATCGGGTGGCTGTTCCCGCTGTGGGACGAGAAGCGGCAGACCTTCGCCGACAAGATCATGAAGACCGTCGTCGTCCACGTCGACGACCTGCCGCCGGGTGGCGGTTACCCGCAGCAGGGCTACCCCCAGCAGGGCTACCCGCAGCCGGGGTACCCCCAGCAGCCCGGATATCCGCAGCAGCCGGGCGGCTACCCGCAGCAGTGATGAGCTCGGCCGTGCGCGGCGTGCTGACCTTCCCTTTCCGACGGCTCCCGCAGACCACCAGCATGGTCGTGACCACGGGAGCCGTCGGTCTGGTCCTGGGCACCGGCATCGTGCCGGTGCCCTGCCCGTTCAGGCTGATCACCGGGCTGGACTGCCCGTTCTGCGGCGGAAGCCGAATGATCGGAGCGTTGCTCCGCGGCGACGTCGTGCAAGCGTGGCACCTGAACGCCTTCGCGCTGGTTCTCCTGGTCCCGCTGGCGGCCGTCGTGGTGGGCGCAGCAGCCGCGCACGAACTCGGCTGCGTCGACCGGCGCTGGCCGAGCGGACGGGCGGGCCGCGCGCTGACGTTCGCCCTGGTCGGGTCGTTGGTCGTCTGGACGGTGCTGCGCAACCTGCCGTTCGGGCCGTTCCCGGCGCTGCGGGCGTGAACCGTCAGTGCAGCTGGCCGTTCGCCCCGAGGACCACGATCGAGATCATGAAGGCGACGTACATCAGCCAACCGGCGATGATGACCCAGCCGATGATCAGACCCGCCAACGCGATGCCCGCGCCGTCGTAACGCGGGTCCTCCCTGATGCGCTTGCGGGCCATGTGTCCGGTGATCACGGCGGCGATCGCCGTCAGCACGCAGAAGGACCCCACCAGGGAGAGGATCAGCGACGCCGTCGCGAGCGAGTGGGTCTGCCGGAATCCCGCGTACGGGTAGCCGCCGGCGGTCGGGTACGCGGGCGGCGGGGGCGGCATGTTCGGCGGGTAGCTCGGCGGGCCGGCGGGCTGAGGCTGGTTGCCGAAGGGGGGTTGGTTCGGGTTGGTCATGGAGTCCTTCCGTGATCAGGCCGCGGCCATTGTCCCTTCGACGAACGGCCTCGGGCGGCGGTTTCGCCGAATCGGCCAGCAGCACCGGAGCGCTCCGGAGGTGAGACCATGACCGGGTGAGCCTCTACCGGGATACGGCCGTCGTGCTGCGGGTGCAGAAACTGGGTGAGGCCGACCGGATCATCACGCTGCTGACCCGTCGGTACGGCAAGGTGCGCGCGGTCGCCAAGGGCGTGCGCCGCACCACGTCCCGGTTCGGTGCGCGGGTGGAGCCGTTCTCGCACGTCGACGCGCAGCTGTACACCGGGCGGACGCTCGACGTGATCACCCAGGTGCAGACCGTCGACGCGTTCGCCGCGCACATCGTGGACGACTACCAGCGCTACACCGCGGCCTGCGCCGTGCTGGAGACGGTCGACCGGATCGCCGCCGAGGAGGGCGAACCGGTGCTGCGGCTGTACCTGCTGGCGGTCGGCGCGCTGCGCGCCCTGGCCGGGCGCGAACGCGACCCGTCGCAGGTGCTGGACGCGTTCCTGCTGCGCGCCATGTCGTTCGCGGGCTGGGCCCCGGCGCTCGCCGAGTGCGCGCGCTGCGGTCGTCCCGGACCGCACGCGGCGTTCAACATCCAGGCGGGCGGCGCGGTGTGCGCGCACTGCTGCCCGGCCGGTTCGGTGCGGCCCGGCGCGCGGACGCTGCCGCTGATGGAGGCCCTGCTGCACGGCGACTGGGCGGAGGCGGAGGAGGCGGTGACATCGGTGCGCCGGGAGGCCAGCGGTTTGGTCGCGGCGCACCTGCAGTGGCACATGGAACGGCAGTTGCGGTCGTTGCCGCTGGTCGAGCGGACGGTTCCGGAAGCCGTCCGGGAGCGCGCGGAGCTGCCCGCCGCGAGCGCCCTGGCCGCCGAGGACGCCTGATCCGGCCTACCACTGAACGGGTGACCGGAGCGGGTGAGGAGAATGGGCAGCCGACTGCCAGCGGGTGACAAGGAGAACCGACCTATGCTGCGCCGCCGTGAGCGGGCCAGGACCGACCCGGCCGTGCGTCCGCCGGACCCGCACTCCAGCGGGGAAGCACCGCCAGCGCTGCCGCCGGAACTGGTGCCCAACCACGTCGCCGTCGTGATGGACGGCAACGGGCGCTGGGCGAACCAGCGCGGTCTGCCGCGCATCGAGGGGCACAAGCGCGGCGAGGCCGTCGTGCTGGAGCTGGCCCGCGGTGCCATCGAGCTCGGGGTGAAGTGGTTGTCGCTGTTCGCCTTCTCCACCGAGAACTGGAAGCGCAGCCCGGAGGAGGTCCGCTTCCTCATGGGCTTCAACCGGGACGTGATCCGCCGCCGCGTCGACGAGCTCGACGCGCTGGGCGTGCGGGTGCGCTGGGCCGGGCGCCGCCCGAAGCTGTGGCGCAGCGTGGTCAAGGAGTTGCAGGCGGCCGAAGTCCGCACCCGCGACAACGACGTCATGAACCTCACCATGTGCGTCAACTACGGCGGGCGGGCCGAGGTCGGCGACGCCGCGCGGCAGATCGCCCGGCTGGCGGCGGAGGGAAAGATCAACCCGGAACGGGTCGACGAGCGCACCGTGGCCCGCTACCTGTACCAGCCGGAGATGCCGGACGTGGACCTGTTCATCCGGCCGTCGGGCGAGATGCGGACGTCGAACTTCCTGCTCTGGCAGTCCGCCTACGCCGAACTGGTCTTCCAGGACACGCTGTTCCCCGATGTGGACCGGCGCCACCTGTGGCGCGCGTGCGAGCAGTACGCCCGCCGGGACCGCCGGTTCGGCGGGGCCATCGACCGCGCGGTCGACGACCGCGAGAAAGCTCAGGAGAGCACCTCATGACCCAGGAGGCCGCGACCACCGCGCGATTGATGACCGCGGCGAAGGAAGCGCTGGAGACCTACCACGACGTGCACGTCGACGACGACGGCGCGCTGACCTTCCGGCACGCCGAAGTCCCCTGCGCGGTGCAGGCCATGCAGCTGGCCGAGGGCCTGACCGTGCTGAGCCTGACCTGCGTGGTCGCCTGGGACCTGCCCGCCGGTGCCGAGCTGGCCCAGTCGGTCGCCGAACGCGCCGGTCAGGGCCTGTTCGGCACGCTCGGCGTGGTCCGCACCGACCGCGGCACGGACGTCACGCTCCGGTACGCGTTCCCGGCCGAGGGCATGGAACCCGCGCCGCTGGGGACCCTGCTGATGCTCGTGGTGGCCACCGCCTCGCAGCTGCGCAACGAGCTCCTGGGCTTCCCGGAGGACGGCTAGGGAGTGCTTCAGAAGTGCTTTGCGTGGCGGTGCCGGTGGCGGAACCTCAGCGGCCGTCTCGACTGCGGAAGCCCCTCCTTTTGTATGCCCAATACACGGCGTCGGGGCTGTCCTCGCGAGGCGACCGCTGAGAACCCGCGGCGGTGCCGGTTGCTTGCGTACTCACCGAAAGAGAAAGCGGCTGACGCCGCTTATAAAACACGCGCTAGGAGCTGCCCGGGGCGAGTGCGCGGGCGTGCCGGTGGCTGCTTCACTCGTTGGTGTGAAGTGCCGGTGTGTCCGCCCGGTTGGGTGAGCTGGGGTTTCCGGCCGGGTCCGATGCGGTCGGCTGCTGCTGCGAACGATTATCAGTTCGCGCTGGCACGATGATCGGGTGACCGAGATCGCCACCGAGCCCCGCCGCGTCCGCCCCCGGCGCACCGTGACCTCCGTCGAGGTGCTGTGCGCGCTGCTGGTGGTCGCGGTCGTCTTCCAGCGACCGCTGGGCGACCTGCTGGATTTCCCCGCGCTGCGGACCGGCGCGACCGTGTTCCTCGCGGTCTGCGTCCAGGCGATGCCGTTCCTGGTGCTCGGTGTGCTGGTCAGCGGGCTCATCGCGGCGTTCGTCCCGCCCGGGGCGCTGCGCCGCCTGCTGCCGGGCCGCACCGCCGCGGCGGTGCCCGTCGCCGGGGTCGCGGGGTTGGCCCTGCCCGGGTGCGAGTGCGCGTCCGTGCCCGTCGCCCGCCGCCTGGTGCAGCAGGGCGTCGCCCCGGCCGCGGCGCTGTCGTTCCTGCTGGCCGCACCCGCGGTGAACCCCGTCGTGCTCGTCGCCACCGCGGTCGCCTTCCCCGGGCAGCCGCGCATGGTGCTGGCGCGGTTCATCGCCTCGCTGCTGACCGCCTGCGCGATGGGCTGGCTGTGGTCGCGGTTCGGCAGACCGGAGTGGCTGGCCGAACGCGCGCTGCGCCGGGTCGAGGCGCAGCACGGCGGCGGCAGCCGCTGGGTGGTGTTCGCCGAATCGGCGCGGCACGACCTGGTGGAGGCCGGGGGGTTCCTGGTGCTGGGCGGTCTGACCTCGGCGGTGTTCAACGTCGCGGTGCCCACCGGCTGGCTGGAGTCCCTCGGCGGGCACCTGGTGCTCGGGGTGCTGGTGTTGGCGGTGCTGGCGGTGGTGCTCGCGCTGTGCAGCGAGGCCGACGCCTTCGTGGTCGCGTCGATGCCGGGGCTGCCGCTGATCCCGAAACTGGTGTTCCTGGTCGTCGGTCCGGCGGTGGACCTCAAGCTCGTCGCGATGCAGTCCGGGGCGTTCGGCCGCCGGTTCGCGGCCCGCTTCGCCCCGGCGACCTTCGTCGTGGCGATCACGTCCGCGCTGGTGGTCGGCGCACTGCTGCTGGGAGGTGCGTGATGCGCCGGGAGACGCAGAACCTGCTGCTGCTCCTGCTCGGAGGGGCGTTGCTGAAGATCGCGCTGGGCGGCACCTACGTGCGCTACGTCAAACCGGGGCTGTTCGGTTGGCTCCTCGCGGCCGGTGCGGTGATGGTGGCGCTCGCCGCGTTCGCCATCGCCCGCGACATCCGGTCAGGAGGGACCGTCGGCCACGAACACCGCACCCGCAGCCCGTGGATGCTGCTGCTGCCGGTGTTCGCGATCTTCCTCGTCGCCCCGCCCGCTCTCGGAGCCGACTCGGTGACCAGGAACCGCGTGGCCGCCGCGCTCCCGCGCCCGGCGGAGTCGCGGTTCCCGCCGCTGCCGCCCGGCCCGGCTCCCGAGCTGAGCATGTCCGAGTTCGTTACCCGCGTCGTCTGGGACGACAGCGGAGTCCTGGACGGTCGGACCGTGCGGCTGCAGGGCTTCGTGGTGCATCCCGCGCCGGGCGCCACGCAGGTGGCCCGGATGCGGATCAGCTGCTGCGCCGCGGACGCGACCCCGGTCGAGGTCGACGTCGCGGGTCCGGCGGCGGCTCGGCTGGCGGACCTGCCCGCGGACACCTGGGTGGAGATCACGGGTGTGCCGCGCCGGGGCACGGCGACCGACGCCAACGGGCACGTCCCGACGCTGGACACCACAGCGGTCCGGCGGGTGCCGGCACCGCGCGACACCTACGAGTACTGACCGGTCAGGACCCCTGGTCGACGCAGTTCGGGCAGGTGCCGATGATCTCGACGGTGTGGCTGACGTCGGAGAAGCCGTGTTCCTGGCCGATGCGTTCGGCCCAGTTCTCCACCGGCGGGTCCGCGACCTCCACGGTCCGGCCGCAGTGGCGGCACACCAGGTGATGGTGGTGGTGCGTGGAGCAGCGGCGGTACACCGCCTCGCCGGAGGGCGTGCGCAGCACGTCGATCTCGCCGGCGTCGGCCAGGGTCTGCAGCGTGCGGTACACGGTGGTCAGACCGATGCCCTCGCCCTGCCGCCGCAGCTGCTCGTGCAGCTCCTGCGCCGAGCGGAAGTCGTCGACCTCGTTGAGCAGCTTGGACACCGCCGCTCGCTGCTTGGTGGCCCGCAGGCCCGGTACACCGGCCGCGGGACGCTCCCCGGTGGTCACGCTGTCTCCGTCTCCTGTCGGCTGCTGTGCGGTGCGATGGGGGCGCTGTCGGCCGCCGGGCGCGATCGACCCGCGGTCTCCTCGGCGTGCGCGGCGGCATCGACCACGATGTGCGCCAGGTGTTCGTCGACGAGGCGGTAGACGACCTCCCGCCCGTGCCGCTCGCCGTGCACGACGCCGGCGGACTTCAGCACCCGGAGGTGCTGGCTGATCAGCGGCTGCGCCACGCCGAGGGCGTCGACCAGCTCGTGCACGCAGCGCTCGGACACCCGCAGCTGCAGCACGATCGCGATGCGCACCGGGGCGGCGAGCGCGCGCAGCAGCTCGCCGGCCTCGACCAGGGTCCGCTGGTCGCGCAGCGGTGCCGGGCGGGAGTCCCGCTCCGGGGAGGGTACGTGCTCGTCGTGCTGGTGGAGCCGCCCGGCACTCGCAGTCGACCGAGCCGGTTCGGCGGCGGAGTCCGGACTCACGGCTGGCATGGGTTCCTTTCCGGCGTACCTGACGCAGGTGCCTGACTGCGGTGCGCTGTGGTTCCCATCCTACGGGTAGGCGCATCCCGGCCGGATGCCCTCGACCGTGCGGTCCGGGCGGCCCGGGCGAACACCCCTCGCGGTGTCATCGGTACGCTGGGAATCTCCAGCCCGACCAGCTGGTTCGACGTATTCAGTGACGTTTTCCGGAGTGAACGTGCCCGCCGATCAGATCGACACGATCGTCAACCTGTGCAAGCGCCGTGGTTTCGTCTACCCGTCCGGCGAGATTTACGGCGGTACCCGGTCGGCCTGGGACTACGGACCGCTCGGCGTCGAGCTCAAGGACAACATCAAGCGGCAGTGGTGGAAGTCGATGGTGCAGGGCCGCGACGACGTCGTCGGCCTGGACTCCTCGGTGATCCTGCCCCGCCAGGTCTGGGAGGCGTCCGGGCACGTCACCGCGTTCCACGATCCCCTGGTCGAGTGCACCTCCTGCCACCGCCGGTTCCGCGCCGACCAGCTCGCGGAGGAGTACACCGAGCGCACCGGCAAGGAGACCACCGAGGACGACTTGTCCGACGTCCCCTGCCCGAACTGCGGCACCCGCGGCCAGTACACCGAGCCGCGGGAGTTCAACATGATGCTCAAGACCTTCCTCGGGCCGGTGGAGAGCGAGGAGGGGATGCACTACCTGCGCCCGGAGACCGCGCAGGGCATCTTCGTCAACTTCGCCAACGTGATGACCACCGCGCGCAAGAAGCCGCCGTTCGGCATCGGCCAGGTGGGCAAGTCGTTCCGCAACGAGATCACGCCGGGCAACTTCATCTTCCGCACCCGCGAGTTCGAGCAGATGGAGATGGAGTTCTTCGTCGAACCGGGCGAGGACGAGCAGTGGCACCAGTACTGGATCGACGAGCGCACCCGCTGGTACACCGACCTCGGCATCGACCCGGACAACCTGCGGCACTACGAGCACCCCAAGGAAAAGCTGTCGCACTACTCCAAGCGCACCGTCGACATCGAGTACCGGTTCCGGTTCGGCGGTCAGGAGTGGGGTGAGCTGGAGGGCATCGCCAACCGCACCGACTTCGACCTGACCACGCACTCCAACCACTCGGGCGTGGACCTGTCGTACTTCGACCAGGCCAGCAACTCCCGCTACCGGCCGTACGTGATCGAACCGGCCGCCGGGGTGGGACGGCCGATGATGGCGTTCCTCGTCGACGCCTACCACGAGGACGAGGCGCCCAACGCCAAGGGCGGTGTGGACAAGCGCACGGTGCTGCGGCTGGACCGCAGGCTCGCGCCGGTGAAGGTCGCGGTGCTGCCGCTGTCGCGCAACGCCGAGCTGTCGCCGAAGGCGCGCGACGTGGCCGCCACCCTGCGCCGGAACTGGAACGTCGACTTCGACGACGCCGGGGCGATCGGCCGCCGCTACCGCCGCCAGGACGAGATCGGCACGCCGTTCTGCGTCACCGTCGACTTCGACTCGCTGTCCGACCACGCGGTCACGGTCCGCGAGCGCGACAGCATGACGCAGGAGCGCGTGGCCATGGACAAGCTGGAGGAGTACCTGGCCGTCCGCTTGCCGGGCTGCTGATCCCGGGCCCGCCGGCACCACCGGTGGCGGCGGGCCGTCCGGCTGGTTGCGGGTCGGTGCGAGCCGATCTGCGACGATGCCGGGGTGAGTGCTTATCGAGCCGTCCACCCTTCGCGGTCCGGGCGCGTGCTGCGCCGGACCCTGGCCGGTGTTCTGCTGGTCGCGCTGCTCGTGGTCGGCGGCACCGCCTTCCGGGTGTGGCAGGTCGCCCGCGCCGACGGCCGTCGACCGGTCGACATCGTCGTGGTCCTCGGTGCGGCGCAGTACCACGGCACGCCTTCCGCCGTTCTCGAAGCCCGCTTGGAGCACGCGCTGAACCTGTACCGGCAGGGCATGACCGAGTACGTGGTCACGGTCGGCGGCAGGCAGACCGGCGACGCCTACACCGAAGCCCAGGCGGGCCGGAAATGGCTGGTCAGGCAGGGTGTCCCCAACGAGAAGGTGATCGACGTCGACACCGGTAGCGACACGTTGGGCAGCATGCGGGCGGTCGCGCACATGGCGCAGCAGCGCGGTTGGCGCAGCGCCCTGATCGTCAGCGACCCCTGGCACTCGCTGCGGGCCCGCACGATGGCCAACGACTCCGGCCTCGCGTCCTGGTCGTCGCCCACCCGGTCCGGTCCGATGGTGCAGACCCGCGAGACCCAGTTCCAGTACATCGTCCGGGAGACCGGAGCCCTGCTCTACTACCACCTCACGCACGCGCCCGCGGAGATCAAGGGCGACGGGCTCGGCTGAGCGGCTGTCGTCGGACACCGGCTCTCGGTGAATCGGGCGGTTCGTCGGGGTCGCGCCGTAACCTGGTCGCGATGAGATCAGCCGATCCGCCACCCGGCTACGACGAGCACGATCTCGCGCGGCTGCTCCCCGAACCGCCGAAGCTCGCCGTGCCCGCCGGGTCGCACTCCGACGACCGGTCCCCGTTCGCCCGGGACCGCGCACGGGTGCTGCACTCCGCGGCGCTGCGCCGGTTGGCGGGCAAGACGCAGGTGGTGGGCCCCGAGGAAGGGGACGTGCCGCGCACCCGGCTGACGCACTCGCTGGAGGTCGCGCAGATCGGCCGGGGCATCGCCGACGCGCTGGGAGCCGATCCGGACGTGGTGGACACGGCGGGGCTCGCGCACGACATCGGGCACCCGCCGTTCGGGCACAACGGGGAGCACGCGCTCAACGACCTCGCCGATGGCTGCGGTGGTTTCGAGGGCAACGCGCAGACGCTGCGCATCCTGACCCGGCTCGAACCGAAGCTCGCCGATCCCGACGACACCGGTCGCGGGCTGAACCTGACGCGCGCCTGCCTGGACGCGACGGCGAAGTACCCGTGGCCGAAGCGCGCCGGGGACCCCAAGTTCGGGGTCTACGACGAGGACGTCGCCGTGTTCGGCTGGATGCGCGAGGGCGCGCCGCCCGGTCGGCGCTGCCTGGAGGCGCAGATCATGGACTGGGCCGACGACGTCGCGTACTCGGTGCACGACGTGGAGGACGGGGTGCACTCGGGCCGCATCGACCTGCGCTCGCTGACCAGCCGCGAGGAGCGCGCCGAGATCGTCCGGATGGCGGCCAAGCACTTCTGGCCCGACGGTGCGCGCGACGCGGCGGGGCTGCTCGAACACGCCGGTGCCGAACTGGTCCGGCTGCCCGCCGTGGCCGCGGTGCTCGACTACGACGGGACGTTCCGCGCGCAGGTGGCGCTCAAGCAGCTCACCAGCGAACTGGTCGGGCGCTTCGTGGCCGCCGCCGTCTCCGGAACGGTGCGGCACGCCGGGGCCGGACGCCTCACCCGGTACCGGGCGGACCTGGTCGTGCCCGAACCGGTGCGTGCCGAGGTCGCGGTGCTCAAGGCGGTCGCGCTGCGGTACGTGATGAGCGATCCGCAGCGGCTCCGGATGCAGCAGCGGCAGCGGGAACTGCTCTCCGAACTGGTGCGGGCGTTGGCGGACCGAGCCCCGGACTCACTCGATCCGGCGATGGCCGTGTCGTGGTCCCGCGCGGCCGACGACGCCGGGCGGATGCGCGTCGTGCTGGACCAGGCGGCCTCCCTGACGGACGGTCAGGCGCTCGCATGGCATCGCAGGCATGTACGGAGCGGAACCAAAAGGGTGTGACATACGTCCGAAAGGGAGGAGTTGATCTGGCTTTTCTCGCAGAATGTTTACCCAGAGTGTTGGCCATCGGGCCGGCACCCGAGCCGGATCGTCCTCGCTCCGCGAGCGGGACCGCCCCGGAACCAGGTCCCAGGACGACCCGCGGCTCGCATCCCCCGAAGTCGTCGCGGCGCGGTCCCCGCGATCGCCGTGCCGCAAGGAGTACCGATGCCCAACCGGCACTACATCCAGAAGCTCGTCGTCGGCGGCGAACCGTACGTCAACTCCGACAACCTGGCCGACTGGGTGCGGGCCCTGCGCTGGCAGGACCCGGCCGCGGAGCGCGCCGCCCAGTACATCGCGCAGGAACTGCGCCTGATGGGGCTGTCGGACATCGAGGAATCGCTGCGCTGACGCGCGTCGAGGAAGAGGGCTCCTGCGGTGGCCCCGGGCTGGCAGACTCGATTGCAGCCCGGGTGACCGCCGATCAGAACGGAGTCCGCGGACGTGACCGAACACCTCGACTTCAGCCTGTCCCTGCACCGCGCCCTCGCACCCGCCCCGAACCGGTCGTTCTGCTGGTCGCCGTACTCGGTGGCCAGTGCGCTCGGGCTGGCCGCGAGCGCGGTCGGCGGTGACACGCGCGCGGAACTGCTCTCGGCCCTGCGCGCCGAGCTGCCCGGTGTGCTGGAGGTGCTGGACTCGGCCGCCGAGCTCGACGACGCCGGGCGGGCCGAGCAGCCGGTCCTCGCCGTCGCCAACACCCTGTGGGCGCACGAGGAACTCCCCGTCCACGAGTCCTACCTGCGCGCCCTTGAGCGGTGGCCGGGCAACGCCCTGCGCAACGCGCCGTTCCGGACCGACCCGGAGAAGGCCCGCCGGCTGATCAACTCCGACGTGGCCGACACGACCCGGGAGCTGATCCCCGAACTGCTCCCGCCGGGCGCGGTCGATCCGGACACGGTCGCCGCCCTCGTCAACGCCCTGTACCTGAAGACGTCCTGGCAGGAGGCGTTCGACACCAAGGCCACCACCGCCCGCCCCTTCCACGCCCCCGACGGCGACCGGGACGTGCCGACCATGCACGTCACCCGGCGCCTCGGCCACGCCGCGACCGACGGCTGGCAGGCCGTCGCGCTGCCCGCGGCGGGCGGCGTCGAAGCGGTCGTGCTGCTGCCCGACGAACCGCTGGAGAGCGCCGAACCCGCGCTCGACGCCGCGCGGCTGGGCCGGGTGCTCGACGCGCTCGGGCAGCAGCGGGTCGAACTCCTGCTGCCGCGGTTCGAGGTCGGCGGGGACGCCGAACTCCGCTCGTCGCTCGGTGCCCTCGGGGTGCGCGCCCTGTTCACCCCGGACGCCGACTTCTCCCCGCTCACCGACCGGCCGCTGCGGGTGTCGACGATGGTCCACCAGTCGGTGCTCAAGGTCGACGAGGCCGGTCTGGAGGGAGCGGCCGCCACCGCGGCGATGATGCGCCTGACCGCGATCGTGCGGGAGCCGGAGCCGATCCGGGTCCAGGTCGACCGGCCGTTCCTGTTCCTGGTCCGGCACCGCGAGACGGGTGCGCTGTACTTCCTGGCACGGGTGGCGGACCCGAGCTGACGGGCCCGGGGAGTCGACCCGGATCGGCTGCTCGTGGTGCCTCGACTTCGCAGCGCGGCGAGAGCCCGGACGTCAACGGCTGCGGAAGATCGACGGTCACCGCGTGGCATCACTCGACGGCGCGGTTCTCGGTCAGGTGCGCGAGCTTGTCGGGATTGGCGATGTCGTAGAGGGCGGCGATCCGGCCGTCCACGACCGAGATCGTGAGAACGTGGGCGTCCATGCCGAGCTCCGGGGCGCCCGGGTGGAAAAGACCGAGGTCGCCGTTGACGAGCACCGGCCGCGCGTCGGTGAGCAGGGCGCCGTACTTGCGCAGCAGACCGGCCGCGAAGCGGGAGATCTTGTCCCCGCCGACCACCGGCCGCCGGGAGGTGCGCCCCTTGCCGCCGCCGTCGCCGTAGAGCACGGCGTCCGGGTGCAGGACGCGGGCGATCGCGGCGACGTCCCCCGAAGCCAGGGCGGCCACCAGCTCCTCCAGTGCGCGCTGCTGCTCCGGCAGCGGCGCGCGCGGCGGCGGCTCGGCGTCGGCCATCGCGCGGCGCGCCCGCGAGGCGTGCTGGCGCGCGGTCGCGACACCGCAGCCCAACACCTCGGCGATCTCGGCGAAGGGCACGTCGAAGCCGTCGTGCAGCACGAACGCCACGCGCTGGTCCGGGGACAGCAGGTGCAGCACGCGCATCGCGGCGATCCGCAGGTCGTCGTGACCGGTGACGATCTCGGCGGGGTCGGCCTCCGCGGGGTCGACGACCGGTTCCGGCAGCCACGGGCCGACGTACTGCTCGCGCCGCACCGCGGCCGACCGCATCCGGTCCAGGCACAACCGGCTGACCACCGTCGTCAGCCAGGCGCCCAGGTCCCGGATCTGCGCGCGGTCGGTGCCGGACAGGCGCAGCCACGCCTCCTGCACGGCGTCCTCGGCGTCGGCGAGGCTGCCGGTCAGCCGGTAGCCGATGCCGACGAGACGGGCGCGGTGCAGGTCGAACTCAGCGGCGAGCGCGGTGCTGTCGGCGGACACGCGGGCGATTCTGCACCAACGGGGACCTGCGTCGGTGGCGATCATCGAACCCCTAGACTGGGACCGTGGCGGGAAGGATCCGGGAAAGCGACATCGCGGAGGTGCGCGACCGCATCCGGATCGACGATGTGGTAGGCGAATACGTCGCGCTGCGCAACGCCGGGGGCGGCGCGCAGAAGGGGCTGTGCCCGTTCCACGACGAGAAGACCCCGTCGTTCAACGTGCGGCCCAGCCACGGCACGTTCCACTGCTTCGGGTGCGGCGAGGGCGGCGACGTCATCGCGTTCCTGATGAAGATCGAGCACATCGGCTTCGTCGAGTCCGTCGAACGGCTCGCCGACCGCGCCGGCCTCCAGCTGACCTACGAGGGCGGGCGCCCGGGACCGCAGCGCGACCGCGGCACGCGGGCGCGGATGGTCGAGGCGCACCGCATCGCCGCCGAGTTCTACGCCGAGCAGCTGCGCTCGCCGGAGGCGGTGAAGGCGCGGGAGTACCTCGCCGAGCGCGGGTTCGACGAGGCGGCGGCCGACCGCTTCGGTTGCGGCTTCGCCCCGTCGGGCTGGGACAAGTTGACGAAACTGCTGCTGGGCAAGGGTTTCGAGCTCGACGAGCTGATCAAGAGCGGGCTGTCCCGGGAGGGGCGCCGCGGCCCGATCGACCGCTTCCACCGCCGGCTGCTGTGGCCGCTGAAGGACCTCGGCGGCGACGTGGTGGGCTTCGGCGCGCGCCGGTTGTTCGACGACGACCCGATCGAGGCCAAGTACGTCAACACCTCGGCCACGCCGATCTTCAACAAGTCCCAGGTGCTGTTCGGCATCGACCTGGCCAAGCGGGAGATCGCCAAGCGCCGCCAGGCGGTCGTCGTCGAGGGCTACACCGACGTGATGGCGATGCACCTCGCGGGCGTGCCGACCGCGATCGCGTCCTGCGGTACCGCGTTCGGCGACGAGCACATCTCCGTGCTGCGGCGGCTGATGATGGACGACGACGCGTTCCGCGGCGAGGTCATCTTCACCTTCGACGGCGACGAGGCCGGGCAGAAAGCCGCGTTGAAGGCGTTCGACGGGGAGCAGCAGTTCGCCGGTCAGACCTACGTGGCGATCACCCCGGACGGCATGGATCCGTGCGAACTCCGGCAGGCCAAATCGGACGCGGCCGTGCGCGACCTGGTGGCGCGGCGCCGCCCGCTGTTCGAGTTCGCGATCCGCAGCCTGCTCGGCGACTACGACCTGGACTCGGTGGACGGCCGGGTCGCCGCGCTCAAGCGCACCGTGCCGCTGGTGGCGCAGATCAAGGACCCGGCGGCGCGCGACGGCTACGCCGCCAAGCTCGCCTGGTGGGCGGGCTGGAACGACGAGAACCAGGTGGTGCGCCGGGTGCGCGAGGCGTCGGGCGCCCCGGTGAAGAACAAGCGCCGCCCGCGCCGCAACTCCGGCCAGCAGCCGCTGGGCATCGAGGTGGACCTGCCGAAGCGGCCGCCGCGGCACGACCCGCGCTGGTCGCAGCGGGAGGCGTTGAAGGCCGCGTTGCAGGTGCCCGCGCTGGCCGGGCCGCTCTACGACTCGCTGCCGGACGAGGCGTTCACCGAGCCCGCCTACGCCGAGCTGCACGGCGCGATCCTCGCAGCCGGCGGGACGACGGCCGGGCGCAGCGGTGCCGCGTTCGTCGACGCGGTGTCGCAGCAGTGCCAGAGCCAGGTGGCGCGATCGTTGCTGACCGAGCTGGCCGTGGAGCAGCTGGAGATCAAGTCGGTGGACGACCCGCGCTACGTGTCCGCGGTGATCGCCCGGCTGCAGGAGGGGCTGGTCAGCCGCCAGATCGCGGACATCAAGTCGAAGGTGCAGCGGATGTCGCCGCTGGACGACGCCGAGGAGTACAACGCGCTGTTCGGCGACCTGGTCGCCCTGGAGGGCTACCGCAAGGCGCTGCTGGAGCAGGCGATGGGCGGGATGGAGTGATCTCCTGGCTGCGTCGGTTCGTCGCCCGCCTGGGCGGCACGGCCGAGCTGCCCGGCGACTTCTCCGGTGCCCTCGACACCGACGAGCACGTGTTGGCGGTCGCCCGCAGCGCCGAGGGGCCGCTGGTCGCCACCCACCTCGGGTTGTGGCTGCCGGAGGGCCGCCGCGTCGGCTGGCACCTGGTGAGCAAGGCGACGTGGGGCAGCGGTGCGTTGACACTGGTCGAGGCCGAGGAATCCGGCACGTCCGGGGACGCCGTGCTGCTGCGCGACCACGCGCCGCGCGAGCTCCGGCTCACCGAACCGGGGCGGCTCCCGGACGTGGTGCACGAGCGCGTGACGCGCTCGATCCGCACCCGGCACCACCGCGACCTCCCCGGCGGGGGAGCCTGGTTCGTGCAGCGCAAGGTGCCCGGCCGGGACGGGATCGTGCTGCAGGTGCGCGCCGACCGGGACGCCGACGAGTCCGCGGTGGCGGTGGCCGCCGCGGAGGTGGCCGACCGGCTGCGCCGCGCGAAACCGCCCGAACACGGCTGAATTCCGCTCGACAGCCCCGCACCGCAGCGATACAGTACGCGCGTACTGTTTGGAGGTGCGGCATGTGGAACCCGCGGGAGTACCTGGCCTTCAGCGCGGAGCGGGACCGGCCCGCGCACGACCTGCTCGCCCGGGTCCGCGCGGAGCGCGCTCGGCACGTCGTGGACCTCGGGTGCGGTGCCGGGAACCTGACCCCGCTGCTCGTCCAGCGGTGGCCGGAGGCCGAGGTCGAGGCGTTCGACTCGTCCCCGGAGATGGTGGCGGCCGCGCGGGCGCGCGGCGTCGACGCGCACCAGGCGGACGCCGGGGAGTGGAAGCCCCGCCCGGACACCGACGTCGTGCTGTGCAACGCCGTGCTCCAGTGGATCCCCGGCCACGTCGACCTGCTGCGCCGCTGGCTGCCCTCGATGTCCAGCGGTTCCTGGTTCGCCTTCCAGGTGCCCGGCAACTTCGACTCGCCGTCCTACACCGCGATCCGCGAGCTGGTCGCCGAACCGCGCTGGCGCGACCGCGTCGCCGGTGTGCTCCGCGCGGACTCGGTGCTGTCCCCGGTGGGCTACGCCGACGTCCTCGCCGACCTGGACGCGGAGGTCGACGCCTGGGAGACGACCTACGTCCACGTCCTCCGCGGCGAGAACCCGGTCCTGGACTGGGTCACCGGCACCGCCCTGCGCCCGGTCCGGGCCGCCCTGCCCGATGACGACTGGCACGCCTTCCGCGCCGAGCTCGCGCCCCGGCTGCGGGCCGCGTATCCCCGCCGCACCGACGGTCTGACCTGGTTCCCGTTCCGCCGCGTCTTCGTCGCCGCGCAACGCCGCTGACCTGCTCGTTCGCCGTCCTCGATCGCCAAACCGGGGGGTGCTGGGGAGCGCGCTGCGGGCATGGGTTAGAGTAGTTCACGTCAGCGCGGCACAGGGCTGACGAACAGCAGAACATTCCTCCGTAGCTCAATTGGCAGAGCATTCGGCTGTTAACCGAAGGGTTGCTGGTTCGAGTCCAGCCGGAGGAGCAGGGAGCGAAGCCCCGGGCGAGAGCCCGGGGCTTCGTCGTTGCAGGATCCGCGGTCGCGGCTCGTGACGACCGGCGCACCCGGTGGCTGAGAACTCGGGTGCGCCATCTCATCGGGGCGACCGAATGCGGAATAGCCGCCGAATTCGCGCGGAAAATGTCCGGGTGCGGAATGGGCGAGCATTTTCGCGAACGCGTCCGCTGTCGAACAACCGGCCATCGGATCGTTCGAACGCGAGGGGTCGGTCCACATGCGCTCCAGCCGCACCGGCCGCCGCCCGCCCGTGCCGGCGGGTCGGTGCGGACCGTGATCGGCAGGTCGCCGGGTGCGCAGCCGGACGGCGGGCCGACGCGCCCGGGAGCATCGCGTTCGCTGTTCGCGAAGCCGTCGATCGCGGGCCGTCTTTCCGGCTCTGCCGGGCAATTCGGGGTGTACGGTGAATCCCGGTAGCGTCCGGTGTTCAGGCGAATGATCGCGTTCGGTGTCCGGGATTGTGCCGAGAGTGAACAACAAACGCGAGCATGGGCTCGCACTGCGGACATTCGCTACGGTGGATCTTGACCAGGTGTAGCTTGCCCCAATGGACGAGGTCGGGTCCCGAGACAGGTCCATTGTGGAGAAAGAGGGAGACGTGACGCAGCACGTGACTGTTCCGGCGTCCGACGCTGGGTCGCTGTCCATGCGGACGGGGACGAACGGGCTGAATCTGACGGATTCGGTGTACGAGCGGTTGTTGCGGGAGCGCATCATCGTGCTCGGGACGCAGGTTGAGGAGACGATCGCGAACCAGATCTGTTCGCAGCTGTTGTTGTTGGCGGCGGAGGATCCGGATCGGGATATTTCGTTGTACATCAACTCGCCGGGTGGTTCGGTGACGGCGGGTATGGCGATTTACGACACGATGCAGCTGGTCAAGCCGGATGTGGCGACGGTGGCGATGGGGATGGCTGCGTCGATGGGTCAGTTCTTGTTGTCGGCGGGGGCGAAGGGGAAGCGGTTCGCGTTGCCGCATGCGCGGATCATGATGCACCAGCCCTCGGCCGGACTGGGTGGTACCGCGTCGGACATCGCGATCCAGGCGGAGATGTTCTCCAAGCACAAGCGGGAGATGGCCGAGCTGATCGCCGAGCAGACCGGCAAGTCGGTGGAGACGATCATCGCCGACTCGGACCGCGACCGGTGGTTCGACGCCGAGGAGGCCCGGGAGTACGGCTTCGTGGACCACATCGCGACCGCCGCGAACCTGCCGAGCAACGCCTGACCGCCACCTCGTCACGGACCCAGCAACGTAAGGAGTCACCCGCCGTGTCGTTCCAGCCCTTGCAGTCCCGGTACGTGTTGCCGTCGTTCGTCGAGCGCACTGCGTACGGGGTCAAGGAGTCCAACCCGTACAACAAGTTGTTCGAGGAGCGGATCGTCTTCCTGGGCGTCCAGGTCGACGACGCCTCGGCCAACGACATCATGGCGCAGCTGCTGTACCTGGAGTCCGACGACCCCGACCGCCCCATCGATCTCTACATCAACTCGCCGGGCGGTTCCTTCACGGCGCTGATGGCCATCTACGACACCATCCAGTACGTGCGCCCCGAAGTGCGCACCGTCTGCCTCGGCCAGGCCGCGTCCGCGGCGGCCGTGCTGCTGGCGGCCGGCACCCAGGGCAAGCGCGTGGCGCTGCCGAACGCCCGCATCATGATTCACCAGCCGGCCATCGAGGGCGTCTACGGCCAGGTCTCCGACCTGGAGATCCAGGCCAACGAGATCCAGCGGATGCGCGAGCTGCTGGAGACCACGCTGGCCAAGCACACCGGCCGCACTCCCGAGCAGGTCCGCGAGGACATCGACCGGGACAAGATCCTCACCGCCGAGCAGGCCGTGGAATACGGCATCATCGACGAGATCATGCCGTACCGGAAGCTCTCCACTTCCTGACTCCACCGTGGACTGACGACGGCACGAGCAGTCGGCCGGGGCTGGACCGGGGGTCCACCCCGGCCGACTGCTGCCGGGGCCGTGGCGGTCGGTCGCGCACGGCCGTCCACGAGCCGTGCCACGTCCGGGTCGCCGGACGCGCTGCGCTCGTCGACGAGCGCGCACCCCGTTCCAGAAGTCGTGCCAGCAGGACGCTCCCGCCGGTTCGTGGGAATCCACCGCGCGGTCGAGGTCGGGGACGGTTCCCATCCCGCGACCTGGTCGCGGGGCTGCTCGCGGGGCGCCACTCCTGTCCCTTCCGCCCGTGCTGTCCCGCCCCGGCCGGGTTCCGACCCCCGGATTTCATAATCATGCAGTCGGTCGCATAGTATTGCGTCATGTCCAAGGTTCTGACGAGTCTGCCGGTTGGCCAGCGGGTCGGTATCGCCTTCTCCGGGGGTCTCGACACCTCCGTCGCGGTGGCGTGGATGCGGGAGAAGGGCGCGGTGCCGTGCGCCTACACCGCCGACATCGGGCAGTACGACGAGACCGACATCGCTTCCATCCCGGGCCGGGCCGCGGACTACGGCGCCGAGGTGGCGCGGATGGTCGACTGCCGGGAGGCGCTCGTCGAGGAGGGTCTCGCCGCGCTGACCTGCGGTGCTTTCCACATCCGGTCGGCCGGCCGCACCTACTTCAACACCACCCCGCTCGGCCGCGCCGTCACCGCCACCCTGCTGGTGCGGGCGATGCTGGAGGACGACGTCGAGATCTGGGGCGACGGCTCCACGTTCAAGGGCAACGACATCGAGCGCTTCTACCGGTACGGGCTGCTCGCCAACCCCCGGCTGCGGATCTACAAGCCGTGGCTGGACACCGACTTCGTGGGCGAGCTCGGTGGCCGCAAGGAGATGTCCGAGTGGTTGCAGGCCCGCGGCCTGCCCTACCGCGACAGCGCCGAGAAGGCGTACTCCACCGACGCCAACATCTGGGGCGCCACCCACGAGGCCAAGCGGCTGGAGCACCTCGACACCGGTATCGAGATCGTCGAACCGATCATGGGCGTGCGGTTCTGGGACGAATCCGTCGAGATCGCGGCCGAGGACGTCACCGTCCGGTTCGTGAAGGGGCGGCCGGTCGCGATCAACGGCAAGGAGTTCGACTCGCCGGTCGACCTCGTGCTGGAGGCCAACGCGATCGGTGGTCGGCACGGCCTGGGCATGAGCGACCAGATCGAGAACCGGATCATCGAGGCCAAGAGCCGGGGCATCTACGAGGCGCCGGGCATGGCCCTGCTGTTCACCGCGTACGAGCGGCTGGTGAACGCGATCCACAACGAGGACACGATCGCCGCCTACCACGCGGAGGGCCGCAAGCTGGGTCGGCTGATGTACGAGGGCCGCTGGTTCGACCCGCAGGCCCTGATGCTGCGCGAGTCGTTGCAGCGCTGGGTCGGTTCGGCCGTCACGGGCGAGGTGACCCTGCGGCTCCGGCGCGGCGAGGACTACTCGATCCTGGACACGACCGGCCCGGCCTTCTCCTACCACCCGGACAAGCTGTCGATGGAGCGCACCGAGGACGCGGCCTTCGGTCCGGTCGACCGGATCGGCCAGCTGACCATGCGCAACCTGGACATCGCCGACTCCCGGGCCAAGCTGGAGTCCTACGCCCAGCTCGGCTTGATCGGCCAGGCGCCCGGCGACCTGGTCGGGGCGTTGAAGTCCGGCGGAGCCGAGGCGATCGCGTCCGTGGGCGCGCACGAGGAAGCCGAGGGCGGGGCCCTCGACCGCGCCGCCATGGAGTCCGGCACGGACTGACCTGGACCCCAGCTCGACCCACCGGCCACCGGGTTCCGACGGCCGGTGGGTCGAGTCGTTTCCGGGGCCGCTCGTACGGGGTATTCCCGCGCAATGGCACGGATGCAGCACCTGCGCCGCGACGTCGCCGACGGGCTCAAGGCGATGTACGCCCTGGAGACGTTCCTGGACGGCAGCGAGGTGCCGAAGGGGCTGCTGGACCTGCTCCGGCTGCGGGTCAGCCAGCTCAACGGCTGCTCGTACTGCGTGGACATGCACTCCCGGGACGCCAAGAAGGCGGGGGAGACCGACGAGCGGCTGTTCGCGGTCGCGGCATGGCGGGAATCGCCGCACTTCACCGACGCCGAGCGCGCCGCGCTGGGACTGGCGGAGGCGGCCACGCGCATCAGCGACAACCCGCACGGCGTGCCCGATGACGTGTGGGAGCAGGCGCGCGAGCACTTCGACGAACCGGCCCTCGGAGTGCTCACCCTGGCCATCGCGGCGATCAACGCGTGGAACCGCATCAACGTCATCAACCGCACCGTTGCCGGGGGTGGCGCGCACTGACCCCGGGCGGGACGGGCTCGACCGTGCTGGTCGGACGGCCGGGTGAGGTGCCGCCGCGGCGGCGGACGACCGGGTCGGCCGGTCTCCCCGGGCGCGCCTGCCCGGACAGCTCGACGGGCGGGCTCGGCGACCGGTGACGCTCCTCGGGGTGGACGGCCACCGCGCCTGCCCACGCCTCGACGACGCGCCGGCCGCGGACGTGCTTCGAGCGGGGCGCGACGATCCACTGCGGACCAGGTGCGGCCACTGTGCTCGTCGGGTGGGTGAAGCGGGACCTGTGCTGTGCCAAGGAGTTCGGGGCAGGAGTAAGATCGGAGCTGATCTTTTCGTTCGGCCATCACCTGTACGGGCGGCTCCGCCGGTCGTCGGCTAACGATCTCGGACCCGGCGCGATCTGAACCATGCGGTGATCGGCGACTGGTCGGGCCGGCAGCGGCGCCGGTGTTCGGATCGCGAAGTGTTCGAAACCGACTCGTGATGCGCCGGACGCAACGGGCGCCCGCTGCTCTCCGTCTCCGGAGCAGCGGTGTTTCACGAATGGAGACCGACGAAGGACGGGGGAAATCAGGATGTCCGCACCTGGAATCGGCAAGGAACCACTCTTCACGCTGCCCGACATGACCGCGGTGACCCACCTGCCGAAACCGGTCAAGGCGGTCGTCTACCTGGTGATGCTCGCGGTGCTGACGGTCGCGGGGCTCGGCGCCCTGCTGGCCACGATCGTCGTCATGGGTCAGGTCACCGGCGCGTTCGACGTGTTCAGCCTCCTCAGCTGAACCCGCCACCCCGCCCGTCGAGGCCGGCGCACGCGGTGCGTCGGCCTCTTTTCGGGCCGGGGTTGGGCCGAACGACCCAAAGGCCCTTGCAACCCCGCGTCTCGCTACGATCGCTGCGTGCCGTGGCGGGGCAGTAGCTCAGCAGGTCAGAGCAGCGGACTCATAATCCGTCAGGTCGTGGGTTCAAGTCCCACCTGCCCCACGAGGCGGCGGATGCTGCTCATCGCGGCCGCGGTTTCGCCGTGGCCCGACTTGTTGGTTGCGGGGGCCGGTCCCTCGCAGACCTCCACGGTGTGGTGGCCACCTTCCGACTGCTCCGCACTTTGAGTGCCCTTCCCGGCCTGCTCAACGACGAGCGCTCCGGTGTTGTGGTGCGTCAGTGAGGTGTTCGCGCTGTGACGCGTGTTGCCCACGAAATGCCTGCTCAAAATCGTGTGGAAAAGCACGGATCAGATCCTCTCCGCACTCCTTCCGCATTTTGTTCGCCGAACCACCCGACCTGGCTCACGCACCGCGGCGGCCGTCGGTCGAAAACCCCTCGGCCGCCGGGTGTCGGCTGCGAGGATGTGTGATCCTCCTCTCACGGCCCGATCTTCGCCGTCCGACGCACTTCTGTCCGTCCAGCTCACGGGGTTTCGCGGTTGCCGGCGCGTTGTTGGTGGTCGTGCTGGTCCGGGTGCTGCGGCGGATCGTGATCGTCGGTCGCGGGTGGGGAACTAGGATTCGACCGACCGGTGCTGTGGTCATTGTTCGCTGCGTGGCCCGCGGGTCGTGCGTTGAAGGGGGTGGGTGCGGGTGAGCAATCCGCTGGTGGCGTCCCGGCAGGATTCGACGCAGTCGTTCAGCGGGGTTTCGGTCTTGGAGTCGGTGGAGGACACCAAGAACGAGATCAACAGCGGTAGCTGGTCCGCTGGTGTGGACGCGGTGGGGACCGCGCTGGATGCCGTGGGCATGGCGATGGATCCCTTCGGTGCCATCCTGTCGGCCGGTGTCGGTTGGCTGATGGAGCACGTCGGGCCGCTGTCCGACGCCTTGGACCAGTTGACCGGTGATCCGGACCAGATCAAGGCGCATGCCCAGACCTGGCAGAACGTGTCGGAAGAGCTGGGTGACATCAAGACCGAGCTGGCGGACCGGATCAAGAAGGACACCGCGGAGTGGAGCGGGCAGGCCGCGGATTCGTATCGCAAGCGCAGCGAGGACACCGCGAACCTGCTGGCGGCGGCGCAGTCGGCGGCTGAGGGCGCGTCCAACGGGGTGAGCACGGCGGGTGAGGTCGTGGCCGGGGTGCGGACGATGGTGCGCGACATCATCGCCGACCTGGTGGGGCACCTGGTCAGTTGGGCTTTGCAGGTGGTCGCCACGTTGGGGATCGGGATGGCCTGGGTGCTGCCCCAGGTGGTCAGCGCGGTCGCCAAGACCGTGTCGCAGATCGCCGGCATCACCACGAAGCTGGTGCAGGCGATCCAGAAGCTGACCAAGCTGTTGAGCAAGCTGGGCAAGGGCTTCGGGGACGTCTCCAAGCAGCTGAAGAAGATCGAGGCCGACGGGAACGGCCCCGGGGGCGGCAAGCCGGGACCGGGTTCCGGCAAAGGCGACCCGGGCGGCCCCGGCAGCACGAAACCGGCGGGCGAGCACGACAAGCCGAATTCGGACGGGCCCGCGAGCACCACACCGGCCGGCGCGCACACCTCGTCGGCGCCGGACAGCCCGTCATCGGGCGGTTCCCACGGGCCGGTGGACAAATCCCCGGACAGCGGTTCCGCGCCGGACGTGACCACACCGAGCGGAGCGACCGGGGGCGGCTCGACCTCCCGGGGCGGCGGTGGCTCCAGCAACAAGCCCGACAACCCCCGCGACCGCGCGATCCAGGCCGACGACCTCTGCACCGGCGGGTCGGAGCCCGTCGACCTCGCCACCGGGCACGTGGTCATGACCGAGACCGACCTGGAGATCCGCGGACCGCTCAGCCTGGTTCTGATGCGGATGCACGTCTCCTCCTACCCGGCCGGGCGCTGGTTCGGACCTACCTGGACCTCGACGCTGGACCAGCGGCTGGAGATCGACGAGGAGAACGTCTGCTACTTCTCCCCGGACGGGATGATCCTGGTCTACCCGCTGCCCGCGGTGGGCTCCGAGGTGCTGCCGATCGACGGGCCGCGCTGGCCGTTGCGGCAGCACGCCGACGGCAGCTACAGCCTGGTGGACCCGCTCCGCGAGCACACCTCCCGCTTCGGGCGGCTGACCGCGGGCAGCCGCACCCTCCCGCTGCTGGCGGTCGAGGACGCCGCGGGCCGCAGGATCGACATCGAGCACCACCGGTTCGGCCCGCCCCGGGTGATCCGGCACTCCGACGGCTACCGGGTGGAGATCGACAGCGCCGGGGAGCGGGTCACCGCGATCCGGGTGCTCGACCCCGAACGCGTGCAGAACGTGCTGGTCATGCGGTACGCCTACGACGACCGGGGCCGGCTGGCCGAGGTGATCAACTCCACCGGCAAGGCGCTGCGGTTCTCCTACGACGACGCGGGACGGCTCACCGAATGGCGGGACCGCAACGACTTCTGGTTCCGCTACAGCTACGACGAACACGGCCGTTGCGTGCGCACCACGGGTCCCGACGGCTTCTTCGACTCCGTCTTCACCTACGACCCCGAGCGGATGGTCACCACGTACACCGACTCGCTCGGCGGCGTGAAGGAATTCCAGTTCAACGAGGCGAAGCAGCTCGTGCGGGAGAGCGACGCGCTCGGCGGCACCACTCTGTCCACATGGGACCGCTACGACCGGCTGCTGTCCCGCACCGACCCGCTGGGCCGGACCACGCACTACGAGTACGACGAGCTGGGGCGTCCGAAGTGGATCACGCGGCCGGACGGCAGCGTCGTCCGGTTGTACTTCGAGGGCGAGGCCGTCACCTCGATCGCCGTGGACGACGGTGAGCGCACCTGGTTCCGCGACTACGACGGCGAGGAACTGGACCCCTTCGGCGGAAAGGTGGGCGTGGCGGCCGAACTCGACCTCGACGCCATCCGTTCCGGACGTCTGGACGGTCCCGGCGCCGAGCCCGCCGCCGAGCCGGACCGCAGCGTGCTGGACGTCTTCGGCCGTCCCCGCGAGACGGCGGCCCCGGGCGGCGGGCGGATCCAACTCGGCTGGACCGTGGAGGGCGGCCGCGCCTGGCTGGTGGACCCGCTGGGTGGCAGGCAGCAGTGGCGGTACGACCCCGAGGGCAACGAGATCGCCCACGTCGACCAGCTGGGCGCGGTGACCACGGCCGAGCACGGTCCGTTCGAAACCCCGGTGGCCGACACCGATCCGTCCGGCGCTCGGACCACGCGCACCTACGACACCGAGCGCAGGCTGACCTCGGTCACCAACCCGCAGGGGCAGACCTGGCGCTACACCCGCGACCTCGCGGGCAGGGTCGTGGCGGAGACCGACTTCGACGGCCGGGTGCAGCGCTACTCCTACGACGCCGCCGGACAGCTGGTGCGGTCGGTCAACGGGGCGGGCGAGGAGACGCACTACGTCTACGACGTGCTCGGCAACCTGGTCGAATGGCGCGCCCCGTCGGGCGTCACGACCTACACCTATTCGCCCGTCGGGCACATCGTCCGGGCCGCCAACGACGACGCGGTCGTCGAGTTCGAGCGCGACGACGAGGGCCGGGTCACGGCGGAAACCGTCAACGGCCGGACCGTCACCTTCACCTACGACGACGAGGCGAGCACGATCCGGCGGCGCACACCGTCCGGAGTGGACAGTGCGTGGAACTACGACACCGCCGGTCGCGCGCTGGGCCTGTCCTTCGGCGGGCACTGGCTGACCTTCGGCTACGACGCGGCCGGTCGCGAGGTCAACCGCGCGCTGGACGGCACCGTCGCCCTGGCCCAGTCCTACGACGCCGAGCAGCGGCTCACCTCGCAGGAGGTCACGCTGCGGTCCGGGCAGCCCGTGCTGCGGCGCCGGTTCCACTACCGGCCGGACGGCGAACTCGTCGGCGTGGACGACGGGATCCGGGGGAGCATCCGCTACCAGATCGACCCGGTCGGCCGCGTCGTCGAGGTCATCGCGCCGGACCGGCGGGAGAACTACCGGTACGACGGGATGAACAACGTCGTCGCCTCGGACGGCCTGGCCGACGCCGAGACCGGGCCGCGCCGCTACGCGGGCAACACGCTGGTGGCCGCGGGCGCGGTCGGTTTCCGGTACGACGCGCAGGGAAGACTGGTGGGACGCACCGACCGGACCGGCCGGACCTGGCACTACGCCTGGGACTCGCACGACCGCCTGGTCGCCGTGACGACACCGGAAGGAGTCGTCTGGCGCTACCGGTACGACCCGGTGGGCAGGCGGATCGCCAAGCAGCGGCTGGCCCCGGACGCGTCGACCGTCGTCGAGCAGGTCGAGTTCGCCTGGGACGGCGGAACGCTGATCGAGCAGGTGCACACCGACCCGAACGGGGTGCGGACCGTGACGACGTGGGCGCACCGCCCGGACGACGGCGCGCCCGTCGCGCAGCTGGAGCGGGTGGGGTCGCTGGAACGGTTCCACGCGATCGTCACCGACCAGGTGGGGACGCCGACCGAGCTCGTCGATCCCGCCGGGGCGCTCGCCTGGCACGGCCGCACCAGCCTGTGGGGCAGGGAGCTGCCCGCGCCGCGCGGCGCCGCCACGACGCCGCTGCGGTTCCCCGGGCAGTACGCCGACGCCGAAACGGGCCTGAACTACAACGTGTACCGGTACTACGATCCCGCGACCGGTCGCTACCTCAGCCAGGACCCGCTCGGTCTCGCGCCCGCGCCGAACCCGGTCGCCTACGTCGGCAACCCGCACCGCGAGGCCGACCCGCTGGGCCTGATGCCCAAGGGCGGCGCCGGACGCAAGCACGGCAGGGCCAACAACGCCCAGAAGACCGGCAAGGGGGACCACGCGCCGGCGAACAACGGCGGCAGTGCGAGCAAGCCGTCCGAGCCCGAGAAGAAGGACCAGAAACCCATCGGGGAGTACGAGGTCGACGGCAAGAAGTACAAGGTCGACATCGAGGCCCACCAGAACAAGCACCAGTCGGACAAGCTGCCCGGCCTGGACGTCAAGAACACCGGGAGCGGAACGAAGTTCCCGAAGGGGTGGGGCGAAGACGCGCACCGCGAGCACACCGCCCCGAACGCCGCGAAGATCGCGCACGCGAAGCAACAGGAGCTGCGCGAAGACTACAAGCACGGCGGTACGGACGTGGCCCGGCGCGAAGCCAAGCAGAACCAGGAAGACGTCTGGCGCAAGTACCAGACCGGCGACGCCAGCTACGACGACGTCCAGCAGGCCAACGCGAGGGCGGAAGCCGCTCTCAAGGCGGACCGCGACGCGCGCGCCGCGCAGGACGTGTTCAAGCACGACGGGTTCCTGATGCCCGACGGGAGCATCAAGGGGGGTTCCGATCCCACGGGCAGCGTCGACGGGCTCCGCTACCAGGTGTCGGCGGACTTCCGCGGCGGTTCCAACGACGTGTCGTACCACTGCTATCCGACGAACGACAACTGGGACAAGGTCTACGGCAAGGACCTCCGGAGGAGGTAGCGCCCACGGGCCCCGGAACGCGCGTTCCGAGGCCCGTGCCGGTTCAGCGCAGCAGGCCGACTCCGGCGTAGGCGTTGGCCCGGGCGATGTGCTCGGCCTCCACGGGACCGTCCGGGCGCCACTGCGGGGCCGGGAGGAGACCGGGCGGCACCAGGGCGTAGCCGTTGAACAGCGGGGCGATGCGGTCCGCCGACCGCCACACGACGGGTGTCGGCGTGCGGGCCATGACCTGTTCGGCCTCGGCGACCTGCTCGCGGCTGGCGGCCAGCTGGGCGATGTGCGAGATCACCAGGTAGCTGCCCGGCACGCACGCCTGCCGGTAGGCGGCGACGAGCGCCGCGGCCTCCGCGTCGTCGGTGACGAACGGCAGGATCGCCACGGCGAGCACCGCGACCGGCCGGTCGAAGTCGAGCAGATCGGCCACCCCCGGGGCCGACAGCACCGAGGCCGGGTCGCGGATGTCGGCCTGCGTGGTGGTCACCCCGTCCACACCGGCCAGCAGCCGGCGCCCGTGCGCGACCGCGACCGGTTCGATGTCCACGTAGGCCACCCGGGCGCGCGGGTTCGCCTCCTGCGCGATCTCGTGCACGTTGCCGACGGTGGGGATGCCCGAGCCGAGGTCGAGGAACTGGTCGACGCCCACCGAGCACAGGTACCGCACCGCGCGGCCGAGGAACGCGCGGTTGCTCCGCGCGTAGGTGACCGCGTCGGGCATCGCCGCCTTGCCCGCTTCCGCCGCGACCCGGTCCACCTCGAAGTTGGCGGAGCCGCCCAGGTAGTAGTCGTACATCCGCGCCGCGTTCGGCCGGTCCACGTCGACGCCGCTGAGTTCGCTCGGTTCCTTCATCGCGCCTCCCCGACATTGCGCCCTGTTGCGCGAGCCATCATCACATCCGGCCGGGGTGCGGCTCAGAGCCTGTCTTTGGACTCGTTTTGGGTGGCGGCGCCGGGAGTGGAACCTCAGCGGCCCGCCCGTCGCCCGACCACCGCCCCCCAAGGAGGCGCTGCGCGCCGCAGTCACATCGGCTCCGGGAGCCCCTCCTGATGTATGCCCAATACACGGCGGAGGGGCTGTCCTCGCGAGACGACCGCTGAGAACCCGCGGCGGTGCGGGTTGCTAGACCGCTCACCGAAAGAGAAAGCGGCTACCGCCGCTTGCCACGCCTCTTCCGGGAGCAGGTTCGAAGACAGGCACTCAGCTGTCCTTCCGCCAGACGTAGGCGGCGGAGATCGGGTGGTTGCGGAAGCGCTCCCACTTCGGCTTCACCGCCAGCCACGCGTCGTCGATGACGCCCTCGTGCAGTTCGACCAGCCGCCATCCGGCGGCCAGCCCCGCCGCGACGTGGTCGCTGATGAGGTGGACGTGGGTGTCGATGGCCACCGGCTCGCCGCTGCCGCGGGTGTAGTGCGTCGGCATGCCCGCGGTCATGATGAAGTGCGGGTGGAAGGTCACCAGCACGAACGCGGCGCCCGGCGCCGCCAGCCGCGCCGCCTCCCGGTACAGCGGGTGCAGGTCGGGCAGGTGCTCGTCGACGAGCGAGGAGATCACCAGGTCGTAGGCCGACTCCGGCAGGCCGGTGTCGGTGACGTCGGCGGTCACCAGCCGGTCGTGGTCGCCCCGGCGGCGCGCCAGCTCCAGCATCTCCGGCGTCAGGTCCACCCCGTCGACGGCGGGCACGCCGCGGCCGCGCAGCCACGCACCGGTCCGGCCGGTGCCGCAGCCGAGGTCGGCGGCCCGGCGCACCGCCGCCCAGGACGGCTCCCGCAGCCGCTCCAGCACCCCGATGTCCATGACGTCCTCGACGGTCCGCTCGTAGCTGGCGACCCACTCGCCGTAGCCGGTGCGGACGTCGACCGTGCGGTAACCGCGGTTGTCGAAATCGCTGAACTCCATGGCCGCGAGTCTTCCGGAGCGGGCATTCCCCGGAAAGCGAATAGTTCCCCCGGGTGCGCACCCGGGGGAACTATCAGTCCACTGTGGAGGTCACGGCAGCGAGTACATCGGGTTGGGGAGCTTGAAACCGCGCTCGGCGTGCCCGCCGTCGAGGTCGCTGCGCTGGTCGCCGATGCTGAGCAGCACGTCGTAGCCCTGCTTCTCGATCTCGGCGCGGGTGCCCGACTTGTAGGGCACCGCGGACGGTGCGTCGTCGTCGACCGGGCGCAGGTAGAGGCCGTTGGGCGCGGGGTAGCCCTGCTCGGTGAGGTTCGCGGCGGTGGCCTGGCGGAGCTCGGGATCCTCGCGGCGGCCGGTGACGAAGAACACCGCGACACCGTTGTCGTGGGCGTAGCGCACCAGGTCGCGGGTCGGTCCGATGGCGGTGAACTTGCGGTCCTTGGCGTACTCGTCGAAGGCGCCGCTGTCGTAGCCGAAGTCGTGCTGCTTCTCGAAGTCGTAGGTGGACAGCGCGGTGTCGTCGATGTCGAGCACGATCGCGGGTTTGGTGACGCCGTCGTGCAGGCGCCGTTGCACGAAGTCGCGGGCCTGCTGGTCGACGCCGGCGAGGTCGCGGTCCCAGGCGCCCGAGTCGTGGTAGCGCTCGACGGCGTTCTTGGCGTCGGTGAGGTTCGTCGGCTCGGTACCCGTGCCGGTCGGCGGCGCGGCGAGCGCTGAACCGGCGCCGACGAGACCGGCGGCGGCGACGGTGGCCAGGCAGACCCGGATCGCTCGTGATGGCATGTGCACCTTCCCCTGGGACGGCGGACGTGGTCTGTGAGGATCGCGTGGATCCGTCGGCGCGGCGGGCACGCCACGCCGGTGCCGGGAGCGCCGGGCCGGAACGGACCGACGCGTGGGGAAAACGGTTTCCGCGACGCGCAGCGTGCCGCCGTCGAGGTGACGTTGTCAACAACTGGAGAACGGAGCGCGAACCCGAGAGGCGCGCCCCCCGCCCTGCCCCGGAGTGGAACGCCGCAGGTCAACAGTCGATGAAACCGTTTACCATCGACGGGACTGGACGATCGCATGAAAACGCGCGGCACCGCCGCCGCGCGTTCGGTGCTTCGCACGATGGCCGGTGACCGGCGGCGCTTGGTGTACTGAGCCGTCCGCCGAGGCCGAGGAGAGGGAGGAAACCAGTGTCGTTGGGCATGGCGCTGCCGAAGGCCGAACTGCACCTGCACATCGAGGGCACGCTGGAGCCGGAGCTGGTCTTCGAGTGCGCCCGCCGCAACGGCGTGTCCCTGCCCTTCGCCACTGTGGACGAACTGCGCCGCCGCTACGTCTTCGACGATCTGCAGTCCTTCCTGGACCTCTACTACCTGGCGATGGGCGTGCTGCGCACGGCCCGGGACTTCACCGACATGACCGACGCCTACCTGGCCAGGGCGCGGGAGCAGGGCGTCCGGCACGCGGAGATCTTCTTCGACCCGCAGGCGCACCTCTCCCGCGGCGTGCCGCTGCGCGAGGTGGTCGACGGGCTCACGGCCTCGTTGCGCACCAGCGAGCAGCGGTTCGGGATCTCGACCCGGCTGATCGCGTGCTTCCTGCGCGATCAGGGCCCGGACGAGGCGATGGCCATCTGGGAGGCGCTGCGGCCGCACCTCGGCGACATCCACGGCGCGGGGCTGGACTCGGCCGAGGTCGGCCACCCGCCGCAGGACTTCGCCCCGGTGTTCGCCCGGGCCCGCGAAGCGGGTCTGCACCTGGTCGCGCACGCCGGGGAGGAAGGTCCGGCCGACTACGTCTGGCAGGCCCTCGACGTGCTCGGCGTGCAGCGCGTGGACCACGGCATCCGCGCGGTCGAGGACCCGGAGCTGCTGCGCCGCCTGGCCCGCGAGCGGACCCCGCTGACGGTGTGCCCGCTGTCGAACGTCCGGCTGCGCTGCGTCCCGCGCCTGGCCGAGCACCCGCTGCCGCGCCTGGTCGACGCGGGCGTGCTGGTGACGCTCAACTCCGACGACCCGGCCTACTTCGGCGGCTACGTCGGCGAGAACTTCGCCGCCGTGCAGCGGGAACTCGGCTTCGACGACGCGGCGATGCGCGAGTTCGCGGCGAACTCCTTCCGCGCGTCGTTCCTGCCAGCGGACCGGCGCGAGGCGTACCTCGCGCAGCTGTGACCGGGTTCCCCCGGGGCGGCCCGCCCCGGGGGAACCAGCGCGGTGTCAGCGCTTCGGCATGCCGACGTAGTTCTCCGCCAGCGTCGTCTCCGCGGCCTTCGAGGTGCGCAGGTAGTCGAACTGGGAGCGCTGCAGACGGCGGTCGAACTCGGCGTCCGGACCGCCGAAGCGGTGCGTGATCGAGGTCATCCACCACGAGAAGTGCTGCACGCGCCACACCCGCTCCAGGCACGCGGCGGAGTAGGTGTCCAGCCCGGTGCTGCTGCCGGTGCGGTAGAAGTCCACGATGGACTCCGCCAGTCGGTCCACATCGGACACGGCGAGGTTCAGGCCCTTGGCGCCGGTGGGCGGCACGATGTGGGCCGAGTCGCCCGCCAGGAACAACCGGCCGTAGCGCATCGGCTCGGCGACGAAGCTGCGCATCGCTGTCACGCCCTTGTCGACGATCGGGCCCTCCTCCAGCTTCCACCCGGGCGCGCCCAGGCGGGTGCGCAGTTCGGCCCAGATGCGCTCGTCCGGCCACTGCTCCAGCGGCTCGTCGGGCTCGCACTGCAGGTAGAAGCGGCTCAACGTGGCCGAGCGCATGCTGTGCAGTGCGAAACCGTTGGCGTGGTTGGCGTAGATCAGCTCGTCCGAGGACGGGCCGACGGTGGCCAGGATCCCCAGCCAGCCGAACGGGTAGACCCGCTCGTAGACCTTGCGGATGCCGTCGGGGATGGTTTCCCGGCAGACGCCGTGGAAACCGTCGCACCCCGCGACGAAGTCCGCCCGCAGCTCGTGCTCGACGCCGTCGTGCGTGAAGCGGACGTGCGGCTGCTCGGTCGTCACGTCGTGCACGCTGAGGTCGGAGACCTCGAAGTACACCTTCCCGCCGTCGGCGCGGCGGCGTTCGTTGAGGTCCTTGACGACCTCCTGCTGGCCGTAGACGCTGATCGCCCGCCCGGTCAGCTCGGTGAAGGGGATGTGCAGCCGCTCGTCGTCGAACTGCAGGTGCACGCCGTTGTGCACGTCGCCCTCGCGATCCATGCGCTCGCCGACACCCGCCTCCCGCAGGAGGTCCATGGTGCCCTGTTCGAGCACTCCGGCGCGCACTCGCTGCTGGACGTACTCCTGGCTGCGCCGCTCCAGCACCACCGAGTCGACGCCCTGCAGGTGGAGCAGGTGGGACAGCAGCAGTCCAGCGGGGCCTCCGCCCACGATGGCGACCTGAGTACGCATGAAACCCGTTTCCTTCCGTGGCTTGGACCACCTCACTGTTGAACCGGCCACCCCGCTCGGCCGATAGCTGCCTTCCGCTCAGCGGAAGGGTGATTGGCCCAGGTCACAGGCTTGTGCGCGAGAGTCCCGCTGGACATCGGCGTCCTGGACCCGCCGAGGCGGTGCGCCGCTGGCAACAGGACCGCCCGCGGCGGAGCGGGACGGGACGCCGGTGCGGTGGGGCGATCAGGACACGTCGCCGACCACGGTGACGAACTCGTCGAGCCGCCGCAGCGTCTCGTCCCGCGGCTCGGTGGGCAGGTAGAACAGCGTGCGGTCCACGCCCGCGGCCTTGTAGGACTCGATCGTGGCCGCGTCGCGCGGTGCCGCGTACACCGTGACCGGGACCCGCCACCCGGCCCGGTCGCGCACCTCGGCGATGCGGTCGGCGAGGTCCTCGGTGCCGCCGCGCGGCAGCCAGCCGCCGCCGTACTCGGCGACCCGGCGCACGGCGCGCGGGCTCTCGCCGCCGACGTAGATCGGCGGGTGCGGCTGCTGCACCGGTTTGGGCCAGGCGTAGATCGGGTCGAAGTCGACGTGGTGGCCGTGGAACTCGGCCTGCTCGGCGGTCCAGATCTCGCGCATCGCCCGGATCCGTTCGTCCATCAGCGCGCCGCGGGTCGCCGGGTCCGTGCCGTGGTTGCGCATCTCCTCCCGGTTCCACCCGGCGCCGACGCCGAGCACCGCCCGGCCACCGGACACCACGTCGAGGCTGGCGACCTCCTTGGCGGTGGTGATCGGGTCGCGTTCCACGATCAGGGCGATGCCGGTGCCGACGACGAGCCGCTCGGTGACCGCGGCGACGACGCCGAGCGCCACGAACGGATCGAGCGTGCGGTAGTAGATCCGGGGCAGGTCGCCGCCTCCCGGGTACGGCGTCTCGCGGCTGGCGGGGATGTGGGTGTGCTCGGCGACGAACAGCGCGTCGAACCCCCGGTGCTCCAGCGCTCGTCCGAGTTCCGCGGCCGCGATGCCCTCGTCGGTGATGAATGTGGAGACGCCGAACTTCATCCGACCGGACCTCCCGTACCCGTCGCCGACCGTGCGCGCTCCGACGGTAGTCCAGTCGACCGGCCTCGGCATGATCCGGACGGAGTACGGGCGGCGGCGATGATGATCTTCGTTCGGATCGCCGGTAGGCTTCGCGCCCGGGCGAGGAGCGTGATCGCGACCCGGTGATCGCGACGAAGGAAGTGGTTCGCCGCGCGCAACCGTGGAGGGGGGCTCGGGCGTCGTGCAGGGATGTGACGGTGTCGATCGCATTGCCCGTGACCGCCTGCTCCGGCGGGGAACCGGAGACCGCGACGTGCCCGAGTCCCCGTTCCGGGGCCTGGTCCGGTGACGGGCGGGCGGCCATGGACGAACTGACGACCAAGCTGACCGACCTCTACCAGGAGAACTACCGCCAGCTGCTGCGGATCGCCGTGCTCCTGGTGGACGACCGGGCGGCGGCGGAGGACATCGTGCAGGACGCGTACGTGCGGGTCTTCGACTCGCGCGCTCGCCTGCGCGATCCGGACAAGGCGCTGGCGTTCCTGCGCCAGAGCGTGCTGAACCGGGCCCGTTCCGCGCTGCGCAGGCGGTTGGTCGCCAAGAAGTACCAGCCCCGGCTGGCCACCCAGGACGTCCAGCCGGACGACACCGGGCGCGGCCTCGACCGCGCCGTGCTCGCCGCCGCGCTGGCGCAGCTGCCGCGGCGGCAGCGCGAGGCCGTGGTGCTCCGCTACTACGCCGACCTCAGCGAGGCCCGCACCGCCGAGGTGATGGGCTGCAGCCAGGGCGCGGTGAAGTCGTACTGCTCGCGGGGCGTGGCGCGGCTGTCGGATCTGCTGGGGGAGCGGGTGTGAACGAGCGCAACAGCACGCGGGACGAGGATCTGGTGCGCACCCAGCTGCACCGCTTCGTCGAGGACGTCGAGCCGAGCCCGGACGCGCTGCCCCGGGTGCTCGCGGCAGCCCGGCGGCGCCGGTCGCCGCGGCGCAACCTGGTCCTGGCCGCGGGGGCCGCGGTGACGGCCACCGCGGCGTTCCTGGTGGCGCTGCTGGTGATCCCCGACGGGCGGGACGCCGAACCGGTCAGCGTGCAGCCGAACAGCTACCTGGCATCGCCCACCACGGGCGTGATCGCCTCGTTCGACGTGCTGTCCGGGCACGAGAACCGCGAGATCGCCCGGATCGCCGGAGCCCGCGCCGGGGTGCTGGCCGCCGACGGCGACCGCGCCTACACCGCGGTCGACGACCACGGCCGCATCCGGATTGTCGAGGTGTGGGCCGGTGGTCGGCGCGTGGTGGGCGAGGTGCCGGGAACGGACCGGCCGGTGCTGGCGGCGAACGCGGGCCGGGTCGCCTACGTCGACGGGAACGCGGTGACCGTGCTGCGCGGGCAGCAGCGCCGGATCATCCCGGTGCCGCCGGGGCTGCGGGTGCACGACCTGGCGCTGGCCCCGGACGGTCGTCTCGCCGTGCTGGCCGGGCCGCCGGACTCGCCGCGTTCCAGCGTCAGCGTGGTGGCCCCGGCCGGGATGTCGCTGGACGGCAGGCCGGAGGCGACGCCGCCCGACGGGTGCGGACCACTGGCTGTCACCTGGTCGGGTCATGACCTGGCGGCCCTGCAACCGGTGGACTGTTCGGGGCAGGTGCGTGTGGCGACCTTCGACAGCGACAGCGGTCGGCAGCTCGGCGCCGGAGTCCCGTTCCGGGCCGGGCCGCTGGTCCCGGATTCGGTGCAGCTGTCCACCGACCGGCTCGGCCGGTTCCTGATCTCCACCGGGGCCACCGGGCAGTGGCTGGTGGACGGCTCGGTGGTGCGGCAGGTCCCGCCCGCGTGCTCGGCGGGCGGTGCGTGCGCCGGCACACCGGGGACCTTCTGGGGCTGAGCGCGTCCCGCGGGCCGGACACGCCCCTGATGTGATCAATGGCGGTCAGCCGATCGTGCCACCGCCATGATCGACAGCGGTCGAGGCGCGGACAGCAGGGGTGGATGTGCGAGCACGAGGGCGGGAAGTCACCCGGCTCTGGCAGGCGGCGTTGGACCGGCCGCGGTGGCAGCAGGTCGTGGCGTTCGCGGTGTCGCTGTGGGCGCTGGCGTGGATCGTCGCCCAGTTCGTCACCCCCGAGGAGGGGCCGAGCGCGCTGCGGGTGCTCGGCGGCCTCGCCGAGCGCCTCGGCGCGACCGGCGGGTGGACCGACCGGCTCACGGCGGCCTGGCAGAACACCTGGGGCGGACTGGCGGTGTTCGCCGGTCTGCTGTGGGCGGCGACGACCGAGCGCCGCCAGCTGCCCGCGCTGCTCGGCTGGGTCGCGGTGATGCTGGCGTCGGAACGGCTCGGCTACCGCCCGGCGATCCTGGTCGCGCTGGCCACGATGGTGGGTTTCGTCGTGCTGCTGTGGGTGGCTTCGTTGAGCGGCAGCCGGTTCGTGGACCGCCGTCCCGCGCTGCTCCCGCGCGACATGGTGCGCGCCGGGATCACCGCGGCGACGCTGTCGGCGATCGTCCCGCTGTACGCTCCGGCGTTCTTCCTGGCCCGGCTGAGCAGGCCGTACGTGACCCAGCCGCCCCGGCTGCTGCGTCCGGGCCGGGAGGACGACGGGGCTGATCGCTGACTCAGCGCCGCAGGGCGAGCCGCAGGCCGCGTTCGGCCAGGGCGCGCAGCTCGACGTCCTCGGGGTCGGAGGCGCCCTGCGACCACACCGCCTGCACGATTCGCACCCGGGCGCCGTCCTGCTGCACCGCCTGCGCCGCGTCGTCGAACGAGCGGGGAGCGCCCTGAAAACGCCGTCCGTCCGCGACGAGATCGGTGATGCCGCCGGTGCCCGCGGCGTCGGCGAGCGCGCGCAGTTCCTGCGCCGACCGCCCGTCGGGCAGCGCGACCACCGAGACCGCGAGGGCGGCCCGCCTGCCGGCCACCGCGGTGTCGAACACCGCTCGGGTCACGCCACCGCACGGCCGCGCCTCGAACCACCGCCGCACGTCCCCGTAGGAATGGCGGACGCAGGCCGGATCGGTGGCGGTCCCGCGCTGGGTGAACTCGACCCCGTCGACCCGCTGCACCTCGGCCGCCGGCGCGACGCCCGGCCACCCGCCGACCAGCAGCGCCACCACCGCGACGAACCCGACCACCGCCGCCGCGACCACCGCGATCAGCCCGGCGCGCGGCGGGATCCGGCGGCGCGGGACGGCCTCCACCGGGCGCTGCTCGTCCTCCCGGACCTTCGGGATCAGCATGGTGTCGGCGGTGGCCAGGTCGGCCGACACCGCGTCCGGGAACCCCTCGGCCACCAGGTCCGCCACGCCCAGTTCGATCCGCTCGTCGAGCGCCCGCAGCAGCAGCCGCGCCGGTTCCACCGGGCAGTCCCGCTCGTAGGTGGCCAGCTCCCGGACGGCCGCGAGGATCGACGTCGTCGACGGCGACACCACCCGCACCCCGCGGTGCAGGTCGGTGGTCGGCTGGGTGACCTGCCCGGCGTAGGGGCCGACCGCGACGATCGCGGCCACCGGCATCGGCTCGACCCCGCGCGATTGCAGGCAGCGGGCCAGCGCCGCCGCCGATTCGAGGGCGTCCAACCCCGGGTTCACCGCTCCTTCGGTGCGCACCAGCGGCCAGCCGTCGACGGTCCACGGGGTGCGCAGCGGCGCATCGACCGCGAGCGCGGGCTCGGCGAGGTCCACGCCGAGCACCACGACCACCCCGCGCGGCAGCACGAGCACCGCGTCCAGCGGTCGCGGGCTGCCGGGCGGACGGCAGTGCAGGACCGCGACCCCGCCGAGCACCGAACAGCCCTCGCCCCACGCCGACACGGCGGCCCGGACGTCGGCACCGACGGCACTGGGCGCGGAGTCGCCGGGATCCAGCCGCACCGATCGCATGACGACCTCCCCTCCCGGGCTTCGCCCGCCCACCCGTTCGAGTCAGCACGGTAGTCGCGGAGCGTCGCGCGCGGCGGACAGTTTCACCATTGGTCCGTTCGAGTGGTATCCACCACTCGTCCGCCGCGTTGTGCTAGTGCGCCCGTGCGACCCCGGGAGCGCTGCGGACCTGCGATTACCGCTGTTCGGAGCAGTCCCCGCAGCACCGGTGCGACCCCCGTCCGATGGCCGGGGGAGCGCGGTGCGGTCGCTCCGCTCTTGTGGCGGACCGCTGTACCCGCAATGCAGAATGACGCGGCAGCTGATGATCCCCGTCAAGACGAGGTCGTAGGGGAAGACGTCCCTCGTCGAACAGCGGAGGTCAGCAGTGAGCACCCGTGGCAGCACCAGTGGCGTCATCTACGTCCACTCGTCGCCGTCTGCGGTCTGCCCGCACGTCGAGTGGGCGATATCCGGCGCACTCGGGGTGAAGACAGAACTCCGCTGGACGGCACAGCCGGCGGCACCCGGTCAACTGCGCGCGGAATGCGCGTGGACCGGCGAACCCGGAATTGGAGCGAAGCTGGTCAGCGCGTTGCGCGCATGGCCTATGCTGCGCTTCGAAGTCACCGAGGACCCGAGTCCCGGTATGGACGGGCAGCGGTTCTGCCATGCCCCCGGACTCGGCCTGTGGCGCGCGTGCACCAGCGCCAACGGCGACATCGTGGTCGGCGAGGACCAGCTGCGCACGCTCGCCGCCAACAGCAGGAGCCCCGAGTCCTTCAGCCACCGCGTGGAGCAGCTGCTCGGTGCGGCGTGGGACGACGCGCTCGAACCGTTCCGACGGGCGGGCGACGGAGCGCCGGTCACCTGGTTGCACCGCGTGGGTTGACGTTCTGGTTTCACCCGAACGCCTGAATTCGTGATCGTCCTGTGCCAAGCTCGGTTCGTGGCGTCGAGTTCGCGTTCGTGGATGAAATGGACCTTCCCCCTGGCGGTGCTGGTGCTGGCCGCCGCGGCCGTCGGGGGGTGGCAGGCCCGGCAGTACTACCCGGCCGCCGCCGTTCCGCGGGACGAGGGGGTGCGGCCCGTCGAATCGCGGCCCTCGCACGACGGATCGGGCATCGAGTTCTCCGCCGACGCCGCCGCGCACCCGGACCAGTCGACCGTCCGCTGGTTGCTGACGACCTACTTCGACGCGATCAACTTCCGCCGCTACGACACCTGGAAGTCCACAGTGGCGCCCTCCAAGTGGTCGGAACTGCCGCACGACAAGTGGATGCAGGAGTACCAGAGCACGCATGACAGCGACGTCGTGGTGCAGCGCATCGAGCAGTCCTCGGACGGGTCGCTGCGGGTGATGCTGACGTTCGACTCGCACCAGGACCCGCAGGACGCCCCGCCGCAGCTGCCCGAACCGTGCGTGCGGTGGTCGGTGATCTACTCCCTGGTGCCCGACTCCGGGGGGCTGCGGCTGGACACCACGCGACTGCCGGGCAGCGCCCTGGTCGCCCGCTGCACGTGAGCGGTCGTCCCGCTGCGTAGCGGGCCGACCTGCCGGTCACAGCGGGATGTTGCCGTGGGAGCAGCGACCCGCGGGGGCGGCGGCGAGGGCCTCCAGCAGCTGCTCCAGCCGAGCCTCGGGATCCCGCGGATCTCGTCGTGACCGCTCGGATCCCGATCGGTCGGCCAGCGCGGTCATCGGTTCAGCCGAGGGGGACGGGCGGAAGAAAAGGCAGGCATGAGCGCGTGCTCATGCCTGCCGATCGGATGAGCGCCGATCACCGGTCATGCCCGGGTGAAAGCGAGCGCCACGTTGTGCCCGCCGAAGCCGAACGCGTTGTTCAGCGCGGCGGTCTGCTCCACGTGCCGCGGCTTGTCGGTGACCACGTCGAGCTCGACCTTCGGGTCGAGGTCCTCCAGGTTGCGGGTCGCCGGGATGACGCCGTGGTGCAGCGACAGGATCGTCGCGATGCTCTCCACGGCACCGGCACCGCCCACCAGGTGGCCCAGCGCTCCCTTCGGGGCGGTGACCACCGCACCCTCGCCGAGCGCCTTGCGCACCGAGGTCGCCTCGCCCACGTCTCCGACCACAGTGGACGTCGCGTGCGCGTTGACGTGCCCGATGTCGGAGGGCTCCAGCCCGGCGGCGCGCAGCGCCTTGCGCATCGCGCCGACCTGACCGACGCCGTCCGGGTGGCTCCCGGTGATGTGGTACGCGTCGGAGGTGATGCCGTAGCCCGCCAGCCGGGCGTAGACCCGCGCGCCGCGCGCCGCGGCGTGCTCGGCGCTCTCCAGGACCACCACGCCGGCGCCCTCACCCATGACGAACCCGTCGCGGTCGACGTCGAACGGCCGGGACGCCCGGTCCGGATCGTCGTTGCGGGTGCTCAGGGTCCGGGCCTGGGAGAACCCGGCGATGGTGATCGGGTGGATGCACGCCTCCGCGCCACCGGTGACCACCACGTCCGCGTGTCCCTGGCGGATCATGTCGGCACCCTTGGCCAGGCCCTCCGCGCCCGAGGCGCACGCCGACGCCGGGGAGTGCACGCCAGCGCGGGCGCGCAGCTCCAGGCTGACCATGGCCGCCGGGCCGTTGGGCATCAGCATGGGAACGGTCAGCGGCGAGACCTTGCGGATCCCGCCCGCCTCCATGGCGTCGTCCTGCGCCAGCAGCGTGAGCGGACCGCCGATGCCGGTGCCCAGCGAGATGCCGAGGCGGTCCGGGTCGACCGGCTCGGCGTCGTCGGTGGGCAGCTCGAAGCCGGCGTCCGCCCACGCCTGGCGGGCGGCCACGACGGCGATCGCCTCGCAGCGGTCCATCCGGCGCAGCTGCACGCGGGGCAGGATCTCGCCGGGCTCCACCGCCAGCGGAGCGCCGATCTTGGTCGGCAGGTCGTAGCCGTCGACCCAGTCGGCCTCCAGGCGCCGGATGCCGGTGCGCCCGTTGAGGAGTCCGTCCCAAGTGGACGCGACGTCACCGCCCAGCGGTGTCGTCGCGCCCAACCCGGTGATGACGACGTCTGTTGTCATTTGTTCTTGACGATGTAGTCCACCGCATCGCCGACGGTCTTGAGGTTGGCCAGTTCGTCGTCGGGGATCTTCACCCCGAACTTGTCCTCGGCCTGGACCGCGATCTCGACCATGGACAGCGAGTCGATGTCCAGGTCGTCGACGAAGGACTTCTCGACGGTCACGTCGGCCTTGTCCACGCCGGCGACCTCCTCGACGATGCCCGCGAGGCCGTCGACGATCTGGTCCTGGGTCAGTTCTTCGGACACGGGTGTTCCTTCCTGGTTCTGCGGTTGAGCACCGCGGGGGACCCGCGGTAGCCGGGGTGCTCAGGGGCAGACGGCGACCTGGCCGGCGTAGGACAGCCCGGCCCCGAAGCCCACGAGCAGCATCACGTCGCCGCTGCGGATCTCACCGGCCGCGCGCATGTGGTCGATGGCCAGCGGGATCGAGGCGGACGACGTGTTGCCGGAATAGACGATGTCACGTGCGACGACGAGGTCGTCACGCGCACCCTGGCTCTGCAGCTTGCGCGCGATGGCCTCCACGATCCGCAGGTTCGCCTGGTGCGGCACGAACACGTCCACATCGGACAGCTGCAACCCGGCCAGTTCGACGGCGCGGGTGGCCACCGGGGCGATCTGCGTGGTGGCCCACCGGAAGACCGCCTGGCCCTCCTGGTAGATGTACTTGCCCTCGCGCAGGTAGATGGTGTCGACCAGGTCGCCCGCGCTGCCCAGCGCGGCCGGTCCCAGCTGCGGCTCGTCGGCCGGACCCACCACGGCGGCGCCCGCGGCGTCGGCGAAGATGATGCAGTTCGCCCGGTCCTGCCAGTCGACCCACTCCTGGAACCGCTCCGAGCCGATCACCAGCACGTTGCGGGCCGAACCGGAGCGCACCGCGTCGGCGGCGGCCGACAGCGCGTAGACGAATCCGGCGCAGGCGGCGTTGACGTCGAAGGCCGCCTTGGCCTTGATGCCGATCTGGTCGGAGACCTGCGCGGCCGCGTTCGGGATGCCGCCGGGCATGGTGCAGGTCGCCACGATCACCTGGTCCACATCGGACGGTGCCAGTCCGGCGTCGGCGACGGCCTTGGCCCCGGCCTCCACGGCCATGCTGACCACGGTCTGGTCGTCGTCGCCGAGGCGGCGGTGCACGATGCCGACCCGCTGCTGGATCCACTCGTCGTTGGTGTCGACCAGCTCGGCCAGGTCGTGGTTGGTCACCACCCGGTTGCCCTGGGTGCTGCCGAAGCCGAGGAGCTTCGTCCCCGCCGGGACGGCGGGCTGCGCGATGGTCGGTCGGGTGGTCACGCGTCGCTCCCGAGCAGTTCGGTGATCTTGTCCAGGTCGGCGGGGGTCTTCAGAGCGACCGCCTTGACCCCCTTGAGTTCGCGGCGCACCAGACCGCTGAGGGTGCCCGCGGGCGGCAGCTCCACGACCGCGTGCACGCCCCGCTCGGCCAGCGTCGCCATGCAGCTGTCCCAGCGCACCGGATTGGTGACCTGCGAGACCAGGCGGCGCAGGATCTCGGCGCCGTCCGTGACGACCGCGCCGTCGGCGTTGGACAGCAGCGGCAGCGCGGTGTCCGAGACGGTCACCTTCTCCGCGTGCTGCGCGAGCGCGTCCTGCGCCGACGCCATGAAACGGGTGTGGAACGCCCCGGCGACCGGCAGCGGGCGCACCCGGGCGCCGTCCGGCGGCTGCTCGGCCAGCTGGGTCAGCGCGGGCTGGCGCCCGGCCGCCACGATCTGCCCGGCGCCGTTGCGGTTGGCCGGGTCCAGGCCCAGCTGGTCCAGGTGCGCGACCACGGTCTCCGCGTCACCGCCGAGCACCGCGGACATGCCGGTCGGTTCGAGGGCGCAGGCCGAGGCCATCTCCCGGCCGCGCACCGCGGCCAGCGCGACCGCGTCGTCGAAGCCCAGCGCCCCGGCGACCGCGGCGGCGGCCAGCTCACCGACGGAGTGGCCCGCGACGGGGGTGTCGGCGGGCAGGGCCGCGCGGCGGCGCAGCTCCTCGGCCGCGATCAGCGACAGCGCCACGACGAGCGGCTGGGTGACCGCGGTGTCCTTGATCTCGTCGGCTTCCGCGGTGGTGCCGAGCCGCCGGAGGTCCAGTCCGGTGATCTCGGACCATTCGGCCAGGCGTTCCTCGACGCCGTCGAGTTCGAGCCAGGGTTGCAGCATCCCAGGGGCCTGCGACCCCTGTCCGGGGGCAAGAAGCGCGATCACCCTTGCTACTGAACACGTCGCCGGCTGATCGCCGTGATGCCGGGAGAAACGAAGTCCGGCCCGCAAAGTTGTGGAGTGTCTACAAACGACAGCGTGATCAAGGCCACTGCGGGACTGATTTGTTGTCGCCTGTATCGGATCCGTCACGGTCGTGCGCAGTGGCGTCACCAGAGGCCCCGGGCCTTGGCCAGCCGACCGACCGCCAGGCCGACGCGCAGCACGTGGGCGTCGCGGGCGTTGGACGGCGTGCGCCCGGTGAGCTCGGCGACGCGCCGCAGCCGGTAGCGGACCGTGTTGGGGTGCACGTAGAGCTGCCGGGCGCAGTTCTCCAGGACACCGCCGCCCTCCAGGTAGGTGTCCACGGTCTCCAGCAGCGCCCCGCCCGCGTCGGTCAGCGGCATCACGATCCGCTCCACCAGCTGGCGCTCGGCCTCCGGGTCGCCGGCGAGGGCGCGTTCGGGCAGCAGGTCGCCGGAGGGCACCGGCCGCGGCGCGGTCGGCCAGGCGACCACCGCGCGCAGCGCCGACATGGCGTCGGCCGCCGAGCGGTGCGCCTCGGCCAGGCTCGGCATCGTCGGCCCGACGACGACCGGTCCCTCGTCGAACGCCTCGGACAGCCGGGACGCCGCCTCCCGGTCGCCGCGCTCGTCACCGGTCCCGCCGAACACCACCACCAGCCGGGTGCCCTGCACCCCGAGCAGCACCGGGCAGCCGACCCGGGCCGCCCGGCTGCGCACCTGGTAGACGATCGTCGGCGGGTCGTCCGACGGGGCGTTGCCGACCAGCACCGTGGCCTCCGAGGACGGTTCCCAGCCGAGCGCGGCGGCCCGCGACAGCAGCGACTCCTCGGCGTCGCCGCGCACGATGCCGTCGACGACCAGCGCCTCCAGCCGCGCGTCCCAGGCGCCCCGGGCTTCGGCGGCCGCCGCGTAGGAGGTGGCGGCGGCGAAGGCGATCTCGCGGGTGTAGCGCAGGATCGATTCGGTGAGCCGGATCCGCTCCTCGGTGGCCTCGGCCAGCTCCGGGAGCCGCTGCTCGAACACGTCGATGGCGACCCGGACCAGCTCCAGCGTCTGCCGCAGGCTGACCCACCGGGACAGGTCGCGCGGGGCGGCGCGGAACGCCTCGGCGGTCAGCCGGATCGCCTCGGTCGGGTCCTGCATCCACGCGACGAAGTTGGCGACGCCGGTCTGGGTCACCAGTTGCACGTTCGCCCGCTGGTCGGCGGGCAGCCTGCGGAACCACGGCAACCGCTGCTCCATCGCGCCGATGCTGGCCCCGGCCAACTCGCCCGAAGCCCGTTCCAGCCGGCGCAGCGTGGTCGCGGAGATCTGCCGCTGCGCATCGGTGTCCCGCTCACCTGCGCGTTCGGTAGTCATGCCCTCCAGAATCCCACGCGGCGCCGCCCACTTTCGGTGGACCGTCGCTGCGGTGCGGGACGGCTCACACCGGCTGGATTCCCGATCGAGGGAATCGCGCGGACGGGGTGCCTGTCGCGGTTGCCGGTCCTCGCGGTGCCGGGAACGATCTCGGCTCCGACAGCGCCGAATTCCCTTGTGCCGAGGAGAAATCGTGGGAACTCTGCAGCAGGGCCTGGCCGAGGCGTGGGCCGCGATCGCGACGTTCGTGCCGAAGTTGGTCGTGTTCGGTGTCGTCGTGCTGGTGGGGTGGGGCATCGCGAAGGCGGTCGCCAGGACCGTCCAGATCCTGCTCGCGCAGCTGTCGTTCGACCGGCTCATGACGAGATCCGGGCTGGCCGGGTACGCGGCGAAGTCCGGTGTCGACGTGCCGGGGCTGCTCGTCAAGGTCGTGCAGTTCTTCGTGGTGCTGGTCTTCGTCCAACTCGGACTCGGCGTGTTCGGGCCGAACCCGGTCTCCGACCTCATCGCCCAGGTGGTGCTCTACCTGCCGAAGATCGCGGTGGCGATCGTGCTGGTGCTCGTCTCGGCCGCGCTCGGCCGGGCGGTCGGCGCACTGGTCCGGGGCGCGCTCGGCAGCCATCCACTCGGCCCGCCGCTGTCCCGCGCCGCGTCCGCGTTCGTCGTCGGGATCGGTGCGATCGCCGCGCTCGACCAGCTCGGCATCGCTCCGGCGGTGACCACCCCGGTGCTGGTCGCCGCGCTGGCCACGGTCGGCGGTGTGGTCGTGGTCGGTGTCGGCGGCGGGCTGGTCAAGCCGATGCAGCAGCGCTGGAGCAAGTGGCTGGACAGCGCCGAGTCCCAGTTCTCCCGCAACGGCGCGACGCCGAACGGGCGGGGCGAACCGGAGGACGTCCGCGCCAACGGCCACGCGTGATCACGCTTTCACGATCGGATGATCGAGGCTCACCCGCTGGGTGGGTCTCGACATTTTTCAACCACTTGGGCGTGGTTGGCGTCGGAACGCCACGACACCATGAGGGCACTGACGACGCCGGGGGAGTGATCAGACATGGACCTGCCTCTTGTCTGGCTGGCGGACGTGCTCCGCGACGCCGGGCTGAACGTGGTCGAGACCCCCGGGTGGCGCGAGCGCACCGCGGACTCCGGGCCGCAGCCCGAGCCGGTCGGCGTGCTCGAACACCACACCGCGAACACCGCCTCATACCAGAACCCGGCACCGAGCCTGCAGATGTGCATCGAGGGCCGGACCGACCTGGCCGGACCGCTGTGCCACGGGCTGATCGGATTCGACGGGACGGTGCACCTCATCGCGGCAGGCCGGGCGAACCACGCCGGGCGGGCGAAGGCGTCCGGGCCGAACCCGGAAGGTGACGGCAACGTCCTCTACGTCGGCTTCGAGTGGGACTACCAGGGCGTGGACCAGGGGCCCAGCCGCGAGCAGTACTCGGCGGCGTTGCAGGCCACCGCGGCGGTGCTGCACCACCTCGGGCGGCCGCCCGACGCGGCGCGCGGGCACAAGGAGACCAGCGTCACCGGCAAGATCGATCCAGGGCACGTCGACATGGACCGCTTCCGCGCGGACCTCGGCACCAAGCGGCAGGAGGAGGACATGACCCCGGAACAGGACGCGATGCTGCGGCGGCTGGAGAGCGAACTGCTCGGGCCGCGCGGACCGCACGGCGAGATCACCGGCTGGAACACCGAACTCGGGCCGCGCACGCTCGTCGCGATGGTCGTCGAGCTGGTGAACGGGCTGCTCGCGCAGCACAAGCAGCAGGGTGCCGCGGCACCGCAGGGCGCCGTCCCGCAGCAGGGCCTCAAGCCCGATCCCGACACGATCAGGGCGGCCTTCCAGGCGCTCCCGGCCGAGCAGGCGGCGCCGCTGCTGGCCGAGCTCGTCCGGATCCAGCAGGCCCGGCAGCCCACGCCGGAGCAGCACGCCGCCCAGCAGCGGTGACGCACGGTTCGCGCGCCGTCCCGTCGGAACGCTCGGCGGGGCGGCGCGCGCGTGTCAGCCGGCCGTCGTGCGGCGGCGTTCCCGGCCGTCGCGGAGCCGTTGCAGGCGCTTGACCAGCGCGGGCTGCTGGGCGAGGGCCTCCGGCTCGTCGAGCAGGCGGTTCAGGCGCTGGTAGTAGCGCGTCGGCGAGAGGCCGAAGCGCTCCTGGATGACGCGCTCCTTGTTGCCGGCGTAGTGCCAGTGCTCCTTCTCGAAGGCGAGGATCGCGCGGTCGGTGTCGTTCATCCGGCTATCCCCTCCCGTCGCGGCGTCGATCACCGCGCAGTCTACCGGCGTGGGCACGGGTGTTCGATCGGCCATCCGGACATCGTCATCGCTGTGATCCGCCCCACCTCCCGGCCCGGGAACAGATCGCCGGGCGCACGATGTTGACCTGGCAAGAACGTACGTCGTGCGCTCCGGGGCTCGGTGGAAGTCCGAACCGGCGGTGACAGTCCGCGAACCGACTCCCCAGACGGGGTCGGCCGATCCGGTGGAACTCCGGAACCGACGGTGAAAGTCCGGAAGGGAGGCAGCGCACGGGCGGCAGGAGCTGATCCGCCGGCGCGACGCGTCGGCGGCGTGTCGGTGATTTCCGCCCGCGATGGTGCCCACCGGAGCCCGAGCGGGAGGAGTGGGCGTGCAGACCGTCGCGGAATGGGTGCTCGGCAACGGGATCTCGGTGCTGGGCCAACGGATCTCCTGGGCTGAACTGGTCGGCCAGCTGTGCGCGCTGGCCGTGGTGTTCCTCGCGCAGCGGCGGACCTTGGCGACCTGGCCGGTGCAGGTCTCCGCGACGGTGCTGCTGTTCGCCGTGTACGCCTCCGCTCACCTGGGCGGACTGGCCGTCCGGCAGGTCATGATCCTGGTGATCTCCGTCTACGGCTGGTGGGCGTGGACGCGCCGCAGCGACCCGGTCTTCGGCGTCGCCGTGCGCCGGGCCCGCGGGGTCGAGCGGCTGGTGCTGCTCGGCGTGCTGGCGCTCGGCACCACCGCGTTCGCGCTGATCCTCACCGCGCTCGACGCGTCGTGGGCGCCCTGGCCGGACGCCTGGATCTTCATCGGCACCCTGGTGGCGTTCTGGGCGCAGGGGCGCGGGCTGGTGGAGTTCTGGTTGGTGTGGCTGGCCGTCGACGCGGTCGGGGTGCCGTTGCAGATCGCGTCCGGGCTGTGGTTCAGCGCCGCCATCTACGTCGTGTTCGCCGCTCTCGTGGTGCACGGGTGGTGGAGCTGGAACCGCACCGCGAAGGTGCAGCGGATGCGGGACGCCACCGCGGTCGGTGGCGACGCGATCCGGGGCTGAGGCCCACCGGAGATAGGTGCCCGATTCGTGCCCAAGACAACGGAATTGTCCACTTTGTCGCATTGTGTGCACGAAGTCCACTTGATCGGGTATGTAACGCAGCGTTCGAGTGAGCGGCCCGCGGAGCGCCCGGCTCCGGGGGCCGCTTCGCGTCCGCGGCGTGGTGATCGGCGCGACGTTTTTCCGTGATCGCTGGTCCGCGCCGGGAAAAGCCGTTTTCCGCGAGAATTGTGCGGTGCCTCCAGGTGTTGTTCACGGCGCGGGGCGGACGTCGTTCGGGCGCCGATTCGATCACCGAGCGTCATCCCGGGGAGTGCGTCGGGTTCCACTCGTTCGCGCCTTGGTCAGGTGCTCGACGGTTCCGTAAAGTTCCTGGTGCCGCGGTGATCGCGGCGTCTTCGAATGCGTAGCAGGGCTCGGCGGGCGGGGGAATTCCGCGCGAGTTCGGTGTGCTCCGCATTTTTTCGTGCCACATTCGTACGGCGAACGTGAGGAACCGAAATGGAATACGGAACGGCGCTTCGGAAAGAAATCCGCTCCGCCGGGGTCACGCCGCTCATCGGCATCTACGACATGTTTTCGGCGTCCATCGCGGCCCAGCACTACGACGGGATGTTCGTCTCCGGGTTCGGGTTCGCCGCCTCCCACTACGGGCTGCCCGACATCGGCTTCATCGCCTGGCCCGACCTGGTCGGGTTCGTGCAGCGACTGCGGTTGGCCTTCCCCCGCCGCCACCTGCTGGTCGACATCGACGACGGGTACGTCGACCCCGAGGTCGCCTGCCACGTCGTGGAGCACCTGGAACGCCTCGGCGCGTCCGGCGTCGTGCTGGAGGACCAGCAGCGTCCCCGCCGGTGCGGGCACGTCGACGGCAAGCGGATCCTCCCGCTGGAGGAGTACCTGGAGAAACTGGAGCTGGTGCTCGCCACCCGGCGCGACCTCGTCGTCGTCGCCCGCACCGATGCCACCGACGAGGCGGAGATCCTGCGGCGCGCCGAGGCCCTCGCCGCCACCGACGCGGACGTGCTGCTCGTCGACGGCGTGCGCAACATCGACTGGATCCGCCGGGTGCGCGAGGTCATCGGCGGCAAACCGCTGCTGTTCAACCAGATCGCCGGCGGCAAGTCCCCGCGCATCTCCTTGCCGGAGTTGCAGGAGCTCGGCGTCGACGTCGCGATCTACAGCACGCCGTGCCTGTTCGCCGCGCACAGCGCCATCGACGCCGCGCTGGGCGAACTGCGCCGCAACGACGGCCGCCTCCCGGAGGCCACCGGCGACTCGGTGGGTGTCGCGGAGTCGCTGGCGCTGTTGGAGAAGAACATCAGCCGGCACCACGACAAGCCGGTGCTCACCGGCGTCTGACCCGGGGGAGGAGATAACCGTGCGCATCACGTTCCGCTCCCTGGGCGCGGCGGCGATCGCGGCAGCGGCCTGCGCGGGCCTCGGCGGCCCCGCAGCGGCCGAGCAGACCCCGCCCGGCGTCGCGCTCCTCCCCGTGCACAACGGTGAAGCCGACAGCGTGCTGGAGATCGACCGGTCGCTGAACCTCACGTTCGGCTCCGGCACCACCGGCAGCGACGTGGTCACCGGACCGGACACCGAGTAACCGTCACAGCCGCTCGACGACCGCCCGGGTCACCGCCCGGGTGCCGCCCTCGGGGGTGCCGTCCGCGCCGAGCCGGACGGCACCCGCGGCGTAGGCGGACTCCACGGCGCCGGTGATCCGCCGCGCGGTCCCGGTGCGGCCGACGTGCTCCAGCAGCATCGCGGCGCTGAGGATCTGCGAGGTCGGGTTGGCCCGGTCCAGCCCGGCCAGCGGGGGAGCGCTGCCGTGCACCGGCTCGAAGTAGGCCGCGTCCGCGCCGATGTTGCCCGCCGGGCACATGCCCAGCCCGCCCACGGTGGCCGCGCCCAGGTCGCTGAGCAGGTCGCCGAGGAAGTTCTCGGTGACCAGCACGTCGAAGGCGGCCGGGGCGACGACCAGGTCGTGGGCGGCGGCGTCGGAGTAGCGGTGGTCCGCGGCCACGTCCGGGTACCGCGCGGCGACCTCGTCGAAGACGTCCCGGAAGAACGCGAAGCTGCGCAGCACGTTGCTCTTGTCCACGCAGGTCACCCGGCGCACCCCGTCCTCGGGCGCGCCGGAGCGCCGCCGGGCCAGTTCGAAGGCGAACCGCACGACGCGTTCGACGCCGACGCGGGTCATCAGCAGCTGGTCGCTGGCCGCCCGGTCGTTGCGCACGCCGCTGCCGCGCGACAGGTACAGGCCCTCGGTGTTCTCCCGGACGATCACGTAGTCGATCACCTGGTGCGTCGTCGGGGTGCGCACCCCGGGCAGCAGCCGCACCGGTCGGACGTTGGCGTAGGTGTCCAGCCCGCCGCGCAGCACGCCGCCGAGCACCCCGGCCTCGGTGCCGTCCGGATGCCGGACCTCGGGCAGCCCGACCGGACCCTTGAGGACCGCGTCGTAGTCGCTCCGGAACCGTTCCAGCGCGCCGGGCGCCAGTGCTGCGCCGGTCTCGCTGAAGACCCGGGCGCCGCCGGGCTCATCGCCGAACTCGACGTCGAAGCCGTCGGCGCGGGCGGCGGCCGCGAGCACCTCCCGAGCGGAGTCCATCAGCTCCGGCCCGATCCCGTCACCGTCGATGCACGCGATCCGCACCACGCGATCAGTATGCCGCCGGGGACGGCGCCCGAGACGGGCCGGGCGCCGTCCCCGCGGTCACGCGACGCCGGGGTCGGACGTCTGCGGCCCCGCCGCCCGCGGGTCGTCCAGGCGGTACTTGCGCGCCGCCTCGGCGGCCTGGGACCGGTCGAGGTGGCCGGCCCGCGCCAGCGCCGACAGCGTCGCCACCACAGTGGACTCCGCGTCCACCAGGAACACCCGGCGAGCGGCCGGGCGGGTGTCGGAGAACCCGAAGCCGTCCGCGCCCAGGCTGAGCATGTCGCCCGGCACCCACGGCCGGATCAGGTCCGGCACCGCGCGCATCCAGTCGCTGACCGCGACGACCGGGCCCTCGGCGTCGGAGAGCGCCCGCGTCACGTACGGCACCTGCTGCTCGCCGTCCGGGTGCAGCAGGTTGTGCCGATCAGCGGCCTCGGCGTCCCGGCGCAGCTGCGACCAGGACGTCGCCGACCACACGTCGGCCCGCACTCCCCACTCCTCGGCCAGCATCTCCTGCGCCTTCAGCGCCTCCGGCATGGCCACCCCGGAGGCGAGGATCTGCGCCCGCGGCCCGGAACCCTCGGGCGCCGGGCGGTAGCGGTACAGACCGCGCAGCAGGCCGTCCACGTCGAGCCCTTCGGGCTCCGGCGGCTGCTGGTAGGGCTCGTTGTAGACGGTCAGGTAGTAGAAGACGTTCTCGGCGTCCTCGCCGTACATGCGGCGCAGACCGTCCTGGACGATGTGGGCGATCTCGAACGCCCACGCCGGGTCGTAGGCGACCACGGCCGGGTTCGTCGCGGCGAGCAGCTGCGAGTGCCCGTCGGCGTGCTGCAGGCCCTCGCCGGTCAACGTGGTGCGCCCGGCGGTGGCGCCCAGCAGGAAGCCGCGGGCCATCTGGTCCGCTGCCGCCCACATGCTGTCGCCGGTGCGCTGGAACCCGAACATCGAGTAGAAGATGTAGACCGGGATCATCGGTTCGCCGTGCGTGGCGTAGCTGGTGCCCGCCGCCGTGAACGACGCCATCGAGCCGGCCTCGTTGATGCCCTCGTGCAGGATCTGGCCCTGCTCGCTCTCCCGGTAGGCCAGCATCAGCTGGTAGTCGACCGGGGTGTAGAGCTGGCCCAGCGGGTTGTAGATCTTCTGCGACGGGAACATCGAGTCCATCCCGAACGTGCGCGCCTCGTCCGGGATGATCGGCACGATCCGGGCCCCGATCTCGCGGTCCTTGGCCAGGTCCTTGAGCAGCCGGACGAACGCCATCGTGGTGGCGACCTCCTGCTTGCCCGACCCGCGCCGGATCACCTCGTAGACCTTGTCGCCGGGCAGCACCAGCGGTTTGGACCGGTTGCGCCGCTCCGGCACGTAGCCGCCCAGCCTGCGGCGGCGTTCCTGCAGGTACTCGATCTCCGGGGAGTCCTGGCCGGGGTGGTAGTAGGGCGGCAGGTGCGGGTCGGCCTCCAGCTGGGCGTCGCTGATCGGCATCCGCAGGCTGTCCCGGAACAGCTTGAGGTCGTCCAGCGTCATCTTCTTCATCTGGTGTGTGGCGTTGCGGCCCTCGAAGTGCGGGCCGAGGCCGTAACCCTTGATCGTCTTGGCCAGGATGACCGTGGGCTGCCCGTGGTGCTCGGACGCGGCCTTGTACGCGGCGTAGATCTTGCGGTAGTCGTGGCCGCCGCGGCGCAGGCCCCAGATCTCGTCGTCGGTGAGGTGCTTGACCATCTCCTTGGTGCGCGGGTCGCGCCCGAAGAAGTGCTCCCGGACGAACGCGCCGTCGTTGGCCTTGTAGGTCTGGTAGTCGCCGTCCGGGGTGGTGTTCATCAGGTTGACCAGGGCGCCGTCCCGGTCCGCGTGCAGCAGCGCGTCCCACTCCCGGCCCCAGACGACCTTGATCACGTTCCAGCCGGCGCCGCGGAAGAACGCCTCCAGCTCCTGGATGATCTTGCCGTTGCCGCGCACCGGGCCGTCCAGCTGCTGGAGGTTGCAGTTGACCACGAACGTGAGGTTGTCCAGGGCTTCGTTCGCGGCCACGTGCAGCAGCCCGCGGGACTCCGGCTCGTTCATCTCGCCGTCGCCGAGGAACGCCCACACCCGCTGCCCGCTGGTGTCCTTGATGCCCCGGTCGTGCAGGTACCGGTCGAACCGGGCTTGGAAGATCGCGTTCATCGGACCGAGGCCCATCGACACGGTCGGGAACTCCCAGAACTCCGGCATCAGCCGCGGGTGCGGGTAGGACGGCAGCCCGCCGCCGGGACCGGCGTGCGAGTACTCCTGGCGGAAGCCGTCGAGCTGGTGCTCGGACAGCCGTCCTTCGAGGAAGGCGCGGGCGTAGATGCCGGGGGAGGCGTGGCCCTGGATGTAGAGGTGGTCACCGCCCCCCGGGTGGTCCTTGCCGCGGAAGAACCAGTTGAACCCCACCTCGTACAGGCTCGCCGAGGACGCGAACGACGAGATGTGCCCGCCGACCCCGATCCCGGGCCGCTGCGCGCGGTGCACCATCATCGCGGCGTTCCAGCGCATCCACGCCCGGTAGCGCCGCTCGGTCTCCTCGTCGCCGGGGAACCACGGCTCGTGTTCGGTGGGGATCGTGTTGACGTAGTCCGTGCTCGTCAGCGCGGGCACGCCGACACCGCTTTCCCGGGCTCGCTGGAGCAGGCGCAGCATCAGGTACCGAGCGCGCTGCTGCCCGCCGGCCGACAGCACCGAGTCGAACGACTGCAACCACTCGTCGGTCTCCTCCGGATCGATGTCCGGCAGGTGGGAGGCGAGACCGTCGCGGATCACTCGCACCCGCTGGGGAGCGCGGGTGCCACCGACGTCGTTGTTGAGCGGGGACAAAGGAACTCCTCGACTACGTCGCGGATGTGTCAGGGTGCCGGTCCAGTGATGTCCGACACTCTCATCGTCCCCCATTCCGGCTGCCGATGCGTATACCGCGCGTCGTCGAACACGGCTGTTGGATGCGGCGTCGCCGGTCTACAGTCGGTTCCCTACGCGCTGCTGCGGCGTGTCGTGCCGTCAGCAGTTGCGCCGGTGGCGGTCCGCAGTGTTCGCTATCGGCCAGATCTGGAAACTGGCGTGCGGGGCCGGAGGTCACCGCACCGGTGCATTGGAGGAGTGAGAACGCCGTGGTCGCCGCGGGAGACGCCGGCAAGGGCGAGGTCGACGTCGCCGACAGGCTCGACATCGAGCCGGAGATGGTGGTCCAGGAGCTCGGCTGGGACGAGGACGTCGACGACGACGCCCGAGCCGCGATCGAGGAGCGTTGCGGGAGCGACCTGCTCGACGAAGATGCCGACGAAGTGGTCGATGTGGTGCTGCTGTGGTGGCGCGAAGACGATGGCGATCTGACGGACACGCTCCTCGATGCCATGACGCCGCTGTCCGATGACGGGGTCATCTGGGTGCTGACCCCCAAGACCGGCCGCGACGGCTACGTCGAGGCCAGCGACATCGCGGAGGCGGCGTCGACGGCCAACCTGGCCCAGACCGCCAGCGTCAGCATCAGCGAGGGCTGGATGGGCACCAGGCTGGCCTACCGGCGGGCGAAGGCCCGCCGCTGAGGCGCTCGACCGTCCACGGGGTGGGCACCGGTGGCAGCCATCGGTGCCCACACCGGCGTGGTGCGGTGTAGGTTCGGCGGCGACAAGGTCACGCCGAACGGAAGGGTGCATCCATGACGGTCGAGGTCGGTGCCCAGGCGCCGGACTTCACGCTGCCGGACTTCAACAAGGAGCAGGTCTCCCTGGCGGACTTCCGGGGCAAGAAGAACGTCTTGCTGGTCTTCTACCCCTTCGCCTTCAGCGGCATCTGCCAGGGCGAGCTGTGCCAGGTCCGGGACGACCTGGCCGACTTCCAGAACGACAAGGTCCAGGTGCTCGGGGTCTCGGTGGACTCCCCGTTCGCGCTGAAGGCGTGGGCGGAGAAGGAGGGTTACACCTTCCCGCTGCTGTCGGACTTCTGGCCGCACGGCGAGGTCGCGAAGAAGTACGGCGTGTTCAACGAGCAGGCGGGCATGGCCGTCCGCGGCACCTTCCTCATCGACACCGAGGGCAAGGTGCGCTTCGCCGAGGCCAACCAGCCGGGCGAGGCCCGCGATCAGGGCGTCTGGAAGAAGGCGCTGGCCGAGCTCACGGCCTGAGCCTCCGCCTGACACCACCCGGTGGCCGGCCGGTAGTATCCCGGCGGTGATCCGAACGGCCCACCCTTTCCGGCCGGTCACCTCGGGGCGCATAGCTCAGCGGAAGAGCACTTGCCTTACAAGCAAGGGGTCGCAGGTTCGAACCCTGCTGCGCCCACTGCACCGCTTCTGACCTGCGAAAACAGGGTCGCGTTGTTGATCATGATTGCTGGCACAACGCGCAGCGAGACGATAACTTTGGGCTCATGCGTGAGCATTGGGACGGGCTGATCCGCGACTTCGGCAAGACCCTGAAGCGCGAGAACAAGTCCGCCAACACCATCGAGATCTACTCGTCGACAGCGCGCCGGTTCGCCGACTGGCTGGAGGAGCACGGCAGGCTCGGCGATCCCGCCGAGGTCGAGCGCGCGGACGTCGGCGACTGGATCACCGAGCTGCTGGAGACGCGGAAGCCCTCGACCGCCAACGGTCGGTTCCGCGCGTTGCAGCAGTTCTGGAACTTTCTTGTCGACGAGGGCGAGATCACGGCCTCCCCGATGGCGGGCATGAAGCCTCCACAGGTCCCCGAGACCCCGGTGCCGGTGATCCCGTTGGCGACCATCAAGGCGCTCCTCAAACAGTGCGACGGCCGCGACCTGATCAGTCGTCGGGATGCCGCGATCATCCGCCTCCTCATCGACACCGGCGGCCGGTTGTCGGAGGTCGCTGGCATCAAGGTCGACGACCTCGACCTGGACCAGGACCAGGTGCTCGTCCTTGGCAAGGGCAGTCGGCCACGGATGCTGCCAATCAGCTCGAACACGTCGTTGGCGCTGTCGCGCTACCTGCGGGTGCGGGAGCGGGAGAAGTTCGCCCACCTCCCGCAGCTGTGGCTGGGGGAGAAGAACCGGGGGCCGCTGGGCAAGAGCGGGATCAAGCTGATGCTCCGCCGCCGCAGCCGTGCGCTCGACCCGCCGATCGACAACCTGCACGCTCACCAGTTCCGCCACACCAACGCTCACGAATGGCTCGCGGCCGGCGGCAATGAGTCCGACCTGATGCGGCTCATGGGGTGGCGTTCCCCGCAGATGCTCCGCCGTTACGGCGCGTCACTCGCCGACGAACGTGCCCGCAACGCGCATCGCAAGCTCGCGCTCGGCGACCGCGTCTGACGGCCGCGAACCGCCGCCGTCGAGCACGGCGCCGACAACAGGCAGGCACGCCCGCACGTCGAGCGCCTGGGTGACGAGCACACGCACGCACGGCCGCGGTGACTCGTCGCGCACCGGCGGTTGTGCGGGCGGTAGCGGCGTTGGCTCATTCCCCGGGGGGTCGGGGCGCTGAGGACGGTCCGCTGGTACCTGGGGCGCTTCGCTCTCGCTATCGGGCTGCTCGGCGTCCGGGCCTGGTCCGGGTGTTCTCCGTCGTTCGGTCGTGCGGGTCGTCGGATGGGCCGCCATGCGGATGACTACCGGCCGCGCTGGTGACTGCTCCAGCGGTTTCGCGCTCGACTCGCGGGGCGGTCGAGGTGGTGGGACTTCCGTCGCGCGTTCCGTTTCCGGCTGCTGGAGGGGGGAGGCCCAGTACGAGGGCGGCTCGGAGTCTTGCAGCGGTGTTGAGCCGATCCCGGCCAGGCTTGCGGTGACGGCCAAGGTCAATCCGGTCACGGTCGCCGCGGAATGCTGTCGCGCCTTTCGAAGCGCGGCCGACCCGACCGCACTAGCCAGGGCTGCACTTCCCCCAACCACCCCAAGCCCTCGGCGTCGGCGCAGCTTCGCATCGCGGTGCTCGGCGTCTTGCAGCTGGGCGTGCGCTTCGGCGAGGTGGAGGACGTTGGCCAGCTCGTCTCCGCTGAGGCGAGGATCGGCCACGACGTAGACGTAGCCCTCCCGTTCGGTGATGACGGCTCCTGGCGAACCCATCGGCAGGTCGGCCCAGATGAATTGCACAGGCGCCACGAGCTGTCCCCCTATCGGCCGGGTGTCGGCGAAGTCCGATTGGTCTATCGGAGACGGTAAGTCCGGTTGTACGCCGTACCCTCGACAGAGTTAGCTTTCGAACAAGTTTTCACCCTCGCGGCCCAGCTTGGCGAGAGCTTCACTCGGCGCGTCGGCGTCTCGTCTTCCGTGACGAGGGTTGGTCGCCTGCGCGCAGTCTCAACACGGACTCCACGACGTCCAGTGCTGCGGACACCTCTTCCGGGTCGCGGTCCTCGGTCAACGCCATGAAGGTGCGCGCCGACTCGGTGACCTCGGCCTGGTGCACCTTGAGGCCGACCGACTCGGCCGCCGCGTTGAGCACGTCGGAGACCGGAACCTGAAGGGCTGCCGCGAGCGCGCGCAGGGTGTCCGGTTTCGGGATGCGCGTGAGTGGCTTGGTGGCCAGGTGGTACACGTTGGTCGAGGTCAGGGGCAGTCCGTAGGTCGAGGCTTGGTCGGCGATGGCTTGGTAGCTCATGCCGAGGTGTTCCCGGCGTCTCGCGATCAGCTCGCCCAGCGTCATGGGTCCTCCCTCGCGCGGTGACGTTAAAAGACGTTATACGGCCAAGGTGCGCTTGGGTATCCAATCGGGTTTGACGTACTCGATCAGTGGCGTGTAACTTCATCTTCGCGTTCAATGGCATTGGATAAAACTGGATACTCCCACTGGACGGAACTGATGCCCCGTTCCTTCACTGTCACAGTCCGTGACGCCAGAGCGCTCCGCGAAGCGCTCGACCAAGCCGACGAGAGCCAAGCCAGCCTCGCCCGGCGCGCGCTGATCTCGCCGCAGCGGCTCTGCCAGCTGCGCAACGGCCGGTTCCCGCGCGTCAGCATCGAAGCCGCCGCTGCACTCGAATCGGCTCTCCGCGTGCCCCGCGGTTCCCTGTTCCACGTGGTTCCCCGCGACGCGGCCCTGATCGTCGAGTACCTGAAGCCGACGACTGGCGAAGCGGCATGACGCCCGAGCAGCGCGCCCTGCGAGCCCGGATCGGCGCGCACATCTCGTGGGCTCGCACCAGCGACCGTACGGCGCGCACTGCCAAGGCGCGCCAGAAGTTTCACGACCGGTTCGAACGGGAAGTGGACCCCGAAGGCGTCCTGGACCCGCGCGAACGTGCCATCCGAGCCGACCACGCCCGCAAGGCGTACTTCAGCCGCCTGGCCATGCGCTCCGCCGCTGCGCGACGCGTGCGCAACAACTCCTGATTCCGCGACTCGCGGGTATCGGCGCGAGGAGACAAGAGCGGCCACCCACGCGTCCAGTTTGGACGGAGGTGCCCGTGGATTCCTCTGTGCCACCACACCCGTCGTTCCCTCCGATCTCGCCGAGGTGACTCGATGAAGCACTCCCGCACCAAACAGGCCCAGCGCACCGCCGAGGTGACCGTCCCGATGCTGCTGCCGCTGCTCGGCACCCCGTGCGCCGTCTGCGCGCACCCGGCTCGCTGGATCGACACCGCCCGGCACGTGGTGCATGTCGACCTGCGCCTGCGTCCGTGCCCACTGCCCCCTAATCCCGCCATCCGCCCGGTTTCCACCGATCTCGCCGAGGTGGCCCGATGACCGACACGCTCGCCCAGCAGCAGGCCGCCGGCCTGCGCGCACTGGCCGACATGATCGAGACCAACCCCGAACTCGCCGAGTCCGCACGGTGGTCCTTCGACGGTCTGCTGGTGCCGGTCGAACACACCGGCGCCGCCCGTGCCGCCATCGACCGATTCGCCAACGCGGCGGTGACGTACGGAGCGTCGGTCACCGCCGAGGCCGATGAGAAGTGGAGCGGCATCAACGTCTCGTGGGGAGCACTCCGGCTCTACGTCTACGCCTCGCGCGCCACGGTCGACGCCGCCGACAAGGCAGTACCTGCATGACCCGCCCCGCGCTCACCGGCTCCGCCCGCACCGACGCGCTCGTGCCGGTCGCGGCGCAGCTGGCCGCCGCCGTCCACGACCACGACGCTGCCGCGGTCGCCCAGCTGCTCGACGGCGCCGATCTTCCCGCCCTCGTCGTGCTGCTCGCCGCGATGGTGCCTGACGACCTGACGCCTTCCGAACTCCTGGCCTGGTGCGACGACCCCGCCGAATACGCACGGTTGCGCGCCGCGGGGGTGTCCACTTTGGCCGCCAACGGCGTGCTCGCTGCCCGAGCCCATCACCGGAAACCACGACGACAGAACAGGAATCGTGCAGCATGAGTGATGCAGACAAGCCTGCGACGCAGGCGCCGATCGACGACCTCGCGGTGTGGCTGACCGCCTACCAGGAGGCCACCGTCAACGCCGCGAAGTGGAAAGAGACTGCCGAGCGCGCGCGTTCCGAGGTCACCGCCCGCTTGGACGCGGCCGGCGCCGACGTCGGCCTGGTCGAGGGCAAGCCCGCCGTGCGCTGGACTCCGATCGTCTCGAAGCGGTTCGACAGCAGGCGGTTCCGGGCGGAGAACCCGACGCTCGCCGAGGCGTACGTGGTCGAGACCGAATCACGCCGCTTCACGGTGGTGGGCGATTGATGCAGCTCGCCACCTTCACCCGCACCGAGCCCGTCGACCACCCGTTGGCCGAGCAGCTGCGGCAGGTCGTGCGTGACGCTGACCGGTTCGCCCCGCGCTCGTTGCAGATGGCCCTCGGACCCTCGGAAATCGGGCAGCCCTGCGCCCGGCGGCTGGCCTACCGGCTGATGGACGAACGCCGGGTGAACACCGGCTCGGACCCGTGGGCCGCGATCGTCGGCACCGCCGTCCACGCCTGGCTCGCTGCCGCTTTCGAGGCCGTCAACGACCGGCTCGGCCGGATCCGCTACCTCGTCGAGAAGCGGGTGGAGATCCGCCCCGGCCTGACCGGATCATGCGACCTCTACGACGCCGACACCGCCACCGTCATCGACCACAAGGTGGTTGGACCCACTTCGATGAAGGAGTACAGGCGCAGCGGCCCGCCGCCCGCGTACCGGGTGCAGGCGCACCTGTACGGCGTCGGCTACACGCGGCTCGGGGTACCGGTGCGCGAGGTCGCGGTGGCGTTCTACCCCCGCAGCGGGCTGCTTTCCGGGCTGCATGTGTGGTCCGAGCCGTTCGACCCGGCCGTGGCCGAGCAGGCATTGCAGCGCCACGACCAGGTGTTGGAGGCCGCGTGCGCGCTGGACGTCGACCGCCATCCGGAGGGCTACCGGAAGCTGCCCACCGACCCGAGCCACGCCTGCAACTACTGCCCGTGGTTCAAACCCGGCCCGGACACCGGCGCCACCTGCCCCGGCCATATGGCCACCAACTAGCCACCGTCCACATCAGATGGAAACCGCAGAAAGAACAGGAACAGCCCCCATGGAACTGTCCGGATTCGCGCCCCGCGAGAACGTCACCGGTGACCGGCTGCCCGCCAAGGAAGCCGCCGAAAAGCCGCTGGTCGTCCTGGTGCGCGAGCACCGCACCGGCGTCAAGACCAAGTACAACAGCGACCCGAATCGGCCCGGCTACAAGCCCGACGGCGGCGAGGCTGTGATCCTCGACGTCGCCGACCTGACCACGAACTCGCTCTACATCGACGTCATGTGGATGAACGGCGCCGTCGTCGACAACCTCGCCCCCTACCTCGGGCAGGCCGTGCCGATCAAGCTGGTGTGGACCGCCTCGGCCAAGGGCGGCAACTCCTACCTCACCGTCGAAGCCCTCACCGGCGCCGAGCTGGAGAAGGCCGCCGCGTGGGCCAAGGCCAATCCCACCGCGTTCGACACCGAGCGGGCACAGCGGCAGGCAGGCGCCGCCTCGTTCACTCAGCCCGCCAGCCCGGCTGTGTCGCCGCAGACTTCGGTCGCCCCGGCGGACCCGAACGACCCCGCCGTGCAAGCCCTGCTCGCCCAGATCAACGGTGGGACCACGCCGCCCGCGGCCTGACCGAAGTTGCTGCGCACACCCCGGACCACGCCGCTGGGGTGTGCGCAGCGGCAACGACCACGCCCCACCAGCTCCCCGAGAGGCACCACCCATGACTGCACCAGGTTGGCCCGTCCACCAGGCGGCCCTGCGGTGGCACGATGCAGGGGTCAGCGTCGTCCGCGTCGCCACCGACGGCACCAAAGCACCCGACGGCGCATGGAAGCGCTACCAGTACGAACGGGCGCCCCGTGATGTCGTCGACGCCTGGTTCGCCACCGGACACCCCGGTCTCGGCGTCGTCTGCGGCGCCGTCTCGGGCGGTCTCGAACTCCTGGAGCTGGAGGGCCGCGCCGTCGGGGAACTCGGCGATGCGTTCATGCGCGCCCTCGACGACCACGGCCTGGCCGACCTCAAGCAGCAGTTGCTCACCGGCTACGCCGAAACCAGCCCCTCGGGCGGTATCCACTTGCTCTACCGCGTCGACGGTGGCGTGGGCGGCAACACCAAGCTCGCCCAGCGGTTGGCCCGCGACGATGAGCTGACCGACGACGAACGCCACCTGCTGGAGACGAAGGGCAAGCGCGCTCGCCGCGACCTCATCGAGACCCGCGGTGAAGGCGGGTTCGTTGTCGTGGCCCCCTCGCACGGTCCAGTGCACTCCAGCGGACGCCCCTACCGGGTGCTGCGCGGCGGCCCCGCCACGATCCCCACCATCACCGCCGAGCAGCGCGACGCCCTGCACGCAGTGGCCACGCTGTTCGACGAGATCCCGGCCCCCGCGCCGATCCCGGACCCGGTCACCCTCGACCGCCCGGCCGCCGGGGCCACTGCGCCGGGAACCGACTTCAACGAACGCGGCAGCTGGGACGACATCCTCAGCCCAGCCGGGTGGGTCGCGGTACAGCGGCTTGGTGACCGCACGTTCTGGCGCCGCCCCGGCAAGCGCGTCGGAATCTCCGCGGTGACCGGTGGCGACCACGGTGACTACTTCTGGTGCTGGTCCACCTCAACCGAACTCCCGGCGGAGCAGGCCATGTCCAAGTGGCGCGTCTACGCCCTGATCGAGCACGGCGGCGACTTCCACGCCGCCGCGAAAGCATTGAAGGCCAAGGGATTCGGGACGTCCGCGCCGGAGCCCACGCGCCCGGTGCTCGTCCCGCTGCCCACCTTGACGATGGGTGAGGGCGGCCCCGATCCGGTCGACGGCTCCACCGCCTTGCAGCTGCACGCCGTCCCGGCCCGAGCCACTGCGGCCACGACGCTCGCGCGTTCCGACGACGGCAACGCCCTAGCGCTCATTGACACCTTCGGCGACCGGATCCGCTACTGCATCGAACGCAGCCGGTGGCTGCACTGGACGGGGCAGCGCTGGCAGTGGTGTGCCGCAGGAGACGGCGCGGTGCGCGAGTACGCCAAGCAGGTCGCCCGCGAGCTGCCCGAGGACGGCCAGGCCGACGTCCGCTGGAAGCAGCGCAGCCTCGGTGCGGCCGGCACCTCCGCGATGCTCACCCAGGCCGCCAGCGACCCGCGCATCACCGTCTCGATCGACCAGCTCGACGCCCACCCCCGCGAACTCAATACCCCCGGCGGAATCGTCGACCTCACCACCGGCGAAATCCGCCCGCACGACCCCGCGTGCCTGCACACCCAGATCACCACCGTGGCCCCCGACTTCACCGCGGACCCCGGTCGGTGGCGCGAGTTCCTAGCCGACACCTTCGGCGACGACGCCGAGCTGATCGGCTACGTGCAACGCCTGCTCGGCTACTCCAGCTCAGGGGAGATCCGCGACCACATCCTGCCGTTCTGCTTCGGCTCCGGAGGCAACGGCAAGGGCGTACTGCTGGAAACCGCGCTCGGTGTGCTCGGCGACTACGCCACCACCGCCCCCAACAACTTCCTCATGGCCCAGACCTACTCCAGCCACGAAACTGAGATCGCCCGGCTGTCCGGCAAACGGATGGTCGTGTGCTCCGAGGTCAACGACGGCGACAAGTTCGACGAGGCCAAGGTCAAGCTGCTCACCGGCGGCGACACGCTGACCGCCCGGTACATGCGCATGGACCACTTCACGTTCCGACCCACCCACAAGCTGTTCCTGCTCGGCAACTCCCACCCCGACGTCGCATCCGGCGGCGGCCCATCGTTCTGGCGGCGCCTGCGGCTGCTGCCGTTCACCCGGACCGTGCCCGAGGAACGTCGCGTCGACGACCTGCAAGGCATCCTCGCCCGCGACCACGGGCCCGCGATCCTCGCGTGGATCATCCGCGGTGCCGCCGACTACTACCGCGCCGGGCTCCGTACCCCCGAAACCGTGTTGGCCGCTACCGCGGACTACGCCGCCACCGAGGACAACCTGGCCCGGTTCGTCGACGAGGAATGCCACCTGGCGCCCGGCAACCCCGCCGTGAAGGTCAAGACCAAGGCGCTCCGCGAGCGGTACGTGCAGTGGTGCCGGCAAAACGACGAAACCGCGGTCAGCGCCAAACGGTTCGGCATGGACCTGCGCAGCCGGTTCGGCGTGACCATGTCGAAGTCCCGCAACCCCCCGATGTACGAGGGGATCACCCTGCACGCCGACCCGAACCGCGAAGGCTGGCAGCCGGAATGAACGTCGCCAGTCCGAGCAGCGCGTTGGTACCGATCAGCAACGTTGGTACAGGTTTGGTACCGATCGCAACCGTGAACAGTACCAGTCCTGACCTGCGTAAACAGGGTGATTGGTACCGATTGGTGCAGGTTTACAGCACTGAAACCACACGCGCACACGCATACGCGCTATTTCGGCTCACAACTAGGAAAGTTCGTCCCAATCAGTACCAACATCGCGGTTTTCCCAGCTCAACGCTGGTGTCGATCGATACCAGCGATCAGTACCACCCAGACCCGAAGACCTGGAGCGACACCGTGCAGCACTTCATCACCACCCCACCGATGTGCGCTCCGTGTCCCCGCTGCGGACGCCTCGAACTCACCGGACACGCCGAAGGATTGTCCTACCGTGCCGACCCCGTCCCGCTGACCGCGCACGCCGAACTCGCCGCGCGCATCGCCGGGCGCCGCACCTACGCCCTCATCGCCGGACAACTCGCCTACCGCAACCCCAGCCGCATCGCAGGCGACCACCGCGGCCGACCCCCGGTGTTCGCCGATCACCGCTGCCAGCAACCGCCCGCACCCGGGCACATCGACACCGCCCACCTCACCGCCACCACCCGGCTCATCACCAAGGCCAGCCCGACGCCGGACCGGCCACCGCCGGTCGACGACATCGAATTCGACGCCCTCGCGCTCTTCACCCGCGAACTCGGCGCCACCGCCATCGACCGCACCGCCGAAAAAGCCCCGTTCTGAAGGAGACCGACATGTCGGCACGCGAGCCCGACACCTTCGACCCCCTACGACTTCGACGACCAGCCCACCGCACCCGCAAAGGAAGAACCCGACTGCGGCGACTGCTACGACACCGGCTGCCGCAACCGCAACCCGACCCGGCCCCAGTTCCACATCGACAACCTGCGCTGGAAGCTCAGCCGCCTCTACCACCGCCTGTTCCGCCGCGGCCAGCTGCACGACGAACCACTGTTCTGACCGCTCCAACCGAAACCAGTGCACAGCCAGCGAAAGGCTCGCCCGTGACCACTGCCCGCAAACGCACCCGCAGCTCGGCGCGCGCCGCCGGCACCCGCTTCGAACGGAAGGTGGCCGACTACCTCGCCACCCACGTCGATGACCGGATCGACCGCCGTCCGAAGACCGGCGCGAAGGACCGCGGCGACATCGGCGGCGTCCGCCTGTCCCCGGCGCTTCGCGCTGGCCGCGTCGTCATCGAATGCAAGGACAGCGCCCGCCTACAGCTTGCCGGCTGGGCCGCCGAAGCCGAGACCGAGCGCGGCAACGACGACGCCGTGGCCGCCCTGATCGTCCACAAGCGACACGGCGTCGCCGACCCCGGACAGCAGTTGGTGACCTGCACCATCGACGACCTGGTCGCCCTGCTCACCGGTCAACGCCCTAGCCTGAATCAGGGCGTGGCCGAGCGGCATGTCACAAATGTCGAGGAGACCGCCGCATGACGTGCCAACTGCCGCGCTGGCGAACCCGTGCAGCGTGCCAAGAGCACACTGAACTTGACTTCATCGAGCCTGACGCGATGGAAGCCGATCATTGCCGGGCTGTGTGCGCCGGATGTCCTGTACGGCAGCACTGCCTTGCTGACGCACTAGCGAACCGGGAGCCGTGGGGCATCTGGGGAGGGCTCGACACCCACGAACGTGCCACCCTCGCTATACGGTCACAGCAGTGCAGCCCCAAGGTTCTCCCAGCGCACGGGACGAACAGCCGGTACGCCAAACACGGCTGCCGCTGCATCCCATGCCGGACGGTCCACTCTGCGTTCGAACGTGCGCGGCGAGCCCGTCATCAACAGCAACAGGATAAGCCGCAGGTCACGAGCGTTCCTTAATGCTGTATTGCTGGTTTGCTGGCAAAACCGTATAGTTGAGACGCGACGCTTTTGGCTCTGGAGAGTCAATAAGTGCAGGAAGAGGCCGCGCGGTCCCTCGCCAAAGGTTACGCGCGGCCTCGCGGGATAGGAGTCCTGGCGGTGATGGCCGTCAGGACTCCTGCTGGCCGCTCATCCATGGGTGCGCGCCTCCAGGATGCGCAGCCATTGCTCATGAGCGCGGTCAAGATATCATTTACCAGAGCATCGATCGAGCTCAGCGTGACCGCTGACCTGCGTAATTGCTCCACATCATGGAGATAATGCGTTGCTCGTAGAGCTAGATCCTCCTGGTCACCGGCGACGTATCCGAATGGGCGTCGCCAAGTCCGCCCTGCATTTATGTGCCGTAATTCACAATCGATGGTGACACTGGTACGCGAACCTTGGCGTGTGTCCACAAGCCTGTTCACGACGTCGTGCCTCGTCAATCGCTGCACCCGCACCGCGGAGTACGGCCGCTACTGCTGCGGCGCCTGTGCCGAAACCATGCGCCGCTGGCTCCGCGACATCGAAGACCATGCCGCCACCCTGGACGCCACACCCAGCCGCGGCGGAAAAAACGGTCGGCGCATCCCGGGCTACGGCTCCCGGCCCCCAGCACGGCTCGACGTGATCGCCGCCCGCGACCCCCGCACGGTCTCCCACGCCATCGGGCCCGACGACGTCGACGGCGACGTGCGCTCCATCCTCGGCACCCTCACCGGCCTGGCTCGGTGGATCGCCGAGGAAGCCGACGACCTGCGCCCCACCCACACCCCCACCATCACCAGCGAAGCGACCTACCTGCGCGGCCGCATCGACTGGGCCAGCACACAACCCTGGATCGACGAACTCGCCGACGACCTCCGCGACCTCCACCACCAGGTCGCCAGCCTCGCCGGAACCACCGTGAGCCCGGTCGCACCGTGCCCGGACTGCGACGGACCACTGTGGCCGGTCGGCGACGACACCACCGGCGTCCGTTGTGGCCATTGCGGCACGGCCCACGATGGGCTCGATCTGCTGCGCATCGGTGTCCGTGTCGTTAGAAGGCAAGCACCATGACGTGCCATGCAGATCACCCGCGAGGAAGCCATCAAGGCCGCAGGAGAAGTGCTCGCCCGCGCCCGTGCCGAGCGCGATGCATTGCCACCTCGGCAGGCCGCCGAACGCGCCCACTACCGCGGCGGACCACCGATCGAAGAGATCGAGCGCCAGATCCGCGAAATGCGCGGTCTACCTCCGCTTGACCTGGACTAATCGCCGTGATGATGACACAGGACAAGGACACCGGAAGCATCCAATGAACCATCGCCCGCCGATCGTCCGCTACCGCGACGGCCGCGCCCTGGTCGACCGCATCACCCTGGCGAAGCTGTCCGGCCGCAGTGCCCGCACTATCCGCGAACACTGCCCGGTGGTCGACCGCGACGGAATCCGGCCGCTCTATGACGCCCAGCAGTGCGCCGTGATTCTCGCCGCGATTCCCCAGCGAAACAGGCGCGGCGAGTTGCGACAGGCTGCGTGATTGTGCTTATGTCAGGTTTCAGGAGGGAGAAGTGTGCCCAAAGTACCCCGGACCGCCGAAGCGGACCAGGGTACTTTCATGACCGGCGCTTGCGTCTGATCTCCGTCAGAACCCCGTTGAGATCGCGACGCCATCGGCGGTTATCACCATCAGTGAAGGTGATCGCCCGAGGAGCCGACGACCGGAACCGCAAGGGCGTCCATTCCTCTGCCTCTGCGGTCCCACGTACTCGATCCCGCCGGGCTAGTGCGTCGCGAATCGCGTCTCGCAGCAGGTTCTCCGCATTGGTCCCAAGCAGCGGGCGAGCATCGATCGGCTGCGGAGCAGGCGGCCAGCAACCGCGCTCGGCGCGCTCGCTCCGGCCATCGAACTCGACGGAAACAGCCCAGATCGGCAGGCCGCTGGTGTTGACATACCTTGGGCCGTCGTCCTCTAACCAGATCGCCACCTTGGCCGCGTGCTGCTCGCGATCACGCTGCCGCGCCATCCGGTACTGACGCCAAGCGATCATCGCGGCTATAACCGAAATTAGGACAGCGACCCACGGGGCCACATCCTTGACAGAGCTGAACCACTCGATCACCTGTGCATCGCCGCCAACGATCTCTCGAACTTCACGCGCTGGTCTTCCGGTGTCCGGGCCGCGTCGTAGCGCAGCACGATCGTTCCCTCCTGGTGGGCGCTCTCGCCGAGCTTGCCAGCGAACCCGCCGGCCGCCGCTTCATCCGCAAACGACAGCACCGACACCGCATCGGTCGTCATCAGCTGCGCGCACCCCAGCTGCGGGCAGTTCTGCTCCGTGTTGTCCCGCGGGTTCGGCACCGGCAAGCCATCACGCTCGAACTGCTCGACCACCTGCTGCGCCGTCGGGCTCGCCGACCCGCTACCGCAGGCCGCCAGCACTAGGCATGCCCCCAGCAGGGAAGCGGTCAACCACCGCATCATCGATCCTCGCTTCAACGAACGGGGCAACCCAGTGCTGCCCCACCGAACATTGATCGCGAATCGGACGGAACCGGTTATCCGGCGAATAGGTGAACTCATGCCAACCGCGCCGCCAACTCGCTGCTCGGCAACCGGATGTACCGCGCTCACCACGATGGGCCGATGTAGCGAACACCAGCGCAAGCCGTGGCAGCAGCGCAGCCGACACCAGCCCCGCGGCAGACTTGCCCGACGCGACATCGCGTTCAAGGCCGAGCACCTGCGTCGCGAACCGAACTGCCGCAGATGTGGCCGACCAGCCGAACAGGTCGACCACATCCTGCCGCTCTCGCAGGGCGGCGCCATGTTCGACCACGCCAACGCCCAAGCGCTGTGCGCTGAGTGCCACGACCGCAAGACCCGATCGGAGAACGCTGCTCGCAACCGATCACGGGCTGGCAGGGCTGACAGGTAGGGGAGTTCGGATCACGGCCCCCGGCTGGGCCGGAGGGCGCCGCCGGAGTCGCGATTTTCGTGTCTCAAAATTCGGACTGGGGGGGTATGCGAGGCTGGCTCGACGACCGAAATCGGTTGGCAGAACTCTAAGGCGAGGTTCTTAACGCCGAGTCAAGCCTATCGAGCGCATCTTTTCCCACTAGCACGTATTGAGCCGCTCTTGCGGGAGTCACTTCACGGGGGGCGCGTATGACTTGCTTTCTAATTTGCCGGAGGTGGTGTAGCATTGTGGCTTCTGTGCCACTTAGTAGACCCTGTTCTTTTGCTGTGTCAATAGCTTCTGACATCCATCCATGCTTGAGTTCGATGTCGTGAGCGCGCAAAAGTTTAAACAAGGCTGATTCGACTTCCTTTGACATCTGCATTATTGCGGCAGTCGGAGCGCCCGAGGCAAGCGTCAGTACTTTTTGCAAATATGGATCGCCAAGGGTGCTGACTTCTGATTTATTTGCCGACTTCACCTCTTTCATGCTGACGGCCTGCTGTTCAACCTTGTCAAGTTTCTCCCATTCGATTTCGACCGGGCCAGCCTTTAATCTCTGTAACGTTCTCTCCTCGATGAGTCTCCTAACTGGAGTCCTGAACGCAATTAGTGCACCAACGGCCACCGCTGGCCACGCAAGAGACGCAACCAGGGTCGTAATGAACTGTAGAACCGACACGTTGTGTCACCGTAGCAACACGTGGTGCCCATGGCTGCGGTTTTGGTTCGGAACATGGTTCGCGACGTAAACAGTTGGAGGTGCCTGTGGCTAGGACTGCGCAGCCTGCTGCCTTGAAGTTGCTCCACGGGCGCGGGAACGGCACGGATTCGGGTGGCCGGAAGGTCGCGACGGGCCCGGCGTTCCGTCGGATCGCTCCGGATGCGCCCGAGTGGTTGTCGCCGGAGGCTGCCGCGGAGTGGCAGCGCGTGGTGCCGGAGTTGCAGCGGCTCGACATCCTCAAGGAAGAGGACCGGGCTGTGCTCGCGGCCTACTGCGAGACGTGGGCGCGGTTCGTCGAGGCGACCCGCGACGTGCAGGCCAACGGGCTCACGATCACCAACCACTCGACGCGCAAGGACGGCACCGAATCCGAGTGGACCACCACCAACCCGGCGGTCGGAATCGCCAAGGCAGCCGGTCAGGAATTGCGCTCGTTCGCGGCGCACTTCGGGTTGACCCCGTCGACCGAAGCCGCCCTGTCTAAGGGGGGTTCGGGTGGCGAGGAAGAGGACAACCCGTTCTGAGCCTGAGTTGCCCGAGGACGCCGAGCTGGAGCGGTTGAAGCTCTCCCCCGAGGTCGCCTGGTTCCTGCTCTCACGCGGCATCCCGCTGCCAGACTGCCCGCCTCTGATAAAGACGCCCGAGCCTCGCGACGTGGCGGGCGCGGTGTTCGACGCCGAGCGCGTCGACAAGGTGCTGCGGTCGTTCGGCGCGCTGGTGCACACGCAAGGCCAGTGGGCGGGGCGGTCGCTGCGGCCCGATCCGTGGCAGGTCGCCTACGTCCTGGCCCCGGTGTTCGGCTGGGTCCGCTACGACGAGGCCGCCGGCGGGCACGTGCGGATCATCAACCAGCTGTACGTCGACGTCCCGCGTAAGAACGGCAAATCGACGCTCTCCGGTGGGATCGCGATCTACATGGCGTGCGCGGACGGGGAGCCCGGCGCGCAGGTGGTCACCGCGGCCAGCTCGGAGCGGCAGGCCGGGTTCGTGTTCGGACCGATCAAGACGCTGGCGGAGAAGTCCCCGGCACTCCGCGGCCGGGTGCGCGCCCACCAGAAACGCGTCGTGCACCCGAAAACGGGGTCGTACATCGAGGTCGTGAGCAGCGCGGCGGACGCCCAGCACGGCGCGAACCTGCACTGCGGGATCGTCGACGAGCTGCACGTGCACAAGACGGCGGACTTGGTCGAGACGATCGAGACCGGCACCGGCTCACGCACGCAACCGCTCATCGTCATCATCACCACCGCGGACTCGGGCCGCCGGGGCACGATCTACGACCGCAAGCGGCGCCGGGTCGAGCAGCTGGCCGCCGGGGTGCTCACCGATCCGACGACCTACGGCGTGGTGTGGGCCGCCGAGTCCACCGACGACCCGTTCGCCGAATCGACATGGAGGAAGGCCAACCCCGGTTTCGGGGTGTCGCCGACGCGCGCGTACCTCGCTCGGGCCGCTGCCGAAGCGCAGCAGTCCCCGGCTGACTTGGCGAAGTTCCTGCGGCTGCACTGCGGGCTCAGGACCAAGCAGGAGACGAAGTTCGTGACGATGGACAGCTGGGACCGCAACGCGTCCATCGTGGACGAGACCAAGTTGGCCGGCCGCGAAGCGTTCGGCGGGCTCGACCTCGCCTCAACCTCGGACCTGTGCGCGCTGGCGTGGTTGTTCCCCGACGACGAGAGGGGCGGCTACGACGCGCTGCTGCGGCTGTGGACGCCCGAGGCGAACCTGCCCGCCCTGGACAAGCGCACCGCCGGTGAGGCAAGCGTGTGGGTGCGGCAAGGGCTGTTGGCGGTGACGCCGGGCAACGTGGCCGACTACGACTGGATCAAGACGCAGATCGAGCGCGACATGGACGCATTCGACGTCCGGTCGATCGGGTTCGACCCGTGGAACGCCACCCAGCTGACCAACGATCTCGGCGAGGCCGGCGCACCGTTGGTGAAGGTGCGGCAGGGGTTCGTCACCTTGAGCCCGCCGCTCAAGGAGCTACAGCGGTTGCTGTTGGCCGGCACAGAGGAACGTCCGTTGCTGCGGCACGGCGGGAATCCGGCGTGGCGGTGGCAGGTCGACAACCTCGCGGTCGCGACCGATCCGGCCGGGAACGTCAAGCCGGACAAGGCCAATTCCGGCGACAAGATCGACGCCGTGGCCGCGTTGGTCAACGCCTTGTCCGAGGCCATGACTCGGAAGCCGGTGGCGCGCTCCGCTTACGAGGACGACGACGCCGAGCTGATCATCATCTGAACAGGAGGCCGTGATGCGCGAGTACCGACGGCACCTCGGCCGCCGCGTGCTGCTGCACCTGGACGGCGCGACTCTCGACGGCGTCCTGGTGCGCGTCGACCGCGACACCGTGGCCCTCGACCAGGCCCGCCTGCTGTCCGCGCTGGAACCGTCCGACATGGACGGCGAGATCGTCGTGGAGCGCGTCGCGCTGGTGTGGATGCAGGTGGTGTGACGTGGTGGTTTTCAGCTCCGGCGGCCAGCTTGCCGGGACCACGTTCCCGTCGTTGTCCGCGCCGTGGTCGGTCGACGGCGCCGTGATCGTCCCCGATCCTGGCATCCCACTGGTCGAGGCTGCCAGCGACGCACCCGGCGTGTGGAAGACCCAACCCAGCGTGCGCAAGGTCGTGGACTTCATCGCCCGCAACGTCGCGTCCGTGCCGTTGCACGTGTTCGAGCGGCGCGACGAGACCGACCGGCCCCGCGTCACCGACCACCCGCTGGCGTTGCTGCTGACCGAGCCCGCTCCGGGGATCACACCGTTCCGGTTCTGGCACGGCATTCTCGTCGACTTCCTGCTGCATGACCGGTGGTGCGCCCAGCTGCTCCCGAACGCCGACACCAACTCGGGGTACGAGCTGCGGCGCATCCCCGCATCACGCATGCGGCTGCTCGACGACGGTTGGGGGCGCGTGGCCGCGGTGCACATCGTCGACCCCGACGGCAAGGCCACCGAGCACGACCCCACTGGGTTCGTGTTCGACCACGGCTGGGGCGGGGCCAACGGAGTGCCGCCGATCGAGACGCTGTCGGCGATCCTCGCCGAGTCCGCCGAGGCCGTGGCCTACCGGCGCGGAGTCTGGCGCAACGGCGCGCGGGTGCCGATGGTGATCGAGCGCCCGGCCGGTGCTCCGCCGTGGTCGGACTCCTCGCGGAACCGGTTTGTGGAGATGTGGCGCCGGTTCACCCGCGGCGGTGGCCAGGAGGGCGGGACGCCGCTGCTGGAAGACGGCATGACCGTCAAGGAAGTCAACGCCTTCACCCCGAAGGACACCCAGGACATCGAGGGACGCCGCCTCACCGATGCCGAAGTGGCCAGCGCCTACCACATCGCTCCAGAGATCGTCGGTGCTCGCGAGGGCACCTACTCCAACATCGAGGCATACCGCCAGATGCTCTACCGCGACAACCTCGGCCCCTGGCTGACGCAGATCGAGCAGACCTGCAACGCGCTGCTCGCCCCGCAGCTCGACCCGAGCGGCCGGCTCTACGTCGAGGCGAACGTGGAGGCGAAGTTGCGCGGGTCGTTCGAGGAACAGGCCCGGATCTTGCAGGCGTCCACCGGTGGGCCGTGGTTGACCCGCAACGAGGCCCGCGCCCGCGCGAACCTGCCCGCGCTGGACGGCGCCGACGAACTGGTGGTGCCGCTGAACGTCACCGCGGGCGGGTTGGCGTCCCCGCAGGACACCGCGCCCGATGAATCCACGAGGGAGTCGTAATGCCGCAGACCAAGGATTTCGGCGCGCGCGTGAAGGCCGCCGGGGATGCCGACGGGCTCGCAGAGGGCGAGTTCACCGCCTTGGTGTCGGTATTCGGCAACGTCGACTCGGTCGGTGATGTGGTGGTGCCCGGCGCATTCGCCGACTCGCTCGCCGAGTGGGCCGCCAAAGGGGACCCGCTGCCGGTGATCTGGGCGCACGACTGGTCTGACCCGTACTCGCACATCGGCCACGTCACCAAGGCAGAGGAGACCGCCGACGGGCTGCTGGTCACCGGGCAGCTCGACCTCGACAACCCCAAGGCACAGCAGGTTTACCGGCTGCTCAAGGGCCGCAGGGTCACGCAGTTCTCGTTCGCCTACGACATCCTCGACGGTGCACCGGCCGAGCGGGACGGCGTCGAGGTCTACGAGCTGCGCAAGCTGCGGGTGCACGAGGTCGGGCCGTGCCTGATCGGCGCCAACCAGGAAACCCAGCTGCTCGCCGCCAAGGCCCGCCGCCTCGCCGACGGCGCGAAGGCCGGGCGGGTGCTCTCGGCGAAGAACTACGAGGCGCTGCGCGCCGCCTACGAGCAGATCGGCGAAGTCCTCGCCACCGCCGACCAGGTGCCCGACGAGGGCACCGAGAAGACCGCCGCACCATCCGGTGCCGACACCCCCGAGCAGGACGCCGGCCAGCCCGAGCCCGCCGCCGCCAGCACCGCCGCCGAGGTGCCCGCGAAGTCGGCCAGCTTGCGGCCCGCCCAGGTGGCCGCTTGGTCGCAACTCCATTCGCTACTGACGGGAGACCACAATGCCGACGCTGCGTGAGCAGTACCAGGCGACCCTCTCGCGCGCGGCCGAGCTGGCCAAGAGCGCGACCGACGAGGGACGCGAGTTCACCGACGACGAGGTGGCCGAGGTCGCCGAGCTCAAGGCCAAGGCCGACGAGCTCGGCGCGCGCGTGAAGGCTGCCGACGAGGCGCAGGCCGCAGCCGCCGAGCTGGCGGGCAAGTCCGCCACCGCGGTCGCCTCGACCCGCGACCGCGCCGAGGACGCCGCCGCCGCCACGTTCGGCGAGGCGTTCGTCAAGTCCGCCGCCTACCAGGAGTTCCGCCACGAGCACCCCGCCGGGGTCGGGCAGGGCACGCCGATCAACATCGGCCGCGTCAAGGTCGGCACGATGAGCGACTGGTTCGCGCGCCGCAAGGCCACGCTCGACACCACCCTGGCCCGCATCCAGCCGGTGCGAATGCCGATGGTGGACCAGATCGACCGCGACCGGCTGACGCTGCTGGACCTGGTCGACCGCGGCCGGACCGATGGCAACTTCGAATACGTGCAGGTCACCAGCGTCACCCGCAACGCGGCGATCGTCGCTGAGGGCAACCTCAAGCCGGTCAGCGACGTGGCGACGCAGCTGGCCGACGCCAAGGTCTACACCTACGCGGACGGCTACGACGTCACCAACCAGCTGCTCGCCGACGCCCCCGCGTTCGCGTCGTACATGAACAACGAGCTGCGCTACTCGCTCGACTCGGTCGTCGAGGACAAGTTGCTCAACGGCTCGGGCGCGAACGGCGAACCGCGGGGCCTGCTGAACACCACCGGTGTGCAGGAGCAGACTTACACCCCCGGTGCCGACGCCAAGGAACTCGTGCGGGCAATCCGCAAGGGCATCACCAAGGTCACCCGCTTGCAGGGCGGCCAGGTGACCGCGGTCCTGATGAACCCCGAAGACGACGAGTCCCTGGACCTCATGGAAGACGCGAACCAGCGCTTCTACGGGCAGGGGCCGTTCGGTTCGGGGCCGCAGACGATCTGGGGCCGCCCCCGCGCGATTTCCGAGCGGGTGCCAGCCGGGACCGTGATCCTCGGCGACTTCAAGCAGATCGCGCTGCTGGACCGCGAGGGTCTGAGCGTGTTGGCGTTCAACCAACACCAGGACTACGCGCAACGGAACATGACCTACGTCCGCGCCGAGCTTCGCGCCGCGCAGGTTATCTGGAAGCCGAATCGCCTGGTCGTCGTCAAGACCGCCGCGGCGGCCGGCTGATGGACGCCGAGCACCGCATGGTGACCGTGAACGGCATCCGCTACCGGATCGAGGACGCCCAGCGGCTCGGCCTGGTGGCGGATGCCGCCGCCGACACCGTCACCGCAGCCACCCAGGCGGAAACCCAGGACGAGAAACCCGTGCGCCACAAGGCACGCCGACCGGCAAGGGGTGCGCATGGCGGAAACGACACCCCTGGCTGATCCGGCCGCCCTCGCCCGGCTGACCGGGTTGCCCGCCGACGATCCCGGCTTGCTCGGCGCCCTCAACCGGGCATCGGAGCGGTTCCGGGGTGCCGTCGGTCACCCGGTGACCCCCGTGGTGCGCGATGAGATCGTGGTGGACGGGGACGGATCTCGGTCGCTGCTGCTGCCAGCCGTCCCTGTCACCGCCGTGCACCAGGTCGACGTCGACGGGCAGCCGGTCGCCGACTACCAGTGGTCCCGCAACGGCATCCTCCGCTCGGCCGGATGCTGGCCGGACCGGCTCGGTGCCGTCCGGGTCGTCTACGACCACGGCTACCCGCCGAACGAGGTTCCGGGCGACATTGCCGACGCCGTGCTGGTGCAGGCGCAGATGATCCTCGACCAGAACCCTGGTGTGTCCTCGATGTCCACCGGCGGCGTCTCGGTGTCGTTCTCGCGTGTTGGGGTCACCGAGGCGTGGTCGAAAGCGGTGGAGCGGCACCGGATCGGGCGGGGTGATGCAGCGTGATCTACGGCGAGACCATCACAATCCTGCGCGCACCCGTCACCACCGACCGCTACGGCAACGAGGTGCGGGACTGGTCCCACGCCACCCGCACCACCGTCGCCGGGGTGTCTGTGCAGCCGCGCTCGGCCACCGAATCCGGCAGTGATGAGGCCCGGGAGATGGTCACGACCGGGTGGCGCATCTATACCCGCGCCGGGATCGACCTCGACGTTGAACCCACCGACCGCATCGAGTGGTCCGGCCGAACGCTCGAAGTCATCGGGGAGATCGCGCGGTGGCCGCACCCGATCCGGCCTACCGCCGTGCACCACGTCGAGATCGACGTGCAAAGGTGGTCGGGCTGATGGCACGCGCTCAGATCCGGATCACCGACCGGGAGTGGCGGCGCATCGTCGCCCTGCCCAGTGTCCGCGCCGCACTGCGCCAGCGCGCCCAGGCCATCGCCGGGCGGGCCCGCGGCATCGCCGCTACCGAAACCCCCGGCGCCTCGATCACCACTGAGGAAGGCACCCGGCCCCGGGGCCGCACCTATGCCCGTGTCGCTAGCGACGACCCCGAGGGCGAGTACGGCACCCAGACCCGCGAGCGCCGCCGCGTGCTCGGCCGCGCCGCCAATACCAAGGAGTAACCGCGATGCATGTTGAGATCGCGTTCGACGCCGACCTGCGCAAGATCGGCACCGTCATCGACGTTCCCGACGAGGTCCAGGCGGCCACGATGATCCGCGAGGGCCGCGCCAGGCGGGTGCCGGCCACCGGGCCGAAGCCGGGCAAGAGCGCGCCGAAGCCGGACCGGGCGGCGAGCGAGACGTGATCGACCCCGAGGCGCTGGTGGTCGACTGGCTGCGCGAGCGACTGCCCGGCATCCGGGTGCTGGTCGACCTACCCGCCAAGTTCGACGACACACTGCCGGTGGTGCAGGTGTCCTGCATCGGCGGCAGCGCGCAGTGGCAGCCCTGGAACCCCGGCTCGGTTCCGCTGGCCCGCCAGGCACGCATCGACGTCGACGTGTTCGCCGCCAGCCGTGAGCAGGCAGCCGACCTCGCCCTGCGAGCGTCCAACGAACTGTTCACGCTGCGCGGCCACGGCAACCAGTGGGGCTGCATCGCCGCCGTGTTGCAGGAGTCCGGGCCCGCGTGGCGACCGGACTACAACCCGAACATCCGCCGGTTCGGGCTGACAGACGTGCTCACCATCCGGCCCGCGTAGGCCAGGCAACCATTCAACCCGCGAACCCCGCCGCGCGCGGGAGTTTTCGCACGTCACGAGGAGTTTCCGCATGGCGCTGAACGCAGAGTTGGCGCGGCTGGGCGTGACCGGGGCGCTCTACACCGGCCCGGTGGGCACCACCGCACCCAAGGACCTGGGCGCCTGGGCATCCGACATGGTCGACCTCGGCTACATCTCCGATGACGGGATCACCGAATCCCGCGACGGGGACACCGAGACGTTCACGCCCTGGCAGTCCAACGCCCCGATCCGCGTGGAAACCACCAAGTCGGTCGTCACCTTCGCGGCCACGCTGTGGGAATCCAACTTCAACACCATCAGCCTGTACTACCGGGTCGGGCTGGGAGACATGACCCAGACCGGTACCGGCGCCGACGCGGTGGTGTCGTTCGCGGAGAAGGGCAAGCCGAAGCGCGACCTGCGCTGCTTCGGCATCGACGTCATCGACGGCACCTACCACCGGCGGATCTTCCTGCCCTACGCCGAGGTCACCGAACGCGGCGACGTCGTCTACAAATCCGACACGCTCATCGGCTACGAGGTCACCATCACCGCCTACCCCGGCAGCGACGGGTCCTCGGTGCTGCGGCTGTTCAAAGAGGGGTGGACCCTCCCGACCCCGCCGGCCGACGGCTGACGGCCCGCTGACGGGGCCGCCGTGACGAACCGGTGAGCACGCCACCGCGGCCCCTTCCTGCTCACCGCCCGCTCACCAGAAACGAGGAACGCCGCCGTGCCCGACATCGACATGGATGCCCTGCTCGCGCAGCGCGAAGAGGCCACCGGCTCGGCCGACACCTTCGCGTTCACCTTCGCCGGGCAGCGCTGGTTCGCCAAGGACCCGATCATGGCCGACGACGACTGGAAGACCGAACTCGCCGAGCTGGCCAGCGACGTCGAAGTGGCCGAGCACTACCTCGGCGCCGAACAGTACGAGCGGTTCGTGGAAGCCGGGGGCCGCAACGGCGTCGTGCTGCTCGCGGTGCGCGAGTACACGAAGCGTTTGCAGGACGAGGACGCCCACGGGCGCCCTACTCCGCGGTCGGCCTCCTCGGACAAGCGCCGGAAGCGATAGAGGCCGACCTGTGCGCGACCTACGCGCCGCGCAACCCCATCGCGGAGTTCTGGCGCGGTGAGATCACGCTGCGCCATCTCCGCGTCCTCATCGAGCATCTGCCGCCCACCGGCGCGTTCGCCCGCGCTCGGGGGGATGGGTGGACCGACCTCGAACACCTGGTGGCCAACGTCGTCGACGCAGTGCAGGGCTCGGCGTACTCCGTGGTGGGCGCGCTCGGAGGCAAGCCCAAGCGCCCCAAGCGGCAACCCCGGCCCAGCGATCAGAACAACGGCCGGATCGGTGACCGAGGTGGGCAGTCCACTGCGGACGTTCTTGCCTATCTCGACTCGCTGAAACCCGTTGCTTCTTAAGGAGGTGCGGCGTGGCCGAGGGGTCCGTGGTGTGGGTCGACGTCCTGCCGTCCATGCGCAACTTCGGCGCCGAGCTGGCCAAGCAGGCAGCCGGATCCGGGATGCGTGCCGGGCGGCAGGTCGGCGCCGAGCTGGAGAAGGCGGCCACCGACGCCGGACGTCGCGCCGGCCAGTCGATGGGCGCCGGTTTGGAGGCGGCGCAAGCGCGCGCCGACAAGCTCGCCCAGGCGTTGCAGGCCGCCCGCAACCGGGAAGCCGACGCCGCAGGCAAGGTTCGGGTCGCCGAGGAACGGCTTGCCGAGGTCCGCGCCAACGCCAACTCGAAGGCGTCGCAGATCGCTGCTGCCGAGGAACGGTTGGCCGCCACGCAGCGCGGCCTGTCAACGGCCTCGGACCGCGCCGCCGCAGCGGCCCGCCAGTTCGAGCAGGCGCAGGCCAACGCTGCCGACGCCGTCGACTCGGCGTCGCTGTCGCTGGACCAGGCCGAGACCGCCACCGGTGGTTTCGGCTCCTCGCTGGGGAGCCTCGCCAAAACCGCCGGCGGTTTCGCGTCCGGCGTGCTGGCCATCGGCGGCGCCGCCGACACCGCCGCGCAGATGTTGGAGAACGCCCAGCTCGGCGACAAGCTCGCCGCCCAGCTCGGCGCGACCCCGCAGATGTCGGCCGACCTCGGCCACATCGCCGGATCGCTCTACGCCCAGGCGTACGGCGACAGCATGGGACAGGTCAACGACGCCATCCGCGGCGTCATCCAGTCCGGCCTGGTCATGGAGGACGCCAGCAACGCGCAGATCGAGTCGATCACGGCCAAGGTGCTCAACCTCGCTTCGGCGTTCGACCTCGATCTGGGCGAGGCGACCCAGGCCGTCGGCCAGCTGCTCAAGACCGGGCTCGCGCCCGACGCCGAGGCCGCGTTGGACATCGTCACCCGAGGGTTCCAGCAGGGCGCCGACCGCTCCGGCGACTTCCTCGACACGCTCACCGAGTACTCGGTGCAGTTCCAGAAGTTCGGTCTGGACGCGCAGACCGCGACCGGGCTGCTGGTGCAGGGAATGCAGGAAGGTGCCCGCAACTCCGACCTCGTCGCCGACGCGATCAAGGAGTTCTCGATCCGCGCCGTCGACGGCTCGACCACCACCGCCGACGGCTTCAAGGCCATCGGGTTGTCCGCGGACGACATGGCCGCCAAGATCGCGCGCGGAGGGCCGGAAGCCACCGCCGCACTCAACCTCGTCATGGACCGTCTGCGCGCGATGAAAGACCCGGTGGCCCAATCGCAAGCCGCTGTTGCCCTGTTCGGCACCCAGGCCGAAGACCTGGGCTCCGCGCTGTACGCCCTCGACCCGTCCAAGGCCGTCGGCGCGCTCGGCGACATCGGCGGCGCGGCCGACGCGATGGGCGCCACGCTGCGCGACAACGCGCAAACCCGACTCACCGAGTTCGGCCGCAGCTTGCAAACCGGGATCATCGACTTCCTCGGCGGCAAGGTCATCCCCGCGTTCCAGGGCTTCGTCGGCTGGATCCAGGACAACTCGGGCTGGCTGGCGCCGCTGGTGATCGGCCTCGGGTCCTTCGCCGCCACCATGGCGCTCGTCAACGGTGCGATGACGCTGTGGGCTGCGCGCACCGCGATCGTGACCGGGGCGCAGTGGGCGCTGAACGCCGCCATGAGCGCCAACCCCCTCGGCTTGGTCATCGCCGCGGTGGTCGCCCTGGGAGCCGTCCTGGTCTACGCCTGGAACAACAGCGAGACGTTCCGCAACATCGTCGTGGGCGCGTGGAACGGGATCGCTGCCGCTGCGCAGTGGGCCTGGTCCAACGTGCTGAAACCCGTGGTCGATGCACTGGCCGCGGCGGCGACCTGGCTGTGGTTCACCGTGCTCTCACCGGTGTTCGGCTGGCTGGAGGCCGGGTGGAGGCTGGCGGTGACCGGCATGAAGTGGGCCTACGACAACGTCCTGGCGCCCGTCTGGCGTGCGGTGCAGGCCGCCGCCCAGTGGTTGTGGTTCACCGTGCTGAAGCCCGTGTTCGACGGCATCGGCGCTGGTTGGCGACTCGTGTTGGATGGCATGGGCTGGGCCTACGAGCACGTGTTGCGGCCGGTGTTCGACGCGGCGTCGCGGGCGGTCGACGCGGTGGGGCAGACGTTCGACCGGACCGCCAGCTGGATCCGCGACGCCTGGGACAAGATCAAGGAATACGCCCGAGCCCCCATCCAGTTCGTCGTCGACGTCGTCTACAACAACGGCATCCGCAAGGTCTGGAACGGCATTGCCGGAGTGTTCGGGCTCGGCAAGCTCGACGAGGTCCGCCTTTCCGGTGGCGGCGTGCTCCCCGGCTACGCGCCAGGCCGCGACACTGTGCCCGCGATGCTCTTCCCGGGTGAGGCGGTGCTGACCCCCGAGGCCACGCGATTCCTGGGGCCGGCGAACATCCTGGCGCTGAACCGGCAGCTGTCCGGCCGGCCACCGGGAGCGGTCCCCGCCGGTGGAGGCCGTGCGCACTTCGCCGGAGGCGGCATCGTCGACGGGCTCGCCGCCGCAGTGAGTTGGATCCCCGGGATCGGGGGCGCCGTCCGCGTGCTGCGCGACTTGTTCAACGGCGGCGGACTCGGTGCGGGCATGTGGCGCGACCTGGTAACCGCGATCCCGCGCAAGGCGATCGAGGCGATCAGCTCGTGGTTCACCTCGCCCAGTGGCTACGGGCAGACACCGGTCGCCAATGTCGGCGCGGGGGTCCAGCGGTGGACCCCGGTCGTGTTGCAGGCGCTCGCGATGCTCGGGCAACCGGCCTCGTTGCTGGCGACGACGCTGCGGCGTATGCAGCAGGAGTCCGGCGGCAACCCGCACGCGATCAACCTGTGGGACAGCAACGCCAAGCACGGAACGCCGAGCATCGGTCTCATGCAGGTGATCGGGCCGACGTTCGCCCGCTACCGCGACCCGCGGGCGGCGAACAGCATCTACGACCCGCTCGCGAACATCCTGGCGTCGATGCGCTATGCCCTTGCCCGGTACGGGTCGCTGCCCGTCGCGTACAACCGTCCCGGCGGCTACGACTCCGGCGGATACCTGCCGCCAGGGGGGTCGCTTGTCTACAACCACACCGGCAAGCCCGAGCCGGTGTTCACCGCCGAGCAGTGGGACACGCTGCGCCGTTATCTGCCCACCGAGGGCGGCGGGCGGCCGATCGAGATCCACGTGCACCCGCGCGCGGACCAGTCCGAAACGTCGATCGCCACCGCGGTGCGCCGAGAACTGGCCCTCAACCTGAGGACGAGGTGAACCGACGTGGTGCTGGGACGGATGCTCAACCAGGAGTTCCCGCAACCGGTGACGTGGTCGATCGATGGCCTGGTGCTCGGCGACGTCGACGCCGAAGGCCGCGAGTGGCTGGTCACCGGCGACACCGGGTGGTTCGACGGGCCCGCGCCGCGGACCGAGCGCACCGCGCGCAGCGGTGACGGCTCGTTTCGCGGCCGGGCCCACCGCGACGAGCGGATCATCACTCTGGAAGGCGTGTGCGCGTGCCCGTCGGTCGAGTCACGGCGGGCCGCGCAACGTCTGATCACCGGTCTGTGCGCCGACGGCGGGAGGATCTACGAACTCCTCGGCAACGAGGCCGGGCACCGCCTGGTCGCCGATGTCGAGCTGGACGCCGCACCGAGCGCAGCGCCGATCAGCGACACCGTGTTCCGCTGGTCCATCCAGCTCGCGGCACCCGATCCGCGGCTGTACACGCCGTGGGAATCCACCTCCACCCGCATGCCACTTCCCGGCAGTGGAGGAGTGGACGCCACATCTCCGGGCGTGAACGCCGATGCACCCGGAGTCGACGCGGGAGACCCCGCCAACACCGGAGTCGCCCGCGTCTACAACGGCGGCAACGCCCCCACAAGCCCGCTGCTGACCATCCGAGGCCCGGTGACGCGCCCCATGGTGCGCGCCGTCGACTCCGGCACCACCTTGTCCTACTCCGGCGCCCTCGGCCCCGGAGACTTCCTGGTCATCAACACCGGGGCATTCACCGCCCAGGGACACCCCGGATACCAACCGCTGCTCGGCGGCACCGCCAACCGCCGCTCGCTGCTGACCCGCGACGGTCCGTGGCCCGAAGTCCCGCCCGGTGGAACCGAGGGGTTCGCGCTCGCAGGCGATGCCCTCGAACCCGATGCGCTGCTCATCGTCGAGCACCGCCAAGCCTGGTACTGAAGGAGATTCCTCGATGCCCGCTGTCCTCGAAGGACTGTCGCCGTGGTTCGTCAACAAGCGACTCGACCCCCGCGACATGCGCGCCGGGCTCGCCGCGGCGTTCGCCGGTGGCTACGACACGGCTCCCGGCAACCTCACCCGCGAGGGCGGCGTGCTCCCGGGCGGTGGCGGCTCCAACGGCCAACTCGGCGTCGTGCCGCTCGACCAGCCAGCCATGGGCGTCCGCGTGATCGCCGGACAGTGCGTGATCCCCGTGGCGGGGGAGCTCGGCTACGTCGGAACGCTGCCGGTCACCGGAACGCTCGACATCGCCCCGGCAGACCAGACCAATCCGCGCATCGACCTGCTGGTGGCCCGGATCGTCGACTCAGCCGAGGACACCGGCGACCGGACGTTCACCGTCGAAGTCGTGCAGGGCGTCGCCTCGGCGACTCCGTCCGAACCGTCGCTGTCCGGGTTGCAGTGCATCGTGCTCGCGGCGGTGCGCGTCAACGCCGCGACGACCTCGATCACTGCCGCGAACATCACCGACCGCCGCCTGTTCACCCGAGCTCCCGGCGGAATCCGGCTGTCCTACAACGACTCGGGACGCCCCGGCGGTGGCGCCGGCGACTTCCGCTACGACCTCAACGAGCGGGAGTTGTCGGTGTGGACCGGCAGCGAATGGTCCGTCGCAGCCTCCGCTGCGGGCTGGAAGTCCTGGAACGCCGTGCTCAAGGCCGAGTCGGACAACTCCACGGTCAACCTCGGCACGGGCGGCAGCGTGAACGCCAAGTACCAGCTCATCGGCAAGATGCTCACGATCCGCATGCTGTTCCGGTGGGGCAGCAGCGGCTACTACGCCGCCCCGGGCAACGTCTACACCGAGCTGCCCCCGGGCCTGGTGAACGGCGCCGTGCACCAGAAGATCTCCTGTTCGCTGTGGGTGCCCGGCGGCCCGCCGAACAACCGCGGCGATTACGTCGGCCAAGCCCTGGTGTGGGAGAACTCCCGCAAGATCTCGCCGATGTTCCCCTCGTCCCCGTCGGACTGCCGCCAGAACTACTACCGCATCGCCGCCACGGCCAGCTCCCCCGGAACCGGCGTCCCCTACATCCCCGGCGGCTACCCCGAGGGCGGCAACGTCGCGATCTGGGGCGTGATCGAACTCCCGTAGGAGGTGGCGGTGGCCGACTACCGGCAGCGCGACAACGCACCCCGCTTCACAGTCCTCGTCTTCCACACGCGCACCGGGAACGTGCTCGCCGAACTGGACTACTCAGCGCTGAGCTTCGACGAGAAGCTGAACGGCGGCGGCAGCGCGAGCATCACGTGCCCGCTGGATGCCGCCACCGGCCGCGACACCTGGGACGACCGCTCATCGGCGTACGTGCTGCGCGGCATCATGTCCGGCCCGTGGCGATTCTCGATCGCGGTCGTGTGGGGATCGACCGTCGCCTGGGCCGGACCGCTGGTCTCGCCGGTCCCGTCGCTGACCGGGGTGGAGCTGAAGTGCTCGACGCTGTGGGCGCTGCTCGGACGGCGACGCCTGATGACCTACGCCGCAGTCGACCCGGCCTCACCGAAAGCCGACGTGTCGTTCAGCGGCCGGTCGTTGGCGGGCATCGCCCAGGGCATCATCGAGCACGCCACCGCCGAGTACGGCCGTGAACTGCCGCTGGACTACCTGCCGATCACCGTCACCGGTGACCACGAGCGCACCTACCACGGCTACGACTACAAGCCCGTCGACGAGGCGCTGCGGCAGTTGTCCGAGGTCATCGACGGCCCCGACATCGATTTCCGCCCGGTGCTGGTGCGCACTGGTGCCGGGGAACGAGTCCGGTGGCAGGTACGGATCGGCGAACCGGAGTTGGGCGACCCGGACGCGCCGCTGGTGTGGGACCAGGGCGCCGGACTGGTCGACATGGAATTCGACCTCGACGGCTCCCGGATGTGCTCATACGTCGCGGTGCCCGGCGACGGCCAGGAGAACGCCAAGGTGTTCGGCACCGCGTTCACCAACGAACTCGTCGATGCCGGATGGCCAGCCCTCGAAGACGTCAACAGCAACCACTCGTCATCGACCAACAATGCCGACCTCGACGCCTACGCCGCGGCGCACCTCGCCGCCTACAAGCGGCCGCTCGTGGCGCGCACAGCCACGATCGACCCCGGTGTGTACCCGGGCCTGGATGTGTGGCGGCTCGGTGACTGGGGCGAATTCCACCTGTACGACAACCCGTTCGTCGACGGTCCGCAGCGAGCCCGCATCACCGGATCGTCCTATTCGGACGGACGGATCAAGCTCGAACTCACCGGCGCCCCCGCGGAGGTGTGACGTGCCGCTGATTCCCCGCCCCGGCGGCGACCCGCTCGACGAAATCCGCGCCTTGCAGCAGCGCGTCGCCGAGCTCGAACGCCGCTCCAACACCCAGCTCATCACCAAGGACGCCACCGGTTCCACGCTCGTTGCCCCCGACAAGCTCACCGGCCGCGGACTCGCCCGCCCGTACATCCCCACGCCGATGATCCCAACCGACGTGCCGAGCTGGCCCGGCACGCAGCAGGCCGACTTCACCTCGAAGTGGGTGCAGTCGATCTACCACCAGCACCCGAAGATCACGCTCGTCGTCTACGCGGCGGTCGACACTGCCGGCACCGTCGGCGAGATCCGGGTGGCCATCGGCGGCGCCGCGTTCTCCGACGCTGCCGCCGTGTCGGCCGTCGGCAACACGATCTACCAGGCGGGCGCGTTCCTGTTCGGACCCGGCTTGTGGCCCGGCAACCACATGGCACCGGTCACGGTCGAGATCCAGGCGCGCCGAACGGTCGGCACCGGGTGGGTACGGCTCTGGCCCGCAGTCTGGGGAGTGGAGGCGTGATGGCCACCGAAGTAGCGCTGCTCGCCGTCTCGGCGCTCGGTTGGTTCGGCGGGCTCCCGGTTCCGCCCGGAGTGGGGGAGAACACCGGATGGGCGCCACCGGCTTCCTGGGACACCGAAGCCGGTGGACTGGTCGACGAGAACGGAAACCCCGTCGTGCCGACCGACCCCGAACCGCCGACGTACCCACCCAGCGAAACCGTGCCGCCCGCGGGCGAGGAACCGCCTCCGGATGCGCCGTCCGCGGAGGTGCCCACCGAACCCGGCTCGGGCTCCTGATTCCTTGCCGCTCACCGTCTCCGCCCTCGTTCACGAGTTGGTAGGCCCATGCCTGAAACTTCCGCCGACGTGGCTCTGCGGTATGTCCGCGACGAGTTGTCGACCCTGCGCGGCGCCATGCACGACGAGTTGTCCGCGATCCGCTCCGACCTGTCCGACCTCGCCGGTGAAATGCGCGCCCACATGGCCGAACACGGCCCCCGCGTCGCGGTGCTCGAACACCGCGTCGCCGAGGCCGAACGCACCCTCGCCGCCGTGCAAGACCAGCGCTCCAGTGACCGCGCCCAGCGGTGGGGCGTGTGGATGACCGTCTTGGCCGCCTTTCTAGCAGCCACGGTTCCGACCGTCCTTCGACTCCTCGGGAGCTGAATCCATGCCCCTACCGCTGGTATGGCTGGCTGACGTCCTCCGCGGCGCCGGACTCGCCGTCGTCGAAATCCCCGGATGGCGCACCCGCACGGCCCCCGGAGCCCTGCCCCGCCCGGTCGGCGTGCTCGAACACCACACCGCCACCCCAACCTCGCCTGCTCGTCCGGCGCCGACGGTGGACCTGTGCATCCGCGGACGGCCGGACCTCGACGGGCCGCTGTGCCACGCCGTGATCGGCTACGACGGCACCGTGCACCTCATCGCCGCCGGACGCGCCAACCACGCCGGGAAAGCCCGGGCGTCCGGCCCGAACCCCGCGGGTGACGGCAACGTGCTCTACGTCGGGTTCGAGTGGGACTACCAAGGCGTCGACCAAGGCCCCAGCCCGCAGCAGTACACCGCCGCCGTCCGCGCGACCAGAGCGGTGCTCGACCACCTCGGCCGCCCCGCCACCGCGGCGCGCGGCCACCGCGAAACCTCCGTGACCGGCAAGATCGACCCCGGCCACGTGGATCTCGACCAGTTCCGGCGCGACGTCGCCGCCTCGGCCACCGCGCCCGCTCCCGGAGGACTCGAAACCATGGCCTTCACCGACACCTTCACCGACTGGGCCCACAACCGGCAGACCGTCGAATCCTGGATGAACAACGTCGACCGCCGCATCGCCGAGCTGCACGCCGCGGTGCTCGGTCTCCAGCGCTCCCGCATCCCCGGCGACCGCAACACCACCAATGCCGCCAACCTCTGGTTCGACGCCGGAAACTGGACCAACCAGGCCCTCGGCCACATCGTCGCGATCCGCGCCGCCCTCGCCCACCAGCAGGGCACCGACCCCACCGCCGTCGCCGACGCCTTGCGCCCGGTACTCGCCGACGTCATCGGCCCGGTCATCCGCGACGCCGTCACCGACGCCCTCGGCGCCGACAACGACCACCAGGCCGACGCCATCGTCGACCGCATCGCCACCTGCCTGGCCGGACAGGGGGCTGCTTGATGTCCGACCAGTTCACCGCGTGGCTACGCACCACCGTCCCCGCCGCCTGGTCCGCGCTGGTGGCCTGGCTGGCCACGCTCGGCGCCCCGGACTGGATGACCGGTCCGCTCGGCGACGCCGGGAACATCGTCATCGTGCCGATCGTGCTCGGCGCCGTCTACGCGCTGCTGCGCTGGGCCGAACCCCGCATGCCCGCCTGGCTGACCCGCATCCTGCTCGGCAGCACCACTCCGCCCGTCTACGCACGATCCGAGAAGTAGCAGCAGTGCCGCGCCCACCCGGACGCGGCACTGCCAGCCTCGACTACCGAAGCGCCAGCAGATCGAGCGCCAATGCGACCAGCCCGGCCACACTCACAGAACCCGCCGCCCACGCGAGGTTGCACCGGAAGTGCCGAACAGCCTCCTCGCGACGGCGCCGGCTCGAACTCATCAGTGCTCGCGCCCCAGGAGCCGCGACGAGATACACGGCTGACAGAACCCATCCGACCAGCACAAACGTGGCCATCTCCACCCTTCCGTCGTTACTACATGTGACCGGAAGGGGAGGAACGATTACGGAACGATACGCATAAGTGCCCCACGCCGAAGGTTCCCTGCCACCAATCATGCCAGGCGAGAACCACGCCATGATCTCGGGTGGAGACAGGGAGATCATTCACCTGACCTGAAAACGCCCCGCGTCGCAACGGGTGCAGAAGCGACGCAGGGCGCTGAGAGCTGTTCCGGGCACTTCCCCTACCCGGACCAACCAGCTGCGTGCGTTCGGAGCACGCATGACCCATAATAGAACTCGTGTTCGATCAGGTCCACCCGGAGCCGCACTGGAAGCGCGGCGACGACCGCCGGTTCCAGCCGCCCCGGCCGGTGTGGGTGGACCTGGCCCGCCTCTACCCCCGCCCGGACGAAGTCCGCCCGTTCCCCGAAGGCTGGGACGTGCAGGCCATCGTTCCCGGAGAGCAGACCGCGTGGTTGCGGACCACGACCGGCCACTGGGTCGCCGAAGTCCGCTACTCGGTACGCCGCGGCGACGACAGCGAAGGCGTACGGCACACCGGATGGCTCCCCGCCGACGCAGTGCGCCTCCGACGTGACGCCCCCGCCCCTAGAGACCACAAATTGTGACGTGCCCCGCTCCCGGCTGCGGGGCCCTCGGTGTTTTCAGCCGTCGAGCAGGGCGGCTGTGCACCTAGCGGCGGGGCGAACTCTAGGAAGAACTGCCCGGACTGGGCTGGGCAACCGTCTCGGTGTGGCCGGTGTCGGGGTCGTTCTCGCCGGGAGTGACGACCTGGTGGAACCACTCGGACGTTGCAGGTCGGCGACGGGCAAGGGCTAGGGCGCGTGTACCGGCTTTACGCGCCCGCATGGAGCGCAATCGCATCAGCGATTGCGAGCAGGAGCAACACCGAGAAGATCCACAACGCGGCACGAGCCGAACGGTGCTCACTCGCCGCGACCGCGCTGAAACCGATGGCCCCAGCTATCCCGAAAGCGACCGCGCCGAAGGTGGCAAACCCCGCTTCCACGGTGATCTCGCTGGCGAACAGCAGGGCTGAGGCAGTCAGCGGGACGATGACAAGCCAGATCAGGATGCCGAGCGACAGGATGATCCACCCGGCAACAGTCGCCCCGGTGGCTGGCTTGTTGCTATCGATCTTCATTCCCTACTTCCCCTGCTGGTTGGTAGGCGCGGCGGAGCCGGTGTGGTTGGCAACGACCCGCGCCATGCCGTTCAGCGACTCATCATATTTCCAGTAGTCGCCGTGATAAGACCACGTGTGGACCGGGAGTTGGCGTCCACCAAAGCTGGGGTCGGAGGGGTTCCGACCGAACCAATGGTCGTCGTGGTCACCACCCGGACTCGCGAACCCCTCCCACGGCCAACCGGGGCGGCGCGTGAGGTCCGTGTCGAACGGTCCGTAGTCGAGCGGGTTCGGCGACGGTGTCGCGTAATCGATGGCATCGAGCCCCGCCGTACCAGACCAGACGTGGTCCGGTGGAACTCCGAGATCAGCAGCGTGATCTACGCCGACTCCGGGCGACCCGATGAACACGATGTTGTCGGCGTGCAGGCCGTGGTCCCGTGCGGCGTAGCCGACTTCGGTGGAGCCGTAGGAATGGCCGATCACCGTGTTGTTGCTGGGCTGCGGGAGTTCGTGGCTCACGCGCAGCCCTTCCTGGAACCGGGACAAGCCCTCGCTGCCGTGCACGGCGTACTTCTCGAAGGCCGCGTCGAACAGTGTCGGAGGCGACTCGTACCCGGCGTAGGTGATCGACGCGAAGGACTGGTTGGGCTCCATCGCTTGCGCCCGCTGCATCACCTTGTCCGAGTCGTTGACGTAGCCGACGACATCGTGCAGGTCGGAGTACGTGCCCGGCACCGTGGTCATGACATTCTGCGCGGTGTCGGGGTTGCCATGGGCGATGATCGCCTGTCCACGGCCGCCTGAAGCGGTCGAGTCGATACCGAGCAGGTAGTACCCCGGCTCCCGAACCTTGGCTTCGAGCTGGTCCAATCCAGCAAGAGCCTGCTCGATCTGCTCGGCCTGGGTTTCCAGGCGTTGCTTCTCCGCCGCCATTCCGTCGCCAGGCTTGATGCTCGCGATGCCGTTTCGGACAGCTCGGTACTTCGCTTGTAGGGCTGCCTTCTGGCTGGCGAGAATCGACATGTTCGCTTCGTGGCGAACGACCGTGGGCAGCCCGTCCGCTCGTCCCAGCATCTGGGGAAATCGGTCGAGCAGGTCGGCCTGCTGCGACGTCGACAAGGACGCCCAGCAAGCCGCCACCGCGGCCGGGCCCTGCCTGAGCGCCTGCTCGAACATGCCGCGGGTGGCATCAGCGGCTCGGTTCTCCACCACCGTGGCGGCGTTGGCCAGCGCCATACCCGCAGGGCTGGTGGGATGCGCGCCTGCTTGAGCTTACGCTCCGGACTGCGAAAGGCCTTGCAGGCTGGCCTTGTTCGCGTTGAGCGCTTGGATCAGCTGCTCGTGAGCAGTCTTCTCAAGCTCCCGGGCTTGCGTCACGGTAGCCTGCGCCTCGGCGTACGCCTTCTCCTGCCGAGCGTGTGCCTGCTGGGCCGCGTGGAAGGCTGCGACCGCATCGGAGTGCGCTTTTGCATCCGCAGCGGGCACATTGCCCTGCAAGGGCGGCGGCGGGCCCTGGGTGAATGGCTTCGGTCGGAAGATGGCATCCCCTACCACTTGGAGATCGCCTTCCCGCGCCACCTGCTTGGCCTGTTCCATGCGGGCTTTCACCGTGTCGATCTGGTCGGCCCACACATCGACGGCTTGAGCCAACGCGGGGAAGAGCTCTGCTAGCGCGTCTCCGTCGCGTCCCTGCTGGGAGGCCCAGTTCTGGAACGCCTCCGAAGCACGTCCTTCCCACTCGGCTTCGGCGCTCTTGCGGACCTGGTGCTGGCTGGTCGCCACACGTTCGGTGGCCGGCCCGAAGGCGCGGACCTGTTGGGCGTAGGCGCGCATGGTGCCGGGGTTTCCGGCGACCCAGGTATTCAACGTCATGGTCGGTTATCGCCCCAGCTTGTCGAACAGTCCGGAGTTCGCGTCGTCGGTGGAGGCGTAGTCGGCCTTGTTGGCGTCGAGGTCCGCCGCGCCGCGGTGGGCTGTTTCGACGTAACCGGCGGCAGCGCGCAGCAGGTCGGCCACCGTGGCCGAGACCGCGGCGCTGGACGGCCCGGCGTCGGCGGGCGGCAGCGGCTGGGCCTTGCCCAACTCGTCGGTCGAGCGCTCCAGCTCACCCGCCAACCGTGCGAGCGTGGCCGGATCGATCCGGACGTTCACCCGGTCTCCCTCCCCCGAGATCGTGGTGATGATCGTCGTGATGATCCAAACCGTAGCCAACGCGCTACCGAGCCGGGACGGGGTTTCTACTCATCCTCGACGTGACGTCACTCAGACAGAGCAGTGCCCCGCGGCCGAGGATCCGGCTGCGGGGCACTGAAGACGTGGGGGAACGGACAGTGGGTGGCCGCGGTTCACGGGTGATCTCGGCTTGAAGGACCGCGCCGTCGGCGAGGTGCTCGGTCCAGCCGCCGCGGCGGTGCCACTGCGGCGTGTTCGAGCAGCCTCACGACCGTGAGTGGATACAGCCCATGCCGCCGGGCAAGCTCGGTGATCCGGATTCCCCGCGTGAACGTGTCGGCGCACTCCGCGGCGAGCTGGTCCCGGCGGTCGTCGTCCAGGTCGTCGAATTCGCCGCGCAGCTCGGTGTGGTTGGCAGGCCCACCACGCCCGCGCAACCTCACCCCAGCGACCTGAGTCAGCAGACGATGCACCGCCCCGTACGACAACCCCTCCTGAAACATCAGCACGCGGATCGACGCACCGTGATGCAGGTAGTCCTCCGCCATCCGCTCGGCCACGACGCGCTGCGTACGAGCGGTGAGGTAAGTCGACATCCGATGAGATCCTTCTGCTCGTGGTCTCGGCCCGGATGCCGGCCGGGGTCACAGCACCCGGACCGGGTCTCAGAGGTGTTCCAGCGCGGTGAGCACGCGGCGCAGCGTGCCAGGGTGTCGGGCCATCGCGTCCCGGTCGTGCACCACTAGACCGGTCTGTACGAGCGGCAATTGCCGCGTCTCGACCAACGCCAGGTCGTCGGCGAGATCCCCGCGCAGACTGACCGACTCGCCCAGCCGGTGGGGTTTTCGGGCGAGCTGCTCGGCGTCAAGGCGGTCGAGCGGGTACCGCTTGGCGTACGTGCGGGCTCCGCTGTCATGCCGGGGGCGCGCTCCGCGCCTCGCCGCCCGCGCGAAGATGGCGGCGACCACGAGAAGCACCAGGACGCTGCGGAGCAACGCGGCGATCACCGGTCGACCCTCTCGCCCTCGACGACCACCAGGCCGCGACCGGCCTGGCGACGCGAACGCAGCGCCGCAGCCAGGTTGTCCAGGTACCCCGCCAACCGCTCGCGGTCCTCAACGTCGTAGTGGCCCCGCTCGACATCGTCGACCGCGGCCTGCAACGCGATGATCACGCCGCGCGTCATCCGGCCGAGCTGGCGCACATCCGCACTCACCGCGCACCAATCCTCGGGCGCGCCATCGGAATCCCAGCCAGCTCGTGCGCCCGAACGTTGCATGTCGGGCACGTCTCCCACAGCCATGCCATATCGCTGTTGTCCGCCTGGACCTGTTGGCCGCACAGCGTCTCGACCACCAACCCGGTCGAAAAGCCACCGGGCGGCCGCACGTCCGCGGTCGCATGCCGTTGACCGTCCGCAGGAACCCAACTGAACGGATGCGGCCGATACATCAGAACACCGCCTTCGGGGAACCGAGACCGACTAGAAACTGCAGCAGCGAGAACACTGGTGCCGTCACCAGCACTCGTGCGCCGATCATCAACGTCGTCATGGACCACGCCTTTCATGACGTCGAGTTGCCTCTCACGTCGTGACTGTGCGAGCGGAGCGGCGGTGGGGAAACGACGAAAGGGATTGGGATATGCATGGCGCGCATATCCGCACATGACGGGCTGTCTTGATCCGTACACTGATCGTGATGATGGACTGATGGGGTGAGCATGGGCGCTACGAATGACCGTTCATGCCGTTCGTGCGGTACCCGCCTGCGGGCCGACAACCGCGGTTCGCTGTGCAGCCCGTGTGAACGCAGCAACAGGGCGCGCGATGACGCGCCCGAGCCGAAGAACGACGAGTTCTGGCAACGCCCTGCGGTAGCCGAGGCTCTGCGGTCCAGGCACTTCGGGCAGGTTCTCTACGCCTACCGCTATGAGCACCGTCCGGTGATCACGCAGGCCGTCCTCGGACGCTGGCTCGGCCTGACGCAAGCTCAGGTAAGCAGGCTCGAACGAGCGGAGAGACCTCCGAGCGACCTCGACAAGCTCGCGTTTTGGGCCGCGAGGCTGCACATCCCCGAAGGGGTGCTGTGGTTCAAGCTCCCACCGGCTCCGCCTCACTCAGTTGTTCCGAGACCGCGGCCGGGTTTCGGCTGGTTCGGTGGGCGCCTCGGAACAGTCGTCCGCGCCGAGACTCGCCCGCCGCTCGACGTGGCATCGATCCGGGAAATGACCGACACCTTTCGCCGTCTGGACAACCGGTTCGGCGGTGGTCACGCCCGGAACGTGGTCGGTGCGTATCTCGCCGACGAGGTCGCGCCCGCCATGCGCGAGCGCCGTACGAGGGGGTCGCACCCGGAGTTCGACGCGGCCGTGGCCGAGCTCAACCAGCTCGCGGGCTGGATGGCTTACGACATGGGCGACACGTTGTCCGGGCGGCGCCACCTCCAACGTGCTCTGTGGCTGTGCCAGAACGTCGGCGACCGCGCGCTGTCCGCCGAGATGCTCGCCGGAATGAGCCACCAGGCCGCCCACGCCCGCAACGGCGTGACCTCGGTCAGCCTGGCCCGCGCTGCGCGGGACACGGCGGCCGGGACCGGTCTGGCCGCGCTGGAATCCGAGACCGCGGTGATGGAGGCGCACGGTCTCGCCTTGCTCCGCGACAAGCGGGGCTGCGTCACGGCACTCCGGGAAGCAGAGGACGCGTTCACCCGCGGCGACCACAAGGACCGACCGGCATGGCTCGGCTACTACGACGCCGCGTACCTGGCGGCCAAGATGGCGCACTGCCTGCGCGAACTCGGCGACCTCCGCCAAGCCGAGCGGTTCGCTCGAAAATCGCTGGAGATGAGCGCGGGCTACGACCGCGGAAAGTTGTTCAACACAGCCTTGCTGGCCGCCATCCTCGCCGACCTCCGCGAGGTCGAGGAAGCCTGCGCGGTCGGCCGCGCCGCCGTGGGGCTCGCTCGTCGTCTGAAGTCGGCGCGCACGCGCCTCTACCTGGAAGACTTCGCCCGGCGCCTCTACCGGCACCGGGCAGTACCCGTGGTGGCCGAACTCGGCGGCGAGCTGACTGCGATGGGAATCAGCTTCGACGCTGCGTCAAGAGCTTGAACAACGCGATCTGCGCCGCGGCGCCCGGGATTTCGCCGCGCTCGATGCGCTCGGGAATCTCGACCAGAGGTATCCACTCGACCCGTGCGGTCTCGTTGATGTCCGCGGGTTTACCGGTGTCCTCCGCGCCCTCGGCCAGGAACAGCAGGTTCTCGAAGTCGGCGGTGCCGGTGATGGGTTGGAACGAGCCGAACGGCTTGACGGCCAGCGGTCGCCAGCCGGTTTCTTCCTCGACTTCCCGTGCCGCGGTCAACAACGGGTCCTCGTTCGGGTCGACGTAGCCGCCGGGCAGCTCCCACACCCACTGGTCGAGGATGAACCTGTGCCGCCAGATCATCAGAACGCGGTCGTTGTCGACGACCACGGTCATCGCGGCTTTCGGCATCCGCAGGACGTACTGTTCGAACGTGACGCCGTCGGGCAGTTCGACCGACGCGATGCTCAACTTCAGGCGTCGGGAGTCGTCAACGAGTCGTTCGCCGTGGATGGTCCAGGTCGTCAGCGCGGGCACGTTCGTCTCGTTCGCCACGCTGGGGAACGCTACCGGAACGCCGCGTGCGCACTCCATGGACGCACTTCCGAGCGGGGTGTCAACGGATGCCGGGCTCGTCCGCACCTGGGCTGGAGCGGTAGGGCGAGATCCCCTTACCCGTCCCTGGATTGCTCTTTCTGGGTGAAACCTCCACAGAGGACAACAAGATCATTCAGCGAGACGATAACTGCGGCTTCCGTGCTTCGCGCATGACCAGGAAATACCAGGTCAACCACACCGCTTGCCTGACCACTTCTTACAAGCAAGGGGTCGCAGGTTCGAACCCTGCTGCGCCCACCACCTGTGAAATGGGGTTTTAGTTCTGTCGTGGGGCACCGGTGCGGCTTCGTGGCCCCCTTCGTGGTGCGAATCGGCCTTACGCTTGATCCATGGCGAGGTCGAGCAGAGGGGAGTCGGCGCCCACGCGGAACGATCGAGGAACTGCCGAGCGGAGCCCTGCGCATCAAGGTCTACGCGGGCTTCGACCCAGTGACGAAACGTCGTCACTACCTCCGCGAGACCGTGCCCGCGGGACCGACGGCGGGTCGGGAAGCCGAGAAGGTTCGGACCCGGCTTTTGAACCAGGTCGACGAGCGCCGGAACCCGCGGACGAACGCGACGGTCAACCAACTCCTCAAGCGGTACCTCGACAACGAGATGTGGACACCTCGGCGGCGGTGGTCTCGCTGAAGCGGGCAATCGCATGGGACCCGGACGAGCACGTGTGGTTCGAGAAGGACACCAAGACCCATCAGCAGCGGCGCGTCGCGCTCGACCCGGTCACGGTCGAAGTAATGGTCGAGCACCAGGAACGCGCGAGGGCGCGGGCTGAGTCGGTAGGCGTCGACCTCGATGGCGAAGCGTTCGTGTTCTCCCCGGAGCCGGACTCCTCGACGTGGCTCGTACCGAGCTCGGTGACGCAGCGGTACGACCGCATGGTGGGACGGCTGGGCATCGACACGACGCTGCACAAACTGCGGCACTACTCGGCCACCGAACTGATCTCCTCCGGCGTCGACGTGCGAACGGTGGCGGGCAGGCTCGGACCTGGTTCGGGTGGGATGACCACGCTGCGGGTGTACTCGGCGTGGGTGTCGGAGGCAGACCAGCGCGCCTCGGCGGCGCTGGCGAGCCGGGTACCTGAGCGGCCCAAACCGACGAGAAGGGCCGAGCGGGCGAAGACGGATCCCAAGAGCCCGTACGAGAAGCTCGCTGCGGAGATCCACGCTCAAGTTGCTCGCGGCGAGCTGTCGAAAGGTGACCAGCTGCCGCCGATGAAGGAACTCGCCAAGGAACACGGTGTTTCCGTCGGGACCGTCCAAAGGGCCGTCCAGCTGCTGAAGGTGTGGGGCGTGGTTGAGGCCAGTCGTGGCCAGCGGGCGACGGTCGAAGCCGTACCCGACGCGGGTGATGCGGGGCGGCCCGACGAGCGGGAGGTAGCAGGTCCTTCCGCTGAGGCAGCGCTGGATCGCCCTGAGGTCTTCGAATTTGAAGTTCGTCGCCTCGGCGAGAGCGCCCGTACCTTCGTCGCCGAGGCCGACCCGACGGACACCGGCCAGCTGCGTCGACTTCTCGCTGCCGCGGTCCGTCGGGACGGTCGCAACCTCTCGGAGATCTTGGACTATGAGATGGACGTGCGACGCCGGGGAGGCGAGCTGCTGACTACGTTCGTCACTATGACGGCATAGCGGTACTAGCTGGCTTCCGCGAGAGGCCTGCCGTAAGCGTCTAGCGAGTCATCGTTCTTGACTTCAACGAGCATGTGCAGGACCCGCAAATGGGATTCGCGGGGACCTGGATGGGCGCCTCGGCCTCGCCAATACTGTCGTTCGGGTTGACCGTCTGTATGGTCAGGTGCGCGTTTGCCAACCACGGAAACTCTGAGGACGCGCTCGGACCGGTTCGGTGATGATGTCGCCTTCCCGGCCGTGAGCGCTGATGTTGAGCCTCTCGCGTGTACCTGTGTCCGGGCTGCCGGTTGCCGTCCTTAGCGGGGGTTGGACTGCTTGCAGTCCACTTGCCGATCGAGTAGGCGTCAGGCCGACGGTGGGGGCGGAACCGTCTCCGTGAGTGAGGTAGGTCAGGGCCCTCGGGCAAGGTGATTATTACTATACCTGGGAACACGGGCGAGTTTTCCCTTCACCCAGAAAGATCATTGGTTAAGCGGACGCGATATAGGAAGATTGTTCGGCAGTGTAACTATGGTAGGGGGATCTCGGGTGAGCAGCGTCTATCCTGGGGAAAGCTTCAACCAATGGGTAAAGAGGGCGTTATCGGCACGCGGACACGAAGATCTATCTGAAGAGCTTTCGCCAGAGACGCTCAGAAGGAGAATAGTCAAGCTCGAATACGAGCTAAAGACAGTGAGGCTATGCAGAAACATATTCACCTGGTTGTCGATACTGTTGCTAGTGGCGGCTTCGCTGTTGGTATTCCTGCATCTATGCTTAAACTTTTTGCCTAATGTATGGCTTTTCTATCCTGTTGTAGCTGCTTTTCTGCTCGCTTTGTGCGCAACGGCCTTTGTGGGGTTCCGTCTCGCGTGGCGGATAGTATCGCAATATAGTTACATCGTCGAGCTACGCGAGTTCTACAAGAGTCGGCTCTCTGATGAAGTCGATACGAGGAGCGAGTCGGATGATAAAACGCTCCTGAAGCTTCATCGTCAGTATCGTGAAGACTCTGTCACTGTTATGGAGGAGTATCGTTCAGCCGCAAGGAAGTATAAGCGCTGGCATGACTGGTTTCAGACTATTGCAATCATTGGTTCCGTAACTACGTCCGCGATAGCGACCGCTTCTGTGTACTTTTCAGTGTTCCGGTCGATGACAATTGGGGTCAGTCTGGTAGTAGGTATAACTACTGGGATCAATGGCTACTATAAATTCCGTGAGAGATCCTTCAATCTGCAGCAGGCGTCAGACTTGATCGAGCGAGAGTATCACTCCGTTGCTCTGCGGGTGGGCAGATACTTGAATTGTAAGAATGAAGCCGAAGCGTACCGCCTTTTCGCTCAGCAAGTAGAATCCATCAGAGATGAGCAAAACAAGCGCCAGCAGCAGCTTGAGCAACCAGTAGAAACGAAAAAGGAGGAGTAAGTCCACCTTGGGGCCGCCAACGCTCAGGACGGCCCAGTCGCCCCTAGAACGTAGCTGATGGAGCGATACGGTCAATGGCATGACGTCGAGCCGGGACGAAGCCCCGAACCCGTTGACCCGCGAGATGGCCTTGGGCTACCTGTACACCGCGTGCAGCGAAGTCGGTCTTGACGGCTCAGGCGCTGACCTCATCAGGATCGGTGAGAACGCTGTGTTCCGGCTTCGGGAGCCGGTGATCGCGCGGATTGCGCGGACCGAGAGTTACCTACCCGAGGCCAGGCGCGAGGTTGCGGTGGCGCGATGGCTCGCGGAGGAGGCGTACCCGGCTACGCGGGCGCTCGATGTTGAGCAGCCGGTGGTCGTTGATGGGCGGGTGGTGACGTTCTGGAGGTCGGTGTCGGACAAGGAGGAGTCGCGCCACTAGACCAGGTGGCACGGCTGCTTCGGTGGCTGCATCAGCTCGACGCGCCGACCTCCCCGAAACTGCCGAGCCTTGATCCGTTCGTCCGCGTCGAGACGCGGCTTCGCGCCGCCAAGGCAGGCTTGGATCCGAACGAGTTCGCCTACTTCAACGAGCGGGTCGAGCAGGCGCGGGTGGCTTGGGCGAGCCTCGAATTCGAGCTCTCGGCTGGGCCCGTGCACGGTGACGCGAGCGTCGGGAACGCCATCCTCTCCGCTTCTGGGGATCCCGTTCTCATCGACCTGGACGGGTTCGCGTGCGGCCCGCGGGAGTGGGACTTGGTGCAGACCGCGATGTACTACGAGCGGTTCGGTTGGCACACGGAGGAGGAGTACCGCTCGTTCGTCGAGGTCGACGGGTACGACCTGCTCGACTGGGCGGGGTCCCCAGCGCTTGCCGACATCCGTGAGACGTTGATGACGTTCTGGCTGAGCCAGAAGGCAGTCGATGATCAGCGCAGTGCGGACGAGGTGCGGAAACGCCTCGCGACGCTTCGCAACGGTGACAGTCGGCGGTCGTGGTCGCCCTACTGAGCCAGGTTGTCACCACGCCATAGCGGGATCTCGGCGGCCCTTTCACGGAAGTCGCGGGCGACTCGGCTGTTGCCCAGCCTGTCGAGCCGTGCGCGGAACTCGTCGACGTAGGCCGCACAGCGTGCAGACTTGAGCTGCTCACCAAGTTCGAGCGCGCGCAACGCCGCCTGGCATGCCTGTTCGCCCTCGCCCTGGTCGAGGTACGCATCGGCGAGGACCATCGTGGCGAAGAAGCCGCTGCGCAGGTACTCGCCGTTGGCTTCACCAAGGGACTGCGTGGCATACGTCGTCGCGTGCGTAGCTCGGCCCAGGTCCCGGTTGCAGTGTCCGAGCTCGGCATCGTCGAAGTAGTCCAGGAAGTCCGGCCCTTCCCCGGGTTTGCGGCGCTCGAACTCCCTCACCGCCGCCGACATCGCGGCATCACATGCGCTCGCGTCGCCGAGGCGGGCGTGCGCGCGGGCTTCCATAGCGTAGAAGAGAGCGGTCAGGGTCGGAGTGGCCACTGAGGACAGGGTCGGAGTGGCCACTGAGGACGTGCCCATCCTGGCTGCGCGGGCGAGGTTTGCGGCCTCCCGGAACTTGCCGAGGAACGTCGTCGCATGGTGGCTCATCGCATCGAGGATGCTGCCTGCGAGGAGCCGGTCATCGCCTTCGCAAGCAAGTCGTAGCGCTTGGATGAAGTAGCGCTGCGCGAGCCCGTTCAAGCCGGCGTCGTAGGACATCCAGGCAGCCAGCAACGTCGCTTCTGCGCCGACCGAGAACAACGAAGCCGCCGTCTCGTCGCTGTAGTTTCCGCGGAGGAGGATCGCGAGGTCGCTCCGGAGGAACTGGACAAGCGAACGACGAGCATGACCGCCTCCGTACTGGTTGTCGAGGCGCGCGAAGAAGTCAGTCGTCGTCCGGACGCGTTCGATATCCGCGTGGCCGATTCTTCCGCCGCTGGCCGACCGAGCGGGTGCGGAGTCGAAGTCGACGAGCCACGCGAGCGAAGCGCTGTTCCAGGCTGCCACGTTCGCAGCGGAGGAGCCGAGCTCGTGCAGGAGGCGATCAACGCGGGAACGCACCCCGATCCGATCTCCCTGATGCACGTGACCGGCCTGAGCCTCGGCCAGGTCCGCCGCGTCCTCGCCGATCGCACTGGGGGAGGCGACTCGGCGTGCTAGCAGACCTTGCGGTACAGCTCACCGGCCAGCCGGGCGACGTCGGAGGACTCGCGCTCGGACGTGCCCAGCGCCGAACGGTTCTCCGTGATCGTCAGCAGGACGTACCGCCGCACCAACCGGTCCGCGGTGCTGTTGGCGTCGTCGAGCCAGCGCGTGAACTCGTCGATGTAGGGCTTGACCGTCGCGGCGTCGGCCGGCGGTCCGGTGACCTGGCACGCCGCACGCAGCGCGATCAGGTTGTCCATCTTCCGGTCGTCCAGGCCCGGCAGGTTGGTCACCGCGTTCGTCCCTGCTGCTGGAGAAGGCGGCCGGCGAGGCGCACTACCGGGTCGGGGAGCCCAGCTCCTTCTACCCGAACCGGCGCGACTCCCGCGTCGGCCGCCGGTACCTCGACGTCCACGTCGAGATCCAGGGTGGTGATCGCCGGTGATCGTCACTCTCGGCTTCGCCATCGCCGCGGCTGGTGCCAGCGCCTACGCCGCCCACCTGCGCCGTCGCCTGCGCACGGATCAGCTGACCGGACTCGGAAACCGGCTCGCCCTGCACGAGGCCGTCGCCCGGTGCCGTCGGCGTCGCGTCGCGGTGCTGCTGCTGGACCTCGACGGATTCAAGCCCATCAACGACACGTTCGGCCACCGCTGCGGCGACGCGGTGCTCGTCGAGGTGGCGCGACGGCTTCGAGCGCATCAGCGTTGCGGTCGCCTCGCCGTGCGGCTCTCCGGCGACGAGTTCGCCTTCTGGATCAGCGACGCCACTGACGATCGCGAGGTCGAGCGCCTGCGCCGCGACATCGCACGGAGCATCGCTACGCCGATGACCGTCGAGGGCCAGGTACTCCGCGTCAGCGCCAGCATCGGCGCCGCCGTCACCGACGGACGACCGGCGCGGCTGGACGCGCTGCTCGAAACCGCGGACAAGGCGATGTACCGGGACAAGGCGCGCCGCAGCGCACACCACCGGTTGCCGGTCCCGGACGCGCGGCGCTCGGTGCGGCGTCGGGAGGTGGTGGCGTGATGGCGCGCCAGACCGACGCCGAACGCGCTCGTGCGTACCGAGCCCGACGCCGGGCGGCCAACCCGCCGTTGCGGCGGCCCGGCGAGAACATCGACCGCGCCGGTCGCCCGTGGCGGATCCTCACCGACGACCAGGTCGGCGAGATCCGCGCCCGCCTGGCCGCGCCGAACCCGCCGACGCAGACCGAACTCGCCCGCGAGTTCGGCATCCACCAGTCCACGGTGTCGCAGATCGCCACCGGTCGGCGGAGGAGGGCGGTCGCATGATGAACGGCAGCCACGCCGCGACCGGCCTGCTCGTCGGAGTCGCCGCCACGGGCGTGGAGGCGGCGCTGACCGGGGCTCCGGCCGGCCCGATCGCTTTCGCCGTCGGGGGCTTCGTCACCGCGGGCGCCGCCCTGCTCCCGGACATCGACCACGACGAGAGCACCGTGACCCGCTCCGCCGGGCTCGTCACCCGCACCCTCGCCGAGGTCCTGCAGTGGGTCGCCCGACGCGCGTTCGCGGCGACCCGCACGCCGCACGACCCGGACGGCGACGGAGAACACCGGGGACTCATCCACACCCCGGCGTTCGCGGTGCTGCTCGGCGTCCTGGTCGCGGTGGGCAGCGCGGTGTCGGAGTGGATCGGCCTGGCCGTCGTGTGGCTGATGCTCACCGCCGCGCTGCGGAGTCTGCGCTGGTCGTTGCCGAACAGCCTGCGCACCGCGCTCCGGCTCCACTGGCGCACCGGGCCGGCCTCCTACGCCCTGGGCGCCATCGCGGCGCTCGTCAGCCTCGGCGCCCAGGACGCCCTCGGCCCGCGGCTCGGGGTGCTCGTCGCGCTCGGCATGGTCGTGCACAGCATCGGCGACGGCCTCACCAACAGCGGAATCCCGTTCGCGTGGCCGTTCCGGCTCCGCTGCGACCGCGGATGTTCCCGGCCCGGCTGCCGGGGACAGCGCTGGCGGCGCCTCGGCGTCCTCCCGGCCCGGCTGCGCTTCTCCACCGGGTCACCCATCGAGCGTGGGATCGAGCTCACCAGCCTGCTCGCCGCGGGCGGCCTCGTACTCCTGCACTTCGCCTGACGGCAGCGCCGGTCGGACGGCGGTGCGTCACCTGCTTCGCGCAGGTGGCGTGCCGGGTCCGCTCGGACCAGTCAGAAGGCCCGGCCGAGGCGGCTCACCTACCACAGATCCCCGCCCCGGCCGGGTTCCACCACCTAGCAAGGAAGTGGAGCCCTCATTGTCTCTGCGCAAGCCGTTACCGCTCATCGATCTCGCCAGCCGACCGACCGGTGAGCCCTCGGCGTCCTCGGGCATCCGCGAACGGCTCGACCGCTTCGTCGCCGACGCCCGCGACTACATCGCCGACTTCGCCCCGATCGACGACAGCCACGAGCAGCACCCCGACACCCACCTCTCCCGCACTCAGCTGCTCTCGCTGCTGATCGGCTTCGTCGGCTGCGACACCGACGAGCCGCTGAACGACCGCACCTACACGCTCGTCTACACCGACCCGGAGAGCAGGAAGTCGAACTACCAGACCATCTGCATCCCGGACTACCGCGCGGCCTCGCCGATCACGTTCACCCGCACCACGGGACGCGGCGGCCGACTGGCGCTGCGCAGCACCGGCGAAACCCTCGCCGACGTGCTGGTCCACGCCCAGATCTTCGGTGCCAGCAACCACTACTACAGCCGCGTCTCCCCGCGGTTCGAAGAGTTGCCGACCGCGGCCATCATCTCGCCGTACTCGACCTGCGCGGGCGGCTGCCTCGGCTGCTCCCGGGGCGCGGTCAAGAGCTTCACCCCGCCGCCGAAGGACTACATCACCCGCCACGTCGAACAGCTCGCCGCCGACTTCGACCACCGTGGTTGGGATCGCGCCGAGCTGGTCTCGGTGAACATCACCACCGGCTGCCAACCCGACGAGGAACGTGAGCTGTCGATGATGCTCCGGCTCATCGCCGAATACCGGCGGCACGGGTTCACCAACGCCGCGTTCTTCCCCTTCACCTACGCCATCGACAGCGCCGCCGCGATGGAACAGCTCCGCGAAGCGGGTTGCCTCGGCTTCATCGGCACCGTCGAGTGCTTCAACGACGCCGAACGAATCCGCCAGTGGGGCAAGAAGAAGGGCTCGATCACCTTCGACCAGCACGTCGAGAAGTACCGGCGTGCCCGCCGTGTCGGCTTCGACATCGTCGAGACCGACTACGTCCTCGGCGCGGACTCCTACACCGAGATGCTCGACGGCATCCGTGCCCTCGACGAGGCCCGCGTCGCCGTGGTGCCCAACATCAAGCGCAACTACACCGCCGACCAGCTCAACAGCAACCACCCGGACATCTGGAACCACGGCATGACCTACATCGCCGAGGGCTTCCACGCGGCCCTCGCGACCTACCGCAACGGCACCATCAAGCGCCGCGCGGCCCGCTACTCCGTGGCCTACCTCCGCCGCCAGGGCGAGAACGTCACCCTGCGGGATCTACCGATTCGGCACACGTGATGTTGACCTCGATCCGGCGGCTCCTGCGCCTCGTCGCGGAAGCCGCGTACAGCGAACGCATCGATCCGGTCGATTCCTGGAAAACCCTGTACGAAGCAAGAAGAGGGGAGCACTGGGGCGATGATCAGTGCCGACGCTCACGCGGACGTCGCACACTCGGAGTCCATGAAGGGTGACAACGAGACGGCCACCGTCTACGCCCTGCTCGCCATCGCTTCTGCCATCGAGCGATTGGCCGAAGTGATCGAGAACAAGGAGTAGATCAGCTGGCAGCAGCCCCTCCCGCCTCCGCCGCGGGAGGGGCTTCCTCGTTCCGGGGCCCATGCCGGACGGCGGAAGCAACGGCCACGAACGTCGAGACCACCAGCCACGCCGCCCCGACCAGCAGCACCGCCTGGCCGCCGACCTCGGCCACCACTGGCCCCGCGACCGCCAGCGACGCGGGCAACAGCACCAGATTCCCGAGCTGCGACCAGGCCGCGGCCCGCGACACCGCGTCGTCGGGCATCCACCGCTGGATCAGCGTCGCCTGCACCGCCAGGAACAACGCGCCCTGCGCTCCCACCGCGACCGCCGCCGCGGCCACCAGCCACAGCGGTGCGCCCGCGGCGAACAGCAGCAGGTAGGGCACCATCAACACCCCGACCCCCAACGCCGCGACCAAAGGCTGCCGAGGTCGCCACCGCAACGCCACCGCGCCGCCGAGGATCGACCCGACCGCCTGCACCACCCCGATCGTCGCCCACGCCCCGGCGCCGCCGAAGAGCTGCGCCGCCAGCAGCGGCCCCGCCACCATGTGCGGCCCGATCACCAGTGCCTGCAACAGCGCTGAGTAGGCCAACATCGCCCGCAACCACGGCGTGGCGGCCACGAGTCGGGCACCGGAGCGAACCTCGCTCCACAGGCTTCTACGGCCCGTTTCCCGCGCCTGGACAGGCAGACGCAGCATCAGCAGCGAGCAAGCCGAGGTGGCGAACGTCGCCGCATCCACCAACAACGCCACCCCAGGCCCCGCCGCAGCGACCAACACCCCGGCCACGCTGATCGAGACGACCTTGTTCGTGTTCGTCGCCAACCCGAGCAGCGCATTGGCCTGCTGCAACGCGCTGCGCGGCACCAGCTCCGGCACCAACCCGGCCGCCGCAGGCGTGAACACCGCAGTGCCTGCCCCGGCCAACGCCTGCAACACCACCAGGTGCCACAGCTCGGCCTGCCCCGACACCAGCAACAGCCCCGAGATGGCCTGCGTGCCGCAGCGCAGCACGTCCGCACCGACCATCACCACCCGCCGGTCCCACCGATCGCCGAGCGCGCCACCGAACAGCACCAACACCGCGATCGGCACCCGGTTCGCCGCCAGCACCAGGCCCAACGCGCCCGCACCTCCGACCTGCAGCGCCGCGAACGCGATCGTCAACGGCACCAGACTGTCCCCGAACGTCGACAGCGCCTGTCCGGTGAAGTACAGCCGAAACGGCTGATGGCGCAGCAGGACTGATCGTTGGGGCTGGCACCTTGCACGCTTCGTGGAGATCACGAGGTCATGGAACCCAGTCCGCTACCTGTAGTGGAAGACCAGGGGAGCGCAGTCGAGCCTCCCGGCGCCTGAAGGCTGCGGAGACGCAGTTCAATACTCGTCTTTTACGGTGATTCTGAAGAGATTGACTGCTCCACCTGGATGAAAACAGGTGGTGACATGTATCACTTTCCACGGTTGTCGTTGTTTGTCATTGTCGTCCGTACTCGTCCACTGGAGTTCACAGTCGTCCATTGGAGTCCCCTCGGCGCCCCTTGTGGCTTTTCCACGCGTCAGAGCCTTTCTGCATACTCGAGTCACCGGCGTTCGGAGAGGGAGTGGGCGTGGCGACGTATGCATTCGACGAGCACACCGGTCGACTGCTGGATGCAGGAGTCGAGGACTGCGGTTGGCCTGACAATCCAGAGCTGCATTGGCCCCGGTTCTACGAGACTCGCAAGACCGTTCGATGCGAAAAGGGGCACCAGCTGATCGCCAAGCAACGACGCAGGCCCGACGGGGAAGTAACTCGATTCTGGTCGCACTTGTCTGGCGAGCGCGACCACGAGCACCCGCAGACCGCACCGGAAGGAATCGAGCACAAGATCTTGAAGGCACGGGTCATGGCAGCGTTCCGGCGAGCTGGGTGCACACCAGTGAACAAGGAGGTTTCCGGATCCGGTTATCGTTCTGCCCTGCAATTTCAGGTTCCGTCGGGTCAAATGCACGCCGCCGAGATCCAGGTCAGCGCCATGATCGAGCTGAATGCTATTCGCCGGACCCTGAATGCTCTCAACGACGGCTTGCGCAGCGTCATCTGGATGACCGCCCGCGATGAGGAGCCATGGAATCGTCAAGTGCCCTGCGTCGGCATCCAACGCGCCACCGACGCTCCGGAGCGCGGATACGCAATCGAGGACATCCCGCTGCGCGTGGTCCGCGGTCTGCATCTACCCGTCGAGCGGGACTGTGATGACCAGCCCACTTGCTGGCGCGGTCGGATGCCGGGCAAGCACTGCCCCGGCCGTCATCTCAGCTTCGTGTCCCGCGCTGCGTCCCTGGGGATCGACGCATTCGCCGAGGAGGTCGCTTCTGGGCGCCTGGTCGTGGTCAAGGTCCCCTACGAGCCGCCCAAACGCGGCCACTTCTGGCTGCTGTCGACGCCGGCCGCTGCTGAGCAAGCCCACGAGCTGGATCGGGAGGTCGAGAAATATCGGGCTTGGCGCCAAGAGCAGCGACGTCGGGCGCCACGCCACGGTCGTCCCTCTCGAAGCCCAGCGTGCTCGTTGCCCACTGCGCCGCATTCCGACCCCAAGTGGGCTGAGATGAAGAACTGCGCGCCGAGTGTGGCCCGCAAGCACTCCAAGACTGTGTGGATCATCCGGGACGCACGCCGCTTCCTTGATCAGCAGCGCCATCCGGCCGCGGCGATCGGCCCTCGAACAGTGGCATTGGTGAAGTCCGAAGCTGACCGCCGGATGCTCATTGCAGCCGGAATTCCTGGAGACCGTGTCGAGGTCGCCAGCCCCGAGCAGCTCGATGGCTACGGCACCACTACGTGATGCCCCGCCGTGGACGGCTCCCGCAACCGCGCCAGGGTTGCGGGAGCCTCTCGCGCTTGCGGCGAACAAGGCGTCTGATGGCAGAGCACCGACGGCTCGCTCCGATCTTCCCGTCCGTCATGAACGATTGGTCGGCGATGGGTCCGGGGCGGCCGCAGGCATCTCCGTGATCGGGTCCAAGACGCGCACCGTGGCTCCGTACTTGCGTGCCGCATCGAACAGGTGCGCTAGCGAAGCGGCTGCACGCTGACCGTCGGCCGGATCGACGTCCAACCACCACGCCCGTGTCTCACCGCAGTAGGTCGCACCAGACCTCTCCAGCAAAGATCGCTGTCGTTCCCACGTCTCCTCATCCGGCTGACGCACACCCTTCGCCATGATCGAAATACACCCGTTGTTCATGGTGGGGAGTGTGGCCCGCCCCTCTGACAGAGAGCTCTCCGTGATCACCGCATGACCAACTGACGCATCGAAGATCTGAAGGTACGGCCCGGCCCCACCGACACCCCAAGGCCTCGATTTTCTTCACAGCTTGTCACTCTCCGCTACTTGGTCAGCGGACCGCGTTCCCCGCAGGCTTGCCGCGGCGACCTCGGGGAATGCGCCTCGCGCTGTGCGGTCGATCGTGGCGCCGTTGGCGGCTGAGTACCGCATGCCGAGGTAGACCAGGTCCCAGAGTCGACGGTTGGCTTGCAGCAGGTAGGGCGTGATGCCGACCGCGCGTCCGTGGCTGTCTTCGAGTATCAGTTCGTGGCCGTTCGCCCCGCGGGGTACCAGTTGGATGCTGGTGAGTTCGTAGGTCGGTACCCAACGCCTGCGGAACTTCATCCAGTCGGCCCCGGCGGTGAGGACCTCGGAACGGGACGCGTAGACGAGAAAAGCGAGGTACGCGGCGAGCACAAGCCAGATCGGCCAGCAGCTCAGCGCGTGAAAACCGCTGTGCACGACGAGGGCGATGAGGATGACGACCACCGGTACTGGCGCCGTCAACCATGCAGCCAGCCGCGACTCGCGGTAGTACTCCAGAACTGGGCTCTGCCCGTCGGGTGGCGCGGGGATGCGGGAGGGTGTTCGTTCGTTGTAGCCCTCGGCGTGCTCGGTGGGTGCGGATGGTGGTCTGGGCTCTCCCGTCTGCGGGTCCGGTCGTGGTGGTAGCTGGTTTGTGATGTCGTTACCAGCCATAGCAGGCTTTTCGCTGTTCGTCGCCCCGGTCGGCAGGACCTCCGCCGCCGCCAATCTCTGCCCAGTCCTGCATGCTGATCACTCCCTACTCGTCAGGGAGTGGGTCCGTTTTCGCCCGCCCACACTGGAACAGGGCTCACCCGGCCCGACAGTGACCAGCAAGTTCCGGCTCCGCGTGCACACCGGAGCCGATACCAGGTCGCGGGGACATCACCGCTTCTTGGTAACCCAGTCCTCCTCGGGCGGGGCAAGGGCGCCGTGGAAGATCAGGGCGTCGAGCCAGAGTCCTTGGTAACCATCGGAGAACAGGGCGATGGCGATCGACATCAGAACGACGCCACCGAGGAAACAGCCCATTGCTGGCAGGATGCCGACCCATCCGGCCATCGCGGCGATGAGTGGCCCGAACGTGATCAGGCCTGTGATCACGAGGCAGATCCGCAGCGGGACGATGCGTGGTGTCACCTTGTCGGCCCGGCTGCGGCGCCACAACGCGATCGCGCGGGCTGGGCCGTATGCCACCGAGGCGGCCACGACGATCGTGACGACCGCGCCGAACTCGCTGTGGAAATTCCCAACCAGCAGCCAGACGGTCGCGGCCGCGGTCAGCACCGCCCAGACGGCCCATGGGACGATCCGCCGAACACTCATCAGTTCCCGCCTTCGGTAGTGAGGTCGTAGAGCTTTTCACCGCCCCAACTACCAATACCGGAGGCGATAGCGCCAACGCCGACACCGACGAGCACGCCGACCGGCCCACCAACGAGACCGCCGACCGCAGCAGCACCGGCAATGCCGCCGAGGGTCCCGCCAGCCAGATTCGCCGCCGCTTTCCCGATCGGCTTGCCGTCGGTGATCACTGCATCGGCCTGAACTCCGGCGGCGATGGCAGTACCAATCAGGGGCACGCCCTTGACCGATTTCCCGAGGAAACCGGCTTCTTCGGCTCCGACACCGATGCGCCGACCGAGCCGGTCCGCCACGGTTTGGGACTTGCCCGCTTGTTCTTCGGCCCAGGCGGCTTTGGTCCGGTACCTGTCGTGTTCGGCTGCTTTGGCAGCCTGCTGTTCCGGCGTCAGGGCTGGGTCGTAAGTTGCCAAGGCCGCGTTGGTGGCTTTGGCGTTGAACGTCTTGGCCTTCTCGGTGAACTTGTCGGCGCTGGCCTGCGGCGTGGTGAGCAGCCCCTGGTTGATGCCGACCAAGGTCCACACAGCGCCGTTCTTCATGTACTCGAGGAAACCGACCTCGTAGTTCATGGCCTTGGTCAATGCCTCGTGCGCCGTCTTCTCCTGCCGACGGGCTTCTTCGACCGCGGCCTTCGCTTCGTTGTAGCCAGCGACCTTGCGGTCGTAGGCGTGCTTGGCGTCGCTCGCGGCTTTGAAATCGCCCAGGGGCCGGTCGTCGAGTGTCGGCGGTCCGCTGGGGAGCCGCGGTTCCGCAGGCGGCGGTCCAGGAGGTTCGATGGTGGTCGCGGTGACCGTCAGGCCATGCTCAGCGGCAGTGTTGCGAGCATCGTTGATCTTCTTCTGCACGGTCTGCAGCTCACCGGCGAAATGCTCCAGTGCCTTCTTGGCGCGGCTGGCGGCTTCTCCCAGGTCGTTACCGGCCTTGCCGCGGGTGTTCATCGCTTCTCGGAACGCATCGCCGGCTTTGCCTTCCCAGCAGCTTTCCGACTCGCTGCGCACGCGGAACAGGCCTGTCCCGACGTCGTGCGAGCCGTCTTCGAGCTTGCCGAGTTCGGCAGCAGTGGCACGGCACGATTCCGGTGTACCGAGAACGACGGTGTTGATCGGGGCGTCCATCAGCGGCCTCCCGATGTACCGTCAGTCGGCAGCGGCAGGGGCGGAAGATCGGCTGCCGCTTGCTCGTCGGTGCGGGTGTACACGCCGCCGCTGTTGTGGACCTCGGTCGCGGCTTGTTCGGTGTCGGCCGCCATCTTCGACAGCGTCTCGTAGAAGGTAGCCATCGCCTTGGCCACGGCTGGCGTGGATTCCCCCGCATCGATGTCACTCGCTGGTTCGCCCGCTACCTGCTTCAGCTTGGTCAACGAGTCGGTGAGAGTGCGGGCCAAGCGGTCGAGATCGGCGGGGTCCGCATTCAGGCCGGACACGATCAGTACCTCCTCGGATCGACCGGTTCGGACGGCAGGGCCGCATCTCGTACAACGACATCAGCACCCGCCTGAGCGGCAATCTCCTGCACATTCCTAACGCGCACGGCCACCCATGGCTGGTTCTCACCACAGCAGTCCACGAAGGACTCCTGGCTGGTGTACACGGGAAGCGCGAGCGCACCGCTCCCGGTCTGCCGCAGCTGCACATGTGCCTGTCCGCTGCCTTCGTCGACCACATCAGCGGTCGGGATCAACACGGCCATATCGTCGAGCGGCAGCTCGTCCTCGGCCTCAAACTCCTGGTCATCCTCATGCGGACTACCGAAGTGCTCCGCGTCGATAACCGCGGGTGCAACATCAACGTCGTCAGCGCCAAAAGCGCCCGGCGACATACAACCTCCTCTGCGTAGCCGGGCCCGGACACTACCCGGCGACGACTTGCAAGGTGCCCAAACATCTTGAGCTCACCCGATCAGACGAAGCTAGTCTCGACAGCGCTGGCGTCGTCCGGACAGGTGGCCACCTCGTTGGCCGTAAGCCGCCGTTCCGACGCGAGCGGTGCGTGTGGGCGGGTTTCCCGATGGGAGTCGTGACCACCTCGTGGTCGTAGACCGCCGTTCCGACCTGGCCGGTGTCGCCGAACGCGAGATCATCACCGCCGAGTGGCCACCTCGTTGGTCGTGGGCGGCCGTTCCGACCGCGTGCGCCTCGGTGCTGAGCCCTCCGGTTTCCGACGAGTGGCCACCTCGTTGGTCGTGGGCGGCCGTTCCGACCGCTCACCGAAGAACGCATCCGACCAGACGAACAGCTTGCTCGTGGCCACCTCGTTGGTCGTGGGCGGCCGTTCCGACGGCATTGGCGGCTTATCGGGACGCGACCTTGTTCAAGGTGTGGCCACCTCGTTGGTCGTGGGCGGCCGTTCCGACCGCACTGGCGTTGAGCCTGGTCAGTCTGATGGTGCAGTGGCCACCTCGTTGGTCGTGGGCGGCCGTTCCGACGGTCGGCACGTACACCGTGGTCGCGGTCTCGATCGTGGCCACCTCGTTGGTCGTGGGCGGCCGTTCCGACGTTCCCACGCGGCCCGGAACCGCTCCCGGAACCCCTGTGGCCACCTCGTTGGTCGTGGGCGGCCGTTCCGACGTTCCCACGCGGCCCGGAACCGCTCCCGGAACCCCTGTGGCCACCTCGTTGGTCGTGGGCGGCCGTTCCGACGCCGTGTACAGCCCGTCCGGGGTGTACGCGGCCTCGTCGTGGCCACCTCGTTGGTCGTGGGCGGCCGTTCCGACCCGCGGTCTCAAAGTCGCGGCCCAGGAGATGCACCTGGAGTGGCCACCTCGTTGGTCGTGGGCGGCCGTTCCGACAGCCGGAACGTACCGCCCCCTGTGGTCCCCGCAGATCCTCGTGGCCACCTCGTTGGTCGTGGGCGGCCGTTCCGACCTGGCTGATCTAGATGTGGGAGTGGTCGCTGTGGTGCTCGTGGCCACCTCGTTGGTCGTGGGCGGCCGTTCCGACATTCAGGGCCTCGGCCAGCAGGTCGTCGATGTAGCTCTGGTGGCCACCTCGTTGGTCGTGGGCGGCCGTTCCGACCCCGGCATCCGGGGCATTCCTCGGGTCGCAGTTCGTCGACGTGGCCACCTCGTTGGTCGTGGGCGGCCGTTCCGACGGGTGACGCCGCCCGCCCAGGTCGCCAGGAATGCGGCGTGGCCACCTCGTTGGTCGTGGGCGGCCGTTCCGACGGCTCTTCACGCGTAGGCTTGTGACCAGCGCTCATGGAGATCACCGCGAGCGTCCTCCAAGCGCGATCGACACCACCGGGCCAAGTCGATCAAACAATGCCGTTTCCGCAGCGCACAGCACTTCGAGCGCCCGTGGGAAGACCTGCTGGAACCGCGGTGCTCGCATAGCCTGCACGGCGTATGAGGTGTCAGCACCGCCAACCATCCCCGCATCACATCAGCAGAGCCTGGCTGGCGTCATCGAAGACATCGCCACCGGTGCTGAAAACGACGCTCGCCGCAACGAACGCACCAAGATCATAGAGGATGGCAGCGCCCATGTCAGCTTCTGGATGGATTCAACCGGAGTTGCCCGCGTTGTCAGGGGAGCGTGATCTCCTGGTTGCTCAGAGTTGCATCCTACGGAGGTGATTGTGAGCCCGGTAACGCGTACCTATACCGCCACGCTGGTTGGTGTCGACCCCAAACTGTTGTGGTCGCATCACGAGGCCACGTGTAGGGCGAAGGGCATCGTGAGCGATGTGTTCACTGCGCTGCGGGCCGGTGTTGGTCCCGAACTTATCGATCCGGAGCTGGGGGCGGTGCGTCTGCAGCGGCAGCTCATGGCGGCGTTGTGGTTCCCGGTCGAGTACGCGGCCCCGGACGGTGGCTTGTTGCTGGACCCTATCGAGCCGGAAAAGACCCTCGAAGGGTTCCGAGAGGAACTGGCCATGTGCGGGCTCAGCCGCAGTGAGCAGGATTCCTGGGTGGCAGATGCAGAACCGACGCTCACGATGGCCACGCGGGACGGGGCCGTGCGGGTCAACCGGCGCGGACAGCTTCGACGGTGGTGCGCGGATTGGGGTGTGGCACCGCGGGACGCTTTGAGCGACACCGTTGAGCTCACGCTTGGGCGACCTTGGGGCGACATCGTGTCCAAGGTTCTGGTGCCTGCGGAAAAGACAGCGGCCGAGCGGACGGTTGACGACGCGAAGAGCGCAGCGGACGACGTTCAGGAACTACCGTCGCCTTCGCTGAATGGGCTGATCTCCAGCTGGGTGTCGAATCGTTTCGGGACCAGTGAGACGTCGGATCGCGAGGGCAAGGCCCGCGCTGCGCGGGCGGTTGCGTCGGTTCCTGTCCCGGAGTCGGCGATCGCTGTGTCTGAGCTGGTGACGGCACTGGCGGACGCGCTCGGAGTAGAGGGTGACCTCCACTCGGTGTTGCACCAAGTGCACACGGGAGGGGAGACCGGACGCGCTGGTGGAGCGCGCTCCCGCCTCTATCGCCGCCTGGCGGACCTTGGGAATCGAACGTCTCCCGTGGAGACGGAGGAGGTTCGTGACCTTGTCGCGGTGGCAACGCAGGAGGCGACGAAGCAAGGTGCCGTGGCCAGGCGAGCAACGCCGCCGTGGAGCGAAGCACTGCGGGAACGCGTCACCAGCGAGACCGGTCTGCTCTTTGAGGGGAGGAATCGAGTTTGGAAGGAGATCATCAACGGTGGGGTGAGTCGGCTCGTCTCGAACACGTCGTGGACGGTGCGTCAGCTCGCGACGCGCCACGCGCTCGCCGCCGAGTGCACCAGTCTGGAAGACGCGCTGGGATCGGATCTGGTTCGGCTTCTCGACGACTGGTGCCAGCAGCGCGGTGAGGAAACCGGTGCGGAAAGGCTGATGCGGCCCACTGCCAGGACGATTGGCAGTGCGAAGGACGTTTTCACGGAGTTTGCCGTGCGTCCGGATCCGGAGTCTCGACGCGAAGCCGTCGGCTTGGTGCAGAGCCACAAGGATCGGGATTTCGGCGACCCCGTGTTCTTCGACTGGCTGGCTGATGGCGGCGCAGCGGTGTGGCGCGATGTGTCCGCGGACCAGGCGGTGAAGCGCCTGCAGCGGTACACCAAGCTCGTCAAGTCCCGAGAGCGGTGGGCAGAACTTCGTCTGCCGCAGCTGAGTCACCCGGACCCCATTCACGCTCCACACTGGTCGTTGTTTGACTGCGGGACCAGCAACTATCAAGCGTATAAGTTGGAGAAGGCTACTCGCGATCGTGCGATCGTCGATGCGACCGGGTTTCTGGTCCGACTCTCGTTGTGGAACGGGAACGCTTGGCGTGACACCGCGGCGCGAATCACCAGCACGTACTTCGTCGAGCAGGTGCGGGCGCACCAGGATGCGCTGGCTCGGCACGGGGTAGCGACTTCGGCGAACGAGGGCACTCCTGTACCGCGGGTCGATGGGATCAGCCGGCGGGTGAGCGTGCGTACGCAGGATGTGCTGCGCGTCGCGGAGCGGAACAGTGCGGCGACACCAACACTGCAGCTGAAGTTCGACCGCACCCGTCATCGGCGCAGCGGGCTCCGAGGCATTCCAGGGAAGTGGTCGGTCACCTTGGCGACCAAGTTGGAGCCCACGTCACCCACCGAAGACGGCACCCCGTGGCGCGCTCCGAAAAGGGGGCAGGCGCCCCTGGGGCACCGCGTTCTAGGCGTGGACCTCGGACTTCGCACCCTTGCGGGGTGGGCGGTATGGGAAGTCGTGGACGCTGGGGAGGTCGCCAACGTCGCCGCTAGCTCCGGACAGACGATCACGGAAGCGGCTAGTTACCTGACCTGCCACACCCCAGACGATGCAGGTCCGTTCCAGGATCATCGGCTCGTCTACCGCAAGCTCGACGGCCACCAGGAAGGCCACTGGGCACGGCTCGAAGCCGCGGGCCTGCTCGATCTCGCCGATGGGCGGAAACGCTCCGGGCGTGGCGTGGAGTCGGCACCGAAGCGCACCTCCCCGCAGCCGACACAGCGGGACTGGATGCTTTCCGCGCGGGCGCTCAAATACGCCGGGGCACGGTTGAACTCGTCGCAATCGATCAACGACGACTACCGAATGAGCCACCTGGCATTCGATTACCTGCGCAGCTTGAAGCGGGCTGTCGCTCGGCACGGGCAGCTTGCCGGTCTCACGATCTCTGTAGAGCACGAGACGGATTCGGAGCGACTGCTCCGCCTCGTGACTGGGTGGTGGAAGGCGGCGGCCCAGGAGCCGCGCTCGGCGCTGGCGCGGCTGTGGCGATCGCACGTCCTTCCGGAGCTGCCGCGGGAACCAGCTGGGGAGCTGGTGGAATGGCGTTCCCACCGCGGGCAGGCGCCGCATCTGCCGCGACCTGGGGTGGCGGACATGCGCAACTACGTCGACCGGCTGCGGGCCGAACCCAAGTTGCGTGGTGAGCTCGCGGCGCGGATGCACGTGGTTTGGGATGAGGAGGACGAGCGTCTCCGCGTTCCGCTCCGGCTCGCTCGCGTGGTGCTGTCCGGTGGCGTGGTGCCCCCGAAACTGGCCAAGGCGATCGGGATGCCTGGTGCCAGCAAGCGCGCGAAGGACGGAGACTACGAGCACCCGGGCGCGGTAATCGGCCTGACTCCTCGTCGGCTGCAGCTGCTCGATGAGCTCTACAAGGTCAAGCGCTCCTGGCACATGCGACGTCGCCCGCACCGTCCCGCCGAAGGCGACATCGAGGTGGAGCAGCAGCCGGACGGGACGTTTACGGCGGTGCGCGGGCCGGAGATCCTGGGCCGGCTGACCGAAAAGCGTGACCAGGTGCGGGACCAGCTCAGCAAGCAGGTTGCCTCGGCGATCGTCGAGACCGCTGCCGCGAACGGGTGCCACAGCATCGCCTACGAGAATCTCGACGCGTACCGCACGTCACTGCACCGCGCTCGCGACGAGAACGCGAAGCTGCGCCTGTGGGCGCACCAGTCGATTACGAAGCACCTGGAGGAGATCGCCACCCTGCACGGTTTCGGCTGTCGGGCCGAGAACCCGCGACGTACCTCGCAGCTCTCCGCGATCACCAACGAGCCAGGCGTGCGAGTTGAGAAGATGCCCACCCACCGGTTCCGTCAACAGGCCCCGACGTGGTGGACCTCTGCGGTCAACGCCGCACGGACCCGTGTTCGCCGTAAGGAGGTCCGCCCGATCGACCATGCCGTGTTGGCGACTGAGCCCCTGCTCGAAGGACTTCCTGAGCGCGGCTTCGTGCTCGTCCCGCGCCCGGGCGGGGAATACTTCGCCGCGGAGTGGCCACCCGAGCAGGGAGTGCGGTTCGCGGAAAGGGCGTCAGTACCTCTGCCGAACGCGGACATCAACGCGGCGGCAAACATCGGTCTGCGGCAACTGCAGAACGTGTCAAAACGCACCAGTCCGCCCGACCGAGCAGTGTAGAGGGTCGTCGAGGAGTGACTCCGTAGCTTGCCTGAGGGAGATACGTCGCTCAGTCTGGTGTGTGGGCACTGCACCTGCCCACACACCAGGGACGACATCATGGAAACCGACCCACCGTCGCTTCCCGCGCGAGCCGTGAGCAAGTATGTCTACTGCCCACGGCTGTTCCACCTCGAACGCGTGCAGGGATACTGGAGAGAGTCCGAGGAGACCCGGCTCGGGCGCCACGTCCACCGCACCACTGACCGCGGCAGCGGCGCCGAGCCGGGGCCGGGTGAGGCAGCCGAGCTCGGTTGGCAGACGCGTTCGATGTCGTTGGCTTCGGAGCAACTCGGCGTCTCCGCGGTGTGCGACCTCGTCGAAGGTGAAGCCGGTAGCGCCTACCCGGTCGAGTACCGGCGCGGTACGCCACGCAGAGACGGGCGGCCCTGGCCAGCCGAACGTGCCCAGCTGCTGCTGCAGATCCTGTTGCTGCGGGAGAATGGCTATCGGTGCGACCGGGGAGCCATCTGGTACGCGGGATCCCGCCGACGAGTCGAGGTGGCTTGGGACGAAGAGGCTGACGCCGAAATCCGCGCACAACTCGACGGAGCTCGCCAGGTCGAAAACCAGCTAGACGCCCCGCCACCACTGGTGCACAGCACCCAATGCCCGCGGTGCGCGTTGCTGCACGTTTGCGCACCGGATGAGATCAACGGGCTGGCTGGCAGGGACACCGAACCGCCGCGACGACTCCTCGCCCGCGACCCGGACCAGCACCCGCTCTACGTGACCGAACCCGGCGCTAACATCGCGGTGAGAAGAGGTCGCCTGGTGGTCACACGGGACGACGAGCAGCTCGCCTCCGTACGGCTGCGCGATGTTCTCCACTTGGTCATTGCCGGCCCGGTCCAACTCAGCACCCAGGCCGTGCACGCCCTCGCGCAGGAAGGGGCGATGGTTGTGTGGCTGTCGACGGGCGGGTGGTTGACCGCGGTGACGACCCCCGGCGCCGGCAAGCACGTCGAACTCCGGCGGCGCCAGTACACCGCGTCCCAAGCTGTGGCGCTACATGTAGGGCGGCAGATTGTCGCCGGCAAGGTCCGCAACTGCCGCACGCTGCTGCGTCGCAATACCCGCGACTTGGACCATGCTGTTGCCCAGCGGCTTGGTGCCGGCGTGGAGCAGGCCAACCACGCGGGCACACTCGACTCGCTGCTCGGCATCGAAGGCGCCGCAGCCCGCACCTACTTCAATGCATTGCCGCAAGCTTTCCGATCGGACCACCGGCTACCTGGACCGAAATTTGACCAGACCGGACGTACGCGCCGCCCTCCACGGGATCCGGTGAGCTGCCTGCTGTCGTACCTCTACGCGTTGCTGATCAAAGATGTCACGATCGCCTGCTACGCACTCGGCTTCGACCCGTACGTTGGCCTTTACCACCAGCCCCGGTACGGGCGACCCGCCCTCGCGCTGGACCTGGCCGAGGAGTTCCGCCCGCTGATCGCGGACTCGATCGCGCTGACGCTTGTCAACAAGCAGCAAGCCGACGCTGCGATGTTCGACGTCCACCCCACGGCAGTGGCTCTCACCCGTACTGGGCGGCGGACCGTCATCAACGCCTATGAGCAACGACTCGCCACCGAAGCTACTCACCCCGTCTTCGGGTACAAGCTCAGCTATCGGCGGGCGCTGGAACTCCAAGCACGCCTACTCGCCGCGTACCTGCTCGACAAGATCCCGCACTACACTCCGCTCACCACACGGTGATCGCCGTTGCACCGCCGCCGCTATCTCGTGGCCTACGACATCAGCGACGACCGAAGGCTGCGCCGGGTCGCCGCGAAGATGGAATCCTATGGCGACCGAGCGCAGTACTCGGTGTTCCTGTGCGATCTCTCGCGGGCCGACCTCGCCGACTTGCGCCACGATCTGTGCGAGATCATCGATCAAGGTGAGGACTACATCCTCATCGTCGACCTCGGTGACCCTGCCACGCCTAACCGGTTCGAGGTCCTCGGGCGACACCGCCCGTGGCCCGCCACCGGACCTACCGTGCTGTGAAATCATCCTCTATGATCTTGGTGCGTTCGTTGCGGCGAGCGTCGTTTTCAGCACCGGTGGCGATGTCTTCGATGACGCCAGCCAGGCTCTGCTGATGTGATGCGGGGATGGTTGGCGGTGCTGACACCTCATACGCCGTGCAGGCTATGCGAGCACCGCGGTTCCAGCAGGTCTTCCCACGGGCGCTCGAAGTGCTGTGCGCTGCGGAAACGGCATTGTTTGATCGACTTGGCCCGGTGGTGTCGATCGCGCTTGGAGGACGCTCGCGGTGATCTCCATGAGCGCTGGTCACAAGCCTACGCGTGAAGAGCCGTCGGAACGGCCGCCCACGACCAACGAGGTGGCCACATGATCAAGACGAGCTTCGCGCGGTGCTCGCCGACTCGGCTGGTCGGAACGGCCGCCCACGACCAACGAGGTGGCCACCCGAACAGCTGGTCGGGGTTGTGGTCCTGGCCGTCGTCCAGGTCGGAACGGCCGCCCACGACCAACGAGGTGGCCACGAAATCAAGGTCGACCGCTCCGACTGGGTCGACGAACTCGTCGGAACGGCCGCCCACGACCAACGAGGTGGCCACGCAGCCAGCACATGGCGGGCCTACGTCGCGCGGGGACACGCGTCGGAACGGCCGCCCACGACCAACGAGGTGGCCACGAACGATCGTGAGTGATGCCCTGCCGACCCTCGCGGTCGGAGCGGCCGCCCACGACCAACGAGGTGGCCACGGCATCTGGACGTACATCACCAGCCACGTCGAAGGCGGTCGGAACGGCCGCCCACGACCAACGAGGTGGCCACGTCGATCTCGCCTTCCTCGTCTCGCAACGGCGAGTCGGAACGGAGACCTACGACCAACGAGGTGGCCACGGGGAGAAGTCCCGACCAGCGCGGATGTCAGCCGGGTCGGAACGGCGGCCCACGGCCAAGCAGGTGGTCGCCCGGGGGCGTACGCCGGACCAGGCCGGGTCTCGACCCCCGTCGAGGCACCCTGATCTCAGTGGTCATCTCCGTCTAACTTCGGGGCTGCTCGGGGTTCTCGTCCATCGTTCGACAAGCAGCGCGACGCGATCCGCAGCACTTGCGCCACCTTCGACTCGGTCGACCAGGCGTGGACTCATTGGCTCGATCCCGCTGAACCGGAGCGACTGGCGGCTGCGTTGACCGAGATGGCCGCTATCTGCCCCGACTACGGAGCCACGCTCACGATCGAGTCGAGGGCTGTCGTGTTGGAGCGAGCGGCAACCGAGCGTGGACATCCTCAACAGTGCGCGTCGCGTGACGAAATGTAGTGATTCGGGCGTGCCGAGATCGGCCGACCCCGACCTCGTCGACGTCGGCTGCCTGCGAGGGTGGGGAAGTAGTAGGACTCTTCGCGTGACACACCGATGACACGAAATCCAGTTAACGCATGCGGCTCGCGAACACGAGAGAGAGCTTCTGTGTTGCTGTTTTAGCAGGTAGATGCCGGTGTCGACGGCGTCGATCTCCCTTACAAGCAAGGGGTCGCAGGTTCGAACCCTGCTGCGCCCACCACGTCCCATCTGACCTGCGAAAACAGGGTCGTATCGTCGATCATGCTGCTAGCGCAGCGCGCAGCGAGACGATGACTTTGGCCTCATGCGTGAGCATGGGACCTGTTGATCCGCGACTTCGGCAAGACTCTGAAGTGCGAGAACAAGTCCGCCAGCACCATCGAGATCCACTCGTCGACAGCGCGCCGGTTCGCCGACTGGTTGGAGGAGCACGGCAGGCTCGGCGATCCCGCCGACGTCGAAGGACCGGGTGTTCTCGTCTTTGGGTCGTGCCGGTCGTCGGATGGGCCGCCGTGTGCGCGACCACCGGTCGCGCTGGTGACTGCTCCAGCGGTTCCGCGCTCGTCTCGCGGGGCGGTCGAGGCGGTGGGACTTCCGCCGGCCCTGCCGCTTCCGGCTGCTGGGCAGGGGAGGCCCAGTACGAGGGCGGCTCGGCGTCTTGCAGCGGTGTTGAGCCGATCCCGGCCATGCTCGCGGTGACGGCCAGGGTCAAGCCGGTCACGGTGCTCGCGGAGTGCTGCCGCGTTTTGCGGAGCGCGGTCGCTCCGGCCACTCCGATCGCACCAGCCAGGGCTGCGTTTCCTCCGACGACTCCAAGCCCCCGGCGCCGGCGCAGCTGCGCGTCGCGCTGTTCGGTGTCTTGCAACTGGGCGTGCGCTTCGGCGAGGTGGAGGACATTGGCCAGCACGTCTCCGCCGAGGCGAGGATCGGCCACGTCGTAGACGTAGCCCTCCCGCTCGGTGATTGCCGTCCAATGGCATTGGATGCCCCGGCCCCTCGGCGACGCCGGCAACGCTCTGGTCGTCCCGGTCGTGCTGGGCGCTGTCTACGCGCTGCTGCGGGCGGTTGAACCGCAGCTACCCGTGTGGCTGGCACGACTACTGCTGGGCTCAGCCAAACCGCCCTTGTACACGCTCGGCCCGCGTTCCGGCGTCGAGAGCGTCCCGCTGCCCCGCCCCTGCTTCCCAGGGTCGTTGCTTTGGCGTCAGCTACTCAGGGCGGAAAGGCGTGTGGTGCTGGTCTGCGGAGTAATTCCGCAGGAGTCCGGGGGCGGGGCGCAGGAGTCGGCGGCCGACGAAGAAATTGATGGCCGACAGCACGAAGGGCAATCCGAGCAGAACCAGATAGCCCGTGATCGACAGACTGCTGTAATCGACTTGTCGTCCATGCGCGAGGTGGCTTGACGCGTGCACCGCGCCAGTGAAGAAGAAAACCGAGACCAGCGTTACGAGGAATGTTCCGAACCAAAATGTTGCCAGCAGTCGGCGACCCTGCCGCGCGAACGTCAGGTTCAGATGTCCCGTTTTCAGATAAGAACGGCTGGTCGTCAGTGCAATGCCGGAGAAGAGGTAGAAGAACGCTGACAGGACTCCCATTCCCACGACGATGATGGTCGTGGATGCGGTCGAAGTGGGAAGCTGGTATCCGACCGTGGCGATCAGGAGTCCGAGTACCAGACTCAAGAGGATGGACAACGACCCCACCAAGGTTGAGGTGGAGCGGATCTTTCGCGTCAGCCCGGGCGGCAGTGCCATGAATTCGTGCTGGACCGGGCTGTGGTAATGATGCGGCAGCGGGGGTGGACCTGGATTCATTGGTTGGGGCGCCAATCTGTGCCATCACCGTCGCTGACACTGCCGTCGGAAAGGTCATAGGGCGAGCGCGACCAGGTGGTGCCCACATCGTGGGTCTTCTGCGCCAGGGCGGTCTGCTCGGTGTGGATTGTCTGCATGTAGGAGTTCATGGCCATGACCGCGGTCGTTATCACAGTGAGGCATGCGCCAACAGTCGTCGCCAGCAGGGCGACGGCGGCGGCCGTGCCGACGACGGTGCAAGCAGTGGCGATAGCACTGACGATACCCACGGCGAACACGCCCAGCGCAACCACCATGGCCATGCGGAAGGAATCGAGCGCGTTCGCGAGATTGTTCAGCGAGTTGCGGGCCTGCAGGGCAAGGTTCTTGAGGTTCGTCAGCCCTTCGGCTTGCGCGGGGACCATGGCTTTGTAAGCTTCTGCTGCGCGACCGGTCCACTCAACGTTTGCGGCAAGCTTGTTCAAAGCGATGTGGCCAGCGATGTCACCGATTGGGTTGGCAACGGCGTCCGCCCACCTCTGGCTCTTTTCCCGGAGAGCGGTGGAATCGCCTGGCTGCTCCCATATCAGGCGGATGCCCTTCCAGAATTCCTTGATTTTCTCGGCAAGCGCGTTCAAGCCCTGCCGAACAGCCTCGGTGAGCTGAGCGAACCCGTCGGGAATCCAGCTCAGAACATCGTTTACGGTGTTGAAGAACTCCTGAACTTTCTGTTCGGTCTGACGCAGTTTGTCGTTGACCTGCCCGACGAGCGGATCAGCCACCGTAGATATCCCCCTGCATTCGGTATGCGTTCTGAATTGCGTGAAGCCCGTGTTCGTCGTCGCGCTCGTACTCGTCTGCTGCGGTACGCAGGTCCGCGCCGATATCTCCTCAGGCGTTACGGCCAGGGAGCCAGCCGCCTTCGTAGGGCCGTCGCGCGCTCGCGTCAGCCGTTGCGTCAGCACGAGCGTCCTGATCGGCAAACGCCTGCATGACGGCGGTGTTCGCTGCCGCCACTACGGTCGCGCCGAGCTCACGGGGATCGACCGACCGCTTCCAGTTCGGGGCAAGGGAAACCGACGTGACGATCCCGGACTCCGTGACGTGAACAAGCACCGGGTGAGCGTCATCCGCGTCCGCTCCGCCGTTTCCGTCGTCCGAGGGCACGTCGTCTCCGCGCGCGGGGCCGTTGAGCGAGACGGGATCCTCGAACTCCGACAGGACAGCGTCCTCGAATTCCCAATCGTCTGTCCCTTCCCGCCCATAGGTCATGCCGCGAGCTCCTCCCCGTCATCAAGCAACCCGATGGAGCGCGCCGAAGTCGCGCTCGACATCACGGCGCCTGGCACCCTAGCCGGGCGGCCCCGTGCCTCTTTGTGCGCGGCGAAGTATCACCCGTTCAGCTCAGGGCGGGAAGGACGAATCACTACAGCTCCGACGATCGCAGCCGGATATGCTGCTCGCTGATCCCGTACCGATGTATCCGCAAGGGGTTCTCGGGTGGAGTGCACCCTCTGGGAGTTCGGCGCGATCGTGTGGCAGGAGAGAAGCGTAGACGAGGAAGGCGAAGTACGCGGCGAGCAAAATCCAGATCGGCCAGTAGGTCAGCGCGTGGAAACCGCTGTGCAACACGAGAGCGACGAGGATGACGACCGCCGGTACTGGTGCCGTCGACCACGCAGACGACCGCAGCAGCACCCGCGATGCCGCCGAGGGTCCCGCCAGCCAGGTTCGCCGCCGCTTTCCCGATCGGTTTGCCATCGTGGATGACCGCATTGGCCTGGACTCCGGCGGCGATGGCAGTACCGATCAGGGGCACGCCTTTGACCGATTTCCCGAGGAACCCGGCTTCTTCGGCTCCGACGCCGATGCGCCGGCCGAGTCGGTCCGCCAAGGTCCGGGACTTGCCCGCTTGTTCCTCGGCCCAGGCGGCTTTGGTGCGGTACGTGTCGTGTTCGGCTGCTTTGGCAGCCTGCTGTTCTGGCGTGAGGGCTGGGTCGTAGGTTGCCAACGCCGCATTGGTGGCCTTGGCGTACCGCACAGATCGTGGTCGGCGTGACCATCAACGGCCTCGTCGTTCTCGCCGCCGCTGCGCTCGCCGGGTACCTGGCTCGCCACCCCCGGGTGCTCCGGGCGCAGCGTTTCGCATCCGGCACCCTGCTGGGCTTCTTGGCCGCCAAGATGGCCACCAGCCGGCCAAACTGAGCCGGCCTGTCCTGGCAGCAGGTCGGGATCTGGGCCAGGCGGCGGCTCCCCGCCGACATCTTCGAGCGGATCCATGCGAACAGCGGGAACGGGCGCGGCAACGGCACGGACTCGGGCGGGCCGGAAAATCGCGGCGGGACCGGCGTCGCGCCGGATCGCCCTCAACCTCCCGAGTGGTCGTCGACCGAGGCGCGTGCTCAGCGCGGCCGACGGCGATCCCAGCGGTGCGCCGATGTTCGCAAGGGCAACGCGTTCTGTTCGTTCGGGCAACCGCCGGAAGTGGATGACAACGCGGGGTGGGGTGCCACGTCTTGTGATCAGTTGAGGCGAAGGCCGAGACGTGATCGAGAACAGGAGAGACCGGATGTTCCCGCAACCACTTCGAAACTTCGGCGTAGCAGCTCTGCTGTCGGCGGGCGTCGCCCTGACCGGTGCTTTCGCGACCGGGTGTTCGTTGCCGTCGGACACCTCGGACAACGCGGCCGTCGGGCGCACCGCAGCCGCGCCCGCGGCGCAGACGGATGCTCAGCCGGGGCAGGTGCCGCTGCCGCCGGGGCCGCGGGATCCGAACATGAAGTGCACCGATCAGTACGACTACTCGGCCGATTCCCGCAGCAACGCCGAGATCAACTCGGTCAGCGACACCACCTGCCCGCCGATCCAGCACGGCTGACCGGTTCCCCTTCGGAGCGGGTTCGCCGTGACCCAGCGCGGTCAGGTCGCGGGAGCCGGGTTGGGCGGTAGGTGGACCGTCATGATCAGGTCGCAGGTCCCGGTTCCCGAGCCGCGGTAGGCGTGCGGGGCGTCGCCGTCGAACGTGGCGGTCTGCCCGGCTTCGACGGTGTGCTCGGTGCCGTCGACGACCAGGACCATCCGGCCGGCGGTGACGCTGACGGTTTCCACCACGCCGGCCTGGTGGGGGTGGCTGGGGTATTCCTCGCCCGGTTCCAGCCGCCAGCGCCAGACCTCGACCGGGGCCGGGCCCGACGTCGTCAGCATCAGGCGGGCCTCGCCGCCCCGCTCTCCGGCCCACAGCGGTGCGACGTCCCCGGCGGCCACGACGCGGACGCGGCCCTCGGGCGGTCCCTGCATCAGGGCCGACACCGAGACGCCGAGGGTGTCGGCCAGCCGGACCAGGGTGGCCAGGTTCGGGTTGCCCTGGGCTTTCTCCAACGCGACCAGGGCGCCCTTGCTGACCTGGGCGCGCCGGCTGAGCTCGTCCAGCGACAGACCTGAGCGGACGCGGGCGGCCCGGACGTTGTGCGCGACCGTCCGCAGGGCCGCGGCCGTCTCCGGCATCTGATCACCATCCTCGTAGCCGGCCATTCCAATGCACCGTTCGGTCGTTCGGTTGACCAGATCGGTCGGTCTGACGTACGTTTCGGTCGTTCTGATGGAATCGTAAGGGATGTGCTGTGATCGCTCTGCTGCTGGCCCTCGGCAGCTCGCTCGCGTACGGGTGCGCCGACTTCCTCGGCGGACTCGGCGCCCGCAAGGCTCATGTACTGCGCACCGTGATGATCGCGGCGCCGGCCAGCCTCGCCGTCGAACTGCTGCTGTGGCCGTTGCTCGGCGCTTCGTTCAGCGCCGCGGCCCTCGGTTGGGGTGCCGCATCGGGGGTCGCCTCGGCCGCCGCGTTCGCCCTGCTCTACCGCACCCTGGCGATCGGCCCGATGAACGTGCTCTCGCCCGTGACCGCGCTGGTGTCGGCCGCGCTGCCCGTCGGCGTGGGGTTGCTGCAGGGGGAGCACCTGGCCATCGCCGGGCTGGTGGGTCTGCCGCTCGCGCTGGTGGCGGTGGTGCTGGTCAGCGCCGGGAACGGCGCGGGCTCGGTGCGCCCCTCGCGCACCGCACTGCTGCTGGCCTTCGGTGCGGGCGCCGCCATCGCCCTCCAACTGGTCTTCCTGCACCAGGCGCCCGCCGACAGCGGGGTCGCTCCGCTCATCGTGGGCCGGGCGGTCTCCTCGACCGTCACCCTGGGCGCCGCGGGGCTGATGCACCGCAAGCTGGGCCCCGAGCGGCCCGCGTACGCGACGTCGGCGGCCGCGGGCGCGCTCGACTCGATGGCGAACCTGCTGTTCCTGCTCGCCTCCCGCAGCGGGGACCTCGCCGTCGTCGCCGTGATCGTGGCCCTCTACCCGGCCGGCACGGTCCTGCTCGCCCGCGGCGTGCTCGCCGAGCGCATCCACCGAGGCCAGCTCGTCGGCCTGGGCACCGCCGCCGTCGCCGTCAGCCTCCTCGCCCTGACCTGAGCCGTTCTGACCTGGGCCGCGCCGGGGCCTGATCGCGCGCCGGAAACGGCCCCGCTGACCAGTGCTTTCGCGTGGCAGGCGGACCTCGTCGCGCCGGGCGGGCGAGCGCCGGTGCGCAGTACGGTGGTCTGGACTGCCGGTGCCGGCGGGGGGTGACTGGTTGCCAGGGGCGGAACGACCGCGAGGATGCAGTGCGGCAGGATGATCCATTGCTGGCCGGGCAGGTTCCCGATGCGGATCGGGATGTTCGGTTCCTGCTGGACTCGGGTCGGGCCGCCGACGCCGGGGTGGTGTTCGACCGGATCGCCGCCGAGGCGCGCGTCGTGGACGCCCGCTGGGATCCGGCGGTCGTCCTGGCGCACCGGGCCGTGCTGGCGTGGCAGTTGGGCCGGATTCCGCTCGCCCTGGAACTGGCCGCCGAGGGGTGGGCCAGCCTGGACGTGGACCAGGCCCGCGGGGTGACCGCGGCGCAAGCCATCGGGATGCTCGGCTACCTGCTGGACACGGTGGGGGGTCACCGCGCCAGCTTGGGAATCCTCATGGAGTCGGTCGAGTTGGCTCGCCGGGCCGGTGACGCCGACACCTTGGCGCACTGCCTGTCGCGGGAGGCCGGCAGCCGCTTGATGTGGGCGCTGCGGGGGCCGGCCGACTCGGTTCGCGCTCGTCTCGTCGCACCTCTGGAGCTGTACGAGGAGGTGCTGTCCCTCGCCACCCCCGGACAGACGCGGCGCCGGGCGCTGGCCGGCAGCGCCCGGGCGTTGGTCGGCCTCGGCCGCGTCGCGGAAGCCGAGCCCCTCGCGACCCGGGGCCTGACCGCCAGCCAGGAGGCGGACGACCGGTACACCCTGTCCCTCGGGAACGTGGCGATGGCCGAGGTCCGCTGGCACCAGGGCCGCCTGTGCGACGCCCGGACCTTCGCCGCCCGAGCCGTCGACGCGGCGGACAGCATCCGGGACGCGAGGCTGTTGATCTGGTTCGCGGAGATCCTGGCGGCGATCTGCCGCGAACTGGGTGACCCGGTCTGCGAGGCGAATGCCCTGCGCCGAGCGGTTTCCGCGAGCCGCACGAAGATGCGGATGCTGCAGGAAGGGCTCGGTCAGGCGCTGGAGCAGCGCCGCGTCACGCTGCACGCCCAGGAGCAGGAAGCGGCCGCTCGGCAGGCAGCGGACCGGGACGCGCTGACCGCCCTGCTCAACCGGCGCGGCCTGGGGCGCCAGGCGGCGGCGCTGTTGCAGCAGGCCGTCGTGAACGAGCGGAAGCCCTGGCTCGCGCTGGTCGACATCGACCACTTCAAGGACATCAACGATCACGCGGGCCACCCCGCCGGGGATCGAGCCCTGCTGGAGGTGGCCCGGCTGCTGCTCCGCGAGAGCCGGACCGACGACGTCGTGTCCCGCTGGGCCGGCGACGAGTTCGTGGTGCTGCTCGTCGAGCACGGCGACGACGCCTCCTGCTCCGCGGGTCCGACCGCGGCCGAGCGGATCCGCCGCGCCGTCCACGACCACGACTGGCGGCTGGTGGTCGGTGACACCGCGCGACCGATCACGGTCAGCATCGGCGTCGCGACCGGACCGCCCCACCTCGATTCCCTCTTCACCGCCGCCGACCACGCCCTCTACCGCGCGAAACGAGCCGGCGGCAACCGCGTCGAGGTCGAGCTCGCACCGCTGCCCGAGCGCTAGGTGTATTACCTGTTTCACAAGCGGCGTCAGCCGCTTTCTCTTTCGGTGAGCGGTCTCGCGACCCGCACCGCTGCGGGTTCTCAGCGGTCGTCTCGCGAGGACAGCCCCGACGCCGTGTATTGGGCATACATCAGGAGGGGCTCCCGGAGCCGATGTGACTGCGGCGCGCAGCGCCTCCTTGGGGGGCGGTGGTCGGGTGACGGGCGGGACGCTGAGGTTCCGCCACCGGCACCGCCACGCACAGCACTTCCGAAACACTCCCTAGCCGCCCGACGCCTCCCGGGTGCGATCAGCGCTTCGGCGGTCCTGGGGAAATTCCAGCCGAATCGCGGTCGTGGGGTGCTTGCGCGATCGGCGGTCGGAAACGGCGCTGTCCGGATATGCTCGGTGCGAGTGAGGTTTGTTCGTTCTCCGGGATTCGGGCGCGGCGAGGCGCGGGAGGCCGGTCCTCCGGCGGCTGCGAAAACCGCTGAAGTGGGTGGCAGGGCCTTGCTGTGCTGCGGCGGAGCCGCGGATGCGGGGCCGACGCGAACGGAGAAGTCGATCACGGGTGTTGATCTGTCCTGCCGGGTGCGCGCGGGTGCGGTAAATCCAGGGGCGTGACACAGACATCTGCGCGCCACCGCGCCGACTCGGAGATGGTCCGCGACCTGCTGTGGCGTTGCGCGAGGACCTCGGATCGCGCCGAGCGGGCTGCGCTGTACGGCCGGTTGGCCTCGGTGCTGGAACGGCTGGCCGAGGATGCCCTCGCTGACGACCGCGACGCTGCGCGCAGGGAACTGGCGGCCGGTTTGCGAGGGCAGTCCAGCATGCTCGGATTCGTCGCCGACATCGAGCGGCGCGATCTCGCTCGGGGAGCCACGTCGACGCGGCGGGCCGCCGGATAACGGGTCAGCGGGCGCCGAGCTGGAGGATCATGCGGTCGATGGCCGCGTCCAGGTCGGCCAGTCGGCGGTGCAGCACGTGGGCCTGGTCCGGGTCCGCGTCACGGATCCGCGCGGCCACCCTGCCGTACTCGGCGAGCATTGCGGGCAGTCCTTCGGGGTGGTCGAACCACGGCAACGCCTCCACGTGTCCCTCCGGCGAGAATCCGGGCGTCATCGTCACGGCCCTGGGGTTGTCGCTGCGGTTCCACGATGACCTCGGAACCGCGTCCCGACCACCCGACGTGACCCGTGCCGGGTACATGCCAGCCCATCGCATGCACGCGCCGCGCCGTCGGACGGCTGATCGGTCCACTTCGGACTGCAAGTTTTTCCGCGCGGAGCGGGGGAAGGCCGTCGTCGACCGGTGCGGGGGCCTCGTGGCCGCGGCAGCACAGCGGCAGATCCACGCGCAGCCGGAGGCGGTTCGGACGATCGGCTTCGGTCGGCCGCTGGCGGTGCTGGTGGGCGGGATGCCGCCCACCTCGCCGACGCCTCCGAACCAGCGGAGCGCGGCGCCGCCCGTCCGCGGTTTCTGGTACTCGGTTGAGGCGTGGTGGATTCGGAGTCCGTGGTGCGCGAGCTGCGCGGTGCCGGGTGCGTGTTCGCCGAGGAGGAGGCGCGGTTGCTGGTGTCCGCGGCCCGCGATCCCGGCGAACTGCGCGCCATGGTGGACCGGCGGGTCGCCGGGACGCCCTTGGAGCACGTGCTCGGATGGGTCGAGTTCTGCGGTGCGCGGGTCGTCGTGGAACCCGGGGTCTTCGTGCCGCGGCGGCGCACCGAGTTCCTGGTCCGGACCGCGGTGGCCGCGGCCGGGCCGGACGCGCGCGTCGTCGTGGACCTGTGCTGCGGTTCGGGGGCCGTAGGCGCGGCGGTCCACTCGGCTCTCGGGCGGGCGGAACTGCACGCGGTCGACGTCGACCCGGCCGCCGTGCGGTGCGCCCGGCGCAACGTCGACGGCCGGGTGCACGAGGGCGACCTGTACGAGCCGCTGCCCGCGGAGCTGCGCGGGCGGGTCGACGTGCTCGTGGCCAATGCGCCGTACGTGCCCAGCGGGGCGATCGGGTCGATGCCGAGGGAGGCCCGCGACCACGAGCGGCGGATCGCGTTGGACGGCGGGGCGGACGGCCTGCGGGTGCAGCGCCGGGTGGCCGCCGGAGCGCCCGGGTGGCTGGCTCCGGGCGGGCGGTTGCTGGTGGAGACCGGCGAACGGCAGGCCGCCGGGCTCGCCGAGGTGTTCGCGGACGCCGGGTTGGAGCCGGAGGTGGTCCGGTCCGAGGAGGCGGACTGCACCGTCGTCGTCGGAAGTCGTGACGCCGGTGCTCGGTAGGCGCCAGAATCCCTTCATGATTCATGACCGGTACTCGGCGCGAATGGTGGACATTCGAGGCGACGTGGATCTGGAGTCGCCGAACGCGGCGCGGATGTACGACTACTACCTCGGCGGCAAGGCGCACCTGTCCGTCGACCAGGAAGCCGCCGAGCGGCAGCTCGCCGTCATCCCGAGCACGCGGGAATGGGCGCGGGCGAACCGGTCCTTCCTCCGCCGGGCCGTGCGGTACCTGGCCGGGCAGGGCATCGACCAGTTCCTCGACCTCGGCTCGGGCATTCCCACCGTCGGGAACGTGCACGAGGTGGCGCACGAGCTGAACCCGCGGGCGCGCGTGGCGTACGTGGACTTCGAGCCGGTCGCCGTCGCCCACGCCCGCTACCTGCTCGGCGACGATCCGCGCGTCACCGTCACGCAGGCCGACATCCGCGACCCGCAACAGGTGCTGGCCGCGCCGGGGGTGGCGGGCCTGCTGGACTTCACCCGCCCGGTCGGGGTGCTGGCCGTGGCGATCCTGCACTTCGTGGCCGACTCCGACGACCCGGCGGGAGTGGTGGCCGGCTACCGCGACGCCTGCGTGCCCGGCAGCCACCTGGCGGTGTCGCACCTGTCCCGGGTGACCTTCACCGACGAGCAGCTGGCGCACGGCCACGCCATCTACAGCCGGACCAGCACGCCGGGGACGCTGCGCAGCAGGGAGGAGATCGCCGCGCTGCTGACCGGGTACCAGCTCGTCGACCCCGGACTCGTGCTGCTGCCGCAGTGGCGCCCCGAGGAGCCGGTGGACGACGCGCTCGCGGCGAGCACCAACAGCTACGCGGGAGTCGGAGCGCTGTTCCCCGGATAAGCCGCACCGATTGCTCCTGGTGGCTCGGCACGCCCGAGAATCATTCAGCTATGCTGAATATTATGCCTGGGGACGAGCTGCTGGGGACCGAGGCGGACCGGGAGGCCGCCGCCGAAGTGCGGCTGGGCGTCATGCGCCTGGCGCGCCGGCTGCACGCCGAACGCGATCCCGGGGACCTCACGCTGGGTCGGCTCGCCGTGCTCGGCCGGCTGGAGCGGGACGGTCCCGCGACGACCAGCGCGCTGGCCGTCGCCGAACGCGTCACCCCGCAGTCGATGGCCCGCCTGGTGCAGTACCTCATCGACGCCGGGTTGGTGGAGCGCGATCAGGACCCCACCGACCGCCGAGCGGTGATCCTGCGGATCACCGAAGCAGGCCGGACCCGGGTGCTGCGCGAGCGCCGCAAGCGCGAGGCGTGGCTCGCCGAGGCGATGGCCACCGAGCTCACCGGCGTCGAGCGCGACCTGCTGCTGCTCGCGGTCCGCCTGATGGACCGGCTGGCCGGGTCGTGACGGGTCACGGGGGAGGAGCTGCCGGATCAACCATGTCTCGAACAACGCACTCCAGGAAAGACAGCAATGCTGAAGAAGTGACCGGGAGCACGGAGCTGTCCGGGCGCTTCATCACCCCGATCGCGTTCGGCACGATCCTGCAACCGCTGAACTCCTCGATGATCGCGGTCGCGCTGGTCGGCATCCGGGCCGACTTCCACGCCGGGGCCGCGGTGTCCTGGCTGGTCTCCGCGCTGTACCTGGCGACCGCCGTGGCCGCGCCCGCGATGGGCCGGATCGCCGACGTGCTCGGTCCGCGCCGCACCAGCCTCGGCGGGCTGGCGCTGGTCGCGCTGGCGTCGGCCGCCGCGCCCTTCGCCCCGGACGTCGGCACGCTCGTGGTGTACCGGATCCTGATCGGCATCGGCACGGCCGCGCAGTACCCGTGCGGCGTGGCGATGGTGCGCCGCGCAGCCGACGAGCAGGACGCCCGGCCCAACAACGCGCTCGCCGCGCTGGCGGTGTGCTCCCAGGTCACGGCCGCGCTCGGGCCGACGCTGGGCGGGCTGCTGGTCGGCGGGCTGGACTGGCCGGGGGTGTTCTGGGTCAACGTCCCGCTCGCGGTCGTCGGTGCCGCGGTGATCCTGCGGTGGGGACCGGCGGACCCGCCGTCGCGCGGCGGCGGCAGGCTGCGGGCCCTGGCCGAGATCGACCCGGTCGGGATGCTGTTCTTCGCCGTGGCGATCACCGCCGTCATGTTCTGGCTGCTCTCCCTCGCCGAGCAGCCGACGTGGTGGTGGCTCGCGGTCGCCGTCCCGGCCGTCGCGCTGACCGCGTGGTGGGGGCTGCGCGCCCGGACCCCGTTCCTCGACATGCGCCTGCTCGGCAAGCGCGCCCTGTCGTTCACCTACGTGCGCACGATCGTCACCTACACGGCGTTCTACTGCGTGTTCTACGGCCTGCCGCAGTGGTTGGAGGAGGCCCGCCACCTCGACCCGACCAGCGCGGGACTCGTCGTGCTGCCGGTGGCCGCGATCGGTGCGCTGTCGACCCTGATCGCGACCCGGCTGCAACGCCGCCACGGCTTCCGCGCCGCGCTCGTCGTCGGAACCCTGGCGCTGTGCGCGGGCGGTCTGCTGCTCACCCTGCCGCACTCCACGTCGCCGGTGCTGGTGCTGCTGGGCGTCGCCGCGATGCTCGGCCTGCCGAACGGCTTCAACAACATGGGCAACCAGGGCGCGATGTACGCGGCGGCGCCCGCGGAACGCATGGGCGCCGCCTCCGGTCTGTACCGGACTTCGCAGTACGTCGGTGCGAACCTCGCTGCGGCGGTGCTGACCCTCGTCCTCGGCGCCCGCGCCGACGACGCGGGGCTGCACCACATGGGTCTGGCGGTCGCCGGGATCGCCGCCGTGCTGCTCGTGGCGTCGGTGCTGGGACTGGTGCGGGACCGCCTCGCTCAGCGGTAGCAGTAGGAGTCGGACGAGGCGTCCCCGCCCTCCAACCGCACCTGGTGCACGCGGCGACCGCGGAACTCCGCGCCGTGCGGGAAGAACTCGGTGTCCACCGCCATCCCGCCGGCCGGTCCGGTGTTCAGCTTGGCCATCCAGGCGCCCACGCCGTCGGGGTAGAACTGGTCGTCCCACGCGCCGTACAGCGAGTTCGTGAGGTAGACCCGGCGGCCGTCGCGGCTGATCTCCACCATCTGCGGGCCACCGGACAGCGGCACGTCCGGCGCCGACGGGTGCGGGGTGCGGCGCACGATGCCGCCGAGCCGCACCGAGCCGGTCTCGCGCGGCGTGCTCGGGTCGGTGACGTCGTACTGCTTGAGCTCACCGGTGCCCCAGCACGACACGTACAGGAACCGGTCGTCGACGGACAGGTCGATGTCGGTGACCAGCGGCGGCACCGCGCCGAACGGCCTGAGCGCGGGCGGCAGCGCGTCCGGGTCGGCGGGTTCCGCCGGGATCGTGATCACCTTCTCGGCCGCCCACGACGCGCCGTCGCGGTACCACCGCCACACCGAGGCGGACAGGTCCTCGGTGGACACCACGACTCCGGCGAATCCCCAGGTCGCCTCGGGATCGTGGGAGGGCCGCAGCTCCAGCACCATCTGGTGCTGCTCGCCGAGGTCGACGCGCTGCCGGTGCTCGCCGGTGGTGAGGTCCCAGAAGTGCAGGGCGTGGCCGTAGCGGTGTCCGAGCAGCAGGTCCGGGAGCAGGCCGTCCTCGATCATCGACGGCGTTCCCCACTCGCTGCTGACCAGGGTGTTCTGGTTGAGGTGCCACCAGGCGTCGTAGGCGAGGTGCTGCGGTCCCCGGTCGGTCTCCCAACCGCGCAGGACGTCGAAGGTGCCGTGGTCGAGCAGCGCGATGCCGCCCGGACCGTCCGATCCGTTCGCGCCGCCCAGGCAGGTCAGGAACACGCCGTCCGGACCGCAGTGCAGCGTGTGCGGCCGCGAGTACCCGGCCCCGGTCGCCAGTTCCGCGGCGTCGACGGTCTTGACGAGGCGGGGCTGCTTCGGGTCGGGGCGGGTGTCGAACACGTAGAGGCGGGACGAGCGCAGGCCGGGCACCAGCAGGTACCGGCGGGCCAGGTCGTGCATGTCGTGGCCCTCGTGCTTGAGGGCGCTGCTGCACGCGTTCCAGCCGAAGTGGTGCAGCTCGTCGCCCAGGTGGGGCACTTCGGTCCAGCCGACGACCCGCCCGTAGCTCTGCGAGCGCGGGTCCACGTCCACGACGGTCAGCGCGTCGGGCCGCTCGGCCGCGCGGTCGAAGGCCACCACGTAGGCCAGGCGTTCGGCGGGCGCGGCGGCGGCGTCGGCGGGCGTTCGGTAGAAGGTGGGATCGGTGGTCGCGTGGTTCACCTCGGACTCCTCGTGGCCGGGTCACCGTTCGACATCGACCACTTCGTACACCTGGCGGATGGGCCGCGCCAGGCGGGTCGGGTCCGGTCGGTCGTCGGGGCGAAGATGGGGACATGATCGAGGACGACTGGCGGATCGACGCGGTGGACGTCGACGCCTACCTGGACCGCATCGGCCATCCGCACGCGGCCCCGTCGGCGGCGGCGCTGCGGTCCCTGCACCAGGCGCACGTCCGGCGGATCCCGTTCGACAACGTCGACGTGGTGCTGCGGCAGCACCCGGGCATCGACCTGCCGGTGGTGGCGGACAAGCTGGTGACGCGGCGGCGCGGCGGCTACTGCTTCGAGCACGCGCTGCTGTTCGCGGCCGTGCTGGAGCGCCTGGGTTTCGAGGTCGAGCGGCGGATGGCCCGCGTGCAGCCGCACCGCAGCGGCCCCCGGACGCACATGCTGCTGCGGGTCCGCGTCGACGGGCAGGACTTCCTGGCCGATGTCGGGTTCGGCGCGGGTGTGCTGTCGCCGACGCCGTTGCGCGACGGCGTCGTGGTCGACCAGGCGGGCTGGCCGCACCGGCTGGTCCGCGACGGTGCGCTGTGGACGTTCGAGAAGCGGGTGGACGGCGGCTGGGAACCGCTGCACGCCACCGACGAGCTGCCGCAGCGCCCGATCGACTACGAGGTCGCGCACCACTACGTCGCCACGCACCCGCGGTCGCCGTTCACCGGCCAGTTGGTCGTGATGCGCTTGGACCACGGCGTGGTGCGCCACCTCGTCGGCGACCGGCTGACCGTGGAGCGCGCGTCCGGGGAGGCGGAGACCACCGAGGTGCCGCCGGAGCGGCTGGAGCAGGTGCTGCGCGACCTCGACGTCGAGCTGACCGGGCCCGAGTACGCGGCGTTGCGGGAGTGCTACGCGCCCGCCCGGGAGTAGCCGGGCGGGGCGTTCCGGTGAGTGCGAACGGGCCCTTGTCCGCGCGGAGCTTCGGGGGAAGGCTCCTGGGTGGGAGGAGCCATGTGGCGTTCGCGCGTGCTGGGCATCCTGGTCGGCCTCGTCGCCGTGCTGGCGGTGGGTCTCGGCCTGCAGGGGACCGCGACCCGCAGCATCCCCGTGCCGCACGCCCCGGTTCCGCGGCCGGTCGTCGCTCCCGCGCCGCCCCCGGCTCCGCCGGTGCTCGCGGTCAAGGTGGACAACGCGCCGGCGGCCCGCCCGCCGACCGGGATCGCCGCCGCCGACGTGGTGTTCGTCGAACCGGTCGAGGCGGGGATCACCCGGATCATCGCGGTCTTCGCCGCGCACCTGCCGCCGGTGGTCGGCCCGGTCCGCAGCGCGCGGCAGACGGATCTGCGCCTGCTGCCGGAGTTCGGGCATCCCACCCTGGCCTACTCCGGTGCCGCGCCCGAACTGCTCCCGGCGATCGCGCGGGCGCCGGTGAACAACGCGTCGGAGGCCACCCTGCCCGCGGCGTTCTTCCGCGGTCCGAAGCAGGCTCCGCACAACCTGTTCGTCCGCCCGTCCCGGCTCCCGGCCGGGGCGCCGTGGTCCCCCGCGGCGCCGCTGGTGTTCGGGCAGCCACCGGCCGGCGGTGCGCCCGACACCGCTGCGGAGGTGCGGTACTCGGCGGCGCGGGTCGGGTTCGACTGGGACGCGGCGCAGCAGCGCTACCTGGTGTCCATGGACGGCAGCCCGTACGCGACGTCCGACGGCGAACGGCTGGGCGCGTCGACCGTGGTGCTGCAACGGGTTCCGGTGTCCGCCGGTTCGTACGTGGAGGACGTGGCGGGCAACGTGTCGCCGTACGCCGACACCGTCGGATCCGGCGAGGCCCTCGTGCTCCGCGACGGGCTGGCGCACCAGGCGCGCTGGTCCCGCCCGTCCCCGGAGGCCGGCACCACCTACACGACCTCGTCCGGGCAGCCGCTGCCGTTCGCGCCGGGCCAGGTGTGGATCGTCCTGGTGCCCGCCTGATCCCGGGGACTACGGGCCGTAGGACTTGTACGCCTCGACGAGTTGGGTCTCCGCCACGTCGAAGTAGTCGTCCAGCCGGTCGGCGGCCTCCCGCACGTCACCCGCGGCGATCAGGTCCGCGATGGCGCGGTTGGGGCCGAGGTACGCCTCGTGGAACTCGCGGGGACGGGACATGACGTGGAAGGCCAGGCGGAGCTCGGCGAGCAGCTGGCGCATCGTCTCGTTCACCCGCGGGCTTTCGGCCAACGCGGCGAGCGCTTCGTGGAAGCGCATGTTCGCCGTGCCGACGTCCCACCACCGCTCGTCCTCGGCGGCGCGTTCCCCCTCGGTCACGGCCTGGTCGACGGCGGCGACCAGACCCGGTGCGGCGCGGCCGGCGCGGCGGACCGCGCTGGTCTCCAGGAGCCGCCGGACGCGGTAGACGTCGATGACGTCGTCCGCGGTGAGGACCCGGACGAACACGCCGCGGTGGAACTCGTGCACCAGCAGCCGTTCGTGCACCAGCAGGCGGAACGCCTCGCGGAGGGTGTTGCGGGAGACCGCGAGAGCGCGCCCGGCGTTCTCCTCGGACAGGCGGGTCCCGGGGGCGAGCGCACCGTCGATGATGCGTTGCCTCAGCACGTCGGCGACCCGTTCGGCGGTGCTGGTGCGGTCCAGCAGCGACCGGTCCGCGGCGAGCAGCTCGGCCCACTGGTCGGCGGTCATCGGGCTCCTATGCGGCGTTGATCTGCGCTTCGCAGTGTAACGAGGCAGTTCCCGACGAGGTATTGCCCAATCGTTCAACAATTCACTATCTTGGCCGGAACCGTCGTCCGGCGGCCCCAGGTTCTGCACCGCCCCTTCCGCGGGCGGTGTTCGCACGTTGATCGGAGTGCCATGGCGGACCAATCCACGGCCCGGCGGCCGGCGCGCCCCTCGGCAGCCCGGCGCGGTTCCCTGCTGGGCGCGGTGTTCCTGATGGCGACCAGCGCCATCGGCCCCGGGTTCATGACCCAGACGACCCAGTTCACCGCGAAGCTCGGCGCGGCGTTCGCCTTCGCGATCGTGGTGTCGATCCTCGTCGACGTGGCCGTGCAGCTGAACGTCTGGCGGGTCATCGGCGTCTCCGGGATGCGGGCCCAGGATCTCGGCAACCGGGTGGTCCCCGGGCTCGGCTACGCGATGGCCGCGCTGGTGGTCTTCGGCGGTCTGGTGTTCAACGTCGGCAACGTCGCGGGCACCTCGCTGGGCCTGGACGCGTTGTTCGGCCTGGACGTCAAGATCGGCGGGGCGGTGTCCGCGCTCGTGGCCATCGCGATCTTCCTGAGCAAGCGGGCCGGGGTGGCGATGGACCGCATCGTGGTGGTGCTCGGCGTGCTGATGATCGCGCTGACCGCCTTCGTGGCGGTCTCCTCCGGTCCGCCGGTCGGCGATGCGCTGCGGCAGACCGTGCTGCCCGACCGGATCGACCTGCTGTCGGTCATCACGCTCATCGGCGGGACCGTGGGCGGTTACATCACCTACGCCGGAGCGCACCGGCTGGTCGACGCGGGCGTGACCGGGCCCGAACAGGTCGTCGCGGTCAGCCGCAGCTCGGTCACCTCGATCCTGGTCACCGGCCTGATGCGGGTGCTGCTGTTCCTCGCGGTGCTCGGCGTGGTCTCCGGCGGTGTGGCGCTGACCGGCGCGAACCCGACCGCGGACGCCTTCGGGCACGCCGCCGGGGAACTCGGGCTGCGGCTGTTCGGGGTGATCCTGTGGGCGGCCAGCATCACCTCGGTCGTCGGCGCGGCCTACACGTCGGTGTCGTTCCTGGTGAGCTTCTCGCCGCGGCTGGAACGCGGCCGCAACTGGCTGGTGGTCGCGTTCGTCGCGCTGTCCGCCCTGGTGTTCCTGCTGCTCGACCAGGCGCCGACGACGCTGCTGGTGCTGGCCGGGGCGCTGAACGGGCTGATCCTGCCGGTCGGTTTCGGCGTGCTGATGTGGGTCGCGGCGCGGCGCCGCGACCTGCTCGGCGGATACCGCTACCCCCGCTGGCTGCTGGTCGTCGGCCTGCTGGCGTGGTTGTTGACGTTGTACCTCGGCATCAGTTCGCTGACCGGTATCGCTGCGCTGTGGAAGTGAGGCTGCACATGGACCTGAACTCCGATCTCGCGGAGAGCTTCGGCCGCTGGGAACTCACCGACGACGCCGCCCTGCTGCGCATCGTGACCAGCGCGAACGTGGCGTGCGGTTACCACGCGGGGGACGCGACGGTGATCCGGCGCGCCTGCGAGCAGGCCGCCGAGCGGGGCGTCTCGGTCGGCGCGCAGGTCAGCTACCGCGACCTGGCCGGGTTCGGGCGGCGGTTCATCGACGTCCCGCCCGCCGAGCTGACCGACGACGTGATCTACCAGATCGGCGCGCTGGCCGGCTTCGCCCGCGTGGTCGGCACCGAACTGCGCTACGTCAAGCCGCACGGGGCGCTCTACAACGCGATCGTGCACCACGCAGAGCAGGCGGCCGCCGTGGTGGCGGCGGTGCGCGCCTACGACCCCGGGCTGGCGGTGCTCGGGCTGCCCGGTTCGGAATGGCTGGACCGGGCGGAACGGGCCGGGCTGCGGGTGTTCCGCGAGGCGTTCGCCGACCGCGCCTACACCCCGGAGGGCACGCTGGTCCCGCGCCGGGAGCCGGGCGCGGTGCTGCACGACCCGCGGGTGATCGCCGAGCGGTGCGTCCGGTTGGCGCAGGGCGAGCCGATCGAGGCGGTGGACGGGTCCGAGATCAAGGTCCAGGCGGACTCGATCTGCGTGCACGGCGACAGCCCGGACGCGGTGGCCATCGCCGAGGCGGTGCGCGAACGCCTGGTGGCCGAGGGCGTGGTGCTGGCGCCGTTCGCGGGGAGCCGGTGATGCGGTTCCTGCGCTGCGCCGATTCGGGGCTGCTGGTCGAGCTGGACGACCTGCGGTCGGTCCAGGCGCTGTACGCCGCGCTGGCCGACGAGCCGCCGGAGGGCGTCGTGGACCTGGTCCCGGCCGCGCGGACGCTGCTGCTGCACCTCGACCCGCGCCGCGCCGACGTCGCGGAGATCGAGCGCGCGGTCCGCGCGGCCCGGCCGCGCGGCACCCACCGCGACCGGGACGAACTGCTGGAGGTGCCGGTCGTCTACGACGGCGCGGACCTCGCCGAGGTGGCGCGGCTGACCGGGCTGACCGAACGGGAGGTCGTCCGGCGGCACACCGGTGCCGAGTGGACGGTCGCCTTCGGCGGGTTCGCACCGGGTTTCGGGTACCTGTCGGGGGGACCGCCGGAACTGGCGGTGCCGCGCCGGGCCGAGTCGCGGACCCGGGTGCCCCCGGGCGCCGTCGGGCTGGCCGGGCCGTTCAGCGGGATCTACCCGCGCGAGTCCCCGGGCGGCTGGCAGTTGATCGGCCGCACCGAGCTGGCGATCTGGTCCGTCGACCGCGATCCGCCCGCGCTGTTGCGGCCGGGTGTGCGGGTGCGGTTCTCGGAGGCGTCATGAGCGAGCGGTTCGCGGGCACCAGGTCGGTCGTCCGCGCCCTGGAAGTGCTGGCCACCGGGCCGCTGGCCACCGTGCAGGACCTGGGCCGCCCCGGGTTGGCGGACATCGGCGTGGGCCGCTCCGGGGCCGCCGACCGGGGATCGTTGCGGCTGGCCAACCGGCTGGTGGGCAACGACGAGGGCGCCGCCGCCGTCGAGGTCACGCTCGGCGGTCTGGCGGTGCGCGCCGGGGCGGACCTCGTGGTGGCCGTGACCGGGGCGCCGTGCCCGGTCACCGTGGCCGGTCGGGGTGCCGCTGCGAACGCCGTGCTGCGCCTGCCGGCGGGCGCCGAGCTGCGGCTGGGTGCGCCCGCGCGGGGGCTGCGCAGCTACCTGGCCGTGCGCGGCGGCGTCGCGGTCGAACCGGTGCTGGGCTCGCGCGCCACCGACGTGCTGGCCGGGCTCGGGCCGGACCCGCTGGAGCCCGGCGCGGTGCTGCCGGTCGGACCGGCGCCCGCGCGGTTCCCGCAGGTGGACGCCGCGCCGGTGGCCGCGCTGCCGGCGGACGAGCTGGTGCTGCGGGTGGCGCCCGGCCCCCGCCACGACTGGTTCACCGCCGACGCCCTGACCACGCTGCTCGGCGAGGCGTACGAAGTCACCGCGCAGAGCAACCGGATCGGGATGCGGCTCGACGGACCCGCCCTGCCGCGCGCCCGCACCGAGGAGCTGCCCAGCGAGGGCATGGTCCCCGGTGCGTTGCAGGTGCCGCCGTCGGCGCGGCCGACGCTGTTCCTCGCCGACCACCCGGTGACCGGTGGGTACCCGGTGATCGCCGTGGTCACCGCCGCCGACGTGGACCGGGCCGCGCAGGCCCGGCCCGGCCAGCGGGTGCGCTTCCGACTCGTCGAACCAGGGAGGACATCGCGATGACCAGTCCGCGGGAGATGACCCCGGAGCAGGCCCGTGCCGCGTTCCGCGCCGGGCTGCGCGTGCCGACGGCGGGCTACAGCGCCGGGTGGACGCAGGCGAACCTGATCGCGCTGCCCCGCGACCTCGCCTACGACTTCCTGCTGTTCGCGCAGCGCAACCCGCGTTCCTGCCCGGTGCTGGACGTGGCGGAGCCGGGGGAGACCAGCGCGTCGATCTTCGCCGGTGACCTGCGCACCGATCTGCCCGCCTACCGCGTCTACCGGGACGGCGAACTCGCCGAGGAGGTCGGCGACGTCACCGACCTGTGGCGCGCGGACCTGGTCGCGTTCCTCGTCGGGTGCAGCTTCACCTTCGAGGCCGCGCTGCTGGAGGCGGGCGTGCCGGTCCGCCACGTCGAGGCGGAGTGCAACGTGCCGATGTACCGCACCGACCGGGAATGCCGCCCGGCGGGCCGGTTGTCCGGGCCGCTGGTGGTCTCGATGCGCCCGGTGCCCGCCGAGCTGGTGTCCACCGCGGTGCGGGTGACCTCCCGCTACCCGGCGGTGCACGGGGCGCCGGTGCACGTCGGATCGCCGGAGGCGCTGGGCATCGCCGACGTCGACGCGCCGGACTTCGGCGACGCGGTGGAGATCCGGCCCGGCGAGGTCCCGGTGTTCTGGGCCTGCGGCGTCACCCCGCAGGCCGCGGTGATGCGCTCCAGGCCGTCGTTCGCGATCGGGCACGCGCCCGGCCACATGGCGATCACCGACGCGCGGAACAGCGAGTTCCTGGTGCCCTAGCAGAGGATTCGCGCTGCGTCCGCAGTGGACGCGGACTCGGGCACCCCCGCCCGAGGAGAAGGGCGGGGGTGCCCGGACCGATGTCGAGGTCGATGCGCCGGTCGCCTCGCGGCGAGAGGCGCGACGCGGCTCCAGCCGAACGGTATTCCGCGAAGGCGATAGGTGAGGCCCGGGGACACGGGCGCACCGACCACCTCGTCCAACGGGTGCGCCCATCGCGGTGTTCCCGGCTGTCCTGTGGTCTGCGCCTCACCTGATCGACAGCGCCCGGGTTCCCCGCCTCCCGGCTCCACCGTCGCCCCACCGGCTTTCGCGACGAATGGCGCTGCGATCGTGTGACGGGGGCAACCCGTGACAGCGCGCTGCTGTCGTCGTTGATGGAGTGGTTCGCCGCGGCTGGGAGGACAGCGATGGCCTGGATGATCTACGGCATCACCGGATACACCGGACGGCTCGTCGCCGAACTGGCCCTGGACCGGGGTGAGCGCCCGGTCGTCGCCGGTCGGGACACCGAGAAGGTGGCCGCGTTCGCGACGCCGCGCGGACTGCCGTACCGCGTCTTCGACCTGCGCGATCCGCGGGCGGTCGACGCCGGGTTGGCCGATGTCGACGTGGTGGCGCACTGCGCGGGCCCGTTCTCCGGCACGTCGGCTCCGATGGTGGACGGCTGCCTGCGCACCGGCACCCACTACCTGGACATCACCGGCGAGATCGACGTGTTCGAGGCGGTCTTCGCCCGCGACGAGGAGGCCAGGAGAGCCGGGGTCGCGCTGGTGCCCGGCGGTGGGTTCGACGTGGTGCCCACCGACTGCCTCGCCGCCGCGGTCGCCGCGCGGCTGCCCGGGGCGACCCACCTCGACCTGGCCTTCCAGGCCGGGGGCGGGATCAGCCGCGGCACGCTGCGCAGCGCCCTGGAGGGCGCGGCGCTGGGCGGCCGGGCGCGCATCGACGGCGAGATCCGTCCGGTCCCGCTGGGGTGGCGGCGCCGGGAGGTCCCCTTCCCGTCCGGTCCGCGCCGCGCCACCTCCCTGCCGTGGGGCGACGTCGCCAGCGCCTACCGCAGCACCGGTATCCCCAACATCACGACGTTCGCGCACCTTCCGGGTCTGGACAGGCTCGACCCGCGGCTGTCGGGGCCGGTCCGGAAGGTGCTCGGCGCCGCGCCGGTGCAGCGGTTGGGCAAGTGGGCGATCGGCGTGGCGGTGCGCGGTCCGGGCGGGGACGCGCGGGCGCGCGGCTGGGGCGAGGTCTACGCGGAGGCGCGCGACGGCTCGGGCCAGCGGGTCTCGGCGGCGCTGGTCTGCCCGGACACCTACGACCTCACCGCCGACTCCGTGCACCGCGCGGTGCACGAGCTCGGCACCGGGCGCACCGCGCCGGGCGCCCACACCCCGTCCACCGCCTTCGGGGCCGATTTCGTCCGCCGGCTGCACGGCGTCCGCGTGATCGAACCGGCCGCCCGCTGAGTGCCCGTCTTTGAACCCTGCTCCCGGAACCCGCGTGGCAAGCGGCGGGAGCCGCTTTCTCTTTCGGTGAGCGGTCTCGCCGCTGGCACCGCCTCGCAAAACGAGTTCTTCGAAGAAAGACGGTCAGCCGTCCCCGCGGAGATCCGCCAGCAGCGCGGACAGGTGGGTTTCCTCGGGCAGCGCGCGGGCGTTGGTGGCCATCACGGTGGTGAGGTCCGGATCCCACGGGGTGGCGGCCGGGGTGCCGACGAGCGGCGGCAGATCGGTGCGGGCGGCCGCGGCCCGGTCGAGGGCGTCGCGGTAGTCCTCGGACGACATGCGCCACGGCCGGGCGCCGTGCGCGGTGGTCAGGGAATCCGCGAGCGCGATGCCGGACCAGTCGAAGTCCGCGTGGCAGTGCAGCACCGCGCCGTCGGCCGTCAGGCGGCGCAGCAGCGCGTGCACCGCCGCCGACGGGTGGGACGTCGCGGCGATCAGCGGGTGGCGGACGCCCTCGGCGACAGCTGCTTCGAGGACCCGCGGGTTCTCGCAGACCGCGACCGGCGTGCCGGTGGTGACCAGGCGTTCCGGGGCGGCCCGCAGGTCGAGCAGGGACAGGTGCACCGGCAACCCCAGCGCGGTGCGCCCGGCGACGCCGCGCGACCACGGGTCGTCGCCCACCAGCGGCAACGCCCAGCACAGCGCGGTCGCCGACACCGCGTCCCCGGCGACGCCGCAGCGCTCCCACAGCGCGGCCCGGGCCCGCTCGTTGGCGGGTGCCTCGACGTCGTGGGCCAGGGCGGCCGCCTTGAGCACGAGGCGGCTCAGCGTCGTGCCCGCGTCGAGGAGGTGCGCGTCGCCCGCGCGGGCGGCCAGCTCGGCGCGCGGCACCCAATCGGCGGGCGGGCCGTCGAGCGCGAGAGCGGACAGGATCTCGGCCGCCGCGCGAGCCACCTCCGGCAGCTCCGCCTCGGCGACCCGGCCGTACTGGTGGACCCACCGGACCCAGGCTCCGGCCCACGGCGCCCCGGCCAGGCCGCGTTCGGCGAGGGCCGAGCGCAGCGGATCCGCGCCCCGCTCCGGTGCGGCGGACGTCCCGGCCGCCACCGGGCGGCCGTGCACGATCGCCAGGACCTCGTCGAGGCCGACGCCGAACCGGGCGCGCACCGCATCGTCCAGTTTGGACACGCTGATGCGGGTGCCCTGGCCCCACATCGGACGGCCGTAGACGTCGCCGACGGCCGCGCGCGCCGCGTCGTCGGGCAGTTCGAGGCGGAACGTCGCCGGTCGGTCCGGCGACTCCCGGACCTCCCGGGCCTTGTCCCACAGGCCGTGCAGCGCGGCGACGTCGCAGGCCGCGCGGATCTCCTCGGCGCGGCTCACCGGCCGTCGCCCCGTTCCAGCCCGACGCCGTCCCAGGTCGTGTGGGTGCAGGCGATGCCGTGCCCGCTGCGCGGGCGCAACACGTCGTAGATGTGCATCCTGGGGATCTTCGGCGAGACGCCCCAGCCGCTCGGCCAGGTGATCAGCCAGTCCATGTCCAGGTCCACCAGCAGTCCGAGCATCCGCGCGATCGTCGGGTCGTCGAGCCGCTCGAACGCCTCGTCCAGCAGCACCAGCCGCAGCGGTCCGCGACCGTCCGCCGCCGCGCTGACCGCGTCGTAGAACGCCGCCGCCGCGGCGAACAGCGTCACGTACGAGATCAGCCGCGTCTCGCCGGACGACAGCTGCCGCAGCCGCCGCACCCGGGGCTTGCCGTCCGGGCCGGTGTCGCGGACCCGCACGGTGAAGGTGAACCACGACCGGTAGTCCAGCGCGCGGGCCAGGATCTCCGCGTAACCGCCGGTGGCGCTGTCCCGTTCGGACTCGATGAGGTCGGTGAACACCCGGCGCAGCAGGGCGTCCTCGTCCTCGCTGCGGTCGGCGAACGGGGTGCGCACCAGCTCGATGGCCTGCTTGATGTCGTCACCCAGCGCCGTCGACGGCTGCCACTCCAGCTGCACGTGCACGCCCTGGCTGGAGCGGGCCCCGTCGAGGACCTCGTTCATCCGGTGGCACAGGTCCTCGGCGATGCCCATCTGACCGCGCAGCCGCTCGGCGAGGTCGCGGATCAGGTAGTCGGCGAAGATCGCCTGGTACCGCTCGTTGAGGTAGCCGCGCTGCTCGGCCAGCCGGTCGCCGACCCGCCGCGCCGCCTCGGCCACCGGCTGCGGACCCTCCTCGCCGGTGACCGTGACGGTCAGCAGGCCGTCCTGGTCGGCCGCGGAGATGTCGTAGTTGCCGCTCAGCGCGTGCTGCAGGGCCTGCAGCCGGTTGAGCACCGTCGCCTCCGAGGACCCCCGGCGGTCGGCCTCGGCGAGCAGCGCGGCCGTCTCGTCGAGGTCGTCCGGGACGGACTCGGCGACGTCGGCGGCCGCCCACAGCCCCGGCACCCGCAGCGCCCGGCGGAACGACTCGGTCGCGGTCGTCGCGTCCTGCTCGCGGCCCGCGAGCTGGGACTGCTTGTGCTCCAACTGGGTTTCCAGCCGCGCCGCCGCCTCGCGCAGCGAACCGGTCTTCTCCCGCGCCTGCGGCAGCTGCTCCCGCAGCCGGGCGCGTTCGCGCTCCAGCTCGGAGACCTTGTCGGCGACCTGCTGGGCCTCGCCGCCGACGGCCTCGGTGAGCTCGGCGAGCCCGGCCGCCTGCTCGGCGTACTCCGCGCAGCGGCGTTCGGCCTGGGTCTCGGCTTCCATCCGGTCGGCCACCGCCGCGTCGTGGTGCAGCGACAGGTCGCGCAGGTCCGCCAGCGCGGGCAGGCAGCGCGACTCGACCGCCTCGCGCAGCGCGTCGATGGCCGAGCGCGCGTCGAGCGTGGCGCGGTGCGCGGCGTCGAGCGCCTGCGTGTCGGCGGGCAGGTCGGCTTCCGCCGCGGAACGCGCCAGTTCGGCGTGCGCGGCCTGCCACCGCTGGTCCGCGCCGTCGTGCTGCTCGCGCAGCTCGACGGCCCGCTGCTCGGCTTCCTCGGCGGAGTCCACCGCGCCCGCGAGGGTGGCGTGCGCGGTGAGCAGGTCATCGTCGTCCGGGAAGGACTCCAGGTGCTGTTCCAGCGCCGCGGCGTGCTCGGTGGCCTGGCGGTGCCGCTGCTCGGCAGCACCGGCCCGCTCGCGCAGCGCGGCCAGTTCCTCCTCCAGCTCGGCGATCCGGCGGGACCGCGCGGCCTCGCGGGCACCGGCGCCGACGAACTCGGCGGCGTCCTTGTGCCAGCGACCGGACAGCACCCCGGCCCGCCATTCGCCGGTCACCGACACCGCCAGCTCGCCTTCGCCGTCGGTGGACACCGACGCCAGCAGGTCGGCGACGTGCTGGGCGGACACCGGGCAGTCCGCGTCGGCCGCCGGGCGCAGCAGGTCCGCCAGCGTCGTCCCGGACAGCGGTTTGCCGGGCGCGGCGCGCAGCTCGGGAGGTCCGTGCACCGCGCCGTCGGCGCCGACCCAGGCGTTGAGCAGGCCGCCGGCCTGCAGCGCCGCCTCCAGCCCGGCGCGCTCGTCCTCGGACAGCGACGGCTGGAAGTCGACGAGTTCGTAGAACGCGCGGCCGCGTGCCGGGTCCCGCTCGGCCTCGGCCCACCACGGGCGTTCCGGGGTGCGTTCGCGACCGGCGCGCAGCTCGGCGAGTTCCTGTTCGCGGGCACGGGAATCCGCCCGCAGCTCGCCGATCCGCTGCTCGGCGTCGGACACCTGGCGGCGGGCCTGCTGGAGCTGCGGTCGCGCCCAGCGGCGCGCGTCCTCGCGGGCCGCGCGGGCCACCGAGCGGTCCGCGGTCAGCGTCGCCGCCGACGGCGGCTCCGGAGCCGGATCCTCCGCAGTGGACGGCCAGTCGGCGGCCCACGTCCGGGCCCGCTCGACCCACGCGGACGCCGCGTCGGCGAGCCGCTGCTGCGCCTGGTTGCGGCGGCCCGCCGCCTCGGTCGCGGCCAACTGCGCCTGCCGGGCCTGGCGTTGCAGCTCGCCGACCTTCTCGCGCTGACCGTCGAGTTCCCGGGCCTGCTGGTGCAACGCGAGCGCCAGCGCGGCGCGCCGGCGGACCTCGCTGGCGGCGTGCTCGGCACCGTCCACCGCCGCGCGCAGCTCGGCGGCGAGCCCGTCCGCGTCGACCTGCGGAGCGAGGTGGCGTTGCACGTCGAGCAGGTCACCGTCCGGTTCCGGCGAGGTGCGCACCCGGTCGGGTTCGGTGCGCGTCTCCGCGGCCGGGACCGCGGGCGGGTGCGGCACCAGCGAAGCGTCCAGCCCGGCGGCCGACAGCTGCCGCGCGGCGCGGGTCGCGGCCGCTTCGGCGGCCTCGGCATCCCCGCCGAGGCGACGCAGCACACCGAGCACCGAGTCGGCCGACCGGTGCTCCTGGGCGCGGTGCTTGCTCGCGGTGTCCAGCGCCGAGATCGCCGCCGCGCGGGCGCTTTCGACCAGCCGCTCCCGGTCGCGGAGGTTCTGCAGTTCCGAGTAGGCGGGGTGGGACCGCAGCGCGTCGATGCTGGACTCCAGCTCGGCTTCCCGCTGTTCCAGCTCGGCGATGGTGGCCTCCGCCGACTCGCGGTCGGCCCGCTTGCCCGCCACCTGCTCGTCCAGCGAGGCCAGCTCGTCGCGCAGCGCCCGCAGCTTCTGCTGCGCGGTGCGCATCGCCTCCCCGCGGTCCCGCAGCACCCCGAACGCGTAGCCGGAGTAGGTGGACAGGAACGCGCTCAACGCCTTGTCCGCGCCGGTCAGCCGGACGATGTTCTCCCGGATCGACTCCAGGTCGTCGAAGGAACCGGCGAGCCGTTCGATCAGCGCCGGGTCCAGCGGCGGCAGCGCGTCGGACAGGATCTGTTCGAGCTGGCCCTCCAGCACCTTCAGCCCGACGTCCGGGTTGCGCAGGGTCCGCTGCAGGTGCAGCAGGTCACCGTAGCGGGCGGCCGGCATGCCGTAGACGGTGGCGGCGATCTTCGCGCGGAACGCGTGGTCGTCGAGCACGCAGTCCGCGCCCAGCAGCTCGCGCAGCTGCGCCGCGCCCAGCGGCACCCGGTCGGTCCCCACCAGCTGCAGGTCGATGCCGACCCGGCGGCGGGTGACGAACCGCCACGAGTCGCTGATCGACTGCGAGGTCTTCGACGCCTTCACGCCGATGCCGCAGGTCAGGAACTCCTCGCCGCCGTCGGCGGTGTCCCGGCGCAGCTCGATCCAGGCGTAGCCGATCCGGTTCGGACCGCCCGGGTACTCGTCGAGCATCAACCGCCGGATGCTGACCGTGTCGAAGCCCTTGGACCCCAGCTGGCGCAGGTCGCCGTCCAGGCACAGCGGCAGCAGCAGCTCCAGCGTGCGGGACTTGCCGGAACCGTTGGTGCCCTGGAAGATCGCCCGCCCGCCGGAGAGGTCGAACGTCGTCTCGGCGTACTGCCAGATGTTGACGATGCCGCCCCGGTGCAACCGCCACCGGTTCGGCAGCGCGTGCGTGGTCTCTGGGCTCACCGTGGACCGTCCTCTTCCATCTCGTCGAACAGCGACCAGCCCGGGGGTTCCGGGGCGGGGGGCTCGGGTTCCCGGCCGGGGGCCGGGGAGGCGTCGGGCTGCGGCAGCCAGCGGTGCGCGGCCGGGGCGAGCGACCACCGGTCGCCGTCCGGGCGCAGCAGGCCGAGCCGGCGCAGCAGCGCGATCACCGAGCGGACCAGGTCCTGGTGGTCCTCGGTGGCCTGCCGGGACCACGCCGCCGGGTAGGAGTCCACCAGCTCCTCGCAGACCTCGGTGAGGTCCTGCCAGGTCACCGGGTGGTTCCCGGCGTCGTCCGGGGCGCCGCGCGCCAGCAGCGCGGGCAGCGCGAGCAGCGCGATGCGCGCGACCGTGCCCGGCCCGGGGAACGCCACGTCGGTCAGGTAGTCCTCCGGATCGCTGGCCACGACGCCTTCGGCGCGGCTCTCGGTCACCAGGCCGAAGTGCCGCTCCAGCAACCGGGACTCGTTCGCGGTGTTGCGGCGCAGCCAGTCCGCCTGCTCGGCGGGCAGGTCGGCGTAGAGGACCACGGGGTCCTCGACCAGCCGCCGCCGCACCGCGTGCTCGATGTTGCGCGGACCGGCGGCCGCGGCCTGCTCCACCAGCTGCTGCGGGCTCTCGGCCTCCGCCAGCGGGCCCGCCACGAGCTGGCCGAGCAGGTCGGTGTCGATGGTGATCAGCGCCTCGGCGTCGCCGGTGACCGACCCCTCGGTCTCGGTGATCACGCCCAGCGCCACCAGGTGCCGCAGCGCGGCGGTCAGCGCCCGCCGGTCCGCCGGGTCGTCGACGACCTCGATGCCGGCCTCCACCGCCGCCGCCCGGATGTCGCTGACCAGCCGGGACAGCAGCACCTGCCTGCCGATGCCGGTCAGCGCGGCCAACGTGAGCGCCAGGTAGGCGTAGCCGCGCGGGGACAGCGACGGCTCGCCGCGGGTGGCGTCCGCACCCGGTCCCGACTTGTACAGCCGCGCGAACCGCCGCTCCACCACCAGCCGGTAGCCGAGCAGCGAGGCGAACACCTCCTGCAGCACCGCGCGCTGCCGGTAGATCATCGGCAGCAGATCGCCGTCCGGGCCGCCCGGGCGCAGCAGCGGGCGGCGCAGCAGCACGCGCGCGCAGCGCACCACGTTCGCCGCGTCGATGTCCGGGAGTTCGTCGAAGGTCGTGGTCATCGGGCCGTCCCGGTCGGCTCGGCGCTGGGGATCTCGCCGTCCCCGGCCACCTCCAGCGCGGTGTCCTCCAACGTCAAGGTGCCCGACGCGCTGCGGACGCAGGTCCGCCGGCCGGGCTCGTGGCGCACCGTGACGCGCAGCCGGTGCACCGGGTCCAACGCCGATCCGGTGTCCTCGGTGCCCTCCCGCTGCGCCATCGCCAGCGTCAACAGCTCGCAGAGCACGTTGAGCGCGTCGCCGGACAGTTCCTGGTCGGGCAGCCGCGCGGCGGCGAGTTCGGCGACCGCCGCGCCGCGCCGCTGGTCGGCCTCGCGGGCCTCGGCCAGCAGCGTCTCCTCGGTCATCGGGTCGTCCAGCACGCGGGACGTGCGGCCGCGGGCGCCCCGGTCGCCGCGGCTGCGGACGCTGACCGCCACGTCCTGCACCGGACCGTCCCGCCACGGCACGCGTTCGTTGTCGCTGTCGTAGTCCGGGGCGGGCAGCAGGTGCCGGGACGAGTGCAGCCCGAACGCCGCCGCGTACAGGCGGTGCGCCTGCTCCTCGTCGGCCTCGTCGCACCACTTGGCGAGCCTGAGCAGCTCACCGCGCCTGCCGGGCACCAGGCCGCCGCCCGAGGTGGCCCGCTTGACGCTGGCCAGCAGCGAGCCGATGGCCCGGGCGGTGGCCTCGCGCAGCGCGGCCACCTGGCTGGGGCGGCCGGGGGAGTCGACGAACCAGTCGGTGAGCTCCTGCCAGTCCGCGGCGGTGCGCCCGCGCGCCCGCTCCACGTCGGTGCCCAGCTGGTCGGCGGGCCCCAGCAGCCGCAGCAGCTCGCCGCGCGCCCCGGCCAGCCCGGCCAGCGACGCCGCGATCGTCCCGGTGTGCCGCAGCACGTCCTCGACGACCATCTGGATGTACTCGACCAGCAGGTTGCGGAACCCGGAGATCTCCTCGGGCGCCAGCTGGTGGCGGGTCATCACCTGGCCCAGGTAGGCGTAGAAGTCGCGGACCGTGGCGGCCAGTTCTGCGTGCTGGAGGAACACCGTGGTCACCTGCTCGGCCAGCCGTTCCCGGGCCTGCCGGGCGGGCTTGCCGTCCGGGTCGCGGCGTTCGGCCGACAGCGCCGCCGACAGCAGCTGGCCGATCCCGCTCAGCCCGCGGTCGATCGCGGGCAGCAGTTCGCGGGACACCTCGCGCGCCCCCTCGGGCACGTTGAGCAGCGCGTCGACGTCCCGCTGCACCCGCACCGCGAGCTTGCTGACCTGGTAGCGGACGCTGCCGTGCTGGAACTCCGCGATGCTGGCGGCGATCGTCTCGCGGCGGCCGACCACCAGGTTCCCCCAGCGCACCAGCTGCTTGAGCCGGTCGATCACGGTGTCCACATGGGACTCGCCGGGCGCCACCCGGCCCTCCCGCTCGGCGGCGGCCAGCGCCGCGGCGACCTCCCCGGCGGACAGGTCCGCCAGCAGCGTCGAGGTGAACAGCCGCATGATCGCCAGGTACGTGCGGTGCTCGGGGGCCTGCAGGTAGGCGAACAGGTGCAGGCGACGCGCGCCGTCGCGGGTCTGTTCGGGAGCCTGCCCGGCCGGCGCGTCCGCGGCGGGGGTTCCCGCCACACCCGCGCGCAGCACGTCGGCGTCGTGGTCAGGGGCCGTCACGGTCCGCCACGATAACCGGTCGGCCGGACACGGCCGGTCACCTGGCGGCCGGTGACCGGTCACAGCGGCCCCACCGGTAACGTGCTGGCCCGGTGGTCACGCTTGTGGGGGAGGGTCTGCTGAGGTGAGCGCGGGACGGGCGGTCGGACTGCTACTCGGCGTGGCCGCGGACGCGGCCCTGGGGGACCCCGAGCGGGGACATCCGGTCGCCGTGTTCGGCCGGGTCGCGCAGGCCGCGGAACGCCTGCTGCACCGCGACGGCCGGGCCGCCGGAGTCGCCTACACCGGACTGCTGGTCGGCGGCGCGGTCGGCGTCGGCGTCCTCGCCCAGCGGATCGCCCGCCGCGGACCGGTGCCGGAGGCCGCGGTGACCGCGCTGGCCACCTGGGCGGTGCTGGGCGGCTCCTCGCTGGCCGACGAGGGCACCGCGATGGCCCGGCTGCTCGACGCGGGGGAGGTCGACGCGGCCCGCGACCGGCTGCGCAACCTCTGCGGCCGCGACTCGACCGCGCTCGACGAGCAGGGCCTGGCCCGCGCCACCGTCGAGTCGGTCGCCGAGAACACCTCCGACGCCGTGGTCGCCCCGTTGGTGTGGGGCGCCGTCGCGGGGATCCCGGGCCTGCTCGGCTACCGCGCGGCCAACACGCTCGACGCGATGGTCGGCCACCGCTCCCCCCGCTACCGCAACTTCGGCTGGGCCGCCGCCCGCCTCGACGACGTGCTCAACCTCGCCCCGGCGCGGCTGGCCGCCGTGCTGACCGCGGCGTGCGCCCCGGTCGTCGGCGGCTCCGCGGGCGGCGCGTGGCGCACCTGGCGGCAGGACGCCTCGGCGCACCCGAGCCCGAACGCGGGCCAGATCGAGGCGGCGTTCGCCGGGGCGCTGCGGATCCGGCTGGGCGGCCGCACCGTCTACGGCCACGTGGCGGAGGAACGGCCGGTGCTCGGCGAAGGCCGCACCGCCGACGCCGGCGACGTCCGCCGCAGCGTCGAGCTGTCCCGCGTCATCGGCACCCTCACCGGAGCGCTGGCCGCCGCCGCGGCGCTGACCCGGGCCCGCCGCCGCTCGCGGGGCTGACGGCCGCGGCGGTCACGCCAGGGTGCGCAGGAACGCGCGCCAGGCGCGGTGGGTCGTCTCGATGCGCCCGCCGTCGGGGTCCTTCGAGTCCCGCACGAACACGCCGTTTCCGGTCAACCGGACCTCGACGCAGGCGTCACTGGACGCCGCGCTCCGGCTGCTCTTGAACCAACCCGTGTCGTAGACAGTCACGTCATGTCCTTCAGCTTGGCGAGAAGGAGATCGCTGGTCTCCTCCGGTGGCAGTGCCGAGTCTCGCACTCGGTCGAAGGCGCGGAACATGGGAAAGACGTCGGCTTCTTGGTCGTGGTAGGTCGAGGTGCCGTGTGAAGTGGTGAAGGCGATCCTCGGGGCGGAAGCACCGAAGTCGAGTGTGATCAGGCCGCCACCCAGCAGCGGGTTGTCAGGCACGTCGCTTCGGATGACCTGAACGGCCACGTCTGAGCGTTCGTTGAGCTGCAGGAGATGGAGAATCTGCCCGCGCAGCACACTACGGCCGCCCACGACCTGGTGCAGGGCGGTTTCGGTCAGTACGAACGCCACCTGCTTGGTGTCGTCGGAGTCGAGGACTCTGCGCTGCTGCTCCAGGCGGAACTCGACCCGCCGGTCGACTTCCGCGCTGCTGCGCGGCCACCAGTAGCCGTCGCCAGCGTGCATCAACGCCGTTACGTACTCCCGCGTCTGCGCCAGGCCGGGAACGATCCCGGTTTCGTAGAAGCCGATCTGCTTGGCGTCAGCCTGCAAGTCGGCCAAGCGCTCGAAGGCGCGGGGCAGCTGGTCGATGTAGGCCCGGCCGCGCTGACGTTTGCGGGCTTGTCTGCCGAGGTCGAGCACGAGTTGCCGCTCGGCGGCATCAGCGTTGTAGAAGTCCAGAAGGACCGTCAACTCCTCGACGCTGAACGATCCCTTCGCCGTCTCGACCTGACTGATGCGGGCCGCGTCGCGTTTGAGCGCACGGGCCGCGTCCTGCTGCGTCTTGCCAGCCCGTTCGCGGAGACGTTTCAACGTCAGTCCGAGCTGTCGACGTTCGACCGTCTGACGTCCTGCGCGCACGACCGCCTCCTCCCACTGACCACCCAAGCAGGGCACAGACAAGACCATTCTTGAGGCTTATCTTTCCGATTAAGCCTCAACAAGAGGCTTAGATGGAGTTCTTGTCCGCACTCTACCGAGATCGGGGCGCAGGTCCCGGAGGGGAGTCGATGGTGTACCGAGCGCATGGAGTGGAAACGGCGACTGTGGTCGGGCTGTCGGAGAGCGTGCGCGTCACGCACGAGTACGACAAGGCGTTCGACGAGGTCATTCTGACCTTCCGGGGCAACGACGAACTCGTGCTCAGCTGCACGCGCCGGGGATTCGTCGCGCTGCGCGACGCGGTCGCGGCGGTCGAACGCGAGTGGCCCGGTACCGCTTGAGCCGACCGTCCGCCGGACCGGTCACTGCCGCTGTTCCAGCTCCTCGCGTTCGCGGCGCTCGTCCTCGGCGATGGCCGCCGCCACCGAGCGGCGGCGTCGTCCGGCGCGTCGGGGCAGCGGGCGCTCGGCGGACGTCTCGGCGGGCTTGTCGGGGGCGACCGGTGGTTCCGCCGCCTTCTCCTGCTCCCGCGGGCGGACCTCGGTGACCACGAAGTAGATGATCGCCAGGATCGCCATCACGCCGAACGCGATCCACTGCAACGCGTACGAGAAGTACGGTCCGGAGTCCAGCTGCGGCAGCGGCAGCGGTTCCAGCACGCCCGGCTGGCCGTCGACCAGCGCGAAGTAGCCGGGCCGCAGCGCCACGCCGCTGCCCTGACCGACGGTCTGGGAGTTGACCGCGTACGCCCAGCGGTGCCCGTCGTGCTCGAACAGCGGGCGGTGCTTGCTGTCCTGCTCGTCGGCGCGGACCCGCGCGGTCAGCGTGACCTCGCCGGGCGGCGGCGGGGCGTAGGCGGGTGCGCGGGTGCCGTTGACCGGGCGGACGTAACCCCGATCGACCAGCAACGACGTGCCGTCGTCGAGCCGGAACGGGGTCAGCACCTCGAACGCGGGCTCGCCCTGCACCGTGCGCTGCCACCCCAGCACCTCGGCCTGCGGCAGGTAGTGGCCGCGGAAGGTGACCCGGGACCACTCGGTGCGCTGGTCGGGTGCCTTGTCGCCGGGCAGCACGTCGGCGAGCGGCCGGGGCGCGGCGTGGAAGGACTGGATGATCGCGTCGTTCTGCGCCTGGTTCTCCTCGTTGCGGCGGAACTGCCAGGGGGCCAGCAACGTGAAGCACAGCGACGAGAACACCACGACCAGCACGATCAGTCCGATCCATCCCGGTCGCAGCAGGAACTTCAGGCGCACACCCCCACGGTAAGCGCTCCGCGCGAGTGACCGGTCAGCGGGCGCGCAGCGCCGACCGGGCCGCCGCCACGGCCTGCGCGCCGTAGCCGCCGCCGAACAGCACGGTGTGCACCAGCAGCGGGAACAGCTGGTGCAGCCCGACCCGGTCGCGCCAGCCCGCCGCCAGCGGGCTGACCTCGTCGTACGCAGCGAGAACGCGGTCCAGGTGCGGGCAGCCGAACAGCTGCAACATGGCCAGGTCGGTCTCCCGGTGACCGCCGTGCGCCGCCGGGTCGATGACGAAAGCCCGCCCCCCGTGGTGGCGCTGCGCGCCGGGGTCGTCTCGTGCGGCCCAGTGCACGTTCCCGGACCACAGGTCGCCGTGCAGTCGAGCGGGCGGTTCGGGCGGACCGGACAGCGAGTCGAGTTCGTCACACACCCGTGAGATGAGCTGCGCCTCGTCGCCGAGCGCCCCCTCGTCCACCGCCCGCCGCAGGTACGGCTCGACGCGGTACCGGGCGTAGAACTCCGGCCAGGAGGCGCACGGCTCGTTGCGCATCGGCGCGAGCCCGATCCAGGCGTCGGCGGGGCCGCCCGGAGGTGGCGCGCCGAACGCCGGGGCGCCCGCCACGTGCAGCGCGGCCAGGCCGCGGCCGAGCTCCTCGGCCGCCCGCGCGCTCGGGCGCGCCCCGGGGACGTGCTCGGTGACCAGCCAGTCCGCGGTGTGCCCGTGCACGGCCGGGACGGCGACGGCGCCCGGCTCGGCGAGCCAGGCCAGCGACGCCGCCTCGGCGGCGATCGCGCCCGGCATGCCCGCCGGGGCGCGCTTGACGAACACGTCGGTGCCGTCGTCGAGGTGGACGGCGAACGCCGCCGAGGTGTCGCCGCCGCCGAGCCGCCGGACGTCGGTCGCGGTGCGCCCGGTGATCTCGGATACCGCGTCGCGGACCTGCGCGTTCATCGGATCACCCGTTCTCGCGGACCCGGTCGAGCAGCCCGGGCATCGCCGCCTCCACCATGTCGAGCACGTCGTCGAAGCCGCGTTCACCGCCGTAGTAGGGATCCGGGACCTCCGCACCGTCCTCGGCAGCGGGGTCGAAGGAACGCAGCAGCCGCACCCGGGACGGGTCGTCGACGAGCCGCCGCACCGCGCGCAGGTGTCCGGCGTCCATCGCGACCAGCAGATCGGCGTCGAGGTCCTCGTCGTCGAGCTGCCGAGCGGTGTGCTCGGTGGGGTAGCCGTGTTCGGCGAGCACCTTCGCGGTGCGCGGGTCGGCCGGTTCGCCGACGTGCCACGGTCCGGTGCCGGCGCTGGTCACCCGCACCCGGTCGGCGAGCCCGGCGCGGCGCAGGTGCTCGCCGAAGACCAGCGCGGCCATCGGGGACCGGCAGATGTTGCCCGAGCAGATGAACGAGATGTGCACGTCCGCCGAGGATACGGGCGGTTCGGGCACCGCCCAGGGGCGGGCGCGCAGCGGAGATCGTCCCGCCTAGACTGCCCGGGATGACCAGCGGGGAAGATCGGGAGCTGCTGCGCCACCACGGGGACGTCGACGCCGGGCCCGGCCTGCTCGACTTCGCCGTGAACGTGCGGCTGGACCGGCCTCCGGCGTGGTTGCGGGACCGGCTCGCCGGGGCGCTCGACCGGCTCGGCCACTACCCGTCGGCCGCCGACGAGGGCGCGGCCCGCGCGGCCGCCGCCGCCCGGCACGGCCGCGAAGCCGACGAGGTGCTGCCGCTGGCGGGAGCGGCGGAGGGCTTCGCGCTGCTGCCGTCGCTGCGTCCCCGGCTGGCCGCGCTGGTGCACCCGTCGTTCACCGAACCGGAACTGGCGCTGCGCACGGCCGACGTCGAGGTGACCCGGGTGCTGCTGGACGCCGACGACGGCTACCGGCTGCGCGCCGACGCGGTGCCCGAGCAGGCCGATCTGGTGGTGCTGGGCAACCCGACCAACCCGACGTCGGTGCTGCACCCGGCCGAGGAGGTACGCCGCCTGCTGCGGCCGGGCCGCGTGGTGGTGGTCGACGAGGCGTTCGCCGACGCCGTGCCCGCGGAACCGGAGTCGCTGGCCTCGACGCGGGAACCCGGCCTGCTGGTGCTGCGCAGCCTGACCAAGATGTGGGGGCTGCCCGGCCTGCGCGCCGGGTACGCCCTGGGCGCACCGGACCTGCTGCACCGGTTGTCCCGCCACCGTCCACATTGGCCGGTCAACGCGCTGGTGCTGGAGGCGGTGGCGGCGTGCTGCGAGCCGTCGGCGCTGGCCGAGTCGGAGCGCGCCGCGGCCGAGCTGGACGCGCACCGCGCGGCACTGGCCGCCGATCTCGCCGCCGTCCCCGGCGTCGGTGTCGCCGAGCCCGCGCGGGCGCCGTTCCTGCTGCTGCGGGTCGACGACGGCGAGAAGGTGCGGGCGGCGCTGCGGGAACGCGGCATCGCGGTCCGCCGCGGGGACACCTTCCCCGGGCTGGGGCCGGACCACCTGCGCGTCGCGGTGCGCGGTGCGGAGCAGAATTCCGTGCTGGTGGAGGCTTTGCGGGATCTTCTGGGACAGGGGTGAGAACCGGATGGCGGTCCGCGTCCAGGACGTGATCACGGCGCTGGAGGGCGCCTACCCGACCGCGCTCGCGGAGAGCTGGGACGCGGTGGGACTGGTCTGCGGGGACCCGGAGTCGGTGGTGCAGCGGGTGCTGTTCTGCGTCGACCCGGTCGAGGCCACGGTGGACGAGGCGATCGACTTCGGCGCGCAGCTGCTCGTGTCCCACCACCCGCTGCTGCTGCGCGGGGTGCACGGCGTGCCCGCCGACGACCCGAAGGGCCGCGTCGTGCACCGGCTCATCCGGTCCGGCATCGGCCTGTACTGCGCGCACACCAACGCCGACAGCGCCGTGCAGGGCGTCTCCGACGCGTTGGCCGCCGCGCTCGGGCTCACCGTGCGCGGGCCGCTCGTCCCGCACGCCGAGGGCGCGGACACCGGGCTCGGCCGGATCGGCGAATTGCCCGAACCGGAGCCGTTCCGCGACTTCGTGCGCCGCGTCGCCGACGGCCTGCCCACCACGGTCTGGGGCGTGCGCGGAGCCGGTGACCCCGACCGCCCGGTTCGCACCGCGGCCGTGTGCGGTGGTGCGGGAGACTCGTACCTGGCGGCCGCGACGGCGGCCGGTGTCGACGCCTACGTCACCGCCGACCTGCGCCACCACCCGGCGGGCGAGCACGTCGCCCGCGCCGACGTGCCCGGCGCGCGGGTGCCCGCGCTGGTCGACGTGGCGCACTGGGCCAGCGAGTGGCCCTGGTGCCAGCAGGCGGCCGACGTCGTCGCCGCCGCGCTGCCGGATACTGTCGAAGTTCTCGTTTCCACCCGCCGCACCGACCCGTGGACCGTCCACGCGGGTGCGGCGTCCGACCCAGGGAGGGCGCTCGCGTGAAAGCCGACCCCGCCGTTCAGCGACGGCTGCTCGATCTCGCGGAGGCCGATGCGGATCTCAACCGCGTCAACCACCGCCGGCGGACGCTGCCCGAGCTGGAGGAGATCGGGCAGGCCGAGCGCGAGGTGCAGGCCCGGCGCGACGAGCTGGTGGTCGCCCAGACCGCGTTCGGCGACCTGGACCGGGAGAACAAGCGGCTGGAGAACGAGATCGAGCAGGTGCGCGCCCGGGAGCGGCGCGACCGCGAGATGATGACCTCGGGCGCCTCGGCCAAGCAGGTGGAGGACCTGGAGCACGAGCTGCAGACGCTGGCCCGCCGGCAGGGCATCCTCGAAGAGGAGCTGCTGGAGGTCATGGAGCAGCGCGAGGCGTCGGAGACGAACGTGACCAAGTCGCAGGAGGCGGTCACCGCCGCCGAGGAGCGGCTGGCGGAGGTCCGGTCGCGGCGCGACGCGGCCCTGGCGGAGCTGGAGACCGCCGAGTCCCGGCGGCGCGCCGAGCGCGACCTCATCGTCAAGTCGCTGCCGGAGGGCCTGGCCGCGCTCTACGAGCGGGTCCGCCAGCAGCGCGGCATCGGCGCCGGGCCGTTGCAGGGCAGCCGCTGCGGCGCGTGCCGCATCGAGCTGGACCGCACGGCGCTGGCCGAACTGCGCGACGCCGCCGCCGACGACGTGGTCCGGTGCGAGGAGTGCGGCGCGATCCTGGTCCGGGAGACCGGCCGGTGAGCCGCCGGGTCGTCGTCGAGGCCGACGGCGGGTCGCGCGGCAACCCGGGCCCCGCCGGGGCCGGTGCGGTGGTCCGCGACGCCGAGACCGGCGACGTCCTCGTCGAGCGGTCCGTCGCGCTGGGCGTGACGACCAACAACGTCGCCGAGTACCAGGGGCTGATCAGCGGTCTGGAGGCGGCGGCCGAGCACGGCGCCACCGAGGTCGAGGTCCGGATGGACTCCAAGCTGGTCGTCGAGCAGATGAGCGGGCGCTGGCGGGTCAAGCACGCCAACCTGCAACCGCTGGCGGCCGAGGCGTCCCGGCTCGTCGCCGGGTTCGCACTGGTGCGCTTCACCTGGGTGCCGCGCGCGCAGAACGCGCACGCCGACCGGCTCGCGAACGAGGCGATGGACGCCGCGGCCGACGGCGGAGCGTCCGCCGACGTGCAGCCGCCGCCGGCGGAGCGCGGTCGCCCGTCGAGCAGCGCCGGGGCGTGGCTGGGCGCCGAAGGGGCCCCGACGCGCCTGCTGCTGCTGCGCCACGGGCAGACGGCCATGTCCGTCGACCGGCGCTATTCCGGGCGCGGCGACGTCGAACTCACCGACCTCGGCAGGCGGCAGGTCGCGGCGGCGGCCCGCCGCCTGGCGGCGATGCCCGGCGTGGTCACCGAGGACGGACCGGCGCCGGTCGTCGCCTCTCCTCTGACCCGCACCCGCCAGTCCGCCGAGGCGGTGGCCGAGGCGACCGGCGGCGAGGTGTCGTTCCACGACGGGCTGCTGGAAACCGACTTCGGCGACTGGGAGGGCCTGACCTTCCGGGAAGCCTCCGAGCGCTATCCGGACCTGCACCGCCGCTGGCTCGGCGACCCGACCGTGGAACCGCCGGGCGGCGAGAGCCTCGACGCGGTGTTCAAGCGCGTCACCGCGGCCAGCGGCGAACTCCTGGAACGCCACGCGGGCCGCACCGTCGTCGTGGTCAGCCACGTGACGCCGATCAAGGCGATCCTGCGGCTCGGCCTGGACGTGGGCCCCACGATGTTCTACCGCCTGCACCTCGACCTGGCTTCGCTGTCCATAGTGGAGTTCTACCCCGACGGCAACGCCTCGGTCCGCCTGGTCAACGACATCTCGCACTGGACCTGAGCGGGCGCATCCGTCCACTGTGGTCACTGCGGCCGGGTCGCGGCGCCGATTCGCGCGATCCGGTCTCGCGGCACCGCTGCCGCTCCTACGATCGCCGCACCGCTTTCGTTGGTCGGCGACCGGGAGGGCCGATGAGTGCCGAACGTGCCTTTCCCGAGGCGTTCGAGTCCGTCGAGGGCGAGTTCGTGCGTGCGTGGTGGTGGGCGAACCACGCGCAGCGATCATCGCCGAGCTGCGCGCGGCGACCGGGGCCGAATAGCCGGTTCACTGGTTCAGACCATTGACTCCGAGTGATCGGCGTCACTAGCGTCCCTCCAGGGCGGCGGGTGGAGGTGGCGCGATGACCGGGTGGCGCGGCTGGGCGGCCGGGATCGCGGTCGCCGTGGCGGTCTCCTCGTGCACCGCCGGAACTCCGGACGAGCGCCCGCAGCCGCCGCCCGCGCCGGGGGAGAAGGTCACCGTCACCGTGTCCAGCCCGTTCACCGACCGGGAGCTCGGCGTGCTGGACCGCGTGCTCGACCAGTTCCACGCCCGGCACCCGGACATCACCGTGGTGAGCCGGGGCAGCCAGGACGACGACAAGATCACCCAGGCGATCCGCGGCGGCAACCCGCCGGACGTGGCGATCTCGGCGGACCCGATCAACCTCGGCGAGCTCTGCGACAGCGGGGCGTGGCAGGACCTCGGGCCGTACCTGCGGCGCGACCGGGTCGACCTCGGGGCCTTCCCGCGAGCCGTCCTGGAGTACACCCAGTACCGGGGCGAGCGGTGCGCGCTGCCGATGCTCGCCGACGTCTACGGGCTGTACTACAACACCGACGCCTTCGCCCGCGCCGGGATCGACCACCCGCCGCGCACCACGTCCGAACTCGCCGAGACCGCCAAGCGGCTCACCGAGTTCAACCCGGACGGGTCGATCCGCGTCGCCGGGTTCGTGCCGTTCCTGGCCACGCAGGCCAACCACCCGTGGAACTGGGCGCCGCACTGGGGCGCGCGGTGGACCGACGCGCAGGGCCGGTCGGCGTTCGCCCGGGACCCGGGGTGGCGGGAGATGTTCCGCTGGCAGCGCGACCTCGTCGACTTCTACGGCGCCGACCGGCTGACCCGGTTCGTCGCCGGACTCGGCCAGCAGTACTCGGCGGACAACGCCTTCCAGCGCGGCCGGGTCGCGATGGCCGTGGACGGCGAGTACCGGACCGGTTTCATCGCCGACCAGGCGCCGCGGCTGCACTACGCCACCGCGCCCTTCCCGGTCGCCGACGACCGGCCCGACCTGTACGGCACCGGGTTCGCCACCGGCACGGTCATCGGCATCCCGCGCGGCGCCGAGAACGCGGGCGCCGCCTGGGAACTCGTCCGCTACCTGAGCACCGACACCGACGCGCTCGTCGCGCTCGGCAACGGCCTGGAGAACGTGCCGACCACCACCGCCGCGCTGCGCGACCCGCGGGTCGCGCGCACCCCGCAGTACCGGACGTTCCTCGACCTGTTCGACAGCCCGCGGCTGACGCCCAGCCCGCCGAGCCCCAACGGCGACGCGTCCCTGAAAGCGGCGGAGGACTTCGCGGTGCGGTGGCAGACCGGACGGGTCCCCGACCTCGGCAGGGGGCTGCGCGAACTGGACGAGCAGATCGACGCGGCCAAGCGGGTGGGCGGTTAGCCGTGGTCCGGCGGCGCGCCCTGCGCGGACTCCGGGTCCTCGGCTTCATGGCGCCGTGGATCGTCGGGTTCAGCTGCTTTTTCGCCTACCCGCTGCTGGCCACCGCGTACTTCTCGGTCACCCGCTACGACCTGCTGCGCGAGCCGCGGTGGGCGGGGCTGGACAACTACGCCTACCTGCTGTTCGGCGATCCCGTGGTGCGCGTCGCGGCGTGGAACACGGTGTGGCTGGTCGTCGTGCTCACCACCTCGCGCGTGCTGTTCGCGCTGGGCGTGGCATCGGTGCTGGCGCGGGTGCGGCGCGGCGTCGGACTGGTGCGCGCGCTGTGCTACCTGCCCGCGCTCGCGCCCCCGGTGGCCGCGACGCTGGCGTTCGTCTTCCTGTTCAACCCGGGAACCGGGCCGGTGAACCAGGTGCTGCGACTGGTCGGCGTCGACGGCCCGCTGTGGTTCGCCGACCCGGCGTGGGCCAAACCCGCGCTGACCCTGCTGACGCTGTGGGGCAGCGGCGAACTCGTGATCATCCTGCTCGCCGCGCTGCTGGACGTGCCGCACGAGCTGCACGAATCGGCCGCGCTGGACGGCGCGGGACCGCTGGCCAGGTTCCGGCACGTGACGCTGCCGTCGATCGCGCCGGTGCTGCTGTTCGGCGTGGTCAACTCGGTCATCTTCGCGCTGCAGTACTTCACCCAGGCGGTGGTGGCCGGATCGGTGGCGTCCGGGCGGGCCGAGGTCGTCGGCAGCAGCAAGGTCCTGGGATTCCCGGACAACGCGACGCTGACCTTCCCCGCGTGGCTCTACCAGCAGGGATTCCACTACTACAACATGGGCTACGCGGCGGCCATGGCGCTCGTGCTGTTCGCGTTCTCGCTCGGCTTCACCGTCCTGCTCATCCGCCGGATGCGCGGCGGCGCGAACGTCGAGGAGGTGGGCTGATGCGGCACGGGCGGCTGTACTGGGTCGCGGTGCACAGCGCCGGCATCGCGCTGGGCGTGATGTTCCTGCTCCCGCTGGTGTTCGTGGTGCTCACCGCGTTCATGCCCGACGACCAGGCGCTCACCGCGGACCTGTGGCCGCGCCGATGGCAGTGGGCGAACTTCGCCGCGGTGTTCGCCAAGGCCCCGATGCTGACCTACCTCGCCAACAGCCTGCTGTACTCGGTGCTGGCGACGGCGTTCATGCTGGTGTCCAGCGTGCCGGTCGCCTACGCGCTGGCGAAGCTGCGCTGGCGGGGCAGGGGAGCGGCGTTCGTGCTGGTGATCGCCGCGATGATGCTGCCGCCGCAGGTCACCGCGGTGCCGCTGTACATCGTCTGGACGCGGTTCGACCTCACCGGCACGGTGTGGCCGCTGATCCTGCCGTACCTGTTCGGCGATGCGTTCAGCATCTTCCTGCTGCGGCAGTTCTTCCTCACCATTCCAACGTCCTATGTGGACGCTGCGCGGGTGGACGGCTGCTCGGAGCTGGGCGCGCTGCTGCGCGTCGTCGTGCCGATGGCGCGCCCCGGCATCGCCGCCGCCGCGATGTTCTGCTTCCTCTACACCTGGAACGACTTCTTCGGGCCGCTGCTCTACGCCGGGGAGAACCCGCGGTGGTGGACGCTGTCGGTCGGGCTGGCGTCGTTCCGGGGCACGCACTACGTCGAGTGGAACCTGACGATGGCCGCGACCGCGCTGGTCGTCCTGCCGGTCGTCGTGCTCTTCCTGTTCGCGCAGCGCGCGTTCGTGCGCGGCATCACGTTCACCGGCATCAAGGGGTGACGATGAAACTGGCTGTGGTCGGCGGCGGATCCACCTACACGCCCGAACTCATCGACGGGCTCGCGGCGGACGTCGACGAGGTGGTGCTGGTCGACCCGGACGCCGAACGGCTGCGCGTCGTGGGCGAGTTCTGCCGACGCCTGCTGCGGCACGCCGGGCATCCGGCCCGCCTGCGCACCACGCCCCGGCTCGCCGACGCTGCCGAGGGCGCGGCGGCCGTGCTGGTCCAACTGCGGGTCGGCGGCCAGCGGGCCCGCCGCGGCGACGAGACGTTCCCGCTGGACTGCGGCTGCGTCGGCCAGGAGACGACCGGCGCGGGCGGCCTGGCGAAGGCGCTGCGGACGGTTCCCGTCGTCCTCGACGTCGCCGAGCAGGTGCGCCGACGGGCCCCGGACGCCTGGATCGTCGACTTCACCAACCCCGTCGGGATCGTCACCCGCGCCCTGCTGGAGCACGGGCACCGGGCGGTCGGGTTGTGCAACGTCGCGATCACCTTCCGGCGCTGGGTGGCGGCCCTGCTGGGCTGCCCGCCGCGGTCCGTCCGCACCGAGCACGTCGGCCTCAACCACCTCACCTGGGAACGCGCGGTGCGCGTGGACGGCCGCGACGTGCTGCCCGAACTGCTCGACCGGCACGGCGCGGAACTGTCCGAGCACGTCGGCCTCCCGGCCGCGCTGGCGCGGCGCCTCGGCGCGATCCCGTCCTACTACCTGAAGTACTTCTACGAGCACGACGAAGTCGTCGCCCGGCAACGGCGGTCGCGGCCCCGGGCCGACGTGGTCGCCGAGGTGGAACAAGCCCTGCTCGCCCGGTACGCGGACCCGTCCGCGGTGTCCAAACCGGACGAACTCGCCCAGCGCGGCGGGGCCCACTACTCCGAGGCCGCGATCCACCTGGTGCGGGCGCTGACGTCGCGCGAACCCGAGGAGCACGTGGTCAACGCGCGCAACGCCGGGACGCTGCCGTTCCTGCCGGACGACGCCGTGGTCGAGGTGAACTCCACAGTGGACTCACGCGGCGCCCGTCCGCTCCCGGTGCGCCCCGTCGAACCCGCGCTGGCCGGACTCATCGGCCACGTCGCCGCGTACGAACACCTGGCGCTGGACGCCGCGCTGCGCGGCGGCCGCGACCGCGTCGCCGACGCGCTGCTCGCGCACCCGCTCGTCGGCAGGTACGCGCTCGCCGAGCGGCTCGCCGACGAACTCGTGCGCCGCAACGCCGACTTCCTGCCGTGGGCGCGGTGACGCCCGCCGTGCTCGCCGTCGACGGCGGCAACAGCAAGACCGACGTCCTGCTGGTCGCCGACGACGGGACCGTGCTCGCCACCGCGCGCGGGCCGGGCGCCTCGCCCCAGCACGTCGGCGTGCGCGGGTGCCTGGACGCCGTCGCCGCGCTCGCCCGGGAGGCCGCCGCCCGCGCCGGCCGACCCGGCGAGCCGCCGTTCGCCCGGCACACCGCCGCCTGCCTGGCGGGCGCCGACCTGCCCCGCGAAGAGCGCGAGCTGCGCGCCGCGGTGGCCGCGCGCGGCTGGTCCGGGACGGCCGCCGTCGACAACGACACGTTCGCGCTGCTGCGCGCCGGCACCGACGACGGCGTGGGCGTCGCCGTCGTCTGCGGCGCCGGGATCAACTGCGTCGGCGTCGCCGCGGACGGCCGGGTCTCCCGGTTCCCCGCGCTCGGCCGGATCTCCGGGGACTGGGGCGGTGGCGCGTTCCTCGGCCGCGAAGTGCTGTGGTGGGCGGTCCGCGCCGAGGACGGCCGCGGCGCACCGACCGCCCTGCTGCCCGCCGTCGTGGACCACTTCGGCGTGCGCCGCGCGGCCGAGGTGGTCGAGGCGCTGCACTTCGGCGAGCTCCCGGCGGACGCGGTGCACGAGCTGTGCCCGCTGCTGTTCGAGGTGGCGGCGAGCGGCGACCCGGTCTCCCGGGCGCTGTGCGACCGGCTGGCGGAGGAGGTCGGCCTGCTGGCCACCGTGACCCTGCGCCGCCTCGACATGCTCGACACCCCCGGCGTCGTCGTCCTCGGCGGCGGAGTGCTCACCGGCGGCGGCCGGAGCCTGCTGCCCGCCGTCCGCGCCCGCTGCGCGGCGCTGGCCCCGCGAGCGCGGATCCGGCTCGTCGAGGCGCCCCCGGTGCTCGGCGCCGCACTGCTCGGCCTCGACCGGATCGGCGCCGGACCGCGCGCCGGGCAGCGGCTGCGCGAGGGGGTTGATCCCCGCGCCGACGCCCGGCCGAGCTAGACTCGACCGCGCGGAGGAGTCGGCCGGGCGGTCGCGTCGGGCAGTGTCCCGTCGAGGAAAGTCCGGACTCCACAGGGCAGGGTGGTTGCCAACGGCAACCCGGGGCGACCCGCGGGAGAGTGCCACAGAAAACAGACCGCCCGGTGGACGTGCCGTCCGCCGGGTAAGGGTGAAACGGTGGTGTAAGAGACCACCAGCACCCCGGGTGACCGGGGTGGCTCGGTAAACCCCACCCGGAGCAAGGCCAAGAGGACGCCGGCACGGCGTCTGCGCGGACGTTCGAGGGTGGCCCGCCCGAGGTCCGCGGGTAGGCCGCTGGAGCCTGCCGGCGACGGCAGGCCGAGATGGATGGCCGCCGAACGGGTAGCCGTGAGGCTCCCGGGAACAGAATCCGGCTTACAGGCCGACTCCTTCCGCTGTCTCTTTTGAGGTGGTCGCCTTCCTCGGCGGGAACCTCAGTCACAGAGCCTGTCTTTGAACTCGTTGTGCGTGGCGGTGCCGGTGGCGGAACCTCAGCGGCCCGCCCGTCGCCCGACCACCCCCCACGGAGGCGCTGCGCGCCGCTGTGCCCATCGGAGAACCCGCGGCGGTCGGTCGGTGGGGAAGGGGTGGTTTCCTCGCGCCCGTCCCACATCGTGGGTTCGTTGCGTCCACAATGGTGGTTTGTTTCGGGGAATCCTCCGGTTGTTCCGATATTCGGGCGAGTTCCGCCGCCCTGGGCGGGACCTCGCGGTGCGTGCCCGCTACTCTGAGGGCGCGGCAAGATCACCTAGCGGAGGGGCCCGGTTCCGCGATGTCACACTCGCGTGATCCGGACGGGTGCATCATGGCGCGATGTGCGGAAATCCACTGACCGGCCGCCTCATGCACGGTGCGTTACGAAGGGGCTCGCAAGCGGGTGAACAGCCACGAGATTCCGGCCCGGAACCGGCCAGGTGAGCGCCGAAACGGCGGTGCTGCGCCGAAAGAGGCAAGCCCGTTCGGCCTATTCATCGCGTGACCGCCGTGCGCCCCGGCGCGGTGCACTCGCCACACCCGAACTCGCAACCACTACTTCTGGTGACCATGACATGTTCTACTCGTACCTGCGTGCCGGATCACACCCGGCGCGCTGAAGCACCGACCCGACGACACTCCGCGCACTCAGGGGTACAGAGATGACCGCCATGCCACTGGACACACTGGCAGACCTGCACGTGATGGCGCAGCAGACACAGCTGGGAACCGATGGCATCCGCGGCTGGATCCTCAACAACCTGCTGCCGCTGCTGCTGCTCACCGTGGCGATCCTGCTGCTGTGGCTGGGCGGCGGCAAGGGCGACAACGCCGGCGTGATGCGCCGCGTCGGCGGTGTCTTCGTCGCGCTCGCGATCATCGGGTTGGCCGTGACCGGCGCCGGTGTCGACATCGGCACGTTCATCGCCGGTCTTTTCAGCACCAGCGGGTGATCGCCAGTGCGGATCCGAACCGACGACGAGATCTACCGGGTCGACGCCGTCTGGCTCGGCCCGCCGAAGGCGACGTTCCCGTGGCGCGCCCGGTACGTGGCCTGGGGCGTGGGAATCGTGGTGTTCATCCTGGTGCTCGCCGTCGAGCGCCGGATGAACATCGGCTTCGACTTCTTCTCCACCGCGTGGGCCGTGGTCATCACGATCGTGATCACCCGGCTCATCTGCTCGCGGATCAGCCATGAACGTCCCCTGGGTGCGGTAATGGTGATGTGGCTGCGGGAACTCACCGCACCCCGCGAGACGACGTCCGGAACGGGAGGAGCCGCGAGTGCGGCACGGATCAGGGTGAGGGGGGAACGGCCCCGCCCGCGCAAACCCCAGCGGGGTCGTACCCAGCAGCAGAAGCAGCAACCGCGGCGCACCGCTCGGCCCGAGCGGTCGACCGGTCGCGGCAAGGCTCCCAGCAGGCGCGCGCGTAGCAAGGAGGTTCGCGGTGTTCGGTCGCCGGCGAGGCCGTGAGCGCAACACGCACCAGGTCCCCCAATCCCGCGGCTCCAGCGGAAAGGCCCGCGCTCCCAAGGGCAAGCGCGGCCGCGGGCTCGGCGACGAGCAGTCGATCCCGTCGTACACCCCGTCGATCGCGGCCCGCACCATCGACGGGCACCTGCTGCGCACCGGGCAGGACGTGTTCGCCTGGTACCGGCTCTCCCCGCAGCGCTGGTCGTTCCGCTCCGACTCGCAGCGCCAGGACCTCATCGCCGCGATCGCCGGGCAGTACGCCGAACTCCAGGGCCGCTGGCTGCACCTGCGCGTCACCACCCGGCCGTACCCGATCCGCATGTGGGCCGAGGCGCACGTGCACAACTCGCGCAATCCGCTGCCGGACTCGCCCGGCGCGCTGTCCTTCGACGACTACATGGTCGGCGAGCAGCAGCAGCTGATGGGCCGCTCCATGGCCGAGAAGGAGGTCTACCTCGGCGTCCAGGTGCAGACCCGCAACGTCGTGGACCGCGCGGTGGAGCGCGCCGCGCCGCTGCTGCGCCGCGTCTTCCCGGAGGCCGTCGACGCCGAACTCCTCGCGCTGGACAGCGAGATCGAGCACCTGGACCAGGTGATCGGCTCGGCCGGGCTGGACGGACGTCCGGTCACCGCCGAGGAGGTCTCCTGGCTGATGCACCGCTCGTGCTCGCTGGGCCTGCCCGCGCCCCGCAACCTGCCCGCGGTGCCCGGCGCGCCGTGGGAGCCCGAGGACCTCGCGTCGTTCACCGACGCCTCCGACATGCACCAGGAGCCGTACGCGCCGACCGTGACCGTCCGCGGCCGCACCGGCTCCAACGCCGGGGTCACCCGGCACGTCGCGGTGCTCACCGTCGGCCAGACCCACGGCCTGCAGATCCCGGAGATCGACGACCCGTGGATGCAGCACTCCGACCGGCTCGCCGCGCCCGTGGAGTGGTCGGCGCGGATCTACGTGCGGCGCCCGGAGGACGTCGGCGGCGAGCTGCAGCGGCAGATGAACAAGGTGCGCTCCCAGGTGCGGCACTACACCGAGGAGCACGGCCTGGAGCCGCCGACGTCGCTGGCCCGGCAGGCGAGCCGGGTGCTGGAGATCGACGACGAGATGACCACCGGCTTCACCGCGCTGGCCACCCGGGTCAAGTCGTGGTGGCGGATGGCGGTGTCCGGCCCGACCGAACGCGACGCGCTGCGGTTGGCGCAGCAGATCCTCGACCTGTACAAGCCGAAGGTCGCCATCGAGCACCCCGAGGCCCAGTACGCGATGGCCCGCGAGTTCATCCCCGGCGAGCCGCTGGCCAACGGCGCCTACCTGCGCCGCGGCTCGGTGGTGTGGGCGGCGTCGGCGGTGCCGCAGGCCACCGCGGAGGTCGGTGACCGGCGCGGCATCCTGCTCGGCGAGACCTGCACCGCGACCCGGCGCCCGGTGGCCTGGGACCCGTGGATGGCGCAGGAGGTCCGCGACGCCTCGGGGCTGACCGCGATGGTCGCCGGACTCGGCGGCGGGAAGTCCTTCCTCGGCGGCGGAATCGTCTACAAGACGCTGCGCTCCGGGGCGCACTGGACGCTGCTCGACCCGTCCGGTCCGCTGGCCGAGCTGTGCAACCTCCCCGAGCTGCGGCCCTACGCGCGGCCGATCAACCTGCTCAACGCCCAACCGGGCATCCTCAACCCGTACCGGGTCGTCGCCGAACCCGAACTGGAGCACTTCGTCGACGAGGACGACCCCGAGCGCAGCTGGCGCCGGGAACGCGCGCTGGCCGCCGCGACCCGGCGGCGCCTGGTGCTCGACGTGCTCACCGGCCTGCTGCCCTACGAGGTGGCGCGGCTGCCGCAGACCCGGATCGTGCTGCTGCGCGCGGTCCGCGCGGTCGGCGGCCGGCCGGACGCGCACCCGGGCATGGTCTTCGAGGCGTTGCGCCGCGACGCCAGCGAGCACCACGAGCACGCCGTGGTCGTCGCCGACTTCCTCGACGAGATCCGGGAACGCATGTCGCTGCTGATCCCGGAAGCCGACGCCGACCCGTACTCCGAAGGCCGCGAGGACCGGCTCACCGTGCTCACCATGGCCGGGCTGACGCTGCCCAAGGACGGTGTCGGCCGGGAGCACTGGACCGACGCCGAAGCGCTCGGCGTCGAGATGCTCAACCTCGCCGCGTGGCTGACCCAGCGGTCCATCTACGAACGGCCCAAGAACGAGCGCAAGGGCGTCTGGATCGACGAGGCGTTCTTCCTCTCCGAGGTGCCGACCGGCCGGGTGCTGATGAACCGGTTCGCCCGCGACTCCCGCAAGTGGAACGTGCGCGTGCTGCTGTCCAGCCAGATCCCCGCGGACTTCCTGCGCATCCAGGGCTTCGTGTCGCTGCTGGACTCGGTGTTCGTCGGCCGGCTCGACGACGAGGACGCCCAGGCCGACGCGCTGCGGTTGCTCAAGGTGCCGGTCGGCGCCGGGTACGAGCAGGTGGTGGCGGCGCTGGGACGGCGTCCGGGACCGGCGCGCAACGCCACCGAGCGGGACCGCTCGCCCCGCCAGTTCATCTTCGGCGACGGCGCCGGCGGTGTGGAGAAGATCCGCATCGACTTCTCCGGTCCGCACCTGGAACACCTGCGGACCGCGCTGGACACCACCCCGGCCGCCGCCGAGGAGGACGTCGAACGGCGCGCGCTCCGCTCGGCCGAGGAGGGCGCGAACTCCGACACCAGCGCCCCCGGCCTGCCGCCCGCCGACGACTACCCCGAGGACCTCGACTCGTTCGACGAGTTCGAGCTCGAAACCGTCGGCATCGGATACGGCGACGACGACGACCGCTCGACCCGCCGGCCGGGCGAGCGAGGTGGGGACGACGCGCGGTGAGCGGCGCGGTGTTCGCGGCCGGGCTCGCCGCGGTCCTCCTCGTCGTGATCCGGCGGCGCCGCCGGGCCGGAGCGCGGCCCAACCGCTCCCGGCGCGGCGCGCTCGGCGTCGTCGTCGGCCTGCTCGCGGTCCAGGCGCTCGTCGGCGCGCCGGCCTGGGCGCAGGACTCCGACTGCAAGCAGGCGCCGAACCCGGAACGCCCGGGTTCGGGCATGGTCGGTGCCGTCGACCCCACTCCGCTGGGCAACGGGGATCCGGGCAGCGCCTACGACGAGGTCGGCTACGCCGGGCTGGTGTGGCACACCTACGACCTGGGCTGCGGGCCGCAGGGCGTCACCAACCCGAACGCGCTGGTCGACACCTGGCTCGGCAACGAGGTCTTCAACATCGCCAAGAACGTCGTCGGCGCCACCAACGGGCTGCACTACGCGCTGCTCAAGCGCGACCTGATGAAGCCGCTGGACGACGTGATCGCCACCGGCACGGTCGCGATGTACGACAGCGTGTTCGCCCCGTGGTTCGGCCTGGTCGCGCTGGTGCTCGCGGTCGTGCTGTTCCGCTACATCTGGCAGGGCGACCTGGCCACCATCGGCAAGAAGGGCATGTGGGCGCTGGCCGGGTTGTGGTTCGCCGCGGCCACCTACCTGACGCCGCTGGTCTACACGCACGCCCTGGACGACGTGGTCATCAAGGGGACGTCCGCGGTGCAGGCCGGTTTCCTCAAGGAGGTCGGCGTCGACGAGACGAACTCGCTGCCGACCCTGCTGCACGACCAGGTCATCTACCGCAACTGGCTGCGCGGCGAGTTCGGCTCGCCCGATTCACCGCAGGCCAAGGAACTCGGCCGGGAGCTGCTCCGCGCCCAGGCGTGGACGAAGGTCGAGGCCAACCAGGGCATGGACAACGGCTCACCCGAGCCCAAGAAGCAGCAGTACCGCGACGTCGCGGCGCGCTCCGGCAGCGCCTACGGCTACTTCCAGGGCGTCGACGGCAGTCGGGTCGGCGCCGGAACGCTCGCCCTGGTCCAGGGCCTGGCGTACGCGACGTTCCAGCTGCTCGCCAAGGCCGCGATCCTGCTCGCCCAGGTGCTGTTGCGGGTGCTGATCCTGGCCGGGCCGCTGATCGGCCTCGTCGCCCTGCTGTACCACCAGATCCTGCGCACCGTCGGCCGCATCGCGGGTGCCGCGGTGCTCAACGTGGCGCTGATCTCGGCGATGGCCGGGCTGCACACGCTGATCCTGACCTGGATCTTCGACCCGGCCCACGGCTTCTCGCCGCTCACCCAGATCATGATGGCCGGTCTGGTGACGATCGTGTTCCTGATGGTCGGCAAGCCGGTGCGCCGGATGGGCCAGATGATCGAGCTGTCCGTCGGCGGCTTCGGCAGCGCGGTGCCCCGCGTGCCGCCGAGCGTGTTCTCCCGGTTCCGCGGTCGGCCGCGCCCGGACGCCGTGAGCGGCGACGACGGTTTCTGGGACCAGGTGCGCGGCACCGACTCCGAGGAGGAGTACCTCACCCCGCAGCGCGGGCGGCGGCGCAGCCGGCCGGAGGCGCAGCACCCGTCGGTCGCGGCGAGCGCGCAGCGGCTCGACCGCGACGCGCCCGAGGTGGCCGCCCCGGGCGGTGGCCCGGCGGTGCTGCCGGCCAGCGCGGAGCGGCGCCCCGGCGGTGTCCAGGCGCTGCCGGAGGGGCGGTCCACGAGCCGGGTGGTGAACACCAGCCCGGTCGCGGAGGCCACCTGGGACGGCGTCGACGAGGACCCGGTGCTGATCCCGTCCCGGGCCGCCGAGCACCGGGTGGACGCGCCCGTCGGCGCGACCGCGCCGCCGGAGCAGCACGAACCGCGCCGGGCGGACATGGAGGTCGTGGCCGGGCGCCCGGTGCACGTGGTGTACCGCCCGTCGCGGGGCCTGGAGGTGGCCGATGGCTGAGCGTCGAGGGGGTAGCTGATGCCGATCCGGACGCACCGCGGCCGGGCCGCGGTGTACCGCAGGCTGTGGGGTTGGCCGTTGCGTTCGCCGAAGCACCTGGCCGGCGCCGTCGTGGTGCTGGCCGTGCTCGCCACGGCGATCGGGTTCCTGCTGCCCGACCCGCCGCCGAACAAGCAGTTGGCCGCCACCCGCGGCCACACGACCACCCGGTACCCGGCCGAGGCCCGGCCCAGCCCGGCCAAGTCGCCGCCCACCATCTCGGTCCCCGACACCACCCCGCCGCCGGTCCCGCCGGACCCGGCCGGGCTGGCGGAGGTGACCGCGTGGGCGCAGCGGTGGGTCACCCCACCGCCCGGCACCTCCAAGCAGCAGTGGCTGAACGGGCTGCGCCCGTTCGTCACCGACGAGTTCTTCGCCGAGATGGCCACCGTGGACCCGGCCAACTCGGCGGGGGCGGTCACCGGTCCTCCGACGCCGCTGCGCTCCACCGCGACGTCGATGGACGTCCGGCTGCCCACCGACCTGGGGCAGCTGATCGTGCGGGTCAACAGGACGCCCGCCGGGTGGCGGGTGGCCATGTACGACAAGGAAGGTTGACATGCGCAAACTCGTGGTGGCGTTCGTCGTGCTCGCGGGTTTCGCAGGTCTGTTCGGGGTCGGCGCCCTGACCGCCCTGCTCGTCGGTGGCGGGGCGGGACGTCCGAGTTGGTCGGACTGCGCGACCGACCTCGGCCCGTGGGGGGACGGCGCGCAGCGCGGCGAGAGCGACGCCTCCCAGCTCACCCCCGAGTCGGTGGGGATCGCCAAGCGCATCATCGAGATCGGCAAGCAGCGCAACCTGCCGCCGCGGGCGTGGCAGATCGCCATCCAGGCGGGCAAGACCGAGTCGAACCTGGCGAACCTGTTCCGCGGGGACCGGGACTCGCTGGGCATCTTCCAGATGCGGCCCTCCATGGGCTGGGGCACGGTCCAGCAGGTCACCGACGTCGACTACCAGATCAACAAGTTCTACGACCGGCTGCTCCAGGTGTCCGGGTGGGAGGACATGCGACCCGGCTCCGCGGCGCAGCAGGTCGAGCGTTCGGCGTTCCCGATGCGCTACCACCAGTGGGAACCGCTGGCGGCGCACCTGGTGAGCGTGCAGGGCGATGTCCCGGGCATCACCGCCTGCGACGACCTGCCCAGCTCGGGGGCGTTGGCGGACCAGGCGATCAAGTACGCCACCAGCAAGCAGGGCGCCCCCTACATCTGGGGCGCGGCGGGTCCGGACGCCTTCGACTGCTCGGGCCTGGTGCAGCAGGCGTGGCGCGCGGCCGGGGTGGAGATCCCCAAGTACTCGCAGACCCAGTACCAGCAGGGCGGGGTTCACGTGCCGCTGTCCCAGGCGCAGCCCGGTGACCTGGTGTTCTGGGGGGCCAATCGGGATCCCGGCAGCATCCACCACGTGGCGATGTACCTCGGCGACAACCAGATCGTGCAGGCGCCGCAGCCCGGCGAGTCGGTGGAGATCACCAAGCTCTGGGACGGCGGTGAACTGCTGCCGACCGCGGTGCGGCCGGTTCCCGACAAGGTGCAGGCCGCCGGTGGGGTACCGGCGGTCGGCGGCCAGCGGTAACAATGGCGGCGCTCGCTGATCTCCGGAGGGGTTGATCATGTTCACGCCAGACCCGATCCCGCGGTACTCCGGTCCGCCCGCGTCCAGCACGCCGCTCGGCGACTACCTCTCCCGGGCTCGCCTCGGCGTGGACCGCGGGTACGCGGTGCTGCCGCGGTCGCTGGCGGAGGCGATGCCGCTGCCGTGGCAGCAGCAGATGCGCAACCTGCTGGCCGAGTTCCACCAGGCGTTCGGCCACCTGCAGTGGCCGGTGTACCGGGTGGTGCCGTCCCGCTACGAGCGGCTGGTCGACCTCGACGACGACCAGCTCGCCGAGGTCGGGTGCACCGTGGAGGTCGGCGACGACGGCGAACTGGAGTACCGGATGCGGGACGGCCGGCGCATCGACGACCCGGAGACGCACCGGGTGCTGGTGTCCTGCCTGGATCCGATCCCGCGCCAGGCCGACCAGGCCACCCCCGCACCGCCCCCGCCGGCGCGCTGGTGAGCCCCGGCTGAACCGCCCGTCCTGAGGCGTGACAGACGTGGGCGAGCGTGCGAGGCTCGGGGTATGGCCCGTGGACGTTGGTACTTCTGCCTGAAGCATCAGCAGGTCGAGCCGAAGGCCGGGTGCCGGGCGGCCGACCGCTTGGGGCCGTACGCGGACGAGGAGACGGCGGCCCGGGCGCTGGAGATAGCCCGGGAGCGCAACGAGGCCGCCGACGAGGCCGACAGGCGCTGGAACGAGGGGCGCTGATCGTCATGGCGGCGGCGCGGGTCCCACCCGGTGGCACCGGAGTTGCCGCCGCCGACGGGATCGGCGCCGACCCGCCCGGACCGCTGTTGGCGGGAAGGCCCGGGCTGGACTTCTCGGCGGTGCGCGCCGAACTGGGGCTGCCCGCCGACTACCCGACCACCGCCTTGGCCGAGGCCGAGCAGACCGTCGCCCAGCCGCTGGCGGCCGGGTCACGGGTCGACGCCACCGACCTGCCGCTGGTCACGGTCGACCCATCCGGTGCCAAGGACCTCGACCAGGCGGTGCTGGTGCGCCGGCGCGACGGTCGCGGGTTCCGCGTGCACTACGCGATCGCCGACGTGGCGGCCTACGTCGCCCCGGGCGGGGCGCTGGACACCGAGGTGCGCCGCCGCGGCCAGACCCTGTACCTGCCGGACGGCAACGTGCCGCTGCACCCCACGCGGCTGTCCGAGGACGCCGCCAGCCTGCTGCCGCACCAGGTGCGCGCCGCGGTGCTCTGGACGATCGACCTGGACGGCGACGGACTTCCGGTGCGCGTGGACGTGCGCCGCGCGCTGGTGCGCTCCGTCGCGCAGCTGGACTACGAGGGCGTGCAGCGTTCGCTGCGGTTCGGCGGGGTGCACCCGTCGATCGAGTGGTTGCCGGTCGTCGGGAGGTTGCGCCGGGAGCAGGCGGTGCGGCGCGGCGCGATCGAGCTCGGGTTGCCCGAGCAGCAGGTGGAGCCCGACGGCGCGGGCGGGTGGCGGTTGGTGCTGCGCCCGCGCCTGGTCGTCGAGGCGTGGAACGCGGAGATCTCGCTGCTCACCGGCATGTGCGCGGCGGAGATGATGCTGGCGGCCGGGGTCGGCGTGCTGCGCACGGTGCCCGACCCGGAACCGGAGACCGTCGCGGGGCTGCGGCGGTCGGCGAACCGGCTCGGCGTCGACTGGCCGGAGGGCACCCCGCCGTCAGCGGCGCTGGCCGACCTCGACCCGGTGCGGCCCGAGGCGCTGGCGGTGCACGTCGCCGCGACCCGCCTGCTGCGCGGCGCCGGGTACACCGCTTTCGGCGACGGGGCGCCCGCGCGGGCCGGGCACGCGGGGATCGGCGCGTCGTATGCGCACGTCACCGCGCCGCTGCGGCGGCTCGTCGACCGGTACAGCGCGGAGGTGTGCCTGGCCGTCAACGCGGACCGGGAGGTGCCCGCGTGGGTGCGCGCGGCGCTGGCCGAACTGCCCTCGGCGATGGGCAGCTCCGACCGGGTCGCCGGGCAGGTCGAGCGGGCCTGCATCGCCCAGGCGCAGGCGTGGTCGCTGTCGCAGCGGGTCGGGGAGGAGTTCCCCGCGACCGTGCTGCGCGCGTCCAACGGCGAGGCGGGCGAGGTGTTCGTCGCCGACCCGCCGGTGATCGCCCGGTGCCTGGGCGACGGGCTCGGCGAGGGCCAACGGGTGCGCGTCCGGCTGGTGGGGGCCGATCCGACCAGCCGGGACGTGGTGTTCGAGGCGGTCGCGTGAGCTGATCCACAGCGCCCGGAGGTGGCGGATCCGCCGCGGTGCGCCGATCGTGGAGATCACCGGTGTACGTCGACGGAAGGGGCCGTGGTGACTGGTGTGCGGGAGATGACGGTCGGGGTGCTGGGTGGCACCGGCGCGCAGGGCCGCGGGCTGGCGATCAGGTGGGCCCACGCGGGGCTGAAGGTCGTCATCGGATCGCGCAAGGCCGAGCGCGCGCAGCAGGCGGCCGCGGAGATCGCCGACATCGCCGGTGGCGACGTGACCGGGCTGGACAACGCCGGGTGCGCGGCGGCGTCGGACATCGTGCTCGCCGCGCTGCCCTGGGAGGGGCACGCCGACACGCTCGCGGCGCTGCGGTCGGAACTGGCGGGCAAGATCTTCATCGACTGCGTGAACCCGCTGGGCTTCGACAAGAAGGGGCCGCACGCGCTGGCGGTCGAGGAGGGCAGCGCCGCGCAGCAGGCCGAGCAGCTGCTCCCGGACTCCCGGGTGACCGCGGCCTTCCACCACGTCTCGGCGGTGACCCTGGCCGACCTGGGCGTCACGCACGTGGACCTCGACGTGCTGGTGCTCGGCGACGACCGGGAGGCCACCGACGTGGTCCGCGAACTCGCCGACGTCATCCCCGGCGTGCGGGGCATCTACGGCGGGCGGCTGCGCAACGCCCACCAGGTCGAGGCGTTGACGGCCAACCTCATCGCGATCAACCGCCGGTACAAGGCGCACGCGGGCCTGCGCATCACCGACGTGTGATCTTCGGGGTGGCGGGAATCGCCTCGCTGGGCGGTGCCGGGCAGCGAGTGGCGATCCGGCCTGCCCCGGGGTCACGCTGGCGGTCTGGGAGGTGGTTCGTCGTGGAGGAACTGCCGGAGGAAGCCGGGGGCTGGAGCGACGACGAGCGGGAGCGGGCCGACGCGCTGCTCGACGGCCACGCCGTGGTCGTCAACGTCCGCAAGAACGGCCCGCACAAGCACCTGGTGCCGTGGTTGCAGGAGCAGGGACTGCTGACCTACGTCGGGCATTCCGGGACCCGGCACTCCTGGCCGGAGTCGGACTTCGCCAGCCCGTTCGTCAAGGAAGCCAAGACCGACCGGGAGGCGATGGTCCGGCACTACGACCAGTGGCTCGACGAGCAGCCCGCGCTGCTCGAACGGATCCGCGAGGGCGAGCTGAGCGGGCGCGCCCTCGGCTGCTGGTGCGCGCCCGAGCTCTGCCACGCCGACGTGCTCGCCCGCCGCGCCGGGTGATCACATCTCGGCGCGCCGCCCGCCGTCGACCGTCCACGCGGCCCCGGTGACGTAGGACGCCCTGGGGGAGAGCAGGAACGCCGCGACCGCGGCGAGTTCCTCGGGCGCACCGGACCGCTTCAGCGCCGCGGCCTGCTCGGCGTCGCGCTGCGACTGCGGGTTGCCGCGGGCCAGTTCGCGGGCGCGTTCGGTGTCGAACCGGCCGGGCAGCAGCGCGTTGACCCGCACACCGCGGGCGCCGACCTCGTTGGCCAGGTCCTTGACGAACCCCTGCGTGGCGGGGCGGGCCACGTTCGAGCTGGCCAGGCCAGTCAGCGGTTCGGCTCCCGAGGTGGAGGTGAGCACCACGACCGACCCGCCGTCGCCGAGCTCGGCGGCCACCTCGCGCGCCATCCGGATCGGCGCCACGGTCGCGATCTCCAGGCCGCGCCGCAGCGTGTCGTCGTCCAGCGCGCCGGGCATCCCGGCGGGCGGCCCGCCGTGGCTGACGAACAGCCCGTCGAGGCGGCCGAACCGCTCGCGGGCGTGCGCGACGAGCCGGGCGGGGGTGGCGGGATCGGTGAGGTCGGCGGCCAGACCGCTGGCGCTGTCGCCGAGCGCGGCGGCCGCGGCGGCGGTGTTGGCCTCCGACGAGGAGGACACGACCACCTTCGCCCCCTCGTCGACCAGGGCGCGCGCGGTGGCGAAACCGAGGCCCTTGCTGGCGCCGGTGACGATGTAGCAGCGTCCGGAGAGATCCAGATCCATACCGCGGACTCTACGGTTCCCGAGGAGTGGGACCGGGCCCGTGCGGCGGGCCTAGTCTCGGGGGCATGGCGAAGGCGCAGTTCGCGGCTGAGACGTCCGGGCGCGGCGAGTGGGTGCGGCAGCCGAACCGGTTCACCGACCGCATCACCGCCGACGGTTCCTCGGGGTGGCCGGTCGAGCCCGGCCGGTACCGGCTGGTGGTGAGCCTGGCGTGCCCGTGGGCGCACCGGTCGGTCATCGTGCGGCGTCTGCTGGGCCTGGAGGACGTGCTGTCGCTGGGCGTCGTGGACCCGATCCGCGACGAGCGCGGTTGGCGGTTCACCCTCGACCCGCAGGGGCGCGACCCGGTGACGGGCATCGAGTTCCTGTCCGAGGCGTACCTGGCCGCCGACCCGGAGTTCCAGGGGCGCTACACCGTTCCGGCGGTGCTCGACGTCGCCGAGCGCCGCGTGGTGACCAACGACTACCCGCAGCTGACGCTCGACCTGTCCACCGAGTGGGCCCGCTACCACCGCGCAGGGGCACCGGAGTTGTACCCGGAGCGGCTGCGCGACGAGATCGACGAGGTCAACGCCGCGGTGTACGCCGACGTCAACAACGGCGTGTACCGGTGCGGGTTCGCCACCTCGCAGCGGGCCTACGAGCAGGCGTACGAACGGCTCTTCGCCCGCCTGGACCAGCTGTCGGAGCGGCTGGCCGGCCAGCGCTACCTGGTCGGCGACACGATCACCGAGGCGGACGTCCGGCTGTTCACCACGCTGGTGCGCTTCGACGCCGTGTACCACGGCCACTTCAAGTGCAACCGGCAGAAGCTGTCGGAGCTGCCGGTGCTCTGGGCGTACGCCCGCGACCTGTTCCAGACCCCGGGTTTCGGCGACACGGTCGACTTCGACCACATCAAGCGGCACTACTACGCGACGCACCACCAGCTCAACCCGACCGGGATCGTCCCGCTCGGCCCTGACCCCTCGGCCTGGCACACCCCGCACGGCCGGGAGGCACTGGGCGGACGCCCGTTCGGCGACGGAACCCCGCCCGCCTGAAGAGTGTCTCGGGCGGGACCGAACGAGAAGGCGGCTACCGCCGCTGGTGAAGCACGCGGTAGCCGCCCTCCCGGCCGTGTCCGGGTCAGTGGAACGAGTGCTCCGCCGCCGGGAACGCCCTGTCGCGCACGTCCGCGGCGTAGCGGGTCGCGGCGTCGGCCAGGGCGCCGCCGAGGTCGGCGTAGCGCTTGACGAACCGGGCCGTGCGGCCGGTGTTCATCCCGGCCATGTCGGTCCACACCAGCACCTGCGCGTCGCAGTCCGGACCGGCGCCGATGCCGACGGTGGGGATGCGCAGCTCGGCGGTGACGCGTTTGGCGGCCTCGGCCGAGACCATTTCCAGCACCACCGCGAACGCCCCGGCCTCCTGCACAGCGAGCGCGTCGGCGAGCAGGTCGTCGGCGGCCGCGCCGCGCCCCTGGACCCGGTACCCGCCGAGGCCGTGCTCGCTCTGCGGCGTGAAGCCGATGTGGGCCATGACCGGGATTCCGGCGGCGACCAGCGCCTCCACCTGCGGGGCGTAGCGGCGGCCGCCTTCGAGCTTGACCGCGTGCGCCCGCCCTTCCTTCATGAACCGCGTCGCGGTCGCCAGCGCCTGCTCCGGCGACGCCTGGTAGGAGCCGAACGGCAGGTCGGCCACCACCAGCGCGTGCTCGGCGGACCGGGTCACCGCCCGGACCAGCGGCAGCAGTTCGTCCACGGTCACCGGTAGTGAGGACTCGTAGCCGTAGACGTTGTTGGCCGCGGAGTCGCCGACCAGCAGCACCGGGATCCCGGCCTCGTCGAAGATCCGCGCGGTGTACATGTCGTAGGAGGTGAGCATCGGCCACGGCTCACCGCGTTCCTTCAGCTGCTGCAGGTGGTGGACGCGCACCCGTCGTTTCGCCGGCGTGGAGCCGTAGGGGGCCTGTTCCGGCTGGTTGTGGGCAGCAGTCATCGTCGACCGTCCTTTTCCCTCGAAGCCCGTCGCGCGGGTCCCCGGGTAGTCGTGGATGGTTACGCGCCTCAGCGTCGCACGGCCGGGCCCGGCTGGGGACGATCCGCGGTGCAACGTCACATCGCCGCGGCCCCTGGACGGCCGCGCGGCGCGGGGTGGACCATCGAACCGTGGTCGGGCGGGCCCGTCACCTCGGGAGGAACCCATGAACCACCAGGACACCCACCGGGCGCTGCACGAGATGTTCAACGAGCGCCGGCTGGACGAGATCGACCACCACGTGGGGCCGGAATTCGCCTACATCGACCATCCGCACCGGCACACCCTGCACACGCTCGCCGAGTTCAAGGCGTGGCTGGGCGAGTGGATCGCGGGGTTCTCGAACGCCCGGGTGATCGGCGCCTCGTACGTCGGGGGCCCGAACTTCTCGGTCGCGTACTTCCACGGGCGCGGCGAGAACGACGGTCCGCTCGGCGACCACCCGGCCACCGGCCGTCCGATGGACATGCCGTTCTGCGAGACCCTGCGCTACGACCAGCACGGCCGGGTCATCGGCGGCGAGGTCTACTACGACCGGATGACCATGTTGATGCAGCTCGGGCTGGTGGCCCGGCGGGCGGCCGAGCGCGGCGGGTGAGGCGTCAGCCGATCCACGGTGCGGCGATGCGGCGGTAGGTGCCGTCGTGCAGCGCGAGGTGCAGCCACTGGTTCACCCACTGCTGGAACACCACGTCCCCGCGCGGCAGCAGGTACGCCTTCTCGGCGAACGTGAACGGCTGGTCCGGGTGCACCGGGCACAGCTGCGGGTGCTGCCGGGCCTGCCACCTGGTCTCGGTGGCGTCGGTCATCATCAGGTCGGCCCGGCCGTCCACGATCTCCTGGAAGATCGTGTTGTTGTCCGGGTGCTCGACGATCGTCGCCTGCTTCAGGTGCTGCCGCGCGAACGTCTCGTTGGTGCCGCCGGGGTTGACCACGACCCGCACCCCGGGCCGGTCGATCTGCTCCAGCGCCTGGAACCGCCCGACGTCGGCGCAGCGGGTGATCGGCGTCTTGCCGTCGACCACGTACGGCTCGCTGAAGAAGCCGAGCCGGGCCCGGTCGAGCGTCACCGACACCCCGCCGACCGCGATGTCGCACTTCGCGGCGAAGTCGGCGCCGAGCGTCTGCCACGTCGTCGGCACGAAGGTCGCCTTCACCCCGAGTTTCGCGGCCATGTCCCGCGCCATGTCGACGTCGATCCCGCTCCACCGGCCGTCGGCGTCGCGGAAGGTGAACGGCCGGTAGTCGCCGGTGCTGCACACCCGCAGCTCACCGCGCGCGACGACGTCGTCGAGCCGACTCGCCGGCGCCGCGGGCCGCTGCGCGCCACCGGAACAGGACGTCCCCGCGACCACGACGCCCAGCAGCGCCAGCCCGACCCGAACGGCCCTCCACACCATCGCCCCTCCCGATCTCGGCCGCTCATGCATAGCACGTGACCAGCCGGAACGGGAGTGCGGGAAAAACGGGAACAAGACGCGGGCAACCGAACGACCCACCACGCGTCCAACGGAACGGGAGCGCGAAAGCCCGGGAGGGAGGCGCGTGGGGGACGCCTCCCTCCCGGCATCACCCGGCGACGCGTCGCAGGAACCGCCCCCACGCCGCGAATCCGAACCGCAACACGGCACCGTCGGGATCCTTCGAGTCCCGCACCTCGATCCCATCGGCCCGTAATCGGGCTTCCAGGCAGCTCGGGTTGTGTGCCCCGCTGTAGCTGCTCTTGAACCAACCGTCCTGCTCGACCTCACGGTCCATCAGCGAGCTCCTTCGCGCACTTGGCGACGAAGAGCCGGGATTCCTCCGGCCCGAGCGCCACGGCTCGCAACCTATCGAAAGCCCGCGTGCATGTGGAGATGTCCGGTTCCTCGGAGATGTAGACGCCACCACCCGTGAAAGTCGGCTGATAGACGATGTCCGGGGCACGACCGTCAAATCGGAGTATCTCGATCGATCCGCCGAGCAACGGATGGTCCACAGTCGACAGTGGAACAACCTGGACCGTGAGATGCGGGTGCTGCTCGATCAGATCCTGCAGGTGGTGGAGTTGCCTGCGCAGCACCGACTTCGAACCCAGCGGACGGCGCAACGCGGCTTCGCCGATCACGAACCACATCTCCGCGGGCGATGGGCGGCTCAGAAGTTCCTGCCGTTGCAGGCGGAACCGGACGCGATCCTCGATGTCATGCGGCGGCGAGTCGAAGATCGCGGCCCGGCCGATGCGCATCAACGCCCGGATGTACTCCTCGGTCTGGAGCAGTCCTGGGATCAGCTCGTTCTCCGCGAAGAGCAGTTCGGCAGCGTCCTGTTCGTGGTCGAGCAGTCTGTGGAACGCGCCGGGAAGACTGTCCGCGTACGTCCGACGCGGCTGTCGTTGTCGGGCCAGCTGGGCGATTTCGATGACTCGGCGCCTGGATTCTCCATCGACTCCGTAGAAATCGAGCAGCGCGCTCAGCTCCAGCACCTTCAGGGAGCGTTGTCCACGCTCCAACCTGCTGATCAGGCTGGTGTCGCACTCGATGACCGCGGCTGCGTCTTTTTGGCTCTTGCCTGCGGCTTCACGAAGTCGTCGCAGCTCGGCGCCGAGTTGTCGACGCTCGATGGTGGCCCGGGATTGCGGCACTGGCTTGGTCCTTCCCCACGCGGATGACGACGTTCACCCTGTCGGCACCTATGTGCTTCACCTATGACACATCACGCTGTGTGTGATCGTGAACACCGGAAGTCACGGTGAGGCGGGAAGTCTATCCACCGACGAAGGGAGTGATCCTGGTGCTGCGTTTCGGGTACGTGCTGGAGTCGGTCCACCCGGACCAGGACGGCGAGTGGGAGCTGGCCAGGAAGCAGGTCGACCCGGACGGGACCGACCCGGAAAGACTGCGCGCCGAGCTGGAACCGTGGGCGGTGTCCGAACTCGCCCGCCTGCGTTGCGAGTTCGGCCTCTACACGGCGGAATTCGGCGCGTGGAACGCGCGTGGCCGCCCCAGCTACTACGCGCGCAACCTCTACCTCATCTGGGGCGGCGAAGATCTCATCGCGACGCACGTCGAGGACAGCCCGGTCAACTTCGCGGGCGTGCGCGCACTCGCCACCCAGGCCGAGGCGCACAGCGCGGTGATGAGCCCGGATCGGGGCGTAACCGCGGTGAGCCTCAGCGGCCCATCGCCCGGTAGGCCGGGCGGAGCAGGTCGGTGACGTCCCGCCCGCCGACCCGCAGCGGGTCCAGCTCGTCGAGCACCGCCTCCGGCGCCGCGTCGTCGGGCCCGTCGCCGTCCGGTGGTGGGGGAGCGGTGCTCGCGGCCTCCGGCGTCGTCCAGAAGGCGTCGAGGTGTTCGGCCAGCGGCGCGGCATCCTCGGCGGACGTCGACGTCCCGGCCGCGACCGTGCCGCGCAGCTTCCGCAGGTGGTCGAGCAGTTCCTCGCGGCCGCGGCCGCGCCACGCGAGGATCTGGAACGGGTCCTCGTCGAACGACTCGGCCAGCAGGTAGCACGCGGCGGCCAAGTGCTTGCACGGGATTTCCCAGTCCGGGCAGGAGCAGTCCATGGTCAACTGGCGCATGGTGGCGGGGAACAGCCGCAGCCCGAGCCGGTCGAAGACCTCCTCGACGTCCGCGGGCATCTCCCCGGCCAGCAGCTTCGCCGCGAACAACGCCTGCCCGGCCAGTTCCCGCTCGATGCGGTCCCACTCCTGCGCGCTGAACGCCTTGATGCCGATCCGCACCCGGTACGGCTCGGGGCGCGAACCCTGCACCACGCCGACGACGACGCTCGTGGACACGGTGAGGTTCAGCACCTGGCCCGCGCGGGCGTAGTTCTTGCCGCGTTGCAGGCGCCCGCCCATCCCGAACGACTCCAGCACCTCGATGAACCGCTGCGACCACCAGGTCTGCGCGATCCGCCCGCGACGGCTGCGCGCCCGGATGCCGCCTTCGACCCGGATGGGCCGCGACGGCGGGGGAAATCCGCGCCACTCACTCACCGACGGCCTCCCCGGACAGCGCCACCAGCTCCCGCAGCTGACCGGTGGACAGCTCGGTCAACCAGTTCTCCCCGGCGCCGACGACGAGCCGCGCCAGCGCCTTCTTCTCCTCGATGACCCGGTCGATGCGCTCCTCCAGCGTGCCGATGCAGGTGAGCTTGCGGACCTGCACGTCGCGGCGCTGGCCGATGCGGAACGCCCGGTCGGTGGCCTGGTCCTCGACCGCCGGGTTCCACCAGCGGTCCAGGTGGATGACGTGGTTGGCGGCGGTGAGCGTCAGCCCGGTGCCGCCCGCCTTCAACGACAGCAGGAACACCGACGGCCCGTCCTCGGACTGGAACCGCTCGACCATCCGGTCGCGCACCTTCTTCGGCGTTCCACCGTGCAGGAACAGCACTTCGGTGTCCAGCCGGCCGGACAGGTGCGGCACCAACATCCCGCCGAACTCGGCGAACTGCGTGAACACCAGCGCCTTGTCGCCGTCGGCGAGCACGGATTCGAGGATCTCCTCCAGTCGCGCGAGCTTGCCGGACCGGCCGGGCAGCGGTGACCCGTCGCCGAGCAGCTGCGCCGGGTGGTTGCAGACCTGCTTGAGCTTCGACATCGTCGCGAGCACGAGCCCGCGCCGTTCCATGCCCTCGCTCTCGGCGATGCGGGCGAGCATGTCGTCGACCACCGCCTGGTACAGCGACGCCTGCTCGGCGGTCAGGTTGCACAGCTGCTTCATCTCGACCTTCTCGGGGAGGTCGCGGATGATCGCCGGATCGGTCTTGACGCGGCGCAGCACGAACGGCCCGGTGATGCGCCGCAGCCGGTCGGCGGCGTCGGTGTCCCCGTCGCGTTCCACCGGAACCGCGAAGCGGGCCCGGAACGTGCTCAGCGAGCCGAGCACGCCCGGGTTGGTGAAGTCCATGACGGACCACAGCTCGGCCAGCCGGTTCTCCACCGGCGTGCCGGTGAGCGCGATGCGCTGCCGCGCGTCCAGCCCGCGCACCGCCTTGGACTGCCGGGAGGCGCTGTTCTTGATGTTCTGCGCCTCGTCGAGGACCACGCGCTCCCACCGGATCCCGCTCAGCGCGGTCGCGTCGCGCGCGGCCAGCGGGTACGTCGTGACGACCAGGTCGTGCGCGGCGGCCCGCTCGGCGAGTTCGTCCCCGCCGAGCCGGTCGGCGCCGTGGTGCACGTGCACCGACAGCGACGGCGCGAACCGGGCGGCCTCGCGCTGCCAGTTGCCGACCACCGACATCGGGCAGACCAGCAGCGTCGGCCCCCGCGAACCGCCCGCCCGGGACAGCGCTTCCAGCGCGAGCAGCTGCACGGTCTTGCCCAGGCCCATGTCGTCGGCCAGGCAGGCGCCCAGCCCCAGCCGGTCCAGGAACGCCAGCCACGCCAGGCCGCGGCGCTGGTAGGGCCGCAGCGTCGCGGCGAAGTCCGGTGGCGGGTCGACCGGTTCGAGGCGCTGCTCGACCTGGCCGGACAGCAGGTCGCCGAGCCAGCCGCTGCCGGTCACCGCCGTCACCGGCAGCGGCGCGCCGTCGCCGCCCACCCCGGCGTGCAGCAGCGCCTCGCCCGCGGTCATCCGCCCGGTGCGGGAGTCCTCCAGGAACCGCAGGCCCGCGGCGAGCCGCTTGCGGTCCACCTGCACCCACCGCCCGCGCAACCGCACGAGCGGCACCTTGGCGGCGGCGAGTTCGTCCAGTTCCTGCTCGCTGAGTTCGGCGTCGCCGAGCGCGAGGTCCCAGCGGTAGTCGACGATCGCGTCGAGGCCGATCGCGGACTCCTTGGTCACCACGCCGGGCGTGCTCGCACTGCTGGCGGTCAGCTTCAGCCCCAGCCGTTCGGTGCGGCCCCACCAGGAGGGCAGCAGCACCCCGAACCCCGCCTGGTCCAGCGCCGGAGCGCTGGTGAGGAACTCGTGCGCGCCCTCGGTGTCCAGCTCCAGCTCCATCGGGTGCGCCACGCGCAGCGCCGCGTCGAGCTCGGGCAGCAGCGCACCCGCCCGGCCGAGGTCGGACAGCAGCGCCTCCTGCGGGTCGTCGACCCAGCGGTGCAGCACGCTGTCGCCGTCCTGCCACACCTCCCGCGCGGGCACCAGGACGCTGGGGTCGTCCACCGGTTGCAGCAGGAACTCCAGCCGCCACGGTTCGTCGTCGTCCGGCGGGTGCAGGCGCAGGCACGTCCGCACCGGCTTCTCGCCGGTGCCGGAACGCCAGTCGTCGAGTTCCCGGGCGAGCCGGTCGACTTCGTCGGGGTCGGCGTCGAAGCGCGGTTCGCCGGTCAGCGCCCGCAGCCACGCCGCGGTGGCGTCGCGCCCGCGCGGCACGTCGATCTCCGCCCGGACCCGCGCGATCCCGTCGACCAGCGCGTGCACCGCGGTCCGCAGCGCCTGGGCGGGCGGGGCGGCGTCGACGCACCGGAACGACGGCGGCATCGCCTCGCGCAGCCCGACGAGCCGCGCCGAGTCGGTGCCGGTCAACCACGGCCGCCAACGGGCCTCCGGGCGGTCGCCGCCGGTCTCCAACGCGGGCAGCACCCGTCCGCGCGAGACCACGTCGTCGGCGAACCGCCCGACCTCGTGCAGGAACCGCGCGGATGCCCCGAGCCGGCAGCCCGGCAGCGCGTCACCGATCCCGGTCAGCACCTCCGGCACCGCCGCGGCGGCGATCTCCACCGCGGGGACCAGCCACGACCGCAACCGGATCCGGCCGCGCGGCGCGGGACCGGCGGTGAGCGGGTCCCGCACCAGTTCGGGCGAGGGCACCGGGGCCGACGCGTGCGAGGGCAGCCACAGCGCGAAGTTGTCCACTTTGGACCGATCGGTGGGCAGCGCCTCCCGCAACGCCTCGCCGGGCACCGCGAACGGGTGCGCCACCGGGCCGCGGGGAGCGCGTCCGGGCACCTTCGCGGGCAGCTCGGAGTCCTCCGCCCACACCAGCAACCGACCGTCCCCGGCGCAGGCGCCGTGGACGACCCACATGAGCGCGCCTCCTCAGCGATCGGCTGCTACGGCCGGACCTCGCGCCACCGGTTGGTCAGCGGCAGCCGCCGGTCCCGGCCGAACGCCTTGAGCGAGATCTTCGTCCCCGGCGGGTACTGGCGGCGCTTGAACTCCGCCCGGTCGACCATCTGCAACACCCGCTCGACCAGCTCGGCGTCGAAGCCGTCGGCGATCAGCTCGGCGTACCCGCGGTCGCCCTCCACGTACCCGTCGAGCACCACGTCGAGGACGTCGTAGTCGGGCAGCGAGTCGGTGTCGACCTGGCCGGGCCGCAGCTCGGCCGACGGTGGCTTGCTGATCGAGTTCTCCGGGATCGGCGGCGTCTCGCCGCGCTTCTCGGCCTCGGCGTTGCGCCACCGCGCCAGCTGCCACACCAGCGTCTTCGGCACGTCCTTGATCGGCGCGAACCCGCCGACCGCGTCGCCGTAGATGGTGGAGTAGCCGACCGCCAGCTCGGTCTTGTTGCCGGTGGCCAGCACCAGGTGGCCGCGCTGGTTGGACAGCCCCATCAGCGTCACGCCCCGGCAGCGGGCCTGCACGTTCTCCTCGGCCAGCCCGGTCAGCCCCAGCTGCCGCACGAACACCTCGACCATGTCGGCGATCGGCTGCACCTCGAAGTGGCACCCGAGGCGCTCGGCCAGGTCGGCGGCGTCGGACCGGGAGTGCTCCGAGGAGTAGTGCGACGGCAGCGACACGCCGTACACCGAGTCCGCGCCGAGGGCGTCGACCGCCAGCGCCGCGCACACCGCCGAGTCGATGCCGCCGGAGAAGCCGAACGTCACCGCCCGGAAACCGTTCTTGCGCACGTAGTCGCGCAGCCCGGTGACCAGGGCCGACCACACCTCCGCGAGGTCGTCGAGCGGCTCGGCGACCGGCGGCGCGGGCTGCGGTTCGTACGCCGGGACGGGGTCGGGCTGGAGCACGAGGCGGCGCACGTCGAACGCGGGCATGCGCATCGGGCCGGGCTCGGCGGGCACCGTGGTCGAGGTGTGGCCGCCCGCGGTCAGGTCCACGTCCAGCACCGTCAGGTGCTCGGTGAACTGCGGGGCGCGGGTCAGGATCTCGCCGTCCGGCGCGGTGACCATGGACCCGCCGTCGAAGACCAGCTCGTCCTGGCCGCCGACCAGGTTCACGTAGGCCATCGGCGCCCCCGCCTCGGCGGCCCGCCGGGCCACCAGCGGCGCCCGCGCGTCGTCCTTGGCCTGCTCGTACGGCGAGGCGTTGATGCTCACCACGAGGTCCACACCGACCTCGCCCAGCGCGGCGACCGGCCCGCCGTTCTGCCAGATGTCCTCGCAGATGACCACGCCCACGTCCAACCCGTGCAGCCGCACGATGGGCAGTTCGAACCCGGGCGCGAAGTTGCGGGCCTCGTCGAACACGCCGTAGTTCGGCAGGTGGTGCTTGTGGTACGTGGCGACGATCTCGCCGCCGTGCAGCAGCGAGGCCGAGTTGCGCGGCCCCTCGTCGTCGCGACCCAGGTGGCCGACGACCACGAGGGCGTCCCCGCAGCCGTGCTCCTGCAGGCGGCGGGCCAGCGACTCCAGTTCGGCGTGGTTCGCCGCCGCGAACGACTTCCGCAGCACCAGGTCCTCGACCGGGTACCCGGGCAACACCATTTCGGGGAAGGCCACCAGGTGAGCGCCTTCGGCGACGGCCTTGCGGGTCCAGTCGAGGATCATCGAGCTGTTGCCGGCGAGGTCGCCGACGCATGCGTTGACCTGTGCGAGAGCGATGCGCAGCTGGGGCATGCGTCCATCTTCGCGCACCTGACCATCCCGCGTCGCCCCGCCCGATGTGCGGTCCTGCCCGATGTGAGGTCAGCGCCTTTTCCGTGTCACGATGCGACGATGACACGCCTACTGACCGTGCTCGGGGTGCTCGTCCTGCTGGGCGGGGCGGTCGGATGCAGTCCGATGACGCAGCCCGCCGAGCTGCAGCCGCACACCGAACAGAAGGGTCCGGTGGGACCCGTGCCGCCCGGACTGGAGAAGTTCTACGGCCAGTCCCTGTCCTGGGGTCCGTGCGAGCAGTACGCGACCAACGACAGCGACCGGACCGCCTACCGCGATCCGGGCTTGGAGTGCGCTCGGCTGCAGGTGCCGATGGATTACTCCGACCCGCAGGGGCAGACCATCACGGTGGGCGTGTTGCGCAAACCCGCGGGTGATCCGGCCCGGCGAATCGGGTCGCTCGTGCTGAACCCGGGCGGCCCGGGCGCGTCGGGCATGAGCTCGACGGCCGGACTGGCGAGCTCGGTCGGTGGCACCGATCTGGGCAACCGGTTCGACCTGGTCGGCTTCGACCCGCGCGGCATCGCCTCCTCGCAGCCGCAGATCCGCTGCCTGACCGACCAGGAGCGCGACGCCGACCGGCTGGACGTCAACGCGGACTCCTCCCCGGCCGGCGTGGCCCGCACCGAGCAGGAGGAGCGCGACTACGACGCGAAGTGCGCCCAGCGCACCGGGATCAAGATGCTCGCCAACGTCGGCACCCGCGACGTCGTCCGGGACATGGACGTGCTGCGGTCCGCGCTCGGCGACCAGAAGCTCACCTACCTCGGCTACTCCTACGGCACGCGGATCGGGTCGGAGTACGCCGAGGCGTTCCCCGGCAACGTGCGCGCCATGATCCTCGACGGCGCCATCGACCCCTCCCAGAACGCGCAGCAGCAGCTGATCGCCCAGGGAGCCGGGTTCCAGCGGGCGTTCAACGACTTCGCCGCCTGGTGCGCCAAGCAGCGCACCTGCTCCCTCGGCAAGGACCCGGGACGCGCGGTCCAGTCGTTCCAGGCCATCACCCGGCCGCTGCTCGACCGCCCGGCCACCGCTGCGGACAACCGCAAGGTCTCCTACAGCGACGTCACCATGGCCGCGACCCAGGCGCTGTACACGCCGAGCCTGTGGGAGCAGCTCAACACCGGCTTGAACGAGCTCAAGCAGGGCAAGGGCACCACGCTCATGGGGCTGGCGGACAGCTACTACTCGCGCGAGTCCGACGGCAGGTACGCCAACACCCTCGACGCCTTCGACGCCGTGCACTGCGTCGACGACCAGCGCGTGAACGACCCGGCGAAGGCCCAGGCATCCGACCAGCAGTACCGCCAGGTGGCGCCGTTCCTGGACAACGGCCGCGGCGCCAGCGCGGCGCGCGACAAGTGCGCCTTCTGGCCGGTGCCGGTGACGGGCGAGACCACCCAGCCGCACGTCGGCAACCTGCCCCCGTCCCTGGTCATCTCCACCACCAACGACCCGGCCACCCCGTACCAGGCGGGCGTGGACCTCGCGAACGCGCTGCACGGCAGGCTGCTGACCTTCGAGGGCACCCAGCACACCGCGTTCCTGCAGGGCAATTCCTGCGTCGACGCGGCGGGCACCAAGTACCTCACCGACCTGACGCTGCCCCCGCCCGGCACCCGCTGCACGGCCAACAAGTAGGCCCCCACCGCGCCGACGCCCCAGTGTGGTCGGGTGACGGTGGGTCGTGTGGCGCGTCAGCGCCTCCGTGGGGGGAGGTGGTCGGGTGACGGGAGGGCGTTTTCCACACCCTCATGGACCAGTTACGCGATTCGGCCCCCGAACTCTTAGGCTGCCAGCATGAACCGCCAGCAGGAGTTCGTGCTCCGCACCCTGGAGGAACGTGACATCCGCTTCGTGCGGCTGTGGTTCACCGACGTCCTCGGCATCCTGAAGTCGGTGGCGATCTCGCCCGCCGAGCTGGAAGGCGCCTTCGCCGAGGGCATCGGGTTCGACGGCTCGTCGATCGAGGGCTTCGCCCGCGTCTACGAGTCGGACATGGTCGCCAAGCCGGATCCGGCCACCTTCCAGGTGCTGCCCTGGGAGACCGCCGACGGCGAGCACTACTCGGCGCGGATGTTCTGCGACATCCACATGCCCGACGGCTCGCCCTGCTGGGCGGACCCGCGCCACGTGCTGCGCCGGACGCTGGCCAGGGCCACCGAGTCGGGATTCACCTGCTACGTGCACCCCGAGATCGAGTTCTTCCTGCTCAAGAACCTGCCCGACGACGGCAGCGAACCGGTTCCGGCCGACTCCGGCGGCTACTTCGACCAGGCCAGCCACAACGCGGCCCCGCACTTCCGGCGCAACGCGATCGAGACGCTGGAGGCGATGGGCATCTCGGTGGAGTTCAGCCACCACGAGGGCGCGCCCGGCCAGCAGGAGATCGACCTGCGCTACGCGGACGCGCTGACCATGGCCGACAACGTGATGACGTTCCGGTACGTGGTCAAGGAGGTCGCGATCACCCAGGGGGTGCGGGCCTCGTTCATGCCCAAGCCGTTCAGCGCCCAGGCCGGTTCGGGCATGCACACCCACTTCAGCCTCTTCGAGGGCGATCAGAACGCCTTCTACCACCCGGAGAACCCGTACGAGCTGTCCGACACCGGCCGCGCGTTCGTGGCGGGCATCCTGCAGCACGCCCGCGAGATCAGCGCGGTCACCAACCAGTGGGTCAACTCCTACAAGCGGCTGGTGGTCGGCGGCGAGGCACCCACCGCGGTCTGCTGGGGCCATGCGAACCGCTCGGCGCTGGTCCGCGTCCCGATGTACTCCCCGGGCAAGGCGTCGTCGCGCCGGGTCGAGGTCCGCAACCTGGACTCCGCCTGCAACCCGTACCTGGCGTACGCGGTGATCCTCGCGGCCGGGCTGCGCGGCGTGCAGAAGGGCTACGAACTGCCGCCCGCGACCGAGGACGACGTGTGGTCGCTGACCGAGAGCGAGCGCAAGGCGGCCGGCTACGCCAACCTGCCGCAGAACCTGAACGAGGCGCTGGCCGAGATGGAGTCGTCCGAGCTGGTCGCCGAGACCCTCGGCGAGCACGTCTTCGACTTCTTCCTGCGGAACAAGCGCGACGAGTGGAACGCCTACCGAAGCCACGTCACTCCCTATGAACTGCGCACGCTGATGCCGAGGCTGTGATCGGGACAGGTGTGCCCGCCGGTCGCGCGGCGAGATAGGTTGCGGCCGTGACTGATTCGCAGGCGCACCCCGATCTGGAGCAGTCGGAGGACTTCGAGCCGGAGTGGCCCGCCGAGACCCCGGAGGAACTGGGCATCGGCACGGTGATCGGCTGCACCCTCGCCCACGCGGACCAGTTCCCCGCGGCCCAGGTGCTCAGGGATTCCTTCCTGCGCCACCACCCGGGGGCCCGGTTCGTGCTGTTGCTGCTCGACGGCCCGGCCGACGGGCGGCAGGACGTCCTGGTCCCCGCCGACATCGGCGTCGAGCAGGAGGAGTTCGCCCGCCTGGCGATGGCGTGCACCGCGGAGCAGTTGCGCAACGTCCTGCGGCCGAGGCTGCTCCAGCACCTGCTGGCGTCCGGTGCCACGGTGCTGTGCTTCGAGCCGTCCGTGCAGATCTTCGGCCGGTTCGACGACCTGGTCGCGGGCCTGGCTCCGGAGCGGCCGGTCGCGTTGGTGCCCCGGGTGCTGCGCCCGCTGGCGGTCGACGGGCTGCGACCGAACCCGGCGGACCTCGCCGAGTCCGGCACCTTCGACCCGAGCGCCTTCGCGGTCCGCCCCGGCGCGGAGAACCTGCTGGCGACCTGGGTGGAGCAGCTGCGCGCCGACCCGGCGACCGCGACGCCGGTGCTCGACGGCGTCCCGGCGGTGGTGGACCACCACGTCATCCGGGATCCCGGCGTGGGCCTGTCGATCTGGAACGCCGCGCAGCGCGAGCTCGCGATCGGCCGCGACGGTCGGCACACGGTCGACGGCGCGGTCCTGCGCAGCGTGCACTTCGACGGTTTCCAGCCGCAGCGCCCCTGGCTGCTGTCCACCTCGTTCGCCGACCGGCCCCGCGTCCTGCTCTCGGAGCACCCGGTGCTGGCCGGGCTCTGCGCGGGCTACCGCAACGCGCTGGTGGGCGCCGGGTACACGGGCGCCCGGCCGTACCAGTACGACACCCTGCCCGACGGCGTCGCGCTGCCCGCGACGCTGCGCCGCGACTACCTCCGGACCTGGCTGGCCCACGGCGAACCGCCGCCGAGCCCGTTCGAACCCGGCGACCGGGTGGACGACTTCCTGGAGTGGGCCTGCGCACCGGCCGACGAGCGGCAACGCGCCGCGGGCGGTTCCCGCTGGACGGCGGCGGTGTGGGCGGACGACCCGGTGCTGCGCCGGGACTACCCGGATCCCTTCGGCACCGATGCCGAGCCGTTCCACGAGTGGTGCGTCGGCGTCGGCGTGGCGAGCGGACGCGTCCCGGCGCGGGCGGTGCACCGGCGGGCCGAGCACCAGGCGTCGCTGGTGGACCAGCTGGGGGTGGCGGTCCTCGGCGGTGGTCGGCTCGCGGAACTGCTGCGCACGGCGGTCCGGGCGTCCGGTCTCCCGTCGGCGGACACGCCCTACTACCCGGTGGTGCTGCGCTGCGACGCGGCCACCGCGGTGCCGGCCGGGCGGTACGTGATCGACGTGCGCTCCGGCGTCCCCGACGAGCTGCCGACCGGGGTGTCCGAGACCTGGTTGCTCTCCGAGAGCGGTCGGGCGGCGGCCCGGCACAACGGCGGTCCGACGGCCCGCGTGGTGCTGTTGCCGGCCCCCGAGCGCGATCGCGTCGACCTGCCGACCCGCAAGGGCGCGCGAGCTCGCTTCGGGCTGTCCGAGGAGTTCGTCGTGGGCGCCTTCACCGACCACTCGGACGAGCGGGCCGCCAACGCGTTGGGCCTGGTCAGCGCGTTCTTCGCGGCGTTCCCCGACCGGGAGGACGTCCGGCTGCTGATCGGTGTGACGGGCGCGTCGGAGCACCCGGAGGCCGCCGAGCGCCTGCGCCTGGCCACGGTGACCGACCCGCGCGTCCTGCTCGTCGAACACGACCTCGACGAGGACGCCCTCGCCTCCGCGTCCGACTGCGTGGTGTCGCTGCACCGCGGGCCGGAAGGCGACCGCCACGTGCTGCGCCTGCTCGACGTCACGGCCCGCGGCATCCCCGTGATCGCCGGTGACCACGGCGCCGTCGCGGAGGTCCTCGGAGCCGAGGGCGCGAAGCTCGTGCCCTGCCAGGGCGCGGGCGAGCCGGACGTCGACGCCGCCGCCGCCCTGCTGCGCGCCGCGGCCGACGACCCGGCGAGCACCGCCGAGTTCGGAGCCGCGGCCCGGGACCACCTGCTCGCGACGCGCACGGTCGCCCGCGCGGGGGAGCGCCTCCGCGAGCGCGTCGAGCACGCCTATCGCAACTGGCGCACGAAGTGGGCCCAGGACCAGCACGGACACCTCGACGACCCGCTGCGCCCGCTGCTCGTCGCCCGCCACGCCCTGCACCGGACCCCCGACGTCGGCGTCGGCGGCCGCAACGCGATGGCCCCGGCGCTCCGCAAAGCGGTGCTCAAGGTGCTCAGCCACTACGACGACCACATCCGGGACGTCATGCGCTCGGTGGTCGAAGGCGTCGAGCAGACCGCGGCCGAACTCCTGCGCCGGCAGTACGAGGCGGACGGCGGGGGAGACCTCGAAGCCATCCGCACCGATCTGGCCCAGTTGACGCAGCGCCACGAACAGCTCAGCGCCCAGCTCCTCGGCACCGACGACGGAATGGTCCGGGCCCGAGCCGACCTCGCCGACCAGCACCGCAGGCTCCTGCGCCTGGAGGAGAACGGGGGCGGCGGAACCGACGACGTGGCGACGCTCGCGCAACGCCTCGACACCCTCACCGGCGCGGTCGAGCGCATCGTCGACCGCGTGCAGGCGCTGGAGCACCACAGCGGTGGGCGGCAGTGGGAGGCCGACCTCCGCGCCACCGCCAACGACGCCCACACCGCCCTGCAACGCACCGACGTGCTGCAACGCATCCTGCTGCGCGAGCACGAGCGCAACACGGGAGCCGGGGACGGGACCACGGCCCAGGTCCTCTGCGACGCGGGTCTGCTGAGGCTGCCCGCCGACGACGGCTACATGCTGCCCTGGCTGTCCTCGCACGCCTCGTGGGACGCCGACGTCTCCGCCCTGATCGACTCCCTGCTGGAACCCGGCGGGGTGTTCCTCGACGTGGGCGCCTACGTCGGCTACCAGACCGTCCGCGTGCTCAACCGCCTCGGCGGCGGCGGCGCGGTCGTCGCGGTCGAACCGTGCGAGCGCAGCCGCGAACTCCTCGCGCACAACGTTGGGATCAACGTCCCGGCGGCGCTGGCCAACCGCCTCGTCGTGGTGGAGGGCGCGGCGTGGGACGGCTCGTGCGGCCTGCTCTCCGAACCTTCCCCAGCCGGCGGCCTGGCGGTCGGCCCGGTCGTGGGCGAGGACACCGCGGCCGCTGTCCGCGGCGTCCGCCTGGACCGGGAGCTGGAGACCCACCAGGGCCTGCGCGACCTCAAGCTCTCGGTCGTCCACGTCGACGTGGGAGGACGGGTGCACCGCATCCTCGGCGGCCTCGTCCGCCTGCTCCGCCGCGACCTTCCCTCGATCGTGTGCTCTTTCACACCGGCCGCCATCGCGCAGCTGGGCGATGACCCGGCAGCCGCGCTCCGCGAGTTCGGCACCTGGGGCTACGAACTCGTCCCGGTCGGCCGCAACCACCCGGTCAACCCCTCTGACCTGCTGGAAGCGATCAACGCCGCGGGCGCGATGAGCACCGTCAAGCTCTGGCTGCGCCCCAAGGCCCGCACCGCATGATCCGACGGATCACTGCTGTCAAGAGGCTGACCAGGCGATTTGACTTTCACGGAGCGTGTGCGTAACTTGTTCTTCGTCGCACGGCGCGGCCGGACGGAACAGGACGCAAGAGCCTGGCAGGACGGCCGACGGGAGCGCCCGAGAGGTCCTGATAAGATCTTCCAGGAGCGCACACCGGCCCGGGGCGCGCGGAGTTGACACCGCGAAGCGAACCGGGTAACGTGGAGCGGCCGCCAAGTAGACGGAAGCCTACTGGCGCCTGTTGACAACTGGAGCAGCGACCTCAAGTCGGACGGAATGTCAGCGAGGGTCTGAGAGACCCCCCCTGAAAACGCCGAAAAGAGGGCCTGCTAGAGTTGGAAACACAAGAACGACGGAAGAATTGCTCCCCAGGGCTGGCCTGCTGGTGGGTTGGTTGTGGTGTGGGTGTGTTCTTTGAGAACTCAACAGCGGATTGTTTTGATGGCTAGTGTTTGATTAGTGCCCTTGGCCATGCACTGTGGTGTTGTGTATTGTGGTGTGTGGTGGGGTTTCTTTGAGTAGGAGCACTCTCCCTCGTGTGTGGGGTTGAGGGTGTTTTTGCTGGGATTGTTTCCGATGCATTGTTGGAGAGTTTGATCCTGGCTCAGGACGAACGCTGGCGGCGTGCTTAACACATGCAAGTCGAACGCTGAAGCCCGCTTCGGTGGGTGGATGAGTGGCGAACGGGTGAGTAACACGTGGGTAATCTGCCCTGCACTCTGGGATAAGCCTTGGAAACGGGGTCTAATACCGGATAGGACGCATGGCCGCATGGTCTGTGTGTGGAAAGTTCCGGCGGTGTAGGTTGAGCCCGCGGCCTATCAGCTTGTTGGTGGGGTGATGGCCTACCAAGGCGACGACGGGTAGCCGGCCTGAGAGGGTGACCGGCCACACTGGGACTGAGACACGGCCCAGACTCCTACGGGAGGCAGCAGTGGGGAATCTTGCGCAATGGGCGAAAGCCTGACGCAGCAACGCCGCGTGGGGGATGACGGCCTTCGGGTTGTAAACCTCTTTCGACATCGACGAAGCCTTCGGGTGACGGTAGGTGTAGAAGAAGCACCGGCTAACTACGTGCCAGCAGCCGCGGTAATACGTAGGGTGCGAGCGTTGTCCGGATTTATTGGGCGTAAAGAGCTCGTAGGCGGTTTGTCGCGTCGGCCGTGAAAACCTGCAGCTTAACTGTGGGCTTGCGGTCGATACGGGCAGACTTGAGTTCGGTAGGGGAGACTGGAATTCCTGGTGTAGCGGTGAAATGCGCAGATATCAGGAGGAACACCGGTGGCGAAGGCGGGTCTCTGGGCCGATACTGACGCTGAGGAGCGAAAGCGTGGGGAGCGAACAGGATTAGATACCCTGGTAGTCCACGCCGTAAACGTTGGGCGCTAGGTGTGGGGACTGGTTCCACGGTGTCCGTGCCGTAGCTAACGCATTAAGCGCCCCGCCTGGGGAGTACGGCCGCAAGGCTAAAACTCAAAGGAATTGACGGGGGCCCGCACAAGCGGCGGAGCATGTGGATTAATTCGATGCAACGCGAAGAACCTTACCTGGGTTTGACATGCACCAGATTGCTATGGAGACATAGTTTCCCTTGTGGTTGGTGTACAGGTGGTGCATGGCTGTCGTCAGCTCGTGTCGTGAGATGTTGGGTTAAGTCCCGCAACGAGCGCAACCCTTGCCCCATGTTGCCAGCGATTCGGTCGGGGACTCGTGGGGGACTGCCGGGGTCAACTCGGAGGAAGGTGGGGATGACGTCAAGTCATCATGCCCCTTATGTCCAGGGCTTCACACATGCTACAATGGCTGGTACAGAGGGTGGCGATACCGTGAGGTGGAGCGAATCCCTTAAAGCCGGTCTCAGTTCGGATCGGGGTCTGCAACTCGACCCCGTGAAGTCGGAGTCGCTAGTAATCGCAGATCAGCAGTGCTGCGGTGAATACGTTCCCGGGCCTTGTACACACCGCCCGTCACGTCATGAAAGTCGGTAACACCCGAAGCCCATGGCCCAACCGGTTTCCGGGGGGAGTGGTCGAAGGTGGGACTGGCGATTGGGACGAAGTCGTAACAAGGTAGCCGTACCGGAAGGTGCGGCTGGATCACCTCCTTTCTAAGGAGCAACGTTGCCCGCCATCGTGCCTGTGGCCTGTGTGGTTGTGGGTGGGGTGGTTGGAGTGTCCGCAGCTGACACGGCGTGTGTTCGTGTGTTGTGGGTTGCTTGATGGTTTGTGGAACACACTGGTCTGTCTGCCTCCTGGGTGGGGTGGGTGAAATGGTCCGCTGTTGGGTGTCTGAGGGAACAGGCCTGCGTGGTGTGGGTGTGTTGTCTTGGGTTGTTGTTTGAGAATTGTATAGTGGGTGCGAGCATCTTTGTGGCCAAGTTATGTAGGGCACATGGTGGATGCCTGGGCACCAGGGGCCGATGAAGGACGTGGGAGGCTGCGATAATCCTCGGGGAGTTGTCAACCGAGCTGTGATCCGAGGGTGTCCGAATGGGGTAACCCAGCCCGAGTGATGTCGGGTTACCAGCATCTGAATGTATAGGGTGTTGGGGGGAACGCGGGGAAGTGAAACATCTTAGTACCCGTAGGAAGAGAAAACACTGGTGATTCCGTGAGTAGTGGCGAGCGAAAGCGGAGGAGGCTAAACCGTGCGCGTGTGATACCTGGCAGGGGTTGCGTGTGCGGGGTTGTGGGATGCCACTGGGGAGAGCTGTCACTCTCTCAGCTTGGGTGTGTGGGTTAGTCGAACAGGTTGGGATGCCTGGCCGGAGTGGGTGAGAGTCCCGTAGGTGAAAGCCTGCATGCTGGGTGTGGTGGTTGTCCCGAGTAGCAGCGTTTCCGTGGAGGGCGTTGTGAATCTGGCGGGACCACTCGCTAAGCCTAAATACTTCCTGGTGACCGATAGTGGATAGTACCGTGAGGGAATGGTGAAAAGTACCCCGGGAGGGGAGTGAAAGAGTTCCTGAAACCGTGTGCCTGCAATCCGTCAGAGCCTTTGGGTGATGGCGTGCCTTTTGAAGAATGAGCCTGCGAGTTGCTGCTGCGTGGCGAGGTTAACCCGGTGTGGGGTAGTCGGAGCGAAAGCGAGTCTGAAGAGGGCGTTGAGTCGCGTGGTGCAGACCCGAAGCGGGGTGATCTACCCATGGCCAGGGTGAAGCGCGGGTAAGACCGTGTGGAGGCCCGAACCCACCAGGGTTGAAAACCTGGGGGATGAGTTGTGGGTAGGGGTGAAAGGCCAATCAAACTCCGTGATAGCTGGTTCTCCCCGAAATGCATTTAGGTGCAGCGTCGCGTGGTGCTTGGGTGGGGTAGGGCGCTGGTTGGTTGATGGGCCTTCGCGGGTTACTGAGATCAGCCAAACTTCGAATACATCTGAGTTGAGCGTGGCAGTGAGACGGCGGGGGAGAAGCTTCGTCGTCGAGAGGGAAACAGCCCAGAACATCGGCTAAGGCCCCTAAGTGTGCGCTTAGTGGGAAAGGATGTGGGATTGCTGAGACAACCAGGAGGTTGGCTTAGAAGCAGCCATCCTTGAAAGAGTGCGTAATAGCTCACTGGTCAAGTGGTCCTGCGCCGACAATGTAGCGGGGCTGAAGCGTACCGCCGAAGCCATGTCAATGAGCCCGTGTGGTTTGTTGGGTAGGGGAGCGTCCTGCATGCGGTGAAGCATCCGGGTGACCGTGGTGTGGAGTGTGTGGGAGTGAGAATGCAGGCATGAGTAGCGAGTGCAGAGTGAGAATCTCTGCCGCCGGATGACCAAGGGTTCCTGGGGAAGGTTCGTCCGCCCAGGGTGAGTCGGGGCCTAAGGCGAGGCCGACAGGCGTAGTCGATGGAGAACGGGTTGATATTCCCGTACCCGTGTGCATGCGTCCATGGTGAATCCTTTGAGACTAACCATCCGCTTGCTGGAGTGGTTTTCGGACTGTTCTGGTGGGTGCATGGGACCTGATGGGGTAGTAGTCAAGTGATGGGGTGACGCAGGAGGGTAGCTCTGCCAGTGAGTGGTTGTACTGGTGTAAGCCTGTAGCCCGGTGTGTAGGGAAATCCGCATGCCGTTGTGGGTGAGGGGTGATGCGTAGCCGTGGTGGTGAAGTGAGTGATCCCATGCTGCCGAGAAAAGCCTCTAGCGAGTGTGTGCACGGCCCGTACCCGAAACCGACACAGGTGGTCAGGTAGAGAATACCGAGGCGGTCGGGTGAACTGTGGTTAAGGAATTCGGCAAATTGCCCCCGTAACTTTGGGAGAAGGGGGGCCACTGCTGGTGAACGCCCGTGCGGTGGGAGCTGGTGGTGGTCGCAGAGGCCAGGGAGAAGCGACTGTTTACTAAAAACACAGGTCCGTGCGAAGCTGTAAGGCGAGGTATACGGACTGACGCCTGCCCGGTGCTGGAACGTTAAGAGGACCCGTGAACCCCTTTTTTGGGGTGTAGCGGAGAATTTAAGCGCCAGTAAACGGCGGTGGTAACTATAACCATCCTAAGGTAGCGAAATTCCTTGTCGGGTAAGTTCCGACCTGCACGAATGGCGTAACGACTTCTCCGCTGTCTCGACCACAGGCCCGGTGAAATTGCAGTACGAGTAAAGATGCTCGTTTCGCGCGGCAGGACGGAAAGACCCCGGGACCTTTACTATAGCTTGGTATTGGTGTTTGGTTCGGCTTGTGTAGGATAGGTGGGAGACTGGGAAGCGGTCACGCTAGTGGTCGTGGAGTCGTTGGTGAAATACCACTCTGGTCGTTCTGGGCATCTAACCTGGGTCCGTGATCCGGATTGGGGACAGTGCCTGGTGGGTAGTTTAACTGGGGCGGTTGCCTCCTAAAGGGTAACGGAGGCGCCCAAAGGTTCCCTCAGCCTGGTTGGCAATCAGGTGGTGAGTGTAAGTGTATAAGGGAGCTTGACTGTGAGACTGACGGGTCGAGCAGGTGCGAAAGCAGGGACTAGTGATCCGGCACTGGCTGGTGGAAGCGGTGTCGCTCAACGGATAAAAGGTACCCCGGGGATAACAGGCTGATCTTGCCCAAGAGTCCATATCGACGGCATGGTTTGGCACCTCGATGTCGGCTCGTCGCATCCTGGGGCTGGAGTTGGTCCCAAGGGTTGGGCTGTTCGCCCATTAAAGCGGCACGCGAGCTGGGTTTAGAACGTCGTGAGACAGTTCGGTCCCTATCCGCCGCGCGCGTAGGAGACTTGTGGAAGGCTGTCCCTAGTACGAGAGGACCGGGACGGACGAACCTCTGGTGTGCCAGTCGTACCGCCAGGTGCGTGGCTGGTTGGCTATGTTCGGGAGGGATAACCGCTGAAAGCATCTAAGCGGGAAGCCTGTTCCGAGATGAGGTCTCCCACCCCTTTTTTGTGGGTTAAGGCTCCCAGTAGATGACTGGGTTGACAGGCCAGATGTGGAAGCGCAGTAATGTGTGGAGCTGACTGGTGCTGATAGGCCGAGGACTTGTCCACGAAGACGCTACGTGCCCACTATACGATTCTGGGACAACAACCCAGGGGTTGTTGTTGATAGTTGAATAGTCACCATGGTTTTCCCCACCCGGTGTGTGGGTGGGGGTGTGGGTTGTTGGTGGTTTGAGCGGGGAGGGTACGCCCGGTCCCATTCCGAACCCGGTAGCTAAGTTCCCCAGCGCTGATGGTACTGCACTCGGTAGGGTGTGGGAGAGTAAGACACCGCCAACACTAAACAGAGAATGGGTGGGGTGGGTGTGACCACGCGGTCACACCCACCCCACCCACTTTTTTATGCGCCCAGGTCGCCGGATGGTCCTGAGTTCGGGTGGCCGTGGGATCTTTCCGGGTTCGATCTTGGTGGCGTCGGGGTGCTGGGACGTAGGCTGCGCGTATGGGTGGTGTGCCGATCCTGGTCGTTCAGCCTTCGAAGTTCGACCCGCCGGGGCGTCTGGGAGAGTGGCTGCGAGAGGCCGGAGCCGACGTCGATGTCGTCCTGCCCGCGGATCAGTCGTTGCCCGACGACGTCGAGGCGTACCGGGGCGTGGTCGTGCTCGGTGGCGAGATGGGTGCGTTCGACGACTCGGAGCATCCCTGGTTGGCGGACGTTCGGTCGTTGTTGAGCCGGGCAGTCACCGCCGAAGTGCCGGTTCTGGCGATCTGCCTCGGTGCGCAGTTGCTCGCTGCGGTGACCGGGGGGCAGGTGCGAGCCGCGCGGAAGGGCCCCGAGGTGGGACCGGGGCTCGTCGCCAAGCGGGATGTCGCGGCTGATGATCCGTTGCTGGGGCCGGTCCCGTTGACGCCCGACGTCCTGCAGTTCCACGTCGACGAGATCGCTGTCTTGCCACCTTCCGCGCAGTTGTTGGCGTCCTCCCCGAAGTCCGAGAACCAGGTGTTCCGAGTCGGTTCCTGCGCTTACGGGTTGCAGTTCCACATCGAGACGACCACGGAGACCGTGCTGGAGTGGAGCCGGTTGCGGCCGGAGCTCGCCGACGCCGCGCGTCCCGGCTCGCTGGAGCCTGAGCGGCTCGACGAGGTGCACGACGATCTCGCCGAGACGTGGCAGCCCGTGGCGGAGCGCTTCGTGCGGTTCGCCGCCGCGCCGCCGGAGGAACGTACTCCTCGGAGGTTCCTGCCGCTCGCGTGATCACGTGGTGGTGGGTTCGAACCCGGTTGGTGGACAGGACTACCGTTCTGACATGGCCAACAGCAGCTCGTCTCGATCGGGTTCGGCTCCTTCTCCCGCGCGCTACGGGTTCAGCGATGTCACGCGTGCCGAGGAACAGCTGAGACGAGCAGGTTGGTGGTCCGAAACCGGTCCGGCCGATTCCGAGGCGATCGTGGTGGCGTTGTCCCGGTGCCCCGACCCGGACCTGGCGTTGCACTCCGTCGACCGGTTGCGGGAAGCAGCGGAAGCGGAGTGGGCGGAGATCGCCCGGGGCCTTGCCGAGGACGTCGGTCTGCGGGGGCGGTTGTTCGGCGTGCTCGGGACGTCCACGACCTTCGCCGATCATCTCGTCGCGCATCCGGAGCACTGGCGTCGGCTGCGCTCCGGCGATGACGTGCCGGGCACGCTCGACGATTTCACCGACGAACTGCTGCGTGCGGTGCACGCCGAAGGGGGCAGCGGGGAAGCCGGCACCGCGGACGGTCCGGTCGCCGCGGTGCGCGGTGCCGAGGCGGTGAGCGCGCTGCGCGCCGCATACCGCGGTGTGCTGCTCGACATCGCCGGGCGCGACATGGCCGGGATCGTGGAACCGTCGATGCCTGCGGTGGAATGCGAGGACACCGCCGCCGTCCTGTCGGACGTGGCGGTCGCCGCTCTGCGCGCGGCGTTGGCCGTGGCCGTGGCCGAACTGAAATCGTCCGGTGTGGACGAACTGCCGCGGCTGTCGGTGATCGCCATGGGGAAGTGCGGCGGGCACGAGCTCAACTACGTCAGCGACGTCGACGTCGTCTTCGTCGCCGACAGCGAGGCCGACATCCAGAACGCGACCAGGCTGGCGAGCCTGATGATGCGGACCGCGGGGGAGTCGTTCTTCGAGGTCGACGCCGCGCTGCGACCGGAGGGCAAGCAGGGGGCGCTCGTGCGGACCCTCGACGGGCACCTCAGCTACTACCGCAGGTGGGCGCGGACCTGGGAGTTCCAGGCGTTGCTGAAAGCCCGTCCGGTGGCCGGGGACGCCGAGCTCGGGGAACGCTACCTGCACGCCGTGCAACCGCTGGTGTGGACCGCGGCGGAGCGCGAGGACTTCGTCGCCGACGTGCGGTCGATGCGCCGGAGGGTCGAGAACCACGTGCCCGTCGACCTCTCGGAGCGGGAGCTCAAGCTGGGGCGAGGTGGGCTGCGCGACGTCGAATTCGCGGTGCAGCTGCTGCAGATGGTGCACGGCCGCAGCGACGAATCGCTGCGCTCACCATCCACATTGGACGCATTGCGAGCGTTGGGGGAAGGCGGGTACGTGGCGCGGACCGACGCCGCGGACCTGGTCGACTCGTACCGGTTCCTGCGAACCGTGGAACACCGGCTCCAGCTGCGCAGATTGCGGCGCACACACCTGTTCCCGGCGTTCGACGACAGCGATGCGTTGCACGTGCTGGCCCGGTCGGTCGGCCTGCGTTCGTCGGGCCGCAACACCGCCGGGCAGGCGCTCGTCGCCGAGTTCCGGCGGCACGCCAACCGGGTTCGGCGTCTGCACGAGAAGCTGTTCTACCGCCCGTTGCTGGAAGCGGTGGCCAAGGTCCCCACCGAGGCGCTCCGGTTGACCACGTCGGCGGCGTCGGAACGGCTGGCCGCGCTCGGCTACCTCTCCCCGCAGGGTGCGTTGCGGCACATCGAGGCCCTGACATCGGGAGTCTCGCGGCGCGCGAGCATCCAGGGCACCCTGCTGCCGATGCTGCTGGACCTGCTGGCCAGGACACCCGATCCGGACGGTGGCCTGCTCGCCTATCGGAAGGTTTCCGAAGCGCTGGCCGAAACCCCGTGGTACCTGCGGCTGCTCCGGGACGAGGGCGTGGTGGCCGAGCGGCTCGCGCAGCTGCTCGGTACCTCCAAGCTCGTGCCGGAACTGCTCATCCGGGCACCGGAGGTGCTGCGGCTGCTGTCGGACACCCGGGCCCTCGCCGAACGCGACCCGGACGAGGCGGCGACGTCACTGCGCAGCGCCGTCTCCCGGTACACCGAGCCGCAGCGCGCCGTGTCGGCGGCGCGTTCGCTGCGGCGGCACGAAATCCTGCGCATCGCCTGCGGTGACCTGCTGGGGCTGATGCAGCCGACCGACGTGTTCCGGGCGCTGTCGAGCATCTGGGCCGCCGTGCTGGAATCCGCGCTGGACGTGTCGGTGCGCGACGTCGCCCGCCGTTCGGGCGAAGACGTGCCGGCGCGCATCGCCGTCATCGGCATGGGGCGGCTCGGCGGTGCCGAACTGGGCTACGGTTCCGACGCCGACGTCATGTTCGTGTGCGAACCCGTCGAAGGCGCCGAGGAATCCGCGGCGATCCGGTTCGCGACCACGGTCGTCGAGCAGGTGCGGCGCCTGCTGGGAGCGCCGAGCCAGGATCCGCCGTTGGAAGTCGACATCGACCTGCGGCCGGAAGGCAGGCAGGGAGCACTGGTCCGCACCCTCGACTCCTACCTCGCCTACTACCGCCGGTGGAGCGAGGCGTGGGAGTCGCAGGCGCTGTTGCGGGCTCGTGCCGTGGCAGGCGACCGCGACCTCGGTGAGCGGTTCTGCCGCGCGGTCGACCCGATCCGCTACCCCGAAGGCGGCCTGGACGACGCGAAGGTGCGGGAGATCCGGCGGATCAAGGCGCGGGTCGACTCCGAGCGGTTGCCGCGCGGCGCCGATCCGGCCACCCACACCAAACTCGGCCGGGGTGGGCTGGCCGACGTCGAATGGACCCTGCAGCTGCTGCAACTGCGCCACGGGCACGAACATCCGCAGCTGCGCACTCCGTCGACCGTGGACGGGCTGCGCGCGGCGGTCCGCGCCGGGCTGCTCGACGCCGGCGACGCCGACGAACTCGTCGAGGCGTGGACGCTGGCGATGCGCGTCCGCAACGCGGTCATGCTGGTGCGCGGCAAGCCCGGCGACCAGTTGCCCAAGCAGTTGCGCGAGCTGAGCGCGGTCGCGGCGGCGCTGGGCTATCCGGCGGGCGTCGACGCGGGCGAGGTCGTCGACGACTACCTGCGGGTCACCCGGCACGCGCGGTCCGTGGTGGAGCGGGTTTTCTACGAGTCCTGATCGCGTTCTGCGGTCTAGGGTGCGGCTATGACAGCTGACCGGATCCGGCAGGCGAGGGAAAGCGACCACCCCGCGATCGTGGACGCGATCGGGCGGTGGTGGACGGACTCGCGGAGCCCGGAGCAAGCCCGGGAACTGGCGTTGCTGGTGCCCAGGCTGTTCCTGCAGCACTTCGCCGGCACCAGTTTCGTGGTGGACGGCGACACCGGCCTGGCGGGGTTCCTGGTCGGTTTCCTCTCCCACGATCGGCCGGACGTCGCCTACATCCACTTCGCGGGCGTGGACCCGCGGCGTCGGCGCAGCGGTCTGGCACGGCGGTTGTACGAGGCGTTCTTCGACATCGCCGCGCGCGCCGGGCGCAACCGCGTCCACTGCGTCACCTCGCCGGCCAACACCGGGTCGATCCGGTTCCACCGCGCGATGGGCTTCGAATTCGTCGCGGGAGACGGCGAAGTCGGCGGAATTCCCGTGCACAGCAACTACGACGGAGCCGGGCACACCCGGGTGTGCTTGTCCCGGCGGCTCCCGGCGCGCTGAGCTTGGTTTTTAACCTTGTCGTCTGGGTTTGGTGCCCTTGTTGTGGTGGGTGGGGCGTTGGTAGGCCTCGCCGGTGGTGAGGATGCGTCCGACGTTATGGCGTGGGGCGCGGCGGCGGTTTGTTGAGCCGGGTGGTCGTCCCGGGCCGGGCCGGGTGGGTTTCGGTGCGCCCGCTGGCGAGGGGGTCTTCGTGCGCAGGTTCCGAAAACCCCGCCGGATGCGGGCGGGCGTGAGCCGCTCGGGTGGGGCTGGTTTCTCCCAGGGGCGCCGCAGGTCGGCGGTCAGTGGCCGGGCGAGGCGAAGCTGGGTGTGGGCGGTGATGATCAGCCAAGTCCAGCGGTCGGCGGCTTCGGGGTCCCGCAGTTTCGGGACGGTCCAGCCGAGGGTCTGTTTGAACAGGCGGAAGGTGTGTTCGATGTCGAAGCGGCGCAGGAATGCCTGCCAGCAGCGATCGATGTCGGCGGCGTCCAGGTCGATTGCGGAGCACCACAGCCACACCGGTTTGGCTTGGCCGCCACTGGGAAGGCGATCGACGGTGAGCCTGATGAGGGTGCCTTCGATGATCGGCAGTGGACCCTGGTGTCCGGTCCAGGCGGCGCGGCTGGTCAGGCGGGGATGGAGTCGGTTCCAGGCTTGTGCGGTGGCGGTGCCGTAGAGCCGGGTGGGGGTGCGGGTGATGACGTGTTCGTCGCCCCAGGAAGCCGGGTCACGGAAGATGAATTCGCCGCCGTGTCGGGCAGGCCGACCGCGCGCGCCGGGCATTCGGGCCGGAGCGGGCCTGCGCAGGACGCGGTCTGAACGCATCCGGCCGAGAATCTGCACCGGCAGCCCACCCAGCAGGTGGGCGACGCGCGGGGCGTCATACCCCGCATCCAGCACCACCAGAATCTCCGGATCGCCGGGCTGCCAGTGGCCGGCTGCGATGAGCCGCTCGACGACCTGGCGGATCTGCACCGTGGTCACCGCCGCGACATCGCAGCCCGGCTGCAGCCGGATGGCGTCCAGCAGCGCGGTCCACGACGTGCGGCCGGCCTCCAGCGCGGCGACGATCGAGTACGGCCAGCCGGGGATCATCAGATGCTGGTCTCTGCCGCGACCGTAGGTGTGACAGAACGAGCGGTCCGGGGAGGTATTGGCATCGGGCCGCACCCAGGGGGACACATCCACCGCCAGCACCAGCCGCCCGTCGGCCGCTCGGGGCAGCGGCAGACCCGCCAGTGTCGTCCGCAACCGCTCGATGTCGATCCGGCCGCAGTTCATCGCGTCATACAACGCGCCGTGCCCGCGCCGGTGCTCCGGCGCCAGCGACAACCCCACCAACGACCGCACCGGGCCATCGGTGCACAACACCGCCTCGGCCAGCTCGAACAACGCATCCGCCCGCGCGGTCAGACACGCATAGAACTCCTGGCGGAACCTGACCAACTCCCCGAGCGCAGCTTCGCGATCGGGATCATGCACACTGACCATCGCAGCCCTTGGGTTGATCTTCTGTCTGTGGCAAGAGGAATGATCAACCAAGGGCTGCTTTCATGATCAACCGGGCCCCTGCTACCAGCGGTAGAGGTTAAAACTCAAGCTGAGAGCCTGTCTCTGAACTCGTTTTGGGTGGCGGTGCCGGTGGCGGAACCTCAGCAGCCGTCTCGACTGCGGAAGCCCCTCCTGATGTATGTCCGATACACGGCGGAGGGGCTGTCCTCGCGAGACGGCCGCTGAGAACCCGCGGCGGTGCCGGTTGCTTGCGTACTCACCGAAAGAGAAAGCGGCTGGCGCCGCTTGCCACACCCCTTCCGGGAGCAAGTTCAAAGACAGGCACTGAGCCCGCCTGGGCGAGCCGGGGGAGATGGTGCTGGTCCGGACGGTGCAACCGCCGTGAGTTTCCACTGTGGACAGTCCGGACGCCAACCCGCTCGGCGGTGTCCGCCCGTCGTGCTCGGCAGTAACCTGTCGCGGCCAGGGCGTGTTGTCGCGGATGGGGGCCGCCGATGTCCGACGAATTCGAGCTGCTCGTCAACAGACAGGCGCTGCACGGTTCGAGCCCGCTGTGGATGCCCGCCCTCAACTGCGTGTACTGGGTGGACCTGCTGCGGCGGGAACTGCACACCTACCACCGGGACTCCGGGGCCGACGAGGTCGACGTGCTGCCCGCGGCGGTGACCGCGCTCGGTGCGAGCCGGAACGGGCAGCTGATCGCCGCCACTGAACACGGCTTCGCTCGCGTGCACCTCGGACGTGCCGCGCTGGAACCGGTGGTGCAGGTGCACAACGGCGACCGGATGAGCGGCGGGACGTGCGATCCTGCCGGGCGGTTCGTCGCGGGTACCACCACCCACGTGGACGAACCGCAGGGCAGCGCGTTCTACGTGCTCGACGGCAACCGGGCTCGGCTGCTCGCGCGCGGCTTCACGGCGACCCGCGGCATCGCGTGGAGCCCGGACGGCGGCCGGATGTACGCGGTGGATGCCCGGGTGATCCGGGTCTACGACTACGACCCGGACCGGGCCAGGGCCGTGGCGGGCAGGCAGTGGGTGCTGGTCGGGGAGTCGGAAGGCAGTCCGGAGGGCATCGCGGTGGACGCCGACGGCTGCGTGTGGGTCGCGATGCAGTGGACCGGTCGCATCCACCGCTACGCGCCCGGCGGTGAGCTGGAAACCGTGCTGTGGGCGCCGACGCGGCGGGTCACCAGCCTGGCGTTCGGCGGTGCGCGGTTGGAGGAGATGTACGTGACGTCGGCGTGCTTCGGCTACGACGAGCAGTCCATGCTCACCGACCCGTACGCCGGGGCGCTGCTGCGGTTCCGGCCCGGCGTGACCGGCACGACGCCGCCTCCGTGGCGCGGCATCTGATCGGCGAAGGGGCGGGTGGTCCACAGTGGACCACCCGCCCCTTCGCCGACGGCAAGCCGATCAGACGTCGAAGTACAGCGCGTACTCGTGCGGGTGCGGCCGCAGGCGGATCGGGTCGATCTCGTCCTCCCGCTTGAGCCGGATCCAGGTCTCGATCAGGTCCGGGGTGAACACGCCGCCTTCGAGCAGGAACTCGTGGTCGGTCTCCAGGTTGTCGATGACCTTGGCCAGGCTGTCCGGCACCTGCGGGACGTTCCTGGCCTCCTCGGGCGGCAGCTCGTAGAGGTCCTTGTCGATCGGCTCGGCCGGCTCGATCTTGTTCTTGATGCCGTCCATGCCGGCCATCAGCATCGCGGCGAACGCCAGGTACGGGTTGCCGGACGGGTCCGGGCAGCGGAACTCGACGCGCTTGGCCTTCGGGTTCGAGCCGGTGATCGGGATGCGCATGCAGGCCGAGCGGTTGCGCTGCGAGTACACCAGGTTCACCGGCGCCTCGAAGCCCGGCACCAGGCGGTGGTAGGAGTTCACCGTCGGGTTGGTGAACGCCAGCAGGCTCGGCGCGTGGTGCAGGATGCCGCCGATGTAGTAGCGGGCGGTGTCCGACAGACCGGCGTAGCCGGACTCGTCGTAGAACAGCGGGGAGCCGTCCTTCCACAGCGACTGGTGGCAGTGCATGCCCGAGCCGTTGTCGCCGAACAGCGGCTTCGGCATGAAGGTGACCGTCTTGCCCTGCTGCCAGGCGGTGTTCTTGATGATGTACTTGAACAGCTGCAGGTCGTCGGCGGCGTGCAGCATGGTGTTGAACTTGTAGTTGATCTCCGCCTGGCCGCCGGTGCCGACCTCGTGGTGGGCGCGCTCGACGGTGAAACCGGACGCGATCAGCTGCTGGGTCATCTGGTCGCGCAGGTCGGCGAAGTGGTCGTACGGGCTGACCGGGAAGTAGCCGCCCTTCATGCGGGTCTTGTAGCCGCGGTTGCCGCCCTCCTCGTCGCGGCCGGTGTTCCACCAGCCCTCGACCGAGTCGACCTCGGCGAAGGTCTTGTTCGCGGCCTCGCCGAACTTCACCGAGTCGAAGATGTAGAACTCGGCCTCGGCGCCGAAGAACGCGGTGTCCGCGATGCCGGACTCGGCCAGGTACTGCTCGGCCTTGCGCGCGATGTTGCGCGGGTCGCGGCTGTAGGGCTCCAGGGTGAACGGGTCGTGCACGAAGAAGTTCAGGATCAGCGTCTTCTCCGCGCGGAACGGGTCCACCCGAGCGGTGTAGGGGTCGGGCAGCAGCAGCATGTCCGACTCGTGGATGGACTGGAAGCCGCGCACCGAGGAACCGTCGAACGCCAGGCCCTCGGTGAAGGTGTCCGCTTCGAACGCGGCGGCGGGTACCGTGAAGTGCTGCATGACGCCCGGCAGGTCGCAGAACCGGACATCGACGAACTTCACGTCCTCGTCGGAGATGAAGCGCAGGACCTCGTCAGGATTCTTGAACAACCTCGGTGGCTCCTTCACGCACTCGTACAGCTCACCGACGTCACGCCGAAAACCACCGCCCGCCGGCTCGCGAACGACGGTATGACACCGGTGTTGCCCGGTCGTCACCCATGTGTTTCGCGGGTGTTAACGCACGTCTGATCGGGTGGCCGGGCTTGCGCGGCGGCCGCCGGTGGTGCATGGGGACCGGGACGTACCCTGGGTGACGTGCGTAAAGTCATCGGCTCGTGGCTGGACGGCCCGAGAGCAGCGTTGCACGACGCGCGGGAGAGGGCCGACGAGGACCGGCCGCGCTGGCGGGGCGAGCGCATGGGCCTGCCGCAGGACGGTCCCGGCTCGGCGGCGCCGCTGGGCAAGCGCTTCGCGGCCTTCCTGATCGACCTGGTCCTGGCGACGCTCATCACCGGTGCGTTCACCGTGCCGAAGCTCCCGGGCGACTGGAGCGTGCTCACCTGGTTCGTGATCACCGTGGTCCCGGTGAGCTTCTTCGGCGCGACCCCGGGCATGGCCGCGTTGCGCATCTGGGTGGCCCGGGTGGACGGCGCCGCGATGGTCGGTCCGCTGCGCGCGGCCCTGCGCTGCGTCCTGACGTTCCTGATCATCCCGGCCGTGGTGTGGAACTTCGACGGCCGGTCCTGGCACGACCGGATGTCCGGCACGATCGTGCTGCGCCGCTGACACGACGACGGGCCCGGGACGCGTCCCGGGCCCGTCCGACGTGCGGTCCCTCACTTGGCGCGGCGCGCCGCCCGCTGCACGTTGCGCATCTTGGCGCCCTGCGGCAGCGGCCCCTTCGGCATGGCGTTGCCCCCTCGGCTGGCCAGCGCGGCGAGCCGGTTCTCCAGCGAGTCGATCTGGTTCGGCCCGATGTTGCGAGGCAGCTTCATGATGTGCGTCTGCAGCTTCCGCAGCGGGATCTGCTTCTCGTCGTCGCCGTTGCCGACGAAGATCTCGTAGATCGGGGTTTCGCCGACGACCCGGGCGACCCGCTTCTTCTCCTGCGCCATGAGCGACTTCACGCGGTGCGGTGCGCCTTCCCCGACGAGCACGACGCCCGGACGGCCGATCACCCGGTGCACGGCGTCGAGCTGGCTGGTCCCGGCGACCGCCTGGCTGACCACCCACCGGCCCCGGAGGTTGTCCAGCGCCCAGCCGGCAGCACCCGGTTGCCCCTCCGCCTTGCTGAACACCGTCGCCTGCACGCGGCGGCCGAAGATGATGACGGCGGCGAGCACGCCCAGCGCCAGGCCCACGGGCAGGAACATCCACTGCAGGCCCCAGATCATGCCGAGCAGGAACACCACGACGGCCACGCCGACGAACGCCCCGAGCATCAGCGGCAGGAGGAGCTTGTCCTCCCGGCGCTGCATCTTGAACGCCTCGAAGATCTGCTTGACGCGGGCCAGCGCCGCCCCGCGCCGTTCCTTGGCCGCCGCTTTCTTGGCGGCCTTGTCCTGCTTGGCCATGGTTTTCAGGATACGGCTGTGCTCGGCACGGGTGCAGGCGCGGTCCGCAGCCCGTGACCGAGATGTGAGGACGGCCGCTCGCGCCCCGCCTCCGGCGGGCTCAGCGGGTCAGGAGGCTGGAGGCTTCCTGGGCGGCGGAACCCGCCTCGGCCAGGTGCTTCAGGTTCTCCGGCAGGGGCATGCCGCGGTGGACCGTGGCCTTGGCGAACAGCCGTCCCGCGCGGTAGCTGGAGCGCACCAGCGGTCCGGCCATGACGCCGGGGAAACCGATCTCCTCGGCGGCCTTGGTGTGCTCGACGAACTCCTCCGGCTTGACCCACCGGTGCACCGGCAGGTGGCGCGGGCTGGGCCGCAGGTACTGCGTGATGGTGATGATGTCGCAGCCCGCGTCGTGGAGTTCCTGCAGCGCGGGGCGGACCTCCTCGGGCTCCTCGCCCATGCCCAGGATGAGGTTCGACTTGGTCACCAGCCCGTCCTCGCGGGCCCGGGTGAGCACCTCCAGCGACCGCTCGTAGCGGAACGCCGGGCGGATCCGCTTGAACAACCGCGGAACGGTCTCGACGTTGTGCGCCAGCACCTCCGGACGGGAGCCGAACACCTCGGCGAGCTGGTCCGGGTCGGCGTTGAAGTCGGGGATGAGCAGCTCCACCCCGGTGCCCGGGTTGAGCGCGTGGATCTGCCGGACCGTCTCGGCGTACAGCCAGGCGCCGCCGTCGTCCAGGTCGTCCCGGGCGACACCGGTGACCGTGGAGTAGCGCAGGCCCATCGCCTGCACCGACTCGGCCACGCGGCGCGGCTCCTCGACGTCGAGCTCGGCGGGCTTGCCGGTGTCGATCTGGCAGAAGTCGCAGCGCCGGGTGCACTGGTCACCGCCGATGAGGAAGGTGGCCTCCCGGTCCTCCCAGCATTCGAAGATGTTGGGGCAGCCCGCCTCCTCGCAGACGGTGTGCAGGCCCTCGCGGCGGACCAGGCCCTTGAGCTCCTTGTACTCCGGGCCCATCCGCGCGCGGGTCTTGATCCACGACGGCTTCTTCTCGATCGGCGTCTGGCTGTTGCGGACTTCCAGCCGCAACAGCTTCCGCCCCTCCGGCGCGACACTCACGCTCCACAGGCTACGCCCCGCGGCAAGCCGTCCAGCGGCGCGATCCGCCTCACTCCGGGTCCGGTTGCACGCCGGTCAGCTCGGCGGTCGCGGCCCAGAGCCGACGCGCGGTCCGCTCGTCGAGCGCGGCGCGGCGCATCCGGGCGCGGGCCGGGTGGCCGCGGCTCTCGCCGAGCCCGCTGGGTCCGAAGTAGTCGCCCCCGCGCACGTTCGGGGCGGTCGCGGCGTAGAGCTGCGGCAGGGCGCCCTGCGACGCCGGTTGCAGGACCAGCCGCGAAGCGAGGCCCAGCAGGGAGTGCACCGCGGCGGGCACGCGCCGGAGGCGGGCGGAGTTGGTGGTCAGCTCCGTGTCGCTCATGCCGGGATGGGCGGCGGCGCTGACCAGGTCCAGGCCGGCGCGTCGGGCGGCGCGGTGCAGTTCCTGGCTGAACAGCAGGTTCGCCAGCTTCGACTGGGCGTAGGCGCGCACCGGGTCGTACCGGCGGGCGGTGAAGTTCAGGTCGTCGACGTCCAGGCCGCCGCCGCGGTGGGCGAGGCTGGAGACGGTGACGACGCGGGCACCCGGCCGGTTGCGCAACGCGGGCATGAGCAACCAGGTCAGCGCGGCGTGCCCGAGGTGGTTGGTGCCCAGCTGCAGCTCGAAGCCGTCCCGGGTGCGGCGCCGCGGGGTCGCCATGACGCCCGCGTTGTTCATCAGGACGTCGAGCGCGTCACCGGTGCGGTCGCGGACCTCGGCGGCGGCCCGGTGCACCGAGGCGAGATCGGCGAGGTCCAGTTCGACGAGTTCGGGAGACGTCGCGGCGGAGGCGGCGACCTCGCGGAGCGCCGAGCGGCCCCGCTCGGCGTCCCGGCAGGCGAGCAGCACCCGGGCGCCGCGCTGGGCGAGGGCCGTGGCGCTGTGCAGTCCGAGCCCGGAGTTCGCGCCGGTGATCAGCACGGTTCGTCCGGTCTGGTCGGGGATGTCGGCTGTGGTCCACCTGGCCATGGCGGAAACCTACTCGGAGTAGGCCCAGCGGGGAAGGGCGCGCGGGCATACTGCTGCGCCGTGTCGACGAGATCGTGGATCGTTCGCCTCCGCTGGGCGCCGTGGTGCCGCCGGGTGCGCCTCGCCGTGGCCACGCGCAGGTTTCCCCGACTGGTCGAAGGACCGCTGTCGGTCGCGATGCGCCTGCTGTGGCTGCCGCTGTTCGCCGCGGTGCTGCTGGGCTGTTGGGCGGAGCTGCTGGTCGTGCTGGTCCTGCTGCCGCTCGTGCTGATCGCCCGGGCGTCGGGGCTCGGTTCGTGGTGGGTGGACGTGCGCGCGCACGGCCGGCGGGTCGGCGCGGTCCGCGTCCACGGGTACCGGGCCGCGCGGCGGTTGCGGCGCGGTCTGCGCGAGCACCTGAGCACCCGCGAGTCGATCGATGGCGCGGAACGGCTGCTGCACGCCGAGCAGGCCGAGTTCCGCCCGGTGCGGATCGACGAAGCGCGGTGGTGGGCCACGATGCGCTCGTACTACCCCTACGGGCGGCGGCGGTGGTTCCCGTGGCAGCGCCGGTTGTCGTTCCTGGCCGCGTTGGACCGGATCCCGGACGGGCTCGGCGACGATCCGGTCTCGTTCCTCATCGCGATCCCGTTCCTGCTGCTGTTCGCGCTCCTGTGCACCGGAGCGGCGGTCGAGCTCGCCGTGCTGGTCGTGCTGTTGCCGGCGGTCGTCCTGCTCCGGCTCGGCCGCGCGCTGCCGTGGCCGGTCGAGCGCGTCGTGGCCGGTGGCGCGGAGGTGCGCTCCGAGGTGCGCGGGCTGCTCGCGTCGGTGCGGGCGAGACGCGCGCTGGACGCCGAACTCGCGCGCACCCCACCACCGCCGAACCTGGTCGGCCGAGTCCGCGCGGAGCCCGCGCGGACTCGATGACCGCACGGATTCGGGCCCCTGGCCGGTGGCGGTGGGGTGCGGGCGCCCGCGAGCGGATCAGAAGCTCGGGATCAGCCTGCGGAGCCGGTTGACCTGACAGGCGGCGGGCGCCGGTCCGGAGGCGTCCGGCGTGGCCCGCAGCAACCGGACGAAGGCGGCGCCGACGCGGTCGGCGTCGGACTCGCCCGGTTCGGCCAGTCCGGCGGCCAACGCGAGCAGCCGGTGCTCGCGCTCGCGGCATTCCCGCAGGTCGGGGTCGGTGTCGTGGTGATCGAGCACGGCGCGCAGCACGGGGTTCTCGGCCGCGGTGCGCCGCCACGCGGTGGTCACGGCCTGGACGCGGTCGTCGAGCGGGGAGTCCTCGGTCTCGACCAGCGCGATGCCGATGCGCCCGGTGAGCAGCTGCGTCCACTTGTAGTGCAGGGCGCGCAGCAGTTCGGTGCGATCGGTGAAGGGCGGTGGCGTGGTGGCCGGAGCGCCGGACGGGTCCCGGCGGGCGGCGTCGAGGACGGACTGGATCGCGTGTTGCCGCTGGTGGAAGTCGTTCCAACTCATGGCGTCGTCTCCGGGCAGAACGGTCGTACCCTGGGTGTGCGGCATACCGGGAGTATGTCCACGACCGACGGTACCACGAGTCCGTACCGGCGGTATGTCATAGGGTTGTGAACATGGCGACAGCCCGACCCCGACGCGTGGAGTACTCGGAGAGCACCAGGCAGGCCCTGGTGGACTCCGCCGTGGCCCTGTTCACCGAGCACGGGTACGCGGGTACGTCGCTGGACGAGATCGCCCGGCGGGCCCGGGTCACCAAGGGCGCGCTCTACCACCACTTCGGCGGCAAGCAGGCGTTGTTCGAGGCGGCCTTCGACGCCGTGGAGACCAACGTCGTCGCCCGGCTGGCCGGTGTGGTGTCGGGCCCGGGCAGTCCGTGGGAGACCACGCGCGCCGCTCTGCAGGCGTTCCTGGAGGTCTGCCTGGAGCCGTCCTACCAGCGCATCGTGGTCCAGGAGGGGCCTGCCGTGATGGGCTGGGAGCGGTGGCGCGAGGCCGAGGAGGGCTACACCTTCGGCGTGGTCCGCGAAGCGGTCGCTGGCCTGGTCGAGGCGGACGAGATCGAGCCCCTCCCGATCGACGCGCTCGCGCGGGTCGTGTTCGGGGCCCTGTCGGCGGGAGCCACCGCCATCGCGGGTTCCGCCGATCCGCAGCAGTCGCGGGCCGAGGTCGGCGAGTGCGTCGAGCGCGTCATGAACGGGCTCCGCAAGGGCGAGAAACCGGCCTGCTGCTGACGAACCGGCGGCACGACGCCGGATTCCGGGCCCGACTAGCCTCGGGGGCCGTGGACGAGAACTTCAAGCTCAGGATCTTCACCGAGCCGCAGCAGGGCGCGACCTACGACGACCTCCTGCGGGTCGCCAAGACCGCGGAGAACGCCGGCTACGACGCCTTCTTCCGCTCCGACCACTACCTGAAGATGGGGCCGGTCACGGGTGAGCCGGGACCGACCGACGCGTGGGTCACGCTCGCCGGTCTGGCGCGCGAGACCAGCGGGCTGCGGCTGGGCACGCTGATGACCGCCGGGACGTTCCGGCTGCCCGGGCCGCTGGCCATCGCGGTCGCCCAGGTCGACCAGATGTCCGGCGGTCGCGTCGAGCTCGGGCTCGGCACCGGTTGGTACGCCGAGGAGCACACCGCCTACGGGATCCCGTTCCCGTCGCTGAAGGAGCGGTTCGACCGCTACGCCGAGCAGCTGGAGATCATCACCGGGCTGTGGGGCACCCCGGTCGGCGAGGCGTTCGCGTTCGACGGCGAGTACTACCAGCTGGCCGACTCGCCCGCGCTGCCCAAGCCGGTGCAGCGCCCCCGCCCGCCGGTGCTGATCGGCGGCACCGGCAAGAAGCGCACGCCGCGACTGGCCGCGCGGTTCGCCGACGAGTTCAACCTGCCGTTCGTCGACCTCGACACCGCCGCCGCCCAGTACGAGCGGGTCGCCGAGGCGTGCCGCGAGATCGGCCGGGATCCGGGCGAGGTCGTGCGGTCGGCGGCCCTGGTGCTGTGCGTCGGCAAGGACGACGCGGAGATCGCCCGCCGGGCCGAGGCCATCGGCCGCGAGGTCGACGAGCTGCGGCTGAACGGTCTGTGCGGCACGCCCGCCGAGGTGGCCGACAAGATCGGCACCTGGCGGGAGCGCACCGGCATCACCCGGCTCTACCTGCAGGTGCTCGACCTGTCCGATCTGGACCACCTCGAACTGGTCGCCGCCGAGGTGGCGCCGCAGCTGTGAGGTCCGCCGGGGCCCGGCGTCCACAACGGACCGGGTCGGGAATTCGCGGTGCTCGCGCGGATTCCCGACCCGGCAGCTGACCACCCGGACCCGTCAGCGCAGGCTCGGGTCCAGGGACAGGGTCACGCCCGCGGCGGTCGGCTGGTTGCGGGGGATGAAGCGCTCGGTCACCGGGATGTCGCCGTCGAGCGCGGCCGGCACCGCCTCGCGGACCAGCTGCAGGGCTTCCGACACCGGCACGTCGCGACCGGTCTCCGCCGACAGCGAGGTGGTGCCCGCGTCCCGGATGCCGCACGGCACGATCCGGTCGAACTCGGCGAGGTCGGCGTTGCAGTTGAGCTCCAGCCCGTGCATCGTGACGCCGCGCTGGACGCGGATGCCGATCGCGGCGATCTTGCGCTCCGGTCGGGAGTCGTCGGCGGGCAGCCACACGCCGCTGCGTCCCTTGACCCGCCCGGCCGGAAGGCCGAACTGGTCGCAGACCTGGATCAGCGCCTGTTCGAGGCGGCGCACGTAGTCGACCACGTCGATCGGATCGGTCAGCTGGATGATCGGGTAGCCGACCAGCTGACCGGGACCGTGCCAGGTGATCTTCCCGCCGCGGTCGACGTCGATGACCGGCGTCCCGTCCTGCGGCCGGTCCTCCGGCTCGGTGCGCTTGCCCGCGGTGTAGACCGACGGGTGCTCCAGCAGCAGCAGGGTGTCCGGGTTGGTGCCCGCGCTGCGTCCGGTGGCCAGTTCCTTCTGCAGGTCCCAGGCGGACAGGTAATCGATGGTTCCCAGCTCGCGCACGTCGACGGGGTCCGACGAAGCGCGACACGATTTTTCGCCACGACTCACGGCGCCAGGCTACGCCTGCCCGTCACGGCCTCGCGGACCTGGGCTTTCACCCCGCCAGGGCGCTCGCCAGGGCGGCTGCCAGCGCCGGGTGCTGGAAAGTGAAGCCGTGGCCCTCCAGCACCGTCGGCAGCGCCCGCTGGCCCGCCAGCAACTCGTCGGCCATCTCGCCGAGCACCAGGCGCAGCACCGGTCGCGGCACGATCCACGGCGCCGGGCGCCCCAGCGCCTCGGCCAGCACGCGGGTGAACTCCGCGTTCGTCACCGGCGCCGGACCGGTGAGGTTGACCGGCCCGGAGATCTGCGGGTGCTCCAGCACGAAGCGGATCGCCGAGACCTCGTCGTCCAGCGAAATCCACGGCATGTACTGGTCGCCGGAGCCCAGCCGCGCGCCGAGCGCCGCCGCGAACAGCGGGCGCAGCCGCGGCAGCAGGCCGCCCGAGGACGTCAGCACCAGGCCGGTCCGCAACCGGACCACGCGCGTGCCCGCGTGCGCCGCCGGTTCGGTCGCGGCCTCCCACCGGCTGCACAGGTCGGCGAGGAAACCCGTGCCGGCCGGGAAGGCTTCGGTGACCGGCTGCGGACCGGTGTCCCCGTAGACCCCGACCGCCGAGGCGTTGGCCAGCGTCGGCACGCGGTGCCGCGCCGCGGCGTCGGCGAGCACCGAGGTCGGGCGCACCCGCGTGTGCACCAGGGTGCGCTTGCGCTCCGGGGTCCAGCGCCGATCGCCGATGCCCGCGCCGCACAAGTTCACCACCGCGTCGGCACCGGCGAGCGCGTCCCGGTCGAGCTGGCCGCTGGCGGGATCCCAGCCCCGTTCGTCAGCGGCCAGCGGCAGGCGACGGACCAGTCGCACGACCTCGTGCCCGGCGTTGCGCAGCGCGGGCACCAGCGCCGAGCCGATCAGCCCGGACGCCCCGGCCACCACCACGCGCATGCCACCGATCGTCCCGCACTCGGCGAGGACCCGCGAGGACGGAGAAGGGCCGCTCACCAGGCGGTGAGCGGCCCTTCTCCGGTGCTGCGCGTCAGAGGCCGAGATCGGCCTCGAAGGCGCCCTCCTCCAACCGCTGCTTGAGCGTGCTCAGGAAGCGGGCGGCGTCCGCGCCGTCGACGAGCCGGTGGTCGTAGGACAGCGCCAGGTACGCCATCGAACGGATGGCGATGGTGTCGCCGCCGTTGCCGTCGGAGACCACGACGGGGCGCTTGACGACCGCGCCGGTGCCGAGCATGCCCACCTGCGGCGGGTTCAGGATCGGCGTGTCGAACAGCGCACCGCGGCTGCCCGTGTTGGTGATCGTGAACGTGCCGCCGGACAGCTCGTCTGGCTTGATCTTGTTGTTCCGGGTCCGCGCCGCCAGGTCGGCGATCTTGCGGGCCAGCCCGCCGAGGTTGAGGTCCCCGGCGTCGTGGATCACCGGCGAGACCAGGCCGCGGTCGGTGTCCACCGCGATCGACAGGTGCTCGGCCCCGTGGTAGGTGACTTCCTTGTTGTCCTCGTCCACGGAGGCGTTCAGCTTCGGGTGCAGCTTCAGCGCCTCGGCCGCGGCCTTGGCGAAGAACGGCAGGAAGCTGAGCTTGACGCCCTCGGACGCCTCGAAGTTGGCCTTGGCCCGCTCCCGCAGCCGGGCGATCCGGGTCACGTCGACCTCGACCACCGTGGTCAGCTGCGCCGCGGTCTGCAGCGACTCGACCATCCGGCGGGCCAGCAGCTGGCGCAGCCGGGACATCTTCTGCGTGGTGCCGCGCAGCGCCTGGGCCTCCTCGGACGGCTCCGGCAGGCTCGGCGCGCTCGCCTGCTGCGCGGCCGGAGCAGCGGCCTGCGCCGGGGCAGCGGCAGCGGGGGCCTTCGCGGCGTCGATGGCTGCCTGCACGTCCTGCTTGCGGATCCGGCCGCCGACACCGCTGCCCTGGATCGCGGACAGGTCGATGCCGTGCTCGTTGGCCAGCTTGCGCACCAGCGGCGTGACGTACGGCGTGGTGCCGTTCGACCGGACGGCCTCGGACTCGGCCGGAGCGGCCTGCGCCGGGGCGGAGGGAGCCGGAGCGGCCTGGGCCGGGCTCGGCTGGGCCGGTGCGGCGGGCTGCTGCGGGGCCTGCTGCTGCGGCGCGGGTTCGGCCTTCGGCGGTTCCGGCGCCGGAGCGGGCTGCTGCGGAGCAGCCGGGGCGGCACCCTTCTCGCCGATGACCGCGAGCTTGGCGCCGACCTCGACGGTCTCGTCCTCACCGGCGGCGATCTCCAGCAGCGTGCCGCCGATCGGGGAGGGGATCTCGGTGTCGACCTTGTCGGTGGAGACCTCCAGCAGCGGCTCGTCGACCTCGACGCTGTCGCCGACCTGCTTGAGCCACCGGGTCACGGTGCCCTCGGTGACGCTCTCGCCGAGCGCGGGCATGGTGACGTCGGTGCCCTGCGCGGCGCCACCGGACGGGGCCGGTGCGGCGGGCTGCTGCGGGGCTTCCTGCTGTTGCGGCGCGGGCGCCGCCGCCTCTTCCTGCTGCTGCGGGGCGGGCTGCTCGGCCGGGGCCGCGGGGGCGGACTCGCCGGCGTCGCCGATCAGGGCGAGCTCGGCGCCGATCTCAACGGTGTCGTCCTCCTGGGCGATGATGCGCTGGAGGACACCGGCCGCGGGCGAGGGGATCTCGGTGTCGACCTTGTCGGTGGAGACCTCCAGGAGGGGCTCGTCGACCTCGACGGTGTCGCCCTCCTGCTTGAGCCACCGGGTGATCGTCCCTTCGGTGACGCTCTCGCCGAGTGCCGGCATCTGAACGGAGAAGGCCATCTGTTGCTGACTCCTCGTGTGTGGCGGGTGCTGGCTGACTTCGTGCCGACGTCAGCCGTGCACGTGCAGCGGCTTGCCGGCCAAGGCGAGGTGGGCCTCGCCCAGTGCTTCGGTCTGGGTCGGGTGGGCGTGCACCAGCGGGGCCACGTCCTCGGGCAGGGCCTCCCAGTTGTAGATCAGCTGCGCCTCGCCGATCAGCTCGCCGACTCGGTCACCGATCAGGTGCAGGCCGACGACCGGCCCGTCGGCGGCGCGGACCAGCTTCACCGCGCCCGAAGTCTTGAGGATCTGGCTCTTGCCGTTGCCGGCCAGGTCGTAGGTGAAGGTCTCCACGGAGCCGTACTGCTCCTTGGCGGCGGCCTCGGTCAGGCCCACCGAGGCGACCTCGGGGTGGCAGTAGGTGACGCGCGGGATGCCGGCCTCGTCGATCGGCTGCGGGTTGAGCCCGGCGATGTCCTCGGCGATGAAGATGCCCTGCTGGAAGCCGCGGTGCGCCAGCTGCAGGCCCGGCACGATGTCGCCGACCGCGTAGACGCCGGGCAGGTTCGTGCGCAGCCGCTCGTCGGTGCGCACGAAGCCGCGCTCCATGTTCACCCCGGCTTCCTCGAAGCCGTGGCCCGCGGTGTTCGGCCCGCGGCCGACGGCGACCAGCAGCAGGTCGGCGTCGTAGGTCTCGCCGTTCTCCAGGCTGACCGACACCCCGGAGTCGGTCTGCGTGGCACCGGTGAACTTGACCCCGGTCTTGAACTTGATGCCGCGCTTGCGGAAGGCGCGCTCCAGGCGCTTGGAGGCGAACTCGTCCTCGTTGGGCACCAGGTGCGGCAGCGCTTCCACGATGGTCACGTCGGCGCCGAAGGAGCGCCACACGCTGGCGAACTCGACGCCGATCACACCGCCGCCGAGCACGACGACCTTCTCCGGGACGAAGTCGAGGTTGAGCGCCTGCTCGCTGGCGATGACCCGGCCGCCCAGCTCCAGGCCGGGCAGCGTCTTGGAGTACGAACCGGTGGCCAGCACGACGTTCTTCCCGGTGTACCGGGTGCCGTCGACCTCGACGGTGCGGGCGTCCACCAGCGTGCCCGCGCCCTCCACGAGGGTCACCTTGTGCGCCTTGGCCAGCCCCTGCAGCCCCTTGTAGAGACCGGCGACGATGCCGTCCTTGTACTTGTTGACGCCGTCGATGTCGATGCCTTCGAGGGCCGTCTTGACGCCGAACTGGTCGGCGTCGCGTGCGGAGTCGGCGACCTCCGCGGCGTGCAGCAGCGCCTTGGTCGGAATGCACCCGCGGTGGAGGCAGGTGCCACCGAGCTTGTCCTTTTCGATGAGGACGACGGACAGGCCGAGCTCGGCCGCGCGGAAGGCGCAGGCGTAGCCGCCCGAACCGCCACCGAGAACGACTAGATCGGCGGACGTGTCGGTCACTTCGCACTCCTCGACAGGCAACGTTGACTCGTGACGGCGCCGCGAGACCTTCAGACCCCAAGGTCAAGGGCACCTGAGAGCCATCTTGTCACCACCCGATGGGTCGATGCGACGTGGGCCGTGTGATAGGCCCCGCCCTCTGTCGGAGATCACAGTGGACACGTGAGGCCGTTTCGGGGAATTCGGGGCGGCCCCCGACCGCGCGGTGGCATCATCACGAGCGGGTGATGGATGCACCCTGGTGAGGGAGGCAGCACGTGGGCCTGTTCGACCGGTTGCGCGGTCGGCGGCGTCCCGCGGTCGGACGCGGGGCCCGCCACTCGCGGGACATCGCGCACCTCATCGACTGGGCCGCCAGCCACCGCGGTGTCGAGGGGTACCTGGAACCCCGCACGACGGTCATCGAGACCACGCTGGTGCTCATCGCCCACGATGGCGAGTGGACCCGACGCCGCGTCGACGGTCCGGCCGCGGCGCACAAGCTCGCCCACCGGCTGGGCATCCCGTGCTACGAGGTGGCCAAGGTCGGCTACCCGCAGCGGATGCGCGACTACCTGGCGCGCCAGCGGATCCTGCGAGAGCGGCGGCGCCGCGGGACCGACGGCTGATCAGTTCGCCACGCGCGCGGTCGGTTCGCAGCGGACCGGGAACGTCACCGAGCGGGCCACGTAGCACAGCTCCTGGGCCCGGGGGTGCAGCGCCTGCGCCACCTCGACGCTGGACCGGTCGGCCACGGTGACCTCCGGGGTGAGCACGACCTCCTCGAACTGGCCCGAACCGTCGGGGTTCTCGGTGAGGACCCCGCGCGCCTGATCGTGGTAGCCGGTGACGACCACCCCGCTGTCGGCCGCGAGGTGCAGGAACCACAGCATGTGGCACTGCGACAGCGACGCGACGAGCAGCTCCTCCGGGTTGTACCGCTCTGCCTCGCCGAGGAAGACCGGGTCCGCCGAGGCGTCGATCGCGTTCTTGCCCTCGGCCCGCACCTCGTGGGTGCGCGCGTAGCCGCGGTAGCTGGTGGTGCCCTGCCCGGTGTTCCCGGTCCACACCACGTCGACCCGGTAGTCGTGGCGCGCCGGTTCGGTATCCGTCATCGGCCCATCCTGGCACCGCGCCGCGGTGGCGTGGTCATCTGTTTGAGCGACAGATCACAACCACGCCACCGCGTCGGAGCAATCAGCCGTGGTCGGCGATGTCGGCGAGCACGGCCGCCAGGGTGCGGACCGGGACGCCGGTGCCGCCCTTCGGCGTGTAGCCCCACGGCGAGTTGCTGTTGTAGGCCGGGCCCGCGATGTCGATGTGCGCCCACTGCACGTCGCCGGTGACGAACTCGCGGAGGAAGACGCCCGCCACGAGCATGCCGCCCCAGCGGTGCCCGGTGACGTTGGCCAGGTCGGCGAGCTTGGAGTCCAGGTCGCCGCGCAGCTCGTCGGGCAGCGGCATCGGCCAGCCGCCCTCCCCGGTGGCCTGGGACAGCCGGGCCACGCGGTCGCGGAACTCCTCGCTGCCCATCACGCCCGGGGTGCGCTTGCCCAGCGCGACGACCTGCGCGCCGGTGAGCGTGGAGGTTTCGACGAGGTAGTCGGGCTCGTCCTCGCAGGCGCGGGTGATCGCATCGGCCAGGATCAGCCGGCCCTCGGCATCGGTGTTGAGCACCTCGACGGTCCGGCCGCCGTACATGGTCAGCACGTCACCGGGCCGGTAGGCGGTGCCGGACGGCATGTTCTCGGCCATCGGCACGGTCGCGGTGATCTCCAGCGGGTAGTTCAGCCGGGCCGCCAGCACCATGGTCGCGATCACGGCCGCCGCCCCGGACATGTCCGAGGTCATCTCGTCCATGCCGGCGCCGGGCTTGAGCGAGATGCCGCCGGTGTCGAAGGTGATGCCCTTGCCGATCAGCGCGACCTTCTTCGTCGCCTTCGGCCCCTTGTGCCGCAGCCGCACCAACCGCGGCGGCCGGGAGGACCCGGCGCCGACGCCGAGGATCCCGCCGTACCCGTGCTTGCGCAGCGCCGCCTCGTCGAGGACCTCGACCTCCAGGCCCGCGGCGCGGCCGAGTTCGGAGGCGCGCTCGGCGAAGCTGGCCGGGAACAGGTCGTTGGGCGGGGTGTTGATGAAGTCGCGAGCGGTGTTGACCGCCTCGGCGATCGCCCCGGCTCCCTTGAGCGCGTGGTTGCCCGCCGCGTCCTTGGCGTCGTCCACCACGAATTCCACTTCGGACAGCGGCGCGTCGCCGGTCTCCGACTTGTACTGGCTGAACTTGTAGGAGCCCAGCACCGTTCCCTGCACGGCCGCGGACAGGTCGAGCGCGGACAGGGTGGTGGCGGCGCGACCGGTCCCGGCCAGCGCGCGGGCCACCGCGCCAGAGGCTCGCCGCACCGCCTCCGCGGGCACCGCGCCGTCGCCGTCCGGCTTGCCCAGGCCGACGGCGACCACGACGTCGGCGCGCAGCTTGCCGCCGGCGGGCAGCTTCACCACCTCGTCGGCCTTGCCGGTGGCGCCCAGCGATGCCAGCACCTTCGCCAGATCACCGTCGAACGCGGCGGCGACCTGCTCGGTTCCGGGAGCGAGTTCGACGCCGTCCGAGCCCTGGACGGTGCCGACGACGATCGCGTCCGCGGTCAGCTTGGCGGCCGCGGCGTCGGTGAGGGCGAGTTTCGGGGTGGTCACGTGGTCATCCTCCGGCCTGCTACTGCGATGCTCTTTTCCGCACTCTAGAACGCCCGGCCACGCGCGGGCCCGACCAGGCGGCCCGCCCGGCGCGCCGACGTCCGGGTGGACGGGACTACGCTTCGTGACGGCGGGCCGCCCGGCGTCACGGATCAGCCGACAGGCGGCTGATAGTTCGGACGTCCTCTGCAAGGGTGGTCGGCGTGACCGGGAAGGTTGACTCGCCCCGACGGCTCTCGGCCGGGACCGGGGCGGTCCCGCTGGCGCTCGGTGGCATGCTCGGCGCCGGCGTCTTCGCAGGTCCGGCGCTGGCGGCCGCGGCCGCCGGGCCGTGGTGGCCACTCGGTCTGCTGCTCGGCGCCCTGACCGCGGCCTGCGCGGCGAGTTCCACCGCGCACCAGTCGACGAGCTACCGGGGCGGGGGTGCCGTCCACGCGTGCGTGCGCTCCCGGATGGGTCTCGTGCCCGCCCGCATCGCGGCGTCCGCGCACCTGGCCGGTCACGTCGGTGCGCTGGCCGCGGTCGCCGGAGTGCTCGGCGGGTTCGTCGCCCCCGGCGCCCCGTCCCGCGCGGCGGCGGTCGCGATCCTGCTGGTCGTGCTGGCGTCGACCGCCGGGCTGCGGATCCGCGGTGGCGCGGCCTGGCTGTGGCTGGCGGTGACCCTCGCGGTGCTCGCCCTGGTGGTGGCCGTCTGCTTCGCGATCGAACCGGTCCCCGCCGCCCCGAGCGGCAGGACGGTCGCGGAGAGCGCGGTGGGGACCACCGGCGGGGCCGGGGTGTTGTTCTTCGCCTTCCTCGGTTTCGAACGGCTCACCGCACCCGCCGACGAGCACGACCGCGTCGCCTGGACGGCGGTCCGGCGCGGCGCGATGACCGGGATCGCGGGGGTCTGCGTCGCGCTCGTGGTGGTCACCGCGGCGCTGGTGCACCAGCTCGGCGTGGCGCGCCTCGCGCTGTCGCCGACGCCGATCCTGGACGTCCTGGGTGCCGCTGCGGCCTCCGGCATCGCGCCGCTCGTCAGCGCGGGTGCGGCGGTCGCGTTGCTGCCGGTCCTGCTGGGCGTCCTGGAGGCGCAGCGGTCGACGGCGCTGGCCGTGGCGGACGACGGGGACCTCCCGAAGGGCCTGGCCCGGAAGGGACGCCACGGGACGCCGTACGTGCTGGACGTGTGCGCGGGCGTCGCGGCGGTGGTGGTGTCCTCGCTGGTGGAGCCGACGTCGGCGATGGCGTTCGCCGCCTGCTGCATGCTCGTCCACTACGCGTTCGCCAACGCCGGGGCCCGCGTTCTGCTGTCCGAGGACCGGACCTGGCCGACGCGCATGGCGTGCCTGGGCATGGGGTTGTCCGTGGTGCTCGCGATGAGCCTGCCGGTCCCCGCGATGCTTGCGACCCTTGCGGTGGTCATCATCGGTCCCGTCGCGATGGGCCTGGTGTCCCGTCGCTGGAGCTGAGGCGGTCATGTTCGACACGAGCACGCGCGCACTGGCGCCCGAGAAGTGGGAAAACGGGCAGCAGGTCCTCTACAACTTCTGGCGGCTCGACGGATCGCTGGGCACGGTGCACCCGGCGCGCGTGCTGTCCGACGACGGTCGGCGGCTGCTGTGCTGGGTGCTCGCGGGAACCCCGATCCGGGTCACGACGTCCCCGGACGGGCGGGGCCCGCGCGAAATGCCGTTGCACGAGCGCTTCAGCGGGCCGCGCGTCCCGGCCCGCTCGGTGTGGCGGGGGACCTCCACGTTGCGGCTGGTGTACGAGGACCGCTGGGCGTCGGTGTGGTGGTTCTTCGATCCGCTCGGCGACTTCCGCAACTGGTACGTCAACCTGGAGATCCCGCAGGGCCGCGACGCCTCCGGCGTGCGTCGTGTCGATGGCGTGCTCGACTTGGAGGTCTTCCCCGACGGCAAGTGGGCGTGGAAGGACGAGGACGAGGTGGAGCCCGCGATCGAGGCGGGCCGGTTCACCGAGGCGCACGCCGCGAGGCTGCGCGCCGAGGGGGAGCGGATGGTCGAACTCGCCGAGGCGGGCCGCTTCCCGTTCGACGGCACCTACTGCGACGCCGCGCCCGACCCCGCCTGGGACCTGCCGACGCTGCCGGACGACCTGCTGCGCTGACTCACAGCGCGATGAACAGCATCACCGTGATCACGCAGACGAACACGGCGAGCCGGCCGACCGAGCCGCCGCGCAGGTCCTTCGGGAAGAACCGGCCGTGCTTGCCGCGCCACCAGACCGCCCACCAGACGACTCCGGCCACCCCCAGGATCGCGCCGAACGCGCCCAACCAGGCATAACCGAGCGCGATCAGCACGCCCCCGCCCAACGGCATGAGCGCGGCCAACGCGGCGGCTTGGGCGTCCTGCTGCACGGTCGTGGGGCCGATCGGGGCGTTCGGAGCGTCGGTCATGGCACACATGATAGGCGGCCCGCACATCCCCCGAACGGATCGCCGGATACGAACCGTGGCGACGTCTTCGCGGCCAGTAGGTGGAATGTTGATACTTGGACGGCCAAGTTCTGACAAGCCGGTTTCCACTGATCGCGGGCGCGCGATACGGTACGCGCATGAGCGAAGCACTGTCTTTCACCCGGACCCCCAGCCCGCGACCGGCCACCGACGAGCGCCGCGCGGAGGTACTGGCGAATCCGGGGTTCGGACGGTACTTCACCGACCACATGGTGACGATCCGCTGGTCCGAGGAGCAGGGCTGGCACGACGCCCGCGTCGAGCCGTACCACGCGCTGGAGTTCGACCCGGCGACCTCGGTCCTGCACTACGCGCAGGCGATCTTCGAGGGGCTGAAGGCGTACCGGCAGCCCGACGGCTCGATCGCCGCGTTCCGGCCCGACGCCAACGCGCGCCGCTTCCAGCAGTCGGCGCAGCGCATCGCGATGCCGGAGCTGCCCGAGGAGCTGTTCCTGGCCTCGCTGCGCGAGCTGCTCGCCGTGGATTCGGCGTGGGTGCCCTCCGCCGAGGAGAGTTCGCTGTACCTGCGGCCGTTCATGATCTCCACCGAGATCGGCCTCGGGGTGAACCACCCGGCCAACTCCTACCTGTACGCGCTGATCGCTTCGCCGTCCGGCTCCTACTTCGCCGGCGGCATCAAGCCGGTGACCGTGTGGTTGAGCCACGAGTACGTGCGCGCCGCCCCGGGCGGCACCGGCGCGGCGAAGTTCGCGGGCAACTACGCCGCCTCGTTCGCCGCCCAGGCGCAGGCCCTGGAGAAGGGCTGCGACCAGGTGGTCTGGTTGGACGCGTGCGAGCGCCAGGTCGTCGAGGAAATGGGCGGCATGAACCTGTTCTTCGTGTTCGGTTCGGGTTCCGACGCCCGTCTGGTGACGCCCTCGTTGTCCGGCAGCCTGCTGCCGGGCGTGACCCGTTCCTCGCTGCTGGAGCTGGGTCGCGAACTGGGCATGCAGGTCGAGGAGCGGCGGGTCACCGTCGACGAGTGGGAGAAGAAGGCCGCCAGCGGTGAGCTCACCGAGGTCTTCGCCTGCGGCACCGCCGCGGTGATCACCCCCGTCGGGCACGTCAAGCACCGGGACGGCGAGTTCGCCATCGCCGACGGCAAGCCCGGCGAGGTGACCATGAAGCTGCGCGAGCGGCTGACCGGCATCCAGCACGGCGCGGTCGCCGACTCCCACGACTGGATGGTCAAGCTGGCCTGAGGCCCCGCGCCGACCGACCGATGAATTCCGGGTCCTCCTGGAGTCCAACAGGGTGCACACCCAGGACTCCAGGAGGACGCCATGACCGAGCCCGTCCTGCTCATGATCGGCACGCGGAAGGGGCTGTGGCTGGCCACCAGCCATGACGGCCGGATCGGCTGGGAGTTGTCCGGCCCGCACCTGCCGATGTCGGAGATCTACGCGGTCGCCATCGACACCCGGCGGTCCACCCCGCGCCTGCTCGTCGGCACGTCCAGCAGCCATTGGGGGCCGGGCGTCGCGATCAGCGACGACCTCGGCCGGACGTGGCAGGAGTCCGACGCGGCGCCGATCGCGTTCCCGGAGGACACCGGGGCCGCGCTGCAGCGCGTCTGGCAGCTGGCGCCCGGACCCGACGACGAGCCCGACGTGGTCTACGCCGGGACCGAACCGGCCGCGCTGTTCCGCTCCGAGGACGGCGGCCGGAGCTTCCGGCTGGTGCGCGGGTTGTGGGACCACCCGCACCGGGCCCGTTGGTCGCCCGGGTTCGGCGGGCTCGGGTTGCACACCGTCATCCCGCACCCGCGCGATCACCGGCGGGTCGCGGTCGCGATCTCGGCGGGCGGGGTGTACCGCAGCGAGGACGGCGGTACGACCTGGCATCCGAGCAACAGCGGGGTGCAGGCGAAGTTCCTCCCCGATCCGTACCCGGAGTGGGGGCAGTGCGTGCACAAGATCAGCTGTCACCCGGCGGTTCCGGAGCGGTTGTTCCTGCAGAACCACCACGGCGTCTACCGCAGCGATGACGGCGGGGCGTCGTGGCACTCCATCGCCGAGGGGCTGCCCAGCGACTTCGGCTTCCCGATCGCCGTGCACCCGCACCGGCCGGACGTCGTCTACGGCTTCCCGCTGGTCGCGGACATGCGCCGGTTCCCGCCGGACGGCCGGTGCCGGGTGTTCCGCAGCGCGGACGCGGGCGGGACGTGGAGCGGGCTGTCCGCGGGGTTGCCGGAGGTGTTCTGGTCAGCGGTGATGCGCGACGCGCTGTGGCTCGACGACGCCGACCCGGCGGGCGTGTACTTCGGTTCCCGGTCGGGCGAGGTGTACGCCAGCCGCGACGAGGGGGAGAGCTGGCGGCAGGTCGCGGCGCACCTGCCCGACGTCATGTCGGTGCGCGCCGCGGTGGTGTGAGGAGGCGGTCATGCGGGTCACGTTGCTGGTGCCGCAGGTGCTGCGGGCGAGCGCGGACGGGGTGGCGCGGCTCGAACTGGACCTCGACGGCGAGCCGACGCTCGCCGGGGCGCTGGACGAGGTGCGGACGCGGCACCCCGCCCTGGAGCGCAGGCTCCGGGATGAGACCAGGGCACTGCGCCGGTACGTCAACTTCTACGTGGACGGCGAGGAGTGCCGGAACCTTGGCGGCGCGGCGACACGCCTCGCCGACGGCGCCGAGATCCAGGTGATCCCGTCGGTCGCGGGCGGGTGATCAGCCGAACGCGCAGACCGCGAGCACGACCGTGGTGGCCAGTTCCGACGACGCCCCGAGCACGTCACCGGTGATGCCGCCGAAGCGGCGCTGGACGTGGCCGATCAGGGCGACCAGCACGGCACCGGCCAGCACCACCGCGACCGCGCCGCGCCACCCCGCGGCGAACCCGAGCACGACCAGCGCCAGCCACCACGCGGCCACGAGCCAGGTGCGCTGGCTGCCCGCGACCAGGGCTCCCATGCCCTCGGGGCGGGCCGAGCCGACGCCCTCCCGGCAGCCCAGCACGAAACCCGCCCGGCCGACCGCGCAGGCCAGGACGACGGCGGCGGGGTTGCCGACCAGTGCGGACAGGCTCACCGCCTGCACCCCGAGGGCGAGCACCAGCGCCACGACCGCGAACGGCCCGGCGCCGCCGTCGCGCATCACGCTCAACGCGCGCTCAGGAGGTCCGTAGCAGCCCAGCCCGTCCACGGTGTCGGCCAGCCCGTCGACGTGCATACCCCTGGTGACCAGCACGAACGCGGTCACCGTCAGCAGTCCGGCGAGCAGTGGCGGCGCTCCGAGGAGGCTCAGCAGCCACAGCACCGCCGCGCCGAACGCCCCGATGACCACGCCCACCAGCGGAGCGAGGGAGATCGCCTGCCGGCAGGTGCGCTCGTCGACGCGGTCGGTGCCCACGGGCACGACGCTCAGCCACGAGACCGCCAGCCGCAGACCGTCCACGGCGTCACAGCTCGCTGGACTCGGCGGCCGGACCGATCGCCTCCGACTCGGTGGGGCCGCCCACTCCGGCCTCGGCGAACGTAGCCATCTCGCCGAGCACCCGGACCGCGGCGGTGACCAGCGGCAGCGCCGTCAGCGCCCCGGACCCCTCGCCGAGCCGGAGCTGCAGGTCGACGATGGGCTGCAGGTCGAGGTGGTCGAGCACCAGCCGGCCGCCCGGCTCGGCGGACCGGTGGCCGGCCAGCCACCACTGCCGAGCGCCCGGCGCCAGCTCCTCGGCGACCAGCGCGGCGGCGCCGACCACGACACCGTCGAGGATCACCGGGGTGCGCCGCACCGCGGCCTGCGCGAGGAAACCGCTCAGCGCGGCGATGTCCGCACCGGCCGAGGTCCGCAGCAGCGCGACCGGGTCGTCGAGCACCTTGCGGGCGCGGCGCAGCGCGTCGCGGATAGCCGCCGTCTTGCGCATCCAGGCCCGGTCGTCGATGCCGGTGCCGCGTCCGACGACGGCCACCGGCTCGGTTCCGGTCAGCGCCGCGATCAGCACCGCCGCCGGGGTGGTGTTGCCGATGCCCATGTCCCCGGCGATCAGCAGGTCGGCGCCGGAGTCGATCTCCTCGTCGGCGACCGCCCGGCCGACGTTGAGCGCAGCCCGGGCCTGCTCGGCGGTGAGCGCGTCCTCGCGGTCGATCGAGCCGGAGCTGCGGCGGATCTTGCGGGCGCTGACCGCGGCCGGGGTGTCGGCGTCGACGGCCACGTCGACCACGCGGACGGTGGCGCCCGCGTTGGCCGCGAGCACGTTCACCGCCGCACCGCCGTCCAGGAAGTTGCGGACCATCTGCCCGGTGACCTCGCTGGGGTAGGCGGACACGCCGTGCTGGGCGATGCCGTGGTCACCGGCGAACACGACCACCCGGGCGCGGTCGAACGGCCGCGGCGGGCACGTGCCCTGCCTGGCGGCCACCCACACCCCGATCTCCTCCAGGCGTCCCAGGGAACCGGCCGGTTTGGTCAGCAGCTCCTGGCGCACGACGGCCTGCCGCCGGGCCTGCTCGTCGGGCGCGGGGACCTCCGGGAACCGGATCGCGGTGGGGTCGGTGGACACGTGGAACCTCCGTGGTAGATCAGCGCAGCCGGAGCGGAACCCCGGCCACCAGCAGGAGAACCTCGTCGCACGACTCGGCGAGCCGAGCGTTGAGCGCTCCCAGCTCGTCGCGGAAGAGTCTTCCAGACCTGGTCGTGGGGACGATCCCCAACCCGACCTCGGCGGACACGAACACCAGCCGCGCGGCGCACCGCCCGGTGGCCGCCACCAGCGCGTCGCAGTGCCCGGCGACGACGTCGAGCGCGGCGGGATCCCGCTCCCACGCACCGGCGTCGTCGAGCGCTCCGGTCAGCCAGGTCGCGACGTCGTCGACCAGCAGCACGTCCCCGGCACCGGCTCCGTCCAGCACCGCGGGCAATTCATCCGGTGCACCGGCCTCCACGGTCCGCCACCCGGACGGACGCCGGGCGACGTGCGCGGCGATCCGCGCCGCCCACTCGTCGTCACCGGGCACCTGCCGCGCGGTCGCCACGTAGGTGACGGCCTCGTCCTGCCCGACCAGCCCCTCGGCGTGCGCCGACTTGCCCGACCGGGCACCACCGAGCACCAGGGTTCGCGACGCCAAGGACGACCTCCGCAGCACAGGGACCGAACTGCCGCGGCGACGCTACCCGCCCGCACCCGCCGGGGAAGAGGTCAGTGCGACGCGGTGTGACGTGGGTCGCTGGTGATGAGGTCGCCGAGGACGTCGTCGATCTTGGCGAGGGCGTCCTCGGGGATGCGGACACCGGCCGCGGCGGCGTTCTCCTGGACCTGTTCCGGTCGGGACGCGCCGATGATCGCCGCGGAGACGTTCGGGTTCTGCAGCACCCAGGCCACGGCGAGCTGCGCCAGGGACAGGTCCAGGTCGGAGGCGATCGGCTTGAGCTGCTGGACGGCCTCCAACACCTCGTCGCGCATCCAACGGGAGATCATGTCGGCACCGCCCGACCGGTCGGTGGCGCGGGAGCCCTCCGGGGGCTGCTGTCCGGGGAGGTACTTGCCGGTCAGGACGCCCTGGGCGATCGGCGACCACACGATCTGGCCGATGCCCTCGCGTTCGCAGGCCGGGATGACCTGGGGCTCGATGACCCGCCACAGCATCGAGTACTGCGGCTGGTTGGAGATCAGCGGGACCGAGAGCTCGCGGGCCAGCTCGGCGCCGCGGGTGATCTGCTCCGCAGTCCACTCCGAGACGCCGATGTAGAGGGCCTTGCCCTGGCGCACCAGGTCGGCGAAGGCCGTCATGGTCTCCTCCAGCGGCACCGAGGGGTCGAACCGGTGCGCCTGGTAGAGGTCGACGTAGTCGGTCTGCAAACGCCGCAGCGAGGCGTTGCACGACTCGATGATGTGCTTGCGCCCCAGACCGCGGTCGTTGGGACCCGAACCGGTCGGGAAGAAGACCTTGGTGAAGATCTCCACGCTCTCCCGGCGCGCCTCGGACAGCGCGCGGCCGAGCACCGACTCGGCCCGGGTCTGCGCGTAGACGTCGGCGGTGTCGAACGTGGTGATGCCCGCGTCCAGCGCGGCCTGCACGCACTTGCGGGCCTGCTCCTCCTCGACCTGCGACCCGTGGGTCAGCCAGTTGCCGTACGCGATCTCGCTGATGGACAGGCCGCTGTTGCCAAGACGACGAAACTCCATGCGCCCGAGCCTAGGGGAGTTCCGCGGGCGGCCGGTGCGCGCTCAGTCGATCGAGGCGGCGTCCTTCGGCGAGTAGCGGGGGCGGGGAACCCGCAGCTTGCGGATCTGCATGGCGCGGGTGAACGCGTACCACCCCAGCGACATGGACCGGTCCTGCGCCTTCGGGAACTTCTTGCGGACCCGCTTGTTCACGTGCATGCCCAGCAGGGTTCCCTCGATGACCATCATGATCAGGATCGCCATGCACACCAACGTCGCGTACTGCTGGATCACCAGGTTCTGCGTCAGGGTCGCGGCGAAGACGACCAGCACGATCGGCATGAACAGGCCCATCAGGTGACGCCGGGTGTCGACGATGTCGCGCACGTACGCGCGCACCGGTCCCTTGTCGCGCGGCATCAGGTAGCGGTCGTCGCCCTGCATCATGCGTTCGCGCCGCTCCTGGGCGGCCTTGCGCCGCTCCTCCTTGGTGCCGCGGGCGCGCTTGGCGGCCTCCCGCTGGGTTTTCGGGGGCGGCGGCACCGGGCCGCGGCGCTTGCCCTCGACCTCCCGGCGCTTCGGCGTCGGGCGTCCCTTCTTGGGCGTGCGGTTGTTGTTGGTGACATGCTCCGCCGACTGGGCAGCATCGGGCTCGGACTCGGTCGGGGCGGTCTGCTCAGCGCTGTTGCGGCGAAGGAACCTCACACCTCCAGGGTATTCGACGGGTTCTGGTGTGATGAACGAGACCGCGCGGCGGCCCGCGTCGAGGTCGGTTCGCCAGGCCGGTCACACCAGTTCGGCGCGGAACTGTGCCACCATGGGCTGAGGAAGACAGTCCCCGGGTCCGCCCGCGGGAATAGCCCGGCTCCACGTGGGGTTGCACCTCACGCCGGAATCGGACGAGCGAGACCTCTAGGGAGAGTCCATGACCGCCCCAGACACCACGACCGAGACCGAGGCGCCCGCCCACGGTGTGACGTTGACCGAAGCGGCGGCCCAGAAGGCCAAGGCCCTGCTCGACCAGGAGGGCCGCGACGACATGCACCTGCGCATCGCCGTCCAGCCCGGTGGCTGCGCGGGCCTGCGGTACCAGCTGTTCTTCGACGAGCGCACCCTCGACGGGGATGCCCGGCGCGAGTTCGAGGGTCTCGGCGTGGTCGTCGACCGGATGAGCGCTCCCTACCTGGAGGGCGCGGTGATCGACTTCGTCGACACCATCGAGAAGCAGGGCTTCACCATCGACAACCCGAACGCCGGTGGCTCCTGCGCCTGCGGCGATTCCTTCCACTGACGGCGGTACCGCCGATCTGGCGTGTGGCCGGTGCCCGCGGGGCACCGGCCTTTCTCGCGTTCAGGACGGGCTCGGCAGGCCGGTGACGTACGCGGTCGCCGCGCGTTCGACGCCAGTCGCGGTCGGCGGTGGTCGCGTCGGTCGCGCGCGCCGATTCGGCCAGGGCCGCGAACTGCCCACGAGCACCGCCTTCGTGACTCGGAGCGCAGCCCGGGAACCCCGCTGACCCCGGTGCTGGCCCGTGCGAACCGGGCGCGGCACGATCGCGCCCGACGTGCGGTGGCGGTCAGGCCGTGGCGACCCGGATCGCCTCGTCGCCGTCGCCGAGCACCACCTCGTCGCCCGAGGTCAGCTGCCTGCCGCGACGGGTCTCGACCTCGCCGTTGACCCGGACCTGGCCCTCCTCCAGCAGCACCTTGGCCTCGGCGCCGTTGCCGACCAGACCGGCCAGCTTGAGCAGCTGACCCAGCCGGATCATGTCGTCGCGGATCTGCACTTCGCGCATGCGCCCATTCTCCGCCCCGCCGAACCGCGGCCGTCCCGGCCTGCCCTGGGTACGCTCGGTGTGCCCGACATCGCGGAAAGTGCCCGGACCGGGAGGCTCGCCGTGCCCGTCGTCGTCACCGGCAGCATCGCCACCGACCACCTGATGCGCTTCCCCGGCCGCTTCGCGGACCAGCTGGTCGCGGAGGACCTGGACAACCTGTCGCTGAGCTTCCTGGTGGACGAGCTGGTCGTGCACCGCGGCGGCTCGGCGGCCAACATCGCCTTCGCGCTCGGCGTCCTCCGGCAGCACCCGGTGCTGGTCGGCGCGGTGGGCGGGGATTTCGCGGACTACCGCTCGTGGCTGCAGCGCCACGGTGTCGACTGCTCCGGCGTGCACGTGTCCGAGGTCGCGCACACCGCCCGGTTCGTCTGCACCACGGACGAGGCGTTCAACCAGATCGCGACGTTCTACACCGGTGCGATGGCCGAGGCCCGCAACATCGAACTGACTCCGATCGTCGCCGCGACCGGCGCCGACCTGGTCCTGATCAGCCCCAACGACCCGCAGGCGATGCTGCGGCACGCGCAGGAGTGCCGACAGCGCGGGTTCCGCTTCGCCGCCGATCCCTCGCAGCAGCTCGCGCGGCTGACCGGTGAGCAGGCCCGCCGCGTCGTCGAGGGCGCCGACCTGCTGTTCGCCAACAGCTACGAATGGCACCTGCTGCTGCGCAAGACCGGCTGGTCGGAGGCCGACGTCCGGCGGTGCGTGGGCGTCCGCGTGACGACGCTGGGGGACAAGGGCGTCGAGATCGCGGTCGGGGACGCCGAACCGCTGCACGTGCCCGCCGTCCCGGAGCGCGGCAAGGTGGACCCGACCGGCGTCGGCGACGGTTTCCGCGCCGGATTCCTCGCCGGATTCCGAAGTGGACTTTCCTGGGAACGGTCCGCGCAGCTCGGCGCTCTCGTGGCGGTCCACGTGCTGGAGGACACGGGAACGCAGGAGTGGTCGCTCGACGCGGACCGGGCGCTGCGCCGGTTCGAGGAGACCTACGGCTCCGCCGCGGCCGACGAGGTCACCCCGCTGCTGTCGGAGCTCTGATCCGCTGCGGGCTGCACCTGATCGTGTAATGGCGAACGGGTGTTCGAGTCCGGATCATGGAGTTCATGAAGATCTCGAAGATCCATCAGATCATGTTGCCGTGCCCGCGGAGGACCGCTGCGGCGAAGAGGTCGGAGGGGTGGTGCGCGTCAGAATTCCCGGGCCAGTGCGGCGATCTCGGCCGGACCGACGCGGCAGCAGCCGCCGATCAGCCGGGCACCGGCCGCGTACCACTCGCGCGCTCGGGACGCCGAGAACGTGGCGGGGCCTGTCCAGGCGCGCCGCCGCGCGTCCCAGCTTTCGCCGCTGTTCGGATAGGCGACGACCGGTTTCCCGGTGATCTCGCGCGCGACCTGCACCGCGCGGGGCACGTCGTCCGGGTCCGAGCAGTTGACCCCGACGGCGACGATCGCGTCGACATCCCGCGCGACGGCGAAGGCTTCGGGCAGTGGCTGCTCGGCGCGGGTGTGCTCGCCGGCGATGGAGTACGACAGCCAGGCCGGTACGCCGAAGCCGGCCACCGCGTCCACCAGCGCTTCGGCTTCGTCGACGTCCGGGACGGTCTCCAGCGCGAAGAGGTCGGGCTCGGCCGCGGCCAGTGCTTCGATCCGCGGTCGGTGGAAAGACCGCAGTTCACGCACCGTCCTGCCGTAGCGGCCCCGGTACTCCGAACCGTCCGCGAGCATCGCCCCGTACGGACCGACGGACGCCGCGACGAGATCGCTCGGCCCGGCGGCCTGCCGCGCCAGCCGGACGCTGCGCCGCATCAGCTCCGCGGCCTCCTCGCGGCGCAGGCCGCGCGCCACGAACCCCTCGAAACTCGCCTGGTAGCTCGCCGTGATCGCGACCTGCGCACCGGCCCGGAAGAACGCCTCATGCGCCGCCACGATCTCCGACGGCGCGTCCGCCAGGAGCCGTGCGGACCACAGGGCGTCGGAGAGGTCGTGGCCGCGGGCCTCCAGCGCAGTGGCCAGGCCGCCGTCCAGGATCACCGGCGCGTCACCGACGTCGAAAGCGTCCACGCGGTCAGCGTAGGCGAACGGCCCGCCCGTCCCCGCGGGACGAACAGGCCGTTCGACGGGATCGCGCTGCGTTCAGAGGCGGACCGGGTAATGCGGTTCCGGGACCTCCGGCGACAGACGGCCCTCGATGAAGATCCCGTGCCAGAGCATGAACACCAGCAGCGCCCAGAGCCGACGGCTGTGGTCGAGCACGCCGGAACGGTGCTCCTCCAGCAGGCGCAGCACCGCCGACCGGTCCAGCAGGTGGTCGGTCTGGGACTGCTGGATGATGTTGCGCGCCCAGTCGTGCATCTCGTCGCGCAGCCAGTGCCGGATCGGCACCGGGAAGCCCAGCTTCCGCCGGTTCAGGACGTGCGGCGGCACGACCTGCAGCATCGCCTGCCGCAGGGCGTACTTCGTCGTCTCCTTCGTGATCTTCTGCTCCAGCGGCACGGTGCTCGCCACCCGGAAGACCTCGGGATCCAGGAACGGCACGCGCAGCTCAAGCGAGTTGGCCATGGTCATCTTGTCGGCCTTGACCAGGATGTCGCCGCGCAGCCAGGTGAACAGGTCCACGTGCTGCATGCGCGTGACCGGGTCCCACCCGTCCGACGTGCGGTACGGGACCGCGGTGATGTCCTTGTGCGAGACCCCCGGGTCGAAGCTCCGCATGATGCTGTGCAGCTGGTCGTCGCGGAAGATCCGGGCATTGCCGTAGTAGCGCTCCTCCAGGCTCAGCGAGCCGCGGCGCAGGAGGTCCTTGCCGCGCACGCCTTCGGGGATCGCCGAGGACACGCGCCCCATCGCCTTGCGCAGCGCGCCCGGAACCTTCTCGAACGGCGCCAGCGACAGCGGCTCGCGGTAGATCGTGTAGCCGCCGAACAGCTCGTCGGCGCCCTCGCCGGAGAGCACCACCTTGACGTGCTGGCGGGCCTCGCGGGCGATGAACCACAGCGGCACCAGCGCCGGGTCGGCCACCGGGTCGTCGAGGTACCACACGATCAGCGGCAGGGTCTCCATCATCTCCTCGGCGGAGACGGTGCGGACCACGTGCTTGACGCCGATCGCCGCCGCGGACTCGGCGGCCACGTCGACCTCCGAGTAGCCCTGGCGCTCGAACCCGGTGGTGAACGTGATCAGGTTCGGGTTGTGCTCCTTGGCCAGTGCGGCGATCGCCGTCGAGTCGATGCCGCCGGACAGGAACGCACCCACGGTCACGTCCGCCCGCATGTGCTTGGCCACGGAGTCGCGCATCACGCCGACGATCTCGTCGTGCAGCCGCCGGGCGTCGGTGTCGGTGTTGACCGGGCGCGGCCGGAAGTTCGGGTGGAAGTAGCGCTCGGTGACCACCTGGCCGCCGGGAGACACGGTGAACGAGGTACCGGACTCGATCCTGCGGATCGAGCGGTGCAGCGTCTCGGGCTCCGGGACGTACTGCAGCACCAGGTAGTGCTGCATCGCCTTGTGGTCGACCTCTTCGTTGATCCGCAGCGTGTTCGCCAGGCTCAGCAGGCTCTTCTTCTCGCTGGCGAAAGCGACACCGCCCGGGCCCGAGGCGCAGAACAGCGGCTTGATGCCGAAGGGGTCGCGCGCCCCGAACACCACGCGGCGCTGGTTGTCCCAGATCAGGAACGCGAACATGCCGCGCAGCCGACCGACCATGGACGGGCCGAGGTAGTGGTACGCGGCGACGATGACCTCGGTGTCGCCGTCGGTGTTGAACCGGGCCCCGAACCGTTCGACCAGTTCGGCGCGCAACTCAAGGTAGTTGTAGATCTCGCCGTTGAAGTTGATCGTGTAGCGCTGCGGGTCCTCGGGCGGGCCCCACGTCAGCGGCTGGTGCGAGTGCTCCAGGTCGATGATCGACAGCCGGTTGAAGCCGAAGACCACCTCGCCGCCCTGCCAGGTGTCGCTCTCGTCGGGTCCCCGGTGTCGTTGACACGGCAGCGCGTTGGCCACGGCGTTAACGGCATAGCCGGCATTCTCTTCGGTGGGACAAATGAGTCCAATCAGGCCGCACACGCGTCTCGTGCACCTCTCGATCGGCGGTGTCGTCTTCAGCCCCCCACGGGTCGCCCCAGTATGCCGTCTGCCCGCACGCGGCGTGCACGCGCGGGGCCCGTTCGGACCCCGCTGACGAGCTCATCGGTCACGCCTGGTGACGACGGTGGTGATCTCCGTCTCGGCTCGCGGCGCCGACTGGCGCCCAGGGTGACCCCGAAGCAGTATCGCGGCTACACCTGGGCTAGGCTCGCCGCAGGATTCCGGCGGCAGATCGGGCCATCGCCCGGACCGGGCGGACCCGATCGTGGGCCGCATCGGTGAGTTTTGCACGAGGAGGCGTCGCGCAGTGGGCCTGAAGGAGGGGACCCGAGTGCCACGGCTGGTCAAAGTCGCTGGGCTGATCGGCCTGGTTGGTGTCGCGGCCACGGGCTGCTCGACCGACGAGGTCCTGCGGTTCGGGTGGCCGACGGGTGTCACCCCGCAGGCCGATGCGATGCGGCAGCTGTGGACTTGGTCGGTCATCGCGGCACTCATTGTCGGTGTGATCGTGTGGGGGCTGATCTTCTGGTCGGTCGCCTTCCACCGCAAGAAGAGCGAGGAACTGCCGCGCCAGTTCCAGTACAACCTGCCGCTGGAAGTGATCTACACGGCCATCCCGTTCGTGATGGTCGTGGTGCTGTTCTACTTCACCGCGGTCACGCAGAACTACGTGCTGGCCAAGCCGGCGAAGCCGGACCAGACGGTGAACGTGGTCGCGTTCCAGTGGAACTGGGAGTTCGACTACCCGGGTTACAAGACCCCGGACGGGCAGCCGGTCCGGACCGTGGGCAGCAGCAACGAGATCCCGCTGCTGGTCCTGCCGACCAACCAGCGGGTCGAGTACCACCTGCGGTCGACGGACGTCATCCACTCGTTCTTCGTTCCGGAGTTCCACTTCAAGCGGGACACCTTCCCGGACCCGGAGAAGAACAACCAGGACGACGTGTTCCAGAACGTCATCGACAAGGAGGGCTCGTTCGTCGGCCGCTGCGCCGAGCTGTGCGGTACCTACCACTCGATGATGAACTTCGAGGTCCGCGCGTTGTCCCCGGACAAGTTCGACCAGTACATGCGGCTGCGGACGCAGGTGAACCCGCGTACCGGTCAGCCGTACACCGCCGCCGAGGCGCTGAGCGAGATGAAGTGCGGCGAGCTGTGCACCCCGCACGCGGTGACCAGCGTCCCGTTCAACACCGACCGCACCTCCGGGCAGCCTTCGGGCGCGTGAGCGGGACTACCAAGTAGGGGTGCCCTCGGCAGGGCGTAGGGCATGAGAGCGAGGACTCCATGAAGGTCGAAGCGAGGATCTTCAACGTCATCACCGTCTTCTTCTTCCTGTCCGCGATCGTGTACGGACTGTGGGCGAAGGAGCCGGTGGGCACGGTGGCGCTGATCCTGGTGGGTGGGCTGTCGCTGATCATCGGCACTTACTTCCAGTTCGTTGCTCGCCGGATCGAGGAGCGTCCGGAGGACAACCCGGACGCGGAGATCAGTGACGGTGCCGGTGAGCTGGGCTTCTTCAGCCCGGGCAGCTACTGGCCGGTCGGCCTGGCGGCAGCCGCCGCCTTCGCCGGTATCGCGCTGGCGTTCTTCCACGTGTGGATGATCGTCATCGCGGTCGGCGTCGTGCTGATCATGGTCGCCGGGCTGGTGTTCGAGTACCACACCGGCCCGAGCCACCACTGAGCGAGCGTTCGACGGACGTGCAGGCCCCCGAGTCCCGCGGGACTCGGGGGCCTGCACGCGGTTTAGGATCCTTCTCACCGCCGTAGAGCAGGAGGTCCCACCCGTGATCACCGCGATCGTGCTGATCCAGACCGCAGCCGACCGCCTCGCCGAGGCGGCGCAGGAGATCGCCGACCTGGACGGCGTGGACGAGGTGTACTCCTGCGCGGGCGATGTCGACCTGATCGCGATCCTCCGCGTGCCGCGCCACGAGGACCTGGCCGACATCGTGCCCGGGCGCATCAACAAGGTCGACGGCGTCCTGGACACCGACACCCACATCGCTTTCCGCAGCTACTCCCGGCGCGACGCCGAGGCGGCCTTCTCCATCGGTTTCGACCAGGGCTGAACGCCCGCTGCCCCGGGCCGGTGCCCGTCAGCCGAGTTCGATGGCGAGGGCGGTGGAGCGTTCGGCCCAGCGGGCGAGGAGTTCCGCGGCCGCCCCGGAGTCGATGGCCTGCTCGGCGCGTTCGAGCCCGGCGCTGATTTCGGCCTGGAGGTCGTTTCCGGGCCCGTCGTAGGCGACCATCGCGCCCGCCGCGTTCAGCACGACAGCGTCGCGCACAGGACCCTTGGTGCCCCTCAGCAGTTCCCGCACGGCTTCCGCGTTGACCTCGGCGTCCCCGCCCTGGAGATCGGCCGCCGTGCTGTACGGGATGCCGTGATCGGTGAGGGCGATGCGCTCCTCGCGGACGGTGCCCTCGCGGACCACCCAGACCGTGCTGTCGGCGGTGGTGGTGATCTCGTCCATCCCGTCATCGCCGCGCACCAGCAGGACCGAGCTGCCGCGGTTGGCGAAGACCTCGGCCATCACCGGCGCGAGGCGGGGGTCCGCGCAGCCGATCAGGCCCGCCGAGGGCAGCGCCGGGTTGGTGAGCGGCCCCAGGATGTTGAACGCCGTGGGGATGCCGATCTCGCGGCGCGGACCGGCGGTGTACTTGAACGCGGGGTGGAACACCGGGGCGAAGCAGAACCCGATTCCGACCTCTTCGACGCACCGCCGCACGCCCTCCGGCGGGAGGTCGATGGCGACGCCGAGGGTCTCCAGCACGTCCGCGGTGCCGCACTTGGACGACGCGGCGCGGTTGCCGTGCTTGACCACCGTGCGCCCCGTCGCGGCCACGACGACCGAGGCCATGGTCGAGATGTTCACACTGCCGCTGCGGTCGCCGCCGGTGCCGACGATGTCGATCGCGCGGCGCGAGATGTCCAGCGGGAGGGCGTGGGCGAGCATCGCGTCGGCCAGGCCGAGCACTTCCGCGGGGGTCTCGCCCTTGGCCCGCAGCGCCACGACGAACGCGGCGACTCGGGCCGGGCTCGCCTCCCCGGTCATGATCAGGTCCATGGCCCAGGCGGTGTCCTCCGCGGAGAGGTCCTCGCCCGCGACCAGGCTCCCCAGCATGGCCGCCCAGTGTCCCGCCGTGGTTCCCACGCTCATCGTCCCGTCGTGCCCGGCGGTCGGCCCCGCGTCAGGCGGGGACGACCGGTTTTCCCTTCGTGCGCAGCACTTCCGCCACCGTCTCGGCCGCCGCGAGCGGGTCCAGCGGGTGGACCAGCACCGCGTCGGCCTGCGACCAGGTCGCCAGCCATCGGTCGTCCTTGCGGCGGACCGCGACGATGACCGGCGGGCACTCGGTGATCTCGTTCTTCAGCTGCCGCGACACGCCCATGCCACCGGTGGGCTGGGCCTCGCCGTCCAGGATGACCAGGTCCGCCCTGGCCGCGTCGACCTCGCTGAGCACGTCGGCGACGGTCTCGGCCTCGACGTAGTGCAGGCGGCCCAGGTCGGGGGCCGGCCGACGGCCGATCGCCGTGATGATGGCCTCCCGGACCTCGGGGCGGTGGCTGAACACGAGAACGGTCGTGGTCGGTGTGCTCATCACGTTCTCCTCGCTGGTCGGCGAAGTGGCCCCTGTCGGCGCTGTGATTTCGGATGCTATCCGCCCGGCGGGTCCGGGCAGTAGTCACCCGGCCGAATCGATCACCCGGGTTGCAGCGCGTCCCAGCCGAACGACCGGCCGTCGTGCCGCTGCGCGAGGCCCGCCATCCGCGAGGTCTCCTGTGAGCAATGCAACGCGTCCAGTTTCTGCACACGCAGCGCGACCAGCGGGATCAGACCTTCTCCGCGACCCCGACCACCCGGGCGGAGCTGCCAGCCGTCCGCGGTCAACAGCGCGCGGGCGGCCTCCAGGCGCTCGTCGGGCAGTGCCAGGTGGTGGCGCAAAACCGCAGGCAGATCGGGTTGCCACCGGGTCGCGCGGGCCAATGCCGCCGACGCTGCCTCGGTCTCGTCGAACGATTCGACGACCACTTCCAGCTCCGGATCGTCCGGGTCGACGACGGTGCGCCGGCGGCCGTGCGCGGAGCCGGTCCAGCGGGCCCACAGTTCGCGAATGCCTTTCACGGTGTGTCACCTCCGGGTCGCAATCCGATCACCCTGCGGCAGACGTCCGGACCCGAGGGCGCGAGCGGAAAACGTGCAAGACATAATGCGTCGCGTGACAACGGCAGCGCCCTCAATCAGTCAACGCGTGCACTCGCTGAACCGGCCGAACATGGTCAGCGTGGGCACCATCGTTTGGTTGGCCAGCGAGCTGATGTTCTTCGCTGGGCTCTTCGCCATGTTCTTCACGGTGAAGGCGCAGAACGAGGGCGAGTGGCCACCACCGCCCACTCACCTGAACCTCCCGTACGCCCTCCCGTTCACGATCATCCTGGTGGCATCGTCCTTCACCTGCCAGTGGGGCGTGTTCGCGGCCGAGCGGGGCGACGTCTTCGGCCTCCGCAGGTGGTACGTGGTCACGCTGATCATGGGCGCGATCTTCGTGGTCGGTCAGGCCGGCGAGTACTACCAGCTGGTGACCGAACACGCGACGACCATCGCCTCGTCGGCCTACGGCACGGTCTTCTACCTGACGACCGGCTTCCACGGGCTGCACGTCATCGGTGGTCTGGTCGCGTTCGTCTTCCTGATCATCCGGACGAAGCTCAGCAAGTTCACGCCTGCTCAGGCCATCGCCGCGATCGTGGTGTCCTACTACTGGCACTTCGTCGACATCGTGTGGATCGGCCTGTTCGCCGTGATCTACCTCGTCCCGTGATCGGCTCAGGCGCAGCACGAGGTCGTAACCGAACACCCCGAACCGGACAGCAAGGGTTGCCGCACTCATGACCACCAACAAGAAACGGAACCGCGCGGGCTCGAAGCTACGGCGACGGATCTCCGGTGTACTGGCGCTGGGCATCGCCCTGGTGGGTGCCGGTGGGCTCTACACCGTCGTGACCCCCGAGCCGCAGACCGCGCACGCCAGTGCGGACCCGGCTCTGGTGAGGCAGGGCGAGCAGCTCTACAGCAACGCCTGCATCACCTGCCACGGCGCGAACCTGCAGGGCGTCAAGGACCGTGGCCCGAGCCTGGTCGGCGTCGGTGACGCCGCCGTCCACTTCCAGGTCAGCTCCGGCCGCATGCCGATGGTCCGCCAGGAGGCGCAGGCCGAGCGCAAGCCGCCGAAGTTCAACCCGCAGGAGATCGACGCCCTGGCCGCCTACGTGCAGACCTACGGCGGCGGGCCCGAGGCGCCGAAGGAGTCCGGCGCCGCGCTGCAGGGGCCGGACCCGGCCCGCGGCGGTGAGCTCTTCCGCCTCAACTGCGCGTCGTGCCACAACTTCACCGGCCGCGGTATCGCCATGTCCTCCGGCAAGTTCGCGCCGAACCTCCACGAGTCCACCGAGCAGCAGATCTACGAGGCGATGCTCACCGGGCCGCAGAACATGCCGAAGTTCTCGGACCGGCAGCTCACTCCGGAGGAGAAGAAGGACATCATCGCCTACGTCAAGTCGGTGACCAACGGCAAGAACAACCCCGGTGGTAACGACCTCGGTGGTTACGGACCGGGTCCGGAGATGGTGATCGCCTGGGTGGTCGGCCTCGGCGCGCTGATCGGCCTGACCCTCTGGATCGGAGCCAGGGCATGAGTGAGCAGAAGAAGGAATACACGGAGGCCGAACTGGCCGAGATGAGCCGTGACGAGAAGGTCCGGCTCGGGTTGGCTCTCGACGACGTCGAGCTCGTCGAGTACCGGGACAACTGGCCCGTCAAGGGCACCCGCGCCGAGCGCCGCGCGGAGCGCGCCGTCGCTGCGTGGTTCGCGCTCGCCGGGTTGTCCGCGCTCGCGTTCATCGCGGTGTTCGTCTTCTGGCCGTGGCACTACCAGGCGCCCAGCGACCCGAAGGCGCACTTCATCTACTCGCTGTACAACCCGCTGATCGGCTTCTTCCTGGGGCTGTCGATCCTGGCGGTGGGCATCGGCGTGGTGCTCTACCAGAAGAAGTTCATCCCGCACGAGGTCGCCGTCCAGCAGCGCCACGACGGCCACGGCTCCGACGAGGTGGACCGGCAGACCACGGCCGCCCTGCTGGCCGACGCGGGCAACCGCAGCGGCATCGCCCGCCGGTCGATGATCAAGCGCACCGCCGGGTTCGGCCTCGGCGCCTTCGGGGTCGGGGCGGGCGTCTTCGCCCTCGGTGGCATCGTCCGCAACCCGTGGGCCACGGACGGACCGGACTCGCTGAAGCACACCCAGTGGATGTCCGAGAACGGCGAGAAGACCTTCCTGCGCCGCGACACCGGCAACCCGAGCGACGTGTCCCTGCTGCGCCCGGAGGACATCGACCCGGGCGGCTTCGAGACCGTGTACCCGTTCCGGGAGTCGATGCGGCACAACGAGGAGGAGCTGGCCGAGTCGATGCGGCGCAGCGACGCCCCGGTCATGCTGATCCGGCTGCGGCCCGGCAGCGCGCCGATCAAGCGCAAGGGCCAGGAGGACTTCAACTACGGCGACTACTACGCCTACTCGAAGATCTGCACGCACGTCGGCTGCCCGACCTCGCTGTTCGAGCAGCAGACCGGGCGCCTGCTGTGCCCCTGCCACCAGTCGCAGTTCGACGTGGTCCACACCTACGCCAAGCCGGTGTTCGGGCCCGCGACCCGTGCGCTGCCGCAGCTGCCGATCACGGTTGACGAGAACGGCTACTTCGTGGCCAAGCACGACTTCATCGAGCCCGTCGGGCCGGCCTTCTGGGAGCGCGAAGCATGAGTTCGATCACGAGTCCGACAAAGGCGGAAAGCGCCGCGTACCGCAAGGCGGCCACCGCCGCCGACGAACTCGACCAGCGGTACCAGTTCGCCAAGGGCCTGCGGCGGCAGATCAACAAGGTCTTCCCGACGCACTGGTCGTTCCTGCTGGGTGAGATCGCGCTCTACACGTTCATCATCCTGATCATCACGGGTGTCTACCTGACGCTGTTCTTCGACCCGTCGATGCAGGAGGTCGTCTACCACGGCCGCTACCAGAACCTGCAGGGCGTGGCGATGTCCCGTGCCTTCGAGAGCACGTTGGACATCTCGTTCGAGGTCCGCGGCGGCATGTTCATCCGCCAGCTGCACCACTGGGCGGCGTTGATCTTCGTCGCCGCGATGATGGCGCACATGCTGCGCGTGTTCTTCACGGGTGCGTTCCGGCGCCCCCGGGAGACGAACTGGATGATCGGCGCGCTGCTGCTGATCCTGGGCATGTTCGAGGGCTTCTTCGGCTACTCGCTGCCGGACGACCTGCTGTCCGGTACCGGTATCCGCGCCACGATGTCCGGCATCGTGCTGTCGATCCCGATCATCGGCACCTGGCTGCACTGGGCGCTGTTCGGCGGTGAGTTCCCGGGCACCGAGATCATCCCGCGGCTGTACATGCTGCACATCCTGGTGATCCCCGGGATCATGCTCGGCCTGGTCGCGGCGCACCTGGCGCTGGTCTGGTACCAGAAGCACACCCAGTTCCCGGGTGTGCGGCGCACCGAGCGCAACGTGGTCGGCGTGCGGATCATGCCGGTCTTCGCGCTCAAGGCCGGGGCGTTCTTCGCGCTGGTCACCGGTGTCTGCGCGATCATGGCCGGGGTGTTCCAGATCAACGCCATCTGGAACCTGGGGCCGTACAACCCGTCGCAGGTGTCCGCCGCGTCGCAGCCCGACTGGTACCTGATGTGGGCGGACGGCATCCTCCGCATCTGGCCCGCGTGGGAGCTCTACATCGGCCCGTACACCGTGCCGCCGGTGTTCTTCGCCGGTGCGGGCGGCATGGGGCTGCTGTTCACGCTGCTGCTCGCCTACCCGGCGATCGAGCGGAAGCTGTCCAAGGACAACGCGCACCACAACCTGCTGCAGCGGCCGCGCGACGTGCCCGTGCGCACCGGTCTCGGTGCGATGGCGCTGACGCTGTTCGGCGTGCTCACCATCTCCGGCGCCAACGACATCTTCGCGTTCGAGTTCAACATCTCGCTGAACGCGATGACCTGGGCCGGCCGCATCGGTCTGCTGGTGCTGCCGCCGCTGGCGTACTACATCACCTACCGGCTGTGCCTGGGCTTGCAGCGCAGCGACCGCGAGGTGCTGGAGCACGGTGTCGAGACCGGCATCATCAAGCGCCTGCCGCACGGTGAGTTCATCGAGATCCACCAGCCGCTGGGCCCGGTGGACGACCACGGCCACCCGGAGCCGCTGCCCTACCAGGGCGCTCCGGTGCCGAAGAAGATGAACAAGCTCGGCGCGGCCGGGCACCCGGTGGAGGGCAGCCTGCTGCGCCCCGACCCGTCCGAGGAGTCGGCGGCGCTGGAGCACGCCCGCGCCGAGGACGCGGCCCGAGAGGCCGAGGAGCGCGAGCTCACCTCCGGCAGGTCGCAGCAGTCCGGCGAATAACGCCGTCCGATCCGCCAGGCCCGGTACCCCGCACGGGGTGCCGGGCCTCGGTTCATCGCGGGGCCCGGTGCGCCGGTCGCCACTACCGTGACCGCATGCAGACGACGCTCCAGGACCCCGAGGTCCGCGCTTTCCTCGAACACGGCACCCGCACCGGCGTGCTCGACTTCACCGCCTCCGACGGACGGCCGCTGGCCGCCCCGGTGTGGTTCGCGCTGGACGGCGACGAGGTGGTCTTCAACACCGGCGGGGACACCGCGAAGGGCCGCGCGATCCGTCGCGACCCGCGGGTCGTGCTCTGCGTCGACCTGCCGGCACCGCCGTACGCCTTCGTGCAGGTCCAGGGCGTGGCGACCACGTCCGAGGAACCGGACGAGCTGCTGCGCACCGCGACCCGGATCGGCGGCCGCTACATGGGCGAGGACCGCGCCGAGGAGTTCGGCCGGCGCAACGCGGTGCCCGGCGAACTCGTGGTCCGCGTGCGGCCCACCAGGGTGAACGCGGTGCTGGACGTGACCTCGTGACCGCCCGGTCCGCGGGTCAGTCCACGCCCGCGTAGGGCGTTCGCCCGGTGAGGGCCTTCTCCAGCCAGGTGCGCCACGCCCCGGCCGAGCCGGCCGGTTCCGACCAGGGCAGCGAGCAGCGGACCATGCGGGTGCCGCCCGTGGTGAGCCAGCGGTGCACGACGCGGACTTCGTCGACCGGGGCGCCGTGCAGCGGTCCCGCGTCGGCGATGACCGTCTCGGCGGAGGCTTGCAGCGCGTCCACGACCGGCATCGGTGGCACGCCGCGCCGCGCGCCGCCCGCGGCGGCGAGCCGACCGTGGCGGATCACCGCGAGATGCCAGCCGCCCCGGCCGTCCGGGCGGGCGGCGACGAGTTCGGGGACGGCGGCCAGCGCGGCGAGGTGTTGGCCGCGGTCCAGCGAACGCACGAGCGCCGCGAGCCGGTCCCGGTGCGCCGCGGCGTCCTCGAAGCGCTGCGCCGCCGACAGCCGGTCCAGCTCGGCCCGCAGCCGTCGCAGCAGGGTGTCGTCGCGACCGCCGATCAGGTCCCGGACGGCGATCACCTCCGGTTCGTACTCCGCGGCGCTCTGGTGGCCCGCGCAGGGCGCTCCGCAGCGGCCCAGCTCGTGCAGCGCGCACGGACGACCGCGCGGGTTCCTGGCCGGGATGCGTTCAGTGCAGCGCCGCACCGCGCTCGCGGCGTGCAGCGCCTCGACGGCGTCGGCCGCCGCGCGGCGGGAACCGAACGGGCCCAGACCACCGGGTTTGCGGGTGATCGACAGGCGGGGGAACGGTTCGTCGGTGAGCACCACCCACCACGCGCGCTGCGGGAACTTCGACCGGCGGTTGTAGCGGGGCTGGTGCGCGGCCAGCAACCGCAGTTCGCGGACCTCGGCCTCCAGCGGGTGGGCGCAGCGCACGTGGTCCACGCGCTGGGCCAGCGCCACCATCTCCTTGATGCGGCCGCGGCGTTCCCCGGCGGTGAAGTACTGCCGGACCCGGCGCCGCAGGTCGGTGGCGGTGCCGACGTAGAGCACCTCGTCGTTCGGGCCGCGGAACAGGTAGACGCCGGGGGCGTTGGGCAGGTCGTCGGCCAGCCCGCGCTTGCGCCGCTGGTGCGGGGTGACGTCGGGCAGGTGGTCGAGCAGGTCCTCCAACGTCCGCACGCCCAGCGGACCGACCCGCTCCAGCAGCGAGTGCAGCACGTCCACGGTGGCTCGGGCGTCGTCGAGCGCCCGGTGCACCGGGACCGTGCGGGCGTGCAGCACGCGGGCGAGCGTGGCCAGCTTGTGGTTGGGGGTCTCGTCGCGGGTCAGCACCCGGCGGGCCAGCCTCGCGGTGTCCACCACCCGGGGCTTCGGCCAGCGCAACCCGAGCCGTTCGCAGTTCGCGCGCAGGAATCCGACGTCGAACGGCGCGTTGTGGGCGACCAGCACGGCTCCCCGGCTGAACTCCAGGAACGCGGGCAGCACCGAGTCGAAGCCGGGAGCGTCGGCGACCATCGCTTCGGTGATGCCGGTGATCGACACCACTGCGGGCGGGATGTCGCGGCCCGGGTCGACCAGGGTGGCGAACTCGCCGAGCACCTCGCCGCCGCGGACCTTGACCGCGCCGATCTCGGTCACCGCGTCCGCGGTGCGGTCACCACCGGTGGTCTCCAGGTCCACGACGACGAACGTGACCTCGTGCAACGGTGTCTCTTCGGTGGTGGTGAGCTCGTCGAAGGACAACTGGGGGTGCGCGGACATCGGCGGTCACGGTACGTCGCGGCACCGACAGGCCCGGCGGACTCCGACGTCACCGGTCCCGGCGATTAGCCTGTGGGGGTGGCACCGCCGAACCCGGGGTCCGAGCCGACCCCCCTCCCGGACGAGTCCGCTGTGGACAGTGCACAGCGGACAGGTGGTGGCCCGCCGGTCGACTGGGACCGGTTGCCCGGTCCGGTGCGCCAGCGCCTGGCGCACCTGGCCGCCGCCGCGCTGGACGAGACGCGGCCCGCCGACGTCCCCGCGCAGCTGCGGCCGGTGACGCGGTTCGCCCCGGCCAAACGTGCGAAGCTCGGCGAGTCCGCGCTGGTCGCGGCGCTGCGGGACTCCTCGGTGTTCCGCACCGCGGTCGTGGACTGGTGCCGCAACCACCGGCCCGACGCCCTGGCCCTGGAGCACGACGACCCGGCGGTGGTGGCTGCCGCGGCGCTGCTGCAGTGCGCACCGGTCGCCGCGCACTACGTCGAACTGGTGGGCTTCCGGGCCGAACAGGGGCAGCTGCGCGCCGAGCGGGACTCCGCGGTGGCGCGCGCCGACCGGCTGGCGGGCGAACTCGACCGCCTCCGCCGGGAACTGGACGAGGCCCGACAGGCCGCGGCCCGGGTCGGGCAGGAGAACAGCGCCGAGGCCGACCGGCTGCGCAAGCGGCTGCGCGAGCAGGGCATGAAGCTGCGCGAGGCCAAGGACGCCGCGGCGGCGGCGCGCGGCGAACTGGAGCAGCTGCGGGAGCGCACCGACGCGGAGGTCGAGGAGATCGCCGCGGAGCGCGACCGCGAGCGGACGCGCGCGCAGGAGGAGCGCAAGCGCGCGGAGCGCGCGGCGGCCGAGGTGGAGGTCGCGCGGCAGTCGGCGCGCGAGGCCCGGCAGGGCGACGAGGTGCGGCTGACCCTGCTGCTGGACACCCTCGAAGGCGCGATCGGCGGACTGCGCCGCGAGCTGGGGGCCAGCGGCTCCGGTCCGCGTCCCGCGGACGTGGTGCAGCGGGTGCGCGCCCACTCCGGCACCACGCGGGAGATCCCGGACGTCGCGTCGCTGGACCGCCTGCTGACCCTGCCCGCGGTGCACCTGATCGTCGACGGCTACAACGTGACCAAGACCGGGTACCCGGACCTGCCGCTGTCCGATCAGCGGGACCGGCTGGCCCACCAGCTGGCCGCGCTGGTGGCCCGCACCTCGGCCGAGGTGACGGTGGTCTTCGACGGTGCCGACGTGCTGGCGGTGCCGACCGCGGGGCCGCGCGGGGTGCGGGTGCTGTTCAGCGAGTCCGGGGTGCAGGCCGACGACGTGATCCGCGACCTGGTGTCGGCCGAGCCGCTGGGGCGCCAGCTGGTGGTGGCGACCTCCGACCGGGCGGTGGTGGCGTCGGTCCGCCGCCGCGGCGCCTACGCGGTGCCGTCCTCGGTGCTGCTGGCCCGGTTGAACCGGGTGTAGTTGTTCGGCGCGGACTTCGACCGCTCGGCGATCCGACCGCCAGTGGTGGAAGTCATAGTGATCGCGGAAGTGGTGCGGATCTCTCGATCGGGTGAGAGTCGGGTTCACAATTCCAGGTCACCGACCTCGCGCTGCGACTACCGTGAGCGCATAACTCTCCTCCGTTAGAGGTCTTGTGTATGCCCGCGCGAAATTGGGGACCCACTTCTGGACCTTGCGGCTCACCTTTCGTAACCTTACCGGGACTTCGCGGCGATCAGTCCGCCCAACCGGGCGGCCCGCGGAGCACCGCCGAATCGGCTGGTCGGGGAGCCGAACCGGGATCGCACTGGGGGCGCTGTACGACGGATCACTCCCGGTAGGCGGTCTGGAGAGAAGAAGGAGCAGTGCGCGACGTGGCGTCGCACCGACTGAAGCGCTCGCTGCGAGGAGCCCTGACCGCAACGGCGGTCGCCGCCGCCGTCGGCATCTCGGCCTCGGCCGCACCGGCCCTCGCGGATCCGCAACTTCCCGACAACGCCTCGGACGCGGCCAAGCAGGTACGCGACCTGCAGCACCAGGCCGAGCAGCTCACCGAGGACAAGAAGAAGGCCGAGGACGACCACGCGGCCAAGCAGGCCGAACTCGATCGCGCCAACGCCGAGGCCGCCCAGGCCGAGCAAGTGGCCAACCAGGCGCGGGCCACCGAGGAGCAGTTCCGCGAACAGGTCGACCGGCTCACCGCGGCCTCCTACCAGGGCGCACGGCTGAACAAGCTGTCCGCGCTGCTGGTCAGCGAGTCGCCCAACGACTTCCTGGACCGGGCCTCCGCGCTGGACGCGCTGGCCAAGGACAACAACGACGCGATCAAGAAGTTCTCCTCCGCGACCCACCAGGCGGAGGCGGCGGAGAAGGCGGCCAAGGACGCCCGCGCCCGCGCCGCGCAGGCCGAGGCGGACGCCGCCCGCATCGCCGCCGACCTGCAGGCGAAGACCCAGGCGATGCAGGACCAGATCAACAAGGTCCAGCAGCGCTACAACCAGCTCAGCTCCGCCGACCGCCAGTCGCTGGTCAGCGACGGCGACACCGGTGTCGGCAAGCTGCTCGGCTCCGGCGCGGCGGTGACGGCGGTCAACGCCGCGCTGAGCAAGCAGGGTTCGGAATACGTGTGGGGCGCCAAGGGACCGAGCACGTTCGACTGCTCGGGCCTGATGCAGTGGGCCTACAAGCAGGCCGGTGTGAGCATCGGCGCGTCGACCAAGACCCAGGTGAGCGAGGGGCGCAGCGTCTCGGCCAGCCAGTTGCAGCCGGGCGACCTGATCTTCTTCTACAGCCCGGTCAGCCACGTCGGCATGTACGTCGGCAACGGCAAGGTGGTGCACGCCCCGACCGAGGGCGACGTCGTCAAGGTGACCGACTACAAGAAGATCGGCAACGTCACGGCGATGCGCCGCATCGTGGGCTGAGTCCACAGGCGACTTCGCGCACGCCAGGGGGCCGGGTGACCGGCCCCTGGCGTGCGTGTGCGGCGGCACGAGGCCACGGCCCGGCTTACGATCCGGGCCGTGCCTGATTCGGGCGGCCGGCCGACCGCCGCGGTCACCGCGGCGGTGATGGTGGCCGCGGGCGCGGCGGTCTGGTGGTGGCGGCCCGCGCCGGAGCCGGACGCGACGCGCCCGGCGGGGGTCGCCGAGCCCCGCGGGCAGGCGGTCGCCCATCTGCTGGAGCGGCGCGAGAACGCGGTGCGGCGCGGCGACGAGCGGGCGTTCCTGGCCACCGTGGACCCGGCCGCGCCGCCCGATTTCCGGGATCGCCAGCGCCACCTGTTCCGCGATCTCACCGATGTCCCGTTCGCCGAGTTCGACTACCGCGTGGACTCCTCGGAGGCGGGCACCGCGCCGGATGTTCCCGGAGCCGAGGAGTCGTGGGTCCCGCGCGTCGCGCTGCGCTACGCGCTGACCGGGGTGGACATCGTGCCGACGCTGCGCCCGCTCGGCTACGTGTTCGCCCGCCGGGGTGGTGCGTGGTACCTGGCCGCCGACGAAGCGCCCGGACGGCGCACCTGGCGCGGCCCGTGGGACTTCGACGACCTCGTCGTCCGGCGCACCGCCCAGGGCATGGTCCTCGGCCATCCCGGCACCGCCGCGCTCGCCGACCGGGTGGCCCGGCAGATCGACGGGACGGTCGAGCAGGTGTCCGAGGTGTGGGGGCAGGGCTGGTCGCGCCGCGTCGCGGTGGTGCTCCCGGAATCGCGCGCTGAGCTGGAATCGCTGGTGGGCCAGGAGTTCTCGGGTGACGGCATCGCGGCCGTCGCGGTCGCCGACCGCGTGGACACCTCGGCCCGGCGCGTCGAGGGACCCCGCGTGGTGCTCAACCCGCGCACCGCCGCGCGGCTGTCCGACAACGCCCTGCACGTCGTGCTGCAGCACGAGATCACCCACATCGCGACCCGGGCGGACACCGCCGAGGGCGCTCCGATGTGGATGGTCGAGGGGTTCGCCGACTACGTCGGCTACCGCGACAGCGGTCTGAGACCCCGCGACATCGCGCCCGAACTGGTCAGATCGGTGCGCGCGCACGGCCCGCCGCGCGCGCTGCCCGCCGACGCCGACTTCCGCGCCACCGGACGCACCCTCGACCTCGCCTACCAGCGCTCCTGGTCGCTGGTGCGGCACCTGGTCCAACGGCTGGGCGAGCCCCGAGCGGCCCTGCTGTACCGGCGGATCGCCGCGTCCCCCGATCCGTCCGCTGTGGACGCCGCGCTGCACGAGATCGCCGGGATGAGCACCGAACAACTCGTCCGCGACTGGGCCGCCGAGCTGCCACGCACCCTCGGGTCCGGTTAGCCCTCAGTGCCTGTCTTTGAACCTGCTCCCGGAACCCGCGTGGCAAGCGGCGACAGCCGCTTTCTCTTTCGGTGAGTGGTCTCGCCGCTGGCACCGCCGCGGGTTCTCAGCGGTCGTCTCGCGAGGACAGCCCCTCCGCCGTGTATTGGGCATACATCAGGAGGGGCTCCCGGAGCCGGTGTGGCTGTGGCGCGTCAGCGCCTCGTTGGGGGGTGGTGGTCGGGTGACGGGCGGGCCGCTGAGGTTCCGCTCCCGGCACCGCCACGCACAACGAGTTCAAAGACAGGAACTCAGGAGTAGATGGCCTCGATCTCGGTCGCGTGGTTCTCGGCGACCCTGCCGCGCCGGAGCTTCATGCTGGGGGTCAGTTCCCCGGTCGCCTCGGTGAAATCCGCCGGCAGGATGCGGAACTGCTTGATGCGCTCGGCCCGCGACACCGCCCGGTTCGCCTCGTCCACGGCCTCCTGCACGGCCGCGCGCAGTTCCGGGTCGTCGACCAGGTCGGTGACCGGGGTGTCGCGCGGGCGGCCGCGGTCGGCCAGCCAGGACGGCAGGAACTCCGGGTCCAGCGTGATCAGGGCGCCGACGAACGGCTTCTTGTCGCCGACCACCATGCACTGGCTGATCAGCGGGTGCGCCCGCAGGGCGTCCTCCAGCACGGCCGGGGCGACGTTCTTGCCGCCCGCCGTGACGATGATCTCCTTCTTGCGGCCGGTGATCCGCAGGAACCCGTCCTCGTCGAGGGAACCGAGGTCGCCGGTGTGGAACCAGCCGTCTGAGAAGGACTCCGCGGTCGCCTCCGGGTTGTTCCAGTACTCCCGGAACACCACGTCGCCGCGGACCAGCACCTCGCCGTCGTCGGCGATGCGCACCGACGTCCCGGCGACCGGGCGGCCCACCGTGCCGATGCGGCTGGCGCGTTCGACGTTGACCGCGGCCGCCGCGGTCGTCTCCGTCAGCCCGTAGCCCTCCAGCACGGGCACCCCGACGCCCCGGAAGAAGTGCGCGAGCCGCTCGCCGAGCGGAGCCCCGCCGGACACGGCGGCCGCGCAGCGTCCGCCCAGGGCGGCGCGCAGCCTGCCGTACACCAGCTTGTCGAACAGCAGGTGCCTCAGCCGCAGCGGCAGCGAGGGGCCACCGGTGTCCCGGGCCCGGCTGTGGGCGATGGCGGTCTCCTCGGCGGCGTCGAAGATCCGGCCCTTGCCGGTGGCGTGCGCCCGCTGCTTGGCGGTGTTGTAGACCTTCTCGAACACGCGCGGCACGGCGAGCACGAACGTCGGACGGAACGACCGCAGGTCGGCGACCAGGTTCCGCACGTCGCCGGTGTGCCCCAGGGTGATCCGCGCGTACACGCAGGAGATCGCGATGGCGCGGGCCAGCACGTGCGCCATCGGCAGGAACATCAGCATCGAGTTGCCCGGCCGCATCAGCTGCGGGAAGGCGTCGACGTCGGCGCGGACCTCGGCGAGCAGGTTGCGGTGGGTGAGCACGCAGCCCTTGGGGCGGCCGGTGGTCCCGGACGTGTAGATCAGCGTCGCCATGTCGTCGGCGCGCACCGCGCGGCGGCGCCGGTGCACCTCGCGGTCGTCGACGTCGGTGCCCAGCGCGGTCAGCTCGTCCACCGCGCCCGCGGCGCCGTCGCTGGTCGGCCCGTCGATCTGCCAGACGTGGCTGACCTCGGCGAGCCGGCCGACGACCTCGTCGACCTCGGCGCGCTGCTGCTCGGTCTCCACGATGACCGCCCGCGCCCCGGAGTCGCCGAGGATCCACTCCACCTGGTCGGCCGAGGACGTCTCGTACACCGGGACCGTGACGCACCCGGCGGCCCAGATCGCGAAGTCCAGCAGGCTCCACTCGTAGCGGGTCCGCGACATCAGCCCGATCCGGTCGCCGGGTCGCAGACCGGCCGCGACGAACCCGCGCGCCACCGCCAGCACCTGGGCGGCGAAGTCCGCCGCGGTCACGTCCACCCAGGTGCCCTCGACGCGGCGGCGGAAGCTGACGGTGCTGCCGAACCGCTCGGCGTTGGCCCACACCACGTCGGTGAGGTTCTCGTCCTCGGACACCGGGGTGGTGGGGGGTGCGCTGAACTCTCGCACGGGCAAACCTCCGAAAATGCGCTGGCGCAGCACAACCTAACGCCGACCGCCGCGGCGGCGCGATCGCCCGTGCCTTCCCGCGCCGTGGGAGGACCGGGCGGCACCGCGTGACCACCGGTCGCTGAACGCAGTAGTTTCGACGTGCGCCCGGATCGTCGTCGGAATGGAGCTGCACTTGCGCGTCCACGTCGTCTCGGACGTCCACGGCAACGCCGAGGACCTCAAGCGCGCCGGGGAAGGTGCCGACGCGCTCGTGGTGCTCGGCGACCTGATCGACTTCGTCGACTACCACGACCACGCGCGCGGCATCCTCGGACGCGTCTTCGGTCCGGAGAAGGTCGCCCGGTTCGCCGAACTGCGCCGCACCCGGCGGGGCCCCGAGTTCGGCGCCTACGCGCGCTCGCTGTGGGAGAGCCTGTCCAACCCGGCCAAGGTCGTCGAGGAGGCCGTGCGCGAGCAGTACGCCGAGCTGTTCGGCGCGATGACCGCGCCCACCTACGCCACGCCCGGCAACGTCGACGCCCCGCACCTGTGGCCGGAGTTCGCCGGTTCGGGAGTGCACATCCTCGACGGCGACAGCGCGGACATCGGCGGGCTGCGGTTCGGGTTCATCGGCGGCACCTTGATCCCGCCGGGCGCGACGCTGCGGCGGCACGCCGCCTGGGTGCCCTACCTGCGCCCGGAGGACGAGTACGACCAGGTCCTCGCCTCGCTGCCGCCGGTGGACGTGCTGTGCAGCCACCTGCCGCCGGCGGTCCCGGAGCTGACCTACGACGTGGTGGCGCGGCGTCCGGAGCACGGCTCGGCCGCGCTGCTGGAGCGCATCCGCACCGACCGCCCCCGGTGGTCGTTGTTCGGGCACGTGCACCAGCCGCTCGCGCAGCGGGTGCGCGTCGGGCGCACCGAGTGCGTCAACGTGGGGCATTTCCAGCGGACCGGTCGGCCGTACGTCATCGAATGGTGAACGTCGCGACGTCTCGGCGGCTCCTGCGCCCGCCGGTCGCGCACCCACCCGGTAACCTGCGCCCATGGTCGATCAGTCCACCCAGTCCATCGTGATCGAGGCGCCGGCCGCGGAGATCATGGCCGTCATCGCTGATTTCGCCGCGTATCCGGAGTGGGCGGAGGCGGTCAAGGAGACCGAGGTGCTGGCGTGGGGCCCGGACGGCAAGGCCGAGCAGGTCCGCTTCATCCTGGACGCGGGTGTGGTCAGGGACACCTACGTCAACGCCTACGACTGGGCCGACGACGGGCTGTCGGTGAGCTGGACGCTGACCGAGGGGCAGGTGCAGAAGGCGCAGCGCGGCAGCTACCGGCTCGACCCGCTGTCCGCGGAGCGCACCGAGGTCACCTACAGCCTGGCGGTCGACCTGGCGATCCCGATGATCGGCCTGTTCAAGCGCAAGGCCGAGAAGATGATCATGGACACGGCGCTGAAGGAGCTCAAGCGCCGGGTCGAGGGCGCCCGCTGACCGACCAGAGAGCGAGGCCGTTGCGAATCCTGCTGTTCACCGGCAAGGGCGGGGTCGGCAAGACGACCCTCGCCGCCGCCACCGCGGCCCGCGTGGCCGGCCGCGGCGGCAAGGTGCTGGTCGTGTCCACCGACCCGGCGCACTCCCTGGCCGACGCGCTGGGCACCGCGCTCGGGCCGCGACCGCGCGAGGTCCGGCTGCCTGGAGCGGCCGCGCTGCACGCCGCCGAGATCCAGACCCGCGACCTCGTCGACGGGGTGTGGTCCGAGCTGCGCGAACACCTGCGGACCGTGCTGCACGGCGCCGGGGTGGGCGAGGTCGACGCCGAGGAGCTCACCGTGCTCCCCGGGGTGGAGGACCTGCTCGCGCTGAGCGAGGTGCACCGGCTGGCCACCGGGGGCGTGTGGGACACCGTGATCGTCGACTGCGGCCCCACCGCGGAGACGCTGCGCCTGCTCGCGCTGCCCGAGTCGCTGGCCGGGTACCTGGAGCGGCTGTTCCCGACGCACCGCCGCGCGGTGCGCGGACTGCTGGCAGGTCTCGCGGGCAGCGACAACGTGCAGCGCTGGGACGCGGCGGCCGACGCGCTCGGCCGGCTCGCGGAACGCCTGTCCTCGCTCGGCGACCTGCTCACCGCGCCCGGTACCGGCGTGCGGCTGGTGCTCACCCCGGAGGCCGTGGTCACCGCCGAGACCCGGCGCACGCTGACCGCGCTCGCGTTGCAGCAGATCCGGGTGGAGGGCCTGGTCGCCAACCGGCTCGTCCCGCACCCCGGTTCGGCGCGCGGCACGGCCGCCGGCTGGCTGCGCACCCGGCGCCGGGAGCAGGAGCGGGTGCTGGCGGAGCTGCGCGACTCGACCGACCTGCCGGTGCGCACCGTCGAGCACCGCGCGGCCGAACCGGTCGGTGCGGAGGCGCTGCTGGAGCTCGGCGACGAGCTCTACGCCGACGACGACCCGCTCACCGCACCGGCACCGGCACCGGTGATGGAGGTCGGTGGCGGCGGGAAGGAACTGGACGCCGAGTACTCGCTGCGGATCGCGCTGCCGCTGCACCGCGACGCCGAACTGGAGCTGGCGCGCGTCGGCGACGAGCTGGCGATCACCGTCGACGGTCGGCGCCGCCTGGTCGCGCTGCCCGCGGTGCTGCGCCGCTGCGTCGTGGTGTCCGCGGTGGCCGGTGACGATGGGCTGACCGTCGGGTTCCGGCCCGACCCGGACGTCTGGATGCGGTGAAGTGGTGGACCACATGGGACGAGAGGCGAACCACGAGCAACTCGTGGAGGAGCTGCGCGGACTGCTGGACGCGATCGCCGAACGCGCCGAGGACTACCTGCGCGGCTGCCGCCCGGACGGCGCGGACGGCTGCGGCTGGTGCCCGGTGTGCGCGGCCGTGGCGCTGGTGCGCGGGCAACGCCCCGAGGTGGCCGCGCGGTTGACCGAGCACGTCGCCGGTCTCCTGCAGGCGTTGCGGCAGGTCCTCGCCGAGCAGGCGGCGGAACCGGCCGCGGAGGAAGAGCCCGACGAGGAGCAGGAGAAGGGGAAGGTGCAGCGGATCAGCGTGCGCCGGGTGGGCGGGAGCGTGCTGCGCGAACCGGGGAACGGAGCCGATGCGCGGTGCTGACGATCGGTGTTGACGTCGGCGGGACGAGCGTGCGCGCCAGCGTCGTGGACCCGCAGGGCGAGATCCTGGAAACGCTGCGGCGCCCCACCCCTGCCACCGGCCCGGAGCTCAACGCGGCGATCGCGGGCACGGTGCGCGAGCTGGCCGATCGCCACCCGGTGGCCGGAGTCGGGCTCGCCGTCGCCGGTTTCGTCAGCGAGGACCGGCGGGTGGTGCGCTTCGCGCCGCACCTGGCGTGGCGGCACGTCGCGGTCGCCGACGAACTGGCCGAGCGGTTGGGCCTGCCGGTGGTGCTGGAGCACGACGCGAACGCCGCGGGCATCGCCGAGCAGCGGTTCGGAGCCGCGATGGGTGCCGGCGTCGCGGCGCTGGTCGCCATCGGCACCGGGATCGGCGGCGCGCTGGTGATCCGCGGCGAGGTGTTCCGCGGCGCCTACGGCGTCGCACCCGAGCTCGGGCACCTGCGGCTGGTGCCGGACGGCAGGCCCTGCTCGTGCGGCAAGCGCGGCTGCTGGGAGCGCTACTGCAGCGGCACCGCGCTGGCGAGCACCGCCGCCGAGTTCCTCGCCACCGACCCGGACGCGGGCACGCTGCTCGCGGCGACCGATCCGGCGGCGCTGACCGGTGTCGACGTGGCCCGCGCGGCCGAGGCCGGGGATCCGGTCGCCCGCCGCGCGGTCGACGAGCTGGCCCGGTGGTTGGGGGAGGGGCTGGCGCTGGTCGCCGACGTCTACGACCCCGAGGTCGTGGTCATCGCCGGTGGCGTGTCCGACTCGGCGCACCTGTTCCTGGACGCCGCCCGCGAGCACTACGCCGCCTCGGTCACCGGTGCCGGGCACCGGCCGCTGGCCGCGGTCCGGGTGGCCCGCTGCGGCGACATGGCGGCGATCGTCGGAGCCGCCACCCTGGCCCGCGAACACGTCGCGGCAACCCCGAACCCGGCCTAGAGCCTGTCTTTGAACTCGTTTTGGGTGGCGGTGCCGGTGGCGGAACCTCAGCGGCCCGCCCGTCACCCGACCACCACCCCCCCAACGAGGCGCTGACGCGCCACAGCCACACCGGCTCCGGAAGCCCCTCCTGATGTATGTCCGATACACGGCGGAGGGGCTGTCCTCGCGAGACGCCCGCCCGTCGCCCGACCACCGCCCCCCACGGAGGCGCTGACGCGCCGCTGTGCTTGTCGGAGAACCCGCGGCGGTGCACGTGGCGAGACCACTCACCGAAAGAGAAAGCGGCTCACGCCGCTTGCCACGCGGGTTCCGGGAGCAGGTTCGAAGACAGGCACTTAGCCGGCCGTTCCGGCTGAGCTCGCGTTCGTCGGCCTTCGGTGCTGGCGCGCAGTCGGCACCGCTGCGGGGCCGAAGACGGAATTCCTAAACCTGGGCGCCGTCGTCGTCGGAGTCGGGTGGGCGTTGGCGCATCCGCAGCAGGAGCCAGCCGATGCCGCCGCTGATCAGCACCAGTCCCAGCGGCAGCGTCACGGTGGTCGCGAGCCCGGCCAGACCCGGCACCAGCAACAGCAGCAGGCCGACCGCGATCAGCGCGATGCCCACCAGCGTCAGCGGGCGCGGCGTGGGCAGCGGCGGCGGTTCGGGCGGGACGAAGTGCTCCTCGTCCTCGGACTCGGCCGCAGTCCAGTCCCGCGGCCCCTCGGCACGCGGTTCCTCCGCGGCCGGTGCGGACTCGGCGGCGGTGTCCTCCTCCGGCCAGCGGGCGAACGTCGCATCCCGCTCCAGATCGGCCACGATCTCGGCGAAAGCGGCGTCGATGTCCTCCGGGCCGTCGTGGTCGCGGCGCGCGTTCATACGGGTTCCTCGACGCGTTCGCGGTGGATTCGGTGCAGGAACTCGACGCTACCCGCGAACACGCGGGGCGCGTCGTGGTCCAGGGTCGCGACGTGGAAGCTGTCCGCCAACACGATCTCGGTGACGTCCCGGCTGCGCACACCGCCCAGCACCAGTTGCGAGTTCACCGGTTCGACGACGTGGTCCACCGCCGACCGGTAGAGCAGCAGCGGTTGCCGGACCGCGGGGAGGTCGGCGCGCACGACCGTCCACAGTCGCCGCAGGCTCGCCAACGCCCGCAGCGGCACCCGGTCGTAGGCGAGTTCGACGATGCCGGGAGCGGCGATGTCGCCGCCGAGCCCGGCGACCGAGGGCACCACGCGGCTGAGCACCGGTGCCAGCGCCACGGCCTTGCGCAGCGTGGTCACCGACGGGTTGACCAGCACGATCCCGGCGATGTCGGGATGGCGCTGGGCCAGTCGGAGGGTGAGCGCGCCGCCCATCGACTGCCCGAACACGAACACCGACCGGCACCGCTCGCGCAGTGCGGCGAGTTCCCGCTCGACGACGGCGTACCAGTCGGTCCAGCGGGTGCGGCTGAGGTCCTGCCAACGCGTGCCGTGCCCCGGCAGCAGCGGGCAGCGGACCGTGATCCCGGCGGCGGCGAGGTGCTCGCCCCAACCGCGCATGCTCTGCGGTGTGCTGGTGAACCCGTGGCAGAGCAGCACCCCGATGTCGTCCGAGCCGTCGTGCGCGAACGGTTCGGACCCGGAAAGTACGGGCACCGCAAGCCTCCCAACCGCCTCGGCATCCCCTCCTGCGCCACATCATCGTCGCACGCGGGACCGACATGTGGGGCGCTTCGCGGCCAGCCGTCCGGGGCCGCATTGTGCCCGCCCCCGGCGCTTCGTAGGCTGAGCAGGGAACTCGGCGCGGCAGAGGAGGCGGCGGCACAGTGCTGTACTGGGTGATGAAGCACATCCTGCTCGGACCCCTGATGAAGCTCACCTGCCGGCCGCGCATCGAAGGCGTCGAGCACGTTCCCGCCGAGGGCGGGGCGATCCTGGTCAGCAATCACCTGGCGGTCGCCGACTCGTTCTTCATGCCGCTGATGATGCCCCGCCGGGTCACGTTCCTGGCCAAGCGCGAGTACTTCACCGGCAGCGGCCTGAAGGGCAGGTTCAAGAAGTACTTCTTCTCCGGCGTCGGGCAGGTCCCCATCGACCGCTCCAGCGGCGCCGCCGCCCAGGCCGCGTTGGACACCGGCGTCCGGTTGCTGCGCGAGGGCAACCTGCTCGGCGTCTACCCGGAGGGCACCCGCTCCCCGGACGGCCGCTTGTACAAGGGCAAGACCGGGGTGGCCCGGATGGCGCTGGAGTCGAGCGCACCGGTGATCCCGATCGCGATGTTCGGCACCGACAAGGTCAACCCGATCGGCTCGAAGATGTGGCGTCCGCACCGCGTGGTCGTCAAGGTCGGGCCGCCGCTGGACTTCTCCCGCTACGAGGGCCTCGCGGGCGACCGCTTCGTCGAGCGGGCGATCACCGACGAGATCATGTACGCCCTGATGGAACTGTCCGGGCAGGAGTACGTGGACGTCTACGCCGCCAAGGTCAAGGACGACCTGGCCGCCCAGGGCAAGCAGGTCGCCGGCTGGGGCACCCGGTCCGCCGACCGCGTCCCGGAAACCAAGGCGGGCTGACCCCGCCGGACCTCCGCAGCTCGCACCGCCCCCGTCCTGCCCGGCCGGGGGCGGTTTTCGCGCGGCCGGACGCGCTTCCGGGGTGCGCAGCGCCGCCCTCTATGGTCACGGGGCGAAGCCACCCGTCGCGGAGCGCGGTGGGTGGTCGCGGAAATGCTGAGCGTGCTGGGGGAGGGCGGCACATGGAGACCGAGGAGCAGGCCGGAAGGGGGTCCGGCGCTGCGCGGCGGACCGCGGGCCTAGGCTGGGCCGTGCGGAAGCCTGGCGGAGGAAGTGCAGGTCGCGCGCGGTGACGAGGCGATTCTTCTACGACTGCGAGTTCATCGAGGACGGCTACACCATCGACCTGGTGTCGATCGGCGTCGTCGACGAGTCGGGCCGCGAGTTCTACGCGGTGTCCACGGAGTTCGACGAGAGCCGGGCCGGGATGTGGGTGCGCCGCCACGTCCTCCCGCAGTTGCCACCGCCGGCGGACGCGAGCTGGCGGTCCCGGGCCCAGATCCGGGACGACCTGTTCTCCTTCCTGACCGCGCGCGGCGGCGAGAACATCGAGCTGTGGGCCTGGTACGCCGCCTACGACCACGTCGCGCTCGCGCAGCTGTGGGGCGCGATGCCCGCCCTGCCGTCGCGGATCCCCAAGTTCACCCGGGACCTGCGGCAGCGGTGGGAGGACGTGGGCAAGCCGAAGCTGCCCGCGGCGCCACCGAACGCGCACGACGCGCTCGCCGACGCCCGCCACAACCTCGAACGATGGAAGATCATCGAAGAGGTCCGCCGCAAGCGCGGCTACCCGCTGTGAGCGCGCGGGTACTTGCTGCACCGATCCAGTTCGTGACAGTCTGTCCGTGTCGGGGAGAGACGTGGATCACTGATCGGTGCTACTGAGGAGGCGGCGAGTCAGATGCCGGCTGGAATGCGTGTCGGAGTGCTCACGGGCGGCGGTGACTGCCCGGGGCTCAACGCGGTGCTGCGCGCGGTGACCCGCAAGGGGATCTCCGTGCACGGCCACGAGATCCTCGGGTTCCGCAGCGGTTGGCTCGGGCCCGTCGAGGGTCTGACGATGCCGCTGTCGCTGGACACCGTGGAGGAGATCCTCGACCGCGGCGGCACGATCCTCGGCTCCTCCCGCACCAATCCGTACAAGGTGGACGACGGCGTGGCCCGGCTCAGGGCCACCCTGGCCGAGCACCGGGTGGACGCGCTGGTGGCCATCGGCGGCGAGGACACGCTGGGAGTCGCCGAGCAGCTCACGCACGACGGCGTCCCGGTGGTCGGCGTGCCCAAGACGATCGACAACGACCTGGACGCCACCGATTACACCTTCGGTTTCGACACCGCGGTGCACATCGCCACCGAGGCCATCGACCGGCTCCGCACCACCGCGGAATCGCACCACCGGGCGCTGGTCGTGGAGGTCATGGGCCGGCACGCCGGGTGGATCGCGCTGCACTCGGGACTGGCCGGGGGCGCGAACGTGATCCTGGTGCCCGAGCAGCCGTTCAGCGTCGACCAGGTCTGCGAGTGGGTCGAGCGGCGCTTCGAGCGGCAGTACGCGCCGATCATCGTCGTCGCCGAGGGCGCGATCCCGGAGGGCGGCAAGGAACTGCTGGTGACCGGTGAGCGGGACGCCTTCGGGCACGTGCGGCTGGGCGGTGTCGGCACGTGGCTGGCCGACGAGATCGCCAAGCGCACCGGCAAGGAGTCGCGCGCGGTGGTGCTCGGCCACACGCAGCGCGGCGGCACGCCCACCGCCTACGACCGGGTGCTGGCCACGCGGTTCGGGCTGCACGCCATCGACGCGGTGACCGAGGGCGACTTCGGCAAGATGGTCGCGCTGCGCGGGACCGAGATCGTCCGGGTCCCGCTGCGGGAGGCGACCGCGTCGCTGAAGACCGTCCCGCTCGAACGCTACGCCGAGGCCGAGGTCCTGTTCGGCTGACGTCCGGGGCGGGCGCCGGGCGGCGCCCGCCCGTCAGATCTCCAGGCGGGCCTCTTCGAGGTCGAAGTCGTGGATCACGCGGAGCATGACCTCGTTGGAGATCTCCCCGCTGTTGCGCATCCGCACCAGCTGTTCGCGCTGCGCCTCCAGCACCAGCACGACCATCCGCTGGTAGGCCAGCGACCGGTCCTCGTAGTCCTCGTCCCCGCCGTCGCCGTCGTCCGCGAGCGCGCTGAGCCTGCGCCTGCGGTAGTCGTACGCGCGCCGCATCCGATCCACCGAGTCGTCGCGGGTCCAGTCCTGCGCGGCGAGTTCCTCGATCCGCTCCAACGCGGCGTGGGTGGCGGCCAACCGGGCGCGGATCTCGTCGTCGTTCGCGGCGGTTCCCCCGTCGCTGACCCCCAGGGCCCGGATCAGCGCGGGCAACGACAGCCCCTGCACGACGAGCGTTCCCAGGATCACCGCGAAGGTGAGGAACACGATGAGGTCGCGCGGTGCGAACGGGACACCGGGACCGGTGGTCAGCGGCAGGGCGAGCGCCGCGGCGAGCGAGACGCTGCCGCGCATGCCGCTCCACCCGATCAGCAGGCGGTGCCGCGCCCCCGCCCGGCGGTTCCGTTGGCTCGGCCGCCGGTCCACCGCGCGCACCAGGTACGGGACGCTGAAGAACCAGGCCAGCCGCGTCAGCACGACCACTCCGCACACCGCCAGCGAGTAGCCGACGAGGGCGGTCGCCGGGTACCGGCCGAGCCCTTCGATCGTGCCGTCCAGCTGGAGTCCGATGAGGACGAACAGCACGGCGTTGATCAGGAAGTTCACGATGTCCCACACCAGGTAGCCCTGCAGGCGGGCGCGGGCGGGCAGCGCCGGGAAGCTCCGGACGCCGGCGTGCAGACCGGCCGTCACGGCGGCGAGCACGCCCGACGCGCCCACGGCGTTGGCCGGGATGAACGCGGCGTAGCCGGTCAGCAGCGATACCGTCACGCTCACCTGGGGGTCGGCCAGCCGTCCGCGGACCAGCCCGGCCAGCCAGCCGATCACCAGGCCGATGGCGATCCCGCCGACCGCGCCGAGCACGAACGAGAGCGCGGCACCACCCAGCGAGACGGTCCCGCCGACGACGGCCGCGAGCGCCACCCGGTAGGCCACCAGCGCGGTGGCGTCGTTGAACAGCCCCTCGCCCTCGACCGTGCTGACGAGCCGCCGGGGCACCCCCAACCGGCGCATGACCAGGCCCGCCGCGAGCGGGTCGGTCGGGGACACGATCGCCCCGAGGGCGAAGGCGGCGGGCCACGCCAGCTCCGGGACCAGGGTGTGCGCCACCGCGGCGACCGCGACCATCGTCGCCAGCACCAGGCCGACCGAACTCAGCGTCAGCCCGCGCAGGTTCTCCCGGAGGTCGCGGAAGTTCGCCTGGTACGCCGCCAGGTACAGCAGCGGCGGCAGGAACACCAGCAGCACGACGTCCGGTTCGAGCTGGACGTGCGGCAGACCGGGCACGAAGCCGATCACGGCACCGCCGACGACCAGGACGATCGGGTACGGGATCGACAGCAGCCGGGCGAGCGCGGCGAGCGCGGCCACGGCCACCAGCAGTCCGCCGACGAGCACACCCGTGGCACCCATGGCCCACCACCGAACCCGGCCCCGGGGAGCCGCGCCAGAGGACGAAGCCCCGGCATCTCAGCATCCGGACAGCACAGTCCCGGCAGGTAGGTTCTGCGTGCACCGCCCGCGAGCCGCCGAGGAGGAGGGGCCCTGTCCACGCAGCCGGTCGCCGAACGGGAACCCGTCCTGATCCGCTCGGCGCGAGACGTCACCGACCTGGTCAACTCGGGTGCCGCGCGGGGCAGCCACTCGCGGATGATCGTGGCGCTGGCGCTGGGCGGGATCTTCCTCGACGCCTACGACCTCACGTCGCTGGCCTACGGCATCACCGACATCCGCGCCCAGTTCGGGCTCTCGCCCGTCGCGGCGGGAGCGGTCAGCGCCTCGATCAGCGTCGGGGCGATCTTCGGGGCGTGGCTCGGCGGCGTGCTGGTGGACCGGCTCGGCCGGTACCGGGTGTTCATGGCGGACATGCTGTTCTTCGTGGTGTCCGCGCTCGGCTGCGCGCTCGCGCCCAACGCCGCTGTGCTCATCGCCTTCCGGTTCCTGATGGGGTTCGGCGTCGGCATGGACATCCCGGTGGCGATGGCCTTCCTCGCCGAGTTCTCCCGGTTGCGCGGTCGGGGCAGCAAGGGGTCGAGGACCGCCGCGTGGTCACCGGCCTGGTACGGCGCGACCAGCGGCTGCTACCTGGTGATCATGGCGGTGTACTTCCTGCTGCCCGCGGAGCACCACGGTCTGCTGTGGCGGTTCACCGTCGGCTTCGGCGCGGTGCCCGCACTGGTGATCCTGCTGGTGCGCAACAAGTACATGAACGAGTCGCCGTCCTGGGCCGCCGACCAGGGCGACCTGCGGCGCGCCGCGGAGATCCTGCGCGAGTCCTACGGCGTGCACGCCGTCGTCGCCGACGACGCGGAGGACGCCCCGCGCCGGCCGGAGCGGCGCGGGCTGCGCGACTTCGCGCTGCTGTTCCGGCGCCGGTACCGGGCGCGGACGGTGCAGGCGCTGGTCATCGGGCTGGCCCAGACCTTCGGCTACAACGCGGTGGCCTACGGCCTGCCGCTGATCATCGCCGGGCTGCTCGGGCAGGCGGCGCTGAGCACGATCAGCGCCTCGCTGGTGCTCAACCTGGTCTTCGCGATGTCCGGCGGACTGCTGGGCATCCGGCTGGCGAACCGGCCCGGTGCGTGGCCGACGACCACGGCCGGGTTCGCCGTGCAGCTGGCCGCGATGGTCGCGCTGGCGCTGATCGGCGAACCGACCCGGACCGGGTGGGTGCTCGCCGCGATCTGCGCGCTCGGCGCGTTCATGTTCGCCCAGGCCGCTGGCCCGGGCGCGCACTTCATGAGCTTCGCCTCGCTGAGCTACCCGACCTCGATCCGCGGTGTCGGCATCGGGTTCAACCAGGGCACCCTGCGCGTCGGCTCGACGCTGGCGCTGTTCTTCTTCCCGGTGCTCAGCTCCGGGCTCGGCAGCGACGTGTTCTGGGTGCTGGCGGGTGCCCCGGTCCTCGGGCTGGTGGCACTGCTGGCCGAGCGCTGGGAGCCGGTGGGGTACGACGCCGACGCCGGGACCGGCCGTTGACGGGGCGTCGGCGCCCGCCCGAAGATCGGCCGGTCCCACCACCTCGCAGCGAGGAGCTGGCATGTCGCGGCGCTCCCAGATCACCATGACCGACGACGAGGTCGTCGACTTCATCGCCGACCGGCGCACCGTGGTGCTCGCCACGGTCAAGGCCGACGGTCGCCCGCACCTGGTGCCGATGTGGTTCGTCCCCGACGGCAGCACGATCGAGGTGTGGTCCTACGCCCGGTCGCAGAAGACCGTGAACCTGCGCCGCGACCCGCGAGCGACGCTGCTGCTGGAGACCGGCACCGCCTACGACCAACTGCGCGGCGTCTCCCTGGAGTGCGACGTCGAGGTCATCGAGGACGTCGACGACGTGGTCCGCATCGGCACGGCGCTCGCCGAGCGCTACTCCGGCGCCTCGCCGAGCGACCTGGCGAACCCGGAGGCGACCGAGCTGCTGCGCAGGCGCGCGGCCAAGCGGGTCGGCCTGCGGTTCACCCCCACCCGCACCATCACCTGGGACCACCGCAAGCTCGGCGGCACCTACTGAGGGCCCGCGGCCGGACCCGCCGTGCGCGGCGGTGCCGGCTGAATCGAACCACGCACCGGCGATCCGCATCGTGGGACGAACGTCCCGGTGAAAACCGGTGGCGGGGGACGCCTATTCTGGACTGCGTGAACTGGACCGTCGACGTACCGGTAGATGAGCTCCCAGAACTGCCGCCGCTGCCCCCGGAGATGCGCGCTCGGCTCGACGACGCGCTGGCCCGCCCGGCCGCCCAGCAGCCGCGATGGCCGGACCAGGAGCAGGTGAAGAACGTCCGGAAGGTGCTGGAGAGCGTGCCGCCGGTCACGGTGCCGTCCGAGGTGGAGCGGCTGCGCGCCCACCTGGCCTCGGTCGCGCGCGGGGAGGCGTTCCTGCTGCAGGGCGGTGACTGCGCGGAGACCTTCGCCGACAACACCGAGCCGCACATCCGCGGCAACATCCGCACCCTGCTGCAGATGGCCGTGGTGCTCACCTACGGCGCGAGCATGCCGGTGCTCAAGGTGGGCCGGATCGCCGGGCAGTACGCCAAGCCGCGGTCCAGCGACACCGATGCGCTGGGGCTGCCGTCCTACCGCGGCGACATGATCAACTCGCTGGTGGCCACCGAGGACGCCCGCGCGCACGACCCGTCCCGGCTGATCCGCGCCTACGCCAACGCCAGCGCCACCATGAACCTCTCGCGGGCGCTGACCAGCGCGGGGATGGCCGCGCTGACCAAGGTGCACGACTGGAACAAGGACTTCGTGCTGAACTCCCCGGCGGGGGAGCGCTACGAGTCGGTGGCCGCCGAGATCGACCGCGGTCTGCGGTTCATGACGGCCTGCGGCGTCGACGACTCCAGCCTGCACTCGGTGGAGTTCTACTCCAGCCACGAGGCGCTGGTGCTCGACTACGAGCGGGCCATGCTGCGACTGGACACCACCGGCGACAAGCCGCGGCTGTTCGACCTGTCCGGGCACTTCCTGTGGATCGGGGAGCGGACCCGGCAACTCGACGGCGCGCACATCGCGTTCGCCGAGCTGATCTCCAACCCGATCGGCCTCAAGATCGGCCCGTCCACCACGCCCGAGCAGGCCGTGGAGTACGTGGAGCGATTGGACCCGCACAACGAGCCGGGCCGGTTGACGCTGATCAGCCGGATGGGCAACGGCAAGGTCCGGGACGTGCTGCCGCCGATCGTGGAGAAGGTCACCGCCTCCGGCCACCAGGTCATCTGGCAGTGCGACCCGATGCACGGCAACACCCACGAGTCCAGCACCGGCTACAAGACGCGGCACTTCGACCGGGTCGTGGACGAGGTGCAGGGCTTCTTCGAGGTGCACCACCGGCTCGGCACGCACCCGGGCGGCATGCACGTCGAGCTCACCGGTGAGGACGTCACCGAGTGCCTCGGCGGCGCCCAGGACATCTCCGACACCGACCTGTCGGGCCGCTACGAGACGGCCTGCGACCCGCGCCTGAACACCCAGCAGTCGCTGGAGCTGGCGTTCCTCGTCGCGGAGATGCTCCGCAGCTGACCCACCGCCGAGGGCCCGGAACCGGCGCGGTTCCGGGCCCTCGTGCTGTCCGGGAGTGCTAGCCGGCGCCGACCGGGACGCGGACGGGTTCGGCGGGTTCGGTGAGGCCGAGGGGGTCGAACCGCAGCAGCGACAGCCCGCTGAGCACGGCGGCGCCGATGCCGACCGCCACCAGCGGCCAGTTGTACATCGCCTGTTCGCCGTCGGGGTAGTAGGCCAGCACCAGCGCCACCGAGGACCCGACCACCCACGACAGCGCGCGCGGCGTCCACGGCAGCGCGCAGCCGAGCGCGACGCCCCAGGTCAGGTACCAGGGGAGCACGGTCGGCGAGAGCAGCGCACCGGCGCAGAGCACGATCGCGGCCCGGCGCAGCGCGTCGACGCCCCCGTGGCGCGCCTGCCACCACTGCCACGCGATGACCGCGGCGAGCACCAGCGAACCCACCGTCCGGCCCGCTTCGACGAACGGGGTGCGGTCGACGTCGACGAACATCGACACCAGGCTGTGCACCGCCTGCCCGAGGCCGGTGGGCGCGGACAGGTAGTTCACGATCATGCCCGGCGCCGACAGCGCGGGCAGCCAGCCCATGCCGACCTTGGCCGCCAGCATGCTGGCGCCGAAGGACACGCCGAACACGGCCACACCGGGCACGGCGGCCCGCAGGAACCGCTGCGGCAGCGTCCCGCTCAGCCGGGACGCCCACACCCACACCAGGAACGGCAGCACCAGCCCGGCGGTGGCCTTGACCGCCATCGCCAGCGACACCAGCGCGATCCCGGCCGCGTGCCTGCCGTCGAGCACCAGCAGCGTGCCGACCGCGAGCATGCCGATCATGAGCATGTCGTTGTGCGGGCCGCCGACGAGGTGGACCACGGTCATCGGGCTCGCCGCGACCAGCCACAGCGCCACCGGAAGTCGCCCGCCGAGGTGGCGGACGAGACCGGGGAGCGCGGCGATCAGCATCGCCAGGCCGATCAGCAGCACCAGCCGCATCACGATCACCCCGGCGATCACGTCGTCGCCGGTCACCAGCACCACGCCCTTGGCGATGCCGATGAACAGCGGTCCGTAGGGAGCCGGGGTGGTCTGCCAGGTCGGGTGCACGTTTTCGGTGATCGGGCCGGTGAGCAGACCGGGGCCGAACCGGTACGGGTCGAATCCGCGCAGCGCGAGCAGGCCCTGTCCCAGGTAGCTGTAGACGTCGCGGGTGAACATCGGCGCCGCGACGAGCATCGGCGCCAGCCACGCCGCGGCCGCCAGCAGCACGCCGCGGCTGCCGACCCGGTCCGCGAGCACGCCGCGCCCCAGCCGGATCCACGCCCACACCAGCAGGCCGAACCCGAGGTAGACGATCGCGGTCGCCAGGTCCTTGCCGTGCCCGTAGCGGATCACCGACAGCGGGCCCGAGTCGAGCACCGGGTCGTGGACCAGCGTGCCGGCCGCGCCGAACGAACCGATCAGCAGCAGGACGGAGCCGATCGCACCCAGTGCGACGGTGCGCAGGGGAAGCGGACCGCGCAGCGCGCGTCCGCCGGTGCTGAACCGCTCGGCCGCGGACTCACTGGTGCCTTCGGGCCAGTCGTGCGCCGACGCGGTGGGAACAGTCGGGGGCATCGTGTCCCCAATATTTCCACAACGCGGCCGCCGAACCGCTGTGACCAGCCCAGACCGTCGCGGGAGAGATCCACGAGCACCCGTCCGGGTGATCTTGGGGCCGGTGTTGTCGCAGGTGAACAGCAGCGGGCGAAAACGTTACACAACCACTCCGAGATCAGGATCACGCCTCGCGCGGCTCAGAAGGCCGTGACGTTCACCGCACTCCCGGCCTGCACCCGGCTGCCCGGCAGCGGCAGCTGACCGAAGATCATGGCGTTCGGCCGGTGGAAGATGTCCTGCACGTTCAGCGTCAGGCCGAGCGACGCCGCCTGCTGCTGCGCCTCCTCGACGGACTGGCCGCTGAAGTTCGGCACCGTCACCGCGTTGGACAGCACCACGCCGATCCGCGGCCGCCCGACCAGCCGGACCTCCGCGCCCCCGGCCGGGTCGGTGCCGATCACGTGGCCGCCGTCCACTCCGGAGTCGAACTGCTGCCCGGCCTCGTAGGGGTCGAACCCGGCCTGGCTGAGGATCGCGAACGCCTCGTCCCGGCTCGCGCCGGTCACGTCCGGCACCTTCACCGGCGGCGGTCCCTTGCTGACGATCAGCGTCACCGGGGCGCTGATGTCCAACCGGGTGCCGGGCGCGGGGTCGACGCCGATGATCCGGCCTTCCGGCACGCTCGTGTGGTACTGGTCGGCCGAGTCGTCGTGCTTGGGCTGCAGCTTGGCGTTGCGGATGGTGTTCTCCGCCTCGGCGAGGGGGGTGCCCGCCGCGATCTGCGGGACCTTCGGCTTGCCCAGCGAGACGACCAGGTCGATCTGCTTGCCGCTGAGCACCCGGGAGCCCTCCCGCGGCGAGGAGCTGACCACCACGCCTTCCGGAACGCTGTTGTTGTAGTCGCGGCTGACGCTCGCCGACAGCCCGGCCCCGCCGAGGGCCTGCTGCGCGGCGGCTTCCGGCTTGCCCACGACCCGCGGCACGTCCACGTAGCGGCCGGTGCCCAGCCAGTACGCGGCGCCGCCGATGAGCACGGCCAGCACCGCGACCACGGCCGTCCACAGCGCGACCCGCCGCCTGGCGCGCCGCCGGGGCGACGCCGCTGCGGGGGTGGCGACCGCGGCGAACTCCTGGGTGCGGTCGTCCGGCTCCACCGCCGGGCGCTGCATCGCCCGCGTCCCCTGCGGGCCCGCGGTCGTCGCGACCACGGCCGGGAACTGCTCGGTCGGCGGATCGTCGGCGTCGGACGGCGGTCCGGCAAGCTGCGCGGTGCGCTCGGCACCGGCCGGGACCGGGACCGGGACGGCGGAGATGCCGAGTTCGGTGCGCGCCGCGTGCAGCTCGGAGAGCATCGCGGCGGCGTCCTCCGGACGTGCCGCCGGGTCGCGACGGGTGGCCCGCAGCACCAGCTCGTCGATCTGGGCGGGCAGTTCCGGCAGCACCCCGCTCGGCGGCGGGACGTCGTCGTTGACGTGCCGGTAGGCGACCGACAGGGCGGTGTCGCCCACGTACGGCGGTTCGCCGGTGAGCATCTCGTAGAGCACGATCCCGGCGGCGTAGACGTCCGTGCGGGGATCGGCGGCACCCGTGGTGACCTGCTCCGGGGACAGGTAGGCGACGGTGCCGAGGATCACGCTGCCGGACGTCGTCCCGGCGGACGCGGCGGCTCGGACCAGGCCGAAGTCGGCGACCTTGACCGAACCGTCGGTGCCGATGAGCACGTTCTCCGGCTTGACGTCGCGGTGCACCATGCCCGCGCGGTGCGCGGCGGCCAGTGCCGACAGCATGGGCTCCAGCACGCTCAGCGCCAGCGGCAGCGGCAACCGGCCCCGGTCCTGGATGAGGTCGCGCAGCGTGCAGCCCTCGACCAGCTGCATCACCAGGAAGACGTGGTCGTCGTCCGCGCCGTGGTCGACCCCCTGGTCGTACACGGCGACGATGCTCGGGTGGTGCAGCCGGGCCGCGGACCGGGCCTCCCGTTCGAACCGGTCCACGAAGGACCGGTCGCCGGAGTACTGCGAGTCCATGACCTTGAGTGCGACCGGCCGCTCCAGCCGGGTGTCCAGACCGCGGTACACCGTGGACATGCCACCGCGCGCGAGCAGCGAGTCGACCCGGTAGCGGTTTTCGAGCATGGCTCCGACGAGGTTCGCGCCTCGTCCGGAGCGAGTCTCAGATGTCATCGTCCGCCAACCGCCGGGTGTCCGTGCCGACACGATTGTTGCAGGTGAGCCCCGGCACGCCGGGAACGGCTCCCGGCTGCGGGTGGCGCCGGTCGCCGACGTGCCGTGACCGGGATTCCGCCGTGGTCACGGTCGTCGATCGTATGCGTCGGGGGAGGGGTCCGTGGGGTCACCCGACAAGATCGTTTCGGTGGCCGACGTTAACCCATCCGGTGCAAAGCGTGGCGCACCGTCATGTGGCATCGTGTGCAGCGTGAGTGCGATCCCTGCCGCCCCGGATGTGCTCGCTCCCGATGTGGAGGTCATCCCGCTGCCGGACGTCGCCGAACGTCTCGGCCAGCCTGTCACCCGGGTGCACCAGCTGATCCGCGATGGACACCTGCTCGCGGTCCGCCGGGAGGGGGTGCTCGGCGTGCCGACCGCTTTCCTGACCGCCACCGCGGTCGTGAAGGGACTGCCCGGCACCATCACCCTGCTCAAGGACGCGGGCTACCACGACGACGAGATCCTGCGCTGGCTCTTCACGGCCGATGACACGTTGCCCGGCACGCCGATCGAGGCGCTGCGCGGGGACCGCGGCCGCGAGGTCAAGCGCCGCGCCCAGGCCATGGGCTTCTAGTTCCGCGAGGACACCGCGGCGCGTCCCGTGACGCGCTGGGCGGCGAGCTTGCCGGACAGCAGCACCGGCGGCACGCCGACGCCGGGAGTGGTTCCCGAGCCGGCCAGCACCGCGTTGGCCAGGCCACCGACCAGGTTGCGCGGTCGGAACGGACCGGTCTGGGAGAAGGTGTGCGCCGCGGAGAACGGGGTTCCCGCAGCGTGTCCCCGCGCGGCCCAGTCCGCGGGGGTGACCAGCTCGTGGACCTCGACCGACTCGGCGAAGCCGACGAAGCCGCGCCGCTCCAGCTCGCGCAGCAGTTCGTCCCGGTAGGCCGGGCCGACGCGCGCCCAGTCGACCGGACCGGTCCGCAGGTTCGGGCACGGCGCGAGCACGTAGTGCAGCTCCCGGCCCTCGGGGGCGAGCCCGGGATCGGTCGCGGTCGGCCGGGTGACCAGCAGCGACGGGTCGGTCATCAGCCGACCGTCGCGGATGATCTCGGTGAACGTGCGGTGCCACGCGGCGCCGAACGAGATCGTGTGGTGCGCGTCGTCCCAGGCCCGCGACGTGCCGGCGTGCAGCACGACCGCCGACGGCGACCAGCGCAGCCGACGGCGCGGCCGCCGCCCCAGCAGCCGGTGGACCACCGGCAGGTCGGGGGTGAGCACGACGGCGTCGGCGGGCACCCGCTCGTCGCGGGTGCGCACGGCCGTGATCCGGTCGCCGCGCCGTTCCAGGGCCGTCACCTCGGTCCCGTAGCGGAACTCGACGCCCGCGTCCGCCGCGGCCTCGGCCAGCGCGGTCGGCAGCGCGTGCATCCCGCCGTGCGGGAACCAGACGCCGTTGACGGTGTCCATGTAGGAGATGACCGCGTACAGGGCCAGCGCCCGTCGCGGGTCCAAGCCCGCGTACAACGCCTGGAACGAGAACACCCGGCGCAGCCGTTCGTCGCGCAGGAACCGGCCGATCGCCGGGCCGAGGCGGCCGAACCCGCCGAGCGCGGCGAGCCGGGCCAGCTCCGGCGAGACCAGGTCCAGCGGGGAGTCGAAGTTCGCGTCGATGAACCGGCGCATCTCCGCCCGGTACACCTCGGTGAGCCAGCGGCGCAGCCGCCGGTACCCGTCCGCCTCGGCCGGACCGGCGAACCGCCGCACCGCCTGCTCCATCGCCTCGGCGTCGGTGTGCACGTCCAGCGACGAACCGTCGGCGAAGCGCGCCCGGTAGGCGGGGTGCAGCGGCAGCAGGTCGAGGCGGTCGGCCAGCGAGTCGCCGACGGCTGCCAGGGCCTCGTCCACCAGCTCCGGCATGGTCAGCACGGTCGGACCGGTGTCGACGCGGTAGCCGCCCAGCTCGCGCAGACCGGCCCGCCCGCCGGGGTGGGACGCGCGTTCCAGCACGGTCACGCGGCGTCCGGCACCGGCCAGGTGCAGGGCGGCGGCCAGCCCCGCGAGCCCGGCGCCGACCACGACGACGTGATCGGTCGGGCCGGTGACGGCACGCATCAGCGGATGCGGTCGGTGACCGCGACCGCCAGCTCCGCCAGCCGCGTCGCGGCCGGCTCGGCGAGATCACCGGATTCCAGGGCGTGCATCGCCGAGGCGGTCAGCTCGGTGATCCGCTCCTCCACGGCGGCGACGGCGCCGAGCCGGGTCAGCACCTCCCGGGCGCGCTCCACCCGCGCCACGTCCAGGTCGGCATCGCCGAGCACGTCGGCCAACAGGTCCAGCGCGTGCCGGTCGTCCTGCTCGCGGGCGGCGGCGAACGCCTCGGCGATCAGCACGGTCCGCTTCCCCTCGCGCAGGTCGTCACCGGCCGGCTTGCCGGTCACCTCCGGGTCTCCGAACACCCCGAGCAGGTCGTCGCGCAGTTGGAAGGCGACGCCGATGTCCAGGCCGAACCGGTGCAGCGCGCGCAGCGCGTCCGGACCGGCCCCGGCCGCCTGCGCGCCGAACTCCAGCGGCCGCCGGACCGTGTAGGACGCCGACTTCAGCTCGCAGATCCGCAGCGCGGCCCGCGGCTCCTCGTCCCGGCGGACCTGGCCCAGCACATCCATGTACTGGCCGGCGAGCACCTCGGTGCGCATGGCCCGCCACGGGTGGAACGCGCGCCGCAGCGCTTCGGGGCTGAGACCGGCCTCGTGCACCATGTCGTCCGCCCAGGCCAGGGCCAGGTCGCCGAGCAGCACCGCGGCGGCCGAGCCGAAGTGCCCGGCGTCGCCGCGGTACCCGGCGGCGCGGTGGATCTGCTCGAACCGGCGGTGCACGGTCGGGTTGCCGCGGCGGGTGTCGGACTCGTCGATCAGGTCGTCGTGCACCAGCGCGCACGCCTGGAGCAGCTCCAACGCGCTGGCCGCCCGCAGCATCGCGGACGCCTCGGGCCCCGTCGCGGCTCCCCCGGCGGCGCGCCAGCCCCACCAGGCGAACGTGGGGCGGATGCGTTTGCCGCCGCCGAGCACGAACCCGGCGAGCTCCTCGACAGCCGCGGCGAACGCCGGGTCGAGATCGGCGGCCTCGCTCCGCCGGACCTGCATGTGTTCGGTCAGGATCCGCTGCACCTCAGCGGGGAGGTCGAGTTCCGCGGCGGGATCCTGCTCGGTGACCAAGTGTGATGCGGGCACACCACTAGTCTCCGCGATGTCGCGAACAGGTGAAGCGCGACCCCGCCGAATCGCTCCCAGTCGCTGGGCGGACTTCGGAGCGTAGCCGTCCCTTCCTTATTCTGGTCGCCATGACAGCGGTGGTGGATCGGTTGGACTCCGAGCGCACGCGGTTCTCGGTGGAGTTCTTCCCGCCGCGCAGCGACGACGAGGAACGCATCCTCTGGCGTGCGGTGCGCGAGCTGGAACCCCTCGACCCGGCGTTCGTGTCGGTGACTTACGGCGCGGGCGGGTCCAGCCGGGACCGCACCATCCGGACCACCGGGCGCATCGCGCAGGAGACGACGCTGACGCCGATGGCCCACCTGACCGCCGTCGACCACTCGGTGGCCGAGCTGCGCAACGTCATCGGCTGGTACGCCGCGTCCGGCGTGCGCAACGTGCTGGCGGTGCGCGGAGATCCGCCCGGCGACCCGAACGGCGAGTGGATCCAGCACCCGGAGGGGCTGCGCTACGCCGAGGAACTGGTGCGGCTGGTCAGCGAGCTCGGCGACTTCTGCGTCGGTGTGGCGGCGTTCCCGCACGGGCACCCGCGTTCGGCCGACCCGGACAGCGATGTCGACCACCTGGTGCGCAAGATCCGCGCCGGGGCGGGCTTCGCCATCGCCCAGCTGTTCCTGCAGCCGGAGGTGTTCCTGCGGCTGCGCGACCGGATGGCGGCGCGCGGCTGCGACGTGCCGCTGCTGCCGGGAGTGATGCCGATCACCACGCCGCGCGTGCTGGGGAAGTTCGGCGAGCTGGCCGGAGCTCCGGTGCCGTCCGAGGTGGAGGAGAAGCTGCTGCCGCTGGCCGAGGACCCGGCCGGCTTCCGCGCCGCGGGGGTGGAGCTGGTGACGCAGCTGTGCGAGCGGCTGATCGCCGAAGGCGTTCCGGCGCTGCACTTCTACACGCTGAACCGCTCGAAGGCCACCAAGGAGGTCGTGACCAACCTGGGGCTGTGATCCCCTGCCCCGGCGGTCAGATCCGCTGGTCCGCCCGGTTGCGGACGTGCGAGCGCAGCGCGAGCGCACCGACCGCGCCCGCCGCGCCGAACACCAGGACGCCCAGCAGGAGCGCCCACCCGACCCAGCTCATCGACGAGGCGTCGGAGTACTGGTAGGTCGCGACCAGCCTGGTCACCTCGCCGGGCTCCAGGTTCCAGGTGACCGTCCCGGCGCTCTCCTGGCCGTTGGTGTTGGTGATGTCGCCGGGAGCGCTCACCTTGACCTGCACGGCCGAGTCGGTGTTGGCCAGCGGTGTGAGGTCCACCTGGGCGTTGAGCGTGACCAGGGAACCGGAGCGGGACAGGTTCAGCTGGTAGCGCGACCCCGAGGGGCTGAGCGCCTGGCTGAGCCGTTCGACCTCCTGGAAGGACAGGTCCTGGAACGACAGGTGCGATCCGGACTGCCCGTCCGCGGAGTAGGGCGTGATCCGCACCCGGTCCGCGAGGTCATCGGGGGCCCGCAGCCGGAACGGCGCCTGCCCCTCCGGCGTCTGCGTGGTCACCAGCAGCTCGCCGGAGACCAGGTCGTCGCCGGAGATGTTCAACGACGAGTTCAGGTGCAGGCACCCGCCGAGGAGCGTGCTGATCGCGGCGAACACGACCAGCAGGAGCGCGCCGCGGGCCGGGCTTGGCGTCTTCCCCTCCACCTGGGGGATCTTCCCATCGGGGGGCCGGTTCTGCCGAGTGCGCGAGCACGCGGTCGGGGGCCGCGGAACCGCGATAGCGTGACGCTCATGGGAGCTGACCACAACGGGGTGCACGAGATCAGTGACCGGTTCGTGGACGAACTGGTCGCCCTCGATCCGATCGCGGGGACCTACCTGGGGATCCCCGGCGGCGACGACCAGCTGACCGACTACTCGCCGGAGGGCCACCAGGCCCGCGCCGACCTCGCGCGCCGGAGCCTCGCCGCGGTCCGCGCGGCCGAACCCGCCGACGAGTCCGAGCGGGTGGCGCAGGCGGTGTTCACCGAACGGATCGGGCTCGACGTCGAACTGCACGAGGCGGGCGCCGACATGGCGGCGCTGAACGTCATCGCCAGCCCGGTCCAGGAGTTGCGCCAGGTCTTCGACCTGATGCCGACCGACACGCCGGAGCACTGGCGCACGATCGCCCGGCGGCTCACCGCCATGCCGGAGGCGGTGCGGGGCCTGCGCGCCGGACTGCTCACCGCGGCCGGGGACGGCAACGTCGCGGCCGCCCGCCAGGTCCGCAAGGTCGCCGAGCAGTGCGACACCTGGTCGGGTCGCGGCGGCGAGTCGTTCTTCGCCGCGATGGTGTCGCGCGCCGAAGGCGTCGACGACGCGCTGCGCCGGGATCTCGACCGGGCGGCCGCCACCGCGGCCGGCGCGTACGCCGAGCTCGCCGACTTCCTGCGCGCCGACCTGCTGCCGAAGGCACCCGCCAAGGACGCCGTCGGTGCGGAGCGGTACCGGCTGTGGTCGCGGTACTTCACCGGCGCCCGGCTGGACCTGCGCGAGGCGTACGAGTGGGGCTGGCAGGAGTTCTCCGGCATCGAGGCGGAGATGAAGCAGGTCGCGGACCGCATCAAGTCGGGTGCGACGCTGGCCGAGGCCGCGGCGGCGCTGGACGCCGACCCGCGCTACCGGGTGCACGGTCAGGACGAGTTCCGCGACTGGATGCAGCAGCTGTCCGACCAGGCGTTGCAGGACCTGCGCGGGACCCACTTCGACATCCCGGACCCGCTGATGCGGTTGGAGTGCCGGATCGCCCCGCCCGGCGGCGGGGTGGGCGCCTACTACACCGGTCCGACCGACGACTTCGCCCGGCCGGGCCGCATGTGGTGGTCGGTCCCGGCGGACAAGACCGATTTCCCCACCTGGCGCGAGGTCTCGACCGTCTACCACGAGGGCGTGCCCGGACACCACCTGCAGGTCGCCACGTCCGTGCACGAGTCGCACCGGCTCAACAAGTTCCAGCGCCTGGCGTGCTTCGTGTCCGGGCACGGCGAGGGCTGGGCGCTGTACGCGGAGCGGCTGATGCGCGAGCTCGGCTACCTCTCCGACGACGGGAACCTGCTCGGCATGCTCAACGACCAGCTGTTCCGCGCCGCCCGCGTGGTGGTCGACATCGGCATGCACCTGGAGCTCGAAATCCCCGCAGGCACCGGGTTCCACGAAGGCGAGCGCTGGACGCCCGAACTGGGCCTGGAGTTCATGCTCGACCGCACGATCACCGATGCCGCGCACGTCCGCGACGAGATCGACCGCTACCTGGGCTGGCCCGGGCAGGCGCCGTCGTACAAGCTCGGCGAGCGCCTGTGGCGCGCCGCGCGCGACGACGCCCGCCGCCGCCACGGTGCGGACTTCGACGTCAAGGACTTCCACACCAAGGCCCTGCGCCTGGGCGCGATGGGCCTGGACACCCTCCGCGAGCAGCTCGCGGAGCTCTGATCGCGGGTGGCTCCCGCGGCGGTCAGCGACCTCCGCGGGAGCTGCGCGGGTCGAGGGGCAGGGGGCGGCCGAGGACCGCGAACGGGCGGGGGTCGCCGGTGAAGCGGTAGTTGCGCAGGACGTCGGTGAAACCGACGCGGCGGTACAGCCGCCACGCGCGGGTCGGGCCTTCCGGGGTGGACAGCAGCACGTTGCTGCCCGGGACGTCGGCGAGCAGGCGGCGCAGCACCTCCTCGCCGAGACCGGAACCCTGGTGGGCGGGATGCACGTGCAACTCGGTGAGCTCGTAGTAGTCCGACAGCCAGGTTTCCGGGTCCGCGGAACCGACCAGTTGCAGGCCGCGGCGGACCTGCTCGTGCCACCACTGGCCGGGGGCGCCCTGGTAGCCGTACCCGATGCCGACGAGTTCGTCCCGGTCGTTGAACGCCCCGATGCAGCGCCAGCCCGCCCGCAGCACGTGCGCGGACCACATGGGCGCGCGCTGCTGGGCGGTCGCGGGCGGGTAGCCCATCGCGTCGACGTAGATCTGCAGTGCTTCGGCGAGGCGTGTCCGGAACTGGTCCGCGGACAGCTCGGCGATCCGGTCACAGCGGGGAGACGGAGCGGCGGTCACGGCCGAACACTAACCGGTTCGCGGGCCCGGGTCTGCGTCGCGGCCGGAACACCAGCGCAATGGCCGTCATCCCGCTCGCCGACTACTCGAACAGGTGATCTAGGGCGCGGGACTTGAGTCGATCGCCCGGGCAGCGCTAATCTGGTTGTGTTCGAACTGAGGTTCGAGCGTCTGGGGTGATTGCCTGTGATCACCCGGAACGGCCGCTCGACACCTGGATTCGGACCCGCGTCCGGCGGCGGGGTGGGGGAAGCACCTCGCCGCCGGACTCCGCCGGCTTCCCCACGGCACCGCCCACGTTCCGGTCCCCCGTGCAGAGGAGAACGCCGATGTCCGTTCCCACCGGTCTTTCCATCCCGGCTCAGCGGCACTCCGCGGAGGACCTCACGGCGACTCCGCCGGCCGAGGCCCCCGCCGGTTCCGTGTCCCTGCTGCTCCAGGCCAGAACGTGCCTGCACGAGGCCGAAACGGCCGCGCGGCCCGTCGACCGCTTCGCGTCCGCGCACGTGGCCGCGCTGCGGGCCGCCACCGCCGTGCTCGTGGCGCGTTCCCGGCACCGGCAGCGCGGCAGGCCGGCCAGCGTGTGGACGCTGTTGACCGCGGCGGCCCCCGAACTGCGGGAGTGGGCCGCGCTGTTCGCCGCGCACTCCGATCGCCGCGCGGCGGCCGAGGCGGGGGTCCCCGTGGCCGAGGAGGTCGCCGACGCCCTGCTCGACCGCGCGCGGGAGTTCCTCGACATCGTCGGCCGGAGCCTGCTGGGGGTGGCGCGATGATGACGGACGTCGCGCTCGACTACGGGCGGATGCTCGACGTGCTCGGCATCGAAGCGCAGTTGCTCATCGCCGCCACCCACGACGCGCACGCCGATCTGCCGGTGTCCGGTGTTTCCGGGCGCACGGTGGGCCAGACCGTTCAGCACCTGGGCGATCTGTGCGAGGACACCCTGTCGTGGCTCGGCGAGTCCGATGTGGCGGGACGTCGCTGGGAACTCCCGCCGAACCCGGGGCTGCGCGAGGTCACCAACCGCTTCGCGGTCCGGATGGCCGACGTGCTCGCCGAACTCGGTGTCCGGCCGCCGGACGAACCGTGCCCGACGTGGTGGCCCGAGGACCACACGTCGAGGTTCTGGGCCCGCCGGATGCTGCACGCGACCACGCTGCACCGGGTCGACGTGCAGACCGCGGCCGGGATCGAGGCCGCTCCGATCGACACCGACGTCGCCGCTGACGGCATCGACGAGGCGTTGCGCGTGTGGTTCGGCTACCGGCTGCGCGCGCTGGGCGTCACCGCGACGCGCTCCTGTTCGGTTGGGGTGCACGCGGCGGGGCGGAGCTGGCTGGTGACGGCCGACCCGTCCGGTGCCGCCGTGGTCGGCTCGACCGAAGCGGGCACCGCGACACCGGACGCGGTGGTCGGTGGCGAGGCCGCGGCTGTCCACCTGTGGCTGCGGGGACGGTTGCCGGACCGCGCGGTCGAGACGTCCGGCGACCCGGACGCGATCGCACAGCTGTGGGGACTGCTGCAACTGGCGACCCGGTGAACCCGTCCTCGAACTCGTGGTGCGTGGCGGTGGCGAACCGCGGAGGGGATGCCGACGGTTGCTCCGCTCGGCTGCGGCCGTCGCGCCGCTGGAGGAGGTGATGCCCGGTGCGAGGACGCGACCGCTCAGGCCCGGAGCCGAAGCCCCTTGGGAGTGGCGCGGAAACCGGCTTCGGTGAGCACCTCCGCGAGGCGGGAGTTCCAGGCGCCTTCGCCGTCGGCGCGCTGCACCGCGAGCTGGTCCAGCCAGCCGTCCCGCACGACGCGGGCCAGTCCGGCTGCGGCCCGCCGCAGGGCGGTGTCGTCCTCGGTGAACGACAGCAGCGATTTGCCGCCCCGCTCCACGTAGAACACCGCTTCGCCGGAGACGAGGACGACGAGCGCGCCGGCCTTGCGGCCCGGACGGTGCCGCGTGTCGCCCATGACGGCGGGCCATTCCAGGGCGCCGCCGTACGGCTGGGCCGGATCAGCGGCGGCGAGCACGACCGCCTCGTCCTCGGCGCCCTCGTCGGCGCGGTCCTGGCGGGACAGCGCGCGGAGCCGGTCGATCGCGCCGGGCACTGCGAACTGCGCGGCGCCGAGCCCCTCGACGACGTACCCGCGGCGGCACCGGCCGGACTCCTCCATCGCGCGAAGCACCTTGTACACGGCCGAAAAACCGCCCGTGACCCGTTCGACGTCCAAGGCGCCCCGGGTCAGCACGCCGTGGCGTTCCAGGAACGCCTCGGCGCGAGCGTGGGCGCGCCGCGTCGGCTCGTCCGCGGGCTGCGGGGCCAGCGACCAGCGGCCGGACGTGGTGGGCGGTCCGCTGCGGCTCGGCATCGCCGGTCGTCCCGCCCGCAGGCGCGCGTAGCGCCCGCGGGGCGCACTGCGGCGCGGCTTGTGCGTCGCGCCGCGGCCGGACACCACGGCGCGCAGCGGAGCGAGCGTGTCGTTGGTGACCGCGCCCGCCCACACGAGGTCCCACAGCGCGGTGGTGAGCGCCTCGTCGGTCGGCGCCGGTTCGCCGCCGTCCAGCAGCACGGCGCCGGCGCGGTCGGCCAGCTGCCGGAAGAACAGCGCGCCACCGTCCAATGCGGACAGCACGGCGCGGTGCACCGGGGAGTCGGTGCCGGACTCCTCCGGCAGGTCGGGCAGCAGCAGGTCGGCGACGTCGGTGGGGGCCAGCGCGACCCAGCCGTCACCACCGGCCAGCGACCCGGAACCGACCCAGCTGACCTCGCCCGTCGCGGTGAGCTCGTCCAGCAGCGCGGGCGAGTACCCGGGCAGCCGCGCGGGCAGGACCAGCGACTCCAGCCCGCTCGCCGGGACCGGGACTCCGGCGAGCTGTTCGACGACCGCGTACACGTCGTCCACGGTCGGCGCGGTGCGCAGCCGGGCTCCGATCCCGTGCCACGCGGGCAGGAACCGGCCCAGCGCGGCCGGTTCCACCGGTTCCACCTCGGCGCGCAGCCGCGCCAGCGAGGCCCGGCGCAGCCGCCGCAGGACCTCCGCGTCGCAGTACTCCAGCGCCCCGCCGCCCCCGGCTTCCAGCGGACGCAGCTCGCCGCGCACGAGTCGCCCCGTCCCGGCCAGCCGGTCGAGCACGCCGTGCACCACCGCGACCCCGAGGCCGAACCGGTGCGCCGCCTGCTCGGCGGTGAACGGGCCGCGGCTGCGCGCGTAGCGGATCAGCAGGTCGCCGAGCGGATCCGGCACCGGCTCGGTGAACGCCTCCGGGACGCCGACCGGCAGCGCGACACCGAGGGCGTCCCGCACCTTGCCGGCGTCCTCGATCGGGATCCACCGTTCGGCTCCGGCGATGCGCACCCGCAGCACCCGGCGCTGGGACTCCAGGTCCGCCAACCACTCCTCGCGCGCGCCGCGCTCGGCAGCTTCCGATGTGGACAGATCGCCGAGGAAGTGCAGCAGGTCCGCTGCGGACTCGACGTCGTGCGCGCGGCGGTCCGGGGTGAGCCGCTGCAGCCGCTGCTCGACCTCGGTGACCACCTCCGGTTCGAGCAGTTCCCGCAGGGCCTCCGAGCCGAGCAGTTCCGCCAGCAGCGTCGAATCCAGGCTCAGCGCCGCCGAACGCCGCTCGGCCAGCGGGGCGTCCGTCTCGTACAGGAACATGCCGATGTAGCCGAACAGCAGGCTCCGCGCGAACGGCGACGGCGTCTGCGTCTCGACTTCCACCACCCGCACCTTGCGGGCAGCCACCTGCGACATCAGCTCGGTGAGCCCGGGCAGGTCGTAGACGTCCTGGAGGCATTCGCGCATCGCCTCCAGCACGATCGGGAACTGCTCGTACTGCGCCGCGACGGCCAGCAGCTGCGCCGCCCGCTGCCGTTGCTGCCACAGCGGCGTGCGGCGCCGCGGGTCCCGGCGCGGCAGCAGCAGGGCCCGCGCCGCGCACTCCCGGAACCGGGCCGCGAACAGCGCGGACCCGCCGACCTCGTCGGTCACCAGCTGCTGCACCTCCTCGGGCGGCAGCAGCACGTCCTCGGCGGTGGGCAGCACCTCGGCGCCCGCGTCGTCGAGCGCGTCGGCCAGGCGCAGCACGATGCCGTCGTCGGAGGACGCGGTCTGCGGTTCGACACCGCGCCGCTCGCGGATGCGAGCGGCGATCGCCAGCGCCCACGGGCCGTTCACCTTGGCGCCGAACGGCGAGTGCACGACCATCCGCCAGTCGCCCAGCTCGTCGCGGAAGCGCTCCACCACGACGGTGCGGTCGTTCGGCACGTGCCGGGTGGCCCGCCGCTGTTCATCCAAATAGGACAGAAGATTGTCCTGGGCCCACTCGTCGAGCCCGGCCGCCGCGATGCGCGCCCGCGCCGCCTCGGTGTCCGCGCTGGTCAGTTCCCGCACGAAAGCGCCCAGCGCGCGGCCCAGCTCCAGCGGGCGGCCGGGCGAGTCGCCGCGCCAGAACGGCATCCGCGCGGCCTCTCCCGGCGCGGGCACCACCACGACCCGGTCGTGGGTGATGTCCTCCACCCGCCACGCCGTCGTGCCGAGCAGGAACGTGTCACCCACCCGCGATTCGTAGACCATCTCCTCGTCGAGTTCGCCGACGCGGACCCCGCCCTTGCCCGCGGCGTCCTCGCCCGGGGTGGTCACGGTGAACAGGCCGCGGTCCGGGATGGTGCCGCCGGAGGTGACCGCCAGCCGCTGCGCCCCGGGGCGGGCGCGCAGCTCGTCGTTCACCCGGTCCCACACGATCCGAGCGCGCAGTTCCCCGAATTCCTCGCTGGGATAGCGTCCCGCCAGCATGTCCAGCACGGCGTGCAGCGCCGAGTCCGGCAGCCCGGCGAACGGCGCGCAGCGGCGCACGACCGCCGCCAACCGCGGCACCGACCAGGCGTCCATCGACACCATCGACACCACGTGCTGCGCCAGCACGTCGAGCGGGTTGCGCGGGAACGAGATCGACTCGATCAGCCCGTCGGCCATCCGTTCCGAGACCACCGCGCAGCCCACCAGGTCCCCGCGGAACTTCGGGAACACCACGCCGCGCGACACCGCGCCGACCTGGTGCCCGCCGCGGCCGATGCGCTGCAACCCGGACGCCACGGTCGGCGGTGTCTCCACCTGCACCACGAGGTCGACCGCGCCCATGTCGATGCCCAGCTCCAGCGAGGAAGTGGCCACGACGCACGGCAGCCGCCCCGACTTGAGCTCCTCCTCGACGGTGGCCCGCTGCTCCTTCGACATCGACCCGTGGTGCGCTCGGGCCACCACCGGCGGCGCGCCCGTGGTGATCCCGGAACCACCGACCGCCTCGGCGGGGAAGCGGGTCATCGGCTCGGTGTCCTCGGCGGCGAGTTCGTTGATCCCGGAGGTGAGCCGCTCGGCCAACCGGCGCGAGTTGGCGAACACGATGGTGGAGCGGTGCTGGCGGATCAGTTCCAGGACCCGCTCCTGCACGGACGGCCAGATCGAGGTGTGCTGCCCGGCGCCCGCGGCCGGGCCCTCGACCTCTCCGGTCGACGCGCCGAGCTCGGACATGTCCGGAACCGGCACCTCGACGCGGACCTCGACCTCCTTGGGATGCTCGGGCTGGACGACGCGCACCGGTCGTCCACCGGCCAGGAACGTGCTCACCTCCTGCACCGGGCGCACGGTCGCGGACAGGCCGACGCGCTGGGTCGGGCGCGGCAGCAGCTCGTCCAACCGCTCCAGGGACAGGGCCAGGTGCGCGCCCCGCTTGGTGCCCGCCACCGCGTGCACCTCGTCGACGATCACCGTCTCGACCCCGCGCAGCGCTTCCCGGGCCGCCGAGGTGAGCAGCAGGAACAGCGACTCGGGCGTGGTGACCAGCACGTCCGGCGGTGTCCGGGCGAACGATCGCCGCTGGTCGGCGGGGGTGTCGCCGGTGCGGATGCCGACCTGCACGTCCGGCGGGACCTCGCCGAGCCGCTGCGCGGCCTGCCGGATCCCGGCCAGCGGGGCGCGCAGGTTGCGCTCCACGTCGACGGCCAGCGCCTTCAGCGGCGAGACGTAGAGCACCCGGCAGCGTTCCTTCGGCTCGGCGGGCGGGCCTTCCGCGGACAGCCGGTCGAGCGCGGACAGGAACGCCGCGAGCGTCTTGCCCGAGCCCGTGGGGGCGACGACGAGTGCGTGCTCGCCCGCCGCGATCGCCTCCCAGGCGCCCCGCTGGGCCTCGGTGGGCGCGGCGAACGCTCCGCGGAACCAGTCGCGGGTCGCGTGGGAGAAGACGTCCAGCACGTCGGTCATGCCTCCATGGTGGGCCACCGCCCCGACACCACGCCCCGCTCCGGCCGGGAGCGGGCGGCGAAGCGGCTCGCGGGATCGGAACCCGGCGGGGCCGAATCCGGGGATCGCCCCGTTCCAGGGCACCGGACGTGGCAGCATCCCTTCCTGGAAAAGACGACTCCGGGGAGGGAATCGGGTGCGCGTCCTGTCGGTGGATCTCGGCACCTCGAACACCGTCGCCGTGCTGTCCGCGCACGGGAGACCACCGCGGGTGGTGGAGGTGGACGGTTCGGCGACGATGCCTTCGGCGGTGTTCGCCACCGAGGACGGCGGGCTCATCGTCGGCCGGGACGCCGAACGCCGCGCCCGGTTGGATCCGTCGCGCTTCGAACCGAATCCCAAGCGCCGCGTCGACGAGGGCACGCTGCTGCTCGGCGACAGCATCGTCACCGTCACCGACGCGTTGGCCGCCGTCCTGCACCGCGTCGCGGAGGAGACGTCGCGGCAGCTCGGCGGCACCCAGCCCGACGAGGTGCGGTTGACGCACCCGGCGCAGTGGGGCTCGGTGCGGTGCAACGTGCTGCTCTCGGCGGCGCGGCTCGCCGGTTTCACCGGCAATCTGGTGCTCGTGCCCGAACCCGTCGCCGCGGCCGCGCACTTCGCGTCGTTCCCGGACCGCGCGCTGGCGCCCGGACAGGCGCTCGCCGTCTACGACCTGGGCGCGGGCACCTTCGATTGCGCGATCGTCGCAGCGACGCAGAACGGCTTCGCCGTGCTCGCCGAGGACGGGCTGCCCGACCTCGGCGGGCTCGACGTCGACCAGGCCCTGCTGGAGCACGTGGGGCGGCAGGTCTCCAACTCCGACCCGCAGCGCTGGCAACGCCTGCTGCGACCGGAGACCACCCCGGACCGGCGCGCCCAGCGGGCGCTGCGGGAGGACGTCAAGGCCGCCAAGGAAGCCCTGTCCAGGCATCCGCAGACCGACGTCCCGATGCCCGAGCCGTTCGCGGACGTGCTGGTGACCAGGGCCGAGCTGGAGGCGCTGGTGCGGCCGAGCATGCTGCGCAGCGTCGAACTGCTCTCGTCGGTGGTGCGCTCCAACGGCATCGCTCCGGACGGTCTCGCCGGCGTCTACCTGGTCGGTGGTTCCAGCCGCCTGCCGCTGGTGGCCTCGCTGATCTCCGAGCAGCTGCGGATCGTGCCGACCACGCTCGACCAGCCGGAGACGGCGGTCGCGCTCGGCGCGCACCACGTGCCGCGCGACGGGGCCGGCATGCGCACCCAGGACCTGGCGGGTGGGGTGCCGCGTCCGCCCGCGTCCGGGTACCGGGAACCGGACACGGTCCGGCACATCCCGGTGCCCGCCTTCCCGGTGCCGCAACCGGCCCCGCAACCGGCACCGCCTGCCGCGTCGAACTCCCTCCGCAACCTGCTGCTCGGCCTGGGCGCGGTCGCGTTCGTCGCGGTGCTGGTCGCCGTGGTGGCGATCGTGGCGACCTCGGGCGGGGGATCGGCGACCGCCGCGGAGTGCGGACGGCCGACCACCGAGGACGCCAGGGGTTTCACGCCGTGCCTGCGCGACCTGGCGGGCGGCGTGCCGGACCAGGCCAACTGCGCGCCCGGCTGGCAGCGGATCCTGCCGGGACTGCGCGAGCTCGACGGCACGGTGGTGTCCTGCTCGATCGGCAACCCGAACGAGGGCACCCAGATCGTCTACACCGAACTGCCTTCGAAGCAGGAGGCCGACCGGCGGGCCGATCTGCTGCTCGGGTTCAACGGGATCACCAGCGACCAGGTGCAGGCCGAGTGGACCGGCAACGGCCTGTCCGGCTCCTACCGCGCGGTCACCAGCGACACGTTCGGCACGGTGGTCTTCACCGTCGACGACCGCCCGCTGGTCGGCCTGCTGCTGCGCCCGAACAACGGGCGGCTGACACCGGGCGCGATGGCCGACGAGTTCGAGCGGACCGTCCAACCCGGCCGGAGCTGATCAGCGCTTGCGCTGGTCCCACAGGAACCGGACGGCCACGACGATCACCACCAGCAGACCGGCGGCGATGACGAGCTTGCCCAGCGGGGTGGACAGGTTCGTCGGATCGTTCGCGAGCAGGAGCACACCACCAGCATACGAGCGCCACGTAGGGTGGGAACCGATGCGCCACACCGTCTTCCGCCGCCGGATGGCCGAGGAGTTCGGCCGGGTTCGGGCCGAGATGCTGTCCCAGGACCACGTCATGTCCTCGCTCGGCGGTCGCACCGCCGACGAGGCCCTGGAGGCGGGCGTCCCGCCCAAGGAGGTCTGGGAGGCGGTCTGCGACGCCTTCGAGGTGCCCAGGGAGCGGCGCTAGGGAGCGTTTCGGAAGTGCTTTGCGCGGCGGTGCCGTCGCGCCGCGTGCTCCGCAGCGATCAGCGCGGCGGGGTGGTGGGTTCCTCCCGGGAGAAGTCCGCCCACAGGTTCTGGGCGCTGATCTGCTCGGACGAAGTGCGGCCCGACTCGACGTAGTGCTGGTAGGCCCGGCGGCGTTCGGCCTGCAGCTGCCGCCACGCCTCGGCGCGCACCATCCGCTCCTGCTGCGGTGTGGCGTGCCCTTCGGCGCAGGCGACCTCGGCCTCGGCCAGCGGGGTGAGTTCGGCGATCCGCCGCTCGTCGGCCTGGCGCTGCTCGGGCACACCGGCCGGCGGCTCGCGGTGCCGGTACCGGACGTACGGGTTGTCCTGCGGCAGTCCGCCGCTGACGCGTCCGTAGAAGCCGAGGAACATCAGCAGCAGCCCGGCGACGAAGCTGAAGACCACGTTCTCCAGCTTGAAGGCCAGCAGGTTCCACGGGGTGTTCAGCAGTCCGATGTTGACCAGTCCGGACAGGAAGAACAGGACACCGATCACGGCGGTCGTGGTGGACGCCACGGCGCCGCCCCAGGCGGCCACGGCGACCAGCAGGGCGCCGACGACGATCGAGATCACCGCGAGCAGGCCGTTGCTGGACAGCCCGACGATGTCGGTGCCGTGCGTGGTGAACAGCGGAACCCGGTTGGCGATGCCGAGCACGCCGAAGGCCATCAGGAAGGCCCCGAAGATCGCCGCCCCGACTCGGTAAATCCTGCTCAGCGGGTGGTCCGGCGGCAGGTAGCGGTCCATCCTCATGATCGACACCTCCTGACGAGCGCCGGTGGTGTCGAGTCTCCACGCCCGCGGACCGAACGCAATGTCACTCGAATGTGTGAGACTTCCGGCGTGTCCGACCGGTGATCGAACAGGCGTTCGTCTAGGATGGTGGCGCGACGGGTGATCGCGGGACCCCTCAGGTGGATTGTCGGTCCCTGCCCGTAGCGTCGGAGCTGAACACGACGAAGTTCGACTTGACCGAGGTGGACCCCCGATGGCAGCGACACCGGACAAGGGCAAGGCGCTGGAGCTCGCGCTCGCCCAGATCGACAAGCAGTACGGCAAAGGGTCGGTCATGCGGCTCGGCGACGAGACCCGCGCGCCGATCGAGGTCATCCCGACCGGGTCCATCTCGCTGGACGTGGCGCTGGGCATCGGCGGTCTGCCGCGCGGCCGCATCGTGGAGGTCTACGGCCCGGAGAGCAGCGGCAAGACCTCGGTCGCGCTGCACGCCGTGGCCAACGCGCAGAAGCAGGGCGGCACCGCGGCGTTCATCGACGCCGAGCACGCGCTGGACCCGGAGTACGCCAAGGCGATCGGCGTGGACACCGACGCGCTGCTGGTGTCCCAGCCGGACACCGGTGAGCAGGCGCTGGAGATCGCCGACATGCTGATCCGCTCCGGCGCGCTGGACATCATCGTCATCGACTCGGTGGCCGCGCTGGTGCCGCGCGCCGAGATCGAGGGCGAGATGGGTGACAGCCACGTGGGGCTGCAGGCCCGGCTGATGAGCCAGGCGCTGCGCAAGCTGACCTCCGCGCTCTACAACGCCAAGACCACCGCGATCTTCATCAACCAGCTGCGCGAGAAGGTCGGCGTCATGTTCGGCTCGCCCGAGACCACCACCGGTGGCAAGGCGCTGAAGTTCTACTCCTCGGTGCGGTTGGACGTGCGGCGGATCGAGACGCTCAAGGACGGTTCCGACGCGGTCGGCAACCGGACCCGCGTCAAGATCGTCAAGAACAAGGTGGCTCCGCCGTTCAAGCAGGCCGAGTTCGACATCATCTACGGCGTCGGGATCAGCCGCGAGGGTTCGCTGATCGACATGGGCGTCGAGCAGGGCATCATCCGCAAGTCCGGGGCCTGGTACACCTACGAGGGCGACCAGCTCGGGCAGGGCAAGGAGAACGCCCGCAAGTTCATGCGGGAGAACCCGGACGTCGCCAACGAGATCGAGAAGCGGATCAAGGAGAAGCTCGGCATCGGTGCGACCCTCGACGCCGAGGAGTCGGACCCCGCCCCGGTCGACTTCTGAGCCGATGAGCGGTGACGACCCCCGGGCCGACGACCCCGAGCAGCTCGCTCGCGACACCGTGTACCGGCTGCTGGCCTCGCGGGCCCGCAGCCGGTCGGAGTTGCGGCAGGCGTTGCTGCGCAAGGGGATCGACGAGGACGTCGCGGACGGCGTGCTCCGGAAGTTCGTCGACGCCGGCCTGGTGGACGACGCCGCGTTCGCCGAGGAGTGGGTGCACTCGCGGCATCGCCACCAGGGGCTCGGCCGCAAGGCGTTGGGATTCGAACTGCGCCGCAAGGGCGTCGACGAGAACCTCGTCGAGGCAGCGCTGTCCACTGTGGACGGCGACGCGGAGGTGGAGCGCGCCCGGGACCTGGTCCGGCGGCGGCTGCGCTCGATGACGGCGGCCGATCCGACGGCGCGCACACGTCGCCTGGTGGGCATGCTGGCCCGCAAGGGCTACTCCGAGAGTCTGGCTTTCCGGGTCGTGCGCGAGGAACTGGAGCGCTCCGGCGTCGACGATCCGGCGTCGGACGCCGAATTCCCATGACGCGGGAAGGGATTTCGCCGCACGCCGGGTGAACTGGCACGGCGGTACCAGAACGTCGTGGTGCGCCGGTAGAGTCCCGCCCCATGACGACACTTGCTGACACGCGGCACATCGTGTGGGACTGGAACGGGACGATCTTCTCCGACAACCACGCGGTCGTGGCGGCGGTGAACAGCGTTTGTGAGTCCTACGGACGTGCGCCGATCACCTTGGAGGAGTGGCGGACGATCTTCTCCCGCCCGCTGCTGGCCTGCTACGAACGCCTGCTCGGCCGCTCGCTCGCCCAGGACGACTGGGCGTGGATCGATCGCACCTACCACGAGGTGTACCGCGATCTGCTTCCCACGTGCGCTCTCGCCGACGGGGTTCCCGAGGTGCTGCGGCAGTGGCGGACGGCGGGCGGCAGCCAGTCCCTGCTGTCGATGTGGTTCCACCACGAGCTGGTGCCGATGGTGTCCGAGTTCGGGCTCGACGAGCTCTTCGGCCGGGTGGACGGGCTTCGCGCGGAGATCGGCGGTGGTCCGAAGGCCGAGCACCTCGACAAGCACCTCGCGGAACTCGGCGTCGATCCCCGGGAGACCGTGGTGATCGGCGATGTCGTCGACGACGCCGAGGCGGCGGCTCATGCGGGAGCCCGCTGCGTACTGGTGACGACCGGCGTCATGAGCCGCCCCGCCCTGGAAGCGACCGGTGCGCCCGTCGCGGATTCCATCCGGGAAGCCGTTTCCTGGCTCCGGCCGCAGCAGCAGGACGAGCCCAGCGCCGCGGGCAACGGCGGTCGTTCGCGGGCCGCCGGATAACCGGACTCCGCGGGCCCAGTCGCGGCGACGCGACCGGCGAGCCCGACCGCGCACGCCCCGGCGGGGCCGGTCCGGCCGACCGGCTCCGCCGGGCCACGTCCGAGCTGGCCGGCCGGTTCTGCCGAGCCGAGTCAGCCCAGTTCGGCGGCTTCCCGCGCCAGGTCTTCGATCCGACCCCATTCGCCGCCGACGAGCAGGTCCTTCGGCGTGAGCCACGAGCCGCCGACGCAGCCGACGTTGGGCAGTGCGAGGTAGCTCGCCGCGTTGCCCGGGCTGATCCCGCCGGTCGGGCAGAACCGCAGGTGCGGCAGCGGACCCGCGATCGCCTTGAGGTAGGGGACGCCGCCGCTGGGCTCGGCCGGGAAGAACTTCATCGCGTGCACCCCGCGCTCGGCCAGCCGCATGGCCTCCGACACGGTGCTCACCCCGGCCAGGTAGGGCACGCCGACGGCTTCGACGTGGTCGAGCAAGCGGTCGGTGCACCCCGGGGTCACCAGGTACCGGGCTCCGGCGTCCACGGCCCGGCTGACCTGCGAGGGCTCGGTGACCGTACCCGCACCGACGACGATCTCGGGGACCTCGGCGGCGATGTGCTCGATGGCGGGCAGCCCGGCCGGCGTCCGCAGGGTCATCTCGATGGTGCGGATCCCACCGCGCAGCAGCGCCTCGGCCAGCGGCACCGCGTGCGCGGGGTCGTCGAGCGCGACGACCGGGATCACCGGGCTGAGGTCCAGCACCTCGGCGGCAGTGTTCATGGAACTTCCGTCCTGACTCGTCATGCTTGCGCGTACTCGGGCTGCGCGGTGAACACGCTCGCTCCGCGGTCGGCGCGGCCCACGGACCGGCGGAACGCGCCGAACAGCTCCCGGCCGGTGCCGAACTGGGCCGCCGGTGCCGCGGGCGCGGGTTCGCGGGTGGCCAGTTCGTCGGCCGGGACGAGGAGTTCCAGCGTCCCGCGCTCGGCGTCGAGCCGGACGACGTCCCCGTCGCGCACCCGCGCCAACGGTCCACCCGCGGACGCCTCGGGGGTCAGCTGGATGGCGGCCGGGATCTTGCCGGAGGCGCCGGACATCCGGCCGTCGGTGACCAGCGCGACCTGGTGCCCGCGGTCCATCAGCACGCCCAGCGCGGGAGTGAGTCCGTGCAGCTCGGGCATGCCGTTGGCCTGCGGGCCCTGGTTGCGCAGCACCACGACGACGTCGTGGTCCAGTCGACCCGACCGGAACTCGGCGGTGAACTCGGCCTGGTCGTCGAAGACCCGCGCCGGCGCGGTCACCGTGCGGTGCTCCGAGCGCACGGCGGACACCTTGATCACGGCGCGGCCCAGGTTCCCGTCGAGCACCCGCAGACCGCCGTCGGGGGAGAAGGGATCGTCCACACCGCGCAGCACGTCGGTGTCCAGGCTGCGGCTCGGTGCGTCGCGCCAGACCAGGCGGCCGTCCTCCAGGAACGGCTGGCGGCGGTAGCGGTCGAGTCCCGGACCGGCGACCGTCGACACGTCGGGGTGCAGCAGTCCGGCATCGATCAGCTCGCCGACCAGGGTCTGCACGCCGCCCGCCGCGGCGAAGTGGTTGATGTCGGCGGAACCGTTCGGGTAGACGCGGGCGAGCAGCGGCACGACCGCGGACAGGTCGGCGAAGTCGTCCCAGGTGAGGTGGATCCCGGCGGCCGCGGCCACGGCGACCAGGTGCAGCGTGTGGTTGGTGGATCCGCCGGTGGCCAGCAGCGCGACGACGGCGTTGACGACGGCGCGCTCGTCGACGATCTCGCCGATCGGGGTGTCCAGCTCGACGACGCGCCGCGCGGCCTCCTCGGTGAGCGCGCGCCGCAACGGGGTGCCCGGCGGCACGAAGCTCGCGCCCGGCAGGTGCAGGCCCATGACCTCGACGACGAGCTGGTTGGAGTTCGCGGTGCCGTAGAAGGTGCAGGTGCCCGGCGAGTGGTAGGACGCCGATTCGGCTTCCAGCAGGTCGTCGCGGGTGGCCTTGCCCTCGGCGAAGAGCTGGCGCACGCGGGCCTTTTCGCCGTTGGGCAGCCCGGAGGGCATCGGACCGGCGGGCACGAGCAGCGTGGGCAGGTGCCCGAACGACAGGCCGCCGATCAGCAATCCGGGGACGATCTTGTCGCACACCCCGAGCAGCAGCGCGCCGTCGAACATCTCGTGCGAGAGGGCGACGGCGGTCGCCATCGCGATGACGTCGCGGGAGAACAGCGACAGCTCCATGCCGGTGCGGCCCTGCGTGATGCCGTCGCACATCGCGGGAACCCCGCCCGCGAACTGCGCGACGCCACCGGCCTCCCGCACCGCGTCCTTGATCCACGCCGGGAACTCGGCGAACGGCTGGTGCGCGGACAGCATGTCGTTGTACGCGGACACGATGGCCACGCCGGGCTTGCTCGCCCCGCGCACCGCGAGGCGGTCGGGGCCGCTGCACGCGGCGAACCCGTGCGCGAGGTTGCTGCACGGCATCCCGGCGCGGATCGGACCGGCGGATGCGGCGTCGCGGATGCGGTGCAGGTAGGCGCTGCGGGTCGGTGCACTGCGCTCGGCGATCCGCCGGGTGACCTCGTCGACGACACGGTGGATGCGCGGTTGCGACGCCATTCATCGCCTCCTGGAACACGTGGGACTCGGCGACGACGCTGGCGCCTCGATCAAGTTCGTGACGCCAGTCACCCTAACGGGTAGGTGCGGTATTTCAAAATCGATTCCGCGATGTTTCCGACCGGCTGCTGCGCGCAACGCGGATGCGCGATCATGGACGGCGGCGTCGGCGGAAGGGACGAGGAGATGCGCATCAAGGCGTTCACGGCGGTGCTCGCGGCGGTCGCGGCCCTGTCGGCCTGCGGCCAGGACGTCCCGAGCGAACCGAACGCGCTGCCACCGCAGCCGCGCCTCGCGCCGGCGAGTCCGCAGGCATCCGCGGACACCTCCGTCGAACTGGACACCTCGCCGACCATCGAGCAGATCAAGCGCCGCGGCCGGCTGCTGGTCGGCGTCCGGTCCGACGCACCGCAGTTCGCCCAGGCCGATCCGTCCGGCGACTACCGCGGTTTCGACGTGGAGATCGCCCGCATCATCGCCCGCGGCATCGGGCTGAACCCGGACACCCAGATCATCTACCGCCGGCTGCCGCCGACGCTGATCGGCCAGGCGGTGTCGACGGAGAGCGTGAACGTGCTGCTCGGGCCCGAGACCTCGGCGACCCGCGAGCTGGTGGCGGTCGGTCCGTACGCCGTCGCCGCCGACGGCGGCCCGCGTTACGCGACGATCAAACCGGGCGACGACGCGATGCGCCGGCAGCTCCAGCAGATCCTGGACACCGCGGTCGCGGACGGCAGCTGGCAGCGGGCCTACGACACCACGCTCGCCCCGGCCGGGGTCCAGGCGCGCCCGAAGTAGCCGGTTCGGCGCATTGACGCCCCGTGCCGGATCCCGGTTATGTGAGTAGCTGATCAACTCATCCGGGAGGTTGCGATGGCACCGAAGCGCGCGGTCGTCCTGCTCCTCGTCCTCGTCGCGAGCTGCCTGATCTCTCCGGCCGCGGCCGCGCTGCCGATCCCACCGGGTCCGGCGCAGCCCTTCGTCCCGGAGTACGTCGGCGCTCCCGCCACGCCCCGGTCGGTACCCGCCCCGGACGTCCCGCGCCACCCGTTCATGGCGCCGAACGGCGTGAACAGCATGCACGACGACGCGTACGCCACCGACGCGTACGCCGCACCGGGACCGCTCGGGCGGAATCCGCGGGTGACGTCCGCGACGTACGGCGTCCAGGAGTGCGCGACCCAGGCTTTCGACCGCGGCGGGCGGATGGTCGCGCTGTGCGGGGGTCTGCTGGACCGCCGGCTCCGCCTCATCGATCCGGCCACGCTGCGGACGATCGCCGTGCACGACCTCCCGCGTCCGACGCTGCGCCCCGGCCAGTCGCCGCTGACCGACCTGTGCGGCGGCGCCTACTTCTACCTCGACGAGGCCGACCGGGCGGTCGCGGCCACGACCGACCGCCAGGTCCGCGTCGTCGCCGAGGACGGCACGCGGTTCACCGAGCAGCGCCGCTACGACCTCAGCGGCAGCATCGGCGAGTCGGACTGCCTGGTCGCCCTGCTGCCGGACTGGTCGGGCCGGATCTGGTTCGTCACCGGCGGCGGGATCGTCGGGACCCTGGACCGCGACACCGGTGCGGTGCGCACCGCGTCGTTGCCGGGGGAGCGGATCGCGAACTCGTTCGCCGCCGACGAGACCGGCGGCTTGTTCGTGGTGTCCGACCACGCGATGTACCGCCTCGACGGGGCGGCCGACGGCGCGCCCCGGATCACCTGGCGCCGGCCGTACGACCGCGGCACCCGCACCAAACCCGGCCAGCTCTCGCAGGGTTCGGGCACCACGCCGACGCTGATCGGGCGGAACCTGGTGGCGATCACCGACAACGCCGATCCGAGGATGCGCGTGCTGTTCTACCGGCGGGACACCGGAACCGAGGTCTGCCGGGCGGAAGTGCTCGCCCCCGGCGCCGGAGCCACCGAGAACTCCCTCGTCGCGGTGGGGAATTCGGTGCTGGTGGAGAACAACTACGGCTACCGGGGCCCGCAGTCGACGATGTTCGGCCGCACGACCGAACCCGGCATCGAACGCGTCGACGCCGACACCTGCTCGGTCGCCTGGCACAGCGACGAGTCCGCCCCCACCTCGGTGCCTAAGGCGTCACTGGCCGACGGTCTGCTCTACGTCTACGGAAAACCGGCCGACGACGAGGGGATCGACGCCTGGTACTTCACGGCGATCGACGTCCGCACCGGCCGGACCGTCTACAAGAGACTGACCGGAACGGGTCCGCAGTGGAACAACCACTACGCCGCCATCTACCTCGGCCCCGACGGCGCGGCCTACCTCGCGGGCATGGCGGGGATGATGCGCATCGCCGACGCCCCGCGCTGACCGGCACCGCCGCCGATCAGTCCCCGGCCGCTCCGACCGGTTGCAGGTCGGCGGGGTGGCCGACCCGGCCGCGCCGACCGCGGCTCAGGCGGCGTTCGGTGTGCACGGCCAGTCGGCTGAGGCCGTAGTTGATGACGATGAACAGCACCGCGACCACGAAGTACGTCTGGATCGGGTTGTTCAGGTTCTGGATGATCACCTGGGCTTCCCGGACCACGTCGAGGTAGCCGATGATGAAGCCCAGCGAGGTGTCCTTGAGCACCACGACGAGCTGGCTGATCAGCGCGGGCAGCATCGCCCGGAACGCCTGCGGCAGCAGCACCGTCGACAGCACCTGGCGGCGCCGCAGGCCGATCGCGTAGGCCGCCTCGCTCTGTCCCTTGGGCAGCGCGAGGATCCCGGCGCGCATGATCTCGGCGATGATCACCGAGTTGTACGCGGTGAGCCCGATGACCAGGAACCACATCATCGACAGGTGCACACCCAGCTCGGGCAGCACGCGGGCGGCGAAGAAGATCGCGATGACCACCGGCACGCCGCGCAGCAGCTCGACGACGCCGACCACCGCCCACCGGTACCAGGGCGCGCTGACCAGTCGTGTCACCGCCAGCAGGGTGCCGATGACGAGCGAGAAGGCCATCGCGAGCACCGCCGCCAGCAGGGTGTTCAGCAGGCCCTGGCCCATCAGGTTCCACAGCGCGGCGAAGGTCCCGTTCGTGGGGTCGATCAGCGGTCCCCACTTCTCGACCGCCAGCTGGCCCTCCGAGCCGAGCTCCACCAGCACCCAGGCGACGACCGCCACCAGCAGCAGCCCGACCGCGGCGCTGGCCACCAGCGCGCGCCGCTTCGCCTGCGGACCGGGGGCTTCGTAGAGCACGGTGTTCATCGGGCGATCGCCACCTTCCGCTCCAGCGCGCCGAGCATCAGCCCGGCCGGGATCGTGATCACCAGGTAGCCCAGCACCACGCCGAGCAGCACCGGCAGGGCCGCCAACCCGCGCGCCGAGGTCAGCGTGTCGCCGACGGCGAACAGGTCACCGCCGACGCCGAAGGCCCCGACGATCGCGGAGTTCTTGATCATCGCGATGAACACGTTGCCCAGCGGCGGCACGACCGTGCGCAGCGCCTGCGGCAGCACGACCAGCGACAGCGACTGGCCGAAGCCCAGCCCGATCGCCCGCGCCGCCTCGGCCTGCCCGGCGGGCACCGCGTTGATGCCGCTGCGGATCGCCTCGCAGACGAACGCCGAGGTGTACAGCGCCAGTCCGATGGTGCCGAACCAGAAGTACGAACCGTTGAGGCCGAGTTCGGGCAGTCCGAACGCCATGAAGAACAGCACGACGGTCAGCGGGCAGTTGCGCAGCACGGTCACCCACGCCGTCCCGGCCCCGCGCAGCGGCGGCAGCGGCGAGACGCGGAACCCGGCGGCGACGACGCCGATCAGCAGCGCCAACACGCCCGCGTACACGCAGATCTGCAACGTGCGCACGAGCCCGGACAGGTACAGCGGAAGGTTGTCGATGATGACGTGCACGGGTCACTCCGGCGGTACGAGAGGGTGCCCGCCGGCGCGCGGCGGACACCCTCGGACGGATCAGCCGCAGGGGTCGAGCTTCGGCAGTTGCGGCGTCTGCCGGGAGACCTTGCCCGCGGTGGCCTGCCACGCCCTGGCGTAGCTGCCGTCCTGGGCGGCCTGGGTGAGCGCGTGGTCGATGAACTCGCAGAACTTCACGTCACCCTTGCGGATCCCGATGCCGTAGGGCTCCCGGGTGAAGGGCTTCTCGACCATCTTGAACTGGCCGCCGCTCTGCTGCACCAGCCCGAGCAGGATCACGTTGTCCGTGGTGACCGCCTGCACCTGCCCGGTGCGCAGCGCGTCGGCGCACTTCGAGTACACGTCGAACAGCACCAGGTTGGACTCGTCGACGTACTTGCGGATCTGCTCGGCCGGGGTGGAGCCGATCACCGAGCAGACCTTCGCGCCGGTCGGCCGCAGCGACTGCGGCCCGGTGATCCGGGTGTCGTCGGACTTGACCATGAGGTCCTGGCCCGCCTCGTAGTACGGGCCCGCGAAGCTGATCCGCTTCTTGCGCTCGTCGTTGATCGTGTAGGTGGCCACGACCATGTCCACCTTCCCCTGTTCGAGGACCTCCTCGCGGGTCTTGCTGGGCGTCTCCACCCACTGGATGCGCTCCGGCGGAATGCCGAGCCTGCCCGCGACGATTTTCGCGGTCTCCACGTCGAAGCCCTGCATCTGGCCGTCCAGGCCCTTCAGGCCGAACAGCGGCTGGTCGATCTTGACGCCGACGCGGACGGTGCCCTGCTTCTGGAGGGAGTCCATCGTGGTCCCCGGCTCGAAGTGCGCGCCGGTGTCGACCTTGACCTCGGTGCCGCCGCCGGAGAGCTGGTTGCCCCCGCCGCCACCGCAGGCGGTCAGGGCCAGCGCGGCGGCCACCGCCACCACCAGCCGAACTCGCTTGCCACGCATCTGGAGTCGCCCCTTTCACTGGGTGAGGATCTTGCCGAGGAAGTCCTTGGCGCGCTCGCTCTTGGGAGCGCCGAAGAAGCCCTCCGGAGCGGCGTCCTCCACCACCTCGCCGTCGGACATGAACAGCACGCGGTGCGCGGCGCGGCGCGCGAACCCCATCTCGTGGGTGACCACGAGCATGGTCATGCCCTCGGCCGCCAGGTCGGTCATGACCTCCAGGACCTCGTTGACCATCTCCGGGTCGAGCGCCGAGGTCGGCTCGTCGAACAGCATGACCTTGGGCTTCATCGCCAGCGCGCGGGCGATGGCCGCCCGCTGCTGCTGCCCGCCGGACAGCTGGGCCGGGTACTTCTCGGCCTGGTCGGCGATGCCCACCCGCTCCAGCAGCCGCATCGCCTCCTCGCGCGCGGCGTCCCGGCTCTGCCTGCGCACCTTGACCGGACCGAGGGTGACGTTGTCCAGGATCGTCTTGTGCGCGAACAGGTTGAACTGCTGGAACACCATGCCGACGTCGGCGCGCAGCTGGGCGAGCGCGCGACCTTCGGCGGGCAGCCCGACGCCGTCGATCTCGATGCGGCCGGAGTCGATCGGTTCCAGCCGGTTGATCGCCCGGCACAGGGTGGACTTGCCGGAGCCGGACGGCCCGAGCACGACCACCACCTGCCCGCGCGGCACTTCGAGATCGATGGCCCGCAGCACGTGCAACGAGCCGAAGTACTTGTCCACCGCGGACATCCGGATCATCGGCGTGTCCGTCGAAGCTGCGGCCATTCGAGCTCCTGACTGGGCACCAGGGGGTTGTTCGATGGGCGAAACCTAAGCTCCCGACTCGGGATAGTCCAGACGGAACGGACGAACACAGGTTGCAACTTGGTTACACGGCCAAATGCCCGAGTCGGACGAAGCAGACGGCCGTTTCCGATACGCTCCGCAACCGCCATCGGCGGGCCGACGACTGCTCCGAGCGGGTCAACCGGCTGTCGGGGGCGACATCTCCACCGGCGCGAACAGGCCGAACGCGACGAGCAGCGCCACCACGCGGCCACCGCCGCCGCGGACTGCCACCGGGTGTCGAGGCGGCGGGGAACCACCTGAGGATGCGTCCGCAGCGCACTGGTCGGACGCGAGCGGCCCCGAAACCGGGGCGAGGGCGTTCCGGACGATCTCCGCACGGCCGTCCGGGCGGGTGAATCCGCGATCTGACCAGGAGCTACCGTGGAACGGTGAGCACCAGCAGCGCCGCGAGAACGTACCAGATCCGCACGTACGGCTGTCAGATGAACGTGCACGACTCCGAGCGGCTGGCAGGCATGCTGGAGGACGCCGGGTACGTGCGCGCGGGTGAGGAGGAGTCGACGCCCGACGTCGTCGTCTTCAACACCTGCGCGGTGCGGGAGAACGCCGACAACCGCCTCTACGGCACCCTCGGCCACATGCGCCCCGCCAAGGACCGGCACCCCGGGATGCAGATCGCGGTGGGCGGCTGCCTGGCGCAGAAGGACCGCGACGCGATCGTCAAGCGGGCGCCGTGGGTCGACGTCGTCTTCGGCACCCACAACCTGGGCTCGCTGCCGACGCTGCTGGAACGGGCGCGGCACAACCAGGAGGCCGAGGTCGAGATCCTTGAGTCGCTGGAGGTGTTCCCCTCCACGCTGCCCGCCCGCCGGGAGTCCGCCTACTCCGGCTGGGTTTCGGTGTCCGTCGGCTGCAACAACACCTGCACGTTCTGCATCGTCCCGTCGCTGCGCGGCAAGGAGAAGGACCGGCGGCCCGGCGAGGTCCTCGCCGAGGTGCAGGCCCTGGTGTCCGAGGGCGTGCTCGAAGTGACGCTGCTGGGCCAGAACGTCAACGCCTACGGCGTCGAGTTCGGCGACCGCTACGCGTTCGGCAAGCTGCTGCGTTCCTGCGGCGAGGTCGAGGGCCTGGAGCGGGTCCGCTTCACCTCGCCGCACCCGCGCGACTTCACCGACGACGTCATCGCCGCGATGGCCGAGACGCCGAACGTGTGCCCGCAGCTGCACATGCCGCTGCAGTCCGGTTCCGACCGCGTCCTGAAGGCGATGCGCCGCTCCTACCGGTCCGAGCGGTACCTGAACATCGTCCGCAAGGTGCGCGAGGCGATGCCCGACGCGGCGATCACCACCGACATCATCGTCGGGTTCCCCGGTGAGACCGAGGAGGACTTCGAGGCCACGCTGGAAGTCGTGCGGCAGGCCCGGTTCTCCAGCGCCTTCACCTTCCAGTACTCCAAGCGGCCCGGCACCCCGGCCGCCGAGATGCCCGACCAGCTGCCCAAGGAGGTCGTGCAGGAGCGCTACGACCGGCTGGTGGCGCTGCAGAACGAGATCTCCTGGGAGGAGAACAAGAAGCTCGTCGGCCGCACCGTGGAGCTGCTGGTCGCCGAGGGCGAGGGCCGCAAGGACACCGAGACGCACCGCCTCACCGGCCGCGCCCGGGACGGACGGCTGGTGCACTTCACGCCGACCGGCGCGATCGACCGGGAGATCCGGCCGGGCGACGTCGTGCACACCGCGGTCACCCGCGCCGCTCCGCACCACCTGGTCGCCGACACCGACATCAGCGCCCACCGCCGCACGGTGGCCGGTGATCACTGGGAGGCCGGCATGCGGCCGAAGACCTCCGGCGTGAGCCTCGGCCTGCCGTCGTTCGGAGCCCCGCCGTCCCAACCGGCCGCCCAGCAGGGGTGTGGGTGTTGACCGATCCGGAACGACGCGACGAGGAGCAGGAGATGCCGCAGGCAGTCGACCCGCACGCCACCCGCCCGCTGTCCAAGGCGGAGAAGGAGGTCCTGCGGCGCATCGACCCCGGCTCGCGAGCCCTGGTCATCGCGGCGGTGATGCTCGTGCTGGTGCTCTGCTCGCTGTTGCCGTGGGTCGGGGACGCGGCTGGCTGGCAGGTGCTCACCGGGACCGCCGATCCGAGCCTCAACGTCGGGCTGCTGCCCCAGCTGTTCGCGATCAACTCCACCGTCGTCGGCATCGGGTTGGGCGTGCTCTCGCTGATGACGCGGCGCTGGGGCGTCGCGTTCCTCGCGGCGGTCGGCGGTGTCGTGGTGACCTTCGAGGGCATGGTGGCGATCTGGTCGCGTCAGACCAGCGGCATCACCGGCCCGTCGTTCGGCCTGGTCCTCGCGGTCGTCTGCATGGCGGTGCTCGCCGTCCAGTGGATGCGCGTGGTCTGGACTCGCCGCTGACCCGCTTCGCGGCGTTCCCGCGGCCCGTGACCTGACCCGCTGCGTGCGGCGGGTGCGCTCTCGGCCGCTCGCGTCACGGCGCACCCGACCACCGCTCGATGCCTGCGACCCGGGGAGCGCGGCTCCCCGGGTCGCCGAACTTCACCGGCTGGCCAGCGCCTGCTCGGCCGCGGCCAGCCACTCCCGCCACTGCTGGGCCTGCTCCTCGGCCTGCTTGGCGCGGCGCTCGTCCCCGGCGGACCGGGCCTTCTCGGCCTGCGCCTCGAACTGCTCGACCCGCTCCCGGAACTGGTCGACCCGGGCCTGCGCCTCCGGGTCGGTGCGCCGCCACTGCGCGTCGGCGGCCGACCGCACCCGTTCGGCGATCGACCGCAACCGGCCCTCCAGCTCGCGCATCCGCTCGCGCGGGACCTTGCCGATCTCGTCCCACCGCTCCTGGATGCGCTGCAGCTGGCCCTGCGCGGCCTTGAGGTCGGACGACGGGTCGATCTGCTCGGCCTCGGCCAGCAGCTCCTCCTTGAGCTTGGCGTTCGCGGCGTACTCGGCGTCGCGCTCGGAGAACGCCTCGGAGCGGCGGCTGAAGAACCGGTCCTGCGCCGCGCGGAACCGCTGCCACAGCGCCTCGTCGCTGTCCTTCGGCGCACGCCCGGCGGCCTTCCACTCGGACATCAGCTGCTTGTACCGGTTCGCGGTGGCGCCCCAGTCGCTGGACTCGGTCAGCGCCTCGGCCTCCTCGACCAGCTCCTGCTTGCGGGCCTTGGACGCCGCGCGCTGCCGGTCGAGTTCGGCGAAGTGCGAGCCGCGGCGGCGGCTGAACGCGTCCCGCGCCTTGGAGAAGCGCCGCCACAGCTGCTCGTCGGTCTTGCGGTCGACGCCCTTGATCGTCTTCCACTCGTCGAGGATCTGCCGCAGCCGGTCACCCGCGGCCTTCCACTGGGTCGCCTCGGCGGCGATCTGCTCGGCTTCGGAGACCAGTTCCTCCTTGCGGGCCACCGCGTTGGCGCGAGCGCGTTCCTTCTCGTGCTTGGCGCCCTCGACCGCGTGCTGCGCCCGCTCGACGAGGTGGTCGACGCGCGCGGCCAACGCCGCCAGGTCGCCGACCACGGCGGCGTCGGTCAGCGACTCGCGCAGGTGCCGGGCGCTGGACAGGGTGTGCTTCGGTTCTCCGGCGTGCGTGGTCAGCCGCGTTTCGAGCAGTTCGACCTCGGTGACCACGTCGTCGAACCGGCGCGCGTAGTGGGCGAGCCCCTCCGCGGCGTCACCGGCCTGCCAGGAACCGATCGCGCGTTCGCCCTCGGGGGTGAAGACGTACACCGTGCCGTCGGTGTCGACCCGCCCCCACTTCGCGGGATCGGCGGAAGCGGTCGGTACCGCGGGCGCAGCCGTGGGCGACCCGGTGGTGCTGGTGGTCGAGTCCGCGGTCGCCTTGTGGGCGACAGCCTCGGGGGTCGAGTCCTGGTGCGTCATGGCCGGCTTCCTCCTTGCGTGCCCGCTCCGATGCCCGTGCCCGGCACGGGCGCCCCGCCCAGGCGGGGCCCAGCAAGCGGTGGCCCGGACCGTCGCCCGATCCGGCCTCCGTTGGCGCATTCAAACAGGTCACGGCACGAATCGGTACTCCGTTGCGGCATCGGCGCGCCGAGTGGTCCGCGTGGGCTCCGAACCGGATCTGTGACCTGCACTGCTTCATTGTCATAGGTCACCTGTTCGGGGGCAGTGGGCAGGGGGTACCGAGCCCCCGCGTTCGCCCGCCGCCTCTCGCGGCCTCCTGCTCCAGTCACCGCCGACCGAGACCTCTACCGTGCACGGGTGTGATCACCCGTGTCGCCGTGGTGCCGTATCCACCGCTGCTGGTCCCCGAACTGACCGTGCGGCCCGGAGCGGAGACCGAGCAGTTGCGCAACGCCTGTTCGCGCGCAGTGTCCAGTCTGACTGACGCGGCCGCCGAATGGGTGGCCGTCGGGACGGATCCCTCCGGGCCGAGAACGTGCTCCCCGGACACCCTGGGTACGTTCGCCGGTTTCGGCGTCGACGTCCGGGTGACGCTGGGTGCCGGAACGGGCGAGCCCGACCCGGCGCTACCGCTGCCCGCTCTCGTCGCGGGCTGGCTCCGGGAGCAGGCGGGTGCCCGTTCGGTCACGGCCCACCTCCTGGCCCCGGACACGTCGCCGGAGGAGTGCCGCCGGCAGGGGCGGCGGCTGGAGCGCGACTCGGGAGCCGATCCGCTCGGCCTGCTGGTGCTCGCCGACGGCACGAACCGCTCCGACGAGAGTTCCCCCTACGCCCCCGACCCCCGTGCTCGCCCCTTCGACGACCGCCTCCGGACCGCGCTGGCCGACGCCGACCCCACCGCACTGCTCGCCCTGGACCCCGCGGAGGCGGCCGAGCTGGGCGTCGCCGGGCGGGCCGCCCTCCAGGTGCTCGCCGGTGCCGTGGAGGAGGCCGGGGGCACGTGGACCGGCGAACTCCTCCACTCGGCCACTCCCTACGGCGTGACCTACCACGTCGCGCAGTGGCGTCGAACGCCCTGACCGTCCCGCCCTTCCAGCCCGCCGTGCGCGGATGGAGGGACATGCGAGCGCCGGCCGCTCCGCCCTCGCCGCCGCGATTCCCGCCCGTGGGCACACCGGAGGCGCCGGTGCCTCCGCGGCAGCGACCCTGCGGGCGTCTCGCGAGAACAGCCGCGACGTGGTGCCGAGATCGGGTCGTGCGGTGCTGACGTGCCGTGTCAGCGCCCCCGCGGGAACCACGCGGCGGCTGGTCCACCGCAGCCGCCGCCCGCGCCACCACGCACAACGAGTCCGGGGACACGCTCTAAGGTCGGGGCGTGTCCGCTGCCTCCCTGCCCCGCCTCGTCGCGGTGGTCGGCCCGACCGCCACCGGCAAGTCCGAACTCGCCCTGCACCTCGCCACCGAACTGGACGGCGAGGTCGTCAACGCCGACGCGATGCAGCTGTACCGCGGGATGGACATCGGCACGGCCAAGCTGTCCGAGCAGGAACGCCTCGGCGTGCCACACCATCTTCTCGACGTGCTCGACGTGACCGAGACGGCCTCGGTGGCGGCCTACCAGCGGCACGCCCGACGGGCCGTCGAGGACGTGCTCGCGCGGGGCCGGACCCCGATCCTCGTGGGCGGTTCGGGCCTCTACGTGCAGGCGGTCGTGGACGATCTGCGGTTCCCGGGCACGGACCCGGAGGTGCGCGCCAAGTGGGAGCAGCAGCTCGTCGAGGTCGGCGCCCCCGAGCTCCACCGACGCCTCCGCGAACTGGACCCGGCGGCGGCCGAGGCGATCCTGCCCAGCAACGGCCGCCGGATCGTGCGGGCTCTGGAGGTCATCGAGATCACCGGCGAACCCTTCTCGGCGAACCTGCCCACACCTGGCCCGCCGCGGTACTCCGCCGTCCTGATCGGCCTGGACCGTCCGGTGGCGGCCCTGGATGACCGCGTCGACCAGCGCGTGACCCGCATGTTCGACACCGGGCTGGTCGACGAGGTGCGCGCCCTGGAGCGGCTCGGACTGCGCCGCGGCCGCACCGCCAGCCGAGCCCTCGGGTACCAGCAGGTGCTCGCGGAGCTGGACGGCGGCGGGGACATGGCCACCGCGGCGGCGGAGACGGCGCGGCTGACCCGCCGGTTCGTCCGGCGGCAGCGTTCGTGGTTCCGCCGGGACTGCCGGATCCAGTGGTTCGACGCGGCCGAGCCCGGGTTGGAGTCCGACGTTCGGGCGATGCTCACTGCGTAGACTGGCGGCGTGCAGTCCTCCCAGGGGCCCGTCTTCTTCAAGGGCCACGGCACCGAGAACGACTTCGTCATCCTGCCCGACCCGGACGGCGAGCTGAAGCTCACCGACTCGCGGGTGCAGGCGCTGTGCGACCGCCGCCGTGGCTTGGGCGCCGACGGCGTGCTGCGCGTGGTGCGGTCCGCCGCGTTGCAGGACGCTCCGCCGGACATCCCCGGTGACGTGTGGTTCATGGACTACCGCAACGCGGACGGATCGATCGCCGAGATGTGCGGCAACGGTGTCCGGGTCTTCGCCCGTTACCTGGTCGAGGCGGGTCTCGCCGCGCCGGGCGAGCTGCCGGTCGGCACCCGTGCCGGGATGCGATCCGTGATCACCCGACCGGACGGGCGCGTGACGGTCGACATGGGCCCTGCGACGATCTTCGGTGAATCGGCCACCGAGGTGTCCGGCCACCGCTTCACCGGTGTCGCCGTCGATCTGGGCAACCCGCACCTGGCCTGCGCGATCGACGTCGATCTCGACGCTCTCGACCTGACGGCCGTTCCGCCGCACGACGCGACCGTCTTCCCGAACGGGGTCAACGTCGAGTTCGTGCGCAGGATCGACTCGGCGCAGGTCCGGATGCGCGTGCACGAGCGCGGCGTGGGGGAGACGCGCTCCTGCGGCACCGGCACGGTCGCCGCGACCGTCGCGGCCCTGCGCGCGGACGGCCGGACCACCGGACATCGCGTCGTGCACATCCCGGGCGGCACCGTGGAGGTCGAGGTCACCGACACCACGTCGACGCTCACCGGGCCGGCGGTGCTGGTGGCCGAGGGGCGCCTGGACGCCGAGTGGTGGCAGCACGCCTGAGTGGCGGTCGGTGAATCCGATGCGCATGGCGCGGCCGGGAGGGAACCCCGGAGCCCGTCGCGTCCCGGTGACCGGCGGTGAAGGGTGAAAATCGGTCGCGCCGCGTGGGACAATGGCGTTGATATGAAGAATTCTGCGACCTGGCCCGCCGACCTCGACCGTTCCGCGGTCGACGCCGACGAGTACGAACCAATCCTTTCCGCGGAACCGTCCACGGGCGAGCTGGAACTCGCCGAGCGCGCGTCGCTGCGGCGGGTGTCCGGGTTGTCCACGGAACTCGCCGACATCACCGAGGTCGAGTACCGCCGTCTCCGGCTGGAGCGCGTGGTGCTCGTCGGGGTGTGGACCGACGGCGACGCCACCCACGCCGAGGCATCCCTGGCGGAGCTCGCCAGGCTCGCCGAGACCGCGGGTTCCCAGGTGCTGGAGGGCCTCGTCCAGCGCCGCGACCGGCCAGACCCGTCGACCTACGTCGGTTCCGGCAAGGTGCGGGAGCTGCGCGACGTCGTCACCTCGACCGGGGCCGACACCGTCATCTGCGACGGTGAGCTCTCGCCCGGCCAGCTGCGCCAGCTGGAGGAGAAGCTCAAGGTCAAGGTGATCGACCGAACGGCTCTCATCCTCGACATCTTCGCGCAGCACGCCCGGTCGAAAGAGGGCAAAGCCCAGGTCGAGCTGGCACAGCTGCAGTACTTCCTGCCGCGCCTGCGCGGGTGGGGTGAGGCGATGTCCCGGCAGGCCGGCGGCCGTGCCGGTGGCGCGACCGGCGGCGTGGGAACGCGTGGTCCCGGTGAGACGAAGCTGGAGACCGACCGGCGTCGCATCCACAAGCGCATCAGCAAGCTGCGCAAGGAACTCACCGCGATGCGCACCGTCCGCGGCACCAAGCGCAGCCGCCGAGAAGCCAACGAGGTCCCGAGCGTGGCCATCGCCGGGTACACCAACGCCGGTAAGTCCAGCCTGCTCAACGCCCTGACGGGCGCGGGCGTGCTCGTCGAGGACGCGTTGTTCGCTACCCTGGACCCGACGACTCGGCGGGCGGAGACGCCGGACGGTCGCCCGTACACGCTGACGGACACGGTCGGATTCGTCCGCCACCTACCGCACCAGTTGGTCGAGGCGTTCCGCTCCACCCTGGAGGAGGTCAGCGGCGCGGATCTGCTGGTGCACGTCGTCGACGGTTCCGAACCGGCCCCGCAGGGCCAGGTCACGGCGGTGCGCGAGGTCCTGGCGGAGATCGCCGACGAGCACGGGACGTCCATGCCGCCGGAACTGCTGGTGATCAACAAGACCGACGCGGTCGACGCCACGCGGATCGCCGAACTTCGCAGGCTGTTGCCGGATGCCGTGTTCGCCTCCGCGCACAGCGGCGCTGGAATCCAGGAGCTCCGGAGCATCATCGCCGAGCGCCTGCCCAGGCCCGAGGTGTTCGTGACGGCGCTGGTGCCGTACACCCGCGGCGACCTGGTCGCCCGCGTCCACTCCGAGGGCGAGGTCGTCGTGGAGGAACACACCCCGGACGGAACCAGGATCAGCGCCAAGGTCCGACCAGAGCTGGCGAACGCGCTTCAGCAGTTCGCCAGCGTCGACTCGGAGTGACCGTACCGGCCGCGATCCTCCGCGCTGTCCCTGGCCAGATGGCCCGGAATCCTCGCTGAGCCACGAACCTGGTGCCGGACTGTCCGGGGCGGTCTCACACCGCCCCGGACGACGCACCGGACGCCCACCACGCCGTCGCCCTGCGCTCCGGCGGTCGTGTGCCGTGCGCCGGGGAGCTCACAGTCGACGTAGCACGGCGACCACCTTGCCCAGAATCTTCGCGTCGTCACCGAGGATCGGCTCGTAAGCCGAGTTGTGCGGGACGAGCCAGACGTGTTCCTCGGTCCGCTTGAACGTCTTGACCGTCGCCTCGCCTTCGATCATCGCGGCCACGACGTCGCCGTTCTCGGCCTCGGGCTGCTGGCGCACGGCCACCCAGTCGCCGTCGGTGATGGCCAGGTCGATCATCGAGTCGCCGACCACCCGAAGCAGGAACAGCGTGCCGTCGCCGACGATCTCCTTGGGCAGTGGGAAGACGTCCTCGATCGACTCCTCGGCGAGGATCGGCCCGCCAGCGGCGATCCGGCCGACCACCGGAACGTACGCGGGCTTGGCCTGCGCCTCGGACTCGGCGGACTCCTGCTCCGTCCCGGCGACCAGCACGCCCACGGTGCGTGGTCGGTGCGGATCCCGGCGCAGGTAGCCCTTCCGCTCCAACACGCGCAGCTGGTAGGCGACCGAGGAAGTCGAGGTCAACCCGACCGCGTCACCGATTTCGCGCACGCTGGGCGGGTAGCCGTGCTCCCGCATCCATTCGCGGATGGCTTCCAGCACCTTCCGCTGGCGCTCGCTCAGCTCGTCGGACCCGTTGGCTTGTTCGGGCAGGGCGCGCACGTCAGCCCGAGAGTCTTCGACGTTCTGTACTTGGCCCTGGACCGAGCCGGTCACATTCCTCGTCACCACTGCCTCCTGTCGGTACGGACCGCGGTGCGAAACGCGGTGCGGATTGGGCTGTTGATCGTCTTCGGCTGTCTGCGGTGTCCGTCCTCGGCGTCGACCGCCTGGTTGCTTCCTGCGGGACCCTGCTCGACGCCCGTTTTCCACAGTAGACGGCACAAACGCAGAGATCAAACACCTGTTCGAGTTAATTTGGGGCCACGCTCTCGCCTCGCGCCGTACTCCTGGTACACAATCGCACTCAGGTTCGATCGAACATCCATTCGATCTATGGTTTCTTTTCGGTGCGGGAGGGGTCATGGTCACACCAGTCGGGGCGCCGGGGCGCGTCCGTTCATCCGGTCGCAGGACCCCCACGGGCACACCGCTCGGCGTCGCCGGCCGATTGCGCCCGGTGGCCGTCCGGCCGGCGGGCAGGGTCGTGCGCCGCGGGTTGTCGGCCGGAGCGCGGTCGGCGGTGTTCGCGTGTCGACGATCGGCCGGGTGGGACGAGTGGGTTTTACTGACCTCGGTGGCGATCTTCTCGTGCGCCATTGTCATCCTGGTGGGGCTCTTCGCCGGGTGCGGCGCTCCCGCGCCCCCCGCTGCCGCGGTCCCGGGTGATGCGCTCCGGGAGGCTGCGGCGCAGGCGGAGCCCGGCCCCGGCGAGGTGGCCGGTCGGACCGGTGATCCCGGCGGCTTTCCGGTGGTGCCGAGCGGGCGTCCCTGATCGCGCGGGCGCGGCGCGACCTGCGTCCTTCGGGCGGTGTGCGGGCCTCGTGTGCCCGGGGCGTGTCGGTTTGCGCGAGCAGCGCGGCGCGGATTAGAGTCGACCACAACATGTAGTAGTTACGCCCATGTATTTAGTCCACAGGTTGGGCTGTAAGGTGTTCGGGCATTAACGGGACGCGGGTCGGGTGCGACCTGCGTCGAGCAGACCGGGAAGGGGGTGAGTGCCGGTGCGGTGCCCGTTCTGCCGTGGCGAGGATTCCCGGGTCGTCGACTCGCGGGAAGTCGAGGAAGGCCAGGCGATCCGGCGCAGGCGGTCGTGCTCGGCGTGCGGTCGTCGGTTCACGACCATCGAGGAACTGGTCCTGTCCGTGGTGAAGCGTTCCGGCGTCACCGAGCCCTTCAGCCGCGAGAAGGTGGTTCGCGGGGTGCGCCGGGCCTGCCAGGGGCGTCCCGTGGAGGAGGACGCGCTGCAGCAGCTGGCGCACCAGGTGGAGGAGACCGTCCGGTCCCTCGGCGTCGCGGAACTGCCCAGCCACGAGGTGGGGCTGGCGATCCTGGGGCCGCTGCGGGAACTGGACGAGGTCGCGTACCTCCGTTTCGCGAGCGTGTACCGGTCCTACTCGTCGGTGGAGGACTTCGAGAAGGAGATCGCCGACCTCCGCGCCGCGCGGCGCGGAGCCCCGAGCGGGGACGACGAGCGGACCTCGGAGGACAACGGAGAGCAGCCGTGAGCAAACCGCGTCGGCGTTCGCCCCGGCGTGGGGCTGCGCAGGTGAGACGTCAGCCGGGATCCCGCGGCGGGGCACGGCTGAGCAGCGAGGCACGACCGAACCGGACGGGGAGACCGGACGGGGGCAATGCACGACCAGCGAGCGACAAGGAAGAGGGTCAGGTCATGACAGAGACCGTCGGTAGCCCGGCCGGCGCATCGGGGGAGCCGGAAGCAGGTGCCCGACCCAAGGGCATCCGGGTGGAGCGCGTCTACACCACGGAGGGGGTGCATCCCTACGACGAGGTCACCTGGGAGCGCCGCGACGTGGTGATGACCAACTGGCGGGACGGTTCGGTCAACTTCGAACAGCGCGGCGTGGAGTTCCCCGACTTCTGGTCGCTGAACGCCGTGAACATCGTGACCAGCAAGTACTTCCGCGGCGCGGTGGGCACCGACGAGCGCGAGAGCAGCCTCAAGCAGCTCATCGACCGCGTCGTGAAGACCTACGTGCGGGCCGGTGTCGAGCACGGCTACTTCGCCAGTGACGCCGACGCCGAGGTCTTCGAGCACGAGCTGACCTGGATGCTCCTGCACCAGGTGTTCAGCTTCAACTCCCCGGTCTGGTTCAACGTCGGCACCAGCTCCCGGCAGCAGGTGTCCGCCTGCTTCATCCTGTCGGTCGACGACACGATGGAGTCGATCCTCGACTGGTACAAGGAAGAGGGCCTGATCTTCAAGGGCGGCTCCGGCGCCGGTCTGAACCTCTCTCGCATCCGCTCGTCCAAGGAGCTGCTGTCCTCCGGCGGTACCGCCTCCGGGCCGGTGTCGTTCATGCGCGGTGCGGACGCCTCCGCGGGCACGATCAAGTCGGGCGGTGCGACCCGCCGGGCGGCGAAGATGGTCGTCCTCGACATCGACCACCCCGACGTCGAGGAGTTCATCGAGACCAAGGCCCGCGAAGAGCACAAGATCCGCGCGCTGCGGGACTCCGGCTTCGACATGGACCTCGGTGGCGCCGATTCGTCGTCGGTGCAGTACCAGAACGCCAACAACTCGGTGCGCGTCTCCGACGAGTTCATGCGCGCGGTGGAGAGCGACGGGACGTTCGGGCTCCGGGCCCGCACCACCGGCGAGGTGCTTGAGTCCCGGCAGGCCCGGGAGCTGTTCCACAAGATGGCGCGGGCCGCGTGGGAGTGCGCCGACCCCGGCATCCAGTACGACGACACGATCAACGACTGGCACACCGCGCCGGAGACCGGGCGCATCACCGCGTCCAACCCGTGCTCGGAGTACATGCACCTGGACAACTCCAGCTGCAACCTGGCGTCGTTGAACCTGATGAAGTTCCTGCGCGACGACCTGACCTTCGACGCCGAGTTGTTCGAGAAGGCGGTCGAGTTCGTCATCACGGCGATGGACATCTCGATCTGCTTCGCCGACTTCCCGACCGAGGCGATCGGGGACACCACTCGCAAGTTCCGCCAGCTCGGCATCGGCTACGCCAACCTGGGCGCGCTGCTGATGGCGACCGGTCACGCCTACGACTCCGACGGCGGCCGGGCGCTGGCGGCGGCGATCACCTCGTTGATGACCGGCACCGCCTACAAGCGTTCGGCCGAGCTGGCCGGGGTGGTGGGTCCCTACGAGGGCTACGCCCGCAACGCCGAGGCGCACCAGCGGGTCATGCGCAAGCACGCCGCGGCCAACGACCTGGTCCGCACCTACCACCACAACGACGCCACCGTGCACAAGCTGGCGACGCGGGTGTGGCAGGAGGGCCTGGAGATCGGTGCCCGCAGCGGCTGGCGCAACGCGCAGGCGTCGGTGCTCGCCCCCACCGGCACCATCGGCCTGATGATGGACTGCGACACGACCGGCATCGAGCCCGACCTGGCTCTGGTGAAGTTCAAGAAGCTGGTCGGCGGCGGCTCCATGCAGATCGTCAACCAGACCGTGCCGCGGGCCCTGCAGGCGCTGGGCTACCAGGAGGAGCAGATCGAGGCGATCGTCGAGTACATCGCCGAGCACGGGCACGTGATCGACGCCCCCGGCCTGCGGCCGGAGCACTACGAGGTGTTCGACTGCGCCATGGGGCAGCGCTCGATCGCTCCGATGGGCCACGTGCGGATGATGGCGGCGGTGCAGCCGTTCATCTCGGGCGCGATCTCCAAGACCGTGAACATGCCGGAGTCGGCCACGGTCGAGGACGTCGAGCAGCTCTACTTCGAGGGCTGGAAGCTGGGCCTGAAGGCGCTGGCGATCTACCGCGACAACTGCAAGGTCGGTCAGCCGCTGTCGGCGGGCAAGGGCGACAAGGCCGAGCAGGAGAAGGCGGTCGAGAAGCAGATCGAGTACCGGCCGGTCCGCAAGCGGTTGCCCAAGAAGCGCCCGAGCCAGACCGTGTCGTTCACCGTGGGCGGTGCCGAGGGCTACCTGCACGCCGGGTCGTACCCGGACGACGGGCTGGGCGAGATCTTCGTCAAGCTCGGCAAGCAGGGGTCGACCCTGGCGGGCGTGATGGACGCGTTCTCCATGTCGATCTCTGTGGGCCTGCAGTACGGCATCCCGCTGGAGTTCTACGTCTCGAAGTTCCAGAACCTGCGGTTCGAACCGGCTGGGATGACCGACGACCCGGACATCCGGATGGCCAGCAGCGTGCTGGACTACCTGTTCCGCCGCCTCGCCCTGGACTACCTGCCCTACGAGAAGCGGGCCCAGCTGGGCATCTTCACCGCTGACGAGCGGGAGACCCAGGTCAACGGCGGGGATTCCGGCTCGACCTCGGACGACGTGGACCTGGACACCCTGCGGTCCACGGTGGACTACACGAAGTCCGAGTCGAAGCAGGAGGACGACCAGCGGGTCGGCAGCTCGACCGAACTGCTCGAACTGCGACTGGGCAAGGCGGCCGACGCGCCGCTGTGCATGACCTGCGGCACGAAGATGCGTCCGTCGGGATCCTGCTACGTGTGCGAGGGCTGCGGCTCGACCTCCGGCTGCAGCTGAGTTCTGTCGCTCGCGACGCACCTGACGTCGTGAGAGGTGCTGGTGAGAGGGGAGTCGGCCGATCGGTCGGCTCCCCTCTCTCGTGGGTGGCCCGACCTCTTCCGGCTGGAACGATCATCGGCCGACATCGCCCGTCGGTCCTGGGCCCAGCCCGGCAAGACCAACCGCGGGCCGAGGTTCACCCCGCGTGCTCGTCGTTGTTCAGCTGAGGTGGTGGCTTGGACCGCTCGTTGTCCGCGGTCGTCTGGAACGCGGCGTGCCATGCGGCGGCGAGGTGGCCCTCGGCGGCTTCGATCGCTGCGGCGGTGTTGCCGCCGGGAACCGCGACGCGATCCACGATTTCGGCTGCGGAAGCACCGTTGTCGAGCAGGCGGCTTAAGGCGTTCAGGCTCGTTGCGACCAAGCTTTCGGCGAGATCGGCCGACAGCGGTGCGTTCCGCTTGCGCTGTGCAGCGGCCATTTCCGCGGCCACACGAGCGAGGAGAGCGGGGCCGCACGATGCGAGATCCGTCGCCGCGCGTCCCTGGTGCTCCTCGATCACGAAGGGGACGGAGAACGACCGGAGGAGGGAGAGGACGCTCGCCTCGTTCTCCTCGGTGAACCCCGGTCCTGGTACCAGCAGCGTCGCGCCGACGCCGATCTCGTTGCCGACGCTCGGGATCAGCTTGGCCACCGGGCCGGGAACCGCCTCGGCCAAGGAAGTCAGGGAAATGCCGTTGTTGAGGACGATCACGACGTGGTCAGCGGTCAGCCGGGGACGCAGGTCGGTGAGCACTGCGGGCAGATCCGCGTTCCGGACGCAGAGGACGAGCAGATCGGCGCGGTCAGGCAGTTCCGGCAGCGACACGATTCCGGCCCCGGGGACCTCGCTGCGCAGCTGGACGACGCTGGTCCGCGACCGCCCCACCGCGAACAGCCGACCGGACGGCACGGCCCGGTTGAACCCGGCTGCCAAGGTCTGGCCCATTCGCCCCAGACCGACGATCCCGACCGCCGTGTGCATACTCATGAACAGCATGATCGCAGGTCGCTCGACCGCCTGGTGAGCCTCAGATCACGGAGGGGCGCCGCTCGCGGACGCTGCTACCGACGAGGTCGCCGGGACAGCAACTGCGCCACCGCCGCGGTTCCCGCGGTGACGGCGAAGACGGACGGCCAGGCGCCGAGCTTCTTGGCCAGCGGGTGCGATCCGGCCAGGGCGGCCGCATAGGTGACGCCGAGCGTCGCGGCGCGGCCCGTTCCGGTCCTGCGTCGGCAGGTTTCGACAGCGCCGAGTCCGGCTCCGGCAGCGACGACGCCGCCCAGGTAGCGGTGCTTGGTAGCGCGAGCGACGGCATAACCGCAGATCAGGCCGGCGGAAGTCAGCGCGGGGACGGACATGTGAGACTCCTTCGCGGGACGTGCTGACTCCGACTTTACTGCTCGGGTCGACCGGGCGGTGCTGGCGCAAACCCGCCGCGCCACCTGTCGACTTACCGCCTCTCTGGGAAAGTGCTCGTGTCCCAATGCACTCGCCTCAGGGGGGTACGCATGCGCCAACTTCGAGCAGGTCTGCTGGTGGCCGTCGTCGCGGTCACCTTCGCCGGGGTTCCGGCAGAGGCAGGACCCCCGCGGGGGCCGGTGTTCGAGCACGGGGAAGCGCAGCCGGTGTTCGATCCGGACCGGGCGGTGCGCGAGGACCTGTTCGTGTCCGCGCCCGTGGACAGCGACGGTGACGGCCGCGACGACCGGGTGCACGTCCGGGTCGTGCGACCCCGGGAAAGCGGGCAGGGGTTGCGCGTCCCGGTCGTCTACCAGGTGAGTCCCTACTTCGCCGGCGGCAACGATGTGCCGAACCACAACGTGGACACCGAGTTGTACGTGCCGGAGCGCGCCGGCAGCTCGTCGTCGGAGTCGCCTCGGCGGGACGAGCGGATCACCGTCGCGACGGCGAAGGAGATCAGTTGGGCGTACGAGCGGTACCTCCTGGCCAGGGGGTATGCCGTGGTGTACGCGGATTCTCCGGGCACGGGCGAGTCCACCGGATGTCCGAGCACCGGTGGGGAGAACGAGACCATCGGAGCCAAGGCCGTCGTGGACTGGCTGAATTCCCGGGCCTCCGCGCACACCTCGGACGGTGCTCCCGCGGTGGCCGACTGGGCGAGCGGCAAGGTCGGGATGATGGGTGTGTCGTACAACGGCACGTTGCCTAACGCGGTGGCCAGCACGGGGGTCGCGGGTTTGGAAGCGATCGTGCCGATCGGCGCGATCTCGAACTGGTACGACTACTACCGGTCGGACGGAGCGATCGTCGCTCCCGGCGGATACCAGGGCGAGGATGCCGACGTCCTGGCGAAATACGTGTACACCCGGGCCGACCGGGAGGTCTGCCGAGCACGCATCGACCGGATCGCGGCCGAGGAGGACCGGGTCACCGGCGACTACAACGATTTCTGGGACCACCGCAACTACCTGAACGACGTCGACCGGGTGCACGCCGCGGTGCTGTCCGTCCACGGGCTCCACGACTGGAATGTCAAGACGCGGCAGGCCGCGCAGTGGTACGAGGCGCTGAGGGAACGCGGCGTGCCGCACAAGATCTGGTGGCACCAGTCCGGCCACACCGACCCGATCACGCTCCGCAAGGACGCGTGGCTGCACACCCTGAACCGCTGGTTCACCCGCTACCTCTACGGCGTGCCGAACGGCGTGGAGGGGGAGCCCCGAGCCACGATCCAGCGGGAGGACGCCAGCTGGGTCGAGGAACCCGAGTGGCCCGCTCCCGAGGCCCGCGACGTGGTGCTGCGGCCCGGGGAGGGTGGCCGGACGCGCGGTGCGCTCGGGAAGTCCGAAGTGGACGGTGTGGAGTACTTGCGGGACGACGCGACCCGGACCGCAGAGGAACTCGCCTCCGCTCCGGAGTCGCCGAACCGCCTTTCCTACGTGAGCGAGCCGCTCGCGGCGCCGGTGCGGGTCAGCGGCACGGTCCGCGCGGAACTGGGGCTGACCTTCGACCGACCGGCCGCCAACGTCACCGCACTGCTGGTGGACCAGGCCCCCGACGGTTCGACGACCGTCGTGACGCGGGGATGGGCGGATCCGCAGAACCGGCACCGCATCGATCGGACTTCACCGGTCCGGCCGGGCAGGCGCTACGACATCGACGTGTCGATGCAGCCGGACGACTACGTCTTCGCCCCGGGGCACCGGTTGGGACTCGTGGTGCTGTCCAGCGATCACGATTTCACGCTGCGTCCGAAGCCGGGAACGGGTCTCGCGCTCGACCTGTCCCGCACCTCGGTGCGCCTTCCGCTCCTGGGACGGATCCGGTGACCGGCGGGCGATTCCGGGCAGCACGGCCAGGCTGACTGAGCGTAATCACCCTTGGTGTGACCGGAAAACACCGAATGATCGTCACTCCAAAGTGGATCAACGTGGCTTTTCGAGGCCGAGTTGTCCACAGGAGGTCAGCTTGTCCGCTGTTTTCGATTTGGGTCTTTCCGCCGCTGGTCGTGGTTGTCGATCGTTGAAGCATGACGACACGACTGAACGCCGGAATCTCCATCAACAACCCAGCGGACCTGGTCGCCGCCGTACCGCCGATGCTCGGCTTCGCGCCGACGAATTCGCTGGTGCTGCTGACGATCCACGACCTGCCCGACACACCGAGGTTCGGGACGACGATGCGCGTGGACCTGCCCTGTCCCGGGCAGCGCAGCCAGCTGGCCGCGCACCTGCTCGCGGGGCCGCTGCGCACCCACCGGCCGGACGCGGTGGTCATGGTCGTCGTCGGCGACCAGACGAATCGGGAACGGTGTGCCGTCGAGTGCCCCGGATCGGAGGTCTGCCAGGACACAGTGGACGTCGACGGGTCACCTCCGCACCGGGAACTCGTCGACGTGGTGGGCGATGCCTTCGCGTTCGCCGGGATCGCCACGCTGCACGCGCTGTGGGCGCCGGAGATCCGCGCCGGCGCTGACTGGGCCTGCTATTCGAGCCCGGACTGCTGCGGCAAGATTCCGGATCCGAAGCTGTCGACGATCGCCGCGGCGCTCACGGCCGCCGGTGTGGTGACTTTCGGCAGCAAGGACGAGCTGCGCGAACTCGTCGCCCCGGAATCCGACGAGGCACTGGCACGCCGGTCCGCGCGGATCGACGCGCTCACCGACGAACTCGACGAGGCGTGCGGTCCGGATCGGACCAGCCACGACCTGAAAGCGGTGTTCTCCGCCATCCGGCGCACCGCCGAGGGCGCCGCGCTCACCGAGGACGACCTGCTGCGCGTGATGATCGCGGTGTCGGACACCCGGGTTCGCGACGTCGCGCTGGGCGCCGCGCTCGGGGAGTCCTCAGACGCCGCGGAACAGCTGTGGCTGACCCTCGTGCGCAAGGCACCCGCCCCGGAACTCGCCGATGTCGCGTCACTCCTGGCCTTTTCGGCTTATCTGCGAGGCGACGGCGGACTCGCCGGAGTGGCGCTGGAGCGGGTCGAGAAGACCCGCCCGGAGCACCGGTTGGGCATGTTGCTCCGGCAAGCCCTGGAAGCCGGCATCCCGCCTTCGGACCTGAGCGTGATCGCCCGCGACGCCGCGGAAGATGCCCGGCTCATGATCGAAGAGGACGGTGCGTGGTGAACGCTTCCGACAGGATCTCCGCGTCAGGCCCGACCCCGGGTGAACTCCCACGCGTCCCGGACGATGACCGACAGGTCGGCGCGCTGCGGCCGCCACTCCAGTTCCTCCCGAGCCCGGCGGCTGGAGGCCACCAGCGTGGCCGGGTCGCCGGCGCGCCGTGGTGCCACGTGCGCGGGGATGGGGTGGCCGGTGACCTCGCGGCAGGTGTCGATCACCTGCTTGACCGAGAAGCCCGTGCCGTTGCCCAGGTTGTAGATCCGGTGCTCACCGGCCTTCGCGTGCTGCAGAGCCAAGAGATGGGCGTCGGCGAGGTCGGTGACGTGGATGTAGTCCCGCACGCACGTGCCGTCCTCGGTCGGCCAGTCGTCACCGAAGATCTGCACCTGCTCGCGTTGGCCGAGAGCCACCTGGAGCACGATCGGGATCAGGTGCGTCTCGACCGCGTGGCGCTCGCCGAACGCGCCGTGGGCACCCGCCACGTTGAAGTACCGCAGGCTGGTCGCCGCCAGGCCGTGGGCGGTGGCGTACGAGGTGATCGCGTGGTCGATCGCCAACTTGGTCGCGCCGTAGGTGTTGGTCGGTCGCGTCGGGGCGTCCTCGGTGATCGGCACCTCCTCCGGCTCGCCGTAGGTGGCGGCCGTCGAGGAGAACACCAGGCGGGGCGTGCCGTGCTCGTGCATGGCGTCCAGCAGGCGCAGCGTGGTCAGCACGTTGCCCTGCCAGTACTTGCGCGGCTCCTGCATCGACTCGCCGACGAGGGACTTCGCCGCGAAGTGCAGCACGCCGTCGAACGGCTCTGCGAGCAGGTCGCCCGCGGCCTCGGCGATGTCGGCCTCGACGAACTTGCAGCCGTCCGGCACCGCGTCCGCGTGGCCGGTCGACAGGTCGTCGACCACGACGACCTCGTGGCCGGCTTCCACCAACCGGGCCGCGCACACGCTGCCGACGTAGCCTGCACCGCCTGTGACGAGGAGCTTCACCTGCGTACTGCCTTCCGTGGGAGATCGTCCTGCCCTGCGCTCAGCAGAGGCGTGCCGCGGGCTCGATCATCGGTCCCGGCCCGCCCCGGCGGAGGGTACCGCCGTGAACAACCTCGGTGCGGCGAGGGTGTGCCGTTCGAACGCATCGAGGACGTGCCGTTCGATGCTGGTCCGGTGTTCGGTCGGGATCAGGGCGATCGCCGATCCGCCGAAACCACCGCCGATCATGCGCGCCCCGGACGCTCCGGCCTCCAGGGAGGCGTCCACGGCGAGATCGAGTTCCCGGCAGGAGACCCGGTAGTCGTCGCGCAGGCTCACGTGCGAGGCGGTGAGGATCTCGCCGAGCTCGTCGTACCGACCGGCGCGGAGCAGTTCGACGGTGGCCAGCACGCGGGCGTTCTCCGTGACGACGTGCCGCACGAGCGGTCGGAGGTCCTCGGGCAGCGACGGCAGGTTGGTGTCCAGGTCGGACTGCGAGACGTCCCGCAGGGCCTTGACCCCCAGCAGTTCCGCCGCCCGCTCGCAGCCGCGCCGCCGGTCGCCGTAGCCGGACTCGCTGTGCGAATGCTTCGCCCGGGTGTCGATCACCAGCAGTTCCAGGCCCGCGCTGAGCGGCGCGAACGGGATCTGCTCGGCGGCACCGGAGCGGACGTCGAAGAACAGGGCGTGCGCCTCGGTGCACCGCAGCGAGGCGGTCTGGTCGAGCAGGCCGGTGGGGGCTCCGGCGAAGTCGTTCTCCGCCCGCTGCACCAGGCGCGCGATCTCGGCGAGGCCGGGCCCGCCCGTCGCGCCCGGTGCTCGGCCCGCGGTGTCCAACAGCGCCAGCGCGGTCGCGCACTCCAGCGCGTGCGACGACGACAACCCGGCGCCGGTGGGCACCTCGCCGACGATGAGGAGGTCGGCGCCGGGAAGCGGGAATCCGGCATCCCGCAGCGCCCAGGCGACGCCGGCGGGGTAGGCAGCCCAGCCGGTCGGGTCACCCGGCTCCAACCGAGCGAGCGGCAGCGTGGGAGAGGTGTGCAGCCGTCCGTCGCTGCCGAGCGTGGCGATCGCCAGGTTCCCGTCCTCTCGCGGCCGGACCGCGACTGCCGTGCGGTGCGGCAGGGCACAGGGCAGCACGAAGCCGTCGTTGTAGTCGGTGTGCTCCCCGATGAGGTTGATCCGCCCCGGGGCGGACCAGACCGCGCTCGGGGAGCACCCGTACTGCTCGGCGAACGCCTCCGCGGCGCGGTCCGCCGCCGTCACTTCGCGCGCACCATGACCGCGTGGGCGATGCCCGACGGCAGCTCCGTGCTGCCCTTCTCACCCTTCACGCTGATCGGCTTGTTCGGGCCGACCACGGACAGCACCTCGACCTCGCTGCCGGGCACGACGCCGACCTCCTTGAGCTCGGTCATCAGGTCGGGGTCCAGCTGGACGTGCTCGGCGATGCGGCACACGAGTGCGCGGCCACCGCCGTTGCGCGCGAGCTCGTCGACTCGCTGCAGGTCCTGCTCGCCCTCGACCGACGTCTCCACGAGGTCCACGCCGAGCTCGTCCAGGCCGGGGATGGGGTTGCCGTAAGGAGACGTGGTGGGACGTCCCAGGAGTTTGACGAGCTTGCGCTCCACTGCCTCGCTCATCACGTGTTCCCAGCGGCACGCCTCGTTGTGGACGTGTTCCCATTCGAGGCCGATCACGTCGACCAGGAGCCGCTCGGCGAGCCGGTGCTTGCGCATGACGCTGATGGCGCGGGCACGCCCGGCCTTGGTGAGTTCCAGGTGTCGGTCCTCGGCGACGGTCAGCAGGCCGTCGCGCTCCATGCGGGCGACCGTCTGGCTCACGGTGGGGCCGCTCTGCTCCAGCCGCTCCGCGATGCGCGCCCGGAGTGGGACTACGCCCTCCTCTTCGAGGTCGTAGATGGTGCGAAGGTACATCTCGGTGGTATCGATGAGATCGTTCACGTCGGCTCCCCATTCAGTCCCAACCACGATGCTAGTCCCACCGGGCGACAGCGGTCAGCGGTCGGGAAGTTGACTTCAAGGACTTCCGACGGACCTGGTCGCCGGGCTACGAAAGGCCGTCATGCATCCTCTGATCAGTACCAATGATCTCACGGCCCTGCTGCGCCAGGACCCGCACCCGACCCTGCTGGACGTGCGGTGGTCACTGCTCGGCCCACCCGGTCGGGAGGACTACGAGCGGGGCCATCTGCCGGGGGCCGTCTTCGTCGATCTGGACGCCGAGCTGGCCTCCCCGCCGGGGGTCCAGGGGCGGCACCCGCTGCCCGATGCCGGGGAGTTCGAACAGGTGCTGCGCCGCGCCGGAGTCGACCGGGCACGCCCCGTGGTCGTCTACGACGCGGGTGACGGTTCGGCCGCCGCGCGGGCCTGGTGGCTGCTGCGCTGGGCCGGGCACGACGCGGTCGCCGTGCTCGACGGCGGCTTCGCGGCGTGGACCGAGGAGGGGCGTCCGACGACCACGGAGGTCCCGCACCCTCGGGAAGGCGATTTCCGAGCCGCGCCGGGGGCCATGCCCGTGGTGGACGCGGACGGCGCCGCACGCGTAGCCCGCGAGGGAGTGCTGCTCGACGCGCGGGCGGCGGAGCGCTACCGCGGGGACGTCGAGCCGATGGATCCGCGCGCCGGCCACATCCCCGGGGCGGTCAACGCGCCGTTCGCGGCTCACACGGCCGATTCCGGCCGGTGGCGGTCGTCCGCGGAGCTGGCTGAGCACTTCGCCGCGCTCGGTGTCGGTGCGGATCGTCCCGTCGGGGCCTACTGCGGGTCGGGGGTGACGGCCTGTTCGGTGGTGCTGGCCCTGGAGCACGCCGGCGTCACGAGCGCGCAGCGCCCCGCGTCGTTGTACGCGGGATCGTGGTCGAACTGGTCGGCCGACCCGGAGCGGCCCGCGGTGACCGGGAGCGAGCCCGGCTGACGCGGCGTCACGGCACTGTGTTCGGCGGCACAGGGAAGGTAGCTTCCCGGTATGGGTTCACAGTGCGCGGTCGTGTGGGACGACTCCCTGCTCGACTACGACCTCGGTGGTCACCACCCGCTGCATCCGATCCGGCTCGACCTGACGATGCGGCTCGCTCGCTCGCTGGGGTTGCTCGACGGAGTCGACACGCTGCGCCCGGAGATCGCGCCGGACGCTGATCTGGAACGGGTGCACCGCTCCGATTACCTGGCGGCGGTGCGCACCGCGCCGTTGGCCGGTCCGGAGGTGGGGCACGGGCTCGGCACCGACGACAACCCGATCTTCGACCGGATGCACGACGCCGCGGCGCTGGTCGCTGGCGGGTCGCTGCTGGCTGCGGAGCAGGTCGTCTCCGGCCGCGTGGACCGGGCGGTGAACATCGCGGGTGGTCTGCACCACGCCATGGCCGCTCACGCGGCCGGGTTCTGCGTCTACAACGACTGCGCGGTGGCCATCGCGTGGATGCTCGCGCAGGGCGTGGAACGGATCGCCTACATCGACATCGACGTGCACCACGGGGACGGTGTGCAGGCGGCGTTCTACGACGATCCGCGAGTGCTGACCGTGTCCCTGCACCAGCACCCGTACACGCTGTGGCCGGGAACGGGGTTCGCCAGCGAGGTCGGCGGGACCGGAGCGGACGGCACGGCGGTCAACGTCCCGCTGCCGCCGGGCACCGATGATGCGGGGTGGCTGCGCGCCTTCCACGCCGTCGTGCCGTCGGTGCTGGAGACGTTCCGCCCGCAGGTGCTGGTGACCCAGTGCGGCGCCGACGCGCATCGCGAGGACCCGCTGGCCGACCTGTCGCTGACCGTGGACGGGCAGCGCTCGGCCTACCGAAGCCTGCGCGAGCTGGCCGAGCAGTACGCGGACGGGAAGTGGCTCGTGCTGGGTGGGGGAGGCTACTCGCTGTTCCGCGTCGTGCCGCGGGCGTGGACGCACCTGCTGGCCACGGTGCTGGACCGCGACCTGGACCCGGCGACCACGATCCCCGAGCAGTGGGTGTCGCACGCGGTGCGGGTCGCCGACAACGTGCCGCTGCCGACGTCGCTCACCGACGGCGGCGACGGGACGTTCCAGCCGTGGTCGGGGGTGACGCTGTCCCCGGTGGACACCGCGATCCGCGACGCCAGGCACGCGGTGTTCCCCTTGCACGGCCTGGATCCCGCCGACACCCGCGACTGAGGAGTCCGAAGTGGACGATTTGGTGCAGCAGGAGGAGACGGCCGCCGATTACCCGCGCCGGTGGGAGGCCGACGTCGTGCTGTCCGATGGTGGGACCGTCCACCTGCGGCCGATCACCGAGGCGGATGCGGACAAGGTGGTGGAGTTCCACGGCAGGCTCAGCGAGCGGACCCGGTACTACCGCTACTTCGGCCCCTATCCCCGCATGCCGAGGCGGGACGTCGAGCGGTTCACCCACGTCGATTACGTCGACCGCGTCGCCCTGGTCGCGCTGCTCGGCGACGACATCGTCGCGGTCGGCCGCTTCGACCGGCTCGGCGAGCAGCCGTCCGCGGAGGTCGCGTTCGTGGTGCGGGACGACCACCAGGGGCGCGGGCTCGGTTCGATCCTGCTGGAGCACCTGGCGGCCGCGGCGCGGGAACGCGGGCTGCGGCGGTTCGTCGCCGAGGTCCTGGCGGAGAACTCGACCATGGTGCGGGTCTTCCGCGACGCCGGCTACCAGGTGAGCCGGGCGTTCGAGGAAGGCGTCCTGCACCTGGAGTTCGACATCGACCCCACCGAGGAGTCGGTGGCCGTGGCCCGCGCCCGCGAACAGGCCGCGGAGGCGCGCAGCGTGCACAACCTGCTGCACCCCCGGACGGTCGCGGTGATCGGGGCGTCGGCCGACCGGTCGAAGGTGGGGCACGCGGTCCTGGCGAACCTCCTCGGCGCCGACTTCACCGGTCCCGTGTACCCGGTCAATCCCGAACACCACTCCGTGCGCGGGGTGCGCGCCTACCCGTCGGTGCTGGACATCCCCGACGAGATCGATCTGGCGGTGGTGGCGATCCCGGCCGCGGGGGTCAACGAGGTGCTCGACGCCTGCCTGGCCAAAGGGGTCAAAGCGCTGGTGATCGTCAGCGCGGGCTTCAGCGAGACCGGCGCCGAGGGGCGCGAGGTGGAACGCGAGATGGTGCGCGCCGCCCGGGTGCACGGCATGCGGGTGGTCGGTCCGAACGCGCTCGGCGTGGTCAACACCGACCCCGAGCAGCGGCTCAACGCGAGCCTGGCACCGACCCTGCCGGGCAGAGGGCGCACCGGGTTCTTCTGCCAGTCCGGCGCGCTGGGCGTGGCGATCCTGGCGACCGCGACGGAACGCGGCCTGGGGCTGTCCACGTTCGTCTCGGCGGGCAACCGCGCCGACGTGTCCGGCAACGACCTCCTGCAGTACTGGCAGACCGACCCCTCCACCGACGTCGTGCTGCTGTACCTGGAGTCGTTCGGCAATCCGCGCAAGTTCGCGCGGCTGGCGCGGCGGCTCGCGCGCACCAAGCCGATCGTCGTGGTCAAGTCCGGGCGCAACGCCGTGCGGCCGGGGCTGGCCGCCACGTCGGTGCAGATCGACGAGACGAGCGTGCAGGCGTTGTTCGAGCAGTCCGGCGTGATCCGGGTGGAGTCGGTGGCGCAGATGTTCGACACCGCGCTGCTGCTGGAGCACCAGCCGCTGCCACCGGGGGACCGCGTCGCCATCGTTGGCAACTCCTCGGCGTTGGGCATGCTCGCCGCGGACGTGGCGCAGGCGCAGGAGCTGCGGCTGGCGGGCGATCCGGTCGACGTGGGCGCTGCGGCCGACCCGGAGGAGTTCGCCGGAGCGGTCCGCGACGCCGCGCTCCGCGAGGACGTCGACGCGCTGGTCACGGTGTTCGCACCGCCCGTCGCGGTACCCGGTGCGAGCTACGCCCGCGCACTGCGCGAGGCGTTGCAGGAAGCCGACGCGGCGCGGTCGAAACCGGTGGTCACCACGTTCCTGGCGGCCGAGGGAGTGCCGGACGAACTGGCGGTGCGCGGTCCGGACGGCGCGGCGGGGAAGGGGTCGGTCCCGTCCTACCCGAGCCCGGAACGCGCGGTGCTGGCGCTGGCCCGCGCCACCCGGTACGCGAAGTGGCGGACCGCGCCGCAGGGCCACTTCGTCCGCCCGGACGGCATTGACGAGGACCGGGCGCGCACGGCGGTGGAGCGCTGGCTGGCGCACGGCGTCCGGCGGCTCGACGACGACCAGGCGGTGGCGCTGCTCGGCTGCTACGGCATCGAGCTGATCGACTTCCGGAAGGTCGACAGCATGCAGGCGGCCGTCGCGGCGGGGGAGGAGCTGGGCTTCCCGGTGGTGCTGAAGTCGGTCAGCGACCAGTTCCGGCATCGCAGCGATCTCGTGGGAGTTCGCCTGGACTTGGGCGGACCGGCGGCGGTGCGCGACGCCTACGCCGCGATACAGCACGTCTCCGGGCTGGACGAGGTGTACGTCCAGCGGATGGCCCCGCGCGGTACCTCCTGCGTGATCGAGCTGATGGAGGACCCGTCGTTCGGCACCCTGGTCTCCTTCGGACTGTCCGGAGTGGCCAGCGAACTCCTCGGCGACAAGGCGTACCGGGCGCTTCCGTTGTCCGATGTGGACGTAGCGGAGCTGGTCCGCGCTCCGCGGGCCGCGCCGCTGCTGGCCGGGTACCGGGGTGACGAACCGGCCGACTTCGCGGCGCTGGAGGACCTGGTGCTGCGGGTGGCGACGCTGGCCGAGGATCTGCCCGAAGTCCGGGAACTGTCGCTGCAGCCGGTGCTCGCCTCGCCCGACGGAGTCGTGGTCGCCGGTGCGCGACTCGGGATCAGTGCCACACCCCTGCTGCTCGACGCCGGGCCGCGTCGGCTGCGCTGAACCTCACTGCTCGAAACGACCCAGTTCCGTTAATGTGGGGTGATGGACGACACCCCACCTGACACGGTGCTCGCCCGGGTCCCGGCCGGTGCGCACGAGCTGACCGTCCGCGCCGTGCTCCAGGACGACCCGACGAGCCCGGTGATCCTGCTGCTGCCCGCGATGGGCGTGCCCGCCCGGTACTACCGCCGGTTCGTCGGGAACCTCCACGCGCACGGCCTGAGCGTGGTGACCTTCGACCTGCGCGGGCAGGGCGAGAGCGCTCCGCTGCCCGCCAGGGGTGTGCGGTTCGCCTACCAGGACCTGATCGACGACGTCGACGCGGTGATCGACGTGATCGCATCCGCGCTGCCCGGGGCCCCGCGCTTCCTGCTCGGGCACAGCCTGGGCGGCCAGCTCGGGATGTTGCACACGGCGAGCCGTCCCGGACGCGTGCGCGGTGTCGTGCTGGTGGCCTCCGGATCCGCCTGGTACGCGGCCTTTCCCGGCATCTACCGGCTGCGCACCCTGTTCGGTCCCCAGCTGGTGGCGGGGCTCGCGCGGGTCCTGGGGTACTGGCCGGGCCACCGGCTCGGGTTCGGCGGGCGTCAGCCGGTGGGCCTGGTGCGGGACTGGGCGCGGCAGTCCCGCACCGGCCGGTACGTGCTCGCCGGGTCCTCGACCAACTACGAGGCCGCCCTGCGCTCGGTGGACGTCCCGCTGCTCACGGTGACGGTCTCCGGCGACCGGCTGGCCCCGCAGTCCTCAGTGGACCACTTGGCGGGCAAGGCGATCCGCGCCCGGCGAGTCCACAAGCACTACTCGCGAACCCTGGCGGGCGCCGACCAGCTCGGGCACTTCAGCTGGGTCCGCAACGGAGCGGAGCTGTCCCGGTGGATCCGGGAATGGGTGACCGAGGTCCACGACCTGTCGCTGCAGTCCTGATCAGCAGACGGAGTCGGTGGGCTTGGGCACGCCCAGGCCGAACAGCGGTCGCAGCTTCAGCCCGACCCAGGTCCCGGCCAGCGCCAGCAGCCCCCACACCCAGCCGTGCAGCGAGAACGACGCGATGCCGGAGAAGTACGAGCCGATGTTGCAGCCGTAGGCCAGCCGCGCCCCGTAGCCCATCAGCAACCCGCCGACAGCCGCGGCCAGCAGCGTCTTCGCCGGGAGCCGCCGAGCCAGGACGAACGCGCCGGACGCCGCCGACGCCACGAGCGCGCCGATCATGATCCCGAAGTCCAGCACCGAGGTGGAGTCGGCCAGCACCGGCTGGGTCAGCGCGGCGGCCTTCTCGCCGTGCCAGTACGACCAGGATGCGACGTCGACGCCGACGGACTGCAACGCCTTCGAACCCCACAGCACGAACGCCGAGGTGATGCCCCACGGCGTGCCTCGGGTCAGCAGCACGGCGGCGTTGAGCACGGCCAGCACGATCGCGCCCACCCACAGCGGCCACGAGCCGCGCACGATCCGCCGCAGGCCGCGCGAGGTCGGCGGACGGCCCGCCGGCGGTGCGTCGTGGCGGCGGGCCCAGCGGGTCGCGGCGAGCCAGATCAACCCGAGCACGGCCAGTTGCACGACCAGCGCACCGGTGTAGCCGAGGCCGGTGTTCTCGGCCAGCGAGAACGAACCGAGGGTGAGCGACTTCGAGCTCCACAGCGGCATGTGCAGCGCACCCAGCACCGAACCGCACACGAAGAAGAACAGCGTCACGACGAGCAGCGTGTTGCCGCTGCCGACCGCGAACAGCGTGCCCGAGGCGCACGCCCCGCCGAGCTGCATGCCGACGCCGAACAGGAAGGCGCCGACGACCAGGCTCAGTCCCAACGGTTCGACGTTGCCCTCCGGGACTTTCCCGAACAGCGCCGCACCGCTGGCGAGGATGGGGGCGAACAGGATCGACGCGGCGGCCAGCATGACCAGGTGCGCCCGCAGCCCGGAGGTCTGGCCGACCGACACCAGCTGGCGCCAGGCCGAGGTGAATCCGAACCGCGAGTGGAACAGGGTCAGCCCCAGCGCCAGGCCGAGCGCGGCGAGGACCGCTGACTTCGTGCCGGCCACGACCTGGGTCGCGGCCACGAGCGCGACGGCCACGAGCACGCCGACGATCAGCGCCACCCACTGCGGCCTGCCCTGCGGCGGCTCGGCGGGTTCCTCGGCGGCGTGGGCCTGCGATGCGGAAGACGCAGTCGTGGACATACCTTCTCCAACGGGGGAACCGGACGTCTTGCGACAACATCACGCCGGAACAGGCTGTGACCAGCGTTTCCGGTATGTGGGAAAGCCGGGGACGCCGATCGTGGAATTCGCACGCAACCCCCGGCACACCCGGTTCCGTCCTGGGGGCATGAGACGCCTACACACCGCAGCGGGGGCAGCGGCCCTGTTCCTGGCACTGGCCGCCTGCGCCCAACAGCCAGCAGGAGACATCGGTTTCGGCGGAAAGCCTCCCGCGCCTCCCGGCCCGGTCGAGCCGAAACCCGTGCAGGAGCGGAGTCCGGTCGCGGCGGAAGAGGTCGACGCCGCGGCGTTGCCGAAGAGCTATCCGAAGCAGGTGTGGACCCAGGACGGCGGAACCGTGGTCGTGGCCACCGGCCAGGAAGGCGGCTGCAGCCACGTGCACGGCGAGCTCGCCGAGCAGACCGCCGACCACGTCAAGGTCGTGCTGGTCGACCAGACCCCGGAGCCCCCAGGCATCTGCACGATGGACCTGCGCTACCCGCCGGTCGCCGTCCGGTTGGACGCGCCGCTGGACGCCAGGAAAGTCGTGCTGGAGCAGAAGCAGGTGAAGGTACCGCGGTGACCAGGTCGTGAGGCGGCCACGCCGAGCTCCCGCAGGAGAACGTCCTCCTGCGGGAGCGGCGTGCGTTCAGCGGGCGAAGGAGATCTGCAGGGTGGGCGTGGTGGAGTCGGCGAAGAAGTCGTTGCCCTTGTCGTCGACGACGACGAACGCGGGGAAGTCCTCCACCTCGATGCGCCACACGGCTTCCATGCCGAGCTCGGGGTACTCCAGCACCTCGACCTCGCGGATGCAGTCCTGGGCGAGCCGGGCGGCCGGCCCGCCGATCGAACCGAGGTAGAACCCGCCGTGGGTGCGGCAGGACTCCGCCACCTTGGCCGACCTGTTGCCCTTGGCCAGCATGACCATCGACCCGCCGGCGGCCTGGAACTGCTCGACGTAGGCGTCCATGCGACCGGCCGTGGTGGGACCGAAGGACCCGGACGCGTAGCCGTCCGGGGTCTTCGCCGGTCCGGCGTAGTACACGGGGTGGTCGCGCAGGTAGTCGGGCATCGGTTCACCGGCGTCGAGCCGCTCGGCGATCTTGGCGTGCGCGATGTCGCGGGCCACCACGAGCGGGCCGGTCAGCGACACGCGGGTCTTGACCGGGAGTTTGGACAGCTCGGCGCGGATCTCCGACATCGGCCGGTTGAGATCGATCTTGACGACCTCGTCGGACAGCTGCTCGTCCGAGACCTCGGGCAGGTAGCGGGCGGGGTCGCGCTCCAGCTGCTCCAGGAACACGCCCTCCGGGGTGATCTTGGCCTTCGCCTGCCGGTCCGCCGAACAGGACACGGCGACGCCGACCGGCAGCGACGCGCCGTGCCGCGGCAGCCGGATGACGCGGACGTCGTGGCAGAAGTACTTGCCCCCGAACTGGGCGCCGATGCCGAACTGGCGGGTCATCTCCAGGACCTGCTGCTCCATCTCGACGTCGCGCAGGGCGTGCCCGGACGGGGAGCCCTCCCGCGGCAGTTCGTCGAGGTAGCGGGCGGAGGCGAGCTTGGCGACCTTGAGGTTGTACTCGGCGGACATGCCGCCCACGACGATCGCCAGGTGGTACGGCGGGCAGGCGGCGGTGCCCAGCGAGCGCAGCTTCTCCTCCAGGAACCGGCCGAGCCGCGTCGGGTTGAGCAGCGCCTTCGTCTCCTGGTACAGGAACGTCTTGTTGGCGCTGCCGCCGCCCTTGGCCAGGAACAGGAAGTCGTACCGCGGGTCGGTGCCCGCCTGGGAGTACAGCTCGATCTGCGCCGGGAGGTTGGTGCCGGTGTTGCGCTCGTCCCAGAAGCTCAGCGGCGCCATCTGCGAGTACCGCAGGTTCAGCTGCTGGTAGGCGTCGAACACGCCGCGGGAGAGCACCTCCTCGTCGCGGCCACCGGTCAGCACGGTCTCGGTGCGCTTGCCGATCACGATCGCGGTGCCGGTGTCCTGGCACATCGGCAGCACGCCGCCCGCTGCCACGCACGCGTTGCGCAGCAGGTCGGTGGCGACGAACCGGTCGTTGGGGCTGGCTTCGGGGTCGTCGACGATCGCCCGCAGCTGCGCGAGGTGGGACGGCCGCAGCAGGTGCTGGATGTCCTTGATCGCCTCGGTGGCGAGGGAGGTGAGGGTGCTCGGCTCGACTTCGAGGAAGCGGCGCCCGGCCGCCTCGACGACCCGGATCCCCTCCGTGGTCACCAGGCGGTACTCGGTGCTGTCGGGGCCGAGCGGCAGCACCTCGGTGAAATCGAACGTGGTGGTCACGTCGCGGCTCCTTTGCGCGCGTTCGGGTACGCGCAGACGTTAACCCATGGGTGCACCGCGACTTCGCGAGTCGTGACGGGCAAGATCGTGTTCCCCGACGAGTCGACGCCGAGGAGGAGTCGTGGCACGGCGCATGCCCCGAGCACTGGCCAGAGCACCGATCCCGCTGTTCGAACGAGGTCTGGGCTGGTTGCTCGGCGGGCGGGTGATGATGCTCGAACACCGCGGGCGCCGCACCGGGCTCGCTCGCCGCGCGGTGCTGGAGGTGCTCGAACGCGAGCCGGGAGCTCTGGTCCTCGTGTCCGGCTACGGGCGCACGTCCCAGTGGTTCCGCAACGTGCGCGCGAACCCCGAGGTGCGGGTGTGGACGGGTGCGGTGCGCGGCGCCCCCGGATGCGCCGAGGTGCTGCCGCCGGAGGAGGCCCGGCAGCGCCTCCAGCGGTACCGGGACCGGCATCCCCGGTCGTCGGCGGTGCTGGGCAGGGTGCTGGGGCTGCCCGAGCTCGCGTCAGGTGACCCGCTGCCGCCCGACATCGGGCGACGGTTGCCGGTGGTGCGCGTCGCCGCGCGCCCACCGGGTGGGTGTCGCCGCGCGCACGAGAACCTGCGAGGCTGGCGCCGAACGTGCCCCGGGCCTCGGGACACCGGAACGAAGGAGGGCCTTTGTCGTCGACAGACTCCGCGGACGCGGTCAACGAACTGGTCAATCTCCGGGACCTGGGCGGCATGCCTACCGGCGACGGCGCGCTGACCAGGCCGGGCGTGGTGTACCGCAGTGACGCCCCGCACGCCGGCGATCGCGATCCGGAGGGGATGCCGCAGTGGCCACCGGCGGCCGTGATCGACCTCCGGGAGGGCGTCGAGGTCGGTGAGGTGGAACACCCCCTGGCCGCGGTCAGCGCGGTGCACCACTTGCCGCTGCTGGAGGACGTGGCCGAAGCGGAGTCGGCCGATGACTACACGACCAACGGTCTGATCACGCTGTACGCGAACATCCTCGACCACGCGCCGAAGAAGCTGGTCGAGGCGTTCCGGATCATCCTGGACGCCGACGGTCCGGTCCTCGTGCACTGCGCGGTCGGCAAGGACCGCACCGGTGTGCTGTCGGCTCTGCTGCTGAGCGCGGCGGGCGTGCGGCCGGACGCGATCGTCGCCGACTACGTGCGCACCGACGAGAACATGATGCGGGTCATGAAGCGGCTGAACCTGGAGGCGCAGCTGCCGCCCGGTGTCGATCTGGAGGCGGTCATGGAGCTGATGTCCGCTCCGACCGAGGCGATCGAGAGCGTGCTGGAGCGGTTCGCGGAGCACCCGGACGGCGCCGCGGGGTGGTTGCGCACCCACGGCGCGACCGAGACCGAGCTGCGGCGCTGGCGCGCCCGCTTCCTCGACGCGGCCTGACGGAACGAGCGGGAGGCCGGACCCGCCCTGTTGCGGTTCCGGCCTCCCGGGGGATGCGGTGGGTGTCCCACCGCGCAGCGAAGGCGACGGCGACCGGACGATGCTGCGGTCGGCGGCGCGCGCCCGTCAACGCGCCGACCGGGTGGCGACGGCCGCCCTCGCGGTTCAGCTGGCGTAGGCGCGCAGGCGGTCCGCCCGGTCGCCCTGGCGCAGCTTGGCCATGACCTCGCGCTCGATCTGGCGGACCCGTTCGCGGGACAGCCCGAACGCCTTGCCGATCTGGTCCAGGGTGCGCGGCTGGCCGTCGTCGAGGCCGTAGCGCATCCGGATCACGGCCTGCTCCCGCTCCTCCAGAGTCGCCAGCACGCGGCGCAGGTCGTCCTGCAGGAAGCCGGAGATCACCGCGTTCTCCGCGTCGGCGGACTCGGCGTCCTCGATGAAGTCGCCGAGCGGGGCGTCCTCCTCGGCGCCGACCGGCATGTCCAGGCTCACCGGGTCGCGGGAGTGGTCCATCAGGTCCACGACCTTCTCCACCGGCATGCCCGCCTCTTCGGCCAGCTCCTCGTCGGTGGCCTCGCGGCCCAGCTTCTGGTGCAGGTCCCGCTTGATGCGGGCCAGCTTGTTGACCTGTTCCACCAGGTGGACGGGCAGCCGGATGGTGCGGCTCTGGTCGGCCATGCCTCGGGTGATGGCCTGCCGGATCCACCAGGTCGCGTAGGTGGAGAACTTGAAGCCCTTGGTGTAGTCGAACTTCTCCACGGCGCGGATCAGGCCGAGGTTGCCCTCCTGGATCAGGTCCAGCAGCGGCATGCCGCGGCCGGTGTAGCGCTTGGCGAGGCTGACCACGAGGCGGAGGTTTGCCTCCATCAGGTGGTTCTTCGCCCGACGGCCGTCCCGGACCACGGCGTTGAGGTCGCTGCGGCGCTCGGGGGAGAGGTTCTTGCTGGTCTCCAGCAGGTGCTTGGCGAACACGCCGGCCTCGATGCGCTTGGCGAGGTCGACCTCCTCCTGCGCGCTCAGCAGCGCGGTGCGCCCGATGCCGTTGAGGTAGACGCGGACGAGGTCGGCCGACGGGCCCTGGCTGTCCAGGTCCGCCTCGTGAACGGCGGGGACATCCGGGTTGGTGGTCTGCGGGACGGTCATGGAGCTCCCTCCCTGACGGGCTGGCTTGGCGGGCGCGATGTCACACCGACGCACCGTTGCGCGGTGTGGAGGACGCGTACGCTCGGTAGCGAGGACCGAGTGCCGCGTCGAACGTCTTCTCGGCGCGGCCGGCGTTGGCGGCCTGGCTGTCGAAGTGTTCGTTACCGGGAAAACGAGCGGCGGACCGAATTCGTTCCCGAACTTCCGACCTGAAGACGTCATGGCGGTCACATCCGTTGCTCCGCCAAGCCTGAGGATTTCCTGAGAGCTTCCGTTACATTTACACCTCAACCAAAAGTGTGAATGGTCCGTCGTTGACGCTCTCCACCTCCATCATCGCGCCGAAGGTGCCGGTGGCCACCCGCGCGCCCCGCTCGCGCAGCTCCTCCACGACCGCGTCGACCAGCGGTTCGGCGTGCTCGGGGCGGGCCGCCGCGGTCCACGACGGGCGCCGTCCCTTGCGCGTCGACCCGTAGAGCGTGAACTGGCTGACCACCAGCAGCGGAGCCCCGGTCGTGGCGCAGGACCCCTCGTCCCGCAGCGCGCGAATCTCGTGCAGTTTGCGCGCCATTTTGGTGACTTCTTCAGCGCCGTCGGAATGCGTCACACCCAATAGCACCAACAAACCCGGTTCGTCGATCTTGCCGACCACGCTGCCCTCGACGGCCACCGAGGCGCGAGTGACCCGCGTGACGATCGCCCTCATCGGTCCTCCTCCGCCCATTCCGCCGGGATCACCATTCCGTGCCTGAGCAGTTCCCGAACCACCGGCAGCGCGGCGCGGGTCAGTTCCTCGGCGTCCTCGCCGCACCCGAGCGCGAGCAGCTCCACGACGTCGCCGAGCGGGAGCGCACCCCGGCAACCGGCCAGCAGCCGCACCCCGAGCTCGTCGACCTCGTGCTGCCAGCCCGGCCCGTCGGTGCGGTGCAGGCGGTGGACGAGGTTCTGCCAACCCTCGTCGCCGGGTGCCGAGACCTCTTCCAGCACCGTGCTGTCCGCGGTGCGCAGCGGCGTGGCGAGCAGCTGCTCGTCGGAGCCGTGGGCGCGCAGCCAGTCGACCCGCCGCAGCCACCGGTCCGACTCCGGGCCGAGCGGGTCGTCGAAGGCGTGCCGCAGGTCCTCGCACACCACCTCGCCCCGGGCGGCACCGGTGCGGCGCAGCGTGACGAACCCGAACCCGACGCCGAGCACGTCGTTGGCCTCGAACCAGTCCAACCACTCGGCGGCCTTGCGCCGCCCCTGGGGAGAACGCGGGTCGTACCCCGCGTCGCGCAGCCACGTGCCGACGTACAGCGCCGGATCGGCCACGTCGCGCTGCACGAACCAGGCGTCCACCCCGCCCGGCGGCAGCCATCCGGACACGCGGTCCTCCCAGTCCTCACCCCGCCGGTGCACCCAGGACGCCAGGAGCTGCCCGGTACCGCCCTCGGCGAGGAACGACGGCAGCTGGCGCACGACGAGCGCGCTCGCGTCGTCCCCGGCCAGACCGGAGTCGCGGTAGACGAAGTCGGTGCGGGCCGGTCCGACGACGAACGGCGGGTTGCACACCACCTGGTCGAAGCGCCGCCCGCGCACCGGGTCGAACCACTCGCCCTCGGCGAGTTCCACATCGATCCGGTTGAGCCGGAACGTCGCCTCGGCCAGCGCCAGCGCGCGCCGGGACACATCGGTGGCGGTGACGCTGCCGGCGTGCGTGCTCGCGTGCAACGCCTGGACCCCGCACCCGGTGCCCAGGTCGAGCAGCGAGCCGACCGGGCGGCGCGAGGTCGCGCGCACCAGGCTCAGCGACGCCTGGCCGACGCCGAGCACGTGGTCGGGTTCCACCGGGCGGCCGCCGCGCAGGTCGGAGTCCAGGTCGGAGATCACCCACCAGGAGTCCTCGCCCACTCCGTGCGGGCGGACGTCGAGACCGGCGCGCAGCGCGTCGCCGTCGGCGACGACCAGGCCGGCGGCCAGCGCCTCGGACAGCGGCAGGGGGTGCAGCGCGGCCTCCACCGCGGTGCGCGGCTCGGCCTCGCCCAGCAGGAACAGGCGCACGAGCGTGCCGAGCTCGCCGGCGTCCGCAGCCGCGCGCAGCGCCGGCACGGGCTCTCCCCGGCCGAGCGCGGCGTGCGCTGCGGGGCCGAGCAGTTCCACGACGCCGTCGGCGTCGTAACCGGCGGACAGGAACGCCTCGCGGAGTCGGTCGATTCGGTCATGCGACAGGTCTGGAATCACGGCACCGATCCTCACACGCCCGCTGCCCGGCGACGTCGCCACCGGTCGGCCAGCGCACCGGCCCGTGTCACGATTGCCCCATGACTCGGACGTTGTGGTTGACCGGCGATACCGACGCGGACCGGCTGCTCGCGCAGGACCCGCTCGCCCTGCTCATCGGCATGCTCCTGGACCAGCAGATCACCATGGAGGTGGCCTTCGCCGGGCCGAAGAAGCTGCGGGACCGGCTCGGGGAGCTCGACGCGGACGCCATCGCGGCCATGGATCCCGAGCGGTTCGCCGCCGCCTGCGCCGAGCAGCCCGCCGTGCACCGCTTCCCGGGGTCGATGGCCAAGCGCATCCAGACGCTGTGCCAGTACCTCGTGGACCACTACGACGGCGATGCCGAGCGCCTGTGGGCCGGTGCCGACGGCAAGGAGGTGCTGAAGCGGCTCAAGGCGCTGCCCGGCTTCGGCGACCAGAAGGCGCGGATCTTCCTGGCCCTGCTGGGCAAGCAGTGGGGCGTGGCGCCGCAGGGCTGGCGGGAGGCCGCGGGCGCCTACGGCGACGCGGACGCGCGCCGCTCGATCGCCGACGTCGTCGACCAGCAGACGCTGGAAGAGGTCCGGACCTGGAAGAAGCAGCAGAAAGCGGCGGCGAAGGCCGCGAAGAAGTAGGTCACGCGGCCGCTGCCGCGCCCGGCTGCTGGTAGCGGTCCACGTACTCCTGCCCGGACAGTTCGGCGATGGCGTACATGATCTCGTCGGTGATCGACCGCAGCACCGGCAGCGAGCCCTCCATCCCGGCGTAGCGGGAGAAGTCCAGCGGGTCGCCGAACCGCACGGTGACCGGGTGCGGCCGGGGGATCTTGGCGCCGCGCGGCTGCAGCTTGTCCGTCCCGATCAGACCGACCGGCACCACCGGGGCGCCGGTGCTCAGCGCCAGCCGCGCCACACCCGTCCGGCCCCGGTACAGGCGGCCGTCCGGCGAGCGGGTTCCCTCCGGGTGGATGCCGAACGCGCCACCGTCCAGGAGCACCCGCTCGGCCGCGTCCAGCGCCTCCTTCGCGGCGCGTCCCCGCCCGCGCTCGACCGGGATCGCACCGAGCGAGCCGAACAACCACTTCGTCAACGAACCCCGCGCACCACCGCCGCTGAAGTACTCGGCCTTGGCCAGGAACGAGACCGGGCGGGGCAGCACCAGCGGGACGATGAAGCTGTCCAGCACGGCGAGGTGGTTGGGCGCCAGGATGACCGGGCCCGTGGCGGGGACCTTGTCGGCGTCGACGATCCTCGGCCGGTAAACGGTCCGCGCCAGTGTGCCCACGACTCGCTTGGTCACCGCGTACAGCATGTCGCCTCCCACCGCTGTTGATCCGCTCGAATCTAACCCGGCGACGTTTCGCGGCTGTTCCCCACCGGTCAACCTGGTGGTCCGGCCGCGATGTTCGCGCTGCCCCGGGCTACCGGTGGGCGCTGCGGGGTGGGAGCATGGAGTGCGGAGGTAGTGTCGTGAACAGCTCACATCGTGACGACACCCCGGTTCTGATCACCGAGGCTCAGCCGTCCTACGACGACCAGCAGGCAGTGCGCCGCCGCAAGTACGCGATCATGATGGCCAGTCGGATCCCGTGCCTGATCGCCGCGGCGCTCGTGTACCAGACGTGGCACCTGTGGTGGCTCTCGCTGATCATCCTGGCGATCTCCATCCCGCTGCCGTGGATGGCCGTGCTCATCGCCAACGACCGACCGGCCCGCAAGCGTGAGCAGGTGAACCGCTTCCGCCGCTCCGCGCGGTCCCTGGAGTCGCGCAGCCACCAGGTGATCGAGGGGGCCTGAGGGAGCCGTGGCGGGCGCCGATGAGGAGGCGGCGCCCGCCATCGGCCGCCTGACCTCCGGTACGGCCGGGCCGCGCGTGCGGCATCATGGGGGCATGAGCACGACGACGCTGCCGGAGACCGACACCCGGACCGAGACCACGGACGACCGTCCGGACATGTTCCACTACGTGCAGAAGGACAAGATCGCCGAGAGCGCGGTCATGGGCACGTACGTGGTGGCGTTGTGCGGGGAGGTCTTCCCCGTCACCAAGTCGCCGAAGCCCGGCTCCCCGGTCTGCCCCCAGTGCAAGGAGATCTTCGAGTCGCTGCCGCCCGGCGACGACGAATGATCCCGGTCTCCGGCCCGCCGCCGGAGACCTCGACGCGCGGTGGCCGGTCAGCCACCGCGCTTCTCGGCCTGTCCCCCTTCGCGCTCCGCCTGCTCGGCGCGCTCCTCCGTCCGCTGTTCCGGAGGTAGTGCGACGCCGTTGCGCGGGGGCTCTTCGGGTTCCTCCGGCTCCGCCTGCTCGGCACCGTCGTGCTGCCCGTTGCGCCACGCCCGGTAGCCCTCCTCGGTGTGCATGCGCTGCGCCAGGCGTTTCATCTCCAGCCGCCGCCACTTGCGGCGTTCCCGCCGGGTCATCGTCGCCGGCCACATCTCCTGGATCGCGCTGTTGAACTGCGCGCCGATGATGATCGCCAGCCCGATGAAGAACGCGAACAGCAGGAAGGCGATCGGCGTGGCCAGCGCGCCGTAGGTGTACCCGGTGCTGGTCACCCACGTCAGGTACAGCCGCAGGCCGATGCTGGAGCACAGGAACACCGCCATCGCCAGCAGGGCGCCCGGCAGGCCGCGGTGCCACGGCAGCTTCCGGGGCAGCGCCACCTTGTACAGCGTCGCCAGCGCCACCACCAGCAGGATCCCGGTGGCCGGGTAGTAGAAGGTCTGGATCAGCCAGGCTATGTCGTCCTGGTAGGGCTCCGGGAACACCGTGGGCAGCCACTCCGGGCCGAGCGCGATCACCGGCAGCCCGATGACCGCCACGATGAGGGCGACCAGGTACAACAGCAGCGCGAAGATCCGCTGCCACACGCTGTGCCGCACCAGGTACTGGCCGTAGGCCATGGTGATCGAGTCGATCAGCGACGCCAGCGCGGACGAACCCGCCCACAGCGACAGCAGGAAGCCCACCGAGATGATCTCGGAGTGGGCCTTGGTGAGGATGTCCTCCACCGTCGGCCCGATGATCTGGTCGACCACGCCCGGCGTGAACACCGACCGCGCGAAGCTGATGATCTTGCTGTGCACGGCTTCGACCACGCCGGGGCCGAACCAGTCGCCGACGAAGCCGAGGCTGCCCAACAGCCCCAGCAGCAGCGGCGGTAGCGACATCGTCTGCCAGAACGCCGCGGCGGCGGATTCCGAGAAGATGTTGTCCCACCACGCCTTGTCCAGCGTGCGCAGTACGAGGCGCAGCGGCCCCCGCCGCACCGGCTCGCCGCCGGAGGCGGGTGCACTGCGCCCCCGGGGTTCGTGTGGACTCGGAGGACCCATGGCACCCATAAGGATGCTTCATGCGCGTTCCGCGTGAGTGCAAGACCCACCGAATCGATCGCGTCGGGTACCGGCGAACGCCGTGAATGTGATTCACACTGCCCTCCGGGCGGGCCGTACCCCGTTTCGGACGGGGCCCGGAGGTAGGCTGCACGGCGGTCCGCATCGCTTCTGATCGCGCGCCGACGCGTGCGCGGGCGGTTCGCGGGAGGCTGCCAGGGGCGCCAACGACCCGTGTCCAGCAGGGGAGAGTCTAGGAAGGAGCGGCGAGCCGGCGTGTCCGAAGCGCAACTCGACTATTCCGTCCGATCCGTGCTCAGCGACCCCTCGCAGGCCCCCTCCCGCCCACTGCGCGCCTGGCAGCGCCGGGCCCTGACCAAGTACCTCTCGACGAAGCCGCAGGACTTCCTGGCCGTCGCCACCCCCGGCGCGGGCAAGACCACGTTCGGGCTGCGGGTCGCTGCCGAACTGCTGGCCGACCGCACGGTCGAGGCGGTGACGGTGGTGGCGCCCACCGAGCACCTCAAGCACCAGTGGGCGCTCGCGGCCGCCGGCGCGGGCATCCCGCTGGACTCGAACTTCCGCAACAGCGACGGCATGACCTCCAGCGACTACCGCGGCGTCGTGGTCACCTACGCGCAGGTCGCCACGCACCCCGCGCTGCACCGGGTGCGCACCGAACGGCGGAAGACGCTGGTGATCCTCGACGAGGTGCACCACGCCGGCGACGCCAAGTCGTGGGGCGACGCGATCCGCGAGGCGTTCACCCCGGCGGTCCGGCGGCTGTCGCTGACGGGCACGCCGTTCCGCAGCGACGACAGCCCGATCCCGTTCATCGGTTACGAACCGGACGCCGACGGCTCGCTGCGCAGCCAGGCCGACCACTCCTACAACTACTCCGACGCGCTGGCCGACGGCGTGGTCCGGCCGGTCGTCTTCCTCGCCTACTCGGGAGAGGCCAGGTGGCGCACCAGCGCCGGTGACGAGTTCAGCGCCCGCCTCGGCGAGCCGCTGACCGCCGAGCAGACCCAGCGGGCCTGGCGCACCGCGCTCGATCCGTCCGGCGAGTGGATCCCGACCGTGCTGCAGGCCGCCGACACGCGCCTGGCGCAACTGCGCAACGGCGGCATGCCCGACGCGGGTGGTCTGGTCATCGCCTCCGACCAGGCGACGGCCAAGGCGTACGCCAAGACGCTGAAGCGGATCACCGGCGCCGATCCTGCGGTCGTGCTGTCCGACGACCCGAACGCCTCGGAGCGCATCGGCGAGTTCGCCGAGTCCGACGAGCGCTGGATGGTCGCGGTCCGGATGGTCAGCGAGGGCGTCGACGTGCCGCGGCTGGCGGTCGGCGTGTACGCCACGAGCGCGTCGACCCCGCTGTTCTTCGCGCAGGCCGTCGGCCGCTTCGTGCGCTCGCGGCGGCCGGGGGAGACGGCGAGCATCTTCCTGCCCAGCGTCCCCGTGCTGCTGGAGCTGGCCAGCCAGCTGGAGGCGCAGCGGGACCACGTCCTGGGCAAGCCGCACCGGGAGAAGGACGGCTGGGACGACGAACTGCTCGCCGAGGCCAACCGGCAGCGCGACGAGCCCGGCGAGGAGGAGAAGTCCTACACCGCCCTGGGCGCCGAGGCCGAGCTCGACCAGGTCATCTACGACGGCTCGTCCTTCGGCACGGCCGCGTTCAGCACCACCGAGGAGGAGCAGGACTACCTCGGACTTCCCGGTTTGCTGGAACCCGACCAGGTGCGGGCCCTGCTGCGGCAGCGGCAGTCCCAGCAGCTTGAGGACGTGGCCAAGCGGGAGGCGGAGGCCAAGGCCGCCAAGGCGGCCGAGCAGGCCGAGCAGCGCGCCCGGCCGCAGACCGTCCAGGAACGGCTGCGCAAGCTCCGCAAGGAGCTCAACACGCTCGTCTCGCTGCACCACCACCGCACCCGCAAGCCGCACGGCGCGATCTACAACGAGCTCCAACGGGTGTGCGGTGGGCCGCCGACCGCCATGGCCACCGTCGAACAGCTGGAGGAGCGGATCGCCACGCTGCGCTCCTGGTGAGGCCGGAAGGCGGGCGAACACCCCTCGGATGAACGCTGGGGCGGCGCGACGTCGGCTCCTAGGCTCAGCCGCATGGCTTACGACGTGGAGAAGATCCGAGCGCAGTACCCCGCGCTCGCCGACGGTCGGGCGTGGCTGGACGGTGCGGCCGGGACCCAGGTCCCGCAGTCGGTGATCGACGCGGTCAGCGACGCCTACCGGGTCGGCGTGTCCAACGTCGGCGGGCCGTACGAGTCGAGCCGCCGCGCCTCCGGCATCGTCGCCGAGGCCCGGTCCGCGGTGGCCGACCTCGTGGGTGCCCCCGATCCGTCGTGCGTGGTGTTCGGCCCGAGCATGACCGCGTTGACCTACCGGTTCGCCGCGGTGCTGGCCGCCGGGTGGCGGCCCGGCGACGAGGTCGTCGTGACCCGGCTGGACCACGACGCCAACGTGCGCCCCTGGGTGCAGCTGGCCCGCAAGGCCGGTGCGTCGGTGCGCACCGCCGAGGTGGACCCCACCGGGGAACTCCCGGCGGAGCGGGTGACCGAGCTGATCGGCGACCGGACCAAGCTGGTCGCGGTCACCGCGGCGTCGAACCTGCTGGGCACCATCCCGGACGTGCGGACCATCACCGACCGGGCCCGGCAGGTGGGCGCCGTGTCGTACGTGGACGGCGTGCAGCACTGCCCGCACGTGCCCGTGCGGATCGCCGAACTCGGCGCGGACTTCTACGCCACCAGCGCCTACAAGTGGGCCGGTCCGCACCTGGCGGCCGTCGTGGCCTCCGACCCGTGGTCGTTGGAGACGCTGCACCCGGACAAGCTCGCGCCCTCGCCGGACACCGTTCCGGACCGCTTCGAACTGGGCACCAACCCGTTCGCGTCGATGGCGGGTGTCGTGGCGGCCGTCGAACACCTGGCGGGTCTGGACTCCGATGCCGACGGCACTCGCGCGGACCGCCTGGCGGTGTCGCGCCGCGCGGCGCGCGACCACGAGGACCGCCTGGCGCGGACGCTGTTCGACGGCCTCGCCGCGCTCGACGGGGTCGTGCGGCACGGTGCTCCGCAGGGACCCTGCACGCCGACGGCCTTCTTCACGGTCCCGGGCACCGAGCCCGCTGCCGTCGCCGAGTTCCTCGCCGCGCGCGGCCTCAACGTCTCGCACGGCCATTCCTACGCCTGGGAGCTGGTGCACGCGCTGGGCGTGGGCAGCACCGGCGGTGTGCGGGCGAGCCTGTCGCACTACACCGGCGAGAGCGACGTGCGCCGCCTGCTGGACGCCCTGGGCGACCTCAGCACCGGATGAGGGGGTGCACGACGAAGAGGTGCCCCCGGAGAACGCGTCCCCGGGGGCACCTCGTGGCTTTGCGCGGCCTTACCGTTCGTCCTGCAGCTCTGCTTCCATCTCACGCAGACCAGCTTCGAACTCGCGGGCGTGGTGCCCGCAGAACAGCAACTCCCCGCCGGACGGCAGTACGGCGCGAAGTTTGGCAGCGGCCCCGCAGCGGTCGCAGCGGTCGGCGGCGGTCAGCTCGGGGCGGGTGAGCGTTGCCGGCATCGTGGTCTCCCTCCGTCCCGGCGTCGGAAGCTCCGACGCCCTCGATCCTGCTACGACCACCGGTGGCCCTCTGGCTGCAGGGTCGGTGCTCGTTGGCTCCACTCTTACAGACGCGTGGGCCGAAGTCAGTGTTCCCGGGCCGCGAGGCGACGGTCGTCACCATGAAGCACCCGGATGCAGCAGCGCTCGTCGCAGAGCGTGATCAACTCGCGAAAGCCCTTGTGGCGAGGGGTTTTCCAGCATTCGGGACGATCTTGGGCGGGTCCTGCGGGTGCCCGGTGTCACAGTCCGCGAGCGGCTTGTCCGCTCCAGGCGAACACGTGGTCGCCTCCTCGGGAAGCGAAAAGGCCGCCGACCGGTGTGCGGTCGGCGGCCTTTCCGGGGTCGTTCGTCAGTCCAGGTAGTCGCGCAGGACCTGCGACCGGGAGGGGTGCCGGAGCTTCGACATCGTCTTGGACTCGATCTGCCGGATCCGCTCCCGGGTCACGCCGTAGACCTGGCCGATCTCGTCCAGCGTCCGCGGCTGGCCGTCGGTGAGGCCGAAGCGCAGCCGGACGACGCCCGCCTCGCGCTCCGACAGCGTCGCCAGCACCGACTGCAACTGGTCTTGCAGCAGCGTGAACGACACCGCGTCGACGGCGACGACCGCCTCGGAGTCCTCGATGAAGTCGCCGAGCTGGCTGTCGCCCTCGTCACCGATGGTCTGGTCCAGCGAGATGGGCTCCCGGGCGTACTGCTGGATTTCCAGCACCTTCTCCGGGGTGATGTCCATCTCCTTGGCGAGCTCCTCGGGCGTGGGCTCGCGGCCCAGGTCCTGCAGCAGCTCGCGCTGGATGCGGCCGAGCTTGTTGATGACCTCGACCATGTGCACCGGGATGCGGATGGTGCGGGCCTGGTCGGCCATGGCCCGGGTGATGGCCTGCCGGATCCACCAGGTCGCGTAGGTGGAGAACTTGTAGCCCTTGGTGTAGTCGAACTTCTCGACCGCGCGGATCAGGCCGAGGTTGCCCTCCTGGATCAGGTCCAGGAACGCCATGCCGCGGCCGGTGTAGCGCTTGGCGAGGCTGACCACGAGGCGGAGGTTGGCCTCCAGCAGGTGGTTCTTGGCGCGCTCGCCGTCGCGCACGATCCAGCGCAGGTCGCGCCGCATCTGCGTGGTCAGCTGTTCGCCGTTCTCCTCGGCCTGGCGCAGCCGCTCGGCGCCGTAGAGGCCGGCCTCGATGCGCTTGGCCAGCTCGACCTCTTCCTCGGCGTTGAGCAGTGCGACCTTGCCGATCTGCTTGAGGTAGGCGCGCACCGAGTCGGCCGATGCGGTCAGCTCGGCGTCCTTGCGCGCCTGTCGCAGCGCCTCGGACTCCTCTTCGTCCCAGACGAAGTCCGCGTCCTTGGCGTCCTCCTCCGGAACGGGCTCGTCGGGGATCTCGACGTCGACGTCGGCCAGGTCGCCGACGTCCGGCGAGGTCAGGTCGGTCTCGATCGGTTCGTCGATCTCCAGGCTCTCACCGCTGCCCTTGGCGGCGGCCGACTTGGTCGACTTCTTCGCCGGAGCCTTGGCGCCCTTCTTGGCCGCCGACTTGGTGCCGGTCTTGCCGGTCGCCGACTTCGCACCGGACTTGGTCGACGTCTTCGGCGCGCTCTTGCGAGCGGTCGTCGACTTCTGCGTGCCCTCGTCGGTTCCGGCAGCCGCCTCCGAAGCGGGGGTCGCCTGCGCCTGGGCCGACTGGGTCTGGGCACCGCCAGAGGTTGCGGCGGAGCTGGAGCGTCGGGTTGCGGTTTCTGCGGCTGCCACGTACGCCCTTTCGCGACGGTCGATCAGGGCTGGCCGGAGGGCGCGAAACCTCGGCCGCCAAAGGTCGGGGACAACCCACCCGCCGAGCCCTTCCCGGTGGCGCGAAGCACCGGAAGTGCTTCACCGAAGAGGACTTCGAATCAAGTGGGCCGTGTTCCATTGTAACTGCGATGGCGGAGTGCGGTTCCGCTGCAAGGCGGAGTTCGCGCCCGGGCCGGTGTGCTAAGCCCCTGTCGGTTCAGACGTCGCCGCTGGTCACGGCAGCGCTCGCGGCGCCGACGATGCCCGCGTCGTTCTTCAGCGCCGCGGCCACGACCGGAGTGCGCGCCTCCAGCAGCGGCAGCCACTTGTGCGCCTTCTTGCTGACCCCGCCGCCGGCGATGATCAGGTCCGGCCACAGGAACCGTTCCAGCGCCTGGATGTAGCGGCTGACGCGCGGCGCCCATTCCGGGTAGGTCAGCTCCAGGTTGTCCTTGACCGAGGCCGCGGCCTCGGTCTCGGCGTCGTGGCCGTCGACCTCGATGTGCCCGAACTCGGTGTTGGGGATCAGCTTGCCGTCGACGAACATCGCGCTGCCGATGCCGGTGCCGAAGGTCAGCACCACCACCAGGCCGCGGTGCCCGGCGCCCGCGCCGGAGCGCAGTTCCGCGATGCCCGCGGCGTCGGCGTCGTTGAGGACTACGATCTGTTCGCGCGGCCGACCGAGCCGCTCGGCGAACAGGGACTGCGCATCTGTACCGATCCAGCCCTTGTCGACGTTCGCGGCGGTGAGCGCCGTGCCGTCCTTGATCACGCAGGGCAGCGTGATGCCGACGGGGCCGGTCCAGGAGAACTTCTCGACGATCTCCGCGACGACGTCGGCCACCGCCGAGGGCGTCGAAGGCTGCGGGGTGGGGATGCGCATGCGTTCGTCGGCCAGCACGCCGCCCTCGATGTCGACCGGGCAACCCTTGATGCCCGACCCGCCGATATCCACGCCGAAACCGCGGGCACTGCCCATGGCTGATCCTTCCTATTCGATTCAGACCAAGGTGTGCAGACCTTAACCGTGTTGTGTTGCGATGTGTGTGTGGGATGGCCTAAAGACCTAGATCTGGAAACCCTGCGTGAAATCTCCGTGCAGGTCGCGCAGGAAGCGGGTGATCTCGCGCGCACGGTGCGCGACGAAGCGATCACCGACGGTTCCGTGGACACCAAGAGCACTGAGACCGACGTGGTGACCGCCGGCGACCGCGCCGTCGAACGGCTCGTCCGGGAACGGCTGGCCGAGCTGCGCCCCGGCGAGTCCGTCCTCGGCGAGGAGGAGGGCGGCGAAGGCGCGCTCGACGGTCTGCGCTGGGTGGTCGACCCGATCGACGGCACCGTCAACTACCTGTACGGCTACCCGTGGTACGCGGTCTCGCTCGCCGCCCAGGTCGACGGGCGCTCGGTCGCCGGTGCCGTGGTGGAGCCGGTGTCCGGCCGGGTGTGGAGCGCCGCGGCCGGGCGCGGCGCGCACGTGGACGGCCGTCGGCTGCGGGCCTCCGGCTCCGACCGGCTCGACCTGGCCCTGGTCGGCACCGGGTTCGCCTACGACGTCCGGCGGCGTACCGCGCAGGCCCGGGTGGTCGGCCAGCTGCTCGGGGAGGTCCGCGACATCCGCCGGAGCGGCGCCGCCTCGCTGGACCTGTGCGCGGTCGCCGCGGGTTGGCTCGACGGCTACTTCGAGGTCGGCCTGAACCGGTGGGACTGGGCCGCCGGTGCGCTCATCGCGGCCGAGGCCGGGGCGGCGCTGCGGCTGCCGCAGCGGGAGTCGGACGACGGCCTCGGCGACGGGATGATCGTGTGCGCCGCCCCCGGCATCGCCAAGGACCTCGGCGACGCGCTGCTGCGCGCCGAAGCCGGCGAGGTCTGACGCGGACGAGCCCTCCGGCCCGGGCCGGAGGGCTCGTCAGTTCCGCCGGCCCGTTCTCAGCAGTGCACGTCGCGGGCCTTGGCCAGCAGGTCCTTGCTTATCTGCGGCGGCGTGACCTCCTGGTTGGCGCTGCCCTGCTGGTCGCGCTGCGGGACCCAGTTCTCCAGCTGCTGCAGGATCTGCTTGGCCTCCGGCGTCGCCTTGATGTCGTCGAACCGCGAGCCGAGGGCGAAGTCCACGCTGGCGTCCTCGCGCTCGTCGCGGACCAGCTGCGCGCAGGGCGCGATGAGGCTGAGGGTGCGCGCGGCGCTCACGCCCGCGCCGCCGAACCGGATCTGGCCGTGGCAGTGCAGGTCGTAGTTGACGTAGACCGGGTCGTTGCCGGGCTTGCCGCCCTGGGCGAACCCGAGACTGTTCAGCTCGTCGGCGACCAGCGACGCCTGGCGGCTCTCCCCGTTGCCGTTGACGACCCGCACGTGCACGTCCTGGGGCGGGACCGGATTCGCCCGGTCGAGCGCGTTGCGCGGCAACATGTTCCCCAGCGGCGCTCCCGCGGGTTTCGCCTGCCCGGCGGGAGCGGCGGTCGGCGCACCCGGTGCGTTGCAGCTCGTCGCGGTATCGATGTCCTCCACGCTGCCGAAGACGCGCGTCCACAGCACTCCCGACAGCACGACGAGCACCGCGAGCACCACCAGAGCGGGCATCGGTCGGCGCCTTCGGTACCGGGGACCCCGTCGGCTCACCCTCGCGCTCACGGCAGACACTTCCCGCCCCTTCCTGGCTGGTTCCCATCCCGCGCACCGGTCGTCACGAGATCAGCCTAGGTGCTGCCACCGTCACACGTCGTGGTGGACACCGACTCGTCTCCCGGTCGTTGTGGCCGGTCGTCGGATCGATGGAATGCCGTGACCGGCGAGCTCTCAGCGCATCGCATCACGGGCGGGGGAGGTGGGCAACCAAGGAGGACGCGGGCGGAAGGAGGGCGGAGTTGATCTCCCTGTGCCGTCCGGTGCAGCGAACACCACACCTATGGGTGACCTGGTGCGTGTTCCGGATTCGTATGAGCTACCCTCTCGGCGCCTCAGGGAGTGCCGGATGAGGCGAGTCGCTCGTTACGGGGGAACTAGACGCGTTGCAGGGCGAGACCACGATCACTGCGCTCGCGGGCACAAATCCTGGTCCTGGAACGTTTACCAGCGGCACACCATTGCAGTCTCCACTAACGCAGGGGTGAATCAACGATGGCGACCGACTACGACGCTCCGCGCCGCGAGTCCGACGACTTGGCCGAGGACTCGCTGGAGGAGCTCAAGGCGCGGCGCAATGATGCGCAGTCCGGCGTCGTGGACGAGGACGAAGGGGCGATCGCGGAGAACTTCGAACTGCCGGGCGCCGACCTGTCCGGCGAGGAGATGACCGTCAAGGTGCTCCCGAAGCAGGCGGACGAGTTCACCTGCTCTAGCTGCTTCCTCGTCCACCACCGCAGCCGGCTGGCGGAGGACCGCGGCGGTCGGCTGATCTGCCGCGACTGCGCCGCCTGACACGGCTTGCAACGACAGCGACCGGGGAGTGGCTGGGCACACGCGACGGCGTGTGCCCAGTTGTCTTTTCGGGCCGGCGCACCCGGGCTCAGCTCTTGCCCAGGGCTGCCACCAGCCGGTGCGGGTGGCGCGTGCTGACGACCCAGTACGGCGTCGGGTCGTTCTCGTCGTCCAACCAGACCCGCACCGACGTCTTGATCCACGGGCGGTGCAGCACGAACGCGGCCGGGTCCAGGTCCGGACCGAGCGCCCGCCGGTGCTCCCCGGCGGTCACCACTTCGGCGTCGTCGACGAACCGCAGCGGCAGGTGCGCGTCGGCGGCCCACAGCTCACCGTCGCGGACCTCCACCTTGGTGCGCCCCAGCCACAGCGGCACCGCCACCGCCAGCGGGACGAGCACGACGTAGGGCAGCCACGCCCGCACGCCGGGGTAGCCCATGTGCACCTCGGCGGCGAGCAGCACCGCGGCGATCACCGGTAGCGGCCACGTCCACCAGGACGCGTACAACCGCTCGCGGAACGCCGTCCCGCCCACTGCGTTCCCCTGACCGGGGGTGTCGCCGGTCATGCTGGCCGCTTCCACGCTCTCGGACACGGCTCCAGGGTAGTCTCGCGGCCCGTGTCGACTGTGAAGGTCCTGCTGACTCGACTTGATCCCGACGTGCCGCTGCCGAGCTACGCCAAACCCGGCGATGCCGGGGCCGACCTGGTGACCACGCGGGACGTGGTCCTCCGACCGGGTGAACGAGTGCTGGTCGGAACCGGGGTGGCGGTGGCCCTGCCGGAGGGCTACGCCGGTTTCGTGCACCCGCGGTCCGGGCTGGCCGCCAAGGCGGGGTTGAGCATCGTCAACGCGCCCGGAACGATCGACTCCGGGTACCGGGGTGAGATCAAGGTCTGCCTGATCAACCATGATCGCTCGGAACCGCTGACGCTGCGGCGGGGCGACCGGATCGCCCAGCTCGTGGTGCAGAAGGTCGAGCACGCGGTATTCCACGAGGTGGAGGAGTTGCCGGAGTCGCTGCGCGGCGACGGCGGCTACGGGTCCACCGGTGGACACGAGGTGCTGGCGACCCTGGGGGACACCGGGGCCGAGCACAGGACGGAGGTCTGAGGGGATGTTCGGATGGGGCCGCCGGCGGCGGGACGCGGAGCCCGGGGCGGTCGACGAGCCGGACGCGGCCGACGAGTACCCGCCGCAGGGCGGGCCGTACGACGCGACCGAGGCGCCCGACGACGGGGTGGAGCGGCTCGACCTGGGGTCGGTCCGGCTCCCGGTCCCCGAGGGCGGTCAGCTGCAGGTCGAGGTCGACCCGGCCGGACCGGTGCGCGCCGTGCACCTGGTCACCCAGGTCGGCCGGTTGACGGTCAGCGCTTTCGCCGCACCGCGCAGCGGCGACCTGTGGCCCGAGGTGAGCGAGGAACTCGCCGAGCAGCTGCGCGCCGACGGTGCGCGGGTGATCGCCGAGGAGGGTGACTGGGGAGTCGAGCTGGTGGCCGACTCGCCCAAGGCTGCGCTGCGGTTCGTCGGCGTCGACGGCCCGCGGTGGCTGCTGCGCGGTGTGGCGGCGGGCCCCGCCGAGCACGCCGAAGCCTGCACCAAGCTGCTGTACGCGGTGCTGGACGAGACCGTCGTGGTGCGCGGGGAGGAGCCGCTGCCGGTCCGCACGCCGCTGCCGATCGAGCTGCCGGAGCCGATCCTGCGGCACATCCAGCAGGCGCAGACCAACGGCCAGGCGGGCTGAATTTCACTCCGCGCTGCTGATGGCCGGGGCCGTGGCGTTCACCGCGGTGAAGCTGGCGGCGTACCTCTTCTACCTCGGCGTCCGTTCGCTGCGGGAACTGCGGCGGGCTCCCGGGGCGGTGCCCGCACCGGCGAGGACCAGCGGCTCGCGCGGTGCTGGGGTGGGCTTCGTCGCGTTGACGCTGACGGCCGACCTGTGGTGGCCGTTTTCGCCGGTCGGCTGGCCGCCGGCGCCCGGTGTCGGCGCCGCCAGCAGGTGGCCAGCGGGGCGACGCTGATCGGGCTCGGCGGTGCGCTCGCGCTGCCGCAGAACTGACGCTGGGTGCCCGTCGAAGCCCGAAGTTGATCCGATCGTGCGGGTCAAGTCGAGAATGCCCGCAGGGCCGCGACTACCCGTCCGGCGCCGGGCTACGCTGGGGGCGCACGGGCTGCCAAGTCGAGCCCCGAGGCGCACAGGAGCGCTAGATGAGCAAGACCGGCGGCGGTTATTGGCGCCGCCTCGTACGGCGGTTGACCAGTGACGTCAGCGAGCTCGACGCCGACGACCTCTCCGAGAGGTCCCAGGCGGGTGGCGCGCAGCGGGCGTGCGACTGCGAGTGCGGCCAGGAGGCCGTGGTGCTGGGACGGCTGCGCAGCGTCGGCCTGTCGCCCAAGGCGTCCGCGCCGACGTTGGAGGCCGAACTGTTCGACGGCACCGAGGGCGTGACCCTGGTGTGGCTCGGCCGGCGCAAGATCGCCGGGATCGAGCCGGGCCGCCTCATCAAGGCGCGCGGCCGCATCGCCGTCCGCGACGGCCGGAAGGTGTTGTACAACCCCTACTACGAGCTGCAGAACACCGCATGAGCGAACACAGCGCATCGGCCTCCGAGAGCGGGGTCACCGCCCAGGGCAGGACCGACGACCAGCACGCGGGTCAGGACGCGGAGAAGACCCTGCTGGAGCAGATGGGCGGTATCAGCGGGCTCGCCTACTCGGCGGTGCCCATCGTCGTCTTCGTCGTGGTGAGCGCCCTGACGAGCCTGATGCCCGCCATCTGGGCGTCGATCGGAGCCGCGGTGCTGATCGCGGTGATCCGGCTGGTCCGCAAGGAGCCGCTGCAACCGGCGATCTCCGGTGTGCTGGGCGTGGCGGTGTGCTCCTTCATCGCCTACCGCTCCGGCGAGGTCCGCGGTTTCTTCCTGCTGGGCATCTGGACCAGCCTGGTCTACGGCGGGGTCTTCCTGGCCTCGGTGGTGGTGCGGTGGCCGTTGGTCGGGGTGGCCTGGTCGCTGCTGAACAGCCTCGGCTTCTCCTGGCGCAAGCACCGGCGGGCGATGCTCGGCTACGACCTCGCCACGCTGGCGTGGACCGTCGTGTTCGCGGCGAAGTACGTCGTGCAGCAGTGGTTGTACGACTCCGACCAGACCGGTTGGCTGGCGTTCGCCCGCATCGCGATGGGCTATCCGCTGACCGGCCTCGCGCTCGTCGTGACGATCTGGGCCGTCCGCCGCGCCGCCAAGGTCGCCGAGGAGGTCGCCGCCGAGGAGGAGGCGGCCGCGGCCCGCTCCGGACCGGCGGCGGGTTGACGCGCGAACGCGGGTGCCGCGATGGCACCCGCGCCCGGAATTCTCAGCACGCCGACCGCGGCGGCGTCGGCCCCGTGGTCAGGACTGCGGTTCCTCGGCCTGGTCGCTGACGATCGCGCGGATCTCCTGCTCGACGTCGGCGGTGGCCACGAAGAGCATCTCGTCGCCGATCTCCAGCGGGTCGTCGGCCTGGGGGACGATGACCCGGCCGCCGCGCAGGATCGTCACCAGCGCCGCGTCGGCGGGCAGCGCCAGGTCCCGGACCCGGCGCCCGGCCAGCGGAGTGCTGTCCGGGAGCGTGACCTCGACCAGGTTGGCCTGCCCCTGGCGCAGCGTCATCAGGTGCACCAGGTCGCCGACGTTGACCGCCTCCTCGACCATGGCGGCCAGCATCCGCGGCGTGGAGACCGCGACGTCCACGCCCCACGCCTCGGTGAACAGCCACTCGTTGCCGGGGTCGTTCACCCGGGCCACCACGCGGCGCACCGCGAACTCGGTCTTGGACAGCAGCGAGACCACCAGGTTGACCTTGTCGTCGCCGGTGGCCGCGATGACCACGTCGCAGGACTGCAGTCCCGCCTCCTCCAGGGACGCCAGCTCGCACGCGTCGGCCAGCACCCACTCGGCGTCCGGGATCGCCTTGGGCTGGTAGCTCTGCGGATTGCGCTCGATGAGCATGACCTCGTGGTCGCCTTCGAGCAGTTCCCGCGCGATGGACCGGCCGACCGCGCCGGCGCCCGCGATCGCGATGCGCATCACTCGCTCTCCTCGGGGGTGCGTCGGGCCGCCGCCGTGACGTCGGTGACCGTGCCCGACAGCGCGGCCACGTACACGGTGTCGTCGGCCTGGATCACGGTCTTGGGCTCGGGCAGGATGCCGTCGCCGAACCGCATGATGAAGGCGACGCGCGCGCCGGTCGCGCCCTCCAGCTCGGCGACCCGCCGCCCGACCCACTTCTCGTGCAGCGGCAGCTGCAGCACCGCGACGGTCCCGGACGGTTCCCGCCACGCGGTGGCCACGCCTTCGGGCAGCAGCATCCGCAGGAAGCGGTCGGTCGTCCACGGCACCGTCGCCACGGTCGGGATGCCCAGGCGCTGGTACACCTCGGCGCGCTTGGGGTCGTAGATGCGGGCCACCACGTGCTCGACGCCGAACGTCTCGCGGGCGACCCGGGCCGACACGATGTTGGAGTTGTCGCCGTTGGACACGGCGGCGAACGCCGCGGCCTGCTCGATGCCCGCTTCGACCAGGATGTCCCGGTCGAAGCCGTTTCCGGTAACCTGTCGCCCGTGGAAGTCCCTGCCCAGTCGGTGGAACGCCTGGGGGTTCTTGTCCACCACGGCGACGGTGTGATCGAGCCGCTGCAGGGCCGCGGCCAGGGAGGCCCCGACCCGGCCGCAACCCATGATCACGACGTGCACGACCTGTCTCCTCGCTGCGGGCTTGCTCCGGCGACCTCGACGGATGCCGAGATCACGGCTGTTAGCGCGACGGTACCCGGGTGGGCGTCGACGTGAGGCGGCGCGCACCCGTGGGCTCCGGGCTGGTGCACCGTACCGGGTGAGGCGCTCGCGCGGCAGGGGTGGGCGTGCTGATGTGACGTGAGCACAATTCCGCCAGCCGCACCCACAAGGGTGCCCGGGGTTGCGCTTACGCTCTGTGCCGTGTCCAAGCTCGCAACCGCGAAACGGTTGATCGTCGGTCGGCCGTTCCGCAGCGACCGCCTTTCGCACACGCTGCTGTCCAAACGCATCGCGCTGCCGGTGTTCTCCTCCGACGCCATGTCCAGTGTGGCGTACGCGCCCGAGGAGATCCTGCTCGTGCTGTCCACCGCCGGGATCTCCGCGTACTCGGTGAGCCCGTGGATCGGGGTGCTGGTCGCGCTGGTGATGGTCACCGTCGTGGCCTCGTACCGCCAGAACGTCCGGGCCTACACCTCCGGTGGCGGCGACTACGAGGTGGCCAGCGTCAACCACGGGCGCCAGTGGGGGCTCGTGGTGGCCAGCGCGTTGCTCGTCGACTACATCCTCACCGTCGCGGTGTCGATCTCCTCCGCCGCTGCCAACATCGGCTCGGTCATCCCGTTCGTCGCCACGCACAAGGTGCTGTTCGCCGTGGGGGCCATCGTCCTGCTCACGGCGATGAACCTGCGGGGCGTGCGGGAGTCCGGCTCGCTGTTCGCGATCCCCACCTACGCGTTCGTCGTCGGCATCCTCGGCATGATCGGCTGGGGCCTGTTCCGCTCGTTCGTGCTCGGTGACCACCCGCGCGCCGAGAGCGCCGGATTCGTCATGGTCGGCGAGCACCAGCAGATGGCCGGTGCGGCGTTCGTGTTCCTGGTGCTGCGCGCGTTCTCCTCCGGCAGCGCGGCGCTGACCGGTGTGGAGGCGATCAGCAACGGCGTGCCGGCGTTCCGCAAGCCCAAGTCCCGGAACGCGGCCACCACGCTGGCCCTGATGGGCGGCATCGCGGTCGTCATGTTCCTGGGCCTGATCATGCTGGCCCGGATCACCGGTGCGATCGTCGCCGACGACCCGGCGCACCAGCTGATCGGCGCTCCGCCGAACTACGAGCAGAAAACGCTGATCGCGCAGCTGGCCGGGGCGGTGTTCAGCGGTTTCACGCCCGGTATCTGGTACCTGGTGTTCTTCACCGGGCTGATCCTGGTGCTGGCCGCCAACACCGCCTTCAACGGTTTCCCGGTGCTGGGGTCGATCCTGGCGCAGGACCGGTTCCTGCCGCGGCAGCTGCACACCCGGGGCGACCGGCTGGCGTTCTCCAACGGCATCCTGTTCCTGGCCGCCGGCGCGATCATCCTCGTGTTCGCCTTCCAAGCCGAGGTCACCAGGCTGATCCAGCTCTACATCGTCGGCGTGTTCGTGTCCTTCGTGCTCAGCCAGAGCGGCATGATCCGGCACTGGAACCGGAAGCTGCGCGCGGAGACCGACCCGGCGGCGCGTCGGCGGATGCGGCGTTCGCAGCTGATCAACTCGATCGGTCTGGTGATGACCGCCAGCGTGCTGGTGATCGTGCTGATCACCAAGTTCACCCAGGGCGCGTGGATCGCGATCACCGCGATGGCCGCCATCTACCTGCTGATGACCGCCATCCACCGGCACTACGACCGGGTCACGGCCGAGCTGGAGCGGCAGGAGGCCGACGCGGTGCTGCCGTCCCGCAACCACGCCCTGGTGCTGGTCTCCAAGCTGCACCTGCCGACGATGCGGGCGATCGCCTACGCCCGCGCGACGCGCCCGGACGAGCTGGAGGGCGTCACCGTCAACGTGGACGACGAGGACACCCGTGAACTCGTCGCCCGCTGGGAGCACGAGAACCTGCCGGTGCCGCTGAAGGTGCTGGAGTCGCCGTACCGGGAGATCACCCGGCCGGTGCTGGACTACGTCAAGCGGATCCGGCGGGACAGCCCGCGCGACGTGGTCACCGTGTTCATCCCCGAGTACGTCGTCGGGCACTGGTGGGAGCAGCTGCTGCACAACCAGAGCGCCCTGCGGCTCAAGAGCCGGCTGCTCTTCCAGCCCGGGGTGATGGTCACCAGCGTGCCGTGGCAGCTGGAGTCGTCCGAGCGCGTGCGGCGCGTGGTGCGTCCGGCGTCGATGCCCGGTGCCGCGCGGCGCGGTCTCGGCGTGGAGCGGAAGGGGAGCGAGCGCCGGTGACCGACAAGCCGGACTGGACCGGTCGGAGGCTGCGGGTCGAGATCGGCCCGGTGGCGCACGGAGGCCACTGCGTGGCCCGGCACGAGGGGCGGGTGGTGTTCGTCCGCCACGCGCTGCCGGGCGAGGTCGTGGTGGCCGAGGTCACCGAGGACGCCGGCGGCGGGTTCTGCCGCGCCGACGCCGTCGAGGTGGTCACCGCCGCGCCGGGCCGGGTGGCGCCGCCGTGCCCGCTGGCGGACATGGCGCTGGGTCGCGACCGCTGCGGCGGCTGCGACTGGCAGCACGCGGACGCCGGGACCCAGCGCGAGCTGAAGGCGGCCGTCATCGCCGAGCAGCTGCAGCGCATCGCCGGGATCGAGCGCGACGTGCAGGTGCGGGAGCTGCCGGGCGGCCCGCTGCGCTGGCGCACCCGCGCGCGCCTGGCGGTGGACCGCCGGGGCCGGGCCGGGTTCCGCGCGCACCGCAGTCACCGGGTCGTTCCGGTCGACGACTGCCCGATCACCGTCGAGGGGGCTCTCGACGGGGTCACCGGGCGCCGCTGGCGTCCCGGGGCCGAGCTCGGCGTCGCCCGCGACGCCGACGGCGAGGTGCACGTGTCCGCCGTCGACCACAAGCCGCAGCGCCGCCGCAGCCGGGCGGTGACCCGGCAGGTGAGCGGGAGCGGGGTGGCCCGGGAGACCGCCGCCGGGCGGTCGTTCCAGGTCGCCGCGCAGGGCTTCTGGCAGGTGCACCACGCCGCGGCGGAGGTGTTCGCGCAGGTCGTCGCGAGGTTCGCGGCAGCGCCGGAGGGAGGCGCGGCGTGGGACCTCTACGGCGGTGTGGGCCTGTTCGCCGCGCCGCTGGCCGAGCAGGTCGGGCCGACGGGTTCCGTGCTGCTGGTCGAGTCGTCGCGGCAGGCGGTCGAGGACGCCGTGGCGAACCTGCGCGACCTGCCGCAGGTGGACTTCCGCGCCGGGCTCGTCGAGCACGTGCTCGACGACACGTCCGTGCCGTCGCCGGACGTCGTGGTGCTCGACCCGCCGCGCAAGGGCGCCGGCCGCGCGGTCGTGGACGCGATCACGGCGCGTCGCCCGCGCCGCGTCGTGCACGTCGCGTGCGATCCGGCCGCGCTGGCGCGGGACGTGGGGCTGTTCGAGGAGCGCGGCTACCGGCTGGGCGAGCTCGAAGCCTTCGACGCCTTTCCCATGACTCACCACGTCGAGTGCATCGCGCTGTTGGAGCGTGATCCTTCCGGGGAGTGAATTCCGGTTACTGCGCGTACCCGGTCTCACGCGTCGGTGCGGCTCCGCATTCGCCGGTCGTGTCCTGGTGGGTCACGATGGCACTCGGAAAGAGCCTGACCACGACAGACGTCGGCGTGCCGAACCTTGCCGGGGCGCTCCAGGGCGCCTCCGTAGACTGGGGCCCGGCCCGCATCGCGGAGACCGCCAGGCACGCAGCCACGCCGGCGCTCGGCATGCGAGAGAACCCGACCGGCACGACGAGTGAGGTGGAGCGGTGACGCTGCTGGAATCCGTGCAGAGTCCGGCCGACGTCAAACGCCTGCGGCACGGTGAGCTGGTGCAGCTGGCCGCCGAGATCAGGTCCTTTCTGATCGAGAAGGTGTCGCGCACGGGCGGGCACCTCGGGCCCAACCTGGGCGCGGTCGAGCTGACCCTGGCGGTCCACCGGGTCTTCGACTCCCCGCGCGACGCCGTCGTCTTCGACACCGGTCACCAGGCTTACGTGCACAAGATCCTCACCGGTCGCCAGGACGGCTTCGACCGGCTGCGCAAGCGGGACGGCCTGTCCGGCTACCCGTCGCGCGCCGAGAGCGAGCACGACCTGGTCGAGAACAGCCACGCCTCGACCGCGCTGTCCTACGCCGACGGACTGGCGCGCTCGTTCCAGCTCACGCGCTCCGGCCAGCACGTCTGCGCGGTCGTCGGCGACGGCGCGCTCACCGGCGGCATGTGCTGGGAGGCGCTGAACAACATCGCTGCCGACCAGGAGCGGCCGGTGGTGATCGTGGTCAACGACAACGGGCGCTCCTACGCGCCGACCATCGGCGGTCTCGCCGAGCACCTCACCGCGCTGCGGCTGAACCCGAGCTACGAACGGGCGTTGGAGAGCGGGCGCCGCACGCTGCGCAACCTGCCCGTGGTCGGTCGTTCGCTGTACACCGGTCTGCACGCGGCCAAGAGCGGCATCAAGGACGCGATCAGCCCGCAGGTGATGTTCTCCGATCTGGGCATCAAGTACCTCGGCCCGGTCGACGGGCACGACCTGCGCGCCATGGAGCACGCGCTGTCCATGGCGAAGTCCTTCGGCGGGCCGGTGATCGTGCACGCGGTCACCCGCAAGGGCAACGGCTTCGCGCCCGCCGAGAACGACCAGGCCGAGCAGATGCACCAGGTCAAGGTCATCAATCCGGAAACCGGCCTGCCCACCAAGCCCGCGCCCAAGAGCTGGACCGACGTCTACTCCGACGAACTGGTCCGCATCGGGGCGGAACGGCCGGACGTGGTGGCCATCACCGCGGCGATGCTCGGCCCGACCGGGCTCAACAGGTTCGCCGACGCCTACCCGGAGCGCTGCATCGACGTCGGCATCGCCGAGCAGCACGCCATGACCTCCGCCGCCGGGCTGGCGATGGGCGGGATGCACCCGGTGTTCGCGGTGTACTCGACGTTCCTGAACCGGGCCTTCGACCAGCTGCTGATGGACGTGGCGCTGCACCGGCAGCCGGTCACCATCACCCTGGACCGCTCCGGGATCACCGGCGAAGACGGTGCCAGCCACAACGGCATGTGGGACCTGTCGATCCTGGGACTCGTCCCGGGAATCCGGGTCGCCGCGCCGCGCGACGCGGTCACCCTGCGCGAGGAGCTGCGCGAGGCGGTCGCGGTCGACGACGGCCCGACCGTGCTGCGGTTCGCCAAGGGCTCGGTGATCGAGGAAGTCCCGGCCGTCGAGCGCACCGGCGGCGTCGACGTGCTGCGCCACCCGACGGCCGGTGAGGACCGGGACGTGCTGCTGGTCGCCGTCGGCGCCTTCGCGAAGACCGCGGTGGCCGCCGCCGCGCGGCTGGCCGCGCAGGGCATCGGCGTCACCGTGGTCGACCCCCGGTGGGCGCTGCCGGTGCCGGAGCGGATCGTCGAGCTGGCCGCCGAGCACCGCCTGGTGGTGACGCTGGAGGACTGCGGCAGGCACGGCGGTTTCGGCTGGTCGCTGGCTGCTGCGCTGCGCGACGCGGAGGTCGACGTCCCGCTGCGCGACCTGGCGGTGCCGAACCGCTTCCTCGCGCACGCCTCGCGCGACGAGGTGCTCGCCGAGCTCGGCCTGACCGACCAGGACATCGCTCGTCGCATCACCGAGTGGGTCGTGGACCGCACCGCGGCGCCCGAGGTCGCGCTGCGCCTGGCGACCGAGGGCGAGCAGCCTCCCGCGGCCAACGGCTGAACCCCGAGCGGCCATCAACCGGCGACCGGTCGGGGTGGGCCGCGGTGGGCGTTCCTGCGCGGTTCACCGTGACCGCTGTGGCAGGGTGAACACGTGCGAATCCTGGTCGTGGAGGACGAGAAACCGCTGGCCGACGCGGTCGCACGCGGTCTGCGCAGGGAGGGCATGGCCGTCGACGTCGCCTACGACGGGGAGAGCGGCCAGGAGAAGGCGTCGATCACCCGGTACGACGTGATCGTGCTGGACCGCGACCTGCCCGGGATGTCCGGCGACGAGCTGTGCCGCGAGGTCGTCTCGTCCGGCGAGCTCACCCGGGTCCTGATGCTCACCGCCAGCGGCACCGTCGAGGACCGCGTCGAGGGGCTGTCCCTCGGCGCGGACGACTACCTGGCCAAGCCCTTCGCGTTCGCCGAGCTGATCGCCAGGGTGCGGGCGCTGGGCCGCCGAGCCACTCCGGCGCAGCCGCCGCTGCTGACCGCGCGGGAGCTGGAGCTCGATCCGGCCAAGCGGATCGTCCGCCGCGGCGACGACGAGGTCGAGCTGACCCGCAAGGAATTCGGCGTCCTGGAGGTGTTGCTGGCCGCCGGCGGCGCGGTGGTCAGTTCCGAGGAACTGCTGGAACGGGTCTGGGACGAGAACGCCGACCCGTTCACCACCACCGTGCGGGTCACGATGATGACGCTGCGCAAGAAGCTGGGGGAGCCCAGCGTCATCGAGACGGTCGTCGGGGCCGGGTACCGGGTCCCGTCCGCGGGCCGAGCCGGGGACTGAGGCGATGCGCGCGGCGCCCCTCGCCCGCCGCGGTCCCGGACTGCGGCTGCGGTTGACGCTGCTGGCGACCGGTCTGGTCGCCGCGGTGAGCGTGCTCCTGCTGTGGCTGGGCTGGATGCTGGTCGGCAACGTGGTGGCGGCCGTGCCGCGGCTGCCGGACAGCGGCACCGTGCGGGTCAACGGTGTCGAGGTCCCCGCCGGGATGCTCGGCGAGGCGTTGCGCGCCTCCGCGCGCGAACAGGTGCTGGTGGTCGGCGGATTCGCCTTCGTCGCGGTGGTCCTGGCGACCGCGCTGCTGGCGTGGACGGCGGCCGGGCGCGTGCTGCGCCCGCTGCACGAGGTCACCGGCTCGGCGCGGCGGTTGTCCGCCGAGTCGCTGGACGAACGCATCGCGCTCACCGGGCCGCGTGACGAGGTGGCCGAGCTCGCGGACACCTTCGACGCGATGCTGGACCGCCTGCAGGCGGCCTTCGACGCGCAGCGCCGGTTCGTCGCCAACGCCAGCCACGAGCTGCGGACCCCGCTGTCGGTGATCCGCACCGAGCTCGACGTCACGCTGTCCGATCCGGACGCCGACACCGCGGAACTGCGGCGGATGGCCGATGTCGTCCGCGACGCCACCGCCAAGGCCGAGCGGCTGGTCGAGGCGCTGCTGCTGCTCGCCCGCACCGAGGGCGTCGAACTCGCGGTGCGGGAACCGGTGGACCTCACCGAGCTGGTGTCCCGGTCGTTGCGGGTGGTCGAACCCGAGGCGCGTCGGCGCGACCTGCGCGTGGAGTGCTGCGAGGAGCCCGCGTTCGCGGTGGGGGATCCGGCGCTGCTGGAGCGGGTGGCGGGCAACCTCCTGGAGAACGCCGTGCGGCACAACGTCGACAGCGGTTGGGTCCGGATCGGCACCGGGAGCGGGCCGCGGTGGACGACGTTGCGGGTGGCAGCGTCCGGGCCGCCGGTCGGCGCGGACGAGGTGGGGGAGCTGTTCGAACCGTTCCGCCGGGCCGGTGTCCAGCGCACCGCCCGCACCGGCACCGGACTGGGACTGTCCATCGTCCGCGCCGCGGTCGCCGCCCACGGCGGGCAGGTCCGCGCCGAACCGGTGCCCGGGGGTGGCCTCGCGGTGACCGTGGAACTCCCCGTCGCGCCGTGGAGCCTCAGAGCGGATAGCTGACGTCGACCCAGAAGAACCGCAGGATCGCGACGAGCAGCAGGACGGCGGGTGGCACGAACCACCCCGCGCGCATCCGGCCCATCGCGATGGGCACCGCCCGCACCAGACCGCTCAGCGTCGCGATCAGGCCGCCGGTGAAGGAGCTCAACTCGACCGCGAGGAGCCCGGCGTCGTCCCACGGACCGCTCGGATCCACCCGGAACGCCGACACCACGGCGCACAACGCGGCGATTTCCAGCCCGAGGCACAGGACGGCGGTGAGCACGCCGGTGAGGCGGCGCGTCGTCCGCCCCGTCCGGTCGGCCAGGCGGGTCATGAGATCCACGGGCGCGGCGGGGGCGGACCGTCCCCCCGAATCGCACGCCGGTCGGCGGTCGTGAACGGCCCGAGTTCGTACTGCCCCAGAGCGGACACCGGCCATCACCTCATTTCCTCGCCGACCATCATGGCAGAAGCGACTTCCCGGTCATGCACGACGAAGGGGCCGGTGCCTGCGCACCGGCCCCTTCGCAGCTTCCGGTCACGCCGGGACGCTGGCCACTCCCGGAGCGAGGAACCGCTTGCCGTTGATCCGCTCGGAAATGCCCGCGCGGTCCAGGTACGGGGTGATGCCGCCGAGCCAGAACGGCCAGCCCGCACCGAGGATCATGCACAGGTCGATGTCCTGCGCCTCGGCGACGACGCCCTCGTCGAGCATGATGCGGGCCTCCTCGGCGAGCGCCGACAGCGCCCGCTCCCGCACTTGCTCGGAGGTGGACGGCTTGTCGCCCTGCTGCCACAGCGCCGCGACCTCGGGGTCGACCACCTGCTTGCCGGACTCGTCGGTGGTCCACACCGCGGTCTTGCCCGCGTCGACGAAGCGCTGCATGTTGTCGCTGAGGCCGAACCGGTCCGGGTAGGCGGCGTGCATCGTGCCGTTGACGTGCTGGGCCACCGCCGGGCCGACCAGCTGGAGCAGCACCAGCGGGCTCATCGGCAGGCCGAGCGGCTCCAGCGCGCCGTCGGCGACGTCGAACGGTGTGCCTTCGTCGATCGCGGCGATGACCTCGCCCATGAACCGGGTCAGCAGCCGGTTCACCACGAACGCCGGGGCGTCGGAGACCAGCACGCAGGACTTCTTCAGCTGCTTGCCGACCTTGAACGCGGTCGCCAGGGCCGCGTCGTCGGTCTTCTCGCCGCGCACCACCTCCAGCAGCGGCAGGACCGCCACCGGGTTGAAGAAGTGGAAGCCGACGACCCGCTCCGGATTCCGCAGCTGGGAGGCCATCTCGGTGATCGACAGCGACGAGGTGTTGGTCGCCAGGATCGCCTCGGCGGAGACGTGCGCCTCCACCTCGGCGAACACCTTCTGCTTGACCGACATCTCCTCGAAGACGGCCTCGATGACGAAGTCGGCGTCGGCGAACGCGGCCTTGTCCAGCGAGCCGGTGACCAGCGCCTTGAGCCGGTTGACCTCGTCGGGCGAGACGCGGCCCTTGGCGGCGAGCTTGTCGATCTCGCCGTGGATGTAGCCCACGCCCTTGTCGATGCGCTCCTGGTCGATGTCGGTGATGACCACCGGCACCTTCAGCCGGCGCACGAACAGCAGCGCCAGTTGCCCGGCCATCAGCCCGGCGCCGACCACGCCGACCTTGTTGACGTCGCGGGCCAGCGACTTGTCCGGCGCGCCGGCGGGCTTCTTGGCGCGCTTCTGCGTCAGGTCGAACGAGTACAGACCGGCGCGCAGCTCGTCGGACATCAGCGCGTCGGCCAGCGCCTCGGTCTCGGCTGCGTAGCCCGCGTCGAGGTCGTTGGCCCGGGCCAGGTCGATCAGGTCCACGGCCTTGGTCACCGCGGGGGAGGCGCCGTGCGTCTTGGCCTCGACGACGCCCCGGGCGCGGGCGACGGCGTCGTCCCACGCCTTGCCGCGGTCGATCTCCGGGCGCCGCACGGTGTGCTCGCCGTTGACGACCCGGGTCGCCCAGCGCACCGACTCCTCCAGGAAGTCCGGGCTGTCCAGCAGTTCGTCGAAGACGCCGAGCTCGTGGGCCTTGGCGGGGTTGAGCATCTTGTTCTGGCTCAACGCATTCTCGATGATCACCGTGACCGCGGCGTCCGCGCCGATCAGGTTCGGCAGCAGCTGGGTGCCGCCCCAGCCCGGGAACAGGCCGAGGAAGCACTCCGGGAACGCGATCACGCCCGCCGAGGCGGACACCGTCCGGTAGTGGCAGGACAACGCGAGTTCCAGGCCCCCGCCGAGCGCGGCGCCGTTGACGAACGCGAAGGTCGGGATCGTCGACTCGGTGAGGCGGCGGAACACGTCGTGCCCGCCCTGGGCGATCTGGTGCGCCTGCTCGCGCTCGGTGATCTGCCCGATGCCGGACAGGTCCGCGCCCACGGCGAACACGAACGGCTTTCCGGTCACCGCGATCGCCGCGGGCTCGGCGGCGAACGCCTCGTCCAGCGCGGCGTTCAGGCTGGCCAGCCCGCCGGGGCCGAAGGTGGACGGCCGGGTGTGGTCGTGCCCGTTGTCGATGGTGATCAGGGCGAGCTTGCCGGACAGTCCGGGTGCGTCGACCAGCCGGGTGTAGGCCCTGGTGACGACCTCGTCCGGGAACAGTGCCGCGAATTCGGTGCTCACCGTTCGCCTCCTGCCTGGTAGTTCGGGTTCTCCCAGATGACCGTGCCGCCCATGCCGAAGCCGATGCACATGGTCGTGATGCCGTAGCGCACCTCGGGGTGCTCGGCGAAGTGCCGGGACAGCTGGGTCATCAGCCGCACCCCGGAGGAGGCCAACGGGTGGCCGCAGGCGATCGCGCCGCCCCACGGGTTGACCCGCGGGTCGTCGTCGGCGATGCCGAAGTGCTCCAGGAACGCCAGCACCTGCACCGCGAACGCCTCGTTGATCTCGAACAGGCCGATGTCGTCGATGCTCAGCCCGGCGCGCTGCAGCGCCTTCTCGGTGGCCGGGACCGGGCCCACGCCCATGACCTCCGGCTCGACGCCGGCGAAGGCGTAGCCGACCAGCCGCATGCCGACCGGCAGTCCCAGCTCGGCGGCGGTGTCGGCGTCGGCGACCAGGCATCCGGTGGCGCCGTCGTTGAGCCCCGCGGCGTTGCCCGGGGTGACCCGGCCGTGCGGGCGGAACGGCGTCTTCAGCCCGGCCAGCGCGTCGGCCGTGGTGCCCGGCCGCGGCGGCTCGTCGGCGGTGGCCAGGCCCCAGCCCTCGTCGGAGCGGGTGGACACCGGTACCAGGTCCGGGGTGATCTTGCCGGTGCGCAGCGCGTCGTCGTAGCGCTGCTGGCTCAACGCCGAGTAGGCGTCGGTGCGCTCCTTGGTCAGCGATGGGAACCGGTCGTGCAGGTTCTCCGCGGTGGAGCCCATGATCAGCGCGGACGGGTCGACGATCTTGTCGGACACGTAGCGCGGGTTGGGGTCGACGCCCTCGCCCATCGGGTGGTTGCCCATGTGCTCGACGCCGCCGGCGATCGCCACGTCGTAGGCGCCGAAGGCGATCCCGCTGGACACGCTGGTCACAGCGGTCATGGCGCCGGCGCACATCCGGTCGATGGCGAAGCCGGGCACGGACTTGGGCAGGCCCGCCAGCAGCGCCGCGCTGCGGCCGATCGTCAGGCCCTGGTCGCCGATCTGGGTCGTCGCGGCGATGGCGACCTCGTCGATGCGCTCCGGCGGGAGTTCCGGATGCCGCCGCAGCAGTTCCCTGATGACCTTGACGACCAGGTCGTCCGCCCGGGTTTGGGCGTACAGACCTTTCGAACCGGCCTTGCCGAACGGCGTGCGGACGCCGTCGACGAAGACCACGTCACGAACCGCTGGACGGCTGCGGCTGTCGGCGGGTGCCGACGCAGGTGCGGCCACGGCGTGCTCCTCACTGGATGTGGTGGATTCTGCTCGGCCGTCGGCGTGTTGCGAACACCACCGCTACCGGCCGGTAACCGCACTCTATCTCGCATTACCGGCCAGTAACCACACGACCCGCCCTGTCAGGCGCCTCACATCCGCGGATCGGCCGACTCGGTGCGCAGGGCCCTGCTCAGCGCGTCGGCGGTCAGCGAGATCTGCCACTCGCGCGCGCCCTTGGCGCGCAGCAGCGCCGCGACCGACTCGACGTCCCGGTTCTCCGGCGGGGACCAGCAGGTCCGCCGGACCAGGTCCGGCAGCAGCAGGTTCTCCGTCGGCAGGGTGTTGCGCTCGGCGATCTCGGACAGCGCGGTGCGCGCGGCGGACAGCCGGGCCGCGGCGTCGGGGTCGCGGTCGGCCCACCGGTTGGTCGGCGGCGGACCGTCGTTCGCCGAGGCGGGTGCGGGCAGCTCGTCGGCGGGCAGGCGGCGCGCGGCGCGCAGCGCCTGCAACCAGGTCGACGCCCGGCGGCGCTGCTGCCTGCCACCGAAGACCGGCAGCGCGACGAGTTCGGCCTCGGTCTTGGGGCTCACCTGCGCGGCCTGCACGATCGCGGAGTCGGGCAGCACCCGGCTGGGCGCCAGGTCGCGGTCCCGCGCGACCGCGTCGCGCGCCTCCCAGAGGCTGCGGACCGCGGCGAGCTGCCGCGGGCTGCGCACCCGGTGGATCCCGGAGGTCCGGCGCCACGGTTCGGCGCGCGGTGCGGGCGGCTCGGTGGTGCGGACCGCCTCGAACTCCTCCAGCGCCCAGTCCAGCTTGCCCTGGCGTTGCAGCTCGGCGTGCATCGCCTCGCGCAGCGAGATCAGCAGTTCGACGTCGAGTGCGGCGTAGACCAGCCAGTCCTCGGGCAGCGGTCGCCGCGACCAGTCCACGGCGCTGTGCCCCTTCTCCAGCTGGTAGCCGAGCACGCGCTCGACCAGGGCGCCCAGCGAGACCCGCTCGAATCCGGCCAGTCGGCCGGCCAACTCGGTGTCGAACAGCCGCGACGGGCGCAGGTCCAGCTCCGCGAGGCAGGGCAGGTCCTGCGAGGCGGCGTGCAGCACCCACTCGGTGCCGTCCAAGGCCGTCACGAGCGGTTCCAGACGGCCGTCGAGCGCGACCGGGTCGACCAGCGCCGTACCCGCGCCCTCCCGGCGCAGCTGCACCAGGTAGGCGCGTTGCGAGTAGCGGTAGCCGGAGGCGCGCTCGGTGTCGACCGCCACCGGCCCGGTGCCCGCGGCCAATGCGTCCGCGGCCGCACGCAGGGCGGCAGGGGTCTCGACCACCGGCGGCACGCCGTCGGCTGGCCGGGTCAGCAGCACCGGCTCCGGGCGGTCGGATCCAACGGACTCGGGACAAGCAGCTTCCACGGCTACCAGACCTTACGTGCTCCGGTCCGGACCGTGTGGTGGTCTGCCCGAGCTCGTCGGGTCCGACCGCTGGAGCAGGTGCGTCAGCGGCGGATCACCGGATCACGCCGGCTCGCATCGCGAGCGCGACCATCTGGGCGCGGTCGCCGGTACCCAGCTTCCGCCCGATCCGCGACAGGTGGCTCTTCACCGTGAGCGCGGACAGGTTGAGCGCCTCGCCGATCTCCTTGTTGGATCGGCCGTCGGCGACCAGCTGCAGCACCTCGACCTCACGCCCGGACAGTTCCCGTGGCGTGTTGTCCGTGCCCGGGACCCGGGTGCCGGCGGCCAGCACCGGCGCCACGCTCGGATCGGCGTACACACCGCCGTCCAGCACGCGGCGCACCCCGTCGGTGACCACCATCGGCGAGGCCGACTTCAGCAGGTACGCCTGCGCACCGGCTTGGAAGGCGGCCCGCACCGCGTACGGGTCGTCGGACGAGGCGAGCACCACGATCCGCGGCCAGCCCTGGCTCCGGAGTTCCGTCACCAGTTCGATGCCGGTCCCGTCCGGGAGCCCGAGATCGAGGATCGCGAGGTCGCACGGACCGGTCGCCAGGGCACGCGCCCTGGCTTCGGCCATCGATGCGGCCTCGTGCACCGTGCCGGCGCCCATCTGCAGCAGCCGGGCGGCGATCGCCTCCCGGAGCAGCGGATGGTCGTCCACCACGAGCACCGTGAACAGTTCTTCCCGCGGGTGCGGGACCATGTTGGCCGGCAGTGCGCCGGCAGGCGTGGTTCGAGCGGCCTGACCTAAGCCGACGGCAGCCACGTCACTACCTCCCTGGAGTCGGTCGTGCCCCCCGACCGGCACCGGGACTCTCGACCAATCAGCCGCGCCACTGATCGACCGAAAGTGGTGTCGTCGGGGGCAGCGTAACCGCCCAAGCGGGTCAGCGGGACGATCAATCGGGTATGTATCCCGATCGAGTTGTAACCCGCACATGATCGCATCGCACGTTCGGGTGACTCTTGGCGATCCTGGTAACGGCGGAGCGTGGCCAAGCGACGTAACACGAACGCGGATCGTGAATAATTTGCACGATCAACCGGTTCGGTCGTGCTGGCACTTCTTCACGAAAGGAAACGCCGCTTCGGCGTGTCGCGTGCGACGGATTCGACGAAGCATCGACACCGATGCGCTGCGTAGCGGATCGCCACGCAGCGTGCTCACCCGGCGTCGGCTCCGCCGCCTGGTCGCTGGCCGAGCACCGCGACCCCTTCGGGCGGCAGTCCGGCCGCGCTCGCCATCAGCTCGTGGAACGCCGCCGCGTGCGCTTCCAGGTGCTCGTCCGTGGCCGTCCAGGACCCGCGCAACTCCAGGTCGTGGCTGCGGGCCGGGCCCGCGATATCGCCGAACCGGGCCGAGGAGGTCAGGGTGACCGTCCCGCCCAGCGCCGTCCACGACGCGCCGGAGCTCTCCAGCGCATCGGTGAGCCACGACCAGCCGACCGCGGGCAGCAGCGGGTCGGTGGCCAGTTCCGGATCGAGCTCGGCCCGCAGGTAGACGACCAGCCGCAGCACGCCGTCCCACGCCTCCTGCCCCCTCGGGTCGTAGAGCAGCACCAGACGCGAGGTCGCGAGCTCCCCGGCGGGCCCGTTCGCCTCGGCGGCGAGCGCATGCGCCCAGGGGGCGAGTCGCTTGGGCGGGCCCACTTCGGACACCTCGATCTCCCCGCGCGGGCGGGCCGACGTCAGCGCGGCAACAGCCTGCCGGAAAAGCTCGGGCGTCGCCGACATCTCCGTCACGGCCCCGACTGTAGGCGTCCGGGCGCGGCCGGTGTCGGAGCCACGCCGATCAACCGACCCTGCGGCGGTCGGGGGAGCCCGGGGGCGTGCGAAGATTGCCGCGGCAGCGCGCCTGCCGACCGCGCCCCTGCGACCTACGGAAACCGACCGCGATGACGAACTCCGCACCGGTCTCGGCCCGCCGGGACCTCTCCGACGCGCCCCTGCTGGTGGCCGCCCGCGGCGGCACCCCCCGGCACACCCCGGTCTGGTTCATGCGGCAGGCGGGCCGTTCGCTGCCCGAGTACCGCCGGGTCCGCGAGGGCGTCCCGATGCTGCAGGCGTGCCTGACCCCGGACCTGGTCCGCGAGATCACCGCGCAGCCGGTGCGGCGGCACGGAGTGGACGCGGCGATCCTGTTCAGCGACATCGTCCTGCCGCTGTACGCGGCGGGCGTCGGACTGGACATCGTGGCGGGCACCGGTCCGGTCGTGGCCTCGCCGGTGCGCACCGCGGCCGACGTCGAGGCGCTGCCGCGGCTCGACCCGGAGCAGGTCCGCAAGGTGGGCGACGCGGTCGGCCTGCTGCTCGACGAGCTGGGCGACACCCCGCTGATCGGTTTCGCGGGCGCGCCGTTCACGCTCGCCTCCTACCTCGTGGAGGGCGGGCCGAGCCGCAACCACGAGCGCACCAAGGCGCTGATGCACTCCGACCCGCGCACCTGGCACGCCCTGCTGGAGAAGCTGGCCGACACCACGCTGACGTTCCTGCGCGTCCAGCTGGAGGCCGGGGTGGACGCGATCCAGCTGTTCGACTCCTGGGCGGGGGCCCTGTCGCTGCGCGACTACCGCGAGTTCGTGCTCCCGCACAGCAGGCGGATCTTCGAGGGCGTCGCCGAGGTCGCGGACGTGCCGAAGATCCACTTCGGGGTCGGCACCGGTGAACTCCTGGGCGCGATGCGCTCGGCGGGCGCCGACGTCGTCGGGGTGGACTGGCGGGTCCCGCTGGACGTCGCGGCGGAGCGGGTGCGCGCCGCCGAACCGGGACCGGCGGTGGTGCAGGGCAACGTCGACCCGGCCGTGCTGTTCGCCGGGTGGGATCCGGTTGAGCGCGAGGTGCGGCGCGTGCTCGCCGAGGGGCGCAGCGCGGACGGGCACGTGTTCAACCTGGGCCACGGCGTGCTGCCGACCACCGATCCGGACGTGCTGACCCGCATGGTCGAGTTCGTGCACACCGAGAGCGCGCGATGAGCAGTCCCCGCGTCGCCGTCGTCGGCGGAGGGGTCGCCGGTCTCACCGCCGCGCACCGGTTGCGCCGCACGCTCGGCCCGGACGCGGAGATCCTGCTCTTCGAGCAGGCCGATCGCGTCGGCGGCAAGCTGCGCACGGTGGAGCTGGCGGGTTGCCGCTACGACGTCGGCGCGGAGGCGTTCCTGGCCCGCCGTTCGGAGGTGCTGGATCTCGCCGCGGAACTCGGTGTGCGAGCGGAGGTGGTCCACCCCGGTCCGTCGTCCGCGACGATCCGGGCCGGCGGGCGGACCCGCCAGCTGCCCGGCGGCACGGTCATGGGCGTGCCGGCCGCCGCCGACTCGGTGCGGGACGTGCTGTCCCCGGCCGGGCTGGACCGGCTGCTCGCCGAGGCGCAGCTGCCGCCGCTGCGGCTGGACGGCGCGGACGTGTCGGTCGGCGAGTTGCTGCGGAGCCGGGTCGGTGACGAGGTGGTCGACCGCCTCGTGGAACCGCTGCTCGGCGGGGTGTACGCGGGCAGCGCCGACTCCCTGGGACTGCGCGCCACGATCCCGGCCCTGGCCGCGGCGCTCGACGCCGGTGCGGACTCCGTCACGGCCGCCGCCGCGGCGGCGTTGCCGCCCGCACCGACTCCCGGAACACCGCGACCGCCGGTGTTCGGGGCCTTCCGCGACGGCTACCGCCAGCTGTTCCACCGGCTGCTCGCCGCGGCCGACGTGCGGACCCGGCTGGGATTCCCGGTCCGGTCGCTGGCGCGCTCGCAGCGGGGCTGGCGGCTGGAGATCGGTGCCGCGCCCGACCCGACGGCCGTGGAGGTCGACGCCGTCGTGCTGGCGGTACCCGCACCCGCGGCCCGCCGACTGCTCAGCGACGTCGCCCCGGCTGCCGCCGAGCGGCTGAGCCGCGTCGAACTGGCCTCGATGATCGTGGTCGGCTTCGCGCTGCCCCCGGGCACGCCGCTGCCGGACGCGTCGGGGGTCCTGATCGCGCGCGGGGAGCGGCACGCGGACGGGACCCCGTTCACCGCCAAGGCGTTCACCTTCTCCAGCAACAAGTGGCCGCACCTGCGCGGCGCGGACGGCGAGCTCCTGGTGCGCGGTTCGGTCGGCCGCTTCGGCGAGGCCCGCGACCTGCGCCTGGACGATGCCGAGGTGCTGCGCCGGGTGCGCGCCGACTTCGCCGAGCTCACCGGGATCACCGCCGAGCCGGTGGACAGCGTGGTCGCGCGGTGGGGCGGCGGGGTGCCGCAGTACGGCGTCGGCCACCTCGATCTGGTCGCCGACGTGGAGCGGCTGGTCGGTGAGGTGCCGCGGCTCGCGCTGGCCGGCGCGGCGTTGCACGGCGTCGGCGTCCCGGCGTGCGTGGCCACCGGGGAGGCCGCAGCGGCCGACGTCACGCGGGACCTGCTGGCACAGCAGTCCTCCTGCGGTGGGACCATGGAGCCATGGCGCGCCTGAACTATGCCGAGCTCAACAGCACGATCCGCTACACGATGTGGTCGGTCTTCCGGGTCGAGCAGGGAACGCTGCCCGAGGAGCGGGACAAGGCCGCGCAGCGGACCCAGGAGTACCTCGACTCGTTGGACGACTCCGGCGTCGTGGTCCGCGGCGTCTACGACGTGTCCGGCCTGCGGTCCGACGCCGACTACATGATCTGGTGGCACGGCGAGCAGATCGAGGCCGTGCAGGCCGCCTACACCGGGTTCCGCCGGGACACCCCGCTGGGCCAGGCATCCGAGCCGGTGTGGAGCAACGTCGCGCTGCACCGCCCGGCGGAGTTCAACAAGAGCCACGTCCCGGCGTTCCTGGCCGGTGAGGAGCCCCGGGCGTACCTGTGCGTGTACCCGTTCGTCCGCTCCCACGACTGGTACCTGCTGCCCGACGACGAGCGCCGCAAGATGCTCGCCGACCACGGCACGGCCGCTCGGGACTTCCCGGACGTGCGCGCGAACACGGTCGCGTCCTTCGGGCTCGGCGACTACGAGTGGATCCTGGCCTTCGAGGCCGACGAACTGCACCGCATCGTCGACCTGATGTGGCGCATGCGCTACACCGAGGCCCGTCGCCACGTCCGCGAGGAGATCCCCTTCTACACCGGGCACCGCGTGCCCGTCGCGGATCTGGTCAACCGCCTGCCCTGAGCCACGGCGACCGCCGACCTGCCTGGGCGTCGACCGCGATCGGGTCCTCGCAGCCGAGGACTCGATCGCGGTCGGTGCGCGTCACTGCTCGGGCACGAGCCGGATCGCGATGGAGTTGATGCAGTAGCGCTGGTCGGTGGGGGTGGGGTAGCCCTCGCCCTCGAAGACGTGGCCCAGATGGCTGTGGCAGGAGGCGCAGAGCACCTCGGTGCGCACCATGCCGAGGGAGCGGTCCTGGCGGAGGATCACCGCGTCGGTGTCCGCCGGGTCGTAGAACGACGGCCAGCCGCAGTGCGACTCGAACTTGGTCTGGCTGCGGAAGAGTTCCGCGCCGCACGCGCGGCACTCGTAGACCCCGACCGACTTGGTGTCGACGTACTCGCCCGACCACGGCGGCTCGGTGGCCGCTTGGCGCAGCACGGCGTACTCGTTCGGCGAGAGCTGCTCGCGCCACTCCTGCTCGGACTTGGTGACCTTCGGAGTGCCCGGTACCGGATCCATGCCTCCACGCTAATCCTTCCCGGGGAGTGCTCGCGGACGGGGCGCCGCGGTGCTCAGCCGAGGAAGACGGCGAACATGAACGCGACCGCGTTCCAGACGGTCACCAGCACTCCGAACAGGATGAGCAGCACGACCACCAATGCCATCGCCCGCCGGTGCCCGTCGGAGCGGTTCACGCTGCGCGCGAAGTCGTCCACGCCCCGCAGCATGCCCTCCACGGTCGCCTCGGAGTTCGGCGGTCGCATGCGGTCGAGGTGCGCGGCGAAGGCCCGGACCTCCGGGTCGCGGGGGTCCAGCCCGTCGAGATCGCCGAAGCGGTCGCCGTCGCGGTCCACCCGCCCACGGTAACGCGACGGACCGCCGACGTCGGTGCCCGCGTTTAGGCTGCTCGCGTGGCAGCACCGCTCCAGATGCGGGTCGACGGACCGGAGGGCCCGCGCACCGTCAGGTTGTCCAACCCGGACAAGGTGTACTTCCCGGAACGCGGGTTCACCAAGCGGCAGGTGGCCGAGTACTACCTCGCGGTCGCCGAACCGCTGCTGCGGGCGATCGGAGGCCGACCGACCACGCTGAAGCGGTTCCCGGGCGGTGTGACCGGGGAGCCGTTCTACGCCAAGCGGGTGCCGAAGGGCGCACCGTCGTGGGTGCGCACCGCGGAGGTGGCGTTCCCGTCCGGTCGCAAGGCCCTGCAGGTCTGCCCGAGCGAACCCGCGGTGCTCGTGTGGGCGGCCGGGCTGGGCACCCTCGACTTCCACCCGTGGCCGGTGCGCGCTGCCGACACCGACCACCCCGACGAACTGCGCGTCGACCTCGACCCGCAGCCGGGCACCGACTACGCGGACGCGGCCCGCGTCGCCGGGGTGCTGCGCGAGGTCCTGGCCGAGGCCGGGCTGACCGGTTTCCCGAAGACCTCCGGCGGGCGGGGCATCCACGTGCTGGTGCGCATCCGACCGCGCTGGGACTTCGTCCAGGTCCGACGCGCGGTGATCGCCCTGGCCCGGGAGGTGCAGCGACGCGTGCCGAATCTGGCCACTGTGGACTGGTGGAAGGTGGACCGCGGACAGCGGGTGTTCCTGGACTTCAACCAGGCCGCCCGGGACCGCACCATCGCCTCCGCCTGGTCCGTGCGCGGCACCCCGCGCGCCACCGTGTCCACCCCGCTGACGTGGGACCAGCTGCCCGAGGTCGAACCGGACGACTTCGACCTGTCCACCGCACCCGACTGGCTGGCCGAGCACGGCGACCCGCACCGCGCCCTGGACGACCGCAGCCACGACATCGACGCCCTCCTGGACTGGTTCGCACGCGACGAACGCGACCGCGGCCTCGGCGAACTCCCGTACCCACCCGACTACCCGAAGATGCCCGGCGAACCGACCCGGTCGCGCAAGGGTGGGAAATAGGCCGTGAGCTGGAAAACGGGTTGCTCTGTCGTGTGCCGGGCGGCTAGCGTCCGTTCCGTCGTGATCGAACACGGAAGGACGATGCCTGTGCTTGCGACCCGCTGGTGGGCCGCTCGCCACTCCGCCGGACGCGCATCCGGTGTGCGCTGCTGAAGCGGCCCGTTCGCACGGAACCCGTCTTCAGACGCAAAAGGACCTTCCATGTTCGCATTCGAGTCCCGCGCGCACGCCTACCTGCGCGCCGCGGCCGGTGACCGTGTCATTCGCACCGGACCCTTCACCGTCCGCATCGACCCCCACGACGCCGGACTCTTCTTCAACTACGCCATCCCCGATGACGGCGCCGAACCGACCGGCGACCATGTCCAGCAGCTCGTCGAGATGTTCACCCGCCGGTCGCGGACGCCGCGTCTGGAGTATTTTCCCGCCGCTGCTCCGCGCGTCGAGGACGCGCTGCTCGCGTCCGGGTTCACCGCCGAACGGCGGCTGCCGATCCTGACGTGTGATCCCGCGGAGGCGCCCGCGCCGCGGATCGTCGGACCAGTCGAGGTCGTGCTCGCCGAGACGGACGAGCAGCTTCGGAAGGTCGCCGAGGCGCAGGGCGAGGCATACGAGCAGCCCGTGACCTCTGAGCACGACGTCGCGCGGCTACGCCGCGTGCTGGATCGCGGCGGCCTGGTGGCCCTCGCCTGGGACACGGTGACGGGACAGGGTGTGGGCGGCGGCCAGATCGGGCCGCCGCACCGGGGCGTGAGCGAGCTCGCCGCCATCGGTGTGCGCGTGGCGTACCGGCGCCGGGGGATCGCCTCCGCGCTCGCCGCTGTCCTGACGCGCGCCTGCCCGAGCGCCGGAATCACCACACCGTTCCTCATGCCGGAGAACGACGACACCGAGCGGATCTATCAGCGCGCCGGATACCGACGTGCCTCGGAGATCCTGCACATCTCGCTGCGGTGACTCGGCTTTCCCGGCCACCCGGGTGGCCGGGAAAGCCGAGTCACCAACTGGTATCCCGAAGCTGCCCGGCGAACCGACGCGGTCGCGCAAGGGCGGGAAGCAGGGGCAGTTGTTGACGGTCCGCTGTGGACGAGGGGCGCCGGGCTGACGCCAGAGGGGCTAGGTGTCAGCCCGGCGCACCGCGGGACCGGCCGCGGAGGAGTCGCACATGCGGCCGATCGATGGCGCGAACGTCACTCGCGCGGGTGAGAAGGTAGTGATCTGAAGTGTCAAGACGCCATAGCACGCCATCCTGATTCACCTGATCAGTGCAAGATCTTCACGTATCGGTTACATGTGCGTCGCGTTGTGCAACCGCGTCAGCTGTTCCCGGGCGTCGCCGCCGACCGCGACGGCCTTTCCGGCGAAGTCGCTCGAACCCGCTCTCGGTGCCGCGAGCTGTTGTCGTCGGTCGGCCTGCGACGAGAGGTCGGCGCAAGGACGGGAATCCGACGCCCGGATCGGGAACGCGGAAAAACGCGGAAATTCGAGCGGCGGGCGAGCATGGCACGGCCGCACGCGCGGGAAATAGGACCCATTCCACAGAAACCGCGAACGATGTGGTCACGCGACTGTCACGGAATGGTGTACATTCTCGGCGCCCTAGGGGTTCTGACCTCGGCAAACGATGAGTGAATCGCCTGGTCGGAAGGTGTTTCCGACTCGAATTCATATTTTTCCGGGGGTTTGCCGTGCCACATTCACGATGTGTTCGGCGCGATGGGGTTGTGCGGTCGCCATTGTGGTGGACACAATGCCCGGCCATGAGCTACGACCCCTATGGCGGTCCCCATCCTCACCGGCAGCAAAACCACGGTTACTACCCGCAACACGACGAGTACCGGGAGGGATATTCGGCCGAATACCGTCATCGACACGACGGGGCCGAAACGGTCGCGAACATCATTCGCGTCGTTGTCGGCCTGGTGGTCGCTGTTTTCGCCCTGCACGTCCTTTTCGTCGTCTTCCACGCCAACCACGGCAACGAATTCGTCTCCGCCGTCTACACGTTGGCCAAGGCGCTCGTGCTGGGGCTGGGAGACGTGTTCACGCCCAACGACGCGGTCCTCGGCGTGGTCCTGAACTACGGCCTTGCCGCGCTGGTCTACGTCATCGTCGGGCAACTCGTCATCACGCTGCTGCGTCGCCGCTGAACGACGACGGCCGAGCCCGCGCCGGGCGCCGACCGGGGGCGCACTGCTGGTCGGTGAGCCGGGAGGGTGCGGTTGGAGGGTTCGCCCCGTCATCGTGCGGAGGCGGGGCGAACCCTGTTCGTGCGGGCGTCGCCGGGGCGGTCACCCGCCGACGGCGCGGGTGCGGCGGTGGTCAGCGATCCGCTCGCGGGCCTTCGGTGTAGGCGACGAACGGATCGCCGCGCACCTCCACGCCGCCGGGCTGCACTCCGACTCCGCCGACCAGCACCACGACCACCGCTGCGATGAGCGCTCCCACGGCCAGCGCCCACGAGACCGTTATCCGAGACACGGATCCAACCTCCACGGTCGGCACCTTGCCGACCCGGTCACTTGTCGCGGAACTCGACGATGTCGTTACCGTCCGGAGTCGACGGACCTCCGCGCCGGGCCGACGGCCTCGGTGGCGTCGCCGAACGCGCCGCGATCCCCGGGAATGGGTGACTTCCCGGAACAGCGGGGAAAAGCGGCTTGATCCCCGTGGGGCCTCGCTCCGCGATCCGGCCCCGGCGTGCTCGGGGGTCATGGCGCCGGGCTGAGCTCGGAGGGGCTCGGGGTCAGCCCGGCGCCGCGGACCCGGCCGCCGAAGGGGAGTCGCGATGCGGCCGGTCGGTGCGCGAACGTCACTCGCGCGACGCCCACATTAACGATCAGCGTCGGGCCGAAGGTTCCCGTCATGCCGAACTCACTCGAACGAGACCCACAGTGGACAGTGCGCCCGGTCGGTCGCCGCGTCACCCCCGGGGGCGAGGCGATCTCACCTCTTTGCCGGATTGATCGAGTGCTGTCCGTATTCGGTCACGGATTGCAATGCGAGAATGTGCCCTGTTCAACAGTCCGGCGGACACTCATTCGCTCGGGTAGCGGTGTCCCGGTCGCTCCACTGCCGAGCACCATCGCAACCGTCGGTATTCACCACCACGCGGGAGGCCAACCATGGTCCGCACCGAAGTCAAGCGCGCTCCGGAAGCCAAGGGTGGCTGCAGCTGCTGCGGGAGCTGCACCGGTCCTTCGTGCGGCTGCTGCTCCAGCTGCGGCTGAGCAGTGGAGTGCCTGCCCGGGGTGCTTGCGGGATCACCCCGGGCAGGCCATGCCCTCGGTCGGGACCGCGCCGTCGATCAGGAAGCGGCTGACGGCGCGGTCGACGCAGTCGGAGCGGCCCAGCGCCCCGTGACCCGCACCCTGCCAGCGCAGCACGACCCCGGTCGGCAGCTGCTCGGCCATGTGATCGCTGCCGAGTCCGGGCACCACCGGGTCGTGCGCGGTGCTGATCACCGGGATCGGCGGCAGGTCGGTGCGGCGCGGTGACGGCAGCGGCTGCTGCGGCACCGGCCACGAGCCGCACCAGACCAGTCGTTGCGCGAAAACCCCGCCGAACAGCGGGTACTTGCCCACCCAGTCGGCCGCCACCTCGGCGCTGCGCTCCGGCGGCACGCGCAGCGTGGTGTCGTTGCACCCCGTGATCAGTTCGCTGTCCAGCCTGGGCGGGTCGGCGCCCTGGGGCGTCACGAGCGGCGCGCTCAGCCCCGCCAGCCCGGCGCCGTCGCCGCGGTCGGCGGCGACCAGCGCGTCGACGAGCGCGGGCCACGCGTCGCGATCGGACAGCCCGCTCAGCACCGCCTGCACGACCCGGCCCGCCGGGACCTGGGTGCCCGGCGCGGGCAGCGGAGCCGTCCGGGCGCGGTCGACGATGCGGTTCACCGTCGCGCGCGGGTCCGGGCCGAGCGGGCAGGCGCGGCTCGCGCAGTCCGCGGCGAAGGCGTCGAAGCTCTGCTCCGCGCTCTGGGCCTGCGATTCCAGCTGCCCCATGGCGTCGCGCGTCGGGTCGGGGGCGCCGTCGAGGACGATCCGGCCGATCGAGCTGGGGTAGCGCTCCGCGTAGGTCATCAGCAGCCGGGACGCCTCGCCACGCGCGACGGCGTGCAGCCTCGGAACGCCCATCTCCAGGCGCAGTTCCTCCAGGTCCGACGCGGTCCGCCAGGTGTCGTACGCCTGCAGCCGCTCGTCGAGGTTGAGCAGGCACTCCTGGCTGGCCCGCAGCACCGCGTCGTTGAGCGGGCCGAGCGCGGCCCGGTCGGTCGCGCGGGGATCGAATCCGACGATCGCCTCGCGCTGCTGCGCGGGCACGCAGTCGGCGGGCTCCGAATGACCGGTGCCGCGCCGGTCCAGTCCGATGATCGTGAAGGTGCGCAGCATCTCCGGCGGCAGCCGCAGGGCCGTCCGGGCCGCGTACGTCGTGCCCGGCTCGCCGCCGATGTCGTTGAGCAGCACCAGCGGAATCCCACCGGTGCCGACCTTCAGCAGCGCCGTGCGCGCGGTGCCGTGGGTGGGCGCTTCCGGTGAGTCGAGCGTGTTCAGCAGCCGGGAGCAGGAGAAGGTCATCCCGGCGGGCAGCTGCGGTCCGCCGAGTTCGGCGCGGGTCTGCTCGGTGCAGTCCTGCCAGGCCAGCGCGTCGTGGCCGGGGATGCCCAGCGGCGGCACCGGGGCGGGCTTCGGCGGCTGCGGCGCCGGGGCGACCTGCTGCTGCGAGTCCTGGTAAGCGACGGCGGGACGCTGCGACGGGCCCACCGAGCAGGCCGCCACCAGCAGCAGGAGCGGCGCCAGCGCGGCCCCGAACCCCCTGGCGCTGCGCGGCACGGCTACTCCTCGTCGGTGGCTGGTCCTGCGGGCTCTCAGCATCGCATGATCGCAGTGAGAACCAGGTGAGGGGCCTGACAATCCGGTTCGGCTGACCGGGTGCTTCGCGATACGTTCGCCATAGGGGGCTGACCACGGGAGAAGGAGCGTCGTGCAGGTCGCGCAGGTTGATTCGGGGGCCGGTTTCTCGGACGGCCGTTCGCTGTTCGGCGTGGAGCGGGTCTCCGCGCGGGCGCTCGGCGCCGTGCCGCCCCCGCTGCTGGTGCTGCTCGGCGTGGTCAGCCTCCAGGTGGGTGCGGCGTTCGCCAAGCAGCTGTTCGCGACCGCGGGAGCGTCCGGCGTGGTGGCGTTGCGCCTGCTGTTCGCCGCGGTGGTCCTGCTGGTGGTGTGGCGGCCGTCGGTGCGGCTGAGCCGCCGGACGCTGGCCGTCGTGGCCGGGTACGGCGCCGTGCTGGCCGGGATGAACATGTGCATCTACCAGTCGTTCGAGCGGATCCCGCTCGGCGCGGCGGTCACCATCGAGTTCCTCGGCCCGCTGGCGGTGGCGGTGGTCGGCTCGCGTCGCAAGCTCGACGTGCTGTGGGCGCTGCTGGCCGGCGCCGGGGTGTTCCTGCTGTCCCGCGTCGAGGGCGGGCTCGACTGGATCGGGGTCGGTTTCGCGCTGGCCGCCGGAACGATGTGGGCCTGCTACATCCTGCTCGGCGCCAAGCTCGGCAGCCGCACCAGCGGCGGTTCCGGCCTGGCGCTGGGCATGGCCTTCGGCGCGGTGGTCGCCGCGCCGTTCGGAGTCGCCGAGGCCGGTCCGGCGCTGCTCGACCCGGCGGTGCTGGTGGCCGGCGCGGTCGTCGCCCTGATGTCCTCGGTGATCCCGTACTCGTTGGAGCTGGAGGCGCTGCGCCGGATGCCGCCCCGGGTGTTCGGCATCCTGATGAGCCTGGAGCCGGCGGTCGCGGCGCTCGCGGGACTGCTGGTGCTCGGCGAGCAGCTCGGCGCCTGGCAGTGGGTCGCGATCGGCTGCGTGGTCACGGCTTCGGTGGGTTCGACGCGCAGCTCGGTCTGAGCTCCGCGACCGAGGCCGGGAGTCGGGTGGGGCGCAGGCCGCGCATCAGGGCGAGCACGGTCTCGTTCCGGGGGACCGGGATGCCGTGCCGACGCGCCGCGCGGACCACGGCCCCGGTGATGTGCTCGTGCTCGGTCGGCAGGCCGGCCAACCGGTCGTAGAGCATCGACGAGCCGTTCTCCCGGGGGAAGTCCGAGGTGAACCCGGACACGACCGCGTCGACGTCGGCCCGCGTCAGGGCGGCGCCTTCGGCCCGGGCGACGGCGAGCGCCTCGTCCAGCAGCGCCGCGCCGAGGTCGCGCACCTCGGGCACGTCGAACACGTCGAGGCGGCGCAGGGTCAGCGCGGTGATCGGATTGGCCCCCACGTTCGACAGCAGCTTGCGCCAGGCGGCCGCGGCGAAGTCCTCCGCCACCGACACCTCGACCGGCGATCCGGCCAGCAGCGCGGCGAACCGCGTCCCCACCTCGCCCGGCTCGACGAGCATGGTGCCCGGCGACCGGCGGACGACGTGCCCGGGGCGCACCCGCTCGGCGGCGACGTAGATCAGCGCGGGCAGCACGGGCGCGGACAACCCCATGTCGGCGACCGATTCCCGGTGCTCGATGCCGTTCTGCACCACCACGACCGGCGTCCCGGGGGCGTCGAGCCGTTCCAGCCACGGCCGGGCGCCCGCGACGTCGGGCACCTTCGTCGTCAACAGCACCCAGTCCACGTCGCCGACGGCGTCGGGCTCGGTGACCACCGGCACCGGGACCTCCGCGGTGCCGTCGGGGGTTTCCAGCGACAACCGGTCGAACGGCGTGCGCGCGCACAGGGTGACCTGGTGGCCGAGGTCGTGCGCGGCGGCGGCGAGAACCCCGCCGATCGCCCCGGAGCCGATCACGGCGATGCGTCGAGCCTCCACGCGCCGCAGGTTACTCGCCGCGGCGGCCGCCCCGGAGAACATCGCCGAACAGCACGGAGTCGAGGTCGTAACGGGTCGGCTCGTCGAGCTGGTCGTACCGGCACGACGCGGGGTCGCGGTCGGGACGCCACCGCACGAACTGGGTGGTGTGCCGGAACCTCGCGGGGCGCTCGCCCTCGGTGTGGTCGTAGGAGACCTCGACGACCCGTTCCGGCCGCAGCGGGATCCACGGCTGCTCGCTGCTGCGCCACCGGTTGATCGCCCCCGGCAACCGGCGCCCGTCCTCGGCCTGCGGTCCGGTCCACGGGTGCTCCCCGCTGGTGACCAGCCCGGACAGCTCGGACGCCAGGGCGCGTCGCTGGGCGGCGGGGAACGCGCCGACGACGCCGACGTGGTGCAGCACGCCGTGCTCGTCGTGCAGGCCCAGCAGCAGCGAGCCGACCGCCGTGCCGGGCTCGGTGCCGGTGTGCCAGCGGAGCCCGGCGACCACGCAGTCGGCGGTCCGGGAGTGCTTGATCTTGGACATGACGCGCTTGCCCGGCTGGTAGGTGCCGCCGGCGTCCTTGGCGATCACCCCGTCCAGCCCGGCCCCCTCGAACAGCCGGAACCACTCGGCGGCGGTGTCGGCGTCGTCGGTGGCGGGCGTGGTGCGCAGCCCGCTGCGGTCCAGGTCGAGACCGGTCAGCGCCGCGCGGCGCTGCGCGAAGCCCACGCCGGTGAGGTCCCGGTCGTCCAGCGCCAGCAGGTCGAAGGCGACGAACGTGGCGGGCGTCCGCTCGGCGAGCAGCCGCACCCGGCTCGCGGCGGGGTGGATGCGTTCGCCGAGCGCGTCCCAGTCCAGCCGGTCGCCGTCGGGATCGCGGCGGACGACGACCAGTTCGCCGTCGAGCACGACGGGCCGGTCGACGTGCTCGGCGACGGTCCGCAGCACCTCCGGGAAGTACCGGTTGAACGATTTGCCGGTCCGCGACTGGAGGAAGACCGGATCGGACCCGGCGGGGTCGACGAACACCAGGCAGCGGAACCCGTCCCACTTGGGTTCGAACAGCAGTCCGCCGCGCCGCGGGATGTCGTCGACCGGCGCGGCCAGCATCGGTTTCACCGGCGGGGACAGGAGCAGCGCCACGGGGGCCTCCCAGGTCAGCGGACCCGCTGTCGCGGAGCCCGGTCGAGTTCGAGGCGGATCGCGGTCGGCAGGTTCTCGGACTCCAACGCCTCGCGGGCCCGGGAGAGCACCTTGGTGTCCAGTTCCTCCCACACCTGCCGGACGTTCGCCCCTTCCTGCAGCGACAGCGTCAGCCGCAGCGCGGGACGCCGTTCGTCCCCGGCCATGCGCACCCGCGCGCGGGTGACGCCGGTGACCGTCTCGGCGTCGGCCCGCACCGCGTCGGTCAGCGCCCCCGAGGTCACCGTCAGGTGGCCGTCGGGCTCCCGCTGCACCCGGATGTCCGGTCTGGCCTCCGGCCGCAGCGCGCGGACGACCCACCACAGGCCGAGCGCGAGCAGCACCAGGCCGACCGGGATCGCCACCAGCGGGTAGTGCGACCACCACTCCCGCAGCATCGGGTCGAGCACGGGGCGCCGCGCCCGGTAGAAGCCCAGCCAGCCGGTGCCGACGACCAGCGCGGCCACACCCGCCAGCAACGCCAGCAGTCCGAGCACGGTGACGACCGTGCGCTCGAAGGTCATGCCGCGACCGGTGGGCGTGGTGCTGGGCCGGATCGTGCCCTCGCCGGTCGTCATCGCCGCTCCTTCGCCGGGGACACCGACACCGCGACCTTGGGCGCCCGGCGCAGCGGGAGGTCGCCCACCGCGTGCTCGGTCGTGTCGGTCACCCGCTGCCGGAGGTCGCCGAGCTGCCGGAACTGCGACGTCGCCCGCACCCGCACGCGCTTGGCGTCGGCGGTGACCGAGGCGCTGGCCACGCCGTCCTGGTCGCGCACCTGGTGGCCGACGAGCCGGGCCAGCGAACGCGGGTCGGTCGTCACGGTCACCTCCGGCGCCGGGTCGTGCAGCCGCACGTCGCGGCGCCGCGCACCGGCCGCGACCAGCAGCAGGAGGAGCCCCGCGACGGCGACGCCGATGGCCGTCGCGCGCACCGGGGTCGCGTCCCAGGGCACCGCGTCGAGCGCGGACCGCATCGTCGGCCAGGGGACCAGCAGACCGCCGGTGTCCGGGCGCAGCTGCGCCCAGGCGGTTTCGACCACCAGCAGCACCCCGGCCGCCGCGACGGCGAGCCCGACCAGCGTGGTGATCAGCCGTACCAACAGACGCATCGTTCTCCGAAGTCCCTCCCGGTCACCGCACCCGCGGCGCCTCGTGCCCGGGCACCAGTGCGGACACCGTCACGTCGATGCTGCGGACCTCGCACCCGGCGAGCCGGAGCAGGTCGTCGCGCACCCGCTCGCGCACCGACTCGACGGTCCGCCGCACCGGTGCCGGGTACCGCAGCGCGACGTCGAGGCGGATCCGCAACGCCTGGTCCGGTCCGGACAGCCGGGCGCTCGCGCCGTGCTCGCCGACCCCGACCCCGACGACCCGACGGCGCACCCGGGTGCTGCCGGGGTCCTGGTCGGCGGCGTGCTCGGCGATCTTGCGCAGCACGGTGCGGCTGATCTCCAGCCGTCCGCGCTCGTCCGCCTCCGCCCGCTGCTCCTCGCGCGGGTCGGCCGCGGTTCCCGCGGTCACCGGTCCCGTCCCTTGCCGAACAGGTCGCCGATCTCCAGTTCGCCGTCGACGATGCGCCCGACCACCAGGCCGATCGCCCCGAGCACCAGCGCGACCAGGAATCCGACGAAGCCGCCGACCGCCGCGGCCAGGCCGAGGATGAGCCCGGCGATCAGGCCGGTCTGCGTCCCGTTCATCGTGAACCTCCGAGTTCCCTCCACTGCGGACAGTGCATCACCGGACGCGCGGCGGGCGCCTGCGGCGGGCCCACCGCTCGCGCAGCCGGTGCAGCAGACCGCGCACCCCGCGGGCGCGGTCTACGACGACGATCGGCGCGTCGTAGCGGTCCGGCCGCTCGCGCCGGGCCCGGAACTCGGCCACGCCGGCGGCGAAGACCGCCGGGTCGCCGCCGACGTCCGGGTGGTGGGTCCGGACGAACGCGCGGAACTCGGCGCGCGCCACCGCGTCGCGGTCCGCGCTCATCCCGCGCCGCCCGGCTCGTCGGTGACCACATCGGACACGGTGACGTCCACCGGCCGGTCGCCGACCACTCCGGCGACCCGGATGCGCAGGTCGGCGACGATCTCCGGCAGCGGTCGGTCCAACCGCAGCACCACACCCACCTCCACGGGGGCGTCGCCCTCGGTCAACCGGACGCCGTCGACCCGGCGGCCGGGCAGGTGCGAGGCGATGTCCCCGTACCGGCCGGCGTCGAGCCGCACCACCGACGGGTGCTCGCGAACCGCCCGCACAACCCGGTCGACCGGCTCTTCGCCCTGGGACGTCACGGCGCGCTCCACCGCCCCCTCACTCCACCCGCGACGTGCCGGACTGCGCGCCGGTCTCCTCGTCCTCCGAGGGCAGGTGGATGTCGTTGACCGAGATGTTCACCTCGATCACCTCCAGGCCGGTCATCCGCTCCACGGCGCCGATCACGTTGCGCCGCACGGCCCGCGCGAGGTCCACGATGGACGCGCCGTACTCCACGACGATGTCGAGGTCCACGGCGGCCTGCTTCTCGCCGACCTCCACCTGCACACCGGAAACCGAGGACGTGCCGCTGCCGCCCGGGATCCGCTCCCGGATGGCGCCGAACGCGCGGGACACCCCGCCGCCCATCGCGTACACCCCGGAGATCTCGCGCGCCGCGATCCCGGCGATCTTCTGCACCACCGAGGCGGCGATGGTGGTCTTGCCCTGCGAGGTCTCGTCCGCCAGCCGGGAGGGCTGGCCGCTCCCGCGCGTCTCGGGGATCCGCTGGCTCTCGCCGCCGCTGTCCCCGCCGCTCTTCGTGTTCTCCGCAGCACCTGACTGCGCCATGGGACAAACTCCTTCCTCCGCGTGCGGGCCGCCGATCGGCGGTGCCCGACAGGATTTGCGATGAGATCAGGTGATCCGATCTCGCGCCGGTGTGTCCGGCATCACTCATTGTGGCGCCGTTGGGCGTCCGGCGGCGCGACGTCGGACACCCGGACCCGCACGGACGGGGCCGCCGGGCCGAGCGCCGCGCGCACCGCGTCGTCGAGTTCGCGCCGGACGGCCTCGGCCAGCCGGGGCGCGGGCAGCGGGTAGCGGACGGCCAGGTCCACCCGGACCTCGTCGACGTCGCCGGTGCAGCCGCGCAGGTGCACCCCGGGGTGACCGGTCAGCACCTCCCCGGCCAGCCGCCGGGTCAGCAGCACCACGGTCTGCGGGGACACCCGCAGCCTGCCGCGGTCCTGCTCGATCTCCGCGGGCGAAGCGCCGGAGGCTCCCCGCACCCCGCGCACGGTCAGCAGGGCGCGCTCGACGAGTCCGTGCGGTGGCTCCACCGGGACCCGCGCGGCCCGCCGCACCGGTGCCCACTCGGCGTCCAGCACCGCCAGTTCACGCCGGCAGTGCGGGCATCCGGCGACGTGCTCGGCCAGCTCGGCCGGTTCGCCGTCGGAGTGGAAGCCGAGCAGCTCGCCGACGGTCCGCCCGCAGGGCAGCGCCCGGCCGGGGTCGAAGGAGCGGTCACCCATCGTGCATCTCCCTCAACCGGGCCAGCAGCGTCGTCCGCGCTCGATGCAGGCGGGACCGCAGGGCCGCCTCGTTCACCCCGAGCACCTCGGAGATCTCCTCGTAGCTCATCTCCTCCAACTCGCGGAGCACGAGCGGCACGCGCTGCGAGGGTTCCAGCGTGGCTATCGCGCGGTGCACGAGCGCGGTCTCCTCGGTGCGCACCGCTTGCCCCTCAGGATTGACCGCGCGCGGATCGGAGATCAAGCCGCCGACGGCCTCGTCGGTGGTGTCCAGCGGCACGGTCGGGCGCCGTCGCCGCAGCTGCGCCAGCGCGGCGTTGGTGACCACCCGGTACAGCCAGGTCGCCGGTGCCGATTCGCCCCGGAAGCGGTCCAGCGAGCGCCACGCCGACACCCACGCCTCCTGCACCGCGTCCTCGGCCTCCGCGGAGTCGCCCAGGACGCGGAACGCGACCCGGTACATCTTCGTGGTGTGCCGGCGCACCAGTTCGTCGAACGCCGCGGAGTCGCCTCGCTTGGCGGCCGACACGAGGACGTCGTCCGCACCGGCACCATCGTTCACACGGGCATTCTCGCGTAACGCAGGAGGAGCAGCGATTCCGCGTGCAGCGCGGACTCCAGCCGCATGCGGCGCGGCGGCTCGGCGCCGACCCCGTGCGCGATCCGCCCGGCGTCGCCGCTGGTGAGCAGCGGTGACAGGGTCAGGCACAGCTCGTCCACCAGGTCCTGGTCGACCAGCTCGCCGAACAGCGTGGGGCCGCCTTCGCACCCGATGCGGCGCAGGCCGCGCGCGTCGAGCTCGGCCAGCGCCACCCGCAGGTCGACGTGCTCGTCGCCGGTGACGACGACGTCGGCGCCCGCGTCGGCGAGCGCGCGGCGACGACCCTCGGGAGCCGCCGCGCAGGTGAGCACGATCGGCCGGGCGATGGTGTCGGTGAGCAGCGGCGAGTCCGGCGGGATCGAGCAGCGCGCGGTGACCAGCGCGATCGGCGGCACCTCCGACAGGCCCAACCGGCTGCGGCGATCCGCGCGGACCTCCGTGCGCTTGACCCCGCGGTAGCCCTCGATCGTCGCGGTGCCCGCGCCGACCAGCACCACGTCCGAGAGGTCCCGGATCAGCCCGAGCACCCGCTGGTCGGCGGGCGCGGACAGGCCGCGGGAGCTGCCGCGCACCGTCACCGCGCCGTCGAGGCTGGAGACGAAGTTGACCCGCAACCAGGGGCGGTGCAGTTCCCCCGGGTACGCGTAGAAGTCCTCCAGCTCGTCGTCCACCTGTCGCGCGCCGTCCACCGGCCAGAGCCTGTCCACGCCGCCATCCCACCACGTCGTTCGCGCGGACCGCGGCGGTGGTCGCTGAGCAGGGCGTTTCCCCGTGACCAGGAGCACGTCCGCGTCGGCCCGGGCGGTGCGGAGCGGGCGATAGAGTCTCCCGCATGAGCTTGCCGCGCCTGGTCGACCGACGTCCCGAGGTCACGCCGGACGAACTGGTCCAGGCGATGACCCCGCCCCCGCTGTTCGCCGAGGCGCGCTTCTCCACCTACATCCCCAACCCCGACGAACCGAGCCAGGCCCGGGCGGTCGCCGCCTGCGAGGAGTTCGCCGAGCGCATCGGCTCGGGCGGCGGCGGGTCCTGGCTGCGCGGGTTGTTCGGCCGCCGCAAGTCGCCGGACGGCAAGCCCGGCCTCTACCTCGACGGCGGTTTCGGCGTCGGCAAGACGCACCTGCTGGCGTCGACGTGGCACGCCGCGCCGGGCCCGAAGTCCTACGGCACGTTCGTCGAGCTGACCAACCTGGTCGGCGCGCTCGGGTTCGCCGAGACCGTGCGGCGGCTGTCCGAGCACCGGCTGCTGGCCATCGACGAGTTCGAGCTCGACGACCCGGGCGACACGATGCTGGTCACGCAGCTGATCGCCAAGCTCACCGACGCGGGCGTGCGCGTCGCGGCCACGTCCAACACGCTGCCGGACAAACTCGGCGAAGGCCGGTTCGCCGCGGTCGACTTCCTGCGCGAGATCCACGCGATGGCCGCCCGCTTCGACGTGATCCGGGTGGACGGGCCGGACTACCGGCACCGCGGGCTACCCGACGCACCACCGCCGATGTCCGACGAGGAGCTGTCGGCGCTGGCCGAACGGACCGAGGGGGCCACCCTCGACGACTTCGACGAGCTGTGCGACTACCTCGCCGGACTGCACGCCTCGAAGTACGGGCGGCTGGTCGACGGCGTCGCCGCGGTGCACCTGCGCGGCGTGCACGCGGCCCCGGACCAGGACGTCGCGCTGCGCCTGGTGGCGCTGGCCGACCGCCTCTACGACCGGGCGATCCCCGTCCGGGTCTCCGGCGAACCGCTGTCCGCGCTGTTCACCGAGGAGATGCTGCAGGGTGGCTACCGCAAGAAGTACCTCCGCGCCGTCAGCCGCCTCACCGCCCTGTCCCGGGACCTCGCCAAGTCCTGACGGGCCCTGTCTTCGACTCGTTTTGCGTGGCGGTGCCGGTGGCGGAACCTCAGCGGCCCGCCCGTCGCCCGACCACCGCCCCCCAACGAGGCGCTGCGCGCCACAGCCACACCAGCTCCGGGAGCCCCGACTCATGTATGCCCAATACACAGCGTCGGGGCTGTCCTCGCGAGATGACCGCTGAGAACCCGCGGCGGTGCTGGCTGCGAGACCACTCACCGAAAGAGAAAGCGGCTGGCGCCGCTTACCACGCGGGTTCCGAAACCAAGTTCAAAGACAGGCACTCAGCTCAGCGTCGGAGGACGTCGACGATCGCGTCGATGCCGGTGTCGAGCTCGTCGCGGGTGATGGTCAGCGGTGGGGCCAGGCGCAGGGTCGTGTCGTGCGTTTCCTTGCACAGCACGCCGCGCTCGGCCAGTGCCTCGCTGGCGCGGCGGCCGTCCGGGCCGTCCGGCGCGATCTCGACGCCCGCCCACAGGCCGCGCCCGCGGACCTCGGTCACCCCGTTGCCGACGAGCTCGCCGAGCCGGGAGTGCAGGTGCGCGCCGAGCTCGCGGGAGCGCTCCTGGAACTCGCCGGTGCGCAACAGCCGCACCACGGCCCGGCCCACCGCGCACGCCAGCGGGTTCCCGCCGAACGTCGAGCCGTGCTCCCCGGGGCGCAGCACGCCGAGGACCTCGTCGCTGCCGACCACGGCGGACACCGGGAGGATGCCGCCGCCCAGCGCCTTGCCCAACGTGTAGAGGTCGGCGCGGATGCCGTCGTGCTCGCTGGCCAGCAGCTCACCGGTGCGGGCGAGTCCGGACTGGATCTCGTCGGCGATCAGCAGCGCTCCGCGCTCGTCGCACAGCGCGCGCAGCCGCGGGAGGTAGTCGGCGGGCGGGACCACCACGCCCGCCTCGCCCTGGATGGGTTCGACGAGCACGGCGGCGGTGCGGTCGGTGATCGCCGCCTCGACCGCGTCCGCGTCGCCGTACGGGGTCACCACGAAGCCGGGGGTGAACGGTCCGAAGTCGGCGCGCGCCACCGGGTCGGTGGAGAACGACACGATCGTCGTGGTGCGACCGTGGAAGTTGGACCCGGCCACGACGATCTCGGCGCGGTCCTCGGGCACGCCCTTGACCCGGTAGGCCCACTTGCGGGCGAGCTTGATCGCGGACTCCACGGCCTCGGCACCGGAGTTCATCGGCAGCACCCGGTCGGTGCCGGTCAGCTCGGCCAGCTCGCGGCAGAACGGTCCGAACTGGTCGTGGTGGAACGCGCGGCTGGTCAGCGTGACGCGGCCGAGCTGCTCGGTGGCGGCGGCGACGAGGTCCGGGTTGCGGTGCCCGAAGTTCAGCGCCGAGTACCCGGCCAGGAAGTCGAGGTAGCGCCGCCCGTCCACATCGGTCATCCACGCGCCGGACGCCTCGGCGATCACGACCGGCAGCGGGTGGTAGTTGTGCGCGCTGTACTGATCGTCGAGCCGGCGGTACCAGTCGGCGTTCGAGGACGCGCCGACGTGCGGAGGAGCGACAGTCATGTCGTCAGATTATGTTCCGCCGCACGCAGAAAACAGCCATGACGCGTTGCTTGCCGAGACGGTTCGTTGCGTAGTCCGGGGCGTTCGCGGTGTTTCGTTGTCCGAGTGGGGCGTGCGAGCGCGCCTTGTCATGATGGGCACCGGAGACCGGCAGGGGGCGGCCATGGCAGCGGGTTACCGGGTGTACCTCGGCGCGTACACGGGCATCGAGTCGGCGGCGGACGGCATCCGCCTCGCCTTCGCAGACCCGGGCGGGCGGCTGCGGTGCACCGAGACGGTCGCGGACGCCTTCGACCCGTCCTTCCTCGCGCTGTCGCCGGACGGCGCCACCCTGTTCGCGGTGAACGAGCTGCCGGAGGGGCGGGTCGCGTCGTTCGCGATCGGCGCGGACGGCGCGCTGCGGGAGATCAACTCGCAGCCCTCGCTCGGCGGCGCCCCGTGCCACTTGAGCGTGCACCCCGCAGGCCGCTTCCTGCTGACGGCGAACTACGCGACCGGCAACGTCGCCGTGCACCCGATCGGGGAGGGCGGCGTGCTGCGCGAGGCGTGCCACGAGGTGCAGCACAGCGGGAGCGGTCCGGACCCCCGCAGGCAGGAGGGTCCGCACGCGCACCAGGTGGTGCCGGACCCGTCCGGGCGGCGCGTGCTGGCGGTGGACCTGGGCGCGGACACCGTGCACGTCTACGACTTCGACCCGGTCAGCGGGCACCTGGCGCTCCGGCACGAGGTGGCGGTGCGCGCCGGATCCGGTCCGCGCCACCTCGCGTTCCACCCGCGCGGCGACCGCGCCTACCTGATCAGCGAGCTGGCCTCGTCGATCACCGAGTTCGGCTACGACGCGGACACCGGGGCGCTGGAGCCGGGCGCGACCCGGTCGACGCTGCCGGACGGCTACGCGCAGCAGAACCTCGCCGCCGAGGTGGTGGTCTCCCCGGACGGGCGGTTCGTGTTCGGGTCCAACCGCAGCCACGACAGCATCGCGGTGTTCCGCGCGGACCCGCCCGGGCTTCAACCGGTGGACATCCGTTCCGCCGGGGTGGCCGGTCCGCGCCACATCGCGCTCTCGCCGGACGGCGGAGTGCTGTTCGCGGCCGGGCAGCGCAGCGGCACCGTGCAGTCCTTCACCGTCGGTGCCGGGGCAGAGCTCACCCCGGTGGCCGAACCGGTGTCCACCCCGAGCCCGGTGTGCGTGCTGCCCGCTCAGAGCAGCCGGTCGTCGTAGCGGCCGCGGGAGTGCTGCTGGAGCGCCTGCCGGGCGCGTTTGGCCCGCTTGCGGCGGCTCAGCACACCACCGGTGGCGCCGATCGGGAACAGCAGCGAACCGCCGTGGTAGGTGCGAACGCGGTGCCAGGGGCGGGACGTCAGCGGCGGCGCGTCGTCGGCGGACCAGACCGCGATCCACTGGTTCTTGCCGCTGCCGACGATCGCGGCGCGCCGGACGTGGTGCCACGGGATCCCGCGGTGCAGGCCCATCCGCGAGACCACCAGGCCGTCGGCGTTGATCTTCAGGCGCAGGCCGGGGAGCAGGATGATGATCAGCGACCACAGCGCGCTCAGGCTCAGCAGCAGCACGCCGAGCCGGTAGACGATCGACAGCTCCATGCTCACGCCGGTCCGCGCGGCCATCCAGCGGGCCGCCACCATGATCGCCACGCAGGCCAGCGCCGACAGCGCCGCGGGGACCTTGCCGCGGGTGCGGAACACCGGCCCCGGCAGGTCGCGCCGGACCTGTTCCGCCGTCTGCTGGACGGTTCCCCTGGGCCGCTTCGCCACGATCGGTGCCCCGTTGGCGGGCGGGACCGGCGTGGGCGGCGCGACGGGTGCGGTTCGGACGCTGTTCGCCGGGGCGGGTGCCGGCGGCGGGACGTCGGGCGGTGGGGCGTCGGGCAGCGGCGCGTTCGCGGTCCGCTGGAGCTCGGTGGCGTGCTGGGCGATCACGTCGGTGATCGCCGCGGGCAGCCACTGGTTCCCCTGCGGTCGCGGTTCGCCGACCATGTCGAGCAGTCCCGCCGGGGTCGGACGCGCCGCCGGGTCCTTGGCCAGGCAGGCCGCCAGCAGCGGGCGCAGCCCCGCGGGGACCCGGCTGAGGTCCGGTTCGTTGTGGACCACCCGGTAGAGCAGGGCGGTGGTGTTGTCGTCGCCGAAGGGGCCGGAGCCCGTCGCGGCGAAGACCAGCACGGCGCCCAGCGAGAACACGTCGCTGGGCGGACCGACCTCGTCACCGGTGGTCTGCTCCGGGGAGAAGAAGCCCGGGGTGCCCAGGAACATGCCGGTGGCGGTGAGGGCGTTGCCGCTCATCGCCCGGGAGATGCCGAAGTCGATCACGCGCGGCCCGTCCGGTCCCAGCAGGACGTTGGCCGGTTTGAGGTCGCGGTGCACCAGGCCGGCCCGGTGGATCGCGGCAAGGGCTTCGGCGAGCCCGGCCGCCAGGGCGCGCACCGTGCGTTCCGGCAGCGGCCCGTGGTCGGACACCGCCTGGTGCAGCGTCGGCCCCGGCACGTACTCGGTGGCCAACCAGGGCTGCTCGGCGGCCGGGTCGGCGTCGACGACCGCCGCGGTCCAGAAGCCGCCGACCGACCGGGCGCTGTGCACCTCGCGGCGGAACCGTTCGCGGAACTCGGGGTTCTCGGCGAGCTCGGGCCGGACGACCTTGACGGCCACGACCCGGCCGCCCCGCGACCGTCCGAGGTAGACCCCGCCCATCGCGCCGCGCCCGAGGCGGGCGAGCAGCCGGTAGTCGCCGACCCGGTTCGGTTCGCTGGCCAGCAGCGGCTGCACGGTCCCTCTCCTCACTGATCGCGGCACACGTCGCCACCGAGCTTACGTATCGGCGCCGGGGCGCGTGCCGGACGCGGTCGGACCGGGTCTTCCGCGTTCCCCGAACTGGTTTCACTCGGACTGTCGGTAATCGAATACTTGGCTTCGTTTCAACCCTTTCCCGTGAAGGGGGATGTGGGTATGATCCGGCGCACTGCGAGCCGATGCGGTCGATCACCGCTGATCGAGGGGAGGCGCGCGTGGCATCAACGGCACCGTCGCCGGCGCGCCCGGCCGTGGCGCTGACGGGGGTCGGGAAGCGCTTCCCCGGCGTCGTCGCGGTCTCCGACGTCACGCTGTCCGTGCCACCCGGCGAGGTGCACGTGTTCGCCGGTGAGAACGGCGCGGGCAAGTCGACGCTGATGAAACTGGTCGCCCAGGTCGAACCGCCCACGTCGGGCACCATCGAGTTGGACGGGCGTTCGGTCGGCTACCAGGGACCGGGAGCGGCGCGGCGGCTGGGCGTGTCGATGGTGCACCAGGAGTTCGCGCTGGCCCCCGACCTGTCGGTGGCCGAGAACCTGTTCATCGGGCACGAGCCGGGCCGGTGGGGGTGGATCACCCGCGCCGGGGAGCGCCGGGCCGCCCGCGACCTGCTCGCCCGGGTCGGCCTGGACGTCGACCCGAACCGCCGGGTGTCCCAGCTGTCCACCGCGGAGCAGCAGCGCGTCGAGCTGGCCAAGGCGCTGGCCGTGCGCGCGAAGGTGCTGATCCTCGACGAACCGACCGCCAGCCTCACCGAACGCGAGACCGCCGAGCTGTTCGGCATCGTCCGCGAACTCACCGCGCAGGGCATCGCCGTCCTGTACATCTCGCACCGGCTGGACGAGATCTTCGAGATCGGCGACCGGGTCACGGTGATGCGCGACGGCGCCGTGGTGGCCACCCGACCGGTGTCCGAACTGGACGAAGCCGAGCTGGTCCGGCTGATGGTCGGCCGGGACGTCGACAACCTCTACCCGCGCTCGCACGCCTCGCCCGGCGAGGTGCGGTTGCGGGTGTCCGGGCTGTCCCGCGGCGACCGGGTGCGGGACGTGTCCTTCGAGGTCCGCGCCGGGGAGATCGTCGGCCTCGCCGGACTGGTCGGCGCCGGGCGCACCGAACTGGCGCGGTCGGTGTTCGGCGCGGAGCCGCCGGAGACCGGCACCGTCGAACTGGACGGCGCAACGCTGCGCATCCGGACCCCGGCGGACGCCATCGCGGCCGGGATCGGCTACCTCACCGAGAGCCGGAAGACCGATGGTCTTGCCCTCCAGCTGGGGGTGGACAAGAACATCACGATGGCCCGGCTGCCGATGCGCGGCGGGCTGATCGACCTGCGCACCGAGCGGTCGGTCGCCGAGCGGAGCCGCGACGGCCTGCGCATCCGGGTGCCGTGGGTGGGGCGGCCGGTGCGGCTGCTGTCCGGCGGCAACCAGCAGAAGGTGATCCTCGCGCGCTGGCTGGAGACCGGGGCGGAGGTGCTGTTCTTCGACGAGCCGGGCCGCGGCATGGACGTCGGGGCGAAGTCGGAGATGTTCCAGCAGATGGACGAACTCGCCGCGCGCGGCAAGGCGGTCGTGTTCATCTCCAGCTATCTGCCGGAACTGCTGAACATGTGCGATCGGATCCTGGTCATGCGCGGTGGGCGGATCACCGGCGAGGTCCCGCGCGCGGACTTCTCGGAGGAACGCGTCGTCGCGCTGGCGACCGGAGCGAGGGACGAATCATGACTGAGCGGACCAGCACGCTGCCGGGCAGGCTCACCGAACGGATGTCGGGCGCGGTCTCGCAGGTCGCCGCGGCGGGTGCGCTGATCGTGATCTTCGTGGCGCTCTCCGTGGTGGCGCCCTCGTTCCTGAGTCTCGACAACCTGTTCAACCTGGCCTCGCAGACCTCGGTGAACGCGGTGATGGCGGTCGGCGTCACGCTGGTGATCATCACCGCCGGCATCGACCTGTCGGTCGGGTCGGTGGCCGCGCTGTCCGGGGTGATCGGCGTGATGCTCATGGCCCAGTACGGGTTCAACCCGCTGGTCGGCATCGTCGGCGGCATCGCGGTCGGCGCGCTCGCCGGACTGGTGAACGGGCTGTTGGTCTCGGTGGTCGGGCTGCCGCCGTTCATCGCCACGCTCGGCATGCTCAGCGTCGGGCGCGGGCTGGTGCTCATCGTGACCGGTGCGGTCGCGGTGTTCGGCGCGCCCGCGTCGTTCCGGTTGCTCGGGCAGGGCGTCATCGGCGCGGTGCCGATCCCGGTGCTGCTGATCGTGCTCGTCGCGGTGCTCGGGCACCTGGTGCTCACCCGGACCCGCCTCGGCCGCTACGCCTACGTGATGGGGTCCAACATGGAAGCCGCGCGGCTGTCCGGGGTGCCGGTGCGCAAGTACACCACGGCGGTCTACGTGCTCTCCGGCGCGCTGGCCGGTCTCGGCGGCATGATCGCGGCCTCGCGGATCAACTCCGGGCAGCCGAACTTCGGCGAGGGCCTGGAACTCGACGTGATCGCCGCGGTGGTCATCGGCGGCGCGAGCCTGTTCGGCGGCCGCGGCACCGTGCTCGGTTCGCTGATCGGCGCGTTCCTGGTCGCGGTGATCCGCAACGGCGCGGTGCAGCTGAACATCGGCACCTTCTACCAGAACGTGCTGATCGGCGTGATCATCTGGCTCGCCGTCTGGTGGGACCACTACCAACGACGCAAGCTCGGCGCCGACGCCGGGTGAGACGGAGGGGAGCGCGGCGATGAAGAAGGTTCTCACGGCGGCTTGCGCGGCGTTGTCGCTGTTCGCGTCCGGGTGCAGCGTCGGGGTGTACCAGCAGAGCGGCGGTGGCGAGCAGCAGGGCGGGCCGCTGCGGCTCGCGGTGGTCCCCAAGGCGATCGGGTTCGACTTCTGGGAGAAGGTCCGGGTCGGTGCCGAGTGCGCCGCGTCCAAGCAGCCCGGGGTGCAGGTGCACTGGGACGGCGTGCACGCCGAGAGCGACGTCAGCGGGCAGCAGAGCCTGTTGCAGGACCTGTTGTCCCAGGGCAGTTACAAGGGCCTGGTCTACGCGGCGACGGACGCCAAGGCGCTGGCGGACATCACCAACACCGCGCGCAGCCAGGGCACCGCGGTGGTCAACATGGACTCCGGGACCGATCCGCAGCCGCCCGACGTCCCGGTGTTCGCCACCAACAACGTCGCCGCCGCCGAACAGGCCACCGACCTGCTGGCCCGCCAGCTCGGCGACCGCGGCAGGATCGCGTTCATCGAGTTCCAGCCGGGCACCAGCACCAACGAGACCCGCGCTCAGGGCTTCAAGCAGGGGCTGGCCCGGCACCCGGGGATGCAGCTGGTCGCCCAGCAGTCCAGCGAGAGCGAGTACAACAAGGCGCTGCAGGTCACCCAGGACATCCTGACCGCCCACCCGGACCTCAACGGCATCTACGCGGCCAACGAGCCCAGCGTCCTCGGCGCCGCCGAGGCGGTGCGCCAGGCCGGCAAGGCCGGGAAGATCAAGATCATCGGGTGGGACACCTCGGACGGTGAGGTGCAGGCCCTGCGGGAGGGCGTGATCACCGGCCTCATCGCGCAGAACCCGTTCCGGATGGGCTACGCGTCGGTGAACGCGGCGATCGACGAGGTCCGGCACCGGCAGGGCGCGGCGCAGCACACCGACACCGGGGCGACGCTGATCACCAAGGACAACGTGGACAGCCCCGAGGTGCAGAAGATCCTGCACCCCAGCTGCCAGAACCCGCCCGCGTGAGGAGTGCGCCCGGCCGTCGCACACTGTGGCGCACAGCGCCTCCGCGGGAGGCGGTGGTCGGGGCGACGGGTGGGAGGTAGAACGAAGCGGTGTCCACCGCGATCGTGAATCCGCTCGTCCAGGAGGTCCTGGATCTGATCGGGATCTTCGCCTTCGCGCTGTCGGGCGCGCTGCTGGCGGTGCGCAAGCGTTTCGACGCGGTCGGCATCGCGGTGCTGGCGGAGGTCACCGCCCTGGGCGGCGGGGTGTTCCGGGACCTGGTGATCGGTGCGGTTCCGCCGGTCGCGTTCACCGACATGCAGTACTTCCTGACGCCGTTCGCCGCCGCGGCGCTGGCGTTCTTCTGGCATCCCCGGCTCGCGCGGATCCGGCGCTTCGTGCTGCTGTTCGACGCGGTCGGGCTCGGGGTCTTCTGCGTCGCGGGGACGATCAAGGCGCTCAACCACGGGTTGCACCCGCTGCCCGCGATCGCGCTCGGCGCCGCCACCGCGATCGGGGGCGGCGCGCTGCGCGACGTGCTGGCGGGCGACGTCCCCGCGCTGCTGCACCCGGAGAGCGAGATCTACGCGGTGCCCGCGCTGGTGGGCAGCTCGCTGGTGGCGCTGCTGGCGGTGCTGCACGACCTGACGCCGCTCACCGCCGCGCTCGCCGCGCTCGCGGTGCGCCTGCTGGCGCTGCGGTACGGGTGGCGCGCTCCGCTGGCCCGCGGCGTCAGCTCTCGGTGACGCGGTCGCGCAGCACCCGCAGCGCGGTGTCGGCGTGCGCGGTCATCCGGAACTCGTCGCGCACGACGGTCAGCACCGAGCTGTCGGTGTCGACGACGAAGGTGTGCCGCTTGACCGGGATCGGCCCGAACCGGCGTTTGACGCCGAACCGGCGGGCCACCACGCCATCGAAGTCCGACAGCAGCGGGAACGGCACCGAGTTCGCCTCGGCGAACCGGTACTGCTTGCCCACCGGGTCGGCGCTGATGCCCACCGGCTGCGCGCCGAGTTCGGCGAACTCGGCGGACAGGTCCCGGAAGTGGCAGGTTTCCGCGGTGCACCCGGTGGTCATCGCCGCGGGGTAGAAGAACAGCACCACCGGGCCCGCGTCGAGCAGTTCGGACAGCGCGCGTTCGGTGCCGTGCTGGTCGGGCAGGACGAAGTCCGCCACGACGTCGCCTGGTCGCATCCTGTCTCCCTCGGACGGAGATTCGCCGCAGCAAGGGTATTCCCGGTCACTTTCCGCCCGCCGCCGGTGCCGGTTGGCGGGTCACCGCGTGGACGTGGATCAGGGCAGTCCGGCGAGGAAGGCGCGCAGCTCGCGCAGGTCCAGCGCTTCCGCGGGGCGTTGCCGGACCAGCGCGACGACGAGCTGGGTGCGGCGCGGCGGGACGTCGCCGAGCACCGCGGCCAGCGCGCTTTCCAACACCGGGTCGGTGATCTCGGGGGACAGGTCCACCAGCATCGGGTGGAAGAACTCGATGAAGGCGGTGGCGCCGCGGTGGTGGACGGCCGCGCGCATCCCGGTCATCCGGATCTCCAGGTCGCCGACCAGGCAGGTCAGCGCGTTCGGGTCGGCGGGCGGCAGCTCCAGGTCGTCGAACTCCCACAGGTGGTCCGGTGCGGGGGCCGCGGCGAGCACGGCAGCCGCCGCCCGGCGGGCCGCGGGGGTGGCCGCGGTGATGGTCAGGGCGTGCGCGGCGCGCAACCCCGGGTGGGTGGCGAACCGCAGGTCCGGGTGCAGCGCGGTGAGGGCGTCCCGCAGCGGCGGGACGAATTCCTCGGAGCGGAACTCGGCGATCGCCTCGGCCAGCGGCTCCCGGATGCGCGCCCACCAGAACCAGAACCGGGTGATCGCGTCCGGGTCCGGGATGCGCTGGTCGTCGGCCATGTCCGCCAGCCCACCACATCCGGCATGCGCGGGGTAGGCGGTCCGCGCGAACTCACCGGGATTTCGGAACGTCCTCAGTGGACACTTCGGGTGCGGTGCAGCGGGGGCGGGCGTGCGGGCGCGGTTCGGCGGGTATCCGGGGAGCATGCCCGAGCTTCCGGACGTCGAGGGGTTCCGCCGGGTCGCCGAGGAGGCGGTCAAGCGCCAGGTGCGCGCGGTGCACGTGCACGATGCCCAAGTGCTGCGCGACAGCTCGGCGGAGGAGTTCGCCGACGCGCTGCGGCGGCGCTACGTCGCCGAACCGTCGCGGCACGGCAAGTGGCTGATGGTCCCGACGGCCTCCTCCGCCGGGGGATCGCCGGCCGCGCCGTGGGTGCTGCTGCACTTCGGCATGACCGGCAGCCTGCGGTGGTGCGAGCACGACGCCGAGCTGCACCCGCACGACCGGGTCGTGTTCGACTTCGCCGACGGCGAACTGCGGTACCGGGACATGCGCAAGCTGACCGGTCTGCACCTCGCCCGCGAGCAGGATGAGGTGGATCGGCAGCTCGACGAACTCGGTCCGGACGCGCTGGAGGTCGGGCGCGACGAGTTCACCGAGCGGCTCACCCGGACCAGGCGCCGCATCAAGCCCGCGCTGATGGACCAGTCGATCATCGCCGGGCTCGGCAACCTGTGCGCGGACGAGATCCTGTGGCGCTCCCGGATCAACCCGGCGCGCGCCGCCACCGACCTGACCTCGGGCGAGTTCGGCCGGGTGCACGGGGACATGCGCTCGATGCTGCGGCAGGCGATCCGGGTCGGTCGGGTCCCGGACCGCGCTTCCTGGCTGACCGGGCACCGGGACGAGCCGGACCCGCACTGCCCCCGCTGCTCGACGGCGCTGAGCCGGGGACGCGTGGGCGGCCGCAGCACCCTGTGGTGCCCGCACTGCCAGCCGGAATGATCGGACGTCATGCGGACGCGCGCATGTGGTCGTGCCGCACCGTGGGTTAATCTGAAAATCCTTCGGGGGTCAGGGTCGGTGCTGGGGGGCCGACCGCCCGGAGCCGGGCCGCGGCGAACGCGGCCTGGCTCCCGCGGCGACGGCGCGCGGTGGCGTTGCGCACGCTCTACCGGTCGGTAACCGCTGTTCCTGGCATGATCGGGCGCCACGGACCCGTCATGCGGAAGGATCGGTGTGGTGACGAAGATCGAGCGGCTGGGAGTGGTCGGCGGCGGGCAGATGGGCGGCGGCATCGCCGAGGTCGGCGCCCGCTCCGGGATCGACGTGATCGTGGTCGAGGTCAGCGACGACGCCGCGCGGGCCGGACGCGCCAGGCTGTGGAAGTCGCTGAACCGGGCGGTGCAGGCCGGCAAGATCACCGAGGCCGACCGCGACGAGGCGCAGTCGCGGCTGCACTTCACCACCACGCTCACCGACCTCGACGACCGGCAGATGGTCATCGAGGCGATCGCCGAAGACGCCGAGCTCAAGACCAAGCTGTTCGCCGAGCTGGACGAGGTGGTGTCCGACCCGGACGCCATCCTGGCGTCGAACACCTCGTCCATCCCGATCGCCAAGCTCGCGGCGGCCACCGAGCGCCCCGGGCAGGTGCTGGGCGTGCACTTCTTCAACCCCGTCCCGGTGCTCAAGCTCGTCGAGCTGGTGCCCTCGCTGCTGACCGGCGAGGACACCGTGGAGCGGGCCGCGGCGTTCGCCACCGAGCAGCTCGGCAAGCAGACCATCCGGGCCAAGGACCGCTCCGGTTTCATCGTCAACGCGCTGCTGGTGCCCTACCTGCTGTCCGCGGTGCGCATGGTCGAGGGCGGGTACGCGACCGCCGAGGACGTCGACAACGGCATGGTGCTCGGCTGCGCCCACCCGATGGGCCCGCTGCGGTTGGCCGACCTGGTCGGCCTGGACACCCTCAAGGCCATCGCCGACTCGATGCACGAGGAGTACGGCGACCCGAACTACGCCGCCCCGCCGCTGCTGCGCCGCATGGTCGAGGCCGGGCTGAAGGGCAAGAAGTCCGGCCGGGGCTTCTACGACTACGGCTCCTGATCCGGCAGCGCCGCGGTCTCCGCCGCGGGATCACGCCGCCACCTCGACCACCAGCTTGCCGGCGAAGTCCTTGGCGGTGAACGCCTCCTGCGCCTCGCGCAGGGCGTGCAGCGGGAAGGTGCCCGCGAGCAGCGGAGCCAGCTCGCCGCGCGCGACGTGGCCGATGACGTCGGCGAAGTCCTGGTGGGTGCCGAACGAGGAACCGACCAACCGCAGCTGGCGCAGGTAGATCGTCCGCAGGTCCGCCTGCACCACCGGCCCCGCGATGCCGCCCGCGACGACGTAGCGGCCCAGCGGCGCGAGCGCGCCCAGCAGCGGGCCGAACAGCGGTCCGGCCACCACGTCGGCGACGACCTCCGGTTCGCCGCCCGCCGCGTCCCGCACCCGGGCCGCGAGATCGGCGGTGTCGCGGTCCACGGCGGCGTGCGCGCCGAGCCGCAGCGCGCGGTCCCGCTTCGCCGCGCTGGTCACCGCGACGGTCCGGGCGCCGCGCAACGCGGCCAGCTGGACCAGCGCCGACCCGACGCCACCGGCGGCCCCGGTGACGACCACGGTCTCGCCCGCCCGGACCTCGGCCCGGCCCAGCATCCGCGCCGCGGTCGAGTACGCGGTGGGGAAGGTGGCCAGCTCGGCGTCGGTGAGCGCGCTGTCGACCGGGTGGGCGTTGGCCGCGGGGACGGTGACGAACTCGGCGAACCCGCCGTCGCGTTCGCTGCCGAGGTAGTCCGTGGTCACCAGCTCGCGTTCGGTCCCGGTGTAGAGCATCGGGTCCACCACGACCCGCTGCCCGAGCGCGGGCCCGTCGACGCCCTCGCCGACCTGGTCGATCCGGCCGACCACGTCGGCCCCCTGGATGCGGGGGAAGGTGAGCGGGAGACGGCGCCAGCCGGTTCCGGCCGACGGGTCGTCGGCGGCCCCGTAGGCGCCCTGGCGGGTCCAGATGTCGGTGTTGTTGATGCCCGTCGCGGCGACCCGGACCCGGACCTCACCGGGCCCTGCCGCCGGTTCGGGCACGTCGTCCCGGTATTCCAGCTTCTCCGTGCCGCCGAAGCCGGTGAGCAGCACTGCGCGCATCTCGTCCTCCTGAGGTATACCGACCGGTATGGTTACCACGGAATCACGGTAGGGACGTTGCGTCCACACACCGGTCGGTATAGTCGGCGCCATGGCTGACGTGGTGGAGCTGCTGGACGATCTGACCCCCGCCGGGCGGCGGGTGCTCGACGTGGCCGCCGGGCTGTTCTACCGGCAGGGCATCCACGCCGTCGGGGTGGACGCCATCGCCGCGGACGCCGGGGTCACCAAGAAGACCCTCTACACCTGCTTCGGCTCGAAGGACCGCCTGGTCACCGCGTACCTGATCGAGCGCGACCGGCGCTGGCGGGAGTGGCTGGAACCGCGGCTGGGCGAGGTCGCCGCACCGCGCGAGGCGCTGCTCGCGGTGTTCGACGCGCTGGAGGAGTGGATGGGCGGCGGTGACTTCCGGGGCTGCGGCTTCGTCAACGCGCTCGCGGAGATCCCCGAGGCCGACCACCCGGCCAGGGCCGTCATCGCCGAGCAGAAGCGGTGGATGCGCGAGCGCTTCGCGCGTCTCGCGGCCGATGCCGCGCTCGCCGATCCCGAGGACTTCGCCGACAGCGCCTTCCTGCTCTACGAGGGCGCCACCGTGGCCGCTTCCGCGGGCATCCCCGGGGCGGTCCGGCAGGCGCGCCGCACCGCGGAGCGGTTGCTGGCCGGCGAGGGGTGACCTGGCGCGGCGCCGCGGTCACGCCGCCTCGGGAGCCGGCAGCGCCTGGAGGGCGGACGGGGCGCGGGCCGGCCGTGCCGCGTGGACGTCGGCCAGCGCCTTGAAGACCTCGTCCATCCTCGACCGTTGGCGGGGAACGCGCGACCGTCCGGCCGCACGTCAACGCCGGTCGTTCGCCGGGATCGTGGTGCGCAGCGCCCGCACCGCGTGCGCGCGGTGTTCGTCCAGCAGGCGCACCAGGTCCGCGCGCCTGCGCTCGGTCGCGGCCGCCACGATCGCGGTGTGCTCGCGGCGGACGCGCGCGCGGTTGTGGTCCGAGTTGTAGTACACCGCGCGGTAGGCGTCGGTGGCGTCCCACAGGGTGCGCACCACGCGCACCAGCCGCGGCATCCCGGACGGTTCCAGGAGCGCGAAGTGGAACCGCCGGTTCGCGGCGATCATCCCGACCAGGTCGCCGTCGTCGGCGGCCCGTTCGACGTCCCGCCGCGCGTCGTCGACGCGGGCCAGGTCGGTGTCGGTGAACCGCTCCACGGCGACCGACGCGGCCTCGGACTCCAGCAGCTCCCGCATCCGGTAGACCTCCAGCAGGTCGGCCAACGACAGCTCGGCGACCGAATAGCCGCGGTGCGGTTGGTACACGACCTGGCCCTCGGCCTCCAGCGTCTTCAGCGCCTCGCGCAGCGGCACCCGGCTCACGCCGAGGCGCTGCGCGATCGCGTCCTGCCGGATCGGTTGGCCGGGGGAGAGCTCCCCGGCGACGATCGCGCTGCGCAGCTCGCCGAGCACGAACTCCTGCGTGGTCGGCGGACGTCGCGGGCTGTCGGGCATCGGGCTCCCGGGGTCGAACGGGGTTGACCGCAGTCGGTACGACTGTATATTGGATCCAAAATCGCCGTGACGCAAGCCACTGCCGCCTCCCGGTCCGGACTCCGGTGGCGCGCGTGGGCACGACCGCAGGCGCCCGCGGACGGGGCGCGGAAGGGCTGGGCGCATGGACGCAACGCTGCCGCTGGACGGCGTGCTCGTCGCGGACTTCAGCCGCGTGCTGGCCGGTCCGTACGCGAGCATGTTGCTCGCCGACCTCGGGGCGACCGTGATCAAGGTCGAGCGCCCGGGCACCGGTGACGACACCCGCTCCTGGGGTCCACCGTGGACCGAGCGCGGCTCGTCCTACTTCGAGTCGGTCAACCGCGGCAAGCGCAGCGTCGAACTGGACCTCGACGACCCGGACGACCTCGCGGCCGCGCGGGAACTGGTGCGGCGTGCCGACGTCCTGGTGCAGAACTTCCGACCCGGCTCGCTGGCCCGCCACGGCCTGGACCACGAGAGCGCGCGGGAGCTGAACCCGCGGTTGATCTACACCTCGATCTCCGGCTTCGGCAGCGGGGAGGGCGCCGACCTGCCCGGCTACGACTTCGTGGTGCAGGCGGTGGGCGGCCTGATGAGCATCACCGGCGACGCCGACGGTCCGCCGACCAAGGTCGGCGTGGCCCTGGTCGACGTGCTGACCGGCAAGGACGCCGCGTTCGGCATCATGGCCGCGTTGCGCCACCGGGAGCGCACCGGCACCGGCCAGCACGTCGAGGTGAACCTGCTGTCCAGCCTGCTGGCATCGCTGGTGAACCAGATGAGCGGCATGCTCGCCACCGGCGTCCCACCGCAGCGGATGGGCAACCGGCACCCCAGCATCGCGCCCTACGAGACGTTGCGCTGCGAGGACGCCTTCCTGGCCGTGGCGGTCGGCAACGACGCCCAGTTCCGGCGCCTCACCGAGGCGCTCGGCCTGGTCGGCGTCGCCGACGACGAACGGTTCGCGACCAACGCGCAGCGCGTGGCCAACCGGGACGAACTGGTGCGCCTGCTGGAGAACGTGCTCGGCGCGCGCACCGCCGCCGACTGGCAGCAGCGCCTGCAGGCGGTCGGGATCGCCTGCGGCCAGGTCAACGACCTGGCCCGCGCCGTGCACTACGCCGAGTCGCTGGGGCTGCGACCGATGGTCGACCCGGGCGGCGGCGCGGCCATGCAGGTGCGCACTCCCATCGACTTCTCCGGTTTCGACGGCGCCGCACCGACGCCGCCGCCGGAGCTCGGCGAGCACACCGAGGAGGTCCTCGCGTGGCTCGGCGATTCCGCACGACGACTTCCCACGACCGCTGCCAGGAGGACCGTCCGATGAGTGCCGCTGGACACCGCCCCGCCTTCGACCCGCACGACCCGCTCGGGATCGACGCCGAGCTGACCGAGGAACAGCTCGCCATCCGCGACAGCGTGCGGGCGCTGTGCCGCGACCACGTCGACCCGCACATCGCCGAGTGGTACGAGCGCGGCGAGTTCCCGCAGGTCCGCGAAATCGCTCGGGAACTCGGCAAGCTCGGGGTGCTCGGCATGCACCTGGAGGGCTACGGCTGCGCCGGGCTGTCCGCTGTGGACTACGGCGTGGTGTGCGAGGAGGTGGAAGCCTGCGACTCCGGCCTGCGCTCGCTGGTCTCAGTGCAGGGATCGCTGGCGATGTTCGCGATCTGGCGCTGGGGTTCCGAGGAGCACAAGCAGCAGTGGCTGCCGAGGATGGCCGCGGGCGAGGCGCTGGGCTGCTTCGGGCTGACCGAGCCGGACCACGGTTCCGACCCGGCCTCGATGCGCACCGCCGCGCGCCGCGACGGCTCCGACTGGGTGCTCAACGGTCGCAAGATGTGGATCACCAACGGCAGCGTCGCCTCCGTCGCCGTGGTGTGGGCGCGCACCGACGAAGGCGTGCGCGGCTTCGTCGTGCCCACCGACACGCCCGGCTTCTCCGCGCCGGAGATCAAGCACAAGGGCTCGCTGCGCGCCTCGGTGACCAGCGAACTGGTCCTCGACGACGTCCGGTTGCCCGCCGACGCGGTGCTGCCCGAGGTCACCGGCCTGCGCGGTCCGCTGAGCTGCCTCAACGAAGCGCGCTACGGGATCGTCTGGGGCGCGACCGGTGCGGCCCGCAGCTGCCTGGAGGCGGCGATGGACTACGCGGGCACCCGGGAGCAGTTCGGCCGCCCCATCGGCGGGTTCCAGCTCACCCAGGCCAAACTCGCCGACATGGCCGTCCGAGTCCACAACGGACGGTTGCTGGCGCTGCACCTCGGCCGCCGCAAGGACGCCGGAACGCTGCTGCCGCAGCAGATCAGCTTCGGCAAGCTGGACAACGTGCGGGGCGCCCTGGAAGTCGCCCGCACCGCCCGCACGATCCTCGGCGCCAACGGCATCTCCTTGGAGTACCCGGTCATCCGCCACATGGCCAACCTGGAGTCGGTGCTCACCTACGAGGGCACCAGCGAGATGCACGCCTTGACCATCGGACAAGCCCTCACCGGCCACAACGCCTTCCGGGGGTGACTTTTCCCCATCGGCTGGTCGATGCCTGTCTTTGAACTCGTTTTGGGGGCGGTGCCGGTGGCGGAACCTCAGAGCCTGTCTTCGAACTCCTTTTGCGTAGCGGTGCCGGTGGCGGAACCTCAGCGGCCCGCCCGTCACCCGACCACCACCCCCACGGAGGCGCTTCGCGCCACAGCCACATCGACTGCGGAAGCCCCTCCTGATGTATGCCCAATACACGGCGTCGGGGCTGTCCTCGCGAGACGACCGCTGAGAACCCGCGGCGGTGCAAGTTGCTTGCGTACTCACCGAAAGAGAAAGCGGCTGGCGCCGCTTGCCACGCGGGTTCCGGGAGCAGGTTCAAAGACAGGCACTCAGCGGCCCGCCCGTCGCCCGACCACCGCCCCCCGACGACGCGCTGACGCGCCGCCGTGCTCGTCGGAGAACCCGCGGCGGTGCCAGCGCGGCGGGACCACTCACCGGAAGAGGAAGCGCCACGAGGGCGGTGTCTGCCCGATGGGGCGCGGAACCCGTGTCACCACACGGTGAAGCCGCCGTCGATGACGACGTTGCTGCCGGTGACGAAGCTGCTGGCGTCGGAGGCGAGGTAGACCGCGAGCGGGCCGATCTCGCGGGGTTCGGCGACGCGGCCCAGCGGGGTCTGGGCCACCCAGCCGTCGTACCAGTCCGGTTTGGTGGTGCGGACACCGGTGAGCAGCTCGGTGCCGGTGTAGCCGGGGGAGATGGAGTTGACCCGCACGCCGCGGCCGCCCCACTCGCCGGCGAGGGACTTGGTGAGCATGATGACCCCGGCCTTGGAAGCGTTGTAGGACGCCTGCGGCTGAGGGTGGTTCGAGATGATCCCGGACATCGACGCGAGGTTGACGATCGAGCCGGAACCCTGCGCCAGCATCACCTTCCCGACCTCGCGGCAGCACCAGAACACCGCATCCAGGTTCAGGCCCACCACGGTCCGCCACGACTCGTCCGACATGGACTCCGCGGGTTCGTTGCGGACGGTTCCGGCGTTGTGCACGGACACGTCGATGCGCCCGTGATCGGCCGCGACGGAGCCGATCACCTCGGCCACCGCGGCGGAGTCGGTGACGTCGAGCTTCCGGAACTCGCCGTCGACCTCGGCGGCGGCGCGTTCGCCCGTCTCCGGGTTGATCTCGGCGATCACCACGCGCGCACCGGCCGATCGCAGCGCCTTGGCGATCTCCAGACCGATGCCCTGGCCACCCCCGGTGACCAGCGCGACCCTGTCCTGCAACGAGAAGATCTCGGTTCCCATGCCCAGAACGTACGCGGCCACGCCGCCGCGTTCCAGAGCGAACTCCACTGCGCCTGCCTTCGAACCCGGTTCCTTCCCGAACGGTCACGGGCGGGCCGCTGAGTGCCTGTCTTTGAACTCGTTGTGCGGGGCGGTGCCGGGAGCGGAACCTCAGCGGCCCGCCCGTCACCCGACCACCACCCCCACGGAGGCGCTTCGCGCCACAGCCACATCGACTGCGGAAGCCCCTCCTGATGTATGCCCAATACACGGCGTCGGGGCTGTCTCGCGAGACGACCGCTGAGAACCCGCGGCGGTGCCGGTTGCTTGCGTACTCACCGAAAGAGAAAGCGGCTCACGCCACTTACCACGCCCGTCGGAACCAAGTTCAAAGACAGGCACTGAGGTTCCGCCACCGGCACCGCTACCCAAAAAGAGTTCGAAGACAGGCGCTCAGCGCAGTGCCGGGGGCAGCACGCGGTGCACCCAGTCGCTGGCGCGCTCGTAGGCGTGCGCCAGCTGCAGGACCGCCCACTCGGCGTGGTTGCGGCCGATGAGCTGCACGCCCATCGGCAGCCCGGCGTCGTTGAAACCGACCGGCAGGTTCGCGACCGGGTGGCCGGACAGCGTCCACGGCGCCACCGTCTCCATCCACCGGTGGTAGGTGTCCATCCGGCGGCCGTCGATCTCCTGCGGCCAGCGCAGTTCCGCGTCGAACGGGAACACCTGGGCGCTGGGCGCCAGCAGGAAGTCGTAGCGGTCGAACAGCCGGGCCACCGCGGCGTACCAGGCGTTGCGGCCGTCGAGGGCGCGCGTGATGTCCCGGATTCCCAGCCCCAGGTAGCCCTCGACCTCGTAGACGGCCTCCGGTTTGAGCAGTGCGCGGGTGCCCGGATCGGCGTGCAGGTCGGCGAGCTTCTGCCCGACCATCCAGTGCCGCCACAGCAGGAAGATCTCCCACATCCGCTCGACCGGCAGTTCCTCGGTGACCGGCACGATCTCGCAGCCGATGGCGGCGAACGTCGCGAAGGACCGCTCGCACAGCTCCAGCACGCCGGGTTCGGTCGGCAGGTGGCCGCCGAAGTCGCCGATCCACCCGATGCGCGTCCGGGAGAAGTCGCGCTCCAGCTTCCCGGTGAACATCTCCGGATCCTGCTCGATGCTCAGCGGCGCGCGCTCGTCCGGACCGGCCATTGTGGACAGCAGCATCGCGATGTCGCGCACCGTCCGGCCCATCGGGCCGTTGACCCCCGGGGCGCTGACGAATCCCTCCTCGGGGACGCGCCCGAAACCGGGCCGGAGCGACACGATGTTGCCGAACGCGGCCGGATTGCGCAGCGAGCCCATGAAGTCGCTGCCGTCGGCCACCGGCAGCAGCCGCATCGCCACGGCCGCCGCGGCGCCCCCGCTGCTGCCGCCCGCCGTCAGCGAGTGGTCGTAGGCGTTGCAGGTGGTGCCGAAGACCGGGTTGAAGGTGTGCGAGCCGAGCCCGAACTCGGGCACGTTGGTCTTGCCGATGACGATCGCACCGGCCTCGCGCATCCGGCGCACGTGCAGGTCGTCGGTGGTGGCGACGTCGTCGGCGAAGATCGGCGACCCCATCGTGGCCGGGAACCCGTCGGCGTTGGCGAGGTCCTTGATCGCGACCGGGAATCCGTGCATCCAGCCGAAGCACTCGCCCCGGTCGAGCTCCTGGTCGCGCTGCCGCGCCTGGTCGAGCAGCTTCTCCTCGTCGGCGCGCGAGACGATCGCGTTGACGGCCGGGTTGAAGCGGTCGATGTGCGCCAGGTAGGTCCGCATCACCTCCACGCAGGAGACCTCGCGCCTGCGGATCGACCAGGACAGCTCGACCGCGTCGAGCAGCACCAGATCGGGGATCTTCGCCGCAGGAAGGCCGGAACCCGGTGGCACGCCCAACGTCGTCCTCCTGTTGTCGATCAGCCCGCTTGAGGAACCTTCGCGGGTGCGGCGTGTCCGCGTCAACCCGGCAAAACGGTATCGGTACTCCAGCAGGAGGAGCTGGACGGAGGCGTGGGTCACGTCGCCGTTGCCAACCGGTGCGCGGGTTCGCAGTCTGGTAAGACCATTGCGCCGCACCGCGAGGAGAGGCGATGTCCGGGGTCGCCGTGGTCGGTGGCCGTCCGACCGCTGTCGGAGTGCCCAGAGTGCTGTCCTCGGTGGCGGCCGTGGTCACCGTGGGCGTGTTCCCCGTCTTCCTCGTCGGCGGACTCGGCGTGCAGCTGCGGCAGGACCTGCACTTCGGGGCCGCGTTGCTGGGTTTCGCCGCGGCGGGTTTCTTCGCCGTCGCGGCGGTGTTCTCCCGCGCCATGGGCTGGCTGGTCGAGCGGATCGGGTCCCGTTCGGGCATGCGGCTGGCCGCGCTGGGCAGTGCGCTGTGCCTGGGTGGCATGGCCCTGGCGGGCAGCGCCGGATGGCTGCTGGTGCTGCTGTGGATCGCCGGATTGCCGAACTCGCTGGGACAACCGGCCGCCAACCTGCTGATCGCGCAGGGCGTTCCCGCGCACCGCCGGGGCATGGGCTTCGGCGTCAAGCAGTCGTCGATCCCGGCCGCGACCTTGCTGGCCGGCGTGGCGGTGCCCGCCGTGGCGTTGACCGTCGGCTGGCGCTGGGTCTTCGCCATCGCCGCGGTGGTCGCGCTCGTCGCGGCGGCGACCGTGCCCTGGCTGCCGCAGGCGGAACGGTCCGCGGCCCCGGCCGGGACCGGGGAGGCCGGTTCGGGCCGCGGGGCGCTCGTGCTGCTGGCGCTCGCCGGCGGTCTCGGTTCGGCGGCGGCGAACGCGCTCGGCGCGTTCGTGACCAGCACGGCGGTGGACGTCGGGTTCCGGCCGTCCACGGCGGGCCTGGTGCTGTCGCTGGGGTCCGCGGCCGGGCTGACGATCCGGCTGCTGGTCGGGGTGGCCGCCGACCGCCGGAACCCGAACCTGGTGCGCACCATCACGGTGATGCTGCTGGTCGGATCGGTCGGCTACGCCCTGATGGCGGTGCCGCGGCCCGGGGGCTTCCTGGTCGGGGTGGCCGTCGCCTTCGGCGCCGGGTGGGCCTGGCCCGGACTGCTGAACTTCGCCGTCGCCAAGCTCAACCCCGGGCGGGTCGCCAGCGCGACCTCGTTCACCCAGACCGGCATCTACTTCGGGGGCAGCGCGGGACCGCTGCTGTTCGGCGTCCTGGCCGAACAGGTCGGCCTCGGCGGCGCGTGGCTGGTGGCGGGCGTCGCCGCCGTGGTCGCGGGCGTGCTGATGCTCTTCGTGCGTCAACCCGACTTCCGCGCCACACCGCCGTACAGGAGCGGGTAGCGGGTGCTGGTGACGATCTGGTCGGGATCCGGGCGCCAGGCGGACAGGTACGTCGCGCCGGGTGGCAGCAGCTCGAAGTCGCCGAACAGGCCGTCGATCCAGGAGGTCGGGCGGGCGCGCAGCGGATCGGCCGTCTCGGCGTAGAAGTCCTCCAGCACGCCCATCGCCCGCGTGTCGCGGTCACCGGTGACGTGCGAGACCACCAGGTGGCTGCCCGGCGGGAGGGCGGCGCGGTAGGTCCGCACCAGACCGCTCGGATCGTCGGCGTCCGGGACGAAGTGCAGCACCGCCGACAGCAGCAGTCCCACCGGTTGCCCGAAGTCGAGCAGTTCGGCCGCCTCCGGTGCGCGCAGCACCGACTCGGGGTCCCGGCAGTCGGCCCGGATGATCTCGGCGCGCGGCTCGTCGGCCAGCAGCGGTGCGCTGTGCGCGACGGTCAGCGGCTCGTTGTCCACGTAGAGCACGCGGAAGTGGCGGGTGCGGCGGCGGGCCACCTCGTGCACGTGGCCGATCGTCGGGATGCCCGAGCCGAGGTCCAGGAACTGCCGCACGCCGCGCGCCAGCAGGTACTCGACCGCGCGGCGGATGAACGCCCGGTTCTCCCGGTAGGTCTCGGTGATCCCGGGAAGCGTCTCCTCGACACGCTCGACGAACCCGCGCTCGACCCCGAAGTTGTGGCTCCCGCCGAGGAAGGCGTCGTAGATGCGGGCGGCGCACGGGCGGTCGATGTCCATCTCGCGCGGCGGGTCCTGCGTGTCGAACATGGGCTCCTCCCCCTTTCCGCCGAAATCTTACAGTAACCGTCTGACGACACTCGGTGTTCGCGGGGAAGATCCAGTTCAGGTATTGCCATGGCGATGGGCGCATATCACGATGGCGGCTCTCGTCCCGGTCAGAGGAGGTGCACGTGTCCGAGGTCCGTGCGGTGGTGTCGACCGGCAAGGGCCGGCCGGTCGAGGTCGTGACGATCAACGTCCCGGATCCGGGACCCGGCGAGGCGGTGGTGCGGGTGCAGGCGTGCGGTGTCTGCCACACCGACCTGCACTACCGCGAGGGGGGCATCAGCGACGACTACCCGTTCCTGCTCGGGCACGAGGCCGCCGGGGTCGTCGAGGCCGTCGGTGACGGGGTGCGCAACGTCGAACCCGGCGACTTCGTCGTGCTCAACTGGCGCGCGGTGTGCGGCTTGTGCCGGGCGTGCAGGCGCGGTCGCCCGCAGTACTGCTTCGACACCCACAACGCGGCCCAGCCGATGACGCTGACCGACGGCACCCCGCTGTCGCCGGCGCTGGGCATCGGCGCGTTCGCGGAGCGGACGCTGGTCCACTCCGGCCAGTGCACGAAGGTGGACCCGCAGGCGCGGCCGGCGGTCGCCGGTCTGCTGGGCTGCGGTGTCATGGCCGGGATCGGCGCGGCGGTCAACACGGGTGGCGCCGGACCCGGCGACACGGTCGCGGTCATCGGCTGCGGCGGCGTCGGCGACGGCGCGGTGGCGGGCGCGGCGATGGCCGGGGCGCGCCGGATCATCGCCGTGGACACCGATCCGACGAAGCTGGAGTGGGCGCGGCAGTTCGGCGCCACGCACGTGGTCAACGCCGCCGAGTCCGACTCGGTCGAGGCGATCCGCGACCTCACCGGCGGGTTCGGCGCCGACGTGGTGGTGGAGGCGGTCGGGCGGCCGGAGACGTTCGAGCAGGCTTTCTACGCGCGCGACCTGGCGGGCACCGTGGTGCTCGTCGGCGTGCCGACGCCGGAGATGGAGCTCCGGCTGCCGATGCTGGACGTGTTCGCCCGCGGCGGTGCGATCAAGTCCAGCTGGTACGGCGACTGCCTGCCGGAACGCGACTTCCCGATGCTGGTCGAGCTGTACCTGCAGGGCCGCCTGCCGCTGGAGAAGTTCGTGACCGAGGAGATCGCTCTGGACCAGGTGGAGCAGGCGTTCGACAAGATGCACCGCGGAGAGGTGCTGCGTTCGGTGGTGACCTTCTGATGGCGCTGCGCATCGACCACACGACGACGTCGGGCACGTTCTCGCTGGACGGGCAGACCTTCGACGTCGACAACAACGCCTGGGTCGTCGGCGACGACCGGGAGTGCGTGGTCATCGACGCACCGCACGACGTGGCCGCCATCCTCGCCCTGGTCGGCGACCGCGAGGTGCTGGCGGTGCTGTGCACGCACGCCCACGACGACCACGTGCGCAAGGCTCCCGAACTCGCCGACGCGGTCGGGGCGCCGGTGTTCCTGCACCCGGACGACATGGTGCTGTGGAACCTCACGCACCCGGACCGCCCACCGGACCGGGAGCTGGCCGACCGGCAGGTCGTGGGCGTCGGCGGTTCCGGTTTGCAGGTGCTGCACACGCCCGGGCACGCACCCGGTGCGGTCTGCCTGCACTCGGTGGACCTCGGCGTGGTGTTCACCGGGGACACGCTGTTCGCGGGCGGCCCCGGGGCGACGGGGCGGTCCTATTCGGACTTCGACGTCATCGTGCGGTCCATCCGGGACCGGCTGCTGACCCTGCCGGATTCCACGGTGGTCCACCCGGGGCACGGCGAGAGCACGACCATCGGTGCGGTCAGACCGCAGTTCGACGAATGGGTCCGACGCGGCTACTGACACGAACCCCTACCACTTTCGTGGGATGGATGTTGCACTCGTGTGGTGCATGATCCCGAATACCGTCCGTCGTCACCGGACAGGGGCGGCGGTGGAGGTACGAGTGCCGCGGGCCCGGTGCTCCCCACCAACCCGCCGGGCCCGCGGCACGCGGCCGGAGCAGGTCGGCGCGGGCGCGGCCTGCTGGACTGGGCGCGGCGGCACCGCACGACGCTCGGCGATCTCGGCATCGTGCTCCCGCTGTCCGTGCTCCAGGTGGTGGACCTGACCGCCTCCCCGCACCCGCCGCAGATCGCGTGGTGGTGGCCGGCGGTCGCCAGCGTTCCCGCGACCTGCGCGCTGTGGCTGCGGCGGCGCGCGCCGTGGGCGGTGCTGCTCGTGATGGTCGCCGTCGCGGTGGCGCTCAACTCGTTCAAGCTCTCGATCGGCTCGTTGAACCTGGGGATCCTCGTCGCGGTCTACGCCGTGTGCTCGCGGGGTTCGCCGGCGCAGAGCGTGGCCGCCGGGCTGGTCGCGATGGCGTACCCGGTCAGCGACCTGCCGTTCATGGACTCCCCGATGGAACGAGCGCTGCGCATCGTCGGGGCCGTGGTGAACCTGATCATGGTGATCGGTTGGGCCCGCGCGATGCGCGTCGGCCGGCTGCGCGCCGCGCAGCTGGAACGCAGCATGGCGCTGCTCGACGAGGCTCGCGACCAGCGGGCCGCCGACGCCGCGGTGATCGAGCGCGCCCGGATCGCGCGGGAGTTCCACGACATCGTGTCGCACAACCTGTCCGTGGTGGCGCTGCGCGCGGGCGTGGCCCGGGCGCTCATCGACCGCGACCAGGAGCACGCCAGGCAGACGCTCCAGGAGCTGGAGCGCAGTTCGCGGGCGGCGCTGTCGGAGATGCGCCACCTGCTCGAAGCGCTGCGCGGGGACGGGTCCGACGGCGGCGGCGAGCTGGTGGACCGGCAGCCCACCCCGATGTTGGCGGAACTGGACGAGCTGGTCGACTCGGTGCGCGGTGGTGCCGTGAGCTGGACGCTGGACCGCCGCGGCCAGGTCCGGGAACTCGGGCCCGGCGTCGAGATGACCGCCTACCGCATCGTGCAGGAGGCGGTGACCAACGTCCTCAAGCACGCCGGGACCGGGCGGGCCCGGGTGCTGCTGGACTACGGCGCGCAGGCGCTGCGCATCGAGGTCAGCAACGAGACGAGCGAGCCGCGCAGCCGCGAGGGCTCCCACAGTCCTGGACACGGATTGATCGGACTGCGGGAACGCGTTGCGCTGCTGGGCGGAACTCTGACCGCGCATCCGATTTCCGGCGGGTTCCGCCTGGAGGCCGTGCTACCGTGCGCGGGAAATTCGGACCCGGGAAGAGCCGGAATTCCGGGGCACACCGAGGAGGTCGGCGAGAGTGGATGCGGAGACGACCGTTCTCATCGCCGATGACCAGGCGATGATCCGGGCGGGCCTGGTGGCGCTGGTGTCCGCCGAGCCGGGCCTGCGGGTGCTGGCCGAGGCCGCCGACGGCGACTCGGCGGTGGCCGCGGTGCGCCGCAGGCGCCCCGACGTGGTGCTCATGGACGTGCGGATGCCCGGCAAGGACGGCATCACCGCGGCCGCCGAGATCATCGAGGCCACCGGCGGGGACACCGCCGTGATCATGCTGACCGTGCACGACCTGGACGAGCACGTCTACGCCGCGTTGCGCGCCGGGGCCAGCGGGTTCCTGCTCAAGGACGCCGGGCCGGAGGAGCTGGTCCGGGCGGTGCGCACGGTCGCGGCCGGGGAGGCGCTGCTCGCCCCCCGCGTCACCAAGCGGTTGCTGCGCCGGTTCGCGTCGCTGGGCGTGCGGGACGCGCGCAGCGAGCTCAGCCGGCTCACCGATCGGGAGTTGGACGTGCTGCTGGAGGTGGCCCGGGGCGGGTCCAACGCGGAGATCGCGCGCAACCTCGGCCTCGCCGAACTGACCGTGAAGTCGCACGTCTACCACATGATGCAGAAGCTGCACCTGAACTCGCGCACCCAGCTGGTCATCACCGCCTACGAAACCGGCCTGGTCTGCCCGGGGCAGGACCCCCGCGCCTCGGCGTAGCCGCTGCCGGGCCCACCGCGCCGGGAGCCGGGTTGGTGTAATGGGGTGGTGCGTGGTGAACCGGTGCGAGTGGGACTTGTCGGCTACGGGTTGGCGGGGGCGGTGTTCCACGCGCCGTTCCTGGCCGCCGACCCGGACCTGCGGCTGGACGTGGTGGTGACCGGGAACCCGGAGCGGCGGGCGCAGGCGGAGGCCGAGCACCCGGGCGTCGCCGTGGTCGAGGACTTCGAGGCGTTGCTGGCCCGGTCCGCGGACCTGGACCTGGTCGTGCTCGCCACCCCGAACCGGTTCCACTACGAGCAGGCGCTCGCCGTGCTGGACGCGGGACTGCCGGTGGTGGTGGACAAGCCGTTCGTGCCCACGTCGCTGGAGGCCCGGCAGCTCGTCGAGCACGCGAAGTCCCGGGGCCTGCTGCTGACCGTGTACCAGAACCGGCGGTGGGACGGCGATTTCCGCACCGTCGCCGGGCTGGTGGACTCCGGCGAACTCGGCCGGGTGCACCGCTTCGAGTCCCGCATCGAGCGCTGGTCGCCGACCCCGAAGCCCACCTGGCGCGACTCGGGCGGTGCCGAGGACGTCGCCGGGTTGCTCTACGACCTCGGCAGCCACCTCATCGACCAGGCGCTGCGGTTGTTCGGCCCGGTCGCGGCGGTCTACGCCGAGATCGACCGGCGCAGGCCGGGGGTGCGGGCCGACGACGACACCTTCGTCGCGCTCACCCACTCCAACGGCGTGCGCTCGCACCTGTGGATGAGCAAGGTCGCCGCGCAGGAAGGGCCGCGGTTCCGGCTGTTGGGCGAGAACGGGGCGTTCACCAAGCACGGCACGGATCCGCAGGAGGCGGACCTGCGCGCCGGGCGCCGTCCGGACGACGCGGACTGGGGCCGCGAACCCGCCGGGCAGCGCGGCGAACTGGTCCTCGCCGGAGAAACCCGGCAGGTGCCCACCGAGCGCGGTGCCTACCAGGACTTCTACGCCGGGGTGGTGCGCGCGCTCCGGGACGGCGCGCCCGCCCCGGTCGACCCGTCCGACGCGGTGACCGCGCTCGACATCATCGCCGCGGCCCGCCGGTCGGCGGCCGAGGTCACGGTGGAACGGCTGATCTGATCGGCGGTCGCACGACTGGCACGGTGGCCCGCCGACTCCCACGCTGAGACCTGAGGTCGACGGCGGAGGAGAGCGGGATGGCGGAGACCACCGGAACCCAGGCGTCCTGGGCGACGACGCCCGCGGCGACCGAGCACCTGAGCGCCCAGGAGCTCGACGGGCTGGACATGTGGTGGCGCGCGGCGAACTACCTGTCCGTCGGGCAGATCTACCTGATGGGCAACCCGCTGCTGCGGGAACCGCTGCGCCCGGAGCACGTCAAGCCGCGCCTGCTCGGCCACTGGGGCACCACGCCCGGGCTGAACTTCGTCTACGCGCACCTCAACCGCGCCATCCGGACCCGGGACCTGGACATGATGTACGTGATCGGACCGGGCCACGGCGGTCCGGGGCTGATCGCCGCCGCGTGGCTGGAGGGCACCTACAGCGAGGTCTACCCGGACGTCGCGCAGGACCACGACGGACTGGTCCGGCTGGTCACCCAGTTCTCCTTCCCCGGTGGGGTGCCCAGCCACGTGGCGCCGGAGACGCCGGGGTCGATCCACGAGGGCGGCGAGCTGGGGTACTCGCTCGCGCACGCCTTCGGCGCCGCGCTCGACAACCCGGAGCTGGTGGTGGCCTGCGTCGTCGGCGACGGTGAGGCGGAGACGGGACCGCTGGCGGCCGGCTGGCAGTCGAACAAGTTCCTCGACCCGGCCACCGACGGGGCGGTGCTGCCGATCCTGCACCTCAACGGGTACAAGATCGCCAGCCCGACGGTGTGGGCGCGGATCCCGGAGGAGGAACTGCTGAGCACGCTGCGCGGTTTCGGCTACGAACCGTTCGTGGTGGCCGGTTCGGACCCCGGGTCGATGCACCACCTGTTCGCCGCGACGCTGGACCGCTGCCTGGACGGCATCGCCGCGGTCCAGCGGCGGGCCCGCCGGGACGGCATCCAGCGCCGGCCGCGCTGGCCGATGATCGTGCTGCGCACCCCGAAGGGCTGGACCGGACCAGCCACAGTGGACGGAAAGCGGGTGGAGGGGACGTGGCGGTCGCACCAGATCCCGCTCTCCGACCCGCGCCGGAACCCGGAACACCTCGCCCAGCTGGAGTCCTGGCTGCTCAGCTACGAACCGGCCGAGCTGTTCGACCACGACGGCGCCCCGGTCCCGCCGATCCGGGAGCACAGCCCCGTCGGGATCCGGCGGATGAGCGCCAACCCGCACGCCAACGGAGGGCGGCTGCTGCGCGCGCTGCGGATGCCGGACTTCCGCGACTACGCGGTCCCGGTGGCGCGACCGGGTGCCGAGACCGCGGAGGCGACGCGGGTGCTCGGCGGTTTCCTGCGCGACGTGGTGCGCCGCAACAGGCAGAACTTCCGGGTTTTCGCGCCGGACGAGAACAACTCCAACCGGCTGGACGCCGTGCTGGAGGCGACCACCCGGGCCTGGGTTGCCGAGACCGAACCCGGTGACGAGTCGTTGGCCCCGGACGGGCGGGTGATGGAGATCCTGTCCGAGCACACCTGCCAGGGCTGGTTGGAGGGGTACCTGCTCACCGGCAGGCACGGGTTCTTCTCCTGCTACGAGGCGTTCGCGCACATCGTGGACTCGATGGTCAACCAGCACGCCAAGTGGCTGAAGGTCAGCAACCAGCTGCCGTGGCGGGCGCCGATCGCGTCGCTGAACTACCTTCTGACCTCGCACGTGTGGCGCCAGGACCACAACGGTTTCTCGCACCAGGACCCGGGATTCATCGACCACGTGGTGAACAAGAAGGCCGAGATCGTGCGGGTCTACCTGCCGCCGGACGCCAACACGCTGCTGTCGGTGGCCGACCACTGCCTGCGCAGCCGCGACTACATCAACGTCGTGGTGGCGGGCAAGCAGCCCGAGCCGCAGTACCTCGACATGGACGCGGCGATCGTGCACTGCACCAAGGGCATCGGGATCTGGGACTGGGCCAGCAGCGACCAGAGCGGCGACCCCGACGTGGTGATGGCCTGCGCCGGGGACGTGCCGACCATGGAGACGCTCGCCGCCGTGGACCACCTCCGCCACGACTTCCCGGACCTGCGCATGCGGGTGGTCAACGTGGTGGACCTGATGCGCCTGCAGGAGGAGCGGGAGCACCCGCACGGGTTGTCCGACACCGCGTTCGACAGCCTGTTCACCCGCGACCGGCCGGTCATCTTCGCCTTCCACGGCTATCCCTGGCTGATCCACCGGCTGACGTACCGGCGGCACAACCACGCCAACATCCACGTGCGCGGGTACAAGGAGGAGGGCACCACGACCACGCCGTTCGACATGTGCGTGCTCAACGAGATCGACCGGTTCCACCTGGCCATCGACGTCATCGACCGGGTGCCGCGGCTCGGGCCGCGTGCCGCGTACGCGCGGGAGGCGTTGAAGAGCAAGCTCATCGAGCACCGCCAGTACGTGTCCGCGCACGGCGAGGACATGCCGGAGATCCAGGAGTGGACGTGGCCGGGCCGGCTCGGGTCCTGACGGTCAACGCCGGGTCCAGCAGCCTGAAGCTCCGCCTGCTCGACGGCGAGGTCCTCACCGTCGAACAGGAGCTGGAGCGCTGGGACGGCGACGCCGAGCCGATCCGGGCGTTCCTCGTCGAGCACGGCGCCGACGCCATCGGGCACCGGGTGGTGCACGGCGGCACCCGCATGTCGGCGGCCGCGGTGGTCGACGACGACGTGGCGCAGTACCTGGACTCGCTGACCGAACTCGCCCCGCTGCACCAGCCGAGAGCGCTGGCGGGCATCCGCGCGGCGCGGCGCGCGGCTCCGGGCACACCGTCGGTGGCGTGCGTGGACACGGCCTTCCACGCGACGCTCCCGGCCGCCGCGGCGACCTACGCGCTGCCGCGCGAGTGGAACCGCAAGTGGTCGCTGCGCCGGTACGGCTTCCACGGCCTCTCGCACGCGTACGCGTCGGTGCGCGGCGCCCATGCGACCGGGCTGGTGCCCGGCCGAGGGCGGGTGCTGAGCTGCCACCTCGGCGCCGGGGCGTCGCTGGCCGCGGTGCGCGACGGCCGGTCCGTGGACACCACGATGGGGTTCACGCCGGAGGAGGGGCTGGTGATGGCCAGCCGCAGCGGGTCGGTGGACCCGGGCCTGCTCGGCTTCCTGTTGACGGTGAAGGGGATGCCCGTCGCGGACCTGTTCGACGCGTTGGCCACGCGCGGCGGGCTCGCCGGGTTGTCGGGCTCCGGCGACCTGCGCGACGTGTTCGCGGCGCGCGACGGCGGGGACCGCGACGCCGCGCTGGCCCTCGACGTGTACCTGCACAGCCTCGTCCGGCACGCCGGGGCGATGCTCGCCGTGCTCGGCGGTCTCGACCTCGTCGTGTTCACCGGCGGCGTCGGCGAGCACCAGCCGCCGGTGCGGTCGGCGGTGTGCGCGGCCCTGGAGTGCGCCGGTGTCGCGGTGGACCCGGCGCGCAACGCGGCGGCTGACGGCGACACCGACATCGGCGCCCCGGGCGCCCGCGTCCGGGTGGCGGTCGTCCAGGCCCGCGAGGACCTGGAGATCGCCCGGCAGACGCGGGCCGCCTTGAGCGGGTGACCCGGGCGGCACAACGAGTTCAAAGACGGGCTCTCAAGCGCGGCGTGCGGCCGAGTTCCAGAGCACGCACTCGGAGCAGTAGCCGGTGCCGTTCGCGCGCCACCACTGGCAGCAGGTGTTGCGGCGCGCCCACGGCACCCGGTGTGCGTCGATGTCCAGGAGGTGCTCGCGTCCGGTCGCCGCGCGCAGGGCGCGGGCGGTGGCCACCGCGTCGCCGGGCAGGCCCGCGCAGTCCAGCCGCCACAGCACCGCGCCGAGCAGGCCGACTGGGTTGCCCCAGTACTCGTGGCTGTCCGGGGCCGGGCCGCCGAGGGCGTGCAGTCCCTCGGTCAGCGGCGCGAACGCCGCCTCGACCTGCCGCCACCACTGCTGCGGCGACGGCGACCCCAGCGGTTCGGCCGTCGGCCGCAGGCCCGCCAACCGGCCCTCGTCGGTGACCGCGACGCGCAGGTCGTCGAGGGCGGGGACCGGTGCGCCGAGGTGGCACTCCGGCACGGTCGCGCAGCAGGCCAGCCAGCCGAACCGGAACGCGACCAGCACGATCCCGGCCCGCCGGTGCCGGAAACCGCCGCGTTCCTGCCACTCCTCGACGCAGCGCGCCAGCCACGGTCCGGACGGGTCGCAGAACTCCCGCCACGGCACGGTCGGCAGCGTCGAGGACGGCACGCTGCCGGGCCTGGGCAGCAGCCGGTCGCATTCCCGGACTCGGGCGTGCAGGACGGCGGACGAAGTCACGATGTCTCCTGTGGACTGTCGACGTGGAGCCTGTCTTCGGTGCTCGTCGTGCGCGGCGGTGCCGGTGGCTGGAGCGGACACCCGAGAACCGTCCGCGGAGGCGCCGCGCGCGACTCCACCGAGCCCCGACATCATGGACCACTCGCGTACCACGCCGGGGCCGTCCTCGCGAGACGCCGACCTGCCCCCGGACGCCGCGGCGACAGCCGGAGGCCCCGCGGCGGTGCCGACCGCGCGAGCGAGCGTTCCGGGACCGGGTTCGAAGACGGGCGCTCACCGGGGGAGCCTGGCGGCGCGCGCGGGCCGGGCGTTGCGAACGCGCCTAGCCTGTGGCCGTGGCCTCATCGGTGCAGCTGATCAAGCGACTGGTGTTGGGGCGGCCGGTGCGGACCGACCGCCTCCAGGAGACGCTGCTGCCGAAGCGGCTGGCGCTGCCGATCTTCGCCAGCGACCCGCTGTCCTCGGTGGCCTACGCGACGCAGGAGATCCTGCTCGTGCTGTCCGCGGGCGGGCTGGCCTACCTGTACCTGGCGTCGTGGGTCGGCGTCGCCGTGGTGGTGCTGCTGGCGCTGGTGGTCGCCTCCTACCGGCAGGTGGTGCACGCCTATCCCGGCGGGGGCGGGTCCTACGAGGTGGTGGCGCGCAACCTGGGCCGCAACGCGAGCCTGGTGGTGGCCGCCGCCCTGATGGTCGACTACGTGATGACCGTCGCCGTGTCCGTGGCGGCGGGCGTCGACAACCTCGTGTCGGCCGTGCCCGAGCTCTACCAGCACCGGGTCGTGGTGAACGTCCTGCTCGTGGTCCTGCTGAGCGCGGTCAACCTGCGCGGGGTGCGCGAGTCGGGGCGCGCGTTCGCGGTGCCGACCTACCTGTTCGTCGTCGGGCTCGGCGTGACGATCGTGGTCGGCCTGGCGCAAACCGCCGTCGGCCACCCGCCGGTGGCCGACAGCGCCGGATACGGCATCCGGCCGACCGAGTTCGACCTCACCGGTCTGGCCCTGGTGTTCCTGCTGCTGCGGGCGTTCTCCTCCGGGTGCACCGCGCTGACCGGGGTGGAGGCGATCTCCAACGGCGTCCCCGCGTTCCGCCGCCCCAAGGACGTCAACGCCGGGCGCACCATGCTGATCATGGGAGTGCTGGCGATCGGCCTGTTCAGCGGGGTGACCGCGCTGGCGTTGATCAGCCACGTGCGCATCGCCGAGGACCCGTGCGACCTCATCGGATTCCGCGGCGACTGCCACGCCGAGGGGCAGCGCACGGTGATCGCGCAGCTCGCCGCAGCGGTGTTCGGCAGTGGCAGCCCGATGTTCTACGTCGTGCAGGCGGGCGCCATCCTGATCCTGGTGCTCGCGGCGAACACCGCGTTCAACGGGTTCCCGCTGCTCAGCTCGCTCCTCGCGCAACGCCGGTACCTGCCGCGCCAGCTGCACACCCGGGGCGACCGGCTGGTGCACTCCAACGGCATCATCCTGCTCGGGCTGATCGCGATCCTGCTGCTCGCGGTGTTCGAGGGTTCGGTGACCCGGCTGATCCAGCTGTACATCCTGGGCGTGTTCACCTCGTTCACGCTCAGCCAGATCGGCATGGTCCGGCACTGGAACGCCGAGCTGCGGGAGACCGACGACCAGGCCCGACGGCGGCGGATCCACCGGGCCCGGGCCATCAACGCGCTCGGCGCCTGCATGACCGCTGTGGTGCTGGCGGTCGTCCTGGTCACCAAGTTCGACCACGGCGCCTGGCTGGTGGTGATCGCGGTACCGGCGCTGTTCGCGCTGATGCGCGGCATCCACCGGCACTACGTCGAGGTCCGCCGCGAGCTGGAACCCGAGGCGGACGGCCCGACGCTGCCGAGCCGGGTGCACGCCGTGGTGCTGGTGTCCACGCTGCACAAACCGACGCTGCGGGCGCTGGCGTTCGCCCGCGCCAACCGGCCGGACAGCCTCACCGCGCTGACCGTCAACGTCGACGACGCCGACACCCGGGTGCTGGAGGGGGAGTGGGAGCGCCGCGACATCCAGGTGCCGCTGAAGGTGGTGGAGTCCCCGTACCGGGAGATCACCCGCCCGGTCGTCGACTACGTCAAGCGGATCCGCCGCAGCGGCCCGCGCGACCTGGTGTGCGTCTACATCCCGGAGTACGTGGTCGGGCACTGGTGGGAGAACCTGCTGCACAACCAGAGCTCGCTGCGCCTGAGCTGGCGGCTGCGGTTCGAACCCGGCGTCATGGTCGTCTCCGTGCCCTGGCAGCTGCACTCCAGCCACCTCCGCGAGATCGACCGGCCCCGGCCGGGGCCCGGGCGGCTGCGCCGCGGCTTCGTCCCGCCGTCCAGCTGACGTCAGCCGACGAGCGCGGCGAGGCGGCGGTAGGAGTCCAGGCGTTCGGACTGGTCGTGGCCGGTCGTCGTGACCAGCAGCTCGTCGGCCCCGGTGCGGGTGACGAGGTCGCCGAGCTCGTTCGCCACCTCGTCCTCGGTGCCCGCCAGGTGGCCTTCCAACGCGCGTTCGAAGTGCAGCCGCTCGCGGTCGGTCATGGCCCGGGACAGCACGTCCTCCGGCGGTTCCAGCGGCGGGAACTCGCCGCGGGTGCGCGAGTACGCCTGCGCCCACGCCTCCGGCACGAGCAGGCGGCGCGCCTGCTCGGTGCTGTCGGCGACCGCGACCGATCGCGCGACCACCACGTGCGGTTCCGGATTCGCCGGGGACGGGCGGAAGCGCTCGCGGTAGCGCTCGATCGCGGCGACCAGCCGGGACTCGCCGCGCACCGGGGCGATCACCAGCGGCAGCCCGAAGTCGGCGGCGGTGTCCGCGCCGGACCCGGTGGCCAGCACGAACACCGGCACGGACAGGCCCGCGGCCGGGACCGCGCGCACCGGCCCGTCCCCGGTGAAGTACCCGAGCAGTTCGGCGAGCTGGTCGCCGAACCGCGCCGCGGTCTCCCGGTCGGCGCCGAGGGCGCGGCGCACGTCGCCGGTGAAGCCGACGGACCGGCCCAGTCCCAGGTCGATGCGGTCGCCGAACAGCGAGGCGAGCACGCCGACCTGCTCGGCGACCACGAGCGGCCGGTGGTTGGGCAGCATCACACCGCCGGTGCCGACGCGGATCCGCGACGTCGCCGCGGCCACCGCGGCGGCCAGCACGGTCGGCGCCGCCCCGGCGACGCCGGGGACACCGTGGTGCTCGGCCACCCAGAACCTGTGGTACCCGGCCTCCTCGATGCGCTGCGCGAACCGCACGGTCTCCCGCACCGCTTCCTGCGCCGGCCGCCCACGCAGGACGTGCGACCGGTCCAGCACCGACAGAGGCAACGTCACGTCCGGTGCAACGCGCGGAGCGCGGCGAGATTCCGCGGCACGGGGCTCGAACATCAAGAGGGGCTTGCGCAGTCGACGTGACCGCGGCGCGTCAGCGCCTCGTCGGGGGTCGGGTGACGGGCGGGGCGCTGCCGTTTCTGCCACCGGCACCGCCTCGCACAACGAGTTCGAAGACGGGCTCTCAGCCGGTCAGCAGGGCGAACAGGCCGCCGCCGACGAGGGCGCCGACGACGGCGCCGACGGTGGTCTGGGCCGGGGTGTGGTCGCCCAGGCGCACCCGGGACCAGCCGACGGCCGCGACCGGCAGCAACAGCGCCCAGCACAGCGGGCCCCAGCTCACCGCCAGGATCACCACGGCACCGGCCGCGACCGCCGTGTGCATCGAGATCTTCCACTTCGCGGTGATCGCCCCGGTCACCAGCAGGCTCGCGATCATCGCGATGTCCAGGGCCACCACCGGCCACGGTGCGCCACCGACCAGCAGCACCGCCAGACCCGCGCAGCTGAGCGCGATGAGCACGAGGAAGGGCACCAACCGCCCCTCCCGGTCGCGCACGTGGTGCCCGTCCCAGCGCCCGCGGCGGGCACCCCGGACGATCACCACCATCGGCAGGACGCTGCTGGTCAACGCGACCCACAGGCCCCAGCCGAGGGCGGGGCCCAGGGAGCGGGTGGCCTGCCACGCCACGGCGAGCGGCAGCAGCAGCACGATGACCCACGGGGCCAGCACCTCGGTGATCACCCGGGCGCACAGCTCGGCCCGGCCGGTGCGCTCAAGCACGTGACTCCTTCCCGGCCCGGCGGTACCGGGCGACGACCGGTGAACGGTGGTAGGCGCGCGCGACGCGCCGCAGCCAGGCGGTTTCCGAGGCGACGTCGGCGGCTTGGACGGCAGGAGGTTCGGGCGGGTCTGGCCGGGGCGGCGCGCCCCGCCGGTGGGCGCTCAGCGCGGCGGCGACCCGGGCGGCCTCCACCACCGCGGGGTCCGCGGAGGCGGTGCGCAGCTCGGCGTCCAGCGCCGGGTCCCGGTAGGGGGCGAGCAGCAGCAGGCCGTCGCGGATCTCCACCAGTCGCCGCGCCAGCCGCCAGTGCGCGTCGCCGTCCGCCTCCGGCGTGCTGATCCGCGGCATCGCCTCGCGCAGCGCGCGCCACAGCGGTTCCAGCGCCCGGTGCGCCCGCCGCGCGCAGCCACCCGACCGGTCGGGCCAGCAGCGGGAACCACGTCGGCAACGTGACGCCGACCGCGATGAGCGCGACGCACGCCGCCGACAGCACCGCGGAGACCGGTCCCTCGACGGTCAGGCGGCGCCCGGTGGCGAGGACCACGAGCGCCGCGACGCTCTTCCACACCGCCCACACCGTCCCGACCGCGGTGCCGACCTGCGCGATCGCCAGTCCGACCCGCATCAACGGCCGGTCGCTGTAGCGGCGGTGGTGCTGGATCAGCCGCACGAAGTTGCCGAGGCTCCACGCGATGTAGGCGCAGAACAGCAGCACGTAGCCGACCACGGCGGGTTCCCGGGCGTAACGGGCCACGAAGTCCGATGTGGACCGGATCGGCGCGGCGACCAGCAAGCCGGCCAGCACCGCGAACGCGACGACGAGGAGCACCAGCTGGCGGCGCACCGCCCGCCGCGCCCGGTCGCGTTCGGACACCAGGTTGATCAGCAGTCCGTGCACGCAGAACGCGGACGCCATGGCGAACCCGTTGGCCACCAGGCGGGTCGCGCCGGGGAACGGTTCGAGGCGCAGCGTGGCGGTGAGCGTGCCCGGTGCCGCGAGCGCCGCGGACACGCCCACGCAGCTCACGGCCGAGCACAGGTACAGCACGCCGGGGGTGAGGTGCCGCCGCGCCCGGTACAGCCGGTGACCGGACAGCAGCACTGCGACCAGTCCCGCCGACCACAACACGACACTCGCCATACGAGCAAGTTTCACGGTTGGTCGAAGACCGAGTTCAGCCTGGTCACCGTCGCCTCGGTGGGCGCGTCCGGCGGTGGGAAGGGCCGACGCCGCCGTCGCTGGCGGGTGATCCGGGCCAGCAGCATCGTCGCGATCGTCTCCGCCTCGTGCTCCTCGGCCTGCACCGCCGCCCGGTCGAGCAGGTGCGCGAACGCGGCGGGCGCGAGGTGCGGGGCCCGCCGCTGCGCCTCCCGCACCGACAGCACGCACCGCCCGCTGTGGTCGGAGACGAGGTGGCCCACCTCGTGCAGGATGATGTGGTCCTGGTGCAGCGGACTGGTGTTCACCGGGTAGACGATGACGTCGTGGTCGGCGCGCCGCTGCCAGGCACCGGTGCTCTCGCCGGCGGTCCAGGCCACCGCGCACAGGTCGATGTCCCGGCCGCGGTGTCGTTCCAGCCGGTCGAGGAATTCGTTGACGTCCCACGGGTTGGGCAGTTCGACGCCGCGCAGCAGGTGCGCCACGCGCAGGCGGCAGTCGGCGCGCACCCGAGCCCAGTCCACCGCCGCGCCGCCTCCTTCACCCCGAGCCGGGACGAGCCTGCCGCACCACGGAGCCGACCCGGCCGAGGTCATTGTCCCATGTGCTCGTGGGGGGCCGGTTTGCGTCGGCGGCGCTGGCCGCGCGGCTGCTGCTCGTAGGCGGCGAGGTGGTCGATCATCGCCGAGACGGCGTTTCGGTGCGCCGGGCTCAGCTCGTTGAGCCGCTGGGCCAGCACGCCCTCCTCGGTGTTGCGCCAGTCGATGATGTCGCTGATCTCGGCGTCCACCTGGCGCGAGACGTCCTCGTCGAAGAAGTACGCGGCCGGGACGCCGAAGAACGCCGCGAGCGCCTCGATGTTGTGCTTGCGCGGGTTCGGTTGCTTGCCGGTGGCGAGCTGCTGGACGTGCGCGGCGGTCATCGCGCCGGGGTGCTCCCGGATGCCGGCCTCGATCTCCCGGTAGCTGTACGGGCCGCGGTCCGGTGGGTGCACGGTGTCGATCAGGTGCCGCAGCAGTTCGGCGAACGTGCGGCCGGGTTCGTCGGTCATGGGTGTCACTGCCCCCCGGTGCAGCTGTCAACGTCCGTTGGCGACTCTAGCACTCGGCGTATTCGCGAGTTGACAGGAAGGGATGTTGCGTGTTTACAGTGAAGGCCGCACCGCCGTCGATCTTCGGCGGTCGCGTGGTGGGTGAGTGCGCTCGGTGCGCGGGCGGCGGAGCACCGGCACGTGGGGGTGTGCCGGGTGCTCCGGGCTCGGTCGCGTCGCGGGCCCGCGGCACGCGTGGCACGTTGGGCCGGTGGCCGACCGGGAACTGCAGGACGCGGAGCGCGACCTCCACGTCGCGGACCCGGCCGAGTTCGTCCGCAGGCGCGGCGAACTCGTCGCGCTGGCCCGCGAACGCGGCGCCGGAGAACTCGCCGAACGCGTCCGCGCCCTGCGCAAACCCACCACCGCGGCCTGGGCGGTCAACCTCCTCGCCGTCGAGGAGGCGGATCGCCTCGCCGAACTGCTCGACCTCGGCGACCGGTTGCGCGCCGCCCAACGCGACCTGCGCGGCGCCGAGCTCCGCGACCTCGCCGCCCAGCGCTCGCGCGCGCTGGCCGAGCTGACCGACCGAGCCGCCGCGCTGGCCGCCGACCGGGGCCACCCGCTCGCCGAGAGCGCGCGCCGCCAGGTCGAGCAGACCCTCACCGCCGCCCTCTCCGACCCCGAGGCCGGGGCCCGGGTGCGCGCCGCCGCGCTGGAAAAACCCCTGGAATACAGCGGATTCGGCCTCGACGAGCTGTCCGTCGAAGCGATCCGCCGCGCCGCCGAACAGCCACCCGAACGCACCCGCGGAACCCGCACCCGCACCGGGACCCGGCGCGACGAGGAGACCGCGCGGAAGCGCTCGCGCCAGGCCGAACGGGAGCGCCGCGCGGCCCGCGAACAGGCGGACAAGGCCGCCGAATCGTTGCGCGAGGCCGACGAAGCGCTGGAACGCGCCGAACGCGCGCGGCGCGCCGCCGACGACCGCCGCGAGGAGCTGCGCGAGCGGCTCCGGCACGCCGAAGCGGAGTTGCGGCAGCAGCGGCGCGAGGTGAAAGCGGCGCGGGAGCACCGCGAACGCGCGCAGCGCGAGGTTGACGCGGCCGAGCGCGAGCTGCGGCGCCGCGAAGGCGGGGCGTGATCCGCGGAGCGGATGCCGCGCATGCGGAATCCGCGCTTCACCGCCGGCGGCCGGTCCGCGTAGGGTCGGCGCCTGGCGCTCCCGGACCGGCGCGTCGATCCGGTGCGGGCCTCTCGCGTCCACTTCGGACGGTCGGCTGCGGAGGTGGGGCATGCGCGCTCGGCGGAGGCTGCGCGGGATGCGGACCGCACTGCTGGTCCTGCTGCTGCTCATCGGCATCGTCAACTACCTGGACCGCAGCACGCTGTCCATCGCAAACCACGCCGTGCAGCACGATTTCGGCGTCGGACCGGCCGCGATGGGGCTGCTGCTGTCCGTGTTCTCCTGGGCTTACGCGTTCGGGCAGCTCCCCGCGGGTGGGCTGCTCGACCGGTTCGGGCCGCGCAGGGTGCTCGGCGGCGGGCTGCTGCTGTGGTCCCTGGCGCAGGCGGCGAGCGGACTGGTCGGCGGCTTCAAGCAGCTGCTCGCCGCCCGCGCGGTCCTCGGCCTGGGCGAAGCGCCCGCCTACCCGGGCGGGGCGAAGGTGGTCGCCACCTGGTGGCCCCGGGATTCGCGGGGCGCGCCGACCGGGGTGTTCCAGATGTCGTCCACGCTCGGACCGGCGATCGGGCCGCCGCTGCTGACCTGGTTGATGCTCGGATTCGGCTGGCGCTGGATGTTCGTCGTCGCCGGAGCGGTCGGCGTCGTGCTCGCCCTGGTCTGGTTCGCGGTGTGCCGCGACCGGCGCGACGACCGGGAGGAGCCCGTCGCGGACCGGGTGTCGGTGCGGGAGTGGCTCGGCCTGCTGCGGCACCGCACCACCTGGGGCATGATCATCGGCTTCAGCGGCGTCGTCTACTCCGTCTACCTGTACCTCACCTGGCTGCCCGCCTACCTGGAGGGCGAACGCGGGATGAGCGTCGCGGCGACCGGTTTCGCGCTCGTGCTGCCGTACCTGGCGGGCACGCTCGGCATGTTCTGCGGTGGAGCGGTCGGAGATGTGCTGGTGCGGCGCGGGATTCGCACCACGCTCGCGCGCAAGGCGCCCATCTGCTGCGGACTGGTCGTCGGCGGGCTGTGCACGGTCCCGGTCGCCCTCACGGCGAGCACCGCGCTGGCGCTGGTGTGCGTCTGCGCGGCGCAGTTCTTCATCAACAGCGCCAGCGCCGGTGCCTGGTCGCTGGCGACCGTGGTCGCCGACGAGCGCATCACCGCCTCGCTCGGCAGCCTGCAGAACTTCGGCGGCTACTTCGGGGGCGCGTTCGCGCCGCTGATCACCGGCGTCATCGTGGAGCGGACCGGTTCGTTCGTGGCCGCGCTGCTGGCGGCCGGTGCCATCGCCGTCGTCGCGGCGCTCAGCTACGCCGTCCTGGTGCGCGAACCGGTCGGCGTCGACCGGCGGCCGGTCGTGGCGAAACGGTGACCTCTTCCGGCGCCGCGCGGTGTCATGATCTAGCGCTGAGGACGGCCGCCGCGGTGGGAGGTGCCTGTGCCGACGCGCGAGACGGGACGGCTGCGGTGAAAGCGGCCGACGCCTACCGGTTCCGCCTCGACTGGTTCGTCAGCTTCGTGTCGGTGGCCGAGCACAGCGGCTTCTCGGCGGCCGCCCAGGCGCTGTACCGGTCGCAGTCGCGGATCAGCACGCACGTCGCGGAACTGGAGCGCGCGCTGGGCGTGCGGCTGTTCGACCGGTCCCGCCGGCACCCCGTGGAGCTCACCGCCGAGGGTCGCGCCCTGCTGCCGCACGCCCGCGGCATCCTCGGCCATCTGCGCGCCGCGAGCGAGGAGGCGGGCCGCCGCACCCGCGGGGCTGCGCGGCCGGGTCCGGCTCGGCGCGTACCCGAGCGCGGCCGCGCACCTGTTCCCGTTCCTGTTCGAGCGCGCGGCCCAGCGGTTCCCGGGCGTCGAACTGGTCCCGTGCGAAGGGTCGACGCGGGAGTTGGAGGCGGCGTTGCGGCACGGCGAGCTCGACCTGGCGGTCCGCCCGGTGCTGCCGATCGCCGGCGGCGACGTGCTGACCTGCCGCCCGCTGTGGCACGAACCGCTGGTCGCCGTGGTCGCCGCCGACGCCCGGCCGATCGGTGGCGTGTTCCGGCTCGCCGACCTCGCGAACCGGCCGCTGATCACGGTGGGGGAGAACACCGGTAGCGGACCCGAACACCACCAGACGCCCCTGGCGTTCGAGCAGGCGGGGATCTCGCCGAACGTCGTCTTCCACACCAACCGGCCGCAGACGATGGTCGCCATGGTGCGCCGGGGCATCGCCGTCGGCGTCACCAACGCGCTCGACATGACCACGGCCAACACCGCCGGTGTGCACCTCGTCCCGATCAGCGACCTCCCGAGCGGACGCGAGGTCGCCCTGTGGTGGCGCACCGACCGCACCCCGAGCACGGCCCACGACGCCGTCCGCGCGCTCGTCGCCGAATGCGGGCCGCCGGACTTCTCCGGCCTCGACCGCTCCCGCTAGTCGGGCACCAGGACGCGACCGCCACGTGCCGTTCGACGCCGTCCTGTTCGTCCCGAACGAGGTCTCCGGTAGCCCGGCCACGTCGGGACGCTCCGGGTTCAGCGGGGCCTCCCCCAGCCGCCCCCGCCCGGGGTCTCGATGCGGACCCGGTCGCCGCGGTGCAGCGACCAGGTGCCCTTGGCGGGGAGGTCGCGCTCGGGTTCGCCGGGGCGCAGCAGGACGTTGCGGCCGGCCTGTCCGTCGCCGCCGCCCGCCGCGCCCGGCGGGCGGTGTTCGCGCCGTTCGGACTGGATGGTCAGGGTGCAGTCGGCGAGCACCTCGATCTCGCGGACCAGCCCGTCGCCGCCGCGGTGGCGTCCGACGCCGCCGGAGGAGGGGCGCAGCTCGTAGCGCCAGACGCGCAGCGGGTAGTCCAGCTCCACGGCCTCGGCCGGGGTGTTCTGCGTGTTGGTCATGCCGGTGTGCACCCCGGACATGCCCGGGCGCGTCGGGGTGCCGCCCTCGCCGCCGCCCAGCGTCTCGTAGTAGCTGAACGCCGGGTCGGAGCCCCCGATGAGCAGGTTGTTCATCGTCCCCTGCCCGGACGCGGGCACCCGGTCCGGGATGGCCTGCGCGAACGCGCCGAGCAGCACGTCGACGATGCGCTGGCTGGTCTCGACGTTGCCCGCCGCGGTCGGCGCCGGGAACGTCGGGTGCACCACGGACCCCTCCGGCGCGCGGACGTGCAGCGCGCGGTAGCACCCCGCGTTCGGCGGTGCGTCCGGGTCGGTGAGCATCCGGAACACGAACATCGTCGACGACATGGTCACCGCGAAGACCGCGTTGCAGTTGACCGGGATCTGCGGGTCGCTGCCGTCGAAGTCGACGGTCACCTCGTCGCCGGAGACCGCCACGCACGCCCTGATCCGCACCCCGTCACCGATCTCCAGCACGTCCTCGCCGTGGTACCGCCCGTCCGGGATGTCGCGGATCGCCGCGCGGACCCGCCGGTCCGAGTAGTCGCACACCGCCGCCATCGCCTGGCGCAGCCGCGCCGAACCCATGCGCCCGGCGAGCTCGCGCATCCGCACCGCGCCGACGTGGTTGGCGGCGAACTGGGCGCGCAGGTCGCCCCGGCGTTCGCGCGGGGTCCGCGAGTTCGCCGCGATGAGCCGCACCACGTCCTCGCGCTCACCGTCGGCGTCGGCGACGCGCACCGGTGGGATCCGCACGCCCTCCATCGCGATCTCGGTGGCCGACGCGGGCATCGAGCCGGGCGCGGCGCCGCCGACGTCGGCGTGGTGCGCGCGGTTCGCCACGTAGCCCAGCAGCCGGTCGCCGTAGCCGACCGCGGACACGATCGTCAGGTCGGGCAGGTGCGTGCCGCCGAGGTACGGGTCGTTGACGCACACCTGGTCACCGGGCCGCAGTTCGCCGCAGGTGTCGAGCACCGCCCGCACGCTCTCGGGCATCGCCCCGAGGTGCACCGGGATGTGCTCGGCCTGGGCGACCATCTCGCCCGCGGCGTCGAACACGGCCGCCGAGCAGTCGGCGCGCTCCTTGATGTTGGGGGAGTAGGAGGCGCGTCGCAGCGCCACGCCCATCTCGTCGGCGATCCCGGCGAGCGCGTGCCGGAACACCTCAAGCTCCACAGGGGACAGTTCAGCCATGCAGCCGCACCACCAGATTCCCCGAATCGTCCACTGTGGCCACTTCGTCGGGTGCGAGCAGCGTCGTGGTGTCCGGTTGCTCCACGAGCGCGGGCCCGCGGATCTCGTCGCCGTGGCGCAGGGCGGCGCGCGAGACGATCCGGGCGGTCACGTCGCCGTCCTCGAAACCGATCGCGCGGTCCGGTTTGTCCTCGGGTTCGCCCTGGTCCCAGTCGTGCGGCGGGGCGTCCAGGACGGGTTCGCCGCGGGCCACGACCCGCAGCGTGACGACCTCGACCCGTTCGTCGCGCATCGCGTACCCGTAGGACTCCCGGTGCGCGTCGTGCAGCAGTTCGGCGATGTCGGCGTCGTCCGGGACGTCCACGCGCAGTTCGTGCGACTGACCCGCGTACCGCGCATCGGCCACTCTGGACAGTGTGATTTCCCCTGTTGCGCCTTGCTTTTCCAGTTCTCGGAGGGCGTCGTCGGACAGTTCGCGCCATGCCGCGGAGAGGTCGTCCGAGGCGTCGGCCAGCACGGTGCGCGAGGACTCGTAGCGCGGCGGCGCGAGCAGCAGCCCGAGCGCGCTGAGCACGCCGGGGGCAGGGGGCACGACGACGGCGGTGCAACCGAGTTCGCGCGCCAGCGCGGTGGCGTGCAGCGGTCCCGCCCCGCCGTAGGCGACCAGCGCGAGTCCGGACGGGTCGACGCCGCGTTCGGTGCTGACGCGGCGCAACGCCCGCGCCATCGTCGCCCGCACCACGGAGAGCACTCCGCGCGCGCCGCCCGCCGACTCGGGCAGCGTGGCGAGGGCGCGTCGTGCCGCGTCGACGTCCAGCCGCAGTCCGCCGCCGAGCTCCCGCGCCGGGTCGAGGTGCCCGAGGGCGCAGTGCGCGTCGGTCACGGTGGGTTGCTCACCGCCGAGGCCGTAGCAGGCCGGTCCCGGCTCGGCGCCCGCCGAGTGCGGCCCGACCCGCAGCGCGCCACCGGTGTCCACCCACGCGATCGACCCACCACCGGCACCGACGGTGTGGATGCCGACCGCGGGGGTGCGGAACGGCAGGCCGGCGATCTCCGAGGAGGTGGACACCTCCGGCCGCCCGTCGCGCACCAGGCACACGTCGGTCGACGTGCCGCCCATGTCGAAGGCGATGGCGTCGCCGAACCCGGCGGCCCGCGCCACCGCCCCGGCGGCCACCACCCCGGCGGCCGGGCCGGACAGCAGCGTGTGCACCGGTGCCGCGGCGGCGAACTCGACGCCCGCGGTGCCGCCGCTGGAGGTCATCACGGTGATCGTGGGTTCGGGCAGCCGCGCGCTCAGGTTGGACAGGTACCGGCGCATGACCGGCTCGACGGCCGCGTTGAGCACGCACGTCGACGCCCGCTCGAACTCCCGGAATTCCGGCAGCAGCGCGCTGGAGCGGGTGATCGGCACGCCGAGCTCCTGCAACGCCGCGCACAGCCGCCGCTCGTGTTCGGCGTCGACGTAGGAGAACAGCAGGCTCACCGCGACCGCTCCGGGCTCCAGCCGCCGCACGCGGTCGACGACCCGGTCGATCTCGGCGTCCCGCAGCGCGACGATCACCTCGCCGTCCGCTCCGATCCGCTCGTCGACGGTCACGACGCGGTCGTGCGGCACCAGCGGTTCCGCCCGGGTCGCGGACAGGTCGTAGAGCGCGGGGCGGTTCTGCCGCGCGATCTGCAGCACGTCGGTGAACCCGGCGGTGGTGACCAGCACGGCCCGCGCGATCCTGCGCTCCAGGACGGCGTTGGTCGCCGTGGTGCTGCCGTGCGGGAGCAGTCGCAGCGCCCCGTCCGGGAACCCTTCGCGAACCCCCCGGGACACGCCTTCGGCCTGGTCGCCGGGGGTCGTCGGCACCTTGACCGCACGCGGTCGCCGCCCCTCGGCGTGCACCACGACGTCCGTGAACGTCCCGCCGACGTCCACCCCGGCACTCGCCCCAACCGGCATCGCGCTCACCCTCGCCCATCATCCCGCAGCGCGGGTGCTCCGGCAGGGTGCGAACGGTCGACGTCGGGCGAGGCCGGCGGTGCTCGCGGTCGGCCTGCGGGAGTCGGCGAGGTCGCCGATTATCGTGCCGCCGACATCCGCCGGACGCGTGGAGGACGCGATGAGCGATGTGACCGCCAACCAGCCGCACGGCACGCCGACCTGGATCGACCTGGGCGTCCCGGACCTGGAGCAGGCCATGGACTTCTACGGTGCGCTGTTCGGCTGGGAGTTCGACGTCGGCCCGGCGGAGATGGGGCACTACACGATGTGCCTGCTGCGCGACCGCCGGGTGGCTGCGATGGCGCCGAACCCCGACACGGCCACGACGTGCTGGTGGAACGTCTACCTCGCCGTCGACGACTGCGACGAGGCGGCCAAGCGCATCGCCGACGAGGGCGGCGCGGTGCTGGCCGAACCGGTGGACGTCGTGAACCAGGGCCGGATGGCGATCGTCCGCGATCCGGTCGGCGCGCACCTCGGCCTGTGGCAGGGCAGGGAGCACATCGGCAGCGAGGTGGTGGGCGAACCGGGCGCGGTGCTGCGCCACGACCTGGCCACCCCGATGCCCGGTCCGGCCCGCGAGTTCTACCCGGCGGTGTTCGGCCTGACCCTGGACCGCGACGAGGACCTGCCGGAGCTCGACCGCACCGCGCTGCGGCGTCCGGACGGCCACGAGGTCGCGGGCATCCTCGCCACCCCGGGCGCCCCGGGATCCGCGTGGACCACCACGTTCGAGGTCGCCGACGTCGACGAGGCGGTGCGCCTGGTGACCGAGGCGGGCGGTGCTTGCGACGGCGCGCGCACCGCGGTCCGCGGCCGCACCGCCGTGGTCACCGATCCGTTCGGCGCCCGCTTCGCGGTCACCTCGCGCACCCGTTGACCCGCGCGCGGTCTTGACCGCCCGGAACGGGGCTGCCTACCGTCGTCCGGCGGTACGGGTGCGGATCGGCGGAGGTCTGGTGATGGCGGAGAACTTCACTGTCCACTGTGGAGTGATCGGGTGACCGCGGGGCACCGCGCACCGCGCCGGGTGGGCGTGGTGGGCGCGGGGATGAACGGGCTGGCCTGCGCCTGGTTCCTCCAGCAGGCGGGCGTCGACGTCACCGTCGTCGAGCGCACCGACGTCGCGGCCGGCGCCTCGTGGGGCAACGCCGGGTTGCTCACGCCCGCGCTGAGCGTCCCGCTGCCGGAGCCGTCGGTGCTGCGCTACGGGGTGCGGGCGCTGGCCGACCCGCGTTCCCCGGTGTCCGTGCCGGTGCGGGCCGACCGCGATCTGGCCCGGTTCCTGACCCGCTTCGTCGCGCACTGCACCGGCGGCCGGTGGCGGCGCGGGATGGCCGCCTACCGACCGCTCAACGAGCAGGCGCTGGAGGCGTTCGACGAACTGGCGCGGGGCGGGGTCGCCGCGCCCACCCGGGTCGCGCCGTTCACCGCCGCGTGCCGGACCGAGCGGGAGGCCGAGCACTTCGCCGCCGAGATCGGCCGGGTCGTCGGCGCGGGCCAGGCGGTGGACGTCGAACTGCTCACCGCGTCGGAACTGCGGGACCAGCTGCCGATGTTGGCGCCGTCGATGCGGATGGGGGTGCGGGTGCTCGGGCAACGCGCGATCGACCCGCCCGCCTACGTCGCCGCGCTGGCCGACAGCGTCCGGGCGCGCGGCGGCAAGATCGTGACCGGTGTCGACGTGGCGGGCGTCCGCCGCGACGGTGGGAAGATCTCGCTGGCCACCAGGGACGGGCAGTACGCCGAGCAGTTCGACGCCGCGGTGCTCGCCTCCGGCGCCTGGCTGCCGGAGCTCGGCGCCGCGCACGGGGTGCGCACCCCGGTGCACGGCGGGCGCGGTTACAGCTTCACCGTCGACGCCGAGCACCCGATCCCGGAACCGGTGGACTTCCCGGGCCTGCGGCTGGCCTGCGCGCCGTACCGGGGTGGCGTCCGGGTCACCGGGATCATGGAGTTCCAACGTCCGGACGCGGCCGCCGATGAGCGGAAGTTCGCCACCATCCGGGAATCCGCTGCCGCAGCGCTGACCACAGTGGACTGGAGCTCCGCGCGGGACCACTGGGTGGGCGCCCGACCGGTCACATCGGACGGTCTGCCGCTGATCGGTGCCACCGCCACACCCGGCCTGCACGTCACCGGCGGGCACGGCATGTGGGGCATGACGCTGGGACCGCTGAGCGGGAAGCTGCTCGCTGAGCTGATCGTCACCGGCCGGACGCCGCGGGAGCTGCTCCCGCTCGACCCGTGCCGCTGACCTCGTGCCCGAAGACGATGACGTTGTCGTCGTAGCTGCGCTTGGTGCGGTCGAAACTGCCGCCGCAGGTGATCAACCGGATCTCCGGGCGGTTCACGTCGCCGTACACCTCGTCGGTGGGGAAGTCGTCCTTGGACACGCGGTCGATCCGGTCCACGACGTAGGTGATCCGGCTGCCGTCCCGCCGGTCGATGTGGACGAGATCGCCCTCCCGCAGGTCCCGCAGCGGGTAGAACACGCCCGCCTCGGTGTAGGAGTCGACGTGCCCGAGCACCACGAACGGGCCGACCTGCCCGGCGCTCGGCCCGAGCCGGTACCACCCGGCCTGCATCGGGTTGTGGATGTCGGGCACCTGCACCGTCCCGTCCGGGTTGAGCCCCAGCGGCACCAACGTGGACGAGACGCGCACCGACGGGATGGACAGGGCGGTGGGCTCCACCCGCGGACCGGGATCGGTCACCGGCGCGGCCACCGGCGCGGGCCGGGCGGCGCGCGGCGGTTCGTGGCGCGGGGGAGCCGAAGAACACCCGGCGACCGCCGCGCACGCGATGCAGACCAGGACGAGGAACCTTCTCACCAGCCACCTCCGAGGCCGCACGACAGTCGAAATGGGGTGGTGCGCGTTCCGCGGGAACGCGCACCACCCCATTCCAGGGCGGGTGTCAGCTGCGCTGCGCGGCGCGCCGACGGTGGAACAGGTACGCCCCGCCGAGGGCCGTCGCCGCGGCGCCGCCGGCCAGGCCGAGCGGACCGAGCGCGTCGGACCGGTCGTCCGCAGTGGCACCGCCACCCGCCTGCACCGCACCGTGCGGCTTCTGCGCCACCTGCGGCTTGTGCTGCTGCTGCGGCCTCTGCTGCGCCGGCGGCCTGGTCGTCGGCGCTTGCTGCGCCGGCGGCTGCTGCTGCGCCGGAGGTGCCGCCGGAGGTGCTGCGGGCGGAGGCGCAGCCGGGGGTGCCGCCGGAGGCGGCGGTGGCGGCGCGGGAACCTCGTGTTCCGGCGGCTTCGGCTTGGGCGGGCAGAACTCCCCCACGCAGTGGGGCTTGCAGTGTTCGCAGGGCCCGCAATTGGGGCCCTGGCACTTGTCATTGGCGAGCACCGGTGGCGGCGCCGCCGGATTGACCACGGCTCCGGCAACGGGTGCCAGGCCGATTGCTGCTCCGAGCGCCATGGCGGCAATACCGCCGAGGCGAGCGCTTGTCGACGACACCACACCCCTCCTCATCGATCACTACGAACAAGAAGATCGTTGTGCGCGTTACCGATCGGCAACTGCTCCGACCGTAAGCAGCGCGAGACGTGGCGGCAGCGGGAGAGGTCGATGATCCTCCGATAGAGTCAATCATCCGGTGGCGGCGTGATCGTTGTCGGGCGATCGTCCACTTCGGCCGTGCTCGAACCGCACAAGATCGCGTTGAGCACGAAAAAAACCGCCTGGTGCCAGGATGAGCACCAGGCGGCCGGAGGATCGTCCTCAGTGGGCGCGCCGACGATCGGGTGATCACTCGAAAGAGATCATCGATGATCAGCCGAAGTCGAGGAAGACCGTTTCGCGCTCGCCCTGCAGCCGGATGTCGAACCGGTAGGTGCGGTCCTGCTCCGCGGTGGCCACCAGTGTGCCGCGGCGCGCGGCGTCCAACGAGGACAGCAGCGGGTCGGCGGCGTTGGCCTCGGTGTTCTCCGGGAAGTAGACCCGGGTGAACAGGTGGTGCAGCAGGCCACGGGCGAAGACGCACACGCTGATGTGGGGCGCGTGACCGGGGCGCGCGCCGGGGAGCAGGGTGCGGGCCACCCACCGGCCCTTGGCGTCTGTGGCGATGCGGCCGAATCCGGTGAAGTCCACACCGTTGCGGCCCAGGTAGCCGCCGTCGACCGGGTTGCGCCGCATCGACCCGCCGACGCGCGGGAACTCGCCCGCCGGGTCGGCCTGCCACAGCTCGACGAGCGCGTCCGGGATCGGCGCGCCCGCGCCGTCCAGCACGTACCCGTGGACGGTGACGGTGTCCGGGTGACCGGCCGGGGCCATCGTGCCGCCGTCCGGGAACGGCAGGGCGTAGCCGAAGAACGGGCCGACGGTCTGCGACGGGGTGAGCTCCGGGCGGGACATCAGCGGCCCTCCTCGATCCAGGTGGCGGACGGTCCGTCGAGCACGATGTCCCAGCGGTACTTCAGGGAGAACTCCGGCTCGGACAGGTCGTGGTCGTAGCGGGCGACCAGGCGCTGCCGGGCCGAGGGGTCGGTGACCGACTGCAGGATCGGGTCGTACGGGAACAGCGGGTCGTTCGGGAAGTACATCTGGGTCACCAGGCGCTGGGTGAACGCGTTGCCGAACACCGAGAAGTGGATGTGCGCCGGGCGCCAGGCGTTGGTGTGGTTGCGCCACGGGTACGGGCCCGGGCGGATGGTGGTGAAGCTGTAGCGGCCGTCGTCGTCGGTGATGGTGCGGCCGAATCCGGTGAAGTTCGGGTCCAGCGGAGCCGGGTGCTGGTCGCGGTGGTGCGCGTAGCGCCCGGCGGAGTTGGCCTGCCAGATCTCGACCAGCTGGCCGCGCACCGGGCGGCCGTCGCGGTCCAGCAGCCGACCGGTGACCGTCATCCGCTCGCCGAGCGGCTCGCCGGCGTGCTGCCGGGTGAGGTCGTTGTCGATGTCGGTGACGTCGGTCGGGCCGAACACCGGGCCGCTCAGCTCCACGGTCTCCGGGTCGCCGGTCACCGCGACCAGCGGCTGCTTCGGGTGGCGCAGGGCGCTGCTGCGGTAGGGCGGGTAGTCGCGCGCGGGGTGGTCGGCCGCGGGAGCGCCGCCGGCGAGGCGCTTCTCGTACGCCTCCAGCTGTTCGGCGATCTCCCGGTCGATCTCGCGTTGGGTGGCGGACATGCCGGTGCTCCTTCGCGCTCCGGCCGCTGGTGGATAGCGGCGTCATGGTGCCGGGTCGAGGCGCCCCGGGCACCCCGATTTAGTCAGTGCACTGACTAGTTTCTGCACGGTGCCACTTCGGGGAGTCGACGTCAACAGGTCGGAGCGAGCGGAACCGTGCCGGTCGCGGTTGCCATAATCGTTCAGTGCACCGACGAAACGGCGGGAGGCGGCGATGTCCGAGGTCGACCTGAGCACGCACCCCGGGCACCTCGCCCGGCGCCTCCAGCAGGCCCACTACCTGCTGTGGAACAGCATGGTCTCGGAGCGGATCACCTCGCCGCAGTTCGCCGTGCTCAACGCCCTGGTCGCCGGCGACGACCTCGACCAGCGCGCGGTCGGCGAGCAGGTCGGTCTCGACCGCTCCACGATCGCCGAGGTCGTCACGCGGCTGGAGCGCGGCGGACTGCTGCGCCGGGTCCGCGATCCCCGGGACGGGCGCCGCTACCTGCTGCGGCTGACGTCCGAAGGGGCCGACGTGCACCGCGACGTCGCCCGGCGGACCGCGCGGATGAACCAGGTCTTCCTGGCGCCGCTGGAGCCCGACGAGCGCCGGGTCCTGCTGGACCTCATGCGCCGCGTCGCCGACGCCGCCGAGGAGATCCGCGCCGCGGGCGAGGGCTGAGTGCCTCGGCCCGGTCCGGTTCGGGCCGAGGGACTACGGTCGGGAGTCCGGCCCTCGCCGGTGCCGGGGGCCTCGTCGGGAGAGGAGTCCGCATGCCGTTGTCCGCCGACGAACGCCAGTCCTTCCTCGCCGAGGAGGGGCACGTCGCCTCCCTGGCCGTCGAGCGGGGAGACGGACGGGCGCCGCTGAACGTGCCGATCTGGTACGAGTACGCGCCCGGCGGCGAGGTGCGGTTCCTGACCGGGCGCGACTCCGCCAAGGCGGCGCTGATCGCCGCGGCGGGCCGGGTGGCGCTGCTCGTCCAGCGCACGACACCCACCTACCGCTACGTCTCGGTGGAGGGGCCGGTGGTCGGCTCCGCGCCGACCGCCGAGTCCGAACTGGCCCGGATCGCCGGGCGCTACCTGGCCGCCGACGCGGTGCCCGGCTACGTCGAGGCGTCCGACCTCGGCGCCCTGGTGACCTACCGGATCCGCCCCGAGCACTGGCTCTCCGCCGACCTCGGGGCGATCTGACCCCGATCGGGCGATGTGGTGTCCGGGCAGGCCGGACGAAGACCGGGATGTCCGAATCAGTCGAGTTCCGGAGGTCCTCGCCGTGCGCTTCCTCGGCACGATCGCGTCCGCCGCGCCCGCCGCGGTGCTCGCCCTGCTGTCCGCGACCGCAACGCCCGCGAGCGCCGACCCGGTGGTCGACGTCGACGGCGGGGACGTCGCGCGGGATCTGGCCCGGGACCTCGGGCGCGACCTGGCTCGGGACCTCGGGCGCGACCTGGCTCGGGACCTGGCCCGCGATCTCGGGCGCGACGTGGCTCGGGACCTGGCCCGCGATCTCGGGCGCGACCTGGGGCGCGATCAGGACCTGCTCCGCGAGGTCGCGCGCCGGGCCGCCGAGCGGGTGTCCGCGGTGGACGTCTGACCGGGTGGTCAGGGGATGACGAGCCGGTCGATCGGCTCGGGGGTGCCGATGTGGTGGCCCTGGGCCTGGTCGCAGCCGAGGCGGCGGACGAGCGCGAGCTGGCGCTCGGTTTCCACGCCCTCGGCCACGACCTCGGCGCCGAAGGCGTGGGCCATCGTGACGATGCTGCTGATGACGACCTCCAGCTGGGCCGAGTCGGGCAGGTCGCTGATGAAGGACTGGTCGATCTTGAGCACGTCCATCGGCAGCCGCCGCATCTGGGCCAGCGAGGAGTAGCCGGTCCCGAAGTCGTCGATCGCCAGCCGCACGCCCAGGTCGCGCAGCGCCTGCATCACGTGCGCGGCGGCGATGGGGTCCTGCGGGATCGCGTTCTCGGTGATCTCCAGGCACAGCGCCCGCGGGGGCAGGCCGGAGGTGGCGAGCGCGTCGCGCACCGCGGGCAGCAGGTCCGGGTCCTCCAGCTGGCGCGGGGAGAGGTTGACGTTGAGCCGCAGCGCGTGGTTCCGGAGCTGGCGGTCCGCGGCGAGCTGGCGGGTGGCGACGCGCATCATGTGCGCGCCGACGGAGTTGATCAGGTCGCTCTCCTCGGCGAGCGGGATGAACTCCGCGGGGGAGAGGAGCCCGTGCACCGGGTGCGTCCAGCGCAGCAACCCTTCCACGGCCACCGCGTGGTTGGTGCGCAGTTCGATGATCGGCTGGTACGCCAGCCACAGCTCGTCGTACCGCACGGCGTGGCGGAGGTCCTGTTCCAGGACCATGTGCCGCTGGATGCGCTCGCGCAGCTCGACGTCGAAGAAGGCGTGGCGGCCGCCGCCGCGCACCTTGGCCTGGTACATCGCCACGTCGGCGTCGCGCAGCAGCTCCTCTCCGGTCCGGCGGTCGCCGGGCGGCGAGACGAGGATCCCGATGCTGCCGTTGACGTGCAGCTGCCTGCCCTGCACGTGGATCGGTTCGGTGAGCAGGCCGAGCACGCGGTGGCTCAGCGCGCCGAGCCGGTCGTGGTCGTCCTCGCCGTCGACCACGATCACGAACTCGTCGCCGCCCAGCCGTCCCACCACCGCGTCGTGCGGAGCCGTCCGCGCCAGCCGCTTCCCGACGACGCGGAGCACGTCGTCGCCGGTGCTGTGGCCGAGCGAGTCGTTGATGATCTTGAAGTGGTCCAGGTCGGCGAACAGCACGGCCATCGGGCGGGTGCGCTGCGGGCGTCCGAGGTGCTGGAGCACGAGCGTCCGGTTCGCCAGGCCGGTCAGCGGGTCGTGCGTGGCCTCGTACTCCAGGCGCTCCCGCGCGGCCCGGCTCTCGGTGATGTCGGTGAACGACGCGACGACCAGGTGCGGCGGGCGGTCCTCCGGGTTCAGCGCGTGCGCGGTGACCGCCAGCCACACGGCGCGCCCGTCCGGGCGGGCGAAGCGGATGACCCGCGAGTCCTCCGGCACCCCGGTCCACTGCGCCCGCGTGATCGGGTGCTGGTCGAACGGCAGCGGCGCCCCGGACTCGTCGTGCAGCGGCCAGTCCTGGAGCGAGGAGCCGACGATCCGTTCGGCGGGGACGCCGAGGATGCGCTGCGCGGCGGGGTTGGCCGACTCGACGCCGTCGGGGCCGATCACCAGGACGCCCTCGTCGAGCGCGGCGACCACGGTGGCGAAGTCCTGCTCCGCCCGGCGGCGCGCGGTCTCGTCGGCGCACACCAGCACGTACCCGGAGTCCATCTGCGCGGCGGACACCCGGACCACGAGCGTGGCGCCGTCCCGACGGCGGTGCACGGCCTCGGTGGCCCCGTGCACCGACAGCGACTCCGGGTCCAGCGGTGCGCCGACGAGTTCGGCGACGTGCCGCCCCAGCGCCTCCTCCGGGGCGTGCCCGTAGACGGCCTCCGCCGCGCGGTTCCAGCTGGTGACCTTGCCCGAGCGGTCGGTGGCGATGATCGCGTTGTTGACGTGCTGGATCAGCGCGGCCTGGTAGCGCAGCGCCGCCTCGGCGGCCTTCTGCGTCGTGATGTCGCGGCCGATGACCTGCTGCGCCGGGCGGCCCTCCCACGTCGTGCGCACCGACACCAGCTCGACCGGCACCGCGGCCCCGTCGACGCGCCGCAGCTCGGCGCGCGCCGGCCGCGTCGCGGCGCCCGGTGTGGTCAGCGCGTTGATGCGCTCGCGCATCCGGGGGATCGAGGCGGAGTCGACGAAGTCGGTGACCTGCCGTCCGACGAGTTCGTCGGGCGAGTCGGCGCCCACGATGGCGGCCATCGCGCGGTTGGCGTACTGGATGACCTCGTTCTGGTGCACGCAGATCGCGTCCGGGCTCAGCTCGACGAGCAACCGGTACCGGTCGGCGAGGTCGGCGAAGGCCGCCTGGTCGCGCCGCTGCCGGGTCACGTCCCGGATCAACCCCACCAGCACGCGGCCGCGGCGCAGCGGGCGCGCCTGCAGCCGCACGGTGCGGGTGCTCCCTCCCGTCGTGGTCACGGGGCGTTCGAGGTGCAGCTCCGGGCGCAGCGCGGTCCCCGTGGTCCGCGGTTCGATGAGCTCCAGCAGGCGGCTCCGGACGTCCTCCGCCGCGGCCTCCGGCATGCCCAGCAGCGCTGCCGCGTCGCCCAGCCACGTGATGTCGCCGGTGGTGGCGTCGAAGGTCCACCCCGCCGCGCCGGACGCGGACAGCGACAGGTCGAGCAGTTCGCGGTCGAAGCCGGAATCGTCCGCGAACCCGCAGTCGGGATCGACAACCATGATCCGTCCACCATTCCGCACCCCGCCGGTCGGTACGGGGCTCGTGCACGGGGTTCCCGCCGCCGTCGCCCGCCAACCGTCCGGGACGCGCACGTCGTGACGGGTGGTGCGCGCGGGGCGGCCCCGCGGTTGGTCGGCACCGGGGAGCGCCGCGGCATGCCCGCTCACGCCGTCCACACCGGACTGCCCGCGATCCACGTCTGCTGCACCGAGATCCCGGGGAGCCCGCCGAGCTCGGCGGTGGTCGGGTCGGCGTCCAGCAGCACCAGGTCCGCCGCCGCGCCCGGGGTGAGGCGGCCGATGTCGCGCCTGCCGAGCAGCGCGGCCGGTGCCGAGGTCGTCCCGGCCAGCGCGACCCGGTGCGGCACGGCGAATCCCGGGCCGCCGGACGCCTCGGCGAGCGCCCCGCCGAGGGTCTGGCGGCTGGTGGCGGCCCACGCGGCTTCGACCGGGTTGGGCATCGTCACCGGGGCGTCCGAGCTGAGCACCACCGGCAGGCCCGCGCGGTGGAAGGAACCGGCGGGGTAGAACCGGGCGCCGTAGTCGCCGTAGTCGCCCATCAGGGAATCGCCGTAGAGGTGCACCTGCATCGGTTGCGGCACGGGCACCACGTCCAACCGCGCCATCCGCTCGATCTGCTGGTCGCTGGGGAAGCCGCAGTGCTCGATCCGGTGGACCAGCCCCGGCCTGGGGCGCTCGGCGCGGGCGCGCTCCACCGCGTCGAGCACCAGTCCGATCGGGTACTCGCCCTGGGCGTGCGTGGCGGCGCGCAGACCCAGCCGGTGCGCCGCCACGATCAGCTCCTGCAACTCGTGCGGATCGTGGTACAGGTACCCGTCGGGCACCGGCTCGCCGCAGCAGCCGCGGCCGCCGAGGTGGGCGGTGCGGGCGATCACCGAGCCGTCCGCGTAGAGCTTCACGCCGTGCAGCCGCAGCCGGTCGTCGCCCAGCGGCGCGCCGAGGCCCAACGCCTCCAGGTGCTCCAATGTGGACGAGAGGGCGAGCATGTGGACCCGCAGGCGCAGCCGGTCCTCGTCGCGGGCCGACAGGTACGCGGCCATCTCCCGGGACGTGACCTGCGCGTCGCAGATCGTGGTGATGCCCGCCCGCAGCATGGCCCGCTGGCCGAGGTCGAACAGCTGCCGCTCCTCCTGCGGGGTCAGCGGCAGGTGGAAGTTCGGGCCGTGGTTGCCCGTCTTGACCCCGTCCGGACCGGTGAGCAGGTCGCAGGCGGCGTCGAAGAGCGTGCCCAGCGGCTCGCCGGAGGGGGAGCGGTCGATCCGGCCGCCCGGTGGGGTCGGCGTCCCGGCGGTGATCCCGCACCGCCGCAGCGCGGCGGAGTTGACCGCGTAACCGTGGCCGCTGGCGTGCTGGATGTGCACCGGGCGCGGATCGTCCACCCGGTCCAGGTCGTACCGCGAAGGATGCCTGCGTTCGTCCAATTTGGACTGATCGTAGCCGTAGCCGGAGATGACCGCGGCGTCCGGGTTGCGCCGGGCCTGCGCGCGCAGCGCCTCGACGATCTCGGCCACGCTGCGCGCCCCGGACAGGTCGGCGGCCGCGACGGCGTATCCCGTGAGCAGGACGTGCACGTGCGGGTCGACGAAACCCGGCAGCAGCGCGCGGCCTTCGAGGTCGATCTCGCGCGGCGCCGCGGTGGCCGCGTCGCGGCACCGTGCGAGGGTGCCGGCGGCCGCGACGCGACCGTCGCGCACCAGCAACGCCTCCACCGGGCCGCCGGCGCCGGTGTGGATCGGACCTCCGCGGAACAGGGTGGTGTCGGACATGCTCTCCTCGATGTGGTTCAGAAATCACCGGCCGGGACGCACCAGTCGCGTCCGCGGGCGGTGGTGACGTACTCCGGCCAGGGCAGGTCGATCGGCGGGTGGAAGTCCGCGGGCAGCAGCGGTGGCGCGGGGTCCTCGGCGGTGCGCCGCTCGAACTCGGCGCGCGCGGCGGCCAGCACCTCGCGGTCGCACAGCAGGTCGAGCAGGCTGCCCGCGACCGCACGTGCCGCGACGTCGATGGTCGGGCCGATCGTCGCGGGCATCCCGCCCAGCGCGTTCATCACCCACGGCGGGAGCGGCTCGCCGCCCGCGGCCAGCGCGGGCCGGGCCACGTACAGCCGTGCCGTGGGCGCGTACCGGGTCATCTCGACGTAGTCGTCGGAGGTCCAGTTGCGCTGCTCGGGCGGGATGACCCGGCGCAGCAGGCGTTCGGCTTCGCGCGGGTCGATCAACCGTTCGCACTCCGCCTGGAACGGCCGCTCGTCCGGGGTCCGGCCCAGGGTCGCCTGGATCGCGCGCGCCCGCTCCACCGCCTCGGGACCGAAGCGCGGCGCACCGGTCCGGCGCAGGTTCCGCCACCCGGCCTCGGCCATCGCGTGGTTGGCCAGGCCGGGCCGGTTGCGCGCGACCCACCGGGTGCTCAGCGCGCAGTGCGCGGCCGACGCGGCGGCGCGGGCGTTCGCGTCCAGCACCCGCAGCACCTGCTCGGCGGTGGCCAGGTCCGGGCAGCGCCACGAGTACTGGATCTGGGCCAGCGGAGCGGGGAGGTTGTCCGCGGTGGCGTGGCCCGCGGACAGGACCGCCTCCGACAGCGACCAGCCGCCGAAGGCCGGGGCCATCGCGTCCTGGCTGTTCTTCGTCAGCTGGTACATCGCCACCAGCGCGGCGTTCGCGCCCGGCGCCCGCGCCGCCGAGTGCGAGGCGGGGATGGGGCTCTCGCCGCCGGCCGATCCCCAGAGCTGGGGATCGGCGCAGGTGAAGGTGTAGACGCGGCTGTAGTAGGCGCCGCAGTGCGTGTCCCACCGGACCGTGTTGCACAGCGGCAGGAGGTAGTGCGGGTGGAAGCTGACGATCGCGTCCACCCCGTCGTAGTAGCCGCGCAGGCCGTGCACGACCTTGGAGCCCTGGACCTTCTCCGCCGGCTCGCCGGTGTAGCGGAGCGTGCCGCCGATGCCGTGCCGCTGCATCACCGCCTTGGTCGCCAGCAGGGCCCCGAGGGTGGCGATGCCGAGGGCCGAGTGCGGGTCCGTGTGCCCGGGAGCGAACCGGGACAGGCCGGGACGCGATCCGGGGCGGACGTCGGCGGCCTGGCAGTTGCCGGGGACCGCGTCGTACTCGGCGTAGGTGAGCACCGTGGGGCCGGGCCCGTTGCGCCACTCGGCGCAGAACGCGGTCGGCATGCCGCCGCTGCCCGCCTCCACCTCGAAACCCTCGGCGCGCAGGCGGCGCACGTACCAGTCGGCCGACTCGTACTCCCGCCACGCCGGTTCGGCGAGGTTCCAGATCGTGCTGTGCCAGTCGAGCAACTCGGGCATCGCCGCGCGGACCCGCTGGTGCGCGTCGCGGACCACGTCGGTCACGCCGACACCCCTTCCCGCGCGGTCCGCGCCGCCGCGGTGCCCGCGTGCGGGGCCCGGGCCGTGCACCCGATGGCCACCAGGCACATCGCCACGAGCAGCACGACCACCGGCCACGGGTTGCCGGCCGCCCCGAGCAGCGCGGTGGCCGCGATCGGCGACAGGCCGCCGAAGACGGCGCCCGCGACCTGGTAGGACAGCGACACCCCGGTGTAGCGCGCCTCGACCGGGAACATCCCGGCGAGGATCGTCGGCAGCGGACCGTAGGTGCCGGACATGCCCAGCCGCATCAGCAGGATCATCAGCACGATCAGCGCCGCGTTGCGGGTCGGGACCACCAGGAACTGCGGGGCGGCGAGCACCGCGACCGCCACCAGACCGCCGATCAGCACCCGGCGGGGACCGACGCGGTCGCCCAGCCACGACGCGGCCAGCGTCGCGACCAGTTCGACGAACGCGGCGGCGGTGAGCGCGGTGAGCACCGTCTCCGACGGCACCCCGACGTCCGGGCCCGTGGCGTAGGCCAGCAGGAACGTCGTGACGATGTAGTAGCCGCCCACGGCGACCGGCAGCAGGCCGATGCCCAGCAGCACCGACCGCCACGAGCCGCGCAGCGCGGCCAGCACCGGGGCGGGGCGCTCGTGCTGCCGCTCCCGCACCGCTTCGAACTCCGGGGACTCCTCGACGCGCAGCCGGATCAGCAGGCCGACGACGATCAGCACGGCCGAGACCAGGAACGGCAGCCGCCACGCCCAGGCGTGCAGCGCGGGGTCCCCGAGCAGCGACACGGCGCTGAAGGCGCCGGTGGCCAGCAGCGCTCCGGCCGAGTTGCCGATCTGCGGGAACGCGCCGTAGAACGTCCGGCGCTCGGGCGGGGCGTGCTCGACCGCGATGAGCGCGGCACCGCCCCACTCGCCGCCGACCGCCAGGCCCTGCACGACCCGCAGCACCACCAGCAGGACGGGGGCGGCGATCCCGATGCTGGAGTAGGTCGGCAGCAGCCCCACGGCGACCGTCACCGCGCCCATCATGAGCAGCGTGGTGACCAGGGTGGCCTTGCGGCCGACCCGGTCGCCGAAGTGCCCGAACAGGACGCCGCCCAGCGGCCGGGCGAAGAACCCGACGGCGAAGATGGCGAACGAGGCCATCACGCCGGTCAGCCGGTCCGACGAGGGGAAGAACAACTCGCCGAGCACCAGCGATGCCGCCGTGGCGTAGACGTAGAAGTCGTACCACTCGATCGTGGTGCCGACGAACGCACCGAGCGCCGCGCGCCGCGCCGTCCGCGATCTCTCCAGATCCATGCTGACCTCCGCATCAGGCGAGTTGCCAGCACGGTAGGAGCGGCCACCCCGCTGCACCCCGTGCACGACGTACACTCCCGCCGTCCCGAATTGTGCGAACCGCACTCGACGAGGGGGCTCGCCGTGGCGCTGACGGTCGCCGACGTCCTCGACCTGCCGGACCTTCAGCTGCGACTGCTCACCGGCGACGGCGGCCTGGACCGGCAGGTGCGGTGGGCGCACGTCATCGAACTCGCCGACCCGGTGCCCTGGCTGCGCGGCGGGGAACTCGTCCTCACCATCGGGCTCGGCATCCCCAGCGACGCCGCGGGCCAGCGCGCCTACGTCCGCAGGCTGGTCGACGCGGGGTGCGCGGCCCTCGGGTTCGCCGCGGGCGAGGTGCTGGACGAGCTGCCGCCCGCCGTCCTCGGCACCGCCGAGGAACTGGGGCTACCGGTGATCGCGGTCGTCGGGACCACGCCGTTCCTCGCCGTGGCCGAAGCGGTCGCCCGCCGGCACGCCGAGGAACGCTCCCGGCACGAACGGCTCGCGCTGGCCGGTCAGGACGCGATGGCGCGGGCCGCGCTGCGCACCGGCCACGCGGGCGTGCTGCGGGAACTGGCCGCCGCGACCGCCGGCGAGGCCCTGCTGCTGGACGCGGCCGGGACGGTGCGGGCGGCCAGCACGCCGGAGCGCGACTGGCACGCGGTCGCGGCCGCGGACCGGGCGGCGGGTTCCCGCGGTGCCATCGGCCTCAGCCACGGCGAGTGGGACGTGCACCTGCAGAGCCTGGGTTCGGCGGGCGGGTGGCTCGCGCTGGCCTGCCCGCGCCCCGCCGTGCCGCACACCCGCCTGCTGACCAACCACGCCGCCACGCTGATCGGCGTCGGCCTCGCCGGGGTGCGCTCGGCCCGCGTCGCCACGCACCGGCACCGCAGCGCGGTGTTCTCCCTCATGCTCGACGACACCGCCGGTACCGGACCGCTGTGGCAGCGGTGCGAGCAGCTGTGCCCGCTGCCCCCGCCGCCGCTGGAGGTCGCGGTGCTCGCGCACCCGGACCGCTCGGCGGGCGACCTCGTCCCGCACGTGCTCGACGAACTGTCCGATGTGGTCGGTGATGTGGAATCGGCGGAGCGGGCCGTGGTCTGCCCGCGCCCGCAGGGTCTCGTCGTCGTGCTGCCGGGACGGGAGCAGCCGCTCGGCGAGCGGCTCACCGCACGTCTGTCCACTGTGCTCGGAAAACCGTGCGCGGCCGGTTCCGCGCACGCGCTCAGCCGGACCGAGGTCCCGCGCGCCGCGCTGCGGGCGGCCCGCGCCCGGCGCGGACCCGGGTACCACGACGCCGACGACGTGGGCGCGTGGCGGCTGCTCCGGGACGCGCTCGATCCGGACGGCACCGCCCGCTTCACCGAGACGGTGCTCGCGCCGCTGCGCGCGGCCGACACCGCGACGGTGCCCACCCTGGCGGCGTGCCTGCGCGCGGTCCTCGACCGGGACGGCAACCTGGAGTCCGCGGCGCAGGTCCTCGGCATCCACCGCAACACCCTGCGCACCCGGCTGCGGACCGCCGAACGCGCGGTGGGCCGTCCGCTGGACGACCCGCGCACCCGGTTGCAGCTGTGGCTCGCGCTCACCCTCGCCGACGAGGGATGAGCCGCGCCGCCCGGTGCGCGGGGCGCGTCCGCTGGTGCGCGTCGGCCACGGCGCTTTCCGCCGCAGCGGACCGGTCCCCGGCGGCAGTGCGTCCACAGAGGACGAACGTTGCTCCGTTCGGTGCTCGCGACGCCCGGTTCATTCGTCCGGCGGTAGCCGGAACCCGCGGGCTTGTGGACATCTTTCCCACCGGAGGAGTCGACGAGAGCGGAGGAGCGTCGGGATGCGAGCCGGGGGTCACGCCTGCACGGGAGCGCTGGCGGGGGCGCTGACGTCGTCGGCGATCGGTGGGCTGACCGGCGCCGAGCTCGGCGCCGCGGGCACGGCGGTCGGGGCGCTGCTCGGTGCGGGCGCGGCGCTGCTGCCGGACCTGGACGCGGACGGCGCGACCGCGTACCGCTCCGCCGGTCCCGCCACCGGTCTGGTGGGCGAGGCCCTGCAAGCGCTGGCCAGGGCGGCGTACCGGAGCACCCGGCTCCCGCACGACCCGCCCGGTGAACGCGAACACCGCGGGCTGGTGCACACGCCGCTGTTCGCGGTCGGGCTCGGCCTGCTCGTCGCGTGCGGCGCCCTGATCTCGCCGTGGATCACCGCCGTGGTCCTGGTGCTGGTGCTCGCGCCGGGGATCGGCGCGCTGTCGCGTTCGGGGCCCGGCTGGGTGCGGCGGAACCTCCGCACCCACCGGGACGTGCCGGCGCTGCTCGCGGCCGTTCTCGTCACGGCGGTGCTCAGCGCGTCCGGTGCGGTGGACCAGCTCGGCTGGTACGCGGGCGCGACCATCGCGATCGGCATGATCGTCCATTCGGCGGGCGATTCGGCGACCCGCTCGGGGATCCCGTGGTGCTGGCCGTTGCGCCGCTCCTGCGGTCGCTGCGGGTCCGGGTGTCCGGGTGCGCGCTGGCGCCGGTCGCACGTGCTGCCCGAAGCGCTGCGGTGGCGGGTCGGATCGCCGTCGGGCAAGCGGATCGAGCGGGTCATCGAGGTCGTCTGCCTGCTGGCCGTCGCATGGCTGTTGCTGCCGGATCTCGCACACCTGGCCGGGATGCGCGCCTGACGGCTCCGGGCGGTCCACGACGGGCCACTGTGGACGATGGTGGGGCCGCGTCAGCTGGAGGTGCGCCGGTGGGCGTGCGTGCTGACGCCGGTGGTCCGCTTGCCGCGGTCCCGCCTTCGACCTGCGCAGGCCCGTCGTGAAACGCCCGTCACCGCAAGGCGTCGAGGGCGGCCGAGGCGGCCTGGGCGATCAGCTGGTCGTCGTACTTCGCGTCCGCGGTCCGGCGGTCCGACGTGATCGCGACGACGACCGGCTCGCGGTGCGGTGGCCAGAGGACGGCGATGTCGTTGCGGGTGGCGTAGTCGCCACCGCCGGACTTGTCGCCGACCTGCCACCCGGCGGGCGCTCCCGCGCGGATCAGGGTGTCTCCGGTGGTGTTGCCGCGCATCGCCTCGGTGAGGATGGCCTGCTTGTCCGGGGGCAGCGCGGTGCCGAGGGCGAAAGCCCGCAGGCTGGTGGCCAGCGCGCGGGGTGTGCTGGTGTCCCGGAGGTCGCCGGGGGAGGTGTTGTTGAGCTCGGTTTCCACCCGGTCGGCGTGCGTGGTCGTGTCGCCGATGGCGCGCAGCGCCGCGGTGAAGCCCGCCGGGCCGCCCAGCTCGCGGAACAGCAGGTTGCCCGCGGTGTTGTCGCTGTAGCGGAGGGCCGCGTCGATGATCTCGCGCAGCGTCATCCCGGTGTCGACGTGCTTTTCGGTGATCGGCGAGTGGGCCACCAGGTCGTGCGCGTCGTACCGGACGGTCCGGTCCAGCGACGGGATGGAGTTGCGCTGGAGCACCGCGGCGGCGGCCAGCGCCTTGTAGGTGGAGGCGTAGGCGAACCGCTCGTCGCCCCGGTGCGCGACCTGGCGACCGGTGGCGGTGTCCACGGCGTAGACGCCCAGGCGCGCGTCGAATCGCCCTTCGAGGTCCTCGAACGCGCGGTTTCGCCCCTGATCCGCCGTCAGGGCCTGCTGCTGACCCGCTGCCGCGGGCCGGGTCGCGGTGTCGCCGGGAGCGCAGCCGGTCAGTGCGAGAACGGTCGCGGCGGCGAGCGCGGCGCGCAGGGTGTGCCTCGGGATCGGCATCTGTCGTCCTTTCCGGATTCGGTCGGTGCGCGAAGTCTTGCGAGCCCCCGGTCATGCTGTCCAAGACACCGGTAGGAGGTTTGATGCCGAAATCGCATAAGGTGAGGTGGTGGACCTCATCGCCGGCTGCCGTGCGTTCGTGGGCGTGAGCGACACGGGCAGCTTCACCCGTGGCGCCGCGGCCGCGCGCATCCCGCAGTCGGTGGCCAGTCGGCGGATCGCCGCGCTGGAACGGCATCTCGGCGGTCGGCTGTTCGACCGCTCCACCCGGCGGGCCGCCCTGACCCCGTTCGGCCGGGAGGTGCTCCCGGCGGCCAGGCGCCTGGTGCAGTTGGCCGAGGCGCTGGAGCAGGACGCCCGGCGGGCCCGTCGCCGGCCGATGCGGATCGCCGTGCCCGAGACGTGCACCACGCGCGCGCTGGCCGAACTCGACTCCGAAGCGCGCAGCCACGAGGTGTTCCTGGAGTTCCGCCCGGCGGCGCCCGCCGAACGCGCCGAGCTGGTCCGCCGCCACGACGTGCGCGCCGCGCTGGCCGCGGTGCCGCCAGAGGACGGGGCCTGGCGGGTGCCGCTGGGGGTGGCCGGTGCCGCCGCGCTGGGCCCGGGCGCGGTCTACCTGGAGAGCCTGCGCGTCGGCCGGTCGGGCCGGACGCCGCGCCGACGGGTCTGGATCCAGCCCGAGGACGACGTGCCGCACATCCGCGACCGGCTGACCCGCCTGCGCGACGCGGTGGGGCTGCCGCCGGCCCAGGTGGTCGCGGCCGACGCGGTCACCGCGGCGGTCGCCGAGGTGCTCGGCTCGGCGGACCTGCTGCTGTGCTCCCCGCAGCAGGCCCGCGAGCTCGGGCTGCACTGGCGGCCGCTCGGCGAGATCGACCTCGCCCGCGGTTTCGAGATCACCGCGGCCTTCGGCGACGACGTCGAACGCCTGCGGGCACCGCTGTGGTCGGCCATCGCACAATGCCTGGGAGCCGGGAGTGAGGAGAGCGGGTGAACGTCGAAGCCCTGATCCGGGATCTGCGCGGCGAACTCGACGACGGCGGGCTGGGCGGGTCGTTCCTGGTGCGCGATCTGCGTTCCGGCGAGGAGCTCGGCATCGACCAGGACCAGGAGCTGCCCATCGCCTCGCTGGTCAAGGTCCCGCTGGCCGCGGTCACCCTGGACCGCATCCGGCGCGGTGAACTCGACGGCTCCACCGCGGTGGAGGTGCAGCCCGGGCGGATCACCGCGCCGGGGCCGACGGGGGTGACCCGCTTCCGGCATCCCGCCCGCATCGCCGTCGACGACCTGCTGTACCTGTGCGTGTCGATCAGCGACAACGCCGCTGCCGACGCGCTGTTCGAGCTCACCCCGCCTGTCGAGGTCACCCGGACGCTGCGCCGGTGGGGCCTCCACGGCATCACCGCCCGGCGTCCCATGCGCGACCTCACCGACACCCCGGCACAGCGCCTCGACGCCGACGAGGTCCCCCTCGCGCACTCGCTGGCCATCGGCGCGGGCACCGCGGGGCGCGGGCACCACATCCCCCAGCTCGACGTCACGCGCGCCAACGCCGGGTCGGCGCGCGCCTTCGTCGACCTGCTGCACGCGCTGTGGACCCCCTCCCGGATCGACCCGTGGGTCGCCGAGCGGGTGCGCGACCTGATGGCCCACAACCTCCTGCGGCAGCGGTTGGCGCCCGACTTCAGCTCCGACGCCGCCACCTGGTCGTCGAAGACCGGCACGCTGCTCAACCTGCGGCACGAGGCAGGGGTCGTCGAACACGCCGACGGCGACGCGTTCGCCATCGCGGTCCTCACCGAATCCCGCGTGCCCGCGGCGACTCAGCCCGAAGCCGAGGTGCTCATGGCGCGCGTGGCCCGAACCCTGCGCGACCACCTGCGCTACCGGTGAGTCCGTTGTGGACGCGAGGGGGTCCGGCCGGTCAGTCCCGGCGCATGCCTCGCCACACGAGATCGGCGAGCTTCTCGGCCTGGTCGCGCCAGTCGTCGCTCGGGTCGAGGTGCAGCAGACCGCTCAGCCCGCGCAGCACCGTTTCCGGTTCCAGGTCGGCGCGGACGGTTCCGGCCTCGACGTTGGCGTCCAGCAGTGCGGCGATCGCGCCGATCAGGGCCTCGTGGGCGCTCGCGGGCAGTTCTCCGCAGGACGCCGTCGCGGCGCGGAGGGCTTTGGCCAGGCCGCGTTTGGTCATCATGTAGTGCGCCAGGTGGTCGGTGGTCCACACCCGGAAGGCCCGTTCCGGCGGGTGCGTCGCGAGCAGTTCCGGCACCACGTCGACGAGGTGGCGCACCTCGCGCTGGTAGACGGCCAGGATGAGCGCTTCCGGGGTGGGGAAGTGCCGGTAGACCGTGCCGACCCCGACACCGGCCCGCTTCGCGATGGCGTTGAACGAGACCTCGCCCGAGCAGGCCAGCGGCTCCGCCGCCGCGGCCAGGATGCGCTCGTGGTTGCGCCGGGTGTCCGCGCGCCGGGGGTTGACCGCGCCCGTCGTCATGGCCCCTCCCGGTTCGCCGCCTGGTCCGCCCTGAATGTAATGCACGAACCCGCCGGGGCCGGAGCGGCGCGGGAGTGATTCGTTGCGGAGCGGATTCCTATCCGCTAGCGTGGCGACCGTCGAAGTGGATGATTATCCGGTTCGTCTCGGCGGTGGCCCCGACACCGACCACCACCATGCCACGCCGTCAGGCTGCTACGCGGGCGATCTGCGGGAAAGAGACCCAGTGGACATCTCACTCGAAATCAACGGCACGACACGACAACTCAGCGTCGACCCCGGGGTGACGCTGCTGGACGCGCTGCGCGAACGCCTCGACATCACCGGCCCGAAGAAGGGCTGCGACCGAGGGCAGTGCGGTGCCTGCACGGTGCACGTCGGCGGCAGGCCCGTGCTGTCCTGCCTCACCCTGGCCGCCACCGTGCGGCAGCCGGTGACCACGGTGGAGGGGCTGTCCGACGGGGACCGGTTGCACCCGGTCCAGCAGGCGTTCGTCGACCAGGACGCCCTCCAGTGCGGGTTCTGCACGTCCGGTCAGATCATGTCGGCTGTCGCCGCGGTCCGCCAGGACGTCGAGGACGTCCGGGAATTCATGTCCGGCAACCTGTGCCGCTGCGCGGCCTATCCGAACATCGTCGCGGCGGTCGAACAAGCGAGGCAGGCTGATGCGTCCCTTTGAACTCACCGAACCGGCGACGGTGCAAGCCGCTGTCGCCGAGCCCGGCACCTTCCTGGCCGGCGGGACGACGCTGGTCGACCTGATGAAGCTCGACGTGCTGACCCCGCAGCACGTCGTGGACATCAACGGGTTGCCGCTGCGCGGCATCGACACCCGCGACGGCCTGCGGATCGGCGCGCTGGAGCGGATGAGCGACGTCGCCGCGCACCCCGGGGTGTACCCGGCCATCTCCCGCGCCCTGCTGCAGAGCGCGTCCCAGCAGCTGCGGAACATGGCCAGCATCGGCGGGAACCTGTTGCAGCGCACCCGGTGCACCTACTTCCGCGATGTCGCCATGCCGTGCAACAAGCGGGAACCGGGCAGCGGTTGCCCCGCGATCTCCGGGAACAACCGGATGCACGCCGTGCTGGGCACGAGCGAGGCGTGCGTGGCCACGCACGCCAGCGATCTGGCGGTGGCCCTCGTCGCGCTCGACGCCGAGGTCCGGCTGGTCAGCGACGGCGGTGAGCGCACCGTCAAGCTGGCGGACTTCTACCGCCTGCCGGGCGAGACGCCCGGGGTGGACAACGATCTGCGCCCCGGTGAGCTGATCGCCGAGATCCTGGTCCCGAGGCTGGACTGGGCGTCGCGTTCGACCTACGTCAAGGTGCGGGACCGGCAGTCCTACGAGTTCGCGCTGTGCTCCGCGGCGGTCGCGCTGGAGATCGGGGACGCGCACGTCGTCGACGCCCGGGTGGCGGTCGGCGGGGTGGCGACCGTGCCGTGGCGGCTCACCGCGGTGGAGGAGGCGCTGCGCGGCGCGCCCGTCACGCCGGAGTCCTTCGACGAGGCCGCCTCCGCGGCGGCCGACGGTGCCAGGCCGTTGGCGGCGAACGGTTTCAAAGTGCCCTTGCTGCGGCGGACCGTCGTCCGCGCGCTGCTCGAACTGACCGAGGGGAGCCGGTGATGACCAGTCGGCTGGACGGTCCGGCGAAAGTCACCGGACGGGCCAAGTACGGGGCGGACCACAACTTCCCCGGCATGGTCCACGGGTACGTCGTGCTCAGCACGATCGCGCACGGCGAGATCGAGGGCATGGACGTCACGGCGGCCAAGAGCGCCCCCGGCGTGCTCGGTGTGTACACGCCGTTCGACCCGTTGGAGCTGCGCCCGGCGAGCTCGCCGCTGTTCGGCGAGACCTGGGTTCCGTTGCAGGACACCGAAGTCACCTACTACGGCCAGCCGATCGGCTTCGTGGTGGCGGAGACCTTCGAGCAGGCCCGGGACGCGGCGTCGCTCATCGACGTGTCGTACCGCCCGCGCCCGGCGCGGACCTCGTTGCGGGACGGGCTTTCCACGGCCGAGGACGCGCCGCAGCCCCGGGGCGCTGAACCGTCGCTCGAAGTCCTCGACTCCGATGTGGAGTCCATTGAGGACGCTCTGGCGGCGAGCCCGGTGGTCGTCGAGCAGACGTACACCACCGCGACGCAGAACCACGCCGCGATGGAGCCGCATTCCGCGGTCGCGGTGTGGGACTCCGACGGTCTCACGGTCCACAGCGGGAACCAGGCGGCCTACCTCCAGGCGGCGGAGCTCGCCTCCGCGCTGGACGTGGATCCGTCGTCGGTCCACGCGGTGAACCCCTTCGTGGGCGGCGCCTTCGGCGGCAAGGGCCGCACGTCCGCACCGGCGTTCCTGGCGGCGGCCGCGTCCCGGGCCCTCGGCCGCCCGGTCAAGGCCGTGCTCAGCCGCGAGCAGGTCTTCACCGCGACGGCGAACCGGCCCGCCACGGTGCAGCGGATCGCCCTCGGCGCGGACCAGGACGGCACCCTGGTCGCGCTGCGCCACGACTCGTGGAGCAGCACGTCGGTGGACCGGTCCTTCGTCGAACCGACCTCGCACGGCACGTCGCGCGAGTGGTACGCCACCCCGAACCTGGCCATCAGCCAGAAGATGGTGCCGCTGAACGTCCCGCCGGGCACGTTCATGCGAGCGCCGGGCGAGGCGCCCGGGTCCTTCGCGTTGGAGAGCGCGATCGACGAACTCGCGGTCGCGCTGGACATGGACCCGATCCAGCTGCGCATGCGGAACAACTCGACCGCGCCGCCCGGCAAGGACCTCCAGTGGTCGAGCAAGCACCTCGACGAGTGCTTCCGCATCGGCGCGGACCGGTTCGGCTGGGCGCACCGCTCGCCGCGCGGTCGCACCGAAGGCGACTGGCTCGTGGGGCTCGGCACGGCCACCGCGATGTTCCCCGCACTGCGGTTCCCGGCCTCCGTCGAGGTCGCGCTGCGGGCGGACGGCACGGCCGAGGTCGCCACCGGCGGGGCGGACCCGGGAACCGGTCTGCTGACCGTGCTTTCGCTGGTCGGCGCCGAGTCGTTGGACATCACGCCGGACCGGGTCACGCCGCGGCTGGGTGATTCGGCGTTGCCCCCGGGCGGGATGTCCGGTGGTTCGACCGCCACGGCGAGCGCGGGGACGGCGACCATGGTCGCCGCGGCGAAGGTGATCGACGACCTGCTGGCCCTGGCGTCCTCGCCCGGGGCGCCGTTCGAGGGCAGGGAGGTCTCGTACGCGGAAGGTAGGGTGCTGGCCGACGGCCGGACGATGACCTTCGGCGAGGTCCTGCGGGCGCTGGGCCGCACGGAGATCTCCGCGATCGGCTCGTCGGCGCCCGGCGAGGAGTTGACCAAGCACTCGTTCAGCTCGTTCGGCGCCCAGTTCTGCGAGGTCCGCGTGCACCGGTGGACGCGCGAGATCCGGGTGTCCCGGATGCTCGGCGTGTTCGACGCCGGCCGGATCATCAACCCGACGGCGGCTCGCAGCCAGCTCATCGGCGGCATGATCTGGGGCGTGTCGGCCGCGCTGCACGAGGGTCTGGAGATCGAGGCGAACGGCCGGTTCGCCAACGGCGACTTCGCGGGCTACCTGATCCCGGTGAACGCGGACATCCCCGATGTCGACGTCCACTTCGTCGAGCACCCGGACACGCTGCACAACGACGTCGGCGCGAAAGGACTCGGCGAGATCGGCACGGTGGGCATGGCGGCGGCCGTCGCCAACGCCGTGCACAACGCCACCGGCATCCGCGTCCGCCGGATCCCGATCACGATCGAGGACCTGCTGGACAGCTGACACCCGCGGGCATCACCAGCCGAGCCGGTGGGCCCTGGTGATGCCCGCGGACCACGGTCGGGAAGTCAGCGACGGGTCGCTTCGACCAGCCACGCCGCCGAGTCGTACAGCACACCCCGGTCGGTGCGGTGGTCGGCGAGGCTGGCGCGCAGGGCGTCGAGCGCGCGGGCCCGGGTGTCGGCGTCCAGGTCCTGGACCATGCCGGCGAACTGCTCGGACACGAACCGGAAGGCGTCGTCGACGTCGCGTCCGAAGTACATCGGCTCGGTGAGCCCCCGCAGCCGCACGTCGGTGAAACCGGCCGAGGTCAACAGGTTCCGCACCCGGTCGGGGTCGCTCAGCGAGAACGGGCTCGGCGCGTCCGGCGGTGGTGTCGACAGGTCGCGACCGGCCGCCAGCGCGGTGCGGAAGGCGCTGATGAACTCGTTGCGGTCGAGCGGCTGCCAGGTCAGCAGGACGAGGCGGCCGCCCGGGCGGACGGCGCGCCCGATGTTGCCGAACGCCGCCAGGGGATCGCCGAAGAACATCGCGCCGTGCCTGCTGACGGCGAGGTCGAAGCGCTCGTCGCCGAAGGCGTGGACCTGCGCGTCGGCCTGCAGGAAGTGCGCGTTCGCCAGGTTTTCGCGTTCGGCGTGCTCGCGGGCGAGCTCGATCATGCGCGAGGACAGGTCCACACCGAGGGCCGTTCCGCCGCTCGCGCGCCGCGCGGCGTCCCGGGTCGTCTTCCCGCTGCCGCACCCGATGTCGAGGACGTGCTCCGCCGGTTCGACCGCGGCGGCGGCGAGCAGGTGCTCGTGGTACCGGGCGACGCCCTCGTCGAACCGCTCGGCCCGCTCCGCCCAGAAGGCGCCCTGGTCACCGTCCCAGGCGCGCAGCTGCTCGGCGTTCGCGGCGTCGACGTGCATCGCGGTGCTCTCGTTCATCGGGTCCGTCCCGTTCCTCGTTCCTGCGCGGCAGGAGCACACCCTAGAGCGTGATCACCGCACCGCCTGCTCGCGGTGCGCGTGCAGGCTGCTGAGCAGGCCGAGGGCCTCGGCGCTGGGGCTGCCGGGCTCGGCGTGGTAGATGATCAGCTGTTGCCCGGGGGCGCCGCGCACGTCGAACGCCTGGTAGGTGAGGGTGAGCGGGCCGACGTCGGGGTGGACGAGGTGCTTGGGCTCGCGGGTCTTGCCGCGGACCTGGTGGGTTTCCCACAGCGCGCGGAACTGCTCGCTGCCTTCGTCGAGTTCGGCCAGCAGCTGCCGCAGTCCCGGGTCGTGCGGGTCGAAGCCCACGGCCGTCCGGAGATTGGCCACAGTGGCTTGTGCCGTCCAGTTCCAGCGCGCGAAGAACCGCCGCGCGGCGGGGTCGAGGAAGGTCATCCGGGCGAGGTTGTCCACCGCGCGGAACGGTGCGAACAGCGCGTCGGCCAGGGCGTTGGTGGCCAGCACGTCCAGGACGCGGTTGAGCACGAAGGCCGGGGTGTGCGGGTAGCCGTCCATCAGCTGCCGCAGCTGCGGGCTCACCGCCTGCGGCACCGGCGCGGGCGGGTCTTCCGGCGCGGTCCCGGCCAGCCGGTGCAGGTGTTCGCGGGCGTCCGAGTCGAGGTCCAGAGCGCGGCACAGGGCGTCGAGCACCTGCGGGGACGGGTTGGTCTCGCGACCCTGTTCCAGGCGGGTGTAGTAGTCGGCGTTCATCCCGGCGAGCACCGCGACCTCCTCGCGCCGCAGCCCGGCCACCTTCCGCCGACCGGAATAGGTCACGCCCGCGTCCTCGGGAGTCCGTTGCGCACGGCGTGCCCGCAGGAACTCACCCAGCTCACCACTGCCCATGGCACCAGGCTAGGTCGCCGTCCGCGCGGTCGGGTGGGTGCGCCGCACCCGGTCACCGCGCGTCCTACCAGGACTCCCGCTCGCCGCTGAGACTCGTCGGTGCAGGACGAGAAGCGTCCGCACCGCAGCCTGATCCCGACGAGAGGGGCAACGAACCATGCCTGGACGACTCACCGGCAAGGTCGCGCTGATCACCGGCGCGACCGGCGGCATCGGACGCGCCACCGCGGACCTGTTCGCCCGCGAAGGTGCCCGCCTGGTCGTCACCGACATCGACCAGCAGGCCGTCCAGCAGCTCGCCGCGGACCTGGCGACCGAGGACGCCGAGGTGCTGGCCGCCCGCCTGGACGTCTCCTCGGCGGAGAACTGGAGCGAGGTCGTCGAGCTGACCCGGCACCGCTTCGGCCGCCTCGACGTGCTGGTCAACATCGCCGGTGTCGTGGACTGGCCCGGCATCGAGGGCACCGAGCAGGACGCCTGGGAGCGGGTGATCGCGGTCAACCAGACCGGCACCTGGCTCGGCATGAAGGCGGCCATGCCGCTGCTGCGCGCCTCCGGCAGCGCCTCGGTGATCAACACGTCGTCGGTGCTCGGCCTGGTCGGCAGCGGTGCCGCCGCCGCGTACCAGGCGTCCAAGGGCGCGGTGCGCCTGCTGACCAAGACCGCCGCCGTCGAGTACGCCACCCGGGGCGTGCGGGTCAACTCGGTGCACCCCGGCGTCGTCGCCACCCCGATGATCCAGGACCTGCTCGACGAGCAGGGCGACCAGCAACCCGACATCGTGCGCACCCCGATGCGCCGCGCGGCCGGTCCGGCCGAGATCGCGCCCGCCGTGCTCTTCCTGGCGAGCGACGAATCCTCGTTCGTCACCGGGACCGAACTCGTCGTCGACGGCGGCCTCACCGCGCACTGACCGGACGGCGCGTGCGCGGCGGAATTCTCGGTGGGGCGAATCCGCGGACGACGACAGCCGACCGGAATTCACCGCACGAACGTGTTCTTCGAAAAACGGTGCGGCGAATCAGCGCACGGCGATGAGCCCCACCCCGAGGGCGATGAACGCGCCGCCCGTCGCGGCGTCGAATCGGCGACGAACGGACTCGCGCCGGCGCAACCAGTTTCCGGCGCGACCTCCGATCACGCTGACCGTTCCGTCCACCAGGAATTCCAATGTGACCACGATTGTTCCGAGCACGGTGAACTGCACCCACAGATGGCCCAGTTCGGCGTTGACGAACTGGGGGAGGAAAGCGATCGAGAAGGTGACCATCTTCGGATTCAGCAGGTTCGTCCACAATCCCGCCAGGTACGCCCGGCGCGGCGACACCGCCGTGTCGACGTTCTCCACCGCGGGCTGCCCCGCCTTGCGGTTCCGGATGATCCGCACCCCGAGGTAGACCAGGTACGCGGCGCCGAGCACGCGCACCACCACGACCGCGGCCGGCACCGTCGCGAAGAGCGCGGACAGCCCCGCGGCCGCCACGGTGATGTGCAGGACCTCGCTGGTCGCCACCCCGGCCGTGGCGAGCAGGCCCGCGCGCGGTCCGCCTCGCATTCCGCACCCCAACACGAAAAGCATGTCCGGTCCGGGGCTGATCATGGCGAGAAACGTCGTCACGACGAACGCGAGGAGAAGGTGCTGGTCGATCGGCATGCCAAGGCCATTCCACATCGGTAGCAAGACTGGCGAGATGTCCTCATCCGCGCGGAAAACACGGTAGTAGTGCGCCGGAGCACAATGGCAAAAAAGGGCGGAAAAGTGCGCTGTTTTCACTCGATGCGGTGGAGCAGGACGTGTCGGCTTGCCCGTGAACCCGTCGCTGTGGAACCGGTGCGCGGCATTGCTGAAATCTAACTCATTCAGGTGTAGAACAGGAAAAAATCCCTGTGCGATCATGAACCGGAACCCAACGACGGCCCCAGTGATGACGGCATTCCGAGCGATCCTGAACTCCCGGCAGGCAGCGCCAGCGAATTTCACCGCAGCTGCCGCCGACTCGTGTCAGGCGTTTCGACTGAACTCGTCAGGGCCACCAGCAGGAGGTCCGTGTGAACGCTACCGAGGCACCAGCCGAGCGCGTCGTGCAGAACCTGTTCCCCAGCGTCCGGTGCACTGTGGACGAACTCCTCGGCGACTACCGCGACAGCTACGCCGAGCTGCACGCCCTGATCCGAGCGGGCGTCGACGAGGGCAGGCGCGAGCGCAACGAGTGCTCCCTCCCGCTGCTCGTGCACGCCGCCGAGACCGGGGACCCGGCACCGGCCGTGCCCATCGCGGCGGTGCACGCGCTGTGGTGGCGCGCGGCCAACGCCCTCGACGACACCGCCGACGGCGACGCCGTGGGCACCCTCTACGGGGCACCCACCGGCGCGATGCTGCTGGCCGCGCTGGACTGCGGCTACGTCCTGCCGCTGCGGTTGCTGACCGGGCTCGGGGTCCCGCAGTCGATGCGCTCGGCGCTGCTCGCGGACTTCATGGACGGCTGGACCGCTGCCCACAACGGCCAGATCCGGGACCTGGTCCACGAGGCGGGCACCGTCGACTGCGACGCCGTGCTGGCCACCTACCGGGACAAGAGCGGGTCCGCCTACCGGATGGCCGCGGGCATGTCGGCCCGGCTGGCCGGGTGCGACGACGACCGGATCCGGAGCTGGCGGCGGTTCGGCACCACCCTCGGCCTGCTCGCCCAGATCCGCAACGACGCCGAGGACGTCGCCGACGGACCCGCCGAGGACCTCAAGAACGGCACGGCGACCTACCTGCTCGCCCGCCTGCTCGACAGCGCGTCCGAACCGCACCGGCAGGACCTCCTCGCCCAACTGCGGCGCGCCCGGCACGACCTGGCCGCACGCCAGGACCTCCGACGACAACTGCTCGACCGGCGGGAACTCGTGCACGAGCACATCGAAGAGCTGCGCATCGAGGCGCACGCGATCCTCGACGACCTCGACGGCGACCCGCTCTTCGTCGACGCCCTCCGCACCCGCGTCGACGCCGCGGCGCACGATCCGACGGCGCCGCTGGCGACGACCAGCTCCTAGCGCAGCCGCGGAGGAACGGCGTGTGGCCCGCCGGATGTCCGGTTCCTGACAGTTGTCACGACGAGGCGGTGGACAACGTCGCTACCAGCGGGAACGCCCGCCGATCAGGATTGAGGGCATGGCGAAGCAGATGAGCCCGACCGTGACCGACCCGGACGCCCGCGAGAAGCTGCACCTCGCCCGGGTTCTGCTCGGTGGCTATGCGGCAGTGAGCGTGCTCACGCTACTGGCGATCGTGGTGTTCAGCGGTAATCCCGACATCGTCACCGATGCGGTGTGGATCCGCGGCTCGATCATCGCCGTCGCTTCGCTGATCACCTTCGCGATCGGTGTGTCGATGGCCAAGGGCTCGCGGAGCAGCTACCGCAGGCTCCAGATCATCGCGCTGGCCCAGGTGGTGGCGATCATCGTGATCGAGTCCGTCCCCGGCTCCTTCCCGGTCTGGTTCAAGATCGCGAACGGGGTGTGCGGTGCGCTGCTGATCACCGTCGTCCTGCTGACCTTCGCACGGACCGTGCGCGCCACCTTCGCGGCCCGGTGATCACAACGTCCGCACAGGCCCCGCTCGCGCAGCGGTACGGTCGCCGACGTGGCTGGCGAGGGGGAGTCCGCGGAACTGCGCGGCCTGGACGAGCGGCGTCGGCTGCTGCTCTCGCTGGGCATGCTCTGCTACCCGTTCCTCGCGGCCGCAGGCGTCGACCAGTACACGCGCGGCGCCGGCCTCGTCGTCTGCTACCTGCTGTTGGTGGCCATCTCCGCTTGCTACCTGGCCATCGTGGTGGCCTCGATGCGATCGGCGTGGCGGGTCTACTGGTGGCTGCTGGCGGTGCTGACGGTGCTGGCCGTGCTGGTCGCGCCGCTGGCCCGCGAGAACGTGCTGATCCTCGCCGCGCTGGTCGTGCCGTCGGCAGCGGCGCGCGCCGACGACCGAACGGCGTCGGCTCTCGTGGTTCTGGGTGCCGCAGCGTGCGTAGTCGTGCCGATGGTGGTGCCTGGTTGGAGCACCGACGCGAGCTGGTACTACGCGGTGGCCGTGGTGTTCACCGCGCTGTTGGTCCACGCCTTCAGCCGCACCGCCACGGCGAACCAGCAGCTGCGCGAGGCCAGGGCTGAGGTGGCCAGGCTGGCCACCGAGGCCGAACGCAATCGGATCGCCCGCGATCTGCACGACCTGCTGGGCCACTCGCTCACCGCCATCACCATGAAGAGCAGCCTGGCCCGGAAGCTGGCCGTCGGCGCACCTCCCGCGGCGCTGGCCGAGATGGAATCGGTGGAGCAACTGTCCCGTCATGCGCTGGCCGACGTGCGGGCTGCGGTGTCCGGGTACCGGGACGTCACGCTCGCCGGCGAGCTCGCCCGTGGCCGGGAGCTGCTGCGGGCGGCGGGGGTCGTCGCCGACCTGCCCACCGCCTGCGACGGGGTGCCGGAGGAACGGCAGGAACTGTTCGCCTGGGTCGTCCGGGAAGGGTTGACGAACGTGGTGCGGCACGCGCGGGCCAGCCGGTGCACGGTGGAGCTCACCGCGTCCTCCGTGGAGGTGCGCGACGACGGGGTCGGCGGCCCTGCAGGCGCGGGGTCCGGGCTGGACGGTCTGCGCGCCAGGGTGACCGCGGCCGGTGGAGCGCTGACCGCTGGCCCGGCGCAACCCCGCGGGTGGTCACTGCGGGTGGAGGTGTCGGCATGACGATCCGGCTGCTGCTCGCCGACGACCAAGAGCTGGTCCGCCAGGCACTGCGCGCACTGCTCGACCTCGAACCGGACTTCGAGGTGGTGGCCTCGGTCGGCCGCGGCGACGAGGTGACGACCGCGGCGCTGGAGCACCGCCCGGACGTCGCGCTGCTGGACATCGACATGCCCGGGCTGGACGGCCTCGCGGCGGCCGCCGTGCTCACCGCACAGGTGCCCGACTGCCGCGTGGTCATCCTGACCACCTTCGGCCGCACCGGTTACCTACGCCGAGCCATGGAGGCAGGCGCCGTCGGGTTCGTCGTGAAGGACGCCCCGGCTGACGCGCTCGCCGACGCAATCCGGCGGGTGATCGCCGGCGAGCGGGTGGTGGATCCGGCGCTGGCCGCGGCCACGCTGGCGGCAGGTGAGTCACCGCTCACCGCCCGCGAACGCGACGTGCTCATCGCGGCTCGCTCCGGCGCCACCGTAGCCGAGATCGCGGCTCGGCTGTACCTCGCCGAGGGCACCGTGCGGAACTACCTGTCCGGGGCCACCACCAAGACCGGCACCCGCAACCGGATGGAGGCCGTGCGAGTGGCCGACGAGCGCGGCTGGCTGTAACCACCTCTCCCCGCGTCGCACCTGGGCCAGTCAGTCCAGGTCGGCTGGACAGGCCCGAACGCCGCGGTCTCGGCTTGCTCGGCCGTGCCACCCTCGCGGAGTTGGCCGTGCTCGCCGCGGCCGGTGAACGGCTCAGCGATGTGGAAGAACCTGACGAGCGAAGGAATCCGCAGCCCAAGGCTGGTGTGACCGCTGCTGGTGCCCCCGGTGCGACTCGAACGCACACTGGACGGATTTTGAGTCCGCTGCCTCTGCCGATTGGGCTACGGGGGCTGGTGCGTGTCAGCATACGCGACCGCTGATCAACCTCGGCGGTCAGGGGCTCCTCGTGGGCGTTCCGGGCGAGGGGCTGGTCGTCGTGATCGCGGCGGGTTAGGTTCGCGGGACTTCGGGCGTGGTCGGACGAGTGCCGGAGGTCGTGATGGTCGATGGTGCCGGGGTCGAGGAGCGGGACGGGGATGCCGCGGCGGCCGGGTTGCGGCGGAGTCTGAAGAACCGGCACCTGCAGATGATCGCGTTGGGCGGGATCATCGGGGCGAGTCTGTTCATCGGCAGCGGGGCGGTGATCGCCACCGTCGGGCCCGCGGCGGTGCTGTCGTACGCGCTGGGTGGGCTGGTCGTCGTGCTCGTGATGCGGATGCTCGGGGAGATGGCGAGCGCGGAGCCGACGCTCGGGTCGTTCATGGAGTACGCGCGGAGTTCGCTGGGGGACTGGGCCGGGTTCACGATCGGCTGGCTGTACTGGTACTTCTGGGTGGGCGTCGTCGCGTTCGAGGCCGTGGCCGGGGCGAAGTTGCTGCACCCGCTGTTGCCCGCGGTGCCGCAGTGGGTGTTCTCGCTGCTGTTGATGCTGTTGCTCACCGCTACGAACCTGGTGTCGGTGCGGTCGTTCGGGGAGACCGAGTTCTGGTTGGCCTCGATCAAGGTGTTCACCATCGTCGCGTTCCTGGTGTGCGGCGTGCTGTTCGTGCTCGGGTGGTGGCCGGGGGCGCACCTGTCGGTCGGCAACATCGGGCTGGACGGGTTCTTCGCGAACGGCGGGTTCGCGGTGGTGCACGGCGTGGTCATCGTCGTCTTCTCGTACTTCGGCACGGAGATCGTCACGATCGTCTCCGCCGAGTCCGACGAGCCGTCGCGGTCGGTCGCCAAGGCCACCCGGGCGGTGGTGTGGCGGGTGCTGATGTTCTACGTCGGCTCGGTGGCCCTGCTGGTGATGATCACGCCCTGGCGGCAGATCCCCAGCGACACCAGTCCGTTCGCCGCGGCGTTCGCGCGGTTCGGGCTGCCGGGGGCCGAGCTGGTGGTCAACGCGGTCGTGTTCACCGCCGCGCTGTCGGTGCTCAACTCCGGGCTCTACACCGCTTCCCGGATGCTTTTCGCGTTGCACGGGCGGGGTTTCGCGCCCGGGTGGATCCGGGACGTCAACGCCCGGGGCGTGCCGTGGAAGGCGATCCTGATCTCCACCCTCGTCGGCTACGTCGCGGTGGCGATGAGCTACGTGGCTCCGAACACGGTCTTCTACTTCATCGTCAACTCGGCCGGGGCGGTGGCGTTGTTCGTCTACGCGATGATCGCGCTGTCGCAGCTGCGGATGCGGCGTCGGCTGGAGCGGGAGGCGCCGGAGCGGCTGAAGTTGCGGATGTGGTTGTTCCCCTACCTGACGTGGGCGACGCTGGTCGTCATACTCGCCGTGCTGGTCACCATGGCGGCCATCGAGGACAGCAGGTCGCAGCTGGTGCTCAGCCTGGTGAGCCTGGCCGCGATCCTGCTCGTCTACGTTGGACTCGTGCGGCCCCGCCGACGCGGGGTGTGATCAACTGCTCGTGGTGGATCGATGAGGTCATGGTCACGCCGCCGCTGCGCGTCAGGGGAAGGCCACGACCGGTAAGCTGCACTTTCCGGTGCGACAACCGCACCGGCGGAACCGATACGACCAGGAGGATCCGGTGACCACGCCGGCTGCCGAGGACCCACGCGAGGCAAAGCCCGTCGAACGTCGCGTACTCGTGGCCGAGGACGAGGCGTTGATCAGGCTCGATCTGGTGGAGATGCTCCGCGAAGAGGGCTACCAGGTCGTCGGCGAGGCCGGTGACGGGCAGGAGGCCGTCCGGCTCGCCGAGGAACTGCGGCCCGACCTGGTGATCCTGGACATCAAGATGCCGAAGATGGACGGTATCGAGGCGGCGTCCAACATCGCGGGCGAGCGGATCGCGCCGGTGGTGATCCTGACCGCGTTCAGCCAGCGGGACCTGGTGGAGCGGGCGCGGGACGCGGGTGCGATGGCCTACCTGGTCAAGCCGTTCGCCAAGCGCGACCTGGTGCCCGCGATCGAGCTGGCCGTCTCCCGGTTCACCGAGGTCCAGGCCCTGGAGGCGGAGGTCGCCGACCTCAACGAGCGGTTGGAGGCCCGCAAGGCCATCGAGCGGGCCAAGGGCCTGCTGATGACCAAGCACAACATGTCGGAGCCCGAGTCGTTCCGCTGGTTGCAGCGCACCGCCATGGACCGCCGCACCACGATGAAGGCGGTGGCCCAGGCAGTGCTCGACAACCTCTCCTGAGCTGAGAGCCTGTCTTCGAACTCTTTTTGGGTGGCGGTGCCGGTGGCGGAACCTCAGCGGCCCGCCCGTCACCCGACCACCACCCCCCACGGAGGCGCTGACGCGCCGCAGTCACATCGGCTCCGGGCGCCCCGCCTGATGTATGCCCTCTGTTCTGCTCAGGCCGGTGGCTTGTCGCGGAGCACGCAGGTCAGGTGCGCCGAGCAGGTGCGCCTGCCCTGCTCGTCGGTGATGGTGATCTCGTAGGTCGCGGTGGCCCGGCCGCGGTGCAGGGGCGTGGCCTCGGCCGTGACGATGCCCTCGGTGGCCGCGCGGTGGTGGGTGCACGACAGCTCCAGGCCGAGAGCGACCCGGTCGGCCCCGGCGTGCAGGGCCGCCGCGATCGAACCCACGGTCTCGGCCAGCGCCGCGTTCGCACCGCCGTGCAGCAGGCCGTAGGGCTGGCGGTTGCCGGCCACCGGCATGGTCCCGACCACTCGATCGGGGCTCCACTCGGTGAGCTTGATGCCGAGGCGTTCGGTGAGCTGCTCCTCGGTTGCGGTCAAGACGCGGTTGAGATCGTCTTCGCTGGTCATGGCTGTCGTGCCGGGGTTGTCGGGCACCGCTGGCCCCTCCTTCGCCTCCGCTGACCGGGTGTCAGGAGCAAAGCCTAGACTCGCCGCCGTGATGGATTCCGAGGACCGACGCCTGCTGCTCATCGACGGCCACTCGATGGCCTACCGCGCCTTCTACGCCCTGCCGAAGGAGAACTTCCAGACCGGCACCGGGCAGCACACCAACGCGGTCTACGGCTTCACCTCGATGCTGATCAACCTGCTCCGCGACGAGCAGCCCACGCACCTCGCGGTCGCCTTCGACGTGTCCCGCAAGACCTTCCGCAGTGAGACCTACGCCGAGTACAAGGCGACCCGCAGCGCCACCCCGGACGAGTTCCGGGGCCAGGTCAGCCTGATCCAGGAGGTCCTCGGCGCGCTGAGCATCCCGGTGCTCAGCAAGGAGAACTACGAGGCCGACGACGTCATCGCCACGCTCACCACGCAGGCCACCGCGCAGGGCTTCCGGGTCTCCATCTGCACCGGCGACCGGGACGCGTTGCAGCTGGTCACCGACGACGTCACGGTGCTGTACCCGACGAAGGGCGTCTCCGAGCTGACCCGGTTCACCCCGCAGGCGGTGGAGGACAAGTACGGCCTGACGCCGCAGCAGTACCCGGACTTCGCGGCGCTGCGCGGCGACCCGTCGGACAACCTGCCGAAGATCCCGGGTGTCGGCGAGAAGACCGTCACCAAGTGGATCCAGCAGTTCGGGTCGCTGGCCGAGCTGGTCGACCGCGTCGACGAGGTGAAGGGCAAGGCCGGGGACGCGCTGCGCGAACGGCTGTCCTCGGTGCTGCTCAACCGGCAGCTCACCGAGCTGGTGCGGGACGTGCCGCTGGAGGCCACCCCGGACGAGCTGGCGCTGCGGCAGTGGGACCGGGACGCGGTGCACCGGCTGTTCGACGACCTGGAGTTCCGGGTGCTGCGCGACCGGCTGTTCGCCACGCTGTCCACCGCCGAGCCGGAGGTCGAGGAGGGCTTCGAGATCTCCGGCGGCGTCGTGCAGCCGGGCAAGCTCGCCGCGTGGCTGGACAAGCACGCCCGGGACGGCCGCCGCGTCGGCCTGGCGTTCACCGGCAAGTGGGCGCGGGGCGCCGGCGACCTGCACGGCATCGCCCTGGCCACGGCGGACGGCGAGGGGGCGTTCGTGGACGTCGCCGCGCTGTCGGCCGCCGACGAGGAGGTGCTGTCCGGCTGGCTGGCGGACCCCGCGCTGCCGAAGGCCGCCCACGACGTCAAGGGCCCGCTGCACGCCGTGCGGGACCGCGGCTGGACGCTGGCCGGGCTGACCAGCGACACCGCGCTGGCGGCGTACCTGGTGCGGCCGGGACAGCGCTCGTTCGACCTGCCCGACCTGGTGGTCCGGTACCTGCAACGGGAACTGCGCGCCGAGCAGGGCGGCGAGGACGGGCAGCTGTCGCTGCTGGAGGACGAGGCCGACGCCAAGGAGCGGGAGGCCGCCGCCGAGCTGGTGAAGGCCCGGGCGGTCGCCGAGCTGGCCGACGCGCTCGACGCCGAACTGGACCGCATCGACAGCCGGTCCCTGCTCACCGACCTGGAGCTGCCGCTGCTGGTGGTGCTCGGCGAACTGGAGGCGGCGGGCATCTCGGTGGACTCCGACCAGCTCGCCGAACTGGGCGCGCACTTCGCCGCTCGGGTCAAGCAGGCCGCCCAGGACGCCTACGGCGTGATCGGCAAGGAGATCAACCTCGGTTCGCCGAAGCAGCTGCAGGTGGTGCTGTTCGACGAGCTGGGCATGCCGAAGACCAAGCGCACCAAGACCGGCTACACCACCGACGCCGAGGCGTTGCAGACGCTGTTCGAGAAGACCGAGCACCCGTTCCTGCAGCACCTGTTGGAGCACCGCGACGCGACCCGGTTGAAGACCACCGTGGACGGCCTGGTCAAGTCCGTGTCCGACGACGGCCGGATCCACACCACGTTCAACCAGACCATCGCGGCCACCGGACGGCTGTCGTCGACCGAACCGAACCTGCAGAACATCCCGATCCGCACCGAGGAGGGCCGCCGGATCCGGGAGGTGTTCGTGGTCGGCGGGGGTTACGCCGAGCTGATGACCGCCGACTACAGCCAGATCGAGATGCGCATCATGGCGCACCTGTCCGGTGACGAGGGCCTCATCGAGGCGTTCCGCAGCGGTGAGGACCTGCACAACTACGTGGCGTCGCGGGCGTTCGGCGTGCCCATCGGCGAGGTGGACCAGGAGCTGCGGCGCCGGGTCAAGGCGATGTCCTACGGCCTGGCCTACGGGCTGTCGGCGTACGGGCTGGCGCAGCAGCTGCGGATCTCCACCGAGGAGGCCCGCGAGCAGATGGAGGCGTACTTCGCCCGCTTCGGCCGGGTCCGCGACTACCTGCGGGAGGTCGTCGACCAGGCCCGCAAGGACGGCTACACCTCGACGATCCTCGGCCGCCGCCGGTACCTGCCGGACCTCACCAGCGACAACCGCCAGCGCCGCGAGATGGCCGAGCGGATGGCGCTCAACGCGCCGATCCAGGGCAGCGCGGCCGACATCATCAAGGTCGCGATGCTGGGCGTGCACCGGGCGCTGGTCGAGTCGGGGCTGCGGTCGCGGATGCTGCTCCAGGTGCACGACGAGCTGATCATCGAGGTCGCCGACGGCGAGCGCGCCGAGGTGGAGAAGCTGGTCCGCGAGCAGATGGGCACCGCCTACGCGCTCGACGTGCCGCTGGAGGTGTCGGTGGGTGTGGGGCACTCCTGGGACGCCGCTGCGCACTGAGCGCGACCGGGTGGTTCGCGCGTGTTGCGGCTGGGTCACGAAGTGATCATTCCCCGCACGCGGGCGCGGGCCGGGCAATTGGATGGGCGTCACGTCGACGGCGACCGCTTGCACCGAGCGGGTGGTCGTCCGGTTAGCCTGCCAACGCGCTACCGGCCCGCGCAGGAGGCCGCATGGGCCGTGCCGCGCCCTGCTGCTTCCGCGGGCCGCCCGGGCGCGTTGCGCGGCGCCGAGTCCGCGCGCCGCGCCGCCGCGAAGCACCGAGGAGGAGCATGATCAGCATCGACAGAGTGGACCACCTGGTCCTCACCGTCGCCGATGTCGATCGGGCAGTGGAGTTCTACGAGCAGGTCCTCGGCATGACGCCGGTGACGTTCCCGGGGGACCGGCGCGGGGTCAGCTTCGGTGCGCAGACCATCAAGCTGCACTCGGCGAGCGAACTGGTGGCGCCGACCGCGACGCACCCGGTGCCGGGCTCGGCGAACCTGTGCTTCATCACGGACAACGCGCTCAGCGAGGTCCAGGAGCACCTGCGCGCCCACGAGGTGCGCATCGAGGAGGGACCGGTCAGCCGCATCGGCTCGAACGGCCCCATCACGTCGCTGTACCTGCGCGACCCCGACGGCAACCTGATCGAGGTCGCCCGCTACGACGAGGCGGAGTGACGCCGCGACGCGCGTGATGTGCGAACGCCCCGTCCGTCCCGGAGGACCGACGGGGCGTTCGCGCGAGCGACCGGCCCGTCCGGGGTGGACGGGCCGGTCGCGTCGGCTCACAGCGACAGTTCCGGCTTGAGGCGGCTCGGGGTCCAGACCCGCTGGCGCCACGCGGCGATGGTGCTCAGCAGCAGCCCGGCGACCAGGTAGCAGAGCAGGACTCCGGCCGCACCGGCCGCCGATTCCAGGCCCGGCCCGCCGTAGAGCAGGTGGCGCAGGCCGCTGACCACGTAGCTGAGCGGCAGCACCTGGTGCAGCGGGTGCAGTGGCTCCGGAATGGTCTGCCACGGGAACGTGCCGCCTGCGGTGACCAGTTGCAGCACCAGGATGACCAGGGCGATGAACTTGCCCTTCGGGCCGAACGCCGCGTTCAGCGCGTGCACCACGGCGGTGAAGGCGAACGACGTCAGGATCAGGAAGCCGATCGTCAACGCCGGGTTCGCCGGTCGCACGCCGACGGCGAACACCACCACGAGGTACAGCAGCACCGCCTGCACCAGGCCGACGATCGCCGCGGGCAGCCAGCCGCCGATGGCGACGCGCCACGGCGCGACACCGGCCGCCAGCGCCCGGCTGGACAGCGGACGCATCAGCAGGAAGAGCACGAACCCGCCGATCCACAGCGCCAGACCCATGAAGAACGGCGCCAGCCCGGCACCGTAGGTCCCGGCCTTGACCTGGGCCTTGGTGTCGACCGCGACCGGGTCGCCGATGGTGTCGGCGGTGGCGTCGCGGGTCTTCGCGTCCGGGTTGGGGATGTCGTTGACCCCCTTGCCGAGCTCGTCGGCCAGCGTGTGCGAGCCGTCGGCGAGTTGACCGGAGCCGTCGTGCAGCTGCCGGGCGCCGCCGGCGAGCTGGTCGGCGCCGCCGGCGAGCTGCTTGGTCCCGCCGAACGCCTGCTGCTGGCCGTCGCGGAGCTGCTTGGCCCCGTCGTCGACCTGGTGGGCGCCGTCGGCGACCTGTCCGGAACCGTCGGCCAGCTGGCCGATCGCGCCGGTCATGGTCGGGGTCGCCTGGGCGAGCTTGCGGTTGCCGTCGGCGACCTGCTTGGCGCCGTCGGCCAGCATCCGCAGCTGGCCCACCTGGGTCTGCACCTTGCCGTTGGCGTCGGTGACGGGGCTGTTGAGCTTGTCGAGACCGTCGACGACCTTCTGCACGGTTTCCTCGTCGACGCCGGTGCTGCGCAGCTGGTCCGCGATGCGCTGCTTGGTCTGGTCGAGGTTGTCGGCGAGCTGCTGCGAGACGTTGCCGAGCACTTCGGCGCGCGAGGCGAGTTGTTCGTTGCCCTGCGCGACCTTCTCGGCGCCGTCGGCCAGTTGCGCGGTCTGCTGCGGCAGCTGCGCGGTCTGCTGCCGCAGCTGCTGGAGTCCGTTGTGGACCTGGTCGGCGCCGTTGGACAGCTGCCCGGTGCCGTCGGTGAGCCGCGCGGACCCGTTGACCAGCTCCCGCTGGCCGTCGAGCAGCTGGTGGGCGCCGGAGGACAGCTGCGCGGTGCCCTGGCGCGCCTCGCCCAGGCCGCCGTGCAGCTTGCCCGCGCCGTCGGCGAGCTGCCCGGCGCCGTCGGCGGCCTCCTGGGTCTTGTCGTGCACCGTGCTGAACCCGAGGAGGAACTGCTGGGCGGCCTCGCTGCCCGCGTTCTTGGCGACGCCGCTGCGCACCTCGGAGGCCACCTTGTCGGCGATGGTGCCGGCGAGGTAGTTGTTGGCGTCGTTGGTGATCAGCCGCAACTTGGCCTGCCGGGGTTCGAAATCGCCGGGGGAGACCAGGGCCGCCGAGAAGTCCTTGGGCACCACCAGGGCGAACGTGTACCGGCCGGAGGAGACGCCGTCGGCGGCCTGCTTCTCGCCGGTGAGCTGCCAGTCGAAGGACTTGGAGTCGAGCAGCTCGTGGTAGACGTCCTGGCCCGCGGTCAGCCGGGTGCCGTCGTCACGTGCCGCGCCGGTGTCGTCGATGACGACCGCGGCGGGTACCGACTCCAGTCTCCCGTAGGGGTCCCAGTTCGCGTAGATGTACATCGCGCCGTAGAGCAGCGGAACGAGGGTCACCGCGATCAGGGCTAGTTTGGGCAGTTTGCCCGAGGTCAGCCTGCGCAACTCGGTGATGGCAAGCCGGAAGCTGGTCATCGCACACCTTCAAGGGAATCCGAAGTGGACTGTTCGCGGTCGTCCGCGCCGATGCGGGCCCGCGGAACGCCGAGCTGGTCGGCCGAATGGGGGGAGCACAGGACCGCCACGGCCATGCCGCGCGCGGCCTGCCGGGCGGCGAGCGCGTACCAGGCGGCCGGGTCGCCGCCGTGGCGGTCGGGCTGGTCGAGGACCAGCGCCTTGGTGGACCGGCCCTCGCAGGCCAGCTCGACGAGCAGCCGGGTGCGCTGGGCCGGGACCAGGTTCTCGAACCGTTCGTCGGCGCAGTCGTCGAGTTCGTGCTCGGACAACCAGGCCCTGGTCCGGCGGCGCCCGGACCGACGTCCCGCCAGGCTCAGCCCCTCGGCGGCGACGTCGCGGACGGACACCGCGCCGTCCGGTTCGGTGATCTCCGGGGCGTCCACCACGGCGACGGAGCGCCGCAGCGCGCCCGCGTCGGCGGCACCGTCCAGGCGCACCGTGCCCCGGGTGGGCCGCAGCCTGCCGGAGAGCACGAGCGCCAACGCGGTGTGCCCCGCGTTGGGTTCCCCGGTCACCAACCGCAACCGGCCGTCCCGCATGCGCAGGGACGTGGGCGCCAGGAGCGGCCCGTGTGCTCCGATCACCTCGACGCCTTCAGCGACGATTTCCACGCCGACTCCTTGAGACTCTCGCGGTCGGGTGCGCCGACCGCGCGAGCGTCAGCGCAGCGCGGTGGCCGGGCGCACCTCCCACATCGTCCACAGTGGCCGGTACCCCTGGCGGGGCCAGAACACCGAGGACAGCGGGTTGGGCGGGTTGTAGTACAGGAAGCTGCCGAGGACGCCGGCGCGGGCGAACTCGTCGTGCACCAGGTCCATCAGCTGTCGCCCGACGCCGGTGCCGCGTTCCTGCTCGCGCACCGACACGCAGTTGACGTAGGCCCACGTGCCGGGGCGGAGCCGGTGTCCGCCGGGTGACGAAGCGGTGTCGACCCAGGCGCACTCGGCGACCGCGACGGGTGCGCCGTCCCGTTCCGCGAGCCAGACCGGATCGCCGGAGTGCAGGCGCACGTGGACGGCGGTCCGCTTCAGCCGCGGGGCGTCGGGGCGGTACACCGACGCACCGACCAGGGCGGCGTATTCGAGCTCGGCGAGTGCGAGCTCGACGACGACGTCGAGGTCGGCCGGTCCGGCGCGACGCAGCTTTACGGTACCAGACAGTTCCGTAAGTCGCGATCGTGAGGGTGATCGCACCGCGAGGCAGGACAGCGGGACGAAACCGTGGTCCAGGAACGCCCTGGTCGCCCGCACGTCCCGGCTCGGCCACACCACCACGCAGGACGAGTCGTGCGCGGGCGCGTCGCGGGCGTCCAGCCACTGCCGCCAGGCGTGCAGCAGCGCGTCCATGCCCGCGCCCGCGTGCCGGCCGACCAACGGGAACAGCTCGTAGACCTCCGCGGCCTGCCACAGCCGCTGCATCGAGCCGGGCGGGTTGGAGGTCTGCGCGATGACTCCGGCGACCGGGTCGCCGTCCGCGGTCCGGGCCAGGAGCGGGTCACCCGCGGGCAGCGAGTAGCCGTCCGGCAGTTCCGGGTCCAGTTCGCGGAACCGCGCGCACTGCGCCTCCATCAGCTCCTGCGCGGTCGCCACCGTGCACCCCCCGGTCCGCGGCGGGCGGGACGCCCGGGTCGCACCGCGCCGCACATCACCGCCACGCCTCTTCCCGGTCCAGGGAGCAGACGAAGATCGCGGTGCCCGGGAACAGCCTGCCGCGCAGCGGGCTCCACTGCCCCCAGTTCCGGGTGTGCCCCTTCGGCCACTCCGGTTCGACGACGTCGAGCAGCCGCATCCCGGCGGCACCGATCTGCCGGACGTAGTCGCCGAGGGTCCGGTGGTGCTCGACGTAGGTCGCGCGTCCGGTGTCGTCCACCTCGACGTAGGGGCTGCGGTCGAAGTAGGAGTGCGTGGCCGTCAGTCCGGCGGGTCCCGGGTCGTCCGGGAAGATCCACCGCATCGGGTGGGTCACGGCGAACACCCACCGGCCGCCCGGCCGCAGCACCCGGGCCACCTCGCGCATCACCGCCCCGGAGTCGGCCACGAACGGCACGCCGCCGAACGCCGAGCAGGCCAGGTCGAAGGACCCGTCGGCGAAGGGCAGGCCGTCGGCGCTGGCCTGGACCAGGGGGATCGGGATGCCGGTGCGCCTGCCGCCCGCCGCGGCGTGCCGCAGCATCCCGGCCGAGATGTCCAGTCCGACCGCGTGGGCGCCCCGCGCGGCCAGCCAGCGCGCGCACGCCGCCGCACCGCAGCCCACCTCCAGCACGCGCCTGCCGCGGACGTCGCCGAGCAGCCGGACGTCCGCCTCGCGCAGTCCCTCCGGGCACCAGACGAAGTCGTCGTCGCCGAGGAAGCCGCCGTGCTCGGCCTGGTACTCGTCGGCATCGGCGTCCCACCACAGGCGGCTCGCCATCCGGGACTCGACGGCACCCGCGGTGCGGTTGCTCACACCCGAGGTGCCGAGCACGTCCTCCGCGGTACTAGGCTGGAGACTGGACTTCGTGTCGTCGTCTTCCGCGTGATCGGGCTGCGACAAGGGTTCTCCCCGCCGGTAGTGGGTATGGCTCGGATGTGACGCATTGTCCTCGTCCGGTCCGCACCCGGCGCAGGGGTGGACCGCAGTTTGCCCGGCGATCGAGGGAGCGCGTACGATACCGGCCGCGCCGTGGGTCTTCCGCTGTTCGCGTATCTCCTCTGGGTCGCTCGCCCGGATCGGGTGCCGACCGGGCGGATTCGCCGCAGCTCCGGCACCTTCGCGGGTACCGGGCCGGAGGGCCGGGCGCAGCCACCGACTTGAACAGTCACGAACCAGATCCGACAACCGACCTATCCGTACCGGAGCAACCCACCTGATGTCCACCGACACCACCACCGTCCCGACTGCAGCCGCCACCAAGCCGCAGGTCGCAGTGAACGACGTCGGGACGGAGGAGGACTTCCTCGCCGCCGTCGACCAGACCATCAAGTACTTCAACGATGGCGACATTGTTGAGGGCACCATCGTCAAGGTCGACCGCGACGAGGTGCTGCTTGACATCGGCTACAAGACCGAGGGCGTCATCCCGTCCCGCGAACTGTCGATCAAGCACGACGTCGACCCCGCCGAGGTCGTCGCCGTCGGCGACTTCGTCGAGGCCCTGGTTCTCCAGAAGGAGGACAAGGAAGGCCGACTGATCCTCTCCAAGAAGCGCGCCCAGTACGAGCGCGCCTGGGGCACCATCGAGGAGCTCAAGGAGAAGGACGAGCCGGTGCGCGGCACCGTCATCGAGGTCGTCAAGGGCGGCCTCATCCTCGACATCGGGCTGCGCGGCTTCCTGCCCGCCTCCCTGGTCGAGATGCGCCGCGTTCGCGACCTCCAGCCCTACGTCGGCCGGGAGCTCGAAGCCAAGATCATCGAGCTGGACAAGAACCGCAACAACGTGGTCCTGTCCCGCCGCGCCTGGCTGGAGCAGACCCAGTCCGAGGTCCGCAGCGAGTTCCTCAACCAGCTGCAGAAGGGCCAGGTCCGCAAGGGCGTCGTGTCCTCCATCGTCAACTTCGGTGCGTTCGTGGACCTGGGCGGTGTCGACGGTCTGGTGCACGTCTCCGAGCTGTCCTGGAAGCACATCGACCACCCCAGCGAGGTCGTCGAGGTCGGCCAGGAGGTCACCGTCGAGGTCCTGGACGTGGACATGGACCGCGAGCGCGTCTCGCTGTCGCTGAAGGCCACCCAGGAAGACCCGTGGCGTCAGTTCGCCCGCACCCACGCGATCGGCCAGATCGTGCCGGGCAAGGTCACCAAGCTGGTGCCGTTCGGTGCGTTCGTCCGCGTCGACGAGGGCATCGAGGGCCTGGTGCACATCTCCGAGCTGGCCGAGCGCCACGTGGAGATCCCGGAGCAGGTCGTCCAGGTCGGCGACGAGGTGATGATCAAGGTCATCGACATCGACCTGGAGCGCCGCCGGATCTCGCTGTCGCTGAAGCAGGCCAACGAGGGCTTCACCCCGGACTCGGACTTCGACCCGACCCAGTACGGGATGGCCGCCGAGTACGACAACGAGGGCAACTACATCTACCCCGAGGGCTTCGACCCGGAGACCCAGGAGTGGCAGGAGGGCTACGAGAAGCAGCGCGAGGAGTGGGAGCGGCAGTACGCCGAGGCCCACGCGCGCTACGAGAAGCACATGGCCCAGGTCGCCAAGGCCCGCCAGGCCGACGCGGAGGCCGCCGCGGCCGCCGCTGCCGGTGTGGAGGAGCCGCACGGCGGCAACTACTCCTCCTCCAGCGACGAGCAGGACTCGGGCTCGCTGGCCAGCGACGCCCAGCTGGCCGCGCTGCGGGAGAAGCTCTCCGGCGGTGCGTGACGCCTGAAGGCTGACCGAACGGCCCCCGCGTTCCGGCGCGGGGGCCGTTCGCGTTCCGCGGTCGGTCTCGGCGCGGCCGGGGACCGCTGGCAAGATGGGTCGCGTGTTGCGCGTGGGTCTCAGCGGTGGCATCGGGTCGGGGAAGTCGACGGTGGCGCGGCGGTTGGTGGAGCGCGGCGCCGTGCTCGTCGACGCCGACGCGCTGGCGCGCGAGGTCGTGCGGCCCGGTTCCGCGGCGCTGGCCGAACTCGTCGAGCGCTTCGGCGCGGACATCCTCGACGCCGACGGCGCGTTGGACCGGCCCGCGCTGGCGGCCAAGGCGTTCGCCGACGACCGGGCGCGCGCCGACCTCAACGCCATCACCCACCCCCGGATCCAGCAGTTGACCGTCGAGCGGATGGCGCAGGCGCCCGCCGACGCCGTCGTGGTGCACGACGTTCCGCTGCTCGTGGAGGCCGGGTACGGGGCGAACTACCACCTGGTCGTGATCGTCGACGCGCCCGTCGAAGACCGCGTGCGGCGGTTGGTGGCCCGCGGGCTGTCCGAACCGGACGCGCGGGCGCGGATCCGGGCGCAGGCCACCGACGAGCAGCGCCGCGAAGCCGCCGACGTGTGGCTGGACAACAGCGGCGCGGTCGAGGACGTGCTCGCCGAGGTCGACCGGTTGTGGGCGGACCGGTTGGTCCCGTTCGAGCGGAACGTGCGGGAGCGGCGGCGTGCGCCGGAGCGCTCCCCGAAGCTGGTCGACCCCGATCCGGAATGGCCGAGGCAGGCCCGGCGGCTGGCCGCCCGCATCGAGCGGGCCGGGGGCGACCGGGTGCTGCGCGTCGACCACATCGGATCCACCTCGATCCCCGGCATGCCGGCCAAGGACGTCATCGACCTGCAGGTCACCGTGGCCTCGCTGGCCGATGCGGACGCGTTGGCCGAGCCGCTGGCCGACGCCGGGTTCCCCGTGATCCCGGAGGCCAGCGCCGACACCCCGCACTCCTTCGCGCCGGACCCGGCGCTGTGGGGCAAGCGCCTCCACGTCGCAGCGGACCCCGGCCGCTACGCGAACGTGCACGTGCGCGCCGAGGGGACGGCGGGCTGGCGCGTCGCGTTGCTGTTCCGCGACTGGCTGCGCGCCGACGAGGCCGCCCGCGCGGACTACCTCGCGGTCAAGCGCGAGGTCGCGGCCCGGCACGCGGCCGACCCGTCGCACGCCGCGTACGCGCAGGCCAAGGAGCCCTGGTTCGCGCAGGCCCTGCCCAGGGCGAACGCCTGGGCGCAGGAGTCCGGCTGGACCCCGTGACGCCGCCGGTCCCCGGCAGGACCGCCGGGACGTCCTGCCGGGAACCGGCCGCCTTCCCTCACCAGATGTCGAAGATCCCGCGGTGGGCCAGCCAGTGGTTGATGTCGCGGTGCAGGGACAGCTCCTCCAGCGTGCGGTGGGCCGTGCGGAACGCGTAGTCGGCCTCGTGGGGGCGGATCATGCCGCTGGACACCGCGGTGGCGAACTCGTCGTAGTGCGCGATGCGCGCCGGGCCGTGCGCGGGGACCTCCAACCCGAGCAGCAGGTCCGTCGTCGTCCAGGCGCGGCTGTCGCGTTCGATGCGGGCGGTGGTGAGCAGCGTCGGTCCGGGGCGGGAGTGCCGCCGGCGCGGGCGGTAGCGGGTCAGGCGGACGCCCAGGTCGGGCAGCAGCCAGGTGATCTCCGCGTCGTGCTCGGGCGCTTCCGGGGTCGGGCATTCCAGGGAGAGTCCCCATTCCTCGACCCGGCACACCTCCAAATGGTGAACGGCGCCGGAAGAATGTCTACGCTCCGAACTGAAGACGTCGATGACGTCGACCAATTGGGGGGAAGTCGCCGCGCTCACGGATCCCGAGAGTAGTCCGGAAAGGCGGACACGTGATCAGCTGCGGGCGAATTTTCAGGTAACTATTCGGCTGGGGTCGAATATCGATCCGATCGTTCGTCCCGGCGTCACCGAGTTGGCGGTAGCGTCCGCTGCCCGGGTACGGGACCTTGGGACGGTTGTCCTCGCCACGACAGCTCGATCCCGTTGTCCCGCAACCACTTCCCGAGGTCGTAGCGGTGCCGGGCGAGACCGTCGACGGCGCGGTAGGCGGTCTCCATCGCCCGGTGCGCGGTGGCGTCGTCGAGCAGACCGGCCCGCACCGCGAGCAGGAACTCGTCGATGTCCAGCAACCGGGCCTCGCGGTGCTCGCGCAATTCGACGTCCAGGTAGTGGTCGACCGTTCGCCACCTGTTCTCGCCGCGTTCCACGTCGACGACGTCGAGGTAGAAATCCAGGTCCCGCTCGTGCCCGGGGTGCCAACTCCAGCGGGTGATGCGCAATCCCAACCCCGGCAGCAGCCACGATTCCAGCGCGGCGAGGCGGGGGTGACCCGGCGTCGGGCGCGCCAGGTAGAGCCCGAACGGCGTGGTCCGGTACTCCTCGACGGTGCGGACGCGCTGCTTGGGATCGGTGTTCGTGCCCGCGCGCAGGTCGAACACCTCCACCTTGGGCGGGTGCACGGGCAGTCCCAGCCGCTCGGCGATCTCGCGCTGCGTGCTCACGGTGCCACCCTAGGCGTGGGCGCGGCGCCGGTGAACGACGTCGCGCCCACTTCTGTTCACCACTGTTCCTCACTCACCTCCGATCGAATCGGGGTCAGGCCCGGCGGGTGGCGGTCATGGCCGGGGCCATCGTCCCCAGTCCCGCCACCAGCAGAACTGCTCCGCCGATCACGTTGCAGAGCAGGCTGCTGAGCGTCACGACGTGCCCGCTGATCACGAACACCGCGGCGATCGTCCACGCGCCCAGCACCGGGCACGTCCAGGCGATGCCGTGGGTGCGGTGGAACGCGCTCGCGAACGACAGGCCCAGCACGGCCGCCGCCAGTCCGACGATCAGGTTGTTCAGCGCCAGCGTGGGCGTCATGGGGGCGAAGCCCGTGATCCACGGCGACAACGCGACGAACAGGCCACCGAGCACGATGACGCCGTCCGCCACCTGAGCGGTCGGGGTTTCCGAAGCCCTCTCGTACCGCATGCGCATCTCGGTGAGATCCGGATGTCCGGCGATAGGGGTGCTCGACACCGCACTCACCTCCGACGAAGGGGTGATACCCCCATTATCGACGCTCACCGGCTGTGCGGAACCCCTCGCGGCGACATGATGTCGGGGACGCCTCGTACGCTGGTGGACGTGGCATTCGCGACTGAGCACCCCGTCCTCGCCCGCTCCGAGTTCCGGCCGGTCAGCGACATCCCGCGCACCGACGGCCGGTTCCGCGTGGTCAGCGACTACCAGCCGGCGGGCGACCAGCCCCAGGCGATCGAGGACCTGGAGCGTCGCATCAGGACCGGTGAGAAGGACGTGGTCCTGCTGGGAGCCACCGGTACCGGCAAGTCGGCGACCACGGCGTGGCTCGTCGAGCGCGTCCAGCGGCCCACGCTGGTGCTGGAGCCGAACAAGACGCTGGCCGCGCAGATGGCCAACGAGCTGCGCGGGTTCTTCCCGGACAACGCCGTCGAGTACTTCGTCAGCTACTACGACTACTACCAACCCGAGGCGTACGTCCCGCAGACCGACACCTACATCGAGAAGGACTCCTCGATCAACGAGGACGTCGAGCGGCTGCGGCACTCGGCGACCTCGAACCTGCTCAGCCGCCGCGACTGCGTCGTCGTCTCGTCGGTGTCCTGCATCTACGGCCTGGGCACGCCCCAGTCGTACCTGGACCGGTCCATCCAGCTGGAGGTCGGCGGGGAGATCGACCGGGACGTTTTCCTGCGCGCGCTGGTCGACGTGCAGTACACCCGCAACGACATCGCCTTCGCCCGGGGCACCTTCCGGGTCCGCGGCGACACCGTCGAGGTCATCCCCGCCTACGAGGAGCTCGCGGTGCGGGTGGAGTTCTTCGGCGACGAGATCGACCGGCTGCACTACCTGCACCCGCTGACCGGGGAGACCGTCCGCGAGGTGAGCGACCTGCGGATCTTCCCGGCGACCCACTACGTGGCCAGCCCGGAGCGGATGGAGAAGGCCATCCGGGGCATCGAGGCCGAGCTGGAGGAGCAGCTGACCAAGCTGGAGGGGCAGAACAAGCTCCTGGAGGCCCAGCGGCTGCGCATGCGCACCCAGTACGACATCGAGATGATGCGCCAGGTCGGGTTCTGCTCCGGCATCGAGAACTACTCGCGGCACATCGACGGCCGCGAGGCGGGGTCGGCCCCGGCGACGCTGCTGGACTACTTCCCGGACGACTTCCTGCTCATCATCGACGAGTCGCACGTCACCGTGCCGCAGATCGGCGGCATGTACGAGGGCGACGCCTCCCGCAAGCGCACGCTCGTCGAGCACGGCTTCCGGTTGCCCAGCGCGCTGGACAACCGGCCGCTGACCTGGGAGGAGTTCAGCGACCGGATCGGGCAGACGGTGTACCTGTCGGCCACGCCCGGCCCGTACGAGATGGGGCAGTCCGGCGGCGAGTTCGTCGAGCAGGTCATCCGCCCGACCGGGTTGGTCGACCCGGAGGTGGTGGTCAAGCCGACCGAGGGGCAGATCGACGACCTGGTGCACGAGGTCCGCGAGCGGGCCGAGCGCGACGAGCGGGTGCTGGTCACCACGCTCACCAAGAAGATGGCCGAGGACCTCACCGACTACCTGCTCGAACTGGGCATCCGGGTGCGGTACCTGCACTCCGAGGTCGACACGCTGCGCCGCGTCGAGTTGCTGCGGCAGCTGCGGTTGGGCGAGTACGACGTGCTGGTCGGCATCAACCTGCTCCGCGAGGGCCTGGACCTGCCCGAGGTCTCGCTGGTGTCCATTCTGGACGCTGACAAGGAGGGCTTCCTGCGCTCCGGCACCAGTCTCATCCAGACGATCGGGCGTGCGGCGCGCAACGTGTCCGGTCAGGTGCACATGTACGCCGACCGGATCACCGACTCGATGCAGCACGCCATCGACGAGACCAACCGGCGGCGCGCCAAGCAGATCGCCTACAACGAAGAGCACGGCATCGACCCGCAGCCGCTGCGCAAGAAGATCGCCGACATCCTGGACCGCGTCTACACCGAGTCCGAGGACACCGAGGAGTCGGTGGCCGTCGGCGGATCCGGGCGCAACGTCTCCCGGGGCAAGAAGCCGACCGGTGAGGCGGTGGCCAGCGCGGGCGTGCTGGAAGACCGGGACATCAAGTCGATGCCGCGCGCCGAACTCGCCGACCTCGTCCAGCAGCTCAACGAGCAGATGATGAACGCGGCCCGGGATCTGCAGTTCGAACTCGCCGCGCGACTGCGCGACGAGATCCAGGACCTGAAGAAGGAGCTGCGCGGCATGGACGCGGCGGGCATCGAGTGACGGTGTCCGGGTCTGATCACCCCTTCGACGACGGGGGAATCGCGTCGCACGGGCTCATCCCGTCGGTGCTCTGACCGGTCGGGCGCCGTTCGATCAGAAATGGGCCCCCGGCGCGGTGACTTCGGCGGCGTCCGTGAGATCGGGGATTCGCCAACCGTCGGCGTCGTGCTTGAGAGTCATGAACTTCCCTCTCACGTCGTGGCTCCACGGTTTTCCGTTGACGGTCACCGCGCTCAACGGAATCGTCGCGGTATCACCTCGGGTCGTCACGGCCTTGGGGTCGACTACCGCACGGGTGAGTCGAGCGCCGAGTTTCGGCTTGGGGCCTTTGGAGAACCTCTGCTCGCAGCCCGTCGCGCCGCCCATGGCGCGGAACATCGGACCGGCTGGGTCGTACTGTTTGCACACTGTGGCGAAATCGTTGGATCCGAGGGCGTGGAGCCAGATTTCGGCCGTGCCTTGCGGTGTCGCGTTGGTCTGTCTTGTCGGAGATGAGCCGGTCGTGGCGGAATCGGGAGAATTGTCCGCTCTGGGGCTGTGCGAGGCCGATTCGCCGGGAGCGTGCGGTTGTGCGGCCGCTCGCTGAGCGTGGTGGGCGCCGCATCCGCTGACCAGCGCGGTAGCGCAGAACGACATGATCACGAGCGTGGACCGAATCCGGGGATGAGTGGGCACCGTTCCTCCTGACGTGGACGTTGCGCGCCGATTCTGCGGCCCGGCCGCTCCGTCCGCGCCCACCGCGGCATGACCTGTGCTCGCTCGTTCCGGAAGGTGTTCCCCCTTGTCCTCGACTTTTGTCGGGTAGCCCACCCGGGTGATCCCGGGCTCGGGTGTGTGTGATCCTCTTACGGTGATCAAGGAGCAGGGTGCGCCCGCGACGGAGGCGGTGCGCACGGCTGCGGCGGAGTTGTTCGAGCGGACCTTCTCGGAGGTCGAGGTATCGCACCGCTCATTCCTCCACCTGGCCTGGCTGTCGCACTGAAAAGCGGAGGTCGGCGAGGGTTCGGGAGGTCTGGCGCAACCTCTGTCGGTGCGGGGCGTCCTGAGAAGCGGGAGTCCTTGCGGTGATCACGAAAACGAACAAGGAAGGAAAGGACAAGACGTGCATTTCGCGCGAAACCACGTGCACCACCACGTGCAGCACGGGGGCGGCGGCGGCCTGGCGGCCCTCGGCACCGTGATGACAGTGGTCATCTTGGTGAGCCTCGTTGTGAGCGTGCTGATGATCGCCGCAACGTGGCGCCTTTTCGGCAAGGCCGGGCAGCCGGGTTGGGCGGCGATCATCCCCTTCTACAACACCGTCGTGCTGTTGCGCACCGCGGGCAGGCCGGGATGGTGGCTGGTGCTGATGCTCATCCCGATCGTCAACGTCGTCGTGTCCGTGGTGACCTGCCTCGACTTGGCGAAGTCGTTCGGCAAGGGGGCCGGATTCGGCGTGCTGACGTTCTTGTTCCCGATCATCGGTTTCCCGATCCTGGGATTCGGTGGGGCGAACTACGTCGGCCCCGGTGGTCAGCCCCTTCACCCGGGCCAGCCGTACCCGGACGAAGCTTCCACGATGCGTTATTCCCGGGGGTAGCGCGACGGTCCGCAGCAGGAGGTCTTTCAACGAATTCCGGACTCTGCAAGAGATGTGAACGGCCGGTGGGTGCGGGGGCTCCAGGTCGGTGCACCGGGGCCGACTGTTCACCGCGGTGATCAGCCCTCGCACCGCCGACGAAAATCCTTGTCGGGTGGGAGGAATCCGCACCGGCGCCACGAATGTCACGACCTCGCACCCCTGGGGAAGGTGGAGTTCATGGGACGAGCATCGCAGCCGGAGCCAGCCGAATACACCCGACGTCGTGTCCTGGCCTCCGCCGCCGGGATCGGGGCGGCGGCCCTGCTCGGTGGTTGCGGGGTTGGGCCGGATTCGGGCGACGCCCCTTCAGCGAGCCTCCAGGTCGATTTCGGCCAGACCGCCTTCTTCCCACTGCTCAAGTCGAAGATCGGTGTGGGACGAGCCCTCGAATCCACCCAGATCCTGGACAGCGTGCAGTACCTGGACGAGATCCGCCCGGCGCTCTACGACGCGGAGCTGCGCTTCCCGAACGCCAGTTGGCCGTCGCTGACGCCTTATCCGATCGTGGTGGGCGCGGACGGCCAGATCTCGGCGTTGCCCAACGACTTCCTCAACGAGCTGTTCAGCGGGCTGCACCAGCGCAACGTGGAGATCATGGTCCAACTGGAGGGCGCGCCCAAGCAGTGGTGGGACTACGCGAAGGCCGAACGGCCGCACCTGTTCCCAGCGCCGACCGACCTCGCAGCCGCTGCGGACGCCATCGGCAAGTGGGCGAAGCTCTACAGCGGATACCCGATCAGCTGGTGCGTGTGGAACGAGCCGAGCCACAACCTCACCGGGTCCCCCAACCCCGCGTCGGTCAAGCAGATGGTCGACATCTACGACGCCTACACGAGCGCGATCGCGCCCCAGGGGTTGTTCGGGATGGCGAGCTTCATCACGCCCAGCGCGGTCCCCCGCAAGCAGCTGGGCGGCCGGACCCACCTCGAAGCCACGATCGACCGGCTGCGGGCGCGGCGCAAGGCCAACCCCGACTTGCCGTTCGACTACCTCACCCTGAACAACTACGGTGAGGACCTCAACGCGCTCCTCGACGCCGCGCGCAACGCGCTGGGCACCGACTTCAACACCGTTCCGCTGATCCAGGCGCAGTCCGGGGTGTTCAAACCCGGTGAGTGGGAGGGCAACGCCGGAACCACGCTGGAAGCGGCCCGCTCCATGGCGTCGCTGCGGACCGCCCTGCAGGTCCCCGACCTGCAGACGTTCACCTTCAGCGGCTGGCTGCCCCACCTGATCGCCTACCGGAACGGCAAGGCACTCCGGCTGCCGCTGTTCAACGCCCTGAAGCTCTACGCACGGATGCCCGACCGCCGCACGCCGGTGCGCGGTGCGCTGCCTGCCGGCCTCGGCGCCATGGCCTCGGGTGACCAGTACCGCAGCTCGATCTTGGTGTGGAACGAAACCGATCAGCCGCACAGCATCGAGCTCCAGCTGTCCAATGTGGCCAGTCAGCGCGGGGCCGAGGTCTCCGTCTACCGGATCGACAGCGAGCACGGCAGTCCGTTGGAGCGCGGCGGCGACGACTTCACGCCCATCGAGGTCGCCCCGCTTTCCCAGCCGCTGTCCAAGACCGTGACTGTCGCGGGACCCGGCATCACGTACCTGGAGATCGGCACCGCGTCGGATCCGGACCTGGACCGAGGCGGTCTGGACGCCACGCTGGTCCGCAAGCACACCTACGCCGACCGGATCGCGGGCCCGAACGGTACGACTTCGGTACGCGGCAACGCCTACGGTTGCTACGACGCGGTACGCGCCATCGCGCACCTGGGCATCCAGGGGAGCGAGGGCACCGCGCTGTGCGGCGCGGAGTACCGGGACCTGCCGAACACCCTGGGAATCGACATCTGGACCGATCGGTTGGCCGCCCAACCGAGTTCTCCGCAGGCGCTGTTCGGCATCCGGGTCGACTACGTGCTCGCTGGCACAGCCGCGAAAAGCGTGCTCTGGCACGGCGACATCGTCGACAGCCACCGGACCGCGCCCCTGCCGTGGGGGCGGGGCGGTCCCACTGCGGACGTCGTGGTCCACGCCCCCGAACTCGATCGCGCGCGGGCCGGCCGGGTCGAGCTCGTCCTCCCCCTGGCGGCCCACGCGCCACCGGGCTGGGCGCAGTCCGGGCGGCAGGCGATCATCTCGTTCTGGATGGACTCCACCGGTCCGGGCTCCCAAGCGAGGTTCCTGCTCGGCTAGGGAGTCTTTCGGAAGTGCGGTGCGTGGCCGTGCCGGGAGCGGAACACGCGCTAGCCCGGCCGCTACTTCGAGATCCGGGCCGGTGGGGCACGTGGAACCGCCGCTGCGGTGACCGCTCCGCTTCCGCCGCACGGGGCGGACCGTTGCGAAGCGCCCGCCGGCCGCGGTGGGCCGGCGGGCGCTGTTCCAGGAGCGCTGGGGCTGAATCAGGCGAAGGCGCTGAGGCCGGTGACGGACTTGCCCACGATGAGGGTGTTCATCTCGCGGGAACCCTCGAAGGAGTAGACCGCCTCGGCGTCGGAGAAGAACTTCGCCACCTCGTAGTCCAGCACGATCCCGTTGCCGCCGAACAGTTCGCGGGCCATCGCGACCACCTCGCGCATGCGGGTGGTGGTGAACGCCTTGGCCAGCGCGGCCTGGTCGGCGCCGCCGCGGCCCTGGGCGACCAGCTCGTTGAGGCGGACCACCATGCCGAACATGGCGGTGATGTTGCCGAGCATCTTCACCAGGAGGTCCTGGATCATCTGGAACGAGCCGATCGGCTTGCCGAACTGGACGCGGTTGACCGCGTACTCGCGGGCCAGCTCGTAGGCGCGGATCGCAACGCCGAGGGCCTGCCAGGCAACCCCGCCGCGGGTCTTGGCGAGCACCTTGGCGGTGTCCCGGAAGGTGTTGATCCGTTGCAGCCGGTTGGCCTCGGGCACGCGGACGTCGTCGAGCACGATGTCGGCGTTCTGCACCGTCCGCAGCGCGATCTTGCCCTCGATCTTGGTGGCGGTGAAGCCGGGCGTGCCCTTCTCCACCACGAAACCCTTGACCTGGTCGTCGGCGACGTCGCGCGCCCACACCACGACCAGGTCGGCGAAGGTGCCGTTGCCGATCCAGCGCTTGGCGCCGTTGAGCACCCACGTGTCACCCTCGCGGCGCGCGGTGGTGCGCATGCCGCCCGCGACGTCCGAGCCGCCCTCCGGCTCGGTGAGCGCGAACGCGCCGATCTTGTTCATCTCGACCATGTCCGGGAACCAGCGGTCGATCTGCTCCTGGCTGCCGCCGCCGTGGATGCTGCCCATCGCGAGTCCGGTGTGGACACCGGAGAACACCGACAGCGAGGGGTCGATGCGGTTGAGCTCGATGCTCAGGAAACCGGAGAACAGCGGGCTGCGCTGCTTCCCGTCGCCGTACTCGGGGTACTGGTACCCGGCCAGGCGCAGTTTGGCGAACTTCTCGACGACCTCGAACGGGAATTCGGACTTCTCCCATGCGTCGTTGGCCAGCGGCTTGATCTCGCGCTCCAGGTAGTCGCGGATCTCGGCCAGCTCGGCGCGTTCGGACTCGCTGAGCAGTTCGGCGTAACCGAAGAAGTCGGGATTGGTGTTGGCGGGCTTGGGCATTGCCGGAAATCCTCCTGGTGTGGTCAGTTCTCGATGTCGCCGAGCGCGGACTTGATCGCGATGTGCTTGCGGTCGCGGAGTTCGCAGCGTTCGCGGTAGGCGTCCGGACCGGCGCCGTAGGCGGCCTCGGTCTGCTCGGTGATGGTGGCGATGGCGTCGTCGTCGAGCTCCGGATCGCCGAGCTCCTTCCAACGGGCGGCCATGCCGACGCCCAGGTGCGCCATCATGTGCCGGATGCCGCCGGGGCCACCGCCGAGGTGGAAGCTCTCGAACGGGCCGACGGTCGCGTACCGGCCGCCCAGCGACGCCTTCATCACGGTGTCCAGCTCCTCGGCGCTGACGACTCCACGCAGCACCAGGGAGATCGACTCGCGCATGATGGCGCTCTGCAAGCGGTTGGCGACGAACCCGGAGACCTCCTTGTGCAGGCGCACCGGGGTTTTGCCGAGGGCGGTGTAGAAGTCCATTGTGGACTCAATGACGCGCTCGGCGGAGCGCTGGCCGGGCACGATCTCGACGAGCGGCACCACCTGCGGCGGGTTGAACGGGTGCGCGATGAGCAGTCGGGCGGCCACGTCATCGGGCAGTTCCGCGGCGATGTCCGAGGCGATGATGCCGGAGCTGGAGGAGGCGAGCACCGCCTCCGCCGGGGCGTGCCGGGCGATCTCGGCGAACAGTTCCTGCTTGAACTCCAGGCGTTCCGGGCCGTTCTCCTGCACCAGCTGCACCCCGTCGACGGCCTCGGCGAGGTCGCCGGTGACCCGGATGCGGCTGAGCAGGTCCTCGGCGTCGCTGCCGGGGATGCTCGCGGCGAGCGCGGGCATCGCCTCGCGCACCGCCTCGGCGAGGTCCGGGCGCGGGTCGGTGACGCGGACCCGGATGCCGTGCGCGGAGAACAGCGCCGCCCACGACAGGCCGATGGTGCCGGCTCCGACCACCGCCACGGTGGTCCACTGCGGAACTCGCGGCTTTTCTGCTGCGGCCATCGGATCCTCCTCGATCAGGCCAGGTAGTCGTGGACGGGTGCGGCGCCGCCCAGGGTGAGGTCGGTGATGATGTGGCTGGCCGAGACGACCTCGCGCACCGGCAGGTCGGCCAGCGGCGCCAGCACGTGCTCGAACAGCTGCAACCGCGCCGGGCCGGTGTGCGCCTGCTTGACGGTGATGTCGGTGATCTGGCTGCGCACCAGCTCGCACACCCGGGGTCGGCCGTCGTAACCCGGGACGATCTTGAGCATGAACGTCGGCACGGTGATCTGCTCCCGGGCCTCGTCCAGGTCCATCGGGTGGTGCTTGTAGCCCATCGTCGCGGTGGCGACCCGGATCGTGCCGTGGTCCAACGTGCCGACCAGGGCACCGCTGTCGACGTACAGCGACGGCTGGCCCAGCACCTTCGGGTACGCGCTGATCTCCCGCCCGGCCGCGGTCGCCGGGAAGTTGTCCAGGTACATCGCGTGCAGGTACTCGCCCCGCTCGCCGTCGAACCGCACCGGGATCGCCTGACCGGCCTCGACGTACGGCCCGAACGAGGTGACCTCGTTCATCTTCATGACCTCGAACCGCACCAGCGGTTCGTCGATCTCCAGCGGTTCCGGGACCACCGCGCGCAGCGCTTCGGGATCGGTGCGGTAGACGACGTTGAGGTACTCGCGGTCGGTGAACCGGGCCACCGCCGGGGCGTAGGCCGGAGCGGTCAACGGGGTGTTGACGTGCTGCAGGATCTGTTCGCGGTTCATCGTCCGGTCCATTCCGGAGCGCGCTTCTCGGCGAAGGCGCGCGCCCCTTCGGCGAAGTCGGCGGATTCCAGCAGCTGCTGGATTTCCCGCCGCTGAGCGGAGAACGCCTCCGGTTCGGCGTCGTCGCGGGCGTGGCGCACCACCCGCTTGACCGCGGCCAGCGCCAGCGGCGCGTTCTCACCGATCTCCGCGGCGAGTTCCAGCGCCGCGCTCAGGGCGCCGCCGCCCGCGGTCAGCCGGTTCACCACGCCGAGCTCGCGGGCCCGCGCAGCGGTGATGGTGCGGCCGGTGAGCAGCAGCTCCATCGCCAGGTGGTGCGGAACCCTGCGGGGCAGGCGGATCACCCCGCCGCCCCCGGCGATGAGCCCGCGCTTGACCTCCGGCAGCGCGAACCGGGCGTCCTCGGCGGCGACCACCAGGTCGCAGGCCAGGGCCAGTTCGAAGCCGCCGCCCATCGCGTAGCCCTCCACGGCGGCGATCAGCGGCTTGGACGTCTCGGCCTCGGTGAGCCCGGCGAAGCCCTTGCCGGCCACCGCCGGGGACTCGCCGCGCGCGGCGGCCTTGAGGTCCATGCCCGCGCTGAAGGTGCCCTCCGCGCCCGTGAGCACGCCCACCCGCAGCGCGGGATTGGCCTCCAGCTCGTCGATCGCGGCGGCGATCCCGCCGGCGACCTCGGCGTCGACGGCGTTGCGCGCCTTCGGCCGGTTGATGGTGATGACCAGGGTGCTGCCGACGGTCTCGGTGCGCACCGCGGTGTCCGGGGTGTTCATCACGCCTCCTTGGTGTTCTGCGGGACACCCGCACCCGGTCGGTCCCGATGAGCGAGCGGGTGAGCGTGGCTCATCGGGCCTCCTCGGTGCTCTGCGGGACACCCGCACCCCGTCGGTCCAGTTCGGACAGGACCTCCGCGGTGTGCTCGCCGGGCAGCGGCGCGTGGCGTCGCACGGAGGCGGGGGTGGCGGAGAAGCCGATCGGGATGCCGACGACCCGGTAGGGGCCCTCGCTGGGATGTTCGGCGACGTCGAGCAGGTGGCCGTCGCGCACGTACGGGTCCTCGGGGGCGTTGTCCAGTTCGAGCACCGGACCCACCGGGATGCTGTGCTTGGTGCAGACCTCGACCCACTCGGCGGTGGTCAGGTTGGGGGTGACCGACTCGATCATCTCGGCGATGGCCTCGCCGTCGTTCTGGCTGTCGATGTGGTCCCCGGCCACCCGCGGGTCCTCGGCCAGGTCCGGCCGTCCGGCGGCGTGGAACAGGTCGCGGCAGTTCTGCGCGGTGTAGGGGATGATCATCGCCAGGCCGTCCTTGGTAGGACGCGCGCGGTGGCCCTTGTTCATCGACAGGGTGAAGCCGGTCGGGCCCATCGGCGGCTCGTAGGTGCGTCCCTGCAGGTGCTCGACCAGGTTGAACGCCAGCAGCGTGTCGGCCATCGGGACCTCGACGAGCTGGCCCCGGCCGGTGGCCCGCTGGTGCACCAGGGCGGCGAGCGTGGAGTAGGCGATCGTCAGCGCGGCGACCTTGTCGGCGAAGATGCTGGGCAGCACGACGGGGGCGCCGATGTCGCCGGCGCGGTTGGCCACGTCCAGCAGTCCGGAGGCGGCCTGCACGGTCTCGTCGTAGGCGGCGAGCTCGGCGCGGTCCGAGTCGGGGCGGAAGCCCTGGGCGTGCGCGTAGATCAGCTTCGGGTTGGCCGCGGCGAGGCTCTCGTAGTCCATCCCGAGCCGGCGCAGCGCGCCGATGCGCATGTTCGTGATCAGGATGTCGGCGTCGCCGATGATCTGGAGCGCCTGCTCGCGCTCGGCGTCGTCCTTGAGGTTGAGCGCGACGCTGCGCTTGTTGCGGTTCACCGCGAGGTTGAGCGGGGTCATGCCCGGCGTGTTCCGGTACATGGCGCCGTTGCGCACGGTGTCCCTCGGCGACTCGATCTTGATGACGTCGGCGCCGAGGTCGCCGAGGATCTGCGCGGCGTAGGGGCCCATCACGACGGTGGCCATGTCGACGACGCGGACGCCCGCCAGCGGGCCCGCGTTGTTCGCGGTGGTGCCCGTCACCTTGTTCGCGGGTGCTGTCATCACCACTCCTGGAGGCGGAAAGAAGTGTGCCGAGTTGATTTCCCGGCGGCTTTCATTTGCTTCGCTAACTACGGTAGGCCCGAGTGTTCGGCGAATTCAAACGATCAGCGGCACCGTTCCGCGAACAATGGCGTGACCGCAGTGGTCACGCCATTCGTGCCCGGGGTCACAGCTCGGGGAGCTGGAGCAAGCGTTGCGCGGCGTCCAGGAATTCCTGGAGTTCGGGCTGCTGCTCCGCGCGGTCGGAGCGCCAGATGAGACCGGTCGTCAATTGCGGGTGGAAATCCTCGAAAGGCAGCACCACGACGTTCTCGTCGTGGTATTTCCCCATTCCGCTCGCCGGGTCGAGCATGGAGATGGAAAATGCGGAACCATTCGCGACCATTTCGCTGGTGCTGCCGTAGTCCCCGGTGTTCAGGGTGATCTTCTTGTGGATACCGGCGGCGCGCAGCCGGACCATGAGCTGGTCGAAGTAGGTCGGCAGCATCGACGGCGCCGGGCTGACGTAGGTGTGGTCGACCAGTTCGGACAGCGCGACCGAGGTGCGCGCGGAGAACTCCGCCGCGGGCAGCACCGCGCCCAGCGGTTCCCGCATGACTTCCTGGACCTCGATCCCCTCCGCGTGCACCGGCAGGTGCACCAGCGCCATCGTGAGTTCCCCGCGCTGCACGGCGTTGAGCAGATCGCCGCTGCTGCCCGGCCAGCGCTTGACGTCGCATTCGGACGCGGCGAGTTCTTCGAGTTCCTTGAGCTTCTCCCGAAGCCGGGAGTGCAATCCCGGCGGGATGCCGATGTAGACGGTGCGGCGCGGCGGGCGGATCGCCTCCCGCAGCCGCCAGGGGATGTCGTCGAAGCGGCCCAGCACGTCCTTGGCGATGGGCAGCAGGGCCGCGCCCGCGTCGGTCAGCCCTACGTGGTGGGAGTCGCGCTCGAACAGCGCCGTGCCGAGTTCGCGTTCCAGGTCCCGGACCCGCTGGCTCAACGGGGAAGTCGCCATGTGCAGCTGCCGAGCCGCCTTCGAGAAGCTCAGGTTCTCCGCGACCGCCACGAAGTAGCGCAGGTGGAACATCTCCATCAACCAGCCAGATTACCCGGGTGCGGCCGGTGCCGGTCCTGGCCGGGACCGGCACCGGGCCACCTCAGCTGGTGATGTCCTTGCGGCGGAAGCGCCAGATCGCCAGGGCGGTGAACACCGTCGCGTAGGCCAGACCGGAGAAGGCGCCGCGCGCCATCGACGTCCAGTCGACGTCGCTGCTGAGCAGGTACGAGTAGGCCGTCGCGTAGTGGGTGGGCAGGTAGGCGCGCAGATCGCCCAACGCGGTGATCTGGTCGAGGATCTGCGACAGGATCGACACCAGCACCGCGCCGCCGACCGCGCCCAGCGGTGCGTCGGTGTTCACGCCCAACCACAGCGACAGGCCGGCGATCCACGTCAGGTGCACCGCCAGGTACGCCGCGGCGACGGCCAGGCTCGCCACGCCGACCGGGAACGGCAGCGCCTCGCCGGTCGGGGTGAGCAGGTCGCCGCCGCCGTACCACAGCAGCCCGACGCCGAGCGCGACCGCGGTGAGCAGCAGCAGCCCGACGCCGGAGAGGATCGCCGACACCACCGCCTTGCGGCGCAGCAGGCGGCTGCGCGGCACCGGCGCCGCCAGCAGGTACTTCAGGCTCGACCAGGACGCCTCGCTGGCCACGGTGTCGCCGAAGAACAGCGCGACGACCACGACCAGCAGGAAGTTCGTCGACGCGAACAGCGTGAACACCGCGAAGTTCAGCCCGCTGGAGCTGGCGGTGTCGGCCAGCGACCGGCCGCCCTGGGAGCCGCTGCCGACCTGGAAGGCGATCAGCAGCAGCACCGGCAGCACCACCAGGAAGCCCAGCGACAGCCGGGTGCGCCTGCGGCGCAGCTGGCGGGCCAGCTCCACCCGCACCGGCAGCGTCCGGCCGGCCCGGTAGCCCTCGACGCTGCCGTCGGGCTGGACGGTGGTGTGCCGTTCGGTCGGCACGATCGCGGTCCCCGGGCGTTCGGTGTCCTCGGTCACCGGTCCTCCTCTCCGACCAGCTGCAGGAACGCGTCCTCCAGGCGCCGCCGCGGCCCGACCTCGTGCACCGAGACCCCGGACCCGACCAGCACGTTGACCGCGACCGCCGCGGAGTGCCCGGCCAGGTCGGCGTGCACCAGGTCGCCCTCGGTGCGCACGTCGCCGATGCCCTCGATGCTGCGCAGCGCCTCGGCGGCCCGCTCCGGGTCGTCGACGCGGAACGTCGCCTCGCCGTCCACCGCGACGATCTCGGCGACGGTGCCCGAGGCGGCCACCGCGCCCTCGTGCATCACCACCACGTGCGTGCAGGTCTGCTCGACCTCGGCGAGCAGGTGGCTGGAGACCAGCACCGCGCGCCCGGTGGCCGCGTAGCGGCGCAGGATCTCCCGCAGCTGGTGGATCTGCGGCGGGTCCAGTCCGTTGGTCGGTTCGTCGAGCACCAGCAGTTCGGGCAGGCCGAGCATCGCCTGCGCGATGGCCAGCCGCTGCTTCATGCCCTGGCTGTAGGTGCGGACCGGGCGGTGCGCGTCGTCGCCGAGCCCGGCGATCCGCAGCACCTCGTCGAACCGGGCCTGCAACATCGGCCGCCCGGTCGCCGCCCAGTAGTAGCGCAGGTTGTCCAGACCGGACAGGTGCGGCAGGAAACCGGGCGCTTCCACCAGCGCGCCGACCCGGGACAGCACCGGCGCACCCGGGAACAGCAGGTGCCCGAACAACCGGATCGTGCCGTCCGTGGGGTGCAGCAGGCCCAGCAGCATCCGCAGCGTCGTCGTCTTGCCCGCGCCGTTGGGGCCCAGCAGTCCGACGATCTGGCCGCGTTCGACGCGCATCGACAGGTCCCGCACCGCGTCCCGGGAGTCCGGATAGGACTTCGCCAGCCCGCTGATCACCAGCGGGGTGTCGGTCAGCCGCGGGTCGACGTCGTCGGTGGCGCGCCGCCGGATCAGCGAGATCACCCACGCCACCAGCGCGAACGCGATGATCAGCCCGATGCCGACCAGCGGCGCCACCGGGACGGCGGCGGTGCTGCCGGGCACCCCGCGCACCGACGGCACCGACAGCGCGGACCCGTCGGCCAGCGCGACGCGCTGCACCGAGGGCTGCTTCGGCAGCGCGTACGCCTGGTCGGTGGTCGTCACGGCGAGTTCCAGGTGGTGCCCGGTCTCCAGGGGGTGCACCACGCCGGGCAGCGCGACGTCGACCGGTACCGCGGTCCCGTCCGCCGGCACCCCGACGACGTGCAGCGGGGAGGCGGCGCCGAGCAGCGTCCGCCTGCCGTCCGGGTCCACGTCGTACAGCTTGGCGAACAGCACCGGGTCGGCGGTGGCGGGCTGGCCCGGGACCGCGGCCACCGAGAGCCGGGTGCGCGGCACGCCCGAGATCATCAACCGGCTGTCCACCGGGTCGGTGCGGAACACCGCTGTCTGGCCGGGCAGGTCCCGCGCCGCCCACTGCCCGGCGGCACCGAACCCGGGCAGCGAGCTCGTCGACGCGGGGTTGCCGCCCGGCGGGTTGATCACGGGCGTCGGCGGTCCGTGCAGCGCCAGCTGGTAGCGCGGGGTGCGCTGCGAGTCGACGCCCGGGTACGCCGCGGCGCGCACCGTCCGCACCGGAACCTTGCCGTCCCGCTGCGGTCGTCCCGCGATGTCGTACTCGAAACCGGTCCCGGGATCGGGCACCGGCGGCACGCCGCCGAGGTGGTAGGCGAACCAGTCGGCGATCTGGTCGTCCACGGCGGGACCGGGCGGTCCGCCGTCGTGCCCGCCCGCGAACCAGACCATCTTGACCTTGGCGCCCGCCGCGGCGACCTGGCGGGCGTTGGCGTCGGCCTGGTCCAGCCCGAACAGGCTGTCCTGCTCGCCCTGCACCAGCAGCGTCGGCACCTTGATCCGCGAGGTGACGCGCTTCGGCGAGACCCGGTCCAGCAGCTCCAGGGTCTGCCGGCTCGCCCGTCCGGTCTGGGCGACCTCGGAATAGGCCGCGCACACCTCGGGCGTGAAGTTCCCGCAGGTCAGTGGCTCTTCGCCGGGGGGAGTGGCGACCGCGCCGCCGTCCACCGGGGGCTGCTGGCGCGCGGCCGGGGTCGGCTTGGCCCCGGCGGAGAACAGCAGCCCCGCCCACGCCTGCTTGAACACCCCGTCGCCGCCGAAGGCGCCGCGCGCCGCGGTGTCGCCGGTGAGCGGCTGCCGCGACGCGGCGTTGGGCAGCAGCGCCTGGTCGAGGTCGTTGTAGGTCATCACCGGGGCGATCGCGTCGACGCGCGGATCGCTGCCCGCCAGCAGCAGGCTCAGCGCACCGCCGTAGGAACCACCGGTGACCCCGACCCGCGGATCGCCGTCACGGTCGCGCAGCACCTCGGGCTGGCGGGCCAGCCAGTCCAGCAGCTGCTCGGCGTCGGCGACCTCGTAGTCCGGGTCGTTCAGCGCGATCTTGCCGGTGCTGCGCCCGAAACCGCGGGAGGAGTAGGTCAGCACCGTGAAACCGCGGCGGGCCAGGTCGCGCGCCTGGTCGGCGACGCTGTTCTTGTCCCCGCCGAAACCGTGCGCCAGCAGGATCGCGGGTGCCGGCGTCTCGGCGGGTGCGTAGAGCGTGACGTCGATCTGGACCCGCTCGGTGCGCCCGGGACCGTCGAGCACGTCCAGCAGCGCCTGCCGCGGCGCCGCCGGTGTCCCGGTCGGCCTGTCCTGCCCCGCCCACAGGAACGATCCCAACACCACGAAGGCGACGGCGGACAGCGCGATCAGGACCAGGCCGGCACGGCGGCGACGAGCGGATGCGGACACGCTTTCGACAGTAGGGGAAGACGACGGCACCAGTTTCATCCTGAGGCGGGCGGGACGAAGACGCTATGAACCAGAGACCAAACAGCAACCGGGCACCGTCGGGTGCACGGGTGGTGTGGCCGTGCCGCATCCCCGCGTGCGGGTCCGGCCGCGCTGCCGGACGCCGGTGATCATAACCGCGAACGTGAGCCGCGCAACGCCCCCGCCGCCCCGGCGGTGACCCGGTGACGCGTGTGCCGGAAGTGAGTCGCGTTGTTCCAGGGACAGGGGCGCGTTGGGGGCAGGAGACGGGTTGGGTGCGGGGGCGCGGAGCGCCGCGTTGGGGGGTGGTGGTCGGGAGACGGGTTGGGTGCGGGGGCGCGGAGCGCCGCGTTGGGGGGTGGTGGTCGGGAGACGGGTTGGGTGCGGGGGCGCGGAGCGCCGCGTTGGGGGGTGGTGGTCGGGAGACGGGTTGGGTGCGGGGGCGCGGAGCGCCGCGTTGGGGGGTGGTGGTCGGGAGACGGGTTGGGTGCGGGGGCGCGGAGCGCCGCGTTGGGGGGTGGTGGTCGGGAGACGGGTTGGGTGCGGGGGCGCGGAGCGCCGCGTTGGGGGGTGGTGGTCGGGAGACGGGAGGGCATTCGAGTGGTCCCGACGTGACATTCCGCGCTCGTAGGGGGACCCCCCTGGTGCGGGAGGACGTACATAAGTGACAATCTTGGCTTGGTGGAGGGGAGTATTCCTTCGCGGCGGTGTCGTCATCACGGACTTCAAACCCCGGTGCCGTCGGTCGGCTCTAGCCGATGGAAGAGACCTCCGGTGATGGATGGTGTCCTGAACCGGAGGTTCGCTCATGTTCGCCGACCCGGCGCTGCTCGCCCAGGCTTCCACCGACGAACTCGACGTTCCCTGGTGGGTGTGGCTGGCCACGCTCGGCGGCCTGGCCGCGCTGCTGCTGCTCGACCTGGTGATCGTCGACCGCAAGCCGCACGAGGTGACCACCGGTGAGGCCGCCAGGTGGGTCACCTTCTACATCGCCTGCGCCATCCTGTTCGGACTCGGGGTCTGGTGGTTCGGCGACGCCCACCTCGCCGTCGAGTACTTCACCGGGTACATCACCGAGTACTCGCTGAGCGTGGACAACCTGTTCATCTTCATGGTGATCATGGCGAGTTTCGCGGTCCCGTCCATCCACCAGCACCGCGTCCTGCTGATCGGCATCCTGCTGGCGCTGGTGATGCGGGGCGTGTTCATCGCGGTCGGTGCCGCGCTGATCAACCAGTTCGTCTGGGTGTTCTTCGTCTTCGGCGCGTTCCTGCTGTGGACCGCCGGGAGCATGTTGCGCAAGAAGGACGAGGACGAGGAGTACCGGGAGAACGTCTTGGTGCGCTGGGTGCGCAAGGTGTTCCCGGTGACCGAGGACTACCACGGCGCGAAGTCCACGGTGAAGATCGACGGCAGGCGCTACCTCACCCCGATGCTCGTGGTCATCATCGCCATCGGCAGCGCCGACCTGCTGTTCGCGGTGGACTCGATCCCGGCGATCTTCGGCATCACCCAGGAACCCTTCCTGGTGTTCACCGCGAACGCCTTCGCCCTGATGGGACTGCGGCAGCTGTACTTCCTCATCGGCGGCCTGGTGGACAAGCTGGTCTACCTGTCGGTCGGCCTGGCGGTGATCCTCGGCTTCATCGGCCTGAAGCTGATCCTGCACGCGCTGCACGAGTACCACGTCGTGCCGGAGTGGCTGGACGTGTCGAACTGGATGTCGCTGGGCTTCATCGTCCTGGTGCTGGCGGTCACCACGTGGGCCAGCCTCGCCAAGACCCGCCGCGACAACACCCGGCAGGGCCAGCTCCGGTCCGAGCGCTCCTGAGCGTCAGTCCAGCAGCGTGTAGCTGAGTTCCTTGCAGACCCGGCCCAGCGGGACGTCCAGGCCGGGGTGGCTCAGCGGGAGCAGGACGTCGGGGGAGTCGGGCAGCGCGGTGGCCGCGGGCGGGTCCCACAGGCACAGCGACGGGTTCCCGGCGTCCATCGAGGACCGGTACCACAGGCCGTCCAGCTCGGGGTAGGCGGCGCGGATCGCGCGGGCCCACACCTGGGTGCGTTCCTTGGGGCCGCTGCTGATCGCCTGGGACGCGCCGGCCCGGGTCGGCCACAGCCCGGAGAGGTCCAGCAATCGCAGCGTCCGCCGTGGACGGAACAGCACCAGGTGCGGGCTGCGCGTCCGTCGGTCCACTGTGGACGTCGCTTGGTACACCTCGGCGATGCAGGTGCGCACCGACAGCGAGAAGTAGAGGACGCCGTGTTCCCGGGTGACCGTCGGGCCGCCCTGGGTGTTCGGCGCGTGCGGGTCGAACCGGGCGTGCGGCAGCGGTCCGGCGTAGCGGAAGGTGTTCCACTGCTGCGGGTGGTTGCCCCCGGTGGTGAACACGCGCACGAGCCGGGTTCCGGCGGGAACCGCGATCACGTCCTCGGTTCGCCGGAGCATGGCCTGCAGCACGGCGGGTGCAGGCGGCTGGGGGAGCCGTGCCATGGAGGTCCTGGATTCGGGTCGGGGAGGGGGACAGCGCTCAGGCCGGAGTGCCGATGGTGGAGGCCAGCTCCGCGGCTCGCCGCGGGTCGCCGCCGGCCAGCAGCCACTCCCGCGGGCTCGCCGGCCGGTCGCCGAGTTCGAGGTCCTCCTGCGGCGTGGTCATGAAGTTGGCCAACACCAGCGCGGGCTGGTCGGCGGGCATGGCGGCCAGCACGACCTCCAGCCCGGGCAGCACGTCGTTGTCGGTGAACTGCCAGGCGGGCAGCCGCCAGCCACCGCGGTCCTTCCAACCGACCAGCCGGCGTTCGGCGATGCGGTGCCGGATCCGGCTGCTGTCCACTCCGATCCGCTCGGCGGCCTGGTTGACCGACAGGGCGGTGTCGCGCAGCACGGCCTGTTCGGCCACGGTGCGGGCCCGGGGGTCGGCCTCGGTCTCGCTGAGCGGGCTCAGGTCCAGTCCCACGTCGGAGAGTGCGGCGCGTTCGGCATCGCTGAAGTGCGCGGCGGGGTCGACCTGGGGCGCGGTCAACTTCTTGGCCGCGTCCTCCACGAGGGAGAGGAATTCGTCAGCGGTGACCTTTAAACCGGCGCGGGCCAACACTGTCTCCAACGGCGCTGTCATGGTTCCAGCTTAACTCCTGAACGCGGAAAAGTGTGCGCGAACGTGCGGCCAGTGCTCCAAATCACTTTGTGTAGCAAGTGGAATGCGCACAGTGATCGGATTTGTTGTGGTGTCGCCGCGACTTTTCCACGCATCAGGTGAAGCGGCCACCGGGCGCCCAGGTCGAACCGATGTTATGGGTGCTACGGCAGTTCGTTCAGATGTTTGCGGACCGGGCCCGAGAAACTCCCGCCGTCGGTGACGTCCCAGTTGATCGACCACGTCATGACACCGCTGAGTTCCGGGTGCCCGGTGTCCGGCTTGTACTGTCCGCAGTTGGCTCCCGAGGTGAGGCAGTCCAGTGCCGCGTTCACGACCGCGGGTTCGACGTAACCGCTCCCGGCCGCCGACGGGGTCGCGGGCAGCCCGAGCGAAACCTGGTCCGGGCGGAGCTTTCCGAGCAGGCCGCACGCCTGCGCGGTCATGAAGTCGACCGAGCCCTGGCTGTAGACCTTGCCGTCGCAGCCGTTCATCGTGCCGGAGTTGTAGTACTGCGTGTGCACGACGGTGAGGACGTCCTTGACGCTGTCGATCAGCTCCAGGTAGGAACCGCCCGGCTGCACGTCCAGCGTCTGCGGGGCCATGGTGAGCACGAATCCGTCGCCGACGCGGTCGCGGAGTTGCCGAATCGCCTTGGCCGTGTTGGGGACGTTGAACCCGTGCTCCAGGTCAATATCCAACCCGTTGATGCCGTAATCGGTTAATATTTTTCCAACCGAGTCGACGAAGTTGGCGACGTTCGCGTCGTTGCTCAGATCGACGTTCCCCTTTTCCCCGCCGACGGACAGCACGAATGTGGTGCCGCGGGCCTTCTTCGCGGCGATGTCGGCCTTGAGGTCCGCGTCGGTGTAGCCGCCGAGCTTGCCTGCCAGCTCGGGGTCCACGCCGAAGGTCACCGCGCCGGGCCGGGTCGGGTCGGCCTCGGCGAAGGCCAGCGCGACGACGTCGTAGTCGTTCGGCACGTCGCTGACCCGCAGCGGTTTCGCGCCGTTGACGAAGTTCTGCCAGTAGCCGGTCAGTTGGTGCTTCGGCAGGGCTGCCGAGGCGTCGACGGGCAGCGCGAGGACGGTCAGCGCCGTCGCGGCGAGGGCGGTCAGGAATCTGCGTGCGCTCATGCGGACCTCCGCGGGTCGGGTTGTTCCGACGCTCGAAAAGTGGACTGGACCACTGGCCCGGTCAAGCGTTTGGCGAAGTTGCGAAGGCGCGGCTGCGCCGGTCGGAGCACCGGTGGCGGCCGAGGGTTGACGAGACCGAGCGCGCACCGTTGACTGGGCGTACCGACTGGTCGGTCTCGATGGAGGTGGCGCGTTGGGCAGCGTGTACGACGAACGGCCGTGGTTGGCGCTCTACGAGGACGACATCCCGCGCGAGCTGGTCTGCGAGTTCGACGACGTGCTCGGGCTGTTCGCCGCCACCCGGCGGCGGTGCCCGGACCGCGTCGCGATCACCTACTTCGACGGGCGGCTGACCTACCGCGAGCTCGACGAGCTCAGCGACGCGCTCGCCCACCACCTCGTCGAACAGGGCGTCCAGCGCGGCGACCGGGTCGCGCTGTACCTGCAGAACGTGCCCCAGTTCGCGCTCGCGCTGCTGGCCGGGTGGAAGGCCGGTGCGATCGTCGTGCCGCTCAACCCGATGTACCGCAGCCACGAGCTGACCCGGATCCTGGACGACGCCCGCCCCGTCGCGGTGGTCTCCTCGGAGACCGGCTGGCACGACGTGCTCGGCGTCCTCGCCCGGCAGGCCGGGGTGCGGATCGCGTTGACCACCAGCGAACTCGACATGCAGACCCGGCACGACCCGCGGCTGTTCGCCGACCTGCGGCGGCGGCCCGCCGACGACTGCTCCGACCTGCTGGAGGTCGCCCGCGCGCACCTCGGGCGCACCCCGCCGGAGATCGCCGTGTCCGGCGACGACATCGCGCTGCTCGTCTACACCTCCGGCACCAGCGGGGTGCCGAAGGGGGCCACCAACACGCACCGCAACATCGCGTTCAACTCCGAGGGCTTCCGGGCGCGCACCCGCGACAAGGACGGGGCCGGGATCTTCGGGCTCGCCCCGCTGTTCCACATCACCGGCATGGTCTGCCAGCTGGGCGCGGCGATCGCGCTCGGCGGGCGGCTGGACCTGGTCTACCGCTTCCACCCCGGCGTGGTGCTCGACGCGCTCGCCGAGCACCGGCCCGCCTACATGATCGGGCCGTCCACCGCCTACATGGCGCTGATGAACCACCCCGACGTCACCGCCGACCACTTCGCCTCGCTGGACCTGGTGTACTCCGGCGGCGCGCCGCTGCCCTCGGCGGTGGTGGACAGCTTCCGGGAGCGGTTCGGCCACTACATCCACAACGGCTACGGGCTCACCGAGACCACCGCGACCGCCACGTCGGTGCCCGCCCACCTGGAGGCGCCCGTCGACGAGGCGTCCGGCACGCTCAGCGTCGGACTGCCGACCTTCAACACCGTGCTGCGCATCGTCGACGACCGGGGTGAGGACCTGCCGGTCGGCGAGGTCGGCGAGATCGTCATCGAGGGGCCGATGGTGGTCCCCGCGTACTGGAACAAGCCCGCGGAGACCCGGGCGGGCATCCGCGACGGCCGGTTGCACACCGGTGACGTCGGGTTCATGGACGCCCAGGGCTGGTTCTACGTCGTCGACCGCAAGAAGGACATGATCAACGCGTCCGGGTACAAGGTGTGGCCCAGGGAGGTCGAGGACGTCCTCTACGGTCACCCGGCAGTGCGCGAGGTCGCGGTCGTCGGCGTGCCCGACTCCTACCGGGGCGAGACGGTGAAGGCCTACGTCAGCCTGCGCGACGGGCGGACCGTCGAGCCCGCCGAACTCGTGGAGTTCTGCAAGCGGCGGCTCGCCGCGTACAAGTACCCGCGCAGCGTCGAGGTCCTCGACGACCTGCCCAAGACCGCGACCGGGAAGATCCTGCGCCGCCGGCTGCGGGACGAAGCGGCGCGGACCGCACAGGAAGGAAGGCGATGAGCAAGCGTTTCGACGGCCGGGTGGCGATCCTGACCGGTGCGAGCCGGGGCATCGGCCTGGCGATCGCCGAACGGCTGGTGGCCGAGGGCGCCAAGGTGTGCGTCACGGCCCGCAAACCCGAACCGCTCGCCGAAGCCGTGCAGGGGCTCGGCGGCGCCGAGCACGCGCTCGGGGTGGCGGGCAAGGCCGACGACCCCGACCACCAGGCCGAGGCGGTCGCCAGGACGATCGAGACCTTCGGCCGGGTCGACATGCTGGTCAACAACACCGGCATCAACCCGGCCTACGGGCCGCTCATCGAGATGGACCACGCCGTGGCCCGCAAGACCTTCGAGGTCAACGTGCTCGGCGCGCTGGCGTGGACGCAGCAGGTGCACCGGGCGTGGATGGCCGACAACGGCGGCGCGGTGCTCAACGTGTCCTCGGTGGCCGGTCTCCGCCCGGCGCCCGGCATCGGCTTCTACGGCGCCACCAAGGCGATGCTGACCCACGTCACGCAGGAGCTCGCCGTCGAACTGGGGCCGGGCATCCGGGTCAACGCGGTCGCGCCCGCCGTGGTCAAGACCAAGTTCGCCAGCGCCCTGTACGAGGACAACGAGGAACAGGTCGCCGCGCAGTACCCGCTCAAGCGGCTGGGCGTGCCCTCCGACATCGGTGGCGCTGCGGCGTTCCTGCTGTCCGACGAGGCGTCGTGGATCACCGGGCAGGTGCTGGTGCTCGACGGCGGCGTGACCCTGACCGGAGGTGTGTGACCGGTGCGGTTGGCCGACTCGGTCGTGGTCGTCACCGGTGCCGGCAACGGCATCGGGGCGGCGATGACCCGGAAGTTCGCCCGAGCAGGGGCCGAAATGGTGCTCGGCGACCTCGACGCCGACGCGGTGCGGCGGGTCGCCGACGAGGTCGGCGGGACGGCCGTTCCCGGCGACGCGGCGAGCGAGGCCGGGGTGCGGGCGCTCGTCGACACCGCGTTGGAGCGGTACGGGCGGATCGACCTGTTCTGCGCCAACGCGGGCGTGGCCCGCGGCGGCGGTCCGGAGGCCGACGACGAGCTGTGGGCCGAGTCGTGGGAGGTCAACGTGATGGCCCACGTGCGCGCGGCCCGCGCGGTGCTGCCGCACTGGCTGGAGCGCGGCGCGGGGCACTTCCTGGCGACCGCCTCGGCCGCCGGGCTGCTCACGATGCTCGGCGCCGCGCCGTACTCGGTCACCAAGCACGCGGCGCTCGCGTTCGCCGAGTGGATGGCCGTCACCTACGCCGACCGCGGCATCACCGTCCAGGCGCTGTGCCCGCAGGGCGTGCGGACCGACATGCTCGGCGGCAGCGGTGACGCGGGGCGCAAGCTGCTCGACAGCGGGGCCATCGAACCCGAGGAGGTCGCCGACGTCGTCGCCGAGGCGTTGGAGGACGGCAGGTTCCTGGTGCTGCCGCATCCGGAAGTCGCCGAGTACTACGCGCTGCGCGCGGCCGATCCGGCCCGGTGGCACGGCGGGATGCGCAAGCTGCAACGCAAGTTGGAGTGAGATGCCAACCGGTCCGCGCCGCGTCGAACCGGCCGGTCGATACGCTACAGCGGGGACTGACAGGAGGGGTTCACATGGCGCGGGCCGCCGGCGGCCGCACCGCCACCACCGACACCGGGGCCGACGTGGAACCGGTGCCGCAGCGGTTGTTGGCCGTGGCCACTCGGCTGTTCGCCGAGCAGGGTTTCGAGATGACCTCGGTGCAGCAGATCGTGGACGCCGCGGGCGTCACCAAGGGAGCGATGTACCACTACTTCGACTCCAAGGACGACCTGCTGTACGAGATCTACGCGCGCGTGCTGCGGGTGCAGACCGCGCGCATGGAGGTCGCCGCCGACAGCGACGCGCCGGTGGCCGAACGGTTGCACGCGGTGGCCGCCGACGTGGTCGCCACCACGGCGGCGAACCTCGACGACACGGTGATCTTCTTCCGCTCCATGCACCTGCTGCACCCGGACAAGCAGGCCGAGGTGCGCGCCCAGCGGCGGCGCTACCACGAGCGGGTCCGCCGCCTCATCGAGGAGGGCCAGGCGTCCGGGGAGTTCCGCTCGGACAAGTCGGCCGAACTGGTCGTGGACTTCTTCTTCGGCGCCGTCCACCACCTCGGCACCTGGTTCCGCCAGGACGGCGAACTCACCGGCGAGCAGGTCGGAGAGCACTTCGCCGACCTGCTGCTGTCCTCGCTGCGGGGATGACTTCTGTGTTGTGCTCGTTTTGCGTGGCGGTGCCGGTGGCGGAACCTCAGCGGGTCAGAAGACGACGCGGGTGAGGAATTCGGCGACGCAGGCCGGTTTTTCGGTGTTCTCGATTTCGACGGTGGTGGCGACCGCGAGTTGCAGGCCGCCGGGGACCTCGGTGACGTCGGCGAGTTCGGTGTGGGAGCGGATCCGGGCGCCGACCGGGACCGGGGCGGGGAAGCGGACCTTGTTCAGCCCGTAGTTGATGCCCATCTCGGCTCCCTCGAACCGGTAGGTCCGGGAGTTCAGCCTCGACAGCAGGCTCAGCGTCAGGAAACCGTGCGCGATCGGGCCGCCGAACGGGCCCCGCGCGGCGCGGTCGGCGTCGACGTGGATCCACTGGTGGTCGTGGGTGGCGTCGGCGAACTGGTTCACCTGGTCCTGGGTGATGGTGAGCCAGTCGCTGGTGCCCAGCTTCTCGCCCTTGGCCGCCAGGATCTCGTCCTTGCTGCGGAAAACCCGCACGGGTACCTCCTCGGGGGAAGCGGGGGCCGGGCGCGCCCGGCCCCCGGTCGGTCAGGCCGGTGGCAGGTCGGCGAGTTCGCCGACGCGCTGCCGGTGGCGTTCGGCGATGCCGAAGGTGAGCTGGGAGCTCTTGGCCCGCCCCAGGTACAGGTGCGCCGGGTGCTCCCAGGTCATGCCGATCCCGCCGTGCAGCTGCAGGTGTTCCTCGGCGGCCAGCACGACCAGGTCCGAGCAGTACGCCTGGGCCACCGCGACGGCGAGTTCGGCCTCCGCGTCGTCCCGCGCCAGGGCGTCGGCCGCGGCGCGCGCGGCGGCCCGCGCGGTCGACACGCCGGTCCACAGGTCGGCCAGCCGGTGCTTGACCGCCTGGAACGAGCCGATCCGCCTGCCGAACTGGTACCGCGTCAACGCGTAGTCCACAGTGGAGTCCAGACAGTGCTGGGCCAGGCCGGTCTGCTCGGACGCCAGGACGCCCGCAGCGGTCACCAGCGCCGCGCGCAGCACGCGCTCGGCGTGCTCGCCGGTGGCGATGCGCTCGCCGACCGCGCCGTCGAGGACCAGCGCGCCGAACCGGCGGGTCAGGTCCAGCGGCGTCGTCGGGGTCCGCGAGACCCCCGGCACCGAAGTGTCCACGATGTACAGCGCGGGACCGGACTCGTCCGCGACCGGGACGACCGCGTAGTCGGCGAATTCCAGGTCGACCACCGCCGCCACCCGGCCGTGCAACGCGGCCGAATCCGCCTTCACCGCCTGCGGGAACGGTTCGTGCGGCGCGGTGGTCATGCCGACCGCGACCGTCGCCAGCTGGGACCCGTCCGCCAGCTGCGGCAGGATCTCCCGCACCCGGGCCGCGTCCGCGCAGGCCGCCAGCGCCGAGGTGGCCAGCAGTCCGCCCAGGAACGGGACCGGGGCGACCGCGCGGCCCAGTTCCTCGGCGAGCACGGCGAGTTCGCGGGCACCGGCCCCGGCGCCGCCGAGCTCCTCGGGGACCGCGAGCGCGGCGAGGCCCAGCTCCCCGGCCAGCGTGCGCCACAGCGCCAGGTCGTAGGGCTCGTCGCTCTCGCACCGCGCGAGGACCGCGTTCGGATCGCTGCGCTCCTGGAGCAGTCTGCGCACGTTGGCCCGCAGGTCTTCCTCGACCTCGGTGTAGAGCAGGTCCGGAGCGCTCATCGGGGCAACTCCTTCCACGGCACGTCCTTGTCGGTGCGGATCTCGCCGGGCAGGCCCAGCACGCGTTCCGCGATGATGTTGCGCAGGATCTCCGACGTGCCGCCCTCGATCGAGTTGCCCTTGGCCCGCAGGTACCGGTAACCCGCGCCGCGCGCGGTGAAATCGGTCAGCTCCGGGCGGCGGAACGTCCAGTCGTCGTAGGCGAGGCCCCGTTCGCCGAGGAACTCCAGCTCGAACCCGGAGATCTCCTGGTTGAGCCGGGCGAACGACAGCTTCACCGCCGAGCCCTCCGGGCCGGGCGTGCCCGCCGCGAGCTGCTGGCGCAGCCGCTGACTGGTCAGCCGGGTCGCCTCGGCCTCCACCCACAGCCGCAGCAGGCGGTCGTGCATGCCGGGCGTGCGCAGTTCCGGGTGCTGGCGCCAGGCGGTGGCCGCCGCGCCGATCATCCCCGACTCGCGCGGGGCGGCGCCGCCGCCGATGGCCACGCGCTCGTTCATCAGCGTGCCCATGGCGACCTGCCAGCCCTGCCCGACCTCACCGATGCGCTGCGAGTCCGGGATGCGCACCCCGGTCAGGAAGACCTCGTTGAACTCGGCCTCGCCGGTGATCTGCCGCAACGGCCGGACTTCCACGCCCGGCGCGGTCATGTCGCAGACGAAGTAGGTCAGCCCCTCGTGCTTGGGGGCATCCGGGTCGGTGCGGGCGACCAGGATCGCCCAGCTGGCGCGGTGCGCCAGCGACGTCCACACCTTCTGCCCGTCGACGACCCACGCATCACCGTCGCGCACCGCCCTGGTGGACAGCGCCGCCAGGTCCGAACCCGCGCCGGGTTCGCTGAACAGCTGGCACCAGATCTCCTCTCCGGTCCACAGCGGACGGAGGAAGCGGCTGCGCTGCGCGTCGTCGCCGAACCGCAGGATCGTCGGCGCGGCCATGCCCAGGCCGATGGTGTTCAGCCGCGGGGAGTTGTCCGGCGCGCCCGCCGCGGCGAACTCCTCGTCGACGACCGCCTGCAACTCGCGCGGCGCGTCCAGACCACCGAGCCCGGCGGGGAAGTGCACCCACGCCAGCCCGGCGTCGAAGCGGGCCCGCAGGAACTCCAGCCGGTCGGTGCTCGCGGGATCGTGCGCGGCCAGGAACTCGCGCGCCCGGCGGCGCAGCTCGTCGGCGTCCACGGCGCTCACGCCTTCGGCCCGCCGGCGACGTAGAGCACCTGGCCGGAGACGAACGACGAGCGCTCGTCGACGAAGAACGACACCGCGTTGGCGATGTCCTCCGGCTTGCCCGCGCGCCCGACCGGGATGGCGCTGACCGCGGCCTTGCTGAAGTCCTCGAAGGACATGCCCACCCGTTCGGCGGTCGCCTTCGTCATGTCGGTGGCGATGAAACCGGGCGCGATCGCGTTGACGGTCACGCCGAACTTGCCCAGTTCGATGGCCAGCGTCTTGGTGAAGCCCTGCAGTCCCGCCTTGGCGGTGGAGTAGTTGGCCTGGCCGCGGTTGCCCAACGCCGAGGTGCTGGACAGGTTCACGATCCGGCCCCACCCGGCTTCCACCATGTGCTTCTGCGCCGCGCGGCTCATCAGGAACGAACCCCGCAGGTGCACGCCCATCACGGTGTCCCAGTCGTCCTCGGACATCTTGAACAGCATGTTGTCCCGGAGGACACCGGCGTTGTTGACCAGCACCTGCGGAGCGCCCAGCTCGGCGGCCACCCGGTCCACGGCGGCGGTGACCTGCTCGGCGTCGCTGACGTCCGCACCGACGGCCAGCGCCTTGCCGCCCGCGGCCCCGATCGCCGACACGGTCTCGGCGCACTGCTTCTCGTCGAGGTCGACGACGGCGACCGCGAAGCCGTCCTCGGCGAGCCGCTTGGCGGTCGCCGCGCCGATTCCGCGAGCGGCTCCGGTGACGATCGCGACCCGGCTGTTGCTCATGTTGTCTCCTCCTCGAATCCGGCGGTCACGCTCGGTACTTCTTCAGTTCGCGGCGGGCCAGCGAGCGGCGGTGCACCTCGTCGGGCCCGTCGACGATGTGCAGGGTGCGGGCGTGGGCGTAGAGGTTGGCCAGCGGCGTGTCCTGGCTGACCCCGGCGCCGCCGTGCGCCTGGATGGCGCGGTCGATCACCCAGGTCGCCACCTCCGGGACCGCGACCTTGATCGCCTGGATCTCGGTGTGCGCGCCCTTGTTGCCCACGGTGTCCATCAGCCACGCGGTCTTGAGCACCAGCAGCCGCGCCTGCTCGATCTTCACCCGGGACTCGGCGATCCAGTGCTGCACCACGCCCTGGTCGGCGATCGGCCTGCCGAACGCCACGCGTCCGGCGGTGCGGCGGCACATCAGCTCCAGCGCCCGTTCGGCCATGCCGATGGCGCGCATGCAGTGGTGGATCCGCCCCGGGCCGAGCCGCGCCTGGGCGATGGCGAAGCCCTCGCCCTCCCCGGCGATGATGTTCTCCGCCGGGACGCGCACGTCGTCGAAGGTGATCTCGGCGTGGCCGCCGTGATCGCCGTCGGTGTAGCCGAACACGTTCATGCCGCGCTCGACGTGCACGCCGGGGGTGTCGATCGGGACCAGCACCTGGCTCTGCTGCCGGTGCCGTTCGGCGTCCGGATCGGTTTTGCCCATCACGATGAGGATCCTGCAGCGCGGGCTCATCGCCCCGGAGGAGAACCACTTGCGGCCGTTGATGACGTAGTGGTCGCCGTCGCGGGTGATCAGGGTGCCGATGTTGGTCGCGTCCGAGGAGGCCACGTCCGGTTCGGTCATGCAGAACGCGGAGCGGATCTCGCCGTCCAGCAACGGTCGCAGCCATTGCTGCTTCTGCTGCTCGGTGCCGAACATCGCCAGCACCTCCATGTTGCCGGTGTCCGGCGCCGAGCAGTTGGTGGCCTCCGGCGCCAGCCGCCCGGAGCGGCCCATGATCTCGGCCAGCGGCGCGTACTGCAGGTTCGTCAGCCCGGCGCCGTGCTCCCCGGGCAGGAACAGGTTCCACAGCCCGCGGCGGCGCGCCTCGGCCTTGAGCTCCTCCAGGACCGGCGGATGCGCCCACGGATCCTCGGATTCGGCCTGCCAGGCGGCGAACTTCTCCTCGGCCGGGTAGACGTGCTCGGTCATGAACGCGGACAGCTCTGCGCGCAGCTGTTCGGTCCGCTCGTCGAAAGCGAAGTCCATGTCATACCTCCTCAAGCGTGGCCAGGCCCTGCGCGACCAGCGGCGCGACCAGCGCGCCCACGTGCTCGAAACCGGCGCCGACCGTCTGGTCGTGGATGAAGCGGTAGTGGATGCCCTCCAGGATCACCGCGATCTTGAAGTAGCCGAACGCGACGTACCAGTCCAGATCGGACAGATCGGCACCGCTGCGCGCGGCGTAGCGGTCCAGCAGCCGCTTCGCGGTCGGGAAGCCGTAGTCGGGACCGACGCCCTTGGTGATCGGGTTGTGCTCGACGCCGCCGAAACCCTCCCAGTACACCGCGAGCAGGCCCAGGTCGGTGAGCGGGTCGCCGAGGGTGGCCATCTCCCAGTCCAGCACCGCGCGGATCCGCAGGTCCTCGCCGACGATCACGTTGTCCAGCCGGTAGTCGCCGTGCACGATGCCGGCGCGCGGTGTGCCGGGGATGGTCTCGGCGAGCCGCCCGGCCAGCTCGTCGATGCCCTCGATGTCCCGGCTGCGGGAGGCGGCCAGCTGCTTGCTCCAGCGCCGGATCTGCCGTTCCAGGAAGCCCTCCGGGCGTCCGAAATCGCCCAGCCCCACCGATTCCGGGTCGGTGCCGTGCAGGTCCGCCAGCACGTCCACCAGCTGGTGGGCCAGGTCGTGGCGCTCGGCCTCGGCGAGCCGCGCGGTCAGCTCCGGCGACCGGTAGACCGTGCCCGGCACGTGCTCCATCACGTAGAACGGTGCGCCGATCACGTCCTCGTCCCGGCACAGCAGGAGGGTGCGCGGCACCGGAACCCGCGTCCCGGCCAGCGCGCTCATCACGCGGTGCTCGCGGCCCATGTCGTGCGCGGTCGCCAGCACGTGGCCCAGCGGCGGGCGGCGCACCACCCAGCGCTGCGCGCCGTCGGTGACCACGTAGGTCAGGTTCGACCGTCCACCTTGGACGAGTTCGCCGCGCAGCGGGCCGCCCACCAGACCGGGCAGCTCGGCGTCCAGGTGCGCGCGCAGCCGGCCGAGGTCCAGTCCGGGCAGTTGCTCGGCGTTCATCGGTCCTCCCGAAGGTTGCTCAGACGTCCAGACCGACCAGCTCGGCGACGCGGGCGCGGGTGGTCGCGGGGTCGGTGTGCAGCACGGCGCGCAGGCCCAGCTGCTCGGCGGCGGCGATGTTCGGCGCGCCGTCGTCGACGAAGGCGGCCTGGTCGGCGGGCAGGTCGAGGCGGCGCAGCGTCAGCTGGTAGATGCGCGGATCGGGCTTGCGCAGCCCGACCTCCCCGGAGACGACGGCGGTCTCGAACAGGCCGTCCAGCAGGTGCCACGGGTAGGAGTTGCCCCAGCTGTTGGACAGCAGCGCGGTCCGCACGCCGTTGTCGCGCAGCAGGCGGACGAGCTCCAGCATCGCGGGTTCGCTGCGCATCCGGGCGAAGATCCGCTGCACCAGCCCGTCCGGCTCGACCGGGCCGCCGTCGACGCTGCGCAGCCGCGCCGCCAGCGCGCGGTTGAACTCCTCGGGGCTGATCTCGCCGGTTTCCAGGCGGTGCACGGGAGTTCCGGGCGGCGCCTCGCGGGACAGCCAGTCCTTCAGCGCGGCCGAGAACGTCGCGGGATCGATGCCCTCTGCCGAGGTCCAGGCCCGGATCGCGGCTCCTCCCGGGGTGGTGAGCACGCCTCCGTAGTCGAAGATCACCGCGCGGACCGCCGCGTCGCTGGAACCCATGTGCAGGACCGTACCGACTAGACGGTATGTGCGCCAGACCCCTTGCGCCAGGGCGGCGGTGGGCATACATCAGGAGGGGCTTCCGCTGTCGATGTGGCTGTGGCGCGTCAGCGCCTCCGTGGGGGGTGGTCGGGTGACGGGCGGGCCGCTGAGGTTCCGCTCCCGGCACCGCCACGCACGACGAGTTCGAAGACAGGCTCTCAGACCGCCGCGCGGATCCGGCCGGCGAGTTCCAGCAGCTCCTCGGTGCTGCGAGCGGTGAACTGCAGGTCCACGAAGGCGTCGGCGACGCCGAGTTCGGCGGCCCGCCCCAGGTACTCGGCGAGCTGGTCGACCGGGCCGACGTCCGGGAGGTCGGTGCGCTCGTCCTGGATCCGCGGGTTGAGCCGCAGCGCGGTGGCGACCGGGGAGCGCCCGGCCTGCCGGGCCTGGTCGGCGAGGGTGCCCAGCGTCGCGCGGAGCCGGTCCGGCGGCAGGGGCACGCCGAGCCAGCCGTCGGCCCGGCGCCCGATGCGGCGCAGCGCCGCCGGGGACACCCCGCCCAGGTAGATCGGCAGCCGCGGTTGCACGGGTTTCGGCTGGAAATCGCCGGGGCTGATGGTCCAGAACCGGCCGCGGTGCTCGACCGGGTCGGGACCGAACAGGTGCTCCAGGACGTCGAGCGTTTCGTCCAGCCGCGCACCGCGCTCCCGCCACGGCACGCCGACGGCGTCGTACTCGTCGCGGCTCCAGCTCAGCCCCAGTCCGGCGATGACCCGGCCGTTGCTGAGGCGGTCCAGCCCGGCGAGCTGCCGGGCCAGCTGGATCGGCGGGTGCAGCGGGGCGTTGAGCGTGCTGGTGCCCAGCCTGGCGCGGCCGGTGGCGGTGGCCGCCGCGGTCAGCACCAGCAGCGGGTCGAGGCCGCGGCGGAACAGCTCGGGCATCCGCCCGTCGGCGCTCGGGTACGGGGTGAGCGGTGCGGTCGGGGCGTGCACGCGTTCCCCGGCCCAGAGGCTTTCGAACCCCAGGGCCTCGGCTTCCGCTGCGACCAGCGGGATGAGCGCCGGGTCGGCGAACGGGCCGAACTGGGGCAGTGCCAGACCAAGTCGCATGCCGACGATGGTGCAGCGCCCGCCCACGGGTGGCAACGCTCCCGACCGCGTGTCCACAGTGGACGTGCCGGTCGCGGGTGGGGTGAGCGTGCGACTCCCGCGAACGGACGGCACCCGATCACACCGCGTCCGCCGCGACGGACGACGGGGTGAACGTCCGGATCGCGTGCGGTGCAACGGGCTTCACCCCGGTGGCGGTTCCGCCGCGTCCTGCGCTCACCGCCGGTGAGGTGTGGTGAAAACCGGGAACCGCGGTGCGGGTGGGATCGTTGACGGCGACATTACCCGTCGGTAAGCATTCGACACCGCCGCGCGGCGTCCCTGTTTCCCCAGGTCCACGAGGTGAGGCCGATGAAGTCCGCATCCACCCTCCGCGCCGGACTCGGCGCTGCGCTGGCCTGCGTCGCGGCGGTCGCCTTCGCGCCGCAGGCGCTGGCCGCGTCGTTCGACATCAACTTCGACTGCAGCGGTGACTCGCCGGTCGGCGAGCAGAAGTTCGGCTTCAAGCAGACCGCCGACGTCACCGCCCCCGCGAACGTCGCCCCCGGCGCGGCGTTCGACGTGGTGATCGACCCCGCCCCGGGCTCGCTGCCCTCCGACGTCAACGGTTACCAGGTGAAGCAGGTGCAGAACCTGGACCTGAAGATCCCGGTGCCCGCCAACGCCACCTTCGTGTCGGCGGACGTCAAGGGCGGTTCGGGGCTCGGCCCCAACCCGCCGAAGCTCACCGTCGACGGCGGGGTGGCCACGCTGCACCTGGACGGGCCGATCGCGGGCGGCTCGCAGTTCGAGCTGCCGACCGTCACCGCGCATCTGACCGCGGGCCGGTCCGGCAAGATCGAGACCAGGCTCTACGGCACAAGCTACGACGACCCGGGGCTGACCCTGGACGCGGTGGTGTCGTCGGTCATCGGCGACACGAAGGTCCCGTCCCGCTGCTTCCCCAACCCCAACCCGGTCCTGACCACCACGACCATCGGCTGATTCCCCGGCCCTTCCGGGGCCGGGTTCGAAGACAGGTGCCGAGGGCGCGGGCGGTGCTCCCGCCCGCGCCCGCCCGGGGTTTCAGCCGCAGGTGCCCAGCATCTCCTGCAGGGCGGACTTCTCGGGTGCGGTGACCGTCAGGCCGTAGGCGTGCTTGACGGTGACCCAGTCGGTGGCGTATTCGCACCACTGGTCGCGGGCCGCCGGCTTCCACTGCGACGGGTCCTGGTCGCCCTTGCTGCGGTTGGAGCTGGAGTCGACCGCGACGAGCTGCGGGACGTCCATGTCGTTGGCGAACCGTTCGCGGCGTTCGTCGGTCCACGCCGAGGCTCCGCTGCGCCACGCGTTGGCCAGCGGAACCATGTGGTCGATGTCGATGTCCGACGGGTTGTCGATGCGCTGTCCGGTGTAGACGGACGTCCAGCTGCCGGAGGTGGCCTGGCAGCGGTTGTCGACGTGCACGCCCTGCCCGTCGCGGGCCAGCACCGCCTCCCGCGTGTTGCAGTTGCGGCCCGCCTTCGGCTGGGCGATCCAGTGGTGGAACCGGGCCCGCGAGTAGCCGTCCATCGAGCCCTGCGGCGCGACGCGGAGTTCGGCCAGTTGCTCGGCGGCGGGGCCGGAGGAGGCCGCGGGGGACTGTTGGGTCCAGCGGTCGAGCAGGCCGGATTCGAAGACCAACCAGCCCAGTCCGAGCAGCACGGCCGCGACGACCGTCGTCCACACCGGCCCGCGTGCCGATGACCGCTGCGTTGCCACGGGTCCACCCCCGGAAGTCCGACTGCGGGAACGAAATTCATTCGATCACGCGGCGGGTTCCGGGGGCACTGCGCCGGGCGCGTGATGTGGTCCGGCGCACGCGCGAAGGCCCCTCCGGGACGGGGGAGCGGAGGGGCCTTCGCGAGACGGCGCGGCGGGTCGCGGGATTCGGGGGTCAGGGGCGCCCGCGACCCGCCGGCGCCGAGATCAGCGGTTGTCCTCCTTGAGCATGTCGGAGCACTTCTCACCGATCGCCATCGTGGTGATGTTCGGGTTCACCGCGACCAGGAACGGCATCGCCGAGGCGTCGGCGACGCGCAGGCCCTGCACGCCCTTGACGCGCAGCCGCGAGTCCAGCGGCTTGGTCGCGTCCTCGTCGGCACCCATCGGGCAGGACGCCGCCGGGTGGTAGACGGTGTTGTGGGTGCGCCGGATGTAGTCGGCGATCTCGTCGTCGGTGCGCACGTCCGGGCCCGGGTAGAGCTCGGCACCGGCCCACTCGGCCATCGCCGGCTGCGAGACGATCTCGCGGGCCAGCTTGATGCCCTCGGTCATCACCCGCATGTCGTGCGGGTCGGTGAAGTACCGCGGGTCCACCTTCGGCTTGTCCCGGAAGTCCCGGCTGCGCAGCCGGACCGTGCCGGTGGAGCGGGCGCGGGTCACGTTCGGCGTCAGGCAGAACGTGTTCTCCGAGGTCGGGTAGCCCTGCCGCACGGTGTGCATGTCGAAGGGCACCGAACCGTAGTGGAACATCAGGTCCGGCCGGTCCAGGCCCGGCTGGGTGGTGTGGAAGATGCCGATCTCCCACCACTGCGTGGAGTCGGTGACCATCGGCTTCTTGGCGTCCCAGCCGATGACGCCCTCCGGGTGGTCCTGCAGGTTGGACCCGACGCCGGGGGAGTCGACGAGCACGTCGATGCCGAACTCGCGCAGGTGCTCGGCCGGCCCGATGCCGGACAGCATCAGCAGCTTCGGCGTGTCGATGGCACCGGAGGACAGCACCACCTCGCGGCGGGCGCGGACGGTCCGGGTGTGGATCAGGTCCGGGTCCAGGTACTGCACGCCGGTCGCCCGGGTGCCGTCGAAGTCGACCTTCTTGACCCAGCACTGGGTGCGGATCTCCAGGTTGGGCCGCTTGCCCATGATCGGGTGCAGGTAGGACACCGACGACGAGGAGCGGGTGCCGTCCTCGCGGGCGTTGATCTGGAACCAGTTCGCGCCGTTGGTGACGGTCTTGCCGGAGTTGAACTCGGTGGTCGGGATGCCCCGCTGCTCGCACGCCTGGAGCAGCGCGGCGCCGCACGGGTCCTTCGGCGGGACGCTGCGGATCGTCACCGGCCCGCCGCGGCCGTGGTGCTCACCCGGCCCGTCGTTGGTCTCCAACCGCTTGTACAGCGGGAAGATGTCCTTGGCGCTCCAGCCCTTGGCGCCCATCGACTCCCACTCGTCGAGGTCCTCGGCGGGGGCCCAGAACGCGATGCAGGAGTTGTGCGAGGAACAGCCGCCGAGCACCCGGGCGCGGGCGTGGCGCATGAACGAGTTGCCGTTCTCCTGCGGCTCGATCAGGTAGTCCCAGTCGTAACCGGACTCCAGCAGGCCCATCCAGCGGTTGAGCTCCAGGATGGCCTTGTCGCCGACGTCGGAGGGGCCCGCTTCGAGCAGGCAGACGGTGACGTTCGGGTCCTCCGACAGCCGCGCGGCGACCGCGGCACCGGCGCTGCCGCCACCCACCACGACGTAGTCGAACTGATCGGTCATGGGTCGAATCTCCGTTTCTCTGCTCAGGAAACAGCGGTTTTGGCGTCGTCCGAGTCGGATTCGTCAGCGGCGGCGGAGTGCTCGGCCAGCACGCCGACGCGGTGGCGCTGCACGAACCAGTAGTAGGCGAACCCGGCCAGTCCGGCGATGCCGACGAACAGGATCGAGCTGTACTGCAGGTACCAGTGGTACGGCGGGGTGGCGTTGTAGACCTCCTTGCGCGGCCACGCGAGGTTGATGGTCATGCCCAGGCCCCACACCACCGCGAGGACGTTCACCGGCAGGCCGAACTTGCCGAGGGTGAACCGGCCCTCGCGCTTGGCCGAGGACCACTTGCCGCGCAGCCGCGCGATCAGCATCGGCACCGTGACCAGCAGGTAGGACACGTAGATGAGGATGATCGCCAGGCTGGTGACCGCGGAGAAGATCTGCGGCTGGTTGATGTTGACCAGCAGCAGCGCCACGGCGATGACGCCGATGACGATCGCGGGCACCACCGGTGTCTGGAACCGCGGGCTGACCCGGGCCAGCTTGGAACCACCGGGCAGCGCGTTGTCGCGGGCCATCGCGAAGGCGATGCGGATCGCGGCGGTGTGCACGGCCAGCACGCACACCGTGATCGCCACGAACACCACCAGCAGGAACAGCCGGCCGATGACCGGTCCGAGCGAGTCGGTGAGCACGAACTGGAGACCGTCGGTGGTCAGCTGCGGGGCGTGCAGGTCCTTGGCGGCCATCAGCGACAGGATGATGATCAGCCCGCCGAGGATGAACGACGCGATCAGCGCCCGCAGGATCGCGCGCGGCGCGTTGCGGTGCGGATCGATGGACTCCTCGCCCAGCGAGGCCGCGGTGTCGAAGCCGTACATGACGTACGACGAGGCGATCCCGGCGACCAGGAAGGCACCGAGGTAGCCGGTGGAGTAGCCCGCGCCGGTGTTCTGGGTGTCCATGACCACCTGCGGGCCGCGGGTGGCGCACACCGCCAGCGCCAGGACCAGCAGCACCGCGGCGGCCAGTTCGATGAACACGCCGGCGCTGTTGATGCGCGCCATCAGCTTGACGCCGAAGGCGTTCACCAGCGTGGTGAACAGGATCAGCGCGGTCGCCAGGATGACGCCGTTGACGGCCTGGTCGGTGTCGTTGGAGCCGTTTCCGATGAACTGGAAGGCGCCCCAGATCTGCGGGAGCGTGTGCTGGTAGGCCAGCGCGGTCGCCGCGATCGACACGATCGAGGCCAGCAGCATCATCCAGCCCGCGAGCCAGCCGACGTGCTGGCCGCCGAGCTTCTTCGCCCAGTTGTACACGGAACCGGCGATCGGGTAGTGCGATGCCAGCTCGGCGAAACTCAACGCCACGAACAACTGGCCCACGAACACGATCGGCCAGGACCACCAGTACGCGGGACCGCCGAAGGACATGCCGAAATAGGACAGTTGGAAGGTGCCGGTGAGCACCGAGATGTAGCTGATCCCGGCGGCGAAGGTGTGGAAACTGCCGAGTGTTCTTTTCAGTTTGTTGGTGTAGCCGAACTCGTTGAGCTCGGCGTCGCCGGTGGGCGCGCTCATGCCCCGAACTCCTTTCCCGGGCTCGACCTCTCCGCCGGATGCGGAAAGGGGAGGACCGGGTGGTCTTTGCGCGTCAGCGGGTCGGCCGCCGGTGTGCGCGGCCGTCGAATGTCACCTGTGGACGATCGATCGGATTCGGCGCGCCGGAGCGGGATCCGCCGCCCGGCACGCCGAAAACCGGATCATTCTCCGGAGAACCACTGCTGCGGCTGCGGCCGCAGGTTGTGGTAAACGTGCTTGGCTTCCTGGTACTCGCCCAGGCCGGCGCGTCCCAGTTCGCGTCCGATGCCGGACTGCTTGTAACCGCCCCATTCGGCCTGCGGCAGGTAGGGGTGGAAGTCGTTGATCCAGACGGTGCCGTGCCGCAGCCGGTTGGCCACCCGCTGCGCCTTGCCCGGATCCGAGGTGAACACCGCACCGGCCAGGCCGTAGTGCGTGTCGTTGGCGATGCGCACCGCGTCGTCCTCGTCGGTGAACCGCTCGACGGTCAGCACCGGGCCGAAGGACTCCTCGGTCACCGCGTAGGAACCCTGCTCGACCTCGTCGAGGACGGTCGGCAGGTAGTAGTACCCGTTGGCGTACTCCTCGCCCTCGGGACGGCGGCCACCGGTGCGCAGCACGGCGCCCTCGGCGATCGACTTGGCGACGTAGTCCTCGACCTTCTCGCGGTGCGCGGCCGAGATCAGCGGGCCGGTCTCGGCGTTGGCGTCGAACGGGCCGCCGATGCGGATCTTCTCGGCGCGGCGCACGATCTCGTCGACGAGCCGGTCGTGCAGCTCGTCCTGCACGATCAGCCGGGCACCGGCGGAGCAGACCTGGCCGGAGTGCAGGAAGATCGCCATCATCGCGTAGTCGACGGCGGTCTCGAAGTCGGCGTCGGCGAACACCACGTTGGGGTTCTTGCCGCCCAGCTCCAGCGCGACCTTCTTGACCGTGCCCGCGGCCGCGGCGGAGATCCGGCGGCCGGTGTGCAGCCCGCCGGTGAAGGAGACCAGGTCGACGTCCGGGTGCTCGGACAGCACCGCGCCGACCTCGGCGCCGGCGCCCAGCACCAGGTTGCCCACGCCCGCGGGCAGCCCGGCCTCGGCCAGCGCCCGCATCAGCAGGATCGCGGTGCTGGGGGTCAGCTCGCTGGGCTTGAGCACGAAGGTGTCACCGGCGGCGATGGCCGGGGCGACCTTCCAGGCCACCTGGAGCAGCGGGTAGTTCCACGGCGTGATCATGCCGCAGACGCCCACCGGCTCGTACTGCACGCGGCTGATCGCGTCCGGGTTGCCGGTGTCGACGACGCGGCCCGCGTCGGTGCCGGCGATCTTGCCGTAGTAGCGGAAGCACGCGGCGATGTCGTCCATGTCGTACTCGCTTTCCACCAGGCGTTTGCCGGTGTCCAGCGATTCGGCGCGGGCGAACTCGGCCTTGTCGCGCACCAGGATGTCGCTGACCCGCAGCAGCAGGTCACCGCGGTCCCATGGCGAGGTGGCGGTCCAGGAGCCCTCGTCGAAGGCGCGTCGCGCGGCGGCGATGGCCTTCTCGACGTCGGCGCGGTCGGCCTCGTCGACGGTGGCGACCGGGCTGCCGTCGGCGGGGCAGTGGATGTCGCGGGTGCGGCCGGACTCGGCGTGCACCCACTCACCGTCGATGAACAGCGTGGGAGAATTCGGCGCGGCGGTAGCGGAATGCGCTCCGCCCGCCGACGTTCGGTCGGCTTGCGGCATGGATCGTATTCCCCGTCTGGTTGATCGGAGCTTGCGTGTTTTCTGCGCCCGGGCGGCGCGGTTTATCGCGACGGTTTCATTCTTCGTCGCGGCGGCCCGTGATGCCTGCGAATCGGATCTTCGCGCGGATGCCACCAGCACGCTGTGCTGCTTTGCTCACCTCCTGGCGATCCATTCGGTGGTGGCGCCCGTTCGTTTGTGTCGCGCATTCGGCAATGGGTGTGGCGCAGTGCCGCGAAAGACCCTAACACCGTTGCTGTACATCTGTACATCACCGGGGTCGGAGAACTTCCGGATTCTGCCGAATTTCATGCTTTGAACAGGCAAAACGCCTGGCGGGTGACCTGGGCCGCATCGCGCTCCGGCGCGGGCATGGCACGCTGTGGGACGAGCGTGCCGATGTCCGTGATGCGTGTGTTGCGAAGCACAGGGAGGAACACCGAGCGAATGTCGATCACCGAGCCGGCCCCGACCTCCCCGCGCGCCCGACGCAAGGACCCCGACCGGCGGGAGCGCATCGCGCGCGCCGCGATCACGGTGGTCGCCGAGCGCGGTGTCGAGAAGCTGACGCACCGCGCCGTGGCCGCCGCGGCGGAAGTGCCGCTCGGCTCGACCACCTACTACTTCGCCACCCTGGACGACCTGCTGGCCAGCGCTCTGCGGCAGGCCGCCGCGGACGACGTCGCCCAGCTCCGCGAGTGGGCCGGGTCGCTGGAGGAGCACCGCGACCTGGCCGCCGCGCTGACCGAACTGGTGCTGCACTACCTCGGACCGGAGCGCTCGCGCACCGCCGTCGAGCACGAGCTCTACATCGCCGCGCTGCACCGCCCCGCGCTGCGCCACGTCAGCCAGGAATGGGACACCGCGCTGGCCGAGCTGTTCACCGCGCACACCGATCCGGTCACCGGGCGCGCGCTGTCGGCGGTCTTCTGCGGACTGCTGCTGCAGGGCGTGGTCCGGGAATCGGTTCCCGCGCCCGAGGAGATCGAGATGATCTTCCGGCGGATTCTCCACGGCCGCGACGTTTCCTCGCGGTGACCGAGGTCTCTGCGAGGTCAACGGTGGATGTCCTGACGATTGCGACGGTTCGGGGCAGTTGATCCAGCCGCGCGCCGCAGTGGAGAATGTCGGCGTAGCGATGGCGTTACCGAGCGTCCGTCCGGGGTCGCCGGTTCAGTCCGGCGGAGCACATCGCGGGGACGCTTTTCAGGTGTACAACGGACACTGCCGCGTCGGGGGCGTGGCTCGCTCCAGCACCGTGGACCAACTGGCTAGTGGGGTGAGACCGTGGGGCACAACGAGGACCGGGAACTCGTGCCGCTGAAGTCGGATTTCGACGTCGTGTGGTACGGATTCCGGCGATCGCAGGTGAAGTTCTACATCCAGCAGACCGAGGCCGAGGTCCGGATGCTCACCGAGGACCGCGACTCCGCGCTGAGCCAGGTGGCCGATCTGTCCGCCCAGCTGGACGAGGCCCGCGCCGAGATCGAGTCGTTGCGCAAGCAGCTCGACGAGCAGGCGCGGCAGCCCATCGACGAGTCCGCGCTGTCCGACCGGCTGCGCCGGATGGTGCGGCTGGCCAAGGACGAGGCCGCCGAGGTCGTGTCGTCCGCGCAGGCCGCGGCCGAGCACGAGTGGGCGCGCTCCGAGCAGTCCGCGGCGGAACTGCGCGCCCGCTACGAGAAGCTCGTCTCCGAGGCCGACGAGTGGCGCCGCCAGTCCGAGCAGCAGCGCAACGAGATGCTGGCCCGCACGCGCGACGAGGTGCAGCGGATGGCGCGCGAGGCCGAGCAGCACCGCCGCAAGCTGGACACCGAGGCCGAACAGCGGCGCACCCAGGTCGAGAAGGACTTCGAGATCTCCATGGCGGCCCGCCGCGAGGAGGAGATGCGCGTGCTCGCCGAGCGCGAGCAGACCAGCCGGGCCGAGGCGCAGCGCCGGGTGCGCGAGGCGACCGCGGAGGCCGAGCGCCGCATCCGCCGCGCCGACGAGTACGCGCGGACGATGTTGCAGATGCGCCAGGACGTGGCCGAACGGGTCCGCGCCGCCCAGCAGGTGCTGGCCCAGGCCGAACCGTTCCTGGCGGCCACCGAGCGGGACGCCCCGGACGTGCTGTCCGACGCCTACGTCGACCGCGTCGTCCACAGTGGACGAGTGCCGGTGGAGGAGATCGAGGTTCCCGAGCAGCGCGCGGAGGAGCCCGAACCCGACGCCGCGGTCCGCGGTTGACCCGCTGCCGCCGCGCGCGGCGGTGCCGTCGCGCGGGCGGAGCAAGCGGTCCACCGACGGGTTCTGCACGCGGCGAGAACACGACACACCAGCGCGTCCCGGCGGCCGTTCCGGTGCCGCCGGACCAGACTGGACCCGATGCTGAGCACGCGGACGCCGATGTCCGCGCTGAGCCCGGGGAGGCGCGATGAGGTGGCGTGGTCTGGTCGCGGTGCTGCTGGCCTGCGGCCTGCTGCTGGTGGGCACGCCGGTCGGGGCGGCACCCGTCGACGACGTGCGGGAACGGCTCGACGCCGTGCCGGGTCTGACAGTGGTGGGCGAACGCCCGACCGAACCGGGGTTCCGGCTGTTCGACCTGACCTACACCCAGCCCGCCGACCACCGGAACCCGGCGGCCGGCACGTTCCAGCAGCGGCTGACGCTGCTGCACCGCGGCTTCGACCGGCCGACCGTGCTGTACACCAGCGGCTACAACCTGCCGCAGAAGACGACCCGCACCGAGCCGACGCGGCTGGTCGACGGCAACCAAGTCAGCCTGGAGCACCGCTTCTTCGCGCCCTCGCGGCCCGACCCGGCCGACTGGCGCGACCTGGACATCTGGCAGGCCGCGACCGACGAGCACCGGGTCGTCGACGCGCTGCGCCGGGTCTACGCGCGCAACTGGATCACCACCGGGGCCAGCAAGGGCGGCATGACGGCCGTCTACCACCGCCGCTTCTACCCGCACGACGTGGACGGCACGGTCGCCTACGTCGCACCCGATGACGTCGACAACGACGCCGACCGCGGCTACGACGACTTCCTCGCCCACGTCGGCACCGATCCGGCCTGCCGCGCCGCGCTGACCGAGGCGCAGCGGGAGGCGCTGCGCCGCCGCGGGGAGCTGCGCGCGAAGTTCGACGACTACGCGCGCGCCCACCACCTGACCTTCGACCACGTCATCGGCGACAGCGACCGCGGTCTGGAAATGGTCGTGCAGGACGCGCTGTTCTCGTTCTGGCAGTACCGCGGCCAGGCGGACTGCTCGCGAATTCCGGCGGATACGGCGAGCACCGACGAATTCTTCCGCTTCCTGGACGAGACCGTCGGATTCGAGATGTACACGGACCAGGGCATCGACCCGTACGTGCCCTACTACTACCAGGCGGGCACCCAGCTCGGCTGGCCGCACGTGTCCGACGCGCTGCTGGCGGACCTGCTGCACCACCGCGACCTGGGTGATCCGCGCAACCTCGTGCCGCGCGACATCCCGATGCGCTTCCGGCCGGGCGCCATGCGCCCGGTCGACGAGTGGGTGCGCACCCGGGGTTCGCAGCTGCTGTTCGTCTACGGGGCGAACGACCCGTGGAGCGCCGAACCGTTCGAACCCGGCGGTCCGGACTCGTACCGCTACTTCGTCCCCGGCGGCAACCACGGCTCGCAGATCGCCGGTCTCCCGCCCCGGGACCGCGACGCCGCCACCGCGGCCCTGCGCCGCTGGGCCGACGCGGGCAACCCGGCCGCCCGCACCACGTCGCTCGACACCGCCACCGTCCTGGGGCGCCACCCGCTGTAGTGGTCCAGCTCCGCACCGGCACCGCCAAGCGCGACGAGTTCGGCGACAGGATCTCGTCAGGTGGTGCGGGCCGCCTGGCGGCGGGCGGCGAGGCGGTCGTAGGTGCGCATCAGGAAGCGGTGGGTCGGGCGTTCGACGAAGCGGGTGAGGGCCCAGCCGAGGCCCACGCCGGTGCACACCATGGCGAGGGTCTGCAGCGTCGGGCCGAAGCCGAGGTCCTGCAGCTCGCGGGACACCACGTAGCCGACCGTCTGGTGCACCAGGAACACCCCGTAGGAGATCCCGGCGAACCAGGTGAAACGCCGTCCCAGCCAGTCCGGGATCACCCGGTTCCAGTCCGGGCCGCGCGCGGTCAGCGCGACGACGACCATGCCGACGCAGACCGCGACCGTGGAGCCCCAGTCCGCGACCAGGCCCTCCGGGGTCTCGGAGTAGTTGTGCAGCGCCTGGCCGAGCATGCAACTGCCGAGCAGCGCGGCGAAGTGCGGGTGGCTGATCCGGTGGGTGGACCACAGCCAGATCGCCACGCCCGCGACGAACAGGTGCCAGCGGTGCACGCCGATGCCGTCGACGATCGTGCGGTACACCTCCGGCGGGTCCGAGACCCGCAGCGGCCACTGCGCGATCGGCACGAGCACCGCCGCCCACAGCACGCGGATGATCCGCTTGCCGTGCCCCCACCTGGTGCGGAACAGCAGCGCCGCCGCGGTGAAACCCATGAGCTGGAGCGGAACCGTCCAGTGCGACCCGTCGATGAAGAAGTAGTCGGCGGGTTTCCAGTTCCACAGCATCAGCCAGTTCGCCACCAGGTCGTCGGTGGTGGGGTAGAACCAGCCTTCGACCGCGGCCCAGCGCATGATCAGGTAGATCACCAGGACCGCCGCGAGGAACGGCGGGAACAGCCGGGCTATCCGCCCCCACCAATAGCGCAGCAGCGTCCCGCGGCCGATGGTCACGCACGCGAAGTACGCGGAGATCACCAGCAGCAGGCTCGCGCCGACCTGGTAGGGGAAGACGAACGTGCGCGGCAGCAGCTCCGGGTGCAGGTAGACGCTGAGGAAGGTCGCGTGGTAGAGCATGACCAGCGTCACGCACAGGGTGCGGACGACGTCCCAGCTGATCTTGCGGTTGCTCCTGCCCGAGACGGTCGTCGAGCGTACGGCGGTCTTCTCGGGCACGCCGCCACGGTACCAGGGCGATTTGTCCGGATGTATTCAGTTGGCGGTTTCTGATCAGCGGTGATGCGCCGGAAACGGGGTTCTTGCCCGGATGTTGGGTAAGTCACGGAACCGGCCGTCCGCCCGGCGAGTCCGCGGCCGGCGGTTCGTCCTCGCGCGATCAAGCGCGGAACGCGATTCGCCGGTCCGCACGCCCACAACGATTCCGCGGCAATTCCGCCCGGTCGGAAATCGTCGAAAGCGCCGCCGCGCGGTGCGGAATTCGCGGCGGGAGGAAATGCGCGTGGGTGACCGCTCGGTCCGGCGGCGGGTTCCGATCACGGTCGACATCCGGCGGTGATCGGACTCGTCGGTAACCATGGCCTTTTCCGGCGCCGCCGCCTACGGTTTCCCGCATCGTTCGAGGAGTGGTGGAGGTGACGATGCCCGGCACCGGTGCGGCCCCGCGCGCGGGTCATTCGTTCGACTCCTGGGAGCAGGCGGTCTCGGGGACGTTCGTGCCGCTGCAGGCCAGTTCGCCGCAGCGCGAGCGGTTCCGGGGCAGCATCCGGGCGCGGGAGGTGGGCGCGGTGCACCTCGCCGAGGTGAGCGCCTCGCCGCACCGGGTGCGGCGCACCTCGAAGCTGATCCGCGGCACCGACTCCGGGCAGCTCAAGCTCAGCCTGCAACTGCGCGGTCACGGCCTGGTGTGCCAGGACGGGCGGGAGACCCTGCTGGGGCCGGGCGACTTCGCGCTCTACGACACCAGCCACCCGTACGTGCTCAGCTTCGACGAGGACTTCCGGGTGGTCGTGCTGATGTTCCCCCGCGAGTTCCTGCGGCTGCGCGCCGACGACCTCGCCGAGCTGCGCGCCCGCCGGTTCTGCGGGCGGGAGGGCACCGGGCTGCTGGTGCGCTCGCTGTTGCAGGACCTGTGCGAGCGGGACGAGGCCGGGACCCGCTCGGGCGTGCTCATCGCCGACGCGCTGCTCGACGTGCTCGCCGCGGCGGTGGTCGAGACGACCGGGCAGTACGCGGCGCGGCACCGGGACCTGCTCGGCGAGCTGCGCTCGTTCATCGAACGGCATCTCGACGACCCCGAGCTCGGTCCCGAGACGATCGCCGCGCGCAACCACATCTCGGTGCGCTACCTGCACAAGCTGTTCTCCGCCGACGGGACCCCGGTCAGCGGGTGGATCCGGCTGCGGCGGCTGGAGCGCTGCCGCCGCGACCTGGCCGACCCCGAACTGGCGGAACTGCCGGTCAGCGCCATCGCGGGTCGCTGGGGCCTGCCCAACGCCGCGCACTTCTCCAGGCTGTTCAAGGCGGCGTTCGGGGTGTCGCCGCGCGAGTACCGGACATCGCGCCTCGGGTGAGCGCTCGGCACCGCCGCGCGCCAGCAGTCCCGGGGGTGGACCCTTGAGTGCACTCGCGGACAACTGTCGTTCCTCCGCGGGCTAGACCGCCGGTCGCGGGGTGGGCTTCAGTGGTGGCCGACAGCTCGCGACGCGCTGGAGGGGACACCGTTGGACGTGCGGGAACAACTGCTCATCGGCGGACGCTGGGTCGACGCGGCAGGGGGCGGTCAGCTGCCCACCCGCGACCCGGCGACCGGCGCGGAGATCGGGCGCTGCGCCGACGCCGGCGAGGCCGACGTGGACCGGGCGGTGGAGCACGCGCGCGCCGCGCTCGCCGACCCGGGTTGGCGGGACATGCCGCCCGCGGCCCGCGCCCGGTTGCTGTGGCGGATCGCCGATCTCGTCGAGGACAACGCCGAGCCGCTCGCCGAACTGGAGACCCGGGACCAGGGGCAGCCGATCGGCGTGGCGCGCAACGTCAGCGTGTCGATGGCGGCCGAGGTGTTCCGCTACTACGCCGGGTGGTGCACCAAGATCGAGGGCGCGACCTCGCCGGTCTCGGTGCCGGGCGCGCTGCACTACACCCGCCGCGAGCCGGTGGGCGTGTGCGCCCTGATCACGCCGTGGAACTTCCCGCTGATGATCGCGGCGTGGAAGCTCGCCCCCGCGCTGGCGTGCGGCAACACCGCGATCCTGAAACCGGCGGAGCAAACCCCGCTGTCCACTGTGGAACTCGCGCGGCTGTGCGTGCGGGCCGGGGTGCCGGACGGAGTGGTCAACTGCCTGACCGGCGGTCCGGACACCGGCCGCGCGCTCGTGGCGCACCCGGGGGTGGACAAGGTGTCGTTCACCGGTTCCACCGAGGTCGGCAAGGCGATCGTGGCCGCCTGCGCGGGCAACCTCAAGCGCGTCAGCCTCGAACTGGGCGGCAAGGCGCCGAGCATCATCGCCCGCGACGCCGACATCGACGCCGCCGTGGCCGGGAACCTGCAGGGCGCGTTGCTGAACTCCGGACAGGTCTGCGCCGCCTACACGCGCTTCTTCGTGGATTCCAAGCGGGTCGACGAGTTCGCCGAGAAGATCGCCCGCGCCGCCGACGGGCTCCGGCTGGGTCCCGGCATCGACGCGGCGTCCGAGCTCGGACCGCTGGTGTCGGCCGAACACCTCGACCAGGTCGCCGGGTACGTCGCGACGGGGGTGTCCGAGGGCGCGCAGCTGGTCACCGGCGGCACCCGCGCGGACGGCGAGCTGGCCGCCGGGAACTTCTTCCGCCCCACGGTGTTCACCGGCGTCACCGACGACATGACGATCGCGCGCGAGGAGATCTTCGGCCCGGTGCTGGCGATCCTGCCCTACGACGATCCCGAGGAGCTGCCCGCGCGCGCCAACGGCACCGAGTACGGCCTCGCGGCGTGCGTGTGGACCAACGACCTCGCCACCGCGCACCGCACGGCCGCCGCGGTCCGCGCCGGCAACGTCTACGTCAACATGCTGCCGCTGCTGGACCCGGCGGCGCCGTGGGGCGGGTTCGGCGCCAGCGGCTGGGGACGCGAGATGGGCTCGCACGCCCTGGACGAGTTCACCGAGACCAAGGGAGTCTGGATCAACATCGGAGGGCAGTCGCGATGACGAAGCACCCGCTGGACCCGCTGGACGAGGACGAGATCCTGCGCAACCTGGAGATCCTCCGGCAAGCCGGCCTGGTGCGGGACGCGACGCGTTTCCCCCTGGTGCAGCTGGACGAACCGACCAAGGCCGCGGTGCTCGCCGGCGAGCCGGTGCCGCGGCGGGTGCGTTCCGTGCTCTGCGACGTCAAGACCGGCGAACTCGCCGTCGTCGTGGTCTCGCTGGACGACGACCAGGTGGTCGACAAGACCGCGGTGGACCCGGGTGTGCAGGGCCAGCCGCCGGTGATGCTGGACGAGTACGACCTGGTCGAGCGGATCGTGCGGGCCGACGAGCAGTGGCGCGCGGCCATCCGGGACCGGGGCGTCGACGACGTCGAGAAGGTCCGGGTGTGCCCGCTGTCCGCCGGCTGGTTCGGTTTCGAGGAGGAACGCGGCAGGCGCATGCTGCGCGCGCTGGCGTTCCTGCAGAACCACCCCGGCGAACTGCCGTGGGCGCACCCGATCGACGGCGTCGTCGCCTACGTCGACGTGATCGACCAGCGCGTCCTCCGCGTCGTCGACGACCGGAAGGCCACCATCCCGGCCGAGAGCGGCGACTACACCGACGAGGCGCTGTCCGGGCCGACGCGCACCAGCCTCAAACCCATCGAGATCACCCAGCCGGACGGACCGAGCTTCACCGTCGACGGCTCCGAAGTCCGTTGGGAGAACTGGAGTTTCCGCGTCGGCTTCGATCCGCGCGAGGGCCTGGTGCTGCACCGCATCTCGTTCCGCGACGGCGATCGCGACCGACCGGTGGTCTACCGGGCCTCGGTGGCCGAGATGGTCGTCAACTACGGCGATCCGGCGCCCGCCCGGTTCTGGCAGAACTACTTCGACGCGGGCGAGTACTGCCTCGGCAAACTCGCCAACGAGCTCGTGCTCGGCTGCGACTGCCTCGGCGAGATCCACTACTTCGACGCGGTCGTCGCGGCCGAGGACGGCAATCCGCGCGTGCTGCGCAACGCGATCTGCATGCACGAAGAGGACTACGGCGTGCTGTGGAAGCACACCGACGTGTTCACCGGCTCCGCCGAGACCAGGCGGCAGCGGCGGTTGGTGATCTCGTTCTTCGTCACCGTCGGCAACTACGACTACGGCTTCTACTGGAACCTGTACCTGGACGGCACCATCCAGCTGGAGGTCAAGGCGACCGGCATCGTGTTCACCTCCTCCTACCCGGAGGAGGGGTCGCGGCACGCCAGCGAGGTGGCGCCCGGACTCGGCGCCCCGTTCCACCAGCACCTGTTCAGCGCCCGGCTGGACATGATGGTCGACGGGGTGCGCAACGCCGTCGACGAGATCGAGGCGCGGCGCCTCCCGGCGGGCGAGGGCAACCCGCACGGCAACGCGTTCACCCGCAGCGTGACGCGCCTCGACCGGGAGAGCACCGCGGCCCGCGATGCCGACCCGGCGGCCGGGCGCACCTGGCACGTCGTCAACCCGGAGCGCACCAACCGGCTCGGCCAGCCCGTCGGCTACGCCCTGCACGCGCAGGGCACCCCGACCCTGCTGTCCGACCCGTCCTCGTGGATCGCGTCGCGGGCGGCGTTCGCGACCAAGCACCTGTGGGTCACCCGCTACGCCCCGGACGAGCGCTACCCGGCTGGCGAGTGGACGAACCAGAGCCACGGCGGGGACGGCCTGCCCGCGTACGCGGCGCAGGACCGCGGCGTCGACGGCGAGGACATCGTGCTGTGGCACACCTTCGGCCTCACCCACTTCCCCCGCGTCGAGGACTGGCCGATCATGCCGGTGGACTACTGCGGCTTCACGCTCAAACCCGTCGGCTTCTTCGACCGCAACCCCGCCCTCGACGTCCCACCCGGCAACGGCGCGGCGTCGTCGTGCTGCGAGGGGTGAGGGCGCCCCGCCCGATCGCGGAACCGCGCGGCGAACGGGTTACCAGCAGCGCCCGCCCGGTACGACCTGGCGGGCGCTGTGCTTCGGCATGCGGTCAGGTCGTGCGCGACGGACTCACGTCCTGCGCGATGCGTTCGAAGATGTCGCAGTCGGTCTCCCGCTGCCATTCGGGCATGTCCGCCCAGTCAGCGACGTAGCCGGGCTTGGGGTCGGCGAAGTGCTTGTAGATCTGCCCGATCCAGCACAGCGCGACGAACCGGCCCTGCTGCTCGCGGGTCAGTTTGGACGCGGCGCCATCGGTGGCCTGGATGAAGTCCTGGACCTGTTGGTAGACAGCTGCCGCGCTGGCACGTTCCCAATCGGGGGTCTCGTCCCACGGAGTGATGTAGCCCGGCTTCGGCTCGCCGGGGTAGTACTTGTTCACCCCAGCGATCCATGCCTCGCGGAAGATGCGCCCCTTCTCGTCCGACACTGAACCTCTCCTCACTGCTTCGGGCTGGTTGCGGATACGACGTCGTTGATCTGCGAATCCAGGTAGCGTACGTGCCGGTCGTTCAGGTACGGCACGAGTTCGTTGCGCAGGTCGCCGAGTTTGCGTCCGAGGTACCCGGCCGACGAAGTCTGTCGAGCAGCATCGAGGGCGGCGGCGCCGTGCATGAGCAGTTGCCTCACGTCTGCGCGCTGCGCGCTGACGGACGCGAGGTCAGCGAGCACGGCGCCTCTACGGCGGGCCGATGGGGCTTGGACCAGTGCTTCGTTGAGCACGGGCTCGGCCAGCTGGGGACGCCGAAGCGTCACGTAACAGGAGCCCCGTTCCTCGGCCAGGCGCGAGTCTTCGAACCGGAGCCATCCGGTGCGGGCACCTTCGCGTCGAGGTGCACGACCTGCTCGGCCTTGTCCAAGGCCCGTTGGCAGGCGGACAGGTCTCCGAGCCCGGCGTACGTCTGCGCCTGGACGGCCGCGACCCAAAACCGAGTTGTGCGGTCTGGACTGCCCCGGACAGCGAGGTGCGCCGCCCGGTCCAGCATCGGCGAGGCGTGGTGGTACTGGCGTTCGTAGATGCTCAGAAAGGCCGTCCGGATCATGGCGCATGCCCACATGTCGAACTCACGCGCTTCCTTGCTGGCATGAGCGGCTTCGGAGTAGCAGTGCGCGGCGTCGGCGTAGTTGTCGCTGTCGAAGAAGATCTCGCCGCAGAGTTGGAAGAGGTCACTCGCGAGGGTGCACAGCTTGCGCCGCACATCCCCGCTCTGCGGTTCGTCCAGGCTGTTGGTCAGGGCTGCAAGATGCTGGCGTGCGGCCGGGAGGACTTGGCGTTTCGACCGGATCTGTGCGAACTGCTGCCACAGGCCAGCGTTCATCCGCTCGAAGTTGTCCACCGTTGCAGCGTCGAGGTAGCGGGGGTGCTCGACGCCGTGCCGGACGCGATCGACGTCGATTGCGGGGATCGCGAGCAGACTTCCTGTGACCGTCATCAAGCGGAGTAGTTCACGGCGATTCACGTCGTCACGTTGCCAATCGTCGTCGTGCGGCGTGCCGGGGGACCGCGGGGGTTCGGTTGCTGGTGCGCTCCTTGCTACCTGTGCGCCTTGCAGTTCGGCAATCTTCAGTTGGTTCTGTCGCTCGCGGACCCGGTCGAAGTGAGCAAGCAGGTCACCATTCGCGCCGAGTGCGTCGTCGGCGGTGCTCCAGAAGTCGCGACCCGGAAACTGGCGGCCGGCCTCGATGTGGGAGATCGACGTTCGTGAGTAGTTCGTGATACGCCCGAGCTGGGTTTGGTCGAGCGGTGAAGCCTTCCGGTATCCAGCGAGGGAGGACCCGAGCGCACGGCGAAGTTGCGCGACTGCTTCCGACGTACGGGCCATGAAGGTCTCCAGTCATGCGCGCGGCACGTGTCCGGTCCGGCGTACAGCGTAGCTACCTGCGTGGACACGGCGGGGTGGATAGGTGTGGGAGTTGTTCCCACATCATCCCCCACGCCAATTCCACACGGTTACCTCCCGACTGCGTAGCGCAACGGTCCGCTGAGGCGGACCCGACCGGCAGTGAAGGGGTAACGATGGGCACCTTTACGAGGGCTCTTGCCGTGATGGCCGGGCGCGTGCTGGGTCTGGCCGCGCCCAGTGGGTTAGCGGTGGCCGTTGACGAGTGGAAACGGCGCCGGCGGACCGATGTCGACGACGATCAGGAAGACACCGACGACTGGCAGGAGGCGGCGCGCCGTGCACTGTATCGGGGTTGACGCGCTGCTTTCCGAGCTGAGACGCCAGGACTGGGCCCTCTACGTCTTTGGTCCGAACGACGGGATCCGGGCGCGTTCGCCGCGAGTGATCACCATGCGCGGCGAGCTCGCCGACGAGCTGGCCAACCTGGAGACCCGAATCTTTCGGCTTCCCGCCGAAATCCGCGACGCCGAACCCGAGGAACGCGCCCGCAATCCACGCGTGCTCGCCCGCGTTCTCGCCGCCGTCCGCCGCCTGTAAGCCCGGCTTGGTGTCGGGCCCCGAACTTCGGCACCAGGTCGCGCGGCTGGGCCGTGCGTGGCCCCCGACGCATCGCCCAGCCGCTTCCAACTCGACGAAAGTGAGGGAAGGACACGCCGTGCCCGAACATGTACAAGCATCCGTCGCCGCCCCCGACAGCGTGATCATGCAGCCGACGACGCTCTGCAACCTCGATTGCCGTTACTGCTACCTGGCGGACCGCAAGAATGACCGTCGCATGACGCCCGCGGTCGCACGGGCGGTCGCCGCGTCCGTACGGCGCTGGTTGTCGAGCAGAGCCGTCGAGGTCATCTGGCACGGAGGCGAACCCCTGGCGGCTGGCCGCGACCACCTCGGGCTGCTGTTCGACCAGTTCGCCGACGTCGAGGTGTCCCACAGCATCCAGACGAATGCCGTGCTGATCGACGAGGCGTGGTCCGCGTGGTTGGCGGAACGTCACGTCCGTGTCGGCGTGAGCATCGACGGCGCCGAGTGTGACAACGAGGCGCGCGTCGACTTCGCGGGACGGCCCGCATTCCGGCGGATCGAACGCGGCATCCGACGGTTGGTTGCCGACGGGCACCCGGTGTCGGTAATCGCCGTCGTGTCCGACCCAACGCCGGAGCGCGCTCGACGCCTCTACCAAGCGGTCGCCGAGCTGGGCGCCCGGTGGTTGGGCGTGAACATCGAAGAGTGCGAAGGCGTGAACGACCGCAGCAACGAGCACGACCTCGGACAGGTCCGAGCGTTCTGGTCGGCACTGCTGGAAGAGTGGATCGCCGACGACCGGGTAGGGTTGCGCGACATCGATCGGGTGCTCGCCTATGCCGGGCGCGTGTTCAACGGCCACGCGGCGGGCGGCCGGACACCTGTGATCGACCCGCTTCCTACGGTCGGGTGGAACGGCAATGTCACGCTGATCTCGCCTGAACTTGCGGGCTTCAGGTCGGACCGCTTCGGTGATTTCGCGTGCGGCAACGTCCTAGCGCACGACCTCGACACGCTGGTCGAGCGCGGATCACGGTGCGCATGGGTCGCCGAGTACAGGCGTGGCCTCGCTCAATGCCATTCGACATGTCCGTATTTCGATTTCTGTGGAGGTGGTCACCCGGCGAACAGATACTTCGAGCTAGGCAGGTTCGATGTCGCGGAAACCAATTACTGCCGCAATGGTAAGATTGCATTAGTCGAGGGGGTGCTCGATGCCGCAAGGCGACCTGATCGACATTTCGAGCATGGTGTGGCGGAGTGAATCGGTGTTGCAGTCGCTGATCAGTCGCCGACCGATTTTCCCGTCGCTCCGCGCTTGGGACAACCGCGATTCGTGGGACAACGTCGGGGGCGGTTTCGACAACCGCCCGTCGTGGGACAACTGGAACAAGCGCTAATCGCTCACGGTGAGACCGGCCTCGGTGGCGATGAGGATCGCCGCCGAGGCTGCTTGCTCGGCGCTGATCCGGGCGCCGCGTAGTCCCAGCAGTCCGCTGGCTCCGGCGATCTGCGACGTCGTCAAATCGCACCCCACGGCCTTGGTCGCTTCGAACTCCACGCCTTCGAGCGAGCAGTCGGAGAACACGACGCTCGAAAGATCCCCGCTGATCGTGGCCTCGCGGAAGGTGCACTCGTGGAAGACGAGCGCGCCCTTCACGCTCTCGACATGGATGCTCGCATAGTCCAGGCGGCAGCCATCGATGTAGAGGTCGTTCGCCGACACCAGCGACATCCGGAAACCCATCGCGCGGCTGCGGACGATCTCGGTCCGCCGTGCTTTGACGCCCTGCCATGAGGCGCCGGACAGCTCGACGTCCTCGAATCGAACGTCAGACAATTCCAGCGGGGACAACCGAACACCGGATAGGTCGGCTGAACGCACCAGGGAACGCGCGAGGGTGCCCTGGCCCTTCACTTCAGCGAACTCTCCGGACTCGATGAGGAGTTCGTCGTCGTCGAATTCTCCCTTGAAGGTGAACGCCTCGTCGGTCAGCTCCTCCGGGTCAAATGCCGGACGCTGAAGGGTGTGTCCATGCCCCAGTTTGCGAAAGTCCATGTCGGGACCATACCGGAGCGGCTCGCATTCCGGGCGGTGGGGACATGCGAAAAATGCGAAGGCGAACGATCCGGTGAGACGATCGATGCGGGATTCGCGACGAGATGGAGGGGGAGCGGCGATGACGTCGAGGTCGGCCTCCGGGTGGCGGAAGTCCAGCTATTCCGGGCCCAACAGCAGCTGCGTCGAGGTCGGTCGGACGGCCGACGGCGGGGCCGCGGTGCGCGACACCAAGGACCGCGGCGGCGGGTTCTTCGTCGCCACCGCGGCCCAGTGGTCGGCTTTCCTCGCCGCCGTCCGGTGCGGCCGGTTCGGCTCAGGTCAGTTCTGACTCGGCCGCTTCGACCGCGGCGAACTCCTCCTCGGGGGCGTTGGCGACGAGGTGGTGGCGGCTGTGGAACCAGAAGTACGCCAGGGCGGCCAGGAAGATCGCGGCCGTGATGCCCGCCGCCACCTCGTCGACGAAGAACGTGGCCACGACCGCCGCCAGCGCCAGGACCAGGGCGATCGTGGTGGTCACGACGCCGCCGGGCGTGCGGTAGGGGCGGCCCAGCGCCGGTTCGCGGAAGCGGAGCACGATGTGCGAGAGGTTCAGCAGCACGTACGACACGGTGGCTCCGAAGACCGCGATGTTGATCAGCAGCGCGCCGTCGCCGGTCGCGGTGGCCAGCGCGAACCCGATGCAGCCGGGGACGATCAGCGCGAGGTAGGGCGTCTTGCGGGTGCCGGTGACCGACAGCCAGCGGGGCAGGTACCCCGCCCGGGAGAGGGCGAACAGCTGGCGCGACGAGGCGTAGACGATGGAGAAGAAGCTCGCGACCAGACCGGCCAGGCCGACGTAGTTGACCACCTCGGCCAGTGCGCTGTCGCCGCCCGCTGCGGCGCGGACCGCCGCGGGCAGCGGGTTGTCGGCACCCGCGATCGCCGACGAGCCCGCCCCGCCCGGGGCGAGCAGCAGGATCGTCGCGGCGAACACCAGCAGCACGCTGATCGCCGCGATGATGCCGCGCGGCATGTCCCGGCGCGGGTCGCGCGCCTCCTCGGCGGCCAGCGGAACTCCTTCCACCGCCAGGAAGAACCAGATGCCGTACACCAGCGAGGCCAGCACCCCGGCGTAGCCGTGCGGCAGGAAGTGGCTCGCGCCCAGTCCGGTGCCGGGCGCGATGTCGAACAGCTTGGCCACCGAGAACTCCGGGATCATGCCGACGGCGAAGGCGACCAGCGCGACCACCGCGACCGCGGTGATGGCGAACATCAGCCGCAGCGCCTCGCCGACCCCGTAGATGTGGATGCCGATGAAGACGACGAAGCACGCCAGGTAGACCGGCCAGCCGTTGGTCAACCCGAACAACCCGAGCGATTCGACGTAACCGCCGATGAACACCGCGATGGCCGCCGGGGCGATCGAGTACTCGATGAGGATCGCGGTGCCGGTGGCGAATCCGCCGAGCGGGCCGAGAGCGCGCCGGGCGAAACCGTACCCCGCCCCGGCCACCGGCAGCGCCGAAGCCATTTCGGCGAGGCCGAAGACCATGCAGGTGTACATCGCCGCCATCAGGGCGGTGGCCAGCAGCAGGCCACCCCAGCCGCCCTGGGCCAGGCCGTAGTTCCACCCGGCGAAGTCGCCCGAGATCACGTAGGACACGCCGAGCCCGGCGAGCAGCACCCAGCCCGCCGCGCCTCGTTTGAGCTGCCGGTTCCGCAGGTAGTCGCCGCCGGCGTGCTCGTAGCCGACCTGGCGTCGTTTTCCGGTCACGAGAGGGTCCTTCCGAGCGGGTACCACATTGGTATGGCCGTGGACCATTGGTTGGTCGAGCAGAGTGCTGCGCTCGGCGGGGGATGTCAATACCCGTTCCGCTGAAGTTGATGTTGCGCCCGGATTTCCGGCGGAGCGCGCTGTTGACAGCGGTCGGGGCTGCTGCTTCCATGAGTGCCCTCAAAGGTCTGTTCCCATACCAATGGTGACCGGCGCGCGCCGGTCGGAGGGAGTCACCGGTGCTGAGCAGCGAACCGCCGTTGACCGTGGACCGCCTGCGCGAGAAGGTCGAGACCGGCGAGGTCGACACCGTCGTGGTCGCGTTGACCGACATGCAGGGCCGGTTGCAGGGCAAGCGCTGCTCCGGGCGCTACTTCCTGGACCAGGTCCTCGCCCACGGCACCGAGGCGTGCAACTACCTGCTCGCGGTGGACGTCGACATGGCCACTGTGGACGGATACGCGATGACGTCCTGGGAGACCGGCTACGGCGACTTCGTGCTGCGCCCGGATCTCGGGACGCTGCGCCTGGTCCCGTGGCAGGAGGCCACCGCGCTGGTGCTGTGCGACGTGCTGTGGCACTCGGGCGAACCCGTCGCCCCGTCGCCGCGCCAGGTGCTGCGCAAGCAGCTGGACCGCCTCGCCGAACTCGGCCTGCGCGCGTTCGTCGGAACCGAGTTGGAGTTCCTGGTCTTCCGGGACAGCTACGAGCAGGCGTGGGACAAGCGCTACCACGGGTTGACCCCGGCCAATCAGTACAATGTGGACTACTCCATCGCCGGGACCGGCAGGATAGAACGGCTGCTGCGCCGCATCCGCAACGACATGACCGGGGCCGGGCTCTACGTCGAGTCCGCCAAGGGGGAGTGCAACCTCGGCCAGCACGAGATCGCCATCCGCTACGACGAGGCGTTGGCCAGTTGCGACAACCACGCGCTCTACAAGAACGGCGCCAAGGAGATCGCCGCGCAGGAGGGCATGAGCCTCAGCTTCATGGCCAAGTACGACCAGCGGGAGGGCAACTCCTGCCACATCCACGTCAGCCTGCGCGACGCCGACGGCTCCGCGATGCCCGGTGCCGGCCGGTACGGGTTCTCGCCGCTCATGGAGCACTTCATCGCCGGGCAGCTCGCGTGCCTGCCGGAGTTCACCTACTTCCTGGCGCCGAACATCAACTCCTACAAGCGTTTCGCGCCCGGCAGCTTCGCCCCGACCCAGGTCGCGTGGGGGCGCGACAACCGCACCTGCGCGCTGCGCGTGGTCGGGCACGGCGAGGGCCTGCGCGTGGAGAACCGCGTCCCCGGCGGGGACGTGAACCCCTACCTCGCGGTCGCCGCGTTGCTGGCGGCCGGACTCCACGGGATCACCGAGGAATTACCGCTCGAACCGATGCTGGAAGGCAACGCCTACACGGCGGACAAGGACGGCGTGCCGACGACGTTGCGGCAGGCCGCCGGGCTGCTGGCGGACAGCAAGATCGCGGCCGAGGCGTTCGGCCGCGACGTCGTGGACCACTACGTCAACGCCGCGCGCGTCGAACTGGACGCGTTCGACTCGGCCGTCACCGACTGGGAGCGGATCCGTGGTTTCGAACGGCTGTGACCGCCCGGTCGTCGGCATCAGCACCTACGTCGAGCAGGCCAGCTGGGGCGTCTGGAACCGGGAAGCCGCGCTGCTGCCGTACGTCTACGTCAGCGGCGTGCACCGGGCGGGCGGCATGCCGGTGATGCTCCCCGTGCTGCCGGACTCCGCCGACACCGCGGTGTCCACTGTGGATGCCGTGGTGATAGCCGGTGGTGCCGACGTCGATCCCGCGCGGTACGGGCGGTCCGCGCATCCCGCGCTCGGACCGGTGCAACCGCACCGGGACGTCTGGGAGGAGGAGCTGATCCGGTGCGCGCTGCGGCGCGGGACCCCGGTGCTCGGGGTGTGCCGGGGAGCCCAGGTGCTCAACGTGGCGCTCGGCGGCACGTTGCACCAGCACCTGCCGGATTCGGTGCGCCACCGGCGACATCAGCCCGCTCCCGCGGAATTCGGCACCAGCGAGGTGCGGGTCCGACCGCGGACCCGCCTCGCTGCGGTGCTGGGCGAGCGGGTCGGCGTGCCCTGCTACCACCACCAGGCCATCGACGAGATCGGGCGGGGACTGGAAGTGGTGGCGCGGGCCGAGGACGGCACGGTCGAGGCGGTCGAGCTGCCCGGCCACCGCTTCGCCATCGGCGTGCAGTGGCACCCGGAACAGGACGCAGTGGACAACCGGCTGTTCGCGGCGCTGGTCGCCGCGGCGAAGGAGGTACGCGGTGAACACCGCGCATGACGTGATCAACCCCGCGACCGAACAGGTCGTGGAGACCGTGCGGCTGTGCTCGGTGGCCGAGACCGACGAGGCCGTCGCGAAGGCGGTGCGCGCCCAGCGCACCTGGGCCGCGCTGGCACCGGCCGACCGCGCCCGGCTGCTGCGCCGGTTCGCCGACGCCGTGGACGGCGACGTCGAGAACCTGGCGCGGCTGGAGGTCCGCAACTCCGGGCACACCATCGGCAACGCGCGCGGCGAGGCGGCCAACGTCCGCGACGTGCTGGAGTACTACGCGGCGGCGCCGGAACGGCTGTTCGGGCGGCAGATCCCGGTCGCGGGCGGGATCGACGTGACCTTCCAGGAACCGCTCGGCGTGGTCGGCGTCATCGTGCCGTGGAACTTCCCGATGCCGATCGCCGGATGGGGCTTCGCCCCCGCGCTGGCCGCCGGCAACGCCGTGCTGCTCAAACCCGCCGAACTCACCCCGCTCACCGCGCTGCGCCTCGGTGAACTCGCGCTGGAAGCCGGACTTCCCGAGGGACTGCTCCAGGTCCTGCCCGGCGCGGGCCCGGTGGTCGGCGAACGGTTCGTCACCCACCCCGACGTGCGCAAGGTCGTGTTCACCGGCTCGACCCGCGTCGGCACCCGGATCATGGCGGGCTGCGCGCAGCAGGTGAAGCGGGTGACGCTGGAACTCGGCGGCAAGAGCGCCAACATCGTCTTCGCCGACGCGGACCTGGAGCGGGCCGCGGCCACCGCCCCCTACGGCGTGTTCGACAACGCGGGGCAGGACTGCTGCGCGCGGTCCCGCATCCTCGTGCAGCGCTCGGTGCACGACCGCTTCATGGAACTGCTGGAACCGGCGGTGCGCGGGGTCGTGGTCGGCGACCCGAACGACGAGAAGACCGAGATGGGGCCGCTGATCTCCGCCGCGCACCGCGAGAAGGTCGCCGGTTACGTGCCGGACGGGGCGCCGGTCGCGTTCCGGGGCGAGGCGCCGGACGGGCCCGGTTTCTGGTTCCCGCCCACGGTCCTCGCGCCGGTCGAGGTCACCGACCCGGCCTTCACCGAGGAGATCTTCGGGCCGGTCGTCACCGTCGTGCCGTTCGACGACGAGGCCGACGCGGTGCGCATCGCCAACGACACCGACTACGGGCTGTCCGGGTCGATCTGGACCCGCGACACCGGGCGGGCGCTGCGGGTCTCCCGCGCCGTGGAGGCCGGGAACCTGTCGGTCAACTCGCACGCGTCCGTGCGGCACAGCACGCCGTTCGGCGGGTTCAAGCGCTCCGGCCTCGGCCGGGAGCTCGGCCCCGACGCCGCCGCCGCGTTCACCGAGACCAAGAACGTGTTCATCAGCACCGAGGAGTGAGGACATGACCGGACGTCTGCAGGACCGCGTGGCCGTCATCACCGGCGGCGGCAGCGGCATCGGCCTGGCCACCGCGCGGCGCTTCGCCTCCGAGGGGGCCAAGGTCGCGATCGTCGACATCGACCAGGACACCGGCAAGCGCGCCGCCGACGAGGTCGGCGGGACGTTCGTCGCCGCCGACGTCACCGACCCCGACGCGGTCGCGGGCCTGTTCGCCGAGGTGCACGACCGGTACGGGTCGGTGGACATCGCCTTCAACAACGCGGGGATCTCCCCGCCCGACGACGACTCCATCCTGGACACCGACCTCGACGCGTGGCGCCGGGTGCAGGAGGTCAACCTCACCTCGGTCTACCTGTGCTGCAAGCACGCCATCCCGTACATGCGGCGGCAGGGCAAGGGGTCGATCATCAACACCGCGTCGTTCGTGGCCGTCATGGGCGCGGCGACCTCGCAGATCTCCTACACCGCCAGCAAAGGCGGGGTGCTGTCGCTGTCGCGGGAACTCGGCGTGCAGTTCGCCCGCGAGGGGATCCGGGTCAACGCGCTGTGCCCGGGACCGGTGAACACCCCGCTGCTGCAGGAGTTGTTCGCCAAGGACCCGGAGCGGGCCCAGCGGCGGCTGGTGCACGTGCCCATGGGTCGCTTCGCCGAGGCCGACGAGATCGCCGCCGCGGTCACGTTCCTGGCCAGCGACGACGCCTCGTTCGTCACGGCCTCGCAGTTCCTCGTGGACGGTGGCATCTCCGGCGCCTACGTCACGCCGCTGTGACCGGTGCGCGTATCGTCGCCGGGGACACTGTCTCGGGAGTGACGAGTTGACCAGCAGCGGAGACGAACCCCTCGTCCTGCAGGACCGGGCGAGCGACGCGTTGTTCCGCGCCGTGCGCACCGGCAACGCGTTCGAGGAGACCGTGGAACGGCTGCTGCAGGCCATCCGGCTCGGCGTGGTGGCGCCCGGCGAGCGGCTGCCCGCCGAGCGGGAACTGGCCACCCGGCTCAAGGTCAGCCGGGTCACGCTGCGGGAGGCCATCCGCGCGTTGCAGGAGGCGGGTTACGTGGAGTCCCGCCGCGGCCGGTACGGCGGGACCTTCGTCAACGTCGAACCGCCCCGCTCGACCCGCAAGGGGCCGCGCCGGATCGCCCGCGAGATGGGCGTCGACCTGCACGACGCCCTGACCCACCGGCACGTGCTGGAAACCGGTGCCGCCGAGATGGCCGCCGCCCGCGATCTCGGCGAGGCCGAACGGGCGCACCTGGTGTCGCTGCTGTCCAACGCGGGCAACGCGGAACTGCAGAACTACCGGCGGATGGACTCCCGCCTGCACCTGGCCATCGCGGAGCTCACCGGCTCGGCGTCGCTGACCTCCGCGGTGGCCGACGTGCGGATGCGGCTCAACGAACTCCTCGACGCGATACCCCTGCTGGAGCGCAACATCGTGCACTCCAACGAACAGCACGAGGAGGTCGTGCGCGCCATCCTCGACGGCGACCCCGATGCGGCGCGCCGCAGCATGGCCGAACACCTCGACGGCACCGCCTCGCTCCTCCGGGGCTTCCTGTCCTGAGAGCCCGTCGGTGGACTCGTCGTGCGTGGCACGTCGGGTTGCCCGGACGGGCGGCCGCGGCGCTGAAGGGGTGGCTGGTTCCGGTGTTCTTCGAACTGGCGAACTAGACTTCGGCGAGTGGCGGAATACCGGATCGACGACCTGGCCCGGGCTGCGGGAACGACCGTGCGCAACGTGCGCGTCTACCAGGACCGCGGGCTGCTGCCACCGCCGCGGCGGAGCGGGCGCGCGGCGATCTACTCCGACGCGCACCTGGTACGGCTGCGGCTGATCATCAACATGCTGGAGCGCGGTTACGCGTTCGCGCAGATCAAGGAGATGCTGTCCGCGTGGGCGGCCGGTCGCAGCCTCGCCGACGTGCTCGGCCTGGAGGAAGAGGTGGGCGCTTCCTGGGCCGACGAGGCGCCGCGCGCGGTGACCACCGCCGAACTGCGCGAGCTGTTCGGCGACGAGCTCACCGAGGACAACATCGCGCGGGCGGTCGAACTCGGGATGCTGGAACGCAGCGGACGGCGGTACGTCGCACCCAGCCCGCGGCTGCTGGAAGCCGGGGCGGAACTCGTCGGGCTCGGCGTGCCGCTCGACGAGGTCATCGACCTGGCGGACCAGTTGCAGGACGACATCGACCACGTCGCCGGGCTGCTCGTCGAGGTCGTCCGCAAGCACGTGCTGACCCGGGCGGTGCCCGACGCCGACGAGATCCCCTACTACTCCGACGTGCTGCGCAGGCTGCGGCCGCTGGTGATGTCCGCGCTGCACGCGGCGGCGGCGCGCTCCGCCGAACGCGTCATCCCGCAGGTGCTCGGCGACCGGCTCGTCGAACTCGTCGGCGAAGGCCACGAACCCGGCCAGGCGTCCTGAGCACCCGCCGTCGAACTCGTTGTGCGTGGTGGTGCCGGAACCGCCCTGGCGGAAGGGAAAGCGGTTGACGCCGCTTGCCGTGCCCGTTCCGGGAACCAGGTTCGAAGCCCGGCGCCCCCGGCGTTCGCGCCCGAGAAACGGCCGCTCGGGTCGCGCGACCCGAGCGGCCGTTTCGCCGGTGTGGTCAGTTGGTGCCGAAGCCCGCTCGGCGGAGGGCGTCCGCCAGCGCGCCGGACGGTTCCTGGCGCTGCTTGCGCTGCTGGCCGCCGCGCGGGCGCTGGCCGCCGCGACCGCCGCCGTTGCCACCGCCCTTGCCGCTGTTCTTGCCACCGCGACCACCGCCGCCGTTGCCGCCGCGCTCCGCGCGACCGCCGCCGGAGGCGTCGTCGTCCAGGCGCAGCGTCAGCGAGATGCGCTTGCGCTGGGTGTCCACGTCGAGGACCTTGACGCGGACGATGTCCCCGGACTTGACCACGTCGCGCGGGTCGTTGACGAAGTTCTTCGACATCGCCGAGACGTGCACCAGGCCGTCCTGGTGGACGCCGATGTCGACGAACGCGCCGAACGCGGCGACGTTGGTGACCACGCCCTCCAGGGTCATGCCCGGTTCGAGGTCCGCCAGCGTCTCGACGCCTTCGGCGAACGCCGCGGTCTTGAATTCCGGCCGGGGGTCGCGGCCCGGCTTCTCCAGCTCGGCGAGGATGTCGCTGACCGTCGGCAGGCCGAACGTGTCGTCGACGAAGTCCTGCGGCCGCAACGACCGCAGCGCCCTGCCGTTGCCGATGATCTCGGTGATCCCACTGCCGGTGGCGTCCAGGATGCGGTGCACCACCGGGTACGCCTCCGGGTGCACGGCCGAGGCGTCGAGCGGGTCGTCGCCGTCCGGGATCCGCAGGAAGCCGGCGCACTGCTCGAACGCCTTCGGGCCCAGCCGCGCGACGTCCTTGAGCGCCTGGCGGGTGCGGAACGGCCCGTTGTCGTCGCGGTGCTGCACGATGTTCTCGGCCAGCCCCTCGCTGATACCGGAAACCCGGGTGAGCAGGGGTGCGGAGGCGGTGTTGACGTCGACGCCGACCGCGTTCACCGCGTCCTCGACGACCGCGTCGAGCGAGCGGGACAGCTTCGCCTCGGACACGTCGTGCTGGTACTGGCCCACGCCGATGGACTTGGGGTCGATCTTGACCAGCTCGGCCAGCGGGTCCTGCAGGCGCCGGGCGATCGACACCGCGCCCCGCAGCGAGACGTCGAGGTCCGGCAGTTCCCGGGAGGCGTAGGCGGAGGCCGAGTAGACCGACGCGCCCGCCTCGGACACCGAGATCTTCGTCAGGCCCAGCTCGGGGTGCTTGCCGATGAGGTCACCGGCGAGCTTGTCGGTCTCCCGGGACGCGGTGCCGTTGCCGATCGCGATCAGCTCCACGCCGTGCTGCGCGGCCAGCCGGGCCAGGACGTCGAGCGCCTCGTCCCACCGGCGCTGCGGCTGGTGCGGGTAGATCGTCTCGGTGGCGGCGAGCTTGCCGGTGCCGTCGACGACCGCGACCTTGACGCCGGTGCGGTAGCCCGGGTCCAGGCCCATCGTCGGCCGGGTCCCGGCGGGCGCGGCCAGCAGCAGGTCGCGCAGGTTCGCGGCGAACACGCGGACCGCCTCGTCCTCGGCGTTCTGCCGCAGGCGCAGTCGGAGGTCGACGCTCAGCCGGGTCAGGATGCGGGTCCGCCACGCCCAGCGCACCACACCGGACAACCACCGGTCGGCCGGGCGGCCGCGGTCGGCGATGTCGAAGCGCTGCGCGACCATCCGCTCGTACTCCGTGGGCCCCTCCTCCTGCGCGGTGCCGTCGTCCGGCTCCAGCGACAGGTCCAGGACCTCCTCCTTCTCGCCGCGCAGCAGGGCGAGCACCCGGTGCGAGGGCAGATCGGTGAACGCCTCGGAGAACTCGAAGTAGTCGGCGAACTTCGCGCCCTCGTCCTGCTTGCCGTCGCGCACCCGGGACACCATGCGGCCGCGCGTCCACATCCGCTCGCGAAGTTCGCCGATCAGGTCGGCGTCCTCGGAGAACCGCTCGACGAGGATCGACCGGGCGCCCTCCAGCGCACCGGCGGCGTCCGCGACGCCCTTGTCGGCGTCGACGAAACCGGCCGCCTCCTGCTCGGGGTCCAGGCTCGGATCGGCCAGCAGCCGGTCGGCCAGCGGCTGCAGACCGGCCTCGATGGCGATCTGCGCCTTGGTGCGCCGCTTGGGCTTGTAGGGCAGGTAGATGTCCTCCAGCCGCGCCTTGGAGTCGGCGGCGCGGATCCGCGCCTCCAACTCCTCGGTGAGCTTGCCCTGCGAGCGGATCGACTCCAGCACCGTGCTCCGCCGCTCGTCCAGCTCGCGCAGGTAGTGCAACCGCTCTTCCAGCGTGCGCAGCTGGGCGTCGTCGAGCGCGCCGGTCACCTCCTTGCGGTAGCGCGCGATGAACGGCACGGTCGCCCCGCCGTCGAGCAGGTCGACGGCGGCCTCCACCTGTCGCTCGCGGACGCCGAGTTCCTCGGCGATCTTCTGGTGAACCGATGTCGTCACGATGCTGATCCGCCTTCTGTTGCGATCTTCGCCAGATCCGGCCCCGCATTCTGCCGGACGCCGCACGTCGCCCTGGTCCCGACGTGCGTCGGCGTGTCGGGCCGGTCGCGGACCGGGGCGGGGCGGTCACTCCGCGCGGCTGATCGGTGCGGGGCGACCGGCGTTGTCGCGCAACGGGAACGGCCGGTCACGCACCGCCGCGGGAGACCAGTGCGGTCAGGACGGGCGGTTGCGGGCCAGCCAGCGGCGCCGGTGTTCGGCCGCGAGGCGCTCGGCTTCCGCCTGGGCAGCGGGGGAGACCTCGTCGTCGCACCAGGACTGGAGCACGGGCAGCAGGTGGGCCAGGAAGTCGCGGCCCGCACCGGTGAGATCGCCGTGCTCGGCGAGGGTGCGGGCGGCGTCGCGGGTGGCGGTGCGCCAGCGCGCGAACTCGGTGTCGGCGCGCCGGTCCGGCCGCTCGCGGCGCCAGAAGCCGGTGACGCCGAGGTGCGCGTAGATGCCCTGCAGCAGCCCGGCGGCCGGGCGCGGGTCCTCGCGCCACGGGGCGTAGAAGCGGACGCCGTCGTCCGGGGCGAGCAGCGGCACCAGGTCGATCAGCGCCGCCAGCTTGGTGTGCTGCACCTCGTGCGCGAGGGTGAGGGCGGCGGACCGGGCGTCGTCGGGCAACGACATCGCCACGCACCCGAACAGGTCGTTGAAGGTGGCGCTGACCTGGCCCGTCGACGAATTCACCAGCGGAGTCAGCACCCGCAGCGCCGCCGCGACCTCCTCGGCGACCGGCCGGTGCCACCGCACCAGGTGCCGCCAACCCTCGGCGAGGCGGCGCTGCCACAGGTCGCGGCGAGCCGAACCAGTGGCGCGTGGGCGCCTCGGTGGGGGGTGGTGGTCGGGTGACGGGTTGTCGGTGGCGCGCAGGCGCTTCCGTGGGGGGTGGTGGTCGGGTGACGGGTTGTCGGTGGCGCGCAGGCGCTTCCGTGGGGGGTGGTGGTCGGGTGACGGGTTGTCGGTGGCGCGCAGGCGCTTCCGTGGGGGGTGGTGGTCGGGTGACGGGAGGGCAGGTTCCACGGCCACGTTGTCGGGCACGGGGCGGTCGCCGAGCCCGTCGACGGCGAGGTCCAGGCGCAGGCCGTCGTGCTCGGCGCGGATCCGGTCGAGGCCCCGCCAGCCGGGGCCCGAGCCCAGCTGCGCGGTCGTGCGCCCGTCGGTGAGCGTCCCGGCGACCAGGTGCACCGGTCCGCACGGGGGTGCGGGCAACGTCGCCACCCCGACCGACGGCAGCGCCACCGACTCGGCGGGCGGGAGTTCGACGGGCACGTCGACACCGCCGCGCCACGCCGCCGCGGCGGCGACGTGCGCGAGGCGTTCCGGCTCGGCCTCCTCGGTGCGCCCCGCGTCCAGCCGCAGGGCGGTCCGCAACGCCCACGCGCCGACGTGCGGATATCCGACCACGTCGGCGACGGCGCGCGGCGCGCGGCGCTCCACCTCGCCGAGCGCGCGGAAGGCGCACCGCGTCAGGCGGGCGCCCGGATGTCCGGTGGCGTCGGCGAGGTCGAGGATCGCGCGCAGCAGCAACAGGGTCTTGCTGCGGCGCGCGTCGGCCAGCAGCCGGATCGCCTCCGGCCCGCCGCCGCCCCGGGCCAGCGCCGCGAACACCTCGCCGGGGATCCGGTGCCGCGCCGTCACGCCGGTTCTTCCCGCAGCCGCGCCACGTCCCGGGCGACGGTGTCGCGGATGTGGCCGATCAGCCGGTACAGATCCGGGCAGTACACCGACGGGTTGGCGAAACCGCCGCCGCGCCGGTACCGGTGCGCGTGCAGACCACCTCCGCACACCCGGTGCAGCCGGCAGGAGCGGCAGTCCGGGGCGATTTCCGGCGCCCGCAGCGCGGGCGAGCGCAGCGCGTCGTCGAAGGAGTCGGTGGCCACGTGGCAGCCGGTCGCGGCCGCGCCCTGGTAGGCCGAGGTGAGCATGTCGGACGCCTCGATCGAACCGTCGGTCTCCACCACCGCCATCGGCGGTGCGGACAGGCCGATGCCCTCGACCGCGGACTGCCCGCCGAGCAGCACGTGGAGCACCTCGGTGAACAGCCGCACCCGGGTTTCCCGCACGGGAGCGCGGTACCAGCGGTCGAACACCGCGATCAGCCAGTCCGCGTACGGGGTCGCGGTGGTGCCCGGGCCCCGGCCGGGCGGCGGGGACGACCAGTTCCCGTTCGGCAGCAGGAAATCCACCGCGGGCGGGTCGAACCGCAGCAGGCTCTCGTAGGTCTCGACCGGGTCGTTGCGCACGTCGACGGTGCACAGCAGCCCGCCGTACACCTCGGGGTGGCGGCGCAGCGCGGTGAGCGACTCGGCCACCGCGGCGTAGCTGCCGGTCCCGCCGCGGCGCTTGCGGCGCCGGTCGTGGGCCTGCCGCGAACCGTCCAGGCTGACGCCGACGCGGACCCCGAGTTCGCCGAACAGGCGCAGGAAACGGGAGTCCAGGCGGAGTCCGTTGGTCTGCAGCCCCACCCGCACCGCGGTGCGCGGCCCGACCGCCTCGCGGACCGCCGACACGCAGAACGCCAGCCGGTCCGGCCCGGCCAGCAGCGGTTCGCCGCCGTGCAGCACCACGTCGACACCGGCGAGACCGTGCGCGTGGGCGTGTTCGGCGATCCGGTCGGCGGCCTGCCGCGCGGTCCGCCGGGACATCACCACCGGCCGCTCCCGCCACCGCTGGTCGGCCATCGTGTAGACGTAGCAGTGGTCGCAGGCCAGGTCGCACCGGCTGTGGACCTTGAGGATGAACTGCCGCAGGAACCGTTGCGCGGGCCGCGCCATGCCCGCTGATTCTAGGTGCGCGCCCGGTGCCCGCCCTACGCCGAACGGACGCAGCGGGTGCGGCGCGTCCACAGTGGTCGCGCTGCTCCGAACGGAGTGCGGTGCGCGCACTGCCCACCTGCCGCGGCCTAGATCCACTAACGTTGGTCGTGTCCTGGAGGACGAACGGGCGGTGCTGGACATGGGTGACGGCGAGGCCGATCTGCGGTCGGACCTGATCGACCTGACCGAGGTCGATCTGGCCCGGCTCGCCGAGCTGCCGAGTTCGGCGCTGGCCGTGTCGCTGCGCCGGATCCTGCAGGACGACGGCACCTCACCGGACCAGTACGCCTCGTTCCAGAACACCATCTGACCAGGGGGAGCCTGTGGCTGGGTTGCGCGCGGGTGCGGACGACGGGCGCCGGACGGAGGATCCGGCGGCCACGCCCGGGAATCCGCCGGCGACGATCGTCGCGTTCACCTCGCCCGCCACGGGCATCGGCCGCACCGGCGTGGTGTCGAACCTGGCCTGGGTGCTGGCCTCCGCCGGGCACCGGGTCGGGGTCGCCGACTGGGGCACCGAGCCGCCCCGCGTGCACGACTACCTGCGGCCGTTCCTCGCCGGAACGCTGCCGTCCGCGGAGCTGCTCGGCCCGCGGCTGGCCGAGGCGCTGTCCGCGCGGCGGGGCCGCACCGCGCCGTTCGTCGAGGCGCGGCGCTACGAACTCCCCGCCGGCCTGGGGCGCATCGACGTGGCGGCCGCGACCGATCCGGGCACGCCGGTGCCCGGGTTCACCCCGCAACCGGACGGTGACGTGGCCCTGCTGCGCGAGGCGATCCGGTCCACCTCCTACGACTACGTGCTCATCGACGGTCCCGGCGACATGACGGTGGAGGGCGTGACCCGGCTGGCGCGGCTGTGCGACGCCGTCGCGGTCTGCTTCCCGCCCCGGCGCGGCGCGATCGCGCGGGCGGTGGAGATCGCCCGCGAGGTGTGGGACCAGGCGTCGGTGGGGGTGCGGATCGTCGGGGTGCCGGTGCAGGTCGACGACCGCGACGAGCGGTTGGCGCGGCGGGCGCGGGAAGCGATCCGGGAGTCCTTCGGCGCGCTGCCGACCGAGCGCGGGGCCGACGGCCGGATCTCGTCCGCCGAGCTGGTGGAGATCCCGTGGCAACCGCACGACGCCTACGAGGAGACGCTGTCCGCCCTGGTCGACGAGCCGGGCGGTCCGGCACCGGCGGCGTACCGGCGGCTCGCCGGGGCGGTCGTGGGCGCCGATCCGGGGCTGCCGCCGGAGATCCCGTCCAAGGTGCGGGAGAGCTACCGGCGTGCGGTCGGGCTGGGCGAATCCCCGGTGCCGGAGCGGATCATGCTCGCCTACGCGGCACCGGACCGGCCGTGGGCCGACTGGGTGCGCGACCGGTTGGAGGCAGCGGGAGCGCGGGTCGAGCGGTTCGCCGACTCCGACGACCCTGAGCAGGCGAGCGTGCTGGTGCTGGCTTCCCCGCACCTGGCCCGGTCGGCGGCGGGGCGCCGGGTGCGGCGGCTGGTCGCCGACGGGCATCCCGGTGACGTCGCGGTCCTGCCGGTCACCGAGGACGAGGTGGCCGCCGATTTCGCTTCGCTACCGCGGATTCCGGTGGACCGGCGCGACGAGGCCGCCACCCGCGCCCGGCTGTTGGCCCGGTTCTCGCTGGTCGACCGGCCCGACGGCGCCCCGGACGCGGTCCGCTTCCCGGCGAGTCGGCCGGCGCGGTCCAACCTCGCGCCGCGCAACCGGGGATTCGTCGGCCGCGCCGCGGAGATCGAGGCGATCCGGGACCACTTCGCCTCCTCCGGCGAGCCGTGGACGTTGTGCGGCGAGGCGGGGATCGGCAAGAGCGAACTCGCCCGCGAGTACGCCCACCGGTTCGCCTTCGACTACGACTGGGTGTGGTGGATCCCCGCGCACAACCGCCGGGCGGTGCGCCGGGGGCTGGTCGAGCTGGCGTCCCAGCTGCGCGCGCCGGTCGGGGTGGACAGCGCGGAGGCGGCGCTGCGGGTGCTGTCCGGGCCCGGACGCCGGTTGCTGGTCTTCGACGGCGCCGACGACCCCGACGTGCTGTCCGGACTCGTGCCGGACGGGCACGTCCTGGTCACCACCCGCGCCGAAGCAGGGAAGGTGCTGGGCAGGTTCCGCGGCGAGGACAGCGTCACCATGCTGCGCCGGGTGGTCCGGGACCTGTCCGTGGAGGACGCGCGGCGGGTCGCCCGCCGGGTGGAGCACATGCCGCTGGCGCTGCGGTTGGCGGCGGCGTGGATCCGGGAGGGCGTGGACCTGCTGTCCCGGTACGGCAACACCCGCGCGGAGTCCGCGGCCTGGTCGGCCGCCGAGTACTGCGCGCGCTTGGACCGGGCCGGCGGGGACCCCCCGACCGCCGCCGTCGCGGTGCTGCTGGACACCCTGCGCGAGGAACCGGTCGGGCGCGCCGCGGTGCGGATCGGCCAGGTCTGCTCGTTCCTGTCCGCCGAGGGCGTGGCGCTGCGGCTGCTGCGCACCCGTCCGGTGGTGGAGGCCGCGGCGCAGGCCGCGCCGGAGGTGGCGCGCGACAGCCTCGAACTGGACCGCGTGCTGTGGCGCGGCGCGCACTTCGGCCTGTTCGACCTGGACTGGCGGCAGCCGCCCACGCTGCGCGTGCACCGCGTGGTCCAGGACCTGGTGGGGCGGCTCATGTCCGACGGCGAACGCGCCGAGCGGCAGGCCGAGGCGTTGCGCGGGCTGGCGGCGTTCGCGCCGTCGGACGCCGAGGACGAACCGCCGGAACGGGCCGCCGACCACGCCGAACTGCAGAAGCACCTCGTCCCGTCCGGCGCGCTGGACAGCACCGACCCGGTGGTCCGCCGGTGGGTGGTGGACCAGCTGCGCTACCTGCACACCCGGGGCGGCCCGGACGCCTGGCGGTTCGCCGCCGACCTCGGCCACCGGCTGCGGGAGAGCTGGTCGGCGGACGGCCCCGACGCGGCGTTGCGGCTGCGGCTGGGTTTCCAGCTCGCCAACCTGCACCGCGACCTCGGTGAACACGGCGAGGCGCTGCGGCTGGACGAGGAGGTGCTGGCCGAGCAGCGGCGCGTGCTGGGCACCACGCACCCGCGCACGCTGAAGACCGCGCGCGGACTCGCGGCCGGGTACCGCGCGCTGGGCCGGTTCGACGACGCGGTGGCCGAGGACCGCTCGACGTTGCGCGGGCTGCGCGACAGCCTCGGCGACGACCACCCGGACACGTTGCGCGCGGCCAACAACCTGGCCCGGTCGCTGTGCCTGGTCGGCAACCTGCCCGCCGCGCTGGAGGTGCAGGAGGAGAACCGGGAGCGGCGGCTCGCGCTGTTCGGACCCGACCACCCCGACGTGTGGTGGTCGGCGGCGTCGGTCGGCAACTACCTGTGCGAGCTCGGCCGGTACCCGAAGGCGCTCGCGGTGCTCAAGGACGCGCTGGACCGGGTGCTGGCGATCCGCCCGGCCAACCACCCCGACGAACTGCGGATCCAGTGGTTGCGGGCGATCGCGCTGCGCCGCTCCGGGGACGCGGTGGCCGCGCGCGACCGCAACGCCGAGACGCTCCGGGCGTACCGCGCGCTGCACGGCGAGCAGCACCCCAGCACCACGGCGTGCAAGCTGAGCTACGCCGCGGACCACCACGGCACGGGCGACTCGGCGACGGCCGCGCGCCTCGGCGCGGACTGCCTGGACGAATACCGCCGCACGCTCGGCGCCTTCCACCCGTTCACCCTGCTCTGCCAGGTCGACCAAGGGATTTTCCTGCGCGGCTGCGGGGACGTCGAGCAGGCGCTCGCGTTGATCGACGAAGCGTGCGGCGGGCTGCGCGCCCGGCTCGGCGAGGCGCACCCGTGGACGGTGGCCGCCAACCTCGACCACGCGCGGGCGCTGGCCGCGGTCGGCGAGGTCGATGCGGCCGTGCGCGCGCAGCGGGAGGCGTACGAGACCGGTCTGGAGTTCCTGGTCCGCGACCACCCGTACACCCAGCTCGCCGCCGGGAACCTGGGGCTGGAGACCGATGACTGGCAGGAAGCGGTGCTCGATGTGCCGACCGTGTGAGGGGGTGTTCCCGGCGTGAACGCGCAGGACGAGGCCGATCTGCCGGAGGCGTCGGTGGAACGGCGGGCGCCGCACGCCGGCGCGGACTACGGCGAGGTCGTCGAGTTGTGCCGCCGGGTGGTGCTCGGCGGGCGCGGGCCGCGGTACCTGGCCCACTACACCGACGGCGTGTTCGACTTCGCGGTCAACGACGTGGCCGACGGTCCCGACCCCTACGGCCGGGTGGGGCACCACGTGGTGAACGAGGTCGGTGCGCTGGACGCGGCGTTGGAGGAGGTGCGCACCGGTCGGCTCATCCGGGTGGTCCTGCGCACCGACGCCGGTGCGGTGCTCTGCTGCTCGGTGGTGCCGCGCGAGCACCTGGTCGGTTTCGTCCCGGACGTGGCCGCGGTGTGGTCGGCGGACGTCGAGCTGGCGAAGCTGGTGACGCAGCTGCGCGCCCGCGTCAGCCTCGGTTCGCAGAACCCGGGCGGCTGGTTGTCGGCGAAACCCGAGGACCTCGGCGGGCCTCCCGCACCGTCCGAAGTGGACGAAGAGCGGACGGTGCCCGGCGGCGACCCCGAGCAGCTGTGCCGCGCGGCGCTCAGCCCCGCCGACCTGCACTACGCGGCGCTGTGGGGCGGTGGCGAACCGGTGGTCGCCGAGGACGTCTTCGACGATCCCGCGGTCGGCCGGTTCTTCACCCAGCTCGACCCCGGTGCGCGGCGCCGGTTCTACGCCGAGCTGGGCAGCCGGTTGCCGACCGTCGTGGGCCAGTTCGGCCGCATCGTGGGCCCGGTGCTGGCGCCGCGGGTGCGGCAGCTCACCCTCGACGTCGAGCAGGGTGCCGTCTACTACTACCGGCTCCGGCCCGGCGAGTACCTGGTCGGCGTGACGCTGGACCAGAACGCCGTGGCGCTCGCCGAGCGGCGGATGACCGACCTGTCGATGGCGTTCGCGGGCGGCTGATGGGCGGGATCGGGACGGCCGCGGTGCGACGGCTGGCGCTGTTCGTCGCCGCCGTCGCGGTCGGGTGGGCGGTCGCCGCCGGGTTCGGGCTGCACGGGGTGGAGCGCTCGCCCGCGTACTTCCTCGTCGCGTCGACGTTGCTCGCCGTCGGGTTGTTCGGCAGCGCCCACGGGATCTCGCCGCACGCGGTCCGGTCGAACCTGCGCGTGGTGGTGCTGGCCGTCACCGTCGGCGTGCTGGCGAAGGCGCTGCTGATCGGCGCGGTGATGGTGCTGTGCTTCGGCTCGCCCGCCTTCCTGGTGCTGGGCGTGGCGGTCGCGCAGATCGATCCGCTGTCGGTGGCGGCGATGAACCACGGGTCCCGGCTGTCCCCGGGCGGGCGCGCCGTGCTCGCGGCCTGGTCGGCGTTCGACGACCCGGTGACCATGCTGCTGACCGTCTACCTGTCCGGCTTCGCGCTGGGAATGCTCGGCAGGACACCGGTTTCCGGCTCGGCGGCGGACGGCGGCGTGCTGTCGTTGCTCGCCGATCTGGGCGTGAACCTGCTGTTCGCGGCGTGTGCGTTCGCGCTGTGGAAGGCCGTCCGCCGCCACCGGGTGCTCGCCTTCGCCCTGCTGGCGGTGGTTTTCGCGGTCGCGATCTGGCAGTTCCTGATGCTGGGGCTGGCGCTGACCGCGCTGTTCCTGCGCCCGGGCGTGGACCGGCTGCTCGACCGGGCCGTGCAGGTGGCCTTCCTGGTGGCCTCGGTCGGCCTGGGGGTGCTGCTGGTCAACGGCGTGCACGTGCTCGCGGGAGCAGCGCTCGGCGCGGCCGCGTTCGCCGCGCAGGCCGTGGTGAGCCCGCTGATCACCCGGGGACTGCCCGGCCGGGACCGCGGTTTCCTGGCGGTGAGCCAGCAGAACGGGATCACGGCGATCATCCTGGCCCTGCTGCTGGAGCCGGATTTCCCGCTGGCCGTGGGCGTGATCGGCCCCGCGATCGTGGTGGTGAACCTGCTGCACGCGACCGCCGCCACGGCGTGGGCCGCACGGCGACCGGAAGCCGTGCGGTCCGGCTAGGGACTATTTCGGGAGTGCTGTGCGTGGCGGTGCCGGGAGCGGAACCTCAGCGGCCCGCCCGTCGCCCGACCCCCCCCGAGGAGGCGCTGACGCGCCGCAGTCACATCGGCTCCGGGAGCCCCGACTCATGTATGCCCAATACACAGCGTCGGGGCTGTCCTCGCGAGACGACCGCTGAGAACCCGCAGCGGTGCCAGCTGCGAGACCACTCACCGAACGAGAAAGCGGCTGACGCCGCTTGTAAAACACGCGCTAACCCGAACCCAGCAGGGCCTGTTGGACGCGGGCGCCCAGGCCGTCGAGGGTTTCGCGGAGGTCGGCCTTCCGGGGCGGGGTGACCGGGGCGGCGGTCAGTTCGCCGAGGACGTCGAGGCCGAACAGCGGGACGTACTCGTACAGCACGTCGTAGGTGCGGCACAGCGCGGCGAGGCGTTCGCGGTCGACGTCGTAGAGCTCGCCTTCCTCGTCGGTCGCCGACGAGCGGTACCACTCGTTGACGCCGTCCCGGAACGCCTCGACCAGGCCGGTCAGCACGACCGCGACGCCGGCCGCCTGGAACGCCTGCTGGTTGCGCAGCCGCAGCCAGTCGCGCATACCGCGGCGGGCGGCGGTCGCCTGGTCCTGCTCGGTGCCGAACGCCTCGCGCACCACGGCGTCGAGCCGTCGCAGCGAATCCAGCGCCGCCAGCGCCTCGTCGAACAGCCGCGCCACGTCCTCCGGCAACCGCAGGCGCGGTGCGGGGGAATCGGATCCCGCGGGCGCGTGCACCGTGTCGGAGACCTCGGACAGTTCGCGTTGCAGCACGCCGAACTTGCGGTCGGCGGAACCGCGCAGGTCGTTGAGGCTCGTGGTGATCTGGTCCAGCAGGCGTTGGGTGTTGGACTGCTGGCGGCTCATCCGGTCCAGCCGGTCGTGCAGCGCGCGGATCGGGTCGTCGCCGACCACGTCCTCCAGGTTGCGGATGCGGGTGGCCAGGGCGCTGGCGAGCGTTTCGGTGAACGTCCAGTGGTCGTAGACCAGGGGTTCGCCGCCGAACGCGGCGCTGAGCTCGCCGACGAACTCGGCGGGCAGGTAGCCCACCACGACGAGCAGCACCTCGGTGCGGGCGGTGGCGTTGCGGATCGCCGTGGCCCGTCGCACCAGGCGCTCGGCGTCCTCGGGATCCAGCACGGACTCGGCGAGCACCAGCGCGCACCCGGCGCCCCGGGCGCCGACCGGTACCCAGTAGTCGGCCCGCGAATGCTCGTCCTGGCCCACCAGGTGGTCGCGCAGGTAGCCGGAGCCCTGCGCGGTGAGCACCCGGCGCACCGCGCCGCGCACGTCGTCGATGCCGGCCTGGTCGAACTGGTTGTTGCGGGCCACCTCGTAGACCATCGGCACGGTCACCGGGCCGTCCCGTTCGACCGCGGTCCGGTAGAGCTGGTAGCACAGCCGCACGATCTTGCGCGCGTTGCCGTCGGTGATCTTCACCAGGTAGCCGACGGTGTCCGGGGTGAACGGTTCCAGCCGGGCCTCGCCGTGCACGCGCCGCTGGCTCTCCCGGATGAACTCCGCGGTGTTCTCGCCGCTGAGCGAGGACACCGTGATGACCCGGCCGATCCGCTGCCGGGCGTTGCCGCTGAGCACGTCGAGGTAGTCCGGCAGCCCGGCGAGCACCAGCAGCGCCCGCGCCCCGGCGCAGACCTCCAGCAGCTTCTTGAACGCCTCGATGGCGTCCTCGGTGGGACGGCTGGAGGCCGACAGCACCTTGTCCAGCTCGTCGACCACCACGACGAACCGGCGGTCGCGGTGGCCGTAGAGCAGCGCGAAGACGCCCATCGCCTCCAGCGCCGCCGCCTCGGTGGAGATCGCCGTGTCGATGCCCCGGTCCTTGAGGATCTGGTCCGGTTCGTGGCCGGTCAGCCACTCCCACACCGCGTCGTCGAAGCCGCGCCGCAGCAGCAGCGTCAGCGCGGTGCCGAACGCCTCGTTGCGGGTGACCCGTTCCAGCGTGTGCTGCACCTGTTGCAGGAAGCTGCTCTCCATCAGGCCGAACCGCTCGACGATGCCGACCGGGTCGATCTCGCCGTCGCGCAGCGGTCGCGCGACGTCCGAGCCGAAGCCGGAGGAGCTCAGCGCGTCGGCCACGATGTCGGCGTAGTACTCGCGCACCCGGTCCCGGACGTCGTCGAGCTCCAACTGCTCGATGAACCGCTTGTACAGCGCGACGAACGTGCCCGCCGGGGCGTCCAGGTACACGGCCTTGGTGACCGCCGGGGCGGTCTCCCGCGCGTGCTGGAGCAACCGGACGGCCAGGTGCGTCTTGCCGGTGCCGTAGTCGCCGACGATCGCGATCACGTGGCCTGGGCGGCTGGAGGCGGGGGAGACGAGGTAGTCGTCGAGCAGCCGCAGCGCCTCGCGGATGGCCGGCGTGGGCACGGTGACGGTGTCCGGGGCGAACTCGGTGACGCGGGCGATCGCCGTGGGGGAGAAGGGGTTGGCCTCACTGGTGAGGACAACGTGGCCGTCACTCATAACGTCGATCCCTGCCCGCCGGCGTCCATGCTCCGCCTGAAGAAGTAGTCGGTGATCTCCTCGTAGCTCAGTTCTAGCGCATCGTCCGCCGGTGGGTCCCGCCGTTGCTCCTCGTACACCCCGTGGAGGAGGTTCTGCAACTGGCCGATCGACATCGGCAGGGCAGTGACACGCTGCATGGTCTCCTCGCTCACCCTGCGGTACACACCGGCATCCGGGTGAAGTTCGGACCGCTCCTGCCGGGCCCGCGCGAACCGCCAGCCGTCGCCCTCCGACAGCGGGCCGACGCGCAGCAGCAGCGGCGTCACCCGGCACGCCTCGGCGATGTCCTTCCAGCGCCGGTCCACATTGTCCGGGTAGGAGCTCTCGGCGAAGAAGACCAGCCGCGGCCGGGTGAACCGGGCGTAGTGCGCGATCTCCTTGGTCAGGTCCTCGGAGTGCGGGAGCAGGATGATCAGCACCGTTCCGGGGTCGAGCAGCGAGCTCAGCTGCCGGTAGCCCAGTTCCAGGTTGTCCGTGCGGTCTTCCAGCCCCTTGAGCTGGTCGGCGTCGAGCAGCTGCCGGGAGCGCACGTCGTCGAGCACGCAGGAGAACACGTGGCGCAGCCGGTACTCGATGGGGTCGCTGGGCGAGGACTCGTCCACCAGCGAGATGATCTGGGCCTTGTCGAGCTGCCCGGACAGCCAGCTCGCGCAGCGGTTGATCAGCGAGGTCTTGCCGCAGCCGCGCTGCCCCGTGGTGACGACCAGCCCGCCCTGGGCGGCGACGTCGCCGATGAGCTCCTGGAACTCCTCGAACGCCTGCTGGCAGTGGTCCACGGGAACGTAGTAGTCCTCGTGCTCGTCGATCTGGAACGGGCACAGCGGCGCCAGCGGCCTGCCCTCCATACCGGGCACCAGGTACGGGTTCATCTGTCCTCCCCCAGCGGTCGTGCGCGGTGCATGTCCCGGTGCGGGCGCCACGGGTGCTCCAGCGCGTGGGCCACCCGGCCGACCTGTTCGTCCACTTCGGACACCAGATCGCGCAGGGCGCGCGCCCGCTCGGCCCGCTGCTCGTCGCCCAGCTCCGTCCACCCTTCGACGATCGGTTCGCCGAGCCGGTTTCCGGACAGCACCGATCGGAGGTCTCGCGGTCGCCGCCAGCGGGACCGCAGCACGCAGACCGTCCGCAGCCGGGCGCCGAGCTCGTCGCGGCCCTCGTCCACGGCGCGGGCCGACGGCTTCCCGGAGGTGCTGTGCGCGGTCCGGGCGGCCAGGTAGTCCTTGACGGCGCCGTGGAACTTGGCCGCCGAGGCGCGCAGGTCGTCGGCCAGCAGCCGGCCGCGGCTGATCTCGTCCCGCCACGTCGTGGTGAGCAGTGTCAGCACCGCGCCGACCAGCACCGGCAGCAGCACGTTGACCATCGACATGAACGTGCTGGTGCCCGACGAGCCGGGCACCGAGGCGACGGCGATCGCCTTGCAGGCGCGGTCGAAGTCCTCGCCGCGGGCGCGCCGCCAGTCCGGCACGGTGTACTCGCGCGCGCCGACCCGCAGCCGGTCGGGGGTCCGGCCGTGCCGGGCGAGCCCGAGCGACACGGCGGAGTCGACCAGCGGGGCCCGCTGCGCCGCTGACAGGCAGAACACCACGGCGGCGTCGTCGCGCGCCCGGTCGTCGTCACTGGCGCACGCCGCGAGGGGCCACAGCGCCAGCACGAGCACCACGACCACCGGCCACCGGGCACGTTCCACGATCATCTTTCCTACCACCCGCGAAGGGGTCTTCGAGACGGAAATCCGGGGAATGCCGGGTCGGCGGTGGCGGTCGTGCCCGATGGGGCAGAAGGGGTCGGTGGGTTCGCGCGCCGGGAGCCGCGGGTGGGGTTGGACGGTGTGACGGGGGCCGCTATGGTGGCGTGCGGAATCGGAACAGGTTCAGGCCAATCCACTCCGGTCGTCACAGTTAGTGAGCAGTCGGCCGGTCCGCGGTAGCTCATACGGGTTAAACCAGGTACCTGCGTACGTACAAACCTCGATGCAGGTACACGCTCCGTGGTGGAGTCTGGAATCCCGTGAGACCCGAAACCCCCGACCAACCAAGATCCCCCGAAGACGAGAACGGCGGCGCCTCCACCCCGAACGAGGCGCGCACCTGGCGTTCCACCGCGCTGGCGGTCGACCACGCCCTGCGCTCGGCAGTGGATCGAGTGCGGCCGGCGGCGCACCGCGTCCGCGAGTGGCTCGCGCCGCTCCTCGAACGCATCGTGCGGTGGCTGGCGCCACTGCTGCAGCGCGTCCAGGACAACCGGCAGGTGCGGCGCATCCGGGAGAGGGTTGCGCCGCACGTCGAGGCGGTCCGGGAGCGGCTCCCCGAATCCGGTCGGGCCGCGACCCGCACCCGGTCGATGCAGGTCGGCGGCGCCATCGCGGCCGTCGGCGTGCTCGGCGTCGTGGTCGCCGGAGTGGCCACCGGCGGTGGCGCCTCCCAGCAGGCCGAGGTCACCGACGCCGCGCAGGCCGCCCCGATGGCCGGCGCCCCGGCCCCGGTGACGCCCGAGCGGGCCCAGCCCGCGCCCGAGGCCGCCCCGGCCCCGCAGCCCAGCGGTGACCAGGGCAACGTCCCGCCGCCCCCGCCGCCCCCGCCCGCCCCGGAACCCGAGGCGCCGGAAGGCCCGCCGGTCGACGGCATCGACGTGTCCAACCACAACGGCGACATCGACTGGCAGCAGGTCGCCGCGTCCGGCAAGAAGTTCACCTTCGTGCTGGCCACCGACGGCACCAGCTTCAGCAACCCGCGCTACAGCGAGCAGTACCACGGCGCCAAGGACGCCGGGCTGATCGCCGGTGCCTACCACTTCGCCCGTCCGGACTCCTCCTCGGCGGAGGTGCAGGCGCAGCGGTTCCTCGACGTCGCCGACTACCAGAACGACCACAAGACCCTGCCGCCGGTGCTGGACCTGGAGGTGGACCCGAACAGCGGCGGCTGCTACGGCCTGTCGGTCGACGACATGAACCTGTGGGTCAAGACCTTCAACGACAAGGTCAAGGAGCGCACCGGCAAGGAGCCGATCATCTACGCCAACCCGTCCTTCTGGCGGCAGTGCATGGGTGGCACCGACTCCTTCGGCCACCACAACCTGTGGCTGGCCTCCTACGGTGTCGACAGCCCGTCGGTGCCCAACGGCTTCGACGGCTGGGACTTCTGGCAGTACTCCGAGGAGGGCCAGGTCCCCGGCATCGGTGGCTCGACCGACCTGAACAAGTACCAGCACGGCATCGCGAAGCTCCAGCAGCTGGCCCGGTGACCGAGCCTCCCTCAGGCGGGCCGTCCGCGTTCGACGCGGGCGGCCCGCTTTCGTCGTGCCCGGCCGGTGAAGTCGGGACTTTGGGCCCGCGCACGACACCGGCGGCAGCGGGCATGCTGGTAGCGGTCCGGATGCGATCGGACACCCTCCGCGAGCATCCGGTGGTATCCGTGTGCGAAGAGGTTGGAGACCCCGTTGCCGTTCTGCCCTCCCCAGCACGTCCGCGCCGACGTCGGTGCGACGCTGCTCCCGGTGCTCACCGCGCTGGAGTCCGCCCAGACCGTGCGCTGGGCGATGGACGGCCTCGACAGCCGTGATCGCCGAGCCGTCTCGGTCGTCCGCCACGAAGTCGCCATGCTGTGGCACTGGGTCCGCGTGAGCCGCGACGAGTGCACCGAGTACTCCGCGCTGCTCGACGGCCTGGCCGACTTCGCGCAGCACGCCGACCGCGCGCTCGACGCGCTCTGATCCCCACCGACGGCGCCCCGCTTCCCGGCGGGGCGCCGCCGGTGTCCCGGATCACTGGCTCGTGTAGCCCCCGTCAGCGACGAACTCGGAGCCGGTGCAGTAGCCGGAGGCGTCGGAGGCGAGGAAGACGACGAGTTCGGCGAGCTGCTCGGGCGTGCCGATCCGCCGCAACGGCTGGTGCTGGGCCATTCCCGACACGTCGATGCCCTCGGTCATCTCGGTTCCGACGAACCCCGGGTGCACCGAGTTGACCCGGATCCCGTCCGGGCCGAACTCCTGCGCCGCCGCCTTGGTCATGCCGCGCACCGCCCACTTCGACGCGACGTAACCGAGGATGCCCGGGAAGGCGATGATCCCGCCGATCGACGAGATGTTGACGATCGACCCGGTCCCGGCGCGGCGCATCGACGGCAGCACCGCCTTCATGCCCAGGAACACGCCGACCTGGTTGACGTCGATCACCTTGCGGTAGTCCGCTTCGGACAGCGTCTCGATGGGGTCGGTGTGCACCACGCCCGCGTTGTTCACCAACACCGACACCGGCCCGAACGCCTCCTCGGCAGCGCCCACCACCTCGTCCCAGCGGCCCGCGTCGGTGACGTCGAGCGGCTCGAACCGCACCGCGTCGCCGAGTTCTCCCGCCAGCCGGGCGCCCTCGTCGGCGAGCACGTCGGCCACCACGACCGACGCGCCCTCCACCGCGAGCGCCCGCACCTGCGCCGCACCGAGCCCCCGCGCCCCGCCGGTGACGATCGCGACCTTGCCGTCAGTCCTACCCACGCCCGGGCTCCCTTCGTCCTGGGGAAAATCAGCGTCTGCCTTCGCACCCGAAGCAAGCGGCTGACGCCGCTTGCCGCGCGGGTTCCGGGAGCAGGTTCGAAGACAGGCACTGAGATTCCGCTCCCGGCACCGCCACGCAACAACACTCACATGTCTACCAAACGCTTGCTTGCTCCACTAGACTGCCGCGGCAGGTCCTGGCGGCGTCGCCCGCGACGGAAAGGACGAACATGGCCGAGGCGTACATCATCGACGCGGTCCGCACTCCGATGGGCAAACGCGGTGGCGGGCTCAGCGGCATCCACCCGGCGGACCTGTCCGCGCACGTGCTGCGCGTCCTCGTCGAACGGACCGCGATCGACCCGGCGGCGGTCGACGACGTGGTGTGGGGATGCGTCGACACCGTCGGCGGGCAGGCGGGCAACATCGGCAGGACGGGCTGGCTGGCGGCCGGTTTCCCGGAGCACGTGCCCGGGGTCACGGTGGACCGCCAGTGCGGTTCCTCGCAGCAGGCCGTGCACTTCGCCGCGCAGGCGGTGCTCAGCGGCACCGCCGACCTGGTGGTCGCGGGCGGCGTGCAGAACATGAGCGCCATCCCGATCGGCAGCGCGCTGCTCGGTTCGGACCAGCTCGGGTTCCCGGTCGCCTACGGGCCGGGATCGGGCTCCACGGGGTGGCAGGCGCGCTACGGCGACGAGGCGGTCACCCAGTTCCGCGGCGCCGAGCTGATGGCCGACAAGTGGGGCATCTCCCGCGAGGACATGGAGGAGTACGCGCTGACCAGCCACCGCCGGGCGGTCGCCGCGACCGACGCCGGGCACTTCGACGCCGAACTGGCGCCGATCGCCGGGGTGGAGCTGGACGAGGGGCCGCGGCGGGACACCAGCCGCGAGAAACTGGCCGAGCTGAAGACGTTGAGCGAGGGCGGCAAGCTCACCGCCGGGCTGGCCAGCCAGATCTCCGACGGTTCGGCCGCGCTGCTGGTCGCCTCCGAACGCGCGGTCGCCGAGCACGGACTCACCCCGCGCGCCCGCGTGCACCACATGAGCGTGCGCGGCGACGACCCGGTGTTCATGCTCTCCGCCCCGATCCCGGCGACCCGGCACGCGCTGGCGAAGACCGGACTGCGGGCCTCGGACATCGACGTGGTGGAGATCAACGAGGCGTTCGCCAGCGTGGTGCTGGCCTGGGAGAAGGAGATCGACATCGACCCGGAGCGGGTCAACCCCAACGGCGGCGCCATCGCCCTCGGCCACCCGCTGGGCGCCACCGGGGCCAAGCTGATGACCACGCTGCTGGGCGAGCTGGAACGGCGCGGCGCCCGGTACGGGCTGCAGACGATGTGCGAGGGCGGCGGCACCGCGAACGTGACGATCGTGGAACGGCTCGGCTGAGAGTGTGTCTTTGAACTCGTTGTGCGTGGCGGTGCCGGTGGCGGAACCTCAGCGGCCGTCTCGGCTCCGGGAGCCCCGACATCATGTAGCCCCCTACACCACGTCGGGGCTGTCCTCGCGAGACGACCGCTGAGAACCCGCGGCGGTGCGAGCTGCGAGACCACTCACCGAAAGAGAAAGCGGCTCACGCCGCTTACCACGCCCCCTCGGAACCAAGTTCAAAGACAGGCACTCAGCGGCCGTCTCGGTACCAGGTTCGAAGACGGGCTCTGAACGGCGGCGGAAAGGACGGGCATGCCCATCAACCGGGACTTCATCGGGTACACCTTCGACTCCGACGGGCCCTACGAGGTCACCCGCGGCAAGATCCGCGAGTTCGCCGACGCGATCGGCGACCCCGAACCGGCCTACCGCGACGCGGCGGCGGCGCGGGAGCTGGGCCATCCCGACGTCATCGCCCCGCCCACGTTCGCGATCGTGGCGTCCGGGGCGGCCTCGGCGAACAACCCGATCCTGCTGCCGGAGTTCGGGCTGAACTACCGGATGGTCGTGCACGGCGAGCAGACGTTCCGCCACCGCAGGCCGATCCGGGCCGGTGACGTGCTCAGCGCGTCCGGGCGCATCGCCGAGATCCGCGATGCCGGGAACAACGAACTGGTGCGCATCGAGACCGACCTGCGCGACGCCGCGGGCGACCTCGTCTGCACCGCGGTCAACGTGATCGTCTCGCGGGGAACCGCGTCTGGAGGGCAGTGAGCGATGGCGGCGAACGTGCGCTACGACGACGTCGAGGCCGGGACCAGCATCGGTGCGCAGCGCTACCCGATCAGCCGGCTGTCGCTGGTGAAGTACTGCGGCGCGTCGGGCGACTTCAACGTGATCCACTGGAACGAGCGGATCGCCAAGCAGGCCGGGCTGCCGGACGTGATCGCCCACGGCATGCTCACCATGGCCGAGGCGATCCGGCTGGTCACGGAGTGGGCGGGCGACCCGGCCGCGGTCGTCGAGTACGGCGTCCGCTTCGCCAAACCGGTCGTCGTCCCCGACGACGACCGGGGCGTCGAGGTGGAGGTCGCCGGCACGGTGACCGAGAAGCTGGACGACAAGCGGGTGGCGATCGAGCTGACGGCCCACGTCGGCGACGTCGAGGTCCTGTCCGCCGCCAGCGCCGTGGTGCAGCTCAGCTGACGGACGCCCCGGGAAAACCGCGTTGGCGGGCGGCTTCGCTGCGCGACGAGCCGCCCGCTGCCGCCGCGTTGAGCGAGCTGGCGGCACCGCCGAGGGGGCTGCGCGCGACCTCGTCGCGGAGTTCCCGCCACATGGCGCTCATCAGCCGAATTCCGCGTCGTCGAGCGGCAGGCGGGCCCGGTGCCGGCTCGGGCTGCCGAACAGGTGGTGCGCGGCGTGGGCGCGCTTGAGGTGCAGGTGCGCCTCGTGCTCCCAGGTGATGCCGATGCCGCCGTGCAGCTGGACCCCCTCGGCGGCGACCTGCGAGTACGCCTCGCAGCAGTGCGATTTGGCCATCGCCGCCCAGGTCGGCGCGTTCGCGTCACCGGTGGCCACGGCCCAGCTCGCCGCGTACGACAGCGAACGCGCCGACTCGACCGCGACGTAGCAGTCGGCCAACCGGTGCTTGAGCGCCTGGAACGAACCGATCGGCCGGCCGAACTGGTGGCGCAGCTTGCAGTACTCGACGATCTGCCACAGCCAGCGCTCGGCGGCGCCGATCTGCTCGGCCGCGACCGCCGCCGCGGCGACGTCGCGCACCCGGCGCAGGACCTCGGGCGCCCCGCCGACGCGGCCGACCGGGATGGCCGGGGTCGCGTCCAGCCGGACCTCGCCGAGGCTTCGCGTCAGGTCCATCCCCACTGGCGCGCTGACGGCCGGTTCGGACGCCTCGAACAGCGTCGGCCCCTCGTCGGCGTCGGCGACGACGAGCACCACGTCGGCGTCGGCGGCGTCGAGGACGTACGCCTTGCGGCCGTCGAGCAGCCAGCGGTCGCCGTCCCGGCGGGCCTTGGTCGCCGACACGTCGACGCGCCAGGGGGATTCCGGGTCGGCCCAGGCCAGGCAGGCGATCCGCTCGCCGGAGGCGATGCCGGGCAGCAGCCGCGCGCACGCGTCCTCGTCACCGGAGGCCAGCAGCGCCTCGGCCGCGAGGACCACGCTGCCCAGGAACGGGCCCGGCACCAGGAGCCTGCCCAGCTCCTCGACGACGATCAGCGTCTCCAGCAGGCTGAACCCGTGCCCGCCGCAGTGCTCGGGGATCGCCAGGCCGTGCGCGCCGACCTGCCCGGCCAGCTGCTCCCACACCGCCCGGTCCCACCCGGGGGCGGGCCGGTCGTGCGGCGGGATGTGCGGACCGCCGTGGCGGTCCAGCAACCTGCGCACCGTGCTGCGCAGTTCTTCCTGCTCCTCGCTGAAAGCAAAACGCACCAACGCCTCCTGGGACACATGTCTACTCGTTTTGCGTGGCGGTGCCGGTAGCGGAACCTCAGCGGCCCGCCCGTCACCCGACCACCGCCCCCCAACGAGGCGCTGACGCGCCACAGCCACACCGGCTCCGGGAGCCCCTCCTGATGTATGCCCAATACACGGCGTCGGGGCTGTCCTCGCGAGCCGACCGCTGAGAACCCGCGGCGGTGCAAGTTGCTTGCGTACTCACCGAAAGAGAAAGCGGCTCACGCCGCTTGCCACGACCCTTCAGACCCTGATTCGAAAACAGGCTCACGCGCCGCCCACCGGGGTGTCCGGGTCGTCGCGCAGGGACTCGGCGACGCGGTGGCGGTGGCGGGTCGGGGTGCCCCAGGCCGTGCGCAGTGCGGTGGCCTTGGTCAGCCACAGGTGGAGGTCGTGCTCGACCGTGTAGCCGATCGCGCCGTGCACCTGCAGGGCGGTGCGGGCCGCGGTGTGGGCGGCCTCGGTCGCGGCGAGCTTGGCCGCCGAGGCGTCCCGGGACCGGCAGGCCGCACCGGAGTCCGCGGACAGGCACGCGCCCCACACCAGCGGCCGTGCGAACTCCAGCCGCAGCAGCGCGTCGGCGAGGTGGTGCTTGACGGCCTGGAACTCGCCGATCGGCCGCCCGAACTGGTGCCGCTCGGTGACGTACCGCGTCGAGACGTCCAGCATCCGCCGCCCGAGCCCGAGGGCGTAGGCGGCGCAGGCGAGCACGGCCCGGTCGAAGGCCGCCCCGACCGCCGCCGGGGCGCACGGCACCTCGTGCAGCCCGCTCGGGTGGACCGCGAACAACCGGCGCGCCGGGTCCACCGACTCCTGCCGGGACAGGCCCGGCCGGTCCAGCCGCCGCGCGCCGAACCGCCCGCAGTGGAACACCGCGTCGGCCTGGTCGGCGTCCAGCGCGTACGGGACGTCGTCGGCGACGATCGCGGTGCCCAGCGACTTCCCGGCGGCCACCCTGGACAACCAGGACTCCTCGGCGGGCGAGCCCGCGAGCAGCGTCGGCAGGAAGGCCAGGGACTCCACCAGCGGGCCGGGCAGCGCGTGGTAGCCGAGCACCTCCGCGCACACGGCCAGCTCCACCGGTCCGAGGCCCAGCCCGCCGGAACCCTCCGGCACGCACAGCCCCGTGACGCCGAGCTCGGCGAGCCCGCGCCACACGTCCCACCACCCGTCGACCTCGCCGCGCGCCCACTGGCGCGCGATGCGCCCGGTGTCGGACGCGTCGAGCAGGTCGCCCAGGGTGGCGGCCATGGCCCGCTGGTCGTCGTCGAGCGCGAACCTCATCGCGACCCCCTCGGCAGTCCGAGAACGCGTTCCGCCACCACGTTGCGCTGGATCTCGTTGGTACCCGCGTAGATCGGCCCGGCCAGCGAGAACAGGTAACCGTCCAGCCACGCCCCGCCCCGGGGCGCCTCGGTGGCCCCGGGCGTCAGCTCGGCGCGCGGCCCCAGCAGCTCCAGCGCGGTCTCGTGCATCGCGATGTCCAGTTCCGACCAGAACAGCTTGTTCAGGCTGGCTTCGGCGCCGACCGAGCCGCCCTCGGCGATCGTCGTGACCGTCCCGAACGTCGCCAGCCGGTACGCCTGCGCGCCGATCCAGGCGTCGACGACGCGGTCCCGCGCGGCCTGCTCGCCCTGCCATTCGGCGACCAGCCGCCGCACGGTGGCCAGGAACCGGCCGGGACTGCGCAGCGTGAGGCCGCGTTCGTTGCCGGCTGTGCTCATCGCCACCCGCCAGCCGTTGCCGGGCTCGCCGATCACGTCCTCGTCCGGCACGAAGACCTCGTCGAGGAACAGCTCGGCGAACGCGGGTTTCCCGTCGATGCGGCCGATCGGCCGCACCGTCACGCCCTCGGCGTCCAGCGGGAACATGAAGTAGGTCAGGCCGCGGTGGCGCTGTTGCGACGGGTCGCTGCGGAACAGGCCGAAGGCGCGGTCCGCGAACGCCGCCCGGGAACTCCACGTCTTCTGCCCGGACAGCAGCCACCCGCCGTCGACCCGGCTGGCGCGGCTGCGCAGCGACGCCAGGTCGCTGCCCGCCTCCGGCTCGGACCACGCCTGCGCCCAGATCTGCTCGCCGGAAGCCACCCGCGGCAGGACCCGGCGGCACTGCTCGGCGGTGCCGTGCTCGAACAGCGTCGGCGCGAGCAGGAAGATGCCGTTCTGGCTGACCCGGCCGGGTGCCCCGGCCGCGTAGTACTCCTCCTCGAACAGCACCCACTGCAACAGCGAGGCCGCGCGGCCGCCGTACTCCTCGGGCCACGAGACCACGGACAGCCGGGCCTCGGAAAGCCGCCGCTCCCACTCGCGGTGCGCGGCGAAGCCCTCCTCGGTCTCCAGGGAGGGCAGCGGTTCGCGGGGGACGTTGGCGCGCAGCCAGGCGCGCACCTCGTCGCGGAACGCCACGTCCTGGTCGGACAACGTCAGATCCACGGCTCACTCCTTCGCGGCGTCGCGCATGCTGCGGGCGTCCATGCCGCTCAGCGAGTCGGACCCGACCTCCGCGTTGTGCGCGTGGGCGAAGTGGTGCAGGCCGAACGCCGAGTCCATGCCGCTGTGCAGTCCCATCAGGTCCTCGGCCTGGTTGACCGCCTTCTTCGCCAGCGACAGGCCGAACATCGGCATCGCGGCGACGTCCTCGGCCAGCCGCGCGGTGGCCTCGGCCAGCTCCTCGCGCGGCACGACCCGGTTGACCATGCCGACCTCGCGGGCCCGCGCGGCGCTCATCCGCTGCCCGGTGAACAGGAACTCCTTGGCCACGCGCGGGCCGAGCACCCACGGGTGCGCGAAGTACTCGACGCCGGGGATGCCCATCCGCACCACGGGGTCGGCGAAGAACGCGTCCTCGCTGGCCACGATCAGGTCGCACACCCACGCCAGCATCAGCCCGCCTGCCACGCAGGCGCCCTGCACCGAGGCGATCGCCGGTTTCGGCATCTCCCGCCAGCGGCGGCACATGCCCAGGTAGACCTCCTGCTCGCGGGCGAACCGGGATTCGCCGCCGGAGTGCCGGGTGTGGTCCCACCACAGCCCCGCGCGGCGGTCGAAGGGCACGTCGGCATCGCGGCCGGGGGAGCCGATGTCGTGCCCGGCCGAGAAGTGCTCGCCCTCGCCCGCCAGCACGATCACCCGGACCTCGTCGTCCGCGCAGGCCCGGTAGAACGCGTCGTCCAGCGCGTAGGTCATCGCGGAGTTCTGGGCGTTGCGGTACTCGGGGCGGTTCATCGTCACCACGGCGACCCGCCCGCGCCGCTCGTAGTGGACGACCGGTTCCTCTGCTGCCATCGGCGCGCTCCTCGCTGGCGATTTCGCGGTCGGAGTCGAAGATAGCCGAAACAAGCAAGTGCTTGGTAGAGTCCGGATCCGTTGGCCACGGCAGCGGGAGGCACCGGTGGACCTCACCGACAACGAGGAGGAGGCGGCGTTCCGCCGCGACGTCCGGGAGTGGCTCGGCGACCACCTGACCGGCGAGTTCGCCGAGGCGCGCGGGCTGGGCGGGCCGGGCAGCGAGCACGAGGGGTTCGACGTCCGGCTGGCGTGGGACCGGCTGCTCGCCGAGCACGGCTGGACCTGCCTGGGCTGGCCGCGCGAGTTCGGCGGCCGGGACGCGACCGTGCAGCAGCAGCTGATCTTCCACGAGGAGTACGCCCGGGCGAACGCGCCGGTGCGGGTCGGTCACGTCGGCGAGGAGCTGCTCGGCCCCACGCTCATCGCGTTCGGCACCCCCGAGCAGCAGCGGCGCTTCCTGCCGGAGATCGCGGCGGCTCGCGAGCTGTGGTGCCAGGGCTACTCCGAACCCGGCGCGGGTTCGGACCTCGCCGGGGTGGCCACCACGGCCCGGCAGGACGACAGCGGCGACTGGGTGATCAACGGGCAGAAGGTGTGGACCTCGCTGGCGCACGTCGCGGACTGGTGCTTCGCCGTGGTCCGCACCGGCGGAGGCGAGCGGCACAAGGGACTTTCGTACCTGTTGGTGCCGATGGACCAGCCCGGCGTGCAGGTGCGGCCGATCGTCCAGCTCACCGGGACCTCGGAGTTCAACGAGGTGTTCTTCGACGGCGCCCGCACCGCCGCGGCGAACGTGGTCGGCGAGGTCGGCGACGGCTGGCGCGTCGCGATGGGCACCCTCGGTTTCGAACGGGGCGTCGGCACCGTCGACCAGCAGGTGGTGTTCCGCCGCGAACTCGCGGGGATCGTCGAACTCGCCCGCGCCACCGGCGCGCTGGACGACCCGCTGCTGCGCGACCGCATCGCGCAGGCCCGCACCGGGCTGGAGGCGCTGCGGTGCACCGTGCTGCGGGCGCTGTCCGGGCCCGCCACCGGACCGCAGGCGTCGGTGCTGAAACTGCTGTGGTCCACCTTCCACCGCGGGCTCGGTGAGCTGGCCGCCGAGGTCGCCGGAGCGGGCGGGCTGCTGGCCCGCGGCGCTCCCTACGACCTGGACTCCTGGCAGCGGCTGTTCCTGTTCACCCGCGCCGACACGATCTACGGCGGCTCCAACGAGATCCAGCGCAACATCATCGCCGAACGAGTGCTCGGCCTGCCCAAGTAGAGGAGCGACCATGACCGAAGCCCCGCCCGCGCACGGCCTGCTCCGGGGCCGGACCGCGGTGGTCACCGCCGCCGCGGGCACCGGGATCGGCTCGGCCACCGCCCGGCGCATGATCGAGGAGGGCGCCGCCGTGCTGATCTCCGACCGGCACGAGCGCCGGTTGGCGGAGGCCCGCGACGAGCTCGCCGAGATCCCCGGCGCCCGGGTCGTCGCGGTGCCCTGCGACGTCACCGACGAGCAGCAGGTGGAGCGCTTGTTCGAGGCGGCGACCACCGAGTTCGGCCGCCTGGACGTCCTGGTGAACAACGCCGGGCTGGGCGGTACCGCGTCGATCCTGGACATGACCGACGAGCAGTGGAGCCGGGTCCTCGACGTCACGCTCAACGGCACGTTCCGCTGCACCCGCGCCGCCGTCCGGTTGTTCCGCGAGCAGGGCGGCGGGGGAGTGGTGGTCAACAACGCCTCGGTCGTCGGCTGGCGCGCCCAGGCCGGGCAGGCGCACTACGCCGCCGCCAAGGCCGGGGTCATGGCGCTGACCAGGTGCGCGGCGATCGACGCGGCGCACCTGGGCGTGCGCATCAACGCGGTTGCGCCCAGTCTGGTGATGCACCCGCACCTCGCGAAGGTGACCGACGAGCAGACCCTGGCCGAGTTGACCGCGCGGGAGGCGTTCGGGCGTTCCGCGCAACCGTGGGAGGTGGCCAACGTGATCGTGTTCCTGGCCAGCGACTACTCCACGTATCTGACCGGTGAGGTCGTCTCCGTCAGCAACCAGCACCCGTAGCCGTGCGGTCCGCGCCGCAGTCGCACCCGCCGCCCGACCAGCACCCCCGCCAGGCGCTCCGCGCCGCAGTTGCAAGTGCCCCGGAACCGGTTTGAGAGGATGACGTCGTGGTAGCTACCAAGCGCTTGTCCACGCGCGGCCGGGCGGGCCGGGAGTCCGGCGGCTCCGAGCGGCGCGCCGAACTGCTGGCGATCGCCGCCGAGCTGTTCGCCACCCGCGGCTTCCTGGCGACGACCGTGCGCGAGATCGCCGACGAGGCGGGGATCCTCTCCGGCAGCCTGTACCACCACTTCGACTCCAAGGAGTCGATGGCCGAGGAGATCCTGCGCGGCTTCCTGGAGGAGCAGAAGCAGGCGTACGAACAGGTGTTGCGGGAGAACGACGATCCGCGCGAGGCGATCGCCGAGCTGATCCGGGTCTCGTTCCGGGCGATGCAGCGCGACCGCGCGGCGATCGCGATCTTCCAGAACGAGTCGCAGTACCTGTCCCAGTTCGACCGGTTCGCGTTCCTGCGGCAGTCCGCCCACGACTTCGAGCGGCTGTGGACGCGGGTCCTGCAGGACGGCCAGCGGCGCGGCGTGTTCCGCACCGACCTCAACGTCAGGCTGGCCTACCGCTTCATCCGCGACATGGTCTGGACGACCGTGCACTGGTACAACCCGCGCGGCAAGCTGACCGCCAACGTGATCGCCGAGCAGTACATCCAGATCCTCTGCGAGGGCATCGTCGCGCAGTGACGACTGATTTCTTCCGTGTTCTTCTTGGGTGGCGGTGCAGGTAGCGAGACCACTCACCGAGAAGAGAAAGCGGCTGGCGCCGCTTGCCACGCCTGTTCCGGGAGCAGGTTCAAAGGCAGGTACTCAGCGCTCATGGTTGGTGCACGGCGGTGGAGCGTTCGCGGAGGATCCGGGCTGCTTCGGTGACGATTCCGTCGATGAGTTCCGCGCAGCTGGGGAGTTCGTCGATGACGCCGACGGCCTGCCCGGCGGGCAGGATTCCGGCGTCGGGGTGGCCTTCGACCAGTGCGGACCTGATCAGCATCGGCGTGTTGGCGGCCAGCAGCAGCCGGCTGAACGGCAGCCCGTGCGCGCGGCGCATCGCCAGGCCATCGCCGATCATCCGCCGCCAGCTCATCCCCGTCAGGGACCGGAAGGCGACCGCCTGCCGCAGCGCGTCCGGCAGTCTGCGCAGCAGGCTCCGCGACTCCGCCGAGTCGGTCAGCGCGGTGCGCAGCATCCGGTGCGGCAGCCCGTCGACGCGCGAGGTGACCACCGTGTCGTTGACCGACGCCGCCAGGTACGCCTGCTTGACCTCGCGGGGCACGGCGCTGTCCGAGGTGAGCAGGAACCGGGTGCCCATCGCGATCCCGGCCGCCCCGTAGCACAGCGCGGCGGCGAGCCCGCGGCCGTCGAAGAAGCCGCCCGCGGCGATCACCGGGATGTCCACCGCGTCGACCACCTGCGGCAGCAGCAGCGTGGTGGCCACCGAACCGGTGTGCCCGCCGCCCTCGCCGCCCTGCACCAGCACGGCGTCCGCGCCCCAGCCGGCGACCTTCTCGGCGTGCCGCCGCGCGCCCACCGACGGGATCACCACGACACCGGCGTCCTTGAGCTTGCCGATCAACCGCTCGCTGGGCGCGAGGGCGAAGGAGGCGACCGCGACCCGCTCGCGGATCAGCAGGTCCACCCGCTCCTCGGCGTCCCCGGCGTCGGCGCGCAGGTTCACCCCGAACGGCTGGTCGGTGCGGGACTTGACCTCGCGCACCGCCTCGGCCAGCTGCGGCAACGTCATCGTGGCGGAGGCCAGGACGCCCAGCCCGCCCGCCTCGGCCGTCGCCGACACCAGCCGCGGACCGGCGACCCAGCCCATCCCGGTCTGCACCACCGGGTGGCGGACTCCGGTCAGCTCGCACAGCGGGGTGGTCAGCACTCGCGAGGTCATGCCGGGACCTCCTGGTCGCGCAGCTTCGCCGGGTCGAGCACGTCGCGGATCAGCTCCAGCTCGTGCTCGGTCGGCAGCCGGGTCTGCTCGACCTCGTCGACGACCAGCGGGAACCCGGTGCGCTCCTGGACCTCCTCGACGGCGACCCCGGGGTGCACCGAGCGCAGCCGCATCGCGCCGTCCGGACCGGTGAAGTCGAGCACGGCCAGATCGGTCACCACCACCCGCACGTCGTGGAAGCGAGCGCCCGCCCGGCGCGCCCGGTCGTGCCCGACGCCGGAGACGAGGTCCACGGACTCGACGAAGATCCGCTTGCTGTGCCGGGCGACCCAGTAGTTGGTGGTGTGGTTGACGGTGTTGCCCGGCGCCCCGCGCACGCCGATCAGCTGCACCTTCGGCCGGTCCCACGGGCCGATGCGGGAGATGTTCTGGTTGCCGTACCGGTCGAGCTGGCTGGCTCCCATCATGACCCGCCGCTGCCCGCCCGCCACCAGGTCGAGGACCCGGCGGTAGGGCATCCAGCCCTCGGTGGTCCCGTCCGCCTCGGCGCCCAGCGGGGTCGGCTCGGCCAGCAGCACCGCCTCGCCGTCGGTGAGCAGCAGGTCGGGCGCGGTGGTCAGCCGCGCCAGCCGGGCGCCCAGCCCGGGGATCAAGCCGATCGGCGAGGCCAGCACCTCACCGGCGTCCCGCCAGGTGTCGGCGCAGGCGACCGTGCAGATCTCGGCACGCGTGATGTCCATCGGGCCTCCCTGGTGAAAGGTGGAACTCGTTGTGCGTGGCGGTGCCGGTGGCGGAACCTCAGCGGCCCGCCCGTCACCCGACCACCACCCCCACGGAGGCGCTTCGCGCCACAGCCACATCGGCTCCGGGAGCCCCTCCTGATGTATGCCCAATACACGGCGGAGGGGCTGTCCTCGCGAGACGACCGCTGAGAACCCGCGGCGGTGCCGGTTGCGAGACCGCTCACCGAAAGAGAAAGCGGCTGGTGCCGCTTGCCACGACTCTTCGGCGACCAAGGTCCTCAGACTCCCGCCGCCTTGGCGTGGAAGGCGTCCACCGCGGCCTGGTAGTCCTGCTCGTCGCCGTCGAGGAACTCGGCGCGGAAGGCGTCCCAGTCCTCGGCGCTCGCCGCGTACCGGCGCTGGAACGCCTCGTCGCGCCCGTAGTCCGGGGCGCAGCTGGTGAAGTGCGCCCCGCGGGGCGTCTCCACCACGCCGGTCGGGTGGATGCGGTTGATCAGCAGCGACTGCACCGGGCCGGACTCCAGCAGTTCCTCGGTGGGCACCACCCGCTCGCAGCTGACGAAGCTGCGCCGCGCCGCCGCGCACATCAGGTCGTCGAAGTACGGGTCCGGGCCGAGGTACTGGGCGTTGCCGCGGCGGTCCGCCCGGTTCATGTGCACCAGCGCCACGTCGAGTTCCAACGCGGGCATCGCCACCAGCTCCTCGCCGTCGTCGTACGGGGAGACGACGGTGCGCAGCTGCGGGTTGAGCGCCATGACGTCCGAGCCGATCCCGGCCCGGGTGGGCAGGAACGGCAGGCGCGCGGCGGCGGCGCGCAGCCCGGTGAGCACCATGCCCTCGTCGTACTCGGAGACCTCCGGTCCGCCCTGCTGGCGGGCCGCGCGGAAGTGCGGGTCCAGCGGGATCGAGTCCAGCGACACGAACCCGTACACGACGCGCCGGACCTTGCCCGCCGCGCACAGCAGACCCACGTCCGGTCCGCCGTAGGAGACGACGGTCAGGTCCCGGAGGTCCGAGCGCAGGATCGCGCGCACCAGCGCCATCGGTTTGCGGCGCGATCCCCAGCCCCCGATGCCGACGGTCATCCCGTCGCGCAGTTCGGCGACCACCTCGTCCACGGTCGTCAACTTGTCCGCCACTGCGCCCCCTCGTGTCCGTCGCGGACGAATGCGTCCCGGGCCCGGTCGGAGACCCCGGTGAGGTTGAGTTCGAAGGTGAAGCTCTGCTCGAAGCGGTAGCTGCGGTTGACGTCGACCGGGTCGATGCCGTTCAGCGACGCCTTGGCGGCGCGGATCACGGTCGGTTGCTTCCCGGCGATCTCGGCGGCGAACCCGAGCGCGGCGTCGTCGAGGGCGTCGCGTTCCACGACCTCCCAGACGGATCCGTAGTGGTGCAGCTGCCGCGCGGTCGCGGTCCGCCCGGTGTAGAACATCGCGCGCATCGCGTGCTGCGGTACCAGCCGGGCCAGGTGGGTGGCCGCGCCGAGCGCGCCCCGGTCCACCTCGGGCAGACCGAACGTGGCGTCCTCGGAGGCGATGATGACGTCGGAGTTGCCGACCAGCCCGATGCCGCCGCCGAGGCAGAACCCGTGCACCGCGCTGATCACCGGCACCGGGCACTCGTAGACCGCCTTGAACGCCTCGTAGCAGCCGCGGTTGACCTCGACGAGCTTGTCGTGGCCGGGATCGGCGGAGATTTCCTTGATGTCCACCCCGGCGTTGAAACCCCGGCCCTCCGCCCGCAGCACCACCACGCGCGTGTCCGGGTCGGCTCCGGCACCGCGCACGGCTTCGGCGAGTTCGAACCAGCCTGCCACGGGCAGTGCGTTCACCGGCGGGTGGTCCACGGTGACGACCACGATTCCCGGCTCGTGGCGCGTTTCGCGTGTGCCCATCTGCACCTGCCAAACCTAGCACTTGTTTGGTTTGGTTGTTACCGTAGCAACACCGCCGAACGTGCCGCCAGCACCGCAGAACGGGAGGCCCGATGGCCGTCGAGATCGACCTGTCCGGCCGCGTCGTGCTGGTGACCGGTGGGACCCGGGGCATCGGCGCCGGGATCGCGGAGGTCTTCCTGCGCGCCGGGGCCGAGGTGCACGTGTGCGGCCGCCGGCCCCCGGAGCGGATGCCCGAGCACGCCGGGCGGACGGCCCGGTTCGCCTCCGCCGACGTCCGCGACCCCGAGCAGGTTTCCGCGCTGGTCGACGGGATCGCCCGGGAGTCGGGCCGGTTGGACGTGCTGGTCAACAACGCGGGCGGCTCCCCGGCGGCGGACACCGCGTCGGCGTCGATCCGCTTCCACCACAAGGTGATCGAGCTGAACCTGGTCGCACCGCTGCTGGTCGCGCAACGCGCGCTGCCGCTGCTGGCCGACAGCTCCGGGTCGATCGTCATGATCAGCAGCGTGTCGGCGCGGCGGCCCTCCCCGGGCACCGCGGCCTACGGCGCGGCCAAGGCCGGGCTGGACAACCTGACCGCGACGCTGGCGCAGGAGTTCGCGCCCCGGGTGCGGGTCAACTCGGTCACCGTCGGCCTGGTGCGCGCCGAGGACCAGCCCGAGCACTACGGGGCGGATGCGGACGAGATGGCCCGGGTGGTGCCGATGGGGCGGCTGGCCGAACCCGCCGACGTCGGCGGCGCGTGCCTGTTCCTGGCCTCACCGCTGGCCCGGCACGTCACCGGTTCGTCGGTGACGGTGCACGGCGGCGGGGAGACCTCGGCGTACCTGACCGCACTGCGGTCCGAAGTGGACGGAGGAGAGCGGTGATCTGCGAAGGCAGCGTCGTCATCGTCACCGGCGCGGCGCGCGGACTGGGTCGCGCGCACGCCCTGGAATTCGCCCGCCAGGGCGCCAAGGTCGTGGTCAACGACATCGGCGTCGCGCTCGACGGCACCGGCGGGGACGACCAGCCCGCGCACCGGGTCGCCGAGGAGATCCGCGCGCTGGGCGGGCGGGCCGTGGTGCACGGCGCCGACGTCGCCGACTGGGCGCAGGCGCGCGATCTCGTGGCGTGCGCGGTGGAGACGTTCGGCCGGCTGGACGCGTTGGTCAACAACGCCGGGTTCGTCCGCGACCGGATGTTCGTCAACCTCTCCGAGCAGGAGTGGGACGACGTGGTCCGGGTGCACCTGAAGGGCCACGCGGCGACGCTGCGCCACGCCGCCGAGCACTGGCGCGGGCGCGCCAAGGCGGGCGAGCAGGTGCGGGCCCGGGTGGTCAACACGACGTCCGGCGCGGGCCTGCTCGGCAGCGTCGGCCAGACCAACTACGCCGCGGCCAAGGCGGGCATCGCGGCCCTGACCGTCAACACCGCGGCCGAACTCGGCCGCTACGGCATCACGGTCAACGCGATCGCCCCCTCGGCGCGCACCCGGATGACCGAACAGGTCTTCGCCGACGCGATGGCCCGCCCGGACGACGGCGCTTTCGACGCCATGTCCCCGGAGAACGTCTCCCCGCTGGTCGTCTGGCTGGCCAGCCCGGAAGCGGGGGACGTCACCGGCCGGGTCTTCGACGTCCAGGGCGGCTGCATCACCGTCGCCAACGGCTGGTCCTGGGGACCGTCCCAGGACGCCACCCGCCGCTGGCGACCGGACGAGATCGGCCCGGCGATCCGCGACCTGTTGGCCAAGGCCCCGGCTCCGGAGCCGGTGTACGGGGCGTGAGCCTTCAGCGTTCGAACTCCTCGCGGCTCAACGACGACCGGCGCACGTGTTCCACTGCCCGTTCTTCTCAGGCACCTCCGCCCAGCACGGCGTCGAGATCGGCGGTGGTGATCGGGGTCGCCTGGCGGGGCAGGACGCGTTCGGTGAGGAAGGCGTGCACCTCGGGGTCGGGGTCGGCGCAGGCGTCGGTGAGCACGAGGAGCCGGTAGTCGCGGTCCGCGGCGTCGCGGGCGGTGGACAGGACCACTCCGCTGGTGGAGATGCCGGCGAGGAGCAGCGTCGTGATGCCGCGGTCGCGGAGCTGCTGGTCGAGGTCGGTGGTGGAGAACGCGCCGACCCGCGTCTTGCGGACGACGATGTCCTCCGGGGCGGGTGCGATCCGATCGTGGATCGCGGTGGCGGGTGAGTCGACGTGCATGGTGGCGCGCCGTTCCGGGGTGAGGGCGGCGGCCATCGGGCTGGTCTCGGGCATCGCTGCGTAGTCGGCTTCGGTGAAGGCGACCCGGACGTGCCCGACGTGCCCGCCGTGGCCGCGCACGGTGCTGATGGCGTCCGCGGCGCGGGCCAGCAGGGGCGCGGGTTCGGGCAGCAGGCCGACGATGCCGTTCTGGTAGTCCATCACCAGCAGCGCGGTGCGTCGCGGGTCGACGGTCGGAGTTGTCGCGGACAACGGGATTTTCCTTCCTGTGGCGGAATTGTCGGGGTCAGGTGGTGGCCGCGCGGCCGCGCAGCGAGCGGTCGGCGACGGTGACGAGCAGGAACAGGCCGCCGACGACGAGCAGCAGCGCGGCCAGGTGGTGCAGGCCGGTGGTGTCGGCGGTGCGGCCGTAGCAGGCGGCCTGGGCGGCGGAGGCGGTGATCGCGCCGAGGTAGCCGGCGGTGCGCAGCAGTCCGGCCGACGAGCCGATGCGGTCCGGATCAGCCTGCTGGTACACCGCGTTCTGCAGGGCGAGGCCGTTGAGCCCCTGGGGGATGCCGAAGACCAGGGCGATGATCACCAGCAGCCAGATCCCGCTGCCGCGGTCCAGCAGCAGCATCAGGGCGCAGGCGACGAGCTGGGCGGTGGCGCCGACGACGAGCTTGCCGCGGATCTCCTCGTGGCGTCCGGTGACGGCGGAGACGACGATCGCGGTCGCGAACACCGGGAGCTGGACGAGCCCGGCCGCGCTGGCGGACAGGCCGCGACCGCTCTCGATCCACTGGGTGTAGCCGTAGAGGAAGGCGTAGCTGACCACGTAGGCCATCAGCGCACGCGCGTAGGTGGTCAGCAGCGGCCGGTTGCCGCCCAGCGTCCGCAGGTCGATGAACGGGTTCGCGGCGCGCAGTTCCCGCACCGCGAACGCGGCGGCTCCCACCGCGGTGAGCACGAGCAGGTACCAGCCGGACGTGCGCGGGTGCATCAGGAACAGCAGCAGGGCCACGAGGGTCCCGGCGAACAGCGCCATGCCCGGGACGTCCAGATCGACCCGCCGACGTTCGGGGAGCGGGGTTCTCGGCAGCCGCCGCGCGCCGAGGACCAGGGCGACGAGCGCGAGCGGGATGTTGACCGCCAGCGTGGTCCGCCAGCCGCCCAACCCGATCAGCAACCCGCCCAGCGGCGGGCCGACGACCGCGACCGTCTGGGTGGACACCGCCAGCGCGGTCAGCACGCCCGCGGGGCTGTGCCGACCGGTGCGCTCGGCCTCGTCCCGGATCATCCGCATCGCGGCCGGATACCCCGCGCACGTGCCGAATCCCAGCAGCACCCGGGCGGCGATCAGCACCCCGAGGTTCGGCGCGAGCGTGCCGAGCACCCCGGCCGCGCCCACCAGTCCGGCCGCGGTCAGGAACAGCCGCCGGGGTCCGTGCACGTCGATGAGCCGTCCGACGACCGGTTGCCCGACCGCGGTGGCCAGGTACAGCGCCGACACCAGCCACGCCGTGGCGGTCGGCGGTGCTCCGAAGGCGACGCCGATCGGCACCAGCGACACCGCGATGATCGAGGAGTTGACCGGGTTGAGTACCGCGCCCGAGATCATCGGGGCCAGCAGCCGGCGGTCGAATCCGCCGTCGTGGCCGGCGAAGCGCGCGCGGAGCCGCGCGGGGATCACTCCCGCACCAGCCGGTCCAGCAGCTCCAGCGCCTCGATGATCCGTTCGCGCTCGGCCTCGGTGTAGCGCTCCTGCATGGCCCGGGTCAGCCACTCCTCGCGGGTGGCCCGAGCGCCTTCGGCGTGCTCGCGACCGGCCGCGGTCAGCGTGATCACCTGGCGGCGGCCGTCCTCGGGGTCGGGGCCGCGCTCGACCAGCCCGCGCTCCCGCAGGGCGGACAGCGTGGCCGCCATCGACTGCGGCCGGACCCGTTCCGCACCGGCGAGCACGCTCGCCGACGACGGACCTTCCTTCACCAGCCGGGCCAGCACCGACGTCTGGGAGGCGGTCAGCTCCTCGGTGGCGGCGACCTCCTTCAGGCGGCGTCGCAGCCTGCCGAACAGCACCCGCAGACCGCGGGCCGCGGACACCGCGCGGTCGGACACGTCGCTCTCGCTCATGCCCTCACGCTAGGATCGTCAGTCCAGACTGTCAAGTCTGACCTGAACAGTTCAGGCTGACCAATTTCGGCGCGAACCGGTCCCGGTGCGCCCGCGCGAAGGAGCACTGTGGACCCGCCGACGTGGACGTGCCCGGGCGCGGGGCCCGGGCACTGCGCAGTCGTGATGTCGTTGTCCCGCAACCGGTTCCGCCGGAATCAGGTCAGCAGCAGCCGGACGGTGAGTTCCAGTCGGTTGGAGACGTCCGAGGCGGACGCCCGGCGGGTCACCCAGGCGACCAGGTTGGACAGCCAGACGTCGCCGATGACGCGGGCGACCGCCTTCTGCTCCTCGGTGGGCTCGTCCTCGGTCATGGCGCTGGTGAACAGCCGCTCCACCAGGGTCGCCACCGTGTCGACCTCGCTGGCCGCCGAGGTGTCGGCGAACATGAACGCCCGCGTCATCGCCTCGGTCAGCTGCGGGTTGCGCTGCAGGGCGCGGGTGGTGCGCCCGAGCACGAACATGACGCGCTCGTAGGGGTTCTCGCCGGGGATCCTGGTGCGCTCCAACTTGTCCAGGGAACGCTCGAACTCCCGGGCCAGGCCGGTGACCAGCAGGTGGATCTTGGACGGGAAGTACCGGTACAGGGTCCCCAGCGCCACGTCGGCTTTCTCCGCGACGGTGCGCATCTGCACCGCGTCGTAACCGCCCTTGCTGGCCAGCGCGATGGTGGTGTCGATGATCCGCTTGCGCCGTTCGTTCTGGGCCGTGGAACCGGTCTCGTCGTCCCGGAGCGCCTGCAGGACGCTGCGCGAGGTGCTTTCCATGCGGTCGGTCCCCTCAACGTTCCGCCGCGAAGAGCGTGTTCGTCGCCACGCGGCTCGGTGGTCGACCACTCTTACGGGTTAAGGTGATCGACGTGGTTCGGATCGAAACATGTTCCAGTCTAACCGGCTCGCGTGCGCCCGGCCGTGTGAGGTGAACCGTGCGAATCGCACTGCTGTCCTACCGGAGCAAACCGCACTGCGGCGGGCAGGGCGTCTACGTCCGCCACCTCAGCCGCGGGCTGGCCGAACTGGGCCACCACGTCGAGGTGCTGTCCGGGCAGCCGTACCCGGAGCTGGACCCCGGCGTCGACCTGACCCGGCTGCCCAGCCTCGACCTCTACAACGACGCCGACCCGTTCCGCACCCCGAACTGGCGGGAACTGCGTGACGGCGTCGACCTGCTGGAGGTCGGCACCATGTGGACCGCCGGGTTCCCCGAACCGCTCACCTTCAGCCTGCGGGCCGCGCGGCTGCTGCGCGCCCGCGCCCACGAGTTCGACGTCGTGCACGACAACCAGTGCCTCGGCTACGGACTGCTCCAGCTGCAACGGGCGGGGTTTCCGCTGGTCGCGACCGTGCACCACCCGATCACCCACGACCGCCGGGTGGAGCTGGCCGCCGCGAGGGGCTGGCGGCGGATCGGCGTGCGCCGCTGGTACGGGTTCGCGCGGATGCAGGCGCGCGTCGCCCGGCGGCTGCCGCGGCTGCTCACCGTGTCGCGCTCGTCGGCCGACGACATCAGCCGCGACTTCGGGGTGGGCCACGACCAGCTGCGCGTGGTGCCGCTCGGCGTGGACGCCGAGGTGTTCCGGCCACCGGCCGAACCCCGCGTCCCCGGCCGCATCGTCGCCATGGCCAGCGCCGACACGCCGATGAAGGGCGTCGGCACGCTGCTGGAAGCGGTCGCCAAGCTGCGCACCGAACGCGCCGTGGAACTCGTTCTGGTCGCCAAGCCCACGCCCGGCGGACCGACCGAGCAGCTCATCGACGAACTCGCCATCGGCGACGTGGTGCGCACCGTGCACGGCCTCAGCGACGCCGACCTCGCCGCGCTGCTCGGCTCCGCCGAGGCCGCGTGCGTGCCGTCGCTGTACGAGGGGTTCTCGCTGCCGACCGTGGAGGCCATGGCGTGCGCGACGCCGCTGGTCGCCAGCCGGGCCGGCGCGATCCCGGAGGTCGCGGGCGCCGACGGCGAGTGCGCCGACCTGGTGCCGCCCGGCGACGCGGAGGCGCTGGCCCGGGCGTTGGGCGGCTTGCTGGACTCGCCGGAGCGCAGGCAGCGGCTCGGCGAGGCCGGTCGGCGGCGGGTGCTCGCCCGCTACAGCTGGAAGTCCGTGGCGGCGGCGACCGTCGACTGCTACGCGGAAGCGATCGAGCGCGCGGGGCGCGCGAGGAAGGGAGTGGCCCGTTGCTGACGGTGGACTTCGACAGGCTCGGCGTGCAGCCGGGACAGCGGGTGCTGGACCTGGGCTGCGGCGCCGGGCGGCACGCCTTCGAGCTGTACCGGCGCGGCGCCGACGTGGTCGCCTTCGACCAGGACGTCGACGAGCTGGAGAACGTCTCGGCGATGTTCGCCGCGATGAAGGCCGAGGGTCAGGTGCCCGACGGTGCCGAAGCCACGACCGTCGCCGGTGACGCGCTCGCCCTGCCGTTCCCGGACGAGCACTTCGACTGCGTGATCGCCTCGGAGATCATGGAGCACGTCCCCGAGGACGAGAAGGCCATGCGCGAGCTGGTGCGCGTGGTCAAGCCCGGCGGCCGGGTCGTGGTCACCGTGCCGCGTTGGTGGCCGGAGAAGATCTGCTGGGCGCTGTCCGACGCCTACCACGAGGTCGAGGGCGGGCACGTGCGGATCTACACGCACGACGAACTCGTCGGCAAGCTCCGCGACGCCGGTCTGCGCCCGGCCTTCCACCACCACGCGCACGCGCTGCACTCGCCGTACTGGTGGCTCAAGTGCGCCGTCGGCACCGACAACGACGACCACCCGCTGCCCAAGCTGTACCACCGGCTGCTGGTGTGGGACCTGATGCGGCGGCCGTGGATCACCCGCACCACCGAGCGCTTGCTCGACCCGGTGCTCGGCAAGAGCCTCGCCGTCTACCTGGGCAAACCGGGACGGTCTCGTGCCTGACGTGCCGGAGGTGCCCGGTGTGCTCGACGCCGCGGAGGTCGTCGCCACCGGCCGGTCGATCGCCGCTGCGCAGGAGGAATCCGGTGCGGTGCCGTGGTTCTCGGGCGGGCACGTGGACCCGTGGGACCACGTGGAGTCGGCGATGGGCATGGCCGTCGCCGGGCTGGTGACCGAGGCCGAGCGGGCGTACGAGTGGCTGCGCACCACGCAGCGCCCGGACGGTTCGTGGCCGTTGCAGGTCCGCGACGGGCGGGTCGAGGACGAGGGCGCGGACACCAACTTCTGCGCCTACCCGGCCGTCGGGGTGTGGCACCACGTGCTGCTGACCGGGGACGAGGCGTTCGCCGAGCGGATGTGGCCGGTGGTGCGCGACGCCATCGACTTCGTGCTCACCGCGCAGCGCGAACGCGGCGAGATCGACTGGGCGGTGGGGGCGACCGGCGAGCCGGCCGGCGAAGCACTGCTGTCCGGGTGTTCCAGCATCCACCACAGCCTGCGCTGCGCGTTGGCCCTGGCCGAGCACCTGGGCAGGCAGCAGCCGAGCTGGGAGGTCGCGCTCGGCCGGCTCGGCCACGTGCTGCGCCGCCACCCCGAGGCGTTCACGCCGAAGGGCCGCTACTCGATGGACTGGTACTACCCCGTGCTCGGCGGCGCGGTGCGCGGCGCGGACGGCGCACGGCGGATCGCCGAGCGGTGGGCGGACTTCGTGGTCGACGGGCTCGGCATCCGGTGCGTCGACGACCACCCGTGGGTGACCGGCGCGGAGACCTGCGAACTGGTGCTCAGCCTCGACGCGCTGGGCGACCGGGACCGCGCCCGGGAACTGCTGGCCGCCATGCAGCACCTGCGGGACCCGGACGGTTCGTACTGGACCGGCTACGTCTACGCCGACGGCAAGCGCTGGCCGGAGGAGCGCACCACCTGGACGGCCGCGGCGGTCGTCCTCGCCGCGGACGCCCTGTCCCGCACGACCCCGGCCAACGGCATCTTCCGCGCCGACACCCTGCCCACGGGCCTGCCGCTCGACAACGTCCCCTGCTGCGAACTGGAGGACGTCCCCAGGGTCGGCCGTTGAGCTCGTTGTGCGTGGCGGTGCCGGTGGCGGAACCTCAGTGCCTGTCTTTGATCTTGGGGGTACCCGGGGGCGGGTATGAGAGAGGGCCTTTGCTAGTGATCGTGACAGCACATCAAGATCGACACAGCAAAGGCCCGATCCGCTTTGTACACCACCGCGCCGGCTGCCGGCTCGACGGCCCGTGCCCGCCGTTACCCCTCGGACACCACCGACGCCGAATGGGCAGTGATCGAGCCCCTGCTGCCCGCCCCGGCCTGCCGCACCTGCAGCGGAGGGCGTCCGGAAAAACACCCCCGCCGGGATGTCGTGGACGCGATCCGCTACTTCGTCGACAACGGCTGCAAGTGGCGGGCCCTGCCCGCCGACTTCCCGCCCTGGAAGACCGTCTACGGGTTCTTCACCCGCTGGAGCCGCGACAACATCGTCCTGGGCCTGCGCGACAGGCTGCGTGAGCAGGTCCGCGCCCGCACCGACCGCCACCGCACCCCCAGCGCCGGGATCATCGATTCCCAGTCGGTGCGGGCCGCCGAAACCGTCGGCCGCCACACCCGCGGTTTCGACGGCGGAAAAAAGATCAACGGCCGCAAACGCCACATCGCCACCGACACCCTCGGCCTGCTGCTGGGCGTGTCCGTGACCGCCGCCCACATCACCGACCGCCGCGGCGCCGAACTCCTCCTGCGCTACCTCCACACCCGCCACCCACGCCTGGAACTGGTCTTCGCCGACGGCAACTACAGCGGACGCCTGACCACCTGGACCCAGGCCGCCCTGGGCATCACCCTGCACATCGTCCGCAAAATCGCCGGACAAACCGGCTTCCACGTCCTGGCCCGCCGCTGGGTCGTCGAACGCACCCTGTCCTGGATCACCCAAGCCCGCCGCACCGTCCGCGACTACGAACGCCTCCCCGCCCACTCCGAAACCATCATCAACTGGGCCGCCATCACCCTCATGACCCGCCAACTCACCACCTAACCCAAGATCAAAGACAGGCACTCAGCGGCCGTCTCGGCTCCGGGAGCCCCTCCTGATGTATGCCCAATACACGGCGTCGGGGCTGTCCTCGCGAGACGCCCGCCCGTCGCCCGACCACCGCCCCCCACGGAGGCGCTGACGCGCCGCTGTGCCCATCGGAGAACCCGCGGCGGTGCAAGTTGCTTGCGTACTCACCGAAAGAGAAAGCGGCTGGCGCCGCTTGCCACGACCCTTCCGCGAGCAGGTTCAAAGACAGGCACTGAGTCTGAGGTTCCGCTTCTGGCACCCGCCACGCAAAACGAGTTCAACGGCAAGTCCTCAGGGCAGCGTGCCGGGGGTTCCTGTGGTGCGGCGCAGGACGCGCAGCGAACCGGTGACGCCGACCTCCTCGAAGACGCCGGTGTCCAGGGCGCGCCGGTAGACGCGGTAGGGGGCCTGGCCGCCGTCCTCCGGGTTCGGGAAGACGTCGTGGATGACCAGGGCGCCGCCCGGCGCCACCCACGGCGCCCAGCCCTCGTAGTCGGCGGTGGCCGCCGCGTCGGTGTGGCCGCCGTCGACGAACAGCAGCGCCAGCGGGGTGCGCCAGAACGCGGCGACGTCGGCCGAGCGGCCGACGATCGCGGTGACCTCGTCCTCCAGGCCGGCGGTGGCGATGGTGCGGCGGAACTCGCCGAGGGTGTCCAGCCGGCCGGTGTGCGGGTCGACCAGCTCCGGGTCGTGGTACTCCCAGCCGGGCTGGTGCTCCTCGGAGCCGCGGTGGTGGTCGACGGTGACGATCCGGCCGCCGGTGTGGCGTGCCGCGGCACCCAGGTAGACGGCGGATTTCCCGCAGTAGGTGCCGATCTCCACGCCGACCCCGGTGCCCAGGTGCTCCAGCGCGGCCCGGTGCAGCGCCACGCCCTCCTCGACGGGCATGAATCCGGTGGCGCGCTCGGCGAGGTCGAGCAGGTCCGCGGGGATCGGGGGCTGCTGCTGGTGGTCGGTGGCCGATCCCGGCGTCACGTGCGTCCTCCTCGACAGGGTGCGGGTGTCGCCCGTGAAGAGTACCCGCTGAACGTTCCGGTTTCGCTAGAACTTGTTCTATTATCCCGGTGCAGTCGAGGCGAGGAGGCGGGTGTGCCGATCGCGATCACCGACGAACGACGGGCTCTGCAGGAATCGATCCGGGACTGGGCGGGGGACCGCGGCGTCGGCGCGGTCCGCGATCTGGAGACCACCGCACCGGTCCCGTGGCACGAGACGCCGAGCTGGCGGGAACTCGCCGACATCGGGGTGTTCTCGCTGCTCACCGACGAAGCGGGTACCACCGAGGACCTGGCCGTCGCGCTGGAGCAGACCGCCGAGCGGCTGGTGCCCGGCCCGGTGCTGTCCACCGCGCTGGCGGTCGCCCTGCTCCGCGGCGAACCCGCGGCGGCGGACCTGGTGTCCACACTGGCCGGTGGCGGCGCCTCGGCCGCGGTGGCGCTGGGGCCGGGCGGACTGACCGCGCAGCCGCACGGCGACGGCTACCGGGTGTCCGGCTCGGTGGCGCTCGTCGGCGCGGTGGGAGTCTCGGATCTGCTGCTGTGCGCCCGGGAACGGGACGACGAGGTGTGGTTCCTGCACCGCGCCGACACCGAGTCCCGGGAGTCGGTGGACTTCTCCCGCCCGGTGGGGCGGATCGCGTTGCACGAGGCGGAAATCCCCGCGAAGGCGGTGATCCCGGGGTTGTCCGGGCGCCGGGTGGCCGAACTGGCGGTGACGCTCGCGGCGGCCGAGGCGTCCGGGGTCGCCGACCGCTGCCTGCGGGCGGCCGTGGAGCACGCCCGCACCCGCGAGCAGTTCGGCCGCCCGATCGGTTCCTTCCAGGCGGTCAAGCACCTCTGCGCGCGGATGCTGTGCCGGGCCGAGCAGGCCGCGGCGCTCGCGTGGGACGCGGCGCGCGCGGTCGACGAGGCGCCCGACGAACATCCGCTCGCCGCCGCGGCGGCGGGTGCGGTGGCGCTGGACGCGGCGGTGGACAACGCGAAGGACTGCGTCCAGGTGCTCGGCGGCATCGGCTTCACCTGGGAGCACGACGCCCACCTGTACCTGCGGCGCGCGCTGGCGCTGCGCCAGTGGTTCGGCGGTTCGGCCCGGTGGCGACGCCGGGCGGCGGAACTGGCCCTGGCCGGGAACCGGCGCTCGCTGCGCGCCACCGACGGGCTGCCGGAGCAGCGTCGCCGGGAGATCCGCGACGCGGTCGCGCGGATCGCCGAGGCTCCCGGCCCGCAGCGGCGGGCGCGGCTGGCGCAGACCGGCTACCTCGTGCCGCACTGGCTGCGGCCCTACGGACTCGGCGCCGACGCGGCCGAACAGCTGGTGATCGACGAGGAGCTGGAGCGCGCGGGCGTGGCGCGGCCCGACCTGTTCATCGGCGCCTGGGCGGTGCCGACGATCCTGGAGCACGGCACGCCGGAGCAGCGGGACCGGTTCACCTGGCCGACGCTGCGCGGCGAGATCACCTGGTGCCAGCTGTTCAGCGAACCGGAAGCCGGATCCGACCTGGCCGCGCTGCGCACCCGGGCCCGCCGGGTGGACGGCGGCTGGGTGCTGTCCGGGCAGAAGGTGTGGACGTCGCTGGCGCACGAGGCGGACTGGGCGATCTGCCTGGCCCGCACCGATGACGATGTCCCCAAGCACAAGGGCATCAGCTACTTCCTGGTCGACATGACCAGCCCGGGGATCCAGGTGCGGCCGCTGCGCGAGATCACCGGTGACGTGCGGTTCAACGAGGTGTTCCTGGACGACGTGTTCGTGCCCGAGGACTGCCTGGTCGGCGAACCCGGCCAGGGCTGGCGGCTGGCGCGCACCACGCTGGCCACCGAACGGGTGGCGATCAGCGGCGGCACGGCGCTCGGCGAGGAGGTCGAACGGCTGCTCGCGCTGGCCCGCGAGTCGGACGAGCACACCGAACGCGTGGGCTCCCGCGTCGCGGAAGGGCTGTCCGGGTCGGTGCTGCGCCTGCGCTCGGCGATGCGCCGGATCCACGGGCAGAACCCGGGCGCGGAGTCCAGTGTGGAGAAGCTGCTCGGCGTGCAGCACCGCCAGGAGGTGGCGGAACTGGCCGTCGAGCTGCTCGGCTCCGACGCCGTCGAGTGGTCGGACGCGGTGCACGACCTGCTGCTCACCCGCTGCCTGAGCATCGCCGGGGGCACGACGCAGGTCCTGCTCTCCGTGGTGGCCGAGCGGTTGCTCGGGCTGCCGCGCGACTGAGGCGGGTTGCGCGCGCGTCGGCATCGGTACTAGAACAGGTTTCACAAATCAGCTCCCGTGGGGCAAGTGAGATGGACTTCGCTCTCGACGAAACACAGCAGGCGGTACGTGATCTCGCGGCCGAGATCCTGCGCCGCGAATCCGGCAACGGTGATGGAACGCGTTATGACGAGTCGGCGTGGAAGGCGCTGGCCGACGCGGGACTGCTGTCGCTGGCGGTGCCGGAGTCGCACGGCGGCGCCGGGCTCGGACCGCTGGAGACGGCCCTGGTGCTCGGCGAGGTCGGCCGGGCCGCCGCGCCCGTCCCGGCGTTGAGCACGCTGGCGTTCGGCGTCCTGCCGATCGCCCGGCACGGCAGCCCCGCCCAGCTCGGCCTGCTCGACGAGCCGACGCGGGTGTTCACCGCCGCGCTCAACGAACCCTCGGCGCCGCTGCCGCGCCGCCCCCGCACCACCCTCGGCGGTGACGGGCGGTTGCGGGGCACCAAGACCGGCGTGCGGGACGCCGACCTCGCCCACCGCATCCTGGTGTCGGCGAGCACGCCCGACGGGCCCGCGATCGTGCTGGTCGACCCGGCGGCCGACGGGGTGGCGGTGCTGCCCGCACCGGCGGCGGACGGGCCCGAGCAGGTCGTGGTCCTCGACGGCGCGGTCGGCGAACCCCTCGGCGGAGCCGAGGTCGTCGAGGACGTGCACGCGTGCGCGGTGGCGGGCATCTGCGCCCTCGGCGACGGGGCGCTGGCCGGGGCGCTCGACCTCACCGCCGAGCACCTGCGCACCCGGCACCAGTTCGGCAAACCCCTCGCGGCGTTCCAGGCGGTCGCCCAGCAGGCCGCCGACCTCTACGTCAGCGCCCGAACGCTGCACCTGGCCGCGCTGTCCGCGTGCTGGCGGCTGGCCACCGGCCGGGACGCGGGCGAGGACCTCGACGTCGCCGCGTGGTGGCTCGCCGAGCAGGCGCCGGTGGCGGCGCGGACCTGCCACCACCTGCACGGCGGGCTCGGGCTGGACATCACCTACCCGATGCACCGGTACTCCGCGCTGCTGGGCGACCTCGCCCGGATCGCGGGCGGTGCCGAGCACCGCCTCGACCTGCTCGCCGCGCGCGTCTGAAGGGAGCACGCACGTGTTCATCGATCTCACCGCCGAACAGCGGGCGTTGCGCGACGAACTGCGCCACTACTTCGGAACGCTGATGACCAGCGCAGAACGCGAGGAGATGTTCGTCGACCGGCACGGTCCGGCGCACCGCGACGTGGTGCGGCGGATGGGCCGGGACGGGTGGCTCGGCGTGGGCTGGCCGGTGGAGCACGGCGGGCGCGGGTTCGGCGACGTCGAGCAGTTCCTGTTCGCCAACGAGGCGTCCCGCGCCGACGTGCAGCTGCCGTCGGTGACGTTGCAGACCGTCGGCCCCACGCTGCAGGCGTACGGCACCGAGGAGCAGAAGTCCTTCTTCCTGCCGGGGATCCTGGCCGGGCGGATCCACTTCGCCATCGGCTACACCGAACCCGACGCGGGCACCGACCTGGCGTCGCTGCGCACCACGGCGGTGCGCGACGGCGACGACTACGTCGTCAACGGGCAGAAGATCTTCACCACCGGCGCCCAGGACGCCGACTACATCTGGCTGGCCTGCCGCACGAACCCCGACGCGCCGAAGCACCGCGGCATCTCGATCCTCATCGTCGACACCCGCGACCCCGGTTACTCGTGGACGCCGATCATCACCTGCGACGGCGCCCACCACGTCAACGCGACGTACTACAACGACGTGCGGGTCCCGGCGTCGATGCTGGTGGGCGAGCAGGACGAGGGCTGGAAGCTGATCACCACCCAGCTCAACCACGAGCGCGTCATGCTCGGCCCCGCCGGGCGCATCGCGGGTATGCGCGCCCGGGTGCGGGACTGGGCGGCGCAACGCACCGGACCGGACGGCACGTCGCTGCTCGACCGCCCGGACGTGCGCCGGGCGCTCGCCCGGGCGCGCGCCGTCGAACGCGTCAACGAGCTGCTGAACTGGCAGGTCGCCGCCGCCGCGGCGGCGGGACCGGTCGAGATCGCCGACGCCTCGGCGACCAAGGTCTTCGCCGCGGAGCGGATGCAGCAGGTGGGCGCGGACCTGGCCGAGGTGGTCGCCCGCCACGCCGATCCGTCCGAACAGGACACCGCGGAACTGCTGCGCTGGTTGGACGTCCAGAACAAGCGCAACCTCGTGCTCACCTTCGGCGGCGGCGTCAACGAGGTCCAGCGGGAGTTGATCGCCACGGCCGGTCTGGACTTGCCGCGCGTGCCGAGATGAGCGTCCGAAGTGGAGGAACGATGACCAGCACCACCAGTGCCGCCGAGGAGATCCCCGAGGCAGCGGAGCGGATCCGGCGGCGCGGGCCGAGTTCGCCCAGTCCCGCGCGGGATCCGGTGAACCTGCCGATGATCCACAACTGGGTGGAGGCCATCGGCGACCACAACCCCGTCTACACCTCCGAGCGGGCCGCCGCCGCCTCCGTCCACGGTGGACTGGTCGCGCCGCCCGCGATGGCCCAGGTGTGGACGATGCGGGGGCTGCACGGCGAACCCGCGCCGGACGATCCGCTGCACGCCATGATGGCCGAGCTCGACCGGGCCGGGTACGTCGGCGTCGTCGCGACCAACTGCGAGCAGACCTACCACCGCTACCTGCGGCACGGCGAGCACGTCGCGATGTCCTCCCGGCTGGAGGACGTCGTGGGGCCCAAGAAGACCGCGCTCGGCGAGGGTTGGTTCGTCACCACCCGGAGCACCTGGTACGTCGGCGACGAGCCGGTGGCCGAGATGCTGTTCCGCGTGCTGCGCTTCCGGCCGAAGCAGCGCCCGGCCGAACAGCCCCAGCAGCACAGACCCGAACCGCCACCGGTCACCGAGGTCATCCGGCCCGCGGTCAACGCCGACACCGCCTACTTCTGGGCGGGCACGGCCGCCGGGGAGCTGCGCATCCAGCGCTGCGCGCGGTGCGGGCTGCTGCGGCACCCGCCGGGGCCGATGTGCCCGGAGTGCGGTTCGGGTGAGCGGACCCACCTGGTCTCGGACGGCCTCGGGGAGGTCCACAGCTACGTCGTGCACCACCACCCGCCGGTGCCGGGCAAGACGTTGCCGCTGGTGGTGGCGTTGGTCGAACTGGACGAAGGAGTGCGGATGCTCGGTGAGGTGCACGGGGTCGACCCGGACGGCGTGGCGGTCGGCGACCGCGTCCGGGTGGACTTCCACCGCGTCGACGACGAGGTCGTGCTGCCGTGCTGGCGGCCGGTGGACGGGGTGGGCGCATGACGCTGCCGCGCACCCGCCCCCGCGACGAGGTCCGGGTCGGCGACGCGCTCCCCGAGGAGCGCATCGAGGTCACGCCCACGTTCGTGGTCAGCACCGCGCTGGCGACCCGCGACTTCCAGGACGTGCACCACGACCGGGACCTCGCGGTCGCCAAAGGGTCCGAGGACATCTTCCTGAACATCCTCACCACCACCGGACTGGTGCAGCGCTACGTGACCGACTGGGCGGGGCCGGAGGCCCTGGTCCGCTCGGTGTCGATCAAGCTCGGCGTCCCGTGCTACGCCCACGAGACGCTGACGCTGCACGGCCAGGTCCTCAACGCCGAGGACGAGGTGCTGGCCGTGGAGGTGTTGGGGCGCAACGGTCTCGGCACGCACGTGACCGCGACCGTGCGCGTGGTGCTCCCGGAGGTGGCGAGGTGAGCGGACTTCCGAAGGCGGCGATCGCCGGCATCGGCGCGACCGAGTTCTCCAAGGACTCCGGCCGCAGCGAACTCCGCCTGGCCGCCGAGGCGGTCCGGGCGGCCCTCGACGACGCCGGACTCCGACCGTCCGATGTGGACGGAATGGTGACCTTCACGATGGACACCAACACCGAGGTCGCCCTGGCCCGGGAACTCGGCGTGCCGGAGCTGAGCTTCTTCAGCCGCATCCACTACGGCGGCGGCGCGGCGTGCGCGACGGTGCAGCAGGCGGCGATGGCGGTGGCGACCGGGGCCGCCGAGGTCGTGGTGTGCTACCGGGCGTTCAACGAGCGGTCCGGGCGCCGGTTCGGGCAGGTGCAGGCCGGGCTCGCGGGCGAGCCGACCTCCACCGGGCTGGACAACGCCTGGTCCTACCCGATCGGCCTGGCCACGCCCGCCGCGCAGGTCGCCATGTTCGCCCGCCGGTACATGCACGTCTACGGCGCCACCAGCGAGGACTTCGGCCGCGTCGCGGTCGCCGACCGCAGGCACGCGGCGACGAACCCGAACGCCTGGTTCTACCAGCGGCCCATCACCCTCGAAGACCACCAGGCGTCGCGGTGGATCACCGAGCCGCTGCGGCTGCTGGACTGCTGCCAGGAGAGCGACGGCGCGGTGGCGCTCGTGGTGACCAGCGCCGAGCGGGCCCGCGACCTGGCGGGCAAGCCCGCCGTGGTCGCGGCGGCGGCGCAGGGCAGCGGGCCGGGCCAGTTCACCATGACCAGCTACTACCGCCACGACATCACCGGGCTGCCGGAGATGGGCGTGGTCGCGCGGCAGCTGTGGCAGCAGGCGGGCATCGGTCCCGAGGACGTCCAGGTCGGCGTGCTCTACGACCACTTCACCCCGTTCGTGCTGGTGCAACTGGAGGAACTCGGGTTCTGCGGGCGCGGTGAGGCGCGCGAGTTCATCGCCGACGGCGCGATCGAGCTCGGCGGCCGGTTACCGCTCAACCCGCACGGCGGGCAGCTCGGCGAGGCTTACATCCACGGCATGAACGGCATCGCCGAGGCCGTCCGCCAGGTCCGCGGCACCTCGGTCAACCAGGTCGACGACGTCGACCACGTGGTGGTGACCGCGGGCACCGGAGTGCCCACCAGCGGCCTGGTGCTCACCGCTGGTTGAGACTCTAAGAGCCTGTCTTGGGCTCGTTTTGCGTGGCGGTGCCGGTGGCGGAACCTCAGCGGCCGTCTCGGCTCCGGGAGCCCCGACATCATGTAGCCCCCTACACCACGTCGGGGCTGTCCTCGCGAGACGACCGCTGAGAACCCGCGGCGGTGCGAGCTGCGAGACCACTCACCGAAAGAGAAAGCGGCTCACGCCGCTTACCACGCCCCGTCGGAACCAAGTTCAAGGACAGGCACTCAGCACTCGCCGCCGCACTTGGCGCAGACTCGGCCTGCGCCGTCCTGCTTGGGGATGGGGGCGTGCCCGCCGCCTTCCGGGCATTCGTCGCTGCGGGGCGGGCCGTGGTCGACCGGGGCGAGGCGGCACGGCGTCCACGGGTGACCGGATCGCCGACCGCCGAGGACGACTTCCGCCTCGACGAGCACACCACCGTTCACCAGGAGAACGTAGCGCGGCGGCCCCGGCCGTCGGCCGAGGGAGGGCTCAACGACGAACATCGTGCCCCTGGAGGCATTCGTCGGTGGTGACCGCGTCGATCAGCAGGTGCAGGTGGTCGTGCTCCCGGGGATAGGCGAGTTGCAGGCCGTCACCCCGGCAGAGCACGTCGAGGTTGACCGCCAGGTCGTGGTCCACGTGCCCTTCGTCGCCGAGCTGCCCCTCGCCGCCGTTCGGTCCGATCAGCCGAACGGTCGTGGGGTGGACGTGCTCGCGGGTCATCGTGGCGATCCACTCGGCGGTGTCCTCGGGCGTGAAGAACACCTCGTGGGGGTCGGCCGCCATCCGCATCTCCCGGAGCGGCATCGTGACGCCGTCCCCGGTCTCGACATGGGCGTGCCAGTGAACGCCGAGGCTCCGCCACTGGTCGGGATCCTGCACACCATCTCCTCGGATGTCGCCTGGCGCGGTGGGTCGGCGCGCGGCTGCGCGCCGACCCGCGAGGTGGTGTGAGACTCTCGCAACCCGGTTCCGGAACGATCACCGGGGGTCGGGTTGGGCACGGCGGAGCACCGGGAAACCCACCGGATTCCCGCGGAACCGCCCGTCAATCACCCGGCCGTGGGGTCCGGGCCGTCGCCCTCGCCCGGCCGGATCGCCGCGTCGATGCTGGCGCGCAGCTGCGGGCAGGAGTCGATGAGGGCGGTGAGTTCGCCCGCGGCGGCGCGGGCGGCGAACTCCGGGCAGTCCGCCGCCGCGGGCCACTGGACGCTGGTGTGCTGGGGGCTGTTCTTCTTCGCCAGCACGCGCGTTCCGCAGCGCGCGCAGTCGACCGGGCGCAGGCCGGCGCGCAGCTGGGCCTCGCGGTCCGCGGCGCTGTCGGCCCGCACCCGGTCGCGCACGTCCGGGCGCTCGGCGAAGTCCGGGGCCTTGGCCCAGCTCATGACGCTTCTTCCGCGGCCCGGCGGGCGAGGTTGTCGGCGACCTCGCGTTCCCAGACCTCGTTGGCGCGCGTGGTGTCCACTTCGAACTCGAAGCGCGCGGTCATGTCCTCGGTGACCTCCTCGACGTCCACGTAGAACTGCTCGTACCAGCGGCGGAGCTGGTAGACGGGGCCGTCGTCCTCGCACAGCAGCGGGTTGTCGATCCGGGTCTTGTTCCGCCAGATCTCCACGTCCTGGAGGAATCCCACCCCGGTGTTCTTCGCGATCTTGCCCGCGACCTTGTCGGCCTGCTCGTCGGTGAGCCCCGGCAGCTTCTTGACCAGCACGCCCCACTGGAGCACGAACGAGTCGGGCGTGACCGGGTAGTGGCAGTTGATCAGGATCGTCTCGATCTCGGTGCCCTTGTAGTCGTTCCACAACCGGTCGATCATGTACGACGGCCCGTAGTAGGACGCCTCGGAGCGCAGCCGGTTCTCGTCACCGGCGTAGGTGGAGTTCGCCCCGACGTCCGGTCGTCCCCGGGAGTTCAGGTACTGGGTGGCGATGTGACCTTCGAAGACGTTCTTGAAGTACGTCGGGAAGGCGAAGTGGATGTAGAAGAAGTGCGCCATGTCGACGACGTTGTCCACGATCTCGCGGCAGTTCGAGCCCTCGATGAGCACGCTGTCCCACGTCCAGTTGCTCCACTCGTCGGACTCGGTCTCGGGCAGGTGCGGGATCGTGACGTCGTCCGGCGGCGGGTTGCCCTGCGGGTCGTTCCAGACGAACAGCTGCTTGTTGCGCTCCAGCACCGGCCACGCCTTGGTGCGGGCGCGCAGCGGGACCCGCCGGGAGTAGGGGATCGACAGGCACCGCCCGTTGCCGCCCCAGCGCCAGTCGTGGAACGGGCAGGCCACCGCGTTGCCCTTGACGCTGCCCTGGGACAGGTCGCCGCCCATGTGGCGGCAGTAGGCGTCGAGCACGTTGAGCGCGCCGTCCTCGCCCTGGAAGACCACGAGCTTGGTGCCGAACGCCTGCACCGGGTGCGGTTTGCCGTCCTTGAACGTGTCGGCGAGTCCGAGGCAGTGCCACCCGCGGGCGTACCTCGTCGGCGGGGTGCCGACGTCGATCGTGCGGACTTCGCCCTTGTCCACCGCTGTCATCTCATCCCTCCGCTTGCCAGCTGACGGGCGGCGATGTAGCCGAACGTCATGGCCGGTCCGAGCGTGGCGCCCGGGCCGGCGTAGGTGCGGCCCATGACGGCGGAGCCGGTGTTGCCCGCCGCGTACAGGCCGGGGATCGGGCTGCCGTCCGCGCGCAGCACGCGCGCGTGCGCGTCGGTGCGCAAGCCGCCCTTGGTGCCGAGGTCGCCGGGGACGATCCGCACCGCGTAGAACGGCGCGGTGTCCACGGCTCCCAGGCTCGGGTTGGGTTTGTTGCGCGGGTCCCCGTAGTAGCGGTCGTACCCGCTCTCGCCGCGACCGAAGTCGGCGTCGACGCCGTCGCGGGCGAAGCCGTTGAACCGTTCGACGGTGCGGCGCAGCCGGTCGGCGGAAACCTCGATGCGCTCGGCCAGTTCGCCGATGCTGCCCGCCCGGTGCACCGAGCCGTGCTCGTACCAGCGGCGCGGGAACGGTTGCCGGGGGCCGAGCCCGGCGAACACGTAGCGGTTGCGGTAGCGCTGGTCGGCGATCAGCCAGGTGGGCATGTTGCGGGCCGGACCGTCGCCCTCGCCGTACATGGCGTGCACCGCGTCGACGTACGGGGCCGCCTCGTTGCAGAACCGCTCGCCGTCGCCGTTGACCAGCAGGCAGCCGGGCAGGGTGCGTTCGGCCAGGCAGAACCAGGGGCCGCCGGGCAGCGGGACGGACGGGCCCCACCAGGCGTCGTCCATCAGCTCCACGTCCGCGCCGATGCGCTGCGCGGCCGCGATGGCGTCGCCGGTGTTCGCCCGCGCCCCGACCGTCCACCGGGTGCCGATGGGTTCGCGCTGGTGCTCCTTGCGCATCGGCTCGTTGTGCTCGAACCCGCCCGCGGCCAGCACCACGCCGCGCCGGGCGTGCAGCGTCGTCCGCTCGCCGTCGCGCTCGACGTCGACGCCGGTCACCGCGCCCCCGTCGACGCGCAGGTCCACCAGCGGCGTTTCCAGCCACACCGGGACCCCGGCGTCGCGCAGCGCGGCCCGCAGGCCCGCCGCGAGCGCCTGCCCGCGCGCGAGCAGGTGCCGGTGGGCGATCCGGGCCCACAACCAGCGGGCGCCGACGCGCAGGGCGCGCAGCGGGCCGCGCGGGTGCCGGGTGAGCAGGTTCAGCCAGCGGAAGTCGGCCTGGGTGATGACGACGTTGAGCGGTGCCTTGCCGTAGTCGGGTTCGAGGTCGGCGAGCAGTTCGCCGAGCACGCGCCCGTCCAGCGGCGCCGGTTCGACCGACCGGCCGCGGACTCGTCCGCCGGGCGCTTCGGGGTAGTAGTCGGAGTAGTCGGGGACCCAGCGCATCCGCAGCGGTGTCGCGGGCAGCACCTCGGCCAGCATCCGCGGGCCGTTGTCCAGGAACGCCTCTCGGCGTTCGGCGCTGACCTCGTCGCCGACGATGTGCGCGAGGTAGGCGCGGGCCGCTTCGGGCGTGTCGGTGATGCCGGCGCGTTCCAGCACGTGGTTGCCCGGGATCCACACGCCGCCGCCGGAACGGGCGGTGGAGCCGCCGAAGCGCGCGGCCTTCTCGACCAGCACCACGTCCAGGCCGTGCCGCGCGGCGGTGAGCGCTGCCGTCATCCCGGCGGCACCGCTGCCGACCACGACGACGTCGAACTCGGTCTGCGTCATGGCACCTCACTCACGGGGAGACTCGGTGAAACATGTTATAGATTTTATCGCCGAGGACGCTATGGTTAGGCAATAATCACCGTCGAAAATCGAAGAGAACCTGTTGCAGCCGGGGAGGTGTCCATGGCTCGTGCGCTGCACGCCGACGTCGTGGTCGTCGGCTTCGGCGCCGCCGGCGCGTGCGCCGCGCTGGAGGCGGCCGACGCCGGGGCCGAGGTGGTGGTGCTCGACCGGTTCGGCGGTGGCGGGGCGACCGCGGCCTCCGGCGGCGTGGTCTACGCCGGGGGCGGGACCGCGCAGCAACGCGCCGCCGGGGTGTCCGACACCGTCGAGGCCATGCACGCCTACCTGCGCGCGGAGGTCGGTGACGCGGTCGACGACCGCACGCTGCGCCGCTTCTGCGCGGAGTCCGCCGACCAGATCCGCTGGTTGGAGCAGCAGGGCGTGCCGTTCGACAGCAGCCTGTGCCCCTACAAGACGTCCTACCCCAGCAACCGCTACTACCTGTACTACTCGGGCAGCGAGGCGTCCGGCGCCTTCCGCGGCACCGCGCCGCCCGCGCCGCGCGGTCACCGCGCGAAAGGCCGTGGTACGTCGGGGAAAGTGCTGTTCGCGGCGCTGGCGGGGGCGATGCGGCGGCGCGGGATCACGGTGCTCACCGAGACCCGCGTGCGGGACCTGGTGCTCGACGAGTCGGGCCGTGCCACCGGCGTGGACTGCGAGCGGCTGACCGGCCGACCGGCCCGGGTGCACCGGGTGTTGAGCCGGTTCGCGGTCAAACCCGGGCTCTACGTGCCCGCGATGTCCCGGCTGCTGCACGGGCGGGCCGCGCGGATCGAGCGGCGGCGCGCCGAACCGCTGCGCGTGCACGCGTCCCGGGCGGTCGTGCTGGCGGCGGGCGGTTTCATCGCGAACCGCGAGATGGTGCGCAGGCACGCGCCCGCCTACCGGGGCGGTCTGCCGCTGGGCACGCACGGCGACGACGGCACCGGGATCCGCTTGGGGCAGGCGGCCGGGGGCGCGACGGGCAAGCTCGACCGCGTGTCGGCGTGGCGGTTCCTCACCCCGCCCAGCGCGTTGCTGGGCGGCGTGCTCGTCGACCGCAGCGGTCGCCGCGTCTGCGACGAGTCCCGCTACGGCGCGGAGATCGGACAAGTGCTCGTCGAGGAGCACGGCGGCGCCGGCTGGCTGCTGGTCGACGAGCCGACCAGGCGCCAGGCCGCGCGCCAGCTGCGCTCGCAGTCGTTGTGGTTCCAGCAGCTCCAGGCCCGGTACCTGCTGGCGACCGCGGTCACCGGGCGCACGGTCGCCGACGTGGCCCGCAAGGCGGGGATCGACCCCGTCGGGCTGCGGGCCACCGTCGACGAGCACAACGCGGCGCTGCGCGCGGGCACCGCCGACCCGGTGGGCAAGCCGGACGACTTCCGGCGACCGCTGGCCTGCGGACCGTTCGCGCTGCTGGACGTCTCGGTGCGGCCGCGACCTGCGTTCCCGTGCCCGATGCTCACCCTCGGCGGGCTCCTCGTCGACGAGGACACCGGCCAGGTCCGCACCGAGAGCGGCGGCCTGGTGCCCGGCCTCTACGCGGCGGGGCGCACGGCGGTCGGGCTGTGCTCGAACTCCTACGTCAGCGGGTTGTCGTTGGCCGACTGCGTCTTCTCCGGCCGCCGTGCCGGGCAGCACGCGGCCATCGACAACAACGAGAACACGTTCTAGTCTTGGCCGAGGGGGCCCGGTCCGCGTCCACAGTGGTCGGACGCGGCGGATTGGCGATTCGAGGGAGGTGGCGGCGGTGGCGATCCGGTCGCTGGGATACCTGCGCATCGAGGCAACCGACATCGACGCGTGGCGGGTGTTCGGGCTCAAGGTGCTCGGCATGGTCGAGGGCTCGGGACCGAACCCGGACGCGCTGTACCTGCGGATGGACGACTTCCCGGCGCGCCTGGTGATCGTGCCCGGGGACACCGACCGGCTGGCGCAGGCCGGGTGGGAGGCGGCGAACGAGGCCGAGCTCGACGAGGTCCGCACCCGGCTGGACGCCGCCGGGGTCCCGTACAAGGAGGGCACCGCCGAGGAGCTCGCCGACCGCCGGGTCGTCGAGCTGATCCGGTTCACCGATCCGTCCGGCAACGAACTGGAGGTCTTCCACGGCGCGGCGTTGCAGCACCGCCGGGTCGTCAGCCCGTACGGGCACACCTTCGTCACCGGCGAACAGGGCCTCGGGCACGTGGTGCTGTCCACCCACGACGACGCCGCCGCGCTGCGGTTCTACCGCGACGTGCTCGGTTTCCGGCTGCGCGACTCGATGCGCCTGGCGCCCGAACTCGTCGGCCGCCCGGCCGACGGCGAACCCGCCTGGCTGCGGTTCTTCGGCTGCAACCCGCGCCACCACAGCCTGGCGTTCCTGCCGATGCCCACGCCGAGCGGCATCGTGCACCTGATGGTCGAGGTCGCCGACGTCGACGACGTGGGCCTGGCCCTGGACCGGGCGCAGCGGCGCGGCGTGCCGATGTCGGCCACCCTGGGTCGGCACGTCAACGACCTGATGCTGTCGTTCTACATGAAGACCCCCGGCGGCTTCGACGTCGAGTTCGGCTGCGAGGGCCGCCAGGTCGACGACGACAACTGGATCGCCCGCGAGAGCACCGCGGTCAGCCTGTGGGGACACGACTTCTCGGTGGGGGCCCAGAGTTCCTGAGGGGCCGTTGCGCTCTTCCCGCGTGACGTTGTCGGCAGCCGCGCTCACCGGCGGTTCGGCACGGGGCCAGCGCGTGAAAGGGACGATCGAAAAAAGCGGTGCCCCCGGCGTTCGCACCGGGGGCACCGTCGTGCCGTTGTCGTGCTGTCAACGTCCGAGAACCGGCACCAGCTCCTTGAGCAGATACGCCCCGCACCAACGCGATTCCGCATCCGAATCGAGCAGGGCTTCCTTCGTCAACGCCTTGGCCAGCTTCCGGGGCTGCGGTGCGGCGGACGGTTCGCGGACGATGGTCTTGCAGAGGTTCCAGTCCCACTGCGTGAGTTTGGAAACCTCGGACGCCAGGCTCAGAAATCTCAGCTTGTCGTCGTTCTCCAGAGCTTCGATGATCAGCGGTACGTCCGAGGCGATTGACATTTTGGACAGCACCGCCAGCGCGTTGGCCCGGAGGGTGGACGTCTGACCGCTGCGGACCCATCGGCGCACGTGATCGACTCCGGACGGGCTGAGCTTCGACGCCAGGAAGAAGTCAACGGTGCGTGAGCTCGGGGTGTTCCGCAGCGCACCGGGGTCCCCGTCGTCGATCGAGCGCGCCAGTTCGGTCAGCGTGGGCCTGCGAGCCTTCAAGACGCGAGGGTGTGTGATGTCCCGGCGACGCAACATGTCGTCTCCAATCGGCCCTAGCCCGTTCTCGTACGCGATCACCAGGTCAACCGTGACGGTACGCTTTCCTGTCTCTACCAGGCCAAGATACGGCTTGGAGTAGTTGGTGAGCGAGGCCATCTTGGCGAGACTGATGCCAGCTTCCGTCCGGGCCGCGCGGAGTACAGCCCCCTCGTCTCCGGCTGAAGACACCTGAAGACCCCTGATCGCTTCCGACTGCTGCGTGTGATCAGCAGACTACAGAACGGAAGCGCCCGCTGTGTCCGCCAATGAGGTGGAACGACCAGCGCTGGCGGGAGCTTCCCGTCCAACCGGTGCGGAATGGGGTGTCCATGTCGGAAGACGGCAGAGGTCCGATTCGGGACCCGGCACGCCGGGTCCCGAGAAACCTCGGATGGCGTCACATTTCGAAACGGTCGTCGCGTCGCTGACGAGTTTGGCGTGAACGTCAAGGAGCACCAGCAGGGCCGTTCGGCGATCAGCTGTCCGGGCGCTCATGCTGCGATGACCGGCGCGTCAGTGGCCGCCCGCCGATTCGAAGCGCATGTTACGGGCGCCGAGTGGATGATCTTCTCGAAGATGGCTTCGTGACGGTGTATTTAGGTGGCACCTGAGGCCGCGAGGCTCAGCCGCGTAGCTGAATGGGTAACCGGTTGTGGGGATCGCTGTACAAATTTCGAGGAGTAGGAGTGTCCGCAAGACCAAATTCTCGATATTACAACTTTGGACTCACTTTCCGGTGGGTGTGGGGTGACGCGTTCGTGGCAGTCAAGCGCGGCTATGTGATCGAAGGGAAGGCAGTGGTTGTTCTCCGCCAATCAGATCATCCACGAGTGATCGATCGGCCCAACGACATTGTGGGTCGTGACCAGCATACGTGGGTCGCGAGTTTTCCGATCAATCCTGCAGATTGGAACAAGCCGGATGCGCTGGCGCTTGCCGCTACCGAGTGGGCGCGGAACCACAAGAACCTGGCCGATTGGCGGGATCAGCCACAACGGCCGCCGATTCCGATTGGGGAAAGGAGGTGACAACGCTTGCCTTGTGACCACGTATTCCAGCCAGACAAAGACGGCGTGTGGGTGTGCACAAAGTGTGGTGCACGGATGTAACACACCCACACGGCCTTCATAACGGCTGGTCGGAGTAGGTATCCGATGCCGCTTCGCCAGTCTACCTCAAAGAGGCCGCTCAACGTGGCCTGAGTGGTGAGGTGGGTCGAAGCTCGCTTCCTCGGCAGGCATCGGCCCGCCTCCGCCCGAACGGAAACGGAACGTTGTGAACAACCTGGCTGAAAGTGATCGCATGCGTGCTAGTGCGACGTGGGGCGAGATCGATGTGATCGGCGGTAACAGGGCGATTGATCAGGATCATGCATGGATGGTCAGCGTGAACGAATCGCGGTGGCACTGGACTCCTGTAGCGACGCATGGCGGCTCGCCGGTGATGGCGTGTGGGCACCGTTTGCGTGGTCCTGTTCATCGTCGGTTGCCGGCTTTCCCGCCTGATGGCTCGGACGGGCGTGTCCGCTGCCAAAAATGCGAGCTCATTGTGGAAGGCGGAGTTTGCTCGGACTCTCCCGCGTCGACGCCGTTGGCTGATTCCGTGGAATCGGGAAGATGTCCTGTGAGTTCTTCCGATGAGCAGATATCTATAGCTGCATAATGCTGGAAAACCGCGCCGCTCACCCGACAAGGCAAAATCGTCGCTCGCCGTGACGTGGGAGCGGCGAGCGACCCACCGGGTGCGGGAACCATCCGCGGCACGGCAGCGCCGGCGGTGAATCGACGCGCCGTCAGGCGGGTGCGAAGCGGACCTGGTACAGGTGCGAGCCGGTGTAGGGCGCGAGCAGGAACTGGTCGGTTCCCGGCACCGCGGTGATCTGGGACAGTCCGTTCGAGCGGTCGCCGGGCGGGCCGACACCGGACGCGTCCACCCCCGCAGTGACCTGCCCGTTGCGCGGGTCGATCCGCAGGATGCGGTCGGTGTTCAAGACGTTGGCCCACACCTGGCCGTCTGCGCAGTCCAGTCCGATCAGCTGGTCACCGGTGCGGATGTCGACTCGGCCGAGTTGGCGGAAGGTCTGCGGGTCGCGGAAGGTCAGGTGGCGGAAGTCGCCGTCGCTGACCACCAAGCGCGAACCGTCGTAGCACAGGGCGCCCCCGCCGCCGTGGTAGGGCACCCGGCGGGTTTCGGCGAGGGTGTTGCGGTCGCGTTCGATGGCGACCGGCTCGTTCGAGCCGAGTTGCCAGATGCGGTCGCCGACGACGGCGATGCCGTCCACGAGCTCCGAAGTGGGGTAGTCGAACCGGTTCAACTCCCGCCCGTTCTGCGGATCCCGGACCCGCAGCGCATCGCGGCCGCGCTGGTCGGTGCTCTCGAAGAGCACGTCACCGGACATCCGCAGGCCCGTGGTGCTCCACGACGGGTCCTGGGCGAGCACGCGGATCAGCTGCGCTCGCAGGCGCGGCGGGCCCGCCGCGGCCTTCAGCAGCGCCTCGTGCTGACCGCGCACCCGCCCCGGTGAGCACCCCGATGCGGCGAAGGCGGCGACGAGCAGCAGGCACAGCAGTGCGCAGCGCGCAGTCACGCGTCGATCGAGCACGCCCGGAGTGTGGCACGCGTTCGGAACACGGCGGTGCCGTTCGGCAGAATCTGTCTTCGAACTCGTTGTGCGTGGCGGTGCCGGTAGCGGAACCCCAGCGGCCCGCCCGTCGCCCGCCCCCCAACGAGGCGCTGACGCGCCGCGGTCACATGGGTTCAACGCAGCTGGCGTTTGAGGACCTTGCCGGAGGGGTTCCGGGGCAGGTCCTCGCGGAACTCGACGTGGCGGGGGACCTTGTAGTTGGCCAGGCGTTCCCGGCAGTGCGCGATGACGTCGTCCTCGGACAGCGCACTGCCCGGCCGCAGCACGACGAACGCCTTGCCCACCTCGCCGAGCCGGCCGTCGGCGACGCCGACGACGGCGCTGTCGGCGACGCCGTCGAGCCGGGCGAGCGCCCGCTCCACCTCGGCCGGGTAGACGTTGAACCCGCCGCAGATGTACATGTCCTTGAGCCGGTCGGTGATGGTCAGGTACCCGCGTTCGTCGACGTGCCCGACGTCGCCGGTGTGCAGCCAGCCGTCGGCGTCGATCGCCGCCGCGGTGGCCGCCGGGTCGTCGTCGTAGCCGAGCATCGCGTTCGGCCCGCGCAGCAGGATCTCGCCGGTCGCGCCGGGTTCGCCGCCGGAGCCGTCGATGCGCAGCTCGAAGCCGGACGCGGGGCGGCCGCACGTGGTCGCGACCGTCACCGGGTCGTCGTCCGCGCGGCACATCGTCGCCACGACCGCCTCGGTGAGGCCGTAGGCGGTCAGCACGGTGGAGAAGCTGAGCTCGTGGCGCATCCGCTCCACCAGGGCGACGGGCACGGTGGCCGCGCCGGTGACCGCCAGCCGCAGGCTGGACAGGTCGAACCCGGCCGCGCGCGGATTGTCCATGATGGACTGGTAGATGGTCGGTGGTCCGGGCAGCACGCTGATCCGTTCGCGCTCCACCAGTTCCAGGACCCGCCCGACGTCGAACACCGCCATCGGCAGCACCGCCGCGCCGCGCAGCAGGCAGGCCAGGATCCCGGCCTTGTACCCGAAGCTGTGGAAGAAGGGGTTGACGACCAGGTACCGGTCCTGCTCGGTGAGCAGCCCGCAGTCCGCCCACGCCGCGGCGACGCCGAGCGACTGCCGGTGCGCGGTCAACGCGCCCTTGCTGCGCCCGGTGGTGCCGGAGGTGTAGAGCACGTCGCTGATGTCGTCGGGGCGCACCGCGTCGGCGCGCTCGTCGACCGCCGACCACGGCGCGTCGCAGTCGAACTCGCCCCAGGCGACCGCGTCCGGATCGCCCCGGTCGTCCTCGACGGGCACCCGCACCACGCAGCGCAGCGCGGCCAGCTCGTCGAAGGCGCGCAGCTCGGCGAGCCGGTCGCGGTCCAGGAACCGGCCGGCGACCACGAGGGCGCGCGCCCGGCTGCGCCGCAGCACGTCGGAGGTCTCGGTGGCGGTGAACCGCGTGTTCACCGGTACCACCGCCGCTCCGCAGTGCAGCGCGGCCAGCGCCGCGACCACCCAGTGCCAGGTGTTCGGCGAGTTGATCGCGACCCGGTCCCCGGGTTCGACGCCGCGGGCGACGAACAGCCGCGCCAGCTCCCGCACGCGCTGGTGCAGTTCCCGGTAGGTGAGCCGCACGTCGCCGTCGACCACCGCCTCCCGGTCGGCGAACCGGGAGGCGGCCTCGCGCAGGACGGCCGGGACCGTGCGTGGGGTCATCGCAACCGCTCGATGATCGTCCCCGTGGCGAGCGCCCCGCCCGCGCACATCGACACCAGCGCCGTGGTGGCGTCGCGGCGTTCCAGTTCGTGCAGGGCGGTGGTGAGCAGGCGGGCGCCGGTGCTGCCGACGGGGTGGCCGAGCGCGATCGCGCCGCCGTTGACGTTGACCCGGTCCATGTCGGGCTCGTGCACCGACGCCCAGGACAGCGGCACGGAGGCGAACGCTTCGTTGACCTCGAACAGGTCGATGTCGCCGATCTTCATCCCGCTGAGTTCTAGCACTCGTCGGGTCGCCTGCACAGGGCCATCGAGGTGGTAGTACGGCTCGGCGCCGACGAGGCACTGCGCGACGATCCGGGCGCGGGGTCGCAGCTCCAGCTCGGCCGCGCGGTCGGCGTCGGCCAGCAGCACGGCGGCGGCACCGTCCGAGATCTGCGACGAGGTGCCCGCGGTGTGCAGGCCGCCGTCCAGCACCGGTTTCAGCCCGCCGAGCGCGTCCATGCTGGTCTCGCGCAGTCCCTGGTCGCGGGTCACGACGCCGTCGGCGGTGGGCACCGGCACGATCTCGCGGTCGAACCGGCCCTCCTGCCAGGCGAGCTGGGCGTTGCGCTGGGACCGGAGCCCGAACCGGTCGATGTCCTCGCGGCCCAGTCCGCGGCGGGCGGCGATGCGGTCCGCGGCCTGGTACTGGTTCGGCAGGTCGATGTCCCAGTCATCGGGACGGGGGCGGCCGACATCGGTGCTCAGGTTGGCGCCGAGCGGCACGCGGCTCATCGCCTCCACACCGCAGGAGATGCCGACGTCGACGGATCCGGCGGCGATCAGCCCGGCGATCAGGTGGGTGGCCTGCTGCGCCGAGCCGCACTGGGCGTCGATGGTGGTGCAGCCGACCTGGTGGGGCAGCCCGGAGTGCAGCCAGGCGGTGCGGGTGACGTTGCCGGACTGCTCGCCCGCCTGCGTCACGCAGCCGCCGATCACCTGGCCGACGAGGCCCGGGTCGAGGCCGGCGCGGTCGAGCACGCCGCGTTGCGCCGCACCGAGGATCTCGGTGGCGTGCAGTCCGGACAACCATCCGCGACGCTTGCCGATCGGCGTGCGCACTGCTTCCACGATCACCGCACCGCCCACGGGGGCCTCCTCTCTCGGCGAATGTCGAGATCAAGGTAGAACATGTTTCTCAACTACGCCAAGCCGCACGACTCGTCCGACCTGTCGACTTGCTCGATTCAAGGAGTGTTACAGGGGTTTACTGAGCTGCCGGGCTGTGCTTCTCTTTCGTAGAACTCGTTTCACTCCTGCTGTTGGAGGTAGCCGTGGTCGCACCGCACATCCCGGAGGGCTTCGACTTCACCGACCCCGATCTGTACGCCGAACGGCTGCCCGTGGCGGAATTCGCCGAGCTGCGTCGCACCGCCCCGGTGTGGTGGAACGCCCAGCCCGGTTCCGGCTTCGGCGACGACGGGTTCTGGGTGGTCAGCCGGCACGCCGACGTCAAGGAGGTGTCCCGGCGCACCGACGTGTTCTCCAGCTGGGAGAACACCGCGATCATCCGCTTCAACGACAGCATGACGCGCGAGCAGATCGAGTTGCAGCGCTTCATCATGCTCAACATCGACCCGCCGCAGCACACCAAGCTGCGCAAGATCGTGCAGCGCGGCTTCACCCCGCGCGCGATCGGCAGCCTGCGGGACGCGCTGACCGACCGCGCCCGCAACATCGTCGAACAGGCCCGTTCGAGCGGCACCGGGGACTTCGTCACCGACGTGGCCTGCGAGCTGCCGTTGCAGGCGATCGCCGAGCTGATCGGCATCCCGCAGGAGCACCGCAAGGAGATCTTCGACTGGTCGAACCAGATGATCGGCTACGACGACCCGGAGTACGACGTGCAACCGGAGGCCGCGGCCGCGGAGATGCTCGGCTACTTCACCAACATGGCCGAACAGCGGCGGCGTTGCCCGATGGACGACATCGTCACCAAACTCCTCGACGCCGACATCGACGGGAACGCGCTGTCCTCCGACGAATTCGGGTTCTTCGTGGTGCTGCTCGCGGTGGCGGGCAACGAGACCACCCGCAACGCCATCACCCACGGCATGCTCGCCTTCCTCGACAACCCCGACCAGTGGGAGCTGTACAAGGCCCAGCGGCCCGCCACGACCGCCGACGAGATCGTCCGCTGGGCCACGCCCGTGGTGTCCTTCCAACGCACCGCGCTGGCCGACACCGAACTCGCCGGGGTCCGGATCGCCAAGGGGCAGCGGGTCGGCATGTTCTACAGCTCCGCCAACTTCGACACCGAGGTCTTCGACGAACCCGAGCGCTTCGACATCACCCGCGACCCGAACCCGCACGTCGGATTCGGTGGCACCGGGGCGCACTACTGCCTCGGCGCCAACCTCGCCCGCCTGGAGATCGACCTCATCTTCAACGCCATCGCCGAGGCCATGCCCGACATCCGCCGCGTCGGCGAACCCAGGCGCCTGCGCTCCGGCTGGCTCAACGGGATCAAGGAAGTCCAGGTGCAGTACGCTTGAGATTGCTGTCGCCGAACTCGTTGTGCGTGGCGGTGCAGGTAGCGGAACCTCAGCGGCCGGCTCGGCTCCGGGAGCCCCGACTTATGTATGGTCCAATACACGGCGTCGGGGCTGTCCTCGCGAGACGACCGCTGAGAACCCGCGGCGGTGCGGGTCGCGAGGGTGGCGAAAGCGGCTCACGCCGCTTGCCGTGACTCGTCGGGAGCATGCTCAAAAGATGAGGACTCGGCAAAACAGGAGCCCGGTCCCCGCAGGAACCGGGCCTTTCGGCGTCTTGGCGGGGTTCAGGATCCTTGCCGCAGGGTGGCCATTGCTCGGTCCACTTCCCAGAACGCTCGCATGGAGCGGATGAGCCCGGATTCGTCGACGCGGTAGACGAACACGCCCTCGGCGTCCATCGCGCTGCCGTCGGGCAGGTGGGTGGTGATCGTGCCGACGTTGGCGACCTCGGATCCGGCCGCGAACGAGTCGTCGATGCGGAACTCGATCCGCTCGGCCTGCGCGATAGCCAGGTCCCAGAACGCCGCGATGCCCTCGTGGCCGTGGTGCCCGCGCCCCTCGGGGTCGAACATCGACGGCCCCACCGGGTCCTCCACCACGGCGTCGGGCGCGAACAGCGCCACCCACTCCTGCTTCGCGCCCCGCGTGACGGCGCTCATCGACGCCCACGCCGCCTGCCGCGCCGGGTGTTCCTCCCGGCTGGCGTTCCACTGCACCCCGGAACCCATACGTCTCCTCCCATCGCGCTCGGTGACCGTTCGGGCGTGCGGTGCGAGTCAGCGTTCCTGCTGGAAAACAGGGTCCCGCAACCCGACGTGGTGACGCCCGGGCGGGTGATCAGAACTCGGCGATGACCTCGTCGGCGAAGCGCTTGACCGAGTCCTGCTTGGTGGTCAGGTCGGCGTCGAAGCCGTGGCCCTGGAGCATCCAGGGGACGACGATCGCGTCGGTGACGCCGATGTCGGCCTGCTCGCGGTAGCCGTCCAGGCCGAAGCGGTCGACGCAGACCGCCTGGATCTCGAACGGTTCCTCGGCCCGGCCGAAGTCCCGGCGCAGCTCGGCGAGGCGGTCGATGGTGCCGCGCAGTTCGTCGAGGGTCATCATCGCCGACGCCCACCCGTCGCCGACGCGCGCCGCGCGCCGCAGCGCGACCGGGCTGTGCCCGCCGACGTAGATCGGCACCGGGCGGTTCGGGGCGGGGCTCATCCGCAACCGGCCGAAGTCGAAGTACTTCCCGTGGTGTTCGACCATGCCGCCGCCGAGCACCAGCCGCAGCACCTCGATCGCCTCGTCCACGCGCGGTCCGCGCCGCTCGTAGGGGGCGCCGCACCACTCGAACTCCTCCGGCGCCCACCCGACGCCGACCCCGAGCCCGAACCGGTCGCCGGTGAGCGAGGCGACCGACGCGACCTGCCGGGCCAGCAGCAGCGGGTTGCGCGGGCCGAGCTTGAGCACCGAGGTGTAGAACCGCAGCCGCTCGGTCACCGCGCCCATCGCGGCGGCGGCGACCAGCGGGTCCACCCACGGCGTCTCGGCGTCCCACATCCGCTTGCCGTCCGGGGTGTACGGGTAGTCGGCGGACACCTGCTCGGAGTAGAACAGCGAATCGGGCAGCGCGATGGCGGCGAAACCGCACTCCTCCGCGGTGCGGGCCAGCTCGGTGAGCTGGTCCAGCGGGCTCATCGCGACGGACAGCGTGAACTTCATCGTGCCCCCGGTTTGTCGGTTCCGACCACCCACATCGAGAAGTACTGCGACCCGCCGCCGTAGGCGTGCCCGACCGCGACCCGGGCCCCGTCGACCTGGTGCTCCCCGGCCTTGCCGGTGACCTGCATCGCCGCCTCGGCGAAGCGCAGCAGCCCGGACGCGCCGATCGGGTTGGACGACAGCACCCCGCCGGACGGGTTCACCGGCAGCCGCCCGTCGCGCGCGGTGGCGCCGGACTCGGTGAGCTTCCAGCCCTGGCCCTCGGCGGCGAATCCCAGGTTCTCCAGCCACATCGGCTCGAACCAGGAGAACGGCACGTAGATCTCCGCGACGTCCACTTCGGACAGCGGATCGGTGATGCCCGCCTGCCGCCACAGCGCGGCCGCGGCGTCCCGCCCGGCCTGCGGGTCGACCTGGTCGCGGCCGGCGAAGGTGGTCGGCTCGGTGCGCATCGAGGTCGCGTGGATCCACGCGGCGGGACGGCCCGCGGCGGCGTCCTCGTCGCCGATGACCACCGCGCAGGCCCCGTCCGAGGACGGGCAGGTCTCGTCGTAGCGGATCGGGTCCCACAACACCTGCGAGGCCAGCACCGATTCCACGGTGATGTCCGGCTGCTTGAGGTGCGAGTACTGGTTCAGCGCGCCGTTGCGCCGGTCCTTGGCGGCGACCATCGCGCCGATGTGCTCCGGCGCCCCGGAGCGGCGGATGTAGGAGCGCACGTGCGGTGCGAAGTAGCCGCCCGCGCCCGCGCCGACCGGCATGCTGAACGGCGGCAGGATCGACAGCGCCCACATCGCGTTGGACTCGGACTGCTTCTCGAACGCCACCGCCAGCACGCGCCGGTGCACGCCGCCGTGCACCAGGCTCGCGGCCACGTTGCCGGTGGAGCCGCCGACGGACCCGGCGGTGTGCACCCGCAGCACGGGTTTGCCGGTGCCGCCGAGCGCGTCCGCGAGCTGCAGTTCCGGCATCATGACGCCCTCGAACAGGTCGGGCGCCTTGCCGACCACCACGGCGTCGACGTCCGGCCAGTCCAGGCCCGCGTCGGCCAGCGCGCGCTCGGCGGCCTCCCGGCACAGTCCGGCGATCGAGACGTCGAGGCGGCGACTGGTGTGGTGGGTCTGGCCGGTCCCGAGGACCGCCGCCAACTTCGCCATCTACTTCCTCCCGTCCATCACGCACACCAGGTTCTGCTGCAACGCCGGGCCGCTGGTGGCGTGCGCGAGCACCCGGCCGGCCCGGCCGTCCATGACGCGCGTGGCGGCCTCGCCGATGCGCGCCAGCCCGGCGGCGAACATCGGGTTGCCGCACAGCGCGCCACCGGAGGGGTTGACCACCACGTCGTCGTCCAAGCCGATCGCCTCGCGCAGCACGATCTCCTGGTGCGTGAACGGCGCGTGCAGTTCGGCGAGTTCGACGCCGTCGGCTCCGGCCGCGCGCGCCGCCGAGGCCGTCGAGGGCGAGCGGACCAGGTCGCGGGCTCCGAGGCTGGCGGACTCGATGCGGTGTTCCATGCCGGTGATCCACGCGGGCCGCTCCCGGATCTCCCGCGCGCGGTCTCCCGCGGCGAGCACGACGACGGCCGCGCCGTCGGTGATCGGCGCGCAGTCGTGCGCCCGCAGCGGATCCGCCAGGTACGGGCGCGACAGCAGTTCGTCGACGTCCACGTCGCCCTTGAGCTGCGCGTTGGCGTTGTCCGCGGCGGCCGCGCGGCTGCGCGAGGCGACCGCGGCCATGTCGCGTTCGCTCCACCGGCCGGACTCCAGGCCCAGCCGCGCCTGCAACCCGGCGATGCCGACCGAGTCCGGCCACAGCGGCGCGACGGTGTAGGGGTCGAGCTGCAGCGCCAGCGTCCGGCGCAGGTTCCCGGCCGAGGACTTGCCGAACCCGTACACCAGCGCGGTGTCCACCTCGCCGGTGCGGATCTTCACCCACGCCTCGTACAGCGCCCACGCGGCGTCCATCTCCACGTGCGATTCGTTGATCGGCGGCCAGGCGCCGATGGCGTCGACCGCGGCGATGAACGAGAACGCCCGTCCCGCCAGGTAGTCCGAGGACCCCGAGCACCAGAACCCGATGTCCTGTTTGGACAGACCGGTGTCGGCGAGCACCTGCTGGAAGATCGGCACCAGCATCTCGACACCGTTGGTGGTGCCCCGGGTCTCGCGCACGTTGGGCGCCTGCGCGTAACCCACCACGGCGACGTCAGTCACGGCAACTCCTCACAGGTGTCGGGCGTAGGTCTCGAAGGGCGCGTCCGGTTCCCCGGTCGGCGTGAAGTGGTCGATGTTCTGCAGCGTCGGACCCCACTCCTCGCGCGGCTTCCACACCGCGCGCACCCGCATTCCCATCCGCACCTCCTCGGCCGCGCAGCCCAGCACCAGGTGCAGGAAGGGGATGTCGGCGCCGTCCAGCAGCACGTACGCGGAGACGTACGGGGGTTTGATGCGCTGGCCGAGGAACGGGACGTTGACGATGCAGAAGGTGGTCACCGTGCCGGTGTCGGCCAGCTCCACCTCCTCCTCGGTGGGCACGCCGTCGGTCGGGCACGCGCCGCGCGGCGGGACGTACACCTTGCCGCAGGCCGGGCACCGCTGGCCGAGCAACCGACCCTCGGTGAGCCCGCGCAGGTACCGGCTCTCCTCGGGGGAGGCCGAGTGCATGTAGTGCAGGTGGACCGGCGAGGTGATCATGGTGACCGGTTCCTGCTCGGGTTCGGCCGGTTCCGCCGGCTGCGCGGCGCCGACCGGTTCGAAGCACGCGATGTCGCGGATGCCGTTGCCGCGTTCGGCGGCCCACCGGACCTGCACGCGCATCCCGGTGCTGATCTTCTCGGGTGAGCCGACGTCGACGGCGTGCAGCATCGGCGTGTCGGCGCCGTCGAGCCGGACGAACGCCCAGGCGAACGGGTGCGGAAGTGGTTGCCCTTCCAGGGGTTCCGGCACCCAGGACCAGGTCATGACGGTGCCCTGCTGCCCGACCTCGACGAAGTCGTCGAGCGGCGCGGCGGTGTCCGGGTCGTACTCGACGACGGGCACGTGCACCCGGCCGTCGCTGCCGCGCACGCCGAGGATCCGGCGATCGCGCAGCGCGGTGGCGAAGCGTCCGTGGACCGGGCCGAGCGAGCGGGTGTAGTCGAATCCGATGTCGAGCGGAGCGCTGAGTGGTTCGGAGATCCCAGTCACGGACCTGAGTGAAACATGTTCTCGATTTCCGGGCAATATCCGGGCACGATGGAGGACTTGCGGAGGTGAACCATGAGGATCGGACTGCAACTCGGTTACTGGGGTGCGCGGCCGCCCGCGAACGCCGGAGAGCTCGTCGAGGCGGCCGAACGCGCCGGGTTCGACGGCGTGTTCGCTGCGGAGTCGTGGGGATCGGACGCGTTCACGCCGCTGGCGTGGTGGGGCGCGCGGACCGACCGCGTCCGGCTGGGGACGTCGGTGGCGCAGCTGTCGGCCCGCTCGCCGGCGTCGTGCGCGATGCACGCGCTGACCCTCGACCACCTCTCCGGCGGGCGGTGCGTGCTCGGCCTGGGCGTCTCCGGCCCGCAGGTGGTGGAGGGCTGGTACGGCCAGCCGTTCGCGAAACCCCTTGCGCGGACGCGGGAATACGTCTCGATCGTGCGCCAGGTGCTGGCCCGCGAGGCGCCGGTGCGCAACGACGGTCCGCACTACCCGCTGCCCTACGCCGGGCCGGGCTCGCTGGGGCTGGGCAAACCGCTGCGCCCGATCACCCACCCGCTGCGCGCGGACCTGCCGATCTGGCTGGGCGCCGAGGGGCCGCGCAACGTCGCCCAGACCGCCGAGATCGCCGACGGCTGGATCGCGGTGTACTACTCGCCGCGGGTGGCGGGGATGTACGAGGACTGGTTGGCCGAGGGGTTCGCGCGGCCCGGTGCGCGCCGCAGCCGCGCGGAGTTCGAGGTCGCCGCCGCCTGCCAGGTCGTCGTCACCGACGACGCGCCGGCTGCGCGGGCGCTGCTGAAGCCCTACCTGGCGCTGTACGTGGGCGGCATGGGGGCTCCGGAGATGAACTTCCACGCCGAGCTGTTCCGCCGCATGGGCTACGGCGAGGCCGTCGACGACGTCTCGAAGCTGTTCCGCGCGGGCAGCAAGGAGCAGGCCGCCGCGGCGGTGCCCGACGAGATGGTCGACGAGGTGGCGATCATCGGCGACCGCGACCACGTGCGGCGCCGGGCGGCGGAGTGGGCCGACGCCGGGGTCGACACGCTGCTCGTCGGGTGCCGGGACGTCGCGCACGTCCGGTCGGTGGCGGACGCGCTGGGGCTTGCCGAGGGAGTGGGGCTTGCCGAGCATCTGTAACAAGTTCTAGTTTGGGCGGGTCTCGTTCCCGTCGACAGGAGTGCGCCGTGGCCGACATGGGACTGTGGAAGATCGCCGAGCAGCAGCCGACGCGGACCGCGGTGGTGACGCCGACCGGTGAGTCCGTCAGCTACGCCGACCTCGCCGGTGCGGCCGACCGGTACGGGCGCGGCCTGCAGAGCATGGGTCTGGAGCCGGGCGACAGCATCGTGCTGATGCTGCCGAACGGCGCGGATCTGCTGGCCGCCTACTTCGCCGCGCTGGAAACCGGGCTGTACGTGGTCACGGTGAACTGGCACCTGGTCGGCGGCGAGGTCGCCTACATCATCGAGGACAGCGGGGCCAAGGCGTTCATCGCGCACGAGCGGTTCGCCGAGGCGGCCACGGACGCCGCTGCGCGCAGCGGGATCTCGGCGTCCGGCCGGTTCAGCGTCGGCGAGATCCCCGGTTTCCGCCCGCTGTCGACGCTCGGCGCGGACGAACCGCCGAAGCGTCCCGACGTGCGCACCACCGGTTCGCCGATGCTCTACACCTCGGGAACCACGGGTCGCCCCAAGGGGGTGCGCCGGCAGCTCACCGGGGCGGACCCGGACGAGGTCCCGGTGGCGGCCCAGTGGTTCTTCGGGATCTTCGGCCTGCAACCGTTCGACGACCACGTGCACCTGTGCGGATCTCCGCTCTACCACACGGCAGTGCTCAACTTCGTCAGCCACTCCATCCAATTCGGACACACCGCGGTGCTGATGGACCGCTGGGACGCCGAGGAGATGCTGCGGCTGATCGAACGGCACCGCGTGACGCACACGCACATGGTCCCCACCCAGTTCCACCGGCTGTTGGCCCTGCCTCAGGAAACCCGCGAGCGCTACGACGTGTCGTCGCTGCGCCAGGTCATCCACGGTGCGGCGCCCTGCCCGAACGAGGTCAAGCACGCCATGCTCGACTGGTGGGGCCCGGTGATCACCGAGTACTACGCGGCCACCGAAGGTGGCGGCACGTCCATCAGCCCGGAGGAGTGGCTGCGCAAACCGGGCTCGGTGGGCAAGGCGTGGCCTGGTTCGGTGGTCAAGGTCCTCGACGACCAGGGCCGTGAACTGCCACCCGGCGAGATCGGCATCGTCTACATGAAGATGGGCAGCTCGTCGTTCGAGTACCACGGCGATGCGAAGAAGACCCGGGAGAACCGGGTGGGCGACCTGTTCACCCTCGGCGACGTGGGCTACCTCGACGAGGACGGCTACCTGTTCCTGCGCGACCGGAAGAACGACATGATCATCTCGGGTGGGGTGAACATCTACCCGGCCGAGGTCGAGAACGTGCTCTCGGTGCACCCGAAGGTCGCCGACGTGGCGGTGTTCGGCGTCCCGCACGACGACTGGGGAGAGGAGGTCAAGGCCGTCGTCCAGCCCGCCGAAGGCGTGCGACCGGGCGACGAGTTGGCCGCGGAACTCCTGGACCACGCCCGCGACCGCCTCGCCAAGTTCAAACTCCCGCGCTCCGTGGACTTCCTCCCGGAACTGCCCCGGGACCCCAACGGCAAGCTCTACAAGCGCAGGCTCCGCGACCCGTACTGGGAGGGGCGCGAGCGGGCGGTGTGAACCGGGATCACCCGGCTCGTTCCGCCCCGTAGCAGCGGGGACACGCGGCCAACCGCGCGAGCACCGCGGGGTGCGGCGGGGTGCAGACCGCGCCGCAGTCGGCGAGTCCGGAGCGTCCCGCGCCGCAACGCGGATGTGCCGCGCCGGCACGGGAAACGCGGTGCAGCAGTGGGGTGAACAGCCCTGGCCACGGCTGGTTCCCAGGGCTGTCCGTCATGGCGTACCGGAGTGCGGGAGCCACAGGTCGGGTGCGCGTTCGTGGGCGAGGCCGGGCGCACCACCGGGCGTGCCGTGCGGGGGAAGTTCGAGCAGACCCGCGACCACCTCGGCCACCGAACCGCTGCGGTGCCACACGGCCGACGGCGAGCCGCGTTCGAGATCGTCGGCCCGGAAACGCGCGCCCACCGCGTCGTGCGCCGAACGCGCCCGGAACACGTCGATCGCCCCGCGCGCGACGCAAGCGGCCGGATGCGGGGGTTCTGTTCTTCACCCCGGCCGAGGTGGCGGTGTGGGTGGCGGGCTGCAAGGCGGGGGAGTTCGACGACCTCGCGGGCCGTTGACGCGGCGATGCGCTGAGGGCGGGCCACACCGGTGGCCCTTCCCTTCCCCGTGCCAGTCGATCGAAAGCTCCGACCCGGCAATGCGCTCCCCGCGCGCCCAGTGCCGAACGTGGCCGGACACGGTGCCGCACTGCGCTCAACAAGCTTCGGGACTGGTCGACAGCCGGCAATTTCGGTGTTCTGATCGCTGAAGCAGCGCATGAGATGGAGGTTCGCCGCGATGACTGAACCGACGTGGTTGAAGTCGAGCTACAGCCAGTCGAACGGAGCTTGCGTGGAAGTCGCCAGTTCTCTGGACGCGGTGCGGGATTCGAAAGACCCGCGCGGTCCTCGGCTCCTCGTTGATGTCTCCCGGTTCGTGCGGGCGGTGAAATTGGGCCGTTTCGATCGGTGGTGAGGGCTGCCGGTGCGGCATGCTGGCTGGTGTACTCGGTGAGCAGCAACGGGAAGGTACCGCTCATGCCTGATCTGTCCGCAGCCGCGTGGCGCAAGTCCAGCTTCAGCAATGCGGGAGGCAACTGCGTCGAGGTCGCCCCGCTGGAGGACGGCACGATCGCCGTCCGCAACAGCAAGCGTCCGGATGCGGGGGTTCTGCTCTTCACCCCAGCTGAGGTGTCGGCCTGGGTCGAAGGGTGCAAGGCGGGGGAGTTCGACGACCTCGCGGGCCGCTGACGCGGCGACGCGCTGAGGGCGGGCCACCCGGTGGCCCGCCCTTCCGCATTCCTGCGCGTCCACTGAGGACTCCGAGGGCTCCTACCTCCCCTTGAATTCCGGGCGACGTTTCTCGGCGAAGGCGCGGGGGCCTTCCTTGGCGTCCTCGCTGGCGAAGACCTCCATGCCGATGCGGGCGTCGAGTCGGAACGCCTCGTCCTCGGGCATGCCCTCGGTCTCGCGGATGGTGCGGAGCATGGCGCGGACCGCGAGCGGGCCGTTGGCGGCGACCAGTTCGGCGAGTTCGAGGGCCTTGTCGAGGGCCTGACCGTCCGGGACGACGTGGCCGATCAGGCCGATCTCCTTGGCCTCCGCGGCCGAGAGGTGGCGGCCGGTCAGCAGCAGCTCGGCGGCCAGGGCGTAGGGGATCTGGCGGGGTAGGCGGACCGCCGAGCCGCCGAGCGGGTAGAGGCCCCAGCGGGCCTCGGACACGCCGAATCGGGCGCTGTGCCCGGCGACCCGGATGTCGGTGGCCTGGAGGATCTCGGTGCCGCCCGCGACCGCCGGCCCCTCCACGGCGGCGATCAGCGGTTTGGTCAGCCGGCGGCCCTTGAGCAGGGATTCGATGACCGACATGTCCATGCCGCGGGCGGTGTCGCTCGGGTGCGCCCGGGTCATCGACTTCAGGTCGGCGCCCGCGCAGAACGCACCGCCCGCACCGGTGAGGATGCACGCGCGGATGCTGTCGTCGCGGTCCACCTGGTCCCACGCTTCGCGCATGATCTCCAGCATCGGACCGGACAGGGCGTTTCGGGCCTCGGGCCGGTTGAGCGTGACCACGAGCACCGCGCCGCGTTGTTCAACCAGGCAGTGCGGTTGCTCGGAGACCTCGGGAGTCGACATGGCAGACCTTTCGGACTCGCGGGAAGGTTGCGCCCATCGGGTTCTTGCTCGAAACGATAACACGTTCTAGTTTCCGTGAGGTGGCCTTCAACATCGCAGATCTCTTCGAGCACGCCGTCGACCTCACCCCCGAGCGCGTCGCCGTGGTCTGCGGCGAGCGCCGGCTGACCTTCGCCGAGCTGGAGCAGCGGGTGAACCGGCTGGCGCACCACTTCACCGCACAGGGCCTCGGGGCCGGTTCGCACATCGGCGTGTACTCCCGGAATTCCATCGAAGCGCTGGAAGCGATGCTCGCCGCGTACAAGATCCGCGCCGTGGCGATCAACGTGAACTTCCGGTACGTGCCCAACGAACTCCGCTACCTGTTCGACAACGCCGACCTCGCCGCGCTGGTGCACGAGCGCCGCTACGCCGACCGCGTCGCCGAGGTCCTGCCCGACGTGCCCAAACTGCAACATGTTCTGGTGATCGAGGACGGGACCGACGTCGACTACACCGGTTACGGCGGCGTCGAGTACGAGTCGGCGCTGCGCGCGCAGCCGGGGGAGCGCGACTTCCCGGCCCGCAGCTCCGACGACCTCTACCTGCTCTACACCGGCGGCACCACGGGCATGCCCAAGGGCGTGATGTGGCGCCACGAGGACGTCTGGCGCGTGCTCGGCGGCGGCATCGACTTCATGACCGGCGAACCCATGGCCGACGAGTGGGAACAGGCCCGCAAGGGCGCCGAGAGCGACGGGCTGGTGCGGCTGCCCGCCGCCCCGTTCATCCACGGCGCCGCCCAGTGGGCCGCCTTCGGCAACCTGTTCGCGTGCAGCCCGGTCGTCTTCGTGCCGCAGTTCGACGCCCACGAGGTGTGGCGGGCGATCGAGCGGGAACGGGTCAACGTGCTGGCGATCGTCGGGGACGCGATGGCGCGTCCGCTCATCGAGGCGTTCCACGAGGGCGATTACGACGCGTCCGCACTCGTGGCGATCTCCAGCAGCGCCGCGCTGTTCTCCCCGTCGGTGCAGCGGCAGTACCTCGACGCGCTGCCCAACGTCGTCATCACCGACTCGATCGGCTCCTCGGAGACCGGGTTCAGCGGCATCGGCATGATCACCCGCGACGGCGCGCGCAGCGGCGGGCCGCGCGTCAACGCCGACGCCGCCACCGCGGTCATCGACGACGACGGCAAACCCACGCCGCCCGGGGAGGTCGGCTGGCTGGCCCGCAGCGGGCACGTGCCGCTCGGCTACTACAAGGACGAGGAGAAGACCCGCAAGGTGTTCGTCGAACTCGACGGCCGCCGCTACGTCGTCCCCGGCGACTACGCCCGCCTGGAGGACGACGGGACCGTCACGTTGCTCGGCCGCGGCGTGGTGTCCATCAACACCGGCGGGGAGAAGGTGTTCCCCGAGGAGGTCGAGGGCGCGCTCAAGTCGCACCCGGACGTCTTCGACGCGCTCGTGGTCGGCGTGCCCGACGACCGGCTCGGCCAGCGGGTGGCGGCCGTGGTGCAACCGCGACCGGGAGCCGTCCCGAAACTGGCGGACCTCGACGAGCACGCCCGGCAGTGGATCGCCGGGTACAAGGTGCCGCGCAGCCTGTGGCTGGTCGACGAGATCAGCCGTTCCCCCAGCGGAAAACCCGACTACCAGTGGGCGAAACGGCACACCGAGACGCACGACCCGGCGGAGGCCAGAAAACCGTCCGCCACTCGACCGAGCTGAAATCCTGTCTCGGGCTCGTTGTGGGTGGCGGTGCCGGTGGCGGAACCTCAGCGGCCGTCTCGACTGCGGAAGCCCCTCCTGATGTATGTCCAATACACGGCGTCGGGGGTGTCCTCGCGAGACGACCGCTGAGAACCCGCGGCGGTGCAAGTGGCGAGACCACTCACCGAAAGAGAAAGCGGCTCACGCCGCTTGCCGCCCACCCAGGAGCAAGTTCACCGACAGGCACGTGAGGACACGCCATGCGAACGACCCTGTGCGACAAGCTGGGCATCCAGCACCCGATCGTCGGTTTCACCCCGTCCGAGCACGTCGCCGCCGAGATCAGCCGGGCGGGCGGGCTCGGCGTGCTGGGCTGCGTCCGGTTCAACGACGCCGACGAACTCGATTCGGTGCTGGACTGGATGGACCGCAACACCGACGGCAAGCCCTACGGCGTGGACATCGTCATGCCCGCCAAGATCCCCACCGAGGGCACCTCGGTCGACCTGGACAAGTTGATCCCGCCCGAACACCGCGCCTTCGTCCGCCGCACCCTGGAGGAGCTGGGCGTTCCCGAACTCCCCGACGAACAGCGGCGCAATTCCGGCGTGCTCGGCTGGTTGCACTCGGTCGCACGGTCCCATGTGGACGTCGCGCTGCGGCATCCGGTGCGGTTGGTCGCCAACGCGCTCGGGTCGCCGCCGGTGGACGTGATCGAGCAGGTGCACCAGCACGGCATCCCCGTCGCGGCGCTGGCGGGCAAGGGCGAACACGCGCGACGGCACGTCGACAACGGTGTGGACATCGTCGTGGCGCAGGGGCACGAGGCCGGTGGGCACACCGGGGAGATCGCGACCATGGTGCTGGTGCCGGAGATCGTCGACGCCGTGGGGCACCGGGTTCCGGTGCTCGCCGCCGGCGGCATCGGCTCCGGGCGGCAGGTCGCCGCCGCGCTCGCGCTCGGCGCCTCCGGCGCCTGGATGGGCTCCTACTGGCTGACGACCAGCGAGTACAAGATGACCGCCGGGGACACCGCGACGCAGCGCGCACTGCTGTCCGCGGGCTCGTCCGACACGGTGCGCTCCCGCATCTACACCGGGAAACCCGCGCGGCTGCTCAAAACCCGCTGGACCGAGGCGTGGCAGCAGCCCGATGCCCCCGAACCGCTGCCGATGCCGTTGCAGAACATCCTGGTCAGCGAGGCGCACGAACGCATCACCCGCTCCGGCGACCCGGAGGTGGTGTCGATGCCCGTCGGGCAGATCGTCGGGCGGATGAACGAAGTCCGGCCCGTCGCGGACGTCTTCGCCGACCTGCTGACCGAGCTCGACGAAACCCTCGATCACCTCGACAAACTCAGGGAGAGTCGCTGAACTCGACGGCGGCCCGCGCGGGGGAACGAGCCTCGCGCGGGCCGCCGTCCGTCCTCTGCGGTCAATCCGTGAGCCGGGTGTAGTCGTCGGTGCCGAAGCATCGCCGCCACACCGGGTCGTCGGTGTCGAGGGCTTCGGCGGCCAGGTGGCGTTTGAGGACCTTGTGGGTCGGGGTGCGGGGGAGGTCGTCGACGAGGCGGACGTAGGCGGGCCACTGCTTGGGGCCGAGATCCCGCTGGGAGCACAGGAATTCGCCCAGCCTCGCCGGGTCGAAGGCGTCCGTGGTGCGCAACGCGGCCATCACCTGGTCGCCGACGTCCGGGGCCGGGATCGCGTACACCGCGGCCTCGACGACGTCGGGGTGGCGCAGCAGGGCCCGCTCTATCGGTGCGGTGCCCAGGTTCTCGCCGTCCACGCGGAGCCAGTCCTGGGAACGGCCCGCGAAGTAGCAGAACCCGTTCTCGTCCACGTAGCCGAGATCGCCGCTCCAGTACATGCCGTCGCGCATCCGCTCCGCGTCGGCCTCCGGGTCGTTGTAGTAGCCCGCGAACCAGCCCGGCCCGGTCGTGTTGACCAGTTCGCCGACCGCCTCGTCCGGGTTGGCCAGGCGGCCATCGGCGTCGAAGCGCGCGGGCGGGCACCGACGTCCGGTGTCCGGGTCGAGCACGGCCACGCCGTCGGTGGCGCGGCCCAGCGCGCCGGGCGGGGTGTCCGGGGTGCGCTGCACCGCCACACCGCCCTCCGAGGAGCCGAAGCCGTCCACGACCAGGCAGCCGAACCGCTCGCCGAACGCGGCGAGATCGCGTTCGGCGCCCTCGTTGCCGTACGCGAGCCGCAACGGGTTGTCCGCGTCGTCCGGCCGTCGGGGGGTGGCCAGCACGTAGGACAGCGGTTTGCCGACGTAGTTGGCGTAGGTGGCGCCGAAGCGCCGCACGTCGGGCAGGAAACCGGAAGCGGAGAAGCGGCGGCGCAGCGCGATGGCCGCGCCCGCGGCGAGCCCGACCGCCCAGCCCGCCATCAGGGCGTTGGAGTGGAACATCGGCATCGACACGTACGCGACGTCGTCGCCGGTCAGGCCGAACCGGTCGGCGAGCATCCGCCCCGGGAAGGCGATCTTGCCGTGGGTGCACCGCACGGCCTTCGGATCACCGCCGGTGCCCGAGGTGAACACCAGCGCGAACAGGTCGTCGGCGGTGACCGGGGCCGGGGCGGGGCGGGCACCGGTGTGCTCGGCGAGCAGCCGGTTCCACCGCGGCGTGCCGATCCCCAGCACGGCAACGCCGAGGTCGTCCGGCAGGTCGCGGTCGGTGATGACCAGTTGGCAGTCGGTCAGCCGCACGTCGCGGGCCAGCGCCGCGCCGCCCCGCGTCGGGTTCAGCCCGACCAGCACCGCCCCGGACAGCGCGGCCCCGCCCAGCAGGAACGAGAACTCCGGCACGTTGTCCAGCAGCACGCCGACGTGGAACGGGCGCCCGGTGACGCACAGCGACCGCAGCAGCGAGGCGTACTGGCGGCTGCACAGCACGTGCTCGGCCCACGACCAGCGGCGGTCCTCGAACAGCAGCCCCGGGCTGTCGTCGTCGGCGCGGGCCAGCAGCAGTTCCGCGACGGTCGGGGTCATGCCGACTCCGCCAACAGGGCGCCGAGCCTGCCGAGCTGGGCGCTCGCGCCGCCGAGGGAGAACTCGTTGCGCTTGGCGGCGACGAAGTAGCGGTGCACGTGGTGGTCCATGTCGATGCCGACCCCGCCGTGCACGTGGACGGCGGTGTGCGCGACCCGGTGCCCGCCCTCGGCGGCCCAGAACTTCGCCGTGGCGACCTCCTCGGCGCACGGCAGTCCCTCCGCCGCGCGCCACGCCGCCTGCCACAGCGTCAACCGGATCGCCTCCACGTCCACGAACGCGTCGGCCAACCGCTGGGCCACGGCCTGGAAGCTCCCGATCGCCCGGCCGAACTGCTCGCGTTCCCGCGCGTACCCGGCGGTCAGCTCCAACGCCCGTTCCGCCACGCCCAGCTGCGCCGCGCACAGCCCGACCGTGGCGCGGGTGTGCAGCCAGTCGAGCACGTCCGCGCCGCCGAGCAGGGCGTCGGCGGACAGCTCGGCCCCGTCGAGGTCGAGCCACGCCTCGCTGTCGGAGTCGACGACGCGTTGCCGTTCCACCGCGATCCGCGCGGGCTCCACGAGGAACACGCCCGGACCGTCCGGTGTGGTGGCCGGGACGAGCACGAGGTCGGCGACCGGACCGGCGGGCACCCCGGTCTTCGAACCGGACAGCACCCAGCCGTCGCCGGCGCGTTCCGCGCGGCAGGCCGGGCGCAGCGGGTCGGGATTGCCCTCCTCGGCGAGCGCGGCGGTGAGCACCACCTCGCCGCGCCCGGCGCGTTCGGCCCACGCCCGCTGCTCGGCGGAACCGAAGCGGGCCAGCGTCGAGGCGCCCAGCACGATCGAGGCGAGGTAGGGCACGGGCGCCACGGCCCGGCCGAGCTCGACGAGCACTTCGCACTGCTCCAGCAGCCCGAAACCGCCGCCGCCCACCGCTTCCGGCAGCGCCGCGGACAGCACGTCGGCCTTCGCCAGTTCCGTCCACAGTGAACGGTCGAACCGGTCGGGTCCGCGCTCGACCTCGCGGAGCCGCTCGTTGGTCGCCCGGTCGGCCAGGATCTCCCGGGCCAGGGCGGACAGGTCCTGCTGGGCTTCGGTGAAGGAGAAATCCACGACGGCTCCTCAGCGCTTGGCGGCGGGTAGTCCGAGTCCGACGGCGGCGACGATGTCGCGCTGCACCTCGTTGGTCCCGCCGCCGAAGGTGAGGATCAGCGACGAGCGGTGCATGCGTTCGACCCGCCCGCGCAGCACGGCGCCGCGCGAGCCGTCCCGCACGTGCGCGGCGGTGCCGAGCACCTCCATGAGCAGCCGGTACGCGTCGGTGGCGAACTCGGTGCCGAAGACCTTGGTGGCCGAGGCGGCGGCCGGCGCGGGCTGCTGCTCGGCGGTCCAGGCGATCTTCCAGTTCATCAGCTTGAGGAATTCGGCCCCGGCGTGCACCCGGGCGAGGTGGTGCTGCACCCACTCCTGGTCGATCACCCGCCGACCGTCGGTCAGCCGGGTCCGCTGCGCCCAGTCCCGCACCTCGCGCAGCGCCAGTTGCAGCGGAGCCGCGGAGGTCAGCGCGACGCGCTCGTGGTTGAGCTGGTTGGTGATCAGCGGCCACCCCTCGTTCTCGGTGCCGACCAGCGCGGACGCCGGGACGCGCACGTCCTGGTAGTAGGTGGCGCTGGTGGTCGGCCCGGCCACGGTGTGCACCGGGGTCCAGGAGAAGCCGGGCGAGTCGGTGGGCACGACGAGGATGCTCAGCCCGCGGTGCTTGCGCGCCTCGCGGTCGGTGCGGCACGCCAGCCACACGTAGTCGGCGTACTGGATGAGGCTGGTCCACATCTTCTGCCCGTTGACGACGTAGTGGTCGCCGTCGCGGTCCGCGGTGGTGCGCAGCGACGCCAGGTCGGTGCCCGCCTCGGGTTCGGAGTAGCCGATCGCGAAGTGGATCTCCCCGGCTGCGATCTTCGGCAGGTAGTGCGCCTTCTGCTCCGGCGTGCCGTACCGCATGATCGTCGGCGCGATGCTGTTGAGCGTCAGGAACGGCACGGGGGCGCCGGCGATCGCGGCCTCGTCGGTGAAGATGAGCTGGTCGAGCATGCTCCGGTTCTGCCCGCCGTACTCCTCGGGCCAGCCGAGCGCCAACCACCCGTCGGCGCCCATCCGCCGGACCAGCTGCTTGTAGGCGGCGCCGTCGCCGTAGTCGCCGTGCGCGGCGAGCTCCGCGCGCAGCTCCGGCGTCATGATCCGGCCGAAGTACGCCCGCAACTCCTGGCGGAGCTGCTCCTGCCGGGGCGTGTAGGCGATGCGCATGCATCCCTCCCGAGCCGATGTGGAACGTGTTCCATGAACAGTAGATCCCCGGGTGCGCACCGGTCGAGGTTCCCGCTCTCGGTCAACGGGAACGCGGTGGCGTCGAATGCGGTGGAACGAGTTCCATTCCGTTGCGGCCGGACCGGAACGCCGCCAAATGGAGCAGTGACACGTCCGGCGCCGAGTCGTTGGGTGGGCAACGGCGGTCGGACCCCAGCCGGAATGACCGACTGCAACGGGTTGCAGGGAAGATGTCCGAAAAATTCCGGCTGATGGCGGGAAACTCGTTCGGGTCTTGCCCATTAACGAGAACAAGTTCTAGTGTGTTCCGCGCTACAGTCCTCGCAGCGGAGCGAGGCGATCTCGGTGAGGTGACGCCGGTGAAGGCAGCGGTGCTGAAGCAGATCGGTGACGAGGAGCTGGACGTCCGGGCGGACGCCGCGACCACGCCTCCGGGGCCGGACGAGGTCCGGGTCCGGATCCGGGCCGCCGGGATCTGCCACAGCGACGTCTCGGCGATGAACGGAGGTCTCCCGGCGCTGGCGCCGGGCGTGATGGGGCACGAGGGCGCCGGTGAGGTCGTCGACGTCGGCGACCACGTCACCGACCTCGCCCCCGGGGACCGGGTGGTCCTGTCGTTCGTGCCGCCCTGCGGGCGGTGCGCGTACTGCCTGGGCGGGCAGCCCAATCTGTGCGAGGTGCACACGGTCGCCGCGTTCACCTCACCGCGTTTCGAGGTCGACGGCGAACCGGCGTTCGGCTTCGGCGGGTGCGGCGCCTTCGCCGAGGAGGTCGTGGTGCCCGCCGTCGGCGCCAACCGCATCGACCCCGACGTGCCGTTCGAGATCGGCGCGCTGGTCGGCTGCGGAGTGCTGACCGGCGTCGGAGCGGTGCTCAACACCGCCGAGTTGAAGCCCGGGTCCACTGTGGTCGTGGTCGGCTGCGGCGGGGTGGGCATCTCCGTCATCCAGGGCGCGCGCCTGGCCGGGGCGGCGCAGATCGTCGCCGTCGACCCGGTGACCGACAAGCACGAGGCCGCCAAGCGGTTCGGCGCCACGCACACCACCACGCCCGACGGGCTCGCCGAGGTGAGCCAGGAAGTCACCGGCGGGCGCGGTTTCGACTGCGCCTTCGAGGTGGTCGGCCTGGCGGGCACCATCCGCAGCGCCTACGACGCGGTCCGGCGCGGCGGCGACGTGGTGATCGTCGGAGCCGGGGGACCCGAGCAGAAGGTGGAGTTCACCGCCCAGGAGCTGTTCATCAACGAGAAGCGGATCCTGCCCTCGTTCTACGGTTCCTCCGACCCGCGCCGGGACACCGCGCGGATGCTGGACCTCTGGCGCGCCGGGCGGCTCGACCTGGAGGGCATGATCTCCCGCCGGCTGCCCCTGGACGACATCAACGACGGTCTGGCCGTGCTGCGCAAGTCCGCCGGTTCGGTCGTGCGGCAGATCGTCACGTTCGACTGAGGAGGGTTCGGGTGCAGGGCAGTTCGAGCCTGGACGGCCGGGTCGCGGTGGTCACCGGGGCCGGTGCCGGACTGGGACGCGCCGAAGCGCTGGCACTGGCCCGCGCCGGAGCGGACCTGGTGCTGGCCGACGTCTCCGACGACGTGCACGCGGTCGTCGACGAGGCCGTCGCACTGGGCGTCAGGGCCACCGCGGTGGTGGGCGACGTGTCGGAGGCGGCCGTCGCCGACCGGATCACCGCCACCGCCGTGGAGCGGTTCGGCGGGCTGCACGTCCTGGTCAACAACGCGGGCGTGCTGCGCGACCGGATGCTGTTCAAGATGACCGACCGGGAGTGGGACGACGTCATCCGCGTGCACCTGCGCGGGCACTTCCTGCTCTCCCGCAACGCCGCCGCCCACTGGCGCGACCGGCACAAGCAGACCGGTGAGAACTCCGGCAGCGTCGTCAACACCGCCTCCGAGGCGTTCCTGCTCGGCGCGGCCGGGCAGCCAAACTACGCCGCCGCCAAGGCCGGCATCGCGGCGCTGACCGTCTCGACCGCGCGGGCGCTGGCCCGCTACGGCGTGCGCGCCAACGCCATCTGCCCGCGGGCGCGGACGTCGATGACCGCCGACGTCTTCGGCCCGGCACCCGAAACCGGAACCGACCCGCTGTCGACCGACCACGTCGCGCCGTTCGTGGCGTTCCTCGCCGGGCCCGGTGCCCGCGACATCAACGGGCAGGTCTTCGTCGTGCACAGCGGCATGATCGCGCTGATGTCCGCGCCCGCGGTCGAGCAGCGGTTCGACACCGACGGTCCGCTGTGGACGGAGGAGGAGCTGGAGCGCGCGGTCGGCGGCTACTTCGCGGACCGCGATCCGCAGCGCACCTTCGCCAGCGACGAACTGATGAACCTGCCGTGACGAAGGAGGACCGATGACGCTCACCGTGCGGCAGCACCGCGACGACGCCGCGCTCAAGGAGGGACTGCTGCTGGTCGACGGCCAGTGGCGGCAGGGCGCGAGCACCTGGACCCACCACCACCCGGCCACCGGCGAGGAGGTCGGCACCTTCGCGGTCGCCGGCGCCGAGGACGTCGACGCCGCGGTCCGCGCCGCGCGCCGCGTCTCCGACGAGAGCCCGTGGCCGTCGATGCGCGCCGGGGAACGCTGCCGCCTGCTGCGCCGCTGCTCCGACCTGCTGCGCGAGCACGCCGACGAACTGCGCGCGTTGCAGGCGCTGGACAACGGCGTGCCGCTGTCGTTCGGCACCGTCTACGCGGCCTCGGTCGACATCGCCGCCGACGTCTTCGACCACCACGCCGGCTGGATCGACAAGGCGGGCGGCGACACCCTGCCGCCGTACCAGGGCGGCGACCACCTGGCCATGACGTTCCGCGAACCCGTCGGCGTGGTCGCCGCGATCCTGCCGTGGAACGCGCCGTTCCTGCTGTTCGCCCAGAAGCTCGCGCCCGCGCTGGCCGCCGGGTGCACCGTGGTGCTCAAACCCTCCGAGTACGCGACGTTCAGCGTGCTGCGGATGGTGGAACTGCTGCTGGAGGCCGGAGTTCCCGAGGGCGTGGTCAACGTCGTGACCGGCCCCGGCGACCCGACCGGCGAGGCCCTGATCACCCACCCGATGGTGGACAAGGTCAGCTTCACCGGCAGCCGCGAGACCGGCCGGCGCATCGTCGAGGCGTCGGCGGGGACGATGAAGCGGGTGTCGCTGGAACTCGGCGGCAAGAGCCCGGCGATCGTGTTCCCCGACGCCGACGTCGGCCTGGCGGGCATGACCACGATGGGCATGGTCACGCTCGGGCTGTCCGGGCAGGCGTGCGTCGCGCACTCCCGCGCCCTGGTGCACCGCGACGCCTACGACGAGTTCGTCGGCGCCGCCGAGATGATCGCCGGATCGGTGACCTACGGCGACCCGTTCGACCCCGCGGTGCTGTCCAGTCCGCTGATCAACGCCAAGCAGCTGGACCGCGTGGTGGGTTTCATCGAACGCGGCCAGCAGGAGGGCGCCCGGCTGGTGACCGGCGGCGGACGGCCGGACGGGGACCTCGCGGCGGGCCACTTCGTGCAGCCCACGATCTTCGCCGACGTGGACAACGCGATGACCATCGCCCAGCAGGAGATCTTCGGGCCCGTGCTGTCGGTGGTGCCGTTCGACGACGAGGACGACGCGGTGCGGATGGCCAACGACTCCGAGTACGGCCTCGGCGCCGGACTGTACACATCGGACGCCAAGCGGGCTTTCCGGGTGGCCAGGCGGATCCGCACCGGAACGGTGGGGATCAACGGCTTCAACGTCGAACCGCACCTGCCGTTCGGCGGGTTCAAGGAGTCCGGCCTGGGCCGCGAGGGCGGGCGGAGCGCCTTCGAGGCGTACACCGAGCTCAAAACCGTCCTGCTCCCGCTCGGCGACGAGATGATCTAGGGAGTGTTGCGGTAGTGCTGTGCGTGGCGGTGCCGGTTGCTTGCGTACTCGCCGAAAGAGAAAGCGGCTGTCGCCGCTTGCCACACCCCGGGCTCCGACCGGGGACCGCGCGCACGCCGCGGTAGGACGCACGGCGGAAGGAGGGGAATGAGGCTGCGGGGCAAGGTCGCGATCATCACCGGGGCCGCGCGCGGCCAGGGTGCCGCGGCGGCGCGGCGGTTCGTCGCCGAGGGCGCCCGGGTGCTGATCGGCGACGTGGCCGACGAGCAGGGCGAGGCGTTGGCCGCCGAACTCGGTGACGCCGCCGCCTACCGGCACCTCGACGTCGGCTCCGAGGAGGACTGGGCGGCAGCGGTCCGCGCCGCCGGAGCCTTCGGCCGGGTCAACGTGCTGGTCAACAACGCCGGGGTGCTGCACTTCTCGGAACTGGCCGACACCAGCCTCGCCGACTACGAGCGGGTGGTGCGGATCAACCAGACCGGCACGTTCCTGGGCATGCGCGCGGTGGTCCCGGCGATGTCCGACGGCGGCGGCTCCATCGTCAACGTGTCCTCAGTGGAGGGAATCGCCGGGATGCCGATGCTGGTGGCCTACACCGCCAGCAAGTTCGCCATCCGGGGCATGACCAAGGTCGCCGCCGTGGAACTGGGCGCGAAGGGCATCCGGGTCAACTCGGTGCACCCGGGCGTCATCGACACCCGGATGATCCACGACGCAGCGGGTGGCGAGGTGCCGCTGGACGCCATCGGCAAGCGCGTCGCGCTGCGCCGGGTGGGCCGGCCCGACGAGATCGCCGAGCTGGTGGCGTTCCTGGCTTCTGACGGCAGTTCCTACTGCACCGGCGCGGAATTCGTGGCGGACGGAGGTGCCACGGCAACGCATTCCCTGGCGTGAGGAGAGGTCTGGGAGATGAAGGCGCGCGACGGGCTCCAGACGGCGTTCGGACACGTCGGACGGATGGCCTCGCTGGGCTGGGACGTGCTGCGGGCGACCCCGCGGCGACCCTTCCAGGTGCGGGAGACCATCCAGCAGGCGTGGTTCTTCGCCAGCGTCACGATCCTGCCCACCGCACTGGTGGCGATTCCGTTCGGCGCGGTCATCGCGATGCAGCTCGGCTCCCTGACCCAGCAGATCGGCGCCCAGTCGTTCACCGGAGCCGCCAGCGCGCTGGCGATCCTGCAGCAGGCGAGTCCGCTGATCACCGCGCTGCTGGTGGCCGGGGCGGGCGGATCGGCGGTGTGCGCCGACATCGGCGCCCGCACCATCCGCGAGGAGATCGACGCGATGGAGGTGCTGGGCGTCTCGCCCGTCCAGCGGCTCATCGTGCCCCGCGTGATCGGTGCCGTCGGGGTGTCGCTGCTGCTCAACGGGATGGTCAGCGTCGTCGGCGTGCTCGGCGGCTACTTCTTCAACGTGGTGCTCCAGGGCGGCACGCCGGGCGCCTACCTGGCCAGCTTCAACGCGCTCGCGCAGCTGCCGGACCTGTGGATCAGCGAGATCAAGGCGCTGCTGTACGGGTTCGTGGCCGGGGTCGTCGCCGCCTACCGCGGACTGCACCCCGCGGGCGGTCCGAAGGGGGTGGGCGACGCGGTCAACCAGGCCGTGGTGATCACGTTCCTGCTGCTGTTCCTGATCAACCTGCTGCTCACCGGCATCTACCTGCAACTGGTGCCGCCGAAGGGGCTGTGATCCGCATGGCCGTCATCGACCCGCCCGCCGCCGCGCCCACCCCGGTGCGCCGCAAGGTCCACAACGGACTGAGGCGCCCCGGGGACGCGCTCGCCGGCCTCGGTTGGCAGCTGTCGTTCTACCTGCGCGCCCTCGCGCTGGCGCCGCTGACGCTGCGCCGCTACCCGCGCGAGACGGCGCGGTTGCTCACCGAGGTCGTGTTCGGCAGCGGTGGGCTGGCCGTCATCGGCGGCACCCTCGGCGTCATGGTCGGCATGACCGTGTGCACCGGCGCGGTCGTCGGCCTGCAGGGCTACTCCTCGCTGAACCAGCTCGGCACCTCGGCGCTGACCGGTTTCGTCGCCGCCTACTTCGACACCCGCGAGGTCGCGCCGCTGTCGGCCGGGCTGGCGCTGTCGGCGACCGTCGGTTGCGGGTTCACCGCCCAGCTCGGGACGATGCGCATCTCCGACGAGATCGACGCGCTGGAGGTGATGGGCGTGCGCAGCGTGCCCTACCTGGTGACCAGCCGGGTGCTGGCCGGGATCGCCGCGGTCATCCCGCTGTACGTGGTGGGTCTGCTCGGTTCCTACTTCGCGTCGCGGCAGATCACGGTCTACTTCTACGGCCAGTCGGCGGGCACCTACGACCACTACTTCCACCTGTTCCTGCCGCCGCAGGACGTGCTGTGGTCGTTCGGCAAGGTGATCCTGTTCAGCATCGCGGTGATCCTCACGCACTGCTACTACGGCTACACCGCCAGCGGCGGCCCCGCCGGGGTCGGCACGGCGGTGGGACGGGCCGTGCGCACCTCGATCGTGCTGGTCGCGGTGCTGGACTTCTTCCTGAGCCTGGCCATCTGGGGCTCCACGACGACCGTGCGGATCGCCGGATGATCACCACCCGCGGCAGGCGTCGCTACCAGGTGCTCGGCGTGGCGTTCCTCGTCGTCGCCGCGCTGTTCTTCGCGGGCACGATCGCCTCCTACCGCAAGGCGTTCACCCCGGTCGTCGCGGTGCGGCTGCAAACCGACCGGATCGGCAACCAGATGCGGGTGGGCTCGGACGTCAAGGCGCGCGGCGTGGTCGTCGGGGAGGTCAGCGCGGTCCACGCCAGCGGCGGTCACGCCGTGCTGGACCTCGCGCTGCGCCCGGACCGGGTGGACATGCTGCCGGCCAACGTCTCCGCCCGGCTGCTGCCGAAGACGCTGTTCGGCGAGCGCTACGTGGCCCTGGAGATCCCGCCGGACCCGCAGCCGCACCCGCTGGCCGCCGGGGACGTCATCCCGCAGGACCGCAGCTCCTCGGCGATCGAGATCGAACAGGTCCTCGGCGACCTGATGCCGGTGTTGCAGGCCGTGCGACCCGACCAGGTCGCGACCACGCTGCACGCCGTGTCGCAGGCGCTCGACGGCCGCGGCGCGCAGCTCGGCGACACGCTGGTGCAGCTCGACGACTACCTCCAGCGCATCAACCCGTCGCTGCCGCGGCTGGAGTTGGTGCTCTCCCGCGTCTCCGACGTCGCCGACACCTACGACCGGGTCGCGCCGGACCTGGCGCGGGCACTGGACGACCTCACCACGACCAGCCGGACCCTGGTCGAGCAGCGCGCCGCCCTCGGCGACATGTTCGGCACGCTCACCGGCAGTTCCGCGAACCTCAAGAGCTTCCTCGACACCAACGGGAACAACCTGATCCGGCTCTCCGGCACCTCCCTGTCCACATTGGACCTGCTGGCCGAGTACGCGCCGGAGTACCCGTGCATGCTCAACCAGTTCGCCGCCGCCATCCCCATCGCGGACAGGTCGTTCGGCAAGGGCACCGACACCCCGGACATCGCCAAGTTCACCATCGAGATCACCGGCAGCCGCGGCAAGTACCGGCCCGGCATCGACACGCCCCGCTACCTCGACCGGCGCGGCCCGCGCTGCTACCCGTTCGTCGAACCGCCGAAGACCTTCCCGCAGTACCCGCCCGGCGGTCCGGTGCAGGACGGCTCCACCTTCCCGGCCCCGCCGCGCGACCAGGTCTTCCCGTGGGCGCCACCGGCCACCACCAGCCCGCAGGCGGCGCCGGCCCCGCAGGCGGCGCCGGTGGCGAACTCGCCCGCCGAACAGCACCTGATCGGGGCGCTGATGGCTCCGCAGCTGGGCGTGCCGGCCCGCGAGGTGCCGAACTGGAGCGGCCTGCTGGTCGGCCCGGTCTACCGCGGAACGGAGGTGAACCTGCGATGAGGTCCGTGGCGTCCCCGCTGGTGAAGCTGTCGATCTTCGCCGCCGTCACGATCCTGCTGACCGGAGTGCTGGCGATGACCATCGCCGCGTCGTCGTCCAGCTCCGGCCACAGCTACCGCGCCCGGTTCGCCGACGCCTCCGGCCTGCAGGCCGGCGACGACGTGCGGATGGCCGGGGTGCGGGTCGGCCGCGTCACCGGCCTGGAGGTCGCCGACGGCCGGGACGCCCTGGTCACCTTCGACCTCGACGCCGACCGGTCGCTGCCGCGCGACGCCTCGGCCGCGGTCAAGTACCGCAACCTGGCCGGGCAGCGCTACCTGGCGCTGGACGCACCGCTGCGCGACCCGCGCGAGGTGCTGCCGCCCGGCGGGGAGATCCCGCTCCAGCGCACCCGGCCCGCGCTCAACCTGACCGCGTTGTTCAACGGCTTCAAACCGCTGTTCCAGGCGCTCTCGCCGCGCGACGTCAACCAGCTCGCCGGGGAGATCGTGCAGGTCCTGCAGGGCGAAGGCGGCACCGTCGACAGCCTGCTCGCGCACACCGCCTCGCTGACCTCCACGATCGCCCAGCGGGACCAGGTGATCGGCCAGGTCATCGACAACCTCAACGCGGTCCTGGGCACCGTCAACGACCGGGGGCCCCAACTCGGCGAACTCATCGGGGCGTTGCAGAACCTCGCCAGCGGCTACGCCCAGGAGCGCAAGCCGATCGGGGACACCATCGACTCGCTCGGCGAACTCAGCCGCACCACCTCGGGACTGCTCGAACAGGCCCGGCCGCCGCTGAAGAACGACGTCGCCCAGCTCGACCGGCTGACCCGGCTGCTCAACTCCCAGCAACCCAAGCTGGAACACGACCTGCAGACCACGCCGGGTCGGCTCAGCGCGCTCACCCGCACCGTCAGCTACGGCAGCTGGTTCAACTTCTACATGTGCCGGATCTCCGGCAAGGTCGGCATCTCGCAGCTGGGCGTCGAGGTCCCGATCATCCCGTTGCCGGCCTCGCAGATGCCCGAGAGGTGCAAGTCGTCGTGAAACCGCTGCGCAAGCGAAACCAGGCGCTGGTCGGAGTGGTGGCCGTGGTGCTGCTGTGCACCGCGACCGCGGTGGCCTTCTTCGCCAAGGACCTGCCGGTGCTGGGCGAGCGGACCTACTCGGCGTACTTCACCGAGTCCGCCGGTCTGGAACCCGGCAACGACGTGCAGATCGCCGGGGTCCGCACCGGCGAGGTGAAAGACGTGTCCCTGCAAGGCAACCGCGTCCTCGTCACGTTCACAGTGGACGGTTCGCCACCGGGCGACCGCACCCGCGCGGACATCCAGATCAAGACGCTGCTCGGCGAGAAGTTCCTCTCGCTGCGGCCGGAAGGGCGCGGCGAACTCGACGGGCCGATCCCGGTCTCCCGCACCACCTCGCCGTTCGACATCCCCGACGCGCTCACCCAGCTCACCCACACCACCGAGCAGCTCGACACCGGCAAGCTGGCGGACAGCTTCCGGGTGCTGTCCCAGAGCATGCGCGGCGCCCCCGTCGGCCAGGCCGTCGACGGGCTCTCCCGGCTCTCGCAGACCATCGCCTCGCGGGACCAGCAACTCGCCCAGCTGCTGCACGACACCAGCGGGGTCAGCAAGGTCGTCGCCGATCGGGACGACCAGGTGCGGCGGCTGATCGACGACGGCAACCTGCTGCTGTCCGAGCTCCAGCAGCGCCGCGCCGCGATCGACTCGCTGCTCACCGGCACCCAGCAGCTCGCCGGGCAGCTGCACGGGCTGGTCGCCGACCACCAGCAGCAGCTCACGCCCGCGCTCGACCAGCTCAACCGGCTCACCGACATGCTCAAGCGCAACCAGGACAACCTCGCGCGCACCATCGCCGCCATGGCGCCCTACGTGCGCGGCTTCAACAACACCGTCGGCAACGGTCGCTGGTTCGACGGCTACCTGTGCGGGTTGTTCCCGCCGCCCATCAACGCCGGTCCGCTGCAGACCAACACCAAGTCCTGCGAGGTCCCGGTCCCGACCCGCCCGATCGGAGGTGGTGGAGGATGACCCGGCCGCGCCTGCTCGGCCTCGGCATCGCGCTCCTGCTGGTGGTCACCGCCGGCCTGTGGTGGCTGTTCTCCGGCGCTGGAACGCGGATCACCGCCTACTTCGACCGCGCCGTGGGCCTGTACCCCGGCTCGGCCGTGCGGGTCCTCGGCGTCAAGGTCGGCACGATCGACCGCGTGCAACCCCGGGGCGGCACCGTCCAGGTGGACATGCACGTCGACGACGGCACCAGGGTCCCCGCCGGTGCCAAGGCGGTCGTCGTCGCGCCCAGCCTGGTCAGCGACCGCTACGTGCAGCTCACCCCGGCCTACTCCGGCGGCCCGGAACTGGCCTCGGGCGCCGTCCTCGGCCGCGACCGCACCGCCACGCCCGCCGAACTCGACGACCTCTACCGCAGCGCGAACGCGCTCGCCCAGGCGCTCGGCCCGGACGGCGCCAACCGCGACGGCGCGCTGTCCGACGTCATCGGCAGCACGGCGGGGGCGCTGCGCGGCAACGGCAAGGACCTCAACACCACGATCAAGCAGCTCGGCGACCTCGCGGGCACGCTGCAGGACAACCAGGGCGACCTGTTCTCCACAGTGGACAACCTGAACAAGTTCACCGCGACGCTGGCCGCCAGCGACCAGCAGATCCGCGAGTTCTCCGGGCGCGTCGACGACGTGACCGGGTTCCTCGCCCGCGACCGGCAGGACATGGCCGCCGCGCTCAGCTCGATGTCCGTCTCGCTGGACGAGGTGTCCCGGTTCATCAAGGACAACAGGCAGCTCGTCTCGTCCAACGTGCACAACCTGACCGGTGTCACGCAGGCCCTGGTCGACCAGCGCAAGGCGCTGTCGGAAGTGCTCGACCTCGCCCCGCTCGGCGCGACGAACTTCCTCAACGCCTACGACGCCGCCTCCGGCACCGTCGCCGTGCACGGCCAGCTCAACGAGCTGACCTTCCCGCCGGTGCTCATGGTGTGCAAGCTCGTCGAGAACAGCACGCCGGAACCGGTTCCGCAGGCGCTCAAGGACGCCTGCGACAAGCTCGCGCCGATGATCGACGGCGCGCTCAAACTCCCGTCGGTCGGCGAGACGATGTACTACCTCCAGCAGGGCAAGGCGCCGCCGCTGCCGCTGCCGCTGGTCGAGGAGTCCCGGAAAGCGGAGGGACACCCGTGATCCGCCTCGCCGCCGCGCTGCTCGCCGTGCTGCTCGCATCCGGTTGCGGCACGGGAGGCTTCTCCGGTCTCTACAACGCGCCGCTGCCCGGCGGCGCCGACCTCGGGCCGCACCCGTACCGGGTCACCGCGCGCTTCGCCGACGTGCTGGACCTGGTGCCGCAGAACAGCGTCAAGGTCAACGACGTCGCCGTCGGCCGGGTGGAGCGCATCGACCTCAGCCGGGACAACACCACGGCAGTGGTCACCATGGCGGTCAACGGCGACGTGCGGCTGCCCGCGAACGCCGACGCCCGGCTGCGCCAGTCCAGCCTGCTCGGTGAGAAGTTCGTCGAACTCGCCGCACCGACCGGCCGGCCCGCGCGCGGCGAACTGCGCGACGGCGCGGTCATCCCGTTGGAGCGCACCAACCGCAACCCGCAGGTGGAAGAGGTCCTCGGCGCGTTGTCGATGCTGCTCAACGGCGGGGGAGTGGGCCAGCTGCAGGACATCGTCCGGGAGCTCAACCACGCGTTCACCGGCAACGAGGCGCAGATCCGCTCGCTGCTGGGCGATCTCGACGAGACCGTGACGCGGCTGGACGCCCAGCGGGCGAACATCACCCGCGCCATCGACGCGCTGAACCGGCTGTCCGGGACGCTGCGCGGGCAGACCGGTCAGGTGGCCAACGCGCTGGACGACCTCGGCCCGGGGCTGAAGGTCCTGGACGACCAGCGCGGCCAGCTCGTCGGCATGCTCCAGGCCCTGGACCAGCTGTCCGGGGTGGCGGTGCGGACCGTCGACGCGAGCCGCGACGACCTCGTCGGCGACCTGCGGGCGCTCGGGCCGACGCTGCAGAAGCTCGCCGACACCGGGACCCAGCTGCCCGCCGCGATCGGGTACCTGGCCACCTACCCGTTCCCGGAGTACGCGATGAAGCCGCTCAAGGGCGACTTCGTCAACGCCGACGTCCGCTTCGACCTGGACCTGAGTTCGATCGTGCAGAACCTGGCGCGCTCGTCCGGGCCGCTGATCCCCATCCCGGGCCTGTCCGACTCCGGCCAGTCCAAGACCGGTCAGCAGCCGGGGCGCACGCCCCCGGAGTCGCAGTCCCCGACACCGCAGGCCCCGGGGCTACCGCTGCCGCTGCCGCTGGGAGGTGGTCGGTGATGTTCAGCCGCAAGACCAAGGTGCGGCTCGGGCTGTTCCTGGTGATCGCGGTCATCGGCATCGGCTACACCGGTGCTCGCTACGCCGGGCTGGACCGGTTCGTCGGAGCGAGCGGCTACACCGTCACGGCCGAACTGCCCGACTCCGGCGGGTTGTTCACCAACGCCGAGGTCACCTACCGCGGGGTCGCCGTGGGCCGGGTCTCGGACATGCGCCTGACGCGCACCGGCATGGCCGCCGAGCTGCACATCGACGACTCCGCCCCGCCGATCCCGGCGTCGGCGCGCGCCGTGGTCGCCAACCGCTCCGCGGTCGGCGAGCAGTACCTCGACCTGCGGCCGGGCGACGACCGGGGCCCCTACCTCGCGGCCGGAGCGGTCCTGCCGCAGGACCGCTCGGAAACCCCGCCCGCACCGGAGTCGCTGCTGCTCAACCTGGACCGCCTGGTCTCCAGCGTCCCCGTCGACGACATGCGCACCGTCGTCGACGAGGTGGGCACCGCCTTCAACGGCACCGGCGGCGACCTGCAACGCCTGCTGGACGCCACCGGGTCGGTGACCCGCACGGCGCAGCAGCACCTGCCGCAGACCACCGGCCTGCTCGACAACAGCGACGTCGTGCTGCGCACCCAGCAGGACCAGGCCGAGCACATCGAATCGTTCAGCAGCGGCATCCGGGACCTGTCCGACCAGCTCAAGCGGTCCGACCCCGACCTGCGCCGACTGATCCGCAACGCGCCGACCGCCGGTCGCGAGGTGGACGGCCTGCTGCGCGACACCGGCACCGACTTCGGCGTGGTGGTCGCCAACATGCTCACCACCATGAAGATCACCGAGGTCCGCCGTCCCGCGCTGGAGCAGACCCTGGTCGCGCTCCCGGTGGTCTCGGCGTTCTCGCACTCGGTGTCCCCGGACGGCCGCGGTCACCTCGGCCTGGTCTTCAACTTCTTCAACCCGATCGCCTGCACCCGCGGCTACGAGGGCACCCCGCGGCGCACGGGCAGCGACACCAGTCCGGGCCCGACGAACACCGACCTGCGCTGCGCCGAGCCACCGGACAGCCCGATCAGCGTCCGGGGCTCGCAGAACGCCCCACGAGCCCCGGTCCCGGACCCGGTCCCGCACCCGCCGCCGCTCGTGCTGCCCGGCGGCTGATCAGCCGATGACGGCGTCCACCTCGACCTCGACGAGCCACTCCGGGTCGACGAACCGCGACACCTCGACGAACGTGCACGCGGGCCGCACCTCGGCGAACAGCTCGCCGTGCGCCCGCGCCGCCTCCTCCCACCGCGCGATGTCGGTGAGCATGATCCGCGTGCGCACCACGTCGCCCAGCGAAGCACCCGCCTCGGCCAGCGCCCGCTCGGCGATCTCGAAGCACCGCACGGTCTGGCCGTGCACGTCCCCGGGGGCCGCCGTGGAACCGTTCTCGGCGATCGGCGCGGTCCCGGCCACGGCCACCTGGTTCCCGGCGCGCACCGCCCGCGAGAACCCGATCCGCGGCTCCAGCGGGGACCCCGACGCCACGATCTGTCGCTCAACGCCCATGCGCCGAGGATGCCACCCGGACGATCAGCGGGAGGGACCTTCCCGTCGAACGTGGTCGTCGTCATAACGCTCTGCGGCGTCCCGCGCACCAGACTGGGGCGGTGTTCGCGCAGTTGATGGTGGCAGTGGGCGTGCTGGCGTTGTTGACGGTCGTGCCCGGCCCGGACATGGCCGTGGTGACGAAGCGGGCGGTGTCGTCCGGCTGGGCCGACGGGTTGCGGACCGCCGGGGGGATCGCGGCCGGACTGCTCGTCTGGGGCGTGCTGACCGTCGCCGGGCTGGCCGCGGTGCTCGCCGCCTCCGCGGAGGCGTACCTGGTGGTGAAGGTGCTGGGCGCGGCGTACCTGCTGTTCCTCGGTGCGCAGGCGCTGTGGCGGAGCCGCCGCGGCGCCCCGGTGGCGGCGGAACCGGGCAGGCGGGTCTCGGGCGGGCCGTGGCGGACCGGTCTGGTCAGCAACGTGCTCAACCCGAAGATCGCGGTGTTCTACACCAGCCTGCTGCCGACGCTGGCGCCGAGCGGTGTTCCCCCGGCGCTGGGCATGGCGCTGCTCGTGCTGCTGCACGCCGTCCTGACCTCCGCGTGGCTCGCCGGGTACGTCTACCTGCTGCACCGCGCCCGGTCGGTGTTCGAACGACCCGGCGTGCGACGGGCGCTGGAGCGGGTCACGGGTGTCGTGCTGATCGGGTTCGGCATCCGGGTGGCAGCAGCGAGCAATTAGCCCGGTCGGCAAGTGATTTTCCCACCACTTCCCCGATCTTCGCTCTCGGGTCCGCTGTGGACGGTCGGTGTCGGGCTGGCGTTCGCCCTGTTCACGACCAGGTGGACGCCTCGGGCGGGGTTTCCCATACTGAGGTCGAGGGGCCTCGCGGAACCGGCTCGTGACCGGGCCGGTCGGAGAGGAGTGCGTGATGGGGCGCGTGGTTGGCATCGACCTGGGGACCACGAACTCGGTGGTCGCCGTGCTGGAGGGCGGCGAGCCCACGGTGATCGCGAATTCGGAGGGTTCGCGGACCACGCCGTCGGTGGTGGCGTTCGCGAAGAACGGTGACCTGCTCACGGGGCAGCCGGCGAAGAACCAGGCGGTCACCAACGTCGACCGCACCATCCGGTCGGTCAAGCGGCACATGGGCACCGACTGGAAGGTCGAGATCGACGGCAAGCAGTACACGCCGCAGGAGATCAGCGCCCGCGTGCTGATGAAGCTCAAGCGGGACGCGGAGAGCTACCTGGGCGAGGAGGTCACCGACGCGGTGATCACCGTTCCCGCCTACTTCGACGACTCGCAACGCCAGACGACGAAGGAGGCCGGTCAGATCGCCGGCCTGAACGTGCTGCGGATCATCAACGAGCCGACGGCGGCCGCGCTGGCCTACGGCCTGGAGAAGGGCGAGAAGGAGCAGACCATCCTGGTCTTCGACCTCGGTGGTGGCACCTTCGACGTGTCGCTGCTCGAAGTCGGCGAGGGGCTCGTGGAGGTCAAGGCGACCTCCGGGGACACCCACCTCGGTGGTGACGACTGGGACGAGCGGGTCGTCGAGTGGCTGGTCGACAAGTTCAAGGCGTCGCACGGGATCGACCTGACCAAGGACCGGATGGCCATGCAGCGGATCAAGGAAGCCGCGGAGAAGGCCAAGATCGAACTCTCGGCGTCGTCGCAGACCAGCATCAACCTGCCCTACATCACCGTCGACGCGGACAAGAACCCGCTGTTCCTGGACGAGACGCTGTCCCGGGCCGAGTTCGAGCGGATCACCTCCGACCTGCTGGAGCGCTGCCGCAAGCCGTTCCACAACGCGGTGCGGGACGCGGGCATCAAGGTCGCCGACATCAACCACGTCGTCCTGGTGGGCGGGGCGACGCGGATGCCCGCGGTGACGAACCTGGTGCGCGAGCTGACCGGCGGCAAGGAGCCGAACAAGGGCGTCAACCCGGACGAGGTCGTGGCCGTGGGCGCCAGCCTGCAGGCCGGTGTGCTGCGCGGTGAGGTCAAGGACGTCCTGCTGCTGGACGTGACCCCGCTGTCGCTGGGCATCGAGACCAAGGGCGGGATCATGACCAAGCTCATCGAGCGCAACACCACGATCCCGACCAAGCGCTCGGAGACCTTCACCACCGCCGACGACAACCAGCCCTCGGTGCAGATCCAGGTCTTCCAGGGCGAGCGCGAGATCGCCGCGCACAACAAGAAACTGGGCAGCTTCGAGCTGACCGGCATCCCGCCGGCGCCGCGCGGCGTGCCGCAGATCGAGGTCACCTTCGACATCGACGCCAACGGCATCGTGCACGTCAACGCCAAGGACCTCGGCACCGGCAAGGAGCAGTCCATCAAGATCAGCGGTGGTTCGGCGCTGCCGAAGGAGGACATCGACCGGATGGTCAAGGACGCCGAGGTCCACGCGGAGGAGGACAAGAAGCGCCGCGAGGAGGCGGAGACCCGCAACCAGGCCGAGACGCTGGTCTACCAGACCGAGAAGGTCCTCACCGACAACGCCGACAAGATCCCGGCGGACACCCGCGAACAGGTGCAGGCCGCGATCAAGGAGGTCAACGAGGCCCTCAAGGGCGACGACGTGGCCCGCGTCCGCTCGGCCATGGACGACCTGGCGGCCCGGTCCCAGGCCATCGGCCAGGCGATGTACGGCAAGCAGGCCACCGGCACCGACACCGGGGCCACCACGGGGGACACCGGTGGTTCCGGCGGTGAGGACGTGGTCGACGCCGAGGTCGTCGACGACGAGGAGCGCGGCAAGGACTGACCGGGGCATGGACCGCACGCGCCTGCCACTGCCCTTCGTGCCGGTGCTCGGCGGCCACCGGCCGCGCCCGGTCGACGCGCCCACCGGTCCCGAACGCCCGGCGACCGGGACCGGGGACGCGGAACGGCTGCGCGCCGAACGCGACGAGTACCTGGACGCGCTGCGGCGGCTGGCCGCCGAGTTCGACAACTACCGCAAGCGGATGCTGCGCGAGCAGACCGCACACCTCGACCGCGCCGCCGAGGACGTGATCCGCCGCCTGCTGCCGGTGCTGGACACCCTGGAGCTGGGCGCCCGGCACGCCCCGGAGACCTTCGGACCGGTGCACCGGCAGCTGCTGGACAGCCTCGCCGCCGAGGGGCTGAGCACCGTCGACCCGCTCGGCGCGGAGTTCGACCCGGATGAGCACCAGGCCGCCGAGCACGACCCGGTGGTGCCCCTGCACCGCGCGCGACCCGTGGTCACCGCCGTGCTGCGGCCCGGTTACCGGCTGCGCGGCCGCCTGCTGCGGCCCGCGCTGGTGCGGGTCAGCGGGTGACCGCCTCGCAGCTCGCGACCGGCGCCGAAGCCCCTTCGACCTCCATGACCTGCACGTTCGACAGCACCTGGGAGACCAGGTCGTCGACGCCGACGCGGGTTTCGACCTTGCTCAGCTGTTCGGTCGTGGTCCGGGTCGCCACGTGCGGCGGCATGATCAGGCTGCAGCAGTCCTCGTCCGGCAGCACCGAGATGTCGTAGGTGCCGATGCGCCGGGCCTCGGCGATGATCTCCTCCTTGTCCCAGGACACCAGCGGGCGCAGCATCGGCAGCGAACTGGCCTGCTCGGTGGTGGCCATGTTGCTCAGCGTCTGGCTGGACACCTGGCCGAGGCTGTCCCCGGTGATCAGCGCCCGCGCCCCGAGCCGCCGGGCCAGCTCGTCGGCGACCCGCACGAACAGCCGCCGCTGCGCGACGATCTGCAGCTGCCCCGCCCCGGCGGTGGCCAGCGCGCGCTGCGCCTTGCCGACCGGCACCACGTGCAGCCGCGAGTCGGCCTGGAACCGGCTGAGCCGGCGCACCAGCGCGTAAGCCTTGTACGTCGAGGACGGACCGGTGAACGGCGCGCCGGTGAAGTGCACGAAGTCGCAGCGCAGCCCGCGCCGCATCATCCGGTACGCGGCGACCGGGGAGTCGTAGCCGCCCGACAGCAGCGACAGCGCGTGACCGCTGCACCCGACCGGCAGGCCGCCCTGGCCGCGCAGGTGCTCGACGGACACGAAGATCTCCCGCCAGTCGACCTCGACGACGACCTCGACCTCCGGATCGTCCAGGTCCACCGGCCACCCCAGCCGATCGCACACATGCTGCCCGATGTGCGCGGCGACCTGGGAGGAGGTCATCCGGAAACCCTTGTCCCGGCGCCGCGCGCGGATGGCGAACCGGCGGACGTCGCCGCCGAAGCGCTCGCGCAGCATCCGCACGGCGGCGCGCGCCGCGTCCTCGGGGTCCTTGGACACCCGCACGCCCGGCTGCACGACGCTGATCCCGATCACTTCCCGGGCCCGCTCGACCAGTTCGTCGATCGGACCGGAGGTGGTGAGCACCGCCACTCCCGAGCGCCGTTCGACGTGCACCCGCGGGTCGACCTCGGTGACGGCGCGTGTCAGGTTGCGCAGCAGGTGCCGCTCGAAGGTGCCGCGGTTGCGGCCCTTGATCGCGATCTCACCGTGCTTGAGCAGCACGCACGGCTGCGGCGCCATGCACTTCCACCTTCCGCCTTTGACGTGTTCGTGCCGTTCGAGCATACGACCCGCCGGTCCAGGCACGGACGGGTACATGAGGAGGGGATCCCCGGAGCCGAGACGGCCGCTGAGTGCCTGTCTTTGGGCTCGTTGTGCGCGGCGGTGCCGGTAGCGGAACCTCTAGAATTCCGGTGTGAAGAACAAACCGCCGTACCCGCTCGCCTCGGTCGACAACGCGCTGCTGCTGGTGCAGATGCTCCGCGACCAGGGCGCGCTGCGGGTCAGCGAGGCGGCGGAGGAACTGGGCATCGCCCGGTCGACCGCGCACCGCCTGCTGTCCATGCTGGTGTACCGGGACTTCGCCATCCAGGACGACCGGCGCACCTACGTGCCGGGCCCGGCGCTGGCCGCCGCGCACGTGGCCGGGCAGCCGAACCAGTTGCTGCGCACCGTGCTGCTGCCGCACATGGACGCGCTGTGCGAACGCGTGCAGGAGACCGTGAACCTGGTGGTCAGGGTGGGCGCGCAGGCGCGTTTCCTGGCCAGCGTCGAGTCGGCGCAGCTGCTGCACGTGGGCGACCGGCGCGGCACGATCCTGCCCGCGCACCTGTCGTCCGGGGGCAAGGCGCTGCTGGCCGAGCTGGACCGCGAGCGGTTGGAACAGCTCTACCGCCCCGGCCAGGCCGCGGCGGTGCTGCCCGACCGGCAGTGGCGTTCGCTGCTGCGCGAGCTGAGATCCGTGCGGGCTCAGGGCTACGCGGTGAACCGTGAGCAGACCGAAACCGGTGTGTGCGCGGTGGGGATGTGCGTGCACGACGCCGCCGGATCGGCCGTGGCGGCGCTGACGGTCTCGGCGCCGTCGGCGCGGCTGGGCGCCGAGCGGATCCCGGCGCTGGCCCGGGACCTGCGCGCCGCCGTGGCCGGCGGCGAAGCCGACGTGCGGGCGGCGGAACTCTGACCCCGCGTCCACCGAATTCTGCTCTGCGGAACAGATCGGGGCCCGCCGCCCCGGGACCGGGGGCGTCACTGCGGCCCCGCCGCGTCGAGCGCGCGGAAGGCCGCTTCGACGGCGGCCAGACCGGTGCCCGGGGAGACGGCGGTCCCCACCTTTGTGCGGAAGACACCGGACGCAAGCGGGGCAGGCCCGATCAAGGACGCGCAACCGGGTGTGCGCATCGACCGTCCGGTTGATTTCCGGGTGCTGCTTCCGTGGCCCGAGGACCGATCCGCGGGGCGATGTGGCGGCCGTCGGCGGTGGCGATGCTGGGGGCATGGCGGAAGAACCAGAAGCGACATCCGGACTCGACAAGCTCTACTGGGCCGCACTGGGCTATGCGGTGCTCGGCCTGCTCGCCGGCCTGTACTACCGGGAGTTCACCAAGGCGCTGGGATTCACCGGCGACACCCAGCTGGCGGTGGTGCACACCCACCTGCTGGCGCTGGGAATGCTGTTCTTCCTGGTCGTGCTGGCCCTGGACAAGGCGTTCTCGATCTCCGGGAACCGGCTGTTCACCCTGTTCTTCTGGTTCTACAACGCGGGCCTGCTGGTCACCGCCGCGACGATGTTCGCGCACGGCACGCTGACCGTGCTGGGGCGCCCGTCCTCGGCGGCGATCTCCGGTATCGCCGGGCTCGGCCACGTGCTGCTCACCGTCGGCCTGGTCCACCTGTTCCTCGCCCTGCGCAGGAGCCTCGTCGGCGCGACGGCCGAGCGCGAAGCCGCGCGATGAGCGCCGTCCGTCGCAAGTGGACGGCGCTGGCGGTGCTGGCCACCGGGCTGTCCGTGATCGTCGTGGACGGCACGATCGTCGGGGTGTCGCTGCCGGTCATCGTCGGCGACCTCGGGTTGGACCTCAGCGATGCCCAGTGGGTCACCAGCCTGTACTCGGTGGTGTTCGCCGCGCTGCTGCTGACCGCCGGGCGGCTCGGGGACCGGTGGGGCAGGCGCCGCCTGTTCGTCGCCGGCGTCGTGGTGTTCGCGGCCGGCAGCCTGCTGGCGGCCCTCGCCGGCGGCGCCGCCGGGCTGATCACCGCGCGCGTGGTGCAGGGCGTGGGCGGCGCCGGGGTGCTGCCCGCCACGCTGTCCACTGTGAACGCGGTGTTCCGCGGGCGGGACCGGGTGGTCGCGTTCGCCGTGTGGGGTTCGGTGATCTCGGGCATGGCCGCGGTCGGCCCGCTGCTCGGCGGTTGGCTGACCGGCTCGCTGAGCTGGCGGTGGATCTTCCTGGTCAACCTGCCGATCTCGGTGCTGGTGCTGGTCGGAACCGCCTTCGCCGTCCCGGAGACCCGGGAGCGCGTGGTCGAACCGGGACGCGACGTCGTCGGGCTGCTGCTGAGCGTGCTCGGGTTCGGCGCGGTCGTGTTCGCGGTGATCGAGGGCGCCGCGCTCGGCTGGTGGCGACCCACCGGGGAACTGCGCGTGCTCGGCCTGGTGTGGCCGGTGACCGCGCCGGTCTCGGCGGTGCCGGTGGCCGCGGTCGCCGGCGTGGCGTGCCTGCTCGCGTTCGTGCTGTGGGAGCGGCGCCGCGCCCGGCTCGGCAGGTCGGCGATCCTGGACCTCGGCCTGTTCGCGACGCCGACGTTCCGGTGGGGAAACCTGACCGCGCTGGCGGTCGCCGTCGGCGAGTTCGGCCTGCTCTTCGTGCTGCCGCTGTTCCTGGTCGACGTGCTCGCGCTCGGTCCGATGGGCGCGGGGCTGGTGCTGGCGGCGATGGCCGTCGGCGCGTTCCTCGCCGGGGGAGCGGCCCGGCACCTGGCCGCGCGGCTGGGGCCGCCGAAGGTCGTCGTGGTCGGACTGCTGCTGGAACTGCTCGGTGTCGTCGCGGTCGCCGCGTCCGTGGCGCGCGAGGAGCCGCCGTGGCTGCTCGCCGTGCTGCTGGTCGGCTACGGCGCCGGGCTCGGCCTGGCTTCGGCGCAGCTGACCGGGACGACGCTGGTCGACATCCCCGCCGACCGGTCCGGTCAGGGTTCGGCGACGCAGAGCACGGTGCGCCAGCTCGGCGCGGCGCTGGGCACGGCGCTGGCCGGTGCGGTGCTGTCCTGGGGGCTGGGCAGCGCGGTCGAGACCGACCTGCGCGCGGCGCACGTGCCGCCGCCGGTCGCCGCCCGCCTGGCGGCGGTGACCCGGGACTCGGCGGGCGGCGTGATCGCGGCGCTGCGCGAGCACCCCGCTCCCGGCCCGGACGTCGTTCCCGCGCTGGCCGACGGGTTCAGCTCGGCGACCCGGGGGGCAGTGCTGACCACCGGCGCCTTCCTCGCGCTCGGCCTCGTCGGCGCCACCCGCGTCGCCGTCGCAGCAGCGCGGCGGTCGTAACATCGCCGACCGAGGACTCCGGGGAGGCGGGTGTGGCGGAGCAGCGCGGTCGGCATTTCGTGCGCTCGGTCGAGCGCGCCCTCGCCGTGCTGCGCGCGTTCTCGCCGGAGCGGTCCGCGCTCACGTTGACCGAGGTGGCGCAGGCCAGCGGCCTCGACCGCGCCGGAGCCCGGCGCATCCTGCTCACGCTGGTCGACCTCGGCTACGTCCGGCACGACGGGCGGCTGTTCGAGCTGACCCCGCAGGTGCTGGAGTTCGGCCACGCCTACCTGGCGAGCCGGTCGCTGCCGCAGATCGCCGAACCGCACCTGCGGCGCCTGACCGCCGAACTCCGCGAGATGACCGCCGTGGCGGTGCTGGAGGGCGGCGACATCTGCTACGTCGCCCAGGTCCCCAGCCCGAAGCTGCTGTCGGTGACGATCCCGATCGGCACCCGGTTCCCGGCCCACGCGACGTCGATGGGCAAGGTGCTGCTGGCGGGCCTGCCGCCGGAGCGCCTGGAGGCCCGGTTGCGCGGTGTGGAGCTCCCGCGGCTCACGCCGCGCACGATCACCACCCGCGCGGCACTGCTCGCCGACCTCGCGCGGGTGCGCAGGCAGGGCTTCGTGATCTCCGACGGGGAGCTGGAGGAGGGGCTGCGCGGGGTCGCCGCGCCGATCCGCGACCCCGAAGGCCGGGTCACCGCGGCGGTCAACGTGTCGCTGGACGTCCACAGCGCCTCGGAGGAGGACGTCCGGCGCGAGATCGTCCCGCCGCTGATGACCACCGCCGCCCGCATCGAGGCGGACCTGCACCTGAAGCCGTGAACGGCCCGTCCGCCCTGCGCGGGCGGACGGGCCGTGCCCCGTGGCGGGGGTCAGTCCTCCGGCAGGTACTGCTTCTCCGCGACGTGGACGAAGTAGTCCGGTTCGCCGTCGGAGTAGTCGGCCTGGAAGTCGCCGAAGGTGTCGACGCGCTGGAACCCGACGTCCCGCAACAGTCCGCGCAGGTAGTCCTTGCGCAGCGGGAACATGTTGAGGAAGTACTCGCTGCCGTCGGGGAACGCGTACCGGTAGCGGGCCAGCCCCTCGTCGACGTGGTGCGGTTCGGCGGTGACCCGCGCGCCGCAGTAGTAGTACGTGCGGTTGCCACCGGCCGTGCCGTCCAGGACCGCGTCGTAGTTGCGCTGGTCGATGATGAGCACGCCGTCGTGGGTGAGCATCGCGTAGAACTCGGCGAGCGCCTTGCGCCGGTCGTGCTCGGAGAACAGGTGCGTGAACGAGTTGCCGAGGCAGATCACGGCGTCGAACTCCCCGTGCACGTCCCGGTTGAGCCACCGCCAGTCGGCGCGGACGGTGCGCAGGACGTGCCCGCCGTGCTCCAGCCCGTTGCGGAAGGCGCGGGCGAGCATCTGCGGGCTGCCGTCGGCGCTGACGGTCTCGAAGCCCTCGTCGAGCAGGCGCACCGAGTGGAAGCCGGTGCCGGTCGCCACGTCGAGCACCCGCCGCACTCCGCGGGCCCGGAGCTGGTCGACGAAGAAGCGGCCCTCGCCTTCGGCGCGGCGGTCCCAGTCGATGAGCTCGTCCCACTTGTCGACGAGTCCGCCGACGTACTCCTGGGTGTAGTGGTCGGTGTCGCGCACCCGCAGCGGCTCGTCGCCGAAGATCTGGTGGCGCAGCGCCAGCGGGTCGATGGTCCGGTCGGTGGCGTTCGCGTTGGTCATGCTCCGTTTCCTCGAATCGGCCCGGTCGCAATTCGCCGGGTGTCGTGCTCGGTCCCGATCGACGTTAGGGGCCGAATTCCGCCGGGCAAGACCAAGACGGCGCGTCGGAATGCGTTCAGCGCGCCCCGTCGGGGCCGCGGAAAGCGGTGCTGACCAGGCGATGTCGGTGCGGCGGGAAAAGTGTTCCCGGAGTTTCCGACCGAGTTCGCAGGGCGACCGCGGGTGTCGCGGTGCGAACCCGCTCGCACATTCGGTGCGCCGACGTGTCGGCGATCACCGCCGACCGTGTTTGCGCATGTCAGGACGTGGATCGCGGCAAGATCACCATGGGGTGAAACCGGGCTCCGATGCGCAACCGGTGCCGTGTGTCACAGTTGTCGACAGTTTTTCGCTTCCTATGATCCCGGGCACACCGCGCCGATGCGTCCGCGACGCTCCACGCCCTGGCGAATGGCGGCGCGGGAACGGGAATTCACGTGCAACCCTGTGCGGAAAGCGGAGAGGTCGAACATGGTCGGCAGGATTCGGAACCGGCGTTTCGCGGCGAAAGTCGTGGAGGTCGACGAGGCGGCGCAGCTCATCGAACCCGGCGACAACGTCGGCATGAGCGGATTCACCGGCGCCGGGTATCCGAAGGAGGTGCCGGGGGCGCTGGCCAAGCGGATCGCCGTGGAGCGGGCCTGCGGACGGCCCATGAAGGTCGGCCTGTGGACCGGCGCGTCCACCGCGCCGGAACTGGACGGCGTGCTCGCCGAAGTCGACGGCATCGACCTGCGGATGCCGTACCAGTCCGACCCGGTCAGCCGCACCAAGATCAACGCGGGCTCGCTCGACTACACCGACATCCACCTCTCGCACGTGGCGCAGCAGGTGCGGCAGGGCATCTTCGGCCACCTCGACGTGGCGGTGGTGGAGGTCAGCGGCATCACCGAGGACGGCAGGCTCGTCCCGTCGTCCTCGGTCGGCAACAACACGACGTGGCTGGACCGGGCGGACCGGGTGATCCTGGAGGTCAACTCCTGGCAGAGCGCGCACCTGGCGGGCATGCACGACATCTACTACGGCACCACCGAGCCCCCGGGTCGCACGCCGATCCCGATCACCCGCCCGGCCGACCGCATCGGCGTGCCCTACCTGGAATGCCCGCCGGACAAGGTGATCGCCGTCGTCGAGACCGAATCCCCGGACCGCAACACGGTTTTCGCCGAGCCGGACGCGGTGTCGGAGTCCATCGCCGGGCACGTGCTGGACTTCTTCGCCGACGAGGTGCACCGCGGCCGACTGCCGCGCAACCTCCTGCCGTTGCAGTCCGGGGTGGGCAACGTGGCCAACGCCGTGCTCGCCGGGCTGGAGACCGGACCGTTCCGCGACCTCACCGCCTACACCGAGGTCATCCAGGACGGCATGCTCCGGCTGCTGGACGCGGGGGTGCTGCTGACCGCCTCGGCGACGGCGTTCTCGCTGAGCCCCGCCGCGGCGGACCGGTTCAACCGCGACGCCGCCGCCTACCGGGACCGGATCGTGCTGCGCCCGCAGGAGATCAGCAACCACCCGGAGGTCGTGCGGCGCCTCGGCTGCCTGGCGATGAACGGCATCGTGGAGGCCGACATCTACGGCAACGTCAACTCCACGCACCTGATGGGCAGTCGCGTGCAGAACGGCATCGGCGGTTCCGGCGACTTCGCCCGCAACGCGCACATCTCGATCTTCGTGACGCCCTCGGTGGCCAAGGACGGCGCGATCTCGACGATCGTGCCGATGGTCTCGCACGTCGACCACACCGAGCACGACGTGGACGTGATCGTGACCGAGCAGGGCCTCGCCGACCTGCGCGGGCTGTCACCGCGCCGGCGCGCCGAGCGGATCATCGAGCGCTGCGCGCACCCGGACTTCCGCCCGGCGCTGCGGGACTACTACGACCGCGCGCGGCGCGGGGCCTTCGGCTTCCACACGCCGCACCTGCTCGACGAATCGCTGTCCTGGCACCAGCGCTACGTCGTCACCGGCTCGATGCGCTGAAGTCCGAAGTGGACGGTGGGCGCGGCGAGCAGGAACGCGTCCGCCCGCCGGTCGATCCCGGCGGGGTCGTCGGGATCGAGCAGCCGGTCCAGCGTCGCGAGGTCCTCGGCGTCCAGGACCTCGGCGAGCCCGTGGCGCCGCCGCTGGAGGGTGAGCCGCACCCAGCGGCGCGTCCGGTCGGCCAGCGGAGCGGGGTGCTCGACCAGGAACGCGCGGCTGCGCACTCCGGTGAGCCCGGCCGCCCGGAGCATGCCGGGCCAGTCCTCCAGCACGGACGGGCCCTCGCCGCGCATCGCGTTGAACTTCTCGGTCATCGCCGCGTCCATCCGGGCCTGCAGGCCGGGGCGGCCGAACCCGAGGTCGCGGGGCAGGAAGCGGGCGGGCAACCCGCCCTCCACCACGGCCAGCACACCGCCCGGGCGCACCAGCCCGGCCAGCCGGTCCAGCGCGTCCTGCTGGTCGGGCACGTGGTGCACCACCTGGGAGGCCCACACCAGGTCGGCCGGTTCCAGCTCGGCCAGTCCCGCCGGGAACTCGGCCACCCGGGTCCGCAACCGCACGCCGAGGCGCTCGGCCCGCTGCGCGGCGCGCTCCAGCAGCTCAGGGCTCCCGTCCACCGCGGTGACCTCGGCGCCGGGGTACTCCGCGGCGAACCGGCAGGCCGCCACGCCCGGCCCGCTGCCGATGTCCAGGACCCGCCCGGGGACGAGGCCGTCGAACGTCCCGATCGCCTGCCGCACGAACGGATCGTGCGCCTCGCCCTCCAGCTCCACCACGTCCGCCATCGCGGACCAGTCGATGTCCGTCATGTGCTCGACCCTGCCCGGCCGTGCGCGGGATTGACAAAGTTCTTTGCCGATCCTGCAATGGAGGGGTGGATGACGTGCTCGCCGCCGTGGGCCCCCGGCTCCGGCAGATCCGCAAGCAGCGGCAGTGCACGCTGAGCGAGCTGTCCCGGCGCACCGGGATCTCGGTCAGCACCCTGTCCCGGCTGGAGGGCGGTCAGCGCAGGCCGAGCCTGGAACTGCTGCTGCCCATCGCGCAGGCCCACCAGGTCCCGCTGGACGAGCTGGTCGGCGCGCCCAAGGTCGGCGATCCGCGGGTCCGCCTGGAGCCCGTCCAGTACGGCGACAACACCGTGGTGCCGCTGACCCGGCGTCCCGGCGGGTTGCAGGCGTACAAGATGGTCATCCCGCCGCGCGGCGAACCCGACCCGCGCACCCACGAGGGCTACGAATGGCTCTACGTGCTCAACGGGAGGCTGCGGCTGGTGCTCGCCGAGCACGACGTGGTGCTCGGCCCGGGGGAGGCGGCCGAGTTCGACACCCGCCAGCCGCACTGGTTCGGCAGCGCCGACGACAGCCCGGCGGAAATCCTCAGCCTGTTCGGCCCGCAGGGCGAACGGATGCACGTCCGCGCCAGACCGCGCAAGTCTGCCGAGGACTGATCGGCAGCCGCGCGGTTCCCCGAGTGGCCCCGGGCCCGCTGGAGGGTCAGTTCCGCGGCGGGACGATCATCGAGGCGACGTCGATGTCCTTGTCCAGGTAGCCGAAGTCCTTCATCAGGCGCGGGACCCGTTGCAGGCGGGAGGTGTCGGGGCGGGAGTTCATCTGCAGCAGGCTGATGATCGACGCGGTCTCGCGGTCGATCTTGGCGAACTGGGTCAGCAGCGGTTCGATCTTGGTGCGGTCCTGGGCCTCGGTCACCGCGCTGTCCATGGCCCGCTGGAACGCCGCGACCGTCTTCGGGTTGGCGTCGGCGAACCCGGCCGTGGAGACGTAGCCGCCCAGCGGCAGGTTCGCCAGCGGGCCGGTCGCGGTGTCCACCACCGGCAGCGCGCGGGCGTCGCGGGCCGCCAGGGTCAGGAACGGTTCGACGAGGAAGGCGGCGTCCACCTGGCCCTGCTGGAGCGCCGCGGGCATGTTCACGAACCCCAGCGGGGCCCAGCTGACCCCGCCGAAGTCCACGCCGTTGGCGCGCATGGCCGCCTTGACCATGAGCTCGGAGATCGTCCCGGGGCCGCTGATGGCGATCTTGCGACCGGCCAGGTCGGCGGGGCGGCGCACGCCGGACGCGGGCGAGGCCATGATCACGCAGGTGTTCGGGGCCGCCGCCGCGCAGTCGGCCACGATCTTCAGCTGCGCGATGCCCTTGGACTGCGCCTGGAAGATCGGCACGTAGCTGGAGAAGGTGATGTCGTAGTCACCGCCGATGGTGCTGTTCAGCGCGGCGGCGCCGTCGGAGGCGGTGACGATGTCGACCTGCAGGCCCTCGCGCTGGAAGTGCCCGTTCTGCGCGGCCAGGTGCAGCGGCGCGATCTCGCTGGTCGGCAGGGCGCCGACGCGCAGCCGCGACTTCTCGACGCCGCCGTTGCCGCTTTCCTCGGCCCCCTTCGAACCGCCGAGCAGGCCGCACCCGCTCGCGCCCATGACGGCCGCGGCTCCCGCGGCACCGCCCACGAGTCGGAGCAGGCCGCGTCTTGACACGCCGCTGCGGGACATCGGGCTCATCGGTTTCCTCCTGCGGGCGCCAACCGCCCTTCCGCCGGGCGGACGATCGAAAACGAATCAGGCGTCCGCGGTCGGACGCGGCCCATAGGCTAGCCATCCACCGCCGTTCGGAGAAGGTGTGAACCAACCGTTGTTAGCCGCGACACCGGAAGGCTTCGCCGCGCGCGGGAAAACCGCACGGTCGTACTACGCTGTTCCGCGGTGGTTTTCAGCCGGACGGCGGTTGACCGCCACGACGCGAATCCGGACGAAAGGCCGAAGAAGGCGATGAACTCCCGCCGCCTCATGATCGTTTTCTACCGCACGGTGGTTTTCTTCGTGCTCGCCGTCGTGGTGTCCGCGGTGTACGGCTGGCCGTGGTTCGGGATCGCCGCCATCGCCCTGACCGGCGCGGCCGCCGCGCTCCAGCTCGGCGGCGCGCTGTGGCTGCGCCGCACCCAGCAGGAGCAGCCCGCCGAATCGGCGCCCCGCGTCGGCCGCGACTTCCTGAACTAGCCGGAGAATTCGCCTCGCCACCCGCTGGAACGCACGAATGCGTTCGGCGGTGGAAACGGACGAGGGTGGTGGGGGAGAAAGCGCCGGATTCGTTCGGGACGTAGCCGGCCCCGATCGGAGATCGCATTCCGCGGCAGGCGAACCGGCTCCGAGGACGAATGGGAACGAACGCGTCCGGCAACACCGCGCCTCGACTAGGGAGTGTTTCGGAAGTGCTTTGCGTGGCGGTGCCGGTGGCGGAACCTCAGCGGCCCGCCCGTCGCCCGACCACCGCCCCCCACGGAGGCGCTGACGCGCCGCAGTCACATCGGCTCCGGGAGCCCCGACTCATGTAGCCGCCTACACCACGTCGGGGCTGTCCTCGCGAGACGACCGCTGAGAACCCGCGGCGGTGCCGGTTGCTTGCGTACTCGCCGAAAGAGAAAGCGGCTTACGCCGCTTATAAAACACGCGCTAGCGTGGCAGCCGTGACGCTGGAATTCGACCGCTACCGCGCGGAGATCCTCGCCCAGACCGACCTGCTCCGCCCACTTGCGCAATGCGGACCCGGCGCTGGCGGTGCCGACCTGCCCGGCCTGGAACCTCGGCCAACTGCTGCGCCACCTCAACGGCGCGCACCGCTGGGCGGAGACGGTCGTGCGGACCCGCGCCGCGGAGGAGGTCCCCGACGACCCGGTCAACGACGTCCCGCTGCTCGGCGGCGAGGACCTGGCCGAACTGGGCGCCCGGCTCACCGACGGAGCAGCGGCCCTGGCGGGGGCGCTGCGCGACGCGGGACCCGACACGCGCGTCTGGAGTCCGGCTCCGGGCCACATGACGACGTTGTTCTGGGCCAGGAGGATGGCCCACGAGACGCTGGTGCACCGCGCCGACGTCGCGCTCGCCGTCGGCGTCGAGTTCACTGTGGACGGTCAGCTGGCCGTCGACGGCCTTGAGGAGTGGCTGACCTTCAGCTGCTTCGGCGAGGCGTACGAGCCCCGTCCCGGCGTCCCGGACCTGCTCGGTCCCGGCCGCACGGTGCACCTGCACGCCACCGACGCCGAAGCCGAGTGGACGGTGGATCTCACCGGCAACGCCCCGGCCCTCCACCGCGAGCACGCCAAGGCCGCCGCGGCGGTCCGCGCCCCGCTGGCCGACCTGCTGCTGTTCGCCTACGGCCGCCGCACCGCCGACGACGTCGAGACCTTCGGCGACCGCGACCTGCTCCACCTCTGGCGGCGCCGCGCCTCCTTCTGGCTGGAGTGACGCTGCCGGGAGCCCGCGACGAGGTGGCACCGCGGCCACCTCGTCGCGCGGGTGGTCACCAGCCGCGCTGGCGCCACTCGGGCAGCTTCGGGCGTTCCGCGCCGAGGGTGGAGTCGTCGCCGTGGCCGGGGTAGAACCACGTGTCGTCCGGGAGTTCGGCGAACACGCGGTTCTCGACGTCGTCGACCAGCGAGCGGAAGTTCTCCGGGGACGTGGTCTTGCCGACCCCGCCGGGGAACAGGGAGTCCCCGGTGAACAGGTGCGGGCGGCCGTTCGGGTCCCGGTAGAGCAGCGCGATCGAGCCGGGGGTGTGCCCGCGCAGGTGGATGACCGAAAGCTCGGAGTCGCCGACCGCGATCGTGTCGCCGTGCTCGACCAGGCGGTCGGGCGGCACCGGCAGCGCGTTCGCGTCGGCGGGGTGGGCGACCGTGTAGCAGCCGGTCTGCCCGGCGACCGAGCCCAGCGCCTGCCAGTGGTCGGGGTGCTGGTGGGTGGTGACGATGGTGCGCAGCCGCGGGCGCTCGTCGTCGTGGCCGAGCAGGTCGGCCAGGCGTTCCGGGTCGGCGGCCGCGTCGATCAGCAGCGCGTCGCCGGTGCGGCGGCACACCAGCAGGTAGGCGTTGTTGTCCATGGGGCCGACCGAGATCTTGGTGATGGTCAGCGCGTCGAGTTCACGCCGGGCCGCGGGGCCGCCGGGCTCGACGTGTCCGGTGTAGTTTCCTTGAACCTCCACGGCGCCGAGCGTAACGCCCGCACGAGGCGTGCTCGCGGCGTTCCGGGCGGGGACCATGCCGGGTGTGGTGCTCGACGAGGAGAAGCAGTCGGTGCGGGAACGGGTGTGGGACGCGCTGGAGCGGCACGGCGTGGCGCGCTTCCCGGGTGCCCGCGGTCGGATCCCGAACTTCGCGGGGGCCGACGAGGCCGCCGGCCGGCTGGCTGAGCTGCCCGAGTGGCGCGCGGCCCGCGTCGTCAAGATCAACCCGGACCGGCCGCAGCTGGCCGTGCGCGCGGCGGCGCTGTCGGCGGGCAAGCTGCTCTACATGCCGGTGCCGCGGCTGACCGAGCAGCGGCCGTTCGTGGAGCTGGACCCGGAGGGCCTGGACGTCCCGCCCCGGCGGGCCGCCGCCAAGGAGCGCGTGCAGCGCCTCGGCAGGGCGGTGGCGGTGTCGGACATGCGGCGCGTGGACCTCGTCGTGTGCGGCACGGTCGCGGTCAACCGGCAGGGGGTGCGGGTCGGCAAGGGCGGCGGGTTCTCCGACCTCGAATTCGGCCTGCTCGTCGAGGCCGGCCTGGTCGACGACCGGACCACCATCGCGACCACCGTGCACGGGCTCCAGGTGCTCGACGAGCCGCTGCCGGAGACCGAGCACGACTTCCGCGTGGACCTCGTGGTCACCCCGGACGAGGTGCTCCGGGTCACCGAACCGAAGCGCAACCGGGGCATCCTCTGGGATCACCTCTCGGAGGCCAAGATCGCCGAGATCCCCGCCCTGGCCGCCCGCCGCCCGGACGCTTGAGGCGACGTCACCGCCAGGGCGGCAGCTCGGGCGCCTCGCCCTCCAGCTCGTCCGCCCCGGTGCGGCCCAGCAGCCAGCCGAGCATCGGCCCCGGCTCGCCGCGCACCGCGGCCGGGCGGGACGTGGTGCCGCGCAGCTCCCACTGCCGCCGGTGGTCGCCGAAGTCGACCTCGACGGACAGCGCGGGCACGTCCTGGCGGCCGCCGAACCACTGCGCGGTGTCCTCCAACAGCCATTCGACGTCCGGCATCGGGATGTCGGTGAAGCCGACGCCCACGTCGAGGTCGACCAGGTGCGCCCACACCTCCAGCAGCCGCAGCCGCAGCACGTGGTGCGCGGGCACCGGATCACCGGGCGCGGTGACCACTTCGGCCGTCCACGCCGTGTCCGGCAGGGTGCGGGCCGCGTGGGTGAGGCGGTCGCTCGCCGCGCGGAGGTCCTCCAGCAGCAGGTGCCTGCTGCGGGTGGCGCCCTCCTCGATGGCCGCGTCGCGGTCGGCCGCGCTGGTGTACATCGGGTGTTCGATACCGGTGCGGGCCCAGCGCAGCAGATTGGCGCAGCCGTCGGCGTTGCGCGCCAGGTGCGTGAGCACGTGGCCGCGCGTCCAGTCCGGCAGCAGACTCGGTGCGCGCACGCCGAGTTCGTCGATCTCCTCGGCGGCGTCCACCAGGCGCAGCGTGGCGCGCTCGACGGCGGCCAGGACCTGGGCGGCGTACTGGGCGGCAGGGCGTCGGGTGTTGCTGCGTCCGCCGGCCCCGAGAGCGATGTCAGCCATGGGGTCCACCTCGCGTGGAACGGGGAGTCGCGGTGCGAGCGATGAAATATCGAGCGTAATTGCGCAGGCCACAGCCACGACAGTGCCCAATCCGGGGGAATTTGCGTATCGTCGGGAGTCGGTGGTCGCACAGCGTTCACGAGCGGGGTGGAGTGTGCGGGCCCTGGGCTGTCGGGGGTCCGGAATAGCATGGGCGCCGCGACGTCGCGCACCCGCTGCCGCCGCGCCGATCCGGCACGCGGAGCCCCACGGTCGACGCACGTCCACGTCAACGGCGAGAAAACTTTCGAAGGGATCACAGTGGCTGACCGCCTTGTCGTCCGCGGCGCCCGTGAGCACAACCTGCGCGGGATCGACCTCGACCTGCCCCGGGACAGCCTGATCGTGTTCACCGGGCTGTCCGGGTCCGGGAAGTCGAGCCTGGCCTTTGACACCATCTTCGCCGAAGGGCAGCGCCGCTACGTCGAGTCGCTGTCCGCCTACGCCCGGCAGTTCCTCGGGCAGATGGACAAGCCCGATGTGGACTTCATCGAGGGCCTGTCCCCGGCGGTGTCGATCGACCAGAAGTCCACCAGCCGCAACCCGCGGTCGACGGTGGGCACGATCACCGAGGTCTACGACTACCTGCGCCTGCTGTTCGCCCGCGCGGGCAAGCCGCACTGCCCCACCTGCGGCGAGCCGATCAGCAAGCAGACCCCGCAGCAGATCGTCGACCAGGTGCTCGACATGCCCGACCGCACCAAGTTCCAGGTGCTGGCGCCGGTGGTGCGGGGTCGCAAGGGCGAGTACGTCGACCTGTTCGAAACGCTGCAGGGCCAGGGCTACGCGCGCGTGCGGGTCGACGGCGTGGTGCACCCGCTGGACCAGCCGCCGAAGCTGAAGAAGCAGGAGAAGCACGACATCGCGGTCGTGATCGACCGGCTCACCGTCAAGGCGAGCGCCAAGCAGCGGCTGACCGACTCGGTGGAGACCGCGCTGCGGCTGGCCGACGGGCTGGTGCTGGTCGAGTTCGTCGACCTCGACGAGGACGACCCGAACCGGGAGCGCAAGTTCTCCGAGAACCTGGCCTGCCCGAACGGCCACCCGCTGGGCGTCGACGAGCTGGAACCGCGGTCGTTCTCGTTCAACTCGCCCTACGGCGCCTGCCCCGAGTGCGCCGGGCTCGGCATCCGCAAGGAGGTCGACCCCGAGCTGGTGGTGCCCGACGAGGAGCTGTCGCTGGGCGAGGGCGCGATCGCCCCGTGGGCGGGCGGGCACACCGCCGAGTACTTCACCCGGCTGCTGACGTCGCTGTCGGAGGCGATCGGGTTCCGGATGGACACCCCGTGGAAGCGGCTGCCCACCAAGGTCAAGAAGGCGGTGCTGCACGGCACCACCGACCAGGTGCACGTGCGCTACCGCAACCGCTACGGCCGCACCCGCTCCTACTACGCCAACTACGAGGGCGTCATCCCGTTCCTGGAGCGGCGCCTGGAGCAGACCGAGTCCGACTACGCCCGCGAGAAGTACGAGGGCTACATGCGGGACGTGCCGTGCCCGGCGTGCGACGGCACCCGCCTCAAGCCCGAGATCCTCGCGGTGACCATGGCGAACCCGGAGTTCGGCGACCTGTCCATCGCCGAGGTCAGCGCGCTGAGCGTGCGGGAGTGCGCGGAGTTCCTGCACGGCCTGGCCCTGGGCGAGCGGGAGCGGATGATCGCCGGGCGGGTGCTCAAGGAGGTGCAGGCACGGCTGGGGTTCCTGCTGGACGTGGGCCTGGACTACCTGTCGCTGGACCGCGCGGCCGGGACGCTGTCGGGTGGCGAGGCGCAGCGCATCCGGTTGGCCACGCAGATCGGTTCCGGTCTGGTCGGTGTGCTGTACGTGCTGGACGAACCGTCGATCGGGCTGCACCAGCGGGACAACCACCGGCTGCTGGAGACGCTGAGCAGGCTGCGCGACCTGGGCAACACGCTGATCGTCGTGGAGCACGACGAGGACACCGTGCGCAGCGCGGACTGGGTGGTCGACATCGGCCCGGGCGCCGGTGAGCACGGCGGCCAGGTCGTCCACAGTGGACCTTTCAAGGAGCTGTTGGACAACGAGCGGTCGCTGACCGGGGACTACCTCGCGCGCCGCAAGCGCATCCCGCTGCCGGACGGGCGGCGCCCGCGGGACCCGAAGAAGCTGCTGACGGTCGTCGGCGCCCGCGAGCACAACCTGCGCAAGATCGACGTGTCGTTCCCGCTGGGCTGCCTGGTCGCGGTCACCGGCGTGTCCGGGTCCGGGAAGTCGACGCTGGTCAACGACATCCTCGCGGCGGTGCTGGCGAACAAGCTCAACGGCGCCCGCCAGGTGCCGGGCCGGCACACCCGGGTGAAGGGCCTGGACAACGTCGACAAGCTGGTGCAGGTCGACCAGTCGCCGATCGGCCGCACCCCGCGGTCCAACCCGGCCACCTACACCGGCGTGTTCGACCACATCCGCAAGCTGTTCGCCGCGACCACCGAGGCCAAGGTGCGCGGCTACCAGCCCGGCCGGTTCTCGTTCAACGTCAAGGGCGGTCGCTGCGAGGCGTGCGCGGGCGACGGCACGCTGAAGATCGAGATGAACTTCCTGCCGGACGTCTACGTGCCGTGCGAGGTGTGCAAGGGGGCCCGGTACAACCGGGAGACCCTGGAGGTGCACTACAAGGGCAAGACGATCGCCGAGGTCCTCGACATGCCGATCGAGGAGGCCGCGGAGTTCTTCAAGCCGATCACGGCCATCCACCGGCACCTGAAGACGCTGGTGGACGTCGGCCTGGGCTACGTCCGCCTCGGCCAGCCCGCCCCGACGCTGTCCGGCGGCGAGGCCCAACGCGTGAAGCTGGCCAGCGAACTGCAGAAGCGCTCCACCGGCAAGACGGTCTACATCCTCGACGAGCCGACCACCGGTCTGCACTTCGAGGACATCCGCAAGCTGCTGGGCGTGGTCAACGGCCTGGTAGACAAGGGCAACACGGTCGTGGTCATCGAGCACAACCTGGACGTCATCAAGACCGCGGACTGGATCCTCGACATGGGCCCGGAAGGCGGTTCCGGCGGCGGCACCCTGGTCGCCGAGGGAACTCCGGAGCAGGTCGCCGAGATCGACGAGAGCCACACCGGGCGCTTCCTCGCCCCGGCGCTGGCCGACGGCTGACCCGTCGGTTTCGCGCGAAACCGACGCACCTCCGGCGCTTCGCGTGGTGGTGCGGTCGGGCGGTGCGGAGGCTCACCGCCCGACCGCGCGACCCGGCGCACGCGAGTCGGGGAGGGCGCCGGGCCGGGTCTAGAGCCGCCGAAGGCCGTCGCGGACCCGGCGCTGCACGTCCAGCGGCGGCCCGGCCTCCGGGGAACGCGTTCTGTCCTGAGTGGACGATTTGTTCTCCCTGAGCATGCGGACGACTTCTTCGAGCAGCGCGCACACGTCCTCGACGTCCCGGTCGCGGAAGCTCCCGGCGCCGACGTGGAAGGCGAGGTCCCCCAACAGCCATTGCGCGCGACGCAACAGCACGGCGAGTCCCTTCGTGCGAGTGCTCATGGTCCGCTGATCCCCGCGAGCCGACGGGCCTCGCCGTTGCAGTCCGGGCAGGTTTCCCACAGCCAGGCCACCTCGCTGTGGTCGACCACGACCTTCCGGCCGCACAGGTCGACACGAGCGCCCCGGCCGGATACCGGCAACGGCACGGGCGCGGATCGAGGCTCGCATGCCGCCGCCCGTCGCCCGGAACCCAGTGGAACGGATACACGGCTACCTCCAGTGAGTTGATGTGCCTGGCACCAGCGGAACCCCGAAAGCCCGCGCGCTCGGTGCCCGACTCCGCGAGGCGCGCAAGGCAGCTGGATTCACGGTGCGTGCACTCGCCGAAGAGTTGGACATCTCCCACAGCGCCATCTCGCGGTGGGAAACAGGCGCGAGATCGCCGAAACCGGAGGACGTTGCCTCCATCCTCGCGGCGACCCGCGTCAACGGCCAAGAACGTGCCGAGCTTCTCGAACTCGCCCGCAGCAGCAGCGATCCGCACTGGCTTTCCGTGCGGAGTGGTGACAGAGAACGGCAAATGGCGGCGCTACTCGATTTCGAGCGTCGAGCCAGCCACATCACGGACGTGTCGCCGCTGTTGATCCCCGGACTTCTCCAGACGGCCGACTACGCGCGGGCGATCATGGTCACTGGCGGTGTCCCGGCACACGAAGTCGAAACACGCGTGCTCGTGCGGGTCGGTCGGCGCGAGGTTCTGACGCGCCGCAACCCCGCTCAGCTTCTCGCCCTCGTGGGCGAGAACGCCATCCGCCAGCAGATCGGTGACCGGCAGGTGACGCTGGACCAGCTCCAGCACCTGCTCGATTTCGCGGAGCGTCCGAACATCGATATCAGGATCATCCCGTGCGCCACCGGCTGGCACCCGGCGCTCGAAGGTCCCTTCTTCCTGATCGACTTCGCGGACGAACGTCCGATCGTGCATCTGGAAAATCGCCGTGCAGCACTGTTCTTCCACGAAGAAGACGACGTCGAGGCGTACCGGAACGCCGTGGATAGTGTCCTACGGGTTGCGATGGACCCGGAGGAATCAGCCGAGTTCATCGCCGGTGTCGTACGTGAAGTGGAGGCAGACCGATGACAGCACGACAGGCGCCCGAAGGTTGGCGGAAGTCGACCCGCAGCAGCACGCAGACCAACTGCGTCGAGGTCGGTCGGGTCCGAGGCGGTGCGGCGGTGCGGGATTCGAAGGACCGGGCTGCCGGGTACTTCACGGCGACCGCCGGGCAGTGGCGGTCGTTCCTGGACGCCGTGAAGTCCGACCGGTTCGAGCGCTGAGCGACGGGAAGGCGCGGGCGTCCGCGCCTTCCCGCCGGTGCCCCACCACAGGTCATGCGCGCGCTCCGGGTTCCCGTCAGGTCCGCCGGGTGGCGCGCAGCACAGCGACGCCGCCCGCGATGCCGATGAACTCGACGACCAGCATCATCGCGAACGAGATCCGCAGGTGGGCGGTGAACGCCGCCGTGTTGAGCACCGATCCGAACACCGCCACGCCGATCAGCGCACCGGCCTGCCGGGCGGTGTTCTGCACCCCGGACGCGAGCCCGGCCCGCTCGGTGCCCACTGTGGACATCAGCAGTGACGTCAGCGCGGAGAACACCACGGTGCTCGCCCCGCCCGCCAGCAGCAGGCCCGCGCCCAGCAGGGGATACCCGGTGTGCGGGCCGGTGGTGCACAGCAGCGCCGTCCCGGTCGCGCAGCAGGCGAACCCGGCGACGAGCATCCGCGCGTGCCCGAAGCGCCGCGCCAGCGGCCGGTACAGCACCAGCGGAGCCAGCACGGGGCCGACGGTGAACGGCAGCAGCGCCACCCCGGCGGTCGACGGCGTCCAGCCCCGCACCTGCTGGAAGTACAGCGACATCGCGAACAGCGCCCCGTAGAACAGAAATCCCATGAACAGCGCGGAGGCCACCGCCACCGCCCGCACCCGATCGGCGAGGAACGACGGCGGGAGCAACGGCGCGGCGACGCGTCGTTCCACCACGGCGAAAACCGCTCCGGCAGCCACCCCGGTGACCAGCAGCGCCGCCGTCACCGGCGAGGTCCACCCGGCCGCCCCGCCGCTGATCAACCCGCCGGTGATCAGCCCCAGTCCCACCGCGGCCAGCAGCTGTCCGGCGCGGTCGACCTGGGAGCGCTGTCGCGGTGTTTCGGTCACACCGGCCCGCACCAGCGCGGCGGCGGCGATGCCGATGGGCAGGTTGAGCAGGAAGATGCTGCGCCAGCCCAGGGCGTCGATGAGGACTCCGCCGACGAACGGGCCGACGGCCATCGCGCCCGCTCCGATCGCCACCCAGACCACCGTGGCCCGCTCCCGTCGCGGTCCGGCCGGGAACAGGTGCGGCACCAGGGCCAACGTGGCGGGCAGCAGTCCCGCCGCGCCCAGGCCCTGCACCGCGCGTGCCGCGACCAACACCGCCGTGCTGTCCGCCGCCCCGCACGCCGCGGAGGACGCGGTGAACACCCCCAGCCCGGCCAGCAGGAGCCGCCGGTGCCCGAGCCGGTCTCCCAGCGCTCCGGCGGTGAGCAGCAGCCCGGCCAGCACCAACGTGTAGGCGTTGAGCACCCGCTGCGCCCCGGGCATCGTGCTGCCCAGGTCGCTCCGGAGGGCCGGTACCGCGACGTTGAGCACGCTGCCGTCCAGGATGATCGCGAAATATCCCAGGCAGATACCGGCGAAACCGATCCGGCTCCGCCCGGCCTGCGTCCGGTCGGCCGCCGGGGCGGACGTCGACGTGGTTGGCATGGCAGCCCTTCCCCAGTGTTTCCCAAAATATGGACGTTGGCGCCCAATCTGTGAGAGGAATGCTAGGGGTCGGGTCATCGGGATCGCAAGTGGCATCCGCCGACCTCAGGTGTCCGAACAGGACAGTCCGCGCGCGTTGGCGTTGCTTCGGTGCCCTCTTCGTGACCTTCCGGCGTTACGTTCGGCCGCATGGCTGACAACGAGCTTTCCGTGTCGAGCAGCATCGTGGTCCACGCGGCGCCGGAGGTGGTGTTCGCGGTGCTGGCCGATCCGCGCGAGCATCCCGTCATCGACGGTTCCGGGAGCGTGCGGCAGGAGATCAACGGTCCGGAACGGCTCCAGCTGGGGTCCCGGTTCGGGATGCGGATGAGCAAATCCGTCGGGTACCGCGTGACGAACCGGGTCGTGGAGTTCGAGGAGAACCGGCGGATCGCGTGGCGGAACCTGCTGCCCGCGGTCTGGCGGTACGAGCTGGTGCCGGAGCGGGAGTCGGCGACGCGGGTGACCGAGACCTTCGACTACTCGCGGATGCCGCTGGCCGCGAGGTTCGGCCGGACCAAGCTGGCCAGGGACAACCACCGGTCCATCGAGGAGACGTTGCAGCGGCTCAAGGCGCACGTCGAGGGTGCGGAGCGGTCCTGACTCGCCCGGCGTCGGCGTCCGACCACCCGGACCTGGGCATACATGAGTCGGGGCTCCCGGAGCACTTCCGAAACACTCCCTACCCGTGGAAGGTGATGGCCGCGACCGACGGGCAGTCGTAGCGGTCGGGGCTGGGGGAGAGCGCGCCGCTGTCGGGATCGCGGGACAGCCGCGTGATGGTGCCGGAACGCTGGTTGGCCACGTACAGCGACGTCTCCTCCGGGGCGAGCGCGAAGTGGCGCGGCCAGTTCCCGCCGGCTGGCGTGTTCCCGATCGGTCGCAGCCCGGGGCCGTCCACCGCGAACACCGCGATGTCGTCGTCGCCCCGGTTCGAGGCGTGCACGAAGCGACCGTCGCGCGAGACCGCGATCTCGCCGGGGTAGTTCTCCCCGGACGCGCCGTCCCGGCGGGTTCCGACCACGAGGCCGGGCGTGAGGCGTCCGTCCTCGGCGTCCCACGCGAGGACGGTGACCTCGGACCGCAGTTCGGCGACGAGGTAGGCGCGTTCGGCGTCCGGGTGGAAGACCAGGTGTCGCGGGCCGGTTCCGGTGGGCAGCTGGAGGTGTTGGTGTTCGGTGAGCTCGCCGGTGCCGTGGTCCAGCGCGTACACGAACACCGAGTCGTCACCGAGGTCGACGGAGATGACCCAGCGCTTGCTCGGGTCGACGACGACCTGGTGCGCGTGCGGCTCGGACCCGGGATGTCGCACCAGATCGGTGGATTCGCCGATGCTGCCGTCGGCGTCGCGGCGGTGCACCACGACGCTGCCGTCGGTGTAGTTGGCGGTGAACAGGAAGTCGCCGTCCGGGTGCACCGCGAGGTGCGTCGGCCCCGCGCCGCGCGTGCTCCGGCTGTTGAGCACGCGCGGCCGGTGGCCGGTGACCTCGATCGCGGTGACCGAGCCGTCGGGGCGTTCGTTGGTGACGTAGACGAAGCGGTGGTCCGGCGACCAGGCGAAGAACGACGCGTCCGGCACCCCGTCCACCACGCCCGCGGACTCCAGTGCGCCCGACGGCGCGCGGCGCGCGATCTCCAGTCCGCGCCCGGCCGGGTTCGACGACGTGTAGCTGCCGATGAGCGCCAGCAACCCCCGCGGCCGCGCCGCGACCGCTCCGCCGCTGCCCGGCGCGGCCGTGGGCGCCGTTGCCGCGCCGACGGCGGACAGGCCGACCGCGGTCAGGAAACTGCGACGCATCATGTCTGCCAAGGCTCTTCTCCCGGTTCGCTGGTCAGGGGCGACGACAGTCTGCCGCGCTCACCGGCAGTGGACTAGACCAAAACGGCGTAGTTGTCCTCCCGGTGAACCCGCGACGAACTGTTCCGCGTCCACCCGTGGCATCGGCAACAGGCGAATTCTTCCGGCCGCCGACGGGCGGATATCAACAGCACCGTGACACCCACGCGCAGGCAGTTCCTGGCACGGCGGGGCCGCACCGCACTGGACGGTGTGCGACAGGTACTTCTCGGCGATCATGGCCGAGACCTACCCCAACCGCTTCTACCAGCACGCCGCGCAGACCGACCGCATCCACAACTCGACCGCCACCTGCACCCTGCCGACGATCTGGGACCGGCTCGCCGCCGCCGGGCTGCGCGGGCGGTACTACTACGTCGACGCACCATTCACCGCGCTGTGGGGCGGGAAGTACCTGCCGATCAGCCACCCGTACACGTCGTTCCTCGCCGACTGCGCGTCCGGGGACCTGCCGGAACTGTCCTTCGTGGACCCGAAGTTCCTCGACGAGGGCACCGGGACGTCGGCCGACGACCACCCGCACGCTGACATCCGGCCGGCCAGTCGTTCCTCAACCAGGTCTACGAGGCCGTGACGTCCAGCCCGGCGTGGGCTCGGACCATGCTGGTCATCAACTACGACGAATGGGGCGGGTTCTACGACCACGTGGCCCCGTCGGTGGCGCCCGACGCGCACCCGGAGTGGGGGCTGCGCGGATTCCGCACGCCGTGCCTGGTCATCTCGCCCCGCGCGCGCCGCGGGTACGTCGCGCACGACGTCTACGACCACACCTCGGTGCTCAAGGCCGTCGAATGGCGGTGGAACCTCCCACCGCTGACACCGCGCGACAGCGCGGCGCGCAACCTCGCCGAGGTCCTCGATTTCACCGCTCCCGCCGACCTGTCGGCACCGCGCTGGCCCGTACCCCAGGTCACCGGTGCACCCTGTGGGGCGGGGTCGACCGCTGACTACGAGCAGTGGCGCGCCCTGCGGGATCTCGCCCACCAGGAAGGGTTCCCCCTGCCATGACGACCGGACGTTCCCTCTTCGCCGCCGGACTGGCCCTGCTCACCGCACTCGTCGTCGCCGTGACGAGCAGCGGCGACGACGCCCGGGCCGCCGCCCCGCCGCCCGTGGGGCACGTGTTCGTGATCAACCTGGAGAACAAGGGCTTCGACGAGACCTGGGGCCCCGACTCGAAGGCCCCCTACCTGAGCCGGACCCTGCGCGCGCAGGGCAACCTGCTCACCCAGTACTACGGCACCGCGCACAACAGCCTCGGCAACTACCTCGCCCAGATCTCCGGCCAGGGACCGAACGCCGAGACGCAGGCCGACTGCCAGACCTACTCGCCCTTCCGGCAGACCGGCACGGCCGCTCCCGGGCAGGCCGTCGGCCAGGGCTGCGTGTACCCGTCGTCGGTGCCCACGCTGGCCGGTCAGCTCACCGGTTCCGGCCGCACCTGGAAGGGGTACATGGAGGACATGGGCACGCCGTGCCGGCACCCGCGGCTCGGCGCGGTCGACGACACGCAGCAGGCCCGGGTCGGCGACCAGTACGCCGCCCGGCACAACCCGTTCGTCTACTTCGCCTCGATCACCGGCTCGCCGGAGTGCGCGGCCGACGACGTGGACCTGTCCGCGCTGCCGCGGGACCTCCAGCAGGTGCGGACGACGCCGACGCTGTCCTACATCACGCCCGACCTGTGCGACGACGCGCACGACGCGCCGTGCGTCGACGGCCGCCCGGGAGGTCTGGCCTCCGCCGACGAGTGGCTGCGGACCTGGGTGCCGAAGATCCTGGCTTCCCCGGCGTACCAGCAGGACGGGATGCTGATCGTCACCTTCGACGAGTCGGACGGGCCCCAGCAGGACTCCGGCGCCTGCTGCGGCGAGGGCCCGGGGCCGAACGCGCCGCTGCCCGGCATCACCGGTCCCGGCGGTGGGCGCACCGGCGCGCTGGTGCTGTCCAAGCACGTCAGGCCCGGCAGCACCAGCGACACCCCTTACAACCACTACTCGCTGCTGGCCAGCATCGAGGACCTGTTCGCGCTGCCGCGCCTCGGCTACGCGGGGTCCCCGGGGCTGACCCCCTTCGGCGCCGACGTCTACAACGCCTGACCGCCGATCCGGCGGGCGGGACCGCAACCCCGCCCGCCGGTCAGCCGATGACCGAGGAGCAGGAGAGGTGTCAGGGGCGCTTGCGCAGCGCCCGCCCGGGCAGCGCGTCGGTGCGGCGGCCGTCGTCGATCACCGGCACGCCGTTGACGAGCACGTGGGGGATCCCGGCGGGTTGGCGCCGGGGTTCGTCGAAGGTCGCGGTGTCGGCCACCGCATCGGGGTCGAACAGCACCAGGTCGGCGGCGAATCCCTCGCGCACGCGTCCCCGGTCGGTCAGGCCGAGGCGGTCGGCGGGCCGGGAGGTCAGGTGCCGCACGCATTCCTCCAGGCCGAGCACGCCCAGTTCGCGGACGTAGTGGCCGAGGTAGCGCGGGAAGGTGCCCCAGGCGCGGGGATGCGGGCGGGAGCCGACGAGCAGCCCGTCGCTGCCGCCGGTGTGCACGCGGTGGCGCATGATCGCCCGCACGTTCTCCTCGTGGCCGACGTGCATGAGGCACGAACTGCCCAGTTCCTCGGACACCAGGACGTCGAGGTAGAACTCGGTCGGTTGCGCGCCCGCCGCGCGGGCGGATTCGGCGACGCTGCGGCCGACGAGCCGCTCGTTGTCCGGGCGCACCACGCCGTTGATCTCGATGGTGTCCCAGTCGACGGGGACGCCGTGGCAGCCGTCGGAGCCCTCGACCTCCAGCGCGGTGCGGATCCGCCGCCGCTGCGCCGGGTCGCGCAGGCGTTCCAGCGTCGCCTCGACGCCGCCCTCGGTGGCCCAGCTGGGCAGCAGCGCGTGCAGCGACGTGCTGCCGGGCAGGTAGGGGTAGCTGTCCAGGGTGATGTCGCAGCCGCCGTCCAGCGCTTCGTCCAACATGGACAGCAGGTCGGCGGCTTTCCCTTCGTTGACGCCGAAGTTCATGGTCGCGTGGGCCAGGTGCAGGGGGCAGCCGGAGTCGCGGCTGACCCGGATCATCTCCGCGTAGGCGTCCAGCGCGCCGGCGCCGTAGCTGCGGTGGTGCGGGCTGTAGTAGCCGCCGTGCGCCGCCACGACCTCGCACAGCGCGGTGAGTTCGGCGGTCGAGGCGTACATCCCGGGCGTGTAGGTCAACCCGGAGGACATGCCGAAGGCGCCTTCGCGCAGCGACCGCGCGAGCACCTCGCGCATCCGGTCGAGCTCGGCGCCGGTCGGCGGGCGGTCGTCGCTGCCCATGCACAGCATGCGCAGCGTGCCCTGGGGCACCAGGTAGGCGGCGTTGACGGCGATGCCGGTGTCGAGCCGGTCGAGGTAGTCCGCGACGCTGCGCCAGTTCCAGTCGAATCCGGGCGGATCACCGTTCCACCCGGCCAGTTGCGCGCGCAGCGCGGCCAGCGCCGCGTCGTCCACCGGGGCGTAGGACAGGCCGTCCTGCCCCAGCACCTCCAGGGTCACGCCCTGCGAGACCTTCGCGAGGTGGTCGGGTTCGGCGAGGATCCGCAGGTCGGAGTGCGAGTGCATGTCGACGAAGCCGGGGCACAGCGCCAGCCCGTCGGCGTCGATCGTGCGCCTGCCGGACAACCGCCCGGGTTCGTCGATCGCGGCGATGCGTCCACTGTCGACACCGACGTCGGCCCGCCGGGCCGGACCGCCGTCGCCGTCGATGACGCGAGCGCCGCGGACCGCGATGTCCATGGCACAACCCCTTCCGCGCCGGTGGATCAGAAGAAGGTGCGAACCAGATCGACCACGGTGTCCCCGTCGACGACCGGGATCAGCGGCCACTTGTCGAAGACCGTGCACGGGTGCGACAGGCCGAAGCCGACCCAGTCGCCGATCCGCGGGACCTCGCTGTCCGGGACCGCCAGGAACGCGTGCTGGTCGGCCAGCTCGGTCACCCGGCAGGAATGCAGTTCGCGCACCGCGCCGTCGGAGCCCCGGACCACCTGCGGCTCCGGCAGGTCCTGGTCGAACGACGCGTCGCGGCGGCCCATGGTGACCAGCGCGAGCCCCGGCTCCGGCCGGGAGATCACCTGCGCCCACAGCCGCATCGCGGGCCGGAACGGCGGTTCGTCCCCGGCCAGCCGGTGCTGTCGGCCGAACGGTGAGCGGACGCGGTAGAAGCCGTCGTCGTGCACCACGTAGGCGCCGCTGCGCAACACCGGGACCACCGGCAGATCGCCGGGCCACGGCCCGGCCAGCGCCTCGGCGACCTGGTCGAAGTAGGCGCTGCCGCCGCTGGTCACGATCACCTGGTCGAGCCCGGCGAAGTACCCGGCGCGCGCCAGGTCCACCACCAGCTCGCGGGTCCCGGACAGGTAGGAGTCCACAGTGGAGAGATCGTGCTCGGTGACGTCGTGCACCACGGCGCCCTCGTACCCGGCGACGCCGACGAGGCGGAGCATCGGACTGGTCGCCACCGCGTCGGCCACCTCGCGGGCCCCGGCGAGGTCGCGCACGCCGGTGCGGCCGCCCGCGGCGCCGAGTTCGACCAGCACGTCGACCTGTCGCGACGCACCCGCCCGGGCCAGCGCCTCGGCCATCAGGTGCGCACCGCGGACCGAGTCGACCAGGCAGCAGAACTCGAAGTCCGGGTCGCGGTCCAGCTCGCCCGCCAACCAGGCCAGCCCGGCCGGGTCCACGAGCTGGTTCGCCAGCAGGATCCGCCGCACGCCGAACGCCCGGTACACGCGCAGCTGGCTGGCGGTGGCCGCGGTGATGCCCCACGCGCCGTGCGCCAGCTGGTGCTGGAACAGGCGCGGAGCCATGGTGGTCTTGCCGTGCGGGGCCAGTCGGATCCCGTGCCGCGAGCACCAGTCGGCCATGGTGCGCAGGTTGTGCTCCATGGCCGGGCGGTCGAGCACCAGCAGCGGACCGACGAAACCGGCGTCGGAAAGGCGTGGTCGACCGGCGAGGAACTCGCCGACCGTGCGGCCGAACGCCTCGGCGGGCATGCCCTTGAAGCGCCAGTCGATGACCTCGTCGTGGAGGGCGCGCACCGCCGCGTCGTCGATACCGGGCACCGGTTCCTCCGCATTGCGCATCTTGCAACGGTAGTTGCATCATGTGGTTTGTACGTGTGTACCATTCCACCCGCAGGGCGTCAACGGAAGGGGGCCCGGTGAGCCAGAGCCTGGAACGCGGTTTGACCGTGCTGACCGAACTGGCGGCCGGACCGCAGACCCTCGACCAGCTCGCGCACCGGCTCGGCGTGCACAAGTCGACCGCGATGCGGCTGCTGCGCACGCTGGAGGCGGGGCGGTTCGTCCGCCGCGCGGACGTCCACCACTACCGGCTCGGCAGCGCCCTGTTCGACCTCGCGCACCGCGCCCTGGAGGACCTCGACGTGCGCGGCGTCGCACGCCGCCACCTCGACGCGCTCGGCGAGGTCACCGGGCACACCGTGCACCTGGCGACGCTCGACGACGACCAGGTCGTCTACATCGACAAGGTGGACAGTCGGCACCCGGTGCGGATGTACTCCCGCATCGGCCGCCGCGCCCCGCTGCACTGCACGGCGGTGGGCAAAGCGCTGGTCGCCGACTGGCCCGCGCAACGGCGGCGGCAGCTCGCCGAACGGCTCGGCTACCCGCCGCTGACCGCGCGCACCATCACCTCGGCCGAGGCGTTCCTGGCCGAGCTGGACCGGGTGAGCGCCCTCGGCTACGCGGTCGACCGCAACGAGCACGAGGACTTCATCCACTGCATCGGCGCGCCGATCCGCAACGACCGCGGCGAGGTCGTGGCCGCGGTGTCGCTGTCGGTGCCCGACGTGCTGCTGGACTTCGACGGGCTGCTCGGCTTCGTCGACGAACTGCTGCGCACCGCCGAGGCGATCTCCGCCGAGATGGGGTGGCAGCGCACAACCCCCGACAGGAAGGAACCCTGATGTCCCGGACCGTGGTCAGCACCGACAACGCCCCCAAGCCGCCCGCGAACATCCCGCTGTCCCAAGGCATCCGCAAGGGCGGTCTCCTGCAGGTCTCCGGGCAGACCGCGGTGAACCCCGAGACGGGCAAGCTCGTCGAGGGCGGCGTCGCCGAGCAGACCGAGCAGGCCCTGCGCAACGTGATCGCGATCCTTCAGGCCGACGGCGCCTCGCTGGACGACGTCGTGATGCTGCGCGTCTACCTCACCGACACCGCGCACTTCCAGGAGATGAACGACACCTACGCCCGCGTGGTCGGCGAACCGTTCCCGGCGCGCACCACCGTCTACGTCGGACTGCCCGAGGGGCTGCTCGTCGAGATCGACGCGCTCGCCGTCCGCGACTGACGCACCGGTCGCGGTGGCCGGTCACTCCCGGCGGCCGGTCACCGCGACCGACAGGCCCAGGCCGATCATGCTGAAACCGCCCAGCCGCTGCACCAGCGCCATGCGGCGCGGAGCGCGCGCCACCCAGTCCCGGGCGGTCGCCGCGAACAGCCCCCACGTGCTGTCGGACAACAGCGCGATCCCGGCCGGGATGAGGCCGAGCAGCAGCATCTGCACCGGCACCGGCCCGGCGTGGACGTCGACGAACTGCGGAACCACGGCGGTGAAGAACACGAACGTCTTGGGGTTGGTCAACCCGACCACGAACCCCTCCCGCACCGTGCGCGCACCACTGCGGACGGGTTCGGGCTCCGGCAGCGTCGACAACGCCGCGGGAGCCGCGCGCACCGCCTTGATCCCCAGGAAGACCAGGTACGCCGCGCCCGCGAACTTCACCGCGGTGAACGCCATCGCGGACTCCTGGACGACCGTCCCCACGCCCAGCGCGACCGCGACCACCACCGCGTAGCTGCCCAGCGCGTTGCCCACGACCGTCCGCAACGCGGTCCCGCGCCCGTGCGCGAGCGCGCGCCCGACGACGAACAGCACGCTCGGACCGGGCACGGCGATGATCACGAAGGACACCGCCGCGAACACCAGCAGCCGATCCACCGACACCATCCGGAACCTCCTGATTTCTCGCGGTCATCGTTGCGGTCGGCGAGCCGTGGCACAAGGCACTTCCGGCGCGGGCGCCCCGGGGGGCTTCGCCCGTTGTGCGAGAATCTCGTTCGCATTCCTAATTGCAAGGAGGTGGCAGTTGCACTGCCTGCGACGGTGGTGGGCGGTCCTCGCGCTGGCCGGGGTGTTGCTGGCCGGTTGCGGATTCAGCGGATCCGGCTCCGGGGCGGACGCGCTCAAGATCGCGATCGGCATCCCGCCGCGGTCCGGCTGGTCACCGGCCTCCGACGACGCGTACATCCTCATGCGGTTGGGCGTGACCGAGACGCTCACCCGAGTCACCCCGGACGCGGTGGACGGCGGCGGGCAGCGCCTCGACGGGCGGGCGGAACCGGGACTGGCCACCTCCTGGCGGCAGGACTCGCCGCGGCAGTGGACCTTCACCCTCGTCGACGGCGCCCGGTTCCACTCCGGAGCCCCGGTGACCGCGCAGGCCGCCGCCGACTCGATCAACCGCGTCCTGCACGACCCGGCGCCGCCCCGCGCCCTGCGCGGCGCGGTCGAGGGCGCCGAAGCACCCGACCCGCGCACCCTCGTGGTGCGCACCACCGGCCCGGACCCGATCCTGCCGCTGCGGCTGGGCTCGGCCACCGCCGCCGTCCTCGACCCCGCCGCCGTGCGGCCCGACGGCCGCATCGACCTGACCAGGGGAGCGGGCACCGGGCCCTTCGAGGTCACCGGCACCGGCGGAGTCCAGGGGCTCCACCTGCGCCGCTTCGACCAGTACCGGGGCGGACCCGCGAAGATCGAACGCGCCGACGTCCGCTTCGTCGAGGACGCCTCGGCCCGGGTGAACGGGCTGCGCAGCGGCGAGTTCGACCTCGTCGACAAGGTGCCGACCGCGCGGCTGGACGCCGTCCGCTCCGACCCCCGGCTGCGGCTGTCCGCAGTGGACCTGCCGCGCACCACCGCGCTGCACGTCGACACCGCCGCCGGTCCGTTCGCCGACGAGCGGGTGCGCCGGGCCGCCGCGCTGGCCGTCGACCGCCGCGGCCTGGTGGACGGCGTCCTGCACGGCGCCGCCACCCCGGCGAGCCACCACTTCGGCCCCGCCGCGCCGTGGGGCTCGCGGACCCCGCCGCGCCCGGCTGATCCGGACGCGGCCCGCCGCCTGCTCACCGAGGCGACCGGCCCCGGCCCGGTGCCGATCACGCTCGGCGTCTACCCGGAACGCCCCGACCTGCCCGCCGCGGCGACCGCGCTCGCCGACGAACTGGACCGCGTCGGGTTCGCGGTGCGCATCGTCTCCGAGCCGGCGGCCCAGCTGGAGCCGAAGATCCTGTCCGGGCAGCTCGACGCCGCCGTGTACTCGCGCAACCAGATGGCCGACGTCCCGGACGTCGCCGGCTACCTGACCAGCGATTTCAGCTGCCGGGCCACCTTCGGCCTGGACCACTTCTGCGACCCGGAGCTGGACGCCCTGGTCCAGGGGCTGAGCGCGGTCACCGACCCGGCGCAGCGCGCCGAGGTCTTCCGCCGGGCCGACGACCTGCTCACCGATCGCGTCGCCGGCATCCCGCTGTTCCACGAACGCCAGCACCTCGCGCACTCCGCCGACGTGCGCGGCGTCCCCGCCGACCCGCTGGAGCACGTGCTGCTCACCGTGGAGGTGACCAAGCGATGACCGCCGCACCGCGATCCGTCGTGTCCTACTGGAACGGCCGCGCCCGCGCCGGTTACGACGCGCAACCCGGCCAGGACCCCGTCCGCGACGTGTGGTCGGCGCGGATCACCCCGCTGATCGCCGACGCCGTCGGTGCGCGCGCCCGGATCCTCGACATCGGGTGCGGTACCGGATTCCTCGCCCGCATCCTGGCCGCCGCCGGTCACCGGGTGACCGGCCAGGACGTCTCGCCCGGGATGCTGGAGGTCGCCGCCGAGCGCGCCGCCGAGGAGCACCTGCGGGCCGACTGGCGGGTCGGGGAGGCCGAACGGCCCCCGGAAGGGCCGTTCGACGCCGTGGTCACCCGCAACGTGCTGTGGACGCTGCCCGCCCCGGACCGCGCCGTGCGGCGGTGGCTCGACGTGCTGCGGCCGGGCGGCCTGCTGCTGGTCAGCGACGGTCGGTGGGGTGTGGCCGAGGTCGGTGACGACGTGGTGCGGCGGCGCTTCGACGACTCCTACGCCGAGGCGTCGGCGGCGCTGCCGCTGTCGGAGGGGCTGGACTTCACCACCTGCGCCGCGCTCGTGGAACGCGCCGGGTTGGTCGACGTCACCGACCGCACCGCCCTGTTCGACCGCGTGCCCTACCCGAGCGCGCCCGGGTTCTTCCTGCTGACCGCCCGCGCACCCCGGTGAGGGGGTCGGCGCTGCTGCGACTGGCACTGAGCCCGCTGGTGCTGGTCGCGATCGTGCTCGTCGCGATGCTGCTGCCCGAGCTGACCGGGGTGGATTCGGCGCGCAGCGTGCTCGCCGTCCGCTACGCCGACGCCGACCCCGACCCGCGGGTGATCGCGGCGATCCGGGCCGATCTCGGCCTCGACCGCCCGCTCTGGCAGCGGCTCGTCGAACGGCTCGGACGGCTGTGCACCGGCCGGTTCGGCACGTCCTGGGTGTCCGGCGACCCGGTGGGCGCGCAGCTCGGCCGCGCGTTCCAGGTGTCGCTGAGCATCATGGTCACCGCGCTGGTGGTGTCGTTCGCGGTCGGCTGCGCGGCCGGGCTGCTGGCGGCGCGGCGTCCGGGCGCGGTGGCGGACCGGGTGGTGAGCGCGTGCAACCGGCTGGCCTCGGCGGTCCCGGAGTTCGCGCTCGCCCCGGTCCTGGTCGCGGTCTTCGCCGTCGGCCTGCACCTGCTGCCCAGCTCCGGCTGGCGCGGTCCGGCGAACCTGGTGCTGCCGGTCGCCTCGCTGGTCCCGGTGCTCGCCGCACCGGTCGCCGCGGTCGTGCGGACCCAGGCGGCCGCGCTGCGCGGGGAGAACTTCGTCGCCGCGGCCCGGGCGCGCGGCATCGGCGAGTTCCGGCTGTGGACCCGCCACATCGCCCGGCCCGCGCTGCCCGCCGCGCTGTCGCTGGTCACCTACAAGGCGGCGGGCATGATCGCCGGGACCGCGGCCGTCGAGACGGTCTTCGACATCCCGGGCCTGGGGCGTACCGTGGTCGACGCGGTGCGGGCCCAGGACATCCCCGTGGTGCAGGCCGGATTGGTCGTCGCGGCCGCCGTGGCGCTGTTCGTCGGCGCGGTCGGCGACGCACTGCACCTCGTGGTCGACCCGCGGTCGCGGGGTGGTGCCGCGTGAGACGCGCGTGGCCGGGCCTGCTGGGCGCGGTCCTGCTGGTGCTGCTGGTGCTCGGGCTCACCGGTGACCCGCTGGCCACCGACACGCGGGACGTCCTGCGGCCCCCGTCGACCGGCCACCTGCTGGGCACCGACGAACTGGGCCGCGACGTGCTCGCCCGCCTCGCGCACGGCGCGCTGGCGACGCTGGGCACGGCCGGTGCCGCGCTCGCGGTCTCCGCGGTGGTCGGGCTCGCGGTGGGGGCGGCGACGGGCTGGCGCGGCGGTCGCGGCGCCGCGGTGGTGCGGGCCCTGGTGGACGTCGCGGCCGCCGTGCCGCCGCTGCTCGTCGCCCTGGTCGCCGGACTGGTCGCGGGGCCGGGCCGGACCACGCTGCTGCTGGCGATGGTCGCGGTCGGCTGGCTGCCGTTCGCCCGCCAGGCCGACGCGCTCACCGCCGCGCTGCGCACCCGCCAGTGGGTGCTCGCGCACCGCGCGCTCGGCGCCGGGACCGCCCGGATCTGGACGCGCTCGCTGCTGCCGGAACTGCTGCCCACGGCCGGTTCTCTCGCGCTGCTCCGCGTTCCGGCGCTGGTCAACACGGTGGCCGCGCTCGGATTCCTCGGTCTGGGCACACCCCCGCCAGCACCGGAGTGGGGAGCCATGATCGCCGCGTCGGTCGACCACCTCGGCGCCGCGCCGTGGCTGCTGGCCGCCCCGGTGGTGGCCCTGGTCGCGGTGCAGACCCTGGTGTCCGCGCTGCCGCGCGATGACGGGTCCTAGTGCACCGGGCCGGTGTACTTCTCGCCCGGGCCCTGGCCGGGCGGGTCCGGCACCGCGGAGGTCTCGCGGAAGGCGCGCTGGAGGGTCTGCAGCCCGTCGCGCAGCGGAGCCGCGTGCGGTCCGAGGTACTCGACCGACGCGGTCACCAGGCCCGCCAGGGCGGTGATGACGCGGCGCGCCTCGTCCAGGTCGCGCTCCGGCGCGGTGTCCGGGTCGTCCGCGGCCAGCCCGAGCTTCTCGGCCCCGGCCGACAGCAGCATCACCGCTGCCCGGCTGATGACCTCGACGCTGGGAACATCCGCCATCTCGCGCACGTTGAAAGTCTCGTCCGCGTCGTGTGCCGGCTCGGTCGAACCGACCGCCGGGTCGCTCGGGTACGGGGTTGGCTGCGGTTCCGTCACGGCTGCTACCCTGACACGAGCGACCAGCCCCTGCGCAGGCGGGGGAGGCAAAGTGGAGTCCCGCTCCCACCCGAGTAGCCGTCCCAGGCTTCCGGGTCCCGGTTGCCGCCGACGGAAACCAGTTCGGCGGAGTGAACGGTATTGCGGTACCGGTTCGATCGGTGGAGTCAGGACCCCGCGGGTCCGCGGAAGCGGATTCGGCGGGGTTTCGCACTTCAGGGGCGAGTTCCACGCGCCGCGGTGCAGCATGCAAGCCATCGAACCGAGGAGGCCCCATCAGCTCCGAGACGCGCATCAATGACCGCATCCGCGTACCCGAGGTCCGGTTGGTCGGACCGAACGGTGAGCAGGTCGGGATCGTCCGCATCGAGGACGCGCTCCGGCTTGCCCAGGAGGCGGATCTGGACCTTGTCGAGGTCGCCCCGCAGGCGCGCCCGCCGGTCTGCAAGCTCATGGACTACGGCAAGTTCAAGTACGAGAGCGCGCAGAAGGCTCGCGAATCGCGCCGCAACCAGCAGCAGACCGTCATCAAGGAGCAGAAGCTCCGGCCGAAGATCGACCCGCACGACTACGAGACGAAGAAGGGCCACGTGTCCCGCTTCCTCGGTCAGGGTCACAAGGTCAAGGTGACGATCATGTTCCGCGGTCGTGAGCAGTCGCGTCCCGAGTTGGGCTTCCGCCTGCTGCAGCGACTGGCCGACGACGTGTCCGACCTGGGTTTCATCGAGGCCAATCCGAAGCAGGACGGTCGGAACATGATCATGGTTCTTGCGCCGCACAAGAACAACAAGTCGAAGTCCAAGGCGAACGCGTCGTAACAGGCGCAACGCCTGCGACGGCGACGTGCAACGTGACGCCGGGCCGGGACGCCCTCCAGACGCGATCCCGCCCGGCATCTGTACGAAACGAGGACTAGTCAATGCCGAAGAACAAGACCCACAAGGGCACGGCCAAGCGCTTCCGAGTGACCGGCAGCGGCAAGCTGCGGCGTGAGCAGGCCGGTCGTCGGCACATCCTGGAGAAGAAGTCCAGCCGTGTGACCCGGCGTCTGGAGGGCACCGAGTCGGTGGCCAAGAACGACGTCAAGCGCGTCAACCGGCTGCTGGGCCGCTGAGCCGACGCCTGCCGGACCCGGCAGGCCAGCCGTGATTTCCAGGCATCCGCACGGGCGGTAGTCCCCGCCCCCGATGAGATCAACAGGACGGACCCCGTGGCACGCGTGAAGCGGGCGGTCAACGCCCAGAAGAAGCGCCGCACCATTCTCGAATCGGCTCGCGGTTACCGCGGTCAGCGCTCCCGGCTGTACCGCAAGGCCAAGGAGCAGATGCTCCACTCGATGAACTACGCCTACCGCGACCGGCGGGCCCGCAAGGGTGACTTCCGGAAGCTGTGGATCACCCGCATCAACGCCGCGACCCGGCAGAACGGCCTGAGCTACAACCGGTTCGTGCAGGGCCTGAAGGCCGCCGGTGTCGAGGTCGACCGCAAGATCCTGGCCGAGCTCGCCGTCAACGAGCCCGAGGCGTTCACCGCGCTGGTCGACGTGGCTCGCAAGAACCTGCCGGAAGGTGTCGCCTGATCACCGAGGGCCTCTCTTCGGCACCGCGACCCGGGACGACTCCGCTGACCGAGCGGTCGTCCCGGGTCGCTGTCGCTCGCAAGCTCACCCGCCGCGCCGGCCGCGAGAAGGCCGGCGCGTTCCTCGCCGAGGGCGCGCAGGCGGTGCGCGAGGCGCTGGCGGCGCACGCCGCCGGGCAGGTGCGGGTGCGCGAGGTGTTCGCCACCGACCAGCCGCGCCACGCCGAGCTCGCCGAACTCGCCCGCGCCGGATCGGTTCCGGTGCGGTACGTCACCGAGCGGGCCGCCGCGTCGCTGTCGGAGACCGTGACGCCGCAGGGCGTGGTCGCCGTGTGCGACCTGCCCGGCACCACCGTCGACGAGGCGCTGGCCGACCGACCACCGCTGGTCGCGGTGCTCGTCGGCGTGGCGGACCCGGGCAACGCCGGAACCGTGGTGCGCGTCGCCGACGCCGCCGGGGCCGGGGCCGTGCTGTTCGCCGGGGACACCGTCGACGCCTACAACGGCAAGGCGGTCCGCGCCTCCACCGGCAGCGTCTTCCACCTGCCCGTCGCGCGGGACCGCGACGTCGCCGAGGTCCTCGCGGCGTGCCGCCGCGCCGGATTGCGGCTGGTCGGGGCCGACGGCCGGGCCGCGGGCGACCTGGACACCGCGGACCGCGACGGCGAGCTCGACGCGCCCACCGCGTGGGTGTTCGGCGGCGAGGCGCACGGACTGCCCGAGCACGTCCGCGCCGAGCTCGACGCGGCGCTGCGCGTGCCGCTGTACGGCCGGGCGGAGAGCCTCAACCTGGCGACCGCCGCCGCGGTCTGCCTGTACGCGTCCGCCCGCGCCCACCACCGGGCGACCGGCGGGTGAGGCGCGCCCGAGGAGGATCTCCGCGCAATTCGGTTGGTCCTGTCGCATAGACTCGTGGGGCTAGCAAGCGGCCCCACGGCCGCATGCCCACGAGCAGGTTCGCGTTCGCCGGCCCCGGGAATGAAGCCTGTCGGATCCAACGGGAGTCACGCACTAACGATGTCTGGAGCCAACGACCCGTACGACCCGAAGGAGGTCGCCGCGCTGTCGCCGGAAACCCTGGACCGCGCGGTGGTCGAGGCGCGCAAGGCCTTCGAGGAGGCCGGCGACCTGGACGCGCTCGCGGCCGTCAAGCCGGCGCACCTCGGCGAGCGCTCGCCGCTGCTGACCGCGCGCCGCGAGATCGGCGCGCTGCCGCCGAAGGCGCGCGCCGACGCGGGCAAGCGCGTCAACCAGGCGCGCGAGGCGATCCAAGGCGCCTTCGACGAGCGCCGCGCGGTGCTGCAGGCCGAGCGCGACGAGCGGGTCCTGCGCGAGGAGACCGTGGACGTGACGCTGCCGACCGATCGCGTCCCGGCCGGCGCCCGGCACCCGATGACCCAGCTCATCGAGCACATCGAGGACACCTTCGTCGCGATGGGCTGGGAGGTCGCAGAGGGGCCGGAGCTGGAGACCGAGTGGTTCAACTTCGACGCGTTGAACTTCGGCAAGGACCACCCGGCCCGCACCATGCAGGACACCTTCTACGTGGCTCCGGAGGACTCCGGGCTGGTGCTGCGCACGCACACCTCCCCGTCGCAGATCCGCGCGCTGCTGGAACGCGACCTGCCGGTGTACGTGGTGTGCCCCGGGCGCACCTTCCGCACCGACGAGCTGGACGCCACCCACACCCCGGTGTTCCACCAGGTCGAGGGCCTCGCGGTGGACAAGGGCCTGACCATGGCCCACCTGAAGGGCACGCTGGACGCGTTCGCGCGGACGATGTTCGGCGCGGACTCCAAGACCCGGCTGCGGCCCTCGTTCTTCCCGTTCACCGAGCCGTCCGCGGAGATGGACGTCTGGTTCCCGGAGAAGAAGGGCGGCGCCGGCTGGGTCGAGTGGGGCGGCTGCGGCATGGTCAACCCGAACGTGCTGCGCGCCTGCGGTGTCGACCCCGACGTCTACACCGGTTTCGCCTTCGGCATGGGCCTGGAGCGGACGCTGCAGTTCCGCAACGGCATCCCGGACATGCGCGACATGGTCGAGGGCGACGTCCGGTTCACCCGGCCGTTCGGCGTCGGCCGCTGAGCCCCGCAAATCCCTGACGACCCAGCACTGAACGAGAAGAAGGGCCTGACCAAGTGCGGATTCCGGTTTCCTGGTTGGCCGAGCACCTTGAGCTGCCCGAGGAGACGACCGCGGAGACGCTGGCCGACGCGTTCGTCCGGATCGGGTTGGAGGTCGAGGAGGTCACGCACCTGACCCAGGTGCGCGGACCGCTCGTGGCCGGACGCGTCGCCGAGATCGAGGAGCTGACCGGCTTCAAGAAGCCGATCCGGTACTGCCAGGTCGAGGTCGGCGAGACCGAGGACGGGCAGCCCAGGATGCAGAGCATCATCTGCGGCGCCCGCAACTTCCGGGAGGGCGACCTGGTGGTCGTCGCGCTGCCCGGCACCGTCCTGCCCGGTGACTTCGAGATCACCGCGCGCAAGACCTACGGCAAGACCAGCGAGGGCATGATCTGCTCGGCCAAGGAGCTGGGCATCGGCGAGGACCACGAGGGCATCCTCGTGCTGCCGCCCGGCTCCGCCGACCCCGGCGACGACGCCGTCGCGCTGGTCGGGCTCGACGACTCGGTCATCGAACTGTCCATCACCCCGGACCGCGGCTACTGCTTCTCGGTGCGCGGACTCGCGCGCGAACTGTCCAACGCGCTCGACGTGCCGTTCGGCGACCCCGGGTCGCGCCAGGTGCCCGCCGACGACCGGCCGTCCCGGAACGTGGAGATCCGCGATCCGAGCGCCTGCTCCCGGTTCGTGTTCCGCCGGGTCACCGGGGTCGACCCGTCCGCGCCGACCCCGTGGTGGATGCGGCGGCGGCTGGCGCTGGCCGGGATCCGCTCCATCTCGCTGGCCGTCGACGTCACCAACTACGTGATGCTCGAACTCGGGCAGCCGCTGCACGCCTGGGACGCCACCAAGCTCAGCGGGGACGTGGTGGTCCGCCGCGCCGAAGCGGGCGAGAAGCTGACCACGCTGGACGACGTGGACCGCGAACTCGACCCGGACGACGTGGTGATCTGCGACGACACCGGGCCGGTGTCGTTGGCGGGCGTGATGGGCGGCGCGACCACCGAGATCGGCGAGGACACCCACGACGTGCTGCTGGAGGCGGCGAACTGGGATCCGGCGAGCATCGCCCGCACCATCCGCCGCCACAAGCTGCCCAGCGAGGCGGGCAAGCGCTTCGAGCGGTCGGTGGACCCGGCGATCGCGCCGGTCGCCACCGAACTGGCCGCGCAACTGCTGGTCCGCTACGGCGAGGGCACCATCGCGCCCGGCCGCACCGATGTCGGCGAGCCCGCGTCGCCCGCGCCGGTCACCATGCCGCTGGGCCTGCCGGACCGGATCGCCGGGGTCTCCTACGAGCGCGGCGTGACCGCGCGGCGGCTCACCCAGATCGGCTGCCGCATCGAGGTCAGCACCTCCGACGACGGCGTCGGTCTGGTCACCGCGACCCCGCCGAGTTGGCGTCCCGACCTGCGGCAGCCCGCCGACCTGGTGGAGGAGGTGCTGCGGCTGGAGGGCTACCACACCATCCCCTCGGTGCTGCCCGCGGCGCCGCCCGGACGCGGACTGACCGCCGAGCAGCGCCGCAAGCGGGCGGTCTCCCGCGCGCTGGCCTCCGAGGGCTGCGTCGAGGTGCTGCCGTTCCCGTTCACCGGTGACGCGGTGCTCGACGCGTTCGGCCTGGCCGAGGACGATCCGCGACGCCGCACGCTGTCCGTGCTCAACGCGTTGGAGGCCGACAAGTCGCGGCTGAGCACCACGTTGCTGACCGGGCTGCTGGACACCGTGCAGCGCAACCTCGCCCGCGGGCAGCGCGACCTCGCGCTGTTCCACATCGGACAGGTCGTGCGGCCCGCTGCCGACCAGCCGCCGGTGCCCGCGGTCGGCGTCGCCGCGCGGCCGTCGGAGGAGGAGGTCGCCGCGCTGCACGCGTCGCTGCCCGCGCAGCCGCTGCACGTCGGCGTCGTGTTCACCGGGCAGCGCGAGCAGGCCGGCTGGTGGGGCAAGGGCCGCGAGGCGAGCTGGGCCGACGCCGTGCAGACGGCGCGCACGGTGGCCGCCGCCGCGGGCGTGGAGCTGACCGTCCGCGCCGGTGACCTCGCGCCGTGGCACCCGGGCCGGTGCGCCCAGCTGGAGGTCGGCGGCGCGGTCGTCGGCCACGCCGGTGAGCTGCACCCGAAGGTCCTCGAAGCGCTCGGGCTGCCGAGGCGGACCTGCGCGGTGGAACTCGACCTGGACGCGCTGCCCGTCACCGATCCGCGGCCGGCGCCGCAGCTCTCGGCGTACCCGCCGGTGCTGATGGACATCGCGCTCGTGGTGGACGGCGCGGTGGCCGCTGCGGACGTCGTGGACGTGGTCCGCGACGGCGGCGGGGAGCTGCTGGAGGACGTGCGGCTGTTCGACGTCTACACCGGCGAACAGCTCGGCGCGGGCAAGAAGTCGCTGGCCCTGGCGCTGCGCTTCCGCGCCGCCGACCGGACCCTCAAGCAGGAGGAGGCGACCGAGGCGCGCGACGCGGCCGTGGCCGCGGCGGCCGAGCGCCTGGGCGCGACCCTGCGCGCCTGACACCCCGGGCGGCCCCGCCGAGGTGGGGCCGCCCGAGTTCGCGGGGGAGGTGCGTCGTGGTCCGGTTGGACCGGTTGATCAACGTCCTGGGCGGTCTCGGCGTCCGGTTGGAGACCACCCCCGCGACGCGGGCCCGCGAGCTGCGGTCGGTGGCCGTGCACGCGCCCTGCGACCCGGCCGCGGGCGGCGAGGACGTCGTGCTCGCCGTGGGCGTCGGCGCCGAGCAGGCCGCCGAGCTGCTGCGCGGCACGGACGCGGTCGCCGTGCTGTTCCGGGCGTCCCGGCTCGACCCGCAGGCGCTCGCGGTGGCGCGGGAACGCGACGTCGCGGTCCTTCTCGCCGATCCCGCCGTGTCCTGGGGCCAGCTCGCCGGTGTCGTGTACGGGGTCGTCCTGGAGGGGCGGGAGACCGAGGCGGGCCGCGGCCCCACCGACCTGTTCGCGCTGGCCGACGCGCTGGCCGAGACGGTCGGCGGTCCGGTGACCGTCGAGGACCACCGGTCCGGCGTGCTCGCGTACTCCAGCCGCCAGCACGGCGCCGACCCGGTGCGGGCCGAGACGATCCTCGGCCGCCGCGTGCCCGATGAGATCCGCCGCGAACTCGCCGACCGCGGCGTGTTCCGGCACCTGGAGGTCTCCGACGAGCCGTTGTTCGTGGCCCCGGTGGGCCGCGGGGTGACCAGCGGCCGGGTGGTGGTCGCGGTGCGCGCGGGCCGGGAGCTGCTCGGCTCGATCTGGGTCGAGACGCCGACGCCGCTGGACGACGCGCGTCCCGCCCTGCGCGACGCCGCGCGCACCGCGGCCGCGCACATGTTGCGCGCGCGGGCCAGCGCCGATCTGGAGCGGCAGGTCGAGTCGGACCTGGTCATCGGCCTGGTCGAGGGGCACGAGGACCCGGTGGCCGCGCTGAGCAGGCTCGGGCTGCCCGGGCCGCGGTACCGGGTGGTGGCGGTGCAGGCCGGCGGCGCCGACCGCAACGCGGCCGCGTTGCTGGCCTTCGAACGCGCCACCACCGGATTCGGCTGGACGCGTCCGGGGCGCAGCGCGTTGTTCGCGAACACCGTCTACACCGTCGTCCCGTACGAGGACGCCGACCGCGCGCGCCGCTGGGTCCGCGCGCTGGGGCGCGAGATGCCGGAGGACACGTCGCTGCTCGCCGGGATCGGCGGGCCCGCCGATCCGTTGCACCTGGTCGACAGCAGGCGGGAGGCGGACGAGAGCCTCGCGCTGCACGCCGAGCACCCGGACCGCCCGGTCGCCGTGGTCTACGACGAGGCGTGGCACGAACTGCTCCTGCGGCAGATGCGCCAGGCGGCGTCGCTGCGGCGCGTGCCGGATCGCGGGCCGGTGGCGGACCTGCGGCGCCACGACCGCGCGCACGGCACCCGGCACGTGGAGACGTTGCGGGCGTGGTTGGAGTGCCAGGGCGACCTCGCGGCGACCGCGTCGCGGCTGGAGGTGCACCCGAACACGGTCCGCTACCGGATGCGCCGGATGGCCGAGGTGACCGCGCTGGACCTGGACGACCCGGAGTCCCGGCTCGCCATGATCATCGCGCTCGCCGTGTCGGGGCCGCTGGTGTAGTGGATTCCGGCCAAACCGCGCGGTGCGTTTTGTGCGGATCCGACACGTCGGCGCCCCGGTGTGCCGGGGCATGCTCCTCGTCGAGAGCGACACAGGAGGAGAGCATGCGCGAGGACGGGATCGTGGGCGCGCCGCGTCGCGTGGTCGTCGTCGGTGCCGGGGTGGTCGGCCTGTCGACCGCCTGGTTCCTGCAGGAGCACGGCGTCGAGGTGACCGTGGTCGATCGGCGCGACGTCGCGTCGGGTGCGTCGTGGGGCAACGCCGGGTACGTCGCGCCGGGCTTCTCGGTGCCGCTGCCCGAACCGGCGGTGCTGCGGTACGGGCTGCGCGCGCTGCTCGACCGGGACGCTCCGCTGTCCGTGCCCGCCTCGCCCGACCTCGGCCTGTGGTCGTTCCTGCTGCGCTTCGCGGCGCACTGCACCACGCGCTCCTGGTCCCGGTCGATGCGGGCGCTGGCCGCGGTCAACGAGGAGGCGCTGGAGGCGTTCGACGCGCTGCGCGGCGTGGCGGAGCCGCCGCGGCCCACGACGGTCACGGTCGCGTTCGAGCAGGCCGCGGACGCGGACGGGCTGCGCCGCGAGTTCGAGATGATGCGCCGCTGCGGTCAGGACGTCGACGTCACCGAACCCCCTGTGTCCACTGTGGAGGTCCCGCAGCTGTCCGCGCGGATCGGTGCGGTGCTGCGGGTGGCGGGGCAGCGGTTCGTCGCCCCGGGCGAGTTCACCCGGGCCCTCGCCGATGCCGTCGTCGCGCGCGGCGGGACGATCCGGCGCGGCTTCGACGTCGTCGGACTGTCGCCGGGGACCGGGGGAGCCGGGCGCCCCGGCGGGCGGGCGGCGGGAGACGTCGTGGTCAAGTCCCGGGACGGTCACCGCATGTCGGCCGACGAGGTCGTGCTCGCCACCGGGGCGTGGTTGAGCCGCCTGGCCGGACCGCTGGGCGTGCGCGTGCCGGTGCGCGCGGGGCGCGGCTACTCCTTCACCGTGCCGACCCGGGAACCGGTGCCCGGCCCGATCTACCTGCCGGGCGTGCGGGTGGCGTGCACGCCGTACCAGGACGGCCTGCGCGTCGCCGGGACCATGGAGTTCCGCGACCCCGACGCGCCCGTGGACACCAGGCGCATCGAGGCGATCGTCCGCTCGGCGCGCCCGCTGCTGAGCGGCGTGCGCTGGGACGAACGCAGCGACGAGTGGGGCGGCCCGCGCCCGGTGACCCCCGACGGCCTCCCGCTGGTGGGGCGCACCCGCATGGCGGGCGTGCACGTCGCCGGCGGCCACGGCATGTGGGGGCTCACGCTCGGCCCGGTCACCGGTCGGCTGCTGGCCGAACGCATCGCCACCGGCAAGACCCCGGACGCCCTGCGACCGTTCGACCCGCTGCGATGAGCGACGAGCTCACGCGGTCCGAACGCGCCGAACTCGACTGGCTCCGCCGCGAGAACCACCTGCTGCGCGTGGAGCGGGCGATGCTGCTGCGCATCGCGACCGAATACGCCCTCGACCCGGCGCCGCGCCCGCCCGTCAGGACGTCAGTGCGCACTGGCCCCGGTCGGTCCTGACCGGTCCGCCGCTGGTGGGGCGGATGTCGAAGTCGAAGATCGCGGTGGGCAGGTAGAGGGTGCAGCAGGCGTTCGGGATGTCCACGATGCCGCTGATGCGGCCCTCGATCGGCGCCGAGCCCAGCAGCAGGTACGCCTGTTCGCCGGTGTAACCCCACTTCGTGAGGTACTCCACGGCGTTCAGGCACGCCCGGCGGTAGGCGATCGTGGCGTCCATGTAGTGGTTGGTGTCAGTGTCGTGGTCGACCGAGACGCCGGAGAAGGACAGGAACTCCGAGTAGCGGGGTTCGACGTTGCCGGGCATGAACACCGGGTTGGTGCGCACCCCGAAGGTCTCCATGCCGCCCTTGATGAGGTCGACGTGGAAGTCGATGAACCCGCCCATCTCGATGGCGCCGCAGAAGGTGATCTCCCCGTCGCCCTGGCTGAAGTGCAGGTCGCCGCCGGAGAACTTGGCGCCGTCCACGAACACCGGGTAGAAGACCCGCGAGCCGCGGGTGAAGTTCTTGATGTCCTGGTTGCCCCCGTTCTCCCGGGCGGGCACCGTTCGCGCGCCCTCGGCGGCGATGCGCTCGGCGTCGCCGCCGGTCGCCGTGCCGGCCAGCGCGCCGTGCGGGTTCGGCGGCAGCCCCAGCGGCGGCACCCGCTGCGGATCGGTGTCGATCAGCCCCCGTTCCCGCCGGTTCCACTTGTCCAGCAGGTCGGCCGAGGGTGCGGTGCCGAACAGCCCGGGGTGGGTGATGCCGGTGTAGCGGATGCCGGGCAGGTGCCGGGACGTGGCCTGCTGGCCGTGGAAGTCCCAGATCGCCTTGGCCGCGTCCGGGAAGTGGTCGGTGAGGAACCCGCCGCCGTTGGTCCGGGCGAAGATCCCGGTGTAGCCCCAGCCCTGGCCGGGGGCGTCGCCGACCTCCTGCGGCACCGGGCCGAGGTCGAGGATGTCGGCGACGAGCAGGTCGCCCGGTTCGGCGCCCTCCACGGCGATCGGCCCGCTGAGCATGTGGGTGCGGTCGAGGTCCACGTCGCGGACGTCGTTGGCCGAGTCGTTGTTGCCGAGCTGCGCGTCGGTCCACTCCCGGCACTCGACGCGGAACTCCTGTCCCGGGCGCACGGTGGCCACCGGCGGGATGTCCGGGTGCCACCGGTTGTGCCCGGGAACGTCCTGGTCGCGCATCGACTTCGACTGGTCGACGCGGAACACGACTTCTGGCATGGCGAAAACCCCCTCGCGTGTTGCGATCAGTGTGCGGGACTCTCCCGGCTCCCCGACCGCCCGCCGCGCGGCGACCAGCTCCCCGAGGTGAGCGGCCACAGCGCCACGAACACCACGACCCCGAACACGATCAGCGCCGCCGCGGTGACGGCCGGACTGCGCCAGTAGCCGGTGAGGATCAGGAACGACGGGATCGCGCCCGTCACCCAGCCCTCGATCGCGGCGACCCACCCCGTGTACCGGGTGAGGCCCTCCCGCTTCAGGCCGAGCAGCAGGAAGAACAGGAACCACAGGAAGGTTCAGTACAGCCAGATCACGCCGAACGGCCCGTCGCCGAGCAGCCGGAAGTTCGCGAACGAGTACCCCACCGCCATGATCGCGACGAACAGCGAGAACCAGCCGACACCGCTGGTGTCCAGGTCGCCGAGCAGCCCGATGCCGACGTAGAGGTAGGTGAAGCCGAACAGGTAGATCCCGGAGGCGTTCAGCAGTGCGGTCGGGTCGTCGAGGTGTGCCACGATCAGCACCGTTGGCGTGAGCACCTGCAGGCCGCCGACGAACACGTTGAACACGGCGATCGACTTCGGGTCCGCCTTGCCCAGCAGCATCACGCCGTTGAGGAAGAGCACGGCCCCGACGTAGAGCAGTCCCACGTACGCCACTGCGGCACCCCCAACCGGTCTCAGGGCCGCGGCAGGCGCGACAACGCCGGATGGGCTGCCCGGCGCGGCTTGGGCGGAACGGCGGTCACCACGTCCGGCTCGTCCCGGCTGCGTTCCTCGCGGGCCCGCGCCGCGCGCACCGGTGCGGGCAGGGCGGACAGGTGGGGCGCGGAGAAGACCCGGTGAGCGGACCGGTGGCACCCCGGGCAGTTCCGGGTGCCGGTGGCGCGCCCCATCGGCAGCTTCACCTCGAACCGCCCGCACTCGCGGCAGTCGTACTCGTAGGTCGCCATCGGGCCCTCCCCCGGTGAACCCTCGGACGGTGCGGGGGCCATCGCCGGCCCGCGCAACCCGAGGAGACGACGCTGGCCGGGGCGTGTCAAATCCGCGTGCCGTCGCCGTCCACAGAGGACGGACTTCGGCCGCTCAGCGGGCCGCGCGCAGCGGGCGGAAGGTGGCGAACTCGGCGGCGGTGAGCCCCATCAGCACCAGGTAGGGCGCCCGGCCGCAGGAGAACTCCGGGTCGCGGTGCCGGTGCTCCTCGCGGAAGCCCAGCTTGCGGTGCAGCGCGAGCGAGGCCAGGTTCCCGCCGTAGATCCCGACTTCGCACTTGCGGTAGCGCCGGTACCCGAACATGAACGTCAGGAGCACGCTGATGGCGTCGTCGGCGTAGCCGTGGCGACGGTGCTCGGGCCCGATCCCGATGCCGTAGCTGAACCGCCCCTCGAACGGTTCGGTCTGGGTCGTGCACATCGACCCGACGAGCACGCCGCCGCGCAGCGTCTCGATCGCCAGGTGCAGGTCGTCGCCGTGGGTGGTCGGGTGCGCCCGGTGCGCTGCCCAGTGCCGGTAACCGTCGCCGCACGACTGCCCGCCCCGTTCGGAGTCCCGGTCGAAGCGCATCAGGGTGCGCCGGTCCGCCGGTCGTGTCTCGCGCAACCGGACGGCGTTCCCCACCAGGCTCGACCTCATGATCGACATCGAATCATGCGGGTCGAGCAGTCCAGGGCGCGGTGGGGTCATCGTCATCGGCCACGATGATGCCGGGGTGGTACCACGATCGCGCAAGGGGGTGGCGGCGGAAGCAACAGCCGCGTTCGCGCCCGTGTTCCCCCGTTATCGGCGCTGTTGCGCGGAATTCGCGGCTCGGCGGAACCCTGTTTGATTAAAATTGCACCAGCGTGCATAATTATCCGCATGACGGTTCGAGTTGCGGTGGCCGGTGCGAGCGGCTATGCGGGCGGCGAGTTGCTGCGCCTGCTGCTGTCGCATCCGGAGGTCGAGATCGGGGCGTTGACCGCGGGTGGCAACGCAGGCAGCAGGCTGGGGGAGCACCACCCGAACCTGCTCCCGCTGGCCGACCGGGTGCTCGGCGAGACCACGGCCGCCGAGCTCACCGGCCACGACGTGGTGTTCCTCGCGCTGCCGCACGGCCACTCCGCCGCCCTCGCCGCCGAGCTCGGCGAGGACACCGTGGTCGTCGACTGCGGCGCCGACCACCGGCTCAACGACCCGACCGACTGGGAGCGCTGGTACGGCGGGGAGCACCCGGGCACCTGGCCGTACGGCATCCCCGAACTGCCCGGCGCGCGGGAACGGCTGCGCGGCACCAGGCGGGTCGCCGTGCCGGGCTGCTTCCCGACGGTGTCATCGCTGGCCCTGGCGCCCGCGCTGGCCGCCGGGCTGGTGGACCCCCAGGTCGTCGTGGTCGCCGTCACCGGCACCTCCGGCGCCGGGCGCGCGCTCAAGCCGCACCTGCTGTCCGCCGAGGTCATGGGCTCGGCGAGCGTGTACGGCGTGGGCGGGGCGCACCGGCACACGCCGGAGCTGGTGCAGAACCTCAGCGCCGCGGCCGGCGAGCCGGTGGGCGTGTCGTTCACCCCGGTGCTCGCCCCGATGGCCCGCGGCATCCTCGCGACCTGCTCGGCGCCGCTGCGCCCGGACGTCGACCTCGACGCGGCCCGCAAGACCTACCAGGACGCCTACGGCGACGAGCCGTTCGTGCACCTGCTGCCCGAGGGCCAGTGGCCGCAGACCGCGGCCACGCTCGGGGCGAACACGGTGCACCTGCAGCTGGCGGTCGACCCCGACGCCGCACGACTGGTCGTCGTCGGCGCCGAGGACAACCTCACCAAGGGCACCGCCGGCGGTGCGGTGCAGTGCATGAACCTCGCGCTCGGACTGCCCGAGACCACCGGCCTGCCCACCGTCGGGGTGGCCCCGTGACGACGACAGGAGAAGCGATGGGTGTGACCGGACCGGCCGGCTTCCGCGCGGCCGGGATCGCGGCCGGGATCAAGTCCAGCGGTGGACGGGACCTGGCGCTGGTCGTCAACGACGGCCCGCAGCAGGCGGCGGCCGGGGTCTTCACCACGAACAAGGTCAAGGCCGCGCCGGTGCTGTGGTCCCGGCAGGTGCTGCAGGAGCACCGGCTGCGCGCCGTGGTGCTCAACTCCGGGTGCGCCAACGCGTGCACCGGACCGCAGGGTTTCCAGGACACCCACGCGACCGCGGAGAAGGTCGCCGACGTGCTCGGCGTCGGCGCCATCGAGGTCGCCGTCTGCTCCACCGGCCTGATCGGCGAGCGGCTGCCGATGGACGCGGTGCTGTCCGGTGTGGACGGTGCGGTCAAGGCGCTGGACGCCACGCCGCAGGCCGGTCTGGACGCCGCCGAGGCGGTGCTGACCACCGACACCCGGGCCAAGCAATCGCTCGCCTCGCACGAGTCCGGCTGGTCGGTCGGCGGCTTCGCCAAGGGCGCCGGGATGATCGCCCCGAACCTGGCGACGATGCTCAGCGTCATCACCACCGACGCCGTGATCAGCGGTGACGACCTCGACACCGCGCTGCGCGCGGCCACCCGCTACACCTTCGACCGGCTCGACGTCGACGGTGGCACCTCCACCAACGACACCGTGCTGGTCCTGGCCTCCGGCGCCTCCGGCGTCGAACCGTCCACTGAGGACTTCGCGGGCCTGCTGACCGAGGTGTGCTGGGACCTGTGCCGCCAGCTGCAGAACGACGCCGAGGGCGTCACCAAGGCGATCGACATCACGGTGCGCGGCGCGACCAGCGAGGACGACGCGGTCCGCATCGGCCGCACCATCGCCGAGGACAACCTGGTCAAGACCGCCATGTTCGGTTCCGACCCGAACTGGGGCCGCATCGCCATGGCGCTCGGCCGGGTCGACGCCGAGATCGACGTGGAGCAGCTGGAGATCGCCACCAACGGGGTGGTCCTGTTCGCCGGCGGCACCCAGGCCCGCGACCGCGGCGAGGCCGACCTGTCCGGACGCGAGATCGAGATCGTCATCGACCTGCACCTCGGTGAGCACGAGGCGACCGTGCTCACCACCGACCTCTCGCACGGCTACGTCGAAGAGAACAGCGCGTACTCGTCATGACCGACAACCCCGCCGCCGAACGGCTGGAGACCGCGGCAGAGAAGGCCGGCGTCCTCGTCGAGGCGCTCCCGTGGTTGCAGCGCTTCCACGGCGCCACCGTCGTCGTCAAGTACGGCGGCAACGCCATGATCGACGACGACCTCAAGCACGCGTTCGCCCAGGACATGGTGTTCCTGCGGCTCGCCGGACTGCACCCGGTCGTGGTGCACGGCGGTGGCCCGCAGATCACCACCATGCTCGACCGCCTGGGCATCGAGGGCGAGTTCCGGGGCGGCCTGCGCGTCACCTCGCCGGAGACCATGGACGTGGTCCGCATGGTCCTGGTCGGCCAGGTCGGGCGCGAACTCGTCGGCCTGATCAACCAGCACGGACCGTTCGCCGTCGGCATGTCCGGCGAGGACGCCCGGCTGTTCACCGCCAAGCGGCGCGCCGCGCTGGTCGACGGCGAGCCCGTCGACATCGGCCTGGTCGGCGACGTCGAGTCGGTCAACGCGGACGCGGTGCTCGACCTGATCCGGGCCGGACGCATCCCGGTCGTGTCGACCGTCGCCCCGGACGTCGACGGGGTGGTGCACAACGTCAACGCCGACACCGCGGCCGGAGCCCTGGCGGTCGCGCTCGGCGCGGAGAAGCTCGTGGTCCTCACCGACGTCGAGGGCCTCTACACGGACTGGCCGGACCGCAGCTCGTTGGTGTCGCGCATCGACGCCGACCGGCTCGAAGCGCTGCTGCCGGGGTTGGCCTCGGGAATGGTGCCGAAGATGGAGGCATGCCTGCGCGCGGTGCGCGGCGGCGTGCCCCGGGCGCACGTCATCGACGGACGCCTGGCGCACTCGGTGCTGCTGGAGGTGTTCACCAGCGCCGGGGTCGGAACGATGGTGCTGCCGGTGAAGGAGGACGCAACAGCATGACCAGCAACGCCTCGGGCGCGCAGCGGTGGCAGAAGTCCATGATGGACAACTACGGCACGCCCAAGCTGACCCTCGTCGACGGCTCCGGCTGCGAGCTGACCGACGCCGACGGTCGCACCTACCTGGACTTCGTCGGCGGCATCGCGGTCAACGCGCTCGGTCACCGGCACCCGGCCGTCGTCGAGGCGGTCACCGCGCAGATCAACCGCCTGGGCCACGTGTCCAACTTCTACGCGCACGAGAACGGCCTGGCGCTGGCCGAGCGGTTGCTCGACCTGGCAGGCGCCACCGGACAGGGCCGGGTGCTGTTCTGCAACTCCGGCGCCGAGGCCAACGAGGCCGCGTTCAAGATCACCCGGCTGACCGGCCGCGGCAAGGTCGTCGCCACCCACGGCGGTTTCCACGGCCGGACCATGGGCGCGCTCGCGCTCACCGGTCAGCCCACCAAGCAGCGCCCGTTCGAGCCGCTGCCCGCCGGCGTGGTGCACGTGCCCTACGGCGACGCCGCCGCCCTGGAGTCCGAAGTGGACGACAACACCGCCGCGGTGTTCCTGGAGCCGGTCCAGGGCGAGAACGGCGTGGTCGTCCCGCCCGAGGGCTACCTGCGCGCGGCGCGCGAGATCACCGCCCGCAACGGCGCGCTGCTGGTCGTCGACGAGGTGCAGACCGGCATCGGCCGCACCGGCGCGTGGTTCGCCTTCCAGCACGCCGGGATCACCCCGGACGTGATCACCCTCGCCAAGGGCCTCGGCGGCGGTCTGCCGATCGGCGCCTGCATCGGCATCGGCGCGGCGGGCGACCTGCTGCACCCCGGCCAGCACGGGACCACCTTCGGCGGCAACCCGGTCGCCTGCGCCGCGGCGCTGGCCGTGCTCGACACCATCACCTCGGACAACCTGCTCGACCACGTCGCGCGCGTGGGCAAGGAGCTGGTCACCGGCATCCAGGCGCTGGGCCACCCGCTGGTCCGGGAGGTCCGCGGTGCCGGACTGCTGCTCGCCGTCGGGCTCGCCGAACCGGTCGCCGCCGGTGTCTCCGCCGCCGCCCAGGACGCCGGTTTCCTGGTCAACGCCGTCCAACCGGACGCGATCCGGCTCTGCCCGCCGCTGGTGGTCAGCGGTGAGCAGGTCCAGCGGCTGCTCGCCGCGCTCCCCGCCGTTCTCGACTCCCAGAAGGGGACCCGCTGATGCTCCGGCACTTCCTCCGCGACGACGACCTCACCCCCGACGAGCAGACCGAGGTCCTCGACCTCGCCGACCGGTTCAAGGCCGACCCGCTGGGTTCCGACGCGCTCGCCGGACCGCGCGCCGTCGCCGTGATCTTCGAGAAGAACTCGACCCGCACCCGGCTGTCCTTCGAGGTGGGCATCGCCCAGCTCGGCGGCCACCCGGTCGTCGTGGACGGGCGGATGATGCAGCTCGGCCGGGAGGAGACCATCGAGGACACCTCCCGGGTGCTGTCCCGCTACGTCGACGCCGTGGTGTGGCGGACCTTCGCCCAGGCGCGCATCGACGCGATGAGCTCGGCCTCCAGCGTCCCGGTGATCAACGCGCTGACCGACGAGTTCCACCCCTGCCAGGTGCTCGCCGACCTGCAAACCATCCGGGAACGGCACGGCGGGCTCGCCGGCCTCACGCTGACCTACCTCGGCGACGGGGCGAACAACATGGCCCACTCGCTGATGCTGGGCGGCGTGACGGCGGGCATGCACGTGCGCATCGGCGCCCCCGAGGGCTTCACCCCGCTCGGCTGGGTGTTGGACGCCGCGCACAAGCGCGCCGCCGAGACCGGCGGCAGCGTCGAGACGTTCACCAGCCCGCAGGCCGCGGTCGACGGCTCCGACGTGCTGGTCACCGACGCGTGGACGTCCATGGGCCAGGAGAACGACGGCAAGGACCGGGTCAGCCCGTTCCGGCCGTTCCAGCTCAACTCCGACCTGCTGGCCGCCACCGGCAAGTCGGGCACCAGCGTGCTGCACTGCCTGCCCGCGCACCGCGGCATGGAGATCACCGACGAGGTGCTCGACGGCCCAGCCAGCGCGGTGTTCGACGAGGCCGAGAACCGGCTGCACGCCCAGAAGGCACTGCTCGCATGGCTGGTGGAACGACGATGACGAACCGGGTCGCACGGCAGGCGCGCATCGTCGACCTCGTGTCGTCGCGCGCGATCCGCAGCCAGACCGAACTGGCCCGGCTGCTGGCCGCCGACGGCATCGAGGTCACCCAGGCGACCCTGTCCCGGGACCTGGACGAACTCGGCGCGGTCAAGCTGCGCGGCGCCGACGGCGGGGCCGCGGTGTACGTGATCCCCGAGGACGGCAGCCCGGTGCGCGGCGTCCAGGGCGGCACGTCCCGGCTGAGCCGGCTGCTCGGTGAACTGCTCGTCAGCGCCGACGGCTCCGGCAACCTCACCGTGCTGCGCACCCCGCCCGGGGCGGCGCAGTTCCTGGCCAGCGCGATCGACCGCGCCGCGCTGGTGGAGGTGGTGGGCTCCATCGCGGGCGACGACACGGTCATGATCGTCGCCCGCGAGCCGCTCACCGGCCGGGACCTCGCCGAGCGGTTCATGACGATGGCCGCCGGGGAGCGGGGCGACGGCGTCCCGACGCGGATTTCCGAGGAGCAACACGATGAATGACCGGGTGGTGCTCGGCTACCACGGTGGTCCGGACGCGTCCGCGGCCATCGGGTGGTTCGTCGAGCGCACCGGGGCCGAGGTCGTCGCCGTGATCGTCGACGTCGGCCAGGGCGGGGAGGCCCCGGACGTCCTCCGCGGGCGGGCCCTGGAGTGCGGTGCCGCGGATGCCGTGGTCGTCGACGCCCGCGACGAGTTCGCCGAGCGGCACTGCCTGCCCGCGCTGCGGGCCGACGCGCTCGACGCGGACGGCTCTCCGCTGGTGTCGGCGCTGTCGTGGCCGCTGGTCGCCGAGCACCTCACCGACGCGGCGCGGAAGTCCGGCGCCGACGCGGTCGCGCCCGCCTGCGCCGCCGAACGGCCCCGCTTCGCGTCCGGCATCGGCGCGCTGGCGCCCGACCTGCGGATCGTCTCCCCGGAGCTGACCCGCGAGGAGGCGATGTCCTGGGCCGCCGACCGCGGCCTGCCGGTCGCGGCGAAGTCGTCGTGCCCGGTGCACCAGAACGCCTGGGGGCGGTGGGCCGAGACCGGGACCGCCGAGCCGTGCGACCCCGACGAGGTGGTCATCACCTTCGACCGGGGCGTGCCGGTCGCGCTCGACGGCGAGACCGTCACCTTCTTCCAGGCCGTCCGGGAACTCAACCGGCGCGCGGGCGCCCAGGGCGTCGGTCGGTTCGACGGCGGCCGGACCGGGGCGATCCGCGAAGCGCCGGGCGCGGTGGCGCTGATCAGCGCCCACCGGGAACTGGAGGACCTCACCCTGGAACGCGATCTGGCCCGCTTCAAGCGCACCGCGTCCCGGCGCTGGAGCGAGCTGGTCCGCGACGGCCTGTGGTTCTCCCCGCTCAAGGAGGCGTTGGACGCCTTCATCGAGCACACCCAGCAGCACGTCAGCGGCGAGGTCCGGCTGGTCCTGCACGCCGGCCGCGCGGTCGTCACCGGCCGCCGCAGCGAGGAGTCGCTGCACGACTTCCCCCTCGCGTCCTGATCTGGGATCACCAGTCCGCAACCACCCGACACGACGAGGAACACCGTGACGCAGCAAGGCAGTGAGCCCACCAAGCTCTGGGGCGGCCGGTTCGCCTCCGGCCCGGCCGAGGCCATGGCGGCGCTGAGCCTGTCCACCCACTTCGACTGGCGCCTGGCCCCGTACGACATCGCCGGTTCCCGCGCGCACGCCCGCGTGCTGCACCGGGCCGGGCTGCTCACCGCCGAGGAGCTGGATCGGATGCTGGCCGGGCTCGACCAGCTCGCCGCCGACGTCTCCTCCGGCGCCTTCCAACCGGTGATCGACGACGAGGACGTGCACACCGCCCTGGAACGCGGCCTGCTGGAGCGGGTCGGGGTCGAACTCGGCGGCAAGCTGCGCGCGGGCCGGTCGCGCAACGACCAGGTCGCGACCCTGTTCCGGATGTGGCTGCGGGACGCCAACCGGCGCGTCGCCGCCGGTGTCCTCGACGTGGTCGACGCCCTCGTCGCCCAGGCCGAGAAGCACCCCGACGCGGTGCTGCCGGGACGAACCCACCTGCAACACGCCCAGCCGGTCCTGCTCGCCCACCACCTCCTCGCGCACTGCCAGGCCCTGCTGCGCGACGTCCAGCGCCTCCGCGACTGGGACGCCCGCACCGCGTTCTCGCCCTACGGCTCGGGCGCCCTGGCCGGTTCGTCGCTCGGGCTCGACCCGCAGGCGGTCGCCGCCGAGCTGGGTTTCGACGGCGCGGTGGACAACTCCATCGACGGCACGGCCTCCCGCGACTTCGCCGCCGAGGCGGGCTTCTGCCTGGCGATGATCGGCGTGGACCTGTCCCGGGTCGCCGAAGAGGTGATCATCTGGAACACCGCGGAGTTCCGCTACGTCACGCTCGACGACGCGTGGGCCACCGGCAGCTCGATCATGCCGCAGAAGAAGAACCCCGACGTCGCCGAACTCGCCCGCGGCAAGTCCGGTCGGCTGATCGGCAACCTCACCGGGCTGCTGTCGACGCTCAAGGCCCAGCCGCTGGCCTACAACCGGGACCTGCAGGAGGACAAGGAACCGGTCTTCGACTCCGTCGAGCAGTTGGAGCTCCTGCTGCCCGCGATGGCGGGCATGCTCGGCACCCTCACCTTCCACACCGACCGGATGGCCGAGCTCGCCCCGGCCGGGTTCACCCTGGCCACCGACATCGCCGAGTGGCTGGTGCGCCAGGGCGTGCCGTTCCGCGTCGCGCACGAGGCGTCCGGCGCCTGCGTGCGCACCGCCGAGTCGCGCGGCATCGGCCTGGACGAGCTCACCGATGCCGAACTCGCCGCCGCGCACCCGGCTCTGACGCCCGATGTCCGCGAGGTCCTGACCGTCGCCGGTTCCATCGCCTCCCGCGACGCCCACGGCGGCACCGCGCCGCAGCGCGTGGCTGAGCAGCGGGAACGCGTGGCAGCGGCGGCGCGGCAACATCGCGAGTGGCTGTCGGTGTGATCACGGTTCGGCCACGGCGGTAGTGTTCGTCCTGTGAGCCAGGTGACACGAGACGAACTCGCACACGACCCGTTGTGGGTGGCCCGCCGGCTGCTCGGCTGCGAGCTGCGCTCGACCGGTCCCGAAGGGGACGTCGGCGTTCGCCTGGTCGAGGTGGAGGCGTACCGGGGGCAGGACGACCCCGCCTCGCACTGCTACCGCGGACGCACCGAGCGCAACGCGGTCATGTTCGGCCCGGCGGGCCACCTCTACGTCTACTTCGTCTACGGCATGCACTTCTGCATCAACGTCGTGTGCATGACCGACGGCGTCGCGGGCGCCGTGCTGCTGCGCGCCGGGGAGGTCACCACGGGTGTGGAGCTGGCCCGTTCCCGGCGCCCGGCCGTCCGCAAGGACGACCAGCTGGCCAGCGGTCCGGCCCGGCTGGCGGGCGTGCTCGGCATCACCGGCGAGCACAACGGCGTCGACCTCACCGATCCGGCTTCCCCGATCGGGCTGTTCAACGGGGAGCAGGTCGTCGAGGACGACATCCGAAGCGGTCCGCGCGTGGGGGTCGCGGCCGCCATGGACCTGCCGTGGCGGACCTGGGTGGACGGGTCCCCCGCGGTGAGCTCCTACCGGCGTGGCGGACGTCGCCGGACGCGGGCCCGGGCGTAAACCCGGTTGCGGGGGTGCGCGAAACTGGCTGGCGTGAGTGAGCACATCCTTGACGAGCTGTCCTGGCGCGGTCTCATCGCGCAGTCCACCGACGCGGACTCGCTCCGGCGAGCCCTGGACGACGGACCGCTCACTCTCTACGCCGGCTTCGACCCGACGGCGGCGAGCCTGCACGCCGGACACCTCGTCCCGATCCTCACGCTGCGCCGCTTCCAGCAGGCCGGGCACCGCCCGGTGGTGCTGGCCGGGGGCGCCACCGGGTTGATCGGCGATCCGCGCGACGTGGGGGAGCGCAACCTCCACGACGAGGCCACCGTCCTGGAGTGGACCGAGAAGATCCGCGTCCAGCTCGCGAAGTTCGTCGACTTCGACGACTCGCCGACCGGCGCGGTCATGGAGAACAACGCGCACTGGACGGCCGACCTGTCGGTCACCGCGTTCCTGCGCGACGTCGGCAAGCACTTCTCGGTCAACACGATGCTGGCCCGCGAGACGGTGCGGCGCCGCCTGGAGACAGACGGCATCTCCTACACCGAGTTCAGCTACATGCTGTTGCAGGCCAACGACTTCGTGCAGCTCTACCGCCGCTACGGGACGCGCCTGCAACTGGGCGGCTCCGACCAGTGGGGCAACATCGTCGCGGGCGTCGACCTGGTCCGGAAGCAAGAGGGCGCCACCGCGCACGCGCTGACCCTGCCGCTGGTCACCGACGCCGAGGGCCGCAAGTTCGGCAAGTCCACCGGCGGCGGCAACGTCTGGCTCGACCCGACCATGACGTCGCCGTACGCCTGGTACCAGTACTTCATCAACTCCGCGGACGCCGACGTGGGCAAGTACCTGCGGCTGTTCACCTTCCTCGACCGCGAGGAGATCGAGGACCTGGAGCGCACCACGGCCGAACGGCCCCAACTGCGCGCGGGCCAGCGCCGCCTCGCCGAGGAGCTGACGACCCTGGTGCACGGCGAGGACCAGACCCGCAAGGTGGTCGCGGCCAGCCAGGCCCTGTTCGGCCGAGGCGAGCTCGCCGAACTCGACGAGCCCACGCTGGAGGCCGCGATGGCCGAGGTACCGACCGCGGAGGTCCGCCTGGCCGACGGCCCGACGATCGTCGACCTGCTGGTGGAGACCGGCCTCGTCGCCGGGAAGAGCGCCGCCCGCCGCACCGTCAAGGAAGGCGGCGCCTACGTCAACAACGGCAAAATCGCAGATGAGGACTGGTCCCCGAGCAAGGAGGACCTGCTCCACGGCCACTGGCTGGTCCTGCGACGTGGCAAGCGTCACACTGCGGGCGTCAGGGTCCTGTACTAGCCTGGATCCAGCACCGGAAAGGGGCGCTGACCAGCGTGTTCGCTTCCTTCCGGTGCTGATCTGAGCCGATTTGACTCTGCGGTCGTCGGCGCGTAAATTGTTCTTCGTCAGCGCGGCACGGGCCGGAAAAACGGACCGGGCGGTTGATGCGGGGTGGCGAACCAAGCTCCTGCCTGTGGGTGGTAGAGTGCGCTCCGGTCGGAAATCCGAGTTGGGAAGTTCTGCTGGTGGGTCGTTGTGGCCTGGTGGTGGGGCGGGATTCGGTTCCGGTGGTTTGATAAGAACGCTTGGCGGTGCTGGGCGCGATAGTGGTTCCGGTTTTCGGGCTGGTTCTGGGGAGGGTGACCCCCTGGAAATAGTGGGAAACGGGGTCTGCTAGAGTGGGTGGCACCGAGAACGAAGCGGTGAGAATTGCTCCCCAGGGCTGGCCTGTTGGTGGGTTGGTTGTGGTGTGGGTGTGTTCTTTGAGAACTCAACAGCGGATTGTTTTGATGGCTAGTGTTTGATTAGTGCCCTTGGCCATGCACTGTGGTGTTGTGTATTGTGGTGTGTGGTGGGGTTTCTTTGAGTAGGAGCACTCTCCCTCGTGTGTGGGGTTGAGGGTGTTTTTGCTGGGATTGTTTCCGATGCATTGTTGGAGAGTTTGATCCTGGCTCAGGACGAACGCTGGCGGCGTGCTTAACACATGCAAGTCGAACGCTGAAGCCCGCTTCGGTGGGTGGATGAGTGGCGAACGGGTGAGTAACACGTGGGTAATCTGCCCTGCACTCTGGGATAAGCCTTGGAAACGGGGTCTAATACCGGATAGGACGCATGGCCGCATGGTCTGTGTGTGGAAAGTTCCGGCGGTGTAGGTTGAGCCCGCGGCCTATCAGCTTGTTGGTGGGGTGATGGCCTACCAAGGCGACGACGGGTAGCCGGCCTGAGAGGGTGACCGGCCACACTGGGACTGAGACACGGCCCAGACTCCTACGGGAGGCAGCAGTGGGGAATCTTGCGCAATGGGCGAAAGCCTGACGCAGCAACGCCGCGTGGGGGATGACGGCCTTCGGGTTGTAAACCTCTTTCGACATCGACGAAGCCTTCGGGTGACGGTAGGTAGAAGAAGCACCGGCTAACTACGTGCCAGCAGCCGCGGTAATACGTAGGGTGCGAGCGTTGTCCGGATTTATTGGGCGTAAAGAGCTCGTAGGCGGTTTGTCGCGTCGGCCGTGAAAACCTGCAGCTTAACTGTGGGCTTGCGGTCGATACGGGCAGACTTGAGTTCGGTAGGGGAGACTGGAATTCCTGGTGTAGCGGTGAAATGCGCAGATATCAGGAGGAACACCGGTGGCGAAGGCGGGTCTCTGGGCCGATACTGACGCTGAGGAGCGAAAGCGTGGGGAGCGAACAGGATTAGATACCCTGGTAGTCCACGCCGTAAACGTTGGGCGCTAGGTGTGGGGACTGGTTCCACGGTGTCCGTGCCGTAGCTAACGCATTAAGCGCCCCGCCTGGGGAGTACGGCCGCAAGGCTAAAACTCAAAGGAATTGACGGGGGCCCGCACAAGCGGCGGAGCATGTGGATTAATTCGATGCAACGCGAAGAACCTTACCTGGGTTTGACATGCACCAGATTGCTATGGAGACATAGTTTCCCTTGTGGTTGGTGTACAGGTGGTGCATGGCTGTCGTCAGCTCGTGTCGTGAGATGTTGGGTTAAGTCCCGCAACGAGCGCAACCCTTGCCCCATGTTGCCAGCGATTCGGTCGGGGACTCGTGGGGGACTGCCGGGGTCAACTCGGAGGAAGGTGGGGATGACGTCAAGTCATCATGCCCCTTATGTCCAGGGCTTCACACATGCTACAATGGCTGGTACAGAGGGTGGCGATACCGTGAGGTGGAGCGAATCCCTTAAAGCCGGTCTCAGTTCGGATCGGGGTCTGCAACTCGACCCCGTGAAGTCGGAGTCGCTAGTAATCGCAGATCAGCAGTGCTGCGGTGAATACGTTCCCGGGCCTTGTACACACCGCCCGTCACGTCATGAAAGTCGGTAACACCCGAAGCCCATGGCCCAACCGGTTTCCGGGGGGAGTGGTCGAAGGTGGGACTGGCGATGGGACGAAGTCGTAACAAGGTAGCCGTACCGGAAGGTGCGGCTGGATCACCTCCTTTCTAAGGAGCAACGTTGCCCGCCATCGTGCCTGTGGCCTGTGTGGTTGTGGGTGGGGTGGTTGGAGTGTCCGCAGCTGACACGGCGTGTGTTCGTGTGTTGTGGGTTGCTTGATGGTTTGTGGAACACACTGGTCTGTCTGCCTCCTGGGTGGGGTGGGTGAAATGGTCCGCTGTTGGGTGTCTGAGGGAACAGGCCTGCGTGGTGTGGGTGTGTTGTCTTGGGTTGTTGTTTGAGAATTGTATAGTGGGTGCGAGCATCTTTGTGGCCAAGTTATGTAGGGCACATGGTGGATGCCTGGGCACCAGGGGCCGATGAAGGACGTGGGAGGCTGCGATAATCCTCGGGGAGTTGTCAACCGAGCTGTGATCCGAGGGTGTCCGAATGGGGTAACCCAGCCCGAGTGATGTCGGGTTACCAGCATCTGAATGTATAGGGTGTTGGGGGGAACGCGGGGAAGTGAAACATCTTAGTACCCGTAGGAAGAGAAAACACTGGTGATTCCGTGAGTAGTGGCGAGCGAAAGCGGAGGAGGCTAAACCGTGCGCGTGTGATACCTGGCAGGGGTTGCGTGTGCGGGGTTGTGGGATGCCACTGGGGAGAGCTGTCACTCTCTCAGCTTGGGTGTGTGGGTTAGTCGAACAGGTTGGGATGCCTGGCCGGAGTGGGTGAGAGTCCCGTAGGTGAAAGCCTGCATGCTGGGTGTGGTGGTTGTCCCGAGTAGCAGCGTTTCCGTGGAGGGCGTTGTGAATCTGGCGGGACCACTCGCTAAGCCTAAATACTTCCTGGTGACCGATAGTGGATAGTACCGTGAGGGAATGGTGAAAAGTACCCCGGGAGGGGAGTGAAAGAGTTCCTGAAACCGTGTGCCTGCAATCCGTCAGAGCCTTTGGGTGATGGCGTGCCTTTTGAAGAATGAGCCTGCGAGTTGCTGCTGCGTGGCGAGGTTAACCCGGTGTGGGGTAGTCGGAGCGAAAGCGAGTCTGAAGAGGGCGTTGAGTCGCGTGGTGCAGACCCGAAGCGGGGTGATCTACCCATGGCCAGGGTGAAGCGCGGGTAAGACCGTGTGGAGGCCCGAACCCACCAGGGTTGAAAACCTGGGGGATGAGTTGTGGGTAGGGGTGAAAGGCCAATCAAACTCCGTGATAGCTGGTTCTCCCCGAAATGCATTTAGGTGCAGCGTCGCGTGGTGCTTGGGTGGGGTAGGGCGCTGGTTGGTTGATGGGCCTTCGCGGGTTACTGAGATCAGCCAAACTTCGAATACATCTGAGTTGAGCGTGGCAGTGAGACGGCGGGGGAGAAGCTTCGTCGTCGAGAGGGAAACAGCCCAGAACATCGGCTAAGGCCCCTAAGTGTGCGCTTAGTGGGAAAGGATGTGGGATTGCTGAGACAACCAGGAGGTTGGCTTAGAAGCAGCCATCCTTGAAAGAGTGCGTAATAGCTCACTGGTCAAGTGGTCCTGCGCCGACAATGTAGCGGGGCTGAAGCGTACCGCCGAAGCCATGTCAATGAGCCCGTGTGGTTTGTTGGGTAGGGGAGCGTCCTGCATGCGGTGAAGCATCCGGGTGACCGTGGTGTGGAGTGTGTGGGAGTGAGAATGCAGGCATGAGTAGCGAGTGCAGAGTGAGAATCTCTGCCGCCGGATGACCAAGGGTTCCTGGGGAAGGTTCGTCCGCCCAGGGTGAGTCGGGGCCTAAGGCGAGGCCGACAGGCGTAGTCGATGGAGAACGGGTTGATATTCCCGTACCCGTGTGCATGCGTCCATGGTGAATCCTTTGAGACTAACCATCCGCTTGCTGGAGTGGTTTTCGGACTGTTCTGGTGGGTGCATGGGACCTGATGGGGTAGTAGTCAAGTGATGGGGTGACGCAGGAGGGTAGCTCTGCCAGTGAGTGGTTGTACTGGTGTAAGCCTGTAGCCCGGTGTGTAGGGAAATCCGCATGCCGTTGTGGGTGAGGGGTGATGCGTAGCCGTGGTGGTGAAGTGAGTGATCCCATGCTGCCGAGAAAAGCCTCTAGCGAGTGTGTGCACGGCCCGTACCCGAAACCGACACAGGTGGTCAGGTAGAGAATACCGAGGCGGTCGGGTGAACTGTGGTTAAGGAATTCGGCAAATTGCCCCCGTAACTTTGGGAGAAGGGGGGCCACTGCTGGTGAACGCCCGTGCGGTGGGAGCTGGTGGTGGTCGCAGAGGCCAGGGAGAAGCGACTGTTTACTAAAAACACAGGTCCGTGCGAAGCTGTAAGGCGAGGTATACGGACTGACGCCTGCCCGGTGCTGGAACGTTAAGAGGACCCGTGAACCCCTTTTTTGGGGTGTAGCGGAGAATTTAAGCGCCAGTAAACGGCGGTGGTAACTATAACCATCCTAAGGTAGCGAAATTCCTTGTCGGGTAAGTTCCGACCTGCACGAATGGCGTAACGACTTCTCCGCTGTCTCGACCACAGCCCGGTGAAATTGCAGTACGAGTAAAGATGCTCGTTTCGCGCGGCAGGACGGAAAGACCCCGGGACCTTTACTATAGCTTGGTATTGGTGTTTGGTTCGGCTTGTGTAGGATAGGTGGGAGACTGGGAAGCGGTCACGCTAGTGGTCGTGGAGTCGTTGGTGAAATACCACTCTGGTCGTTCTGGGCATCTAACCTGGGTCCGTGATCCGGATTGGGGACAGTGCCTGGTGGGTAGTTTAACTGGGGCGGTTGCCTCCTAAAGGGTAACGGAGGCGCCCAAAGGTTCCCTCAGCCTGGTTGGCAATCAGGTGGTGAGTGTAAGTGTATAAGGGAGCTTGACTGTGAGACTGACGGGTCGAGCAGGTGCGAAAGCAGGGACTAGTGATCCGGCACTGGCTGGTGGAAGCGGTGTCGCTCAACGGATAAAAGGTACCCCGGGGATAACAGGCTGATCTTGCCCAAGAGTCCATATCGACGGCATGGTTTGGCACCTCGATGTCGGCTCGTCGCATCCTGGGGCTGGAGTTGGTCCCAAGGGTTGGGCTGTTCGCCCATTAAAGCGGCACGCGAGCTGGGTTTAGAACGTCGTGAGACAGTTCGGTCCCTATCCGCCGCGCGCGTAGGAGACTTGTGGAAGGCTGTCCCTAGTACGAGAGGACCGGGACGGACGAACCTCTGGTGTGCCAGTCGTACCGCCAGGTGCGTGGCTGGTTGGCTATGTTCGGGAGGGATAACCGCTGAAAGCATCTAAGCGGGAAGCCTGTTCCGAGATGAGGTCTCCCACCCCTTTTTTGTGGGTTAAGGCTCCCAGTAGATGACTGGGTTGACAGGCCAGATGTGGAAGCGCAGTAATGTGTGGAGCTGACTGGTGCTGATAGGCCGAGGACTTGTCCACGAAGACGCTACGTGCCCACTATACGATTCTGGGACAACAACCCAGGGGTTGTTGTTGATAGTTGAATAGTCACCATGGTTTTCCCCACCCGGTGTGTGGGTGGGGGTGTGGGTTGTTGGTGGTTTGAGCGGGGAGGGTACGCCCGGTCCCATTCCGAACCCGGTAGCTAAGTTCCCCAGCGCTGATGGTACTGCACTCGGTAGGGTGTGGGAGAGTAAGACACCGCCAACACTAAACAAAGAGAAAGGGGTCGACCGGACCCGTCCTTGCGGGACGGATCACCGGTCGGCCCCTTCTTGGTATGCCCAGACCACGAACCGGCTCCTGTCCGATCAGGCGCGGCATCCGCCGCAGCCGTCCAGGAGACGGGTTTACGCTGGTACCAGCGTGAGTTTCAAGCGTTCAGGAGGTTCGGTGTCCGGTTCCGATGACAGGCGCGGCGGGGCTCGCCGTGGGGCCGGTGCCGGCCGAAACAGCTCCGCTGGTCGTGGAAGGGCTGGCGGCGGCCGCCACGACCACAACGGACGATCCCAGCGCAGCGGCGGAGACAGGGAAGGCAAAAACCGGGGTGACCGGCGCAGCCGCGGCTTCGCCGGCGACAAAGCGAAGAACGGTGAACGCCGCTTCAACGACCGTCAGCGGCGGGACCGCGACAACGAGCGCCGCGACAGCCGCGGTGGTCAGGGTGGCGACGCGGGACGTCGTGACCCGGGTCAACGCGAGTGGCGGGACCGCCGCGACCGAAGCGCCGATCGGCGCGGCAACCAGGAGCGCTTCGACCGCCGTCGATCGGAACGCCCCCGGCGGGACGACCAACGCTCCGGCGGTCGCAAGGACAACCGTCCGCCGCACAAGAAGCAGCGCCCGCAGCGGGAGCCGGAACCGGCTGCTCCGCTGAGCGTGTCCGCCAAGGCGAAGCAGAACGAACCGGAACTCCCGGAAGACGCCAAGCCCTCCGAGCTCCCCGCAGAACTGCGCCGCGAACTGCGGCCACTGCCCAAGGGGCTGGCGGAGAACGTCGCGGCGCACTTGGTCGCGATCGGCCAGTTGATCGATTCCGAGCCGGAGCGCGCGCTGGAACACGCGCGGTACGCGCGCCAGCGGGCGTCCCGGATCGCCTCGGTCCGGGAGTTCAACGGAATCGCCGCCTACCAGCTTGAGGAGTGGAGCGAAGCGCTGTCCGAACTCCGCGCGGCTCGCCGCCTCGCTGGAGGGCCAGGTCACCTGGCGATCATGGCGGACTGCGAACGCGCGATGGGACGCCCCGAGCGGGCGTTGGAGATCAGCCGCAGCGAGGATGCTCGACTCCTCGACGGAGAGGACGCCGTCGAGCTGCGCATCGTCGCGGCCGGTGCACGGCGTGATCTAGGAGAGTTGGAAGCATCCGTCGTGAGCCTCCAGATCCCCGAGCTCGACCCGAAGCGCCAGGAGCCCTGGAGCGCGCGGCTCTTCTACGCCTACGCCGACAACCTTCTGGCGGTCGGCAGGGTGCAGGAAGCGTTCACGTGGTTCGTGCACGCCGCGCACGCCGACGACGAAGGCGAGACCGACGCTCCCGAGCGCCTCGACGAACTCGTCGAACAACTCGGCGGTCCCGAGGTGGCTGATGAACTCGTCAACGAGGCTGCGGCGGCCGGTCTTCCTCCCGAGGAGGAAGAAGCGGACGAATCCGCCGAGGCCGAAGGGGGTCCGCGAGACCAGTGAGCGCCACACTGCTGGACGGTCACGACGTCGTGCTGTTCGATCTCGACGGCACCGTCTACCGGGGTGGTGAGCTGGTCAGCGGTGCCCTGGAAGCGGTCGGCGAAGTCCACCAGCAGGACGTCGCTGTTCGCTACGTCACCAACAACGCGTCCAAAACGGACCGCGACGTCGCACAACACCTGACGAAGCTCGGGCTGCCCGCGCAGCCGGAAGAGGTCAGCACCAGCGCCCAGGCCGGTGCAGCGATGCTGGCCGATCAGCTGCCGCGAGCGGCGAAGGTCCTCGTGGTCGGATCCAGCGCGTTGCAGTCCGAAGTGGACAACGTGGGGCTGGTTCCGGTGCGCAGCTACGGGGACGATCCCGTCGCCGTCGTACAAGGTCATTCGACCGAGACCACGTGGCGCGACCTGGCCGAGGCCTGCCTGGCCATCCGGGCTGGTGCTCTGTGGGTGGCCTGCAACGGTGACCGCACCCTGCCGACGGAGCGGGGCGAGCTGCCCGGCAACGGAGCGATGGTGGCGGCTCTGCAGGCGGCCACCGGCAAGGATCCGCAGGTCGCGGGCAAGCCGGAGCGCCCGCTCCTGCAACGCGCCGTCGCCTCGGCACACGCCGGCTCGCCCCTGATGGTCGGGGACAGGCTGGACACCGACATCGCCGGTGCCGTCAACGCCGGGATGCCATCGCTGCTCGTGCTGACCGGCGTCAGCACTGCCGCGGAGCTGCTCGGGGCCCCACCCGAACTCCGCCCCGGCCACGTCGCTGCTGATCTCCGCGCACTGCACCGCCCGAGGCCCGAGTCCGCCATCGCGGAGCAGCCAGGTTGGAAGGTCAGGGTGGACGGCCACCGACTCGAACTGTCTGCCCAATCCGGTGAATCCCCCCTGGACCCGTTCGCAGCGCTCCGCGCTCTTTGCGCGACCTGGTGGCCGAACGGTGATGGCAGCCCCACCGTGCACGCCTGCGACGACCAGGCGGAATCGGCGTTGCGCACGCTGGACCTCGGCTGAGCTCTCGCGAGGTGGGCCGCGGTGTCCCGGTGGTTGCCGTGGGCTAGCGTGGAAGCGTCGCGACAGGAACGTTGGCGACGCTATTGAGGGGAGCGGGAACAGATGACCTCTCCAGACGCACACGGCGCGCACTCGGCACCGAATCCCGCGATGCTCGCTAAACTCGCGCAGGCGGACGACGGCCAGGACGCGGTGGATGCGATCCAGACGGCGGTCGCCGCGCTCGACGCAGTACGTGAGCAGCCGGTGTCCGAACACGTCGAAGCCTTCGAAGCGGTCCATTCCGCACTCACCGGCGCGTTGGCGAAGGCCGACAACCTCCTTTCTGGAACGAACGCACACAGGAGTTGACGGAGTGCCACGCAAGGCGCGGTTGGACGCTGAACTGGTTCGTCGCGGACTCGCCCGGTCCCGGGAGCACGCCTCCGAACTGGTCGCGGCCGGGCGGGTGACCATCCGCGGGATGGTGGCCCGGAAGTCGGCCACCGCGGTTGAGCTCGACGCACCACTCGTGGTCGCCGAGGACGTCAACGATCCTGGCTGGGCATCGCGCGGGGCGTACAAACTGGTCGGCGCGTTGGAGGCTTTCGAGTCCGACGGCCTGCGCATCGAGGACCGCCGCTGCCTGGATGCCGGAGCGTCGACAGGTGGATTCACCGACGTTCTGCTGCGCCGCGGTGCTCGTGAAGTCGTGGCCGTCGACGTCGGGTACGGCCAGCTCGACTGGAAACTGCGGACTGACGACCGGGTACGAGTGCACGACCGGACCAACGTTCGGTCGTTGACCGCTGATGCCATCGGCGGCGAAGTGGACCTCGTCGTAGCGGACCTGTCCTTCATCTCCTTGAAACTGGTCCTCCCGGCGCTGGTGGCTTGCTCGTCCCCGGAAGCCGACCTGGTGCCGATGATCAAGCCGCAGTTCGAAGTGGGCAAGCAGCGGCTGGGGTCGGGCGGTGTCGTGCGCGAACCGGACCTGCGTGCCGAAGCCGTGCTGGACGTCGTCCGCTTCGCCGCCGAGCACGGACTTGGCCTGCGTGGTGTCGTGGCGAGTCCGCTGCCGGGCCCCTCCGGCAACGTCGAGTACTTCGCCTGGTTGCGTCCCGGCGAGGGCGTTGACGTGACCGAAGCGGAAACCCTGGTGGCGGACGCTGTCCAGCGGGGACCGCAGAACGCGGCCCGAAGCACACACCGGCAAGGGAGTGGCACTTGACCCGAGAGGTGCTGCTGGTGGTGCACACCGGCAAACAGCACAACTTGCGGACGGCCGAGAAGGTCGCCGGTCAGCTCATCGGCTCGGGCATGCGGGTGCGGGTCCTCGCCGAGGAGGCGCCGCAGCTCAACCCGGACTGTTACAGCCGGGTGGTGGCCCCGGACCGCCAGGCAGCCGCGGGCACCGAACTGGTGCTCGTCCTCGGCGGTGATGGCACCCTGCTTCGGGCGGCCGAGTTGGCGCGTCTCGGCGACGTACCGGTGTTCGGCGTCAACCTCGGCAGGGTGGGATTCCTGGCCGGTGCGGACTCCGACGCCCTCGATGAAGCGATCGTGGCTGTCGTCGAGGGCCGGTACCACGTCGAGGAACGCATGACCGTGGAGATCACGGCCACACTCGACGGCAGGGTTCTCGCGCACACGTGGGCTCTCAACGAGGCGAGTGTGGAGAAGAGCAGCCGGGAACGGATCCTCGACGTGGTCGTCGAGGTCGACGGGCACCCGGTCTCCGCGTTCGGATGCGACGGCGTCCTCTGCTCCACTCCCACCGGATCCACCGCGTACGCGTTCTCCGCGGGAGGACCGGTCGTCTGGCCCGAGGTCCAGGCGCTGCTGGTCGTGCCGAGCAACGCCCACGCACTGTTCGCGCGCCCGCTGGTGGTCTCGCGCGAGTCGCTCGTCGCGCTGGAGATCGACCAGAACGGGCACGACGCGGTGCTGTGCTGCGATGGCCAACGCCACTTCGACCTGCCCGCCGGAGCCAGGGTGGAGGTCGTGGCCGGTGAGGTCCCGGTGCGACTGGTCCGACTGCACGACACGGTGTTCACCGACCGGCTGGTGCGCAAGTTCGAACTGCCGGTGCAGGGGTGGCGCGGCCCGGCATCTGCGTGATAGCCCCTCGGCTTCCTGGTAGTTGATCAGGAGAACCGGGAGGTGAGCGGCGGTATGCGCGGTGGTCGACTGACCGCTCCTCTCGGCATGGCCGCGTTGATCGCACTGGCGGGGACCCGGGCTGAGAGGCGGGCCGCTAGGGTGCGTGATGTGTTGGCGGAGATGCGCATCCAGGGACTGGGCGTCATCGACGACGCCACGCTCGAACTGCACCCCGGCCTGACCGTGGTCACGGGGGAGACCGGGGCGGGCAAGACGATGGTGGTCACCGGCCTGCACCTGCTCAGCGGCGGACGCGCTGATGCCTCGCGGGTGCGTGCGGGAGCCGACCGCGCGGTGGTGGAGGGGCGGTTCGAGACGACGACCGATTCCGCCGCCGTCAAGGTCGCCTCCGACGCGGGCGCCGAGCCCGATGATGACGGCAGCCTCATCGCGCTGCGCAGTGTCACCGCTGACGGCCGTTCCCGAGCGCACCTCGGCGGACGTTCGGTGCCGAACGCGGTGCTGTCCGAACTGGCCGACCAGGTTCTGGCCGTCCACGGGCAGAACGATCAGCTCCGGCTCCTGCGGTCTGGGGAACAACGGGCCGTGCTCGACCGCTTCGCCGGAGACGCGGTGCTCCCGGCGTTGACCGAGTACCAGCGGGTGCGCGAGGAATGGGCGGAAGCGGTCCGGGAACTCACCGAACGCACCGAGCGGTCCAGAGAACTGGCTCGGGAAGCTGATCTGCTGCGCCACGGCCTCTCCGAGATCGACGCGGTGGCCCCCGAGCCCGGGGAGGACGAAGCGCTCGTCGACGAGGCGCGGCGCCTCGCGGACGTCGACCAGCTCCGGGAGACCGCCTCCGGTGCGCAGCTGGCGCTGAACGGTTCGCCGGACGGAGATCCGGATGCCCCGGGCGCGGTCGGGCTGCTCGGGGAGGCGCGGCGGCGCCTCGGAGGTGCGGAGGACCCGGTCCTCCGAGATCTGGAGCCCAGGTTGGCCGAGGCCGCGGCGGTGCTGGCGGATGTGGGGGCGGAACTCGGCGGGTACCTGGACAGGCTGGACGCCGATCCGGCTCGGTTGGAGCAGGTGCTGGCGCGGCAGGCCGAGTTGAAGCAGCTGACCAAGAAGTACGCCGCGGATGTCGACGGCGTGCTGGCGTGGGCCGAACAGGCCCGCACGAAGCTCGCCGGGATGGACACCTCCGAGGAGGCGCTCGCCGCGCTGGCGGCACGGCGCGACGAACTCGCCGCCCAACTCGCCGGGCACGCCCGGGCCGTATCCGAGGCCCGGCAGAACGCAGCAGGCCGACTCGCCGCTGCCGTCACCGACGAGCTGACCGGTCTGGCGATGCCCCAGGCCAGGCTCGAAGTCGTGGTCCAGCAGAAGGAGACGGACAAGAACGACACGTGCGCTCTTCCCGTGGACGGTCGGCTCCTGCATGCCGGCCCCGACGGCGTGGACGAAGTGGAGCTGCAGCTCATCGCGCACTCGGGCGCACCAGCGCTGCCGATCCACAAAGGCGCGTCCGGCGGTGAACTGTCCAGGGTGATGCTCGCGCTCGAAGTCGTGCTCGCCGACGCCGACACGGTCCCCACGCTGGTGTTCGACGAAGTGGACGCCGGAGTGGGTGGTCGCGCGGCGGTGGAGATCGGCCGCCGGCTCGCCCGGCTGGCCCAGACGCACCAGGTCGTCGTGGTCACGCACCTGGCACAGGTCGCCGCGTACGCGGACCGGCACCTCGTGGTGGACAAGGGCGCCGTCGACGGCGGGCTGACGCGCAGCGACGTTCGGGTCGTGGCCGATGAGGAACGCGTCGCCGAGCTCGCCCGGATGCTCGCGGGGCTGGACTCGACCGAGACCGGGCGGGCGCATGCGGAGGAGTTGCTCGACACCGCCGCGACCTACAAGCGGGACCAGGCCAATTCCTCGCGCAGCGAGAAGTCCGCTCCGGCGAAGAAGCCCCGGAAGAGCGGGAGCCAGCGTTCCAAGCAAAGCGCTCGTTAGGTCGAATGGCCCATTCCGCGGGCGTCGAACGGCCGAGTCGCTTCGGCGTGGCAGACGAACTTCGAGTGATCGGTTTGTCACTATCGGTTCATGAAGTTCAGCGGTCTGCTTGCTCGCCGGCAGGAATCCCTGCCCGGGGTCATCGGGACAGCCAGGGTCGATCGGCGGCAGGGAGACCTGCTCCGCCGGGTTCGCGCGGGTGACATCGCCGTCCTCGACCAGGCCGACCTGGACCGGCGCACCGCGGAGGCGTTGGTCGCCGCCGAGGTGGTCGGTGTCGTCAACGCCGCCCCCTCCATCTCCGGCCGGTACCCGAACCTCGGGCCGGAGGTGCTGCTGTCCGCCGGGGTCGAACTGATCGACGGGGTGGGCGCGCAGACCGTGCGGCGGATCAAGGACGGTGCCCGGATCCGGCTGAACGAGGGTGTCGTCTACTCCGGTGACGAGGAGGTCGGGCGTGGTACCCGGCAGGACGCCGACTCGATCGCTGACCAGTTGATCGAGGCCAAGGCCGGGATGTCCGCCCAACTCGAGGCGTTCTCGGCCAACACGATCGAGTTCCTGCGCAAGGAACGAACCCTGATCCTCGACGGGATCGGTGTGCCCGAGCTGTCGCTGTCCATGGAGGGCCGGCACGCGCTGGTGCTCGCCCCCGGCTACGGCCATGCGGATGACCTCAGGGCACTGCGGCGTTACATCAGGGAGTACCGGCCGGTCCTGATCGGCGTCGAATCCGGCGCGGACACGCTGCGCAAGTCCGGTTACCTGCCCGACGTGATCGTGGGAGATCCTGAAGGGGTCGGCACCGACACGCTCAAGAGCGGCGCTGAGGTGGTGATTCCTGCTCATCTCGACGGTCACGCTCCCGGCCTCGAACGCATCCAGGACCTGGGGATCGGGGCGGTGACGTTTCCCGCGACGGGAAATCCCGAGGACCTCGCCCTCCTGCTCGCCGACGCGCAACGGGCCAGCCTGATCGTCACGGTGGGGTTCCAGGCGACTCTCGGGGAGTTCCTCGACCGCGGACGATCCGGATCCAACCCGTCGACGTTCCTCACCCGGCTGCGCCTGGGCAGCAAGGTGATCGACGGGGCTGCGGTCGCGACCCTGCAACGCAGCAGGACTCCGCTGTCCGCAGTCCTGCTGCTGGCCACGGCGGCGCTCGTGGTCGTGACCGTCGCGCTGACCGTGTCAGGGCTCGGCCCGGCCGTCGTCGACGTCCTGGACCACAGCGCGAAGTCGGTGTCCGCGTACTTCCGGGGGCTGTTCACATGATCTCGCTGCGCTACCACATCGTGTCGATCGCGGCGGTTTTCCTGGCGCTGGCGATGGGCGTGGTGCTCGGTTCCACCTCGCTCAGCTCGCGCCTGCTGTCCACTGTGGGCGGTCAGCGCGAGTCGCTGCAGGAGCAGGTGTCGCACCTGCAGGGGGAGCGGGCCGATCTCCGAACCCGGCTCGCCGCAGCCGACCGGTTCGGCGAAGCGGTCGGCCCCATGGCCGTGCAAGGACGGCTCGACCAGCGGAGCGTCGTGCTGATCAGTTCGTGGGATGCCGCGCCGCAGCAGCGGGACGCGGTCAAGGAGCTGCTCCGCGCCTCGGGTGCGCAGGTGACCGGCGAGATCCGGTTGACCGAGGAGTTCGCCGATCCGGCGAATGCCGACCGTCTCCGCAACGTGGTCACCCAGCTGCTCCCGGCAGGTGTCCAGCTCCCCACCGCTGCCGACCCCGGCACGCTGGCAGGAGGTTTGGTCGGCCCGCTCGCTCTGAACCCGCAGTCCGGCCAGTCCCCGGTCTCCGACGACGCGCGTGCGGCCGCGTTCGCCGGGCTCGCCGATGGCGGATTCTTGCAGGCATCCCCGGGGGTGCGGCCCGGGCAGCTGGCAGTGGTGCTCACCGGCGGCGCACTCTCGGGAAGGGGTGCGGGGGACAAGGCGGCCACCCTCGCGCGCTTCGCGACCCAGCTCGACCAGGCGGGCTCCGGCGCTGTGCTCGTTGGTTCCGCGGGATCTGCCGACGGGTCGGGAGCGGTCGGGGTCGCGCGCGCCGACCCGTCGATCTCCTCGGCCGTGTCGACCGTCGACGACGTGGACAGCGCGGCCGGGCGGGTGGCCGTCGTGCTCGCGTTGCGCGAGCAGCTGGACCGGCAGGCCGGTCACTACGGCGTGGCCGCCAATGCGCAGGGGCCCGTTCCGCACACCCGTGGCTGAGCTGCGGTGGTCCAGGTGGGTGGTGGCAGCGGCATGGGAGATCGGTTCCATGTCCACCATGATCGAGGCGAATTATTCTCAATGCCATAATTCGATCAGGCGATATTCCTGGACTTCGACGGCGGTGCGGATCAAGCTGGCGTCATGGAAACGACGAATTCGAACCACCTCGCCGCCGCGTCCGAGTCGCCCGACCCTGCGGGGTCCGTCGCCAGCCCGACCCTGCGCCGACGTGTTCTCGCCGCGGAGCTGAAGAGGCTGCGGCTCGCCGCGGGACTCACGCATGTCGACGTCGCCAGCAGGCTGGGGTGGCAGCAGGGCAAGGTCAGCAAGATCGAGACCGCCAAGCAGAGCGTCGGGATCGATGCCGTGATGGCGTTGGCCGAGGTGTGCCAGGCGAGCGCGGACCAACGCTCGCGCCTGGTGGAGTTGGCAAGGGCCGCTCGTAGCCGGGCGTGGTGGGAGCAGTACAGGGACGTCGTGTCGCGCGCCCAGCAGGTATGCGTGGGCTTGGAGGCCGAGGCCGATGTCATCCGGTCGTTCGCCGTGGAACTCGTCCCCGAGCTCGTGCGCGTTCCGGAATACGAACGCGCGGTGTGTGCGGCCAGGCAGCGAAGACTCGACGAGGCGCCTCTGGAGCGGAGGCTGGAGTGGCTGCTGAGGCGTCAGCGGATGTTGCTGGAGGACCACAAGGCCGAGATCGACATCGTCCTCGCTGAATCGGCGCTCCGGAGGCGGGTGGTGGAGCCTGCGGCGCACCGTGCACAGCTGCGGCACCTGCTCGACGTGATCGAGCGATCAGGTGTGACGGTGCGGGTATTGCCGTTCGAAGCCGGGGCGCTGCCGGTGGACGTCCCGTTCTCGATTCTCTCGTTCTGCGACCTCCCGCATCCGGACGTGGCGGTGGTGGCGGGGCCCGTGGGGTGCACGTACGTCGAAGTGGAAGAGGAGGTGGAAACCCTCAGGGGGCTCATGGACGACCTGGGTGCGCTTGCTCTGTCGCCCCGTGATTCGGTTGGTGTCATCGCAGCCGCGGCCGACGCGCTTGAGGAGTAGGACGTGTCGATGGTCACCGAGCGGTGCACCTGGATCACCTCCGACGGGACCATGACTTGGGAACTCGTCCGGATGGCGGTTGACCAGCGGTGTCAGGGCGTGCATGGGGATGCGGGGCTGCTGCACGGCGGTGTGGTCGTGCGATAGGCTGGAATTCCGTGGGAGCGACGGAGCCAGCCGTCCTGCCAGCGCAGAATTCCAGCCCGGCGACGGCTTGACCACGGGGAGCTTTCTTGGTGCCGCAAGCACGCACTATCAAGCACGTGTTCGTGACGGGGGGCGTGGCCTCCTCTCTGGGTAAAGGGCTCACGGCTTCCAGTCTGGGCGAATTGCTGACCTCCCGCGGCCTGCGGGTGACCATGCAGAAGCTCGACCCTTACCTGAACGTGGATCCCGGGACCATGAACCCGTTCCAGCACGGTGAGGTCTTCGTGACCGAGGACGGGGCAGAGACCGACCTCGACATCGGGCACTACGAGCGGTTCCTGGACCGGGACCTGACCCGCAACGCCAATGTCACCACCGGCCAGGTCTACTCGGCCGTGATCGCCAAGGAGCGGCGCGGGGAGTACTTGGGCGACACGGTGCAGGTGATCCCGCACATCACCGACCAGATCAAGGCTCGGATCCGCGCGATGGCCGAGCCCGACGAGGACGGCCGCACGCCCGACGTGGTCATCACCGAGGTCGGTGGCACGGTCGGCGACATCGAATCGCTGCCGTTCCTGGAAGCGTGCCGGCAGGTCCGGCACGACGTGGGGCGGGACAACTGCTTCTTCCTGCACGTGTCGTTGGTGCCGTTCCTGGCTCCCTCGGGGGAGTTGAAGACCAAGCCGACGCAGCACTCGGTCGCAGCGCTCCGGAATATCGGTATTCAGCCGGACGCGCTGGTGTGCCGGGCGGACCGCGATCTGCCGGAGGACCTCAAGCGCAAGATCGCGTTGATGTGCGATGTGGACGTCGACGGTGTGGTGGCCTGCCCCGATGCGCCGTCGATCTACGACATCCCGCGGGTGCTGCACGGTGAGGGACTCGACGCCTACCTGGTCCGTCGGCTCGGACTGCCTTTCCGCGACGTCGACTGGTCGGTGTGGGGCGACCTGCTGGACCGGGTGCACAACCCCTCCGAGCGGATTCGGATCGCACTGGTCGGCAAGTACGTGGACCTGCCGGACGCCTACCTCTCGGTGACCGAGGCGCTGCGCGCAGGCGGCTTCGCGCACCGGGCGAAGGTCGAGATCTCCTGGGTGCCCTCGGACACCTGCGAAACCGAGTCCGGTGCGGCGCATGCGCTGTCCGGAATGGACGGTGTGCTGATCCCCGGTGGCTTCGGCGTGCGCGGCATCGAGGGCAAACTCGGTGCCATCCGGTACGCGAGGACGCACGGGATCCCGACCCTTGGGCTGTGCCTGGGGCTGCAGTGCATGGTGATCGAGACGGCCCGGTCGTTGGCCGGTCTGGAGCGGGCGAACTCCACCGAGTTCGAGGAGCCGTGCCAGCACCCGGTGGTCAGCACCATGGCCGACCAGCACGACGTCGTCTCGGGGGACCGGGACATGGGCGGCACCATGCGGCTCGGTGCGTACCCGGCGAAGTTGCAGAAGGACTCGATCGTCGCGCAGGCGTACGGGACCGAGGAGGTGTCCGAGCGCCACCGGCACCGCTACGAGGTGAACAACGCCTACCGGGACCGGTTGAGCAAGGCCGGGCTGGTGTTCTCGGGAACATCTCCGGACAACCGGTTGGTCGAGTTCGTCGAATTGCGCCGTGAGGAGCACCCCTTCTTCGTCGGTACCCAGGCGCATCCGGAACTCAAGAGCCGGCCCACGCGGCCGCACCCGCTGTTCGCCGCATTCGTGAAGGCGGCGATCGACTACCGGGCCGCGGAGCGGTTGCCCGTCGATCTGTCCGACAGCGTGCAGGAGCCGGCGGCAAGCGTCTGACCGGCATAGACGGCGGCGGATCGCGGGTGGTGCGGTCGGCGGGTGACGTTCGGTCGCTCGTCGATCGCATCTCGGTGTGGGGCACGTCCTAGGGTGGGGGACGTGGACACGAGTGAGAACCCGGACGGCGCCGGACGCGGCGTCGCGCGCACCAATGGCGAGCACGAGTTCGAAACGCTGGACAGCACGGATGTCTACGTCGGCAACATCCTCGCGCTGCGAGCCGACGAGGTGGCGATGCCAGGCGGTGCGCGGGCTCGTCGGGAGGTCGTGGAACACCTCGGTGCGGTAGCGGTCGTCGCGCTGGACGAGGACGACCAGGTCGTGCTCATCCACCAGTACCGATACCCGCTCGGACGCCGGTTGTGGGAGCTGCCGGCCGGGCTGCTCGACGTGGCCGGTGAAGAACCGGTCCGCACCGCGCAGCGGGAGCTCGTCGAGGAGGCGGGGCTCGCTGCCACGAACTGGTCGGTGCTGGTCGACATCGCGACGTCGCCGGGATTCACCGACGAGAGCGTGCGAGTCTTCCTCGCGACCGGTCTGTCCGATGTGGAACGACCGGCGGCAGTGGGAGACGAGGAGGCGGACCTCGTGATCCACCGCGTTCCGCTCGCCGAGGCCGTGGGCATGGTGTTGTCCGGGGAGATCGTCAACTCCCCGGCGGTGTCCGGATTGCTGGCCGCGCAGGAGGTGCACGCGGGGCGGGCGAAGCCTCGGCCCGTCGACGCGGCGTGGCGTGATCGGCCGAGCAGCTTCGGTTCTCGCGCGAGGTGAAGCGCTTCGAAGACCTGCCCGTGCGGCTGGGCGAGGTGATCGGTGGTTACCTCGATCACCTCGCCGTCGAACGCGGTACGGCTCGCAGCACCGTCGACTCCTACGCGCGGGATCTGCATCGGTACGGCCAGTTCCTCGCCGACGTCGGTGTGGCGGATCTCGTGGACGTGCGTGCTGAGCACCTGTCCTCGTTCCTGGGTGAACTGCGGGAGGGAACCGCGGAGCGGACGCCGTTGGCGGCCTCGTCGGCGGCGCGTGCGCTGGTCGCGGTGCGGGGGCTGCACCGGTTCGCGCATGCCGAAGGGCTGTTGCAGGTGGACGTGGCGCGGGAGGTTTCACCGCCCAGTCTTCCGAAACGGCTGCCGAAGGCGTTGTCGATTCACGACGTCGACCGCTTGCTGACGCACGCCGGGGGCGATGATGTGCGCGGACTGAGGGATCGTGCGCTGCTGGAACTGCTCTACTCCACCGGAGCCCGGATTTCCGAGGCGGTCGGATTGGACGTCGACGACGTCGACGACACCGAACGCACGGTGTTGCTCGACGGGAAGGGCGGCCGGCAGCGACTCGTGCCGATCGGGCGTCCGGCGTTGGCGGCGCTGGACGCCTACCTGGTGCGGGCCAGGCCGGTGCTCGCGACACGCGGACGCGGTAGCGCGGCGATCTTCCTGAACTCGCGTGGCACCAGGCTGTCCCGGCAGAGCGCCTGGAACGCGCTCAAGGCCGCCGCCGACCGGGCCGGGATCGCCGCCGTCGTGTCACCGCACGTGTTGCGCCACTCGTTCGCCACCCACCTGCTGGAGGGCGGTGCGGACGTTCGCGTCGTGCAGGAACTCCTGGGACACGCGTCGGTCACCACGACGCAGGTCTACACGCTCGTCACGGTCAACACGCTGCGGGAGGTGTATGCCACGGCACATCCACGTGCCCACGCTCCGGAGTGATGCGGCGACGCTGCGAATGCGATCCCTCCGTCGGGCCGGTACGGACGGGCCGCAGTGCTCTGGAACGCATTTCCGACACCCCGGCGAGGCGCGTTGCCGCTGGTAGTGAATGCCACTTAGGCTGCGTTTCGATCGCCACCGGCTTGAGAAGGAGTCAGATCGCCATGTCGCAACCGCAGCCCTCCGCCGAGGGGCGGGCCCGGGGCGCGGTCGACCTGAGCATCGCCCCGGAAACGACCGGCAGCTCGGAGGACGAGGTCGACCTGTCGCCGGGCTCCTCCCGCGGCCTCGGGCCCACCGGCAGGCCACGTCGACGCATCCCCGAACCGCCGCTGCTGGACAAGCACGGCCCGGCGTCGGTGCTCGCGATGTGCAATCAGAAGGGCGGCGTCGGGAAGACCACGTCGACGATCAATCTCGGGGCCGCGCTCGCCGAGTACGGGCGCAAGGTGCTGCTGGTGGACTTCGATCCGCAGGGGGCGCTCTCGGTCGGTCTGGGCGTCCAGCCGCACCAGCTGGAGCAGACCATCTACAACGTGATCATGGAGCGCGCGGTCGGCGTCGAGGACGTCGTGATGCGCACCAGCGTCGACGGCATGGACCTGTTGCCGAGCAACATCGACCTGTCCGCAGCCGAGGTGCAGCTGGTCGCCGAGGTCGGTCGGGAGCAGACGTTGCAGCGGGTGCTGCGGCCCGCGCTCCCGGAGTACGACTACGTGCTGGTGGACTGCCAGCCTTCGCTGGGCCTGCTGACGGTCAACGCGCTGGCCGCGGCCGACGGGGTGATCATCCCGCTGGAGTGCGAGTTCTTCAGCCTGCGGGGCGTGGCGCTGCTCATCGACACCATCGAGAAGGTGCGGGAGCGGTTGAATCCCGACCTGGAGATCAGTGGCATCCTGGCGACCATGTTCGATCCGCGCACGCTGCACTCCCGCGAAGTGATGGCCAGGGTGGTGGAGGCGTTCGGGGACATCGTCTACGACAGCGTCATCAACCGGACGGTGCGGTTCCCCGAGACGACCGTGGCCGGGGAGCCGATCACGCGCTGGGCCCCGCAGTCGTCGGGGGCGCAGGCGTACCGGGCCCTGGCGCGCGAGGTGATCGCGCGGTGAACGGCATGCGTTGTGGCGGGCCGAGGGGGCGGGGGCCCGGCGAGTGACCGATCCCGCTGTCCCGGACGAGGTGACCGAGTCGGCTCCGCGGGACTCCAACCGGTTCACCGTGCGGCTGGACAACTTCGAGGGTCCGTTCGACCTGCTGTTGCAGCTGATCTCGCAGCACCAGATGGACGTCACCGAAGTGGCGCTGCACCGGGTCACCGACGAGTTCATCGCCTACACCAAGGCTCTCGGCGAGCAGTGGGACCTCGACGAGACCACCGAGTTCCTGGTGGTCGCGGCCACGCTGCTCGATCTCAAGGCGGCGCGGCTGCTGCCCGCCGCCGAGGTGGAGGACGAGGACGACCTGGCACTGCTGGAAGCCCGCGACCTGTTGTTCGCCCGGCTGCTGCAGTACCGGGCGTACAAGCAGGTGGCCGCGTTGTTCGCCGAGCTGGAAGCCGGTGCGCTCCGCCGGTACCCGCGGGCGGTTTCGCTGGAGAAGCGGTTCGAGGGGCTGCTGCCGGAAGTGGTGATCGGGGTGGACCCGAACCGGTTCGCCGAGATCGCCGCCGCGGTGTTCCGCCCGAAGCCGCCTCCGACCGTGTCGCTGGACCACATCCACCAGCACCAGGTGTCGGTGCGGGAGCACGCCGCGCTGCTGCGGGTCCGGTTGGCGGAGCAGGGCAGCGCCGCGTTCGGCGAGTTGGTGTCCGACTGCGGGCACACCGTCGAGATCGTCGCGCGGTTCCTGGCCCTGCTGGAGCTGTACCGGGAGAAGGTGCTGCAGTTCGAGCAGGAGAGCCCGCTCGGCGAGCTGATCGTGCGCTGGGTCGGCGGGAGCGTCGAGCAGGCGCAGGCCGACGCCGAGGCGCAGCGGGCCAGGCAGGACGAAGAGGAGTACGGGTGAGCGAGCAGGACGCGGAGGCCGACGCCCCTGCGGCGACATCGGACAACGGGTCGGAGGCCGTGGTCGCGCAGTCGGCCCCGGACCTCGACTCCGATGCCGCCCTCGACGCCGCTCTGGAGGCGTTGCTGCTGGTCGTGGACATTCCCGCGGGGGAGGAGCTGCTGGCGGACACGCTGGAGCAGCCGGTCGCCCGGGTGCGCGAGGCGCTGCACCGGCTCTCCGACGGCTACGCGGCGGCCGAGCGCGGGCTGGACCTGCGGCGGGTCGGTGACGGCTGGCGGTTCTACACGCGGGAGAAGTACGCGCCTTACGTGGAGCGGTACCTGCTGGACGGGCAGCGGACGAAGTTGACGCGCGCGGCGCTGGAGACACTGGCGGTGATCGCCTACCGGCAGCCGGTGACGCGTGCGCGGGTGGCAGCGGTACGCGGTGTGAACGTCGATGGCGTCATCCGTACCCTGGTGGGGCGCGGCCTGATCGAGGAGGCCGGAACCGATCCTGAGACAGGTGGCATCCTGTACTGCACGACCGAGCTGTTCCTGGAGCGGCTGGGGCTGTCGTCGCTGAAGGACCTGCCACCACTCGCCCCGTTGCTGCCCGAAGTGGATTCGATTGATGACGTCTGAGCACCGTTCCCCGACCAACGCCGCCGCTGAAGGAGTGCGGCTGCAGAAAGTGCTGTCCCAGGCAGGAGTGGCCTCCCGGCGCGCCGCCGAGGAGATGATCCTGGAAGGGCGCATCGAGGTCGACGGAGAGGTCGTCACCGAGCTGGGGCGCCGGGTGGACCCGGCGGTCGCGGTGATCCACGTCGACGGCAACCGCGTGGTGGTCAACGACGAGACGGTGCACCTGCTGCTGAACAAGCCGCGGGGGATCCTGTGCACGATGTCCGACGACCAGGGGCGGCCCTGCATCGGCGACTACCTGCGGGAGCGCGAGGGCAAGCTGTTCCACGTGGGGCGTCTCGACCAGGACACCGAGGGGCTGCTGCTGATCACCAACGACGGTGAGTTGGCGCACCGGTTGATGCACCCGTCGTACCGGGTGACGAAGACCTACCTGGCCGAGGTGCTGGGGCCGATCCCGAAGGACCTCGGTCGGCGGCTGCGCGCGGGCATCGAACTCGACGACGGCGTGGCCAAGGTCGATCGGTTCAAGCTGGTCGACGTCAACCAGGGCCGGGCGCTCGTCGAGGTCGTGCTGCACGAGGGCCGCAAGCGCATCGTGCGCCGACTGCTCAAGGCCGCCGGGCATCCGGTGCAGCGGCTCGTGCGCACCGCGATCGGCGAGGTTCAGCTGGGCAACGAGCGGCCAGGCGCGATCCGGCGGCTCAACCGGCAGGAGGTCGGTTCGCTGTACGGCCTCGTCGGGATGTGACCCGACCTCAGGACCTGGCGGGGCGCAGCCGCAGCACGCGGCGTGCGACAGGTTCGACGACCCGGGCCGCCACGGGTCCCAGGATCGCCATCAGGAGCACGTAGGCGGTGGCGAGCGCGGCGAGTTCACCGGTGACCGAACCGGAGGCGACGGCCAGTCCGGCGATGACGATGGAGAACTCGCCGCGTGCCACCAGTGCGGCACCGGCGCGCACCCGGCCCATCCGGCCGACGCCCTGCATCCGCGAGGCCAGCCAGCCGGTCGCGATCTTGGTGGCGCTGGTGGCGAGCGCGAGCAGCAGCGCCACCGGTAACACCGGCGGGATCTCGGCCGGATTGGTGTTCAGGCCGAAGACGACGAAGAACACCGCGGCGAACAGGTCTCGCAGCGGTTCGAGCATCCGGGAGGCGTTCACCGCGGTCGACCCGGAGATCGCGATGCCCAGCAGGAACGAGCCGACGGCGGCCGAGACCTGCAACTCCGAGGCGATGCCGGCGACCAGCAGGGCCGCGCCCAGCAGCCGCAGCAGGAACACCTCCGGGTCCGGGCTGTCGACCAGCGCCGAGACGTACCGGCCGAACTTCAGCGCGATCACCAGCACCAGGGTGATGACGACCAGGGACACACCCACCGCGGTGAGGCCGCCCAGGAAGCTCACCCCGGCCAGCACGGCGGTCAGGATCGGCAGGTAGACGGCCATCGCCAGGTCCTCGAAGACCAGGATCGACAGGATCACCGGGGTTTCCCGGTTGCCCAGCCTGCCGAGGTCGCCGAGCACCTTCGCGACGATGCCGGACGACGAGATGTAGGTGACCCCGGCCATGCTCAGCGCTCCGATCGGACCCCACCCCAGCAGCAGCGCGACCAGCGCACCGGGGACCGCGTTGAGCACGATGTCGATCAGGCCGGCGAGCCAGGAGCGCCGCAGTCCCGTGACGAGTTCGCCGGCCGAGTACTCCAGGCCGAGCAGCAGCAACAGCAGCACCACGCCGATCTCGGAGGCGAGGTGGGTGAACGGCACGATGCCGTGCAGCGGTATCAGGCCACCGGTGCCGAAGGCGAGCCCTCCGAGCAGGTACAGCGGGATCGGTGATACGCCGATCTTCCAGGCGAGTCTTCCGAGGATGCCGAGACCGAAGAACACCGCTCCCAGCTCGATGAGGGAGATCGCCGTGTCGTGCACCGTGTTTCCTCTCGCCTGTTGCCGTACCTATGCAGTTGTGGGCGCGCGTCACCCGCTCGGGGGTGACGCGTGATCCCGGCCGGTGCCGGGCGTCAGCGTGGTGTTGTGGGTGTGATCAGCCCTTCTCCAGGATTTCGCTGGCCGCGCGGAGACCGTCCGCGGTGCCGACGACGACCACCAGGTCACCGGCGGCGAACTCGAAGTCCGGCCGCGGGGACGGGTGCACCGCACCACCGCGGACGACCGCGACGATCGACGTCGAGGTGCGGGTGCGCATCTCGGTCTCGCCGAGCGTCCGGCCCGCGTACGGGGAGTTCGGGGTGACCGGCAGCTGCCACGTGGTGACTCCGGTCACCTCGCGTTGCTGCTCGGTGAGCTGGGCGACGAGCTGCGGGGCGCCGAGCAGGTTGGCCAGCGCGCTGGTCTCCTCGGTGGTCAGATCAACCGACGCCGCGACCTTGTCGGGGTCGTCGTGGTCGGACACGATCAGCTCGAACCGGCCGTCACGGTAGGTGATCACACCGATGCGGTGGCCGGAGCGGGTCGTGAAGTCCTGCTGCGTCCCGAGTCCTGGAAGCGGGGTCACTGTGACGTCCACGGTCGCCGACCCTAATACATGCCCCTCGACGAATGTTCACATTCTTCGCATCTGGCGTCGTGGTGGACTGTGCCGGGGGTGACCCGGACTCGCCTGGGGGACGTCGGTGCCGACCGGGCAGAATGGGTTGTTGGTCCGGCGCACGCCGACCGGTCAACGTTCACCCAGGGGGAGGAAGTACGACGTGGCACACGCCCAGCTCCGCGGTGTGGTGGCCCTCGACGGACCGTCGGGCACCGGCAAGTCCACGGTGTCCCGGAGGTTGGCCTCGGCGCTCGGCGCGACCTATCTCGACACCGGCGCGATGTACCGCGCGGCGACGCTGGCGGTGCTGCGGGCCGGAGCAGATCCGTCCGACGAGGCGGAGGTGCGGCGGATCGTCTCCGCGGCACGGCTGGTCGTCGGTACCGATCCCGGGCACCCCGAGGTGTTGCTGGACGGCGTCGACGTCGGCCGGGAGATCCGAGGACCGCAGGTGACCGCTGCGGTGTCCGCGGTGTCCGCGGTCGCGGAGGTGCGGCGGCTGCTCGTCGGGCAGCAGCGCGAGGTGATCCGCCGGGCGCTGGTCTCCCCGGGCGGGATCGTCGTGGAGGGGCGCGACATCGGTACCGCGGTCGCTCCGGAGGCCGGGCTGAAGGTCTACCTGACCGCGTCCGCGCGCGCCCGGGCGGAGCGGCGGACCGCGCAGGACGTCTCCGAGGGGCGTGCCGGGAACCTGGACCGGACGCACCAGGACGTGCAGCGCAGGGACGCGCTCGACTCGGGGCGGGCGGTCTCGCCGCTGCGCATGGCCGACGACGCGGTGGAGCTGGACACGACCGAACTCGACCTGCCCGCGGTGCTCGAACAGCTGCACAAGCTCGTGGAGCTGCGGGGGCTGACCGACCCGGAACGGACCGCGCCATGACTGACGGCGTTCTGCCCGAAGGGGCTTCCCCGGCACTGCACCGGTTCGGTCAGTGGATCGGGCGCACGTTCGTGCGGCTGCCGTTCCGGGTGCGGGTGCACGGAGCGGAGCGGATCCCCGAGTCCGGGCCGGTCGTGCTGGTGTCGAACCACAGCTCGATGTTGGACGGGCCGTTGCTGTTCGGGACGCTGCGGCGCCCGGTGGTCTTCCTGATCAAGCGCGAGATGTTCCGCGGTGCGCTCGGATGGTTCCTGCGCCGCATCGGGCAGCTGTCGGTGCGGCGCGGCGAACCCGACCGCACACCGCTGCTGGCCGCCGTGCGCGTGCTGCGCGCGGGCGGCATGGTCGGGGTGTTCCCCGAAGGCACGCGAGGTGCCGGTGACGTGGACAATGCCCAGCACGGGGCGGCGTGGTTGGCGCGGACCGCCGGGGCCCGGTTGCTGCCGGTGGTGTGCCGGGGGACGCGTCGTCCGCCCGGCCGGGGCCGTAGGCTGCTTCCCCGGATCGACGTGTTGTTCGGGGAACCGGTCACGCTGCCCACCGCCAAGGGGCGCGCCGGGCTGGTCGAGGCGACCGAACGGGTGCGGAGCGAACTGGTCGAGCTGATCAGCGAGCTGGATCGGATGGTGGCCGACCAGCACCAAGACGATGTGAGAGGGAAACGAGCGTGACCGACGAGTCGCTGGACGGCGCCGGCCTGGACGGCACGTGGACCGACGAGTCCGAATGGGCCCGGTTCGACGTCGAGCCGGAGGCCGAGGAGTCGACCGGTCCGCCGCCGCAGCCGGTGCTGGCCGTGGTCGGCCGCCCCAACGTGGGCAAGTCGACGCTGGTCAACCGCCTGCTGGGCAGGCGTGAGGCAGTCGTGCAGGACACCCCGGGCGTCACCCGGGACCGGGTCGCCTACGACGCGCTGTGGAACGGCCGCCGCTTCACCGTCGTCGACACCGGCGGCTGGGAGCCGGACGCCAAGGGCTTGCAGGCGTCGGTGGCCGCGCAGGCCGAGCTGGCCATGAACACCGCCGACGCGGTGCTGCTGGTGGTGGACGCGCAGGTCGGCGCCACCGCCACCGAGGAGGCGGTGGCCCGGGTGCTGCGCCGGTCCGAGCGTCCGGTGCTGGTCGCGGCCAACAAGGTCGACGACGAGCGCACCATGGCCGAGGTGCACTCGCTGTGGTCGCTGGGCCTGGGTGAGCCGTTGCCGGTCAGCGGTCTGCACGGTCGAGGCTCCGGGGACCTGCTGGACCGCGTGCTGGAGTCGTTCCCCGCCACGCCGCGCGAGAAGATCGGCGGGTCGGGCGGGCCGCGCCGCGTCGCGCTGGTCGGCAAGCCGAACGTGGGCAAGTCGAGCCTGCTCAACCGGTTGACCGGCGAGGAGCGGTCGGTGGTGCACGAAGCCGCCGGTACCACGGTCGACCCGGTGGACTCCCTGGTCGAGCTGGACGGCGAGCTGTGGCGGTTCGTCGACACCGCGGGGCTGCGCAAGCGGGTCAAGACCGCCAGCGGCACCGAGTACTACGCGTCGCTGCGGACCAAGTCGGCCATCGAAGCCGCCGAGGTCGCGATCGTGCTCATCGACGGGTCGCAGCCGTTGAGCGAGCAGGACCTCCGGGTGATCACGATGGTCGTCGAGGCCGGTCGTGCGTTGGTGATCGCCTACAACAAGTGGGACCTGGTCGACGACGACCGCCGGCGGCAGCTGGAGAAGGAGATCGACCGCGAGCTGGTGCGCGTGCGGTGGGCCGAACGCGTCAACGTCTCGGCGCGCACCGGTCGCGCGGTGGCCAAGCTGGCCCCGACGCTGCGCACGGCTCTGGAGTCGTGGGACACCCGGATCCCCACCGGGCGGCTCAACGGGTGGCTGTCCGATCTGGTCGCCGCGAACCCGCCGCCGGTGCGCAGCGGGAAGCAGCCGAAGATCCTGTTCGCCACGCAGGCGCACACCCGCCCGCCGACGCTGGTGCTGTTCACCACCGGATTCCTGGAGGCCGGTTACCGCCGGTTCATCGAACGGAAGTTCCGGGAGACGTTCGGTTTCGTCGGCAGCCCGGTGCGCATCTCGGTCCGCGTCCGCGAGAGCAAGAAGGCCCGAACCGGGCGCGGGTGAGCAGTGTTGATCACCGTGCGCACGGGTGGCGTGTGCGTTCGGTTCCCGGCTTCGGCGCTAGTCTGCTGGCGTTCTCGGGAAGCAGGGGAGGTGACCGAGAGTGCGGACCGACGACGGTGGGGCGCCGATCCGCGTGGTGCTGGCCGACGACGAGCCGATGTTGCGGCGGGGACTTCGGGTGCTGCTGGAAAGCGGTGGTCCCATCCGGGTCGTCGCGGAGGCCGCGGACGGTGACCGGTTGGTGTCCGCGGTGCGCGCGCACCGCCCGGACGTCGCGCTGGTCGACGTGCAGATGCCGGGCAAGGACGGGCTGACCGCGTTGCGCGACCTGCGGGCGCTCGGCCAACCGCCCGCCACCGCCGTGCTCACCACGTTCGACCTGGACGAGTACGTGGCCGACGCCCTGCGGTACGGGGCGAACGGTTTCCTGCTCAAGGACGCCGAACCGGCCGTGCTGGTGCGGGCGGTGCAGGACCTCGCGGCCGGAGGCGCGGTGCTCGATCCGCGCATCACGGCGCGACTGCTGCCGCGGCTGCGTTCCATGGGGGACACCACGCGCGAAGCGCGACTGGTGCGGTCTCTTTCGGCGCGGGAGCAACAGGTTCTGCGGCTGCTGGCGGTCGGTCGGTCCAATGCCGACATCGGTGTCCGGTTGGGACTGACGGAGGCGACGGTCAAGAGCTACGTCTCCACGGTGCTGAGCAAGCTCGGGGCGCAGAACCGGGTGCAGGCGGCGTTGATGGCGCAACGGGTGTCGGACCTGGACGACGTCGACCCGAGGTGAGTTGTGCGGTGGCTGATCCGCGAACGGCGGCGGCTGGGGGTGGAGGCCCTGACCGTGGGCATCCCGGTGGCCGCCGTGCTGTTCGCCTACCAGGAGCCCGGCTTCGCGCTGTGGTCCGGACTGGCGGCGTCGCTGTTGCTGCCCGTGCGGCTGCGGTGGCCGCGGATCGCGGTGCTGCTGTGCGTGCCCGCGTTGGCCGGGGGACTCGGTTGGGCGCCCGCGATCGTGGCGTTGTTCGCGCTCGGACGGGCGCAGCCGCGTTTCTGGCCGCTGACTTCGTGGGGCGCGGTGGTGGCGTTGTCCGCGGTGCTGCCGGTGCTCGTCCTCCAGTCGCTGGGCGTGGGTGCCATCGTGCTGACGATCAGCTTCGTGGTGCTGGCGGCCGGGGCTCCCGCGGCGCTGGGGGCGCTGGTGGCCCTGCGGCAGCAGCTGGCGGTGAGCCTGTGCCGGTTGCGGGAGGCGGTGGACGCGCAACTGCGGGCCAGGGCCGAGACCGCGCGCGCCGAGGAGCGGGCGCGCATCGCGCGGGAGATCCACGACGCGGTGGGGCACCACGTGACCTTGATCGCCGTCGAGTCGGCCGCGCTGGCGGCCACGACCGGCGAAGCCGAGTCGAAGGACACCGCGCTGCGCGTGCGCGAGCTCGCCAGGCAGGCGTTGGACGAGATGCGCGTCACACTCGGCCTCGGTGGCGGCCGTTCCGAACAGCCCGGCCTGCGCACCATCCCGGACCTGGTGGGACGTGCCCGGGACGCCGGCGTCGACGTGGAGCTGTCCACCGAAGTCACCGGCGAACCGGCGGCCTCGGTGCAGCGCGCCGCCTACCGGGTCGTGCAGGAGGCGTTGACCAACGCCTCGAAGCACGCGCCGGGAGCCCCGGTCCGCGTCCGGCTCGACGACGGGGACGGAGAACTGCGGGTCAGCGTGATCAACGGTGCGTCCGGCGATGTCGTTCCCGAGGCGAGCGGTGGTGGTTCCGGGTTGGAGGGGTTGTCCGAGCGGGTCCGGATGGCCGGCGGTCGGCTGCACGCAGGACGGGCCGACGACGGCGGCTTCGAATTGGTGGCCGTGCTGCCCGGGGTCGCCGCGCCGTAGGCTGTCGTCGCGCCCGGCACCGATCGACGACGTGGAACGGAGTGTGCGACGAGCATGCGACACCTTCGACTGCCCGCCGGGGACGCGATGCCGGTGCTGGGGCAGGGAACCTGGGGGATGGGCGAACGGGCCGCGCGGCGCGCCGACGAGATCGACGCGCTCCGGCACGGTCTCGACCTGGGCCTGGGGTTGATCGACACCGCCGAGATGTACGGCAGCGGTGGCGCCGAGGAGGTCGTGGGCGAGGCGATCGCCGGGCGGCGCGACGAGGTGTTCCTGGTCAGCAAGGTGTTCCCGCACAACGCCGGGCGGCGCGCGGCCGTCGAGGCGTGCGAGCGCAGCCTGCGGCGGCTCGGTGCGGACCACCTCGACCTGTACCTGCTGCACTGGCGGGGCGGCACCCCGCTGGAGGAGACCTTCGAAGCGTTCGACCAGCTGCGCGCCGACGGCAAGATCCGGCACTTCGGCGTGAGCAACTTCGACCCCGACGACATGGCCGAGCTGTTCGGCACCGACCTCGGCCGGGAGTGCGCCACCGACCAGGTGCTGTTCAACCTGACCCGGCGCGGCGTCGAGTGGGACCTGCTGCCGTGGTGCGCGCAGCGGGAGGTGCCCGTGATGGCGTACTCGCCGATCGAGCAGGGCAGGCTGCTCGGCGCGCCGGCGCTGCGGGAGGTCGCCGAGCGCCATTCCGCCACCCCCGCCCAGATCGCGGTCGCCTGGGTGCTGGCGCACGCGGGCGTGTGCGCGATCCCGAAGGCGGCGACCCGGCAGCACGTCGCGGAGAACGCTGCCGTGCTCGACATCGAGCTGTCCGACGCCGATCTGGCCGACCTGGACGCGGCGTTCCCCGCGCCGTCCGGGCCGGTGCCGCTGGAGATCCTCTGAGCCGCGGCCGGTTCCGCTCCGGCGGAACCGGCCCTACCGGGCCAGGGCGTGGCGGAGGAAGTCCACCTGCAGCAGCAGGAGGTTCTCGCTGGTCGTCTCGTCGGTGGGCATGTGGCTGACGCCGGGCAGCGGGAGCATCGCGTGCGGGCGCGCCGCGGCGGTGAGCGCCGCCGACAGCCGCAGCGCGTGCGCCATCACGACGTTGTCGTCGACCGTGCCGTGCACGATCAGCATCGGCCGGGCCAGCTTGTCCGCGTCGGCCAGCAGCGAGTTGGCCTCGTAGACCTCGGGTGCCGTGTGCGGGTCGCCGAGGTAGCGCTCGGTGTAGTGGGTGTCGTACAGCCGCCAGTCGACCACGCCTGCACCGACGATCGCGGCGTGGAAGACGTCCGGCCTGCGCAGCACCGCCAGGGCGGACAGGTAGCCGCCGAAGGACCAGCCTCGGATGGCGACCCTGTTCAGGTCGAGCTCGGGGTGTTCCGCGGCGGCCGCGTGCAGCGCGTCGACCTGGTCCTGCAGCGTCGGTCCGGCCAGGTCACCGGCGATCGCGCGGTCCCAGTCCGGGTCCCGGCCGGTCATCCCGCGACCGTCGGTGACCAGCACGGCGAACCCCTGGTCGGCGAACCACTGCGAGGTCAGGTAGCCCTGCTGGCGGGCGAGCACGCGCTGGGCCTGCGGGCCGCCGTACGGGTCGACCAGCACCGGCAGCGGGCCGCCCCGGTGGTCCGCGGGCAGCAGCAGCGCGCTGCGCAACCGCCGCTCGCCGAGGCGCAGGAGTTCGACGTTGAGCGTCATGCCGTGCTCTTCGGCGACGTTGCCGACCTCGGCGACCTGCTCGGAGCCGCGCAGCACCCGCACCCGGGTCCGCGGTTCGTCGAGCGTGCCGGAGGCGACGACCAGCACGTCGTCGCGGCGCGTTCCGGTGTGGACACCGGGGCCGCTCGTGAGCCGCTGCGCTCCGGATTCGGTGACCCGGTAGAGGTGGATCTCCGCCGGGTCGTCCTCGGACGCCGACACGAGGACGTCGTCGTCGACGTCGAGCACCGCGCGGACCTGGAGGGGCGCGGACGTCCAGGCGCGGTCGCCGACGACCAGCCGGTACGCGCCGTCCTCGGCGGCGACCCGGACGAGCCGGCCATCCGGGGTCCACGCGGGCCACCCGGTCTTGATCTCGATCCAGTGCGGGTCGACGTCGCGGTGCAGTTCCTCGGTGCGGCCGGTGTGCGGGTCGACGGCGAGGACCAGCTGGGTGCGCTGGTCCCGGCTCTGCACCGCGATCAGCGGACGACCGTGCGCCGACCAGTGCGCGGCGACCAGGTACGGGTAGGCGGCGCGGTCCCAGTCGACGTCGGTCCGCCGGCCGTCGAGGGCGAGCACGGCGAGCGAGACGTCGGCGTTGTCGGTGCCGGCCGCCGGGTAGCGCATGGCCCGAGGTGGGCGGGACGGGTCGGCGGGGTCGGTGAGGTACCAGTGCCCGACCGGGGATTCGTCGACGCGGGCGGCCAGCAGCGCCGAGCCGTCCGGCGCCCACCAGTAGCCCCGGTAGCGGCTCATCTCCTCGGCCGCGATGAACTCGGCCGCGCCCCAGGTGACGTCCGGGCCGTCCGGTTCGACCACGGCGCGGTCGTCGGAACCGTCCACATCGATCAGTCGCAGCGTTCCGCCGGACAGGTAGGCGATTCGGTTGCCGTCCGGGGCCGGGCGCGGGTCGGCGACCGGGCCGCGGGCGGGCAGTTCGCGGGTGGTTCCGGCCGCGACGTCGGTGGCGAACAGGCGTCCGGACACGGCGAAGGCGACCAACGCGGCCGCCTGGTCGGTGGCGTAGCCGGTGATGCCGGTGGCCCGTTCCCGAGCGCGTTCCCGGCGGGCCTGCTCCTCGGCGGAGACCGAGTCGCCCGCCCGCAGCGCGTCGGGGTCGGCCAGCACCCGTTCCCGGCCGGTCGTCGTGTCCAACGCCCACAAGCGGTTGCTGCGGTCGGTGCCGTCGGCGGAGCGGAGGAACAGCACGGTGTCGCCGCTGCCGGACACCGTGAAGTTCCTGGGGGCGCCGAGGGTGAAGCCCTGCGTGCGGGCACTGCGGCGGGGGAACGACGACGCTGACGTCATGGGCTCAGCGTGCCAGGCGCGCGGTGTCCGCGGGCAAGGTGGTCCGCCGTTCGCGGTGCGCACCTTGACACCGCGCACAGCGTGCACATTCACTCGCTGTGGGTGAGCGTGGGGAAGGCGGGGCGGATGCGGCGGCTCGGGGTGTTCCTGCTTGTTCTACCGCTGGTGTTGGTGATCGGCTTGGGTGGTGCGATGGCGGGTGGGCGCGGGTCGAACGCGACCTACTTCAACAACGCGTCGCTGCCCGCCGCCGACCCGTACGTGCTCCGCGACGGCGGTTACTACTACGCCTACTCCACCGAGGGCGCCGATCCGGGCTACCACTTCGCGATCTACCGGTCCGCCGACCTCGCGACGTGGCAGCGGATCCCCGGCGGGGCGCTGCCCGCCGCCGACCCGGGGCAGTGGGGGCGGGACTGGTTCTGGGCGCCGGAGGTCTACCACAACCCCGCGACCGGCAAGTACTTCCTGTTCTACGCCGCGCGGCTGGCCGAGCCGCTGGTCGCCGAGTACTTCAAGTACCCCGACTTCGAGGAGCCGAGCAAGATCGGTGTCGCGGTCGCCGACTCGCCGACCGGGCCGTTCCACAACATCACCGACCGGCCGATCGACTACCGGCCGTACGACCCGGACTACCACGACGTCAACCTGATCATGCGCGATCCCAAGCGTCCTCCGGCGTCGCTGGAGGAGGGCCTGCGGGCGCCGCTGGGCACCTACCTCCCGTCGATCGATCCGAACGTGTTCTTCGACGGCGACCGCATCTACCTGTACTTCTCCCGCAACGCCTACCGGAACTGGGTGTGGGATCCGGTTCTGGGCAAGTACATCGAGGAGTCCAACATCTACGCGGTCGAGCTGACCGACGACTGGTGGCGCGATCCGAGCGGGACCACGATGCCGTCGATCGCGCCGCGGTACCGCGACGCGAACCGGTCGCCGCAGGACCCGCCGGGCGCCCGCAGGGACGGCTTCAGCCGGATCCTGGACTACGGTTCGGATCCGCAGGCGTGGGAGAACGCGCACGTCAACGACTACCAGCACAGCGGCGGGCGGAAGAAGGACCGCCGTTGGGAAGAAGGATCGACGACCGTCAAGCGGTACGACTCCGCCGGGCGTCCCGTGTACTTCCTGACGTACTCGGCGAACAACTACGAGAACCGGTTCTACGGCGTGGGATACGCCGTGGCGCGCAGCCCGCTCGGCCCGTGGCGGAAGAGTCCGGCGAACCCGGTTCTGCAGCAGGACGAGCGGATCGGCATGTACTCGACCGGTCACGGCAGCGTCGTCGCGTCACCGGACGGCTCCGAGTGGTACTACGTGCACCACGGCAGACCCACCCCGGACACGATGCGCAGGCTCTACACCGAGCGGATGGGCTTCGACGCGGACACCGGGAAGCTGCGGATCGACCAGTCCACGAGCGACGAACCGATCCCCTCCGGCGTGGCGCCGTACTCGCTGGTCGCGGACCGGCCGTGGGTCGACGTCAGCGATGGGGAGGGGCGGATCAGCTGGTCGGTGCGCACCGCGCGGGATGCCGCGGTGGATCTGGCCAACCCGCTCAACCGCGTGGCGGTGTCCGTCGATCCGCCAGGGGCGGTCGAGGTCCGCGCCGGGGCGGACGAGGCGCAGCTGCGCGGCCGGGTCCGGGTCGCCGCGCTGACCCTGCGGTACCAGCGGGAGAAGGCCACCGGCGGGTACGCCGACGTCGACAATCTCGGCCCGCGTCGTCCCGTGGCCCTGACCGTGCCGGTCGTCGGCTGCAGGCAGACCCGCACGGGGCGGATCGACGGGCCGGTCGAGGTGTCCGAAGGCGTGCTGTGCCTGCGCGACGCGACGGTGCGGGGCTCGGTGCGGGTGCTGCCCGGCGCCGCGCTGGTGTCCGTCGACTCGGTGGTGACCGGGCGGGTCCAGGCGCACGGGGCGCAAGCCGTGTGGCTGTCCGGTGGCCGGGTGGGCGGACCGGTGGACGTGACGGGCACGAGCGGGCTCGTGCGGCTGGACGGGGTGTCGGTCGGGGATTCCGCGTCGTTGCGGGACAACCGCACCCGGGCGCGCATCGTCGTCGCGGGCAATCGGATCAGCGGGTCCCTGCGCTGCACCGGGAACGTTCCCGCTCCGGAGGACGAGTCGCGTCCGAACACTGTGGACGGTGATGTTTCGGGGCAGTGCTCCGGAATGTGACTCCGGGGACGCGGAGAACTCCGCTGGAGGATATCGCGCCGGGATCAGGCCCATCCGGATTATTCGCCGGTGTGTCGGCGGGGTCGTGGTAGCGACGCGCGCTCTACGGTCGTCGCGATCCGTTGGCCCGCAGTGGTTTTCCGCGTTCCGCGGAAGCCTTTCGACCCTGGATGAGAGCTGACCCATGTACCTGTTGTCGGTGGTCGTTCCGTGCTTCAACGAGGAGGGCGGACTCCGGAAGTTGCACGACGCGCTGGTCGCCGCGTTGGCGGGACGCGTCCCGGAGTACGAGGTGGTCCTGGTCGACGACGGCAGCACCGATCGGACGTTGCCCGAGGCGCGGGAGTTGGCCGCGTTGAACCCGCGGTTCCGGTACGTGTCGTTGAGCCGCAACTTCGGCAAGGAATCCGCGATGCTGTGCGGTCTCCGGCACGCGCGCGGCGACCGCGTCGCGATCATGGACGCCGACCTGCAGCACCCTCCCGACGTGCTGCGGCGGATGTTGCGCGTGCTCGACTCCGGCTGCGACCAGGTCGTCGCGCGCCGGGACCGCAGCGGGGAGCGGTGGGGGAGGAGAGCACCTGCCCGGTGGTACTACCGGCTGGCCGCGCGGATGTGCGCGGTGCCGCTGCGGGACGGTGTCGGCGATTTCCGGGTGCTGTCGCGCCGGGCGGTCGACGCGGTGCTGGCGCTGCCCGAGTACACCCGGTTCTCCAAGGGGCTTTTCTCCTGGATCGGCTTCGACACCGCTTACGTCTCCTTCCGCGACGTGCGCCGGGCACGCGGTGCGTCGCGGTGGTCGTTCCGGTCGCTGGTGGACTACGGGGTCAGCGGGTTGGTCGCGTTCAACGACAGGCCGTTGCGGTCGTCGTTGTGCCTCGGCGTCGTCACGTCGTTGCTGGCGGCCGGCGGCTGCGCGGCGGCGCTGGCGCACGCCGCCGCGGAAGGTTCGTGGTCGGCGGTGCACGCGGCGCTGACCGCCGGCGTCATCGTGGTCGGGGGACTGCAACTGCTCTTCCTGGGAGTGCTTGGCGAATATCTCGGCAGGATCTACGCCGAAACCCGCAGGAGACCGCACTACCTGGTCAAGGAGGTCGGTCCGGAACCCGCTCCCGACGGCTGCCACCGGCTTCGCCCGGCCGAGCCGGTGGCCGAACTGGCGTCCTAGGAGATCGGCGATGTGGCATCACCTCCGCCGGTCCGAGATCGGCCGGTTCACCGTGGTGGGCGGGGCGAACACGACGGTGCACTACGCGGTCTACCTCGCGCTGTGGTCGTTGCTCCCGCAGGTCGCGGCGAACATCGCTGCCTCGGTGGTGGCGACGTCGTGTTCGTACTTCCTGAACTGCCGCTTCACCTTCGGGGTTGCGCCGAGCCTGCGCTCGTCCCTGCTGTTCCCGCTGTCGAACGTGGCCGTGGTCGCGCTGGGGGCGGGGGTGGCCGCGATGTCGGTGGGCGCGTTCGGCGTCGACCCGGTCTTCGCGCCGTTGGCGAGCGGATTGGTCGCCGTACCGGCGACGTTCGTGCTCAACCGCGCGGTGCTCACCGGCCGAACTCCGGGCGGGGACTGGCGGGCCGGCCTGTGCGTGGCCGGACTGGTGGCCGTGCTGTGCCAGGTGCCGGTGCTGGTCAACCCGTCCTTCTACTTCTGGGACGACAGCGCGGCGCAGTTCCTGCCGATGTGGCATCGGTTGGGCGAGCGCCTGCTGTCCGGTGACTGGCCTCCGGTGCTGGACCTCGGATCCTGGATGGGCGGCAACATCGCGGCCGAGACGTTGTTCGGCATCTGGAACCCGGTGCAGGTGGTCAACTGCGCGTTCGTCGTGTGGATCGGTGACCTCGCGGTCGCCGCCGCGGTGGTCAAGACCGAGTACCTGGTGCTGCTCGGCGTGGGGACGTTCCTGCTGTGCCGGGTTCACGGCGCGGGTCGCGCAGCGGCTTCGGCCGTTGCGGTGGCCCTGCCGGTGTCCGGCTTCGTGCTGTACTTCGAGGCCGCGACCTGGGCGGGTGGGCTGGTCGGTTTCGCGTGGCTGCCGTGGGCGTGGTGGGCGCTGCGCCGCGTGGCCGACGGCGTGGCTTCGCCGCTGACCGCGTGGATCCTGTGCTTCCTCTGCGTGTCGGCGGGCGATCCGTACGGTGCGGTCGCGCTGTGCTTCGTCTTCGCCGGTGTGCTGGCCGAGAGCCGCGTCCGGGGTGGCGGTCGGCGCGCGGCGCGTGCTTTGGTGCTGACCGGCGTCGCCGTCGCGGCGACCCTGCCGTTGGTGTACTTCCCGTTGCTCGCGGCCTCCTCGGTGAGCTGGCGGTCCGGGCTGGAGCTGTTCAACGTCGGCCTGCTGGTCCCGCGAGCGACGGACCTGCTCAACGCCAGTCTGCCGAGTTTCGCACCGCAGATCCGGTCGTTCGGTTCGTTCCGGACGACCGTGCCCGCCACGTACCTCGCGTGGTTCGCCGTTCCGCTGCTCGCCTGGGTCGACTGGCGGGGCGTCGGTGCGTTGTGGCGGCGGTGCGGGTGCGCCGCGGTGCTGGCCGTCGGGTATTTCCTCTGGAGCATCGGACCGTCGAACGTCTGGCTCTTCCGGTGGCCGCTGCGGCATGTCGCCGTCCTGCACCTGGCCCTGGCGGTGCTGCTGGCCGTGGTGCTGTCGCGGGGGTTGCGCACGGACCACCTCAAGGTCCGGTCTGCGTGCACGGTTGGTGTGCTGCTGCTGAGCGGGTATCTCGCGTTCGCCGCGTGGCCGGCGCAGGCCGGCAAGCACCTGGTGTCGTTGGGCTTGGTCGGATTGCTGCTCGCGGTCGCGGTGCGGCTGCGCTCCCGACTGGTCGTGGTGCTGCACCTCGGTACGGCTTGCGCGCTGGTGCTCCAGTGCCTGTGGTTCCCGGCCAACCGCGACGTGGCGGTGTACAACTTCCCGACCGATGTCCGGCGGCTGCGCGCGCAGTACCGGGACCTCGGGGACGGGGCGGTCATGCAGGTCGCGAACCGGGACCGGATTCCGGCTGAGCAGATCGCGTCGGGCAGGGCCTGGTCGCGGCTTCTCCTCGGGAACATGCCCGCCGTTGCCGGGTTGGAGAGCCTGGTGTCCTACACCGGCATCGGTTTCGACGCGCTGCACAGGGCGCTGTGCCTGGAGTACAACGGCTCGACGTGTCCCGCGGCGCTCGCGCGGTTGTGGCGGGCGGACGCGCCCGGAGTCCGGTTGGCCGACGAACTCAAGGTCACGAGTGTCGTGGTGCAACGGTCGCTGGTCGACTCGCCCGTCCCGCCGGCCGGTTGGTGGGTGGCGCAGCGGACCGCCGAGGCCACCGTGCTGCGCCGCGGGGCACCGGTTCCGTGGCCTCGGGGAAGGCTCAGCCACGCGCGCGGAGTGCTGGTGACCGAAGACGTCCCCGCCGGTCGGAACCGGGAAGTGGTGCGGTTCGTCCGTGAGGCGGGCGGCGACGCCGGGCTGGTGTTCGCCCGTCTGGCATGGCCGGGATATCGGGCCACCGTGGACGGACGTGCGGTGCCGGTCGCGTCGACTCCGGCGGGACTGCTCGTGGTGCGGATACCGGCCGGGATCGCTCGCGGTGAGCTGGTGGTCCAGTGGTGGCCGCCGGGGTTCGCGTTCCAGCTGTCCGCCGCCTGCGCGGGCGCGTTGCTCGCCGTCTTCCTGGGGTGGAGGTACCGGAGGTGGGTGGGATGAGGAGAGCCGGGATCGCGGCCGGTGTGGTGGCCGCTCTGCTGTGCCCGTTCGGTTCGCCGGGTGCGGAGGGGGTGGTGAGCCGCCCCTCGCACGTCCAGGTGGTCGCCCACCCCGATGACGACATCTTGTTCATGAACCCGGACGAGTCCCTCGCGGTTCGTTCGGGAGCGCGCGTGACGACCGTCTACCTCACCGCCGGGGAGAGCGACGTGGAACCGTCCGCCGATTATGCGGCGCAACGCCAGGCAGGCGCGCACGCCGCGTTCGCGCACATGGCCGGGGTGCCCGACGAATGGGATCGTCGCGCGTTGGGGATGCCCGGCGGCCGGGAGGTGGAACTGCACACCTTGCGCGCTCGCCCGGGAGTCCGGCTCGTCTTCGCGGATCTGCCGGACGACAACGATCCGCGCGCCGCGGGCGGCCGTCACGCGTTGAGCAGGCTCTGGGCGGATCCGGCCGCCCGGGTCGGGACTGTGCTTCCCACGGGAGCGCCGGTGCGTCCCGGCGAGTACGACCGGGATGCGGTGGTCGCGGCGTTGCGCTGGATCTTCGACCGGATCGCACCCGATGTGGTGCGCACCCTGGACTCCGCCCCGGACCCCCGGTACCAGCAGCAGTGGGGCGAGCACCACGATCACCCCGACCACGTAGCGATCGCCGCGTTCGTCCGCGCGGCGCTGCGTGGCAGCGCCGTTCCGGTGATCGAGTACCGGGACTACAACATCGCCGACTCGTCGCCGAACCTCCCGCCGGAAGCCGTCCGGGACAAGCGGGAGATCTTCCGCCGCTACGCCCGCCACGATCGCGTCGTGAGCATGCAGGACCCCTACGACGCGTGGCTTCGCAGCAGCCGCCCGCGGTGGCCGACCGGTTCAGGGTGGGCGCGCGCCGACCGGCGTGGCCGGATCCACCACGTGCGGGAAGTGGGCGGACGGTTGGTGCTCGGCGACGGTGTTCGCGAGTCCGTTGTGGACACTCCCTGGGCTGTGGCGGGGGCTCCCGTCCTGGTCGGCTCGGCGGAGTTGGTGCTGGTCGTGCAGGATGTCCGATCCGGGCGGATCGCGCTGAAACGGCAGGGTCCGTCCGGAGAGTGGCCGGTGGGCTGGGAGGACTGGGGCGTGCCGACTAGTGCCGCGGTCGTCACCGGGGTCGGCCCGCCTGCCGCTGCGGTGCGCCCGGACGGTCGGGTCGTCGTGGCGGTGCGGAACCCGCGCGGTGGGGTCAGCGTGGGCTGGGGCGGCGGGCGGTGGAGCGAACTCGGCGGCGGGGCGGTGGACGACCAGGTGTCCGCGGTCGTGGACGGTCGCGGTTCGGTGCACGTGTTCGCGGTGGCTCGCAGCGGGCTGCTGCACTGGGAGGAGCGCCGACCGGGGCGGTTCGACCTCAGGCAGGACGCCGGATTCCGGCCGAGTGGTGGCGTTTCCGTCGCCCGGGGGCGACATGCTGTTGCGGCGTTCCGCGAGTCCGCGACCGGGCGCCTCGTCGTGCTCGCGGAGAACACCGGATGGTCACCGGTGGCGTCGTTCGAGGCCTCCGCGGTCTCGGATCCGGCGATCGCCGTGGACGAGGTCGACGGTCAGGACGTCGTGGTGGTGGCCGCGCGTGCCGTTGATGGCGGCGTTTCGTTGTTCACCGGACGTCGCCGTGGCCGGTTGTCCGGTCGGTTCATCGGGCAACCCGCGCTCGTCGCCGGTGGCCGGTTCGTGGTCGCGCTCGGCGACGACGGGCGGATACGAGTCCGCCCGCGCCCCGGGGCCAGGGCGCGGGCGGATCCGTTGCAGCCGGGTCAGCTCGTCTTGGCAGCGGCCTCCTGCAGGTTCTTGCCCTGCTCGATGGCGGTCTCGGCGTCCTTCGGCAGCTTCAGCAGCATCGTCAGGCCGATCGAGACCACGTACAGCAGCGCGAAGATGATCGTGACGCCGGCGGCGCCGACCGTGGGGAAGAACAGGCTCGCGATGGCCGGACCGACGAAGGTCGCACCACCGGCACCCAGGTTCAGCAGCGCCATCGCGCCGCCCTTGTTCGTCGGGGCCATGGACGGGATCAGCGCCGAGATCGGCACGAAGCCCGCCAGCGTCGCGCCGTAGAGCATGCCGACCACGACCGCGGCCCAGTAGTAGTCCGGGCCCAGGAAGGTGGGGATGAAGTACAGCAGGCAGACGCTGATCGCGCAGCCGAGCCCGCCGAACGTCGCGATCGTCGTCCGCCAGCCGATCTTGTCGCTGAGCGCGCCGAAGATCAGGTTGAACACGATGTTCGTGCCGTAGATGATCGCCAGCAGCTGCAGCCAACGGCTCTCACCGAACCCGACGTCGTCGGAGAAGATGCGCGGCAGGAACACCAGCATGCCGAACTCCGGTGCGGTGTTGATCACGCGGACGATGCAGCCCACGAAGACCCGCGGGTGCGTCCAGATCACCGAGACGCTGCTGCCCAGGCTCTGGCCCAGCGAGACGTCGGCCGAGATCAGCCGCTTGAAGCCGGTGCGCTCCCGGACGCCGAGCAGGGCGAACGCGCCACCGATGGCGATGAGCACCAGCGCGGACCACAGCGTGCCCAGCTGGCCGAGCGCCGGCGTCGTCAGGCTCGACCACAGCGAGCCCAGCGTCGGCAGACCACCGGTGAACGCGAAGTAGAACCAGCCGACCGCGGTCCCCAGTCGGGCACTGGGGGCCGTCGCGGTGATCCACACCAGGAACCCGAAGGCGAACAGCGGATAGCCGAAGCCTCGGATGCCGTAGAACACCAGCATCAGCACGTAGTTCTGGGTGCCCAGTGCGAACACCAGGTAGAGGATGTCGAAGACGACCCAGATCGCGAAGCCGAGCATCATCACCCGGCGCGGTCCCCAGACGTCGGACAGCGCGCCGGAGAACCAGGACGCGATCATCACCGCGACGCCGTACAGGGTGATCACGTAACCGGCGCGCACGTCGCTGCCTGCTCCGTGGTCGGCCATGTACGGCGAGATGAAGCCGGACTCGACGCCGTCACCGATCATGAACAGCAGAACGCCGATGTAGCCGTAGACCAACGCCTTGGGCAGGCCCCATCGGTCGAGCAGGGATGGAGATCCCGCAGGAGTGGCTGTAGACACGCCAAACCTCCACGTTGAGGTGCTGGTGCAAGGCGAGGCGTTGCCCGCTGGTCGCCTACGACCTCGCTCACGTCACGGCCCATGTTCATACACTGCGGTAAAAATATCAATAGCAGTGTTAAAACTCGGCGCGCGATGTTGCGACCGGGGTCGGGTCAGTGCTCGACCGGGCACAGCCGGACGTCGGTGTGCTCCCGCATCGACTCGACGAGATCGTCGTCGAGCTCGCCGGCGAGCAGCACGTGGTCGAACGCGCTCACCGGGGCGAACTGGTGCAGTGCGGCCCGACCGACCTTGCTGGCGTCCATCATCAGCACCTTCGTCGCCGCGGTCGCCAGCATCGCGCGCTTGACGATCACGATCTCCTGCTCCTGGTGGAACGTCATGTGCGCGTTCATGGCCGAGGTGGACAGGAACACGATGTCGACCGAGAAACTGCTGACCATCTCCTGGCACGGCAGACCCAGGTAGGAGTCGTGGGTGCGGGAGTACTCGCCGCCCAGGCCGATCAGCCTGATGTCGGGGACCTCGCGCAGCGTCTCCTCGACCTGGCGGTAGTTGCTGACCACGGTCAGCGGCCCGACGTCGGGTAGCAGGCGGGCCAGCGCCAGGGCGGTGGTCGAGTCGTCCAGCAGCACCGACATGCCCGGGGTGATGAACTGGACGGCGTCCCTGGCCAGCGCCTCCTTCTCCTGGATGTGGGTGTGCAGGCGGAAGTCGGAACTGCTCTCGAAGACCGTCGACGGCTGCGCGGACACGCCGCCGTGGAACTTCCGCAGCAGGCCGCGCGTCACCAGGTCGTCGATGTCGCGGTGCACCGTCATCAGGCTCACCCCGGTCAGCGTGGACAGTTCCGCCGCGCTGGCGAACCCCTGGGCGACCACGTGGTCGATGATCCGTTGCTGGCGCAGGAGTCGGGGGGACTGCTTCTTCGGTGCGGACGACATGCCACTCATCTTGCCTTCCGCGGGGCCGTTGGTGGTCATCAACCCGCGGTCGACGGGGGAGTATCACAGAGAGGGTGACAATTAACTACGGTGGTGTTAATTTGAGGTCCGTCAGTGATTGGCGGGAGGTAGGAGCATGACGCAGCCCGAAGGGTCGGCCGGCGCCCACCGCGCGGTGGTGTTCGACATGGACGGCGTACTGGTCGAGAGCGAGCACCTGTGGGAGCGGATGTGGACGCGGTTCGCCGCCGCCCGGGGTCGCACCTGGACCGTGGAGCAGACCCGGCAGGTCCAGGGCATGAGCGCGCCCGAGTGGGCGGCGTTCCTCGCTCGCTTCAGCGAGGCGGCCGAGTCGGCTGAGGAGACTGAACGCCAGGTGGTCGACGACATGATCGCCGCACTCGACGACGGCGAAATCGAACTGCTGGCCGGAGCCCGGCAGATGGTCACCGACGTCTCCGCGCAGGTCCCGATCGCGCTGGCGTCCTCGGCGCCGCGCCGGTTGATCGACGCGGTGCTCGACCGCCACGGCCTGACCAAGCACTTCACCGCGACGGTGTCCAGCGCCGAGGTGCCGCGCGGCAAGCCCAGCCCGGACGTCTACCTGGCTGCCGCCGAGAAGCTCGGACACGCGGGGGCCGACTGCCTGGCCGTTGAGGACTCCAGCAACGGGTTGCGGGCGGCAGCCGCGGCGGGAATGACTGTGATTGCCATTCCGAACTCCGACTACCCGCCCGCGGAGGACGCGCTGGCCAAGGCCAGCTACGTCGCCAGCGACCTTGACGACGTCCGCCAGCGCCTGCTCGGCTCGCTGGCCGAACCGGTCGGCAGCTGAGCGCTCCCGCGGCCACCTGATCCGTTGAAGACAAAGGAGTCCTCCCCATGACCAGTGTTCTCGCCGCAGGCGACCACTTCGTCGCTCCGGAGGTGTTCGTCGACGCGTTGCGGCGCAGCGCCGGTGAGCACGACCTGCGGTTCAACACCCTTCAGCTGCCTTGGCCGGTGGAGCCGTTCGGCCCGGTCGGGAACGTGCAGGAGGCCAGCGGCACCGAGGCCCAGCTGCTCGACGCGCTGGGCGACGCCGAGATCGTCGCGACCCAGATGGCCCCCTTCACCGACGAGGTGCTGGCGAAGGCACCGGGGCTGAAGTTCGTCGGCGTCTGCCGGGGCGGGCCGGTGAACGTCGACCTCAAGGCCGCCACCGAACAAGGCGTGATCGTCTCCTACGCGCCGGGGCGCAACGCCGCGGCCGCCGCCGAGTTCGCCGTCGGCCTGATCCTGGCCGCGTTGCGCCGCATCCCCGGCTCGGACGCCGAGCTGAAGTCCGGCCACTGGCGTGGCGACTACTACGCCTACGAGAACGCCGGCATCGAACTGGACGGCTCGACCGTCGGCCTCGTCGGGTACGGGGCGATCGGCAAGATCGTGGCCCGGGTGCTCAAGGCGTTCGGCGCGCACGTGCTCGTCGCCGACCCCTTCGTGAAGGCCGAGGACGCCGCCCAGGACGACGTCGAACTCGTCGAGCTCGACGCGCTGCTGCGGCGCAGCTCGGTGGTCAGCCTGCACGCCCGGCTCACGCCCGAGACCCAGCACCTCCTCAACGCCGAGAACCTCGCGCTGCTGCCGGAGGGCGCGGTCCTGGTCAACTCCGCCCGCGGCGGGCTGCTGGACTACGCCCCGCTGCCGGACCTGCTCAAGTCCGGTCGGCTCGGCGCGCTGGCCGTCGACGTCTACGACATCGAGCCGCCGCCGCGCGACTGGCCGCTGTTCGATGCGCCGAACGTGATCACCACGCCCCACCTGGCCGGCGCGACCCGGCAGACCGCGCATCGCGCCGCCGAGATCGTCGCCGGCGAGGTCGCCCGGTTCCTGAACGGGCAGCGCCCGCGCTTCGTGGCCAACCCGGACGTCCTCGACCAGTTCGAAGGTCTGCGGCCATGATCGTCGGGGTTGACGTCGGCACCTCGGTGACCAAGGCGTCGCTGCTGAAGCGGGACGGATCGGCGCTGGTCACCCACAGCGTGCGCTCCACCCTGCGGCGGTCCCCGGGCGGGCGGGTCGAACAGGACCTCGGTGAGGTCCTCGACTCGGTCGTCCAAGTGGTGCGCGAGGTCAGCGCGGAGGCCGACAAGAGCGGTGAGCAGGTCGAGGCCCTGGCGATCACCGGCCAGGGCGACGGGCTGTGGCTGCGCGACGAACAGGGCCACCAGGTCGGACCGGCGATCTCGTGGTTGGACGCCCGTTCTTCGGACGTGCTCGACCGCTGGCACGACACCGGCGTGCTGCGCCAGGTGTACGCGCTGACCGGGTCGGGGATGTTCCCCGGCTCGGCGGGGCCGCTGCTGGCCTACCTGGCCGAACACGACCCGGAACGGCTGGAACGGGCCGCGGTCGCCGGGTACTGCGTCGACGCGATCGTGCAGCGCTTCACCGGCGAGATCACCGTGGACGCCTCGGACGCCTCGCTGCCGTTCCTCGACGTGCCCACCCGCACGTACTCGGTGGAAGCGCTGCGGGCCTGCGGGTTGGAGGAGCACCGCAGGCTGTTGGCCGAACCGGCACCGCCGAACAAGCTGTTCGCGCTGGAAGCCAAGAGCGCCAAGGAGCTCGGCCTGCCCGCCGGGCTGCCGGTCTCCGCCGGTCCGTTCGACCTGCCGGCGTGCGCGTTCGGCGCGGGGGTCGAAGGACCCGGTGACGGGACGCTGGTCATCGGGACCACCCTGGGCTGCCAGGTGCTGCGCGACACGGTCGACATCGACGCGGACGGCGAGATCGCCGGGATGTGGCTGGCCACACCGCGGCCCGACCGGTACCTGCGGGTGATGCCGGCGATGGTCGGCACCGCGAACCTCGATTGGGTGCTGCGGACGGTGGGAGCCCGCATCGAGGAGCTGGAGACGCTGCTCGGCAACAGCCGGCCCGGCGCAGGTGGGGTCTCGGCGTTGTCGTTCCTGGCCAGTTCCGGCGAGCGTGCCCCGTTCGTGGAACCGCACGCACGGGGGCAGTTCACCGGCCTGTCGTTGGAGACCACCCCTGCGGACCTGGTGCGCGCGATGTGCGAGGCGGTCGCCTACGCCGCGCGGCACAACCTGGAGGCCGCGGGGCTGACCGGCGAGGTGTCGGCGTGCGGTGGTGGTGCGAGGTCCGCGGCGTGGAGCCAGATCTTCGCCGATGTGCTCGGGACCAGCCTGCACGTGCCGTACGAGGAAGGCGTCGGAGCGCGCGGCGCCGCGATGACCGCGTGGGACTCGCTGGGCGAACCGGTGGACCGGGAGAAGTGGGCCGCGGCCCGGCGCGTCGTGCGACCGCACCCGAACGCGGTCGAGTTCTACGAGCGCGGCTACCGCGACTACCTGGCCTCGATCGACCGCGCCCGGCCGCTCTGGCAGCAGGGTGCGGAGTCCTGACCTCCCGATGACGTTGAGGAGCAGCAGATGACGCGCTTGTACGACGATCCCGCGTCGTTCGCCGAAGACATGGTTGAGGGCTTCGTCGCCGCGAATCCCGGTTACGTGCGGCAGGTTCCCGGCGGCGTGGTCCGCTCCCGGCGTGCCCGCCGGGGCAAGGTCGCCGTCGTCACCGGCGGCGGTTCCGGGCACTACCCGGCCTTCTGCGGTGTGGTGGGGCCCGGGTTCGCCGACGGGGCGGTCATCGGCAACATCTTCACCTCGCCGTCGGCGGAGGACGCCTACTCGGTGGGGCGCGCCGCGGACAACGGTGCGGGCGTGGTGTTCTCCTTCGGCAACTACGCCGGGGACAACATGAACTTCGGCCTGGCCGTGGAGCGGCTGGAACGCGAGGGGATCCGCGCGCACAACGTCGTGGTGACCGACGACGTGGCCAGCGCACCCGCCGAGGAGCACGCGAAGCGGCGCGGCGTGGTCGGCGACTTCGTGGTGTTCAAGGTCGCCTCGGCCGCTGCGGAGGAGGGCTACTCCTTCGACGAGGTGGTGCGGGTGGCCGAACACGCCAACGACCGCACCCGCAGCCTCGGCGTCGCCTTCGACGGGTGCACCCTGCCCGGGCAGGACCACCCGCTGTTCGAGGTCCCCGCCGGGCGGATGGGGCTCGGCCTGGGCATCCACGGCGAGCCCGGGGTGTCCGAACGGGACATGCCGTCGGCGTCGGAGCTGGCGAAGATCCTGGTCGACGGGCTGCTCGCGGAGGCGCCGGAGACCGGCGGCACGCCTCGGGTGGCGGCGATCCTCAACGGGCTCGGTGCCACCAAGTACGAGGAGCTGTTCGTGGTGTGGCGCACCGCCTCGCGGCTGCTGGCCGAGGCCGGGGTCGAGGTCGTCGCACCCGAGGTCGGCGAGTTGGTGACCAGCCTGGACATGGCGGGGTGCTCGCTCACGCTGACCTGGCTGGACGACGAGCTGGAGCGGCTGTGGCAGGCCCCCGTCGACACCCCGGCCTACCGCAAGGGAACCGTGTCGCAGCCGGAAACCGACGAGTCCGATGTGGACGAGGAGCTGCGGGCTCCCGCCGAGCGGGTCACGGTCGTGGCCCCCGCCGAGGGGCAGGCCACCGCGGCGGTCGTGGTGAAGGCCCTGCACACGGTGGCGGACGCGCTGCGCGACGCCGAGGACGAACTCGGGCGCCTCGACGCGATCGCCGGGGACGGTGACCACGGGCGCGGGATGACCCGGGGCAGTTCGGCCGCGGTCGCGGCCGCGGACGAGGCCGCCGCCCAGGGCGTCGGGCCCGCGGCGGTGCTGCTCGCGGCCGGGGACGCCTGGGCCGCGAAGGCCGGTGGCACGTCGGGTGCGCTGTGGGGCGCCGCGCTGCGCTCGTTCGGCGATCTGCTGCCCGACCACCGCGAGGCGACGGGCGGGGACCTGGCGGCCGGTGCCGCGGCCGCGCTCGCCACCGTGCAGCGCCTCGGACGTGCCGAGCCGGGCGACAAGACCCTGGTCGACGCGATGGTCCCGTTCGTGTCGGAACTGCGCGCCGCCATCGACTCCGGTGCGGGCGGGGCGCAGGCCTGGCAGCAGGCGGCGGAGGCCGCGGCCAAGGCGGCGGAGCGCACCGCGGAACTGCGCCCGCGCACCGGCCGGGCCCGGCCGCTGGCCGAGCGCAGTGTCGGAACACCGGACCCGGGGGCGACGTCGTTCGCGCTCGTGATGGGCCGGATCGGAGAGGTGCTCGCGGCGAACACCGCGGCGTGATGTGGGGAAAGGACGATATCCGTGGCTGAACAGACGCCGTGGCGCATCGTGGTCGGCTCCGATGACGCGGGGCTGGAGTACAAGAACGCGCTGAAGAAGGACCTGGAGAACGACGACCGGGTCGCCGAGGTGGTCGACGTCGGCGTCGGCGCCGACGAGCACACCGCCTACCCGCACGTGGCGGTGAACGCCGCCCGCCTCGTCGCGGAGGGGAAGGCGGACCGGGCGCTGCTGGTGTGCGGCACCGGGCTCGGCGTGGCGATCAGCGCGAACAAGGTGCCGGGCATCCGCGCGGTGACCGCGCACGACAGCTACTCGGTCGAGCGGTCCGTGCTCAGCAACAACGCCCAGGTGCTGTGCTTCGGCCAGCGGGTGGTCGGGCTGGAGCTGGCCCGCAAGCTGGCCGCGGAGTGGCTGGACCTGCGGTTCGACGAGTCCTCGCCCTCGGCGCAGAAGGTCGCCGCGATCGGTGCCTACGAGTCGGCGTCGGACGCGTCCGGCGCCGCCTGCTGAGCGGAGCCGGGGATGAGCGGTGGGCCGCGGCTCCGCGGCGAGCGGGAGGAGGTCATCGCCGTCGCCCGCCGGATGACGGCGGACCGGTTGGTCGTCGGCACGTCCGGGAACGTCTCGGTGCGCTGCGGCGACCTGGTGGCGGTGACCCCCTCCGGGGTCGACTACGACGCGCTGCGGGTGGAGGACGTGCCGCTCGTGGAGCTGTCCTCGGGTGAGGTGGTCGAGGGCGCGCTCAAGCCCACCTCCGAACTCCCGATGCACCTGACCGCCTACCGCGATCACGGCGTCGGAGCCGTGGTGCACACGCACTCGCTGCACGCCACGGCGCTGTCGCTGTTGCGGGACGACGTCCCGGCCGTGCACTACCAGCTCGCGGACTTCGGCGGGACGGTGCGCGTGGCGGAGTACGCCACGTTCGGCACCGACCGGCTCGCCGAAGCGATGTCGGAGGCGCTGCGCGGTCGGAAGGGCTGCGTGCTGCGCAACCACGGGACCGTCGTGGTGGCCGACGACCTGGCGAAGGCCTACGGCCGCGCGCAGCAGCTGGAGTGGTTGTGCGAGCTGTGGCTGACGGCCAGCCGGGTCGGGACCCCGCGGCTGCTCGGGGAGGCCGAACTCGCGCGCTGCGCGGAGAAGTTCTCGTCCTACGGCCAGAACACGCGTTGACGACGTGCGGGGCGGGGCGGTGCCGGGAACCATGGTGCGACCTCCGGGGATGGGACGGGTTCGACGTCCATGATCCGGAGTCGAACTGAGGTTCGCATCACACGATCAGGTTGAACCGACGCGGTTTCCGCGCTCGCGGCACCGGAAGTGCCCGTCTCGCAAGGGAAAACGCGACGTGCTCTCGGATACCGCGTGGGCGTTCGTCCTTTAACCGCGTCGTCATCGCAGGTCAAGGAGCTGCAACACCGGGCGTGGACGATGGCGGCATGGCTACCGGAGAACGCCGCCAGCGGCACGGTTGGACCCGCGAACTGGTCGAGCTCGCCGTCCTCGTCCTCGCGGCCGGGACGCTGCACCTGTTCGTCCCTGCAACGCGCGGCCCGGACGCGGTTTCCCCGGTCCTGCTGGCCCTGGGTGCGTCGTTGCTGGTCGCGGCGGCCGCGAATACCCGCCGCCGGAGAAGGCGGGTCGTCCCGGCATCGCCCGCGCCGGAGGTGGACGGCGTCGCCGAACAGCGACGCCGGTTGTGGCGCCTGCGCATCTCGCTCGCCGACACCCCGGGGCGACTCGCACGCCTGGCCGCCGAACTCGCCGCGCTCGGCGGGGACATCCGCACCATGCAGGTGCACCCGATGCCCGACGGCGTGGTCGACGAGGTGCTGATGCACGCTCCCGAGGCCGTGCGCGAAGCCGACCTCGTGCGCGCCGCCCGGCGCGCGGGCGCCCGCGAGGTCCGGGCGCTGCGCGCCGACGTGCGGGAACTGGACGACGTGCCGACCCGGACGATCGGACTCGCCGCCGACCTGCTCACCGGGCGCACCGAGCTCGTCCGCGCGCTGCGCGGTCTGATCGGGCACGTCGAGGTCCGGTGGCAGGAGGAACGCGCCGATGACGCGCTCGCGGAGGGCACGATGTGCCTGTCCGACCCGGGAGGCGGGGTTCTGGTGCTGCGGCGGCCCGGCGCGTCGTTCACCCCCGCGGAGTACGCCCGAGCCCGGGCGTTGGCCGAGTTCGCCGCCGGCTGCCGGGCGCGTTCGCGCCCGGATCCGCGCCGGGTCGCGGTCGCCGGGGGCGAGGTCGCGGTGCGTCCGGCCGACCGCGACGACGCGGAGCTGGTCGCCGAGTTCCACGCGCGGTGCTCCGCGGCGTCGCGCTACCGGCGCTACTTCAGCCCCGGTCCGCAGGGCGAGCGGGGAGTGCTGCGGCTGCTGACCCCGGCGTTGGGCCGGACGCTGCTGGCGCTGGGACCGGACGGCGACGTGGTCGGCATGGGAAACCTGATGTACGACGGAGATTCCGCCGAGCTCGCGCTGCTGGTGCGCGATGACCGGCAGCGCCGGGGGATCGGCTCTGCGCTGGCGCGGGGACTCGTCGGGCAGGCCGCCGAACTCGGCGTCACGACGCTGACCGCGCACACGCACGTGGACAACATCGCGGTCGCGCGCACCCTGCGCGGAGCGGGCCTGAAGCTGGTCGGTGCGCCGGAACCGGGTGAGTGGAGCTGGGCGCGGGATCTGCGGTCCACCCCGGTGGCGGCTGGTTGAGCGGCGAGGTGCCGTGCAGTGCGACAGCACCGGTGTCACGATGGCCGCGTGGATGAGGACGTGATCCCGATCCTCCGGGTCGGAGAGGCCGAGGCCGCGGTCAAGTGGTACGAGCTGCTCGGTTTCACCGTGCAGTGGGAGCACCGGGCCGAACCCGGCTCACCGGCGTTCGTCGAGATCGCGCGCGGCGACGTCCGGCTGTTCCTGTCCGAGCACGACCACGACGCGCAGCCGGGAACGGCGATCTACCTCCGGGTCCACGACGTGGACGCGGTGGCGGCCGAATTCGGCGTCACGGCGCGGAACCGGCGGTGGACGCGGGAGGTCGAGCTGCGCGACCCCGACGGGAACCGGGTTCGGGTCGGCATGCCGATCGACTGACGCGGGCCGGCGACGTAGCCTCGGGGCCATGCCGATGCCCCCGGACGCCCGGTGATGCGGCTCGGGGTCCACCTCGACGCCGCGGGTGGCAGGACGGCCGTCGTCGCCGGTGATGAGGTGCGCGCGGGAGGGGTTTCACCGACTCCGGTGTCGCGGGGTGTTCCCGCCGCGCTCCGCGCCGCGCTGGCCGCCGCGCCCCGGGACCAGGTGGATTCGGTGACCGTCGCGACGAGCTGGTTCTCCGATGTCCTGGCCACCGGCGACGAACTGGAGCCGGTTGCCGTGCTGCGGCTGGCCCACTCGGACCGCTCGGTCTTCCCGCCGCTGTCCGGCTGGCCCGAGCACCTGCGCGGGGCGGTGCACGTCGGCAGCTGCGTCCAACCGGGCGGCCACGACCTCAGCGGCCGGCCGTTGGGGGCGCCCGATCAGGAGGCAGTGCTGCGGTTCGCGCGCGAGTCCGCCGAGGCGGGGGCGCGCGGCCTCGCGGTGACGGCGGTCGGGGCGCCGATGGTGGCCGACCAGGAGATCGCCGTCGCCGAGGTCGTGCACCGCCGGGCACCGGACCTGCCCGTCACGCTGTCCCACGAGGTCGGCGGTCTCGGCCTGCTCGCCAGGGAGAACACCACCGTGCTGAACGCGGCGCTGCGCCCGGCGGCCGAGCGCCTCGCCGACGCCGTGCGGGCGGTGGTCGACGAGTTCCTGCCGGGAGTTCCGGTGCTGTTCGGCAGGCACGACGCCGCGTTGATGAACACCGAGTACCTGCGCCGGTTCCCGGTCGCCGCGCTGGCCGCCGACGTCGCGGCGGCGTTGCGCGGTGCGGGGGTGCTCGCCGGTCTCGACGACGCGGTGGTGGTCGAGTGGGACGGCAGCCGCGGCTTCGCGGGCCGGATCGAGACAGGACTTCCCCGGCGCGGCAACGGTTTCCGGAATCCGAGGTTGAGCCTGCCGCTGCCGGACCTGGTCGCTTCCGGCGCCGACGGCGCGGCGCTGGCGGCGCACGTGCGGGCCGAGCCCGGTCCGGTGGTGGTGCTCGGCGAGCTCCCGGACGGGCTGTCCGACGCGCGCCGGCTCGCGGACGGCCGGTGGGCGGCGGCGGTGGGCGCCGCCACGGCCCAGCCCGCGGCCGAAGTGGACCGGGTGCTGGTGGAACCGAGCTCCGGAGGAGTGGACGGAGCCGTGGACCGGGTTGCCGAGGAGGCGCTGGTGCGGGTGATCAGCGCTGGTGCGCGGCCGGATTCGGCGCGCGTGGACGGCATCCGCACCACCCCGGTGGCGTACCTGCCCGGCAACGTCCACCGCGTGCAGGTCCGGGCCAGCGGAGTCGTGCAGTGACGGGATGGCCGGTCGCCGAGCGGATCGCCGCGGACGACGTGGACCCGTTGTTCGCCGGGGCGCGGCTGTTCACCTCCGGCAGCGGTGGGGGCAGCGGGCTGGCGAGCGTTCCGGTCGAGTGGCTGCGCGCGGTGCTCCTCGAAACCGGCCCGGTCCGGCTGGTGCGGCCGGGCCGAGCGCGCGGGTGGTGCGCGGCGGTCGGTTTCGTCGGAGCGCCGTTCCTGCTGGACGAGCAGTTGCCCACCGGGGACGAGGTGCTGCGCGCGGTGCGCCGGCTCGAACGCTGGACCGGTCGTGAGCTGGACGCGGTGGTGGCGCTCAACGCCGCGGGTGAGAACGCGCTGCTGCCGGTCATCGCCGCCGCGCAGCTGGGCGTTCCGCTGCTGGACGCGGACGGGATGGGGCGGGTGTTCCCGCTGGTCGAACAGACGACGTTCGCGCTGTCCGGGATCTCGCCAACGCCGTTGGCGGTCGCGGGCAGCGGCGGAGAGGTCGTCGTGCTCGACTGCCCGGCGAACCGGTTGGAGGTGCTGCTGCGCCAGACCGTGCTCAGCTGCGGCGGATGGGTGGTCTGCGCCGGTTACCCGGCCGACGCGCGGCGTCTCGGGTCGGCCGGTATCGACGGCGGCATCAGCCGGGCGCTCGGGGTGGGGCGGTGGTTGCGCGAGGGGGTCGACGGCGACACCGTCGCCCGGCGGTTGGGCGGCAGATCGCTCGGTCGCGGGAAGGTGATCGACGTCGAGCGGCGGACCGCCCGGTGGGGGTCGCGGACGCTGCCCGCCGCCGCGTCCAGCGTCGTGGTGCGCGAGGAGTCCGGGCACGTGCTGCGGTTGGAGGTGCACAACGAGGTGCTGTTGGCGCTCGACGACGGAGGAGCCGTGGCGTCGGTGCCGGACGCCATCGGCCTGCTGGACGTGCCCGGGCACCAGGTGCTCGGGGTGGAGGACGTCGCGATCGGGCGGGAGGTCGACGTGGTGGTGCTGCCCGCGGCGCAGGCGTGGCGCGGTCCGCGGGGGCTGGCGCTGGCCGGTCCCGGCGCGTTCGGGCTGGGCGGACCCGGATGGCCATGACGCGCGCTGACCCGCTGACCGTCGCCGAACTGCTCAGTTCGGGCGCGGTCAGCGGAACCGAGGTCGGACCGGCCGGTGACGAACGTCCGGTGCACGCCGTGCGGCTGGTCGACCGGATCGAGGAGATCGGTGGCGGTGTGCCGCACACCGCGTGCGTGCTCAGCGAAGCGGCGGCGCGCGGCGGCTGGGCGGTCGAGGCCGCGTTGCGGCGGGCCTGGGAGCGGGCCGCGGCGTGCGTGCTCGCACCGGCGGCGGCGATCAGCTCGCCCTCGGCCGATCTGGTGGCCTCCCGGCTCGGCGTTCCGCTGATCGCGGTCTCCGCCGATCCGCGCGAGGTGGCCCTGCGGTTGGCGGCGGCGGTGGCCGAGCCCGAGGCCGCGCGGGCGGCGCTCACCGCCCGGTGCGCGCTCCGCGTGGCCCAGGCGGGACCGAGCGCTCGCGCGGTTCTCGGCGTGCTCAACGGCGAACTCCCCGGTGTGCGGGTGGCGCTGGTGGACGTCTCCGGGGAGGTGGTGGCCGGGCGCCGCGCGGCAGCGCAGGCGTGGCGCGACGGGCTGGACGTCGTCGTCGAGCCCGTCGTGGGAGTCGGCGGGGCACCGCTCGGGCGGCTCGTCGCCGCCACCGGGGCGCGTTCGGAGGGCTGGCGGCGGACGGTCCGCGATGTGCTCGCGGTGGCGAAGGGTCAGGTGACCGCGTGGGCGGCGGCGGGGCGGCTGGAGGCGGAGCGGCGCCCGCGCACGGCCGCCGCGCTGCTGCGGCGGGTGCTCGACGGCGAGCGGTCGGACTCGCTGCTCGAAGGTCTGGCCGCGGTGGGCTGGCCGACCGGTGGCGTCGCCTCGGCGGTGGCGGTCGTGCCCGTCGACGAGGTGCGGGCGCAGGACGCCGCCGCGCTGGACGCGGAGTTCTGCTCGGTGTGGGAGACCGGCGGTCCGGGCGGGGTGCTCGCGCCGGAAGGCGGTGCGTGGATCGGTTTCCTGACCGGACGCGACGGCGGCGGTCCCGGGGCCGGGGAGCTGGCGGCCGCGGCCGAAGGGGTCCGGCGGCTGGCGGAGCGGTTGCCGGTCGCCGCCGGGGTCGGCAGACCGGTGGACGCGACGGCGGGGCTCGCGGAGTCGGTGCGCGGCGCCCGCGCCGCGGCGACGGTGGCCAGGCAGCAGGGGAGCCGCACCGTGCTGACCGCAGAGAGCATGGGCGTGCGCAGCCTGCTGGCGGCGCTGCCCGACCACCTCGCCGACACCGCGCGGGAGGTGCTGCCCGCCGTGCTGGACGCGGACGACGGCGAGGTGCTGCTGGCCACGCTGGGCGCGGTGCTCGACGCGGGCGGTTCGGTGAAGGACGCGGCCCGGGTGCTCGGCGTGCACCGCAACACCGTGACCGCCCGCTTGGAGCGCCTGCGCGGACTCGGCGTGGAGCCCGACGATCCGGCCCGGCGCCTGGCGCTCCACCTCGCCTGCCACCTGCTGAGGTGACCGGGAGACCTGCTACACCAACCCGTTCCGCCGGTCCTCGGCGTCGGCTTCGGGGCAGCGGTCGGCCGGGTCGCCGACGCCGCCGCCTCCGCCGCTGCTGCAGCGGATGACGTCGCCGGCGCGCAGGCGCAGGCCGTTGACCTTCAGCACCCGGCGTTCGTCCGGTCGGCCCGGGTTGACGACGACCTCCGGTGGCGCGGCGGTCCCGCCGCCGAAGAGCCCCCAGGCGGGCGTCGTCGAGCGCTCCCACCACAGCGAGAGCGCGGTGTCGGCGTCCAGCTCGTACTCGCGGACCACGCCGTTGCCGCCGCGCCAGCGCCCCGCGCCGCCGGACCCCGGGCGGATCGCGTAGCGGCGGACGCGCACCGGGTAGCAGGTCTCGAAGACCTCGATCGGCATGTCCTTCAGCGAGCCGTTGACGTTGTTGATCAGCGCGCTCTCGCCGTCGCTGCCCTGCCAGGCCCCCCAGCCGCCGACCGTCGCCTCCAGGCTGACGAAGTCCCGGCCGGTCCGGGGATCCGAGCCGTACAGCTGGACGATCATCGAGTCGCCGTAGCTGGCCGCCGCGACCCGGTCCGGCATCGCCGGGGCCAGCGCGCGCACCACCAGGTCGATGAGCAGCCCGAGGTGGGAGAAGTACCAGCCGCAGGCGGCCGGGTCGGTCGCACCGAGCATCGAACCCTCCCGCACCCGGACCCCCAGCGGCCGGAACGAGCCGCCGTTGAGCGCCACCTGCGGGCTGACGAGCAGCTTGTACGCCACCCGGCAGGCCGAGACCGCTTGCGCCGCACCGCAGTTCACCGGTCCGGCCGCCTGGTCGGCGCAGTCGGTGACGTCGATGTCCATCCGCTCGCCGCGGACCGCCACGCGCACCGCGACCCGCAACGGCCGGTCCAGGTCGATGCCGTCGTTGTCCAGGTGGCCCGCGGCCTCGTACACCCCGTCCGGGATCGCCGCGACCAGGTCGCGTTCGATGCGTTCGGTCTGCGCGAAGATCGCGTCCCGGGCCGCGTCCAGTGTGGACCGGCCCCACCGGCGGACGATCTCGACCAGTCGGCGCTGGCCGGTGCGCGCGCAGGCGATCTGCGCGCCGAGGTCGCCCAGCGCCGAGTCGGGGAAGCGGACGTTGCGGGCGATGACGTCCTGCACGTCGGTCCGGTCCTGCCCGCCCTCGACGACCCGCACCGGTCCCAGGCGCAGTCCCTCCTGGTGGATCGACGTCGAGTCCATCGGTGTGCCCGGGTCCTTGGCACCGACGTCGAGCCAGTGCGCGCGCGATGCGGCGAAGCCGACCAACTCGTCGCCGTCGAAGACCGGTGCGTAGACGGTGACGTCGTTGAGGTGGGTGCCGCCGATGTAGGAGTCGTTGAGCAGCCAGACGTCCCCGGGCCGCCACACGTCCCGGCCGAAGACCTCCTCGGTGTGCCGGGTGCAGACCTCCAGGTTGCCGAGGAAGATCGGCAGGCCCGAGGACTGGCCGAGCACGTGGTGGTCGGCGTCCAGCAGCGCCACCGCGCAGTCGCGCCCCTCGTAGATGACCGGGGTGTAGGCGCTGCGGATCAGCGCGGTGTTCATCTCCTCCGCCGCGTTGGCCAGCGCGCAGCGGATGATCTCGGTCGTGATCGGGTCGATCATCGGGCACCTCCCGGGGTGAGCACGAGCGCGCCGCTGTCGTCGACGGCGCAGCGGAACCGCGGTGGGACGACGGTCGTGGCGGTGGATTCCACGACCACCGCCGGACCTTCGACGGTGAAGCCGGCGGGCAGGTCGTCGCGCCGGAAGACCGGGGTGTCGCGGGCTTCGCGGTCGAAGACCACCCGCCCGGTGGTGCGGGGCGGTTCGGCGTCGGAGGGCGCGACGCGGGGCGCGGCGATCCGGGGCAGCTCGCCGAACGCGGTGGTGCGCAGCGCGACGAACTCGACGGGCGCCGCCGGGTTGGCGTGCCCGTAGCGGCGTTCGTGCAACGCGGAGAAGCGCGCGCGGACGTCGTCGAGGAACCCGGCCTCGGCGGGTTCCTCGGTGTCGCGGAGCGCGACCGGCAACGTGTACTGCTGGCCGACGTAGCGGACGTCGACCGCGTGCTCGACCCGGCGGTGCTCCTCGGCAACGCCCTCCTCGGCCAGCGCTTCCAGCGCCTGGTGCTCCAGGTCGCGCACCGCCCTGGACATCTCCGCGCCGTCGAGGTCGGCGCCGGGCGCGAAGTGCGGCCGGGAGAAGTCCTTGCGGATGTCGGTCTCCAGCATCCCCCAGGCCGAGAACGCGCCGGGCCAGCGGGGCACGACGACCTCGCCGATGCCCAGTTCCGCGGCCAGGAACGCCGCGTGCATCGCGCCCGCCCCGCCGAAGGCGACCAGGCTGAAGTCCTTGGGCTCGATGCCCTGCTCCACGGTGAGCGTGCGGATCGCCTGCGCCATCTTGGCGTTGGCGACGTCGCAGACCCCCTCGGCCAGCTCCACCGGGTCCAACCCCAGCTCGTCGCCCACAGTGGACAGAGCTCGGCGCGCGGCGTCGACGTCCAGGCGCAGGTGGCCGCCCGCGAACCAGTCCGGGTCGACGCGGCCGAGCACGCAGTTGGCGTCGGTGACGGTGGGCCGGGTGCCGCCCCGCCCGTAGCACGCCGGTCCGGGATCCGCCCCGGCCGACTCCGGTCCGACCCGCAGGCCACCGCCTTCGACGTGGGCGACCGAGCCGCCACCCGCGCCGATGGTGTGGATGTTGACCACCGGCATCAGCAGCGGGAAGCCCTCCAGCTCGGCCTCGGTGGACACGTCCGGCCTGCCGTCGACGACCAGTGACACGTCGAAGGACGTGCCACCCATGTCGACGCAGATCAGGTTCCGGCGGCCGAGCGACCGGGCCAGCGCGACACCGCCCATGGTCCCGCCGACCGGACCGGACAACAGCGTCTGCAGCGGTGCGCGCCGGGCGGTCTCGGCGCTGACGATGCCGCCGGACGACTGCATCACGTGCACCGGGACGCCGAGGCCGCGTTCGGCGAACTCCTTCTCCAACCGGGACAGGTAGGTGCGCACCACCGGCGCGGTGTACGCCTCGACCACCGCCGAGGAGGTGCGTTCGTACTCCCGCCACTCGCGCGCCACCTCGTGGGACAGCGAGATCGGCGCGTCCGGGCCGAGTTCGGCGCGCAGCACCTCGGCGGCGCGGCGTTCGTGGGCCGGGTTCAGGTAGCTGAACAGGAAGCACACGGCGATCGCCCCGAAGTCCTCGGCGCGGAACCGGGCCGCCGCGGCGCGCAGCGCGTCCTCGTCCAGCGGCGCGATCTCGCGACCGGAGTGGTCCAGCCGTCCGCCGATCTCCGCGGTCGCGCTGCGCTCCACCAGCGGCCGGGGTTTGCGGTAGTGCACGTCGAACAGCCGGTTCCGGTTGCCGCGGGCGATCTGGTAGACGTCGCCGGTCCCCTCGGTCGCCAGCAGCAGCACCGGAACTCCGCGCCGTTGCAGGAAAGCGTTGAGCCCCTGGGTGGTGCCGTGCACGGTGAACGCGATCTCGGCGGGGTCGGCGCCGACGCCGCCGAGCGCGTTGAACACCCCTTCGGTGAGGTCGTGCGGCGTGGTCGAGGACTTCGCGGCGGCGTAGGTGCCGGTGGCCTCGTCGTAGGCCACCACGTCGGTGAAGGTCCCGCCGATGTCCATCGAGACCCGGTAGGTCATCTGTGACTCCCTCAGGTCGGATCGGTGATGTCCGCGACCGTAGGGAGCCGCCCAAACCGCGGTCTGGGCCGCGTGCACACCGCACCGCTCGGTGCTGTGCACGCGGCCCGGACCGCCGCCGGTCCGGCGGCGTAGCTTGCTCGCCCACACGCCAACCGGTGGGAGGAACGATGCGAGCGCTCCAGTCGACCAGGCAGGTGGGTGAGGTCTTCCAGGACATGCGGCTGACGCGCAGGCACGTGCTCGCGGGCGCGGGGTTGTTCGTGGCGACCGCGGTGGATTCGTGGGAGTTGCAGGCCATGGTCTACGTCGCCGGCGGCGTCGAACGGGATCTGGGCATCGACCAGACCGGCGTCGGCACGCTGATCTCCGCGCTGTTCCTGGGCACGATCCCGGGTGTCCTGCTGTGGGGACCGGTCGCCGACCGGATCGGCCGTCGCCGCACGTTCGTGCTCAGCATGCTCGCCTACGGCGTGCTGGCGGCCTGCACGGCGTTCGCGCCGACGTACTCGACCATGCTGGCGTTCCGGTTCTGCGCGGGGCTGCTGTACGCGGGCGCGCACTCGATCACCTACCCGTACTTCGAGGAGCTGATGCCGGTCCGGGTGCGCGGGAAGGCGACGGTGTACCTGGCGTCGGGCTGGCCGGTCGGATTGCTGGTGGCCACCGGTCTCGCCGCACTGCTGGCCGACACCGACTGGCGGCTGTACCTGGCCGTCAGCGCCGGCGGTGCGCTGTGCGCCTTCGTCGTGCTCGCCTGGGTCCCGGAGTCGCCGTACTGGCTGGCGATGACCGGGCGGCAGGAGCGGGCCCGGCGCGCCCTGCGCCGGCTCGGCGGCGTCGACATCCCGGACAGCGTCCGGCTGACCGTTCCCGGGCGCGGGCGGGCCGAACCGCTGGAGCTGCTGCGGGGACGCCTGGGGCGCTGCACGGCGCTGCAGGTGCTGATCAACTTCGTGTTCGCGTGGGCCTACTGGGGATTGCAGACGTGGTTGCCGACGCTGCTGGCCGAACGCGGGCTGTCGCTGTCGTCGAGCCTGGGGTTCATCGCGCTCAGCGCCCTGTTGATGTTCCCCGGGTACGTCTCCGCGTCACTGCTCACCGCGCGCTGGGGCCGCAAGAAGGTGTTCGTGGCCTACGTCGTGGGGGCGGGCGCGGGCGGAGCGCTGTTCGCCGCCGCGACGTCGCTGGCGCAGCTGTACGCGGGCAACTTCCTGCTGGCCTTCTTCAGCCTGGGCGCGTGGGGCGTGTGGAACACCTGGTTCGGCGAGCTGTACCCGACCTCGGTGCGCGCCACCGCCTACGGCTGGGGCATCGCCGGGCAACGCGTCGCGAACGCGGTCGCGCCGACGGTGATCGGGTTCCTGCTGGCGAGCGCGGCGGGTTTCACGGTGGTGGTGGCCGGTGTCGTCGGGTTCCTCGTGCTCACCGCCGCGCTGGCGTTGCTGCTGCCGGAGACCGAAGGCGAGCGGCTGGGCTGAGCGCCCGTCTTCGAACCCCCGCGCGCGGAGTTCGAAGACGGGCACCGGTCTCTGAGCCTGTCGTTGAACTCGTTGTGCGTGGCGGTGCCGGGAGCGGAACCTCAGCGGCCGTCTCGGCTGTGGGAGCCCCTCCTTTTGTATGTCCAATACACGGCGTCGGGGCTGTCCTCGCGAGACGACCGCTGAGAACCCGCGGCGGTGCAAGTTGCTTGCATACTCACCGAAAGAGAAAGCGGCTCACGCCGCTTGCCATACCCCTTCCGGGAGCAGGTTCAAAGACAGGCACTCAGCGCGTCGCGGCCGGTGGGAGGTCGGTTTCGGCGCCCTGCGGCCACTGGGTCGGTTCGGCGCCGAGCTCGGCGAGTTCCCGGACCTGCTGGGCGCACCACGGGGAGATCTCGGCGCGGTCGGCCAGCACGTCCTCGCTGAAGCGCTTCCACTCCACCCAGCGGGTCTCGGCGACCTCGTCGGGGTTCGGCGCCGGGTCCGACTCGGTGAACGCGACGAACACCGGGCACATCTCGTTCTCCACCACGCCGTTGGGCATCACCGCCCGGTAGCGGAAGCGCGGCAGGGCCAACCGGAGATCGCGCACCACCAGGCCCAGCTCCTCGCCGAGCCGGCGCACGATCGCCTCGCGCATCGACTCGCCCGGGGCGGGGTGACCGCAGCAGGTGTTGGTCCACACGCTCGGCCAGGTGCGCTTGTGGTGCGCGCGCTGCGTGAGCAGGAACTCACCGCGGTCGTTGAAGACGTAGCAGGAGAACGCCAGGTGCAGCGGCGTGTCCAGGTGGTGGACGGTGACCTTGTCCTCGACTCCGATCGCCTGACCGGAGTCGTCGAGCAGAACCACCTGTTCCACGGGCGGTACCTCCTTGCCGAGCTGGGTGCTGCCGCGCACGGCGCGGCGGTGGACGCGACCACCCTAGGGGTGCGGACCTCCGGGCGGATCGGCCGACAGGCCGTCCCGGCTGCGCCGAAACGTCCTGTCGGCCTAGTCCATCCGGCCGAGTGGTCGACGCCGATCGTAGCCCGGCGGTGGCGGAACGCGACGGGGTGTTCGCTCAACGTAGCCGACGCGTGATCTCCCGGGCCGCCCGGCGGACCGCGTCCGCCATGGCGTCGAGCCGGTCGGCGACCCGCGAGGTCGGCCCGGCGACGGCGACGGCGGCCGGGGTGCGCGGGGCGAGCACCGCGCTGGACACCGCCGAGACGTCCGGGACCGTCTCGCCGCGGTTGTAGGCGACCTCGTCGGCGACCACGTCGGCCAGCTCGCGCTGCACGCGTTCGCGTTCGGCGGGGTCGGTGAAGTGCTCCCGCAGGTGCGCGTCCCGCTGCTGCGGGTCCAGGTGCGCCAGCAGGCACTTGCCCGAGCTCGTCGGGTACAGCGGACGGCGCCGCCGCAGCGGGGCGGAGTACCGGATGACCTGGGTCGACTCGACGGTGTCCAGGTACACCACCGAGTCGCCGACCAGGGCGGCCAGCATGACCGTCTCGTCGAACTCCGCGCGCAGCCGCCGCAGCGTCGGCCGGGCGGCCTCGACCAGCGGCCCGGCGGTCGGGGCGAGCAGCGCGCCGACCGCCGGGCCGAGGTGGTAGGCCCCGTCCTGCTCGTGCAGGTAGCCGGTGGCCACCAGGCCCTTGACCAGGCCGTGCACCGACGTCTTCGGGGCGTCCAGGACGCCGGCGAGCACGTTGAGGCGCACGCCGTGCGGATCGGCGGCCACCGTCTCCAGGATCGTGGTGACCCGGCTGACCGTGCGGTGCTGCTTGGCCGCGCCGCGCGGCGCGCCGACTGGTCCACCACCCACTGCGTCCCCCACTCGATCTGCCGGGTCGGCGTCAGAATAGTCCGCCGTTGATCACACCAGGACGCCCGCGATGGTGGCGCTGAGCAGGTTGGCCAGGGTCCCGGCCAGCACCGCCCGGATGCCGTACCGGGCGATCCAGCCGCGCCTGCTCGGCACCAGTCCGCCGAGACCGCCCAGCAGGATGCCCAGCGAACCGAGGTTGGCGAAGCCGGTGAGGGCGAAGGTGATGATCGTGGCGGTCTTCTCGCTGAAGCGGCCGATCTGCGGGCCGAAGTCGGCGAAGGCCACGAACTCGTTGATCACCAGCTTCTCGCCGACGAACCCGCCCGCGGCCACCGCCTCGTGCCAGGGCACGCCGATCACCCACATCACCGGCGCGAACAGGTAGCCGAGGATCTGCTGGAGCGTCAGGCCGTGCAGCCCGAACAGCCCGCCGAGCCCGCCGACGATCAGGTTGACCAGCGCGATCAGCGAGACGAACGCGAACAGCATGGCGCCGACGTTGAGCGCCAGCCGGAGTCCGTCCGAGGCACCGGCCGCGGCGGCGTCGATGACGTTGCGCGGTTTCGCCTCCGCCTCGTCGTCCGCGGCGGCGTCGGCGGTCTCGGAGGTCGCCTCGGCCACCTCGGTGCTGTCGGTGCTGGGCTTCTCCGTCTCCGGCATGATGATCTTGGCCATGAGCATGCCCGCCGGGGCGGCCATGAAGCTCGCCGCGATCAGGTTCTCCAGCTTGGCGCCGAGCATCGCGTAGCCGACCATGACCGACCCGGCGACGGTCGACAGGCCGCCGACCATCACCGCGAAGAACTCCGAACGCGTCATGCTCGCCAGGTAGGGACGCACCACCAGCGGCGCCTCGGTCTGGCCGAGGAAGATGTTCGCGGTGGCGTTCAGCGACTCCGCCCGGGTGGTGCCCAGCACCTTCTGCAAACCGCCGCCGATGATTCGCACCACCCACTGCAGGATGTTCCAGTGGTAGAGCACGGCGGTCAGCGACGCCACGAACACGATGATCGGCAGCACCTGGAAGGCCACCACGGTGCCCTGCGCGGGCAGGATCGGCCCGACCAGGAAGTCGATGCCCTCCTTGGAGGAGTCGATGACCCGCTGCACCGCGTTCGCGACCGCGCTCAACGCCTGCTTGCCCAGGTCCCAGCGCAGCACGACGACGGCGAACAGGACCTGGATGGCCAGTGCGCCGAGCACCGTGCGCGGCCGGATGGCTCGTCTGTCGGTGGACAACGCGAACGCCAGCAGCAGCACGACCACCGTGCCGACGAGTCCCCACAGGATCTGCACGATCCGCCCCTCTCCCCGGATCCGCCGCGGCACGGGCCGCGAACATCGATTCGATCGATGGATGTTCGCATTCGGCCCGAAAGGTGCTAACGGGGGCCGTCTTCCCGTTCGACGCGGTGGCGCAGCGCGGACAGCCACGCCAGGCCGAGCACGGCCACGACGATCAGCCCGACCCAGTTGAACAGCGTGAACAGGTGGACCTGCACACCGGTCGGCTCCGGCAGGTAGCCCAGCTGGAGCAGCAGTTGCTGGCGCCGGGTCACGGTCAGCGCCATGACCAGCAGCAGTGCGATGCCGTGCATGCCGTCCCAGAGGGCGTGCAGGATCGTGACGCCCAGGTAGGTCAGCACGACGCCGCGGGTGATCCGCCAGCGCCGGTGCTCGTGGCGGGCGGCGAACAGCACGGCGCCCAGGATCGCCGTCCACAGCCCGTGGCCGACGGGGGCGAGGATGCCGCGCAGCAGCTCGGTCTCCACCAGCTGCGACAGCGACAGTCCCTGCACGGTGATCAGCGAGTTCAGCGCGTAGCCGGCGCTTTCGAAGGCGGCGAAGCCGAAACCGACGGACGCGCCCAGCACCAGCCCGTCGCGCATCGTGTACCGCGTCAGCCCGCGCGCGACGAAGACGAGCGCCAACGCCTTCACCAGTTCCTCGATCAGCCCGACCCCGAGGTACATCCACGCCGACGGGGACAGCAGGTACTGCTCCAGCAGGGACGCGGCGAGCACGCCGAGCACACCGCCGACCACGAACGCCTCCGCGACGCGGGCGAGGGTGAACGCCGGGGCGGCGTCCCGCCCGGTCGCCCACGCCACGAACGTCACCGGCACCAGGAAGCTCCCGAGCAGCACCACGGTCGGCAGCAGGGTCGGGTTCCCGGTGACCGCGGTGACCACCACGCTGAGCGCCCACAGCAGCAGTCCCACGACGAAGATGCGCCGCCACGGCCAGAGATCCGTGCGTGTGGTTGTCATCGCGTCGCTCCTCGCCTCACCTGGATGGGCGGTGGACAGCGTAGGTACCCCGGGGCGCGGACGCAGTGCGAAGGACCGCTTCGACGGACGCGGTCCACTGTGGTCACCGAGCGGCCGTTCGGCGCAGCGCGGCGGAGCCGAACGGCCGAACGCGCGTCGCGGGCGGTGGACCGGTCTGGCGGCTATACGCCAGTTTTCCCGTCATGGCGGCGGATTCTTCTTGAATCGGTGATGTTCGCGCCTCGTTGTCCTCCGGAGGAAGCATGCGTCACCTGCCGCAGGCCGCCGCTGTCGCGGCGTCCGCCTTAGCCGTGTCCTGCACCGCCGCGGCCGTTCCCGCGCTGGCCGCGCCCGCCACCGAGTACGTCGCCCTGGGCGACTCCTACGCCTCCGGGGTCGGAACGCGCGACTACTTCCCGGACAGCGGGGACTGCAAGCGCGGGCCCAAGGCGTACCCCCAGCTGTGGGCCGACGAGCACGGTGCCGCGAAGTTCTCCTTCGACGCCTGCTCCGGTGCGGTCACCGACGACGTCAACTCCGGGCAGCTCGGCTCGCTCAGCGATTCCACGACGCTGGTCACGATCTCGGTCGGCGGCAACGACGTCGGCTTCAGCAAGACCATGGAGAGCTGCCTGCTGGGCAGCGACGACGCCTGCGACAAGGCCGTCGCGGCGGGTGAGGACAAGGCGCGCGGCGAACTGCCCGCCAAGCTCGACACCACCTACGCCAACATCCGCAAGGCGGCGCCGAACGCGAAGGTCGTGGTGCTGGGCTATCCGCGCATCAACGACCTCGGCGACTGCGGGATCCCCGGCTACAGCGCGACCAAGCGCAAGCGGATCAACGAGGGCGCCGACGCGCTCGACGAGGTCATCTCCGGGCGCGCCGAGGCCGCCGGGTTCACCTTCGCCGACCCGCGCCAGGTGTTCGACGGGCACGGCGTGTGCAGCGACCAGGAGTGGATCAACGGGCCGAGCAACCCGCTGACCGAGTCGTTCCACCCCAACGTCGACGGCCACGCCAAGGGCTACCTGGCCGTGCTCGACCAGGCCACCGGTCACTCCTCGGCGACCATCCGCAGGTAGCGCTCGGCGGAGCGGCGCACCACCGCCTCGGCGTCGGAGTCGACGATCCGGCGCCACCACGCGCCGTAGATCCGCTCGAAGCGGTACGGGCGCAGCAGGTCGACGGCGCGGCGGATCACCGCCGGGCGCTCCGGGATCAGGTTCGGGTAGCTGTACATGAAGCTGACCCACCGGCGGTCCGCGACGACCTGCACGATGTCGCCGGACAGCAGGGCGCCCGCGCCGGCTTCGCCGTCCCGCCAGTGCAGCACGCTGCCACCGGTGAAGTGGACGCCGAGGTTGACCAGGGTCAGCCCGTCGGCGATCTCGCGGGTCCCGCCCTCCCAGAAGACCACGTGGTCGTCCCGGCGCGGGACCCACTGCCGGTCGGCGGCGTGCACGTACACCGGGACGTCGAACGTCTGCGCCCAGTCGACCATGGTGCTGTAGTAGTGCGGGTGGCTGATCGCGATCGCGGTCAACCCGCCGAGTTCCTCGACGCGGGCCACGACCTCGTCGTCGAGGTAGGGGATGCAGTCCCACAGCACGTTCCCGGACGCCGCGCGCACGAGCAGCGCCCGCTGGCCGATCGCGAACGACGGTTCGGAGCCGATGCCGGTGATGCCCGGACCCTCGTCCTCGATCCGGCAGCGGTGCTCACCGGCGCGCATCTCGTCCAGGGAGGTCCACAGCTGGCCGTCCCAGCGGACGAACTGGCGTTCCTCGTCGCAGATGGAGCACGTCTCCCGCGGTTGCGGGTACTGCACGCCGCACTGCACGCAGATCGGTAAGTCGTTGCCCATGCTCGCGAGCATGGCACGCCGCGGCGGCGCGGTCAGCCGGTTCCGCCAGACGCGGAGCGGATGATCGCGTTGATCCGGCGCGCGTGCGCCCCGCGCCAGTACACCTGCCCGCAGGCGGCGCAGCGCGCGTAGTCGTCGAAGCAGCGGCGCGTGCCCGGCTCGATCTCGTCGACCACCTCGTGCTTGGGCACCGGTTCCAGGGCGCCGTTGCACAGCGTGCAGCGGGTCCACGGGGCCAGCGGCGGCGCGAACCGGTCCAGCACGTCGTCCAGCTGCTCGGCCGGTCCGCTGCCGCGCACGTACGCGCCGCACCGCAGGGCCCGGCGGCGCAGGATCCCGCGGTCCTGGGTGAGCAGCACCCGGTCCTCCCGCGCCGCCTGCTCGATCAGCTCGTCGTCCGCGGCGTCGTTGCGGTACGCCGCGTCGACGCCCAGCAGCCGCAGCCGCCGCGCCAGCTTGCCCAGGTGCACGTCGAGGACGAAGCGGGGCGGGACGCGCTGCGGCCGGTCCACCGGGCGCACCTCGACCGTCGCGCCGGGGCCGGGCTGCTCACCCGGCCGGGCCGGCTGGCCGTCCACCCGCAGCGAGCCGACCTCGGTCAGCGGGACGCCCAGCGACTCGGTGAGGTGCCCGAGCGTGCCGGTGCCGTCGTGGGACACCTCGATCCGCTCGACGCGGTTGCGGGGTGCCGCGAACAACCACAGCCGCCGGTCGAGGCGCACGTGCACCACGGCTCGTCCTCGCACCGCTCCATCGTCGGCCGGGCGCCCGGGGCGCGGCTACTGCGCCGCCGCCTCGTTCGCGTCCTCGGGCAGCGCGGCCAGCTTGCTGTGCTTGATGCCGTAGCCGAAGTACAGGGCCAGCGCCAGACCGATCCAGATCACGAACATCAGGTAGGTCTCCCACGGCAGTTCGACGATCAGGTAGACGCAGGCGGCGACGCTCAGGACCGGGACGACGGGGTAGCCGGGCACCCGGAAGCCGCGGTACATGTCCGGCCGGGTGCGGCGCAGGACGATGACGCCGATCGACACCACGGTGAACGCCACGAGGGTGCCCATGCTCGTGAGGTTGGCCAGCGTGTCCAGCGGGACGACCGCGGCCAGCAGTCCCACGAACGCCGAGACCACCGCGGTGTTGCGGATGGGGGTGCGGCGGCGCGGGTGCACGGTGTGGAAGAACTTCGGCACCATCCCGTCGCGGCCCATCGAGAACAGGATGCGGGTCTGGCCGTACAGCGTGGTCAGCGTGACCCCGAAGATCGACACGACGCCGCCCGCCGCGAGCAGGATCGCCGGCCAGCCGGCGTGCGTGATGTCGCCGAGGATCGCGGCCAGACCCGCGCTCTGGCCCTCGAACCTGCCCCACGGCTGGGCGCCGACCCCGGCCAGGGCGACCAGGATGTAGATCGTCGTGACGATCACGATGCACCAGAAGATCGCCAGCGGCAGCGTCCGGCGCGGGTTGCGCACCTCCTCGCCGGCGGTGGAGACGCAGTCCATGCCGATGTAGGAGAAGAAGACGGTCGACGCGGCGGTGCCGATGCCCGCGATGCCGAACGGGGTGAACGGGTGCAGGTTGGCGCTGTCGAACGCCCGCAGCGCCACCACCACGAACAGCAGCAGCACGCCCAGCTTGATGCACACGGTGATCGCGTTGATCGTCGCGGATTCCTTGGCGCCGCGCATCAACAGCACGCAGCACAGCGCGACGAGCACGGCCGCGGGCACGTTGACGATCCCGCCGTCGCCCGGTGGCGCGCTCAGCGCCGCGGGCAGCTGCCACCCGACCGTGTCGCCGAGCAGCGCGTTGAGGTACTCACCCCACCCCACCGCGACCGCGGACGTCGCGACGCCGTACTCCAGCAGCAGGCAGGCGCCCACGACGTAGGCGATGATCTCGCCGAGCGTGGCGTAGGCGTAGGTGTAGGACGCGCCCGCGACCGGGATCGCCGAGGCGAGTTCGGCGTAGCACAGCGCGGTCAGCGCGGCGGTGATGCCGGCGAGCACGAAGGAGAGCACGACGGCCGGCCCGGCCTTGGGCACCGCTTCGTTGAGCACGATGAAGATCCCGGTGCCGACCGTGGATCCCACCCCGATCATGGTCAGCCGTGCGGTGCCGATGCCGCGGCGCAGCTCGCCACCGCCGGTGTCCGCACCGCTTTCGGCGTTGAGCATGCTGATCGGCTTGCGCCGCAGGACTCGGCGCCAGCCGAGGTGGGCGCCGGTCACGGATCCGGACATGCGGTGGTCTCCCCTCCGGGCGAGGTGTTTCGCGGCGGGAAAGATGGTGAAGCACCGTTCCCGCACGTCGAACACCGGGGCCCCACCTGGGTTTTCGGCGGGTCGGGTCGTTGTGTGGACCGAACTGTATGGACGGCAAGAACGCCCGTCAACGCGCAACGGCTCGCGAATTTCTTTGGGACTGCGCGAAGCGGACAGCAGTTTTTCCGGTGATTGCGCCGCACGGCGGCGCGGACGTCGAACGATCGGCGGTGTCACGCGGTGTGCCCGCGCGGCTACGGTTCTGCTGCCCGGCCGGAGAGGAGGGAGCCTCCGCGATGCTCCCGGGGCGGCGTTCGCCCATCCGACCGAAGGGCTGACATGGCAGTTTCGTCCGAATCCGGGGTGTCCCGCCGCGCCGTCGTCCTGACGGCGCTGGCCAGTGCCGGGATCGCGGCGTGTTCGTCCGGAACGTCCGATGTGGACTCCGCGGCGGCGGCCGGGGGCGGCGGTGCCGGGTTGTTGTTGCGCGGCACGACGTTGCCGGACGGTCGCCGGGCCGACGTGCTGCTGCGGGACGGCCGCATCGCGGCCGTCGGGGGCGGCGGCGCGGGCGCCGAGCAGCTCGACCTCACCGGGTACCTGCTGCTGCCGTCCGGCGTGGAGACCCATGCGCACCTCGACAAGGCGTTCCTCGGACGTCGCGTGCTCAACCCCGCCGGGGATCTCGACGGCGCGGTCGACGCGATGAAGGCGATCGCGCCGACCATGACGGAGCAGGACGTGCGGAGCCGGGCCGGCCGGGCGGTCGAACTCGCGGTCCGGCACGGCTACACGGCGATCCGCACCCACGTGGACTGCAACGAGGGCACCCGCAACCGGTCGCTGCGCGTGCTGCTGGACCTCAAGCGCGAGTACGCCGACCTCGTCGACCTGCAGGTGGTCTGCTTCGTCGGGCCGGTGTCGGGCGCGCAGGGCGCGGCGGCCCGCGCGCTGCTCGACGAGGGCCTGCGGATGGGCGCCGACGTCGTGGGCGGGCTGCCCTACGAGGACCCGGACCCGGCGCAGGCGGCGCGCGAGTACCTGGCGGCCGCGCGGCAGTACGGGCGGATGGTCGACCTGCACACCGACGAGACGACCGACCCGGCCGTGCTCTCGCTGCGCGAGCTGGTCGCCGAGACCGCGCGCACCGGGATGCGCGGCCGGGTGGCCGCCTCGCACTGCGTGAGCCTCGGCCAGCAGGACCCGGCCACCGCGCAGCGGGTCGCCGCCGACGCCGCGGCGGCCGGGGTCGCGGTGATCACGTGCCCGCAGACCAACCTCTTCCTGCAGGGCCGCCACGACCCGACGCGGGTGCCGCGCGCTCTGACCGCGATCGACGTGCTGCGCCGCGCCGGGGTGGTGCTGGCCGCGGGAGGCGACAACTGGCGCGACCCGTTCAACGCCGTCGGCCGCGCCGACCCGTTCGAGATCTCCTCGCTGCTCGTCAGCGCCGGGCACCTCACGCCCGAGGACGCCTACGCCGCGGTCTCCGACCGGGCCCGCGCCGTGCTCGGGCTGCCCCCGGTGGGGCTGCGGCCGGGCGACCCCGCCGAGCTGCTGGCGGTCCGCGCCGCCGACGTCGCCGAGGCGGTGGCCGGGGCGACGGAGGACCGCGCCGTCTTCCACCGGGGACGGCTCGTGGCGCGCACCCAGGTCACCGCGGCGGTGCACCGGGCCGGGGCGGCGCAGCCGACGCGGTAGTCACCGCACTGCCGGTCCGGGCGGGCCGAAGCACCACGTCACCAGCGGTCCCGCCACGGCCAGCAGCAGCACGTAGGCGGTGGCCAGCGCGACCAGCTCGCCGCCGGGGCCGGTGACCAGACCGACGATGACGATGGAGAACTCGCCGCGCACGATGAGCACGCTGCCCGCCCGCAGCCGCCCTCGCGGGCCCGAACCGCCCCGGTGGGCGGCGTACCAGCCGGTGGCGACCTTCGTCGCGGCCGAGGCCAGCGCCAGCAGGCAGGCCGCGGGCAGGGCGGGCAGCAGCGTGGACGGCGGGACGGAGAACCCGATCGCCAGAAAGAACGCGGCGGCGAACAGGTCCCGCAGCGGCGCGACGATGGTGCGCACCCGGTCGGCGAGCGGGCCCGTGAGCGCCAGCCCGACCAGGAACGCGCCGACCGCGGCCGACGTCCCGGCGAGCTCGGCGGCCGCCGCGATGACCAGCGCCAGCCCGACGATCCGCAACAGCAGCTGTTCGGCGTCCCGGTCGTCGACCAGCCGCCCGACCCGGTGACCCCAGCGGCGCGACGCGGCCAGCGCCAGCAGCAGCACGCCGACCGCGACGCACACGCTGACCGCGCCGCGCAGCGGCGAGCCACCGCTGGCCAGCACCGCCAGCACCGGCAGGTACACGGCCATCGCGAAGTCCTCCAGCAGCAGGATCGACAGCACCACCGGGGTCTCGCGGTTGGCCAGCCGGCGCAGGTCGTCCAGCAGCCGGGAGACGATCGTGGACGACGACACCCAGGTGATCCCGGCCAGCGCCACGATCCCGGTGGCGTCCAGCCCGAGCAGCACCCCGGCGACCGCCCCGGGCAGCGCGTTGAGCACCATGTCGACCAGGCCGGACGGCACGTGCCTGCGCAACGTCACGGTGAACTCGTCGACGGAGAACTCCAGGCCCAGCGTCAGCAGCAGGAGCACCACCCCGATCGACGCGCCGATGCGCACGAAGTCGCCCGCCGCGGGCAGCGGCGCGATCCCGCCCTCGCCCATCGCCAGCCCCACCAGCAGGTACAGCGGGATCGGCGACACGCCGAAGCGCCGGGTGACCGTGCCGGCCACACCCAGCACCGCCAGCACGGCCCCGAGCTCCAGCAGCAGCGCGACCGAGGTGTGCACGTCTCAGCCCGCGAGGATGCTCTCCACCCCGGTGATGCCCTGCCGGGTGCCGATCACCACCAGGATGTCGCCGGCCCGCAGCGGCTGGCCGGGGCCGGGCGAGGCGATCACGTCCTCGCCGCGCACGATCGCCACGATGGACGCGCCGGTGCGGGTGCGGGCCCGGGTCTCGCCGAGCGTCCGGCCGTCGAACGCCGAACGCGCGGTGACCTCCACCTGACCGGCTTCCAGGCCGGGCACCTCGCGGGTCAGGTCCGCGAAGCGCTCGGCGATCCGCGGCGCCCCGAGGATCTCCGTGACCGCCTCGGCCTCCTCGGTGGTCAGCCGGAACAGCGGGTGCACCTCGTCCGGGTCGTGGCCGGGGTAGGAGACGAACTCGAACCCGCCACCGCGCCGCGCCACCACCCCGATCCGCCGCCCGTCCGCGGTGGTGAACTCGTAGCGCAACCCCACCCCGGGCAGCAGCACTTCCTCGACGTCCATGCGCTCATGATGGAGCCGCCGGTGTTCACCCGCCGGGCAGTGCAGCGCCGCCGACGATCAGCTCTCCGGACGAGCCGGGACGGCCGTGGTGGCGAACGTCCTGCCGGACAACGGGTTCACGGCTGTTCCCGGCCGGTCGTCGGGGCCGCGTTCCGGGGTGCGCTCGCGGACCTGCCGAGGTGGCGCGGGATCGCCGCGATGGCCACCAGGCTGATCAGGGACACGACCACCATGTAGCCGGAGATCGCCGTCGTGGTGCCGAAGTGGTCGAACAGCGCGGTGCAGACCATCGGCGCGAATCCGCCGCCGAGCACCGCACCGAGCGAGTAGGCCAGCGAGGCGCCCGAGTAGCGCCACTCCGGCCGGAACAGCTCGCTGAACAGCGCCGCCTGCGGGCCGTAGGTGGCCGACACGCCCAGCAGGTGCACCGCCTGGGCGAGCAGCACCAGCACCGCCGTGCCGGTGTTGATCAGCCAGAACATCGGGAACGCCCACACCAGGTTGAGCGCGGTGCCCCACAGGTAGGTGGCGCGGCGGCCGATGCGGTCCGACAGGTGCCCGAAGAACATGTTGGTGACCAGCCAGACCACCGAGCCCGCCGCGAGGTTGAGCAGCGCGGTGCGCTGGCTCAGGCCCAGCTGCTCGGTGGTGTAGCTGACCAGGTAGACCATGAAGATGTAGCCGAGGGTGTTGTTGCCGACGAAGGTGAAGGTGGCGATCAGCACCTGCCGGGGCTGGTGCCGCAGCAGCCGGGTCAGCGGCATCCGGGCCTGCCGCTGCTGCGCCCGGACCTCGGCGAACACCGGGCTCTCCACCACGCGCAGCCGGATGTACAGCCCCAGCAGCACCAGCAGCAGGCTCAGCGCGAACGGGATCCGCCAGCCCCACCGGGTGAACTGCTCGGCGGTGACCGACGAGCGCACCGCCAGGAACACCAGCGAGGACAGGATCATCCCCAGCGGCGTGCCGACCTGGGCGTAGGAACCGAACAGCCCGCGCCGCCCGGCCGGGGCGTGCTCGACGGCCATGAGCGCCGCGCCGCCCCACTCGCCGCCCGCGCTGAGGCCCTGGACCAGGCGGCACGCCACCAGCGCCAGCGGGGCGGCCACGCCCCACGTCCGGTAGGTGGGCAGCAGGCCGATGGCGACCGTCGAACCGCCCATCACCAGCAGCGAGAACACCAGCATCGACTTGCGGCCGAGGCGGTCGCCGAAGTGGCCCATCAGCACGCCGCCCAGCGGGCGGGCGATGAAGCCGATCGCCAGCGTGGAGAACGCGGCCAGCTTCCCCGCGGTGGGCGAGAGGTCCGGGAAGAACTGCGGTCCGAAGATCAGCGCCGATGCCGTGCCGTAGAGGAAGTAGTCGTACCACTCGATGGTGGTGCCGATCATGCTCGCCAGCCGGGCGCGCCGGGCGTGGTCGGGCGCGGGAGTGGTCACAGCGGATCCGTCCTGTCAGGACCGGAGTTGGGCTTCGGTGACGACGCCGAGGCCGTCCGCGCCGACGTGCACGGTCTCCTCGGACGCCGCCGGGTGGACCAGCGGTTTCGGCCGACCGTCCAGGCCCAGGGCGGTGGAGCCCTCGCGGTACCAGGAGCTGACCACGTCGTGGCCCCAGAAGTCGCGGCGCCGGGGGTCGTGCACGTCCCAGCGGTAGGTCTCGTGGTCGGGGTCGCCGGTGTAGTAATCGCTGGTGTAGAGCTCCAGCCGGTGGCCGTCCGGGTCGCGCAGGTACAGGTAGAAGGCGTTGGACACGCCGTGCCGACCGGGGCCGCGTTCGATGTGCGGGTGCTCGCCGAGCGAACCGAGGATGTCGCAGATGCGCAGGATGTGGTGCGACTCGGGGACGAAGAAGGCGATGTGGTGCAGTCGCGGCCCCGCGCCGCCGGTGAAGGCGATGTCGTGCACGGTCGGTTTGCGGAACATCCAGGCGGCGTAGAGGTTCTCGTCGTCCTCGATGGTCTCCGAGGTGCTGAACCCCAGGCGCGCGTAGAAGTCGTGCGCGGCGCGCACGTCCGGGGTCATCACGTTGAAGTGGTCGATGCGCGAGGGTTCCGCGCCGCGGCGCAGTTCGTAGCGCTGCACCAGGCGCGGTCCGCGTTCGGCGGCGTGGAAGAACTCGACGGGGAAGCCGAGCGGGTCCTCGACCCGCACCGCCTCGCCGATGCCGCGGGTCGCCCCGGCGGGGACCTCCTGGACGGGCAGTCCTTCCGCGGCGAAGAAGTCCGCGGCGCGCCCCACGTCCTGCGGCGTGCGCACCCGGTAGGCCAGCCGGCGCAACCCCGCCCGCGCGCCCTGGCGCAGGACCAGGCTGTGGTGCAGGAACTCCTCGTAACCGCGCAGGTAGACGACCTCGTCGTCCTCCTCGATGGGTACGAAGCCGAGCACGTCCACCCAGAACCAGCGGGATCGCCGCAGGTCGGTGACGACCAGTTCGGCATCGGCCGCACGGACCACGTCGGGAACGGGGACAGGCATGCGCACCTACCAAGATCATATATGATTGGCGTTGTCGGCAGGTTACGCAGATCACGTCGGCTTGGTCAACACTGGATAGATTTCGCACGGCTCAACGTTTTTCGTGTTCGAGACCGGCGGCGCGATCGTTGACATCATATCTGATGCGCGGGCATCATCGGCCCGCGACGAACCGAGGACGGGAGGATCCGGTGCCGCATCCCCTGGGGCTGGCGCCCAGCAAGATCATCGCGGTGCACCTGAACTACCGCAGCCGCGCCGCCGAACGCGGGCGGCAGCCCGCCGAGCCGTCGTACTTCCTCAAACCGCCGTCCTCGCTGGCCGCCGACGGTGGTGTCGCGCACCGCCCGCGCGGCGCGCGGGCGCTCGGCGTGGAGGCCGAGGTCGCGGTCGTCATCGGCCGGACGGCCCGCGACGTGCCGCTCGCGTCGGCGGCCGAGCACATCGGCGGCATCGTGGCGGCCAACGACATCGGCTGCTACGACCTGCGCCACGCCGACCGCGGGTCCAACGTGCGCAGCAAGGGCGCCGACGGGTACACCCCGGTCGGCCCGACCGTCCTCGATCCCTCCACTGTGGACCTCGACGATCTGCCGGTCCGGCTGTGGGTCAACGGGGAGCTGGTGCAGTCCGACAGCACCGCCGGGCTGCTGTTCGGCTTCGACTACCTGATCGCGGACCTGTCCCGGTCGCTGACCCTGGAACCGGGCGACATCATCCTCACCGGCACCCCGGCGGGTGCGCCGGTGGTCGAACCCGGGGACGTGGTGGAGGTCGAGGTCGGCGACGCCGGACGGCTGCGGACCGAGATCGCCGACACCGAACGGCCGCTCGCCGCCCCCGGTGCCCTGCCGAAGCTCTCCGAGAAGGACCGGCAGGACGCCTTCGGCAGGCCCGAAGGGCTGGGGCTGTCGGAGGAGACCGAACGGCTGCTGCGCGAGGTGGCCACCGCCACGCTGTCCGCGCAGCTGCGCAAGCGCGGCATCCACCACGCCTTCATCGAGTCCGTGCGGCCCTGCGGTCCCGGTGTCCGGCTGCTCGGCCGCGCCCGCACGCTGCGCTACCTGCCGTTGCGCGAGGACCTGTTCGCCGCGCACGGCGGCGGTTACAACAAGCAGAAGTCCACAATAGACACGATTCGCCCGGGTGAGGTGCTGGTCATCGACGCGCGCGGGGACACCCGCGCCGGGACCATCGGCGACATCCTGGCGCTGCGGGTGCAGCGCGCCGGGGGCGCGGGCATCGTCACCGACGGCGCGGTGCGCGACAGCGGGTCGTTCGCCGACCTGGAGATCCCCACCTACGCCGCCGCCCGGCACGCCGCCGTGCTCGGCAACCGGCACGTGCCCTGGGAGGACGACGTCGCGGTCGCCTGCGGTGGCGCGCTGGTGGAGCCCGGCGACGTCCTCGTCGGCGACGAGGACGGGGTGGTCGTGCTGCCGCCGCGGCTGGTCGACGAGATCGCGGCCGACGCCGCCGAGCAGGAGCGCCAGGAGCGCTTCATCCACCAGCAGGTCGACGCCGGGCACCGCGTCGAGGGCCTCTACCCGCTCGGCGGGGAGTGGGAGGAACGCTACCGGAAGTGGGTGGAGCAGCAGTGACCGCGGCGCACGGCGGCTCCAAGTCCGAGGCCGCCTACCGGCACCTGCGGCAGCGGATCGTGGACCGCGCGCTGCCGCCCGGCGAACGGCTCGTGCTGGAGCAGATCGCGCGCGAGCTGGACATGAGCGTGGTCCCGGTGCGGGAGGCGGTCCGCCGGCTGGAAGCCGAGGGTTACGTCCAGTACCAGCGCAACGTCGGGGCGCAGGTCACCTCCATCGACCCGGACCAGTACCTGCACAGCATGCAGACCCTGGCGCTGCTGGAGGGGTACGCGACCGCCACCGGGGCGGCCCTCATCGGGGAGTCCGAACTGGACAGCGCCCGGCGCATCAACCGGGAACTGAAGCGCAAGGCCGAGCAGGGTGACGCCCGCGCCTACACCGAGCTCAACCGCGACTTCCACCGCACCCTGTGCGCGGCCAGCCCGAACACGCACCTGCTTGCGGTGCTGGAGCGGGAGTGGTCGCGACTGGACCTGATCCGGCGGTCCAGCTTCGCGCTGGTGCCCGCCCGTTACGCCGAATCCTTCGCCGAGCACGAGGCGCTGCTGCGGCTGGTCGAGACCCGGTCGCCGGAGGCCGTGGTCGAGCAGTTCGCCCGGGAGCACACGCTGCGCACCGCGCACGCCGCCATCGCCTCGTTGCAGGCCGAACCGGAGGGGAAGCCATGAAGTTCCGCGCCGATCCCGCGCAGGTGCGCGGGTCCATCGCCCCGGTCGTCACACCGTTCACCGCCGACGGCGAACTCGACGAGGACGGGCTGCGCAGCCTGGTCCGCTGGCAGCTGGCGCACGGCTCGCACGGCATCTCCACCGGCGGGTCGACGGGGGAGCCCAGCGCCCAGACCCTGGAGGAGCGCAAGCGGGCGCTGCGCGTCGTCGCCGAGGAGACCGCCGACAGCGTGCCGTTCCTGCCCGGCACCGGATCGGCGAAGCTGGACGAGACCCTGGAGCTGACCGGCTGCGCCCGCGACCTCGGCGCCGACATCGCCCTGGTCATCACGCCCTACTACGCCCGGCCGACGCAGGACGCGTTGTTCGCCTGGTACTCCACCGTCGCCGCCGAGTACCCGGACCTGCCGATCGTCATCTACAACGTGCCCAGCCGCACCGCGGTCAGCGTCGATCCGTCCACAGTGGCCCGGTTGCGCAAGGCGCACGACAACATCGTCGGCATCAAGGAGACCACCAAGGACTTCGAGCACTTCTCCCACGTGCTCAACCTGGCGGGCCGGGACTTCCTGATGTGGTCCGGGATCGAGCTGCTGTGCCTGCCGCTGCTGGCCATCGGCGGCGTCGGTTTCGTCAGCGCGGTCGCCAACCTCGCGCCCGGGGCCCTCGCCCGGATGTACGAGTCCTATGTGGACGGGAGAACCGAGGAGGCGATCGACCTGCACTACCGGCTGCACCCGTTGGTGGAGCTGGTGTTCGTGGAGACCAACCCGGCACCGATCAAGGCGGTGCTGGCCGAGCGGGGCCTGATCGCCTCCGGCCACGTCCGCCCGCCGCTGCTGCCGCTGACCGACCAGGGCCGCACCAAGGCCGCCGCACTCCTGGACGCGGCCGGGGACCTCGTTCCCGGCGCGTGACGCCACGATGGTCGAGGAGACCCGCATGAGCATTCCTGCCGACGTGCCCGAACTGATCACCCACTACATCGGCGGGCAGCACGTGCCCAGCCTCGGCGGCCAGACCTTCGGGGCGCTCGAACCCGCCACCAACGCGGAGTACACCCGGGTCGCGGCCGGCCAGGCGGCCGACGTGGACCGCGCGGTGGCCGCGGCCTCGGACGCGTTCCGCGACAGCGGGTGGGCGGACATGCGCAACCGCGCCCGCGCCCAGGTGCTCAACCGCATCGCCGACGGCATCGAGGCCCGCGGCGAGCAGATCGCGCGGTGGGAGTGCTTCGACACCGGGCTGCCGATCTCGCAGGTCGAGCAGCAGGCCAAGCGCGCCGCCGAGAACTACCGGTTCTTCGCCGACCTCATCGTGGTGCAGACCGAGGAGGCGTACCGGGTCGCCGACGTGCAGATCAACTACGTGGTGCGCAAACCCAAGGGCGTCGCCGGGTTGATCACGCCGTGGAACACGCCGTTCATGCTGGAGAGCTGGAAGCTGGCGCCCGCCCTGGCGTCCGGTTGCACCGTGGTGCTCAAACCTGCCGAGTGGTCCCCGCTGTCGGTGAGCGTGCTGCCGGAGATCTTCGCCGAGGCGGGCGTTCCGGCCGGGGTGTTCAACATCGTGCACGGCATCGGCGAGCAGGCCGGGGACGCGTTGGTCCGCCACCCGGACGTCCCGGTCATCTCCTTCACCGGGGAGACCACCACGGGGCAGATCATCATGCGCAACGCCGCCGACGGGCTCAAGGGCCTGTCCATGGAGCTGGGCGGCAAATCGCCCAACATCATCTTCGGCGACGCCGACCTGGACGCCGCGCTGGACAGCGCGATCTTCGGCGTGTTCTCGCTCAACGGCGAGCGCTGCACGGCCGGATCGCGGGTGCTGGTGCACCGCGACATCTACGACGAGTTCGTGATGCGGTTGGGGGAGCGGGCGGCCCGGTTCCGGGTCGGCCCGCCCGGCGAGGCGGCCACCGAGCTCGGCTGCCTGATCCACCCCGAGCACTTCGACAAGGTCCTCGGGCACGTCGAGAAGGCCAAGGCGGAGGGCGCGCGGCTGGTGACCGGCGGCAAGCGCCCGGAGCACCTGCCGGAGGGCAACTTCCTGGAACCGACGGTGTTCGCCGACGTCCGCCCGGAGCACGCGCTGTTCCGCGAGGAGGTCTTCGGGCCGGTCGTCGCGGTCACCCCGTTCGAGGACGAGGACGAGGCGGTCCGGCTGGCCAACGACACGAAGTACGGTCTGGCGGCCTACGTGTGGACCAACGACCTCAAGCGCGGGATGCGGGTGGCCAACCGCGTCGAGTCGGGCATGCTCTGGCTGAACTCGCACAACATCCGCGATCTGCGCACCCCGTTCGGCGGCGTCAAGGCCAGCGGTGTCGGTCACGAGGGCGGCACCCGCAGCATCGACTTCTACACCGACCAGCGCATCGTCCACGCGTGGATCGCCGACGGCGGCCTGCCCCGCTTCGGCGGCGTCCAGTGACGTCCGTTCCGACCCTGCGGCGGTGTTCCCCGCACGGTCCGATGTGGACACCGCCGGTGGTGGCCGTCGAGCTCCGCCGGGACATCGGCGCCCCACCGGCCCGGCGCGGATCTCCACGACTGCGCGCGGCGCACTGCGACGCGCGGCGGCCTGGTCATCACGCTGAGCACCGGGAACAGTACGTACGGTGACGAGTCCGGGCCGGGGAGTGTGACGTCGGCTACATCCTGGTCCTGTTGGCTGAGAATTCACCGACTTGAGTTCACTCGCGGCAACCACGAAGCGGGATCAGCGGGTTAGGATGAGCCGAGAGTCGACATCGTGGTCCATCTCGCCAGACCTACCTCCGCGACGGAGGGACCGGCTGGCCGCGCGGGCCGCAGGCGCCACCATCTCGGCCGGGCGCGGCTGTTCCGGACGGCCTGAAGGGAGGGGCGGCACGCCGCCTCGGTCGTCCGCGTGGAAGCCCGCTGACCACCAGGTCAGCGGGTTTTTTCGTGCACTGATCGGCAGAACCGCCCGGTGGGGGATGGCGCGCCGGGTCCGGGCACGGCACGGTTCTCGGCGGGGATCCACCGGAACGCGGTTGATCATGGTTCCCGGCCGGGTCCTATCATGGCCGCGCAGTCGTGGGAGGTGGGCGAGTTCGTGCGCGGGGTCGACTATTACGAGCTGCTCGGGGTGCAGCGGGACGCGACCCCGGCGGAGATCAAGTCCGCGTACCGCTCGCTCGCGCGCACCATGCACCCGGACGTCGGCGGGACGGCGGGCACCTTCCGGCTGCTCCAGGAGGCGTACGAGACGCTGAACGACCCGGTGCGCCGGGCCGACTACGACGGCGCGCGCACCACCACGACCGCCCCGGCGCCCGCGGAACCGCCCCGGCAGCGGCAGCGGCGGCGTCGGCGGGACTTCGGCGCCGACCCGGACTTCGTGCCGAAGGCGCCCCGGCTGGGCCCCGACGACATCCCGTGGTGGGACGCGGTGGACCCGCACGCGCGGGTCCGCTACGCGCCGTTCGACGGCCCCGAGCGGACCCCGACGCTGGCGCTGCTCGGCGGGTGGACGCTGCTGCTGCTCGCCGGGCTGGCCGTCGAGCTGACCACCGCGCTGCTCATGGTCTGGTTGTCCTTGCTGGTGGCCGCCGGGGCCGTGCTCGTGGTGCTGCTGCGCAGGCACCTGCGCGCGCACCGGACCGACCGGGCGTTCGTCGCCGAGTTCGGCGGTCGCAAGGTCTTCGGCCTCCCGAACGCCGCGGACGAGAAGGTCCAGCAGCTCACCGCCGAGCTGTGCACCAAGTACCTGACCCGCCTGCCCGGGCTGCGGATCTTCCACGGCCTGGCGTGGCCGGACTCGGTGTTCGCCGACGTCCACCACGCGGTGCTGTGCGGCCGCCGGCTCGTCCTGGTGGAGTCCCAGAGCTGGCTGCCCGGCCACTACACGGCCGACGGGAACGGCGCGCTGTGGCGCAACGGGCACCCGTTCCGCGGCGGCGCCACGCGGTTGCCGGAGAGCGTGGCGGAGTTCGAGAAGATCCTGCCGGACGTGGAGATCCGCGGCGTCGTGCTGATCTACCCGAGCCGCGCGGGCGAGGTCACCACGGCCGACCACAACGGCACGGCCGTCACGCCCATGACCCCGGCCCAGTTCGTCCGCGAGATCGGCCGCTGGTTCGCCGACGACCCGGCGACCGTCGACCGCGACGCCTTCACCACCGTCGTCGAGCAGGTGGTCAGCGCCGGCCGCTGAGCCCGGCGCGGTTCACTGCTGACCCGCGACTCGGGGTGCGAATCCGGTCCGGTCCGCCAGGCGGGCGGAAGTCCGACAGGACGTCGGCGGGGTGACTGTGCCCGACGTCCTGGGCGGCCAGCTCGCCCGGACCGATCACCGCTACCTTCATGACTCCCTCGCCAGTTCACTGTGGACGGACGTGGTGCGCTTGCCGGAGGTGGCCAGCGCGGTCGCGAGCAGCACCACCGCCGAGGCGGCGATGCCGTACACCGCGTACGGCACGGTCGTGCCGATCAGCTGCGCCGCGCCGCAGCCGACGATCCCGGCCAGCATCCCGGCGATCGCCGGGGCCGGGGTCAGCCTGCGGAAGCGGTGCAGCAGGTAACCCAGGAAGATCGGCGCGGCCAGCGCCGCCGCCGAGTAGGCGTAGGTCGCCACCAACCAGTCCAGCGCCTTCGGGAACAGGATCGCCAGCACCGCGGCCAGCAGCGCGACCGCCACCGTGATCACCCGGGACAGCGCCACCGTGCGGTGCTCGTCGCGGGAACGGCCCGCGATGTTCTGGTAGACGTCGCGGGTCAGGTTGGCCACCACCGACTGCAGTGCGGCGCCCGTGGTGGACACGATCGTCGACACCAGGAACGCGCCGAAGACCACCACCAGCCAGGACGGCAGCCGGGTGAGCAGCCAGCCCGCCGCGTCCTCCTCGTTGAGCAGCGACGGGTTCATCGCGTGCACCGACAGGCCGATGCACCCGGCGTAGACGCCGCCGACCAGCATCGTCAGCCCGGACAGCACCAGGCCGCGGCGGGCGTCGGAGACCTTCTTGGTGGCGAAGACCCGCTGGTAGTACAGCTGGTTGGTCAGCGTGCCCGGCAGGATCGCCGCGATCCACAACCAGATCTGCTGCCAGCCGACCGCGGTCAGCCCCTCCACGCCCCACAGCCGCCGGGGCACCACCGCGGCGATGTGACCCCAGCCGCCCGCGAGGTGCACCGCGTAGCCCGCCACGCCCAGCGACATCGCGATCATGAAGATGCCGAACACGAAGTCCGTCCAGGCCACCGACGTCAACCCGCCCGGCAGCACGAACAGCAGCGACGCGACCGTCATCACCAGGATCAGCGCGGTCGGCGAGATGCCGGTCAGCTGCCCGAAGAGCTGCGCGAACGCGACGAACTGCGTCGCCAGCCAGCCGAACGGCACCACCAGCGCGGCGAGCGCGGCGATGGCGGTCACCAGCCGGTGGCGGCCGAACAGCCGGGTCACGATGTCGGGCACCGTGGTGAACCGCTGCGTCCGCAACCACCGGGCGATCAGCGCCAGCACCAGGAAACCGACCAGCACGCAGCCCTCGTAGACGAACACCGACCAACCCGACCGGTAGCCGATGCCGACGTGGGCGATGAGCACACCGCCGCCGGTGGCGGTGGCGAACTGGGTGATGATCACGACGATCAGCGGGAGGGACTCGCCGGCCGCGAGCCAGCCCGCGGATCCCCGCGCTTTGCGTCCGAAGTAGACCGACATGGCGATTCCGGAACCGACCACCAACAGGCTGGCCACGACGATTCCGACGATCTGACCGGGAGAACCAGTCGACATTGCGCCTCCCTCCAGGGGGCGGTGCTGCGATCCGGGTTGATGTGCGTGGCGGCGCGAGACCGCCCGCCGAAAGCGCGAGCGGCCTCGCGCCGCTCGCCGTGACCCAGGCGGACGAGCCCTACCGGAAGCGGTTCGGGTCGAGGCGGGAGATGTCGTGCTCGGTGGTCCCGTGCAGGACGAGGTCCGCGCCGATCTCGCCGAACACCGGGGCGAGCTTGAAACCGTGGCCGGAGAAGCCGGTCATGACCGTGGCGGCGGCCGAACCCGGCAGCGGGCCGAGGACCGCGTGCTCGTCGGGCGTGAACCCCTCGGCGAAGGTGCCGATGCGCACCGGGTGCGGCACCACGCCCGGCAGCAGCCGGGCCGCGGCGGCGGAGGCCGCGCGGGCGAACTCCGAGTCGACCGTGCGCGGCAGCCCCGCCGGGTCGTCGAGCACCGGGAAACCCAGGTGGTGCGGGACGATCTTGATCCCCACGCCGTCCAGCGCGGGGAAGCAGGAGAACCCGGCCTCGTGGTGGCGGCGGATCGCGATCGGCAGCCGGTCCGGGCGGTGCGCCGCGACGTCCCGCGCGGCGAACCAGCACGCGGTGATCTGGCGGACCTCCACCGGCAGGTCCCGCAGCGGCTCCAGCGCGCGGGCCCACGGGCCCGGCGCGAACACCACGTGGTCCACGTCGAAAACCGCGTCACCGCACGAGATCCGCCAACCCGAGGCGGTCGGCTCCACCGCGTCGACGCGGTGGTACGGCAGCAGTCGCGCCCCCGCCGACTCCGCCGCCCGCAACGCGGCCTGCACCGCCGGTTCCGGACGCACCACCCCGGCCGCCGGGTCGAGCACGGCGATCTCGCCGTCGTCCAGCCGGTGTTGCGGGAAGCGCGCGTTCGACTCGGCGGCGGTCAGGACCTCGTGGTCCAGGCCGTGCTCCTCGGCGCACCGGCGCACGGCCGCGACGTCGGGATGCTCGGCCGGGCCGAGGGTGAGCCCGCCGCACATCGTCAGCAGGTCGGTCGCGGTGCCGCGCTCCAGCTCCCGCCACAGCCGCTCGGCGCGCCGCAGCAGCGGGACGTACTCGCCGCCCTCCTTGTAGGCGGTGCGGAAGATGCGGGACTCGCCCGCGGACGCGCCCCGGTCGTGGCCGGGGGAGTAGGTGTCGAAAGCCGAGACGGCCGCGCCCCGGTGGGCGAGCCGCCAGGCGGTCATCGCACCGACCACACCGGTGCCGACTACCGCAACACGTGGAGTCATGTTCCCTCCCGTCGCCCGGCCACCACCCCCCACGGAGGCGCTGACCGCGCCGCTGTTCTCTTCTGTCGCCCGGCCACCACCCCCCCACGGAGGCGCTGACCGCGCCGCTGTTCTCTTCTGTCGCCCGGCCACCACCCCCCACGGAGGCGCTGACCGCGCCGCTGTTCTCTTCTGTCGCCCGGCCACCACCCCCCACGGAGGCGCTGACCGCGCCGCTGTTCTTCCGTGGCCCGGCCACCGCGCCCCACGGGGTGCCGACCGCGCCGCTCGGTCGCTCGACCACCGCCGCCGAGGAGGCGCCGGTCGCGGCGTCGTCGCGTCAGCGGTGTTCCAGCACGGACTGTTCGATGAAGAACTCGACGAGGTCCGGGCGGATGATGTGCCACATCGCCTCCGCGAGGCCGCCGTCGACCAGCCAGGTCAGCCGGCGGAGCCGGATCACCGCGCGGCCGGGCGCGCAACCCAGCCGCTCCGCGGTGGTGTCGTCGAGCAGGACCGGGTCGACGTAGACCCGGGACTTCGCCGCCCGGACGCCGTGGCGGGCGAAGTAGTCGTGGACGGTCAGGTTGGTCAGGTCCTCGTCGAAAAGCCGCGGGGCCAACGAGAACGGGACCGCGGACAGCTCGACGGCGATCGGGTTGCCGTCGACGTCGAACTTCAGCCGCCGCAGCCGGTGGACCGGGGTGTCGTCGGCGATGCCGGGCATCGCCACCCCCGCGTCCGCGGCCGGGACGACAGCGGCGGACTCGACCTCGTGCCTGCCCGGGATCTCCGGGCCCCGCAGCGTCGGGTTCGCCACGCGCAGCAGGTTCTCCTGCCGGGCGCCGGCGGCGACGAACGTGCCGCGCCGCCGGTGGCGCTCCACCAGCCCGGCCTGGGCCAGCTCGTGCAGTGCGCGCTGGGCCGTGGTGCGGCTGACCGAGTACTGCCGCTGGATCTCGGCCTCGGTCGGCAGTTTCGCGCCCGGCGGCAGGGCACCCGAGCGGATCCGCTCCTCCAGTTCGGCGCGGATGCGCAGGTACCCGGGAACCGCCATGAACGGAACCTAAACCCGCGCAATTGACCGGTCAATAGTCTTTTCGTCGGGTCATGAGCGGCACGATTTGTACGGCCATATCGATCCCGCAATCCGCCGTTCGATCGTTGACAAGTCAGAGCTCCCCGATGGATGCTGACGCCAATTGGCCGTACAAATTGCGGTCGGGAAGGAGAGCGCGGCGAATGCTCCCGCTGCAAGGTGTCACCGTGGTCTCGTTGGAACAGGCGGTCGCCGCCCCGTTCGCCACCCGGCAGCTCGCCGACCTGGGCGCCCGGGTGATCAAGGTGGAACGTCCGCAGGGCGACTTCGCGCGCGGTTACGACACCGCGGTCAAGGGCATGTCGAGCCACTTCGTGTGGCTCAACCGCAACAAGGAGAGCGTCGTGCTGGACCTCAAGTCCGCCGACGGGCAGCGGATCATGGGCAGGCTGCTGGAGCGCGCCGACGTGTTCGTGCAGAACCTCGCGCCCGGTGCGGCGGCGCGGCTCGGGTTCGGCGCGGACCAGCTGCGGGAGCGCTTCCCCCGGCTGATCGTGTGCGACCTGTCCGGCTACGGCAGCTCCGGGCCCTACCGCGACAAGAAGGCCTACGACCTGCTCATCCAGTGCGAGACCGGGTTGGTGTCGATCACCGGCAACGAGTCCGAACCAGCCAAGGCCGGGATCTCCGCCGCCGACATCGCCGGTGGCATGTACGCCTTCAGCGGGGTGCTGACCGCGCTCTACGAACGCGAACGCACCGGGCGCGGCAGCGCTTTCGAGGTGTCCCTGTTCGACGCGTTGGGGGAGTGGATGGGCTTCCCCTACTACTACGCGGCGTACGGCGGGCGCGCCCCGCGCCGCGCGGGCGCCCGGCACGCCGCCATCGCGCCGTACGGGCCGTTCACCGCGGGCGACGGCTCCCGGGTCTTCCTCGGCGTGCAGAACGAGCGCGAGTGGGCGACGTTCTGCGACCGGGTCCTGGGCCGCCCCGAACTCGCCGCCGACCCCCGCTTCGACTCCAACCCGAAGCGGGTCGACAACCTCGCCGAGCTGCGCGAGGCCATCGAGTCCGCGTTCGCCGGGCTGACCGGAGCCGAGATCGTCGACCGGCTGGAGGGGGCCGGGATCGCCAACGCCCGGATGCGCACCATGGCCGAGTTCGCCGACCACCCGCAGCTCGCCGCCCGCGACCGGTGGCGCGAGGTCGACAGCCCGGTCGGCCCGCTGCGCGCCCTGCTGCCGCCGGTCACGGTCGCCGGCCGGGAACCGCGCATGGACCCGGTCCCCGAGGTCGGCGAGCACACCGACGCGGTCCTCGCCGAACTCGGGGAGGAACCGTTCGGCGCCTGAGCTGAGTGCCTGTCTTTGAACTCGTTTTGCGTGGCGGTGCCGGGAGCGGAACCTCAGCGGCCGTCTCGCTCCGGGAGCCCCTCCTGATGTATGTCCAATACACGGCGGAGGGGCTGTCCTCGCGAGACGGCCGCTGAGAACCCGCGGCGGTGCGGGTTGCGAGACCGCTCACCGAAAGAGAAAGCGGCTCCGCCGCTTGCCACGCCCCTTCCGGGAGCAGGTTCAAAGACAGGCACTGAGGTTCCGCCGGCGGCACCGCCTCGCAGAACGAGTTCAGGGACAGGCGGGATGCTCGGTCAGAGCGTGCCCTCGGTGCCGAACAGGGCGGTGACCTGGCTGGACAGCACGCCGCCGTTGCCGTGCGCGAGCGCCACCTCGGCGCCGTCGACCTGGCGCGGTCCGCACTCGCCCCGCAGCTGGCGGACCGCCTCGATGATGGTGAAGATGCCGTACATCCCCGGGTGGCAGTAGGACAGGCCGCCGCCGTTGGTGTTGACCGGGAGTGCGCCGCCGGGCGCGATCCGGCCGTCCGCGACGAAGCCACCGCCCTCGCCCTTGGCGCAGAAGCCGAGATCCTCCAGGAACAGGACCGGGTTGATGGTGAACGCGTCGTAGAGCTCGACGACGTCTACATCGGACGGACGAAGTCCGGCCATCCGGAAGGCCCGGGCGCCCGAGTCGACCGCGGCGGTCGTGGTCAGGTCCGGCATCGCGGAGATGCTGCGGTGCGAGGTCGCCTCGCCCGCGCCGAGCAGGAAGACCGGCCTGCCCGGCGACCGCCGCGCCCGGTCCGCGCCGGTGACCACGACCGCCCCGCCGCCGTCGGTGACCAGGCAGCAGTCCAGCGCGGTCAGCGGATCGCTGATCATGCGCGAGGACAGCACGTCCTGCCGCGTCAGCGGTTCGCGCGCGAACGCCGCCGGGTTGAGCCGTGCCCACTGCCGCGCGGCCACGGCCACGTCGGCCAGTTGTTCGCGCGTGGTGCCGAACTCGTGCATGTGCCGGGCGGCGGCCAGGGCGTACATGCTGATCGGGTAGCGCGGCCGGTACGGCGCCTCGTACGGGTTCGGCTTGGACGGGGAGACGAGCCTGCCGCCGTCGGAGCGCTGGGTGCTGCCGTAGACGATCAGCGCCGTGGTGCACAGCCCCGCCCCGATCGCGGCCGCCGCGTGCAGCAGGTGGCTGACGAACGAACTGCCGCCGATCGTGGATCCGTCCACGTAGGACGGACGGATGCCGAGGTACTCGGCGGTGTCCATGCCGGACATCGGGTAGTACGACGACGCGGTGAACAGACCGTCCACTTCGGACTTCGGGATCCCGGCATCGGCCAGCGCCCGCACCGCCGCCTGACCGGCCAGGTCCAGCGGGGACATGCCGGGCACCTCGCCCAGGTCGGACTCGGCGACGCCGACGACCGCGGTCGTCCCGCGCGGGCTCATGCGGCTCCCTCCCGGAACACCGCCACCGGTGCCCCGTCTTCGTCGACGACGGCGAACGAGACCCGGGTGCCGATCGCGACCTCGTCCGGGGCCGTGCCGTCGATCCGGGTCATCATGCGGAATCCCTCGTCCAGGTCGACCAGTGCGACGTTGCGCACCCCGTCGCGGCCGCGCACCGCCGTCGTGGAGTAGACGGTGCCGCGCCCGCCACTGCGCTCCCAGGCCAGGTCGTCGGCGCCGCAGGACGGGCACAGGGCGCGGGGTGGGAACACCGCCGCCGCGCAGCCCCGGCACCGCTGGAACCGCAATTCCCCGGCGGCCAGGCCCTCCCGGAACACCCCGTCCGGAGACCGTTCGCTCATCCTCGCTCCTCCCCACCGGTCAGCACCGCCAGGCAGTCCACCGCCACCGCGCCCCGGCCCTCGGCGCCCAGCAGCAGCGGGTTGACGTCGAGCTCGGCGACGTCGTCGGCCAGGTCGGCGGCCAGCCACGACAGGCGGGCCACCACGTCGGCCGCGGCGTCCAGGTCGCGCGCCGGTTCCCCGCGCACCGGGCCGAACAGCGCGCTGCCCCGCAGCGACAGCAGCAGCCGCCGCGCGCCGTCGACGTCCAGCGGCGCCACGGCCACCCGGCTGTCGGCGAGCACGTCCACCAGCACCCCGCCGACACCGACCACGACGACCGGGCCGAACGCGGGGTCGTGCTTGATGCCGACGAGCAGTTCGGTGCCGCCGTCGGCCATCCGCTGCACGAGCAGCCGGGCGTGCGGATCGCCCGCTCGCGCCGCGACGGCCCGCAGTTCCTCGGCGGCGGCGCGGATCTCCTCCGGTTCGGTCAGGCCCAGCCGGACTCCACCGATGTCGCTCTTGTGCCCGATGCGGTCGGACAGCACCTTGACCGCCACCGGACCGCCGAGGTCGCGGGCCGCCGCGACGGCCGAATCCCCGTCGGTGGCGGGAAAAGCGCCCGCGCACCGGACGCCGTAGGCGGCGACGAGCCTGCTCGACTCGTGCTCGTCGAGCTGCACCCGGCCGCGCTCGCGGGCCGTCCGCACGACGGCGCGGGCCACCCGGTCGTCCACGTCGTCCGGGCGTCGCGGCGAGGGCAGCGGTGGGCGCAGGCTGAAGTCGGCGAGCGCGCCCAGCGCGGCCGCGGCCCGCCCCGGGTCGGTGAAGCACGGGATGCCCAGCTCCCGCAGCCGCTGCCGAGGACGTCCGCTGCCGCCGGTCCACACCACGACCAGCGGTCGGTCGGTGGCCCGGTGCGCCTGGTCGATCGCGTCGACGATCAGTTCGGCCCCCTTGTCGGCGTTCCCCAGCAGGACCGCGATGAGGTCGGTGTCGGGGTGCTCGACGGTCACCCGCAGCGCCCGGCGCAGCATGTCCGGATCGCTGAGCAGCGTGGCGGTGAGGTCCACCGGGTTGGCCGGGGAGCCGTAGTCCGGGATGACCTCGGCCATCCGCCGCTGCCACGCCTGCTCCCACACCGGTACCCGCAGGCCGTGACCGCCGGCGAGGTCGGCCATCAGCACCCCCGCGCCGCCGGACAGCGACAGCGTCGTCAAGCGCCGTCCCCGGGCGCGCCGCCGCGTGGCGAACACCTGCGCGGCGTCCAGCAGCGGCTCCATGCCGTCGAGCCGGACGATCCCGAACTGCCGTGCGGCGCCGTCGAAAACGGCGTCCTCCCCGGCCAGCGACGCGGTGTGCGAGCGGGCCGCGCGGGCGCCCGCGGCGGAGCGGCCGACCTTCACCGCGAGGATCGGCTTGTCCAGCTCGTGGGCCCGCCGCGCGACCCGCAGCAGGTCCCGGCCGCGGTGCACGCCCTCCAGGTAGGCCATCAGGACGGCGGTCGACTCGTCGTCCACCAGTCCGCCGAGGATCTCGGCGACCGACAGGTCCGCCTCGTTGCCGGTGTTGAGGTAGTGCGAGATGCCGATGCCGCAGCGCTGCGCCTCGCTGAAGATGAACGAGCCGAACGCGCCGCTCTGGCTGACGAACGCGACCGGTCCCTCCCGCAGGTCGACGTCCTCGTCCAGCGCCGAGGTGAACGTCGGCACCGCCCGGTCCCGGACGCTCAGCATGCCCAGGCAGTTCGGGCCGAGGACGCGGATGCCGGTCTCGGCGACGATCGCCTCCAGCTCCCGCTGGAGCACCGCGCCGCGCTCGCCGGACTCGGCGAAGCCGGCGGCGCCGACGATCGCGACCGCCACGCCGCGCCGCGCGCACGCCCGCAGCCCGTCGGCGACCTGGTCCGCGCTGAGCATGACCATGGCGACGTCGATGTCGCCGTCCACGGCGTCCAGGTCCGGGTGGGCGGGCAGGCCCTGCACCTGCGCCCGGTGCGCGTTGATCGGCAGGATCCGGCCGGTGAAGCCGAACCGCTTGAGGTAGTCGACGGGCCGGCCGGACAGCTTGACCGGGTTGTCGGAAGCGCCCAGGACGGCGATCGAGCGCGGGTGGAGGAGCTTGCGGATCGCGTGCACGGTGCCCCTAACTGTCTCGAACTCGTTTTGCGCGGCGGTGCCGGTTGCCGGACCGCTCACCGAAGGGGAGAAAGCGGCCAACTCTGCGCGCCGTCGCCCTCGCGGACCTGTTCGAAGACGTGCCCGCAGGCATCAGCGGCGCAGGAGTTGCCTGGCGATGATGAGCTTCTGGACTTCGCTGGTGCCCTCGTAGATGCGGAACAGGCGCGCGTCGCGGTAGAAGCGCTCCACCGGAACGCCACGCATGTAGCCGGAACCGCCGTGGACCTGCACCGCCCGGTCGGCGACCCGGCAGACCATCTCGCTGCAGAACAGCTTCGCCGCGGACGGCGCGAGGCGGGTGTCGGTGCCCGCGTCGTACTCCTCGGCGGCCCGCAGCACCATGGACCGGCCCGCGTACAGCTCCGCCTGCGACTCGGCGAGCATGGCCTGCACGAGCTGGAACCGGCCGATCGGGGCGCCGCCCTGCTCGGCCTCGGCGGCGTGGTGCACCGCCTCGTCCAGGATGCGCGTGGCCAGCCCGACGCAGATCGCGGCGATGTGCAACCGGCCGCGCGCCAGCGACGCCATCGCCGCGCCGAACCCGGTGCCCTCCCGGCCGCCGACCAGCGCGTCGGCCGGAACCCGCACGTCGTCGAAGTGCACCTCGGCGGTGTGCGCCCCGGCCTGGCCCATCGTGACGTCCGGCGCGGCGATCCGGACGCCGTCCCGGTCGGTTTCCACGAGGAACACCGAAATCCCCCGCTGCGGTTCGGCGTTCTCGTCGGTCCGGGCGAACACCACCAGCAGGTCGGCTTCGGGCGCGTTGGTGATGAACCGCTTCGCGCCGGACAGCACGAACGCGTCGCCGTCGCGGACCGCGCGGGTGCGCACCCGGCTCGGGTCCGATCCGGCGCCGTCCTCGGTGAGCGCGAACGAGGCGACCGCCTCGCCCGCGGCCAGCCGCGGCAGCCACCGCCGACGTTGGGCGTCCGTGCCGTACCGGACGATCACCTGGCCCGCGATGCCGTTGTTGGTGCCGAACATCGAGCGGAACGCCGGGGTCGTGTACCCCAGTTCCACCGCCAGCCGGACGTCCTGGCCCATCGACAGCCCCAGCCCGCCGTGCTCCTCGGGCAGCGCGAAGCCGAAAAGTCCCATCGCGGCGGCCTTCTCGCGAATCCGGTCTGGGATCGCGTCGGTCCGCTCGATCTCGTCCTCGGCGGGCACCACCTCGTCGCGGACGAACTCGCGCACGGTGCGCAGGATGTCGTCGAAGGGATCCATCGCTCTCCTCTGCGGCGCGGGGTCGTCCCGACGCTAGGAGCAGCGGGTGTGTTCCGTCCAACACCAAATTCCGGTAGCTTTGATTCGGATTCGCGACAGAATCGGCGCTGACCTGGGCGAACGTGCGCGCGGGAGGTGAGTGTGGAGCTGCGCCACCTGCGGGCGTTCGTGGCCGTGGCCGAGGAGCTGAACTTCCGCCGGGCGGCCGAACGCCTGCACATGTCGCAACCACCGTTGTCCCAGCAGATCAAGCGGTTGGAGGGGGAGGTCGGCGTCGCGCTGCTGCGGCGCACCACCCGCAACGTCGCGCTGACCGCGGCGGGCGAGGCGTTCCTGGTCGAGGCGCGCCGGACGCTGGAGGCGGCGCAGGCCGCGCCGCGGGTGGCGCGGCAGGCGGCGGCCGGTGAGATCGGCTCGATCCGGCTGGGGTTCAGCGGTCCGACGTCCTACCAGGTGTTGCTGCTGATCGTGCGCAAGTTCCGGGAGCGCCACCCGGGCGTGCGCTTCGACATCGTCAGCCCGCTCTACGGCGGAGAACTCGTCGACCGGCTGCACCGGCACGAGATCGACGCCGGGTTGCTGCGGCTGCCGGTGGTGTCGACCGGGTTGCGCGTGCGGGAGCTGCAACGGCACGAACTCGGCGTGGCGCTGCCCGCGGAACACCCGCTGGCCGACGGGAGGGAAGTCGGCCTGGCGGACCTGCGCGACGAGCGGTTCATCAGCTACCCGTCGCACCGCGGCTCGGTGGTGAACCAGGTCGTGCGGGCGGCGTGCCTGCGGCACGGCTACAGCCCCTGCTCCGCGCAGCAGGCGCCGGACACGCACACGATCCTGTCCCTGGTCGGTGCCGGCGCGGGTGTCGGCGTGGTGCCGCTGACGGCCGAGCACCTGGAGGTGCCGGGCGTGGTCCTGGTGCCGGTCCAGGACGCACCGCCGATCCCGTTGGCGCTGGCCTGGCGCGAGGACGACCCGAACCCGGCGCTGCGCTGCCTGCTCGGACTGCTCGACGAGGTCGAGGCCGAGTGCCGGTGAATCCTCAGTGGACGCCAGGTGTCAGAGCACTGTGGACAGGTGCCACGGGACGAACTCCTCGTCGCCGTAGCCGAGTTCCTCGCTCCTGGTGGCCTCGCCCGAGGCGACGCGCAGGACGTGTTCGAAGATGCGCCGCCCCACCTCCTCGACGGTCGCCTCGCCGTCGGCGATGACGCCGCAGTTGATGTCCATGTCGTCGGTCATCCGCTCGTAGAGCGGGGTGTTGGTCGCCAGCTTGATGCTCGGCGCCGGTTTGCAGCCGAACGCCGAACCGCGCCCGGTGGTGAAGCACAGCACCTGCGCCCCGCCGGCGATCAGGCCGGTCGCGTAGTTGCGGGTGCCGACGCGGCCGTCCGGGCGCACGTAACCCCGGAACGTGGCGCGCTGGTCCGCCGGCACGTACGCGGTGGGGGTCGCGTCAGCGCCGAAGTCGTGCTCGCGCGCGAACTCCCGGTAGGCGAGGTTGTGCGTGTGCACGTGCTCACCTGCGCGGATCGGGCGGGACGCGAAGCCGATGACGTGCCCGTACTTGCGCACCGGGGCGCCCTCGGGGAGATCGGCGACGGCGACCTTGTGCCCCCGGGGCACGGCGTCGGTGACCGCCAGCTCGGTCCCGTCACCGGCGGGGTAGCTCCCCGGTTCGATGTCGGACCGGGCGATGAGCACCGAATCCTCGGCGTGGAGCCGGAAACCCCACTCGTCTCGCGATGCCACCGAACCACCCCTCCACGAGGTGTGAAGCAGCTGCTGTGCGCCGAAACGGCATGCTACTGGCCGTGCCCCGCGTTGTCACCGCCAAGAAGCGGCACCGCCACCCGCGCCGTCAGGCGGGCGCGGGGCGGCCGTCGGCGAGGGCGGCGAGGCCCCACAGGTCGCGCCAGGTGTGGTCCGGGGACGGCCCGTCCGGCGGTTGCGGTTCGGCGTGCCGGTTGATCCAGGCCGTGGTCATGCCGAAGCGCTTGGCCGGGGCGTTGTCGTACTTGAAGCCGAACGCGACGTGGATGATGCGGTCCGGGGCGACGCCGATGCGGTCGAGGGCCTGGTGGAAGAAGTCCGGGTCCGGTTTGTAGACGCCGCAGTCCTCGGCGGTGATGACGTCGTCGAACGGCACGCGCAGGTGGCGGAGGCTGTGCTCGATGATGTCCCGATCGGTGTTGGACAGGATCACCAGCCGCACGCCGGCGGCGCGCACCCGGGTCAACGCCGGGAGGGTGTCGGGGAACGGCTGCCAGCAGCGCATCGAGTCGACGAACTCGGCGGCCAGCGCGTCGTCGAACGGCCAGCCGCGCTCGGCGCACACCTCGCGCAGGCTCTGCCCGAGAACCCGCTTGTAACTGCGGTATTCCTGGCGCAGGAGGGCGAACTGCGCCGCCTCCCACCGGTCGCGCAGCTCCAGGCCGGGGACCAGTTCGGTGTCGCCGTTGCGCAGCGCGAGGCCGTAGAGGAACTGGGCGCAGCCGCCCTCCCAGTCGGTGAGCGTGCCGTAGTTGTCGAACGTGGCGACCTCGAACGGTGGTGCCATCACTGAACCTCCACAAAGGACTGTTCGGCCCGGTCGCGTCGGGATGCCCTTGACACCGCCACGGCGGTTCCCGACAGTGTAGGACCACCACGCCCCGCCAGCGTGGTCGTCGGCGCCGCGCCGCGGCACTGCGGAAGGACGACGCGATGAAGCTCTCCTACGTCCGCGAACTCTCCGAGTACCCCACCGGATCCCGCCGGGTGCGCATCCTGTCGATGGCCGTGCTGGCGAGCCTCATCGGTTCCTACGAGGGGCAGATCGCGCCGGTGGTCCCGCTGCTGACCCGGGATCTGGGCATCAGCCTGGTCACCTACGGTGCGGTCTCGGCGGTGGCCCTGACCGTCGGCGCGGTCGCGGCGGCGGTGGGCGGTCGGCTCACCGACCGCTGGGGCCGGGTGCGGGTGCTGGTGCCGCTGATGCTGCTGACCGCCGTGCTGTGCTACGGCATGGCGCTCGTCGACTCGGCCGCCGAACTGCTGGTCGCCCGCGCCGTTCTGGCCATTGTGGACGGAATGGTGATGGCGGCGACCGCCCCGCTGGTGCGCGACTTCTCGCCGCGCACCGGGCGGGCGCAGGCGTTCGGCTTCTGGACCTGGGGACCGGTCGGCGCCAACTTCCTGGCCGCCGCGATCGCCGGGCTGACCCTGCCGCTGCTCGACGACCAGTGGCGCTCGCAGTTCGTCATCATGGGCACCATCTCGCTGGTCGTCTCCGCGGTGATCGCCTGCAACATCGCCGACCTGGCGCCCGCGCTGCGGGCCCGGATCCAGCGCACCGAGCACGCTTCGCTGTCCGGCGCCGACACGGCGCGGCCGGTGCGGATGCGGACGTTGTTCGGCCACCGCGCGATGTGGGCGCACGTCGTCGGGATCTCCGTGTGGCTCGTGCTGTACCTGACGCTGTCGCTGTTCGGGCAGAGCATGCTCTCGGACACCTTCGGTCTCGACGCCGCGTCGGCCTCGGCGGTGATGAGCGGGTTCTGGGTGCTCAACCTCGGGACGCTGGTGGTCGTGGGACGCCTGTCCGACCGGCTCCAGCTGCGCAAGCCGTTCATCGCGGCCGGCACGGCGGTGGCGGTGGTGATGACCGGTTACCTGGTCGTGCTGATGGGCGAGCCGTCGATCGCGCTGCCGCGGCTGCTGGTCACCGGCGCCCTGCTCGGGGCGGGCATGGGCACCGCGTACGCGCCGTGGATGGCGGCCTTCTCGGAGAACACCGAGGACATCGACCCGCGGTTGCAGGGCAGCGCCTGGGGCGTCTACAACTTCCTGGCCAGGGCCGTGGCGGTGGCGGTGGCGGTGCTGATGCCCCGCGTGGTGGCGGTCGGCGGCTGGTCGGTGTGGCTGGTCGTCTGCCTGGCGTGCCTGGCCGTGTTCCTCCCGGTCACCGCCCTGTTCCGCGGCCCGTGGCGCCGCCGGCCGGACCTCCCGCACCGCGCGACCTCGCCCGCCGCGCAGGACCGCCCGCGCGGCGAGCGGTGACGCCGCGCACCACGCGAAACCGGGCGAACCCGCGGGTGCCACCGGGACCTCCCGCTCACCGCGCTCCGGGCGGATCGTTCGGACACGCCGGCCGCCGCGCGCGCAGCCGGCGGAGCATCCGGGCGTCGGCGAAACCCACCGCGCGGGCGGCGGAATCCACCGTGGCGCCGCCCGCGATCAGGTTCTCGGCGTGTTCCACGCGCAGCAGTTGCTGGTAGCGCAGCGGCGTCAAACCCGTCGCGCGGACGAACGAGCGGGTCAGCGTGCGTTCGCCGCACCCCGCGGCGGCGGCGAGTTCGGCGAGCGGGAGCCGTTCGGCGAACCGCGCGTCGACGAGGTCCTGCACCCGGTGCACCGCGTCGTCGAGGTGGCCGCGGTGCCGCAGCATCGCGCTGGCCTGCTGCTCGTCGCCGTTGCGGCGCGCGTGGACGACCATGGCGCGGGCGACCCGCGCCGCGGTGGCGGGTCCGTGCCGGGTGGCGATCAGGTCCAGCGCCAGGTCGATGCCGCTGGCGATGCCCGCCGAGGTGATGACGCCGCCGTCGGACACGAACAGCACGTCCCGCACCACCGCGGCGCGCGGGTAGCGCTCGGCGAGTTCGTCCTGCAACTCGTGGTGGGTGGTGCAGCGGCGGCCGTCGAGCAGCCCGGCCTGGCCGAGGGCCTCCGCCCCGGCGCACACGCTCGCCACCGTGCCGCCGGAGGCGTGGTGTTCGCGCAGCCGCCGCGCGGCAGGCTCGGTCAGCCGGGGCGACCGGGTCAGCCGCTCCGCGCGCCAACCGGGGACGAGCACGATGTCGTCCCCGGTGAGCGCGGGCCAGGTCGTCGTGGTGCGCAGTCCGAGCCCCTGCGCGCTGTCCACGGCGTCCCGCTCGGCGACGAAGTGCGGTTCGTAGCGGTGACCGAAGTCGCCGACGGTCGAGAAGACCTGCGCGGGCCCGGCGAGGTCGAGCAGGTGCACCCCGGGAAGCAGCAGGAAGACGACACGGCGGGTCACGATCCGGTCAGCCTAGCCCGGTCAGCTCGGCGACCGTGCGGATGGTCGCGAAGCGACCGGCCAGCGCGTACTCGGTGCGGGCGGTGATCTCCGCGCAGTGCAGCGTGCGCGGGTCGGCGAGCAGTTCGTCCAGCGGCCGGTCGGCGGGGGCGTCGCGGTGCGCGATGGGGTTCGTCGCGGTCGCGTCCGTCACGAACGTGACGTCGTAGCCCAGGTCGGAGGCCACCCGGGTGGTGGTCTCGCAGCACTGCTCGGTGCGGATGCCGGACACCGCGACCGAGCGCACCCCGTGCCGGGTGAGCAGTTGTTGCAGGTTCGTCGTGGTGAAGGCGTTGTGCGAGGTCTTGGTCAGCAGCGGGTCGTCGGGCTGGTGGGCCAGGCCGTCCATCAGCCGCACGTGCCCGAGCGCCGGGTCGAAGACCCCGCCCGAGCCCGGTTCGGTGTGCAGCACCCAGACGACCAGGTCGCCCTCGGCGCGCGCGAGCGCGACGAGCCGGTTGACCCGGTCCACGATGTCGGGGTTCGAGGTGGCCCGCCACAGCGGGCGCTGCCGGAAGGATTCCTGGACGTCGATGACGAGGAGCGCGTTGTTCACATCGGCCAGTCTCGTCGCCACCGCGCCCCGCGGACAGGCACGATCGCGGCCCGGACCGGAACGATCCGGTCAGCGACCGAGTTCGGTCAGCAGTTCCCGGGAGTAGGCGGTGCGCCCGGTGAGTTCCTCGGGCGGCCGGGTGCACAGCGCCAGCGCGGCCTCGCCCATCACCTCGGGTGGCTCGGCGTCGGGGTCGTCGGTGCCGGTCAGCTTGTGGAACAGGGTGCCCGGCGTGGGCACGACCTGGTCGGGCGCCAGCACGTCGATCCGTCCGAACCGGTCCAGCACGGCCGCCACCAGCGACTCCGGCTGCTCGGCCGAGGCCAGGTCCGCGGAGAAAGGTTCGGCCTGCCCGCCGTCCGCGACGATCCGCCGCGCGGTGTCGCCGACCGTGCCGGGCAACGGCGAATCCGCCGCCGAAACGGTGCGCGCGCACACCGCGATCCGCGCACCCTCGCTCGCCAGGCGCCGCGCGATCGCCGCGCCGATCCCGCGGCTCGCCCCGGTCACGAGCGCGACCCGACCGTCCAGCAGCCCCATCGGCGCCCCCTGGCATCCGCGGTAGGCGAATGATCCAGGATCACCCGGGGGATCGGCGGGGTCAAGGACGGCTACGACGTCCGGAAGGGCGGGTTCGCGACCGCCGTCGTGGTGCAGAAGCCGAGCGGACCGGCGGTGTCGTGGAGGGTGCAGTCGCCGACCGCGACGCCGTCGTCGCTGATGTGGCCGGTGGCTTCCACCCCGATGTCCGCGCCGAGGGGCGACCGGGCGAGGGTGAGCGTGTAGTCGGCGTTGATGAATTCCAGGGCGCGGGAGCCGAAGTGCGCCAGCGGACTGGCGAAATCGGCCGCGATCGCCGCGCGCACGAACGGCGACAGCGGTTCGCCGTCGATCAGCGCGTGGTACTCGCGGATCCAGGCGCGGCGGCGCGTCGCCGTCCAGTCGCCGCTCAGCCGACCCTCGTCGTCGAGCAACCACGTCCCGAACGGCGGCTGCCAGCCCGAGCCGACCGGGGGCGGGCCGAGTTCGTCCGGTGTCGGTGCGTCCCACGGCCTGGTCGCGGGCACCTCGCCCGCGGGCTGTTCGGAGCTGCGCAGCAGGACGCCGCTGGCGCGCGCCACGGTGGTGCCGCCCGCCAGGACCGCGGCGTCGGCGACCCGGATGCGGCGCCCGTCGCGGATCCGCTCGGTCACCACCTGGACCGGAACCATCCGGGTGTTGCGGAACAGGTCCACGGTCAGGCGGCTGAAGCGCAGCCCCGGTTCGGCGTGGTCGCGTTCCAGGGCGTGCGCGAGCAGTCCGCCGAGCAGCCTGCCGTGCAGCATGTCCTCCGCCCACGGGCTGCCCGCGTGCGGGGCCGGGATGAGCGCGTCGCCGTCGGGCGTGAAGAACCCGGCGCCGTCGGTTTCGGCCATCTGTCCTCCCCTCGCTGCTCGGGGCCGTTCCCCGAGGGATGAGCGGTGTCGGTGCGCGGACCCAGGAGGCGGTCCGGTGTGGACTCAACCGCGGGGTTTGGCGAAATCGTCCGCCTCGGCCCAGCTCTCGCCCGCCTCCGACCACGTGGCCGCGGTGGACAGGACGGCGATCCCGGCCGTCTTGAGCTCGGCCCGCTGCCCGGTCAGCAGCCGCACCAGGTCCTCCAGACCGGGGTTGTGCCCGACCAGCACGGCCGTCATCACCGGTCCCGGCAGGGCGCGCACCACGTCGAGGAGTTGGTGCGCCGTCGCGGCGTAGATCCGCTCGTCGTAGCGGACGTCCGGCGCCGCCGGGATTTCCGGGGCCGCCAGTTCCCACGTCCGGCGGGCCCGGGTGGCGGGCGAGCAGGCGACGACCTCGATGGCGGGCACGTTGTCCCGCAACCACCGGCCTGCGGCCGGGGCGTCGAGCGTGCCGCGCTTGGCCAGCGGGCGCTCGAAATCCGCCACGTCGTCGGGCGCCGCCGCTTTCGCGTGCCGGAGCAGGACCAGTTTCCGCCGAGCGTCGACCATGGATCACACGGTAGGTGATCGGCGGTCCCGCGAGCGGGCCGGGGCGATTGAGTCGCCGGTCGTATCAGCGGGGCGCGGACTCCGTATTGGACCGCCCGGCGGATCGGTGGAAACGTGCCCGGCATGAACTTCGCCGACGCCGACCCCGCGCTGCGCCCGCTGCTGTCCCGCCACGTCGACGCGATGCACCGCGTCGACCCGGTGCTGCACGACGTCGGCGAGGTCGCGGCGGGCAGGCTCGACGAACTGGCGGCCGTCGCCGACGCGAACCCGCCCCGGCTGCGGCAGTACGACGCGAACGGCGACCGCGTCGACGAGATCGTGCACCACCCGGCCTACGCCGAGATGTCCCGGCTGGCGTTCGAGCGGTTCGCCTTCGCCGCGATGTCGCACCGGCCCGGCGTGCACGGCTGGCCGACGACCGTCCCGCACGTGGTGAAGTACGCGCTGTCCTACGTGTTCGTGCAGGCCGAGTTCGGGCTGTTCTGCCCGGTGTCGATGACCGACTCGGCCGCGCGCGTGCTGCGCCGGTTCGGCGATCCGGACGTCTTCGCCCGCGAGATCGACGGGCTCACCTCGACCAGCTTCGACTCGCTGCTGACCGGCGCGATGTTCATGACCGAGAAGCAGGGCGGCAGCGACGTCGGGCGGACCGCCACCGAGGCCCGGCCGGACGGTGCGCACTGGTTGCTGAACGGGCACAAGTGGTTCGCCTCCAACACCGCCGCGGACGTCGTGCTGACGCTGGCGCGGGTTCCCGGCGGTGCGGCCGGGACCCGGGGGCTCGGCATGTTCCTGGTCCCCCGGCTGCGCCCGGACGGCAGCCGCAACAGCTACCGGATCGACCGGCTCAAGGACAAGCTCGGCAGCCGTTCCATGGCCAGCGGCGAGGTCACCCTCGCCGACGCCTACGCACTGCCGGTCGGCGAGTTGTCCGCGGGTTTCCGGCAGATGGCCGAGATGGTCAACGTCTCGCGGCTGTCCAACGCGATGCGCGCGGTGGCGCTGATGCGGCGCGCGGTGCACGAGTCGGTGTCCCACACCCGGCAGCGGATCGCCTTCGGCCGGCCGCTGTTCGACCAGCCGCTGATGCGCCGCACGCTGCTGCCGATGCTGCTGCGCGCCGAGGCGGGGCTCGGATTCGTCCTCGAAGCGGCGGCGACCCTGGACCGCGCCGACGCCGGGGACGACGAGGCCCGTCGGCTCGTCCGCGTGCTCACCCCGCTCGGCAAGCACCACCTGTGCAAGCAGGCGCGGGTGGTGACCGGGGAGGCGATGGAGGTCCGCGGCGGCAACGGCTACGTCGAGGACTGGGTGAACCCGCGCCTGGTCCGCGACGCGCACCTCGGCTCGATCTGGGAGGGGTCGAGCAACGTCATCGCCCTCGACGTGCTGCGCTGCGTGCGCAAGGACGCGGCGCACGAACTGCTCGCGGACACCGCGCAGCGGTGGCTGGAGGGCATCGCGGACCCCGACGTCGCGGCCGTCGCCGAACGCCTGGCTCCCGACGTCGACCGGCTCCGCACCACCGGCAGGTCGCTGCTCGCGGCGCCCGACGAGCACGCCGAGGCGGCCTGCGGCGACTTCGCCGAGCTGGCCGCCGAGACGATCACGGCGGCGCTGCTGCTCGACCAGGCCGACCACGAGTCCCGCACCGGTCTCGGACCCCGCAAGCGCCTCGTCGCCGACGCCTACCTCGACCTCGTGCACACCCGCACCGCGTCGCCAGAGGCGCTGCACCACCTCCCCGACCTGGTATGACCGGCGTCAGCCGGTGGGCAGCCGCTTCTCGAACCAGTGCTCGGCGTACCGGCCGTCGTTGTAGGCGGGGATCTCGGCGAACCCGTGCTTGGCGTACAGGTTGCGGGCCTCGACGAGGTCACCGCGGGTGTCCAGGCGCAGCGCGGCCGCGCCGAGGGAGCGGCCGTGCTGCTCGCAGGCCGCCAACAGCCGCCCGCCACCGCCGCGACCGCGCAGCTCGGGCCGCACGTACATCCGCTTGATCTCGGCGACGTCCGGGGACAGCAGGCGCAGTCCGACGCATCCGGCGGGTTCGGTGCCGTACCGGGCCTGGGTCAGCGGAAGAGGCGGAAGAACCCGCGCACCTGCTCGACCAGCGACTCCGGCTGCTCCAGGGCGGCGAAGTGGCCACCTCGCGGCAGTTCCTCGAACCAGCGCAGGTCGGTGAACCGCAGCTCGGCCTCCCGCCGCGAGGGGCGGGTTATGTCGCGCGGGTAGATCGACAGCCCGGACGGCGCGGTCACCTTGTCCCGGAAGTTGGCGAAGCTTTCCCAGTACAGGCGCGCCGAAGATGGGGCTGACGCGGTGAACCAGTAGACCGAGATCTCGTCGAGGATCTGCTGCCGCGACACCGCGTCCTCGGGATGGCCGTTGTTGTCGGTCCAGGCCCAGAACTTCTCGGCGATCCAGGCGGCCTGCCCCGCCGGGGAGTCGGTGAGGCCGTAGCCGAGCGTCTGCGGCCGGGTCGACTGGATCGCCGAGTACCCCCGGCCGGTGCGCTGCATCTCCTTGTCGGCCTCCAGATTCGCCAGCTCCGCGGGCGTCGGGTCGTCGAACGTGCCCGCCGCCACGGATCCCAGGTTCAGGTGCACGCCGGCGACCCGCTCGGGCGCTACCTCGCCCAGCGCGCCGGACACCGCGGAACCCCAGTCACCGCCCTGCGCGCCGTAGCGCTGGTACCCCAGCGAGACCATCAGCGTGTCCCAGGCGCGCGCGATGCGCGTGATGCCCCACCCGGTCGCCGTCGGCTTGTCACTCCAGCCGTACCCGGGCAACGACGGCGCGACCACGTGGAACGCGTCCGCCGGGTCCCCGCCGTGCGCGCGCGGGTCGGTCAGCGGGCCGAGGACCTCCAGGAACTCCAGCACCGAACCCGGCCAGCCGTGCGTGAGCACCAGTGGGAACGCGTTCGGCTCCGGCGAGCGCACGTGCAGGAAGTGGATGCCCAGCCCGTCGACGGTGTCGCGGTACTGCGGGAAGGCGTTCAGCCGCTCGGCGAACCCGAAGTCGTAGTCCTCGGCCCAGCTACGGCACAGCTCCTGCGCATACGCCAGCGGTACCCCCTGCGACCAGTCGTCCACTGTCTCGGGCTCGGGCCACCGCGTCCGTCGCAACCGGTCACGCAGATCCGCGATCTCGGCTTCGGTGATGCTGACCTCAAAGGGCTCGGGGGCCACAGCTGGCTCGCTTTCTGTCAGGACTTGCTGGGCTGAAAGTCGACGGCGTCGTGGGGTTCCGCTGGATATCGGGCGCCGGGGCGCCGGGTCACGGCGAGGACGAGTCCGGCCAGGGGAAGTACCGCCAGCCCGGCGAGGGCCACCGGCACCGACACGATGCCGGCCAGGCCCGCGACAGCGGCCGGACCGATCCCGCCACCCAGGTTGATCATGAAGGTGAGTAGGCCCTGTGCGGTGTCGCGATCGTGTGCGGTGACCAGTTCCGGTGCGAGGCCCACCAGCACGGCCTGGGCACCGGCGAACCCGCACACGGTCAGCGCCACGCCGACGACGACCGGGACCGGCCCGTTGAACACCCCGACCACGAGCACGCCGACGGCGGTGAGTGCCGCAAGCCCGGCCGAGACCTGCCACGCGGTGAACCGTGCGGTCACGGTGCCGGCCAGCCGCCCTGCCAGCACCGAGCAGGCGGCGGCCGGGACCAGCAGCGCGCCGGCTTCGAGGGCGTCACCGCCGGTGGCCTGCTCGATCAGGGACGGGGCGAGGAACAGCACCCCGTAGTAGCCGGCGAAGACGGTCCCGCCGACGAGCCCGGCCGCCAGGACGCCGCGGGCCGCGATCACCCGCCGAGGCACGAACCCGTCGGGCCTGCGCCGCACGCGCCACCACAGTCCCGCCGCGGCGAGCACCCCGGCGGCAGCCACGGCAAGCGTGACCGGAGCGGGCAGGCCGACCGAGTGCGCCTGCAACACCGTGATCAGCGACCCGGCGAGTACCGACAGCACGGCCGCGCCGACGACGTCCAGTCGCCCGGCCGCACCGTCGCGGTCACCGCCACCGATCCGCGTCAGCGCGCGCCTACTCGGCAATGCGGCCAGCAGGAGGGGCATCGCGAGGACCGGGATCGCGAGCACGGCACGCCACCCCAGCCACGCGGTGACCGCCCCGCCCACCAGGGTGCCGCACGCCGACGCCGTCGCGCTGGCGGCTGCGACCGTTCCCAACGCGCGCAGCCGGTGCTGCCCGGCAAGGGCGGTGGCCGCAGCGAAGACGGCGATCACGGTCGTACCCGCCCCGGCACCACCGATCAGTCGACCGACGATCACGGCCGGCAACGTCGGGCCTGCCGCCGCGAGCGCGGAGCCCGCGGCGAGCGCCACGACCCCGGCGACGAGGACCCGGAAGGGGCTCCACCGCGCCAGCAGCCGACCCGTGACCGGCATTGCCAGCGCCGAGGTCAGCGACCACGCGGCGAGGATCCATGCCGTGGCCGCGAACGGCACTCCGAGCGCGCGGCCGATCGCCGGCAGCGCCACCGACGGAGCCCCCAATGCGACGTACATCGGCAGCACCAGCATCCCCAGGACCAGTCCCAGCCGACGCCCGTCCGGGCCGTGGGCAGATCCCCCGCTGAGGGGCCCTCCCGACCGGATCGGCTGCGGCATCGTCGTCTCCACCCAGGTATATTGTGACATGTGAAAGCTAATACGCGTGTCACTGTACGAACGGTGGGGAGACACGTCAAATGCTAGATGCGTGTCACAGGCCGTCGGCGGTGGAGACGGCCGTCGATCTCGCCAATACCTTGAGGCCGATCAAGGGAGAGGACGCGCTGGAGACCGTGGAACAGCTCCAGGGCTTCCTCGACGACCATCCGCCTGCCGGACCGGGCGAGCCTTCGAGTTCGGCCACGGACCGGGGGACCGGTCGATGGCGGCGTCTGACCCGCACCGACCTGACGGAGGTCCGCGCACTGCGCGAAACGGTGCGCGGTGTGCTCGAACGAGCGAGCACCGACGCGGTCGGAGCTGCGATGCTGATCAACGAGGGTCTGCGCCGCAGCCGAGCCACTCCGGCGCTGCGCCACGATCACGGCCGCTGGTGGACCGAGGTCACCTCCGACACCGACCGCTGCGCCGCGCACCTAGCCGCGACCACGCTCAGCGCGCTGGCTTCCGTGATCGCTGCGCTCGGTCCGACTCGTCTCGGCGTATGCGCCGGGCCCAGCTGCCGGGCCACCTTCGTGGACCTCTCACGCAACGGCTCGAAGCAGTACTGCACCCGAACCTGCGCGCACCGCGCCAGCGTCGCGGCCTACCGGAGCCGGCGCAGCAACAGCTGAGCATCGGAACATGACCCTCTCAGGTCGGCTCCGGGTCCCGTCGGAGCTGGTGGTCGGGGCCGGCGTGTGGATGGCAGCGGGTCTCGGCCAGGTAGGGCGTGAGCCCGAGGACGGTTGCTCGCTGGGTTGAGCGAGGTCGGGTCACGCCAGCCTTGACGCTGCCTGGCGGTGCCCACCGGTTCCAGCTGGACGACGTGGTCGAGCAGCTGCGGGCGCTCAGGGGTCACCAGGGAGACCAGCAAGCGCACCCGCAGCGCGATGGGCGGTTCCTGCGGGTCGACCCGCACTCGTTTTTCACGCGCGGGCCGCGCTTGTGCGCGCGAGCCGCGCGAGGAGGTTTCGCGACCTCGGCGTTGGGCACTCGTGGTGGGAGGAGTCCAGCGGAGGTGTCCATGGTTGAGCGCGCGACCGGGGCCCGCACCTGGAGCGCCGTCCTGGACGTCGAGGGTGCGTTCCTGGTGGCGTTGGGGCTGCTCGCGCTGGCCGGGGCGGGTTGGCACCCCTCGCACGACGTCGCCGTGCTGGGCGTGTTCCACCTGAACACCGCGCACGCCGTGCTGCTGGTCGTGGTCGGGGCGTTCGCCCTGGCGGCCTCGCCGTTCCGGCGCGGGATGCTGGTGTTCGCGACGGTGCAGATGGTCGGCGGGGTGCTGCTGTTCCTCTACGGCACCGCGGAGAGCACGGTGTCGCCGACGCGCACCGCCCTGGAACTGGGACCGGCGGAGAACTTCCTGCACGCCGGCTTGGCCGTCCTCGGCTTCATCGTCCTCTGTGGAGTGTCGGCGGCGCGTCCGGGGCGCGGCGAGCGGCACCGGCGGCGGCCCCCGTCCGGTTTGCGTCCCCGCATCGGCGGGTAGGCGGCCGGACGAGCCGACGAACCTGCGAGGTGAGCTGATGGCGGAGCTGGTGTCCGACCACGTCCTGAAACGACTGCGCGAGTGGGGCGTCGAGAAGGTCTTCTCCTACGCCGGGGACGGGATCAACGGCCTGCTGGCGGCCTGGGACCGAGCGGGTGACCGGCCGCGGTTCGTGCAGGCGCGGCACGAGGAGCTGGCCGCCTTCGAGGCCGTCGGCTACGCCAAGTTCTCCGGCCGCGTGGGGGTGTGCGCGGCGACCTCGGGGCCTGGCGCGATCCACCTGCTCAACGGGCTGTACGACGCCAAGCTCGACCACGTGCCGGTGGTGGCGATCGTCGGGCAGACCGCGCGCAGCGCGATCGGCGGTTCCTACCAGCAGGAGGTCGACCTGCACTCGCTGTACAAGGACGTCGCCGCCGACTACGTGCAGACCGTGACGGTGCCGCAGCAGCTGCCGAACGTGCTGGACCGGGCCATGCGGACCGCGATCGCGCGGCGCACCGTCACCGCCGTGATCATCCCCGGGGACGTGCAGGAGCAGCCGTACGAACCACCGGCCCACGAGTTCAAGATGGTGCCCTCCAGCCTCGGGCTGTCCGGCACCCGGATGGTCCCGCCCGCCGACGAGCTGCGCCGGGCCGCCGAGGTGCTCAACGACGGGAGCCGGGTCGCGATGCTGGTCGGTCAGGGCGCCCGCGACGCCGCGGCCGAGGTGCGGGAGGTCGCCGACGTGCTCGGCGCCGGGGTCGCGAAGGCGTTGCTGGGCAAGGACGTGCTGTCCGACGAGCTGCCCTACGTCACCGGGGCGAGCGGCCTGCTGGGCACCCGCCCGTCGTACGAGCTGATGCGCGACTGCGACACGCTGCTGGTGGTGGGGTCGAGCTTCCCGTACAGCCAGTTCCTGCCCCAGCTCGACCAGGCGCGGGCGGTGCAGATCGACATCGACCCGACGTTCATCGGCATGCGCTACCCGTTCGAGGTCAACCTGCTCGGCGACGCCCGCGCCACGCTGCGCGAGCTGCTCCCGATGCTGCGGCGCAAGGAGGACCGCTCCTGGCGCGAGAGCGTGGAGGAGGGCGTGCGCCGCTGGTGGACGGTGATGGAACGGCGCGCCGGGGTGGACGCCGAACCGATCAACCCGGAACGGGTCTTCCACGAGCTGGACCCGCTGCTGCCCGACGACGCGATCCTGACCTCGGACTCGGGGTCGGCCGCCAACTGGTACGCCCGGCACCTGCGGATCCGCGGCCGGATGCGCGGTTCGCTGTCCGGGACGCTGGCGACCATGGGGCCGGGGCTGCCCTACGCGACCGGCGCGAAGTTCGCCCACCCGGACCGGCCGGTGCTGGCGCTGGTCGGCGACGGCGCGATGCAGATGAACGGGATCAACGAGCTCATCACCATCGCGCACTACTGGCGCGAGTGGGCCGATCCGCGACTGGTGGTGGCGGTGCTCAACAACGGCGACCTCAACCAGGTCACCTGGGAACTGCGCGCGATGGGCGGAGCCCCGCAGTTCCTGCCGTCCCAGCGGTTGCCGGACTTCGGCTACGCCGCGTTCGCCGACTGCGTCGGCCTGACCGGGCGCAAGGTCGACGACCCGGCGGAGATCACCGGCGCGTGGCGGTGGGCGTTGGACGCCGACCGGCCGTGCATCCTGGAGTTCGTCACCGACCCGGCGGTGCCGCCGATCCCGCCGCGCGCCGACTTCGACCAGGTGGAGAAGGTCACCTCGGCGCTGCTCAAGGGCGATCCCGAGGCGTGGTCGGTGGTCCGCGAGGGCGTCAAGGCCAAGGTCCAGGAGTTCCTCCCCGAAAGATGACCACAGTGGACAGTGGTGCCGATCCGGTGCTCCGGTCGGGGGCGGCGGGATAAGCTGCGGGCATGGTGGGTTCGATGCTCGGGAACGAGGTCCAGCGGGTCGAGGACCCGGACCTGCTCCGCGGTCGGGGCACGTACGTCGGCAATCTCGCTCCGGAAGGGGTGGTGCACCTCGGCTTCGTCCGGTCGCCGCTGGCGCACGCCGAGGTGACCGCGGTCGACACGTCGGCCGCGGCGCAGGCGCCGGGGGTGATCACCGTGCGCACCGCGGCGGACCTGGACCTGCCCGCTCCGCAACCGTTCGGGGAGCTGAACCCGCGCTGCCGCCGCCCGCCGCTGGCCACCGACCGGGTGCGCTTCGTCGGCGAGCCGGTCGCGGTGGTCGTCGGCGAGTCCCCGGCGGCGGTCGCCGACGCCCTGGAGCTGGTCGACGTCGACTACGAGCCGCTGCCCGCCGTCGCCGACCCAGAGCAGGCCCTGCGGCCGGACGCGCCCCGGCAGTTCCCGGAGCTGGACGGCAACGTGGCCGGCGGCTACCGCGACCCCGCGGGCGCGGATGTGCTGTCCGGGGCCGACGTCGTGGTGCGCGCCCGGATCGAGAACCAGCGCGTCGCCGTCGTCCCGCTGGAGGGCAACGCGATCCTCGCCGAACCGGGCGGTCCGGACGCCGAGCACGACGTGGTCGTGCACGTGTCGACCCAGATGCCGCACGCGCTGCGCGATGCCGTGGCCGGGACGTTCGGCTGGCCCGCCGAGCGGGTGCGGGTCATCGCACCGCACGTCGGCGGTGCCTTCGGCGGCAAGGTGGGGCTGGTGCCGGAGCACGCCGTCGCCATCGCGCTCGCCCGGGAGCTGGGGCGCCCGGTGAAGTGGGTCGAGACCCGCTCGGAGAACATGCAGGCGATGCCGCACGGGCGGGCCCAGGTGCAGTACGCGGAGCTGGGACTGCGCCGCGACGGCAGCATCGTGGGCCTGCGCTGCCGGGTCGTCGGCGACGCCGGGGCCTACGGCGGGTTCGGCGGTGGGCTGGCGCTGGGCCCGACGCGCACGATGGCGCAGGGCGTCTACGAGATCCCGCGGATCAGCTACGACGCGGTCGCCGCGCTGACCAACACCACTCCGGTCGGCGCGTTCCGCGGCGCCGGGCGGCCGGAGGCGGCGGCGATGCTGGAGCGGCTGATCGACCTGGCCGCGGTCGAGCTCGGCGAGGACCCGGTGGCGTTGCGGCGCAAGAACTTCCTGCACCCGCAGAAGTTCCCGTACACCACCGTGACGGGAGCCGACTACGACAGCGGTGACTACGACGTGCCGCTGACCGAGGCGCTGCGGCTGGCCGGGTACGAGCAGCTGCGCGCCGAGCAGGCCCGCCGCATCGAGGCCGACGAGCGGCTGCTGCTGGGCATCGGGGTGAGCACGTACGTGGAGATCACCGGTGGCGGCAGCGGCGAGTACGCCGAGGTCGAGGTGCACGAGGACGGCGCCCGCATCAAGGTCGGCACGTCCGCGCACGGCCAGGGCCACGCGACGTCGTTCGCCATGATCGTGGCCGACACGCTGGGCATTCCGATGCAGGCCGTGGAGTTCGTGCAGTCCGACACCGCGCGGGTGCCGCGCGGTTCGGGGACCGGCGGGTCGCGGTCGTTGCAGATCGGCGGCAGCGCCGTGCAGCGGGCGGGCGAGGAGGTGCTGCGCCGAGCCAGGGAGCTCGCCGCGTCCCGGCTGGAGGCGTCGGTGGACGACATCGAGCTCACCGATGACGGCGAGCTCGGCGTGGCCGGGGTGCCCGCAGCGACGCTGACCTGGGCGGAGCTGGCCCGGGCCGCCGCCGAGGACGGCGGCGCGCTGGCCGCGCACGTCGATTTCCGGCCCGGTGGTGCGACGTTCCCGTTCGGCGCGCACGTCTCGGTCGTCGAGGTCGACGTGGAAACCGGGCGGGTCCGGCCGGTGCGGCACGTCGCGGTCGACGACTGCGGCCGCGTGCTCAACCCGCTCCTCGTGCGCGGTCAGCAGCACGGCGGCGCGGCGCAGGGCATCGCGCAGGCGCTGTGGGAGCAGGTCACCTTCGACGCCGAGGGCAACCCGGCCAACGGCACGCTGGCCGACTACACCATCCCGTCGGCGGCGGACCTGCCGTCGCTGGAGACGGCCAACACCGAGACCCCGACCCCGCGCAACCCGTTGGGCGCCAAGGGGATCGGCGAGTCCGCCACCATCGGCTCCACCCCGGCGGTGCAGAACGCGGTGGTGGACGCGCTGCGCCACCTCGGCGTCCGCCACGTCGACATGCCGGCGACGCCGGAGCGGGTGTGGCGGGCGGTCCGCGCCGCCCGCGACGGGCGCGCCGGCGTGCCGTGGCAGGAGCCGCCGGAGGTGTTCGCGACCCTGCCGCTCCGCGACGCCGGCGCACCGGACGACGCCGACGAGGCAGTGGTCTGAAACGCCCGCCCGCGCAGCCGTCCCGGTCACCGCGGCCGCGGGCCCGCGAAGTCGCCGCGGTCCGGGACTTTCGGCCCTTCGGGCGGGACGGGCGGTGTACTCCCGTGGAAGGTGTCCCGGAGCGCAGGGAGCCGCCGTATGGACGATGTCCGGTGCGAACGCCGATGGGTGGGCGACGGGTGGCGCGAAGCCCGCTCGCAGCGCTGCATGACCAACCTCGGAATGCTGCGCGAGCCGCTGGCGGGCATCGAGCTCGACACCCGCGACCACGCCGCGCTGACCTGGCTGGCCGACCAGGACGTCGAGACGGTCGCGCTGATCCGCAGCCTGTTCGAGCGAGCCCGCGCAGCCGGGCCGATGTGCCCCAGCAGGTCTTTGAACTCGTTTTGAGTTGGACATACATCAGGAGGGGCTTCCGGAGTCGAGACGGCCGCTGAGGTTCCGCCGCCGGCACCGCCACCCAAAACGAGTTCGAAGACAGGCACTGAGGTTCCGCCACCGGCACCGCCTCGCAAAACGACTTCAAAGACTGGCTCTGCGGCGGGAGCGGTAGGTGCGCATCTTGTGGCGGGCTCCGCAGATGTCCATGCTGCACCAGGTGCTGTTGTTGGCGGGGGAGCGGTCGTAGAACAGCCACCGGCAGTCGGGTGCGCGGCACACCTTCAGCCGTCCGGCGCGTCCCGCCAGGTCCTCGGTCAGCAGCACGGCCAGCACTCGGCCGATCACGCCGTCCACCGCCGAACCGGCGCGCACCGGGATCGACGGCGCGCCGTGCTGCCAGCGCGGGGGCGCCAGCAGCCGGGCGGCGAACTCGTTGGCCGCCGCGGAGTCCTCCCCGGCCAGGTGGGTGCGGATCGCCTCGCGGGCGCGCACGAGTTCCCGCCGGGCCGCGTCGTCCAGTTCCACGGCGGCCTCGTGCCACTCGCGGTCGCGCAGCCACCGGCGGGTGCCGTCGAGGTCGGCGAAGGCGTCCTCCTCGTGCAGGAAGCGGGCCGAGTTGCCGAAATCCTCCACGGTCCGCAACGGTTCCGGGGCGGCAGGCCGGTCGTACACCACGTCCCGATTTTACCGGTAGCGCCCAGCTGCCGGTAACGTTACCCTCTAATGCGTAGAGCCAGTAACGAGGAGGTCGTCATGGACTGGACGCTGCCGGAGCGGTACGACACGCCGCGGGGCGTGGTGCGGTGGGCGCGGTTCGGCGCGGGCGAACCCGTCGTCCTGCTGCACGGGACCCCGTTCTCCTCCTACGTGTGGCGCGAGATCGCCGCCGCGCTCGCCTCGCGGCACACCGTGCACGTCTGGGACCTGCTCGGGTACGGGCAGTCGGAGATGCGCGACGGCCAGGACGTCTCGCTGGCGGCCCAGCAGGAGGTGTTCGCCGACCTGCTGCGCCACTGGGGGCTGGACCGCCCGGCGGTGGTGGCGCACGACTTCGGCGGCGCGGTCGCGCTGCGCACCGCACTGCTCGACGGAGCCCGCTACGGACGCCTCGCGCTGCTCGACGCGGTCAGCGTCCGGCCGTGGGGGTCGGACTTCTTCCGGCTGGTGCGCGACCACTCCGAGGTCTTCGCGGCGCTGCCGCCGCACCTGCACGAGGCCCTGGTCCGCCGCTACGTCAGCACCGCCGCGCACCGCGAACCGCGCCGCGAGGTCCTCGACGCGCTCGTCGCGCCCTGGCTCGGCGAGCGGGGGCAGGCGGCGTTCTACCGCCAGATCGCCCAGGCCGACGAGCACTACACCGCGGAGGTCGAGGACCGCTTCGGCGAACTCGACTGCCCGGTGCTGATCGCCTGGGGCGAGCAGGACGGGTGGCTCCCACCGGACCGCGCGAGGCGGCTGGCCGAGGCGATCCCGCACGCCCGCCTGGAGTGGCTGCCGGACGCGGGACACCTGGTCCAGGAGGACTCCCCGGCCCGGCTGACCGCGCTGCTGACCGATTTCCTGGCGGCGTAGCCGGCTCAGCCCAGCGCCCGGTCCAGGCGGGTGAGGATCTCGTCGAGCAGCGGCAGCGAGGTGGCGTGGTTGAACCGGACGAATCCCCGGCCGACGGCCGAGTCCGGGGGCGCGAAGTCGGTGCCCGGGTTGACCCGGACCCGCGCCTTCTCCAGCAGGATCCCGGCGGGGTCGGCGCCGAGACCGGTCGCGCGCAGTTCCAGCCACGCCAGGTAGCCGGCCTGGCCGGGATGCCAGCGCACGTCCGGGCGGTCGGCGACCCAGGTGCGCAGCCGGTCCCGGGTGCGGTCCAGGTAGGCGCGCACGGACGCGAGCCAGCCGCCGTCGTCGCGCCACAGCGCCGCGGCCGCCGCCAGCCCCGGCACCGATGCCCGGCGCTCGTAAGGGGGCAGCCCGTCGACGACGTGGCGGGTGGCCTCCTCGCCGAGCAGCACCGCCGATTTCAGGCCCGGGATGTTCCACGCCTTCGACGCGCTGGTGACGGTCACCGCGTGGGAGGCGGCGAGGTCACCGGTCGCCGCGTAGGGGACGAACCCGGCGCCGTCGGCCAGCAGCGGCGCGTGCACCTCGTCGCTGACCACCGCGGCTCCGCGGCGGTCGGCCAGCGCGGCGAGGGCGCGCAGCTCGTCGGGGGTCCACACCCGCCCGGTCGGGTTGTGCGGGTGGCACAGCAGGACCGCCCGCGCCCCACCGGCCAGCGCGGCGTCGACGGCGTCGAAGTCGATCGCCCACCCCTCGTCGGTGTCGCGGAGCGGGCAGGCCCGCAGCGGGCGGTCCAGTTCCGCGAGCAGCCGCAGGAACGGCGGGTACGCCGGGGTCAGCAGCACGACGCCGTCGCCGGGCTCGGTCAGCGCCCGCAGCGCCGCCTCCAGTCCCGCCATGACGTCGGCGACCGGCGCCACCAGCGCCGGGTCCGGGCGGCGGCCGTGCTCGCGCGCGGACCAGTCGGCGAACGCGGCGGCGTAGTCGTCGGTGAGCGGGTACCCGAGCTCACCGCGTTCGATCACGGCGCGGGCGGCCTCCCGCGCGACCGGGCACAGCGGGTAGTCCATCTCGGCGATCCAGGCGGGCAGCACGTCGTCGTCGACGTCGGCCCACTTCGTCGTCCGCCGCTGCCGGAGATCGGTCTCGCGCAGCGCGTCGAGGGTGGCGTGCAGATCGTCCATCCCGCGATTGTGCGATCCCGACGACCCGCGGGGCGAGGCTTCAGAGCCGTCCGGTCGCGCCCAGCAGGTCGAGCAGCCGGTCGACGAACGCCGCCTGCGCCGGGTTGATCTTCTCGCGGGCAGTGCCGGGGTCGAACCACTCGGCCCGGTCGACCTCCGGGAAGCGCTGGCGCCGCCCCGAGCGCGGCGGCCACTCGATCTCGAAGTCGTTGCTGCGCAACGCGGACGCGTCGAAGTCCCGTTCGGCGGCCCAGGCGGTGACCACCTTGCCGTTGCGCTGCCGGACCTCGCCGAGCTCGACCAGCTCGACGTCGTCGAGCGCGAGCCCGGTCTCCTCTTCGAATTCCCGCAGGGCCGCGGCGCGGGGCTGCTCGTCGGCCTCGTGCTCGCCCTTGGGCACCGACCAGGCACCGGCGTCCTTGTTCTTCCAGAACGGGCCGCCGGGGTGCACCAGCAGCACCTCGGGCCGTCCGGCGACGAGCCGGTACAGCAGGATTCCCGCGCTGCGCTTGCCCACCGGTCACCTCCCGCGTCGGTTCGCCGACCAGTGTCGCATGTGGACCGGTTGCCACCGGCGGGGAACCCGCCCGATGCTGGCGGGGTGGAGCGGGTGGTGCTGCACGTCGACCTGGACCAGTTCATCGTGGCCGTCGAGCTGCTGCGCCGCCCCGAGCTGCGCGGACGGCCCGTGCTGGTCGGCGGCACCGGCGATCCCACCCGGCGCGGGGTGGTGGCCGGCGCCTCCTACGAGGCCCGCGAGCACGGTGTCCGCTCCGGGACACCGCTGCGCACCGCCGCCGCCCGCTGCCCGGACGCGGTGTTCCTGCCCGTCGACCGGGACGCCTACCTCGCTGCGTCGGCGACGGTGATGGCCGCGTTGCGCGAGGTCGGCGGGGTGTTGGAGGAGGCCGGGTGGGACGAGGCGTTCCTGCTGGTCGACACCGCGGACGCCGAGCGGACCGCGCACGGGGTGCGGCGGCTGGTGGCCGACCGCAGCGGGCTGTCCTGCTCGGTCGGCATCGGCGACAACAAGCTGCGCGCCAAGCTGGCGTCCGGGTTCGCCAAGCCGGGCGGGGTGTTCCGGCTGGACGTGGGCAACTGGGTCGCGGTGATGGCCGACCGGCCCACCGACGCGCTGTGGGGCGTCGGGAGCAAGACCGCGCGACGGCTCGCCGCCCGCGGCATCGCCACCGTCGGCGAGCTGGCCCGCACGCCGATGACCGATCTCGCCGGGGAGTTCGGCCCGAACACCGGTCCGTGGCTGGTCGCGCTCGCGCACGGCTACGACTCGACGCCGGTCACCGCCGAGCCGTACCGGCCGCGCTCGCGCGGCCGGGAGGTGACCTTCCAGCAGGACGTGCGCGACCCGGGCACCCTGCGCGCCGAGGTCGACCGGTTGGCCGGGGTCGTCGCCGATGACCTGGCCGAGGACGGCGCGCTGGCGCGGCGCGTCGTGGTGAAGGTCCGCGACGCGCGCTTCGCCACGCACACCCACGGCGTCGGCCTGGACTCGCCGACCCGCGACCGGGCCGCGCTCGCCGAAGCCGCCCGCACCGCCCTCGCGCTGTTCCCCCTCGACCGCCCCGTCCGCCTGGTCGGCGTCCGCGCCGAACTCGCCGCGTGACGCCTCAGAGCCCGTCTTCGAACCTGGTACCGAAGGGTTCTCGGTAAGCGGCGTGAGCCGCTTTCTCTTTCGGTGAGTACACCCGCAACCGGCACCGCCACGCAAAAGGAGTTCAAAGACAAGATCAGGGCAGGTGGGGGCGGCTGCCCGGTTCCTGCTGGGGCGGTTTCTGGTCCTTGCCGGGGAATTCGGGTGCGGGCAGGTGTTCGGCCTCGTAGCGGGACAGCGTCAGCGGCCCGCTGGTGTCGGGCAGCACGGGCGGTTCCGCGCCCGGTTCGGCGAAGCGGAACGCCGAGGTGAGGTCGCCGAAGGTGTTGCGGCGCCAGGCCGAGATGTTCGGTTCCTCGACGCCGGTGATCTTCTCCAGGAACCGCAGCTGGGAGGTGTGGTCGAACGGCTCGCCGCACACCCAGCCGCCCGCGGTCCAGGGCGACACGATGATGCACGGGACGCGGAACCCGCCGCCGACCCACAGGCCGTTGCCCGCGGTGCCGCCGGGCGAGGTGCCGTGCACGAACTCGTCCGGGGTGCCCTCCGGCGGGATCGGGGGCACGACGTGGTCGAACAGCCCGTCGTTCTCGTCATAGCTGAGGATGAACGCGGTCTTGGCCCACACGTCCGGGTTCGCCGCGATCGCGTCGATCTTGCTGGCGACGAACGCCGCGCCTTCGGCCGGGGTGTAGTCGGGGTGCTCGGACTGGGTGCTGGTGGTGATGATCCACGACACCGTGGGCAGCTTGTCGTGGCGCGCGTCGTACTCGAACCGGCCCTCCGGGCGGTGCGTGATCCCGTTGACCCGCAACGGCGAGTTCGGCCCCGAATTCCGGTACGCCGCGAAGTTCTCCAGCACGTTGCAGCCGTAGGTGTCGCTCTGCTCGTAGACCCGCCAGCTGACCCCGGCCTCGGTGAGCCGTTCGGCGTAGGTCTTCCAGCGGTATCCGCCGTCCGGCGCCTTGTTGTCCAGGATGGGGCCCGCGTGCTCGCCGTTCGGGTCGATGGTGCCGGTCATCCACATCATCCGGTTCGGCCAGGTGGGGCCGAGCACGGAGCAGAAGTAGCCGTCGCAGATGGTGAACGCCTCCGCCAGCGCGTACTGGAACGGCAGGTCCGCCCGGGTGTGGTAGCCCATCACGTACGGGCCGTTCTTGCCGTCGGCCTTGCGGTGCGCGGCCAGCCAGCCGTCCATCTTCCCGTGGTTGAGCGAGTCGTGCTGCACCTGCCAGGCGTGCGAGGTGGACGGGATCTTCTGCGCGTTCGTCGCGTGCGTGTCGAGGTGGAACGGCAGCGCGTACCCGGCCGGGTTCTGCTCGTCGGGCTGGTAGAACACCGACCTGCCGTCGGGCAGCGTGATCGCGTTCGGGTCGTCGAACCCGCGGACCCCGGACAACGTGCCGAAGTAGTGGTCGAACGAGCGGTTCTCCTGCATCAGCAGCACGACGTGCTCGATGTCGCGCAGCGAACCGCGCGCCGGCGTCCCCTGCGCCAGCGCGCGCCGGACGTTGGGCGGCAGCAGGGACGAGGCGGCAGCGGCGGCCGCCGTTCCCGCGGTGGCCCCGAGCAGTCGACGACGAGTCATTCCGGCCATGGACGCAGCCTCCCGATCGGTGGTGGCAACGGCTCACACCCCGGTCGCCGGGCACGCGCGCCAGCGCCGTTCGGCGAACCCTCGCGGAACAACCCATGACAGTAGTGCCGGGGATCGTCACGCACGTTGGGCGCGTCGGAGTCGCACCGTGCGCGTTTCGGCCCAATCCGGTCCGAACTTCCCACCGGGTCCGGCGAATCCGGCAACGGTTCCACTGTGGACGCGACACCTGGTCGACGCGGTCCGTTGCTTCAGTGCAGGATGAAATCAACGGAAGGGGTCGCGCGCGGGCCCGCAGCGGGCACGGGAGGATCGGGCCGTGGACATCGACGACCGCGACATCCTGCTCACCGCGGCGGAGCGCATCGAGCGGCTGGCCGCGTCCGCCACCTCCGGTGACTGGCGCACCGGTGGTCTGCTGGCGACCCGCCCGGAGGTCATCGCGCACCGCTCCGACGGCTCGACCGAGCACGTGGCCGAGGCGCGCGCGGGCAGCGCCCGGTGGATCGCCGCGTTCTCCCCGGAACTCGCCGGACCGCTCGCCGACTGGCTGCGGTCCACATCGGACGATTCCGCGGTCGAGTTCGCCCGCGCGGTGCTGCGACGGCTTCCCGGATGAGCGTTTCGCCCCGTTCGTCGCGGTTCAGCTCGGCCGCGGCGCCGGTGTGAGCGCCCGGAAACCGGCCGCGCACCGCGCCGCCACGCGGACGACATCGGCCCGGGATCGAATGGCCGAGCCCCTTCACCCGATCCCAGGAGGACGTCGATGCCGATTCCCGTGTCCGCGGCGCTGGCCGACCAGGCGCAGGTCGCCGCGGCGAAGACCGACGAGCTGCGCCGCCCGGGGCGCTACCTCGTCAGCGCGATGCTGGCGGGTGCCTTCATCGGGGTCGCGGTCGTGCTGCTGTTGCAGGTGACCGCTCCGCTGAACGCCGTGCACTCGCCGTGGACGAAACTCGTGCAGGGCCTGGTGTTCGGGATCGCGCTGACGTTGGTGGTGTTCGCCGGGGCGGAGCTGTCCACCGGCAACATGATGACGTCGGTGCACGGACTGGTGACCGGCCGGATCCGGTTCGGTCCGGCCGTCGGGCTCGTCGTCGCCTCGTTCGTCGGCAACCTGCTCGGTTCGGTGCTGTTCGCCGCGGTGGTGCACCACAGCGGGGTGCTCTCGGCGGGCGGCTCGGTGCCGCTGCTGGCGAGCCTGGTCGCGGCCAAGGCGGGCGCCCCGGCCGGTGCGGTGTTCCTGCGCGGCGTGCTGTGCAACTTCCTGGTGTGCCTGGCGGTCTGGATGGCCGCGCGCACCCGGTCCGACGGGGCGAAGCTGGCGGTGCTGTGCTGGTGCCTGCTGGCCTTCGTCGCCTCCGGGTACGAGCACGTGGTCGCGAACATGACGATCTTCTCGCTGGGCCTGTTCGAGCACGTCCCGGCCGCCGGGATCGCCACCTTCGGCCGGAACCTGCTGCTGGCGGGGCTGGGCAACCTCGTCGGCGGCGGCCTGCTCGTCGGTGCGGCCTACGGCGTGCTGGGTCGGTCCCGCCGGAGGTCCCCGGCTCCGGCGGAGGTCGCCGAACCGGAGGCGGTTGCCGCGTGAGTCAGTCCCGGGCGACGTCGGCGGCGATCAGGGCGTCGATCTCGGCGTCGGCGTAGCCCAGCGACCGCAGGATGCGGCGGGTGTCCGCGCCCCGGTCGCGTGGTGCGGAGCGGACGGCGCCGGGCGTGCGGTGCAGCGTCACCGGGAGTCCGATGCCCCGGTAGCCGTCGTGGTCGACGACCATGCCCCGGTGCCGCACGTGCGGGTCGGTGAGCGCCTCCCCGACGTCGTGCACCGCGGTCGCCGGGACGCCGCGGGCGAGCAGGGCGCGGGCCAGCTCGTGGCGCTGCCAGGTCGCGATGCGCCCGGCCAGCAGCGGACGGAGTTCGGCCACGTTGCCGATGCGGTCGGAGTTGGCGGCGAACCGCGGGTCCTCGGCGAGTTCGGGCACGCCGAGCAGGTCGGTGAGGTCGCGGAACTGGCGGTCGTTGCCGACGCCGACGAACAGCAACCCGTCGGCGGCCTCGAACGTGTCGTACGGCGCGATCGAGGGGTGCGCCGATCCGGTCCGGCGCGGGGTGCGGCCGTCGGCCAGCCAGGCCGCGGAGTGCGGGTGCAGCAGCGAGATCGCGGTGTCCAGCAGGGCGCACTCGACGAGTTGGCCGCGACCGCTGCGGTGCCGTTCGTGCAGTGCGAGCAGGATCCCGGAGAACGCGTGGATCCCGGTGACCATGTCGACGATCGGGACCCCGACGCGCAGCGGCGGTCCGCCCGGTTCGCCGTTGATGCTCATCAACCCGCCGTAGGCCTGGGCGATCGCGTCGTAACCGGGCATTCCGCCCATCGGCCCGTCGACGCCGAACCCGGTGATGCGGCAGTGCACGAGCCGGGGGAACCGGCGGCGCACCTCCTCGTCGGGCAGCCCCCAGCGGGCCAGCGTGCCCGCCTTGAAGTTCTCCACCACGACGTCGGCGGAGGCGAACAGTTCGCCGAGCAGCCGCCGCCCGTCGGCAGTGGTGAGGTCCAGGCAGACGTTGGTCTTGTTGCGGTTCAGCGCGTGGTAGTAGGCGCTCGTGCCGTCGTCGACGAACGGTGGTCCCCAACCGCGGGTCTCGTCGCCCGCGGGCGCCTCGACCTTCACGACCTCGGCGCCGTGGTCGGCGAGCAGCTGGCTGCACAGCGGTCCGGCGAGGACCCGGGACAGGTCCAGCACCCGGATTCCGGTGAGGCTGGCGTTCATGGCGGCTCCCGTCGGTCAGTAGGACTTGGGCAGGCCGAGGACGTGGTGGGCGACGTAGTTGAGCACCATCTCCTGGCTGACCGGCGCCAGCCGGAGGATGCGGGCTTCGCGGAAGTAGCGCTCGACGTGGTATTCGCGGGCGTAGCCCATCCCGCCGTGGGTCTGGACGGCCTGGTCGGCGGCCTGGAAACCGGCGTCGGCGCACAGCCACTTGGCCATGTTGGCCTCGCGCCCGCAGGACAGGCCCCGGTCGTAGCGCCACGCCGCGTTGCGGGCCATCAGCTCGGCCGCGTCGAGGCGGGTGACGGCCTCGGCGAGCGGGAAGGCGATGCCCTGGTTGCTGCCGATGGGCCGGTCGAACACGACGCGTTCCCCGGCGTAGCGGACGGCGCGGTCCAGGGCGGCGCGGCCGATGCCGAGCGCTTCGTGGGCGAGCAGGATGCGTTCCGGGTTGAGGCCGTCGAGCAGGTGGCGGAATCCGCGGCCCTCCTCGCCGATGCGCGCGCTGTCGGGCACGAAGAGGTCGTCGATGAGCACCTCGTAGGAGGCCACCGCGTTGCGGCCCATCTTCGGGATGGGCGCCAGGTGCACGTGCGCGGGATCGATGTCGACGAGGAACAGGGTCATCCCGTCGGTCGGCCGCGCGGACTCCGCGCGCGGGGTGGTGCGGGTGATCAGCACCATCTTCTGCGACTGGCCGGCCTTGGTGATCCACACCTTGCGGCCGTTGAGGACGTAGCCGCCGTCGACGCGGCGGGCGGTGGTCGACACCCGCGTGGTGTCGGTGCCCGCGTCGGGTTCGGTGACGCCGAAGCACACGTGCAGCGACCCGTCGGCCGCGGCGGGCAGCACCTCGCGCCGGAGCTGCTCGCTGCCGTGCTTGACGATGGTGTTGAGGCCGAAGATCGTCAGGTGCATCGTGCTGCAACCGTTCATGCCGGCCCCGGACGCGGCGACCTCCTCCAGCAGCAGCGAGGCTTCGAGGATGCCGAGCCCGCCACCGCCGTACTCCTCGGGGATGGCGATGCCGAGCCACCCGCCGTCGGCGAAGGCGCGGTAGAACTCCCACGGGAACGCGCCGTCGGCGTCGTGCCGCGCCCAGTAGTCGTCGGAGAAGCCGCGCGCCAGCTCGCGCGCTCCGGCGCGCAGGTCCCGCTGGTCGGCGGTGAGCTCGAAGTCCATCCGATCCTCTTCCCGCGCGTTCCCAAATACGTATGACTGTGATCCAGTCCTAGCTGTGATCGGCCACACGTGTCAACCGGCAAGATCGTCGTTCGTATATGCGAACGAGCCGAGACATGGGAAAGCCCGGAGGACGCGCGGTCCTCCGGGCTGTTCGGCGCGAGGTGGGTGGTTACTCGACGGCTTCCTCGCCCGCGGCGATGCGCTGCACCCGCTTGCGCACGGCGAACCAGCCGACCACCAGCAGCAGGACGATGCCGGGCAGGCCGTAGATCATGATCCGGCCGGCCGGGTAGTCGAAGTAGCTCAGCGCCAGCACCAGCAGCAGGAACGCCAGCGTGACGTAGTTCGTGACCGGGGCCAGCGGCAGCCGGTAGGACGGCCGCTCGATTTCGCCGCGCCGGGCCCTGCGGACCATCACCAGGTGGCTGATCATGATCATCGACCAGGTGCCGAGGATGCCGACGGCGGAGAAGTTCAGCGCGATCTCGAAGGCGTGGCTGGGCACCACCATGTTGAGGATGACGCCGAGCAGGTAGATGCCCGCGGTCAGGAACACGCCGCCGTAGGGCACGCCGGTGCGGCTCATCTTCGCGGTGAACTTCGGCGCCGACCCGGCCACCGACAGCGACCGCAGGATGCGGCCGGTCGAGTACAGCCCCGAGTTGACGCTGGACAGCGCCGCGGTCAGCACCACCAGGTCCATGATCCCGGCCGCGCCGGGCACGCCGAGCTGGCTCAGGAAGGTCACGAACGGGCTCTCGCCGTCGTGGTAGGCGCTCCACGGCAGCAGCATCACCAGCAGCAGCACCGAGCCGATGTAGAACACCGCGATGCGCCAGCCGACCGCGTTGACGGCCTTGGGGATGACCTTGCGCGGTTCGCCGGTCTCCCCGGCGGTCACGCCGACCATCTCGATCGCGGCGTAGGCGAAGACCACGCCCTGCAGGATCATCAGCGCGGGCAGCACGCCGGCGGGGAAGAAGCCGCCGTTGTCGGTGATCAGGCTCGGGCCGGGGACGTGCCCGCCGACCGGCTGCTGGGTGACCAGCACCACGATGCCGATCACCATGAACACCACCAGCGCCAGCACCTTCACGGCGGCGAACCAGAACTCCAGCTCGCCGAACAGGCGCACCGACACCATGTTGACGCCCAGCACCACCAGGAGCGCCACCAGCGCGGGGATCCACTGCTGCACCTCGGGCCAGAAGAACTGGACGTACTTGGCGGTGGCGGTCACGTCGGCGATGCCGCTGGTGGCCCAGTTCAGGAAGTACATCCAGCCGGCGAAGAAGGCGGCCTTCTCGCCGAGGAACTCCCGCGAGTAGGAGACGAACGAACCCGAGGAGGGCCGGTGCATCACGAGCTCGCCCATCGCCCGCACCACGAAGAACGCGAACACGCCGGCGATCGCGTAGACGACCGCGAGGGCGGGGCCCGCGCTGTGCAGGCGGGAGCCGGCGCCCAGGAACAGGCCGGTTCCGATCGCGCCACCCATGGCGATCATCTGGACCTGCCGGTTGCGCAGCCCCTTGCGGTAGCCGACGTCTTCCTGGCCGAGCCTGGTGGCGGTGGGCCGATCGGGACGTTCGTCCTCGGCCGGAATCGCGTGGTGGTTGGCCATGCTTCCTTTCCTTCACGCCGTGCCGTGGTTCGGCGCATCGGCGCCGGCCGTCGTCGCGGATGATGCCTGAGCGAGCGAGGAGACCGGCGTCACACCGGTTTCGCGGTCCTCGTCACGCGTTTCCCGGATCGTAAGACCGGGTTCGGAGCAGGTGTGCGCGGGGGAGTCGTGCGCGTTCGCCGACGCCCTCGTGCAGTGTGCCCGAGAACGCAGCGCGGCGTGCCGAGATCAGCCGAAAACCGTTGGGCCGAACGGGTTTGGCGATCTCCGCTCCGCGGGTGCGCCGGAGGTCGGAGCACGGGAGCGACCGCTACTCGGCGTAGTGGGATCGGCACTGGCTGGAGTGTCCACAGTGGCTCGGCGTGACCTGGGTCAAATGATCGTTTCGATCCCTATGTCCGCTTTTCCGGCTGATCCACTGTGGAGTCCCGATCTCCACCCGAGGGTTGAGGACGCCCACCCCCGACTCCTCCAGAATAGGGCGGATGGCGGCGGACGGGGGTGTGACGATGGCCGGTGCGGGTAGCGGCAGCCTGGGGCGGGCGGCCGAGTGGCTGGAGCCCGACTCGGTTTGGCGCCGCGTGGTGGGCCTGTTCGTGCTCGGCTGCGTGGACTACGGGATCGTCGCGGCCGGGGGCGCGCGGGACCCGGTGGTGCTGGCGTTGACCGCGGCCGCCTCGGTCGCGTTCCTGTTCCGGTCGGTGGGGCGCGGGTCGCGCCCGTGGGCCGCGATGGCGGCGCTGACGACGACGGGCGTGGCCGGGGGAATGCTCGGGGTGCTCACGCTGGGACCGGCGTTCTTCTTCCCGTTCGTGGCCGCGCACGTGGCCGGGCGCTGGCTGTCCCCGCGGCTGGCGGCCGCGCAGGTGCTGCTGACCATGGCCACCATCGCGGTGCCCGGGCTGCTGCTCGGTCGGCTGGGCCCGCTGGCGGTGCTCGGCCTGTCCGTCGCGCTCGTGGCCGCCGCCCTGACCGGGGTGAACCAGGCGGCCCGGGTGCGGGTGCAGGAGCAGGCCGAGCTCATCGTCGCCGAGCACCAGGTGATCCTCCAGGAGCGGGCGCGCACCGCCGCGCTCGACGAGCGGGCCCGCATCGCCCGGGAGATCCACGACGTGCTCGCGCACAGCCTGTCCGGGCTGTCGGTCCAGCTGGAGGCCGCGCACCTGTTGCTGACCCGGCACGACGACCAGGACCGCGCCGCCGAGCACGTCGAGCGGGCGCGCGGTCTGGCGCGCACCGGGCTGGAGGAGACCCGGCGGGCCCTGCGGGCGCTGCGCGGCGGGACCGCGCGGCCGGACACCGCGGTGGCCGAGCTGGTGGAGTCCTACCGCGCGGACACCGGGTGCGCCGCGTCGCTGCGCGTCGAGGGGACCCCGCGCCCGCTGTCGGCCGAGGCCGGCAACACCGTGCACCGCGTCGCGCAGGAGGCGTTGACCAACGCCCGCAGGCACGCCCCCGGATCGGGAGTCGAGGTGCGGATCGCCTACGAGGAGGAGGCCGTTCGGCTCACCGTGGCCGACCACCGCTCGGATCCGCCCGCCGGGCCGCCGGAGCCCGGCAGCGGGTACGGGCTGGTGGGCATGCGCGAACGCGCCGAACTGCTGGGCGGGCGGCTGTCCGCCGGGCCCGACGGGGACGGCTGGCGCATCGACCTGACGGTGCCCGCGTGAGCGCCCTGCGGGTCGTCGTCGCCGACGACCAGACCGTGGTGCGGGAGGGGCTGGTGGTGCTGGTCGGCCTGCTGCCGGACGTGGAGGTCGTCGCCGCGGCGGCGGACGGCGAGCAGGCGGTGGCGCTGGTCGGCGAGCACCGCCCGGACGTCGTGCTGATGGACCTGCGGATGCCGCGGCTGGACGGGGTGGCCGCCACTCGGCTGGTCCGCGAGCGCCACCCGGGGGTCCACGTGGTGGTGCTGACCACCTACTCCGACGACGAGTCGGTGTTCGCCGCGCTGCGGGCGGGCGCGCGCGGCTACCTGACCAAGGACGCCACGGCGACCGAGATCGAGCAGGCGCTGCGCACCGTCGCGGCCGGGCAGGCGCTGCTGGCGCCGGACGTGCAGCGCCGCCTGGTCGAGGAGCTCGCGGTGCGGGAGGAGAGCCCCCCGCCCCGGGCGGTGCCGGACGGGCTCACCGCGCGCGAGGCCGAGGTGCTGGCGCTGATCGCCGACGGGCTGTCCAACTCCGAGATCGCGGCCGCGCTGGTGGTCACCGAGGCGACCGTGAAGACCCACGTCAACCACCTGCTGGCCAAGACCGGCCGGCGCGACCGCGCCCAACTCGTCGCCTACGCCTACCGCCACGGAGTCGCCGGCGGCTGATCTCCACCCGGGGGTGGAGATCGCGGAATCCACCCGTGGACCGACGATTCCGCGCAGCGGCCCGGCGTAGCGTTCCTCGGCGTCGGCTTCGACTTCGACTTCGAGGAGGACGTGATGGTTCCATCCGATGTGGACGTACGAGGCGGTGCGGCGCGCTCGCCGCTCGTGCGGACGCTGCTGATCAACGCCGCGGCCCCGTTCGCCGCCTACGAGGTCCTCACCTCCGCCGGGATGTCCGAACTCCCGGCGTTGGCCGCGGGGGCGGTGTTCCCGCTGGCCGCGATCGTGGTCGGGGTGGTGCGCGCCCGGCGGGTGGACTGGATCGGCGCGGTGTCGCTGTTGGCGATCGTGCTGAGCCTGGTCGGCGCCGTGGTGCTGGACAGCCCCCGGCTGCTGTTGCTGCACGGTTCGCTGGTCACCGCCTCGGTGGGGCTGGCGTTCCTGGCGTCGCTGGCGGCTCCTCGCCCGGTGGCGTTCGTCATGAGCCGCCAGCGGTTCGCGACCGAGGACGCCCGCGCGGCCCACGACCGGCGCTGGGCGATCCCCGCGGTCCGCCGCGCGTTCCGGGTGGCGACCGGGGTGTGGGGCGGGGGATTGCTCGCCGAGGCGGCGCTGCGCGTCGCACTGTCCTATGTGGTCGGTCCGGGTGCGCTGATGCTGTTGTCGCCGGTGCTGGCGGTCGCCGTGTTCGGTGCGCTGGTGCTGTGGAGCCGCGGCATGCGGGCCCGCGTCCGGGCCCTCGCGCCCGTGCACGCCTGAAGGGGCGCCCGGTGGCGCGCGGGCCTGCCTGCGGCGCGGTGTTGAAACTCGGCAGACTCCTTTTCCGGGAGTGGACGTCGCCGGATCTGCGGGAGGTGCACCGGCGGGGTGGTCGTGCCGGGGACGCCTTCTACCGGGACCGCTGGAACCACCGGGGAAGTCCACAATGGACGCGGAAGCGTTTCAATCCCGGATCGACCGGATTTTCGCGTCGAGCGGTGCGGAAGTCCCGTCGCCTCACCACTTTCCCGGTGTCAGTCAGCGGATTCCTCGTGCCGGTCGGTGTCCCAGCGGGTGTGGAAGACGCCGTCGCGGTCGGTCCGCCGGTAGGTGTGCGCGCCGAAGAGGTCCCGCTGGGCCTGCACCAGCGCGGCAGGCAGCCGCTGCGCGCGCAGCGAGTCGTAGTAGGCCAGCGCGGCCGAGAACCCGGGGGCGGGCACGCCCAGCCGGGCCGCGGTCGCCACCACGCGCCGCCAGGCGTCCTGGGCCGCGTCGAGCTCGGCGGCGAACTCCGGGTCGACCAGCAGCGTGGGCAGCGCGGGGTTGGCGCGGAACGCGGCGCGGATGCGGTCCAGGAACGCGGCGCGGATGATGCAGCCGCCGCGCCAGATCGACGCCATGGCGGCCAGGTCGATGTCCCAGCCGTACTGGTCGGCGCCCGCCGCGATCATGTTCCAGCCCTGCGCGTAGGAGACGATCTTCGACGCGTACAGCGCCTGCTCGACGTCCTCGGCCAGCCCGGCGACCTCCCCGGCGCCGACGGTCGGACCGGCCAGCCCCTGCGCCGCCTCCCGCAGGTCGGCGTGGCCGGACAGCGACCGCGCGAACACCGCCTCGGCGATCCCAGGCACCGGGACGCCCAGGTCCAGGGCGGTGTGCACGGTCCACCGGCCGGTGCCCTTCTGCTCGGCCTGGTCGAGCACGACGTCGACGAACGGTTTCCCGGAGGCGTCGGCGTGGGCCAGGATGTCCGCGGTGATCCCGATCAGGTAGGAGTCCAGCCGCCCGGAGTTCCACCGCGCGAACACCTCGGCGGCCTGCTCGGGCCGCAGCCCGCCGGCGCGCCGCAGCAGGTCGTACGCCTCGGCGATGAGCTGCATGTCGGCGTACTCGATGCCGTTGTGCACCATCTTGACGAAGTGCCCGGCGCCGTCGGTGCCCACGTGGGTGCAGCACGGTTCGCCGTCGACGTGCGCGCTGATGCTCTCCAGCAGCGGCCCCAGCGTGCGGTACGACTCGGCCGACCCGCCGGGCATGATCGACGGGCCGTGCAGCGCGCCTTCCTCGCCGCCGGAGATGCCGCTGCCGACGAAGTGGACCCCTCGTTCGCGCAGCGCGGCCTCGCGCCGCCGGGTGTCGTCGAAGTGCGCGTTGCCGCCGTCCATGATGATGTCGCCGGGCTCCAGCAGGGCGGCGAACTCGTCGATCACCGCGTCGGTGGGATCGCCCGCCTTGACCATGACGACCAGCCGCCGCGGCCGTTGCAGCGCGGCGACGAACTCCTCGGGCGACTCGGCGGGCACGAACGCCCCTTCCGCGCCGAACTGGTCCACGAGGTCCCTGGTCCGCTGCGGGGTCCGGTTGTGCACGGCCACGGTGTGCCCGCGCCGCGCGAAGTTGCGGGCGAGGTTGCGCCCCATCACCGCAAGCCCGGTGACCCCGATGTCCGCCTTCTCCGCCATGTCGGTCCCTCCCGCGTCGGCTCTGCCCCGGATGCTTCCACTCCCGGTGCGCCGGGGCATCCGCGTCCTGCGGGAGGCCGCGCAGAGCGCGCCGCCGGCGCCCTGGACGTTGCGGCGGGGCGCCGGCAACGCGTGTGTCAGAGGATGATGACGGTGCGCTCGCCGGGTGCCTCCTTGTGGGTCCAGGCTGCCTCGACCTGGTCCAGCGGGAACGGATGCGGGCGCACGGCCATGCCGCCCGCGGCGATCGCGGCGATGAGCTCGGTGAATTCCCGGTGCATGACCTGCATGGCCACCGAGCCGAAGCCGCTGCCCAGGATCCGGAACGCGTTGGAGCGCAGCGCGTGCCCGGACAGGGTGATCGCGTCTCCGCCCATGCCACCGATCTGCACCCAGTCGAGCAGACGGGTGTGCTGGGTACGCGCTCCGAGGACGGCACGCATAGCGAGTTCGGTGGGTGGCCCCCATACGTAGTCGAGGACCACGTCGACTTCGGCGGCGGCCTCGGCGAGCGCGGCCGCGGTGGCGTCCTCGTCGGGGGTGAGCTGAACGATGTCGTCCGCGCCCTCGGCGGTGAGTTCGTCGAGGCGGGATCGATTGCGTCCGGCGGCGATCACTCGCCCCGCGCCGAGGTGCTTGGCGACCTTGACGGCCATCGATCCGGCGTTGCCGGTCGCGCCGTGCACCAGGACCGACTGCCCTGCTTGGAACGGGACGCGGGTGCGCAGCGCACACCATGAGGACAGGGCGGGGTTCATGGTGGCGACCAGGAGTGCGGGATCGGCTCCGGCCGGGACCGGGATGACGGCGGCCGGATCGATGACGATGCGCTCAGCCAGGGTGCCGGCGCCCATGACCATAACGTAGCCGAGGCTGCCGTCCGCCCGGCGGACGACGGCGTCCGCACCCGCTAGGGCGGGCAGTGCCTTGGGACTCGTGTAGTGCTTACCCGCGGCGATGCCCCGGGTGGCCGGGTGCACGCCGACGGCGAGCACGTCCACCACCTCCTGGCCGGGGGCGGCCTCTGGGGCAGGGATGGACCGGAAGCGCGGCGGCTCGTCGAAGGACTCCACGAGCGCGGCATTGATCATGGACATGCGCGTTTCCCTACGCGGTCGGCCCGTTTAGAAACGGTGTCGTATCTTATTGACCCGAGCGTACGGCCTCGGATTAAGATACGCAAGCGAACCTAATCGCACGGCTACATGCTGTGAAAACGGATATGTGGGGGTAGTGGTGAGTGAGCGGCGCGCGGAGGGCACGCGGCGCAGGGGCGCCGCCCTGGAGAACGCGATCACCGATGCCGCCTGGGAGGTGCTCGTTGAGCAGGGTTACAACGGCTTCACCTACGAGGCCGTCGCAGCGCGCGCCGGAACCAGCAAACCGGTGCTCTACCGGCGCTGGCCGCAGCGCGAGGACCTCCTCATCGCCACACTCACCCGGTACTGGCGTCCACTCGACATCCCTGACACCGGCAGCCTGCGCCAGGACGCCCTCACCCTCCTGCGCACGGTCAACGCCGAGCGGGCCCGCGCGGTGATACTCATGCGCATCCAGCTAGCGGACTACTTCCGCGAGACCGGCACCAACTTCAGCGACCTGCGCAGCCGCCTCCGCCCCGCGGACCAGACGCCCCCCTTCGCGACGCTCGTCGACCGCGCCATCCAGCGCGGCGAGCTTACGGATGTACCGCGACCCGAACGCGTGGTGAACCTGCCCTTCGACCTGGTGCGCCACGACATGCTGATGACCATGGGCGCGGTGCCGGACGAGGCGATCGTCGAGATCGTGGACTCAGTGTGGCTACCCCTGCTCTCTCATGAGGGGGAACCTCACAGCACCACGATCGAGCAGCTCAGCTAGAGCGCGTCGGCGTCGCGTTCCCCGGTGCGGACGCGGACCGCGGTCTCCACCGGGGTGATCCAGAGCTTGCCGTCGCCGACCTCGCCGGTGCGCAGCGCGGCGGTCAGGGCCTCCACGGCGCGTTCGACCTGGTCGTCGGTCAGCAGCACCTCGATGCGGCACTTGGCGACGAAGTCGACCTGGTACGTCGCGCCCCGGTAGACCTCGGTGTGGCCCTGCTGCCTGCCGCAGCCCTCGGCCGCGCTCACGGTCATGCCGACCGTGCCGAGCGCGCGCAGCGCCTCGCGGGCGGTCTCCACCGCGTCCGGGCGCACGACCGCTGTCAGCAGCCTCACGAGGCGCTGCCGCTCGGCACGCGCTCGGTCACGGCGTGCGGGTGCGCGCCGCCGCGGAAGTCGTAGCCGCTCTCGGCGTGCTCGGCCTCGTCGATGCCGCTCGACTCGGCGTCGTGGTGGACCCGGAAACCCATGAGCCAGTGGATAACGCGTGCGATGAGGTACGTCAACACCAGCGAGTAGACCAATGTCACCGCGGCCGCGACGCACTGCCGCCACAGCTGGTCCGCGCCGCCGCCGTACAGCAGCCCGTCGGCGCCGGCGGGGTTCACGCCGCGGGTGGCGAAGACGCCGATCAGCACCGTGCCGACCAGCCCACCGACGCCGTGCACGGCCACCACGTCCAGCGAGTCGTCGAAACCGAACCGGTACTTCAGCCCGACGGCCAGGGCGCAGACCACCCCGGCGGCGACGCCGATCGCCGCCGCGCCCAGGGGTTCGACGTACCCGCAGGCGGGCGTGATCGCCACCAGCCCGGCCACCGCACCCGAGGCGCCGCCGAGGGTGGTGGGCGTCCCGTCGCGCAGCTGCTCGACGACGAGCCAGCCGAGCACGGCGGTGGCGCCGGCGGCCATGGTGTTCACGAACGCGGTGGCCGCCAGCGGTGTGGCGCCCAGCGCGGAACCCGCGTTGAACCCCAGCCAGCCGAACCACAGCAGCCCCGCGCCGAACATCACGAACGGCAGGTTGTGCGGCCGCGCCTGGTGGTGCGGCCAGCCGTGCCGGCGCCCGAGCACCACCGCCAGCGCCAGCCCGGCGGCCCCGGAGTTGATCTCGACGGCGGTGCCTCCGGCGAAGTCGAGCGCCTTGAGCCGGTTGACCATCCACCCGCCCGCCGAGCCGGGCCCGCCGAACCCGTCGACCGCGAAGATCCAGTGCGCCACGGGCACGTACACCGCGGTGAACCACACGGCGGCGAATACCACCCACGGCCAGAACCGGGTCCGCTCGGCGACCGCCCCGACCAGCAGCGCCACGGTGATCACCGCGAACATCAGCTGGAACGAGGCGTAGGCGAACAGCGGCACCCGCTGCCCGGCCGAACCGACCCCGACGTCGGAGAGCCCCCGCATCCCGGCGTGCGCCAGGTCCCCGATCAACCCGCCGAACGCGTCGCTGCCGAACGCCAGCGAGTAGCCGTACAGCACCCACAGCGTCCCGACGACGGCCAGGCACACGAACGTCAGCATCATCACGTTGAGCACGCTGCGGGACCGCACCATCCCGCCGTAGAACAGCGCCAGTCCGGGAGTCATGAACATCACGAGCGCGGCGCTGAGCAGGACCCAGGCGGTGCTTCCGGTGTCGATGACGGCCTCCTCCACGCGTCCTGGCTGACTCGGCCGCACAGCATCGCGCCGCCGCGTTACGCGAAACGGCCACCGGACGTTTCGCCGGTGTAAAACTCCCGGCGCGAGCCGGGAGTTCGTTACCTTCCGGACATTTCTCGGCAATCCCGGTCCACCGTTCGTCCAGTGTGGACATCCGTGGGCGCCGGGCGGGTCGGTTCGGGCGCTCCCGCCCCATCGGCGCAGTTGACGGCACGCGCCCGCAGCTTCCAGAATGTGGTCACGCCGCGTTCGGGAAAACCACGCGCAGCCACCTGCGCGGCCGCTCGCCGAGAGGCGCTGCAACGGACCTGGGTCCGCCACGCTCGGCCAGCGGTACGGACGACAGAGCACGGTAAGGGCGCCTCCTGCGAGGAGGCGCTTTTTTCATGTCATCGCCGTGAACGCGTCGCGGGTCGCTTCCCCGGCCGGGGACCCGGGCGAGCCGACCCGCGAAATCCGGAAGTCATCCGCGCCCGTCGGCGCGACCATTCGTGAACGCGAGGAAGGAAGTCATGAGCGTCAAGCTGCAGAAGGCCAACGGCCTGGAGTTCGCTGTGAAGGATCTGGGGTTGGCTGAGGCTGGTCGGCATCAGATTCGGTTGGCTGAGCATGAGATGCCGGGGTTGATGGCGACTCGGAAGGAGTTCGCGGACAGCAAGCCGCTCAGGGGTGCGCGGATTGCGGGTTCGTTGCACATGACGGTGCAGACCGCGGTGCTGATCGAGACGTTGGTCGCTTTGGGTGCTGAGGTCCGCTGGGTGTCGTGCAACATCTTCTCGACCCAGGACGAGGCTGCGGCGGCGGTGGTGGTCGGCCCGAACGGGAGTGCTGACAAGCCGGAGGGTGTGTCGGTGTTCGCGTGGAAGGGGGAGACGCTTGAGGAGTACTGGTGGTGCACTGACCAGCTTTTCCAGGGTTTCTCGGGGGGCCGGGGTCCGAACATGATCCTGGATGATGGTGGCGATGCCACGTTGTTGGTGCACAAGGGTGTGGAGTTCGAGAAGGCGGGTGCGGTGCCGCAGCCGTCCGTTGACGACCCGGAGGAGTACCAGGTCGTCTTGGAGACGTTGCGTCGGAGTCTGGCTGGTGACGGGCAGCGGTTCACGACGTTGGCCGGGCAGATCAAGGGTGTCACCGAGGAGACGACCACGGGTGTGCACCGGTTGTACGAGCTGGCCAAGACTGGTGAGTTGTTGTTCCCGGCGATCAATGTCAACGACTCGGTGACGAAGTCGAAGTTCGACAACAAGTACGGGTGCCGGCATTCGTTGGTGGATGGCATCAACCGGGCCACGGATGTGCTCATCGGGGGCAAGGTCGCGGTGGTGTGCGGGTTCGGTGATGTCGGTAAGGGTTCGGCGGAGTCGTTGCGCGGGCAGGGTGCGCGGGTGATCGTGACCGAGATCGATCCGATCTGCGCGTTGCAGGCGGCGATGGAGGGTTACGAGGTCAAAACGATCGAGGACGTCGTCGACTACGCCGACATCTTCATCACCACGACCGGTAATTTCGACATCATCACCGCTGAGCACATGGCGCGGATGAAGCATCAGGCGATCGTGGGCAATATCGGGCATTTCGACAACGAGATCGATATGGCGGGGTTGGAGAAGACTCCGGGGATCGTCAAGCAGGAGATCAAGCCGCAGGTGCACGAGTACACCTTCCCGGATGGGCACTCGATCATCGTGTTGTCCGAGGGGCGGCTGCTGAACCTGGGTAATGCGACCGGGCATCCGTCGTTTGTGATGTCGAACTCGTTCACGAACCAGACGATCGCGCAGATCGAGTTGTTCACCAAGCAGGGTGAGTACGACCGGCAGGTGTACGTGCTGCCCAAGCACCTCGATGAGAAGGTCGCCCGGCTGCACCTGGACGCGTTGGGTGTGAAGCTGACCAAGCTGACCAAGGAACAGGCCGCCTACATCGGCGTCGACGTCGACGGCCCCTACAAACCCGACCACTACCGCTACTGATCCCGCCCGGCGGTTTCGCGCGACTCTGCCGCGCGAAACCGCCACCGGGTCAACGCCTTTCGCGGCGGAGCAGACCTGGACATACATCAGGAGGGGCTCCCGGAGCCGAGACGGCCGCTGAGGTTCCGCCACCGGCACCGCTGTGCAAAACGAGACCGCCACGCACAACGAGTCCAAAGACAGGCTCTCAGGCGTTGCCCAGCAGCAGTCCGACCGCCACGATCAGCACACCGCCCACCGCGACCTGCACGACCGACGAGCGCAGCGAGACCGCCATGTAGCGCTTGCGGATCAGCGCGATGGCGGCGAGTTCGACGGCCACCACGACCCCGGCGAGGGTCAGCGCCGTCGGCAGGTGCGGGATGAGGAACGGCAGGGCGTGGAAAGCGCCGCCGAGCGCGGTCATCGCGCCGGTGACGACGCCGCGCGTGATGGCCGAGCCGCGTCCGGTCTGGCTGCCATCGTCGGACAGCGCCTCGGACAGCCCCATGCTGATGCCCGCGCCGAGCGCGGTCGCCAGGCCGACGAACAGCGCCGCGTGCGAACCGGCGAGCATCGCGGCCGCGAAGATCGGTGCCAGCGTGGACAGCGTGCCGTCGATGAGACCGACCAGCCCCGGCTGGACGTAGCGCAGGACGAATTCCTTCTCGTCCTCGTGTACCTTCTCCAGAATCGCCACCATGGCTCCCAGAATAGCGTTTCTGGAATCGTTCCACTAACCAGCATTGCCTAACCGAACCCTCAAAAAAGGCGTGCCTAACCTTTCTTTTTCCGATGCCTCGGGGAATGCTGAGGGAAACCTTCGGAAAGCGAGGTGAGCCTTTCCGAAGTCGCGTTCTGGCAGGTCGCGGGTGGGGTGGCCGTCCTCGTCGGGTTTCCGGTGTCTATCGTGGACGCCGATTCCACGACGTGGTGGGGTGGGCCGCCGTCCGGCTGTGTTCGAAAGAACACCGAAGGTAGCCGCCGCACCGGATGGGGAAAGGTGATGACGGACACTCCCACCAAGATCATCCTGGATTGCGATCCCGGGCACGACGACGCGATCGCCCTGTTGTTGGCGCACGGCGACCCGAACGTCGAGCTGGCCGCGATCACCACCGTCGCCGGGAACCAGACGATCCGGAAGGTGACCCGCAACGCGCTCGCGGTCGCCACGGTCGCCGGGATCACCGGAGTGCCGGTGGCGGCCGGGTGCACCCGCCCGCTGGTGCGCCAGGCCGAGGTCGCCCCCGACGTGCACGGCGAATCCGGGCTGGACGGGCCGCAGCTGCCCGAACCCGCGCTCGAACTGGACTCCCGGCACGCCGTCGACGTGATCATCGACACCGTGCTCGCCCACGAACCGGGCGAGATCACGCTGGTGCCCACCGGGCCGCTGACCAACATCGCGTTCGCCGCGCGCAAGGAACCGGCGATCGTCGAGCGCGTCCGGGAGGTCGTCCTGATGGGCGGCGGCTACCACACCGGCAACAAGTCGGCGGTCGCCGAGTTCAACATCGCCGCCGACCCGGAGGCCGCGCACATCGTGTTCGGCGAGCGGTGGCCGGTGACGATGGTCGGCCTCGACCTGACCCACCAGGCGCTGGCCACCGAGGACGTGGTCCGCTCGATCGCCGCCGTGGACACCGCTCCGGCGCGGTTCGTGGTGGAGCTGCTGGAGTTCTTCGGCCCGGTCTACAAGACCGCGCAGGGCTTCGACGCGCCGCCGGTGCACGACCCGTGCGCGGTGGCGCGGGTGATCGACCCGTCCGTCGTCGGCGTGCGCCGCGCGCCGGTCGACGTGGAGCTGTCCGGCGCGCTCACCCAGGGCATGACCGTCACCGACTTCCGCAGCCCCGCGCCCGCGGACTGCCACACCCAGGTCGCCGTCACGCTGGACCACGAGCGGTTCTGGGCGCTGGTCGTCGCCGCTCTCGAACGCATCGGGGAGGGTGCGCGGTGAGCCAGACCACCAGGCAGACCTCCGCCGCCGCGGGCACCGCCGCGCTGATGACCGCGCTGCTGGCCGCCTGCGTGGCGTTCCAGCTCAACGCGAGCATGCTCAGCCCGGCGCTGGTCACCATGGGGCACGAGCTGGGCGCCGACGACGCGGCCGTCGGGCTGTCGCAGACCGCGTTCTTCACCTCGGGGGCGCTGTTCTCGCTGTTCCTGCCGAGGCTGAGCGACATCGTCGGCAGGCGGCGCGTGCTGGTCGGGATGCTCGTGGTGATGTTGGCGGGCACGGTGCTGGCCGCGGTGTCGACCAGCATCGTCGTCGTGGACGTCGCCCGGGTCGTGCAGGGCGTGTCCGGTCCGACCGTGCCGCTGTGCCTGCTGATGCTGCGCTCGCAGGTCACCGACCCGAAGCGGTACGGCACGATGATGGGCCTGGTCACCGCGGTCAACGGCGGCATCGCCGGGATCGACGCGCTGGTCGGCGGCTGGCTGGCCGCGAACTTCGGCTACCGCAGCGTGTTCTGGGTGATCGCGGTCATCGCGGCGGTGGCGGTGCTGGCCGTGCTGCGCTGGGGACCGGAGTCGCGGCCCTCGGCGGGCACCCGGATGGACTGGCGCGGCGTGGTGCCGCTGGTGGTGGCCGTGGCGGCGCTGCTGCTCGCGCTCAGCGAGGCGGGCGAGCTCGCCGACGCCGACTGGACCTACGTGCTGGGCCTGTTCGCGGTCGCGGTGGTGGCCTTCGCGGTCTTCTGGTTCGCCGAGAAGGCCAGCACGCACCCGCTGGTGCGGCCCGAGGACCTGCGCCGCCGGTCCACGTGGGCGCTGCTGGCCACCACGCTGCTGACCATGACCGGCGTGTTCGCCACCGTCAATGGCGTGGTCCTGTCGTTCGCGCAGAATTCCCAGATCGGTTTCGGGATGTCCGCGGACCTGGCGTCCGTGGTGTTCCTGACCCCGTTCGCGCTCATCGGCTGGCTGGTCGGCCCGTTCGCCGGACGGCTGGCGCCGACCCTCGGCTACCGCCGGGTGCTGCGGTTCGGGCTGGTCGGCACCGCCGTGGTCATGGCGGTGATCGCGCTGGTCGGCGTGCATTCGCTGCCGGTGCTCATCGCGTGCACGGCGTTGCTGGGCGTCACCTACGCAGGCGGCGCGAACATCATCCTCAACGGGCTGGGCGTGGTGCTCTCGCCGCAGGGCAATCCCGGGTTCCTGCCCGGCATGAACGCGGGTGCGTTCAACCTCGGTTCGGGGCTGAGCTTCGCGGTGCTGCCCGCGGTCGAGGTGGCCGGCGGCTCCGGAGCGGAGTCCTCGGCGGGCTACGTGACCGCCATCCTCGCGGGCGTGGTGATCGTCGCGGCGGCCTTCGCCGTGTCCTTCCTGATCCCGCGTCCCGCCGAAGCCGAGACGGCCTGACGCTCGGCTCGCCCGGATCGGCGGGTGGCGGCCGATCCGGGCGAGCCCGGTGCTCACCGCAGGTCGCCGAGGACCTCCTGGGCGGCGCGTTCGCCCGCCTCGGCGCCGCCGTTCATGAAGCCCTGGAAGGCGACCGAGGTGTGCTCACCGGCGAAGTGGACGTTGCCCTGCCGGACCGCCTCGTAACCGGCGTAGCGGTGGCAGTAGTCCGTCGGCCAGTACGAGTACGCGCCGTGCGACAGCGGGTTGAGGTGCCAGGCCGACAGCGTCGACTTGCCGATCCAGGCGTCCCGAACCCCGGGCAGCACCTTGTCGACCGAGTCGAGCACGCGCTCGGTGGTGTCCCTGACGTAGTGGTCGGAGGAGTCCAGGAACGGCGCGGGCGGTCGCAGCGAGGCGGCCGGCCGACCGCCGCCGTACTGGATGAGCACCCCGGCGCGACCGCCCTGGCCGCGCGTGGCGTCCCACACCTGCTGGAACCCGGTGTCGGCGAAGCACTCCCCGTTGGAGACCCCGGGCCACGGGCCCTCGCCGAGGTAGACCCGCGATGACAGCTGCATGTTCAGCTTGGTGCAGCAGCCCATCCGCATCGCGTCGAGGGATTCCCGCTTGCGCCGGTCGAATCCGGCGCGCGAGAGGTCGATGCGCTGCAGGACGCCCAGCGGCACGGCGAGGATCGTGTGGTCGGCGGTCACGTCCCGCCGCGCGCCGCCGGTGTCGAAGGTGAGCGTCTGGGTGCCGTCGGCGTTGGCGCGCAATGCGACCAGCGAGCAGCCGTGGCGCACCGTCCCGGGCGGCAGCGCCGCCGCGATGGCCTCGGGCAGCTGCTGGTTCCCGCCGACGATGTGGAAGCGCTCGTCGGACAGGCCCCACACGTGGAAGTGCCGCGGATCCTGCTGGTAGCCCATGAGGTAGACCAGCCCGAGCGCGGTTTGCTCGGTGGTGTCCGCGCCGTACTCGACGGTGTAGGCGTCGTCGATGAACTGCCCGAGCCGGGAGCCGAGCCCGTCCGGGACGCGGGTTTCGATCCACTCCCGCACGCTCATCCGGCTCAGCTCGACCCCGGCCGGGGTGGAGGTCTGCCAGTCGGTGGTGTCCCCGGCGGCCTCCAGGTCGGCCCGCAGCGCCCGCCACACCGGGCGGAAGTCCTCGTCGGCCTGCGCGCGCGGGTAGTAGTCGCCGAGGAAGTGGAAGACCTCCTCGCCGCCCCGCGGGCCCGCCTTGATCACGTCGACCACGGGCAGCCCGAACCGCTCGCACAGCGCCAGCACGGTCCGGTGGTCGCTGTCGATCAGCTCGCCGCCCCACTCGGTGGTCTGGCCCTGGTCCCAGTAGGTGCGTTCGCTGAACATCCGGCCGCCGAGCCGGTCCCCGGCTTCGTAGACGGTGCAGGCGACACCGGCGTCGTGCAGCGCCAGCGCCGCGTTCAGGCCGGAGATCCCGGCGCCGACCACCGCGATCCGCGGCGCGGTGGCAGCCGAGGCCGAGCTGGTGCGCAGGAGCCCTCCGGCCAGCGCGACACCGCCCGCGAGGGCGCCGTACCGCAGCAGGTCCCGACGGGGCAGGGGGCGGCGCTCGCGGAACTCGTCGACGGGCATCCCGGCCCGCTCGGCGCCGGCGTGGTCGGCGGCCAGGCGTCTCAGCGAGCGCAACGGGGCGAATCTGGGCATGCGGCATCTCCTCCGGTCCGACTGGCGACATGGGCGTCAGGTGGGCGCCGCACCGCGCTCGCGGGGGTCCTCCAGCACGATGCGACCGAGCACTCGGTAGGTGCCGGGCCGGACGCGGCGCAGCAGCAGCGCACCGACCGGCCCGGCGGCGAGCAGTCCCGCGACCAGCCACGGGATCAGGTGGAACAGCGGTGTGGCGGCCTTGCCCGGGGCGGTTCCGAGGTTGGCCACGAGCAGCCACGGCACCGCGCCCATCCCGACGCCGCCGAGCAGCGGGTCCGGAACCAGCCGGTCGTGATCAACGAGACCGACGGGGTTCGCCTCCAACCGGTCCACGCGCGGTGGTGCGGATTCCGCGGTCCGGACGGGATCGGACATCTGCGATCACTTCCAACCGGCTGGCGGGGCAACGGTATTCGTGGTCATGGAAGGATCAGTGGGGCGGCGCATCGGAGTCAAGCAACAGATCGTCAACTCCGCCGGTGCGAAGTGGGCGTGGTGTTCGGCCACTTCCGTCCACATCGGAGTGTCGCATTGTGCGTTCCTCCAACGGATCCGGTGGCCGTTGGAGGATCAACCGCTGGTCGGAGCACTCCCGCGTGGGCCACGATCGCCGGATCGGAGCACTCGGCGAGAAGGTGGGGGCATGACGGGTCCGAAGGCCACCGAGGTCGAACAGCACGGCGTGGAGCGCATCCCCGACGAGGAGCGCACCGCCTCACCGGTGGACCTGTTCCGGTTGTGCTTCGGCGGCGCGAACACCTTCTCCACCGCGGTGCTCGGCGCGTTCCCGGTGCTGTTCGGCCTGTCGTTCTGGCAGGGCCTGGCGGCGACCGCGTGCGGATTGCTGGCCGGGGCGCTGGTGCTGTGCCCGATGGCGGTGTTCGGCCCGGTCAACGGGACCAACAACGCGGTGTCGTCCTCGGCGCACCTGGGCGTGCACGGCCGGGTCGTCGGGTCCTTCCTGTCGCTGCTGACGGCCGTGACGTTCTTCGCGATCTCGGTGTGGAGCTCCGGTGACGCGCTGGTCGGCGCGGCGAACCGGCTCGTCGGGATTCCGGAGGCCACGCCGTCGTTCGCGGTCGCCTACGCGGTGTTCGCCGTGCTGGTGCTGGTGGTCTGCCTCTACGGCTTCCGGTTGATGCTGCTGGTGAACAAGATCGCGGTGGTGGCGGCGACGCTGCTGTTCGTGGTCGGGCTGGTCGCCTTCGCCCCGTCCTTCGACCCCGCGTTCCCGGGAACCGGCGGCGGCGCGTTCTGGCCGTCGTTCGTCGGCTCGGCGCTGATCGTGCTGGCCAACCCGGTCTCCTTCGGCGCGTTCCTGGGCGACTGGTCGCGCTACATCCCGGCGGACACCCCGCGCGCGAGGGTCGTCTCCGCCGCGTTCCTCGCCCAGCTGGCCACGATCGTGCCGTTCCTGTTCGGCCTGGTCACGGCGACGGTCATCGCCACGCGGGCGCCGGAGTACCTGGGCGGTGCCGCGCCGAACTACGTCGGCGGGCTGCTGGCGGTCGCGCCGTGGTGGTACTTCGGCCCGCTGTGCCTGATCGCGCTGATCGGCGGCCTGTCGACCGGCACCACCGCGCTGTACGGGACGGGACTGGACTTCTCCAGCGTGTTCCCGCGCTTCTCCCGGTTCCAGGCCACGGCGCTGGTCGGCGCGCCCACCATCGCGCTGATCTTCGTCGGCCGCTTCGCGTTCAACGTGGTGCAGAGCATCTCGACCTTCGCGATGCTCATCGTCACCTGCACCGCGCCGTGGATGGTCGTCATGGTGCTGGGCTACCTGACCCGCCGCGGCTGGTACGACCCCGACGCCCTGCAGGTGTTCAACCGGCGGCAGCGCGGCGGCCGCTACTGGTTCGCGCACGGCTGGAACTGGCGCGGGCTGGCGGCCTGGCTGCTGTCGGCCGCCGTCGCGCTGCTGTTCGTCAACGTCCCCGGCCAGTTCGTCGGGCCGTTCGGCGACCTCGCGGGCGGTGTGGACATCAGCCTCCCGCTGTCGCTGCTGCTGTCCTCGGTCAGCTACCTCGCGCTGCTGCGCGCCTTCCCGGAACCGCGCGGCGTCTTCGGCCCCGACGGCCCGCGCTGGGTCCGGGCCGCGGACCGGGAAGTCCCGCCGATCAGCGAGCCCGCCCAGCGCCGCGCGCGCACCGGCTGAGAGCCTGTCTTCGGACTCGTTTTGGGTGGCGGCGCCGGGAGCGGAACCTCAGCGGCCGTCTCGACTGCGGAAGCCCCTCCTGATGTATGTCCAATACACGGCGTCGGGGCTGTCCTCGCGAGACGACCGCTGAGAACCCGCGGCGGTGCGGGCTGCGAGACCACTCACCGAAAGAGAAAGCGGCTCACGCCGCTTGCCATGCGGGTTCCGGGAGCAGGTTCGAAGACGGGCACTGAGGTGACCGCTCCGGCGGCCTCGCGCGCCACCGCCGAGGACCGCGGCCGTTCCCGGCCCGGCGGCCGCGCCCCGCCGCACGTGAGCCGGGCTCACGAGTTCACGACCCGCCGCCGGACGAGCCGGGGCGCAGGTCGCCGACCGGGAGCGCGTCGAGCAGGGATCCGGGGAGCGGGCGGTCGGCGAGGACCAGCCGGTCGTCGCGGTCGTGGCCGACCAGGTGCAGGCCCGCCTTCTCCGCCACCCGCCGGGAAGCGCCGTGGTCGGGTTGCATGCGGGCGACCACCGGGGTGTCGGGGTCGACGCGGCGGGCGAAGTCCGCTGCGCGGCGGGCGACGGCCGAGGCCCAGCCGCGTCCCCAGTGCTGCGGCGCGAAGCGGTAGTAGAGGTTGAACACCCGGTCGCGCCCTGCGTTCAGGTAGCGCACGCCGCCGAATCCGACCACGTCGGTGATATCCGGTTCGTCCGGGTTGATCAGGATCGTCCAGTATCCGATGTGGAACCGGCGCCAGTCGTCGAGCCAGTTCTCCAGCATCGCCGCGCCCTCGGCGCGTCCGCGCAGCGGGCCGCTCGGGTTGTAGCGGTTGGTGGCGGGATCCGAGTGCAGCGCGACGAGCGCGTCCAGGTCGTCGGGGCGGGGCGGGCGGACGGCGAAGCCGTCATCGGTGCGCATGGGGGCTTTGTAGCGCGCGATCCGCTGCGCGGCGAGCCCTTTTCACGACGACGCCGGCCCCGCCTGGTCGGCGGGACCGGCGCCGCGACCGGCGGGTCGCCAGTCAGTCGTCCTCCGGCTTGGCGTGGTCGGGCACGCCCGGGTTGGGGTCCCGGGACAGGTCGATCAGCGGGTGCAGCCCCGCGCCCTCCGGTGCTGCGTGGCTCGGACCGTCGTGCTCGCGCTCGCGCGCGGAGTCGTTGGCCGGGCGTTCGGTGCCCATCTCGTCCTCCTCGGGGTCGAGGTTCGTCCGTCCATAGTGGTGCTACCAGGATGCCTGTCGCCAAGCGCTTGTTCAGCACCGGGATGCGGCATGCGGTGGCAGCCCCCGGTAGCACGAACGGCGCAGTGGTGTTCGCGTATTTCCCGTCCGGTTCCGCCGACCCGGGGAATCCCCCGGTGTGCGTCCGGCGAGGACCGGTCGAGCACCTGTTCGAGGATCGCACGCCGCTGCGCGCTCGGACGGGTGCGAAGGCGTCCGCTCAGCGCGAACGGACGCGCTCGGCGCACAACCGGCCCCTTCCCGACCCGGAATTCACCGATCGTCACCTATTCAGCCCATTACCGACGGGTAAGGACGCGCGAGACGGCTTGTCGCAGCCACACCGGCCGGCAAGAAAGCGGGAACGCGCCAGGAAGCGTGAACATTTTTCAACGAGACGGCAATTTTCCAACCTTACACAGATGAGTGATGGTGGAATGTGGCTCCGGAGTTACCGTTGAGGTGCGGTGCATACCAATTGTGCGCCGTGCTCTCCGCTCTCTCCTGGAAGCGGAGGGCTGACAGAGGGGGCGACGACGTCAGGACCCGTGCTTTCGGGTCCCTGAGCGGTCGTTGGGACGGGAGTGATCCGAAATGGATCCTGTTGCTCGGTGTTCTGCCCTGACGTACGAGGAATTGTGCGCGGAGCTGCTCTTCGCCAACCAGGCCAGGAAAGCCGCGCTCAGCAGAGGGGAATGCGCGGAGGCGCGGGTCGCCGAGGCGGCCGCGAACGGGCTGCTCGACGAACTCGCCGCCCGGTTGCGCCGCGGCGGTGAGCCTTCCGCGGGCCGGGGATGTCGTGACTCCGGAGGCCGGGCACCCGGACGTTGGGTGCGGGGCGGGCGGGGTGCCGGGGTCGCCGGAACCGAACCGCTGCTGCGGCGCTGACCCCGTGCGGCTCCCGCCGTCGGCGGAAGGGTCCACTGTGCTCCCCGGTGGGGCCGAGCGCGGGCGTTCAGTCGTCGAAGGTGCGCAGCACCAGGCCGGGGTGCGGTCCGGCGCCGAACGCGGTCGACTTGCGCGGCAGCCGCAGCCCCGCCGCGAGGACACCGCGCAGGTCCTCCTGCCGCGGTGGGGCCAGCAACACCGCGACGCCGCCCTGTTCGCGGACGCGGCGCACCGCCCGGCTCGGACTGGGCTCGTAGTGGATCTCCTCCGGGACGTCCGGGACACCCCACAGCGCGCCGAGCAGCGCGTGGTGCAGGACGACCACGTGCAGGTTGTGCAGGCCGGCGGGAACGCAGCGCAGCGCATCGGCCAGCAGGCCCTCGTGGGGATCGGTGAGCAGGAACGCGCCCAGCTCGGTCACGGCCGCGAAAGCCACCGTGCGCCCGGCGGTCTGGCGCAGCGTCGGCAGCCATTCGGTGATGTCGCCGTGCAGGCGCGTGACGCGGAACGCCCGGGACGCGGCGTCCATTGCGGACCACGGGTCGACGAACGGCAGCACGCGGTGCACCGGTGAGATCCGGATCTGGCTGCGCCGGGTGTCCACCAGCAGCGCCTCGACGAAGTCCCACGGGCCGGGGCCGTCGCCCGCCGCGTGCAGCTCGCGCCGCAGCTGCCGGGCGGCCACCCACCGGTGGTGGCCGTCGGCGATGAGCGCGGGCACGCGGGCGAGTTCGTCGGCGATCTCGGCGTGCACGGCGGGCTGGGTGATCCGCCACAGCCGGTGGCGCTGCCCGTCGGAGCCGAGGACTTCGGCGATCGGCCGGTGCAGCGAGATGGCGTCGAGGTGCGCCGAGACGGTGCCCGTGCCGGGATAGCCGAGCAGCAGCGGGTCCAGGTTGAGCCGCCCGGTGCCCATCACGCGCGCGATCGCCGCGGCGCGTTCCGGGATGACGTCCTCGCGCGGGAGCAGGCGGCTGTCCAGGTGCACCGAGGCGAGGACGCCGCGCTGGGCCCCGTGCGGGCCGGTCTGCTCGTAGGCGTAGACGGCGGGGCGGTTCTCGCGGACCAACGTGCCGCTGCGCTGCCAGGAGCGCAGCACGTTCGCCGTCTCCTCGGCCACGCCGTCCCAGGAGTCGCCGAGCTGACCCCACGGCGTCGCGTAGCGCCCCGCCAGATCGCGCAGCCGTTCCGGGGCCACTCGCCAGCCGCGGAACGGCTCGACGCGCACACCGGTGAGGACTTTTCCCGCGGTGCGACCGGTTTTCGGCACCCCAGTGGTCTCCTCGTCGTCGGCTCCTCCGCGCGGCCGTCCTGTCGCCGAACGTGCCGGCCTCCACGTTACCCCGCGCCGCGCGACCCTTTTCCGGCCAGTGCGGCCAGGATCTCGTCGCACCAGTCGAGCATCGCCTGTTCGGTGCGGATTCCGCCGCGCAGCACCAGGTGCTGGTGCAGCGACCGGCCGGACAGCGGTGCCGGGTCCGGGAAATCGCGCTGCTCGATCCGGCGGTAGAGGGCCAGTCGTTCGGCGTGCAGCCGGCGGTGCCGGGTGACCTCGGCGGTGACCGCGTCGACGTCGCCGAAGGAAGCGCCGCGGAGCTTGACCGACAGGGCGTTGCGCAGCGCGGGCGGGTCGACCGGTTCGCCGATCCAGCGCGCCAGCTCGTCGATCCCGGCGTCGCTGACCCGGTAGACCTTCTTGTCCGGGCGGCCTTCCTGGGCGACCTCGTCGGCGGTGACCCAGCCGTGCTCCACCATCCGCTTGAGGGTGCGGTAGATCTGCTGGTGGGTGGCCGCCCAGAAGTGGCCGATGGACTTGTCGAACCGGCGCGCCAGCTCGTACCCGGACGCCGCGCGTTCCCGCAGCGACACCAGGATCGCGTGCTCCAACGACACTCGTGCTCCTCAGCTCGTGGTGACCACCCCGGCCAGGCGGGCCCCGATCAGGCGGGCGGCCTCGGTGACGATGCGGTCGACGAGCTCGGCCACGGTGGGGATGTCGTGGACCAGGCCCTGGACCATGCCGACGCTCCAGACACCGGCCTCGGTGTCGCCGAGCTCGTACACCTTCCGGCCGCGCGCGCCGGCGACCAGGTCGCGCACGTCGTCGAAGGTACCGCCGGCGTCCAGCCGCGCCACGACCGCCCGGCTCACCTCGTTGGACGCGACGCGGGCGGTGTTGCGCAGCGGTCGGAAGATCAGTTCGGTGTCGCGTTCCCCGGCCGCGACGATGCGTTCCTTGACCGACCGGTGCACCGGTGCCTCCTCGGTGCACAGGAAGCGGGTGCCCATGTTCACGCCGTCGGCGCCGAGCGCGAGCGCGGCGACCAGGCCCCGGGCGTCGGCGAACCCGCCGGAGGCGATGACCGGGATGCGCAGTTCGTCGGCGGCGCGCGGGATCAGCACCAGGCCGGGAACGTCGTCCTCGCCGGGATGTCCGGCGCACTCGAAACCGTCGATGCTCACCGCGTCCACGCCGAGTTCCTGGGCCTTGAGCGCGTGGCGGACGCTGGTGCACTTGTGCAGCACCTTGATCCCGGCGGGGCCGAACGCGGCGAGGTGTTCGGCCGGGTTCGAGCCCGCGGTCTCCACGATCGGCACGCCCGACTCGACGATGGCCTGCCGGTACTCGGCGTACGGGGGAGGCGTGATGGTGGGCAGGATGGTCAGGTTGACGCCGAACGGCCGGTCGGTCATCTCCCGGCAGCGGGCGATCTCCTTCACCAGCGCTTCCGGGGTGGGCTGGGTGAGCGCGGTGAGCATGCCCAGCGCGCCGGCGTTGGCCACGGCCGAGACCAGTTCGGCCCGCCCGACCCACTGCATCCCCCCTTGCACGAGGGGATGTCGGACGCCGAACTCCTCGGTGAACCTGGTGCGCAGCACGCTGCATCGCCTCCCTGTCGCGCGGTGGTGCCACCGGAACCTACTATGCACCGAGTTGCAATGCAACCAGTTGCATAGAAGGCCGACAGTCCAGTTCGGACGGTGGGTTTTCCCGACTGTCCGCTGTGGACCTCAGCGGTCGGCAGGCCGGTAGACGCGGAGGGCCTCGTCGCGGGCGGAGAACTCGAAGACGCTGCCGGTGACGCCGACCTCGCCGTCCCGGGCCAGCGCGACCGGATCGCCGCGCACCTCGATGAGCAGCCGGTCGCGCTCCTCCTGGACGTAGGTGCGGCTGTTGGACATCGCCCCGGTCAGCGCGGCGACGCAGAACCGGATCCGGGAGAACCGCAGATCCGCGCGCACGTAGCGGATGTCGAGCACGCCGTCGTCCAGTCGGGGCCGCCAGGTCGGGGCGAAACCCTTGGGCTGGTAGCCGCTGTTGCCCACGAACAGCAACCAGATCCGGCGGTCCAGCCCGTCGATGCGGACGTCGATCGGCTGGGCCCGGGCCAGCACGCGGACCAGCGCCGCCGCGGCGGCCGGCCACTTGCCCCACCGGTGCTGCCACTTCTCCCGCAGGCGCACCAGATCCGGGTACCCGCCGAGGCTCGCGGTGTTGACCAGCCAGCGCGGTGCGCCGCCGTCCACGCGGACCGTGCCGAGGTCCACGTGCACCGCCGATCCGGCGGCCAGTGCCCGGGCCGCGTCGTCCGCGGTCTCCACACCGACGTCCCGGGCGAAGTGGTTCAGCGTTCCCGCGGGCACCACGACCAGCGGGAGGTGCCGCGTGGCGGCCACGGCCGCCGCGGCGCCGACCGTGCCGTCACCGCCGGCGACGCCGAGCGCGCGGACCCGTTCCGGCTCGGCGTCGACCGCCTCGCGCAGCTGAGCGACGAGATCGCCGCCGTCGGCGGACAGGAAGGTGGCTTCGGGCCAGCGCTGCGCGAGCTCGGCCGCCGCGGCGTGGTCGTTGTTCCCGGAGGACGCGTTGACCAGCAACGCCAGCCCCTCGCCGCGCTCCAGCGCCGCCACGTTCTCGCTGGGGCGGGCGATCCCCGGGGTCACCGGCCGGACCGGCCACCAGCGCCGGGTGGCGAGACCGACGCCGGTGCCCACCAGCGCGCCGGTGGCGACGTCGCTCGGCCAGTGCACTCCGGTGTGCACCCGGGAATAGGCCACGGCCAGCGCCAGCGGAGCGAGCACCGCGCCCACGACCGGGGCCTCCATGCACACCGCCGTCGTGAACGCCGCGGCGGCGGCCGCGTGGCCGGACGGGAACGACGAGGACACCGGAGGGTCGATGAGGCGGCGGTGGCGCGGGACGAGTCCGGCGGCGGGTCTGCGGCGCGGTAGCAGCCGCTTGGTCACCAGGTTGGTCAGCGCGCTGGTGCCCGCGATCGCGGCGACGCCGCGCAGCGCGGCGCGGCGGGTCGGTCCCCTGCGGACGGCCAGTCCGGTGCCCACGGCGAACCACACCTTGCTGTGGTCGGCCAGTTGCGTCAGCGCTCGCAGCCAGTCGTCGGCCGGGGTGCGCGGCAACCGGGCGCTCCGGCGCACCAGATCCCGATCGAGCCGGTCCACCGTCCGCCGCACTTGCCGCAACCGCCGCAACATTCCGCACACGGTAGCCGTCGGCGGGGACCCGCCGGACCACGGCCGCCGAGCGCTCGGTTACCCTGGCTGATGGTGGTGGGGCTCACCGATCCGCCGGAGGCGGAGAAACCGCGGGTGACCGCCGACAGTCCCTACCGGACCCGGCAACGGGATCGAAGGTAGGGAGGCGTGTGTGACCACCGACATCGACACGACCGGGGTGACCGCTCGTCGCGCGGTGCGGCGCGAACGACTGCGCGCCCGGCTTCCGGTTCTCGGCGTCATCTCCGCGGGCGGTGGCCTGGGCGCGCTCGCCCGCTACGGCATCGCCGTGCTGCTCCCGAGCGAACCGGACCGGTTCCCGTGGGGGACGTTCACCACCAACGTGACCGGCTGCTTCCTCATCGGCGTCCTCATGGTGCTGATCACCGATGTGTGGTCCGCGCACCGGTTGCTGCGCCCGTTCCTCGGCGTCGGTCTCCTGGGCGGGTACACCACGTTCTCCACCTACGCCGTGGAGTTCCGGTCGCTGCTGCACCCCGGGGCGGTCGGCACCGCGTTCGCGTACCTGGCCGGGACACCGGTGGCCGCGCTGCTCGCGGTGTTCGCGGGAGTGGTGCTCACCCGCCGGGTCACCGGAGTGGTGCGTCGGAAGGAGGACTGACGTGAAGCGGACCACGCGCGCGCTGCGGCTGTCCCTCTTCCTCGGCGAGGACGACCTGTGGCACCACAAGCCGCTCTACCACGAGATCGTCCGGCGGGCCAAGGAAGCGGGGCTCGCCGGGGCCACCGTGCTGCGCGGCAGCGAGGGCTTCGGCGCCTCGTCGACGGTCCACACCGTGCGACTGCTCGACCTGGCCGAGAACCTGCCGGTCCTGGTGCTCATCGTGGACCGCGAGGACAAGATCCGCGCGTTCCTGCCGCAGCTCGACGAGCTGGTCGCCGAGGGTGCGGCGCTGCTCGACGAGGTCGAGGTCATCCGCTACACGAGGGACGAAACGTGACGGCCGTGCTCGTCTTCTGCGGAGCCGTGGTCGGTGCTCCGCTGCGCTACCTGATCGACCGCGCGGTGCAGCGCAGGCACGACAGCGCCTTCCCGTGGGGGACCTTCGCGGTCAACCTCGCCGGGTCGCTGGTCCTGGGCGGCCTGGCCGGTGCCGGGGTGGCCCTGCCCGCGCAGGACACGGCGCTGGCCGGCACCGGGCTGTGCGGGGCGCTGACCACCTACAGCACGTTCAGCTACGAGACGCTGCGGCTGGTCGAGGGCCGGGCGTACTTCTACGCCGCCGCCAACGTGGTGGTCACGGTGATCGCCGGGGTCGGAGCCGCGATGTTCGGCTACGCCACGGTGCACGCGCTGGTCTAGGCGCGACGAGCGTCACGTGCCGGGGGCGCGGTTCGGGGAATAATCTTCCATGGAAGACTCTTCCATTGGAAGCATGCGGACGTGCCGGTCCGGGAGCCGGGCAACCACGGCGCCGCATCGACCCGGGAGGAACCGCGCGATGCAGTTCGGAATCTTCACCGTCGGGGACGTCACGACCGACCCGACCACCGGCGAGACGCCGGACGACACCCAGCGCGTGCGGTCGATGCTGCGGATCGCGCAGCACGCCGACCAGGCCGGCCTGGACGTCTTCGCCACCGGCGAGCACCACAACCCGCCGTTCGTGCCGTCCTCGCCGACCACGATGCTCGGCTACCTGGCCGGGGTGACCCGCAATCTCGTGCTGTCCACCTCGACGACCCTGATCACCACCAACGACCCGGTCAAGATCGCCGAGGACTACGCCATGCTCCAGGTGATCAGCGACGGGCGGATGGACCTCATGATGGGCCGCGGCAACACCGGGCCGGTCTACCCGTGGTTCGGCTACGACATCCGCCAGGGCATCCCGCTGGCCATCGAGCACTACGCCCTGCTCCGGCGGCTCTGGGAGGAGGAGGTCGTGGACTGGGAAGGCCGGTTCCGCTCTCCGCTGCAGGGCTTCACCTCCACGCCGCGCCCGCTCGACGGGGTCCCGCCGTTCGTCTGGCACGGCTCGATCCGCAGTCCGGAGATCGCCGAACAGGCCGCCTACTACGGCGACGGCTTCTTCCACAACAACATCTTCTGGCCCATGTCCCACACGAAGCGGATGGTCGAGTACTACCGGCAGCGCTACGAGCACTACGGGCACGGCCGCGCCGACCAGGCGATCGTCGGCCTGGGCGGGCAGGTGTTCATGCGCCGCAACTCCCAGGACGCCTGGAACGAGTTCCGCCCCTACTTCGACAACGCCCCCGTCTACGGTCACGGGCCGACCATGGAGGACTTCACCACCACCACGCCGCTGACCGTCGGCAGCCCGCAGCAGGTCGTCGACCGCTACGCGAGCATGCGCGAGCACGTCGGCGACTACCAGCGGCAGCTGTTCCTGATCGACCACGCGGGACTGCCGCTGAAGACCGTGCTGGAGCAGATCGACATGCTGGCCGAGGACGTCGTTCCGGTGCTGCGCGAGGAGATGGAGGCCAAGCGCCCCGCCCACGTGCCCGCCGACCCGCCCAGCCACGCCGAGCGCGTCGCCCGCGCCCGCGCCGAGAAGGAGGAGGTCCGATGAACACGCGCCGCATCGTCGCCGTGTCGGCGGGACTGGGCAAACCCTCGTCGACCCGGATGCTCGCGGACCGGCTGTCGCAGGCGACCACCGACGCGCTGGCCGCCCGCGACCTCACCGCCGAGGTGCGGACCGTCGAGCTGCGCGAGGTCGCCCACGACGTCGTCGACACCATGCTCACCGGCTTCCCCGCCGGGCGGATGGGCGAGGTGCTCGACGAGGTCACCGGGGCCGACGGCCTGATCGCCGTCACGCCGCTGTTCACCACGACGTACTCGGGGCTGTTCAAGTCGTTCGTGGACGTCCTCGGCGACGAGTCGCTGACCGACGTGCCGGTGCTGCTCGGCGCGACCGGCGGCACGCCCCGGCACTCGCTGGCCCTGGAGTACTCGCTGCGCCCGCTGTTCACCTACCTGCACGCCGACGTGGTGACCACCTCGGTGTTCGCCGCCACCGACGACTGGGCGGGGGAGGGCGACCGGGTCAACCCGCTGCCCCGGCGCATCGAGCGCGCCGGGCGCGAGCTGGCCGAACTGGTCGCGGACCGCCGCGACACCGGCCGCCCCGACCCGTACGAGTCGGCCCCGTCCTTCGAGCAGCTGTTGCGGGAGGTTTAGCGCGGGTTTTGTAAGCGGCGTGAGCCGCTTTCTCTTTCGGTGAGTGGTCTCGCCGCTGGCGCCGCCGCGCAAAGCACTTCCGAAACACTCCCTAGTCCTGCGGCTGGTCGGCGTGGGCGGGCAGGACGCGCTCGGCCAGGACGTCCAGCAGCGCGAGGTCCTCGGCCTGCGGCCGGTGCCGGTCCGGCGTTCCGGGGTAGGTGTCCAGCAGGACGTCGCGGGCGCCGGCCTCCGCGAGCACGTCCAGGTCCCGGCGCAGCTGGTCGAGGGTTCCGGTCCCGGCGGGCCGGTCCTCGCCGTCGACGGGGGAGTCGGTGAGCAGCACCCGCACGCGCGGTGAGAAGTCGGGAACCGGTCTGCCCGCGGCTTCGGCGGCCTGCCGCAGGCCGGGCACGCCCTCGTCGCGGTACCAGGCGGCGGTGTGGCCGAGCGGGTGCCACGCCTGGCCGAACCGCACCGCACGGCGCCGGGCGGCGGCGCTGGCACCACCCACCCAGACCGGCGGGCGGCGCACCGGCAGCGGCCCGGTGGACACCTCGTCGAAGGAGACGTGCTCGCCGTGGAACGACAGCGTCTCCTGCTCCCAGGCCCGGGTGATGACCTCCAGGTACTCGTCGGTGATCGCCCCGCGCCGCTCGAAGGGCAGGCCGAGCGCCGCGTACTCGCTGCGCGGCCAGCTCACCCCGACCCCCAGGATCAGCCGTCCGCCGGAGAACCGGTCGATGTTGGCCGCCACGCGGGCGGTGTGCAGCGGATGCCGGTAGGGCACGACCGCGACCGTGGTGCCCAGCTCGATCCGCTCGGTCCGCCCGGCCAGCCAGGCCAACGTCGTGAACGGGTCGTAGAACGGCGCGGGGTAGTGCTCGGCGACGTCCGGGGTGACCGCGACGTGGTCGGAGACCATCGCGAATCCGAACCCGCCGTCCTCGGCGTACCGGGCCCAGCCCGCCAGCGCCTCCGGGTCGGTCCCGGCCCCGAAGTTGATGATGTTGACACCGAACCGCATGCGCGCCTCCCCGAGGTCCGCGGACGATTTTCCCGCCTCCCCAAGTCCGCGCTGGGCCGGTTTGTTCCCGGCCACGAACTTGCCCTGGTCAGGCGGGCGCGCGACAGTTGAGGCGACGGCCTCCCGGCTCGGGGGAGGGATGGACGATGTTCCCCTTCCGCCATCGGCGACGATCCAGCGGATCCGGCGAACCGCAGCGACGACGGCTGCGCGTGGAGATCCTGGACTGCGACCGCGAAACCTGCGGCTCCTGCGGGGCGCCCGCCGTCACCGTCACCTACGCCACCGAGCAGGACCAGCGGACGCCGACGGCCGTGGACCGCGTTTCGTACTGCGCGACGTGCGCGCACCTCGGCGGGCGCGACGCCTGACCCGACGCCTCGACCGGACCAGGTCCGTCCACTGTGGTCTTTGCGGCCGACCGCCCGTCGGCGCGCCCGCCTGCGGCTATCCTGGGGCCGTCGGTGGGTGATGGGAGTCTGCGATGCACGGGTACACCAAGGAGAAGGACAACTACCTCAAGCGGCTGGCGCGGATCGAAGGTCAGGTCCGCGGGTTGGCCCGGATGATCGACGAGGACAAGTACTGCATCGACGTGCTCACCCAGATCTCGGCGGTGACGCGCAGCCTGCAGTCGGTCTCCCTGAAGCTGCTGGACGAGCACCTCAAGCACTGCGTGGCCGAAGCCCTCGCCGAGGGCGGCCAGAACGCCGACGAGAAGGTCCGCGAAGCCAGCGACGCGATCGCCCGCCTGATCCGTTCCTGAGGGACGCCAGCTGGGAGGAAGGAGCAGCGGTGTCGGACCTGTCGGAATTCCAGCACCCGCGGTTCGCGCGGATGTACGAGCGGATCAGCGCCGAGGCCGACCAGCGCGGCACCGGCCGGCACCGGGAACGCGCCCTCGCCGGGCTGTCCGGCCGCGTGATCGAGATCGGCGCGGGCAACGGCTGGAACTTCCGGTACTACCCGAGCACGGTCACCGAGGTCGTCGCGGTGGAACCGGAGGACAGCCTGCGAGCCCGCGCCGAACAGGCCGCCGCCACCGCCCCGGTCCCGATCCGCGTCATCCCCGGCCACGCCGGAGCCCTCCCGTCCGCGGACGCCGAGTTCGACGCCGCGGTGTTCTCCCTCGTCCTGTGCTCGGTCCCGGACGTCGACGCGGCACTGGCCGAAGCCCGCCGCGCCGTCCGCCCAGGCGGCGAGGTGCGCCTGTTCGAACACGTCCGCTCGGCCACCCCGCTGATCGCCCGCTTCCAGGACGCGATCACCCCGCTCTGGTACCGCATCGCGGGCGGCTGCCGCCTCAACCGCGACACCACCGCAGCCCTGCACCGAGCGGGCTTCGACGTCGAGGTCCTGGAACGCTTCGCCTACGCGCCAACGCGATTCGCCCCGCCGCACGCCCACGTCCTCGCCCGAGCCCGCAGGCCGTAGTCCGAAGAGGACATCGCGCCCGCCGGCCCCGGCTCCCGACCTCCGCCGAACCGCACGAGTGCGCACGCTCAGCTCCGGCGATCTCGTCGCACTGTCGGTGACCTGCGAAAACCTCGAACGAAGGGGGGCGCTGATCGCCCGTCCGGCGGTGGGGTAAGCTGTAGGCACACCGCAAGTGGTGGGCCGGGACGTAGCGCAGCTTGGTAGCGCACTTGACTGGGGGTCAAGGGGTCGTGGGTTCGAATCCCGCCGTCCCGACGGTCGCAGCAGCCCGCTGGCCGAGCGCGTTAGCGCAGGTCAGCGGGCTGTTTTGTTGTGTGCTTGATCGACTTCGTCTCGGTGTTCTTGATCTTGGTTCGGGTCGTGGTGGAGCGAATCAGGAGCGTGGGTGTCGGGTTTTTGACCGGCCGTGCAAACGGGGTCGGGGTGTGGAGCCGGGCGTGGTGAAGGTTCGGTAACGATCGTCTGTTGCGGTGAACGGGCGTGTCGGGGGACGTGTCGGTTGGTGGACGTTCGTGGTCGTTGCGGCGGGGTTTGCTCGCTTCGCGGTTTCGGGAGTCTTGTGGGGCCGTTGGACGCTGCGATCAACGTCGCGGTGCGGATGGTGGTCCTGGTGGTGTCAGGACGACCGGTCGGGCGCGGTTCGCCGAATGTCGATCGTTCTGTGCGGCGCGGTCGGGGTGTATCGGCATCGCGGGGCGTCGGTGTGTGGGGACGTGTTGTCGGGGCGCTCGATCGATGAGGAGTCCACTGTGGATGGATAAGCGCGGTGAGGTGAAGCGTCTCGGATGGATCCTTCTGCGTTGGTCGTGGTGGTAGTCCGCCGTGCGTCACGGGCGGTGCGGGGTCATGGGCCCCGTGGACGATCTTTCCGTCCGGCTTGGTGAGCCGGATCTTGACGGCGTCCGGACCGACGACGAGTTCTGCTTTCACTTGGCCCCTGTGTGCTGGTGCCCCGTCCCCGGTGCAGCGGTCCGCCGTCACGCTGGAGATCGCGAGGCGCTCTAGCCGAGCGCGGGGCGCGTGTTCGGGCTTTGGCCTGTCGCGTTCTGATCGTGCTCGCCCCATCCTGCGCGACTCGAACGTGCGTGCGAACATGGGTGGGTAGGTGCCGACCGGGGAGGAGTTGTCGTGGCGGTGAAGATCGTGCACACGTGGCGTGTGCAGGAGGTGCGGTTCGGGGATCGGGGTGCCGCGGAGCGTTACGCCGCCCGGTACGGCGGGCTGCAGGCGTGGCGGGTGGTGCCCGTTCCGCGGACCGCGGTGTGGGGAGCCGGCGGGACCGTCGACCGCTGAGCGGGCCGCCCCTGGGGGCGGTCGGTCGGTGTTGTGCGCGGTCGTCGCCGCGCGCACGCTGCGAGGCGTGGTGGCCGGGGCGTTTGCGTTGCCCGCGTGGTTGGGGCGTGGGCCGATGTTGCCGACGCCCGGCGAGCCGCCGAAGGGTGGCGAGTGGGCGTTCGAGTTCAAGTGGGACGGCATGCGGGCCCTGGTGGTGGCCGGTGGTGGGGGCGTGCGCGTGCTCAGTCGCGCGGGCAACGACGTCACCAGCACATTCCCCGAAATCGCAGCCCTGGCAGAAGTGCTCGATGCGCACCAGGTCGTGCTGGACGGTGAGGTCGTGGCCTGGGATGCGTCCGGGCGTCCGGATTTCGGCCGGTTGCAGGCGCGGATGCACCGCGCGCGGCCCGATCCGGGGTTGGTGCGGCGGGTGCCGGTGGCGTTGTTGGTGTTCGACCTGTTGTGGGTCGACGGCGTCGAGGTGCTCGGTGAGCCGTATGTGCGTCGACGGGAACGGCTGCGCGAGCTGGCGGTGACCACGGTGGGCACGGTGCGGGTGCCGGAGCACCACATCGGCCTGACCGGAGACCGCATGCTGGCGATCGCCGCCGAGCACGACCTGGAGGGCATCGTCGCCAAACGGCTCGGCTCGCCGTATCGACCGGGGGTACGGTCCGCGGACTGGATCAAAACCGCGCTGCGCCACACCACCCACGTCGTGATCGGCGGGTGGGTCCCGGGTTCGGGCACCCACCGCCACGTCCTGGGCTCGCTGATCGTCGGCGTGTACGACGAGCGCGGAATGCTGCGGTGCGCCGGCCACGTCGGCACGGGCTTCAGCGAGAGCGACCGCGCGGTGTTCGGCGAGGCGCTCGACGAGCTCGCCCGCCCGACGAGCCCGTTCTCCGACGCCGTGCCCGCCGAGCTGGCCCGGTACGCCCGGTGGGTCGAGCCGGTCATCGTCGTCGAAGTCGAATACCGGCACTGGACCGGTGAGCGCCGACTCCGCCACCCGGCGTTTCGGCGCGTGTGCCCCGACGTTCCACCCGAGAACGCAGTCGGCCCATGACCACTGTGGACGTATCAGTGGTGAGTCGAGCAGGCCACGGGGCTGGCCCCACCAACCCGAGCCGGTGGGGCCAACCCGACTGTGAGAATGCTCGGACAGCCTCTGACAACTCCCTCATGATGGTCACCGCGTTGAGCCCGGTCATCGGCTACGACAAGGCATCCCGGATCGCACACCGAGCACTCGACGAAAACCTCACCCTCAAAGACGCCGCCATCAAATCCGGCGTCAGCGAAAAACTCTACGACGACGTCGTCGTCCCCGAGCAACTCGCCCACCCCGGCGCTGCACAACCTCACGCCGAAACATGACGAAGCTCTGTATTCGGTGCGTCCAAACGTGCGCGCACGGGTCCCGTCAACCTGCACAAGATCAGTCCATAAAGGACGGCGCTGTAGTGGACGTACCCTGCACCCACTCCGCCTGGCCGGGGCCGACCGCTCAGAGGACCTTCAGCAGTCCCTGTGCCAGAGGTGCGGCGGAGGCGGGGTTCTGCCCGGTGTGCAGGTTGCGGTCCACGACCGTGTAGGGCTTCCAGATCTCGCCGCGGGTGAAGTGCACACCCATGCCGACCAGTTCGTCCTCCAGTAGCCACCTGGCTTTGGCGGCCAGTCCCACGGCGTCCTCTTCGTCGTTGGTGTAGGCCGTGACCTGGTAGCCGGCGAAGGGTGAAACGCCCTTCCGCCGGGTGGCCAGCATGGCGGCAGGCGCGTGGCAGACGATGGCCAGGGGTTTGCCCGAGGCGAGGGCTGCGGTCAGCAGCCGGCCCGAGTCGGCGTTGGCCCACAGATCCTCCATCGGCCCGTGGCCACCGGGGTAGTATACGGCGTCGTAGTCTTCCAGGCGGGCGTCCGCCAGCTCGATCGGTCGGCGCAACTCCTCGGCGGATCGCAGGATTTCCTCCTGCTTCAATGCGATCTGCTCGCTGCCGGCCATTGCGGGGCGCAGGCTCATCACGTCCACGTGCGGTACTACGCCGCCGGGGGTGGCCACCACGATCTCATGGCCGGATCCGGTGAGCTCGCTGTAGGGGGCGGCGAATTCTTCGGCCCAGTAACCAGTCGGGTGCCTGGTGCCGTCCTTGAGCGTCCAATAGCTTGCTCCGGTTATCACGAACAAGATCTTGGCCATGGCAAAATCACCTCACCTCACGGTGCGATTGGTGTGCCTGAGCCCGACAGGGACGTAGGTCCCCCGAACCTGTAAACGACCTGCACAGGCCAGCGCTAGCGCCGACAGCGCGGGCGCCCAGCGTCATGACTCCCGGCCTTCGGTCCACGCGTAGCATGCGACGGCCCCGAGGGTGGGGACGAAATGCCCTGGGGAGCAAGGTGCTGCGGGTGAAGCGTAGGCCCTGTGGCACTTGGAGAAGGCGGCCACACCCCGGTCTGCAACTCGGTGGCGAGCGAGAGGGGAGAGCTGCTGCGTGAGTACCTGGATCTTCGAACCGGGACACACCGAGGCTGAGTTCCTCGTTCGCCACATGAAGACTTGGAGCGCACCGGAGCCATCTCGTTCCACCGGCAGCTGCTTCGTGTGCACTGAGGGAGTTTTCGGCCGTAGGAGTGTGGCGCGTGGAGGTTGTGGCCGCTGCTCTCGTGGGCCTGGCGGGCGCCGTCTGCGTGGTCGTGACGCTGCTGTCGGCGGTGAAAACCGTGGTGGTGCCGCGGGCCACGCCGGTACGGATCACGCGTTGGGTGTTCCAGGGCACGGGCGCCGTGTTTTCCGTGCTCGCCGACGGCGGCGATTACCGCAGGCAGGATCGGGTGCGAGCGCTGTATGCGCCGTTGGCACTGCTGACGCTGCCCGTGGTGTGGCTGGTCTTCGTCCTCGCCGGCTACACCGCGATGTTCTGGGCGGTGGGTGTTCGCGGCTGGTGGGCTGCGTTCTTCCAGAGCGGATCGTCGCTGTTGACGCTGCGGTTCAGCGCGCCGGTCGATGCGGTGACGGCGGTGCTGGTGATTTCCGAGGCCGCGTTGGGACTCGGGCTGCTGGCGCTGCTGATCTCGTACCTGCCCTCGATCTACGGCTCGTTCTCGCGACGTGAGGTGATGGTGACCGCTTTGGAGACCCAGGCGGGCACGCCGGCGTGGTCGGCCGCGCTGCTGGAGCGGTTGGCACGCATCGGAGGTCTGGATGATCTTGACTGGTTCTGGCGGGACTGGGCCCGCTGGTTCGCCGACATCGAAGAGACGCACACCTCGTCTCCGGGGCTGGTGTACTTCCGCTCGCCCCACCCGGATCGTTCGTGGGTCACCGCGGCCGGTGCGGTGCTGGACACCGCGGCACTCATCGCGTCGACAGTGGACATTTCGCGTCAACCCGCTGCCGAACTGTGCATCCGTTCCGGCTACGTCGCGTTGCGACGGATCGGTGACTTCTTCGGCTTGCCATACGCCCCCGACCCCGATCCGGATGACCCGATTTCCATTGACCGAGCGGAATACGACGCCGTGTGCCAGCGCCTGACACATGCCGGGGTGCCGTTGCGCGGGGACCGGAACCAGACCTGGCGCGACTTCGCCGGCTGGCGCGTCAACTACGACGCCGTGTTGCTGCGCCTGGCCTGGCTGTGCCGAGCGCCGTCGGCCCCGTGGTCGGCCGACCGGGCCATCCCGTTCCGCCCCACACTGATGCCCCGCCGCAGGACGAAATCCTGACCGCTGGCCACGCCCCAGGAAATGCTCGTCGAGATCACGAAGGCTCCTTCACGCGCGGTTGTGGACAGTTCTGCGTGGGTTCACCTGGCGAACATGTCCTTCCGCTGCTCGACGAACTCCTCAACCGTCTGCGCCGGCCTTCCGGTGATCTCCTCAACCGTGTGCGTCATGCGATCGTAACGGTTCTCGCGATGCAGACGTGCCACGGTGGCCAGGTGCTCCTCCGCATGCGGTCCGAGTCCAGCGCCGGAGAACACGTGCTCGACCCAGTCCTGCCACGGCACGTCGACGTACGCGACCGGCCTGCCCAGCGCGCGGGAGTATTCCTCGGCGACGGCGTGCATGTCCTCGGATCGAGGTCCGGTCAGATCAAGGACCCGGCCGATGTAGGGCCCCGGATCGGCAAGCACCGTGGCGATGACCCGCGCGACGTCGTCGGACGCGACGGGCGAGGTCCGGCCGTTCCCGAACGGGAGCCGGATGGCCCCATTGTCCGCGATGGATTGCGCGGCCACGGTCGTGAACAGCGGGTTATCCAGGAAAACGGTCGGGCGGACGTGCACGACCGGAAGCCCGGACCAGTCGAGCACCTGATCCGACAGCCAGTGCAAGCGCTGCTGGGACGACTCGCTCGTGCTGACTGCGTCCATCTGCGAGACGGTCATCTGCGAGATCGCAACCAGGGCATCGAGGTCGGCGATGGCGCGGGCCACCGTCGCGACCGTGGCCGTGGCCTCCAAGTACGACGGGGACACGCTCATGCTGAAGAACATCCGACGGACCCCGTCGAGGGCCCGCACCACGTCTGCGCGCTGCGTCAGGTCACCGACGACCACCTCGGCGCCCAGCGAACGCAACGCCTCGACGCGGTCATCGTCGTGGTACGCCATCGCTCGAACGGCGAATCCGCGCTCACGCAGGAGTCCCACGATCTTTCCGCCCACGTTGCCAATTTTCCCGCCCGCACCGGTCACCAGCACGGAACCGACCTCGGCCATCGTGTCCACCCCCCTCGGTGGTCACCAGTACGGCACGCCTACGCCTTGACCACCAGCACTCGGCACAGCGCATCTCCGCTGTCGCGAATGGCACTGACCAGTGTGAAGGCGATCCAGCGGCCTGGAGCCAGGACACGTCGTGCTTCTTGGGTACCCATGGGCAGCGGCGCGGTATGTCGAAGGCACCAGCTGGGCTGCAGGATGGCGCTCCGGGGCCAGTGGTATCGCCGGGTCCGGTCGGCTTGCTGTCGACGCGGGTGACAGCGGACTGAGCCCCATGTTCGAGGACGAACGCCCCAGGCGACCAGGTTTCCACGCGGGGAGCATCGGGTGTGAGAAGAAGGGGTGCCGATGGGCCGGCTCGACGGGAAAGTCGCCGTGGTCACCGGCGGGTCTGCGGGGATTGGCGCGGCCACTGCTCGACGTTTCGCCTCGGAAGGGGCGACAGTGTTCGTGACCGGCCGCCGTCAGGCCGAGCTGGACACGACGGTGAACGAGATCAACGCGCAGCACAACGGCGGACAGGCCATCGCGGTGCGCAGCGACGTGTCTTCACTGGCGGATCTGGACCGGCTCTACGCCCAGGTCAGGGAACACAGCGACCGGATCGACGTGCTCTTCGCGAACGCGGGTACGGCCGAGTTGGCACGGCTGGAAGACATCACCGAGGAACACTTCGACCGACTCTTCGGCATCAATGTCAAGGGGTTGCTGTTCACGGTGCAGAAGGCGCTGCCACTGCTGGCGGACGGTGCCTCGGTGATCCTGCCTTCTTCCATCGCGGCATCCAAGGGAGTCGCGGCCACGAGCGTCTACAACGCGACCAAGGCCGCCATCCGCAACTTCGCCCGCACCTGGGCCGCCGAACTGGCCGGTCGCGGTATCCGGGTGAACGCGGTCAGCCCAGGTCCGATCGAGACTCCCGGGTTTTCTGGGCTTTTCGGTGGCGTGACAGACGCCGCGCAAGCAACCGACCTCAAAGACGCTCTCCTGACCGGCATGCCCCTCAGTCGGATGGGAGACCCGGACGAAGTGGCCGCAGCGGTGGTCTTTCTGGCTACGGACGCCAGTAGTTTCACCACCGGTTCCGAGATCTTCGTCGACGGAGGCCTGGCCCAGGTCTGAGCGAAGGCAGCGTCACTCGTCACCCGAGGCCGACCGTCTCAGGAGGATGCGGTGTCTGCGAGCAAGTTCACCGAGCGGCTAACCCGCGATAACGCGGCCGTGGTGCTGGTGGACCACCAGGTCGGTCTCTACAGCGGTGTGCGAGACATCCCGGTCGGCGAGCTCAAACACAACGTGGTGGCCCTGGCCAAGGCGGCCCAGGTGTTGAGCCTGCCGTTGGTGGTGACCACCACCGCGGCGGAGAGCATGTGGGGGCCGGTCATTCCCGAGCTCGCCGAGGTTCTTCCCGACGGCGTGCAGGTCATCGACCGCTCGACCGTCAACGCGTGGGACGACCCGCGCGTGCCCGAGGCCATCCGGGCGACCGGCCGGAACAAGCTGATCATCACGGGCATCTCCACTGAGGTGTGTCTCGCCCTCCCGGCCATCAGTGCCACGGAGGAGGGGTTCGACGCCTACGCCGTGATCGACGCCTCCGGCACCTTCTGGCAGACCAAGCGCGAAGCGGGCCTGCTACGCATGCAGCAGGCTGGAGTGATCCCGATCGACTACTCGACTGCCATCGTCGAAATCCTCGCTGACAACGCCGATCCCCTGGCCGCTGACGTCTACACCGCGCTCGACATGCCGTTCGGGGTACTCGTTGGCCAGATCGCCTCTGCCTTGTCCAAGACCTGATGGTGCAAGCCTCGACGACGCTTGGTAGCGGATGGTGTGCAGGGGCAGTCCGGTGCGTTCAGCGAGCTCGTCGATCTGCATACGCTCGCTCATCTGTCCCTGCCCGGCTCGGGTCCGACCGTAGTAGACCTGGTTCTGCGAGGTGCCGTGGCGAGTGGTTCGACGAGGGCTGCCTCGGTGTCCGAGACCTCGTTCGGCAGTCGGTGCAGCCGGTGCGCGGGGATCGTGAACAGGTCCGCCATGGCGCCGGTGGTCTGGCACCCGAAGACTTCGAGCCGCTGGCAGATGTTGTACCGGCCGGTCTTGCACTGCGGGCATTCACCGCAGAACAAGTTCGGTTCCACCAGCACGCGAGCCCACTGCGACGCCGGACGCCCCGGCTCCCGGCGCCTCGACCACGCCGACGACTTCGTCCCCCGGCCGGTACGGCAGGGGAATGTGGGGGTGGCTGCCCAATGCGGCATGCACGTCCGAGCCGCAGATGCCGACGATCCGGCTCCGGACCATCGCCTCTCCGGCACCAGGCGCGGGCTCGGGCGCCTCTTCGTGGGGCGTCGCTGCGGTCCATGTGTGGGGTTGTGTGGGCGTGCTATCGGGGCGCTCTCGTCGAGGATGGGTCCTTTGTGGAGAGTGGTGTGCGGTGACGTGTTTCGGGGCCGGCTTTCTGTGGGCCGCGGGCTGGTTGTTGCAGACGCCGGGCGATTGAGTTGTTCTTGACTTTGCGTAAGCAGATGATCCGCAGCCGAGGCTGAGGAAGCTTTGATGGATGTCCTCTCGGGTCTCCCAGCGCGGATCCTCAGTCGGCGGAGCCAGTGCAAGGCAAAGGCCATGGCCATGGGGAGTGGCTCCCCGAGCCGGTGACAGCGGCGGGCGTGTTCGATATCGGCGAGACACTGCTGGAGCCGCAATGGGGACCGGCTCAGGGAGCCGGTGACAGGTTGTGAACGACGCAGGCCTGTGGGGCCAGATGGTGTTGCCGCAATGGGGACCGGCTCAGGGAGCCGGTGACAGGGTTGGCTGTTTTCGGGTGTTTTGACCCGGGTTTTCAAAGATCGTTGCGAGCGGTTCCGGCTGGAGAGCGTTCACCGGAGCACGTTGGATCTTACACCCGCGGCATTCGTGGCTTGACCTGCGCTGATGCTGTGCGAGCGGTGATGTGTGGTGGTATCGGTGCCGGGGTGCTCGCACGGGCACCGTTCACCTGGTTTCGGTGGAGGTCGTGGTGATGTCGCCGATGAAGAGGCTTGTCGTGGGGTCGTAGCGGGAGGAGTTGGAGGTGGTCGTCGCGTCCGAGGAGGTCTTTCGTGCCGCGGAACTGTTTGATCTCTCGTTCGTGGGACCAGTTGCGGAAGCGGGTGATGTGCGGCTGCGGAATCGTCTCGGAATGCCGCCACAACACGCCCTGCGGCCCGGTGTCGCCTTCGGCGAGCAGGGCGGCCCACCAGTGCGTCGCTTTCCCGGTCGATGCCATCCTCCGCCCGCCCGAAAGACCCGACCTGGTAGCCACGCCCTGAGTCCTCTGTGGATGTTGTCGGCCCCCAGCGCTATCTCGGCATGGGCCTGTTCACTCCGATCCCGCAGTAGAAGGCCGGTCGCCCGAGAGCCGAATGGGACATGGCGGGGCGAACCATTCGCAGGTGAGGGGAAGTTCGTGGGCGGTGACAGTCGGCGAAGCCTTTCGAGGGCGGAAGCCCGGAGAACGTGCCGCAATGAGGACCGGCTCGGGGAGCCGGTGACACTGCTGGCTGTTTTCGAGTGCGCTGACCTGGGTTTTCAAAGATCGTTGCGAGTGGTTGTGCGTGGAGATCTTTCAACAGCGTCCATGTTGATCTTACCGCGCCGGTTTCCTGCACTGACCTGCGTCAATGCGATGCGAGCGGTTACGCGTGACGGTGCCGCCACCGGGCCGCTCGCGGCACTCTGTCGTGGGCGGCCCGGTCGCGGCGGCGCATGTCCGCGTGCGTGCTCGGTGGCTCACCGTGACTGCGGAGGCCGTCAGCGGTGTCGGATGCCGAGTGCGGAACGAGGTGCGAAGACGAGGGCTTGGCACAGCTTGGTGGCCTCGGTGAGTTCTTCCGCGCTGACCTCGCTGTCGTCCTGGTCCAGTCACGTTCACCGCTCCCAGGTTCAGGGCGTTGAGGTCGAGGAGTTCGTAGCGCTCCAAGCGTTTTACCTCGGTCGAAGGGTACGCCCATCGCTCGTACCGTTATCGGTCAAGGGCGTTGCGTCCTTCACTGCTGCTGTTATGGAAGTCGTTCGCAGTACTGGATGGTCGTCCGCTCGCCACCACCCAGCGCGCCCTCGGCTACGCCGCAATGTCCGCAGTTCCAGGGCTGCGTCGTGCCGGAGGTGGTCCCGACCTTCGAGGTCGACAGTGGTGCGAACCCGGTTGCGGCGTTCGGGATCCGCTGGGCGCAGCAGAATCTCGCCACTCACCCCGGTCTCGCCGGGGCCGGGGAGCCGCTGCACCGCTTGGCCAAGCGATCCCAGCAGCGCAGCAACCGCAACATCGTCTGCGGCACGCGATGGTTCCCGGACCTGTTGACCGTGCCGACCGACAGCTGCGACGAGTACCCCTTCGCGGCAACCCGGGAAGGCGGCAGCATGCCCGGCCCGGAGTGCGCCGAGCTCAAGCCGCACGTGAACCTGCTGTCGTGGCCCTGGGAAGTCCAAACGGGACCCGATGGGCAGCCGATCGCCGATGTCGTGCACGCACCGGCACCGAACACCACCTGTGCCCGGGTGCACGTCCCGCTGGGGCAGAACACCGACATCGGCGGTGACCTCGGGCGTTTCGCCACTGCGCAGCGCCTCGTCGACAACGATCCGTATTGGGTTTCCGCGGCGTGATCCCGGTGGTGTGGGGTGGCCGATCCGTCGCCCCACACCACGAAGCGGGGCTCATCGCCTGATCAGGGCGGTGGGCAACGGAGCGGCGAACATCGTTTCCTCGTCGACCGCCACGCCCCACACCGAGTGCACCAGGGCCATCGTCGCCGCCCGCACCGACTCCGGTTCGTCGTCCGGGCCCAGTCCGACTTCGGCCAGCTCGTGCAGGAAGCGGTCCGGCTGTTCGCCGTACGTGTTTTCCGGAATCGTCGTTTCCACGATCGTCGTCAGCCGGCCGTCCTCGGCGTAGTAGAACAGGTCCATTCCCGAGGCCGACGAGAACACGCTCACCGCGCGCGTACCGGCGGACAACGCAGGCAGCGTCTGCTCGTTCACGCCGGTGTTCGCGTCGTGCTCGATCAGCACGGTCCACGTTCCACACCGACCGGCGCGAATCACGGGAACAGCGCCCGCTGTACGAGAGAACTCGTCGGCATCGGCCGCGGACAATTCCGGAAGGGTCCCGACGTCGGCGCCGATCCGCTCCAGCGCCTCGACAGGCTCAACTCCCTCCACGAACGACACGCTGTAGCCGACGATCGCGTCGTCGTCCAGCCACCCGAAATCATCGCCAGAGGTCATGCTCCGATGGTATCGACAGAGACGACCGCGAACACCGAAAACGACGGTCGTGCACGTGCCACGCACGGCCCTGCCGACTCCACCAACAGCCCCTGCTGGGGCTCAACGCTGCGTAACTACTCGTAGCTCCCCACCAACTGGCACCGGGTAATCCCAACTGGCCGCAGACGGTGTGTGCTGGATCGACTTCGTTCCGGTGTTCTTGGTCTGGGTTCGGGTCGTGGTGGAGCGAACCAGGAGCGCGGGTGCCTGGTTTTGACCGGCCTTGCGCATGGGGTCGGGGTTGCGGCCTGCCGGAGATGCACGCTGCGGTGGCGCGGTCACGGCTCGGGGCCGAGGACACTGACGTCCAGTTCGGGCAGGAAGCGGTACGGGCGGTGGTCGAGCAGGTCGCCGAACTTCTTGCGGAGTCGGGACATCTCGGCCCGCACCGTGACCGTGCGGGTGCGGTCGCCCGTGAGGTGCTCGGCGAGTTCGGCCGCGGTGCGGCCGGCGGGTTGCGCGGCGAGTGCGACGAGGATGTCGGCGTGGCGGCGGCTGAGGTGGTAGGTCCAGCTGCCTGCGTCCCGGTGCACGGTCAACGTCGGCCGTGACGTGCTGCGGTCGTCCAGGACGACGCGGGTCGTCGTGGTGGCCGCGTCGTCGCGCAGCCGCAGCAGCACGCCCTCCGGGAGGGGCTCCACCGAGCACGGACCGAAGGCGGGCAGCCACAGCCGGGACGCGTCGAGCCGGTCGGGCAGGGCGACGCGGTCGACCGGTGGTAGGCCGGTCGAGGCGGCCACCCATCCGCACCGGTCGGTGACCAGAGCGGGGCCGCGCAGCTTCGCGAGCAGCGGGGTGGCGATGGTGCGGAGCCGGTCCAGGCACCCGCGGTGCTCCTCGCGCAGTCGGGCCTCGGCCAGGCCGGCGACCGCGCGCACCAGCGCGAGCGTGTTCGGGTGCACGGTCCCGGCGGGCCCGCTGACGTCGGCGGCCCCCAGCAACCGCCCGTCGCGCGGGTCGTGCACGGGTGCGGCCGCGCAGGTCCAGTTGTGGTGGGTGCGCACGTAGTGCTCGGACGAGTGGACCTGGACGGGGATCCTCTCGACGAGCGCGGTGCCGATGGCGTTGGTGCCGACCTCGTCCTCCCGCCACGACGCGCCCTCCACGAAGCCGAGCTGGTCCGCTCGCCGGAACACCTCGGGATGCCCCTCGCGCCACAGGATTCGCCCTTCGGCATCGACGATGACCACGATGTGCCCGGCGCTCTCCGCCGCCGGCACCAGGCCGCAGCGGAGTTCGCGCAGCGCCTCGCGGGTGAGCCCGCAGCGCGTGCGGCGGTGTTCGACCTCGGTGGCCGACACGGGTCGGCAGTCGGAGCCGCGCTCCGGGTCGAGTCCCCGACCGCGGACCCGCCGCCAGGACTTCACGATCAGCGGCCGCGGTGGCGCGGCGGGACGTCGGCTGGTGAGCGCAGCTCCACGTGCCCTGGTGAGCGGCCGCGGGTGCGCTTCCGGGGCGATCGCGGCCTCGGACTCCTGAGCGCGCATGCCGCCTCCTCCTCGTTCGACCTGGGCACCTGTCGTTCTCCAGGGGGTTACCGCGACGTGTCGTCCACGTCACGTGGGCACAGGAAAGCCTCGCCGACGGCCGCGCGCAAGAGTTGCAGGAGGTTGCAACGAGCCTCTCCGGGACCCGACTCCGGTCCGGGCATGCAACGCGACGCAACGGCTGTCCGGCACCGGACGCCGTTCCTACGTTGTACGGCCATGAGCCGAAATCCCGTGTCTTGCCGCGGGTTCCGGTCCGTCCCGGCGGATCGGTGACGAGGAGGACGATGACGTTGCAGAAATCCGCACTGCTGAGTGCGTACCGGAAGATGTCGCGGATCCGGGCGTTCGAGGACCGGTTGCACGAGGAGAACGCCACCGGCGACATCCCGGGTTTCATCCACCTGTATTCGGGCCAGGAAGCGATCGCGGTCGGTGTCTGCGAGAACCTCCGCGACACCGACCACATCGGTTCCACCCACCGCGGGCACGGTCACTGCATCGCCAAGGGGTGCGACATCGACGGCATGATGGCCGAGATCTTCGGCAAGGACGATGGCCTCTGCCACGGCAAGGGCGGTTCGATGCACATCGCGGACCTGTCCGTCGGGATGCTCGGCGCCAACGCGATCGTCGGCGGCGCTCCTCCGCTGGCGATCGGTGCCGCGCTGAGCGCCAAGACGTTGGGCACCGGTGGGGTCGCCGCCTCCTTCACCGGCGACGGTGGATCCAACCAGGGCACGACGTTCGAAGCGATGAACATGGCGGTGGTGCTGAGCCTGCCGGTCGTGTTCGTGATCGAGAACAACGGGTACGGCGAGGCCACCGGAACCGACTACGCGGTCGGAGCACCGGACATCGGCGCGCGTGCGGCCGCGTTCGGCATGCCCGCGGTCACGGTGGACGGCACGGACTTCTTCGCCGTGCACGAGGCCGCGCACGAGGCGGTGCAACGGGCCCGGGCCGGTGGCGGGCCGACCACCATCGAGGCCAGGGCGAACCGCTTCTACGGCCACTTCGAGGGCGACGCCCAGCTCTACCGCACGCCCGAGCAGGTGGCGGAGCTGCGCCGCGAGCACGACCCGCTCCGGATCTTCCGCGCGAAGGTCGACCGCCGGAAGGTCACCGCGCGGGAACTGGACGAGATCGACGAGGAGTCGAGGACGTTGGTGGACGACGCCGTCGCCCGCGCGAGGGCCGCCGCGTACCCGCCGATCGAACACCTGGTGACCGACGTCTACGTGTCGTACTGAGGGAAGGCAGCGATGACCACCTCGAAGAAGACGTACCGCGAAGCGGTCAGGGAAGCCCTGGCCCAGGAGATGCGGCGGGACGCGTCGGTCGTGCAGATCGGCGAGGACCTCCGCGGCGGGCATGCCGGGACGAACCCGGATCTCGACAGCAAGAAGATCGAGGCGTTCGGCGGCGTCCTGGGCGTCACCAAGGGCCTGTGGGGCGAGTTCGGTTCGGAGCGGGTGATCGACACGCCGATCACCGAGTCCGCGATCATCGGAATGGCCGCCGGAGCGGCGCTGACCGGACTGCGCCCGGTCGCCGAGTTGATGTTCATGGACTTCTTCGGTGTGTGCTACGACGCGCTGTACAACCAGGCGGCGAAGTTCCGGTACATGTTCGGCGGCAAGGCGCGCACGCCGATGGTGGTGCGCGGGATGATCGGCGCGGGTTTCTCCGCCGCCGCGCAGCACTCCCAGTCGCCGTACCACGTGTTCGCCTCCGTACCGGGACTCAAGGTCGTCGCGCCGTCGAACGCGCACGACGCCAAGGGTCTGCTCATCCAGGCGATCCGGGAGGACGACCCGGTGGTGTTCTGCGAGCACAAGACGCTGTACGACACCAAGGCGGAAGTGCCGGACGAGCCGTACGCGATCCCGTTCGGGGTGGCCAACTACACGCGTCAGGGCACCGACGTGACGGTGGTGGCGCTGTCGGCGATGGTCAACGCGGCCAATGACGTCGCCGACAAGCTCGCCGGTGAGGGGATCTCGGTGGAGGTCGTGGACCCGCGCACGGTATCTCCCCTCGACGAGGAGGGGATCCTGGAGTCGGTGGCCGCGACCGGCCGCTTGGTGATCGTGGACGAGTCCGCGGCGCGCTGCGGTTTCGGGCACGACGTGGCCGCGCTCGTGGCCACCAAGGCGCTCGACGCCCTGCGGGCTCCGATCGAGATCGTGACTCCGCCGCACACCCCGGTACCGTTCTCACCCGCTCTGGAGAAGGCGTGGCTGCCCGACGCCACCCGGATCGAGACGGCGATCCGCAAGTTGGTGAACGCCTGATCATGAGCGAGATCAACCTCATCGAAGTGCCGAAGTGGGGCCTGTCCATGGAGGAGGGCACCGTCACGCGATGGCTGGTCGCGGAAGGGGACCGGTTCCGCCGGGGCGAGCCGATCTGCGAGGTCGAGACCAGCAAGATCACCAACGAGATGGAGGCCCCGTTCGACGGCGTGCTGCGGCGCGTCGTCGCGAAAGCGGGCGAGACGCTTCCGGTCGGCGCTGTGCTGGCGGTGTCGGCGGACGGCGACGTCCCCGACGCCGACATCGACGAGCTGCTGGCGAAGCGCGGGGCGGCATCGCCCGAACCGCGCGAGGAAGCGGCCGAGGCCGAGCCGCCGATTCCGGCCGGTGCCCCGGAAACGGCCGAGGCACCGGCGGCGCCGCGGGTGGGACGCGAGGCGTCGACCGTGGTCCCGGATGCCCTGCGCGGGACGACGGAGGAGGACGTCTTCGCGACACCGCGCGCACTGCGATTCGCCACCGAGCACGGCGTGGATCTGGCGAAGGTGCCCGGCAGCGGTCGTTCGGGACGCGTTTCGCTGGAGGACGTCCGCGAGGCCATCCGCGAGGCGGGGGGCTCCGTGGCGGCACCGCCGCGGGAACCGGCGCGGACACCGCGGTCCACCGTGGACGATCGCGGCGTCGCCGCCACCCCGGTGGCTCGGCGCCTCGCCGCGGAGCTCGGGCTCAACCTGCACGACTGCCGCGCGACGGGTTCGCGGGGCCGGGTGTGCGTGGCCGACGTCCGCGAAGCCGAGCGGAGGTTCCGCGCCGCGGTGGAACCCGAGGCGCCGAACGGCTCCGAGGCCGGGCACGAGGAAGCGCCGGCGCCGTTCGAGACGATCCCGCTCACCTCGATGCGGCGGGCGATCGGGCAGCGCTTGCAGGCGTCCAAGCGGAACTCGCCGCACTTCCGGCTGTCGGTGGACCTGGAGATCGACCGGATGCTGGCGCTGCGGTCGGAGATCAACGCCACCGCGCCCGCGGTCAAGTTGTCGGTCAACGACTTCATCGTCAAAGCGTGCGCGTCGGCGCTGCGCGAGGTTCCGGAGGTCAACGTCCAGTTCGACGAGGAGTCCCAGTCCGTGTTGCGGTGCGAGCACGCGGACGTGGCGGTGGCGGTCGCGCTGCCGTCCGGGTTGATCACCCCGATCGTCCGAGCCGCCGACCGCAGGGGGCTGGCCGAGATCTCCGCGTCGGTGCACTCGCTGGTCACCAAGGCCAAGGCGGGCACGCTGCGGCCGGAGGAGTTCCAGGGCGGCACGTTCACGGTGTCCAACCTCGGCATGTACGGGGTGCGCGAGTTCGACGCGATCATCAATCCGCCGCAGGCCGCGATCCTCGCGGTGGGGGCGGGCGAACAACGGGCGGTCGTGGTGGACGGGCAGCTCGTGGTGCGCACGCTGGTGACCGCGACGCTGTCCTGCGACCACCGGGTCGTCGACGGTGCGTTGGGCGCGACGTTCCTCCAGGCGCTCAAGCGGTTCGTCGAGGCGCCGACGCGGCTGCTGGTCTGAGGAGGGATGATGAGCCAGAACTACGACGTCCTCGTCATCGGCGGCGGTCCGGGCGGCTACGTCGCGGCGATCCGGGCCGCGCAGCTGGGGCTGCGGACAGCCGTCGTCGAACGCGACCGGCTGGGCGGGATCTGCCTGAACTGGGGCTGCATCCCGACGAAGGCCCTGCTGCACGGGGCCGAGGTCGCCCACACCCTGGCCAACCTGGAGCCGCTGGGATTCAGCGCGTCCGCAGTGGACTTCGACATGGCGCGTCTGGTGGAGTACAGCCGTTCGGTCTCGCAACGCCTGTCCGGCGGTGTCGAGCACCTGATGCGCAAGAACGGCATCGATGTCCTGATCGGCAGCGCTCGTCTGGTGGACAAGGGCGTGGTCCGCGTCGTCGTCGAGAGCGAGGACGGCCTGCGGGCCGAGACCGAGCACCGCGCGGACCACGTCATCCTGGCGACCGGGGCCCGGCCGCGCCCGGTGGCGGGGATCGAGCCCGACGGGAAACGGATCTGGACCTACTTCGAGGCGCTCGTGCCGCCGGAGTTGCCGAAGTCGTTGCTGGTGGTCGGTTCCGGTGCGATCGGGGTCGAATTCGCCAGCCTGTACCGGGACCTGGGCAGCGAGGTCACCTTGGTGGAGGCAGCGCCGCGAATCATGCCCGCCGAGGACGTCGATGTCTGCGACCACGTGCGCCGCGCGTTCACCAGGCGCGGTATCCGCGTTCACACGGGCGCCTCCGTCGCAGCCGTGGTGGCGACCGACGACGCCGTGACGGCGGAGATCACGTTGCCCGGCGGGTCGGCCGAGCACGTCTCGGCCGACCGGGTGCTGGTCGCGGCGGGCGTCCAGGGCAACGTGGCGGACCTCGGCCTGGACGACGTCGGGGTCGAGGTCGACGGCGGCTTCGTCCGCACCGACCAGTGGTGCCGCACCACCGCATTCGGCGTCTACGCGATCGGGGACGTCGCCGGCGGGCCGTGCTTGGCGCACAAGGCCGGCCACGAAGCCGTGCTGTGCGTCGAGAAGCTCGCCGGACTCGGCGGGGTGCAGCCGCTGGACCGCGCCTACGTCCCCGCCTGCACCTACGCGAGGCCGCAGGTGGCGCGGCTCGGCCTGACCGAGGAGCAGGCGCGCGCCGGCGGGCGACCGGTCCGGGTCGGCAGGTTCGACCTGCGGGCCTCGGGCAAGGCGCTCACCCTCGGAGCCGCCGCCGGGTTCGTGAAAACGATCTTCGACGAGTCCACCGGCGAACTGCTCGGCGCCCACATGGTCGGCCCGGAGGTGACCGAACAGATCCAGGGCTTCGGCATCGCCCGCGCGCTGGAAGCCACCGGCGAAGACCTCGCCGGGGTCGTGTTCGCGCATCCGACGCTGTCCGAGGCGATGCACGAGTCGGTGCTCGCGGCGCTGGGCAGACCGCTCAACGCCTGACGAGGAGGGGGTGCGGCCCCCGCGACCGGGCCGCACACCCGTCGCACGGTCAGGCACCGCGTCGCCGGCGGGAGCTGTTGCGGCGCGGTCCTGGGATCGGAGCCGCGAAACACATCGCCGGTCCTGGCCGCTGGTCAGCCTTCGTCCGACTGGAACCAGCGCGGGCTGTTGCCCTGGTCCGCGCAGTCGGTCGAACAGGCCAGTTCACGTTGCGCATCGAGCTGGGCCAGGCGGGCGGTGAGCGCCTTCGTGATGTGCGAATAGCTGTCGCTGCCCAGAGCGAGGCGCAGCGGGGCGGGATCCTGATCCACGCTGGCGATCATGGCGTCGACCATCTTGCCCTGGTCGCCTGGCGAGAGGATCGACTTGTCGTCGACGATGTGGTTGATCCTGCGGGAAGGTGAGATGTCGTAGGCGGGGATGCGCGGCCCGACGATCGCGCTTCGGTTGCGGAAGCCGGTGCTCGCGCTGCCGGGCTCGACGATCGTGCATCCGATCCCGAACACGGCCACCTCCTGCGCGACGGTCTCCATGAAGCCTTCGATGCCCCACTTCGTCGCGTGGTAGAGCGAGCTGCCGGGGATCGCCACCTGGCCTCCCAGGCTGGAGATCTGGAGGATGCGGCCGCCGCCTTGCGCGCGCATGTGAGGAAGGGCCGCTCGGACGAGCTGGATCGATCCGAGCAGGTTGGTATCGATCTGGTGCCGGACCTGTGCGTCGGTCACCTCCTCGGCGGCGCCCAGCAGCCCGTAGCCGGCGTTGCTGACCACCACGTCGATGCGGTCCATGGCGGCCCAGGCAGCGTCGACCGTCGGCCTGATCGCGTCGGTGTGCGTCAGGTCGAGGGAGGCGAGCCACAACCGATCGCCGAACTGCGCCTTCAGGTCATCGGCCGCCGAGAGGTCGCGGAGCGTGCCGGCGACGCGATCGCCCGCCGCGAGCAGCTTTTCCGCCATCACGCGACCGAAGCCGGTGCTGATGCCGGTGATGAACCAGGTCCTCATTGGTGAATTCCCCCTTGCGGCGACGAAGTGTCGACGACGATCTCGCCGTTCAGGATCGTCATGCTCAGTTCGCGGAGGTTGCTGATGTCCTGGGTGGGATCGGCGGTCAGCACGATCAGGTCGGCGCGCTTGCCGGGCGCCACCGTGCCGAGATCGGGGCGGACGCACTGCCGCGCCGCGCTGCTGGTGCCTGCGATGAGCGACTGGACGGGCGTCATCCCCGCTGCGACCATCAGCTCGGCCTCTTCCAACGTGTTCGCCCCGAACAGGCCCCGGCCGCTGAAGGTGTCGCTGCCCAGGGCGATGTTCACGCCGGCATCGGCGACCTTCTTGACGTTGCCTCGGGTGTCCGGATGGATCTCGTCGTGAATCCAGAGCGTCGGTGTGTAGGTGATGTCGCGTTCGAGCATCAGGTCGATCAGCGAGTGATCGGTGATCGGTTCGACCGTGACGCCATGCTCCAGGCCGTCTGCGCCGGCCTCGATCGCTTCGCGTGCCGCGACCTGCTGGGTCGTGTGAACGGTCACCCGCAGCCCTCGCTCGTGCCCGGTTTCGATGCCCGCCCGAAGAAGATCGCGGGGGAGCCGCTCCAGCTCGACGGCAACCGGAAAAGCGGCGTTCCGCCAGACGTACTGCGGTGAGCCGGGGCACGCGCACGCGCCTTCGGAGAGGAGTTTGATCGCGTCCACCTTCTGGTCGGCCAGCGCATGCACCACATCACGCATCTGCTGCACGCTGTCGATCTCGGCGGTGAATCGTGCGCGTGCCCAAGGGTTGTCGCCGAAGATCGTGGCCGCGGGGTGCCCGTCGCGTCCGGTGATGCCGCAGCCGGTCGCCAACAGCCGCGGACCCCGCAGGGCGCCCGCAGCGATCTCGGCGCGCGTCCGCAGTATTCCCCCGGTCGGATCGCCCACCGACTTGATGGTGGTGATCCCGTGCTGCAGGAACAAGTCGAGCCGTCCGGGGAGTTCGTTGTCCTCGAACGCTTGCACCGATTCCTGATCGGACACCGCGCGGACGTCGTAGAAGTGCAGGTGCGTGTCGATCAGTCCCGGCATCACCCAGCCTTCGGCCGCGTCGACCTCCCTGCTGCCCCTCAGCGGTTCTGCCGAGACGGCGGCGATCTGTCCACCATGGACGGCGACGTCGTGGAGTCCGGCGCGCGCCTGGTGGCCGTCGAAGACGTGCGCACGGCGGATGACGAGGTCGTACGGTGCGGGATCGCGTGCTTCGGTCACCTCGGGTTCTTCGGCCATCGCTCTCACTCCTGAGGTAGATACTGCAACTGTCGCGGTTGCAGTTATGGGATGAAAAATGACGGAGGGCGGGCCTCCGTCATTGCTCGGTCAGCGCGAGTTCGCGCTTGAGGTCAGTACTTTTCGGAGCAGGTCGGCGATCGTCGTGCGGCCGAGCCGTTGTTCCAGGGCCCGTTCCGCGTCCCGGAACTCCACTTCGAGCAGGGCGGAGATGTTGCGTCCGACCTCGCACGCGTCGCTGGGGGGATGGGGGTGCCCGGACAGGATCCGCCCCTCCTCGACAGCGGCGTAGGCGTCGTAGAGCGTGATCTCCCGCGGGGCTCGGGCAAGGGACCAGCCGCCGCCGCGGCCCTCGGTGGACCACACCAGGTCGGCGTTGCGCAGGCTGCCGAGGATGCGCCGCACGAGCACCGGATTGCTCGCCAGGCTGTCCGCGATCTCCGCGGAGGTCAGACAGCGGTCGCCCCAGCGCGCCAACATGGTGAGCGCGTGAATCGCGACCGCACTCCTGCTGCTGAGACCCACCCGTCTTCCCTTCATGACCTGGGCGGCACCGATTAACTGTAACGAACCTAGTTGCAGTCGGATCGCCTGTCAATCCGGTGCCTGGGGTCCCTTCGCGATGTCGGGGTCTTGTCTCGGCGCGGGGGGTGTCGCGAGGGCGCCGCGGGCGGTCCGTGGGGAGGGGTTGCGTGGGGCGTGTTGTCGGGGCGCTCGGTCGATGGTGAGTCCATTGTGGATAGAACCGACGTTCTACTTAGGACACGTTGCGGATCCGGCGCCACAAACGCCAGTCGCGGCACTGCGGCGCCGTCGATGCGCAAGTAGTCGGAGAGGTAGTAGACCAGGTAGGTGGTGAGCGTCGAGGCGCCCGTGGACAGCAGGAACACCACGAGGCAGGCCCAGCTGAAGTCCGGGTTGCGCTTCGGGCTGAAGGAGAACGTGCGCAGGAGTTCCCGGGCTCGGAAGGCGGGGCGATCGGTCGGGCTGAGCCGCCGGTCGCGGAGAACGAGCAACATGCACGCGGCGGTCACCGGAGCGAACGCGCCCGGGATCATGACCATCCAGAATGGGGACAGCTGGGCGTCGCCGAGCCGGGTCGTCAGGGGGCTTCCTCGACGGGCTCAAGCCGTCGACGAGCAAGTGGACGGCCATCCTCGCCGGCACGCTGCGGTCGAGGCGTTCCAGGAAAGCGCGCAGTGGCGCCGCGCTGCCCGGTGCCGTGTCGAGCGTGTTCGTGGCGCCTTCGAGAGCGCGAACGGCATCGCGGTGTGTGGGCGCCGGATCCCGGTGAGCGGCGACGATGGAATGTTGAGAATTCCTTGACGGCGATCTGATCCGCGCGGTCGAACCTGTAACCGTGCTCGCAGGGGCGGTCACGGCGGGTGACGGGCGGACGTGGCGCGGTTGCCGTGCACCACCGTGGGCGAGTTCCGCGAGCAGGAACGGGCTCCCGGAGCGAGCCGGGACGGTGGAGGGAGAGCGCATGGAGTTCAAGAAGGTCGTCGGCACCCGGCGGTCGATCCGCTACTACCAGCCGTGGCGACCGGTCGACGAGGCGAAGATCCAGAAGGTGCTGGAGGCCGCGCGGCTGCAATCCCAGCACGGCAACGCCCAGCTGATCCGCAAGGCGGTCGTCGTGATCCGCGACGAAACCCCCGAACAGACCTGGAACGCCCTGGTGGAGGCGCTGTACAACCAGCCGGCCGCCGCGCAGGCGCCGGTGCACGTCTACTGGACCATCGACATGAGCGGCTGGGAGAACCTGCGCGACGAGCTGCTCAAGCTGATCGAGGCCGGTGCGTTGACCTCCAGCTACGGCTGGAGCGAGCAGTTCGTCGACGACGTCGTGATGAAGACCCCGGATTTCAACGTGCTGGCCGGGGACATGCGCTTCGCCGAGTGGCTCAGCGCCATCGAGACCGGCCTGGCGATCGGGTCCGCCCTGCTCGCGGCCGTCGACGAGGGGCTGGGCACCGGCATGCTCACCGGCAAGCGCGACCGCATCCGCGAACTGCTGGGCATGCCCGAGCACGCGACCCCGGCGCAGGTCCAGCTGCTGGGCTACCCGGCGGAGGACCGCGAGGCCGGCGGGCAGCGACCGCGTCCCGACTTCGAGCAGCTGTACTTCCGCGGCACGTGGGGCACCTCGTTCGAGCGGGACCCGGAGGTGGTGCGCGAGCTGACCGAGGCGGGCGCCATCCAGGAGGCCGCGCCGCTGCACTGGCGCAAGGCCGAGGTGCGCGCACTGGCCGGGCTCTTCGGTCTGCCGGAGTGACAGCCGCGGGCGGCGGTGCCCGGCGGTCACCGCCGCCCGCACGTGGGTTCCCGGGAGCAGCGATCCATGTTTGAGCAGCGGTTCACCGAGTTCGACACCGTGCGGCGCTACGCGCGGCAACTCGACGAGGACCTCACCGAGCAGGAGCGGGCCGAGCGGCTGGACACGCTCCGGCAGTTCGCCGAGTTCGTCGAGCGCACGCCGGACGAGATGGTCGCCGAGATCTTCGACGTCCAGACCCGCAAGTACCGCAAGCGCGGTTTCTACGCCAAGAAGATCAAGGAGTTCTCCGAGGGCCTGGACCTGCCGCGCGGGCGCCAGGTGGCCAAGGGCAACGTCATCCGCGCGTTCTTCATCGCCAACGGCCGCCGGGTGCCGCCGGAGATGCCGGAGTGGTTGTTGTGATCACCTTGCTGGGAGGCGGCATCGGCGCCGCGCGGTTGTGGTGCGGCATCGCGCGGGTGACGGACGAACCGCTGGTGTTCGTGGTGAACACGGCCGACGACATCTGGATGCACGGTCTGCGGGTCTGCCCGGACCTGGACACCGTGCTGTACGCGTTGTCGGGTCGGCAGGACGTGCGCCGCGGCTGGGGCGTGGCGGACGAGAGCTTCCGGTGCATGTCGGAGCTGCGCTCGCTCGGCTCGCCGGTGTGGTTCCAGCTCGGCGACCGGGACCTGGCCACCCACCTGTTCCGCACCGGGATGCTCCGCGCGGGCACGTCGCTGTCGGCGGTCACCAGGCGGTTGGCGGACGGGATGGGAGTGCCCCACGAGGTGCTGCCGATGACCGACGACGAGGTCACCACGTTCGTCCGGACGGGCACCGGAGAAACCCTGCACTACCAGGAGTTCCTGGTGCGGCGCGGGGCGCGCGACGAGGTGGCGGCGGTGCACTGCCGCGGTGTCGGGGACGCGGCCCCGGCGGACGGCGTGCTGCGGGCCATCCGGGAATCCCGGCTGGTGGTGGTGGGACCGAGCAATCCGGTGGCGAGCGTCGGCCCGGTGCTGGCGCTGCCCGGGGTGCGTCCTGCGCTGCGCGCGACGCCCGCCCGCGTCGTGGCGGTCACGCCGGTGGTCGAGGGCGTGCCGATCGACGACGAGGGTGAGGCCACCCGCGCCCGCAGTCGCGCGGCGTTGCTGGCCGCGTGCGGGCGTCGGCACACCGCAGCCGACGTCGCCGCGCTCTACCAGGACTTCTGCGACGTGTTCGTGGTCGACCAAGCGGATGCCGCCGCGGTCGCCGCGATCCGCCGGACCGGAATGCGCGCCGTCACCGCGCGGACCCTGCTGCCCCGGCGGCAGGACGCCGACGCGCTGGCCCGCCAGGTCCTGGACGTGGCAGCGCACGCCGACACCTGTCCGAGCGGGCATGGATGAGTCGCGTCGGTGCGGCTGCCCGGTCAGGTGATGTCGGATGTCGGCTTCGAGGAGGTGCTCGCTTCGCTGGGCGCACCACGCTGCACGACCGGGTGGTGCCGGCCCGGGCGTCAGGGCTCGAACCGGTAGCCGATGCCGCGGACGGTGCGGATGCGCTGGGGCCGGGCCGGGGCGGTCTCCACCTTGTGCCGGAGCCGGTGGACGTGCTCGGTGACGGTGGCTTCGGCCTGCCAACCCGGTTCCGACCGCCACACCGCCTGCAACAGCTGGCTCCGGGAGAACACCTGGCGGGGCGCGGAGGCCAGGTGGACCAGCAGGTCGAACTCCTTCACGGTGAGTTCGACGGCGCGTCCGCCGACGAGGACCTCGCGGGTGCGGGTGTCGATGACCAACCCGTCGAACTCGAACCGGCAGCGGTCGGCCTGCCCCCGGGTGGCGCGGCGCAGGACGGTTTTGACCCGGGCGACCAGCTCGCGGGGCGAGAACGGCTTGGTCACGTAGTCGTCGGCGCCGAGTTCGAGGCCCAGCACGCGGTCGGTCTCGCCGCGTCGCGCGGTGAGCAGGATGACCGGGAGGTCGCCCTCGCGGCGCAGGTGGTGCAGCAGGTCCAGGCCGTCGACTCCGGGCAGCCCGATGTCGAGCACCACCAGGTCGACCGCGGACCGCCGGAGTTCGTCGAGCACGGACCGGCCGTCCACCACCTCGCTCACCTCGAACCCGCCGTCGCGGAGCGCTCGGCTGGCGACTCGCCGGATTCGTTCGTCGTCCTCGACGACGAGCACGGACCGGGCGGACGGCGGTGGGGCGAACATGGGCGGGAGTGCTCCTTCCGGCGGCCCGCTACGGGCGGCACGTGGCGTGGTCGATCAGTCCAGCTCGGACAGAAGTGTCAGCTCGCGGTCCAGGGCGGCCAACCGGTACGGCTTGCGCAGCAATGCGGCGAAACCCGCGGCGCGCACCCGCTGCTCGACGTCCGGTTCGACGGAACCGGTGCAGGCCAGCATCGGTATTCCGGATTCGCGCAGCGATTCCCCGAGCGCCAGGCCGTCCGCGTCCGCCAAGGTGAGGTCGATGACGAGCGCGTCGGGCGGGTGGCTGCGGACGGCCTCCAGCGCGGTCTCCGGTGGGCTGACCGCGCGGCCGTGGTAGCCCAACGCGGCCAGCTGGTGGGTGAGCAGTTCGGCCATCCTTGCGTCGTCGTCGACGACGAGCACCCGCTTGGTCATGCGTCCTCCCCGCGCGGCGCCTGGACACCCCGGTCCAGCGGGTCCACCGGTTCGGCACCGGCGGGTCGCTCCGCCTCGTGCGCGGGCAGGTCGACCCGGAAACGGGTGCCCACGCCGACTTCGCTGTCGACGGCGATGGACCCGCCCATCGCGGTGACCAGCTTCTTCGTCAGGGCGAGGCCCAGGCCGACGCCTGCCGGGTCGTCGGGCGCCGCACCGGGACGTTCGAACGGCGTGAAAATCCGTTCCAGCGCGGCGGGTCCGATGCCGCGGCCGGTGTCCTCGACGGTGATGCGCACCTGGTCGGCCGACTTCCGCGAGCGCACCGCCACCCGCCCGCCCGGCCGGTTGTACTTGATCGCGTTGGTGAGCAGGTTCAACAGCACCTGGCGCAGCCGGTGGCGGTCGGCCACGGCGCGCGGTGCGGGTCCGGTCGGCGCTCGCAGCTCGATCCCCATCCGCTCGGCGAACGGCTGCGTGAAGCTGATCGCCTCCCGGGCGATCTCGGCCGGGTCCAGCGGTTCGAAGTGCATGGGCAGGCTTCCGGCCTCGGCCCGCGCCATGCAGAGCGTGTCCTCAAGGAGCCTTTCCAGGTGCGCGCCCGCCTCGACGATGTGCCGGGCGTGTTCGGCCGCCTCCGGCGCGAGCGCGCTGCGGCGCAGCAGTTCGGCGAACCCCACGACGGCGTTGAGCGGAGTGCGCATCTCGTGGTTGAGCTGGGCGACGAACTCGCTCTTGACGAGGTTGGCGCGTTCGGCCGCCTCCCGGGCCTGCCGTTCCCCGCGGATGCGGAGCCTGTCGGTGATGTCCCGCAGTTGCAGGCAGACGAAGCGCAGGCGGCCCTCGGCGTCGGTGACCGGTGACAGCAGCAGGTACGCCGCGCGGCGGCTGCCGTCGGCGTGCAGGAAGTCGTGGTCGCGGGAGTAGCAGCCCGCGCGACCGGAAACGATCCGGGACAGGGCGTCGCGCACCTCGGCGGCGCTGCCCGGCTCGAACAGGGCGTCGACGGCCATGCCGAACAGGTCGTCCAGATCGTGCCCGGTTTCGGTGCACAGCGCGGTGTTGACGTGGGCCAGTCGACCGTCGCGGTCGACCAGTGCCATGCCGACGGCGGCGTCGGTGAACGCGCCGCGGAAGCGCTCTTCGCTCTCGTGCAGCGCGTTGAACAACTGGTGGTGCTCGATGGCGACGGCGGCCAGGTGCGTGAACCGTTCCACGACGAGCCGTTCCTCGGCCCCGGGCCGGTGCGGGCGCCGGTGGTAGACCGCGAAGGTGCCGAGGACGTCCGAACTGCTCGGGCTGATCACCGGATACGACCAGCAGGCGCGCAGCCCGTGGCGGACTCCGACGGCGCGGAAGGCGGCCCACCGCTCGTCGGCGAGGATGTCGCTGACGAAGACCGGCCGACGGGTGTAGGCGGCGGTGCCGCACGAGCCGGCCACCGGGCCGATCGCCATTCCGTCGATCTCGGCGGTGTAGCTGGCCGACAGCGTCGGTGCGGCGCAGTGGTGCAGGCGGGATTCCTCGGGGTCGAACAGCAGGATCGAGCAGTGCGTGCCGGGCAGGTGCCGTTCCATCCCGGTGGCCAGCGCCGCCAGCGTCGCCGACAGCGGGGCCTTGCGGGCGACCAGCTCCAGCACCTCGGTCTGGCACGCCAGCAGGTCCGCGGTGTCCTGGGCGTTGGTGCTGCCGAACCTGATCCGGCCGCGGAGTCCTTCGGTGCGCGAGATCGCCTCCACGACGGTGTTCATGTCCTCGCGCACCGCGGGTGGGACGGCGTCGTCGTGCGCCGCCCGTTCCGCCACCGCCATGGCCACACCGAGTTCGTTGCCCATCGCGTGCAGGAGTTCGCCGTTGCCGCGAAGCCCGGTCGTCGCGCCGGTGCGGGGGTGGAGATCCAGCGGCCGGGACTCCTTCGCGGGCATGGCGGTACTCCTGTCTGGTGCCGGAAGTGACAACACGTGCCCGCGTGCCACCCGCCCTCCGCGACCGGGTGCCGGCAGTTCGGTGTTCGGGTGGGTTACCGCGGCGGAGTCCGGTGGACGCACTCGCGCAGGCGGCGGATGTCGACAGCGACGGTCGGGGCCTCGGCCGCCGCGCGGGCGTCGAGCCGGTCGATGTGGGCCGTGTCGCCGCCGTGGGTGCCGATGGCCGTCCTCAGGGTGTCGCGGTCCTCTTCGGACAGTGCGAGGTGCGAAGCTGCCGCGACTTCCGCCATCATCCGGGCCGCGGCCAGTTCCCGGCCCGCTTCCAGGTGGGCGACCAGCTGGTCGACCGTGCGGTTGCTCAGCGACGCGCTGATGTGGAAGAGCACCTGGTCCAGGGCGTCGGTGAGCGCCGTGGTCTCGTCGTTCGAGGTATGCATGCGGTTCTCCCTGCGGTCGCGTGGGGCGGGGAACGCTTCCGGGGCGCGACGCCGAACGCGGCCCGGTCCGTGCACAGTGGACGAACCGGCGGATCCCGCCGCGCGCCGCGGCGCTTCCCGACGCGTTGACCACGCCGATCCCCTCCTCCCTCGCGGACCTGGGCGGGACGCAGGTGTTCCTCCGCGAGGATGGTGCACGCCGTCGTGCGCACACCACCTGCATGTGGGGGTATTGGCGCGTTGCCGACCGGCACCGCCCTGCTGGGACGAACCGGCCCGCGGGAGCCGGACGGCGCCGCGGTGGTGCGGACTCGTCCGGCGGACCCGACCGGGAACCCGGCGCGTTCGTGGTCAGGACGCGGCGTGCCGGTCCGGCCGTCAGCCGACCTGCGGGCTGACCGGCTGCTCGTTGCCGAGGGCGCTCCTCGACTTCTTGCCGACGAAATGCCAGACGAGGCTGCCCAGGAAGGGGAAGACGAAGATCGCGACGATCCAGGCGGCCTTGTGGACCAGTTCGAGCTTCGACCGGACGACGCCGATCAGCGCGCTGATCACGAAGACCAGGTATGCGGCGACGAGCGCGCAGACCAGGAACACGGTGACGTACGCGGACACGGGTTCGGGATTCACTGTCGGGCCTTTCGGTTCGGCGAGTCCATCGAGTCCCACCGGCGTGGCCGGCGGGAAACGCACCCGTGACCGTGCACCGCGGCGCGCCCGGCGACGACGGGCGAGTCCGGCGGCACCCGGTGATCAAGGGAAATCCCTCGCGGCGGGACGTCCCGCACCGCCGCGCGAGCCGGTGCGGTGCGCCCGATCGGATGTGCCGGGAGCGGGCTGCCTGGCTCATCGTCGCTTTCCGTTCGCAATTCGCGAAGAAAGCTCAGAGAATACGAGGAGACCCCATGTGGGGTCCAGGCGAGGTCCTGTCGGCCAGCGCGGCGAGATTCCCGCGGAGAACCGCGTTGATCAGGATCGCGTGCGTTGGGCGATGCCGAGCTCCGGCCTCGTGATCGCGGGCGCGGACCTGCGTGATCACCTACAGGTGGAGGTGTTCTGCTCGGCCGCCGGAAGGTTAGAACTACTCCGGTAGGAGGTCTCGGGAGCGTTCGGCTCCGCGGGCCTCCCCGCCGCGCGTCGGGTGCGCGGACGCGCGTTGGTCGGTATTTCCTCGGATGATTCCACCGGCGGTTTCCCGTCGGTCGTGCCCGGTTCTGGAGCAGAATTGACCACGTTGTTCGACTTTCTCACGTCGCAGGCGGAAAACCGCGGCGACGATTCCGCCTACCTGTTCCTGAACGACGGAGTGGAGCGGTGGGACGTCACGTACGGCGAGTTGTACCGCCGGGTCCTCGGCAACGCGGCGGTGATCGCCGCCCACGCCAACCCCGGTGACCGCGCTGTCCTCGTCTGCCCGCCCGGTCCCGAGTTCGTCGTCGCCTACTTCGCGTGTCTGACGGCCGGGGTGGTGGCCGTTCCGACGACACTGCGGGACCCGGCAAGGATGTCCCGGGGCGCGGAGCGGCTGTCGTCGGTCGTCGACGACTGCGCGCCCGCACTGGTTCTGAACTCGTCCGACCAGATGTCCCAAGTGGACAGACGTCTTCCCGGACTGCACCGCGTGCCCGTGGATCTCACCGCCGAACCCGTCGAGGAGTGGCGTCCTCCCCGGGTTCGCGCCGAGGACCTGGCGATGCTGCAGTACACCTCGGGATCCACCTCCGCGCCGAAGGGCGTCGCGCTCACGCACGCCAACCTGCTCGCCAACGCGGCGGCCATCTCCACGCTGATGAACGTGACGTCGGACAGCGTCGGTGTCTCGTGGTTGCCGACGTTCCACGACATGGGGCTGATCGCGGGGGTGGTGCTCCCGCTGGTGAACGGAGCCCGGGGAGTGCTGATGCCTCCCGTGGACTTCGTCCGCAGGCCGGTGCGGTGGTTGCAGGCCATCAGCGCCTACCGGGGCACCATCTCGGGGGCGCCGAACTTCGCCTACGAGATGTGCCGGAGGCGGGTGACGGCCGACGAGCTCGCGGCGCTGGACCTGTCGAGCTGGGACGCGGCGTACTGCGGTGCCGAACCGGTGCGCGCCGACACGATGGACGGGTTCGCCGAGGACTTCGCCCCCGCCGGGTTCGAGCGCTCGGCGCTCATGCCCGTCTACGGGCTCGCCGAGGCGACGCTGATCGTCAGCGGCGGTCCGCGCCGCAGCGGTCCGCGGGCGCTGGAGGTCGACCGGCAGCAGCTCGCCCAGGGGCGGGTGCGGACCGCCGAGGCCGGGACGCCGAGCACGAGTCTGGTCGACGTGGGACCAGCGGCGTCCACAGTAGACCTCCGCGTCGTCGACCCCGACACCGGCGCCGAGTGCGCCGACGGCGCCATCGGGGAGGTCTGGGTCGGCGGACCCAGCATCGCGCAGGGCTACTTCCAGCGCCCGGAGGAGAGCGCGGAGGTCTTCGCCAACACCCTCCCCGACACCGACACGCGGTACCTGCGGACCGGCGACCTCGGCGCGCTCGTCGACGGCCACCTGTTCGTCACCGGGCGGCGCAAGGACCTGATCATCGTCGCTGGTCAGAACATCTATCCGCAGGACCTGGAGCTCGCCGCCGAGCAGGCCAGCCCGGCGGTGCGCCCGGGCGGGTGCGCGGCGTTCGCGGCGGAGGAGGACTCCGAGTCGGTCGTGGTCGTCGCCGAGGTCGACAGCCGGTGCCGCGACGAGGACCAGCCGGACGTCGCCCGGCGCATCCGGCAGGAGATCGCCGAGACCCACGAGCTCGCGCCGGAGCGGGTGGTGCTGATCAGGGCGCGCGGTCTGCCCAAGACCTCCAGCGGCAAGGTGCAGCGGCGGCGCTGCCGCGAGCTGCTGGACGACGGCGGCCTCGCCGTCGTCTTCGACTGGCCGACCGACGCCGGGCAGGACTCCTCGCACGGCCCCGGTTTCTCCGCGATGGAGGACCGGATCGCCGACCTGTGCGAGGAGGTCCTCGGAGTCCGCCCGGACGCCGGGGACGAGAACCTGGCCCGGCTCGGCGGTGGGTCGCTGAGCGCGATCCGCCTGGTCAACGAGGTCAACAAGCACTTCGGCGTGGAGGTGCGGGCCGCCGAGGCGTTCCGTTCGCTGACGGTCGGCGGGCTCGCCGAGGCCGTCGAGCGGGCCCGCCGGGGCGGCCCGGCGGAGGACGACCAGCGTCCGGAGCCGAACCCGCACACCGACGCGGTCCTGGACCCGGACGTCGTCGTGCCCGCCGACCGCGCTCTGGCGTCCGCCGCCAAGCCACGCGAGGTGCTGCTGACCGGCGCGACCGGTTTCGTCGGGGCGTTCCTGCTGGACGAGCTGCTGCGCCGCACGAAGGCGCGGGTGCACTGCCTGGTCCGCGCGCGGTCGCGGGAGGACGCCCGGAACCGGTTGGTGCGAACCCTGCGCGGTTACGGGCTTTCCACCGACGGGTTCGACCGCGTGGTGCCGGTCGCCGGTGACCTCGCCGAGCCGGAGTTCGGGCTGGACGCCGAGCAGTACGGCGACCTGGCCGCACGGGTCGACGCGATCGTGCACAGCGCCGCGTCGGTGAGCGCCGTGCAGGGCTACGAGACGCTGCGCGGCCCCAACGTCCTCGGCACGCGGGAAGTGCTGCGCTTGGCCACGCGGGAACGGCTCAAGCGGGTGCACCACATCTCGACGCTGGCGGCCATGCAGGGACTCGGGGACTGGCACCTGGCGGATGTGGCCGAGGAACCGATCCCGGTCGCGCCGAGCGCCGAATCGGTGCTCAGCGGTTACCCGCGCAGCAAGTGGGTGGCCGAGCAACTGGTGCACGCCGCGGGAGAGCGCGGCGTTCCGGTGAGCATCTACCGCCTGGCCCGCGTGTCCGGGGACAGCGAGAAGGGGTACTGGGCCGAGGGGGACTTCTGGTGGCGGGTGCTGACCGGAAGCGTGCGCGTCGGTGTGCTGCCCGACGCCGAGTGGGTCGACCTGTGGACGCCGGTGGACCACGTCGCCGAGGCCGTGGTGCGGCTGGCGCTCCGCCCGTCGTCGGCGGGCCGGATCTTCCACGTCGCCGACACGCCGTCGCTGCGGATCAGCGACGTGCACCGCTGGCTGGAGGAATGCGGATACGCGCTGCGCATCGCGTCCCGCGCCGAGTGGGTCGAGGCGTTGGAGGCCGACGAGGACAACCCGATGTGGCTGTTCCTGCCGCACCTGCGCGGCGCGGCGTCCGGCGCGGACGGGCCGGACGTGCTGCCCGTGGGACAGGAGTTCGCGGTGCGGACCGCCAACCTGCGTGCCGGACTCGACGGCAGCGGTGTGGCCTGCCCGCAGATCGGATCGGGCCTGCTGGCCACGTACCTGGAGCGCATGGCGCAGGACGGGATCATTCCCAAGGCGGGGGAGATGAGCGACCGATGACCGAGAACCGGACGAGCGACACCGTCGCCGAGTCCCTGGCCGAGGTGCTCTTCGCCGGGCGCGAGGACACCGACCTGGCCGAGCTGTTCTCCCGGGAGGAGTTCGCCTACCGGGAGGTTTCCACGGCGCGCGAGGCGTTGCGGCTGTCGTACGACCGGCTGCGGCTGGTGCACGAGTCGGTCGGGCCCGCCCGGGAGCTGCTGGCCGACTTCGAGTGGCTGTTGGCGTTGCACGAGTGGTCCGGCATCGTCGATCCCACGATGGCCTCGCTGCTGTCGCCGCACTACAACCTGTGCCTGGGCACGGTGCTGGAGCGGTCGCCGAACGATCCGGACGTGCGGCCGCTGCTGGCCGACCTGGAGTCGATGTCGGCCGTCGGGGTGTTCATGATGACCGAACTCGGCTACGGCACGAACGCGGCCGCGCTGGAGACCGAGGCGGTCTACGACCGCGACGCCCGGGTGTTCCGCCTGACCACTCCGAGCGAGCGCGGCCAGAAGTTCATGCCCGCCACCGGAGCCGACGACGTCGGCAAGATCGGCGTGGTGATGGCCCGGCTGAAGGTCGACGGGACCGACCACGGCGTGCTGCCGTTCCTGGTGCGCCTGCGGCATGCCGACGGGACGCCCTGCGAGGGCGTGTCCATCACCGCCCTGCCCGGCAAACCCGCCTACCACCAGGACAACGCGTTGACCGCGTTCTCCGACGTGGAGGTTCCGCTCGGCTGCCTGCTGGCGGGCCGGGCGGGTGCGTTGGACGAGGACGGGACGTTCACCAGCGAGGTGGCCGACCCGCACCGGCGGTTCCTGTTGTCGGGCAGCCGGTTGTACACCGGGCGGCTGCTGCTGGCCGCCGCGGCGGTGGCGTGCTGCCGGTCGGCGACGTGGATCGTGGTCCGGTACGCCACGCAGCGCAGGACGTTCGCCACCGGCGGTGACGGTCAGCAGGTGCCGGTCACGGCGTACCGGAGCTTCCGCCGCCCCGTGTTCACCCACCTCGCGTACACCTACGCGATGACGATGCTGGTCCGCCACGCGACCCGGGCCTACACGGGCATGACACCGGAGCGCGAGGCGGAGGTGGAGCACCTGATGTCGCTGACCAAGGCGTGGACGACGTCGTGGGCAGAGCGCCTGTTCGCGGAGTGCCGGGAGAGGTGCGGGGCGCAGGGGATGTTCTCGGTGAACCGGATCGCCGAGTACCTCTGGATGGCGCACGCCACGATGACCGCCGAAGGCGACAACCAGGTCATGTTGCTGAAGGCGGCGGGCGAGATCCTCTCCGGGTTGCAGCACGACCCGCCCCGGCACGAACCCGAGGAACCCAGCGGCGAACTGCTCGACGAGGACTTCTGGGCATACGTGCTGCGGGAGCGCGAGATCCGCATGCGCGACCGGATCAACGCCGAGCTGCAGCGGCGGGCGAACTCGTCGGCGTCGTTCTTCGACGCCTGGAACGGCGTGACCAACCAGGCGGTGGAACTCGCCAGGGCGTCGGCGGCGCGGATCGGCCTGGAGAGGCTGCTCGACGCCGTCGACGCGGTCGAGGACGCGCGGGCCGCCCACGCGCTGCGGCGGGTGGCGGGCCTGTTCGCGCTGGCCGAGATGGACCGCCAGTCCGGTTGGTTGGTGAGCGCGGAGCTGCTGACCACCGACCACGTCGACCAGCTGCCGTCGGTCATCGACGACCTCTGCGAGGGCATCGCGGGATCGGTGATGTCCTTGGTGGACGCGTTCCGCATTCCCGACGGGCTGGTGCGGGCGCCGATCGCGGTGGACGACTTCGTCGCGGAGTACCGCTCGCGGATCGGGGCCTGAGAGCGTGTATTTGAACTCGTTGTGCGTGGCGGTGCCGGTGGCGGAACCTCAGCGGCCGTCTCGGCTCCGGGAGCCCCTCCTGATGTATGCCCAATACACGGCGGAGGGGCTGTCCTCGCGAGACGCCCGCCCGTCGCCCGACCACCACCCCCCACGGAGGCGCTACGCGCCACTGTGACCACCGGAGAACCCGCGGCGGTGCGGGTTGCGAGACCACTCACCGAAAGAGAAAGCGGCTCACGCCGCTTGCCACGGCGGTCAGGACCAGGTTCGAAGACAGGAACTGAGAATCCGCACCGGCGCCTTCCGCCCGACCGCGGGCGGGAGGCGCCTGCCGTCTTTAGTCCTTTGTGGACTGTCTGGGGCGGTGGTGCGGCGGACCTTCCAGGTGGAGGTGCTGGGTGCCCCGATTCGGCGGGCGCGGTCGGGTGGCCACCCGTGTCCACCGGTGGCCGTCCGCCGCGGTGTCCACAGTGGAGCAATGCCGCGGTACGCCCGATCGGGTGTGCCGGGAGCGGGCTGCCTGGCTCATCATCGCTTCCCACTCGCGATTCGCGAAGGAAGCTCAGAGAATACGAGGTGGCCCCATGCAAGGTCCAGGCGAGATCCTGTCGGCCAGCGCGGCGAGATTCCCGCGGAAAACCGCGTTGATCACCGAGGACCGGACGTTGAGCTACGCCGAACTCGACCGGGCGGCGGCCAACGTCGCGGCTCGGCTGGTGGCCGACGGCATCCGACCCGGCGACCGGGTCTCGCTGTACTCGCAGAACCGGTGGGAGTGGATCGCCGCCTACCACGGGGCGCTGCGGGCCGGAGCCGTGGTGAACCCGATCAACGTCATGCTCACCGCCGAGGAGGTCCGGTTCGTGCTGCGGCACTGCCGGGCCGGTCTGCTGTTCGCGGCCCGCGACCAGCTCGCCGGGCTGGAGGGCGTGGTCGACGAGGTCGACTCGCTGCGCGGCGTCGTCTGCTTCGACGACCCGCCGCCCGGGGCCCGGTCCGCAGCCGACTACCTGGCGGGCCCCGGCGCGTTCGAGCCGGTGGCCGTGTCGCCGGACCTGCCGTCGACCATCGGCTACACCTCGGGGACCACGGGGGTCCCGAAGGGCGCCGTGCAGTCGCAGCGGGCGGTGCTGCTCAACTGCGAGGCCACGGCCCGCATGCACGGGCGCACCGAAGCCGACGTCGTGGTCACCGCGCTGCCCACCCCGCACGTCTACGGCAACGTCGCCGTCAACAGCACGTTCCTGGTGGGCGGCACGGTGGTGCTCATGGAGCGGTTCGACGCCGGGGAGGCGCTGCGGCTCATCCAGGAGCACCGGGCCACGCTGTTCGAGGGCGTTCCGGCGATGTACTCGATGCTGCTGGCCCACGACGACCTCGACCGGGCGGAGCTGGGCACGTTGACCCGCTGCACCGTCGGCGGGCAGACGATCGCGCGCTCCACGGTCGAACGGTGGGAGCGGGTGTCCGGCGCCCGGCTGATCGAGCTGTGGGGCATGACCGAGCTGTCCGGGCTCGGCACGACGCACTGGTACGACGGCGAACCGCGCCCCGGCTCGATCGGCGTCGCACTGCCCGACGTCGAGGTCCGCGTCGGCGAGCTGGGCGACTCCCGGCGGACCGCGCCACCCGGCGTGCCCGGCGAACTCCTGGTCCGCGGACCGCTGGTGATGCTCGGCTACTTCGACGACGACGAGGCGACCGCCGCCGCCGTGGACGCCGACGGGTGGTTGCACACCGGCGACATCGCGCACGCCGACGAGGACGGGCACTTCTTCGTGGTGGACCGCCGCAAGGACATGATCGTCACCGCCGGGTACAACGTGTACCCGGCCGAGATCGAGCGGGTCCTGGCCGGCCACCCGGCCGTGGCGATGGTCGCCGTCGGGCCGGTGCCCGACGAGGTGAAGGGCGAACTCGCGCGCGCCTACGTGGTCCCGGCGGCGGCCGTGACCGAGGACGAGCTGATCGAGTACTGCCGCGAGAGGCTCGCCGCCTACAAGCTGCCGCGCTCGGTGCGGTTCGTCGAGCAGCTGCCGCGCACCTCCACGGGCAAGATCATGCGCCGCGCGCTGGCCGGCCTGGTCGACTCCTGACCCGCCCGGGGCGCGGGTGATCGAGGGGTATCCCTCGATCACGGCGCGTGCCCGGTCCGGGGTGCCGACCGCGGTGCGGGAACCGGGCACAGTCGCTCCAGGACCTCTCGTCACACACGTCGGCAGACGCCCGGAGGCGTCTGGAGCCCGCTGCCTGCAGGGAAACGAGCCATGCCACCAACACCACCGCCGAATCCGGTGCCCGGCCTCGAAGCAAGTGCGCTCCGCGTCCGCTGGCGGGGCTGCACGGGACTGTTCGAGCGCCTCGGCGAGACCCCGGACTCGCCCGAGCACCGCCTGCTCGCCTCGTTGCCGGACGTGCCCGGGACCGTCGTCCTGCTGGCCACCCCGGCGGCGGGCGCCGCGCCCGACCTGCCGAACGCCGTGTGGCAGACGTGCGGGCGGGTGTTCGGTCCGCCGGGCGCGCCCCGCGTGCTGTGGCTGCTGGCCCGGGGAGCCGGGGTTGCGGACGCCTCGGGCCGGATCTACGCCCAGTCGCTCGCCGACACCTTCGGCGTCGAGGTCGTCGCGTCGGCGGGCGAGGTCGCCATGGCCGGAATGCTGGCCTTCGCGGCCGGTCCCGGCGGTGCGCCGGGCTGGGCCCGGTTCCGCCCCGGCAGCCCGAGCACGCCGTGCGGCTACCGGCTCGCACCTCCCCCCTGGGAGGCGTTGCTGCCGCCCCGGCCCGTCGTCGAGCAGGACGCGGTGTTCGAGCACGTCCCGGCGGGACTGCTGGTGCGCACCGTCCGATCCCGGAGTTCCGGCCCGGACGACCCGGTGCGGGCGGTGCCGGTCGTCCCCGGGGCGCCCAGCGTGGTGCTGGGCCGGCCCGGGGACCAGGAACCGGCGCTGGAACCCGTGGTGTCCGCCCTGCACCGGATGCCCGCGGCGCTGCTCGACTCGTGCCGCTTCGTCCCCGGCGCCACCAGTGTGTCGGCGGCGTGGTTGCAGCGGCTCGCCGACCGGCTCGGCCGGGACGTCGTGGCCTCGACGGGCCTTCCCGCGCCGGACGGTTCGGTCGTCGCGCACGACGCGCACGGCGAAGCCGGCTGGCGCCCGGTTCCGACGCTGCTGCGCTACTCGCCCGGGGCGCCGACGACGGTGCTCACCTCGTCCCCGCCGCCCCCGGGCTGGTTGCCCACCGGGCCGGGCTGCTCCCGCCCCGCGACGGGTGCACCGCTGCGGCTGCACGTCGTCCCGTCCGGACTCGCGGTGACCACTGTGGACGAATCGGCGGAGGCGTTGCCGCGCAATCCGTTCGAGGCGCACCGGATGACGCTGGCGGTGACCCCGGCAGCGGTGGCGGCCGGGGCGGAGCTGATCACCGCGCTCCTGCCGGTCCTGTCGAAGCGGTGCGGAGATCGCCTCCGCGTCCTGCTGACCGGCCCCGCCGAGGACGGGGCCGCCGAAGCGCTGCGCGAGGCGGCGCGGCAGTGCGGGGCGGAGTTCGAGGCCCGGGAGAGTGGGGCGCAGCGGACTCCGGCGGAGCGGACCACGATGGTGGTGCCCCGACCGGAGCCCGGCGCGGACGCGGACGCGTCCACAGTGGTCGTCGCGCCGCTGCGATCGCGCCCGGCGACGCTGAGTTCCGGGCCGTCGGGCGCACCGGACGGCGACGCCGAGGCCCGGACCGTGCGCATCCCGGCACCGGCGAAGCCCGCACCGACGCCGGTGGAGCACCGCGAGCCGCTGTTCCCGGCCGACCACGTCAGCACCCCCGAGGAACGGGCCGCGTTCCTGGACTGGGCGGGGGAGGACTTCGACACCGAGGTGGGCGCGGTGAACGCGGCCCTGGCGCTGTTCCCGTCGCTGCGCGGCGACGACGAGGACGCCGCCCGCGTCGACCTGGTCGCGGTGCGGCTCTACCTGGGCGGCGGCGACCGGGGCGGCGCAGCGCTCAACGAACGGCTCCGCACCGGCGAGGAGCAGCCGTGCGCCGCCTACCTCGCGTGCCTGGCCTCCGGGTTGCGCCGGTTGCCGGTTCACCGCGGAGCGGTGTTCCGCGGTGTGTCGTGGCCGTGGGACCAGGACTTCCAGGACTGCTACCCGGTGGGGGCGGTGCTGTCCGAACCCGGGTTGGTCAGCGCCGTGCCGCGCGACGGCGGTGCACCCGAGGGGGCGTGCGTGGACGTCGGCATCTGGTCGCGCTCGGCGCGGCGGACGTCCGTGCTGACCCCCGTCGGCCAGCAGCACGAGGTCGTGTTCGGGCAGCGCGGCCGGTTCCGGGTCCTCGCGGTGGAGCGCGGCGACGACGGTTCCGCGCTGCTGCTGGACGAACTGCCCGCGGACGCCGGGACCGGTTCGGGCGAGCCGGCGGACGGCGACCGCGCCGTGGCCGACCGGCTGCGCGACGCGTTGCGCCGCCGCCGCGACCGTGAACTGGCCACTGTGGACGGTGTGCAGGTCGCGCGCCTCGAAGCCGCCGTCGGGCTCGTCGCCCAGGTCCCCGCCGCCGCGCAGCAGGTTTCCGCGACAGCCCCCTGAACTCCCGGAGCGAGTGGATGCACCGCAGAACAGCCCGTCCCGCCCGCGCGGCCGCCGCCTGCCTGGCGTGCGCGGCCCTGATCGGCCCGGCCCCGGCCGCCCTCGCCGCACCGGCGGCCGGGCCGCCGGACCGGTCGACGATCCACGGCTGCGCGCCGCCGCCGAGCGCGTCCGACCCGGCGATCCCGTGGGCGCAGCGGCAGTTCTTCCCGCAGCGGGTGTGGAAGGTGACCAGGGGAGCGGGCGTCGTCGTGGCCGTCGTCGACTCCGGGGTGGACGCGAACTCGCCGCAGCTGGCCGGTGCCGTGCTGTCCGGTGTGGACGTCTCCGGGGCCGGCGCGGCGACGTCGGACTGCACCGGGCAGGGCACGTTCGTCGCCGGGGTCATCGCCGCCAGGCAGGTGCACGGCGTCGGATTCGCCGGACTGGCCCCGGAGGCCCGCATCCTGCCGGTGCGGGTGCTCGACGACCAGGGCAACGCCGATCCGGCGATGCTCGCGAAGGGCATCCGCGCCGCGGCCGACGCCGGTGCGCGGGTCATCAACGTCTCGCCCAGCACGTCCGAGCCCAGTTCCGCCCTGCAGGCGGCGGTCCAGTACGCGCAGTCGCGCGACGCGCTCGTGGTGGCCGCCGCCGCGGCGAGCGCGGACGGCCGGTCGGCGTCCTATCCCGCCGGCTACGACGGGGTTCTCGGCGTCGGCGCGGTCAACCAGACCGGAGAACCCGGCGCCGCCTCGGAAACCGGCACCTCGGTCGACCTGGTGGCCCCGGGCGAAGGGGTGGTGAGCATCGGACCGGGCGGACCCGGCCACTGGCAGGGCAGCGGCACCGCCTACGCGACGCCGTTCGTCTCGGCCGCCGCCGCGCTCGTCCGCGCCTACCACCCGGACCTGACCGCCGCCGAAGTCGCCGAGCGGCTGCGGACGACCGCGAACCGGTCCGGCGGTGCGGTGCCCGACCCCCGGACCGGGTGGGGCGTGGTCAACCCCTACACCGCGGTCACCGGCGTGGTCACGGGCGCTGCGCACGGCGCGGTGCCGCCGGGACGCGTCCAGCATCCCGTCGTCCCGCCGCCCGACCCGTGGCCCGCGCGCATCGTCGCGGCCACCACCGCCGCCGCCGTGGGCGCGGGCGCGCTCGGGTGGCTGGCCTCCGTTGTGGTGCCGGCCGGTCGGCGCCGGTCCTGGCGCCCCGCCCGCGGTGCGCGCACCGCGGGCGAGGCCACCGGGTCCTGATCAGTCCGGGGTGGTACATGAGTCTGGGATCCCGAAGCCGAGGCGGCCGCTGAGTGCCTGTCTTTGCACTTGGTCCCGGCGGGTCGTGATAAGCGGCGTCAGCCGCTTTCTCTTTCGGTGAGTACGCAAGCAACCGGCACCGCCGCGGGTTCTCCGATGGGCGCAGCGGCGCGTCAGCGCCTCCTTGGGGGGTGGCGGTCGGGTGACGGGCGGGCGTCTCGCGAGGACAGCCCCTCCGCCGTGTATTGGGCATACATCAGGAGGGGCTTCCGCAGTCGAGACGGCCGCTGAGTGCCTGTCTTTGAACCTGCTCCCGGAACACACGTGGCAAGCGGCGCCAGCCGCTTTCTCTTTCGGTGAGCGGTCTCGCCGCTGGCACCGCCGCGGGTTCTCAGCGGCCGTCTCGCGAGGACAGCCCCGACGCTGTGTATTGGGCATACATGAGTCGGGGCTCCCGGAGCCGAGACGGCCGCTGAGGTTCCGCTCCCGGCACCGCCACGCACAACGAGTTCGAAGACAGGCAATGAGGTTCCGCCACCGGCACCGCCACTCAGAACGAGTTCAGGTTCAGGCTCCGAAGCGCGGTGTCTGCACCAGGCGGACCGTCCGCCGCCGGTTGACGAACTGGGCGCGTCCCGGCGGCAGTTCCCGGGGGCGGAGGTTGCCCAGGAAGCTCCCCTCGTCCTTCGGGCAGGAGAACAGCAGCGCCGGGGTGCCCAGCTCCCAGAGGCGGCGCATCACCGGGTCCATCATCGCCCGGCCGGCGCCCGAGGTGCTGCGGGCGACGACGAGGTGCAGGCCGATGTCGTGGCCCTGCGGCAGCAGCGACAGCAGCGGCTGGAACGGGTTGGACATCCCGCCCTCCAGCAGCTCGGCGTCGTCGACGATGATGAACAGCCGTCCGCCGTCCCACCAGTCCCGCCTGGCCAGCCGGTCCGGGGTGATCTCCGGGCCGGGCAGCCGCGGCGTGAGCAGTTCGGCGGCTTCTTGCACCGTGCCGGCGAGGCTGTCGGCGGCCACCGCGTACCCGATCTGGTACTCGGTCGGGATGATGTCCTGCAGCTCGCGGCGCGGGTCGGCGAACAGCACCTTGGCCTGGTCGGGCTCGTACCGGTCGGTGACCGCGCGCGCGAGGTAGCGCAGCAGGTTCGTCTTCCCGCACTCGGTGTCGCCGAAGGCCATCAGGTGCGGCGTCTGGTCGAAGTCGTGCCACAGCGGGGCCAGCTCGACGTCGTCCAGGCCCAGCGGGACCTGGAACACCGCGTGTTCGTCGCGCACCCGCAGCGCGGGCAGCTCGGCCGCGGCGACCTCGGCGGGCAGCAGGCGCACCGGGGGCGCCGGGACCGCGCCCGGCCCGCCGACGGCCTGCACCAGGTCCGCCACCGCCTCGGCGAGGTCGTCGGTGGACGACTGGCCGTCGACGCGCGGCAGGGCGGCCAGGAAGTGCTGCCGGTCGGTCGTGATGCCGCGCCCCGGCGCCGCGGGGACGGTGGCCGCCAGCCGGCTGTGCACCTCCGACTCCACCGGGTCGCCGAGGCGGAGTTCGAACCGGGTGCCCAGCACGTCGCGCAGCCACGGGCGCATGTCCGACCACCGGTTGGAGCACACCACCAGGTGGATGCCGAAGCTCAGGCCGCGCGCGGCGATGTCCTGCAACCGGGATTCGAGCTCCTCGAAGTCGTTGCGCATCGTGTACCAGCCGTCCACGACCAGGAACACGTCACCGCACGGGTCCTCCTCGGTGAACCGGCCCTGCGCCCGCGCCCGCCGGTAGGCCACCATCGAGTCGATGTTGTGCCGGGCGAACAGGTTCTCGCGCCGGTGCAGCAGGTTGGTGACCTCCTGCACGGTGCGGGTGACCCGGTCGCGGTCCAACCGGTTGGCGATGCCGCCGACGTGCGGCAGGCCCTGCAGGGCCGCCAGCGTGCCGCCGCCGAAGTCGAGGCAGTACAGCTGCACCTCGGCGGAGGTGTGCGTCAACGCCAGCGAGCACAGCAGCGTGCGCAGCAGCGTCGACTTGCCGCTCTGCGGCGCGCCGACGACCGCCACGTGCCCCTGCGCGCCGGACAGGTCGGCGGTGAGCAGTTCGCGGCGCTGCTGGGCCGGGAGGTCGACCAGGCCGACCGGGACGACCAGCGGGGTGCGCTCCGCGGTGTGCAGCCCGATCCGCGGGTCTTCGAGCAGCGGCGGCAGCAGTTCGTCCAATGCGGACGGTCGGCGCAGCGGCGGCAGCCACACCTGCCGGGCGGCCGGTCCGCGTCCGGCCAGCCGGTCGATCACCACGTCCAGCACGGTCGCGCGGGTGTCGTCCGGACTCTCCTGCTCGGGCACCGGGTCCGGCTCCGCGCGCAGCCGCGGCGGCAGGTACTGGCCGGTGAAGTCGACCAGCTGGTCCTCGACGACGCGCTGGTTGCGCCGCCTGCGCGGCGCCCGGTAGGCGCCCGAGACGTAGGCGGCCTTGAACCGCATCAGCGTCTGCGTGTCGGTGCGCAGGTACCCGTTGCCCGGGGCGGAGGGCAGCTCGTAGGCGTCCGGGACGCCGATCACGCTGCGGCTGTCCATGGCGGAGAAGGTGCGCAGCCCGATGCGGTACGACAGGTGCGTTTCCACCTTGCTGATCCGACCTTCGTCGAGGCGTTGGGACGCCAGCAGCAGGTGCACGCCGAGGCTGCGGCCGAGCCGCCCGATCATCGCGAACACCTCGATGAACTCGGGTTTGCTGACCAGCATCTCGCTGAACTCGTCGACCACGACGAACAGCGCGGGCATCGGCTCCAGCCGCGCCCCGGCGCGGCGCGCCTTCTCGTACTCGCGGCGCGAGGCGTAGTTGCCCGCCGCGCGCAGCTGTTCCTGCCTGCGGTTCATCTCGCCGGTCAGGGCGTCCTGCATCCGGTCGACGAGTTCCAGCTCGTCGACCAGGTTGGTGATCACCGCCGAGGTGTGCGGCAGCTTGTCGAAGCCGAGGAACGCCGCGCCGCCCTTGAAGTCGACCAGCACGAAGTTGAGCTCGTCGGACGGGTGGGTGGCGGCCAGCGCGAGCACCAGGGTGCGCAGCAGTTCGCTCTTGCCGGACCCGGTGGCGCCGATGAGCATGCCGTGCGGGCCCATGCCGTCCTCGGCCGACTCCTTGATGTCGAGTTCGACCGGAACCCCGGAGGTGTCGACGCCGATCGGCACCCGCAGCCGCTGCCGGTCGGGACGCCCGCGGCGCAGCGCGTCGACGTCGAACACCCGCGCGTCACCGATGCCCAGCAGCGTGCTCAGCTCGAAGTCGGTGGCCAGTGGTTCGCCCGCGTCGACGGCCGTGCCGATGCGGAACGGCGCGAGCGTGCGCGCCAGCGCCGCCGCGGCCTCGGCGCCGAGCGCGTCCGGCACGCCGAGCCGGGTCACCGATTCGCGCCCGGCGCGGTCGAAGGCCACCCGGCTGATCTCGTCCGGCGCGACGTCCAGGTGCAGGGTGTCGGGTGCGGGCCGCCACGGCAGGCCGCCGCCGACGTCGAGGACCACCGCGTTGCGGCAGCCGCCCTCGGCGAACCGGTGCCCGGCGGGCACCGACACCCCGTCGAGCAGCACGACGACGAGCGGTTCGCGGCTGGTGATGGGGCTCGCCCCCTCGAACCGCGGGCGGTCGGTGAAGTCCTCGCCGAGCAGCGACTCGATCTCGGTGACGTTGTCGGCCATCAGCCGCACCGGCCCGGCCGCGTCGCGGCGCTGCGCGTTCTGGTTGTGCGGCAGCCACTTCAGCCAGTCCCAGCGGGCGCGTTCGGCCTCGCCCGCGCACACCGCGACGACCAGGTCGTCGGGGGAGTGGAAGGTCGCCAGCTGGCCGAGCAGGGCGCGGGTCATCGCCCGCACCGCCTCGGGCTCGCCGCGCACCTGGATGCGCGCGAACCCGCGCAGGTACACCGGGACCGGGGCGTCGGGCAGGCTGCTGTAGGCGCGCAGGAACCGGCGCAGCGCGTGCGCCGACAGCGGTTCCAGGTCCTCGACCGGTTTCGTCTCCGGCGGCACCAGCTTCAGCGCGGAGTGCTGCTCGCCGACGCCGACGCGGGCCTCGCCGAAGTCCTCGTGCGTCGGGCGGCGCTCCCACAGCCGGTAGCTCAGCGCCAGCGACCACAGCGACTGCGGGGCCGGGTGCGTCCAGGTCGCCGAGCGGCGGTGCTCGCCGAGCGCGGTGCGCACCCGGTCGCGCTGCTGCGCGAGGTAGCGCAGGAAGTCGCGGCGGTCGCCGCCCATCTTGTGCTTGCGGTCGGTGGCGACCCGGGCCAGCTGGCTGACGACCATGCCGACCATGCCCACGGCCATGACGCCGCCGGCGACGTAGGCCATCGCCCCGGACCGCGCCTGCAGGAAGGTCAGCGCCATGCTGCCCGACATCAGCACCATGGGCAGGTAGGTGAGCACCGTGCTCAGGCCGCTGTTGCGCGACTCGGGCACGGGTGGTGGTTCCTGGAGGGCGAGTTCGCCCTCCGGCATCTTCGGGCCCACGCGGCGCGCGGGCCGGTTGAACAACGTCGTGGTCAACGCGGTCGCCTCTCTGGTGAGTGGTTCCCCTACGGATGCGCCGCCCGCCGCCGACGACGGGCTTCGCGGGTGCTCCGGCGCGGTTACGTTCCGCCGTGTCACTTCTCGGCCAGCCAGCCACGAAGGGAAACCGGACACCAGATGGAAGGCACCGCCAAGGATGTCACAAGCAAGCTCGTGAGGCTACGGCTGATCGTCGGTGCGCGGTCGGTGGAGCTCGCGGTCCCCACCGAGGTCCCGTTCGCTGACCTGCTCCCGGCGGTCCTGCGCCACGCCGGGCAGGATCTGGCCGATCAGGGCGTGGAGCACGAGGGCTGGGTGTTGCAGCGGTTCGGGCACCCCCCGCTGGACGAGAACCGGACGGCGGCCGAACTCGGCCTCACCGACGGTGAGACCGTCCACATGAGACCGCGTGCCGAGGCGCTGCCCGAGATCGACTTCGACGACCTGGTCGACGGCATCGCCGGGCAGATCCGCGCGCGCCCGGACCGGTGGAACGACCGGCTGACCCGCTGGACGCTGCTGGCGTTCGCGGGGCTGGCGCTCCTGCTCGGCTGGACCGCGCTCGCGGTGGCCGAGAACGCACTGCTGTCCACAGTGGCGGCCGGCGCGGGTGCGCTCGGGCTCGTCGCCCTGGCCGGCGTGGCCGCACGGGCGAAGTCGGCGACGATCACCGCCACGGTGCTGGCGGTGGCGGCGGTCGGCTTCGCCGCGCTGTCCGGGTGGTTCCTGCCGTTGGCCGTGCACCCGGCCGCACCGCCGGCCGCGGGCCTGGTGTGCGGGAGCGTGCTGGCCCTGCTGGTGTCGGTGCTCGCGCTGTTCGGGGTCGCCGACGCGACGTTGTTCTTCGTCCCGCTGCTGTTGCCGGCGGCGGTGCTCACCGCGGTCCTGTTGCTCGGTTTCGCGTTCGCCCTGCGGGCGGACCAGTGCGCCGCGCTGGGCATCGCGTTGTGCCTGGTCGCGATGAGCTTCGTGCCGACGCTGTCGTTCCGGCTGGCCGGTTTCAAGCTCCCCGACCTGCCCTCCGGGGCCGACGAACTCGACGAGGACACCGAACCGGTGCCCTACCGCGAGGTCGTGGACCGCTCGCAGGTCGCGGCCCGCTACATCGCCGCGCTCACCATCGCGCTGACCGCGCTGACGATCGCGCTGGTCGGCGTGGCGATCAGCAGCTGGCAGCTGTGGCAGGCGCTGTTCGTGGGGGTCGCGGCGTTGCTGCTGCTGTTGCGGGCGCGGTCCTTCGACGGCCGGTGGGCGCGCTGGTCGGTGCTGGTCGGCGGCGGTTGCGGGGTCGCGGCGTGCTGGGTGTGGCTGCTGGTCGGCACCGATCCGCTGGTGCGGCTGGCGGTGCTGTTCCCCACCGCCGTGGCGTTGGCGTTCGTGCTGGTGCTGTGTTCGCGTTCGCTGCCGGGCACCAAACTCCGGCCGTACTGGGGCCGCGCGGTCGACATCGTCGAGGTGCTCGTCGCGGTGGCGCTGGTGCCGCTGCTGCTGGCGGTCCTCGACGTGTACGAGTTCGTGCAGGGGCTGGCCGGGTGATCCCGGCGTTGTTCACCCCGTTCCGGATCAGGTTCCGAAGGTAGGGCGATGCGATCCCGACGTGATCAGGTGCAGGCTTACTTCTTCGTCGTGGGCAGGCTCGTGTCCGCGTTGGTGCGGGGCCGTCCGGACGAACCGGCGACCCCCGCCCGGCGGTTCGTGGCGAACGCGGTCGTCGGGTGCCTCGTCGCGGCCCTGGTGGTCGTCGCGTTCGGCATCGTCGGTGTCGTCTCGCCCGGCGCGAACCAGTCGTGGCGGGCGCCGGGCTCGGTCATCGTGGAGCAGGAGACCGGCGCGAAGTACGTCTACCTCGCGGACAAGCTGCGCCCGGTGCTGAACTTCGCGTCCGCGCGGCTGCTCGTCAACAGTCCACAGGGGACTGTCGTGTCGGTGTCGGCGAAGTCGTTGCGGGACGTGCCGCGCGGCCTGCCGCTGGGCATCCCCGACGCCCCCGACTCGCTGCCGGCCGCCGACTCGCTGAGCGGCGAACCGTGGTACGTCTGCGCCGACACCTGGCACGACAAGTCGAACACGCCGTGGCCGGTGACCGACGTGCAGGTCCGCGACCTCGGCGGGAAATCGATCGACGAGGACCACGCCATGCTGGTGTCCACACCGGACTCGGCGACCTACCTGGTGTGGCGCGGCTCGCGGTTCCGCATCCCGTCGCGGGCGGTGCTCGACGCGCTCGGCTACGACGCGATCCGGCCGTTGCCGGTGGCGTCGTCGTGGGTGCAGGCGCTGCCCAGCGGCCCCGACCTGGCCGCGCCGGACGTGCCGGGGCTGGGCGGGACCGGCCCGGCCGTGAAGGGGACTCCCGGGCGCATCGGCCAGGTCTACGAGGTGCACAACAGCGTGGTCGGCGCCGACCGCTTCTACCTGCTGCTCGCCGACGGGCTGGCCCCGGTGACCCGCACCCGCGCGGCCCTGCTGCTGTCGGACCCCGACCTGGCCGCCGCCTACCCCGGCAGCAGGCCGACGGCGCTGCCCATCGACGGCGGGACGGTGGCGTCGCTGCCGCGCTCGACGCAGGTCCCGTTGTCGCCGGACCTGCCCGGCGATCCGCCGAAGATCAAGCAGGTCGACCGCGACGCCCGGCAGGTGCCGTGCGCCCGGTTCCGGGTGGGCTCCGGGGACGACGTCCCGACCGACGTGGTCATGGTCTCCCGCGACCAGGCCCGCGCTTCCGGGGTCGCGCGGTCGGTCGGACCGCGGGACGCGTTGGCGTACCAGGTGGGCGTGCCGCCGTCGACCGGTGTGCTGGCCCGCGAACTCGCCGCTCCGGGAGCACCTGGGGGTGCCCGTTACGTCATCACCGACCAGGGCGTGAAGTACCCGCTGTCGTCCGGCGAAGTCGCCGGAGTGCTCGGCTACGCCGGTGCCGCCGCCGTCCCGGTGCCCGCCGAACTGCTGGCCCTGCTGCCCACCGGCCCGGCGCTGGATCCCTCGGCGGCCGCGCAGGAGCACCCGGGCGGCGCGGCCTCATGAGGGAAAGCCCTGCGGAATTCGCGGCGGGCGCCGCGGCCGCACCGATCCAGCTCCGGAGCTGGTGTGCTGTTCGCGCGGGGGTCGCGCCCCGCGAACCGAAGAACCGACACGGGAGGTCCGCCGAATGCCGAACCAGACGAAGCTGACGGCGCAGCAGCTCAACAGCATCTCCAAGCAGCACGACGACGTCGCCGACGGCGTCCGGGGCGAGCGAACCCGGCTCACCGGGGAGATCAACGCGCTGGTGGGCGGAAACCGGGGCGACATGATCCGGGAGCTGCAGAACACCCACACCGACTGGGACGCGCGTTGCCAGCAGGTCGAGAACAAGCTCCGCGAGATGGCCGCGATGATCCGGACGTCGGCCTCCCAGTACCAGGCCAGCGACGCGGACATCGCCGGGCGGGTCCGGCGGGCGGGAACCGATTCCGCTTCCGCTTCCGGTCTCTCCGGTTTCCTCGGCAACGGCGCGGGCCAGTAGTCGCGGCGATCGACCGCACCACACACGCAGGAGAGGACGAGCACGCATGGCCGACGAGATCCAGTACCAGTACCCGATCATCCAGTCCGGTGTGGACAAGATGCGCCAGGTCACCAGCCGCCTGGAGCAGGGCATCACGGAGATGGAGAACCAGACGAAGACGCTGCTGTCCGACTGGGACGCGCAGGCGGCGGAAGCCTACCGCGTCAAGGCCCAGGAGATCGCAGAGACGTTCCGGCAGATGAACCAGACGCTGACGAACGTGACGCAGGCGGTGGACGCCGGTGCGAACGACTTCAAGACGAAGGACGGCCAGCTCGCGCAGCAGTTCGAGTGATCGGCGATGGCGGACGAAGCAACGATGCGCATCGACGTCGTCGAGATGGGCAAGGTCGCGGCGGCGGTCGCCGGGATCGCCGACGAATGCGCCCGGTGCGCCGAACTCGGCGCGGTGGCCACGGCCGCCGGTGATCTCCCCGCGGGGCGGTGGTTGCAGGACCTCGTCGCCGAGCGGCGGGACGACTTCGTCGCGCACTGCCAGCGGCTCGAACGGACCTTCCGCGAGCTGTCGGTGCGCCTGAGCCGGTTCGCCTCGGACCTGCACCACACCGACCAGCACAACGGGGCCACCGTCGCGGCGCTGCGGCGGGAACTGGCCGACGGGATCGCGGACACCGCGCGCACCGCCGAGGTGTGAGGGAACTCCCGGCCCGGCGCGCGGGACGTGGGGCGGGCGAAGACAGGGAACGGACGGAAGGTGGACTCCAGATGACGTCCTCAGCGACCGGCCGGGATTCCCGTCCACCTGGTGGGGACGGGGCACCGGCCGATGTGGACGGTGCGGTGCGGGCGCTGGCGCAGGCCGACCCGCAGTCGTTCTACGACGCCGCGCAGCGCTTCGACCGCACCGCGGTGCGGCTGCGCACGGTGTCGGCGGACTTCCGGGGCAGGCTCCGACACCTCGAACAGGCGTGGCAGGGCGAGGGTTTCGAGGCGTTCTCGGCCGCGGCCGAGAAGTTGCTGCGCCGCATCGACCACAGCGTGGACGCGCTCGTCGAGCCCAGCTACGCGAACCTGCTGACCGAGCTGGGCGACGCGCTGGCGGAGGCCAAGCGCGACGTCGAGGACGTCCGCGCCCAGCGGGAGTCGGCGAGCTCGGCTCCGGACGCCGACCCGCAGGCGGCCCGGGCCGAGCAGGACGCCCGGGCGCAGGAGGTGCTGCGACGGCTCGGCAGCACCTACAGCAGCGTCGGCGGCAGGTTCCGCGCTCCGCCGGAGAACCCGGCCCTGCACCGCGGCGACCGGACGACGGCGCGGGCGGCCCGCGCGTCGCACGTCGCCGGGACGACCGGTGGTGCCGCGAGCGCAGCGGTGCGACCCGCAGGCGCTGCCGCCGACGGCGCCGCCTCGGCTGACGGCGCGCAGCACGGCGACGAACGGGGCGGCGCCGCCCTCGGCGCGGCCGGTCAGCAGCACGCCGCGCAACCGGACCAGTCGGCCACCGGTGTGGCGATGCCCGTGGAGGACGTCGAAGGAGCAGGCTCGATCTGGAGTTCGGTGCTGCCGACTTCGGCGTTGCCCGCCGCGGCGGTGATCGGCCGGGAGAAGCGCAAGCGGGACGAGAAGAAGCGCCGTCGCGACGAGGACCAGAACGCCTCGGAGCAGGACGAGCACGATTCCGAGGAATCCCAGGACGACTCCGGGAAGGAGCACGACTCGCAGGAGCGCCGTTCCGAGGGGTCCGGGGCGGAATCGCACCACCGGAAGTCGTCCCACCGGCACGGTGACGCGCACGAGCACGGCGCCACCGGCGACGAGGACGACGACTCCCGGGAGCAGGGGCACTCCGGAGACGACTCCGGGCGGCACTCCCACGGCCACCACAGGAAGGCGGAACGCGGACACGGCGACCAGGACGACGCGGACCGCACGTTCCACACGGAGTCCACTGAGGACGATGATGCGGGCGCGAGCGCCGCGGCGCAGGACGCCGTCGCAGACCCCGGGCCCGAGCGGATCCCCGACACCACTTCGGTCCCGGCCCCCGCCGCGCCCCCGTCGGCACCACCCGCACCGGCCGTCGCGGCGGGGCCCCCCGCCGCCGCGGCGGCGGGCGGCGGTGCTTCCGCGCTGCGCGCCCACCTGGGCGCGCCGGTGTCGACGGGCGGCGTGGCATCCGCACCGCCGACCGGGGTCCGCAGTGACGCCGGCACCCTGTCGGTCCCCTCGGAGCCCTCGGCGAGCCCGACGGCGCAACCGTCCACAGTATCCGGACAAGCCGCGGGAACCGCGCCGCAGAGCGGGATGCCGCCGATGAACCCCCGCACCATGGGCGGCCAACCCAACCAGCAGGAGACCGGCCACCAGGAGCGCGACCGCAACGTCGCCCAGCGCGAGGACCCCGGCACCTGGCAGGTCGGTGCCGGATCGGCCGGGGCGCTCGGTCGCGAGTCCCGGGAGGAGGGCGAGTCCCGATGAGTTCCGACGAGGCGCGGACACCGTTCGACCTGGGGCCGGCGCTGGAGGCGCTGGAGCAGCAGCAGGCCAGGATCGCCGAGTTCCAGCGGCAGATCGCCGAGACCACGACCCGGGTCGAGTCGTCCGATCACGCGGTGGCCATGGAGTTCGACGGCCAGGGCGAACCCCGCTCGATCCGGTTCCTCAACGAGTCCTACCGCACCATGGCGCCCGCCGAGCTCGCCGACGTCCTGCTGCGCACGCTGCGGGACGGGCGGGCTCGGAGCGCGCGGAAGATGCAGGAACTCATGCCGACCGACGCGCTCGGTGACGTCGACGTCGCCGGGATGATGACCGGCGACACCGACCTGTCGGACGTGCTCGGCCAGATCATGCGTCCAGCGCTGGAGAACCCGCTGGCGCCGCGCGGCGACCGCCGCACCGACGACGCCGATGACGGCTGGGACCGCAGCAGAACCGACTGAAAACCCGGGAGGACATGGCCATGGCCGACGAAACCTACCTCAACGCCCCCGGCGTCAAGGGCGACGCGGGCAAACTCGCCGACGCCGTGCACAGGTTCGAGAACGCCGTGCAGGAACTGCGCACCAAACTGGGCGACGAGCAGGGCTGCTGGGGCGACGACGAGATCGGCAAGTCCTTCGAGGAGAGCTACTCGCCCAGCTCGGCGTCCGAATTGGACGGTCTGGACAGGATCGCGCACAACCTCGGGCAGGTGGCCGAACAGGTGCTGCCGCAGTCCGTCGACGCGCTCCAGCAGCAGGACGAGATCAACGCCGAGAAGGTGCGGGCTGCCGGGACCGAACCCGAACAGTCCGGCGGCCAGTAGGCCGCCGCAGGAGCTTGGACGTCCGCCGGTCGCTGAATCCCGAGGAACGCGGTCATGCCCAGTGATCTCCCCCCAGCATTGCAGGAGGCCCTCAAAGTCGTCGGAGGCCAGTCCTGGCCCGAGGGCGACCAGGACGGGCTGAACCGGATCGCCGACCACTGGCAGGAGATGGTCCGGGCGATCGAGGAGCTGGAGACCGCGGTGCGGGACTCGGCGAACGGCGTCTCGCAGCACATGCGGGGCCAGCTCGCCGACGCCTACCGCAACTACGCCGACAGCAAGGTCATCGACAGCCTGGAGCAGCTCAAGCAGACCGCCCAGCAGCTGTCGGACCAGGCGCGCAACACCGCGGCCGACATCCAGAAGGCCAAGATCAGCATCGGTGTCCAGCTCGGCTTCGTCGCCGCGTCGCTGTTGGCCACATTCATCCCGATCATCGGCGGGGCCATCACCGGCGGTGTCGTGGCGACGGCGCGCGTGGCGATCGGGGCGATCATCCGGGGCGTGGTGGCCAACGTCTCCAAGAACGTCGTGACCAACGTCGCGATCGGTGAGGTGCTCGGAACCGGCACCGAGGTGGCGGTCCAGGGCGCCCAGCTGAGGGGCGGGCAGCGCACCGAGTGGGACACCCAGAGCATCGGCGCGGCCGCGGTCAGCAGCGCGTTCGGTGGTGTCGGCGGTGGCGTCGTGCAGAGCGGGACACAGGCGCTCGGCCGCGCCGCGCTGCGGGGCACCCTCAGCAAGGCGGCGCAGGACGCCATGGGCACCCGCGCTGGGCAGGCGGCCGGGGCGACGATCGGCGCGGCGGCCCAGGGTGCCGCCGGGTACGGCGCCGCCGCGGCGAGCCACGAGGTGGTCGGCGGGGAGGACCTGGACAACTACGCGTTCTCCTCGGCGATGGCGGGCGGTTTCAGCCGTCTCGGCGGGGGCAAAGCCACCTCCCACGTACCGGAGAAATCCTCCGCTGACGCTGCCGACGCCGCGCGCGGCACCGAAGTATCCGCGGACGGCACGGCCGTGCAGAACACCCCGGCCACGCAGTCGGCCGGACCGGTGGACACCGCGGTGCAGACGGAGTCCGGCGGCCCCGCCCAGGCGCAGGACGCCGAATCGCCGGTGGCGACGTCGTCCTCGGGCGAGACGGCCCAGCAGGGTCAGGACACGGCCCACCAGGGCCAGAATGCGGCTCAGCAGGGTCAGGAGGCGGCCCAGCAGGGCCAGCAGACGGCTCCGGCCACGTCCGGGGCGGATTCAGCGACATCGCCGGGGCAGTCGGAGCACACCGTCCCGGCGACCCACCAGGGCACGTCATCGGACGTCGGCGAGCCGTCCACCACGCAGCACGCCGCAACCCCGGACGCGGCGGCGGCCACCCAGGACCCGAGCGGCGTGCGGGACACCGCGACCCCGGTGGCCACCTCGTCGGGCGGGGCGGTGGCACCGGGGCAGGACGCCACCTCGCCGACCACGACCGACGCGCACGGGCCGCAGGAAGCGGCGTCGGGCGAAGCGGCGGCCCACCAGGGCGCGATGCCGGGCGAGCACTCGTCCACTGTGGAGAACGCGCCGCACCGGCACCCCGCGTCCGGCGACGCGGACGTGTCCACTCAGGATTCCGCCGGGGATGAGCGGACTCAGCACGGCGCGCAGCACCCGGGCGCGGGACGCGAGCACGTGTCGGGGGACCAGCTGCGGAGCCCGACTGCCTCCAGCGGCGACTCGGGGTCCGTCACCGGTAGCTCGTCCACTCAGGACAGTTCAGCTCCCGTGGCGCATTCCGGCACCCCGACCCAGCACTCCACCGGTGGCGACGAGCCGACCGCGCACCAGGCGGTGCCCGCGCACGACCAGCACACCACGCGGGAAACCGCGTCCGAGCAGCCGCACGGCACCGCTCAGGGCTCCACCACTGAGCGCGCCCCGAGCTCGTCCGGCGCCCAGCAGCACGCGGAGACCACCCCGGCGCCGCACACCACGTCGACACCCGCCCACGACGGGAACACCACGTCCGAGCACGCCCAGCAGGGCACCGGCGCCGTCGCGCCACCACCGATGATGCCGCCGCAGCCGCCGCCACCGGCGGTGACCCGCGAGCCCGGCGCCGCGCAGGCAGGCCCGGCCGACAGCCCGCGCGGCACCGGCTTCGACCGGGCGTTCCTGCAGCCGCGCACCACCTCGCACAGCCCCTCGCCGACGGTGCCCACGACCTCGTCCTCGGATGCGCCGTCCACGGTGCCCACCACCCCCGGAACGCCGCGCGAGACGACCGCCGACCGGAGCACGCAGGGCGCCGCGACCTCGACCGGCACCCCGGCGACGAACCAGACCAGGCCGACCGCCGACCGCAACGCGCCCCCACAGGCCACGTCGTCGAGCGCGTCCCCTGACTCCACCTCCCCGACCACCGAACGCACGACCCCGCAGCAGTCCACCCCGACGCCGCAGCAGCCGCCGACGACCGCGGGGCCCGAGCGCCCGCCGCACGTCGCGATCGACATGACCGGGGCGGACCAGTCGGGTCCGGCACCCGAACCGCCGTCGTCCCCGGGCACCCGGCGGATGCGCGAGCTGCTGTCGCTGAACCTGGCCGCGGCCGAGCGAGTCGACGGCGGCGGGCTCCGCACCGACCTGGACGGCGTCCTCGCCGAACTCGACGTCGCCCCGCAGGCGCGGGAGGTGTTCCAAGCCGCGTTCTCCGACGTGGAGCTGAAGAAGCACTTCCCCTCGCTCACCGGAGAGGGCGTCACCTCGTCCCTCGGGCACGGTGGCGACGCCGTCGAAGTCACCGTGCGGGCCCGGCCCGTCGGCGAGGCGCACTCGATCGGCGAGGCGGCCCCCGGGCGGCGCGGCGGTGCGGTGCTCGACGACGACAACGAGATCGACACCGCCGCCGGCGAGTACGGCACGACCTCCGACAGCTCCGCGTCGGGGGTGCGCCGGGAGAAGGGAGTCGGGCTCACCGGCATGTTCGGCACCGGGGCCCACAACCCGATGTCCGCGGTGGAGGCCAACGCCACCATCAAGGCAGGCACCACCCCGAGCTGGTCGTTCCGCACCGACAGCGGGGTCCAGCGCTCCTCGTCGGTGGTGCCGGAAGGCGACCTGCACACCACCGGGCACGACCTGTGGTATGAGGTCACCGCGACGCGCGCCGGTGGGGAACCGCTGGTCCGTGGCGGGACCGCGATCTCCGGAGTGGAGCTGTCCGTCGCCGACTCGGTGCGGGAGGCCGCCCCGGCGCCGGCCGCCGCGGTCGAGGGACCCGTCCCGCACTCGGAGAACGTGCTGGCCGCCCATCTCAGCACTCCACCCGGCCTGTTCGACCAGGTCGTCCGGGCACTGCCGGAGGGCTCCGCGCTGCGGCGCGAACTCGCGGCCATCGGCACCGCCGCCCGCACCGCGCTGCGCGACCTGGTGAGTGGGCCGGGCCTGTCGGTGCGGTCCAAGGACCTGCTCGCCGGGCGGACGATCCGCAAGACCTTGGAGTACCAGCACCACGGCAGGACCCGCACGGCCACCGTCCGGGTGGAAGCCACCCCGCGCTCGCCGCGGCCGCTGCACGGCGTGGCCGACACCGCGGTCGTCAGCGGCACCGGCACCAGGACCGAGCACGCCGCCTCCGAGACCGCCAAGCAGGCCACCGACGTCCGCTCGGGCGGCGGTGCCGCGATCGCCTTCCCCAGCGCGGAGGGCGGCTTCTCGTTCGGTGCCCGCGGCGAGGCCTCCGTGCAAGGCAGGATCGGCGGTGCCGGCAGCGACCAGCACACCGCGAAGAACACCAGCGCGACGCTCGCGGCGACCGAGCACACCAGCACCGGGCCGGTGCGCGGGTTCAGCACCGGGATGGACTACCGGGTCCGCGTGACGCTCGACACCGCTGAATCCTTCGACGTCCCGCCGCAACGCGTGGACTCGGCCGGAACCGTGTGGATGACCGGTGAGGACGCCGAGAACAGCGGGTGGACCGGGCGGGACCCGGGTCACGACGCGCCGGAGACCCCGGCGAACGCCGATCCTGCGGGGAATCCGCTGGCCACCATCTCGCTGTTGAGCGTGTTCGGAGCGGGGCGCATCCGCTTCGGCGGAGTCGACCGGGTCGCCGACGCCCTGACCTCGATCCTCGGCGGCACGGTCCTGCCGCGCCACGAGGAGGCCGCCCAGCAGCGCCCGCTGGTCAGCCGGAACGCGGAGCGGGTGAACGCGCTCGTCACCCCCGAGGCGTTCGCCGCGCACGCCACCGAACTCGCCGGGGACGGCTGGGCATTCCCGCTGGAACGGGAGACCCACGCCGGGACCTCGCGGTCGACCGAGCACGTGTGGGTGCGCCTGCGCGCCACCCCGGGGCGGTACGAGTCCGGACCGGTTCCGGTGCGCGGCGAGCTCACCAGCGAGCTCACGGCGGCGGCCGGGGACGAGCACACCGCGACAGCCCAGGGGAACTGGACGGGGGCCGGCGGATTCGGCGGGACGGTGCCGACCGGCCGGACCGGCGTCCGCGCCGTCCAGGTCTCCGGCACGTACGCGAAGAAGTTCGGCGACGCCGAACACACCTCGACCGTCGCCGCAGGGCACGAGAGCACCGTGTCGTGGAAGGCCGGGAACCTGCACGAGTACACCCAGCAGGTGCACTACGAGATCGAGGTGTTCGGCCCGAACGGCAGCGTCCGCCACGAGCTGGACGACCGCGTCACCGTCCAGGTCGCGGCCGGAACCCGCCCACCCGGCGGCACGCCCGCCGAAAACCCGCAACCCGGCCACTTCCGCCGCGTGCGCGCCGGCGAGCCGGCGCGACCGGAGGGCTGGCGGCCGGCGTCGCTGCCCGACGACTACGCGGTGCACAGCTTGGACCTCCCGCGCGGCCTGACCGACCAGGTGCTGCGGGAGATCAAGGCGTTCGACGGGCTCGGGGACGAGGCGGCGGCCCGTGACCCGCTGCGGTACCTCGGTGATGACAGCGTGCTCGCCACCAACAGGGTGCACGCGTTCACCTCGGCTCCCGAGATCGCCGCCAACCTCGACCGCGCGGTGACCGGCACCTACCGCGTCCAGGCCGAGCGGTACCGGCAGGGCGAGCTGCTCAGCGGCTACAGCGACAGCCTCGGCGAGGCGTCCCTGCGGACCACGCTGAGCAACCCGAAGGTCATCGACCGAGCCGAGCGGATCGAACTGTCGGTCACCGCGAAGAACACCGGCGTGACCAGTCACGGCACGACCGCGAAGAACACCAGCGAGATCAGCGTGGACGTCCGCTCCAACATGCGGATGACCGCCTCCGGCACCGCCGTGCCGCAGGGCGTGAACACGCGCACCGAGCAAACCGGGGCCGGGACGTCGGTCGGCCACCAGCACGAGAGCTCGCGCGTGCGCACCTACACCGGGCCCGCCTACCTCGTCTCCTACGACGCCAGCATCGTGCTCGGCGGACGCAACACCGAACACGTCAACGCCTTCGTCGGTGACGTGTTCAGCGGATCGACGTGGACGCACTCGCAGGTCGACAAGGGCGACGCGGTGCGCGTGTGGGTCCCGGCCGACCAGATCCACCAGATCGGCAGCCCGCAGGACGTCACGTGGCACATCGACCGGCCGGCCGAGGACCCGGCGCCGATGTTCGAGGGCGGCCGCTTCCAAGAACCGCCCTACGCCGCGTTCGGGGACGGCTGGATCAGCGTGCGCCCCGAGGTCACCCGCAACCTCGTCGGGCGCATCGAGGAAGCGCTCGACGCACTCCGCCCGGAGCAGGTCCCTGAGCAGGCCCGGCAGAACTTCGTCCAGTCGCTGTACCGGAAAGCGGCCGACGCCGCGTCCTTCCTGCACGACTGGCTCATCGACCCCAGCGCCGGACGGGTGGACTCCGCGGTGCGAGCCCGGTTCTTCCCCGCACTGGCGCCCAAGGGCCTGGACGCGCTGTACTCCGACATCGTCGGCGGGGGCATCCGCACGACGTACCACTTCGCCGGCCCGTTGGGGCGCACGGACATCACCCTGACGTTGCGCGGCACCCAGGGCGACGGCAGGCCGGTGGGCCGCTCGGACCGGTGGGAGCTGGGCGAGCAGTCCACGGCCACGCGCGAGGAAGTCGAGCGGGACGACACCACCACGACCGAAACCGGGCAGTTGCACGGGGTGTTCTCCGTGCTGCCCAACGCGCAGATCCAGCGCAACCCCGGACCCGCGGGCGTCGGGGAGGGCAGTTCCACGACGAAGGACACCGCGGAACGCACCAGGACGGCGAGAAGCGAGTTCAGCGGCGACCACGGCGACGCCACCGTGACGTTCTCGCACGACCTGAACCTCACCCTCACCATCGAGAAGACCGCCGGGTGGGGCAGGATTCCGCAAACCCTGTCGCTGGGCCTGTTGGACCGGTACTTCCCGGCGACCTCCGAACTCGTCGACACGGTGCACCTCGGGACCATCACCGACGCCGTCCGGCAGTCCGTGCCCGAGCACGACGCGCTGCCCCTCACCGAAACGCAGCCACCGGTGCCGCAGCAGCCCTCCGGCGGATGGGACACCCCGACCCACCAGCTGCCCGCGACGAGCCGGGTGTCCGCCCGCACCGACCGGGTGCGCGACGAGATCCACGCGGTGCTCGACGGCGGTCTGCGCGGGGAGGAGGGCCCCGCGGCCCCGTCGCTGCCGCCGGGCGCGACGGCCACGCGGCACCGGGTCTCGGCGATGACCACGCGCAGCGCGCTGTCGTCGGCGTTCCGCGAAGCCATCAGCGCGGACGGCTACCGCATCGACGGCCTCGACGAGGACGGCTACCTCGACGCGGGCCTGCTCAACCACTCGCCGATCAGGTCGGTGACCGTGCACGCGCGGATGCACAACCCGCGCGTCGTCCGAGTCGGGGCCGACGGCGGCACCTTCAAGACCAGGCACACCACCGGCGACAAGCTCCGCACCGCACGCGAGACGACCCTGGCGGGCGGCCTGTCCGGCCGGTTCGCGTACGCCGGGGAGTTGTGGAACACCAACCCGGCCGTGAACACCCCCGGCGAGATGGGACGCCTGACCGTCGAGGCCATGACCAAGGGCCCGGCGGCGGAGCAGAAGGCCATCGACACCAACGAGGTCGGCGGCACATCCACTGAGGACAAGCACACCTGGGACGGGCCGACCTACCTGGTGCACAGCGACGTCAGCTGGACCATCACCCCCGAGTACCGGGGCAGCAACCTGCCCGCGACCTGGACGAACCCGCGCTCGGTGCACGAGCCGGGCGGCGCGGTGCTGCGCACCGACGCGGCCGGCCTGCGCGAGCTGGGGCTGGAGCCGCCGGAGCAGCCGGGCACGCGCGCGGAGGACCACGGCGAAGGCACGTCGCAGCAGGCGTCCGAACGCCGCAGCGGTGAGTGGGACCCGCTGGGGGTCGCACGGCTGGACCAGCGGGAACCGGCTGCCGCGGCGTCCGAGCACTCCCCTCCGGACGGCAAGAACACCGCGGAGCCCGGGGACCGGAGCGGCACGCCCGCCGAACACCAGACGGAGTCCACTTCGGACCCGGCTGACGATGCGCCGTCGCGGCAGCCGGAACTGGTCGACGCGCCGTCGTACGGCGCCGCCGACGACGCCAGGGTTGCGCAGTGGCAGCAGGCGCAACGCCAGCTGCACCGGGACTACGACGCCCGACTCGCCGAGGCCGAACGCGAAGCCGCTCGGCGGGCCGAGGCCGACGCGCGGTTCGACGCGGAGTTCGAGGCGTGGTCGCGGGAGAACCCCGACCTGCCGGACGACGTGCTGGGCCGGATCCGCGAGAACGAGCGCCGACGGGTGCACGAGGGGGAGGACACCGACTTCGCCGGGCTGCACGACTCATTCCGGGTGGAGGCCGTGCGCCAGGCGGCCGTCGCGCGAGCCCTGCGCCGCTTCGAGGGCGCGTTCACCACGTGGCGGCACCAGGTGGCCGGGGCGTCCGGAGTGCCGTTCGAGTTCGACCTGTCGCCGGAGTCGGCGGCGCGGCTCCACGAGCACGCGCGCGCCCGGTTCGAGGAGCAGGCGCAGGAACGGGTGCGACGCCTGTTCCACCGCCCGGAGGACGCTCGGGAACAGGCCCCGGCGGCCGCTGCCGAGCTGAACGAGATGACGCGTCAGCTGCTCCAGGACCTCGACCTGCGCGCGGGCTACGAGACCGCGCGCTCGCACGCCGAGCGGGAGTTCGCGCGGCTGGCCGATTCCTGGCGCGACGATGAACAAGCGCGCCAGGGGCTGCCCGAGGACCTGCTGGTGAGCGCGGAGCCGCTGTCGGCGGCCAGCCTGCGCCAGCTGCGGCGCGAGTACCACGCCGCCCTGGACGACCGGTTCGGCGAGGTCTTCGGTTCCACCGAGTCGGCGCGGCACCTGCCGACCGAGGCGCACGACGCGCTGGAGACGTGGAACCGCGCGTTCGAGGAGGAAACGGCCCGGCTGGCACGCGGATTCGCGGTGCAGGCCGCGCGCGAGGCGGCGGTGCGCCGCGCCCTCGACGCGGCGGACGCCGCGGCCGGCGCGTGGCGCGACGCCGAGGCCAGGTTCGGGGCCGAGTTCACCGAGACCTTCGGCACCGCCCTGCGCGAGCCCGACGCCGCGGCCCGCGCCCGGCTGGGAGCGGGATTGGCCCACCGCGTCGACGCGGAGTTCCGCCGCGTCTTCGGCCCGGACTCCACTGTGGACGAATCGGACCGGGTCGCCGGCTGGGAGCGCGCCACCGCGGAACTGCTCGACGGTCAACGGCTGCAGGCCGAAGTCGTCCTCGCGCAGGCGAGGTCCGTCGCGGTCGCGGACGTGCACCGGCAGGTGACCGAGGCCCTCGCGGACTGGAGCGGTGGCCGGCCCGACCGGCAGCTGTCCGATGAGGCGGTCGACCGGGTCCGCCGCGGGCTGCAGACCCGGATCGGCGAGGCGGCCGACCGGGTCTTCGGCGAGCCCGGCACGATCGCCGAGCGGATGGCGGCCTGGCGGCGCGAGCGGCACGGCCTGCTGCGCGGGCTCGACGCCCACTTCGCGTTCGAGTCGGAGGCCACGCCCGCGCTGTCGCGGGCCGGTGACCAGTTCGCCGTGCTCAGCACCGGCAGGGCGGTGGACCGCACCGAACTCGACCGGCTCGCCGAGCAGTACCGCGCCGACTGGTTCTCCAACTACCACGAACTGTGGGGACCGGACGATCTTCGGACCGGGGACTGGTTGGACCACGAAGCGGCCCACGGCAACGCGTTCCGCACGACCTCGCTGGAAGCCGACGACCCGCGCGCGCTGGCCGCGCGGTCCGACCAGCCGACCGGCGAAGACGCGACCACGCCGGTCGGGCACCGCATCGGTGAGCGTCTGCTCGTCGAGGGCGCGGTCGTCGAGGAACGGCTGACCCTCTTCGACGAGTTCGACGAGGCCGGCGTCCTCGTGCTGGAGCACCGCGACGGCCGCACCACAGCGCGTCTGGGCCACGACGTCGACGAACGCGACGAGCTGGTCGAGTTGGACTACGCGACCGGCGGCGACGGCGCCGACCGGTGGTTCCGGCTGGCGGATCCCGACACCGGTGACTACCAGGACTTCGACGCGGCCACCCACCGGGCGGTGCGCCAGTGCTTCGGCCTGACCAGCTCCGAATCGGACGAGCCGTGGGGTCGGGTGTGGCGCGACATGCGCACCGGTGATGTCCTGCTCACCGACGGCCTCGGACGGATTCACCGGGGACGCGGGCAGGTCGACGACGACGGTCTGGTGACGGTGACGCTGCCGGCGTTGGACGGTCACGTCGTGGTCGACCCGCAAGACGGCGTCGTCCACGAAGACCGCACGTCCCCCGCCGTGCACCTCGCCCCGTCGTCGCAGCAGAGCGCTCCGCAGTGGTCGTTCGACCGGGACGTCGACTACGCGCCCGCCGAGAGCTGGTCGGCGGAGTGGGCCGCGACCGCCGACGGGGAGCTGGTGCAGCTCAGCGCGGACGGCCGGTGGTGGCGAGTCGTCGACCGGAACGGCGAAGTGAGCATCGTGCAGGCGGTCGACGGGCCGGCCAAGCTGGTCGGCAGGCTGGTGCGCGAGGTGAAGGCCCCCGGACGCGGGGGCAACCCGCCCGTCGTCGCACCGCGCTACGACTGGTACCGCGTCGACCTCGCCTCCCCGAGCGCTCCGGACGGCGTCTGGGTGGGCCGGTCGGACGTCGGTGGCCTCCATCCCGTGGAAGAGCACCAGCCGAGCGCGAATCCCGGCTTCGACCCGCTGCAGGCCGCCGTCGAGCGGCCCGACCCCGACGCGCTCATCCCGGCGCCGCTGTGGCGGACCGACTCCGAGCTGCTGCACCGGCTCGACGACCGACCGGTGGAGGAGATCTTCGAAACCGGGTTCCGCCCCCGCAACCCGGACAACCGCTGGCCGATCCCGGACTTCCCGGGCAACGTGGTCGACCTGGTGACCTTCACCCACCACACCACCGGAATCCCGGCCACGTACGTGAGCACCACGCGCACGCCGAACTGGTCGGAGCCCGGCGACTTCCGCTACGACATCGACGCGCCCGGCGGCATCGACGTCAACGCCACTCTCGGGCCGTCGGTGCACCACCCGCACGAGCGCGAGATCGCCTTCCCCGGCGGCATCCGGCGCGAGCACATCATGGGCGCGGTCGATCCGGACGAACCGGACTGGTATCTGGTCAACGAGCACTACGCCCCGCACGAGGCGGTGACCGGCCGGACGCGGTTCGACAAGGGCAAGTGGCGCGAAGGGGAATTCCCGGAGGCGTACCAGCGCTCGCGGGAGATCGCCCGCGAGGAACAGCTGGAGCACGTCGGATTCGCCCCGGAAGACCGGGAGGCCCACGAGCGGAATCTCAACGCCATCGCCGACCGCTTCGAGCGCTACGGCGAGGAAGCGGCACGGCGGTTCGCGCGGGAGCTGCGCGATTCCCAACGGCTGTACGAGGGTTGGCAGACGCGTCCGCGCGGTTTCGGTGGTGCGCCCGGAGACACGGCGTTCCCGTCGGAAGGCGGGCCGGGTGAGTCCTCGGGTTCGGCTGCTGTCTACCTGTCGGAGTCCGATGATTACGTCCGGCACGACTCCGCCGGTGCGGTGGTGGAACAGGGGATGACTCTGTTCGACGTCGCGCGGCAGCCGCTGGGGTTCGTGGTCGTGGACCGGGTCTCGCGGGAGGCGGTCATGCGCGACCCGGACGGTTCCGCTGCGGTGTGGCGTTGGGAGCCGGTGTCGGACGCCGAGTTCCGCTTGGTGGATCCGGTCACGGGCGATTTCCTCGGGTTCGACGCTTCGTCGCGGGCATTCGTCGGGCAACGATCGGGGATCGTGCTGGGTGACGGGTCCGGACAGCGTGCGGGTTGGTTGGAACAGGACTTCCGCACCGGGCAGGCGGTGTTCGCCGACGTGACCGGAGCGGTGCACCGGGGGTCGTGGGCCGAGGACGAGTCGGCTGTCGTGGTGCAGTCCCCGGTGGGGCAGTTGGTGCTGGGGCTGGACACGCACCAGGTGCTGCACGATCCCGGTGAGGTGTTGTCCGGGCGGTCGTCGGGTGTGCCGGCGGCGCTGCTGGACCACGGAGTGCGTTGGGCGCAGCCGGTCGCGCTGGCAGGCGAGTTGGTGCAGTTCAGCGAGGACGACAGGTGGGTGCGGCAGGTCGCGGTCGACGGGTCGGTGCGGGTGACCGATGCCGCCACCGGTCAGCTGCTCGTCGAGGATGCCGGTGGTCATCGGGCTGCTGTCGGCCAGGTCGGCGAGGTTGTGCCGGGCGTCGAGGGTGATCCGTTCGCCGCTGGTGTCCCGGGGGAGGCCGGTCCTGTTGGCGGCGGCCAGCAGGGCGCTGGTTCGAGCGGTGCCGAGAGGCGGAGAGTCCCACGACGGGGGTCGGTGGAGCGTCGGGAGTTGGCGGCGCGGTTGAGGACCGATTACGAGAACGAGGGCCTTTCCATCCCGGAGTTGTCGGCTAGGGAACAGATCCCCCAAACAACGGTCCATGGGCTGTTGCGGGAGGCCGGGACTCGTATGAGGCCGGCACCGCATCTTTCCTTGTCTGTGCCTGGGGCTGGTTCTGTGGGGCGTCGGGCTTTGGCGGCGCGGTTGAAGGCCGGTTACGAGCAAGAGGGTCTCACCATCGAGGAGTTGGTGGCTAGGGAGAAGATCTCCTACGGCGCGGTCCGTAGGCTGTTGCGGGAGGCCGGGGCTCGCATGAGGCCGGCAGGGGTTCGTTCCTTGTCTGTGCCTGGGGCTGGTTCTGTGGAGCGTCGGGAGTTGGCGGCGCGGTTGAGGACCGATTACGAACACGAGGGCCTTTCCCTCCGGGAGTTGTCGGCTAGGGAACAGATCCCCCAAACAACGGTCCATGGGCTGTTGCGCGAGGCCGAGACTCGTATGAGGCCGGCACCGCATCTGTCCTTGTCCGTGCCTGAGCCTGGTTCTGTGGGGCGTCGGGAGTTGGCGGCGCGGTTGAGGGCCGGTTACGAGAACGAGGGCCTTTCCCTCCGGGAGTTGGCGGCTAGGGAGCGGTTCTCCCGCGAAACGGTCCGTATGCTGTTGCGCGAGGCCGGGACTCAGCTCAGGCCGGGGGGAGGGGCTTCTTCCGGGCGGGGGCCGTCGGTGGGTTCGGATGTGCAGGGTCCGTGGGGGTCGGCCGGTGAGTCGTCCTCGTCCGCCGGGGGTGGTCCGACGCGGTGGGAGAAGGGCAAGTGGCGTGCGGGTCAGGTTCCGTCGGCGGTCGAGCGTGCTCGGCAGATCGCTCGTGAGATGAATCTGCACTATGTCGGTGTCGGTGCCGGCGAGGCTGGTGCGGCTCGTGAGGCCCACGAGCGGAACTTGGGGCGGATCGCGGATCTGTTGGAGCGTGAGGGTGAGGAGGCCGCGCGGCGGCTGGCCCGTGAGTTGCGGGAAACGGATCTGTATCGGGGTTCGGGGACGCGTCCGCGCGGTTTCGGTGGTGCGCCGGGGGACGATGGCGGTTGGTCGGGTCCGGGTGAGTCCTCGCGGTCCGCTGGGCGAAGCGCGCCGGGTGAGCCTGGCGGGGTCCCCGCGTTGCCCGGTGTGCAGGGCGCCCCGGCCGCGCTGCGCTGGGACGCCGTGGCGCACGACGCCAGTGGTGCGATGTGGGGGCGGTTGGCCCTGTTCGACGCCGGCGGGCGGTCGTTCGGTTCGGTGTTCGTGAACCCGGATTCGGGGCGGGCGGTCCTCCGCGGTCTGGACGGTTCGCAGGCGGGGTGGGCCTGGCAGCAGGAGTCGCCGGGCGAGTTCCGCTTGGTGGACCCGACGACCGGTGACTACATGCGGTTCCACGCGCCGACGCGCAGGCTTGTCGGGCAGCGGTCGGGAATGCTCGTGGTGCTGGAGACCGGCGACGGGGAGTCCGAGCGGGAGATCCGGTTCGGGTCTCTGTGGCGCGACTTCACCACCGGCAGGGCCGTCCTCACCGATGCGACGGGTGCGGCGTACACCGGCCCCTGGTCCCCCGGTGAGGACGACACCGTGCGCATCACCGTCCTGGGGGAGGACCTGGTGTTGGACGCGGACACCGGCGAGCTGGTGGAAGCACCTGGGACGGTCCAGTCGATCCCTCCGGAACCGCAGTACCTGCCGGACCCCCGCTACGACGACATGCCTTACCAGGAACCCGTGCAGTGGCAGACCCCCCGGTTCTCCCCCGACGGAACCGTGGCCCAGGTCAGCGTGGACGGTCGTTGGACCCGGACCGCGTTCCCGGACGGGAACACGTGGATCGCTCCCGCCACGTCCGACGGTGGCCCGTCCCCGCTGACCGCGCTGCTGACTCCGGCCGAGTCGGACGAGGACAGCCCGATGTGGCAGTGGTACCGCGTGGATCTCGCGACTCCGCAGTCCCCACTCGGCACTCCCGTGGGCAGGACCCCGGTCCACGGTGGACACCCCGTGGAGGAGCACGCGGTGTCCCCGCGGCCGCCGGTGGATCCGCGCCACGTGGCGCTGGTGCCCGCCGATCCGCGGCGGATCGTGCCCCCGCCGTTGTGGCGCACCGATGTGGAACCGTTGTACCGCACCGACGAGCGGTCGTTGCGGGAGATCGCTTCGGACGGTGGGTTCCGCCCGTGGGCAGCGGACAACGGTTACCGCCCGCGGACGGAGGACGACGTCGAGGGCAAGCCGGGTGCGAGCGTGGACCTCGCCTGGTACGCCAACGAGGGCGAGCACTCGATGTACGTCGGGGCGAGCCGGTCGGCGGTGTTGCCCAAGCAGGGCAACGCGACGGACAACGACGACCTGGCCGTGGGTTTCCGCTTCGTGATCCGCGCTCCGGGCGGAGTGGACGTGAACGCGACGCTGGGCCCGGCGGTGGCCGGTCCCGAGGAGCGCGAGGTGGTCTTCCCGGGCGGGGTGCAGCTGCGGTTCGTCGAGGGCGCCCACCCGTTGTCCGACGAGGACCGGTTCATCCCGAACCCGTATTTCGACCCGGCTGGTGAGGGGCGGTTGAACCTGCCGACCCCGGGTGATCCGGACTGGATGGAGTGGGTGTCCTGGCGGGCGCCGGAGGCGCTTCCGGATGGGCGGATGGTGCGTTTCGACGAGCCGGAGCGCATGGCCCTGGTGCTCGGTCGGGATGGTTCCTACGAAGTACAGCATCCCGAGACGGGCGAGGTGCTGGACGCGGGCGTCTTCGACACCGCCTCGGGGCAGTGGCGGGAGATCGTCGACGCACGGCCGGAGGAAGCGCCCCTGCAACCCGGCGGGGATCCCGTCCAGTACGACTCCACCGGGGCGGCGGTGGAGCAGGGGATGCCCCTCGCCGACGCCGTGGGGCGTCCGATCGGTTTCGTGTCGGTGGACCCGGCCGCGCGCCGGGCGATCCTCCACGGCCTGGACGGTTCCGCGGTGGAGTGGCGCTGGGAACAGGATTCGCCGGGCGAGTTCCGGCTGGTGGATCCGGACACCGGTGACTACATGCGATTCGCCGGCTCGACGCCGAGGATGGTGGAAGAGCGGACCGGGCTGTTCGCGGCACCCGGCGGTGTGCGGTTCGGGTCGCTGTGGCTCGACCACCGCACGGGCCACGCGGTCGTCACCGACGGGACCGGCGCGGCGTTCCGCGGGCCGTGGTCGCTGGATCCGAACGGGGCCCGGATCGATCTGCCGGGTGGGCACCTGGAGTTGCGGAGCCACGGCGGCTGGACGGTGGGAGCCGACCACAGTGGACTCATGCGGACGGACGTCTCGGATCTGGTGGCGCCGGAGACGTGGCGGTACGAGCAGATCCCGTACCGGGTGGCGGTCCGCTGGCAGGAGCCGACACGCCTGCCGTCGGATGACGTGACGCAGCTCAGCACGGACGGCCGCTGGTTCCGGTCCGTGTCGCCGGACGGCATCGTGCGCATTACCCCCACCTCCCCCGGTTCGACGCTGATGGGCGTGCTGCGCCTCGGCATCGACGACGGTCGACCAGGATTCCGGTGGTACCGGTCGGACGTGGTGGGACACGACCCCGAGGGGTTCGCGATCACGGACCGTCCGGTGACGTCCCGCCATCCGGTCGAGCAGCACGAGCCCAGCCCGGAGCGGCCGGACAACGCGCTGGTGGCCGCGCTGGTCCCGGTGCGCGGCGAGATCGTCCCCGCGCCGATGTGGCGCACCGACAACGACGTGCTCTACCGCAACGACCTGAGTGAACCGCGGGACATCGCACTCGCCGGCGGGTTCTCCCCGCGAAACACCGCCAATTTCCACTACCTCGACAACATTCGGGAACAAAGAGTATGGGGGAACGTGGACCTCGCCTCGCACGCGGGCGGTAGCCACTCGATGTACGTGAGTACCACGAGGTCGGCCGCGCTGCCCGGAATGCCCGGCGGAGACGTGGAGCGCGCGACGAACGGCTATCGCTACGTCATCCAGGCCCCCGGCGGCATCGACGTGAACGCGACGTTGGGTCCGATCGCCCACGACAGCGCGGACGAACGGGAGATCGTTTTCGTGGGCGGTATCCAGCTGCGGTTCGTGGCGGGCGCGGTTCCGATGGGGGCGCAGCACCGGTTCATCCCGAACCCGTACTTCGACCCGGCCGGTGAGGGGCGCCTGAACCTGCCGGACACTCGGGATCCGGCCTGGACGAGCTGGGTGCCCTGGCAGGCCGCCGGAGAGCTTTCCGACGGGCGGATGCGGCTGTTCGACCGGTCGGGCCGGATGGCTCTGATCATCGGTCGGGATGGCTCGTACGAGGTGCGGGATCCCGAGACGGACGAGCTGCTGCGCGCGGGCGTCTTCGATACCGAGTCGCCGGAGTGGCGCCAGATCGCGCTGTGGCGGGAGTCCGCGTCCGAGAACGCCGGGCCGCAGGTACCTCCGGAGCCTTCCGCGTTGTTCGACGCGTCGGAGTGGGTCGGCGGCGAGCCGATGGACGTTGCGTCCGGGCACGATCCGAACCCGTACCCCGTGTCTGAACCCGCGTCCGCGGATGCCGGTGGTCAGCGGCCTGCTGCTGGCCAGGTCGGCGAGGTTCTGCCGGGCGTCGAGGGTGATCCGTTCGCCGCTGGTGTCCCGGGGGAGGCCGGTCCTGTTGGCGGCGGCCAGCAGGGCGCTGGTTCGACCGGTGCCGAGGGACGGAGAGTCCCAGGACCGGGGTCGGCGGAGCGTCGGGAGTACGCGGTGCGGTTGAGGACCGATTACGAGCAAGAGGGCCTCTCCACCATCGATTTGGCGGCTAGGGAGCAGATCTCCCACGAAACGGTCCGTAGGCTGTTGCGGGAGGCCGGGGCTCGCATGAGGCCGGCAGGGGATCGTTCCTTGTCTGTGCCTGGGGCTGGTTCTGTGGGGCGTCGGGAGTTGGCGGCGCGGTTGAGGACCGGTTACGAGGAGGGCCTCTCCACCATCGATTTGGCGGCTAGGGAGCAGATCCCCAAAACAACGGTCCGTCGGCTGTTGCGCGAGGCCGAGACTCGTATGAGGCCGGCACCGCATCTGTCCTTGTCCGTGCCTGGGCCTGGTTCTGTGGGGCGTCGGGAGTTGGCGGCGCGGTTGAGGGCCGGTTACGAGAACGAGGGCCTTTCCCTCCGGGAGTTGGCGGCTAGGGAGCGGTTCTCCCGCGAAACGGTCCGTATGCTGTTGCGCGAGGCCGGGACTCAGCTCAGGCCGGGGGGAGGGGCTTCTTCCGGCCGGGGACCGTCTGTGGAGTCGGCGGCCGTTGAGCCGGGTTCTTTCGAACCGGGGCCGGGTGGGCAGGGACAGGATCGCCATGTCCAGCCGCACGGGTCGGCCGGTGAGTCGTCCTCGTCCGCCGGGGGTGGTCCGACGCGGTGGGAGAAGGGCAAGTGGCGTGCGGGTCAGGTTCCGTCGGCGGTCGAGCGTGCTCGGCAGATCGCTCGTGAGATGAATCTGCACTATGTCGGTGTCGGTTCCGGCGAGGCTGGTGCGGCTCGTGAGGCCCACGAGCGGAACTTGGGGCGGATCGCGGATCTGTTGGAGCGTGAGGGTGAGGAGGCCGCGCGGCGGCTGGCCCGTGAGTTGCGGGAAACGGATCTGTATCGGGGTTCGGGGACGCGTCCGCGTGGTTTCGGTGGTGCGCCGGGGGACGCGGCGTTCCCGTCGGAAGGCGGGCCGGGTGAGTCTTCCCGGTCCGCTGGGCGAGGCGCGTCGGCCGCGCTGCGCTGGGACGCCGTGGAGCGCGACGCCAGTGGTGCGGTGTGGGGGCGGTTGGCCCTGTCGTTCGGTTCGGTGCTGGTGAACCCGGATTCGGGATGGGCGGTCCTGCGCGGTCTGGACGGTTCGCAGGTGTGGTGGGCCTGGCAGCAGGAGTCGCCGGCCGAGTTCCGGTTGGTGGATCCGACGACCGGTGACTACATGCGGTTCGACGAGTCGACACGGCAGGTGGTGGAGCAGCGGGCCGGGCTGTTCGGGACCGGGGGTGTGCGGTTCGGGTCGCTGTGGCTCGACCACCGCACGGGCCACGCGGTCGTCACCGACGGGACCGGCGCGGCGTTCCGCGGGCCGTGGTCGGCGGTACCGGGTGGGGCTCGGATCGAGTTGCCAGGCGGTCATCTGGAGCTGCAGAGCCAAGGTGGCTGGGCGGTGCGCAGCGACCACAGCGGTCTTGTGCGGATGCACGTCTCGGAGCGCGAGGCACCGGAGGATTGGCGGGCTGAGCAGATCCCGTACCGGGTGGCGGTCCGCTGGCAGGAGCCGACACGCCTGCCGTCGGGTGACGTGACGCAGCTCAGCACGGACGGCCGCTGGTTCCGGTCCGTGTCGCCGGACGGCATCGTGCGCATCACCCCCACCGCTCCCGGTTCGACGTTGTTGGGTGTGCTGCACCCCGGCGTGGACAACGGCCAACCCGGGTTCCGGTGGTACCGGACGGACCTCCGAGGGATCGATCCGGAGGGCAAGCTGATCACGATCAGCCCGGTGCACGCCCGGCTTCCGGTCGAGCAGTACGAGCCCAGTGCGCAGCGGCCGGAGAACGCGCTGACCGCCGCGCTGGATCCGAACGTGCAGGGCGAGATCTCCCCTCCGCCGCTGTGGCGCACCGACAACGACGTGCTCTACCGCAACGACCGGAGGGAACCGCGGGACATCGCACACGCCGGCGGGTTCGCCCCGCAGAACCTCGACAACCGCCACCCCCTCGTTCACGGCGGGGCGCCGGTGAACGTGGACCTCGCCTCTTACGTTGACGGCGGCGGTGTCCGCTCGATGTACGTGGGGGCCAGCCGGAGAGCTCTGCCGGAACTACCCGGTGCGGACGAGGAACACGCGACGGACGGGTATCGCTACGTCGTCCGGGCGCCCGGTGGTATCGACGTGAACGCGACACTGGGCCCGATCGCCGACGAACGCGTGGAGGAGCGGGAGATCGCGTTCGCGGGTGGTGTCCAGCTGCGGTTCGTCGAAGGCGCGGTCCCGCTGGACGATGAGGACCGGTTCGTCCCGAACCCGTACTTCGACCCGGCCGGTGAGGGCCGGTTGAACCTGCCGGACACCGCGGACCCGGCGTGGACGAGCTGGGTGCCCTGGCGGGTCGCGGGGGAGCTTTCCGACGGGCGGATGCGGCTGTTCGACCGACAGGGCCGGATGGCTCTGATCATCGATAGGGACGGCTCCTACGAGGTCCGGGATCCAGAGACGGGCGAGGTGCTGCGCGCGGGCGTCTTCGACACCACGTCGGAGGCGTGGCGGGACATCGACCCGTGGCGGGAGGACGCGACGTCTGAGGAGGACTCGGAGACCGGCAGTAGCTGGGAAGACGCGTCCGACGCCGGGCCGGAGGAACTCCCGGACCCTGTCGCGTTGTTCGACGCGGCGGAGTGGAACGACGGCGAGCCGATGGACGCCGCGCCCGGACACGATCCGAACCCGTTCTCCACGGCCGAATCCGCCTCGTCTGTCGATCCGGAGGAGCGGTTCGGGGAGTCGACGTCCGGACGGATCACGGACGTCGATTCGGAGTCCGACGCCGAGGACGTGGAGCTGCAGAACGAGGTCGTGCGCCGGCTCGGCATCGACGGCCAGGAGCTGTTCGTCTTCCAGGGCGACGCCGAGCTGGTCCGGGCCGTCGACGAGCAACTTCGCGATCCGCGCACCACTCCCGCGCAAGCCTGGGAGCGGGCGGTGCGGGCCCGGTTGGAGCCGTTCGGTCTCCGACCCGCGGACCTGTCGTGGTTCACGGACCTGGTCGACAGGTTGGGCGGCCGCGAGCTCTCCGACTTCTCCCGGTGGTTGCAGGACCAGCACATCGAACCGGCACAGCTGCGCAACGGTCAGCCGGAAACGGGACGCGACGCCGTGGTGCGGTGGCGGTTGCACGTCACCCGCGAGGAACTGTGGGACTTGGCGAACCAGCACGGCGACGCCGGCTCCGTGGTGGCGTTCGCGCGGCGACTCGGACTGGGGCGGGCGTACCGAGCGCTGCTGCCCGAGTACTTCCGGGAGCGGGAGCCGGTCGAGCAGGTGGAGGAGAACCTGCGCGCGTCGGCCGCGCACCTCGGGGTGCCCGCCGACCAGCTGTTCCCGGTCGCGCTGCGGCTCGACGTCGACCCCCTGCACCTGGAAGCGGCCCGCAGCGTGGTCCAGCGGGTCCGCGAGGGCCTGTCGCCCGAGGACGTGGCCGACCGGGTGTCGGGCCATCTCGGGCACCTCGGACTGGGGCTGGAACACCTGCCGCTGCTGGACGAGCACTGGTTCGACACGGACTTGCCGAACCTCCCCGGAGTGCTCGACCACGCCGGTGTCGGGTTCGAACACGTGCACTCGTTGCAGGAGGCCGGACTCCGACCCGCTGACCTGATCGACGATCCGCACGTGTCGGACACGCTGCGGAGCCTGTTCGAGCGGTCGCAGCCGAGTGCGCTCGACGTTCGGCGCGCCCTGCTGGACGTCGGCCCGGAACACGCCGCCCTGGTCGAGCAGCCGTGGTTCGACATGCCCGCGCTGTTGGACCTGGCCCGCCGGCTCGACGTGCCGTTCGCGACCCCCGAGACGGCCCGGCTGGCGGAGTACTGCGAGCACCTCGGACGCGTCCCGAGCGAGCTGCCCGGCCTGGCCGAGCGGTGGAGCGTGCCGCCCCAGCGCCTCGGTGAGCAAGCCGTTCGCCTGCGGCTGGAACCGGGCGAACTGCGGGAGTTCGCGGCCGACGACACCCTCGTGGCCCGGTTCGACGAGCTGCTCGACCGGTTCGGGCTGTCGCCGCACGAAGACGGCCCGGTGTTGTTCGGGCGGATGCACCGGCTGTCGGTCGGCCTCGACGAGTGGGAGGACTTCGGCTGGTTCCTGGCGCGCCGCCGCCGCATCGGCCTGTCGGAGCGAACCGGCCTGCCCGCGTTGCGCGAAATCGGCGACCTCTCCGAGGAAGCGCTCGCGGACCGGGTGCGCGAGTGGCGCGACACCACCCGCGAGATCCGGGACGCCTGGTCGAACCCCGATCTCCGCGCCGAGGTCGCCGCTCTGCTGCACGTCGACCCGGCCATGCTGGAACTGCTCGACACGCACACGTGGACCGAGCACCGCGGACCGTGGGCGGGAGTGTTCCCGGAGCCCGGTGCGATGGCCGAAAGTCTCGCGGAGCACCTCGCCGATCACGGCCTGCGCGCCGAGGATCTGGCTTGGTTCCAGGGCATCCTGCCGCAGGTGTCCCTCGATGATGCCCGTGCCTTCCAGGACCACCTGCACCGTTCGGGTGCGGACGTGGCGGGCTTGCGTGCGCTCGGCGTGGAAGCGGGCCGGGACGCGGTGGCGCGCTGGCACCTCGGGATCGGCGTGGACGAGGCGCTCCCGAACGGGGTCAGCCCCAGCGTCCTGGCACACTTCTCCAGGTTGATGGGGCTGGACGGCCCGCAGCTGCGGGACTTCGTCGAGCAGGTCCGGGAGTTCGGTGGCTTCCCGCTGGCCGTGTACAGCGCTTCGACATCCTGGGGGGTCGGCCCGGGCCTGGTGTACCGCGTCGCGGCCGAGTTGGGGGTCCCGTCGCAGTCGTTGTACGGGGTCGACCTGTCCTGGCTGGGCCAGTCGGTGTCGCGCCACCCGGAGCGGGTCGCCGCACACGCGGTCCGGTCCTGGATGGGGGTGTCCGGGTTCGCGCCCGCAGACTTGGCCTACCTCGGGGACGGACGCCCGCTGGGCCCCGGTGACCTGGCGAGTTTCCGCGACTACCTCCACCGGCGTGGCATTTCCGTGGACGAGCTGCGCGACGATCACGGACGGGCCGGAGACCTGGTCTCGCGGTGGCGTGGGTGGACGGGCGACGATTCCTCCTCCCGCGAGGCCGAGCCGGTGGAAATCAAGTTGTTGCGGAGCAGTCTGGACGACCTCGACTGGTTCGGACCCCACGAAGCAGAGAGGCTGGTCGCGCTGGCGAAACGAACCGGGGAGAAGTTCCACGGAGCGGACTACGACCCCGGGCAGGACCTCGTGTCCCTGAGCCGGGAGCTGGGACGGATTCCCGACGAAATCCCGGCATTGGAGGAGATCACCCGCCACGAGGCCAGTCCGGTCGAGCAGCGCAGCGGCGTCGTGCCCGCCCCGGTCCTGTTGCGCGCGGCAGAGGCGCTGCGCGCCGAGCCGGTCCACCTCGTCACGCTGTTCCACCACGACCTGATCGCGTTCGGGAACCGGCTGGGCGGGCACCGGGCCTGGATCGAGACGATGGCGGACCGGCTGCGGCTGCTCGGGCTGACCACCCCGGCGGCATGGGCGGACTTCGCTCACCTCGTCGACGGTCTCGGCCACCACGGGTGGCAGGACCACCGGTGGTTGCTGCGTTTCCTGCGGCGCAACGGCTGGACCCCGCAGCGCCTGGCCGCGGCGACCGACGAGGAGCGCGCGGCGGTGCTGGCCGACTACCGCGCCGCCGGTCGCCCCGATGTGCGGATCGAGGCGCCGCTCCCAGAGCCCGATGTCGCCGGATCGTCGCTGGCGCGAGACCTCGCGAGCATGAACCTCTCCGACGACGAGCCGCCGGTCCACCATCCGCTGGCCACGGGACCGGAACCCGTCGACAGCCCACCCGCGTACGCCGAGCACGATCCGCAGTTGCCGCGGTACGACGAAGTCCCGCGCGACCTGCCGGACTACGACCGGGACGTGGTGGGCCCGTCGCTGGACGCGATGATCCGGGCGGTGCTGGCGGGCACCGCGGACGCGGAGCTGGAACACGCCACGGTGCGGACGGCAGTGGTCGGGACGGCCGAGGCGCTGGGGGTGAACCCGTTGCACCTGCGGCCGTTCCTGCCCGGTTTCACCGGGTTGCGCAGTGTCGATGAGGCCGACCTGTTCGTGCGCAGCCTGCACGACGTCGCCGCCTTGCTGGGGGCGGAGTCCGCAGCGGACCGGGCGTGGCTGTTCCGGTTCGTCGACGACCCGGCGGTGACCGGCACCGGCCCGAACCGGCTCGGGCCCCTTCAGACGCTGAACGGGCTCGGATTGGTGCAGAACCTGTTCGACACGACGCTCGGCGAGCTGCGCGGGCTGGACGAACTCGCCCTGATCGAGCGGTGGGGCGACATGATCGACGCCGTCGAGTCGGAGCTCCAGCCGGGCGAGACACCGTCGGACGGGCCGGGCATGCGCGCCGCGCTCCACGAATTGGCCTCCCGGTTGCTGTTCGCCGACGGGGACGACTACCGCGCGTCGTTCGGGAGCCACGACGTCGCCGAACTCGTGCGACTGGGTTCCCGGCTCGGCCTGGGCCCCCGTTCCTACGAGCTGATCGACTACGCGCGGGAGATCGGCCGCGTGCCGGTGGAAATCCCCGAGCTGGCACGGGAACTCGGGCTGTCGGAGACCGACGGTGCGACCCTGCTGGACGCCGCGCGAACGTTGGGCCTGCAGGACCCCCGGCGCCTGCACGTGTTCCGGGAGGATCTGGCCGCGCTGTTCCGCGGCGATGCCGCGCCGGACGTCGATCGCTGGGCCGACGATCTGCGGGAGCGGCTGATCGACGACGGACTGCCCAACGACGGCGACGATGCCACGTTCGTCGACCGCATCGCGAGGGTCGCCGACGAGCACGGGTTGCGCGCCGATGAGTTCACCGACTTCGACCAGTTCCTGCAAGGCCGGGGTTCGTCGCTGGAGCACTGGCCAGGCTGGGAATCCCAGCAGCACCGCGACGTGGCGCAGTGGAGGGCGGCGCGGCTGGGGATCCAGCCGGCTCGTTTCATGCAGCTGTCGAGCACCGGCCTCGACCACCTCGCGTTGCTGGAGATCGGCGACCGGCTCGGGCTCGGCCGGGACCGTGGGCTGCTGGTCGAGCACAGCGCGCGGGAAGGCGTGCATCCGACGGAGTTCACCGAGGCCGTGCAGCAGCAGGGGCGGGACCCGCGTACGGCGTTGCGGAACTGGGCCGCGGACCGGCTCGGGATCAGCCAGGAGCGGTTCGCCGAGCTGTGGGACGTGCACGGCGTCGATCCGGGCGCCGTGCTCGGCCTCGCCGAGGTGCTCGGCCTGCGCGAGGACGGGACGTTCACCACCGCAGACCTGCTGGAGTTGAGCGTCTTCCTCGGACGCGTGCCGCACGACCTCACCTCCATCGTCGCCTCCGGGCACGAGCGGGGCGCGGACAGCCTCCGCGAGGTCAAGCAGTGGGTGCAGGGTTGGCGGAGCGCCGGGCACCCGCGTGACCGGGTCCGGGACGGATACCAGGCGGTGGACTGCGACTACTGGATGTCGGGCACCGCCTGGCCGGAACGAGTGCGGGCCCACCACTTCCAACGGGGTGTGGAGCTGGTCGAGGACGCGCGACGCCGGGGACTCGTCGACAGTTCTCCGGGGCACGTGACAGAACTAGTGGCAGAACTGGCGGCCGTCGACGCCGCGGTCCAGGGGCGGCTCCAGCGGGATTGGCCCGGTTTCGAGGACGATCTCACCGCCGGGCGCCACGACGCGGCCGTGGTCGCCGCCGTCACCAACGCCGGTCTGCACCGTCTCCCAGTGGTGCCCGCCGGACTTGAGTTCTACGCGCCGTTCTGGCACGTGTCCGACGACCTGACGCCGGGCACGGTGTTCGAACACCCGGGGTTCGTCTTCGCCAGCGCACACCCCCAGTTCGCGGGACCGGCGCACGCCGTCTACCGCCCAGCCCCCGGACGGTCGTGGACGGCCGCGCGGATCATCCCCGGACAGCCGGTGCCGATCGCGGGCTTCCCGCTGGGCACCCGGTTCCGGCTGGCCTCGGTCGAGCAGGTCCCCGCAGCCGACGGGCAGACGGTCACCCGCCTGGTCTGGGAGGAGTACCCGGAGGATGGCGACACGCCCCCCGGCACCGAGGCGAAACGACCCGCCGACGACGACGCCCCCGGACGCGGCCCCAAGCGTTCCCGGTACGAGGAGCCGTCCACCGGCGGCCCGTACCCCGAACCGTCCGAACAGGACGACCGGACCGGATCCAGTGCTCCGGGCGACGACCTGACCCGGCGGGCCGAGCACCTGGGCCTGCACGACACGGCCGAACCGCGTTCGACGACGGGGATCGAAGCCTGGGAGCGCTACCTGCGCGCCCGTAGCGAGTTCAGCAGGCTGGTGGCCGATCCCGGGATCCGGCGGGCGTTGCACAGTCTGGGCGAGTCGAGCACGGGAACCGGCCACCGCAGGCAGGCCCAGGCGCGGTGGGACGAAGCTCAGGAGGCGTTGCGGCAGGCCGAGGAGAACCTGCGTTCCCTCGGCCACGACCCGGACACCCTGTTCGCCGAGTACAGCGCGCGGGAAGCCGAGCAGCGCGCGGCACGGCACGCAGCGGGCCACCCCGGCGGCGGGAGCGCCCCGAACGCGGGCGAGGACAGCAGGTCCGAGGTCAGCTACGACCCGGTGAGAAACCTGACGCGGTACACCACGCTGCACGGGCGGCAGCGGGGCGAGGTCGCACTGGTCGACGCCGACGGTCGTGTCGTGCGGCAGCAGATGAACCTGTTCACGCCCGACGGAGCGGCGCTCGGGCAGGTGCACCTCGACGACCGCACGGCGACCAGCGGCCGCGCCGAACACCACCGCCTGAACGGGGAAGTCGTGCCGCTGCGGTGGGAGCTCGTGTCGCAGACCGAGTTCCGGCTCGTGGACCCGGAAACCGGTGACTTCCAGCGGTTCGACGCGCCGACCCGCACGCTCGTCGAACAGGGCTCGGACGATCCAGGGGCGGAGTTGCCGCGCCGGTTCGGCGTGGACCGCGAACACCTGGAGATCTTCGCGGGAGACGAGGACCTGGCCCGCGCGGTGGAGGTCGCGGCGCGCCGCGACCGGACGCGCGCCGACGCGGACCTGTGGGAGGAAGCGGTGCGCGAGCGGCTCGCACCGTTCTCCCTGACCCCCGCGGACCTGCCGTGGTTCACCGGAGCCGTCCGCGATCTGGGACCCCGCGCGCTGTCGGACTTCTCGCGCTGGCTGGCGGACCAGGGGCTCGATCCGCGCCAGCTGCGCGACCTCGGACCCGAGGCCGGGCGGGACGCCGTGCTGCGGTGGCGCCTGAACGCCGGCCCCGAGGAGTTCCGGCGCCTGGCGGCCATGGACCCCGACGCGGCCGAGCACCTGGTGGCACTGGCCAGGAGGCTCGGACTGGACGAAGTGGACGAACAACTCCTCGTCGGCCACTTCCTCGCCGTCGGACCGCACGTCGTGCGCGAGGACGCCCTGCGGTCGGCCGCCGAGCGCGCCGGCGTGCCGGAACGCGACCTGTTCAGGGTGGCGTTGCGGCTGCACGTCGACCCCGCGGTGCTGCCGGCCGCGCGCAGCGTGCTGCGCGACGCGGTCGACGGGCGGACGCCGCCCTCCGCCATCGCCGGTCGAGTGGTCGGCCGGCTCGCGCAGGTGGACCTGGGGCCGGAGGCGCTGGGAACGCTCGACGAGCACTGGTTCGACGCACTCGACCCGGGGCTGCGCGAAACCCTGGAAACGGCGGAAGTCTCGGTCGCCGACATCGGTGCGCTCGCCGCCGCGCGCGTGCAGCCGCGCGACCTCGCCGTGGACCCGGACCTGACCGCCCGGGTGCGCCACCACCTCCGGTCCGGGTGGACCGACCCGGCCCGCATCGTGCTGGGCATCGACGCCGAGCACGAGCCCGTCACCGCACGTCCGTGGTTCGACGCCGACGGTCTGCTGGACCTGGCCCGCCGGATCGGGGCGACGCTCGCCTCGCAGGAGATGACCGAACTCGTCGACTACTGCGTCCACCTCGACCGGATACCGCGCGAGATCCCCGCACTCGCCGACGAGTGGGACATCCCCGCGTCCCACCTCTACGAGTGCGCGCGCACGCTCGGCGTGCAGCCCGGCGCCGTGCGGGAACTCGCGCCGCTGCTGCGGGACGGCCACGACCAGGTGGCTGACGCCCTCGACGCGCTGGGGGTCACCTTCGACGAGGTCGGCGGCGAGTTCGTCGCCCGGATGCACCAGCAGTCCATCGCACCGGCGCAGTGGGAGGACTTCCTCCAGTTCCTGGAGAGCCGGGGACACTTCGACAGCGACGGGGACGCGGTGCTCGTCGATCTCCACCGCTTCGACGACGTCGAGCTGGCCGAGTTGGCGGGGCAGTGGCGGGAGACCTCGCGCGGCTGGGCCGAAGTCTGGTCGGACAGCGACTTCCGAGCGGACGTGGCGCGAGAACTCGGAATCCGTCCGCAGTACCTCGACCTGTTGGACGCGCGGGCGTGGGTCGAGGCGGTCAGGACGCGAGTGGATGGGGCACCGGCCCCGGCCGAGGCGGCGGACGCGCTGGCCGACGTGCTGGCCGAGCACGACATGGAACCGGCGCAGCTGCGCTGGTTCCACGGCCTCGTGTCGAACGTCTCCCCGGACGATCTGGCGCGGTTCCGCGACTACCTCGACGGTTTCGGCGTGTCGCACCCGAACGAACTCGGGACGAACCCGGGGCGCGACGCGGTGAGCCGGTGGCGGCTGGACGTCGGACGGGACGAGGAGTTCCCACCGGACGCGGGGCCGACGGTGCTCGCGCGCTTCGCCGACCGCATGGGACTCGATCCCGCAGCCGCACTGGACTTCGTGCGGGAAGTGCAGCGGTTCGGGGAATTTCCGCCCGCGGTCCGGGACATGTCCGAGACGTGGCGGGTCGCTCCCGGCGTGGTCTTCCGGACCGCGGACCGGCTGGGGGTCGAACCGCGGGATCTGCGGGTCCACCTGTCCTGGCTCGGGCAGTCGGCCTCGCCCACCCCGGAACGCGTCGCCGCGCACGCGGTGCGGACCTGGACGGACCAGCTCGGGTTCGAGCCCGGGGACCTGGAGTGGTTCGGTGCCCGGCACAACGTCGGGCCGGGCGAGCTGGCGAGCCTGCGGCGGTTCGCCGAGCAGCGCGGCACGTCCGTCGCAGACCTGCGCCGTGATCCGCGTCGCGCCCACGACGTGGTGACCGAGTGGGCTGCCGACCTCGCGGCGCGGACGCGGACCGACAAGCCGGGCCAGGAGCCGAGCCGGCAGTGGGAGGACAAACGCCGGCAGTGGGTGGACAAACTCGGCGGCCTCGACTGGTTCGTCGCCGGGCGCGATCCGGCCCGGCTGGAGTCGGTCCTCGAACGGACCAATAAGCTGCGGGGGCAGGGCTACGCCGCGGCGCGCACCGACCTGGCCGACCTGGCCCGGACGGTGCGCCGCGTCCCGGACGAGATCCCGCTGGTGGCCGCCGGGATCGGGGTGCAGCCGTCGACGCTGCTGCGCGCGGCTTCGACGCTCGGCGCGGAACCGGTCCACCTGGCCGCGCTGTTCCCCCGGGAACTGCTCGCATTGCAGAACCCCCGCTCCGGGGAGCAGAACTGGGTGGAGACCATGCGCTCCCGGCTGCGGATGCTGGGACTGGACCGTCCGGCGGCCTGGGCCGACTACGCCGAACTCGTCCGTGATCTGCCCGCCGGAATGGCCAGCCACACCCGGTTCCGGAGTTTCCTCGACGTCGTCGGTCTCGAACCGCGCGATCTCGTCGCAGCGCCGGACTGGGTGCGTGAGCGGGCGCTGGGAACGTACCGCGCCTTCGGCGAGCTGCCGTCGTACGAGGCCCGGACCCGCCTGCGCGAGTGGCGCCGGGCACTCGACCGCGCCAGGAATGGGCGCATCGACGAGCTGCCGGACCCGTGGGGAGATCTCTTCCACCGTGCGCTCAACGATGCGCAGCAGGACGCGGCTGACCACCTCGACAACGAGCACGGCGCGAGGTACGTGCCGCTGCTGACGATGTCCGGGATGACCGGAAGGCTCGCCTCGAACAGCTGGCGCATCTCCGCCGAGCAACCGACCGGGACGGCATCGGTGGAGGTGACGCTCGGGGAGCCGTCAGCGCCGCCCGCCTACGCCGAGACCGACCCGGTGTGGAACAACGGACCGGTCCCGGACTACACACCGGACACCCCGCCCCCCTACGACGCGGGGGCGGAGCTGCGGAGCATGCTCGCCGAGGAGGTGGACGCGTGCGTGCTGGACCTCCCGCCCGACGAGGTGGACGCCGCGCTGCCCGGTGTGATGCGGGCCGCGACCGAACTGGGCGTGAACGAGCTGCGGCTGCGCCCGTTCCTGCGCGCGTTCCTGGGCATCCGGGAGTCCGCGGCGACCTCCGGGGCCGACGAGACCGGGCTGCTCGTGCGCAGCCTTGAGGGCGCCGCCGCCCTGCTGGGCGCGCATTCCGACGCCGAGCGGGAGTGGTTGTTCGGCTTCGTCGGTGATCCGCTGGTGACCGGGACCGGTGCTGCGCGCCTCGATCCGCTCCAGGTCTTCGACGCGCTCGCCGCGGCGCAGGACCGGTTCGGCGTCACCCTCGCCGAACTCCGCGAGATGGACGGCGCGGAACGGCTCGCGCGGTGGGACGACATGGTGGCCACGCTTGAGCACGAGGGCGACGACTTCAGGAACGGCAACGCGACCCCGGACGCGCCCGAGAGCTTCCGGGACGACCTGGCGTGGTGGGTGAACCTGTCGGTGTTCGGTCCCGACGGCGGTGACCTCGACGTCTTCGGCGAAGGGGGTGTCGCGGCACTGGCCCGGCTGGGCACCGAGCTCGGCATGGGGCCGCGGCCGGCCCAGCTCGTCGAGTTCGCCGAGGAACTGGGCCGCCTGCCCGAGGAACTCCCCGACCTGCTCCGGGAAGCGGGCCTGCCCGAGAGCGAAGGCGCGTTCCTGATCCGGGCCGTCCAGGTGCTCGACCTGAACGAGCCGCGGCACGCGCTGGTGTTCGCCGCCGACCTGCGGCAGCGCGTCGAAGCGGACACGGGGCTGTCGGCATGGTTGGACGGGCTGGCCGACCGGTTGGCGGTCGCCGGGCTGCCCCTGCACGGCGGGCAGCTGCGCGTCGCCGACGTCGCCGAGCAGGCGTACCGCACGGGTGTGCGCGCCGAGGAGTTCGCCGACCTCGCGTCGTTCCTGGACCGCACCGGATCGGGACCGCTGCCGAGGTGGGCGGCGCAGGACGCGGACTCCGCGCGAGCGGCCGTCGAGCACTGGCGGGCCGACCGCCTGGGCATCACGCCGACCCGGTTCGCGCGGCTGGCCCAGGCGCCCGGTTTCGATCCCACGGCCGTGGCGTCGGTGGCCGACCAACTCGGTCTCGGCGGCGAACGAGCACTCCTGGCCGAGCACAGCGCCCAGACGGGCACCCCGCCGAGCGCGCTCGCCGAAGCGTCGCGCGACCCGCGCACCGCGCTGCGGGACTGGGGCGCCGACCGGCTCGGGGTGCCCCCGCAGCGCTACGCCGCACTGCGCGAGGCGGTCGACGTCGGCCACCTCGTCGGTGTGGCGGACGAGCTGGGGCTGCCCGCGCGTGCCGCGGACCCGGCGGTGTTCACCGCCGCCGACCTGGTGGACCTGAGCACTTTCCTCGGTCGGCTCCCGGACGACGTGGTCGGCCTGATCGCGCGGCGCGGCGCGGAGCCGCAGACGCTGCTGCGCCAGGCCCGGGACTGGCACGCGGGGTGGCGCGACGCCGACGACCCGCGTGGCCGGGTGGTGGCCGGCTACCGGCCGACGCTGTTCGACCACCTCGCCTACCAGAACCTGTGGTGGCCGCAGGAATGGGCCGCTCGCGTCGAGCGGGGCCGGTGGCTGGCGCGGACGCATGGTGAGAGGGCGTCCGATGCGGAGGCGACGGACCTCGCCGCGCTGGACGACGCCGCGTGCGGCGTGCTGGCGCACCGTTGGCCGTCGTTCGACGCCGACCTGGTCACCGGCCGGGGTACCGCGGCCGCCGTCGCGTCGCTGATCGACTCCGCGCTGCGCAACGCGCCCCGGTACGACGGCGGTGAACTCCACCGGTGGCAGGCGTGGCCGCACGACGACTACCAGGTCGGTTCGGTCGTCGAACCCGGTGGTTTCACCTTCGCCACCGCCGAGGCGGGAACCGGTGTCCCGGCAGGAGCCGCGCACGTCGTGTACCGGCCGGCCGCGGGGCAGCCGTGGCGGTTCGCGCGGACGGTTCCGGGACAGCACCACCTCACCGCCGGGTTCCCGCTGGGGACCCGCTTCCGGGTGGTGTCCGTCGAGCCGGTCGCCGACGGCAGCCACCAGCACACCCGGGTCGTGCTCGAAGAGCACCGCGATTCCGGCGGTGACCGGCCGGAAGGCCCGAAGCGCCCGGCCGAGCACGGCCCGGAGGCGTCGCGGAAACAGCCCCGCCAGGATCACCCGCAGCAGCCGGGCACGACGCCGGGAAGCCCCCGGCCGGGCCGGCTGGACAAGGAGAAGTGGCGCGAAGGGGAGATGCCGCCGGACGCCCAGGATGCCTTCGCGATCGCGGCGGCGGTCGGGCTGCACGTCGGCTTCGATCCCGCAGCGCGCCAGCGGCATCTCGGGAACATCAGTGCGTTGGCGGCGACGTTGCGGCGCGATGGGGAACAGGCTGCTCGGGAGCACGCCGAGCGTCTCCGGGACACCGACCCGCTGTACGCGGGGCGGCGGACGAATCCCGCGCGGCCCGGTGGGCAGCGGCCGGCCGAGTCGGCCGATTCCGGTGAGTCCTCGCGGGCACCGGGTGCGCCACCGGCTCCGGAGACCGGTGCCGAGCCATCCGGCACCGAACAGTCCACTTCGGATCCGTCCACTTCGGACCCAGTGACCGGTGAGCTGTCCGGCCTGGGACTGGACGAGGACCGGCTGAACGTGGTGCGCGCCGAGCTGGCCACCCTCGCCGGGGACGGGCACGTCGAGGACAGCACGCCGGACGTCCTCGGCAACCCCGGTGTGCGCGAAGCGCTCCAGGCGATCCACGACAACCTCGGTCGCCTCCCCGAACCCGCTGCCGAGCGGCTGCGGGCGTGGCTGCACGACGCGGTGGCCGCCACGTCGGTCGTGCCGGTGCGCGAGTCGGCGCCCGCGGTGCTGGGCGATCGCGGTCCCGTGCACCAGCGGAACGCGGTGCGGGTGATGTCCCCGAACCGGCTGGAGACCATGCTCGTCGAGATCGCCAAGTCCGTGGAGAGCCGGACCGACCCGTTCGACGTGCGCTGGTCCCCGCTGGAGCACTCCGGCTACCGGCCCGACGCGGGGCTGCCGGAGCGGCTGGTGCGGTTGTCCCTGGTCAACCTGACCCCGGGTGCCCGGCGTCGGCTCGGCGAGGACCCGCTGTTCCAGCGGTTGCTGGGCGACGACGAGGCGCTGGTGCACTCGCTGTTCGCTTCCGGCGGTCACGACGAGCAGCACTTCCTCAACACCTGCGCGGCGGCGGCCACCAACACCTCGGTGCTCGGCCGGGTGCCGACGACGGCCGGTCTGCTGCTGGTCGGCCGGGACCTCGCCGACCACGTCGAGCGGCTGGTCACCCACCCCACTCCGAAATGGGCCGCAGCTCTGGACGGGCGGGACCGGGTCTTCGGCCGCACCGTGCGGGAACTCCTGACCGACCGGGTGGCCGAAGCCCGGGAGGTCTTCGACGCCGTCGAGCAGCGCGCCCGCGAACTCGCCGACCAGCGCATCGGCGACCCCGCGGAGTGGTCGAACCTGACCCGCCGGTGGGGCCGCGTGATGCAGAAGCTCTCCGCGGTCGTCGACCCGTCCGGCGGGCCGGACTCCATCCCGGTGTTGACGAAGAAGGTCATCGCGGGCCGGTGGGGCCGCAGCGCCGTCGTCTCCGCGCCGCTCATGGTGGTGGACCGGCCGGTGCGGCGGTTCTCCGGGATCGACACCCTGGCCTACGAACGAGCACTGAGCACCACGCTGGCCGACGACGCTCTCGCCCGCCGCGACACCCTCGTCACCGACTGGGTCGACGAGCACGGGGCCGACGAGTGGTGGCGGCGGGTGCACCGCAGCGGCGGGGTGGCGCTGGTCGAACCGCTGCAGATGCACATGCTCTGGCTGGAAGCCGTGCGGCGCGACGGTCAACCGACCTTTCTGCTGTACGATCCGGAGAAGGCGCACCCCGACCACTACAGCGTCCAGGCCGCGCTGGCCCGAGCCCGCGCGCAGCGCACCAGGATGGAACTCGCCGACCTGCCGGACCGGCCCTACCGCGATCGCGCGCCCGGTGCGGTGCCTTCCGCGCACGAGCCGGACCGCACCGGTCGGTCCACGCCGCGGGAGCCGGGCCCGGCCACAGCGGACACTCCTGCCGAGTCCACAGTGGATGACCAAGGAGGCCGATCCGCTGTGGAAGACGCAGGTGTGTTCACCGCGGAGGGTTCGGGGACGGACTCGGCGTCATCGGAGGCGTCCTGGCACACCTCGCGACGCGAACCGGAATCCGGGTCCGACGCGGCGTCGCCGAGCGGGGACGCCTCGGGCGGTGACACCGGGACCGGGCACGCCGAACCCGCCGAGGACTCGACGAGCCAGGACGCGGACGAATCCGATACCGCCGACACAGCGTCGCAGCAGTCCGTCCCGGCGTCGCCCGCCGAGGAACTCGCCGCGCTCGGCCTGGACGAGCGGCGGTTCACCGAGGTCCGCGAACAACTGCGCGCGTGGGGCGACGTGGAGGTGCACGACCGCCGCGCCGAGGTCCTCCGGGACCACGGGTTGGCGGCCTCGCTGCGCCGCGTCCGCATCAACTCGGATGAGATGCCCCTGCTGGAAGCACGCCTGCTGCGGAACCTCCTCGCCGATGCGGTGCTGGCCACCGCGCTGGTGCCGGTCCGCGCCGGCACCGCCACGGCCGCGCCGTTCTCGCCGCCCCGGCTCCGCGCGGTGACCGACACCATCGGTGACCTCCTCGACCAGGGCCGGAACCCGCTGCACGCCCGCAGGTCGCCGCTGCGGCACCTGGACTACCGGCCGGAGGAGAGCGTCGCGCGGCGATGGTCCCGCCTGTCGTTGGTGAACGTCAATGCCTACCTGCGGCAGCAGATCCTCGCCGACGCGCTGTTCCAGAGCCTCCACGACGACGAACCCGTCCTCGTCGAGGCGATGTTCGGCGGCGACGAGGTGCGCGGTTTCCTCGCCGGGCACGGCCTGGACGTGGGCGCACTGCCCACCGTCGCGGGACTGCTGCACGTGGGCCGCGCCGTGGTGCGCCACCTCGACGAGGTGCTGACCGACCTGGCGGTCAGAGCCGAAGCCACTCATCTCGACGCGGACGTCCGGCAGGCGCAGCAGGCGTTCGACGAGATCGAGCAGCGAGCGCAGGACGCCTTCGACAGCATCGAGCGGACCGCCCGCGCGTTCGTCCGCGCCCAGCAGCGCAACGGTGACCCCATCGACCACGAGCAGTGGGCCGATCTGGCGAGGACGTGGACCGCCACGATGCGCGAACTCGTCCCGGGCGAGGGAACCGCGCTCCACGGTCTCCACCTCGCGCTGTCCGACGAGCGCGTCCTCCCGCGCGAGGAAACGCAGAGCACGTCCGGGTACGAGGCGGACGCGGACACGTTGTCTTCCGGGGTGGGGTCGTCGAGCGCGGACGTTCCCGCCGAGTCGGACCGGGACGTGTCCGGACAGGACGAGGCGGAGACGCGGCCTTCCGAGCCTGAGCCGTCGAGCGCGGAAGCACCCCCCGAACCGGTGCACGACCACGCGGACCCGCAGCAGGAACCCGGGTTCCCCCGCTCCGCGCCCGACCGGGCGAGTGCGCCGCCGTCCTGGACCACCACCGAATACCGCCTGGTGACATCGGACGCCGAAGCCGCCCGGCCGTTCACCTACCGAGCACCGCAGCGGGTGGTCGAGCGCGGTGACGCCTTCCCCCGCTACATCGGGGTGCGGCCCTTCGAGACCGACCCGCACCCACCGTTGCGGATCTCCGGGGACGCGACGCTGGCCATCGCCGCGCACGGTCACGACGCCAAGGAGGTCTACGCCGCGCCCGAGGTGGTGGCGAAGGCCAACGCCGAACTCGAACGCATCGGCGGTTCCACGCTGAGCCTGGACGAACGGGTCTCCGTCGAGTTCGAAGTGGACGGACGCACCCGTCGGTTGTTCCGGGTATCGCCGAAGTTCAACGGAGGCCCCGACGACATCTCGACGAGCTTCTCCGAGAAGGTCCTCGGCGGCACGCACACCCACGCCGTCCTCTACGACGGCCGGCCGCCGCACGTCGGCGGCACCGGGCAGGTCAGCAAGGCCGTGATCGGCCCGAGCAGTGGTGAAACGGAGTTCACCGGCACGCACCAGCTCGCCGCCGGTCTCGCCGAAGCGGCCCGGAACCCCGAATTCGCCGGCGACGTGGAGTGGGCGGCGGAGCAGGTCAGGCGAGGACGCCGGGTGCGGCAGCCGGACGTGCCGACACCGGGCGAAGCCTACGGCCGCGCCTTCCCCCGCTCGGACGACTCCGCACTGGCGCAGCGGTTCGGCATCAACGAGCACGCCCGACCGCGCGTGGGCGAGGCGTACCTGATGCAGGCGATCGCGCACGGCACCACCCCGGACGGCCAGCGCCGGTACTCCGTCGACTACTCCCAGCCGGGACCGGACGGCGGGGGGCAGCCGGTCGAGAAGTGCACGCACTTGCGGTTCGCGCCGGTCGTGCTGGAAAGCGCGGACGGCAACCACCACATCGTCCTGGAGAACCGCTTGCGGCGGAGACAGGACCGGGAGTTCCTGCGGTCCGTGGTCGACGAGAACGTGCGGTACTACGCGCAGCACCCGGACGAACTCGCCGAGATCATCAGCCGGGAGGACGCGCTCGCCAGGCAGGCGGACCAGCTGGACTACCGGGAGGCGTTCGCGCGCAGCATCTGGCAGCAGATTTCGCCCGAATCGGACGCCGGACGGCGGAACGCGGCGCACGGCGACGCGGTGCGCGCCCTGTCGGGACTCGTCGGCGACGAGTTCGGCCGGAGCGCGGACCAGTGGTGGTTCGAGATGTTCGGCAGGGCCCCCGGGGAGTCGCTGTTCGAGTCCGACTCCCACCTGGGCGACAAACCGAATCCGCTGGTCCTCACCGTCGTCGCTGAGCACGGCGACCCGCGCCGTGAGGTCGAGTTCGGCTCCGGCGCCCGCGATCTCGACGACGCCGCGGCCGAGATCATCGGTAAGTTCGTGCGGAAGCTGGCGGTCCGCACCGCGTGGGAAGCGCGCAACGGCGTGCAGTTGCCCGAGGTCCACGTCACCGTCGAGTCGCTGCCCGAAGAACTCGCCGCCCGCGACCAGCGGGCCGCCGCGGTCGTGCGGGCGTTGCGCGAGGCCGCGCGTTCGTTCGGTGCGGAGACCGCGACTCTGCCGGTGGTCGTGGACCACCGGGTGCGCGACGTCGAGGCACTGCGCGCGGAACTGGCGCAGTTCGGGGCGGAGGACGAGCCGATCCGGACGGCGGTGCGGCTCGAAGCGCGCCTCCCCGAGCGAGAACCGGACCTGCCGGACGCCGAACGGCTCGCGGAGCTGGCGCGCAGCACGGGGCTGCACCGGCCCAGCGCGCTGGAAAGGCACCTCCGGAAGCAGACGCAGGTCACCGACGACGAGATCGACCGGATGCGCGAGATCGTCCGCACCGCGCGGCAGCTCGACCCCGTCCGAGGCGACGACGAGGAGTGGCTGACCGCGGTGCGCCGGGTCTCGGACGTGCTGCGCCGGGAAGGCGGTGCGGAGGACGGCTTCGCACCCGAACACCTCGACCCGCTCGTGCGGCAGGTGTTCGGCCTGGCCCCGGACGCCGAGGTCCACCCGTGGGACCGCCGCAGGCTGGTCGACCTCGTCCCGCACGCCAAACGCTCCGGACGCCCCGTCACGATCGCCCGCCTGGTCGCGGCGGCCCGCACCCACGGCTGGCCGCCGGCGGAGCCGCCCACCGAGCCGGTCGCACGGGAACGGCTGAGCACGAGCTCGCACGCCCCGCGCGAGGTGCCCGCCACGGCGAGCGAGCACGGCTCCGGTGAGCCGGCCGCGGAATCGTCGCGGGAGCAGCACCCGGGGCAGCCGGACGGCGATCGTCGCCCCGGTCCGTCGTGGGTGGCCAAGGGCAAGTGGCGGGCGGATGCGGTGCCGCCTGCGGTGGCAGGGGCCGAGCGGATCGCGCGCGAGTTGCGCCTGAACTACGAGCCGGGGGTGAGCGGCCGGGGCGCTCCGGGGCCGAGTCGCGGCGATCAGCACGAGGAGAACGTGCGGAAGATCGCGGAGGTGCTGGACCAGCACGGGGAGGCCGCTGCTCGGGAGTTCGCGACGAAGTTGCGCGACACCAGCTCGTTGTACGAGGGGTGGCGCAGGCGTCGCGTCGGTGGTGCGCCGCCGCAGGACGTCCCGGCTTCGGAATCCGATGGCTCCGGGCCGTCGGGTTCGCGCGGTGGTGCGGGCACTCGGCCGGAGCCCGACGTCGAGGAGCCCGACCTGGGCGAGGAGGTCGCCCGGGAGCTGGGCGTTGACCTCCGGCATCTGGCGGTGTTCACCGCGGACGTGGAGTTGGCGCGGGCGGCGGAGGCCGCGCTGCGGGATTCGTCCGCATCGGAGGCGGACGCGTGGGCGCGGGCGGTGCGCGACCGGTTGGCGCCGTTCGGCTTGCGGCCCGGGGCTTTGCCGTGGTTCACCGGTCTGATCGACCGGCTGGGTGCTCCGGAGCTGTCGGAGTTCTCGCGGTGGTTGCGGGACGAGCGGATCGAGCACCGGCAGCTGCTCGACGACCGACAGGGGCGCGGTGCCGTGTTGCGGTGGCGGCTGGGCGCCAGTGCCGGGGAATTCCAGCGGTTGGTGGATCGGCAGGGCAGTGTCGAGTCGGTCGAGCCCGTGTTGAAGTTGGCGGAGCGCCTCGGGCTGGGTGCGACGGACAAGGCGTTGGCGATCGAGTACTTCGCATCGTCGAGCCCGGTCGACGTGGTGGCCGAGAACCTCCGGTCGGTCGCGGACCGCGTGGGCGTGCCGGCCGAGCAGCTGTTCCCGGTCGCGTTGCGGCTGGGCGTGGACCCGCTGCACCTGGAACCGGCGCGGAGCGCGGTCGAACAGCTCGGCCAGGGCCGGTCGCCCGGCGCCGTCGCCGAGCTGGTCCGGGGTCGGCTCGACCGCCTCGGTCTGGAGCCGGGCCAGCTCGGGTTGTTGGACGAGCACTGGTTCGACGCCGAAGTGACGGATCTGCCCCAGCTGCTCGACTCCGCCGGAGCCCGAATCGAGGACGTCTCCTGGCTGTGGGCAGCCGGATTGCGGCCCGCCGACCTGCTCGGGGACGAGGACGTGGTCCGCAGGATCAACGATGGACTGGACGCGGGATCGCCGGACGCCCACAGCGCCATGCTGAGCATCGGCCCGGACCGCCGGTTCCTGCTCGAACGGCCGTGGTTCGACCCGGATGCGTTGGTGGAGCTGGCCCGCCAGGTCGGGGTGCGGTTCGCGTCCGACGACATGACGGCCTTGCTCGACTACTGCGAACACCTCGAACGCATCCCGTCCGAGCTACCGGAGCTGGCCGAAGAGTGGGGGGTTCCGGCCGCGGACGTCTACGCCCTCGCGCGGGACGTGCGGCTGGAGCCCGGTGAACTCCGCAGGTACGCCACGACGGACGATTTCGTCGACCAGCTGAACGAGGAGCTCAAGTCCTTCGAGTCGCAGATCGGCGAGGACCCGGCCGCGTTCTTCAACCGGGCCCACCGGCTTTCGGTCGGCGTCGGGGAGTGGGAGGACTTCGGCTGGTTCCTCCAGCGCCGTGGCCACATCGGTCTCGTCCAGGTCGAGGGATTCTTCATGCCTGGCCCGGGGTCGCCCGCGTTGCACGAGATCGTCGACCTCTCCGAGGAGAGGGCGGCGGCGCTGGTGCGGGAGTGGCGGTCCGCCACCGCGGCGCTCCGGGAATCCTGGTCCGATGCGGGCTTCCGCACCGAGGTGGCCCGCCTGCTGGACGTCGAGCCCACTGCGCTGCGGCTGTTGGACCCGGACGCGTGGTCCGCGCACGGCGGGCCGTGGGCGGGGGCCTTCGCGGAGGCCGGGGCGATGGCCGACACCGTCCGCCGCGGCCTCGCTGACCACGGCCTGCGGCCGGAGAGCCTGACCTGGTTCCAGGGCGTCCTGACCCGCCTGGGCCCCCAGGACGCGGAGAGTTTCCAGGAATACTTGTGGCACTCGGCCGCTGGAACCGACCACCGCGAGAACGGAGACGCGGTGGGGCTGCTGCGCCGGCTCGGCGTCTCCGGGCGTGCGGCGGTCGCCCGTTGGCGTCTCGGCCTGGCCCTGGACGACCAGTTGCCGCAGAGGCTCGACCCGGTGGTCCTGGCGCAGTTCGCCCAGCGCATGGAGCTGGACGACGAGCAGACCCGGGACTTCGTCCACGAGGCGCGAGCCTTCGGTGGCTTCAACCTGGCCGTGTTCGGCGTTGCGCAGGCGTGGCAGGTCGGACCGGGACCGGTGTACCGGGTCGCGCGAGAGTTGGGGGTCTCCCCGGAGCACCTGCAGGTGCACCTGCCGTGGCTGCGGGAGTCGGCATCGCCGAATCCGGAGCGGGTCGCCGCGCACGCGGTCGGATCGTGGATGAGGCCGTTCGGGTTCGAGCCCGCGGACCTGGCGCTGCTCGGGGCGCTGCACCGGGTCGGGCCGGGAGAACTGGCGAGCTTGCGGGAGTTCCTGGACCAGCGCGGGATGTCGCCGGCCGAACTGCGCACCGACCACCACCGGGCCCACCAGCTGATAGCCGGTGAGTGGCGCCCGTCGTTGCCCGAGGTGGAGGACGAGGTGTGGGACGAGGTGTGGGCCGCTGCGCACTCCGCTGGCGAACAGCGGCCGTGGTGGGGCGAACTCGTGCGCTTGCACGGGTTCCGCCCGACCGACGCCGGTCGGCTGGAATCGCTGGCGCAGCTGGAGGAACTGAAAAAGCTCCACGATCGGCCCTACGACGCCACACGGGATCTGGTGTCGCTGACCCGGAGGCTGGGGCGGGTACCCGACGAGATCCCGTGGTTGGCGCGCAGGACCGGTGAGGGCACCGAGATCTACCCGGGCCGCAGGGCCGGCGTGCAGGCGGCGACGTTGTTGCGCGCGGCGGCGGCGCTGGGCGCGGAACCGGTGCACCTGACCACGTTGTTCCCGCGGGACCTGATCGCTTTCGCGAATCCCCGGGGCGGGCAGCAGGCTTGGATCGAGGCGATGACGGACCGGTTGGGTCGCCTCGGGTTGACCTCTCCGGCGGCGTGGGCCGATTTCGCCTACGTCCTCGACGGGCTGGGCCACACCGGTTGGCGTGACCACGTCAGGTTGCAGCGTTTCCTGGAAGAACGCGGCACGTCCCTGCGGCAGCTGGTCGCGGCGGGCGAGGACGAGCGTGCGAGCGTGCTGGCGCAGTACCGAGCCCGTCACGGCGACTCAGGGGCACCGGAGGGAACAGGCGGTGATGACGCCGCGGTGCCGCACGTCGCGGGTGTGGAAATCCGCGACGAGGTGCCGTCCGGCTACGACCCGCTGGCTGCTCCGCCGGAACCCGGTGCGGGAGAGCGACCGCCCGAATACGCCGACCACGACCCGCAGCTGCCGCGGTACGGCCAACCGCCCGGCCGTCCGCCGAACTTCGAGCTCGATGTGGTGGATCCGTCGCTCGAAGAGATGATCCGCGAAGAGCTGCGCGGTCTCGGGGAGCCGGAGCGCGGGCTCGATGACGTCCATGCCGCGGTGCTCGACGCGGCCGAGGTGCTGGGAGTGAACCCCCTGCACCTGCGCCCGTTCCTGCGCGGCTTCATCGACCTCGGGTTGGGTGGGCAGTTCGACGGGTTCGTGCGCGGCCTGCGGGACGCCGCCGCACTGCTGGGCGTAGAGTCCGATGCCGACCGGGCGTGGCTGTTCCAGTTCGTCGACAACCCCGCGGTGACCGGGACCGGCCCGCAGCGGCTGGGACCGCTGCAGGTGTTCGACGCATGGGCGCAGGCGGAGGAGTACTCCCACGTCTTCGCTGATCGGGATCGCCGGCCCCGCGTCCCGCTCATGCGCGAGTTCCGGGAGATGGACCAGGCCGGCCAACTCGAAAAATGGTACGGCGTGGTCGAAATGCTGGGGACCGACTCCTGGGAGAACTACGTCGCACCCGCGGAAGGCGGCCCGGTGTGGCGCGACCACCTCGACCGGTGGCTGAACGACCGGCTCGCCCCGTCGCGGAACAGCCGGGAGTCCTTGAGCGCGCTCGGCGAGGATGCCGTCGAGGCGTTGGCGAGGCTGGGGACCCGGATCGGCTTGGGACCGCAGCCGCACGAGCTGCTCGCCTACGCGAGCTACACCGGTCGCGTTCCGGAGGAGATCCCGGAGCTGGCCGGGCGGATCGGGTTGCCGGAGACGGACGGGGCGGTCGTCCTGCGGGCGACGTATGTTCTCAGGCTCCATGATCCGCGGCACCTGTTGGTGTTCGACGGGCACCTGGCCGACTTGCGGGCAGGACGTGAGCTCGACGTCGAGCGATGGGCTCGGGGTGTGCTGGAGGAGCTGGCTCGCTTCGGGGTGTCCGCTCAGGACGGTGGTGTTGCGGGCCTCGCGGAGTTGGCTCACGCATCGGATGTGCGGGCGGCCGAGTTCGCCGATTTCGACCGGTTCCTGCGGGAACGTGGTTCGTCCTTGGCGCACTGCGCCGGGCTGACGCCGGGGGAGCAGGCGTACCAGGTGTCGTCGTGGCGAGCGGATCGGCTGGGAATCAGTCCGGGGCGGTTCATCGAGCTGATGGGCGCTCCGGAATTCGACCACCGCGCGCTGTCGGAGACGGCCGAGCGGCTCGGACTCGGTGACGACCGGGGATTGCTGGTCGAGTACTGCGCGGAAACCGGCGTGTCCCCGGAAGGATTCGTGCGTATCGCGCAGCAGGCGGGGATGGACCCGCGCACGGCGTTGCACGACTGGATCACCGATGAGCTCGAACTCACTCCGGAACTGTTCGATGAGTTGCGGGATGCCCACGGGCTGGCGCGCGCGGCTGATGTGCGGGTCGAGGAGTTCGCCGATTTCCACCGGTTCCTGCGGGGGCGCGGTTCGTCCTTGGCGCAGTGGGCCGGACTGCCGCCGGTGCAGGCGGCGCGTCAGGTGTCGTCGTGGTGGGCGGATCGGCTGGGGGTCAGTGCAGATCGGTTCGTCGAGCTGTTGGGCACTCGGGGATTCGACCACCGCGCGCTGCGGGACCTCGCGGACTGGCTCCGTCTGGACGCGGCTGACCGGGGGTTGCTGGTCGAGTACAGCCTGGCGGCCGACGAGCCTCCGGAGGTTTTCGCGCAGTGGGCGGAGACGGACCCGCACGCGGCGTTGCACGAGCGCGTCATGACCGAACTCGTACACATTTCGGACCTGTCCGACGAGTTGCAGCGTCTGATCGCTTCGGACTTGCAGGGGCGGCCCGGTTTCGACCCGATCGGCGTGCTCACGTTGGCGAACCGGCTCAACCTGGACGACGGTGCCCGGACGCATCTGTTCACCACCTACCACCTGACGCAGTTGAGCGTCTTCCTGGGTCGCGTCCCGGACGAGCTGACAGCGATCCCGCCGCAGGAGCGCGATTCCCTGTTCCACGAGATCAGGCAGTGGCTCGACGGATGGGGGGACCAGGACGATCCGCTTCGCCGCGTTTCGGACGGGTACCAGCCCACCCCGTTCGACATCTGGACGTACCACAGCCGCTGGTCCGAGCCGCAGTGGGAGGCCCGCCTCGAACGCGGTCGAGCCCTCCGCGAGCATGTGGCGGGCGGGGAAGAGCAGGCCGATGGCGACCAGGTCGCCCAACTGCTGGCGGCCGTCGACGACGCTGTCAACGGTCGGCTCGCTGCGGTGTGGCCGGGTTTCGACGAGGACCTGGCCAACGGGGTCGCCAACGCGGCCGCGGTCGCGTCGGTGATCAATGCCGGGCTGCGGTGGCTTCCGCCGTACACCGGGGCGGAGGTGCACCAGACCGTCCAGGAGGCGCCCGGCGACCTCCGGCTGGGCATGGTGACAGAGCACCCGGGGTTCGTCTTCGGCACCGAGCACGGCACCGCACCGGGACCGGTGCAGGTGGTCTACCGCCCGGCGCCCGGCAGCGACTGGGTGTCCGCCCGGGAGATCCCCGGCCAGCCGCAGCGGACCGCCGGGTTCCCCCTGGGCACCCGGTTCCGCCTGGTGTCGGTCGACTACGTCGCGGACCCCCGCGGCGGCAGGCGGCCCGCACGCATCATCTGGGAGGAACACCCCGAACCCGAGGACGGCGACACGTCGCCGGAGCAATCCGACTACGACGACGAGTGGTCGTGACAGCCGGGGCCGCTGCCGCGGCCCCCGGCCACCGATCAAGCCCGTGGCCGGCGGCGAACAGCGATCACGCGCCCCACGAAGCGTTCCGGCCCGAGCTCTCCGCGGGGAGAACTCGGGCCGGGATCGGGTCAGCCGCGTCTCACAGCAGGCCGAGGTCGCGGGCCTTGGCGATGGCCTCGACCCGGTTGCGCGCGCCCAGTTTGCGGCAGGCGTTCTGCAGGTAGCTCTTGACGGTGTTGCGGGACAGGAACATGGCCTCGGCGATCTCCGGGTTGCTCTCACCCACCGCGACCCGGCGCAGCACGTCGTACTCGCGGGCGGTGATCAGCGAGCCGCCGCGGTCGTCGCCGACGGGATTGCCGCGGGCGGGAGGGCGCGGGGCACCGCCCCGCGCCGCCGCCAGCACGGTGCCCACGATGTCGCTGCGGGCGGAATCCTTGAGCAGCACGCCCTGCGCTCCCGCGTCGATGGCCGACCGCACCGCGGCGTGCTCGGGATAGGCGGTGAAGATCACCACTCGCACTCCCGGAACGACGCGGCGCAGCTCGGCGACGACCTCGGGGGCGAGCAGGTCCCGCAACCGGAGGTCGAGCAGCACCACGTCCGGCCGGGTGGTGGCGGCGAGTTCGATCGCCTCCGCGCCCGAACCGGCGCCGCCCACCACCCGGACCGCCCGGCTGGCCGCCAGCAGCATGCCCGCGCCCTCGCGCACCACCGGGTGGTCGTCGACGACGAGCACCCGGACCGGGTCCCCGGGGCGCGCGGCGAGGTCACCACTCCCGCGCCCCGGGGCGTGCCGGTCCGGACGCCGTTCCGGCAGGACCGCGGCCCGCTTCGTCGAGCGTTCGATGCTCGTCGTCATGGTCACACCGCGTCCGCGACCTTGTTGAGGGTGATGGACTGCCAGTTGGTGTACTCCACGAGGCCGTGCACCGAGTTCTCGCAGCCGATGCCGGACTGCTTGTGCCCGCCGAACGCCTGCAGCGGCGAGTACTGGTGCACCTCGTTGAGCCACACGGTCCCGGCGTCGATCCGGCGGCCGATGCGCTCCAGCGCCTCCAGGTCCTTGCCCCACACCGTGGCGCCGAGACCCCAGTCGGTGTCGTTGGCGCGGGCCACCACGTCGTCCTCGTCGCGCCACTTGACCACCGGCAGGATCGGGCCGAACGGTTCCTCCCGCACCAGGCGGGAATCCTCCGGCGGGTTGTCCACGATGGTCACCGGCACGAACCAGCCGGGCGCGTCCTCGTCGATCTCGCCGCCCAGCGCGAACCGGTAGCCGTTGGCGCGGCAGTCCTCGAAGTACTCGCGGACCTTCCGGTACTGCGGCTCGTTCTGGATCGGGCCGAGCCCGGTGTCCGGTTCGGACCCGTCGCCGACCTTGACCGTGCGGGCGTAGGCCACGAGCGCGGCCAGCACCTCGTCGTAGACGTCCTCGTGGACGTAGAGCCGCTTCGCGGCGTTGCAGAACTGCGCGTTGTTCTGGAACGCGGCCCAGAACAGCTGCGGGGCGACCTTCTCCGGGTCCACGTCGGGCAGCACGATCGCCGGGTCGTTGCCGCCCAGTTCCAGGGTGAGGCGCTTGAGGTTCCCGGCCGCCGAGCGCATCACGTGCTTGCCGGTCTCGGTGTTGCCGGTGAAGGCGATTTTGTCGATGCCCTCGTGCGCGGTCATCCACCGGCCCAGGTCGTCGTCCCCGCTGACCACGTTGAACACCCCCGGCGGCAGCAGGTCCTGCACCAGCTCGCCGAGCTTGAGCGTGCACAGCGGGGTGAACGGCGACGGCTTGACGATGATGCAGTTGCCGGTCAGCAGCGCGGGCGCGATCTTCCACACCGCCAGCAGCACCGGGAAGTTCCACGGCGTGATCGCCCCGACCACGCCCAGCGGCGTGTACCGGGTCACCACCCGGTGCTGCGGGGTGTCCTCGATGACCTCCTCGGGCAGCGACTGCTCGGCGATCGCCTTCAGCCAGGCCACCGACCCGCCGATCTCCCACTCCGCCCCGGCGCGCGGTTTGCCCTGCTCAGTGGTCAGCAGCGCCATGAACTCCTCGGCGTGCGCCTCCAGCCGTTCCCCGATGGCGCGCACGGCGGCCTGCCGCTTGTCCAGCGGCGTCGCCGCCCAGCCGGGGAACGCCTCGCGCGCCGCCGCCACGGCGCGGTCCAGCTGGTCGCGGTCGGCGGCCGGAACCTGGGCGACGACCTGCTTGGTCGCCGGGTTGAACACGTCCACCCTGCTCGCGGCGTCGGCCGACACGCCGTTGACGGTCATCACGTAGTCGGTGCCGAAGTCGATCTGCGACGTCGTCACGTCACCCTCCTCATCCGTCGGATCACAGCTGGTGACATCGTGGGGGTGATCGCACCGTCGCCGATGTTCCGATCTGGAACACCGATCACTCGATCGAGAGAGCCCGGATGCGCCGGTAGAGGGTGGTGCGCCCGATTCCCAGCTCGACCGCGGCGCGCACCTTGTTCCCGCCGTTGCGCCGCAGGGCGGAGCGGATGATGTCGCGCTCGGCCTCCTCCAGGGGCGACAGCCGCCTGCCCGGGCCCGGCGACCGGTAGGCGGCGGGCAGGTCGGCCGGGGTGAGGTCACCGGCGCCGCGCCGCTCGGCTGCCATCCGCACCACGCTCGTGAGTTCGTGCAGGTTGCCGGGCCAGGTGTGCCGGGCCAGGCAGCGCAGCGCGTCCGGCGTGAAGCGCAGCGGCGTGCCGGGGTGGTGCTCGGCGAGCAACCGCGACACCATCGCCGGGATCTCCTGGCGGCGCAGCCGCAGCGGCGGCAGGTCGACGCGGTGCGGGCAGCGGGACAGCAGCCGGGTGTGCTCCCCGTCCAGTTCCGCCACCGGCGGTCCGGTCAGCACGACCTGACCGGTCGCGTGGTCGAGCACGGAGAGCAGACCGCTCACCGCGTTCTCCGGCAGCAGGTGCACGTTCTCGACCACGGTGAGCTGGCCGGCGGATCCCGTCGACACGGCGACCCGGGCCAACCACGCGTGCACCCCGGCCGCGCCGAGGTGCACGGCGTCGTGCACGCGCACCGGCTTGCCATCGGCGAGTTCGCGTGCCGCCGTGGTGCGCCCGCTGCCGATTTCGCCGCAGATCAGCAGCGGCCCGCGCACCGACCGGAGGTCGTCGAGCTGGTCCTGGACCCGGGCCGCCGACATGCGCCGCCGCCGCGGGGTGCGCTGACCGTCCACAGTGGAGAACTCGTAGAGCACCGCCCCGTGCGCGCCCTCGACGGCGGTCGCGGTGACCAGCACCTCGCTGCCGGACGCGAGGGCGAGCCGGGCGGGCCCGCCGCGCGCGGCCGAGCGCAGCGCGACGTAGTCGGCGGGGTCGAGCAGGTCGGTCGCGGCCGGGTTCGCCAGCGTCAACCCCTCGCCGAGCACGACCACCGGCGCCTCGGTGCGGGCCGTCCTGGACTGGTAGGCCGCGAGCATGCTCTTCTCGCTGCGGCGACTCCCGTCGAGCAGGCGCTGCTCGATGTCGTGCGCGGCGCGTTGCAGGAACGGCCCGAGCAGCGGCGTGGCGTCCCGGGCGTAGCCGGTGACGTCGAGCACGCCTTCGAGCTTGCCGGTGGTCGGGTGCCAGACGGGGTGCCCGTAGCAGCAGAACTGCTTGAGCGGCTCCAGGTAGTGCTCCTCCCCGGTCACGAAGACGCCGCGGCGGGTCTCGTAGGTGGTGGCCAGCGAGTTCGTGCCGGTGCTGTCCTCCAGGTACTGGCTGCCGGGCACCGCGCGCACCTCGTCGAGCGCGTCCCCGAGCCGCGTCTGCCCGAACCGCCGATCGACGATGCGGGACTGGGCGTCGGCGAGCAGCACGCTGAACCCGGTCTCCGCCAGCTGCGAGGCCACGGTGTCGAGCACCGGAGCCGCCGCGGCGACGAGTCGGCTCTGCTGGTCCACCTCCGCCAGCCGCACCCGGTGCAGCGGGGTGTCCGGAGCGAGCCCGCTGATCCGGGCCCGGTGCCAGGAGAGGCGGATCTCGGGACGCAGCGCGGTCTCGCCGGGTTCAGACGGCACGGCTCCTCCTCTGGTGTCGTGCGGATCGGTCGTGTTCATCGAGGCAAGGGACGGCCGCCGGGAGCAACCCTCCATTCGGGGGTGGTTTCCGCCGCGCCGCCGACGTACACCGGTAGGAATGGCACCGGCGAGCGGAGGAGTCGACATGCGGCGGGACGAGCGGTCCCAGGAGCAGGTGCGGGAGAGCCTGGCACGGCTGGCCGAACTGGACCGCTTGTATTCGGAGGCGGCGACCGCGGGATGTCGGTCCCTGGCGATCCGGCGTTCGGTGGATCGGCTGCTGGCCGAGGACGCCGACTTCACCATCGCCTGGATCGGCGTGCCCGACCAGGAGTCGCAGCTGCGGATCAGAGCGGCCGGCGGTACGCGAACCGGTCTGCTGCGCGACCTCCCCGTGCCGCGCGGCGCGGGCCTGACCGGGAAGGTCTTCGCGCGCGGCTCGGTGGAATGGGTCGACGAGTACTTCGGTTCGCAACTGATCACCCACGACTTCGACCGCGAGATTGACGAGGAAGGTGTCACCCGGCTCATCGCGGTCCCCATCGTCAGCGACAGCCGGACGATCGGTGTCCTGTCGGCGGGGGTGAGGATACCCGGCGCGTTCGGCAGCCGGGCAGTGGAGCGGGTGGTGGCCGTGGCCAACAGCGCCGCGCTGGCCGCGTCGGTCGCCGAGCGCGAGCAGCGGAGCGCCGAGATCGCCGCCCACGAGGAGCGGCGGCGGATGGCGGTGGAACTGCACGACACCGTGGGGGCGATGCTGTTCGCGATCGGCGCCGGTGCCCGGGACATGCACGAGCACCTCGGCGACGACCGCGCGCTGGTGCAGCGGCTGAACCGGATCGAGGAGCAGGCCGCCGAAGCCAGCCGGCTGCTGCGCGAATCGCTGCGCGCCCTGCGGGCCTCGCCCACCGAACTGGCGCTGTCGGTGGCCCTGCAGGCCGACTGCCACGCCTTCGAGGAGCGCTCCGGGGTCCGGGCGCACCTGGTCAGCCTCGGCGACCTGCCGGTGCTGCCGCAGCACCGCATCAACGTGCTGCTCGCCGCGGTCCGCGAGGCGCTGCTGAACGTGGAGAAGCACGCGCAGGCGACGTCGGTGGCGGTCAGCGTCTCCGTCGACGACGGACTGCTCAGCATCGCCGTGACCGACGACGGGGTGGGCATCCCGCGGTCCTTCGACCCGCTGACCGAGGTGGCGGCGCCGGAGTCGGACGGGATGGGGCTGCGCAGCGTCGCCGAGTCCCTCGCGCGCATCGGCGGCACGCTCCAGGTCCGGGCCAGCGCCGACGGCGGAACGGTCTGGCGGGCACGGGTGCCGGTGTGAGCGCCTGTCTTCGAACCTGCTCCCGGAAGCCGGAGCCGGTGTGGCTGTGGCGCGTCAGGGCCTCGTTGGGGGGGTGGTCGGGTGACGGGCGGGCCGCTGAGGTTCCGCCACCGGCACCGCCGCCCAAGACGAGTTCAAAGACAGGCTCTGGGGCCGCGAAACCCTCCAGCTGGAGGTGCTCGCTGATCTGTTCGGTGGACCATGCTGCGACCGGTCACCGCTAGTGAACGAACATCACGGAAAGGACCGTTCAATGCAGACCACCGCAGCAGTGCTCCGTGAAACCGGCAACCCGTTGGTCCTGGAGGACGTGGAGATCGAACAGCCCCGCGCCGGGGAGGTCCTGGTCCGCATGGTCGGCGTCGGGGTCTGCCACACCGACCTGGGCGTGATCGCCACCGCGGCCCCGGAGCAGCTGCCGGTCGTGCTCGGGCACGAGGGCTCCGGCGTCGTCGAGGCCGTGGGCGAGGGCGTCACCTCGGTGGCGCCCGGCGACCACGTGGTGCTGAGCTACAACTCCTGCCACGACTGCGATCACTGCGCGAGCGGGATCAACGTGCACTGCCGCAACTTCGTGCCGCTGAACCTGGTCGGCGCCCGCCTGGACGGGTCGTCGCCGCTGAGCCGCGGTGACGAGAAGGTCTTCGGGCACTTCTTCGGCCAGTCGTCCTTCGCCCGGCACGCCATCGCCAGCGAGAACAACACGGTCAAGGTCAACCCGGACCTGCCGCTGGAGCTGCTCGGGCCGCTCGGCTGCGGGGTGCAGACCGGCGCCGGTGCGGTGCTGAACTCGCTGAACCCCGAGGAGGGGTCGAGCATCGCGGTGTTCGCCGCCGGGTCGGTCGGGCTCAGCGCGATCATGGCGGCCGTGGTCGCGGGCTGCTCCACCATCATCGCGGTGGACCCGAAGGAGAGCCGGCGGGAGTTGGCGACCCGGTTCGGGGCCACCCACACCGTCGACCCGCAGGCCGTGGACCCGGTCGAGGCGATCCGCGAGATCACCGGCGGCACCGGCGCCCGCTACTCCGTCGACTGCATCGGGTTGCCGCAGGTGGTGCGGCAGGCGCTTGAGTGCCTGCAGTCGTACGGCGTGTGCGCCACGGTCGGGTTCCAGGGCATGAACAACGAGGTGACGATCGACCAGGGGCACCTGCTGTTCGGCCGTTCCCTGGTCGGTGTCATCGAGGGCGACGCGGTGCCCGGCGACTTCATCCCGCACATGATCGAGCTGTACCTGCAGGGCCGCTTCCCGTTCGACAAGCTCATCAGCACCTTCACCTTCGAGCAGATCAACGAGGCGATCGACGCCGCCCACCACGGCGAGGTCGCCAAGGCGGTGCTCACCTTCGAGTCCTGAAAGTCCGCGGTCGAACTCGTCGTGGGTGGCGGAGTGGCGGAACCTCGGCGGCCGCCCGCCCCGTCACCCGACCGCCCCGGAGGAGGTGCTGACCGCGCCACAGCGCCTCCTCGGGAGAGCCCCGACTCGTGTTGCCAATGCACACAGCGTCGGGGCTTTCCTCGCGAGACAGGGCGATGAAGCGAGAGCCCTTCGCGGCGGGAACCGTGACTGTCCGGTGTGGACATGACAACGGTCCTGATCCGCTCGCTGGTCGGCAACGGGCGGAAGATCCAGCAGACGCACGGATCGGCCTCGCGTCGAACGAACCTGTTTTCGCTGTCGCTCACGCGCCTGCTCACTCTCTGCTTCTCTTGGAGGCGGCCGGTTGGCGCCTGTCCGCAAGAACGCCAACCGGCCGCGAACGGACCGATGCCGGGTCGGGGGACTGCGACGGCACAGACGCGACATCGGGCCGTGCCTTGGGGGCCGTCAGCAGGCGTGCACGTACCTGGGGGCCTGGTGGGCGTGAGCGTCCTCGGCCAAGGCGGCCTCGATGCATACCCGGCAGGGGCGGGCACGCGGGGTGTTCGACGCGCCCATGGCCAGGCCGCACCGCGTCGTCGCGATGGTGCCCGGCTGACGCTCGTGAGAGGTGCCCTCGTGATCGGTCCACATCACCCGGACGGTAGGCGGACCCGTGGTGCTGTCCTGCGGTGTGAGCGGAGTGAACAGCCCGGCCCGGTATCCCGACGAGACCACGCGGTCGCCGGTCATTCAGCACTCCCGGTCGAGTCCTGGTGCAGGTACAGCCTGATGAACTTCGCGGTCGTTACCAGTCCCTCTGCGAGGTCGGACAGCTCGTCGTCGTGGGACTTGTGCATGACGAGAGCGTTCGCCTGCTCCCTCGTCGCGTTCTCCGCCTGTTGAAGCAGGTAGATCACCTGGGACCGCATTGAGTACGGCCGCACGGTGGGGGAGAACTGACAGGACACTTCCCCAGCGCCGTCGGCGTATGTGGGAATGAGATCGTGTCCCACCATGGTCACGCTTCGCTGAACTGCGTCTTCGGCTTCCACCGGAACCCCCATGTCGGTCTGCGATCAGTGCTGTTGGAGTCGAACAGGACGCTATTGGGGTTCTTGGCGGTGGAGGGACAACGAGGGGACAATGGTCAACATGGGCGGTGAGGCCGAACGGGTAGGCTCACGGGTCGCGAAGCTGCGCAAACTTGCTGGTTGGACGCAGCATCAGCTCGCAGCGCGTGCCTTCATCTCCACGTCGCTCGTGAAGCAGGTGGAGCAGGGCAGGACTCCCCCCAGTGCGGCGTTCGTAGCGTCCTGCGCCCAAGCGCTTGGTGTCGAAGTGCAGGACCTGTACGGAGTCAACCCCGAAGAGAACGTTACCGAGCTGCACAGTGAAATAGCGGATATCGGAGAACTCAGGGAAGCGCTACATTCCTTCGATGATCCGCAACCGACCGGCAAGCCGCTGACTGGGTCCTCTCTCCGAAAGAGGCTGAACAGTCTGGAGCAACGACGTCGTGCTCAGAAGTTCTCAGATCTTGCCCTGTCTCTTCCGGGGACGATGCATCAGCTATTTGCATACGTCGATCGCACCGCGTCAGGAACAGAGGAGGGCGAGATTGCGCGAGCGATGTTGCACGATGCCTACAGGCTCGCCGCGAACGTCGGACGTCACTTTCGACACGCGGATATTGCCGCTGTGGCATCCGAGCGCCACATCTTCCTAGCGCCCTACACGGGCGATCCACTCAGGGCTGCCCTGTCCGATTGGCACCGTTCCACATATTTCCTGCAGAACGGCCGTTACTCGGCTGGCAATCGGCTTCTCGATCGCGCGATTGCTGGAGTGGAGCAGGAGTCGAGGAGCCCGAAGGCGAACGGAATGGCCGCACAACTGCACCTTCGCGCGGCAGTCATGGCCGCCAGGGGGGGAGACGGTGCACGGGCTGATGACCACGTTCGAGAGGCTCGACGACTGGTCAGCAGTGGGTGCGAACCGACGCCGTACCAGAACACGGATGCGAGCGAGCTCAACGTTGCGATCCATTGGTGCGCAATACCAGTCGAGATGTACGACGGTTCGGAATCCGTCAATCGTGCCTCCAAGCTCGCCATCGTCGACCGTACGCGCCCAGAGCGGGTAGCGCACCACCACATCGACCAAGCGCGTGCATGGTTTCTGCACGGGAACCGCGAACGATCCCTGACCGAACTGAACCATGCTCGCCGAATAAGCCCCCAGCAGACACGAATGCATCCATCGGTTCGTGAAACCGTGCGGGCGATCGCTGAGGCCGATAGGCGCGCGACGGACACTCTGGCAAGTTTCGCCCGCTGGGCCGGAATTCGGGTGTGAACGGCCGCTGCGGCGTGGCCGTCAGTCGTCGTCGAGGGGGAAGTCCCGGCGCAGCAGCGCGGCGGCCAGTTCGACCCGGGACCGGTAGCCGGTGCGCGCGAACATCCGCGTCAGCCGGGCTTCCACGCTCTTCTCCGTGGTGCTGAACACGGCGGCGATCTGCCTGTTGCTCAACGCCTCGGCCACCAGCACGGCGAGCAGGCGGTCGTTCTCGGACCGCGCCGCCGTCCGGCCCGGCACGCTCACCCGGTGCTCCTGCATGCACTTGCGCAGCCGCGCCCGCCACAGCAGCGCGCCCAGTTCTCCGAGCAGGTCGTACGCCTCCGCGAGCAAGCGGTCGGTCACGAGCCCGGTCGGCACCAGCCGCAGGAACGTGACGGCGCATTCGAAGGGGGAGCGGCGCCGGCGGGCCAGCTCCACCGCGGCTTGCGCGCTCGACCGGTCGCCCAGCACGGCGGCCCGCGCGATGAGGCTCTCCAGTTCGGCGCTGCCGGTGCCGACGCGGTGCGCGGCTCGTTCGGTGCGCAGCAGGCTGCGTTCGGCGGCCTCGTGCTCCCCGCGTCCGGCCTGCAGGCGCGCCAGGTCCGCCCACAGCACCTCGGTGCCCAGCACGACGCCCTGGGCGGTGGCGTTGCGCAGCGCCGACCGCAGCAACCGCTCCGACTCGTCGGTTTCGCCGAGCAGCCGCAGCGCGGTGGCGTGCGCGTGGTCGACGACGTGCGCCAGGCTTGCCCGCGGGGCCTGTTCGGCCAGTTCCCGCGCCGAACCCAGCCGGCCCAGCGCCGTCAGCAGGCGGATCGCGGTGCTGCGGGCGAACGCGGCCACCACCGGGTCGGGGTCGGTGGACCCGGCGCAGAGGTCCTGCCGGGCCGTGCTCATCGCCTCCTCCCAGCGCCCCGAGGACCACTGCAACTGGAGGAGGTCCGCGCGCGGCACCCGGTCCGGGAGTGCGGTGTCGAGCCCCCGGTCCGGAAGTTCGGCACCGTCCCCGACCGCGAGCAGCAGGGACCGGCTCTCCGGGCCGCGCGGTCCGGGGGAGGTGCCCAGCAGGACCGAAGCGGTCGCGTCGAACCGGCGGCACCACAGCGCGAGCTCCGGTTCCAGGTCCGCCGTGCGCAGGCGGCGCAGCTCCGGAGCCGCGTCCGCCCACCGGTCCAGCAGGCACCACGCGACCGCGCGGAGCGCGTCGCGCCCCGCTCCGCCCGACGGGAGCCACGCGGCACCGCCGTCGGCGATCCGCGCGAGTTCGGCGCGCCCGTCGCAGGCGGCCAGCGCGAGCAGGTGGTGCAGCGCGAGCACGTCTCGCTCCGGCTCGGGCAGCGGCGGCACGCCAGCGGACAGCAGTTCGCGGGAACTGCCCAGCGCCTCGCGCATCCGCCCGTGGCGCACGCCCGCCGCGCAGTGCCGGGCGAGCGCCCGCGCCCGCTGCCGACGGGTCCGCGCCAGCGAAGCGGCGGCGGCGGACCAGCGCAGCACGCGGGGGTCGGCGGCGAAGCGGGGATCGGTCGCGCGGTCGAGCAGCTCGCGGTGCGCCCGCGGCGCGCCAGCGAGGGAACCCGCCTCGGCGAGCAGGTCCGCCAGCACGTCGTCGTCGCCCCGGATCTCGCCGCTCCACCAGGCGTGCACGGCGACCGAGGCGATCCGCCGCCGCTCGAACGGCCCGGTGGCCGCGCGGACGGCCAGTGCCATCGCCGGAACGGCGAAGCGCCCCGTCCGGTCGGTCAGCACGCCCGCTGCGACCAGATCGTCGACGACGTCGACGACGTCCTGTTCGGACAGTCCGAGCGCGCGGGCCGCGAGGGGGAGCGCGTCGCGCCCCACGCCGTCGTAGACCGCCAGGCACCGCAGGACCTTCCGGCGCGTGCCCTCCTCGGCGGCCAACGGCGGGTGGGACAGCGCGATCGGCGCCGGGTCCGGGCGCAGCACGGCGCGGCGGTCGACGAAGCACACCGCCCCGCGGTCGCGGTAGCTCTCCGCCAACGACGCCAACCACGCGGGGCATCCCGCGCTGAGGCGGTGCAGTTCGGCGTTCAGCGCCGCGTCGGGAGCGGCGCCGAGCAGATCGGTCAGCGCCTGCGCGGTGTGCCGCGCGGTGAACCGCCGCACGATCCGGACCAGCGCGTGCCCGGACCTCCGGGCCGCGTCGAGGACCGCCGACTTCTGTCCTTTGTGGACTCGATAGGTCGCGACCAGGGTGCACCGCGTGCCGACGAGCCGGCGCGCCAGGTCCGGCACCAGTGCCGCGGACGCGTCGTCGGCCCAGTGCGCGTCGTCGAGGAGCACGACGAGCGGGCCGAGCGCGGCGAGCGCGGACGACAGCGCCGTCGCGAGCCGGCAGGCGGTCAGCTCGTCGTCGGCGTGCTCGGCCAGCCGGGCGGTGAGGCCGAGCAGGTGCTCGACCCGCTCGCGCGTCCGGCCGTGCTGGCAGGCGACCAGTTTCGCGAGCACCCGGTGCACCGCCCGGTAGGGGGTCCGGCGGTCGACCTCGGTGAAGCGGACCCGCACCGTGCGGTGCTCCTGCTGCCGCAGGGCCTCGTCGACCGCGTCGAGCAGGGTCGAGCGTCCCGAACCCACCGTGCCGCCCAGCGCCACGAACGACACCGCGCCGCTGCCCACGGCGTCGCCGACGTCGCGCAGCAGGTCGTCGCGTCCGGCCATGCGGTTCCGCTCCGGCGGGGCGAGCACGACGCGCGGGCACGTCCGCTCCGGTGGGTGGCTGAGTGCGGCGGTGCCGTGGGTCACGGCCGGTGTCCTTCCTCGTCTCGTGCCGCGCGGAGCGGCGCCGGTGGGCAAGCGAGGGATCTCCCTGCATCTTGAGCATCGTGCGTCCCGGAGCCCGGTCACCACCTGCACATGGGGGGTATCAAGGCCGGAGGCGTTGTGCGGGCCGGACGGCGTTGGTTGTGTGCTCGGCGGGAACACGTCGAGTCACGGGAGGAAGGAACGGATGAGCCGGGAGGGCGCCCAGGTCGTCGGCCGGGACGGGGAGTTGGCCTTGCTGACCGAGTACGTCCTGCGGCCGCCGGGACGGGCAGCGGTCGTGGCGGTCCGGGGCGGGGCCGGTGTGGGGCGGACGGCGTTGCTCGACACCGCCTGCCACACCTGGCGCCGCGGCGGCCGACCGGTCCTGCGCGTCCCCGTCGAGCGGCCGCTGCTCGACGTGCTGCTCGACGCGGTGCGCGAGCGGTACGGCCACACGGCCAGCCCCCGGCTGATGGACAGCATCGCCGCCGCGAGCTCGCTCCGCGCCCGCCGCGGACGCCCCGAGGGCCTGGCGCTGGCGCACGAGGTCGGCCGGGCCGTGGCGCTGGCGGTCGGCGGGGACCGGTGCGGGGTGGTGGCGATCGACGACGCGGACCGCTGCGACGCCGCGACGTCGGACGTGCTCGCGCCCGTGGCGGAGATGGCGCGCAACGGCGGCGTCTCGGTGGTCTTCACGGCCCGCGGCGCCGCCGCGACACCGCTGGACGTGCTGGTCGACGAGTCCGTCGCGCTGGGCCCGCTGTCCGAACAGGACGTTCGCGGGGTGCTGTCCCGGCGGCTGCCCCGCCATCCGCTCGACGACACGCTCGTCGCCGCGCTGCGCACGGCGCTCGGCCCGCTGTTCGGCCATCCCGGTGTCGTGCTGCCGACGCTGCGGTCGCTGCGCGAGGCGGGACGCCTGGTGGTCGTCGACGAGCACTGGTGCCTGCGGGGTGACGACGAGATCGCGCTGCCGGCGGAAGACGAGTTCGTCCGGCTGTTCCGGTGGCACCCCAGCGCCGCCGCGCTCGCGGCGGTGCTCACGCCCCGGCCGCTGGGGCTGGACGACCTGGTGCGCGACCTGGAACACCGGGGCGCGGATCTGGGAGAAGCCGGAACGCTGCTGGACGAACTCGTCGCCGCCGGTGCGGTGTCGGTCTCGGCGACGGGGGACGCGGTGTCGTTGGCGGTCCCGGCCCTGACCGCCGCGCTGCGGTCCGCGGCGGTCCGCGAGCGGGCGGTCCCACCCCGCGCGGTGACCCCGGCACGGGTCCGCGACCTGGTCGCCGAGGGCCGGTTCGACGAGGTCTGCGACCAACTGGAACGGGACCTGCCCTCCCTGGTCCGGGACGGGACCGCGAACCCGGGGGTGCTCGGCGAACTCGCCGCGACGTACCTGGCGGCGCGGTTGCACGAATGGCGGCGCTGCGAACCGCCGGAGATGACCGCGGTGCTGCGCGAGCTCGGCGCTCCGGACCCGTGGCAGCCCTACGCCGCGGGCCGCTGGGACGCCCTGGCCCGACACCTCGACCGGCTCGGGCCCACGACGCCGGGAGCGTTCTTCAGCCTGCTGGCGGCCCTGTCGGGACCGCCGGTGGACGACGCCGAGCTGCCGCCGGGTCGGCTGGAGGCGTTGCGCGACGCCGCCGCCCACGGGGACCTCGCCACGGTCCTGGAGTTCTTCCCGCGCACGGCGTGCCGGACCTCCACCGACAGCGACTTCGCCGGGTACCGGCGGGTGTTGCGCGCCTACCGGGAGGGCGACTGGGACGCGGCCCTGTCGTGGGCGCGTCGGATGGAGGCCCGCGCTCCCGAGCGCCGCGACGCCCCACCGCGCCGGCTCGCCCGCGCGATCGCCGCCGAGGCGTGCTCCCGCGCGGGCGACCACGAGCGGGCCGACGCGTGGTTGCGCGGCGTCTCGCACGAGGTCTTCGCCGGCCACCTGGTGAGCTGGGCGCGCTGCGGGCTGCGCTACCGCACCGGCCGCGCGGCCGAAGCGCTCGACGGCGGCTGGCGGGAGTACCGGTGGCACCGCGAGCAGGGCCGCACGTCCGGGCTGGACGTGCTGCTGGGCAGGCTGGTCGACTGCGCGGTCCGGGAAGGCGAGCAGCACTGCGCCGAACTCGGGCTGGCCGAACTGGAGGACCTCGACGCGCTGGTGCGCCACCGGCGTTCGCGGACGGCGGTGCTGCTGGCGCGTGGTCTGGTGCACCACGACCGGGCCGCCCTCGCCGAAGCCCTGCGGTTGGCCCGCGGCAGCGGGGACCTGAACTCGGTCGCCCGGGCCTGCCTGGCGCTCAGCGAACTCAGCGACGACCCCGGTCCCTGGCTGTCCGAGATGTACGAGCTGACCCGGCGGTACGGCTCGGCGCAGAGCAGGGTGCAGCTCGCCGAGGCGATGCGGCAGCACGGGGTGGTGGTGCCCCAGCAGCGGGCCCGCTCGGAGAGCTTCGGCGAGATCGAGGCGCGGATGGTCGAGCTGGTCAGCGACGGGTGCACGAACCGCCAGATCGCCGCGGTGCTGCACGTCAGCGAGAAGACGGTGGAAAGCCACCTCACCAGGATCTTCGCCCGCACCGGGTGCCGGACCCGGGTCGAGCTGGTGGCCGCGTGGCTCGACGGGCGGATCGGGGAGGTGACGGCGTGAGGGCGTTGCCGACGACCGCGCCGCGGCAGGAGACGAGGACATGATCACGGTTTCCCAGGCGGTGCCCGGCGGGTACCGCACCGTTTCGCAGGCGGTCAGCGTCGCCCCGGACGGCGCGGTGATCAGCGTCGGACCGGGGCACTACCGCGAGAACCTGGTGCTGACCAGGCCGGTCACCATCGCCGCGGAGGACGGCCCGGGCACCGTCCGGATCAGCTCCGCGGTCGGTCCCGCGGTGCGGGTCGAGGCGGCGGCGGTGTCGGTCACCGGTGTCGACCTGGACGCCGGCGGCCCCGAGGACGTTTGCGTGCTGGTGTCCTCGGGGCGCCTGTCGCTGGTCGAGTGCGCGGTCCGGGCCGACTCGTGGGCGGCGGTGTTCGCCGAAGGCACCGGCAGCCTGGTGATGCGCGATTCGACGGTGCGCAACCCGGCGGGCGCGGGTGTTGTGGTCACCTCCTCGGTGGGCGGTGCGGTGCACGACTCGGTGTTCGACGGGCTCGGCACGTCCGCGGTGGTGGTCACCGGGCAGGGGCGCCTCGACGTGTCGGGTGGCGAGGTCCGCGGCAGCGGCGGCAACGGCTTCTTCCTCAGCGGCACCGCGCGTTTCGCCGCGACCGGCACCACGATCGCCGACTGCGCCGAGAAACCGGCGGTCGCCGTCGAGGAGTCCGCGACGGCCGAGCTGCACCGGGTCTCGGTGCGCGGGGCCGGCGGGCTGGGGCTGTTCCTGAACACGACCTCGTCGGTGGCGCTCACCGGCTGCGCGGTGGAACGGGCCGCCGAGGACGGAATTCTGGCCAGCGGTGCGACGAACGCGACGCTGCGCGACTGCGAGGTGCGCGGCGCGCGGAACGGGATGCGCTTCGCCGGAGCGGGCCGCGCGGTCCTCGAAGGCTGCGCCGTGTCCGATGTGGACTCATGCGGGGTGGTGGTGGAAAACGCCGCGTTCGACTGCGAGAACCTGCGGGTCCGCGCGTGCCGGGAGGACGGTGTCGTGCTCGCCGCGCACCAGGAGCCCGCGTTGCGCGGGATGTCCGTGCGGGACTGCGGCGGTAGCGGCGTCGTCGTGCGGGGCACGGGCGGGGCGCGGCTGGACGGCGTCGAGGTGGAAGCGGCCGGGCGGGCCGCGGTGTCGGTGGTCTCCGGTGCGCACGCGCTGCTGCGCGGCTTCAGCACCCGGGCCGGGGGAGGACCGGGGATTCTCGTCGAGGGCGGCAAGGTCGCCGTCGTCGACGGGGACCTGCACGGCTGCGGCGGCGACGGCGTGCGCCTGGTGGACGGAGCCGGCGGCGAGCTGTCGCGGTGCCGGGTCCGCGCCGCCTCCGGCCACGGCGCGCACGTCGGTGCCGCGTCGCAGGCGCGGATCTCCGACTGCGAGTTCCTGGGCAACGACGGTGACGGCGTCCGCATCGACACCGACCGCGAGGTCGTCGTCCGCGACTGCGCGCTCCGCGACAACGGCGGGGCGGGCGTGCGCCAGCAGGTCGCCTCCGACGCCGTGACCGTCGAGAACACCACCAGCGGCGGCAACGCCTTCGCCGACGCCTACGGCGCCGCGCAGGTCGCGGCCGCCGAACAGGCCGCACCGCAGGCGTCCGGCGGGGCGCGGTCCGACGAGCGGCGCCCGGCCGAGGAACTCCAGGCGTTGGTGGGCCTGGAGAACGTCAAGCGCGAGGTGACCACGCTGGTCAACCTGAACCGGATGGCCAAGCTCCGCGAGCAGGCGGGGCTGTCGGCGCCGCCGATGAGCCGGCACCTGGTGTTCGCGGGCGCACCGGGCACCGGCAAGACGACCGTGGCGCGGCTCTACGGCGCGATCCTCACCGAACTCGGCGTGCTCACCTCCGGCCACCTCGTGGAGGTGTCCCGGGCTGACCTGGTCGCCCAGGTGGTCGGCGGCACCGCGATCAAGACCACCGAGGCGTTCCGCGAGGCGCTCGGCGGCGTGCTGTTCGTCGACGAGGCGTACACGTTGAGTTCGCAGCAGGGCGGCACCGGCCCGGACTTCGGCCGCGAGGCGATCGACACGCTCGTCAAGCTGATGGAGGACCACCGCGACGAGGTCGTCGTGATCGTCGCCGGGTACTCCCGGGAGATGGCCGACTTCCTGGCGAGCAACCCGGGCCTGGAGTCGCGCTTCAACCGGACCATCGAGTTCTCCAACTACTCGGCGTCCGAGCTGGTCACGATCGTCCGGCAGCAATGCGCCCGGCACGACTACCAGCTCGACGACGACGCCGCGGACATCCTCGCGGGCTACTTCGAGGACATGCCCAAGGACGAGACCTTCGGCAACGGCCGCACCGCCCGCAAGACCTTCGAACTCATCGTGGACAGGCAGGCTTCCCGACTGGCGCTGTCGCCGTCGGTGTCGCCCGCGGACCTGACCCGCCTGCGCGCCGAGGACGTCCTGTTCAACACGCCGGTCGCCTGACCGGCAGGACGCGCCGTCCAGCGCACCGCGCGATCCCCGCGCTCCCGCCGTGCGAAGCCGTTGCGCTCACAGCAGTTCGACGTGGTCGCGGTAGGGGGCGAGGCGGGAGTCGGCGGGGGACAGGTCGGTGACGAGCACGTCGTTTCGAGCTGTTGCGGTAGCCACGCCCGCCGGCGTCGAGGCTGCATCCGCTGATCGCGCCCGCGGCCGGAACCGGTCGTCCACCCCGGCGGCGGCCGGCGCGGCCACATCGATCACCGCAACCGCTGCTCCGACGGCGTCACAGCCACGCCTCGACGGCCAGCAGGTCGCGCATCGAGACGACGCCGACCACCAGGCCGCCCCGCAACACCGGGAGGTGCCGGACGCCGGCGTTGAGCATCCGCCGCGCCACGTCGCGGGTGTCCTCGCCGAACTCGGCGGTTTCCAGCCGTTTCGTGGCGTACCGGGTGACCGGCGTGGTGGGCAGGTCCGCCTGCTCCGCGATGGCGCGGACGAGATCGCGCTCCGAAATGATGCCGACGATGCGGTCGGCCTCCAACACGGCGAGAACGCCGACCTGCTCGCGGTGCATCCGCGTCGCCACCGCCTCCAGGGTCGAGCCGGCCTCGCAGGTCAGCGTCCCAGGTCGGTAAGCCTCTTCGACCCGCACCGGGACCACCTCCTCACGGCGCGCTCGCGGCGTACCCCGCGCGCGCCTGCCACGTCACGGTGGCGAGCACCGACCGGCCCGAGCAGGGCCGATGGCCCTCGGAACGGGCCGCGGTCGCCGGTGCCCACCGCTCATTCGCCGCCTTTTTGGATGTAGGAGCGCACGAATTCGGTCGCGTTCTCCTCAAGCACGTCGTCGATCTCGGTCAGCAGTTCCTCCGTCGAGTCGTCGAGATCCGCGCGGCGGTCCCGCCCGGTGGGAGCGGGCTCGGTCGACTCGTCGTCGTCATCGCGTTCGTACCGCCGGGGCTTTTCCTGGTGCATGGTCGGCCTCCTGGTTGGTCCGCGTGCCGATGGCGCCGCCGTGGGCAAGGGTCACCACGCGCGGCGGCCACCCGACAGGGCCGATTGGCACCCCCGCGCCCGATCCGGCGGGTTACCGACCGGTAGGGCTCCCGGAGTCGACGCGGACGTCGCCCCGGGGGCGTGCGAGACGGCGCCGCGCACCGGGCGGGTGTCACGCGCTGCGGAAGACCTGCTTGGCCACGGCCATCGCGGACATGGCCTTCGGCCAGCCGGCGTAGAAGGCCAGGTGCGTGATGACCTCCGTCAGCTCGTCCTCGCTGAGCCCGTTGTCCCTGGCCAGGCCGAGGTGGTAGGTGAGCTGCTCGTGCGCCTCGCAGCGTGGTGCACGCGGGGTGCAGTCGCAGGGCCGCGAGCGCGGTCGTGGCGGCCACGGCGGCGACCAGCGCCGACCGCGCCCGCCCGGTGGCGGGTGCGGTGGCGGGGTCGGGATGCCGGTTACCGGATGCGACCGGAGCGGACATGGGCGGGTGGGCTCCTGGGGTGCGGTCGGGAGGGGGCTGGATTCGGCGGGAACTGGTCCGAATGCCCTGGTCACAGCCGATGCAACCCGCTGTCGTCGCCGGGTGGGAGGGCGAGGTTTCGGCGATCAGGCGGCCGGGCGGACCAAAGGCACACCGATCCGCCCCAGGAGAACAACGCGGATGGAACGCAACCCCACCAGCCCCACCGCCAAAGCTCCCGACACCAACTTCACCGGGGACGTCTACGTCAACCCGATCCACCGCGGGGAGGACCCGTCGCGGCTGATCGTCAGCCGCGTGCGCTTCACCCCCGGTGCCCGCACGAACTGGCACTCCCACGCCGTCGGCCAAACCCTGCACGTCACCGACGGGATCGGCCTGGTGGTCACCCGCGACGGCACCACGTGGTTCGAACCCGTCACCGACGAGCAGTACCGAGCCGCCCACCAGCGATGAGCCCATCCGCCGTGCTGGCGCGGGGACTCCCCCCGCCCGCACGGCCCGTGAGCGCGACCTCCGCGGCAGCTCAGAACGCCGGGAGACCCGCGGTCTGGGCGGTGTGCAGGTTCCGGATGACGTTGCGCGTGCACTTGCGGTCGCGGGACCGGTCCTCGCTGCACGGGGTCCGCCGGTACTTGTCGGCGCCGGACTCGAACAGCAGGTACGTGGTGCCCTTGTCGTTCGTGATGCCCTCGGCCAGGCTCGGAGCGCGGAAGCACTTGGCGGACTTGTCGATGTCGGTGGCGCCCTTGTCGACCACGTAGATGTTGCTGCGGTTCTGCCGCCCGGACGAGGTGCTGTAGAAGAAGTGGTCGCCGGCGACCATCATTCCCTGGGTGCGCTTGGGGACCTCGTACTTCTCGCCGGTGGTCAGCGAGCCGTCGGCGGCGACCCGGTAGGCGTACATCGCGTCCCGGCCGTGCGCGTTGAACCTGCCCGAGTACAGCACGTCCCCGTCGGCGGTCAGGAAGGACGAGCCGTAGACCTCGCGGGCCTTGCCGGTCTGCGCGAGCACACCGGGGTTCTTCTCCTTCAGCGCCTCGGCCACCTCGGACGCCTTGTACTTGCGGATGGTGTGCCACTTCCCGGACTGCTTGCCGGAGACGAACACCCAGCCCTTGGCGACCGCGATGCCGCCGACGTGCGAGTAGGCGATCGGCACGCTTCCGACGGTCTTGCCGTTGGCGGGGTCGACCCCGTAGATGCGGGCGGACTTGCCGTTCGCCTCGTACTCGGTGATCAGCAGCAGGTCCTTGCCACCGTCCCAGTCGTGCCACGTGGTGAGGCCCTGCGGCACGAAGTCGCCGAGACCCGGGATTTCCGGGCCACGACCGAACTTCTCGTTGTAGACCTTCCCGGCGGACTCGCCCTGGTAGAAGCTGCTGTCGCCGCCACCGGTGGAGTCGCACTTGATTCCCGCGGCGGTCGCGGTGGCGGGCACGACCGCCGCACCGCCGAGCGCCAGCGCGGCCGCCAACGCGGTCGTGGCGGTCTTGCGGATCGTCGATTTCATGACGTCTCCCCTGATGTCCGGTTCTCCCCCCAGGTGTTCCTCTCGGGGCGTGCGGAGATCGGACGTGCGGCGGGCGGGACGGGTTCCCGGCGCGAGGACGACGGGAGCGACAACCGCATCCACGGCCCCGGGGTGGTTCAGCTGCGCGCGGGTGCGCGACGCCGGGCGAGCGCGTAGCCGACCAGGGCGAACGCCACGATCACCGCGAGGGTGCCGAAGGTGAACGACTCGAAGGTCAGGCGGGAGACGTTCCAGGACTTCGCGAAGTCGTACGGCACGCCGAACAGGTGCTCCAGCAGACCGGGCGCGACGGTCTGCCACGCCCCGAGCAGCACCCACAGGTAGATCGCGCCGAAGCACACCGCCAGCCCGACTCCGCCGCCCGGCACCCGGAAGGGCCGCTCGACGTCCGGGTGCAGCCTGCGCAGTCGCAGCACCGCCGGGAAGATCAGCAGGTAGGACATCAGCAGCGTGCTGACGGCGATGTTGAGCACCACGGCGAACACGGCCGACGTCGCGCCGCGCTGGAGTTGCGTGGCGGCCAGCGTGAACAGGGTGGCCACCACACCGGACAGCAGGTTCACCCGCACCGGCGTGCTCAGCTTCGGGTGGAACGCGCCGAACCAGCGGGGGAACGCCCCGTCCGCGGCGGCGACGGCCTGCACCCGGTCCGACGCCATCATCCACGAACACCCCTGGTTGAACAGCACCACGACGAACGCCGCCGCGGCGGCGGACAGCATCGCGCCGGATGCGTTGCCGTAGACGGAGAAGACCTCGCGGACCGCGTCCATGAACCCGCCGAGCCCGCTGATCCGGTCGACCGGCACCACCGCGACGATGCCGAGCACCGGAACCAGGTAGCACAGCGCGGAGATCACCCCGGAGGTCGCGACCATGATCGGCACGTCCCGCCGCGGGTTGTGCATCTCCTCCGCGGCGCCGTTGGGCGCTTCGAAGCCCACCAGCGCGAACATCAGCACCGGGACCACGCCGAGGAATCCGGCGACGGTGGGCAGGAAGCTCGTGCTCCCGTGGATTCCGTTGTGGACGGCGTAGATCACGACCGTGACCGCGAACAGCAGCACCAGCGCGACCTTGACGATCGCGCCGAGCGTGACGAACCACTTGCCGTGCCGCAGGCTGACGATCGCGCCCAGGATGGCCGCCCAGATGAACACCAGCTTGAACGCGTAGTCGCCGATGCTGCCGGACGCGGTCGGCACCAGGTAGGTCTCCCAGGTGGTCGCGGCCAGGAACGCGATCGATCCGCCCAGCCACACCGGGTTGGTGATCCAGTACAGCATCGTGCCCACGCCGGCGGCCAACCGCCCGAACGCCAGCCGCAGCCACACGTACGGCCCGCCCTCCTGCGGGAACGCGCTGCCCAGCTCGGCCATCACCAGCCCGTAGGGGAACAGGAACGTCACCACCAGCACGGCCGTCCAGGTGAACGCCTCGGCGCCGGAAGTGGCGATCTGGCCGACCGTGTCCAGCGAGATGATCGCGGCGATGGCGAAGAAGATGGTGTCCACGCGGCGCAGGTTGCGGCGGACGTTGCCGATCTCGCCGCCGGCGAGCGGAGTGTGCGTGCTGGTCATGGGACCTCCGACTGGTGGACGACGCGGCCGTCGGCGACGGTCGTCACGACCCGCAGGGTGCCGAGTTCGTCGGCCGGGACCGCGCAGGGGTCCCGGTCCAGCACCACGAGGTCGGCGGCGCGGCCGCGGCTGAGCGTTCCGGTTTCGTGGTCGAGGTGGTTGGCGCGGGCCGCCCCGCTGGTGTACGCGGCCAGCGCCGCGCCGACGGTCACGGCCTGCTCCGGCAGCAGCGGATCGTGCCGGGAGCGGTGGTCCTGGGCGTGCGGGTCGTCCGGCGGTGCGGTGCGGTTGACCGCGACGTGCACGCCCCACAGCGGATTCGGACTGGACACCGGCCAGTCGCTGCCCGCCGCCAGCGGCACCCCCGCCCGTGCGAGCGAACCGAACGCGAAGTGGTGCCGCTGCTGCTCCTCGCCGAGGAAGGGCAGTTTGGTGTCGACGAGCACGGGGTCGTTGCGCGCCCACAGCGGTTGGATGTTGGCGATCACACCGAGTTCGCGCATGCGCACCACGTCCACCGGGTCGATGAGGTCGAGGTGCGCGATCTGGTGGCGCCGGTCGGTCCCGCGCTCCGCCGCGCGGACGGCGTCGAGGCACTCGCGGACCGCCCGGTCGCCGACCGCGTGGAAGTGCACGTCGAAACCTGCTGCGTCGAGCCGGGCGGTCGCCTCGGCCAGCTCCGCCGGGTCGATGAAGCTGATGCCCCGCTCGTGCCCGTGCCCGCGGTACGGTTCGAGCACCGCGGCGGTGAGGTTCTCGCACACCCCGTCCTGCATGATCTTCACCGCGGTCGGCCGGAACCGGCCGTGGACGATGCCGTCGCGGCGGTCCACCAGTTCGGCGACCTGCTCGACGCCCACTCCCCGTCGCCACCACAGCGCGCCGACCACGCGCGCGGTCAGCAGTCCGCGGTCCGCGAGCGACGCGTACGCGTCGAAGGGGTCCGGGATGCCCAACGCGTCCCCGACCGCCGCGTCCTGCCAGGCTGTGATGCCGAGGCCGTGCAGGTACCGCTGTGCCTGCAGGATCGCCTCTTCGATGCGCCGCCGCCCCGGCGGCGGCAGCAGCCGGGTGACCAGCTCGACGGCTCCCTCGACGAGCATTCCGGTGGGTCGGCCGTCCGCGTCGCGCAGGATCCGGCCGTCCGGCGGATCCGGGGTGTCGCGGGTGATCCCGGCCCGCCGCAGCGCGGCGGTGTTCACCCAGGCGCCGTGGCCGTCGTGGCTGGTGAACACCGCCGGGCGGGCGCCGGTGACGGCGTCGAGGTCGGTGCGGGACGGGAACCCGCCGGGGAAGACGTCGCCGTACCAGCCCGCGCCCCTGATCCACTCCTCGCCGGGCAGCGACGCCGCGTACGCGTGGATGCGGTCGAGGTAGTCGGCCAGTCCGTGCAGGTCGGTGAGGTCGCACTCCAACCGCTGAAGACCGCCGATCACGGGGTGCACGTGGGCGTCCTGGAACGCGGGCAGCAGCGCACCGCCCCGCAGGTCCACGACGTCGGTTCCGGGACCCAGCAGCGGACGCACCTCGTCGTCGCCGAGGCCGATGATCCGACCACCGGCCACCGCCAGCGCGTTCGCCCGGCCTCCGTCCATCGTGTGCACGGGTCCGTTGTGGAAGACGAGATCCGCGCGGGTCACGACACCACCTCCGTTTCCGCCGCGGTCGTCGGCTGCAACCGCACCAGCGCGGGACGCCGGCGCGCCAGCTGGTGGTAGAGGACGCACGAGACGGCCAGCCCGACCAGCCAGGCGACGTCGACCCCGCCGAGCGCGGTGGCGATCGGTCCGGTGTAGACATTCGTCATCATGAAGGGGATCTGCAGCAGCGCGCCCAGCGCGAAGACGAGCAGTGCACCGGCGTTCCAGCGGCCGTAACCGCCGCCGTCGGCGCGGAAGAAGGCGTCGACGTCGTAGTCACCACGGCGGACCAGGTAGTAGTCGACCAGGTTCACCGCCGACCACGGGATGAGCACGTACAGCAGGATGCTGAGGAAGCTGAAGTAGGCGGTGGCGAACCCGCTCTGCGCCTCGACCGCGATCCACAGCCCCACCAGGTGCAGGACCGCCGTCGTCGCCAGGCGGGCCCGGACCCCGGGCACCCAGCCGCGTCGGAACGTCTCGCCGAGGGTGAGGGCGCACAGGCTGCTGCAGTAGGCGTTCACCGAGTTACCGGCGGTGGCGGCGAGCGCGAACCCGAACAGCACGACGAAGCCGATCAGCGGACCGAGCAACTCGTCGAGCCCGCTCATGGTGTCGGCGCCGTGCGAGGCCAGCCCGACGGCCGCCCCGAGGACCATCAGCAGCGCGCTGCTGGCGACGCATCCGCTGTAGGAGCCCCAGAAAGCGCCCCGCGCTCCGGTGTCGCGCGGCATGTAGCGCGAGTAGTCGGAGACGTAGGGTGCGTACGTCAGCTGCCACACGACGCCGATCGCCAGCATGCCCAGGAATCCCGAGGCGCTGAACCGGCCCTCGTGCACGACCGCCCCCAGCGCCCCGCCGGACAGCAGGCGCACGAACGCCACCAGCACGAGCGCCCCGACGACGTAGGAGCTCCACGCGGTGATCCGGCGCACCAGGTCGTGCCCGAACACGCTGACGACCAGGCTGATCGCGGTGCACAGCAGGAGCGTGCCCACCTCGTCCATGCCCGGTGCGATCTGGTGCACCGATCCGGCGGCCACCACCAGGTTCGACGAGAAGTAGCCGACGAACATCACCAGTGCGACCAGCACGATGACGGCCGCGCCGTACGCGCCGAACTGACCGCGCGCCTGGAGCATCTGCGGTACGCCGAGCCGCGGCCCCTGCGCCGCGTGCAGCGCCATGCCGATGCCACCGAGCATGTTCCCGACCAGCACGGCGACGATCGCCCACCCCAGCGACAAGCCGAGCACGGTGGTGGCCGTCGCGCCGGTCACCACCGCCAGCGGCGTCATGTTCATCCCGAACCAGATGGCCACCAGGCCCCTGCTCGTCCCGTGCCGTTCGTCTTCCGGGATGGGAGCGATGGTCTGACGCTCCACTGTGAACAGACGACCGCCGGTCATCTCGCCGCACCCCGGTGCACGGTGCCGTCGGGCGTGGTCCTGGACAGGACTTCCGCGATGGACTCGGCGATCCTGGTCGCCTCGGCTTCGCCGAGCGTGAGCGCGGGGGACAGGACCAGAGCGGTGGCCGCGTCGCGGACGATCACGCCGTGCTCGGCGCGGATGGTGTCGGCGATGTGCTGGATGCCGGGCAGCGGTTCGCGGGTTGTCGGGTCGGCGACCAGTTCGACGCCCAGCATCATGCCGACGTTGCGGACTTCGCCCACCAGCGGGACGTCGGCCAGTGCGCGGCGCAGTTCGGCGGCGAGGAAGTCGCCGATCTTCGGGGCGCGTTCGACCAGACCTTCGCGGTCGATGATGTCGAGGTTGGCCAGTGCCACCGCGCAGGCCGTGGGGTGGCCGTTGTAGGTGTAGCCCATCGGGAAGCCGTGGTCGCGGCCGAGTTCGGTGGCCACGTGGTCGGCGACCAGCACGGCGCCCAGCGGCAGGTAGCCGCTGGTGATGCCTTTGGCGGTGACCACGATGTCCGGGCGCACGCCGAAGTGGTCGGCGGCGAACCAGGTGCCGACCCGTCCGTAGGCGGTGACGACCTCGTCGAGGACGAGCAGGATCCCGTTGCGCCGCAGCACTTCCGCGACGCGCGGCCAGTAGTCGTCGGGCGGCACGACCATGCCCGCCACGCCCATGATCGGTTCGCCGATCATCGCCGCGATGTTCTGCGCGCCGATGCGGTCGATCGTCTCCTCCAGCTCTGCGATGCAGAAGTCGGTGCAGTCGCGGCCGTCGAACAGCTCCGCGCGGTACGGCCAGGGCGGGGTGAGGTGGGCGACGTGCGGCATCATCGGCCCGAATCCGTCGTGGAGAGGTCGAAACCGGTCACCGAACCGCCGCCGTAGGCGATGCCGTGGTAGGCGCGGTGGCGGCCGAGGATCCAGGTCCGCGAGGACTCGCCGCGGCGGTGGTGGTAGTAGCGGGCCATCTTGATGGCGGCCTCGTTGCCCTCGGAACCGCCCGAGGTGTAGTAGACGTGGTCCAGCGGTTCGGGACTGATCGACACCAGCCGTTCGGCGAGCTCGACGGCGCGGTCGTTGGAGAACTCCCAGAAGCTGGTGAAGTACTCCAGGCGGGCCATCTGCTCGCGGGCGACGTCGGCGAGCTCGGCGCGACCGTGCCCCACCTGCGCCAGCCACAGCCCGCCGGTGGCGTCCAGGTATTCCCGGCCGTGGCTGTCGCGCAGCCGGGAGCCTTCGCCTTCGACCATGATCACCCGCTCGGTGGCGCTGGACGGCAGGTAGGGGTGGATGATGTGGGCGCGGTCGAGCGCCGCCAGATCGGTGCGGTGCACAGCGGTTTCCTCCTGGTCGGTTCAGTACTTGAGCCACGTCGTGCGCAGGCCGGTGAACTTCTCGATCGCGTGCAGCGAGAGGTCGCGACCGAACCCGGAGTCGCCGAACCCGCCGAAGGGCGCCAGCACGCTCAGCGCGTCGACGGTGTTCACCGACACGGTTCCGACGCGCAGCCGCGAGGCCACCCGGTGGGCGCGGGCCAGATCGCCGGTCCACACCGAGGCGGCCAGGGCGTAGCGGCTGTCGGCGGCGAGTTCGACGGCTTCCTCCTCGGTGTCGAAGCCGATCACGGTCAGCACCGGGCCGAAGATCTCCTCCCGCGCGATGCGCATCCCGTTGTCGGCGCCGGTGAACACGGTCGGTTCGATGAAGCTGCCGCGGCCGTCGACGGTGAGACCGCGCCCGCCGCAGGCGGTTTCGGCGGTGCGCCGCCCTTCGGCGAGGTAGCCCAGCACCCGGTCGGCGTGTTCGGCGGAGACCATCGCCCCGATGCCGCAGTCCGGGTCGAGCGGGTTGCCCGGCCGGTACCGGGCGGCGTGCCGCACGATGCGCTGGACGAGTTCGTCCTGCACCGACCGGTGCACCAGCAGCCGCGAGTTCGACGAGCACACCTGGCCGGCGTTGTAGAACGCGCCGAAGCACGCCTTGTCCGCCGCCGCGTCGAGATCGGCGTCGGCGAAGACGATGTTCGGGCTCTTGCCGCCCATCTCCAGCCACACCGGTTTCCCGTTGGATTCGGCCGAATAGGCCAGGAAACGGCGGCCGACCTCGGTGGAGCCGGTGAACGCGACGCAGTCGACGTCGCGGTGCTCGCCCAGCGCGCGGCCGGCCTCCGGCCCGAGCCCCGGCAGCACGTTCAGCACGCCGTCCGGCATGCCCGCGTGCGCGGCGAGTTCGGCCAGCAGCAGCGCGGAAAGCGGGGACTGCTCGGCGGGTTTGAGGACCGCGGTGTTGCCGGCCGCGAGCGCCGGGGCGAGCTTCCAGGACGCGATCTCCAACGGGTAGTTCCACGGCACGACGGCGGCCACGACGCCCACCGGCAGCCGGTCGACCCAGGCGTGGTCGCCCGGTCCGGTCGGCACCACCTCGCCGCAGCACTTGTCGATGGCCTCGGCGTACCAGCGGAACGTCGCCGCGCTCCCGGGCACGTCCACGGCCAGCGCTTCGCGGACCGGTTTGCCCATGTCCAGCGATTCGAGCAGCGCGAGTTCCGCGGCGTGCTCCTCGATCGCGTCGGCGACGGCGAGCAGCACGCGTTTGCGCAGCTGGGCGTCCTGCGCCCAGCCGGTGCCGTCGAAAGCCGCGCGGGCCGCGGCCACCGCCGCGTCGGCCTCGGCCGGTCCGCAGGCGGCGACGGCGGCCAGCACCTCGCCGGTGGCGGGGTTGACCGTGTCGAACGTCCGGCGGTCGGCGGCGGGGACGGGTTTGCCCGCGATGACGGCCTCGGTGCGCGGGCGCAGCCGTGCGGCGCGGCGGGTCCAGTCTTGCGTGGTCTGTTCGGGCACCGTCGCACTCCCTGCGAGTAGGGGGAAGGGGATTTCGGAGGAACGCCACGATTCTTTGAACGGGGATTCAAACCATGCGTAGAAGACAGGTTTCAGCACGCTGCCCAGCACTGTCAACATCACGCTGCATCGAGGTTGCCGAACCTGTCGATCTGTTCAGAGAATGGAGCGGTGCCACGACCCAAACGACAGGACGCCCGGCGCGCCTCGATCATCGCGGCCGCGGGGCGGGCGATCCGCACGCGCGGACTGGCCGGACTGCGCATCCGGGACATCGCCGAGGAGGCCGGGCTGTCCGCCGGCTCGGTGCTCTACTACTACCCGGAGACCGCCGATCTGCTGATCGAGGTGCACCGGACCACGGTGAACGACTTCTACCAGTCCCGGCTGGACCGGACCTCGTCCGCGGCGGACCCGCAGCAGCGGCTGGTCGCCACGGTGCGTTCGGGCTTGCCGTCCGGTCCCGACGACCACACCTGCCGGACGCTCTACGAGATGCACGCGCTCGCGGACGGCAGCGCCTCGCACGCCGCGCTGATGTCGAGCCTGTTCGACCGGGAGGTGATGCTCTACCGGTCGGTGCTGGACGTCGGGGCCGGCCTGGGCGTGTTCGACCTGTCCCGCCCGGTCGACGAGATCGCCCGCAACGCGGTCGTGCTGGAGGACGGCTACGGTCTGCACGTGATGAGCCGCACCAGCTCGGTCACCGCGGAGACGGCGCGGCAGCACATCCTCGGCTACCTCGCCGCGGTGACCGGTGTTCCGGGACTGGTGGCGGAGTGAGCGGACGGCGAGGTCCGTCGCGTTGGTGCTGAACAGCGTGTTCGGACGGTCCTGGGCGGACCGGATCGTCGCCCTCGTCATCGCGGTCGAGGAAGGCCGGCAAGCCGGGCGCGGCGACCGTCCCGGGCACTACGGCGTCGGGGCGGCGGCGCGGACCGAGCGCTGGACGTGGGCGCGGAACGCGTCGGTCGCGGAGTGCGTGGGGACGCGGGGCCAGACCAGGTGGACGGTCACCGGGTCCACATCGGAGACCGGGATGTACCGGATGCCGGGGTAGGGGTGGCTGTGCCGGGTGCCTTCCGAGGTGACGCCGACGGCCTCGCCCGTGGCGATCACGGTGAGCCACTCGTCGACGTTGGCGACGTCGAAGGTGTGCGGGCGCCGTTCTCGCGGCCACAGGCCGGCCGTGGTCGTGGCGGCGGTGACGCAGCGGGCCACCGGTCGGTCGGCGAGGTCGGCCAGTCGCAGGGTTTCCGCGCCGGCCAGGGGGTCGCTCTCGGCGACGGCGGCCAGGCGGCGCTCCCGGAGCAGCGGCAGGGCGTGGAAACCGGGTTCGTCCGGGGGCGGGGTGCGCAGGAACGCCACGTCGACTTCCGCGCGGCGCAGCGCGGCTTCCGGGTCGTCGCGGCGGTGGACCCGCGCGGGGATGTCGGGGTGGGCGTCCCGCCAACCCTGGAGCAGCGGAACCGTGGAAGCGCCCAGCGTCGCCCAGGCGAAGCCGACCCGGAGCGGACGCGGCCCGGACTTGGCCTCCGCGAGCGCGTCGTCGAGCTGGTTGAGCAGCTGGTGCGCGCGTTCCCAGAGCCGCTGGCCGGCTTCGGTGAGCGCGAGGTGCCGCGTGCTGCGCTCGACCAGCCGGACGCCGAGCCTGCTCTCCAGCTGGACGAGGGTGCGCGAGAGCGCCGACTGGGTGACGTGCAGGAACGCCGCCGCGCCCGTGATGGTGCCTTCGTCCCCGATGGCGGCCAGGGCGCGCAGATGCCGCAGCTCGACATTCATGACCGGCGAGCATAACTGGGACGCGACGAGCATTTCCCCGGTGCCGGTGATCGTCCGTAGCGTCGTCGTCATGAAGATTCTGCTGATCGGTGCCGCCGGAAAGCTCGGTGCGGCGGTCCACGAGGCGTTGACCGAGCGCGGCCACGAGGTGCTCCCCGTGGGGCGTTCCACGGGCGGGCTGCGGTTCGACATCGCGGATCCCGCGCAGGTCGCAGCGCTCTACGACGCGGTCGGGCAGGTGGATGCGGTGGCCAGCGCCGCTGGTGACACGCCCTTCAAAGCGGTCGTGGACATGGCGCCCGCGGACTACGAGGCCGCATTCCGCGGGAAGGTGCTCAGCCAGATCGAACTCGTCCGGCAAGGCGTGCCGCGCATCGCCGAGCGGGGCTCGTTCACGGTGATCACCGGCGTCCTGTGCCGGGAGCCCGTTCTGACGAGCAGCGCCGCGGCGATGGCCAACGGTGCGGTGGAGGCGTTCGTGCGCGCCGCCGCGATCGAGATCGCGCCGCAACGCATCAACGCGATCAGCCCGACCGTGTTCACCGAGAGCCTGGACGAGTACGGCGACTTCTTCCCGGGCATGCCGCCCGTCGACCTCGCCCAGATCACGCAGGCTTACGTCCGTTCCATCGAGGGCGCCCAGACCGGCCGGGTCTACGAACTCGGCTGATCCGACGGCGCACCGCGGCGGGCCGACTGTCCGTTGAGGACGGAGCAGGTGTCCCGAGCCCGGCGCTCAGGGCATTTCGAAGTGCTGGTAGTCGTGCGGGTCGGTCCAGTGCCCGCCCCAGGTCCAGCCGCGGGTGGTGAACATCCGGACCACCGGGTCGCCGTCGTGGATCAGGCCGGGGATGTTCTGGTCGCGGTCGAGGTACCGGGTGGCGGTGATCGGTTGCACGTCGCCCTGGGCGTCCGTCTGCGGGTTCAGCAGCGGGTTGATGTCGACCGCTCTGCCGAAGGCGTGCTGGGACCACTTGTGCTTGCCGGGGATCGGTCGGCAGTTGAACGCGGACGTGTTGTTGTCCTCCATGGAGGCTTCGTCGCTGGCGTCGCGGTAGTGCTCGACCGGGGTCATCTTCGCGATGGGGTAGTGCATGCCGTACAGCTGGGCGAACGCGGCCACGACCTGGGGTACCCGGTCGGCGTTGACCACGAGCTGACCTCGGTGGGCGGTTCCGTCCATGCCGACGTAGCGCAGCTCGACCAGGCGCAGGTCGGCGGGCGAGACCGGGCACCCCGGCTGCCAGCTCGCGCCCAGCTGTTGGGCGGTGACGGGGTGCGCGGACGACTCGAACGGCGCGAGCGGCGCCGCTGGCGGTGGGGCGGCGGGAGCGGAACCGGCGGGTGGTTGCGGTGAGCAGCCGACGACCCCGGCGAGCACGGCTGCCGCCGCGCCCACCGCGAACAGCGGCAGGGTCCTGTGGCGGTTGTGCATGGCGAGTCCCGCGGGACGAGGTTCGTCCGCTGTGATCCGGCGTTCCGAACGCGCAACGGCTCCTTCCCACGGTACCGCTCGGCGTGTTCCGGGGCGGTTCCACGGTGATGTCGACCGCAGGCGGAGGCTGCCCGGGACGAACGACCGGTACGTCGGTGGCGTATTTCTGGCGTGGTGGACGGTTTTGCCAGGTGTGTTCGCACTGCCGCGTGTTGAAGTCGGCGAGCGCGGCGTCTACGACGGAACCGGAACCGTTCGCGGTCACGGTAGGCTGCGCTTCCTGGGGAAGGCGCGACGAACGCCCCGAACCCGTCTTCGGTTCGGGCCGTTCGTTGTTGAGCCGGTCAAAGTGGCGCGCACTGTCACGCCTGACGGTGGATCTACTGGCACAGTGCCCGGTACGTCTCCCGCAATTCCCCCGCCACGTGCAGGCCGCGTGCTTCGACAGCCCGCACGACTTCATCGGCCCTCCAGTAGTTCGAGGGCGCAACTCGACCGGATTCCAGAGCCTTTCCCGTAACCTCGGCGGCTTCATCGAGACGATCGCTGCCCAGTAGCGACAACCCCAGATCGATATGCGCCGAGGCGACCCGCCGGGGCCATCGTTGGTGGTCATTCTCCGCACCGAGGCGATCAATGACCGCGCGAGCGTACCCCTCAGCAGCGGGGTCGGCGATCCAGGCCAACGTGGTGGCGGTGTACGCGACGGCCTTGGTGGGGTCGTAAACGTAGTGGTGTTCTGGCCGATCCGGCTGGGGTAGGCGCTCGGCCATGCGGTGGACCTCGCCGAGAGCACGGCGGGTTTCCTGGGCATTGCCCAACCGAGCCCACGCGCGGCCCTCTTGGGCGGTCGCCTGAATCATCACCGATGATCCGTCAGGCGCGTGGTGCCGGGCAGCCTGTGACAGGGCGACCGCTTGCCGGTATTCACCGTTGGTCAGCACGCGCCACGCGGCGGTCTCGTAGCACCATGCGGTGATCTCAGCATGGCCCGCGTCGCTCGCGAGGCTCGCGGCGGTCCGCAGGTACGCCGTCGCCGTCGGTTGCTGGTCAAGGTCGATGTACACGGTGGCCGCCAGCAGGGACAGCCACGCGCCGACGTTGAGCAGCCGCGTGTGTTCGGACAAAGTCACGCGGGCATCGAGCAGATTGGTCACGTAGCCGATGTGGGTGCGCAGACGCGACGCGAGTTCGCCCGGTGGGGTTACCGGGTAGGCAGTGGCAAGGTCATCAACGATGGCCTCCAGGTGCGCCAGCGTGGTGCTGCCGACGTTGTTGGACGCGGCGCGGCGGGCGAGTTCGAGCGCGGCCAGTTCGGTATCACCGTCGGTGGCGGCCGATGCGCGGTACTGCGCGGGGGCGTGCTGGTTCTGGGCTGAGCGGGCGAGCTGCCCGCCCGCACCGACAATTTCATCGAGGCGTTCGGCGTTAGCTGGGTCAACGGCCTGAAGACCGGATTCATACCGCGAAATCGTGGCCTGACTGATCGGCACGAGGCGGGCTAGGGCCCCCTGGCTCAGCCCCGCAGCGCCCCGATAGCGGCGAAGCTCAGCGCCAAATTCGGTGCTCATGTCGTGTGGTCCTCTGCCCCTGGGTTGGTTGGTGTCTGCCCCAGGTGCCCCCCGGTGATCAGCCGGGGGCGTGGCCCTGGGGCAGAGCCAGCATCGAGCGTATCGACGCCATCACCATTGGCGAACCACTGATCGACCCCCATACCTCATGCGTATGCCCATGCGTATGGCGTAACCCCTAAGCACGCAGTCACCGACTGACGACGGTGAAGACATGCCGCAATGGTCACTGGTCACCCCAAGCGGGCTGACTGCCGTGCTAGAGCCTGTCTTCGAACTCGTTTTGGGTGGCGGTGCCGGTGGCGGAACCTCAGCGGCCCGCCCGTCGCCCGACCACCGCCCCCCCCCACGGAGGCGCTGACGCGCCGCAGCCACACCGGCTCCGGGAGCCCCGACTCATGTATGCCCAATACACAGCGTCGGGGCTGTCCTCGCGAGACGACCGCTGAGAACCCGCGGCGGTGCGGGCTGCGAGACCGCTCACCGAAAGAGAAAGCGGCTGGCAGGTTCAAAGACAGGCACTAACGCAAGACGGCAGTGGCGTCGCCGTGTGTATCGGTGGACACCGGCGCGGCTTGCCGACGCCCCTTCTCGCGCCCGTCCCCCAGTGCAGGCGCGGCATCGGCACGGGGCGGGAACCGGTACGGCCTCGATCACACGCCGTCGGTTCCCGCCGCCCACTGGCACCGAGATTTTCCGGGGAATCGTCGTGACCGTCCCGAAAACGAGTGTCCGCCAACGGTGTTGAGCACTGGATCACCCGAGTAGCGGCACCTCGGCGCGGTGCTGTGAGTGAGGCGAACGGCCAAAGCCTTTCAACGCATGCGGAGGGTCCATGATGGACGATGGTCGTATTTCGTTCGTGTGGCTGGAAATCACGGGGCGATGCCAACTGGAATGCGGGCACTGCTACGCCGAGTCCGGCCCGGCTGGTGACCACAGGCGGATGCAGGTGGAGGACTGGCGGCGGGTGATCGACCAGGCCGCTGAGATCGGGGCGGGGATGGTGCAGTTCATCGGCGGCGAACCGGCCTTGCACCCGGCCTTGCCCGCGCTGATCGAGCACGCACGTGGTCGGGGCGTTGAGGTGGAGGTGTTTTCCAACCTGGTCCACGTCCGGCCCGCGTTGTGGGAGGTGTTCTCCCGGCCGGGTGTGCGGTTGGCGACCTCGTACTACTCCACCGACCCGAACGAACACGCGGCGGTCACCCGGCGGCCGACGTACGAGCGCACCAAGGCCAACATCCGTGAAGCCGTGCGCCGGGCGATCCCGCTGCGGGTCGGCGTGGTGAATCTGTGGGAGGGGCAGCGCAGCGACCAGGCGGTGGCCGAGCTGCGTGAGCTGGGGGTGACCGAGATCGGCACCGACCGTCTGCGGCAGGTCGGACGCGGTGTGCGCACGGGGCGGGCGGGGCTCGATCAATTGTGTGGGCACTGCGGGGATGGCAAGATCGCGATCTCTCCGTCTGGGGAGGTGTGGCCGTGCGTGTTCTCCCGGTGGATGCCGGTGGGCAACGTGCGAGAACGTGCGCTCGTCGAGATCCTGTCCGGTCCCCGTACGGCGGAGGTGGGCGCGACACTGCGCACCCACTTCGCCACGCGGCCCCGGTCGGCGTGGCCAACCCGACCAAAACCCCTCTCGGCGAAGTTCTCTCCCTGAAAACCACCGCCGCCGGATCACGCATGCGCAGCGGCCCCCGATCCAAGAAAAAGGGCTTCTTCCTGCGGGCTGAAACCGCGTTCCAGATGACTGAAAATCTCGGCGGAGTACCCGGCTTCTGGGATGAAAACACCGCCGAAATGTCCCACGGCGAGGGCTTCCTGACGATGTTTCGGGACATGTTCAACGCCGCTGGCTTCTACGTCATGGACGAGCCCGAAGCCGCATTGTCGTTCACCTCGTGCCTGCGCCTGGTGGGCCTCATGCACCAACTGAGCACCACGGGTGCACAGGTCATCTGCGCAACACACTCACCGATCCTGGCCGCCACCCCCGGAGCCGACATCATCGAAGTGGGCGACCACGGAACCCGCCGCGTGAAGTGGGACGAACTCGAACTCGTGGACCACTGGCGGCGCTACCTCGCCAACCCGGACAAGTACCTGCGGCACCTCATCGACCCATGACCCCGACCAACGCCGAAGTCGCCGAGGCCGACCGACAGTTCACCGCGTGGATGCGCGGCAACCTCGCCCGCGCCGCCGACCACTTCGCCGTCACGCTCGACGGTGAGCCGGTGTTCGGTTGGCGCTTGCGTTCCATCGGCACACGGGTGCGTGACGCCTCGGGCGCGGGGTACTGGCTGCGGGTCGTGTCGGAATTCCCGCAATGGGCGCACGGGGAATTCTGGACCGGAAACACCGACGCCAACACACTTCCTGCCAGTCTTCCCAAGCCGTACGTCCTGGGTTACTTCGAATGGAACGAACGGGACTGGCGGCACCAGCGTGCGGAGCTATCCACGCTGCTGCCCGGCGACCCCTGCTCCACCACGGACGCCCCCACCACGGACCTCAACCCGTCGTCTACCTGGTGGGCAGACCTGCGGCGCACGCTCGCCACCCTGGCCGCCACCCCAACACTGCGCACCCACGCCGACCAACAACGAGTATCCCGCCGCATCCACGACACCTTCGGCGATCACGCCGAAAGCCACGTCGAACAGTGGGAAACCGTCCACGGAGACCTGCACTGGAACAACCTGCTACACCCACAACTCGGCGTGTTGGACTGGGAAGGCTGGGGACGCGGCCCCGCCGGAACCGACGCGGCAACCCTGCTGTGTTCCAGCGTGCTCAACCCCACCACCCGTCGAGCCGTCCGATCAGCGTTCGGTGACGTTCTCGACACACCGACCGGCCGCGTCGCCCAGCTCTACGCCACCGCCCGACTCCTGCACCGAGTCGAGATGGACCACCGACACGAATTCGCCGCAGCCCTCCGCGAACACGCATCCACCCTGCTCAACGGATAGGCACTCTGGCAGGCAAGCGACGAACGATCCGCCACACCTCACAAGACCCACACCCCCCCCGCACAAGCACGAGAGCCCCCGCAGCGGCGGGGGCTCCCGGCGACATGACCTCGGGGGAAGGCCACGCCATTCACTATGCCCAGCGGCCAGGATCGATCCGGTGACCTGAGAGCCCGTCGTCGAACGCGGTGCGGGTGGTGCCCGAGCCCCGCGCAGGCGCTCGGGCACCGCCGGTGGACCGGATCAGCCCGGGTAACCGGTCAGGTAGCTCTGCTGGTGGTCGGCGTTGGCCGGATCACCGGTGTCGTTGATGACGTGGTTGATCGTGCCGGTGCCGCCGAGCGAGACCGACACCAGGTCGTGGAACTTCACGCCCGGCTTGTTCGGCCCCTCGAACGAGCGCGCCGCGGAGATCGACGGGTTGACGTTGAAGAAGCAGTAGCTGCCCACACCCCACGCCTCGTGGTCGATGACGCCATCGCCCAGCTCGTAGGCGGCCCAGCCGCCGTCGCCGCCCCACGCCGCCTGGTCCGGCGGGTCGTAGGGCATCTCGTTCTGGAAGAAGACCGTGCGCCCGCCGTTGCCGTTCCACACCACCTGGTTCTTCTGGTAGTGCTCGACGAACAGCCCGTGCGCGGTGACGTCGTTCCCGTCGACGATCAGGCCGGTGTCCGCGGTGTTGACGTCCCAGCCGACGCCCTGGCCGTGGTCGGCCCGCCACAGCCAGGTGTTGTCGATCAGCACGTCGTTGCTGTTGATGTGCAGCGACGTGGTGGCCTTCCCGGCCCGGGGACCGCCGATCCGGAAGAACACGTCCGACAGCGAGGTCGGGTTCTTCGCGTGGTCGGCGCCGGCGCCTCGCTCGCCGATGTCCACCAGGGACGGGGAGTTCTGCTCCCCGGCGTCGATGAGCAACCCCGCCAGCTCGACGCCGTCCACATCGGACACCGAGATGGCCTGCTTGCCGGTGTCCGGGGTCAGCGTCGCCAGTCCCAGGCCCAGCACCACGGTGTTCGGGTTCTTCACCCGCAAGGTGTCGTCGAGGTGGTAGACGCCGGGGGTGAGCAGCAGGTGCTTGCCCGCGTCCAGCGCGGCGTTGATGGTGGCCGCGTTGTCCGTCGGTTTGGCGACGAAGAAGTCCGCCAACGAGAGGTTCTCGCCTCCCGGCTGCCCGCTGCCCCAGCTGGTGCCGACCGAGTTCTCCCGCACGGCGGGGACGAACACGTGGTAGGCGCCCTGGGCGTCGATGTTCAGGAACGGTTTCTCCCGCACCTTCGAGGTCTGCGGGACGTTCGTGTTCGGCGGGTCCGGGAACGACTGCGCCGGAGCGCCGTTCGTGCCCTCGTAGACCATGTTCCACACCGAGCCCGACCAGCCGCCGTTCAGCTCGCTGTCGCGGGTGAGGAACTGCTGCTGGGAGCCCGACTCGACCAGGCCGTCGATCTTGGAGTCGGCGAAGAACCCGCCGCTGGCCCAGCCGTCACCGCCGTCCCACAGCTGCATCTGGCCCTTCTGGTGCATCCGGCGGTAGGGGGCGGCCTGCGAGACGGCCCACCGCTCGATCTGCCCGGCAGGCGGCTGGACCGCCATGTTCTCCGCCGAGCGCCAGAAGTTCTGCGTGGCGTTGCCCTTGTAGTTCGGGTCGTCGCCCTGTTGCAACCAGTCCGCCTCGACGCGCACGTGACCGTTGATGTTCACGTCGTCCGGGGACATGCCCAGCCCGGCCACCTGGGTGTTGAAGCCGAGGTTCACGTCGGCGTCGTAGGTGCCCGGTTGGAACAGCACGGCATCGCGCTCGTCGCCGAACTGGTTGGTGTGCTGCCGCTTCGCGATGTCGTCCAATGTGGACTGGAGTTGGTCGTGCGGGGTGCTGGGGGTGAACACGTGGGTGTTCGGCCCGAAGTCGGGCGCCTTCGGGTCGGTGGCGCGCACCGCCCCGGCGGGCGCGGGAGCCGGCGGCGCCGCGCTCGCCGCGGGGGCGCTGATCAGGCCCGCCAGCACTGCGGAGGTGGCGGCCACCGCCACGACCGCGCGCTGCGGGGCCGGTCTGGTCCTGCTGGGAATCTTCATGCTTTTCGCCTGTCTGCTCCTCCGGCGCGGTCGGGCGGACCGCGCCTGGCGATCGGTGCGTTCGTCGCGATGTCGGTGCGTGCCAACTCCTTCCCGGGTCGTGGGTGCGAACCCCGCGGCCGTGCCGCGGCGTCGCCCCGGTGGACGTGATCCGCCTCGGCTGCGCGGGATTCGCCGAGCTGTCCCCGACGAGCACCGCGCTGGCCGGGGCGTGGTGCCCCAGCCGGTCGCGTCGTCCACCCAGTGCGCGTGGTCACGTGGGTGACCTCGAACTGCAAACCCTCCTGATCGGTGCGCCGCGGTGGTCGCGGCAGCGTGCGGTTCCGGTCCGGCTCGTCGCGTCGTCCGGGTGTGGGGAGATCCAGGGGAACGCTCTGGTGAATTTATGGGCGGGCGTTGCGTTGTCAAGACCGCGAACGGCCGAGGAGTTCCAAAACTGGGAATGTGAACGCGCGGAATGGCGACTTGAGGCGGTTGACGGTCCCCTCGGCATCCTGTTGACTCGTGCGTGCTCGCCTCGGAATCGGTTCCGAAGCCTCGGGCGGGATTTCGGCACCGATCCACGAACCGGGTGATCGCGGTGCTGTCCGGCCGGCTCGGGGCAGCAGCGGTCGCGGGGTTCGCGGCGGTGCCGCGAAGCGGGGTCGGGGCGCGTGTGGGGCGCGCCCGGGCCTCGCGCGGCGCTGTTCGTCCCGGTTCGGGGGCGGGGAAGATTCGCGCTCCGCGAACGGGTTCGCGGAATTCGCCGGAGAATTCCCCGCGGGCGGCTGATCCGCTCCGCCGCTTTCCACGCGGGGCTCAGGACTCCGTCGGTTCGCGCCGGGACCGGTTGCGCGGCCGGGGCGTTCGGCGGTCCGGTGGGACCGTCGCGCGGGAACCGGTCAGGAACTGCGCAACTGGTATCGCGGGTGTGGACCGTCGACCTGGGAGGCTCGGTGGGGCGGCCGTGATCGGGACGACCTCGCACGTGAGCCGCTCCGATCACGGCCGCCCCCGCGTGGCCGCCTACTCGAACAGGGCGCTGTAGCCGTTCAGCGCCGGCTGCCCGCCGAGGTGGGCGTAGAGCACCGTGGCGTCCTCGGCGATCTCGCCCCGGCTGACGAGGTCGATGAGGCCCGCCATGGACTTGCCCTCGTACACCGGGTCGGTGATCATGCCCTCGGTGCGCGCCGCCAGCCGCATTGCGTCCAATGTGGACTCATCCGGGATGCCGTAGGTCCCCGCGTGGTAGCGCTCGTCGAGCAGGATCTCGTCGTCGGCGAGTTCCCGGTCCAGGCCGATGAGCGACGCGGTCCGGTGCGCGATCCGCGCCACCTGGTCCCGGGTCTGCTCCGGTTCGGCCGAGGCGTCGATGCCGAGGATCCGCCGCGGCCGCCCGCCCAGCGCGGCGAACCCGGCGATCATGCCGGCCTGGGTGCTGCCGGTGACCGAGCAGACCACGATGGTGTCGAAGAAGATCCCGAGCTGCCGTTCCTGCTCCGCCACCTCGAACGCCCAGTTCGCGAAGCCCAGCCCGCCGAGCCGGTGGTCCGAGGCGCCTGCGGGGATCGGGTAGGGCTTGCCGCCCGCCGCCTCGACCTCCGCGATCGCCCGCTCCCAGCTCTCCTTGAACCCGATGCCGAACCCGGCCTTCACCAGCCGCACGTCCGCTCCGGTGAGCCGGGACAGCAGGATGTTGCCGACCTTGTCGTACACCGCGTCCGGCCAGTCGACCCAGCTCTCCTGGACCAGCACGCAGTCCAGGCCCGCCCGGGCCGCGACCGCCGCGACCTGGCGGGTGTGGTTGGACTGCACGCCGCCGATCGACACGAGCGTGTCGCAGCCCTGCGCCAGGGCATCGGCCACCAGGTACTCCAGCTTGCGGGTCTTGTTGCCGCCGTGGGCGATGCCGGAGTTGCAGTCCTCGCGCTTGGCCCAGATCTCGGCGCCGCCCAGGTGCGCGGTCAGCCGTTCCAGCCGGTGCACCGGCGACGGGCCGAACAGCAGCGGATAGCGGTCGAAGTCGGTGAGCGACAAGGTGATCCTCCGATCGGCGAACGTCGAGCCGGCGAACCCGGCGGGAACATCTCGTGGGAGTTCAGCGCGGGCGTCTCCGCGCAGGGGAGTTCTCGCCGAGGTCCCAGAACAGACCGGCCATGATGCGCAGCCCCTCCCGCGCCACCGGGGCCAGCAGGTGCTCGTCCGGGGCGTGCTGGGAGCAGGCGGGGTAGGAGTGCGGGATCCAGAGCGTGCACAACCCGAGCTCGTCGGCGAAGGCGTGGTTGGGGATGCTGCCGCCGAGGTTCGGCAGCAGCGCGGGGTCCGCGCCGGTGGTGCGGCCGATCGAGTCGAGCGCCCAGCGCACCCAGGGGTCGTCCGGATCGGTCCGGGTCGGTGGCATGGTCGGGCCGACCTCGACGTCGACCACGGGGAATCCGTGCTCGTCCAGGTGCTCGCGGAGGACGTCGCCGAGCCGGTCGACGTCGGTGCCGACCACCGACCGGAGCTGGCAGTGCGCGTGCGCGCTGCCGGGAATGGCGTTGACCGGGGCGTCCGGGTTGCCGGCGGCGAGCGAGAGCACTTCGAGGCTGTTCCAGCCGACGACGCGTTCGGCCGGGGTGAGACCGGGTTCGCCCCAGTCGTCGTCGACGGACGGATCACCAGGTCCGCCGCCGACCGCGATGTCGCGCAGGGCGTCCCGGACGTTCGCCGGGATCTCCCGCGGCCGCAGGTCGGGGACCAGGATGCGGCCGCGCGCGTCGACGAGCGTGGCGAGCGCGGCGGCGAGCACGGTCGCGGGGTTGCGCAGCACGCCGCCCCAGTTGCCGGAGTGGTGGGAGCCCTCGCGCAGGTCGACCCGCAGCGTGAACGGGGTGGAGCCGCGAGAACCGAGGAACAGCGTCGGCCGGTGCGCGGCCACGCGCGGCCCGTCGGAGGCGATCAGCACGTCGGCGGCGAGCTCGTCGCGCAACCGGGCGCAGACCGTGCGCAGGCCCGGCGAGCCGACTTCCTCCCCGGTCTCGACCAGCACCTTGAGGTTGAAGCCGAGCCGGCCGCGCACGCGCAGCACCTGTTCCAGCGCCGCGAAGTTGATGGTGTGCTGGCCCTTGTTGTCGGCGGTGCCGCGGCCGTACCAGCGGTCGCCGTCGACCACGACCTGCCACGGGTCGAGGCCGGGCCGCCACCGCTCCGGCTCGCCGCGGACGACGTCGCCGTGGCCGTAGACCAGCACCGTGGGCCGCTCGTCGCCCTCGTGCCGAGTCGCCACGAGCAGCGGGTGGTCGCCGGCGGGGTTGTCGACGACGCGCGCCCGGCAGCCCAGCCGGTCGGTGAGCGCCGGGGTCAGCTCGTCGGTGAGGTAGGAACGCAGCGCCCCGCCCCGGCTCTCGGTGGCGAACGCGACCCGACGGCCGAGATCGGCGAGGAACTGCCCGGAATCGAAGTGCTCGGTGGCGTGCTCGATCGCGGCCGCGCGGCTCATCATCCCCCTCGACGTCGGTGCGGTGTGCGATTCGTCCGGCCGGCGCACCGAGTTTATGCAGCGGCGGCAGGAGGGACAATGGCGCGTTTTCGAACGGTGCGTTGCCGCGGCGGCAACGACTCCGGCCGCGTCCGCCACCACCCGCGGCGGACGCGCGCGGCGGGGCAGTACGTTCGGCGGAATGCACCTCCTGCCCACGTCGTTGCGCTACTGGAGGTCGCGCGCACCGGTTCGATCAGCGGGGCCGCGGAGCGCCTGCACGTGGTCACATCGGCGATCACGCAGCGGTGCAAGTGGCGAGACCACTCACCGAAAGAGAAAGCGGCTCCCGCCGCTTGCCGCGCCCCTTCCGGGAGCAGGTTCGAAGACAGGCGCTGAGCTTCGAACCCGTGCTGGTGAGCAACTACTCGGGTGCGCTGCAGAGCTTCGCGCAGCTGCGCGGTGGGGTCACCCTGGTCGGCCCGCTGACGGTGCGGCGGCGGCTCGACGCCGACCACCTGGCGATCGTCCCCGTCGGCAACCCGGAGCTGAGCCGCCGGAGCGTGCAGATCCAGTCGATGGCGCGGCGCGCGCTGCCCCCGGCGGTGCGGGCCTTCCTCGCGCACCTGATCGAGCAGATCGGCGACGAACGTCCTCTGTAGACGGTGTGGCGGTGCCGCCGCCGGACGGCGAGTTCCCGACCTAGACCGTCCTTTGTGGTCCAAGCGCGGTGTCCGCATTGGACGAGATGTCCCGGGTGCGGGCGAGGCAAACGCGCGCCGCCGTCGTCGTCCGGTCGCCGAGCCGGCGGCGTCGGCGGCGCGGGCCCCGCACCGGACCAGTGGCGCAGGTGGTCCGGCCGGGCTGTTCGAGATCGCCTCTAGGGAAGTTCGACCCGGGCTGCCTAGCGTTCACGGCATGCGGCTTCTGTTCATCTCCGGTGGAAGCGCCGGAGCTGTGTTCCCACTCGTACCACTGGCTCAGGCGGCTCGGAACGCGGGCCACGAAGTCCTGTTCGGCGCGACCGAGAACGTGATGCCCCTTGTCTCGGGCGCCGGTCTTCCCGGCGTGCCGTTGACGTCGAAGACCATGAAGGACTTCATGTTCGTCGACCACAACGGGAACCAGATGGGGATTCCGCCCGACCCGCACGAGCGGAACCTGTTCAACGGGCGGGGAATGGCCCGGCTGGCGATCGGCAGCCTGGAGGGCCTCATCCCGCTGGTCGAGACGTGGCGGCCGGACGTCATCGTCGGGGGCAAGCTCTCCTACGCCGCGCCGCTGGTCGCGGGCAAGTACGACCTGCCGTACGTGCGGCACGCGCTCAACCTGGGCGAACCCCCGATCATCGACCTGTCCGCGGCCGCCGAGCTGTCCCCGCTCGTCGAGCGAATGGGCCTGGTCGGCCTGCCCGACGCCGAGATGTTCGTCGACACCTGTCCGCCCAGCGTGCGGCGGTTCGACGCCGGGCCGGCGCAGTTCATGCGCTACGTCCCTTTCAACACCCAGCGACCGGTCGAGCCGTGGATGCTGAGCAAGGGGGACCGGCCGCGGCTGTTCGTCTCGGCGGGCAGCCGCGTCACCCGCGACTACGAGTTCGACACCGTGGCGCAGCTGGTGCAGAAGGTGTCCCCGATGGACGTCGAGCTGCTGCTGGCCGCGCCGGACGACATCGTGGACGCGCTCGGCCCGCTGCCGGACAACGTGCGGGCCGGCTGGCTGCCGCTGGACGTGCTGGTGCGCACCTGCGACCTGCTGGTCCACCACGCCGGGGGGAACACGATGCTCACCGGGATGGTCGCCGGGGTTCCGCAGCTGCTCATCCCGCAGATGCCCAAGCAGGTCGGTCCGGCCGAGCGGTTGGCCGAGCACGGCTCGGCGATCACCCTGCGCGGCGGCGAGGACACCGCCGAGGTCATCGCCGAGTCGGCTCGTGCGCTGCTGGAGGACGGGTCGTACCGGGAGCGGGCGGCCGCGATGAGCGAGGAGATCGCGGGACTGCCCGCTCCCGCCGACGTCGTCGGCGAGATCGAACGACGCTTTGCGGGCCGGTCGTGACCGCGGCCCCGGGCAGGACGGCGGTCCTCTTCCACGACGACTTCGGCGAGGGCCTGGTGACCGAGGGCGCCGCGGCGCGCTGGAAGCTGCGGCCCGCGGGCTCGGCCCCGGGCGGTGACGGGATCGCGCGGGGCGGCCCGGACGGTCTGGTGGTCGAGTCGGCCGGCCGGGACGAGGCGACCGGGGATCCGGCGTTCACCTTCGCCGCCACCGGTGGCGACGACCACCTGAAGTGGAACGCGATGCCCCGGCGCAGCGCGTCTTCCGGCATGCCCGGCTTCGACGCCCCGCTGCACGGCCGGCTCACCGGTGCGGCGTCGATGTCGGCGCGCGTGTTCGGGGCGGCGCGCCACCCGTTCGGCCGGGCCGTGCGCGATCCGGACACCGATCCGCGGCTGGCGGCAGCTGCGTTCATCGCCGTCGACCCGGAAACCGGGGTGGTGTGCGACTTCACGCTCACCAACGGCCGGGTGTACGCGCTGTACGAGCGGCTGCCGGGGCGGGACTCGGCCCGCTCGGCGTTCTGCTACGTGGTCCCGGTGGCCGACCGCGTGCCGGAACAGCAGCACGAGCTGGCGATCAGCTACCGCCGCAGCAGCCCGACCGTCACCTGGTGGCTGGACGGGGTGCAGGTGCTGGCGGTCGACGAGCTCGGACGTCGCGCCCTCGACGGGGAGTTCCTGGCGATCGACCACGGCGGTGTCGACGAGGACGCCGCGCCGCGGCAGTTCCTCTTCGGACTGGCCATGTTCACGCTGCTGGACGCGGCCGGACCGGACGGTCGCGGGCTGGTGCGGCTCGCGCGCGACCCCGACGCCTACGCACCCGTGCGGGCCGGTGCGGCACCGTCCTTCGTGGACGACGTGGGCGCAGTCGGATCGCGCGTGTGGGGGCAGGGGCTGCGGATGCACGTCCGGCGGTTCGACGTCGGCACCGCGGACGAACCGACCGGGAGCCGAGGATGACGAATCCGACGAGGACAGGAGCGGCTGCGGTGGACGTGCTGGAAACCGGAGAACTGGGGGAGGTGTCGCGCGCCGCCGACATCGCGGGTCGGTCCGCCGCGGACGGTGAGGTCCAGCGCAGGCTGGCGTCCGACGTGGTGGCGGCGCTCGTCGACGCCGGGTTCGCCCGCCACTTCGTGCCCACCCGGTGGGGCGGGACGGCCGGTGGTTTCGGCGATCTGCTGGAGGCGGTCGCCGTCGTCGGTGAGCGGTGCGCCTCCGCGGCCTGGGTGGCGTCGCTGAGCGCGGGCGTCTCCCGGATGGGCGGGTACCTGCCGGAGGAGGGCCAGGCGGAGCTGTGGGCCGCGGGGCCCGACACCCTGGTCGTCGGCGCGCTCATGCCGGCCGGGACCGTGCGCAGGACGAGCGGCGGCTGGCTGGTGAGCGGGAAGTGGCCGTACATCAGCGCGGTCGACCACTCGGACTGGGCGTTCGTCTGCGGCGTCGACGAGGACGGCGGTCCGGACGACACGCGCTACTTCGCGCTGCCCCGCTCGGCGTACCGCGTCGAGGAGACGTGGCGGACCGTGGGAATGCGGGGAACCGGCAGCAACACGCTGGTGGCCGACGACGTCGTGGTCCCCGAGCACCGGTCGTTCCGCCGCGGGGACGTGCTGGAGGGTGTCGGTGCGCAGTCCGCCGACGCGTGCCACCACGTGCCACTGCGGATGGTCAACGGCATGTTGTTCACCGCGCCGCTGCTCGGCGCGGTGCGGGGTGCGCTGGCGCCGGGAGCGCCGTTCGTCGGGAAGCTGGCCGGATCGCCGGCCGGGAGCCCGCCGCGGATCGCGCTGGGCCGCGCCTCCGGGGAGGTCGACGCCGCGCAGCTGCTGCTGGAGCGGATCGCGGCGACCGCGGACACGGGTGCGGCGTCGCCGTCGACGATCGCGCGTTCCGGCCGGGACTGCGCCCTGGCGGTGGAACTGCTGGTGGACGCGATCGACCGGCTGTTCCGCGCCGGGGGCACGAGCGCCCAGGCCGAGGGGAGCGCGTTGCAGCGCGCGTGGCGCGACGTGCACGCCGGGGCGAGCCACCGGGTGCTGCGGTTCGACACCGCGGCCGACGGGTACGCCCAGTCGCTCCTCGCGGAGTAACCGCTGCCGGACGTGTCCCGGGCGGGCCCGGTCCGCCCGGGAATTCGGCTGCGCGGCCACGAGCAGGGGAGGAGGACGAGGTCGGCCGATGTTCGGCGCGCCATTTCCGGTGGCGTCGGGAAATCGGTTCCGATTGCGGACAACCGCTAATCGAACATTTCCGCAATTCTGTGGCTTCCGTTGGTTCGATGCTGGCCAGCGGTGCCCTTTCGTGCGCTTCGACCAGCGCGGAACTGGTCCGCCCGCAGCGAAATCAGTGCGCTGTCAACTCATTGCTCCGGGGGCCGATCGGGTGATTAGATGGCGATCTCGTCAGAGAATCGTCTCGGTCTGATTCCGATCGGATTCCTGCCGTTCGAGGTCGTGTCCTCGTCAAACATGGGGGTTACAAGAGTGATCGTGGAGACCCTGGGTTCCTTCGACGTGCGGGTGGGGAAGTCGTCCGCCGTCCCGACAGCCAAGAAACCGCGCATGGCGCTGGCCCTGTTGCTGCTCAACGAGGGGCGCGTGGTGCCGGCCGCGTCCCTCATCGAGGAGTTGTGGGGCGAGCAGCCGCCGCGCAGCGCGATGACCACGCTGCAGACCTACGTCCTGCAGCTCCGCAAGGCGTTCGCCCGGGCGCTGAAGGTCAGCGTCACCGAGGTCGGGCAGCGCGTGCTCGTCAACCGGCACGGCGGATACGTCCTGCACCTGGACCCGGCCGAGTACGACCTGCGCGAGTTCAAACACCTGGCCGCCGCGGGCAACAGCGCCCTGCGGCGGGGCGACCTCGACGAGGCCGTCCGGTTGCTGCGCCGCGCGCTGGACCTGTGGTCGGGCCCGGCGCTGGCCGATGTGGAGCACGGGAGGCTGATCGCGGCCGAGGTCGTCGGCCTGGAGCAGTCCTGGGTGACGGCGCTGGAGACGCTGTACTGCGCGGAACTGGACCGGGGCAGGCACCGGGAGGTGCTGGGGGACCTCGCCTGCCTGGCGACCAAGCACCCGTTCCACGAGCAGCTGCACGCGTTGCACATCCTCGCGCTGTGCCGGTCCGGCCAGCGGCACTACGCGTTGGAGGCGTACCGGCGGATGCGCGCCGCCATGCAGCGCGAGCTGGGCATCGATCCGTGCCAGATGCTCCAGCGCCTCCAGCAGGCGGTGCTGGAGGGCGATCCGTGGTTGTACGGCACGACGTCGGTGCGCGCGCTGCTCAACCACTACTCGGGCGCACGGCGTTCTCCAGGCGACGGTGCCCTGGGGCGGCACGTGCCCGCCGAGGGCCCCGGGATCCCCGTGCAGGGCCGGGTGTCCGTCCAGCTCAACGGCGCGTGCTCGTAGCGGGGCGCACCGTGGGGTCCGCCGGGTCCTGGTCGCCGCGGCGACCAGGACCCGGCACGGCGCTGTCGGGACCATCAGCCCAGCCGGTCTCCCAGGGCGTCCGCCAGCCGGTCGACCTGCGCGGGATCGTCGTGCTGGCTCAGGAAGTACAGCTCGTCGCACCCCGCCCGCTGGTAGGCGTCGACCTCCTCGGCGATGCGCTGCGGTGTCGTCGCGGTCTCGGCGATCAGGGCGGCGATCATGTCCTCCCCGGCGAAGCCGTAGTAGCCGCGGGTGGTGCGGCGCATGTTCTCCTCGGCCGCCTCCCCGAGCGCGTACTTGCAGGTGGCCGCCAACACCGGTGCTCCGCTGCGGCCCCGTTCCCGCCAGCCCTCGCGCACGCGCGCCGAGAACGTCTCGAACTGCTCGATGCCCGGACCGGCCAGCCAGCCGGCGCCCCTGGTGGTGATCCGGCGCAGCGCCGGAGCCGAGGACGCGGCGAACAGCAGCGCGGGACCGCCCGGGGTGGCGGGTTTCGGGCCGACGCCGTCGTCGTCGCGCCAGCTGCGCTCCAGTTCGTCCAACAGCGCGTCCAGTTGCGCGCCGCGGGCGTGGAAGTCCAGTCCGCTGCGCTCGAAGTCGTCCGGGCGCGGCCCGGGCGACAGGGAGAGCCGCAGCCTGCCGGGACCGGCCAGGTGGTCCACCGACGCGATGGTCGAGGCGAACAGCGCGTGGTTGGCCCGCAGCGGGGCCAGCACCACGGCGTTGAGCCCGATGCGTTCGGTGGCCCCGGCCACCGCGGCGAGGGTGGCCAGCGGTTCGAAGCTCGACCAGACGAGCCGGTCGCTGGTGTAGAGGCTGGCGAAGCCCCGGGCTTCGGCCCGCCGAGCGAACTCCAGGAGGGTGGCCCCGGTGACGCCCGGTACCTGGCTGGGCAGGCCGATTCCGATCTGCAATGCGGTCTCCTCGTGTCCGTGGTGGGTGCTCAGCACCTGTCGTCGAACTCGGTTGCCGGAAGGGGCGTGGCAAGCGGCGCCAGCCGCTTCCTCCCCCGGTGGGCGGTTCCGCAACCGGCGCCGCTGCGCACGGCGGGTCGACGACAGGTGTTCAGGGCACCAGCAGCGTCTTGCCGAGCGTGGCGCGGTTTTCGATCGCGGCGTGCGCCTTCGCGGCCTCGGCGAGCGGGAAGCGCTGCCCGATGACGGGCCGCAGTCGCCCCTCGGCCGCGCGCGCCAGGGCGCTGGCGGTGAGTTCCCGCGCCTGCTCCGGGGAGACCGGAACTCCGCGGGTGATCGTGACCTCGCGCCGCGCGGCTTCCTCGTCGTCGACGTCGGGGAAGGAGCCCGCCGCGATGCCGAAGCTGAACATCCGACCGCCCGGGGCGAGCAGGTCGAACGCGGCGCGGCCGAGGGCGCCGCCCACGCCGTCGAAGACGACGTCGACACCGCCGACGGCGTCGCGGACCCGGTCGGTCCAGTCCGGTGCGCCGTAGTCGACGGTGATCTCGGCGCCGAGTTCGCGGGCCAGGTCGAGTTTGCGCGCGCCGCCGGCGGCCGCGACGACCGTGGTCGAAGCCTCGCGTGCGAGCTGCACCAGCAGGGTTCCGACCCCGCCGCCGGCGGCCTCGACGAGCACCCGTTCACCGGGGCGAGGCTCGGCCGCCCGGCACAACGCCGTCGCCGTGCGACCGTCGGCCAGCAGCGCCACCGCGTCGTCCATCGGTACGCCCTCGGGCACCTCGACCACACCGGCCGCGTCGACCGCGACGTGCTCGGCGTAGCCGCCGGAGCCGCCGGTGCCGGTGACGACCCGCTTGCCGACCAGCGCCTGATCGACACCGGGACCGGCGGAGCGGATGATCCCGCCCACCCCGTTCCCGGGGATGATCGGAAGTCCGGCCGCACCGGTGGGGGACGGGAAAGCGCCGGCGCGCACCTGGGTCTCGACGAACGTGATGTTGGCGAAGGCCACTTCGACGACGACCTGGCCCTCGCCCGCCACCGGATCCGGTGCGTCGTCGGCCACCAGCACCTCGGGCGGACCGAACTCCTTCATCCACACAGCTCGCATGATCACCAGCCTGCAACTTGAGGTGCGCTCGAAGTCAAGACCCTCTTGAACTGCGTTTTCGCGGTTCGAGGTCGTTTTCGCGGGAATACTGGGAAAGTCGGTGGGCGCGGTGGGCACTCCTCGCCGAGGGCGACCCGCGCCGCACGGGTTCGGCGACGGGTCCTCAGATCAGCAGGTGCGCCCCGCCGTCGACGAGCAGCACCTCGCCGGTGGTGTAGGTGCTGCGCAGCAGGCCGATCGTCGCGTCGGCGACGTCCGCGGGAGTGCCGACCCGCCGCAGCGGCGTGGTGGACTCGACGCGTTGCCGGATGGGGGCGAAGCCGGCCGAGCCTTCGATCCACGGGGTCGCGACCAGGCCCGGGGCGACCGCGTTGACCCGCACCTCGGGTCCCACCGCCGCAGCGAGCAGCCGGGTCATGTGCGACACGGCGGCCTTGCTCACCGCGTAGGGGATCGAGCTGCCCGCCGGTCGGGTGCCCGCCACCGAGGAGATGTTGACCACGGCGCCGTTCCCGGACTTCTTCAGGTGGGGCATCGCGGCCACCGTGGTGTGCCAGGTGCCGATGACGTTGAGGTCCAGGATCTCGTGCCAGACCTCGGAAGTCACGGCTTCCAGATCGCCGTGCGGGATGGGGCGGGTCCGCCCCGCGTTGTTGACGAGCACGTCGAGGCGACCGCGGGTGTCGACCACCCGCTGCACCAGCCCCCGGGCCTGCTCGGGGTCGGCGATGTCGGCCTGGACGTAGCAGGCGTCGTCGAGCGAGTCGGCGAGTTCCTCGCCCGCGCGCACCGAACGCGCCGAGTTCACCACCACGGCCCAGCCCTCGGCGCTCAGGCGGCGGGCGACCTCGGCGCCGATGCCGGACGACGAGCCGGTCACCAGTGCCACGTGCTTGTCGGTCATGGGGATTCTCCTCGTTGTGACTGCGGATTCGACTCAGCGGCGGGCGACGGCCGCCGCGATGCGGTCGACGATCGCCGCGGGGGCCGGCTGGGTGGCCATCTCGGCGGCGACCTCGGCGGCGGCCGCGGAGAACGCCGTCTCGTCGAGCAGGCGTCGCATCGCCGACCGGACGGTGTCGACGCGGGCGGTCGCGGGATCCAGCGCCAGTCCCACCCCGCGCTCGGCGATGCGTTCGGCGACGATCCGGTTGTCGATCTGGACGGGGAGCACGAGCTGGGGAACACCGTGGTGCAGCGGCGCCGCCGCGGTGCCGGAACCGCCGTGGTGCACGCTCAGCGAACAGGTGGGCAGCACCGCGGTCAGCGGGAGGTAGCCCACGGCGCGCACGTTGTCGGGAACGTCGCCGACTTCCGCGAGCGCGGCCTCGTCGGCGGTGACGACGGCCTCCACGTCGAGTCCGCGCACCGCCTCGACGACGACGTCGAGGATCGCGGCGCCTTCCGTGGCCGGGACCACGGTTCCGAACGTGACGCACACGCGCGGCCGCTGCGGGGGACGCCACGTCCAGTCCGGCACGGTCGCGCCGCCGTTGAAGGGCACGAACCGCATCGGCCACCACGGCACGCCGTCGCGCTCGTCGGACTCGTCGCGGCTGATGCCCCCCATGCTCGGTGCGCGCGGGTCGACGCGCGCGACGAGGTCCGGATCCCGTTGCAGCACGCCGAGTTCGGCGCGCAGCGCGCGGATGGCGTCGTCCTCGCGGAACACGGTCTGCTTCTCGCGGAAGGAGCGGTCCCGCATCGACCACGAGATCCGGTTGCCGACCTCGGCGGCGGGAACGCCGAGCGCGGCGGCGGCGAGCAGGCCGGCGGCGTGGTCGGAGGTGGACACCACCAGGTCGGCGCCGAAGGACCGGCCCGCTTCGACCGTTCCGGTCGTCATGGTGAGCGTGAACGTGCGGAAGGGGTTGGACGCCTCCAGGGCGCGGACGTGGCCGCTGCTCTCGCCGGGACGGGCGGGCGCGGGTTCCGGCCCGGCTTCGGTGCGGGCGCCGTGCAGCAGCTCGGCCCAGATGTCCCGGCCCGGTACCACGTCCACGACGGGCACACCGGCGTGCGCGGCGACGTCGGGCATGCGCGACGTGGTCGCCAGCAGGACCTCGTGACCTGCGGTGCGGGCGGCCCAGATCAGCGGGATGACGGGCAGTGTCAGGCCGTGGATCGGGCCGGTGGCGAACAGGATCCTCATGGGCGGTGCTGCCTTTCGTGGTTGGTCGGTTCGGCGGGGACCGCGCCGGTGCGGCGCCGGATCGCCGCACCGGCCGGTGGTCCGGCCGGTCAGGCGGGCTCGTCGGTGGCCGTCTGCGCGGCCACGGCCGACATCTCCGCTTCGGACAGCGGTCGGCGCGGGATCCACGATGGCAGCGACGGTTCGGCGTTGTCGGCCTTCTCCAGGAACGCGAGGTTGTGGTAGAAGTGCGCGCCGACCAGGGTGCGGGCGGCGACGTCGGGCACGTGGCCGTCGGGCAGCTCGCACTCCCGGTGGTGCAGCCCGTCCAGCAGCCGCTTGAGGAAACCCATGCTCGTCGCCGGGTCGTCCAGCCGCTCGGCGCTCCCGCCGTAGCCGGGCCAGTAGGAGGTCTGCAGGTCCTCGATCACGTACAGGCCGCCGGGCACGACGTGCGGGTAGAGCGCGTGGAAGGCGCTGATCACGTCCGCGCACCGGTGGCTGCCGTCGTCGATGACGATGTCGATCGGGCCGATCCGCTCGGCCAGCGACGTCAGGAAGTCCGGGTCGGACTGGTCGCCCTGCACGGTGTGGATGCGCCCTTCGCGCAGCGGCGACTTGTCGTAGATGTCGACCCCGAAGATCATCGCGCGGCGGAACAGGCGCTTCCAGATCCGCAGCGATCCGCCGCCCTTGGCCGGGTTGGCGTACCCGCCGATGCCCAGCTCCAGGATGGTCAGCGGCCGGTCCCGCAGCGGTTCGAAGTGGCGTGCGTAGTGCGGCGTGTAGTAGTGCAGGCCCCACTTGTCCGAACCGGTGCGCAGGGACAGCTCGGCGAGGTCGACGGGTTGCTGGGACAACCCCTGCAACAGCCGCTTGCCTGCGGTGAGCGCCAGGCGCGCGGTGTCGGAGAACGACAACGTCGGGTCGTCGAGCAGGTGCCAGCGGATCCGGGGGGCGCGGTCGCAGAGCGCGTTCGCCGGGCCGAAGACCGCGCGGACGAAGTCGACCAGGCGCCCCTCGACGGTGGCGGCCGGGTCGGCGGCCGGACCCGGAGCGTGCTCGGCGTCTCCGCCGGCCCGCACGTGCCGGTGCACCACCCGGCCGTCGTGCTCCAGGGCGATGTCGAACGCGACCGGGGTCGTGGCGAGGCCGGTGATCTCGGTGAGGTCGGCCCGCGAGACCAGCTCGTCGACGAGCACGGCTGCGGCGCGGTCGGTGCCGATCTCCGCCACCGCGGCGGTGATCCGCGCGTCGTCGCCGTCCGAGGCCAGGATCAGGTCGCGGATTTCTGCTTGCTCGGGTGGCAGGGTCACGGTGAGCTCCTCGCGCTGGTGTTGCCGGACGCGGGGAATGCTGGTGCACGTCGCTCGACCGCGGGTCGAGCCGACGTGGAAGACGACCGTGCCCGCAGGTCGGCGGGCTACCGTTCGGGCTTGCCGGTGAACACCACGAGCACGACGCCCGCGACCAGGATCGCGCCGCTGACCACGAAGACCGTGGACATGGCGTCGGCGAGGCCGGTCAGCAGCGGGGCCACCAACCGGGTGTCGGCGTGGGCCAGGAACGTCGTGTTGTCGAGGTCGACCGCGCCGCCGCGGACGACGTCGAGCAGCGGCCGGTTCGCCGGGTCGGCGACGACCCGGGGATCGTGCAACGCCGCGCGGACCGCCGGGTCGGCGGTCACGGCGCGGGTGAACGCCGCCGAGACCCGCCCACCGGCGAGTCCGAACAGGACGGACAGGAACACCGAAGCGCCCGCCGTGGCGCCGATCTCGCGGAAGAAGCTGAACGACGCGGTGGCCGCACCCAGGTGGCTGCGCGGTGCCTGGCGCTGGATGGCCGCCATCATCACCTGCCAGGCCAGGCCGATGCCGACGCCCATCGCGGCGGTGGCCGCGGCCGGGACCCACAGCGGCGTCGCGGGCGACAGCGTGCTCAGCGCGAAGGAGGCGACCGCCATGGTGGCCACCCCGACGAGCAGGTAACCCTTGAACTTCCCGGTCCTGGCGATGTGCGGTCCGCTGAACCGTCCGATGAGGACGATCCCCAGCGTCTGCGGCAGGATCATCAGGCCCGCTTGGGTGGGCGAGAGCCCGCGCACCAGTTGCAGGTACAGCGGGAGCACGCCGAGCACGCCGAACACGCCCATGCTGACGATGACGTTGACCGCGCTGCTCACCGAGAAGTCCCGGTGGCGGAACAGCAGCGGCGGCAGCAGGGCGGCGTCACCGGCCCGCCGTTCGGCGAACGCGAACAGGACCAGGCCGACGGCGCCGAGCAGGAACATCGCGAGGGTGGCGGGGGACTTCCAGCCCCACTCGCCGCCCTGCTGCGCGGCGACCAGCAGCGGCGCCAGGCACAGCACGAGTGCCGCGATGCCGGCGCGGTCCACCGGGTGCGCGGCGCGCTGCTGCCGGGCGCTCGGGTACAGCGCTGCGACCAGCAGCGCGGCGACCGCCCCGATCGGCACGTTGATCAGGAACGCCCACCGCCAGCCGGTGATCGACAGCAGGCTGCCGATCCCGGCGAACAGGCCGCCCAGCACCGGTCCCACCACCGCCGAGACACCGAACACGGCCCCGAAGTAGCTGCGGTAGCGCGCGCTCTCGGCCGGGCTGAGCAGATCGGCGAGCACCGCGAACGCCAGCGTCATCAGCCCACCGGCGCCGAGGCCCTGCACCGCGCGGAACGCGGCCAGCTGCCACATCGACTGCGCCGCGGCGCACAGCACCGACCCCAGCAGGAACAGCGACACCGAGATGACGTACATCGGTTTGCGGCCGTGCAGATCGGAGAACTTGCCGTACAGCGCGGTGGACACCACGGTGGTGACCAGGTAGGAGGTGGTCACCCACGCCTGCTGGGTGAGACCGTTGAGGTCGTCGGCGATGGTCCGCACCGCGGTGGAGATGACCGTCTGGTCCAGCGAAGCCATGAACATGCCGAAGGTGAGCCCGGTCATGATCAGCGCGATGCGGCGCCCGCCGATCGGTTCGCCGCCGGACTCCTCCGGTGCCACCCGCGCACCGGGTCTCGCCTGGTCTGCCACTCGTACCTCCGTTCCCACGTGGCGGCCTCGGCGGCCTGCCGGATCCGCGTTCCGCGACATCCTCGGAGTTCGAGCACGCTGCAAGTCAAGGACGACCCGGCTCCGTCGCGCCGGATCCGAGCACCGCGGGCGGGTCAGGCCGGCCGGACCGACTTCGTCCAGTGCTCGTCGAGCAGGGACAGCAGTTGCTCGGTCCCGGTCGCTCCGGACACCACCTCGCGCGCGCCGAAGCGGAAGGACGGCACGGCGGTGACGCCGACCTGCCGCGCCTGCTCGACGTCCGCGCGGACCCGGTCGGCGTAGTCGTCACCGGTGAGCACGGCGTGCGCGCGGTCCGGGTCGATGCCGGACCGGACCGCGATCTCCCGCAGGACCGCGGTGTCGGAGAGGTCGAGCGCGTCGCGGTGGTAGGCCGCGAACAGCCGCTCCGCGACGTCCTCGGTCACACCGGCGTCCTCGGCCAGGTGCAGCAGCCGGTGCGCGTCGAAGGTGCTGGTCGGCCGGACCTCCTCCGGGCGCAGCCGCAGTCCGGCGGCCTCGCCGAGCGCGCGGATGCGGGCGAACACGGCGTCGACCCGGGCTGCGTCGAGTCCCCAGTCGGTCACCATGATCTCGCCCAGCTTGCGGCCCTGACCGGCGGGCAGGCCGGGCCGGAGTTCGAACGAGCGCCACCGGGTCCGGACCTGGTCGGCGTGCGGGAAGCGGGCCAGCGCCGCGTGCCAGTCGGCCCTGCCGAGGTAGCACCACGGGCACGCCACGTCCGACCAGATCTCCACCGTCAACATCGGATCCCCTCGTCACCTTCCCCTGGTTCCGCCACCTCGACGTCGGCCGCCGCGCGCCGGTTCCGGCCCGGTCGAGGGACTTTCGAGCGCCGCTGGAGGGCGTGCCGGAAGTCTAGTCGTGCGGCCGGGTTCCGTGGCCGTCCGCGCGGAAATGTCCCGATCGATCGCCACCTGCCAGGAGGAAAGTCGAGTGAGAAGCACACGAGTGGCCCAGTCCGCCGTCATCGCCGCGGTCGTGGCGGCCACCGGAGTACCGCTGGCCGCGTCGCCCGCGTACGCCGCGCCGATGACCGTGCCGTACCTGTGCTCGCGGGACGTCAACGGTTCCCCGGTGATCCTGCACTACCAGCGGGGGTACGACGTGACCGCTCCGGCGTCGGTCGAGCCGGGGGAGAAGTTCACCGTGACCTTCGACAACGAGCCGATCAACCCGCTGACCAACTTCAACACCGAGGTGTGGGACGTGGCGGTGTCGTTCGAGCTCCCGGCGAACGCGCGCTACGTCGGCCACACCCTGACCGGCGGGTCGAACCTGGGGAATTCCCGGCAGAGCGTCGAGGTCCGGGGCAACCGGATCACGTTGCACGCCACGGGTCCGTTCAAGGCGGGTGAGGACCACGACCTGCCGAACCTCAACGTCGAGCTGGTGGCCCCGGAGCGCGGAGAACTGGTGACCGCTCCGGCCGGGACCAGCGCCGAGGACCCCGGGTTCCGCTGGACCGCGCAGAACCCGGACACCCACGAGGTGTTCGACCTGCCGTGCTACCCGGAGAAGCCGGCCGAGCTGTCCAAGACGGTCGTGGGCTGACCGGCAGGGGGCCGGGGACGCGCGCCCCCGGCCCCCGTCGTGCTCGCTCACCGCGCGGCGGTCCGCTGTCCGTCGAGTCGCCGCAGCGCTTCGGCGCAGCTGCGCAGGATGCGCAACCGGCCGGCGAGGTCGGTCGCGGCGGCCGAGACCATGATGCTCACCGCGGTCGCGCCGGCGTCGGCGTAGCCGGCCAGGCGGCGGGCGATGCGGTCGGGAGGACCGATCAGCGACGTGCTGTCGATCAGCTCGAACGGCACCGCGCGCGCAGCGGCCGGGCGGTCGTCGGCGGCGAGGTGGTCGTGGATGCGCTCGACGGCGTCGCCGAAACCGAGCCGCCTGGCCAGGGCGCAGTGGATGTTCGTCTCCCGGTCGCCGATGCCCAGCAGGTAGGCGTACTGCCCGCGCAGCTGGTCCGCCGCGGTGGCGGGATCGTCGTCGACGGCCGCCGGGACGCAGGGGATCGCGGCGAAGCCGTCGAGGGACCGCCCGCGCTTCGCGCGTCCGGCGGCGAGGTGGTCCCGCGCCTCGGTGACCGACTCGGGGGTGTTGAACACCCCGAGCCAGCCGTCCGCGATCTCGCCGGTCAGGCGCAGGTTCGCCGGGCCCACCGCTGCCAGGTAGATCGGCAGGTCCGGCCGGTGCCCTTCGGTGTAGAGGTGCAGCGGCGCGCCCGTCCGGTCGCCGATCGGCAACCGGAAGTGCCTGCCGCGGTAGGTCACCGGTTCGCCGCGCAGCGCGGCGCGCACGATGTCGAGGTATTCCCGGGTGCGCGCCAGGGGTTCGGCGAAGGGGACGCCGTACCAGCCTTCGGAGACGTCCGGGTTGGACACCCCCAGGCCGAGCCGGAAACGCCCGCCGGAGAGCACGTCCAGCGACGCCGCGGTCAGCGCGGTGGTGGCCGGTGGTCGCGCCGGGATCTGCATGACGCACGAGCCGAGCGCGATGCGCTCGGTGGCGGCGGCCACGGCGCCGAGCACGCTCGCCGCTTCGGAGCGGTATCCCTCCGGGGCCAGGGCGAGTTCGTAGCCCAGGTCCTCCGCGCAGGCGGCCAGCGCGGTGGCGTGGCGGAGTTCGAGGTTGACGGCGAGTTTCATGGAACCAGCCCTGCCTTCTGCGCGGCGAGCGCGGTCGCGACGGTCGGTGGTGCGGTGGTGGGCCCGCGCCGCCATGGTCTGAGCGGCCGGTACAGGATCGGCAGAGGCGGGATCGAACCGGGCCGCGCGGTCGCCCGGCTCCGGTGTGAGGAAGCGTCCGCGCCTGTTGGTCCGAACGGGCCATGCCCGGGGCGGAGGTCGTCGGTAGGTTCGTCCGTGACTGGGGTGGCTTTCGAGGGCGTGCGCCGCCGGCTCCGCGGGAGTCGGCGGCCTCGTCGACGTCGAACGGTGCGGAGCCGGGGACGTGGGCGGGCGCGCCACTGGGGCTCGTGGGCGACCGCAGTGCACGTACCACTTCGTTCCTGGGGGAACAGATGGAAAATCGTCCGCGCGGCGCAGCATCGGCCCGGTTCAGCGTGCTCGGCCCGCTCGGGATGCAGTGCGACGGCGAGGACCGCACGCCGAGCGCACCGAAGGTGCGGCAGATCCTGGCGCTGCTGGTGCTGCGCGCCAACCAGGTCGTGAGCACCGACGCGCTGCTGCAAGAGCTGTGGGGCGACGAGCCGCCGTCGACGGCGCTGGCGACCCTGCACACCTACATCTACCACCTGCGCAGACTCCTCCGGCGCAACGGGTTGTCGGCCGACGGGGCCGACGTGGTGATCACCCGCGCGCCCGGCTACCTGCTCAAGGTCGAGCCCCACCAGGTCGACCTGACGCGCTTCCGCGAGCTGTGCCTGTCGGGCCGCGAGCACCTGGACGCGGGTAGGCACACCGAGGCGGTGGCCGACCTGGAGTCGGCGCTGGGCCTGTGGACCGCGCAACCGCTGGTCAACATCAACCTGGGGCCCCGGTTGTCGGCGCACGTGGCCGAGTTGGAGGAGAACTGGCTGTGCGCGGTGAAGCTGCACGTGGAAGCGCGGATGCGCCGCGGCCTGCACCACGAGGTGATCGGCGAGCTGCGCTCGCTGACCGCGCAGTACCCGCTGGACGAGTGGCTGCACGCGCAGCTCATCCGGGCGCTGGACCTGAGCGGCCGGCGCGGTGACGCGCTGCGGGCCTACCAGGGCTTGCGCGCCGCCCTGACCCGGGACCTGGGGCTCGACCCGTCACCGGAAGTGCAGCGGCTGCACCAGCAGGTGCTGGCGGCGGGGGCCTGACCCGTCGGTCGTCGAACTCGTCGTGCGTGGCGGTGCCCGTTGCCGGCATGCTCACCGGACGGGCAACCTCTTCCGGGTTCGCCAACGGCTCAGGCGGGTTCGTCCGGCCCCGCCGCCCGCCGGGCGGCGGCGATCAGACGGGCCTGGGCGAGGGTGTGCTGCGGGTCGTGCTCGTCCGCGCCGCGCACGGCCCGCAGGAACGCCGCGATGCTGTTGGTGCACTGGTCGTCGGCCGCCAGCGTGATCCGCTCCTCGTGGTCCTGGCGGTGGACGCGCACGACGGGGCGGTGCGAGGCCGGTGGGGTGAAGGCGTGGTCGACGGTGATCCTGCCTTCCGCGCCCCACAACTCGTACCGCGACGCGTACCCGTGCTCCATGCCGAAGGTGAGCTGGGCGACGACCCCGTCGCCGCGGCGGAGCAGGACCGCACCGCCGACGTCGACACCGGTCGCGGTGTCGTGCCGCAGCGCGGCACCGGCGACGTGCAGGTCGGTGCCGAGGAAGTGCAGCGCCGCCCTGGTCGGATAACCGCCCACGTCGAACAGCGCACCGCCGCCGAGTTCCGGCCGGTAGCGGATGTCGTCGGCGGGTCGGGGTGGGATGGCGAAAGCGGCGGAGAACGCCCGGAGCCGCCCGATGGCGCCTCGATCGAGCAGGCCCCGGACGTGCTCGTGCTGGCCGTGGTGGACGAACATGAAGTTCTCCACCAGCGCCAGGCCGCGGGAGCGGGCCAGGTCGACCAGTGCGGCGGTGTCCGAAGGGGACGTCGTCAGCGGCTTCTCGGCGAGCACGTGCTTGCCGGCCCGCAGCGCCCGGTCGATCCACTCCGCGTGCAGTCCGGTGGGCAGCGGGACGTAGACGGCGTCGACGTCGTCCCGGTCGAGGACGCGTTGGTAGCCCTGCACCGGGGCGGCGCCGAACCGGTCGGCGAGCTGTTCGGCCTTGCCCCGGGAGCGGCTGCCCACCGCGGCCACCCGGATGCCGGGTGTGGCGGCCACCGCGGGCAGCACCCGCCGCGCCGCGATGTCGGCGCAGCCCAGGACGCCGAGCCTGATCGGTGTGCTGTCGGGTCGCATCCGTTCTCCTCCGGGTGCGCGGTGGCGGGTGTGCTGGTCAGGAGGTTTTCAGGGTGGTGAACGTGCGGTCGCCGTAGACGAGCCGGTCGCCCTCGGCGCCGTCGACCGCGCGCACGGCCCCGACGAGTATCAGGTGGTCGCCCGCCGGGTGGCGGCCGTGGACCCGGCACTCCACCGCGACCCGGGCTCCCTCGACGACGGGAAGTCCGCCCGGGGTGCGGGCGAACCGCCCGTGCGCGAACTTGTCCGCGCTCTTGCTGGCGAAGGTGCGGGCGAGCGGGACGTGTTCGGGCCCGAGAACGCTGACCGCGAACCGCTCGCACGTCGCGAACGCCGGGTAGCAGTTGCTGGTGAGCCCGACGCACACCGCGATCAGCGGGGGTTCCAGCGAGACCGAAACCAGGGAACTGGCGGTGAATCCGCGCGGCGCGCCGTCCGCGTCGAGGGTGGTCGTGATGGTGACCGCGGCGGGCACCCGGGCCATCGCGGCGCGGAACCGCGCGGCGTCGACGGTGCCCGGAGCCGTGGTGGGTCCGGTGGGAGCGGCGGGTTCGGTCAACGGCTTCCTCCTCGGAGTGCGTGGGTTTCACCGGGCGCTGACGGGGACGTCCTCGGCGCGGGCGGGGCGCCGCGGCGACGTCTCGGCGGTCGCGGCGTTGATGCAGGCGAGCAGGCAGCGCGCGGCGACGTTGACGTGGTTGCCGTAGCGCACGAAGTGCCCGAGCTGGTCGGGCGTCATCCACGCGAAGTCGTCGGGGACGTCGGTGGGGAAGTCCTCGCCGACGTCGACGAGGGCGTAGCGGTTCTCCGCCTGGAAGAACCGGCCGCCCTCCTCGGAGTGGACGCGGTCGAGCAGCACCGCGTCGGCGGGTGCGGCGAGGACGTCGTCGAGGTACCGGGGGCGCTGTTCGGCGGGCACGTCCCGGTAGTTCGACGGGATGCAGCTCACGGTCGGCGACATCTCGACGACGTCCGCGGTGCCCGCCTCGGTCCGGGCGTGCACGAGGAGGTGCCGGACGCCGTGGATCCGCTTGCTCAGGAACGCGATCAGCCCGCGGTCGCGCGGGGCGACCATCGGTTGCGACCAGCTGGCGACCTCGCGGTTGCTGGCCCGCACGTCGACGCCCACCACGGAGAAGAACTTGCCCTGCTCGTGGTGGACGCCGTCCGGGGACAGCAGCCAGCCCGTCGTGCGGTTCAGCGGGATCGGCCTGCGGTCCAGGCGGTAGCGGGACTTGGCTTCGGCGAACCAGCTCAGCAGCTCGTCGAGCCGGTGCAGCGCACCGGGGTCGGGGTCGGCGGCCACCGGTGGGCGGAGCAGGTTGGGCAGCCCCGACATCACGGTGCGCGCGTCCATGTTGACCAGGTTGTCGATCTGCAGCAGCTCGCCGAGTTGTGCGACGCTCAGCCAGCAGAAGTCCTCGTGGACACCGACGTCCTCGGTCACCTCGACGATCATGTTGCGGTTGCGCTTGGCGAGGAACCAGGCGCCCTGTTCGGATTGCAGCGCGTCGAAGACGACCCGGCCGCGTCGCGGGGCGACGAAGTGCTCCAGGTAGGGCACGGACGCGCCGCGGTGCACGCGGGTGTAGTTGCTGCGGGTCGCCTGCACGGTCGGTGCCAGTTGCAGCAGGTTGATGTTGCCCGGCTCCATCTTGGCCTGCATCAGGCAGTGCGGCACACCGCCGAACTCCTTCACCAGGATCCCGAGGATCCCGGTCTCCGGTTGCCGGATGATGGGCTGGCACCAGGACCCGATCTCGCGGTGGTCCGTGGTGACTTCCAGCCCTTCGACGGAGAAGAACCGCCCGCTGTGGTGCGCCAGGTTCCCGGTCTCGGGGTCGAGGCGCCAGCCGTCCAGCCGGTCCAGCGGCACCGGCGACACCCGGTAGGTGTTGGCCAGTCGGCGTTCGGCGAACCAGTCGTGGAACGCCGATGTTGTCCGGAACACGGTACCTCCCAAGCCTGTGCGCGCCGCTGCGGCCGGTCGAGGCCGCTCGATCGCTTCGCGTCCGCAGGATCGACCACGGCGATCGAGCAGCGGCCTGTCCTCCGCTAGAGGATCGGTGGACGCGCGGGGCCTGGGCCGCGGCGACCCGGATTCGACCCGCGCTCCAGCGGGTCCGGGCACGCTCGCGGCGCCCGGCGGTGCGGATCCGCCGGCGTGGAGGTGGCTGATGAGGGTGTTCGTGACGGGTGGAGCCGGTTTCATCGGCTCGAACTACGTCCGCAGGGTGCTGTCCGGCGCGTACCCGGGCTACGAGGACGCGGAGGTGACCGTCTTCGACAAGTTCACCTACGCGGGCGATTCGCGGAACCTGCCCTCGGACCACCCGCGGTTGCGGGTGGTGCGCGGGGACATCTGCGACGGGCCGGCGCTGGTGGACGCGCTGCGCGGGCACGACCGCGTGCTGCACTTCGCCGCGGAGTCCCATGTGGACAGATCGTTGTCGGGTGCGGCCGAGTTCATGCGCACCAACGTGCTCGGCACCCAGACGGTGCTCGACGCGTGCCTGGACGCCGGAGTGGGCACCGTGGTGCACGTGTCCACCGACGAGGTCTACGGCTCGATCGACGAGGGTTCGTGGTCCGAGAGCGAGCCGCTGCTGCCGAATTCGCCCTACGCCGCGTCCAAGGCGGGCAGCGACCTCGTCGCCCGCTCGTACTGGCGCTCGCACGGGCTGGACGTGCGGATCACCCGGTGCAGCAACAACTACGGCCCGTACCAGCACGTCGAGAAGCTCATCCCGTTGTTCATCACGAGGCTGCTCAGCGGCGGGCAGGTTCCGCTGTACGGCGACGGCGGCAACACCCGGGAGTGGTTACACGTGGACGACCACTGCCGGGCCCTGCAACTGGTGCTGACCAAGGGCAGCGCGGGCGAGATCTACAACATCGGTGGCGGGGTGGAGCGGACCAACCTGGAGATCACCGCCCTGCTGCTGGAGTTGTGCGGAGCCGGTTGGGAGTCGGTGCGCAGGGTGGCCGACCGCAAGGCGCACGACCGGCGCTACTCGGTGGACGACAGCAAGATCCGGGACGAACTCGGCTACGCGCCGCGGTGCCGGTTCGAGGACGAGTTGGCGGCGCTGGTCGAGTGGTACCGCGCCCACCCGGAGCGCTGGTGACCGCCGAACGCCGGTGCCCACCAGCACGCCGTCCGCGGCGTGCTGGTGGGCGCGCGACGACCGGTCATTCGTCCACTGCGGAAAGTGCCAGCTCCTCGGCGAACCGCGTGGTGTGCTCCGCCACGCGGAACCGCTTGTCGTCGATCAGCCGCCGGAGGAAGTCGCTCGTGGTGCGCACGCCGTCGCCCTCGATGCGGAACTCCTCGATCGAGCGGCGCATGCGCGCGATGGCCTCGTCCCGGTCCGCGCCCCACACCACGAGCTTGGCCAGCAGGGAGTCGTAGTGCGGCGGGATCCGGTAGCCCGTGCAGGCGTGGGTGTCCACCCGCACGAACGGGCCGCCCGGCGGTACGAACGCGGTCAGCGTGCCCGGCGCGGGCCGGAAGTCGGCCGCCGGGTCCTCGGCGTTGATGCGGCACTCGATCGCCACGCCCCGGGGCCGCACGTCCTCCTGGCGCAGCCCGAGCGGTTCACCGCGCGCGATGCGGATCTGCTCGCGCACCAGGTCGATCCCGGTGACCATCTCGGTCACCGGGTGCTCCACCTGGATCCGGCAGTTGACCTCCATGAAGTAGAACGCGTCGTCCTGCACCAGGAACTCGAAGGTGCCCGCTCCGACGTAACCGGTGGCCCTGGCGCCGGCGACCGCCGCCTGCCGGAGGTCGGCCACCAGGCGCTCGGGCAGCCCGGGTGCCGGTGTCTCCTCGACGAGCTTCTGGTGCCGCCGCTGCGCCGTGCAGTCCCGCTCGCCGAGGTGCAGCACGTCGCCGTGCCCGTCGGCGAGGACCTGGACCTCCACGTGCCGCGCTCGTTCCAGGTACTTCTCCAGGTAGATCCGGCCGTCGCCGAACAGCGCCTGCGCCGCGGCCTGGGTGCGCCGGTGCGCGGCCGCGAACTCCGACGGGTCGCGCACCACCGCCATGCCGCGTCCGCCGCCGCCGGCCGCGGCCTTGAGGATCACCGGGAAGCCGATCTCCTCGGCCAGTTCCCGAGCGCTCGCGGCGTCCAGCGGTTCGACGCTGCCCGGCAGCAGCGGCAGACCCGCGGAGACCATCGCCGCCCGCGCCGAGGTCTTGTCGCCGAGCCGGGCCATCACGGCGGCCGGTGGGCCGATCAGCGCGATGCCGGTCTGCTCGCACGCGTCGGCGAAGTGCGGGTCCTCGGACAGGAAGCCGTAGCCGGGGTGGATCGCTGCGGCGCCGCTGCGGACCGCGGCTTCGAGCACCGCGGCGGCGTTGAGGTAGCTGCGGGACGCCGGCGCGGGACCGATCTGCACCGACTCGTCGGCGAACCGCACCGCGGCCGAGTCGCGGTCCTGCGTCGAGTGCACGGCGACCGTGCGAATGCCCATCTCCCGGCAGGTGCGGGCGATGCGCAGCGCGATCTCGCCCCGGTTGGCGATGAGTACCTTCTCCAGCAACGCGCTCGTTCCTTCCCGTGTCGTCGGCGCCGTCACCGGGCACCGAGTGCCCGGAAGCGCCGGTGCCTGTCAGCCGGAAACGCCTCCGGCGGTCGTTCGACGAGCTCGCCGAGGTGGTGGCGGATGGCCGCCCCGAGCCGGTCGGCGGCCAGGGCGGGATCCGCTCCGGTCCCGCCCGGCGGCTCGGGGATCACCGCTTCGACGATCCCGTGCCGCAGCAGGTCGCGGGCGGTCAGACCCAGCGCGGCAGCAGCCTCGGCCGCGGCTTCGGGGGCGTTCCACAGGATCGCGGCGCACCCCTCGGGGCTGATGACCGAGTAGGTCGCGCCGGAGAACATCAGCACCCGGTCGGCCACGGCCAGCGCGAGCGCGCCGCCGCTGCCGCCCTCGCCGATCACCGCCGTCACCACCGGCACCCGCAGCGCGGCCATCAGCCGGAGGTTCTCGGCGATGGCGAACGCCTGCCCCTGCTCCTCGGCGGCCGCGCCCGGGTAGGCGCCGGGGGTGTCCACCAGGGCCACGACCGGCAGTCCGAGCTTGTCGGCCAGCCGCATCAGGCGCGCGGCCTTGCGGTACCCGGCCGGTGCGGGCATGCCGAAGTTGCGGTCGCGCAGCTCGGCCGGGTCGTGCCCCTTCTGCTGGCCGATCGCGATGACCGGTCGCCCGTCGAGCCAGGCCGTTCCCGCCACCACCGACGGGCAGTCGCCGGACAGGCGATCTCCGCGCAGTTCCTGGAAGTCCTCGAAGATCTGCGCGAAGTAGTCCAGCGCGGTGGGCCGGTCCAGGTCGCGGGCGCCGCGGACCTGGTCCCACGGGGCGGGTTCGGGCAGCAGGTCGGGGTCGCCGACGCCGGGGTCGCCGCTGCGCAACGGCGGGCGCCGGGACTCGTCGGCCGCGGCCGCGCCGACCGCGAGCAGCTTGCCCAGTGCGCGGCGCAGCCCGGACCGCGGCACCACCAGGTCGACGAAACCGCGCTCGGCCAGGAACTCGGCGGTCTGGAAGCCCGGCGGGAGCTGCTGCCGGATGGTCTGCTCGATGACCCGTCGGCCGGCGAAGCCCATGCGCGCCCCCGGTTCGGCCACCACCACGTCGGTGGCCGCGGCGAACGACGCCGCGACACCGCCGTAGGTGGGGTCGGTGATCAGGCTGGCGGTGAGGATCCCGGCCGCGTTGAGCTGTTCCAGCGCGATGCTCGTGCGGGCCATCTGCATCAGCGACAGCGCGCCCTCCTGCATCCGCGCGCCACCGGACGCGGTGACCAGCAGCAGCGGAACCCGTTCGGCGAGCGCGGTTTCGGCGGCAGCGGTGATCCGCTCACCGACCGCGGAGCCCAGACTTCCGCCCATGAAGCCGAAATCCATCACCGCGGCGATGGCCGGGGTGCCGAGCACCCGGATGCGGGCGCACAGCACCGCCTCGTCCAGGCCGGTCCGGTCGCGAGCCTCGGCGAGGCGTTCGGGGTAGGGGCGGGTGTCGACGAACCCGAGCGGGTCGTCCGGCAGCGGTGCCGAGTCGAGCAGTTCGAGGTGCCCCGGGTCGGACAGCTGTTCCAGGCGTTGCCACGCGGTCAGCCGGTCGTGGTGACCGCACTCGGCGCAGACCCGGAGCAGTTCCGCCCACCGCTTGCCGTAGTACGGCGTCGCGCAGCTCGGGCAGAGCACCCAGGTGGCCGGTTCGGTGCGCCGCGGTGAGGTGCGGGTGCGGCTCATGATCCCTCCGTGCTGGTGGGGTCCGGACGCCGTCGCGTCCGGTGTGGACGGTGGCCGGTGGTCGAAAACCGCGTCAGGCCAGGCACTCCGGCAGCGTCCCGCCGTTGTACTCGACCATCTCGCCGAAGATCCGCACCACGTCCAGCGGCCTGCCGAGTTCGCCGCCCTCCAGTTCGGCGTAGGCGCGGTGCAGGTTGCCCACCAGGCGTTCCGGGTCGAGCCACTCGGAGTAGGGGCCGAGATCGGTCCTGCCGGCCAGTTCCAGCGGCGGAATCCCGGCGGCGAAGCCCTCGGCGGCGATCTGCTGCAACCAGCGCAGGTAGGCGTCGGTCTGGTCGATCACCTCGGGTCCGCTGACCTCGCCGTGCCCGACGACGACGGTGCGGGCGCCGAGCGCGCGCAGTCGCCGCAGGGCGCGCAGGCTGCCCGCGATCGAGCCCATGAGGTTGAACGGCGTGCACCCGTTGAGCAGCACGTCGCCGGCGAACAGGACGCGTTCGGCGGGCAGCCACACCACGACGTCGTTGGTGGTGTGGGCCGGACCGACGTGCAGCAGCTCGACCAGGCGGTCGTCGACGTGCAGGGACAACCGGTCGCGGAAGGTGACGGTGGGCAGCGTCACCCGGACGTCGCCCCACTCCACGTCCGGCCACAGCTGCGTCAGGCCCAGCCCGGTCTCGGCCATCTCGGTGCGCGCCTTCTCGTGCGCGATGATGGCCGCCGACGGGGCGAAGACGTGGTTGCCGAAGACGTGATCGCCGTGGTGGTGGGTGTTGACCACGGTGTGGTGGCCTTCCGTGCCGAGGCCGTCGACCGCCTCCCGCAGCAGGGCCACCCGGCGCTCGGTGGCCGCGGTGTCCACCACGACGACGCCGTGGCGGCCCGCGATCAGCCCGGAGTTGTTCAGGCACCAGCCGCCGTGCGGCTGGGTGTGCACGTGGACGCCGTCGGCGATCTCGGTGAGCCGCGGCCGCGCGGCCGTGCCGCTGCTCATGCCCCGCTCCGCTGCTGGGCGAAGGCCCCGGCCCGGCGCAGCGTGGTCGCGCTGTTGGCGCTCAGCGCCGCGCGCACGTGCTCCCGGGCGTCGGCGAGCGTGCTCCCGCTGCCCAGCACGTCCCGCACCGCCGAGGGGTCGAGCGAGACGGTGTGCCGCGAGCGCAGCGTCGCCGAGTCGCCGTCCTGGCTGAACGTCCACAGACCGCTGTGCCCGGCCAGCAGCTCGGGCAGCACGACCTGCTTGTAGGCGATCCACGACGGCTCCGCGCAGATCCGGTGGGAGCGGGTGCGGTGCGCCGACCCGTCCGCGGTGGCGGTGTCCATCTCCAGGTCCTGGACGCCGGGCTCGGGTTCGGTCAGCGAGACCCGCCGCACGTGCGGCAGGCGTTGCGGCCACCGGTCCGCGCGGTCCACGAATTCGTAGGCGGCGCTCGCGCTGCCGCGCACGGACACGGTGTCCTCGAAGGAGAACACGACGTCGGAGATCAGCGGGGCGCGCTCGGCCACCGCGCGCAGCGCGGCCAGCTCGGCATCGCTGTTGCGGTCGACGGCCCGGTTCACCCACTCCACGGTCTCCGCGTCGTCGGAGGTGGTGCTGAAGTGGTGCAGCAGGACGACTTCGGTGCGGTCGTCGGACACCGGCCGCAGCCGCCACTCGCCGCCCATCGACGCGATCGGGGCTTGGCTGACCTCCTGCTCGAAGCGCACGCTGCGCGCCTCGGGGTCGAGCTCGCGGCGCGAGGTCCAGGACTTCACCGCGCCGTTGAGCACCGCCCAGATCCGGAAGCGCTCCGCGCGCTCGCCGCGTTCGAGGTGCTGGACGTGCACGGTGGGGCCGAACACGGCCGGCCAGCGCGTCACGTCGGCCACCAGGTCGTACAGCTGCGCCGCGGAGGCGGTGACGAGGCAGCGGTGCTCGGTCTCGTGCAGTCGTGTTGTCGTCATCGGTGGCTGCTCCCTGCCCATCAAGCCTTCTCGACGAGCGCGTGGTTGACGATGTCCAGCATGTCCCGGGGCGTGCGCAGCTCGGTCAGCTCGTCCTCGGGGATGGTGATGCCGTACTCCTGCTTGATCCGGGCGCCGGTCTCGATCAGGGCGAGCGAGTCGTAGCCGAGGTCGTCGAAGGCCGTGTCGAGCACGTCGGATCCGGGGTGCTCCTCGGCTTCGGCGCCGGAGCACTCGGCGAGGATGCGGCGGAGTTCGTCCAGGGTCAGCTGCATGTCGGGATCTCCCATTCGTTCTGGTTGGTGCCGGGTGCTCACCCGGCGGCGCCGCGGACGACGAGTGCGGAGTTGAAGCCCCACTTCCCGCGGGCGAGGACGAGGGCGGTGCCGATCGGTCGGTACCGCGGCGAGCCGGTCACCAGGTCGATCTCGTAGTGCTCGGCCGCGGTCGTGTGCGCGGTCGGGGGGATGACGTCGTGCCGGATGCTCAGCAGCGCGGTGGCCACGTCCAGCGGGCCGCCGCCGGAGTACAGCCGCCCGGTGAGCGTTTTGGGCGCGGTGACCGCGACCCCGCCCGGTCCGAACAGGTCGCGGATCGCCGCCGCCTCGACCGCGTCCAGGTCGGCGACCCCGGCCGCGTCCGCGAACACCACGTCCACCTCGCCCGGGCGGATTCCGGCATCGGCCAGGGCGAGTTCCGCCGCCCGGCGCAACGCCGGTGGCCTGCCGGAGCCCGGCTTCGGGTCGAACGTGGCGGCGTAGCCGGCGATTTCGCCGTAGGGCTTCGCGCAACGGCTGGTGCCGGAGTCCTCGACCACCAGCAGCGCCCCGCCCTCGCCGGGCACGTACCCCGCGGCGTCGGCGGCGAAGGGCCGGTACGCCCGCGTCGGATCGGTGCAGCGGCTGATCCGCCCGCTGGACAGGTGCGAGACCCAGCCCCACGGGTCCAGCGACGAGTCGACGCCGCCGGTCACGACCAGCGGTGTGCCGTCCTGCACGGTCCGCCGGGCCTGCCCGATCGCGTCCAGCCCGCCCGCCTGCTCGGCGACCAGCACCCGGCCGGGGCCGCGCATCCCGTGGCGGATGGAGATCTGGCCGGTGTTCACCGCGTAGAACCAGGCGAACGACTCGTACACGCTGACGTACTCGGGCCCCTTGGCCCACAGCTTCTGGAATTCGCGGTGGGTGAACTCGAATCCCCCGGTGGCGTTGGAGGTGATGACCCCCATGTCGTACTCGGGCACGTCGGCCGGGTCGACGGCCGCGTCGGCCAGCGCCCACGCGGCCCCGGCGAGCGCGAACCGGGTGGAGACGTCGGTCTGCGGCAGCAGCCGCGGGGGCAGGTGCTCGGCCGGGTCGAAGTCGAGGACCTGCCCGGCCAGCACCGCCGGGTAGGCCGACGGGTCGAACCGGGTGATCCGGCTGATCCCGTGCTCGGACTTCAGCGCCGCGGACCAGTAGTCGTCGACGCCCAGCCCGTTGGGCGCCACCACGCCCAGGCCGGTGATCCACACGCTCATGAGTTCGTTCCTCCCAACCGGCGAAGCACCATCGCGCTCTGGAAACCGCCGAAACCGCTCCCGACGCTGAGCACGGTGTCCACGTCCTGCTCCCGGGCGGTCAGCGGCACGTAGTCGAGGTCGCACTCGGGGTCCGGCTCGTGCAGGTTCGCCGTCGGCGGGACCACCTGGTGCTCGATGGCCAGCGCGCAGGCGGCGACCTCGATGGACCCGATGGCGCCGAGCGAGTGGCCAACCATGGACTTGATGGAGCTGACCGGGACGCGGTAGGCGTGCTCGCCCAGGCTGCGCTTGAACGCCGCCGTCTCGTGCCGGTCGTTCTGCTTGGTGCCCGACCCGTGGGCGTTGACGTAGTCGACGTCGGCGGGGTCGATGCGGGACTGGCCGATCGCCGCGCGGATCGCCTCCGCCATCTCGCGGCCGTCGGGTTTGAGGCCGGTCATGTGGTAGGCGTTGAGCCGGGTCGCGTAGCCGGTGATCTCGGCGTAGACGCGCGCGCCGCGGCGGCGTGCGTGGTCGAGTTCCTCCAGCACGAACATCGCCGCGCCCTCGGCGAGGACGAATCCGTTGCGCGAGTTGTCGAACGGGCGCGAGGCGTGTTCCGGCTCGTCGTTGCGCGGGCTGGTCGCCTTGATGGCGTCGAAGCAGGACACCACGATCGGCGTGATCGGCGTGTCGGTGGCCCCGGCGACCATCACGTCCGCGGTGCCCTCGCTGATCAGTCGGCAGGCGTGCCCCAGCGCGTCCAGACCCGAGGTGCAGCCGTCGGAGACCATCGCCACCGGCCCCTCGGCGCCCACCGCCCACGCGACTTCGGCGGGCATGACGCCGGGGGAGAGGTGGTCGAACATGTGCGGTGAGAGGTACTCGTGGTCGACCTGCCACTCGCGGCCCGCGTCGGACAGCACGAGGTACTCGTGCTCCAGGCTGGTCGCGGCGGCCACCGCGCTGCCGAGGCTGACCCCGGTCCGCTCGGGGACGCCGCTCGCGGGGTCGAGCCCGCTGTCGCCGAACGCGTCGCGGGCGCACACCACCGCGAACTGCGCGGCGCGGTCCATCCTGCGCACCTCCCGCGCCGAAAGCCCTTCGGCCACCGGGTCGAAGTCGCACTCGCCCGCGATCTGCGACCGGTAGGGCGAGGGATCGAAGAAGCTGATCCGGCGCGTGGCGGAGCGGCCCGCCGTCAGCATTTCCCAGAACTCGCGCACGTTCCGGCCGCCTGGGCTCCGCACGCCGATCCCGGTGATCACGACCCGCCGCGTCACTCGGCCACCTCCCGTCTGCTGGTGGACACACGGCTGTGTCCCGCGGATGTGCCAACGGTGCGGCCGCGGGCTCGAACTCCGCTCGAAGGTCGCTCGCTTCCGGGGAAAGCCCGCATCCCGACCACAGTGGACACATCGGCGCGGCTGGGGCTCCACGCGCACTCGACCGGCTCTCGACGTGGCATCGCCAGCCTGGGGTCCTCGGCACGACACGTGGAACTGGAGGAGACATGGCAGACGTCGGACCGGTCGCACTCGTCACCGGTGCCACCAGCGGGATCGGGTTGGCCATCACCCGCAGGCTCGGGCGGCTCGGCGCGCGGGTGTACCTGTGCGCGCGGAGCGCGGACGCGGTGGCCAAGACGGTGGAGGAACTGCGCGCCGAAGGGCTCGACGTCGACGGGAGCAGCTGCGACGTGAGCGTGCCGCAGCAGATCCCGCAGCTCGTCGAGGCCGCGGTGGAGCGGTTCGGCGAGATCGACGTCCTGGTCAACAACGCCGGTCGCAGCGGGGGAGGTGTCACCGTCGAGGTCGACGACGAGGTGTGGTTCGACGTCATCAACACCAACCTCAACAGCGTGTTCCTGCTGACCAAGGCGGTGCTGACCAAGGGCGGTCTGCTGCGCAAGGACCGCGGCCGGATCATCAACATCGCCTCCACCGGCGGCAAGCAGGGCGTCATCTGGGGTTCGCCGTACTCGGCCTCCAAGCACGGCGTCGTCGGCTTCACCAAGTCGCTCGGCCTGGAACTGGCCAAGACCGGGATCACGGTGAACGCGGTGTGCCCGGGTTTCGTGGAGACGCCGATGGCCGAGAAGGTCCGCGCCCACTACTCCCGGGTGTGGAGCGTGTCGGAGGAGGAGGCGTTCGAGCGCGTCACCGGACGGGTCCCGATCGGCCGGTACGTCGACCCGGAGGAGGTCGCGGCCATGGTGGAGTACCTGGTCGGTGACGGCGCCGCGGCGGTGACCGCGCAGGCGCTCAACGTGTGCGGCGGCCTCGGCAACTACTGACCGGCGGATCCCGCCCGGAACCCGCGATGACAGGAGCGTCGTCATGAAGCAGCAGATCCCGGCCGAGCAGGCGCCGCCGGCGCCCGAGCTCGGCGATGTCCTGGACACCGTGCGGCAGAGCGCGTTGCACCTGCTGTCCGGGTTCCCCGCGGCGCCGAGCTCGCTGCGCATCAGCGTCGGGGAGGTCTCGGTGCAGGCGGACTGGGCGGCGGGCCCACCGGTCGCCGCGGGTCCCGCGCCGGTGCGGGCCGAGGCCGCCGCGACGCGGGCTCCCGCTGCCGAGGCACCGGCCGAGGCCGAGCCGCGCGAGTACGTCCGCGCGCCGTCGGTGGGGGTGTTCTACCGCGCCCCGGAACCGGGTGCGGATCCCTTCGTCGCCGAAGGTGACCCGGTGCAGCCGGGGCAGCAGGTCGCGATCGTGGAGGCGATGAAGCTGATGATCCCGGTGAAGGCCGACGTGCGGGGCGAGCTCGTCGAGGTCCTCAAGCAGGACGGCGAGCCGGTCGAGTACGACGAACCGCTGCTGGCCGTCCGGCCGTCGGACGGCTGACGGGCCGGTGCGCCGGACCCGGCGTGGCACCGGGCCCGGCGCACCGGACCGGGGTCAGCCGCGCGCCGGGACGGCCGGCGGCGCGAGGGACTCCTGGTCGTGGTCCACCGCCCGCGAGCGCACCAGCAGGCCGTCCCCGTCCCGGACGAGGACGTCGTGGACCACGCAGCTCGGGCCCACGACCGGTTGCTTGACGCCGGGGCGGGTGGTGAGCACGAGGGCGTAGCAGGTGGAGCGCAGCGTGCCGTCGTCGTGCTCGTCGACCACGACGTGGGTGAACAGGTGGCGGCGCTGCACCGGGTCGTCGTCGAACCTGCGGTGGAACTCGCGCAGCGCGTCGACGATGCCCTGCCGGGTCCGCGCGGCGTCGAGCGCGGGCGAGTGCTGGAACACGCCGTCCTCGGTGAACGTCGCGGCGTAGCTCTCGAAGTCCAGCCCGTCCAGGGCCTGCATCTGCCTGCCGTAGAAGTGCAGGACTTCCGCGTAGAGCTCGGGTCGGACGGGGTTGCCTGCCATGGCGTCTCCTCGGCTGTCGGGTGGCGGTCGCCGGGTCTCCGCGGGCGCGGGGCGACGACTGCGCCGGATCGGTCTTGCCCGAGGAGAACCCTCTGCGCCGCCAGTCGAAAAAAGCTTGATGACCGGTCGCGGGCGGCGTCGCCGCGACGACCCGGAACAGTTCTGGAAGGTGGAGGCCATGAAGGGGATCGTGCTGGCCGGCGGACACGGCACGCGGCTGCACCCGGTCACGCTCGGCGTGTCCAAGCAGCTGCTGCCGGTCTACGACAAGCCGATGATCTACTACCCGCTGTCGGTGCTGATGCTGGCCCGCATCCGCGACGTCCTCATCATCGCCGCGCCACCGGACCTCCCGGGGTTCCAGCGGCTCCTCGGGGACGGCAGCGATCTCGGACTGTCCATCAGCTACGCCGCGCAACCCGAACCCCGCGGCCTCGCCGACGCGTTCGTGATCGGCGCCGACCACGTCGGCGGCGAGCCGTCGGCGTTGGTGCTGGGCGACAACATCTTTCACGGCAAGGGCTTTTCGCAGCTGTTGCAGGACGCGGCCCGGGACATCGACGGATGCGTGCTGTTCGGCTACCCGGTGCACGACCCCGAGCGCTACGGCGTCGGCGAGGTCGACTCGGCGGGACGCCTGATCTCGCTGGAGGAGAAACCCGAACACCCGCGCACCAACCGCGCGATCACCGGACTGTACTTCTACGACGCCGACGTCGTCGACATCGCCAAGAACCTGCGCCCCTCCGACCGCGGCGAACTCGAAATCACCGACGTCAACCGGGAGTACATGGCACGCGGCAAGGCCGGTCTGATCGACATCGGTCGCGGCTTCGCCTGGTTGGACACCGGCACCCACGAATCCCTGGTCGAAGCCGGGCAGTACGTGCGCGTGCTGGAACGGCGGCAGGGCGTGCGGATCGCCTGCCTGGAGGAGATCGCGCTGCGGATGGGCTTCATCGACCGGGAAACCTGCTACCGCCTCGGTGAAAGGCTCGCCAAGTCGCCCTACGGCCAGTACGTGATGCAGGTCGCCACCACCGCAGGTGCGGAGCACGGCCGGCCCGGGCACTGATCGCCGCTAGGTTCCCGGCTCTGTTCGTGCGCGTCGTCTGCGGTGGCGCCATTGGCTGGGGCTGCAACCGAATTCGCCCCGGAACCACCGGGAGAAGTTGCCCGGTGAGGAGAACGACAGGAGTTCGGCGATCTCGGTCAGCGTGTAGCGCTGGTTTCCCACCAGGTTCGCGGCGAGTTCGGTGCGCGTCGCGTTCAGGACCGAGGAGAACGTCTCGCCGACTTCGGCGAGGTGCCGGTGGATCGTCCGGCGGTCGACCCCGAGGCTGCGCGCGACCTGGTTGACCGAACACCGCCCGGTGGGCAGCAGGAGCTCGATGAGTTCGCGGACCCGGTCGAGGGTGGTGGTTTCCTTCGGCGGCTCCAGGGAATCGAGGATCTGGTACGCGTAGGTGCGCATGAGCGGGTCCGACATCTTGTTGGGCGCGTCGAGTTCGTGGGCGTAGAACGAGATCCCGTTGAAATCCTGCTCGAACTCGACCGCGGACCCGAACACCCGTCGGTGGGTGCTGGCGCTGGCGGGCGCGTGGTGGGTGAAGCAGACGGTCAACGGCTTCCAGAGCGGTCCGAGGAAGCCGAGCAGGAGCCGGTGGACAGCGCCCAGGGCCAACTCGGTGGCCTGCCGCGCCTCGACCTGCTCGCCCAGTTCGAACCCGACGCGGACGGTGGCCAGTCCGTGGAGCACGACCAGCCGCATCCGCAGGGCTTCGTTGTACATGCTCTCGTGCCGGATCAGGATCGACAGCGCGCTGCGGACGTCGGGTTCCTCGCGGATGACCAGGCTCAGCGGGCCGAGGTTGGCGAAGCGGCGGCGTTCGGCCAGCAGCAGTCCGAAGTCCTGCCGCCCGGACTCCGCCGCGGACCGCTCCAGGAGCCGCGCGACCGCCGCGGCTGGAACCCACCGGTCCTGGAGCGCGATGCCCGCCGGGTCGAGCCCGGCACCTCGCAGCAGCGGCGCGGGATCGAGGCCGACCGACTGGCTGACCTCGATGTAGCTGTTCAGGGCGGCATAACGGGCGAGGGGTTTCATGGCCGCCTCCGGTGATGTCCCCAAATGACGAGCATCATGTCCCGCGAGGATAAGCCAGCCGGTTCTCGTCGGCCTACTGTCGCCTCCATCACGGCCTTTTCGCTCCGGGCCTCGGATGGAGGACGCCATGACCGAAGCAGTGGGACAGCGCTCGGGTGCCGACTCCGATCGCACGACTCGTCCCGATGTGCTCCGGGAGCCGTGCCGGACGGCCGCCGCGTGGCAGGCCGCGGACGTCGCGGATCCGGCCGCGTGGCAGTTCGAGCTCTCGCCGGCGCAGCTCGACGAGCTGGAGTCCGGGCTGCGCGAGTCGCGTAGGAACGGGATCGCGCTGCTCAAGCTCACCCGCGAACGGTTTCCGCTTCCCACCCTGGCACCCACGCTGGAGCGCGTCGCCCGGTGCCTCGAAGGTGGTCCCGGTTTCGCGGTGATCAGAGGCCTCCCGGCCGAGCGGTACGACGACGCCGAGCTGGCCACGCTGTTGTGGGCGACCACGCAGTACTTGGGCTCCCCGGTCTCGCAGGACTCCCGAGGCCGCAAGCTCCGCCGCATCCGGTGTGCGACCGAGAGCAGGGCCGGCGGCGGTGCTGCGGACCTGGAACTGCGGACGGGCGGCTCCGATGTCGTGGCGCTGCTGAGCCCACGGCTCGGCGGGCGGAGCTCGGTGGTGAGTTCGGCGGCGCTGTACAACGAGGTGTTGCGGCGCGAACCGGTGCTGGTCGAGCGGTTGTACCGCCGGTTCGCGGTGGATCGACGCGGTGAGGAGCTCCCGGGCGAGCGGCCTTACCGGATGCTTCCGCTGGCGTGTTGGTACGACGGCGAGCTGAGCCTCCGCTACGACCGGTTCGACATCGAGTCGGCGCAGCGGTTCCCCGCGGCTCCCCGGTTGGCACCCGCGGACTTGGAGTTGTTCGACCTGCTCGACGAGTTGGCGGCCTCGTCGGAGCTCCGGTTCTCCTTCGACGTCGAGCCCGGGGACATCCAGCTGTTCAACAACTACGCGGTCCTGCACGCGCACGTCCAACGGAGGTGCCGCGCGGTCCCCGCCGCCCGCGATCACGTGCTGCGGCTCTGGCTGACCCTCCACAACGGACGTCGCCTGCCACCGGGTTTCACGTGGACGACGCCCGGATATGGCGGGCCGCGGGGACGCGGCGGTGTCACCCCCCAGCGACGTCCCGGACGACCGGCGTCCGGGCGATCGGAGCGAAGAGCGCACCGAACGGTCTGCGGACAACCCGATGCACGGCACGTCGCCGTGCCGACGCTGAAAGGAGAAGAACGTCATGGCGTACGCCATCCGGTTCCAGGAGACCGGTGGGCCGGAGGTCATGCGGTGTGAAGCCGTCGCGGTGGGCGACCCCGGCCCGGGAGAGGTCCGGATCCGGCACGAGGCGGTCGGGCTGAACTTCGCCGACACCTACTTCCGCACCGGCCTGTACCCGGCCGATCTTCCCGCCGGGCTGGGCGTCGAAGCGGCTGGTGTCGTCCAGGCCGTCGGGCCCGGTGTGCAGCACGTCCGCGCCGGCGACCGGGTCACCTACACCGGAAGTCCGCTCGGGGCGTACAGCACCGAGCGCGTGATGCCGGCCGCGCCGCTGATCGCGCTCCCGGACGCGATCGACTTCGACACGGCAGCCGCGATGACCATGCGCGGACTCACCACGGCCTACCTGCTGCGCCGCATCCACCCGCTGGAGCCGGGCGACACCGTGCTGCTGCACGCCGCGGCCGGGGGAGTGGGACTGATCTTCCTGCAGTGGGCGAAGCTGCTCGGGATCACGGTGATCGGTACCGTGTCGACCGAGGAGAAGGCCGAGGTGGCGCGTGCTTTCGGCTGCGACCACGTCGTCCTCCACACGCGCGAGGACGTGGCCGAGCGCGTCCGCGAGATCACCGGCGGCGCGGGCGTCCCGGTCGTGTTCGACAGCATCGGCCGGTCGACCTTCCAGTCCTCGCTCGACTCGCTCGCGCGACGGGGATTGCTGGTGTGCTTCGGCACGGCCTCCGGCCCCGTCCCGCCCATCGACGCGATGCAACTGGCCGTCAAGGGATCGGTGTTCGTCACCCGCCCAGCGCTCGCCGACTACATCGCCGACCCGGCCGAGCGCGAACAGCTGGCGGGGGAACTGTTCGGACACGTCGCCGAGGGCCGGATCAGGATCGACATCAACCAGCGCTACGCGCTCCAGGATGCGGTGCAGGCCCACCGCGATCTCGAAGCGGGCCGCAGCATCGGATCCTCGGTCTTCTGCCTCTGACCCGACTCCCCGCTGCCGGAGGTTCCGGCAGCGCGATCGAACAATCCGCGGAGGAAACTGCCATGTCCAGCACCGTTGGGATGACCGAACCGGTCGCGACCACGATCAGGGCGGAACCGCTCACCTGCACCATCGGTGCGGAGCTGTTCGACGTCCACCTCGGTGAGGTGGCGCGCGACGACGCCCTGTTCGCCGAGCTGCACGCGTTGCTGCTCAAGCACAAGGTCCTGTTCCTGCGGGACCAGGACATCAGCCGCGCCGAGCACGTGGCCCTCGCCCAGCGCTTCGGCGCCCTGGAAGACCACCCGGCCGTCGGGAGCGATCCGGACCACCCGGGGCTGGTGCGGATCTACAAGGACCTCGACAGCCCCGCCGAGCACTACGAGAACGCCTACCACTGCGACGCCACCTGGCGGGAGAACCCGCCCATGGGCTGCGTGTTGCGGTGCGTGGAAGGCCCGGAAGTCGGCGGCGACACCATCTGGGTCAACATGGCCGCGGCCTACGAGAACCTCCCCGACGACGTCAAGCGCCGGATCGAGGGGCTGCGCGCCCGGCACAGCATCGAGGCCAGCTTCGGTGCCGCGCTGCCGACGCAGCAACGCCACGAGTTGAAGGACCGCTTCCCCGACGCGGAGCACCCGGTGGTGCGCACCCACCCCGAAACCGGCGAGAAGGTCCTGTTCGTCAACGCGTTCACCACGCACTTCGTCAACTTCCACACGCCGGAGAACATCCGCTGCGGCTTCGACTACGCCCCCGGGGCGGGCAACCTGCTCAACTACCTGATCAGCCAGGCCGCGATCCCGGAGTACCAGGTGCGCTGGCGGTGGACCGAGAACAGCGTGGCGATCTGGGACAACAGGTCCACGCAGCACTACGCGGTCCAGGACTACTGGCCCGCGGTCCGCAAGATGGAACGCGCCGGGATCATCGGCGATCGACCGTTCTGACCCTCCTGCCCGACTCCGCACCCCTTCCTCGGACGTGGACCCGCTTCGCTCGACAGAGGAGACGAACCATGCACTTCCACGACGATTCGCTGTTCCCCGAGAACCAGGAGAAGCTCGTCATCACGGTGGCCCCGTACGGTCCTGAGTGGGAGCCGGCGGACTTCGCCGACGACCTCCCGGTGACCATGGACGAGCACGTCCAGCAGGCGGTCGACTGCTACAACGCCGGGGCCACCGTGCTGCACATCCACGTGCGCGAACTGGACGGCAAGGGCTCCAAACGGCTGTCCAGGTTCAACGAGCTGCTGGGCCGCCTGCGGGAGGCCGTTCCCGAGATGATCCTCCAGGTGGGCGGTTCGATCTCGTTCGCTCCGGAAGAAGAAGGCGCGGACGCCAAGTGGCTCAGCGACGACACCCGGCACATGCTGGCCGAACTCGATCCCGCGCCGGACCAGGTGACCATCGCCATCAACACCAACCAGATGAACATCATGGAGTTGATGACCGAGGACGACATCGCCGGGACCTCGCTCGCGCGACCGGCGGTGGCCGAGGCGTACCGCGAGATGTTCGTGCCGGCGAGTCCGGCCTGGGTCGAGGAGCACTTGAAGCGCCTCCAGGACGCGGGGATCCAACCGCACTTCCAGCTCGCGAACATCCCGCAGCTGGAAACCGTCGAGCGCCTGGTCCGGCGCGGTGTCTACACCGGACCGCTCATGGTCACCTGGGTGGGCATCGGTGGTGGGTTCGACGGCCCCAGTCCGTACAACATGATGGAGTTCATCCGCCGCGTTCCCGATGGTGCGGTGCTGACGCTGGAAACCCTCATGCGCAGCGTGCTGCCCGTCAACGCGATGGCGATCGCCATGGGGCTGCACACCCGTTGCGGCAACGAGGACACCCTGTGGGGCAGGAAGGGGGAGAAGAAGACCTCCGTCCAGCAGATCGAGCAGCTGGTGCGCATCGCCGGGGAACTCGGTCGCGAGGTGGCCAACGGCAAGGAGGCGCGCGAGATCTACAAGATCGGCGAACGCTATGCCGACGCCGACGAAACCCTCGCCAAACTCGGATTCGCGCCGAACCGCAAACCAGGGCAGGTCGGCTTCCCCCACCACGCTTAGAGCCTGCCTTTGGACTCGTTTTGCGTGGCGGTGCCGGTGGCGGAACCTCAGCGGCCGTCTCGACTGCGGAAGCCCCTCCTGATGTATGCCCAATACACGGCGTCGGGGCTGTCCTCGCGAGACGGCCGCTGAGAACCCGCGGCGGTGCCGGTTGCGAGGCCACTCACCGAAAGAGAAAGCGGCTGGCGCCGCTTACCACGCCCCGTCGGAACCAAGTTCGACGACAGGCTCCACCAGGAGGACGAGTAGTTCCGCAGGACGCCCGCATCACGCCGAGGAGTGACGATGAAGTCGCACGCGCTGTCCGCAGGTGAGCTGCCCGGAAGAACCCGCACCGCGGCAGCCAGGCCGCCGCTCTACCCCTGGGTCGTGTTCGCCCTGACCTTCGGTCTGCTGCTGTCGGACTACATGTCCCGGCAGGTCCTCAACGCCGTCTTCCCGTTCCTGAAGGCCGAGTGGGCGTTGTCCGACTCCCAGCTCGCCTCGCTCACCAGCGTCGTGGCGCTGACGGTCGGCGTGCTCACCTTCCCCCTCGCGATCCTCGCGGACCGGTGGGGGCGGGTCCGCAGCCTGGTCCTGATGGCGGCCATCTGGAGCGCGGCGACGTTGGCCTGCGCGGTCGCCGCGGACTACGGCCAGCTGCTCGCGGCGCGGTTCCTCGTCGGCGCGGGGGAGGCCGCCTACGGCAGCGTCGGCATCGCGGTGGTGCTCAGCGTGTTCGCGCCCCACGTCCGAGCCACGTTCGGCGGGGCTTTCATGGCGGGCGGATCGTTCGGTTCGACGATCGGGATCGCGCTCGGCGGCATCATCGCGGTCCAGTTCGGGTGGCGCTGGGCGTTGGCGTCGATGGCTGCCGTGGGTCTGGTGCTGGTCGTTGTGTTCCGGTTGACCGTCACCCAGCGCAGGGTGGACCGGTACCGGTGCGAGGACGCCGGGACCGCCGTCGAGGAGTCGGAAGCGGACGCCGCACGCCGAGTTCCGCTGTCCAGCCTGTTCTCCAACACGTCGGTGCTCTGCGTCTACCTCGGCAGCGGGTTGCAGATGTTCGTCGCCGCGGTCCTGCTGGCCTGGACGCCCAGCTACCTCAACCGGTACCACGCGATGAGCCCGGACACCGCCGGCATGGTCTCGGCGGTCGTGGTCCTGCTGATCGGCGCCGGGATGATCGCCTGCGGTGCCATCACCGACCGGATCAGCAGGCAGCGACCGGAGCGGAAGTGGACCACCGCTGTCTGCTGCAGCACCGCGTCGGCGGTCCTGCTCGCCATCGGGTTCCAGCTGCCGGAGAGCGGCCTGCAACTCGTGGTGATCGGCTGCGGCGCGTTCTTCTCGGCGGGTGCGTCCGGCCCCGCCACGGCCATGGTCGCCGAGCTGACCCACCCGTCCCTGCGCGCCAGCGGATTCGGAGCGCTCACCCTGGCCAACAGCCTTCTCGGACTGGCCGCGGGTCCCTTCGCCGTCGGTGTCCTGGCCGACAGCGCCGGGCTGCTGACGGCACTGCGAATCGCACCCCTGGTCCACGTCGGGGCCGTCGCGGCGCTGCTGATCGGCAAGCGCTGCCTCCCGGCTGGGCTGCGGCGGCCAGCGGCCCTGAACGACCGGGCTTCGGCCTGACCGAAGCGCAAGATCGGAGTCATCGATGAACGAAGCGGAATCCCCCACGGTCGTGATCGTCCCCGGACTGCGCGACCACGTCGCCGACCACTGGCAGACCCACCTCGCAGGGAAACTGCCGAAGGTGCGCACCGTCCCCCCACTGGAACAAGACAAACTCAGCCGCGAGGCCAGGGTGGCGGCCCTCGACGGGGTCCTGGCGGACATCGACGGTCCCGTCGTCCTGGTAGCGCACAGCGCGGGTGTGGCGATCACAGTCCACTGGGTCGCCCAGCAACACTCCCGCGACATCCGGGCAGCCCTGCTGGCCACCCCACCGGACTTCGAATCACCGCTGCCCGACGGCTATCCCACGATCGACGAGCTGCGCGCCAACGGCTGGCTCCCGACTCCCCGGCAGCTCCTGCCGTTCCCGAGCATCGTCGCGGCGAGCACCAACGACCCCCTCGCCCGCTTCTACCGAGTCGCCGAAATGGCACGGGACTGGGGCAGCCGGCTGGTCGACATCGGCGCTGCCGGACACCTCAACCCCGCCTCGGGATACGGCCCCTGGCCGCAGGCCGAGGAGCTCCTCGAAGAACTCGGCCGAACCGCTGACACGCAGGGGTGAGACGTGCTGAACCTGGCCACGATCCTGGATGACTCCGCCCGCAGGTACCCCCGGCGCGCCGCCCTGGTCTGCGGCGACCGGCGGCTGAGCTACGCGCAGCTCGCCGCACTGGCGAACCGGGTCGCGAACCTGCTCGTTTCGCGCGGAATCGAGCCCGGTGACAAGGTCGCGGTCAGCTGCCCGAACCTGCCGGAGTTCCCCGCCGTGTACTACGGGATCCTCAAGGCCGGAGCGGTCGTCGTACCGCTCAACGCGCTGCTCAAGGAACGGGAGATCGCCCACCACCTGGCCGATTCGCAGGCCCGGGCGTACTTCGCGTTCGAAGGAACCCCGGCCCTGCCCACCGGGGCGCACGGACGCGCCGCCTTCGCGCGCACCCCGGGCTGCCGGGACCTGTTCGTCATCACCGCCGAACCCACCGAGATCTCGCCGATCGACGGCGCCGAAACCCTGACCCGTGCGCTGTCGAGCCTCCCGGCGGAGTTCGAGACCGTGGCACGCGAGGCGACCGACACGGCCGTGATCCTCTACACCAGCGGAACGACCGGCACGCCGAAGGGCGCCGAACTCACCCACGCCAACATGGTGCTCAACGCGCTGACCGCCAACCGGCTGTTCGGCAGCTCCCCGGCGGAGCACGACACCCACCTGGTCGCCCTTCCCCTGTTCCACTCCTTCGGCCAGAGCATCAACATGAACGCGGGATTCTCCGTCGGAGCGACCCTGGTCCTGCTGCCGCGGTTCGATGCGCGCGCGGCCCTGGAGCTGATCGCCGCGGAGGACGTCACGGTGTTCGCGGGCGTTCCGACGATGTACTGGGGCCTGCTCGACGCGGCGGGTCAGCACGTCGACGTCCGGCGCGCGCACAACCTGAGACTCGCCATCTCCGGTGGCGCGGCCCTGCCCGTGGAGATCCACGGCCGGTTCGAACAGCGTTTCGGCGTGCTGATCCGCGAAGGCTACGGCCTGTCCGAAACCTCACCGCTGGCCGTGTTCAGCCCCGCGGGGCAGCGCCCCAGGCCCGGCTCGATCGGTGTGCCGGTCTGGGGCGTCGAAGTGGACCTGGTCGATGCGCGGTGGAACCCGGTCACCGGTGCCGACCAGGTCGGGGAGATCGCGATCCGCGGCCACAACGTCATGAAGGGCTACTTCAACCAGCCCGCCGCGACCACCGAGGTCGTGCGCAACGGCTGGTTCCGCACCGGTGATCTCGCCCGCAGGGACGACGACGGCTTCTACTACATCGTCGACCGCGCCAAGGACCTCATCATCCGGGGCGGCTTCAACGTCTACCCCCGCGAGGTCGAAGAGGTGCTGCTCACCCACCCGGACGTCAGCCTCGCCGCCGTCGTCGGAATCCCCCACCCCAGCCACGGCGAGGAGGTCAAAGCGTTCGTCGTCCGCAAGCCCGGAACCGCGGTCACCGCGGAGGACGTCGTGGCCTGGTGCCGGCGGAACATGGCGGCCCACAAGTACCCCCGGCTCGTCGAGTTCCGCGAGACCCTGCCCATGACGGCCACCGGGAAGGTGCTCAAGCGGGAACTGGCCCCGACGCCGTCGGACCGACCGCCCACCGCTGCCCGCGACGCCGCTGGGTGACCTCCGGTCGCCGTGCGGGAGAACCGGGTGACCCATAGATTTGGCGAATGGTCGACCGCAGCGGTGCCCCGGACGAGTCCGCAGGTGAACGCGTCGGGAGCGTGCCGCGCGGTCTGGTCGTCCTGCTGGGGACGGCTTCCGCGGTCGTCGTGGCGGCGGGGGTGCGGTCGGCTGCCTGGTTGATCGCCCCGACGTTCCTCGCGCTGGTGATCGTCATCGCGGTCCACCCCGTTCCGGCGTGGTTGTCCCGCCGGGGGTGCCCCCGCTGGCTGGCCACCCTGGTGCTGGTCGTGCTGCTGTACGCCGTGCTCATCACGTTCGCCGCGGTGGTGGTCGTGTCGGTGGCGCGGCTGGCGGCGATCCTGCCCGAGTACGCGCAGCGCGCCGAGGCCCTGGGCGTCGAGCTCTCGCGCGTCCTCGCGACGTTCGGGATCGGCCCGGATCAGCTCAGGGCCGTCGCGAGCAGGATCAACTACGGTCGGCTGGTCGGGTTCCTCGGCACGTTGCTGTCCGATGTGGCGAGCGTGGGCACCAACCTGGTGTTCGTCCTGGCGTTGCTGCTGTTCCTCGGGATCGAGGCGTCCGGGGCCGGTCGTCGGCTGGGCGTCGTCGCCGCATCCCATCCGCGGATGGCCGGGGCGCTGGGCGAGTTCGCCCGCGGCACCCGCAGTTACCTCGCGGTGTCGACGGTTTTCGGGCTGATCGTCGCGGCCTTGGACACCGTCGCGCTGATCGTGCTGGGGGTTCCGCTGCCGCTGCTGTGGGGGCTGCTGGCGTTCGTCACGAACTACATCCCGAACGTCGGGTTCATCGTCGGCCTGCTGCCGCCGGTCGTGCTCGCGCTGCTCGAAGGGGGGTGGCGGCTCGCGGTGGTCGTGGCCGTGATCTACCTGGTGCTCAACTTCGTGGTGCAGAGCCTGATCCAACCCCGCTTCGTCGGGCACGCGGTGGGGCTGTCGGTCACCGTGACGTTGCTGTCCCTGGTGTTCTGGACTTGGGCGGTCGGGCCGCTGGGGGCGGTGCTGGCCGTTCCGCTGACGCTGCTGGCCAAGGCGCTGCTGGTGGACGGCGATCCGCGCGCCGCGTGGGCCGACGCCTTCCTGGTCTCGGATCGCGTCAGCGCCGAGCGGGCGCGCGGTCGCTGAGCGGCGCGTGCGCCGGGCGAACGGTGCGGTGACGGCGCCGGAACCGCAGGGCGCCTCGCCCCGGTGGTCCACTTCGGACTCGGCTGCCCGCCTCGACGTGTGCGACGCGCTTGACAGCGTGATCTAGACCGGGTTGCATAACCGTGTTACAGGTGGTGGGGCGTCGACGGGTCGGGACCGGCGGCGACCGCGCCCGTCGTCGACCGCTGGGTGAGCGCATGGGTTCGAACCACGAGGACCGCACGTTCTGGGGGCGGCTGGGGTCCGCCGTGGTGCGCCACCGCGGCATCGTGGTGACGGCCTGGATCCTCGCCGCGGTGGTGCTCAACGTGTTCGTCCCGCAGCTGGAGCGGGTGATCGCGCAGAGCCGGGTCTCGTTCGTGCCGAACTCGGCTCCCTCGGTGCGCGCACTGCCCATGATGGACTCGCGGTTCGGCGGCACCGGCGCGAACAGCATGGTGTTCGTCGTGCTCAGCGACGAGCACGGGTTGTCCGACGCCGATCGCGCGTACCACCGCGGTCTGGTCGGCAGGTTGAGCGCGGACGAGCAGCGGATCGCTTCGGTGCAGGACGCGGTCAGCCAGCCGGAACTGGCCGGGGCGTTGGAAAGCCGCGACGGCAAGGCGCTGTACATCCCGGTCGGACTGCGCGGCTCGAACGGCTCACCGGAGACGACCGAGCAGATCGAGCACATCCGCCGGATCAGCGCCCTCGACCGGCCCGCGGACCTCGCCGTGCACGTCACCGGCCCGATCGCCACGGTCGCCGACATGCAGAGCGAGATCGAGCGGAGCATGGTCGTCATCACCGCGGTCACCGTGGTGCTGATCCTGCTGGTGCTGCTGGTGATCTACCGCTCGCTGGTCACCTCGTTGATCGTGCTCAGCGCGATCGGCCTGTCGCTGGCCACCGCGCGCGCGGTCACCGCGCTGTGCGGCCTGGTGTTCTTCGACATCTCCACGTTCACCGCCTCGCTGCTGACCGCCGTGGTGCTCGGGGCGGGCACGGACTACGGGGTCTTCCTGATCAGCCGGTTGCACGAGCGGGTGCGGGCCGGTGACGACCCGGAGCTGGCCGTGGTGGCGGCGACCGGCCGGGTGGCGAGCGTGATCGCCGCGTCGGCCGCGACCGTGATCGCCGCGTGCGCGGGCATGGCGGTCGCGGACGTCAGCATCTTCAGCACCACCGGTCCGGCCATCGCGGTGAGCTTGGCGGTGACCCTGGTCGCGGGGCTGACGCTGCTGCCGGCGATCTCGGCCATCGCGGTCCGGCACGGCTGGGCGCTGCCGCGCGGCAGCGGCGGGAACCGGCGGTGGCGGGCCACCAGCGCGCGGATCGTGCGCAGGCCGGGCCGGGTGCTGGCGGTCGGGCTGGTGGTGCTGGGCGTGCTCGCCGCGTGCTACCCGAGCGTGCGGCTGAGCTACGACGAGCGGAAGGTGCAGCCCGCCGCCACCGACAGCAACCTGGGCTACCAGGCGTTGAGCCGGCATTTCCCCGCCACCGAAGTGCTGCCGGAGTACGTGGTGATCAGCGCCGACCACGACATGCGCGATTCGCGGGACCTGGCGGTGCTGGAGTCGGCGGCGGCGAGCGCGGCGAAGGTCGACGGTGTCCGCATGGTGCGCGGCGTGACCCGGCCGACCGGGACTCCGCTCACCGAAGCGTCGTTGGCCGGGCAGGTCGGCCAGGTCGGCGACCGGCTCGCGTCGGCCTCGGACCGGCTCGCCGAGGGCGATCAGCAGACGGACCGGTTGACGCAGGGCAGCGCGCGGATCGCCGACGGGACCACGCGGTTCGCCGACGGCGCCGGACGGCTCGCGGACGGCAGCGGCGCGCTCGCGGACGGGGCCCGGTCGGCGATCGACGGAGCCCAGCAGCTGCTCGACGGGCTGAACGCGGCCGACGGCGGCCTCGGGACGGCGGCCGGTGGCGCCGACCGCGCGCACGACGGCTCGGCGAAGCTCGCCGACGGCGCGAAGCAACTGGCGGTCGGCCTGGACCTGGCGAGCAAGCAGACCGAGACGGCCGTGGACGGCCTCCAGCTGGCGCACAGCGCGTTGCAGGCCGATCCGGTGTGCAGTCTGGACCCGGTGTGCGCGAAGGCCCGGGACGGGATCGGCGAGATCTACACCGCCGAGCGGGACCAGCTGGTGCCGGGGCTGCGGCAGGCCGCCGACGCCGCGCACCGGCTGGCTTCGGGCGGTGCCGAACTGTCCTCCGGGACGGGCGAGTTGCGGGCGGGGATCGCCGCGGTGCGCGACGGGATCGGACGGCTCCAGGACGGGCAGCGCACGCTGCGGGACCGGCTCGGCGACCTCGGCAGCGGCGCGGACACCGTCCAGCGCGGCGCCCAGGAGCTGTCCAGGAACGCGGACGCGGCGGCGGACGGGGCGCACCAGCTGCACGACGGGACCGCGACCATGGCGCAGTCCGTCCAGGAACTGGAACGCGGTCTGGGGCAGGCAGCCGATTTCCTGCGCACCGCGGGGCGGCAGGCCGACGGGCCGGGCGGCGGGTTCTACCTGCCGCCGAGCGCCTGGCAGGATCCGCGGATGGCGTTGGCCAGCGGGATGTTCATGTCCGCCGACGGCAAAACCGCTCGGCTGCTGGTGCTGCACGGCTCCGATCCGCTCGGGCGGGCCGCGATGGACCGCACCGGCGAGGTCGTCGCCGCGGTGCAGCGGGCGTTGCACGGCAGTCCGCTGGACGGCAGCCGGGTCGACAACACCGGGGCCGCGTCGATCAACCGGGACCTGGCGCGGCTGTCCGATGCGGACTTCGCGTGGTTCGCCGTGATCGCGCTGCTCGTCGTGCTGGCGGTGCTCGTGGCGCTGCTGCGCAGCATCGTGGCACCGCTCTACCTGCTGGCGTCGGTGATCCTGTCCTACTCCGCGGCGATGGGGCTGTCCGTGCTCATGTGGCAGCACCTGCTCGGCGTCGACCTCGAATGGAGCGTGCAGGCGATCACCTTCGTGATCCTGGTCGCCGTCGGGGCCGACTACAACATGCTGCTGATGTCGCGCATCCGGGAGGAATCCCGCGACGGCGGCCGCATCGGGATCGCCCGGGCGATGACCGCCACCGGTGGGGTCATCACCACCGCCGGGATCATCTTCGCCGCCAGCATGTTCGCGCTGGTGTCCGGCAGCGTGGACACGCTGGCGCAGATCGGTTTCACCATCGGTGCGGGGCTGCTGCTGGACACCTTCGTGGTCCGCACGCTCGTGGTGCCGGCCGCGGCCGCCCTGCTGGGCCGCTGGAACTGGTGGCCGTCGCGGCGCTGAGAGCCTGCTGTCGTTGAACTCGTTTTGGGTGGCGGTGCCGGTGGCGGAACCTCAGCGGCCCGCCCGTCGCCCGACCACCGCCCCCCACGGAGGCGCTGACGCGCCGCTGTGCCCATCGGAGAACCCGCGGCGGTGCCGGTTGCTTGCGTACTCACCGAAAGAGAAAGCGGCTGGCGCCGCTTGCCACGCCTGTTCCGGGAGCAGGTTCAAAGACAGGCACTCAGCGGCCGGCACCGCCGCGCACGAGGGGTTCGAAGGTGGGCGCTCAGTTCAGCCAGCCCGCGACGACGCTGCGCAGCGCGTCCTCGTAGCCCGCGGCGAGGTCGAGGCCGGGCGGGATGCTCTCGGACAGTTCCAGCGACACCAGGCCGTGCGCCATGCCCCAGCAGGAGATCGCGACGTGCTCGACCGGCGCGGGTTTGAACCGCCCGTCGGCCTGGGCCCGCCGGATCGCCGCCACCAGGTGCTCGAAGGTTTCCGCGGCTTCGTCCTTCTGCTCGGTCGACAGGTCGAGCTCGGTGAACCGGTCGCTGAACATGATCGCGTACAGCTGCGGGTTGGCCAGCGCGTACTCGCGGTAGGCGAGTCCGAGCCGCACCACGTCCTCGGCGGGGTCGTCGGTGTTCTCGACCGCGGCGAGGTGGTCGGACAAGCGCTTGGCGGCGTCCTGGAAAACGCCGTGCACCAGTCCCGCCTTGTTGCCGAACAGCGAGTAGATCGCCGTGGTGGAGGTCCCCGCGTCGCTGGCGAGGCGGCGCAGGCTCAGCGCGTGCACGCCGCCTTCGCAGACCACCGTGGCGGCGAGCCGGAGCAACGTGCGGCGCAGTGCTTCGTCGTGCGTTCTGGGGCGACCCACTTCCGCAGTGTATCCCGGTTTCGCGTGCAGCGGCCGGAAATCGGGCGCACGTGCCACCAGGTTCTACTGTGGACCGAGGCCCGACGAGTCGGCCGCCGGTGCTTGACAGGAAGCACTGTAACGGTGTTTCATAACATCGTTCTGGCCCGACGGCGCCGCCCTGCGGCGGGGAGAGGAGGCGTACCCGGAACGGACCGGTTCCGCCGCATCCGGATCAGTCCCCGCCGCCTGCGATCTCGTAGGTGTGGATCAGGTGGTCGGTCAGCGCCTTGCGGATGGCCTCGGTGCGGGAGCGGACGTTGAGCTTGGCGTAGATGTTGGCCAGGTGGCGCTTCACGGTCCCCTCGGTGAGGCCGAGCCGGGAGCTGATCTGGCGGTTGCTGAGCCCCTTGGCGACGTGCAGCAGCACTTCCTGCTGGCGCGGCGAGAGGACCGAGCCGTGCTCGCTGACGGCGTACCGGGAGAGCACGGTCTGCGGCACGAAGGCGGTCACCATGCCGTCGCTCATCGTCGTCGCGGCGAAGATCGACGAGATCAGGTCCCCGGCCGTCGCGCTGGTGTCCAGCAGCGCGTACGCGCCGCTGGCGAGCAGCGCGTGCTGGCTCCTGGGGTCCTCGGTCGAGGTCACCAGCACCACGATGCGGACCCGGTTGGCCCCGGCGACCAGCTGCGGGATGTCCTCGGAGGTGAGGCCGTAGTACGAGACGACCACGTCGGGGCACAGCCGCCGGGTCAGCTCGATCGCGGACTCCCCGCAGTCCGCCCGGCCCACCACGGCGATGTCCCGGTGGTTGCCGAGCATCAGCGTGATCGCGTCCCGGATGATGCCCAGACCGCTGGCCACGACGACGCGCACCGGGCTGGTCCGGGAGAAGGAGTCCGGCATCGCCGCGCTCGCGCCGCGGTCAACCGGAGGTGGTGTCGCCACGGTCGTCGGGGGCGGGTCGAACGCGTCCCGGTGCACGCGTGCGGATTCCCGATCTGAGTGCTCGGCGCGGTTGTTGAACAAAGCAGACCCCCGGTTGGTTGTGCCCGGCAGTACCTCCGGTTGATCCGAACCATAGTTCTTCCGGATGACGCGTGCGGCGGAATCCGGATGAGTCCGCTCCGGTACGTTGCGCCGATTGTCGCGCCCGTCGGAGATGTTCGGGCGCAACGACCCGTGCGACGGGGTGTGCGACGGATCGGTGATTGCGCCGATCGTCCTCTCCGGAGCCGTTTCCGGATTGGGCCGAATGGCGTCGTGCCGCCGCCGGAAGGGCCGGTGCCCGGCGGTTCGGCGCGTCGCGCCGCGCGCGGGATCCCCGTCGGCGCTACATCTTTCGATGTGCGCCGCCGTGCATCGTTGGTGAAATTGTTCGCCCGCCAGCGCTGGATAAACTGGCTGCCCAGGTTGTTCATCGCAGCTGATCGCGAACTTTTCGGAGCGTGGTGTGAAGCATCGGGTTGCGGTTGTCGGCGCGGGGGCGGCCGGTCTGTCGGCCGCTTACAACGTTCGCAGCAGAGCATCGGTCACATTGTTCGAATCCCATGCGCAAGCCGGCGGTCACGCGCTCACCGTCCCCGTTGACGACAACGGTGTGGAACGCGGGCTGGACATGGCTTTCATCGTCTACAACGGATATTCGTATCCGCGTTTCTCCAAGTTCCTCGCCGAGTTGGGCGTCGAGACCACCGGGCACCCGGGACGGTTCAGCTTCTCCGACCACGACACCGGTTTCACCTGGGTGTCGGACGATTTCGAGCTGACCGAGGAGCAGATCCGCGCCCGCTACCCGGCGGAGTTCGTCGGGCTGTGGCGGGAGGCCGACCGGTTCCGGCGCACCGCGCCGCGGGACTTCCTGCGGCTGCGCGAGGACATCTCGCTGGGCGAGTACCTGGAGTCGCACGGGTACTCCGACGAGTTCCGGTACGGGTTCGTCGTCCTGCTCTCCTCGATGGTCTGGTCGATCTCGCCGGACGAGGTGTGGGACATGCCGGCGAACACCATCGTCACCTTCTTCCTCGGGCACGGCTTCGAGTGGCAGGGCAGGCCCAACGCGGAATGGCGTTGCGTTGCCGGTGGCAGCGTCAACTACGTCAGCCGGGCGCTGGAGGTGATGACCGGCGACGGCGTGGACTTCCGGCCGAACACCCCGGTCCTCGGCGTCGAACAGCGCGAGGCCGGCGTCGCGGTGCGCACCGCGGGCGGGGTCGAGGAGTTCGACCACGTGGTGCTGGCCACCCACGCCGATGACTCGATCGCCCTGCTGGAGAACCCGACGCCCGAGCAGCGGGCGCTGGAGGCGATCCGCTACTCGCCGACCCGCGCCGTGCTGCACACCGACCCGGTGGTGATGCCGACCGACCGCGCCCACTGGCGCAGCTGGAACTGCAAGCGGCGGGTGCGCGACACCGACAGCGGCGCGCTCGACACCTGGGCGACCTACTACCTGAACCAGGTGCAGAACTTCACCAGCGACAACGACTACTTCGTCAGCGTCGACTGCCCGCTGGAACCCGCCGACGGCAAGGTCCTCGCCGAGGTCGACTTCCGGCACCCGATCTTCACCATGGAGGCCAAGCGGAGCCTGGCCGAGATCCCGAAGATCCAGGAGGACTCGCGCGTCAAGTTCGCCGGCTCGTACCTGCCGGCCCGCCGCGTCGGGCCGGACGCGGTGGGCGGGCACGAGTCCGCCTTCGACGCCGGCTACGAGGCCGCGATGTCCATCCACCGCAACATGTCCGCCGAAAGCGAGCAGCCGCGGTAGGGAGTTCTCGCCGAGTGCTCCGCGTGGCGGAACCGCGGCCACCGCGCCCATCGGAGGAACCGTGGCGGTGCTGGTGCGAGACCGCTCGACGCGAAGAGGAAGCGGCGCACGCCGCTCGTGGAACAGACCCCGACCGCGCACCCCGACTGAGGAGTTCACGTTGTCCGACACGACGAACGCGCCCGGCACGGCCGAGCTGACCGTGGAACGGGTGCAGAACTGGATCACCACGCAGGTCGCCGCGCGGCTGGAGACCACAGCGGACCAGGTCGACGTGCACAAGTACTTCGACGAGTTCGGCCTGGACTCGGCGGACGCCCTGGTGCTCGCCGGAGAGCTGGAGAAGTGGCTGGGTTTCGAGCTGGAGACCACCGCGATGTGGTACCACCCGACGATCGCCGAGCTGTCCGCGCACATCGTCGAGAGGAGTTCCGCCGATGGCGCACCGCAACGCGGGAATTGAACTGATCAGCCAGACCTCCCACGCGGGCGGCGCCGACGGGCCGCGGATCGTGGTGGTCTACCCGGGCCTGGCTCCCGCCGGCGCGCACCAGGACCTGGTCGCGGCCATGCCGCCGGCCGCGTCGACGTACGTCGTCGACCTGGACGCGATCGAGGAGTACGCCAGGCCGGCGTTCACCGGAGAACCACCGGAGATCGGTGTCGCCGACGTCGCCGAGCGCGCCGCTGCCGCGCTGCGGCAGCGCGAACTCCTCGACGGTGACTGGCTCCTCGTCGGCTGGTCGCTGGGCGGCATCGTCGCCTACGCGCTCACCGAGGCGCTGGCCGGGCACGAGCTGCCCGCGCACCTGGTCGTCCTGGACACCCCGGCCCCGGTGGCGGAGTACTCGTGGGCGGATGGCGAGGTGCCGCTCGACCTGGAACTGCTGTGGTTCACCACCTACCTAGCGGCGCGGCGCCGGGCGAGCACCCCGGTCTCGCGCGAGACGTTCGCCGGCATCGACGCCGAGGCCGGGTTGAAGCTGATCCTGGACCTGGACACCGACCGCGGCCCGCTGCTGCCCGGGGCGTCGCTGTCCGGGGCGCGCAAGCTCTTCGAGGGTTACCTGAACGTCGTCGGCCGCAACAACAGCATCGTCTCCGCGTACCAGCCGCGGGCACCGCGCGTGCCGTTCACCCTGATCCGCCCGGAGCACAGCCTGTTCGGCTCGGAACCGGCGATGTCCTGGGACGAGATCGACCCCGGGATCGAGGTGCGCAGCTGCGGGGGCGAGCACTACTCGATGCTGCGCGACCCGACGGCGCTGGCGCACCTGGACGCCATCGCCCGCCGCGCGCTGGGGTTGCCCGGGAACTGACCGGCCCACCAGCTGCGCGCACCACCAGGTTCCGACCGGAAGGCCGAGAATGACACAGCACCAACCAGACGCAACCGACTCCCGGCCGACCGATATCGCGATCGTCGGGCTCGGCTCGCTGTTCCCGGAGTCGGCGGATCTGCGCGAGTTCTGGGCGAACGTCGTGGAGGCCAGGGACTGCATCCGGGACGTGCCGGAATCCCACTGGCGGATCGAGGACCACTACGACCCGGACCCGACCGCGCCGGACAAGACCTACTGCCGGCGCGGCGGCTTCGTGCCCACAGTGGACTTCGACCCCATGGAGTTCGGGCTGCCGCCCAACATCATGGAGGTCACCGACATCCTGCAACTGCTCAGCCTCGTGGTGGCCAAGCAGACCCTGCAGGACGCCGGGGTGCGCGGAGCCGAGTGGTACGACCCGTCGCGCACCGGGGTGGTCCTGGGCGTCACCGGTGCCAACTCGCTCACCCAGCCGCTCGCGCTGCGGTTGCAGACCCCGCACCTGAAGGAAGTGGTGCGCTCCTGCGGTCTGAGCGAGCGGGACGCCGAGGAGATCGCCGCGAAGTTCGTGGCGAAACTGGCGCCGTGGCAGGAGAACTCCTTCCCGGGAATGCTCGGCAACGTGGTGGCCGGGCGCATCGCCAACCGCTTCGACTTCGGCGGCACCAACTGCACGGTCGATGCCGCCTGCGCCAGTTCGCTGGCCGCGTTGCGGATGGCCGTGGGAGAACTCGCCAGCGGACGCGCGGACCTGATGATCACCGGCGGCTGCGACGCCGAGAACACGATCCTGATGTACATGTGCTTCTCGAAGACCCCGGCGTTCTCCCGCAACGAGGTGGTCCGCCCGTTCGACGAGGCCGCCGACGGCACGCTCATCGGCGAGGGCATCGGGATGCTCGCGCTCAAGCGGCTCGCCGACGCCGAACGCGACGGCGACCGGATCTACTCGGTGCTGCGCGGAATCGGCACGTCCAGCGACGGCCGGTTCAAGAGCATCTACGCGCCCCGGGCCGAAGGCCAGGCCAGGGCGCTGCGCCGGGCCTACGCCGAAGCCGGGTTCGGGCCCGACCAGGTCGGACTGCTCGAATGCCACGCCACCGGGACCTCCGTCGGCGATCTGGTCGAGTTGCAGGCGCTGTCCGAGGTGTTCGGCGAGGCCACCGACGAACGGCGGTTCGCCGCGGTCGGATCGGTGAAGTCGCAGATCGGCCACACCAAGGGCGCCGCGGGGGCGGCGAGCCTGATCAAGGTGGCATTGTCGTTGCACCACAAGGTGCTGCCGCCGACGATCAACGTGGAAACCCCGCGGGTGGACGCCGAACTGGAGTCCTCGCCGTTCTACGTCAACACGACCACCCGGCCGTGGGTGCTGGACCCGGCGCGGCCGGTGCGGCGCGCGGCGGTGTCGGCCTTCGGCTTCGGTGGCACGAACTTCCACTGCGTGCTGCAGGAGCACGACGCCCGGGAGAACCCGGCGCTGCACCGGGTCCCGCAGGTGCACGTCTGGCACGCCGGAACTCCCGCCGAGTTGCTGGCGCTGCTCGACGACGCCGCCGAGCCGGTCGAGCAGACCGGCGCGGTACCGGACGAGCACTGCCGCGTGGCGATCGTCGCGGCCGACGACGAGGAACGCGCGCGGCTGCGCGCCGAGGCGGCCGACCGGTTGCGCCAGGACCCCGAGGTCGAGGAGTTCGACCTGCCGACCGGTGTCTGCTACCGCCGCGCGGCGCTGCTGCGCGACGGCGGCAAGGTCGCCGCGATGTTCGCCGGGCAGGGCAGCCAGTACGTGGGGATGGGCGCGGCCACCGCGGTGTCGACTCCGCCGGTGCGCGCGGCCTTCGACCGCGCCGCCGCCGCGCACACCGGGCCGGTCCCGCTGGGACGGGTCGTGTTCCCACCGCCCGCCTTCGACGAGCGCACCCGCACCGAACAGGAGGAAGCGCTGCGCCGCACCGAGTGCGCCCAGCCCGCCATCGGAGCGCTCGCCGCGGGCCAGTACCGCTACCTCGCCGACTCCGGATTCGCCCCGGACGGCGCGGTCGGCCACAGCTTCGGCGAGCTCACCGCGCTGTGGGCCGCGGGAAGCCTGTCCGACGCGGATTTCCACGCGCTGGCCGACGCGCGGGGGCGGGCCATGGCGGCCCGTCCGGACTCCGACGCCGATCCCGGGACCATGGCGGCGGTCAGCGCTCCGGCTTCCCGGGTGGCGCAGCTGCTCGACGGGCGCGGGAACGTGGTGGTGTGCAACGTCAACGCCCCGGACCAGACGGTCGTCGGCGGGGCCACCGCGGCGGTGCGCGAGTTCGTCGAGCAATGCCGGGCCGAGGGCGTGTCCGCGTCGCTGCTGCCGGTCGCGGCCGCGTTCCACACCGAACACGTGGTGCACGCGTTGGAGGCGTTCGGCGCGGCCGCGTCCGAGGTGCGGCTGGAGGCCCCGTCGATCCCGGTGTACGCCAACACCGCCGGGGCTTCCTACGGCGCGGACGCCGACGAGAACCGGTCGACGCTGGTGGGTCAGCTCGCCGCCGCCGTCCACTTCGGACCGTCGGTCGAGCGGATGTACGCCGACGGGTTCCGCGTCTTCGTCGAGTTCGGGCCGAAGTCGGTGCTGTCCGGGCTGGTGCGGCGGACGCTGGCGGACCGGCCGGACGTGGTCGTGCTGGCCGCCGACCCGGGGCCGGGGCGCGACGGGGACCGGGCGCTCAAGCAGCTGGCCGCCCGGCTGACCGTGCTGGGGGTCCCGCTGACCGGCCTGAACCGCTTCGTCGCGGAACCCGCGCCCGAGGAGTCGGAGAAGAAGATGAGCATCCCGCTGAACGGAGTCAACTACGTGCCGGAAGAGCGCCGCCGCAAGTACCAGGAAGCCTTGGAGAACGGCTACCGCGTCGGGCACGCCGAACCGGCGCCCACCGAGCACCAGCCGGTGACCGGCGGCAACGGGGCCGCCGACGGGTACGTCGCACCCGCGCAGCAGGACGGCGGCGGGGTGCCGCGCTACGGTGCCGGTCCGATCGCCGCCGAGCACCTGGACAGCCACCGCGTCTACCTGGACAGCCAGCTGGCCATCGCCCACCAGCTCAGCGGCCTGCTCGCGCGCGAGGCCGAGGGGACGCCCCGGGACGGGGTGGTCGACGCCATCCGGGCCGTGACCGAGCACGGCGTGGCGATCGGGCACAGCCACCAGCGGGCCAGCGAGGTGCTCGGTGAACTCGCCCGGCTGGAGGCGGGCGCACCACCCGCGCCGTGGACTCCGACCGATCCGCCGTCCTACGCGCCGCCGCAGCGCAACGGGCACCTGCCGGGCGCCGGGGCTCCGACTCCCGCGTTGCCGAGCGCACCTGCGCCGGAACCGTCCGCACCACCGCGAGCCGAACCGCCGGCCCCGGCGCCGCAGGCACCGCCGCCACCCGAGCCACCGGCCCCCGCACCGCAGGAACCGGCGCAGCCCGCGGCCCTGGACCGGGACTCGGTGCGCGACGTGGTGCTGGAAGTGGTCGCCGACAAGACCGGCTACCCCGGCGACATGCTCGACCTCGGCATGGACGTGGAGTCCGACCTGGGCATCGACTCGATCAAGCGGGTCGAGATCATGGGTGTGCTGGGGGAGCGGTTCCCCGGCGTCCGCGAGCCCGACCCGGAAGTGCTGGGCGAACTGCGGACCCTCGACGACATCGTCGGCTTCCTGGCCGGAGACGCGGCCGGGGAGGTGGCGGGCGGCCCAAAAGCCTGATCCGGCGGCTGTCCGCGCGGCTGTCCCGGCTCCCGGCGCCCGAACCGGCCGAGTCGCCCTACCGGTCGCGGCCCGCCGCCGTGCTCGCGGGCGCCGGTGCGCTGGCCGAAGCGCTCGCGGCCCGGCTCCGCGACGCCGGGTGGGACGTGCGGGACGAGGCCGACGACGTCGACCTGGTGGTGTGGCTGGCCGACGACCCCGGGCAGGACTGGGATTCGGCGGCCGGGGCGTTGCGGGAGGCGCTGCTGCTGGCCGGTCGCACCCGAGCGGTGCTGGACCGCGCGGCCGAGACCGGGCGGGCCGGGTTCGTCGCGGTGACCCGCCTGGACGGCGTCCTCGGCTACTCCGGCGTGGACCCGGCGTCCGCGGTGACCGGCGGGCTGCCGGGCCTGGTCAAGACGCTGGCGGCGGAGGCGCCCGGGCTGTTCTGCCGCGCCGTCGACCTGCACCCGGAGCTGTCCGACGAGCAGTGCGCCGCGGCGCTGCTGGCCGAGCTGCACGACGCCGACACCGCGCTGCACCAGGTCGGCTACGACGCCGAGCGCGTCCGGCGGACCGTCGTCGCGGGGCCGGACTCCGAGCCGGACCCCGAACTGCCCGGGTGCGCGCCGCGACCGGCACCGGGACCCGACGACCTCCTGGTGGTCTCCGGCGGCGGACGCGGGGTCACCGCGGCGTGCGCGATCGGCCTCGCCCGGCGCTGGCGCACCGGGCTGCTGCTGCTCGGCCGCACGCCGCTCGACGACGAGCCGGAGTGGGCGCGCGACGTCGCCGAACCCCGGCTGAAGGCCGCGATCGCGGCGCACCTGCGCGACAGCGGCGGCACCCCGACACCGCGCGACGTGGAACCGGTGTACCGGACGCTCGTCGCGCAGCGCGAGATCCGCGGCACGCTGGCCGAGATCCGGGCGGCGGGTGCGCGCGTCGACTACCTCGCGGTGGACGTCGCCGACGCGGACGCCGTCGCGGCGGCGCTGTCCGAGCACCGCGACCGGATCACCGGTGTCGTGCACGGCGCGGGTGCGCTGTCCGACCGGCTGGTGGCGGACAAGACCGCCGCGGACGTCGACGCGGTCTTCGCGCCGAAGCTGGCCGGGCTGCGCTCGATCCTCGACGCCGTGGACCGGGACCGGCTGCGCCACGTGCTGCTGTTCTCCTCGGTCGCCGGCTTCTTCGGCAACCGCGGGCAGGCCGACTACGCGATGGCCAACGAGTCGCTGAACCGCCTGGCCTGCACCCTGGCGCGGCAGCTGCCGGACGCCGCGGTCGCCTCGATCAACTGGGGACCGTGGGCGGGCGGCATGGTGACCCCCGAACTGCAGCGGATGTTCCGGGAACGGGGCGTGGAACCGATCCCCCTGGACGCGGGTGTCCGCACCGTCGTCGACCACTTCGCGGCCGACCGGCCGGTTCCCGTGGTGTCCGTGGTGTCCGGTTGAGGAGTTCGCGGGCTCGTCGAGGACAGGACGCGGCCGCCGCTGGCGAGTTGACAACAGACCCCGGCTGCCGGGGCGCGCACCGGGCCTGTCCGGCGCGCGGCCCGGCAGCGCACTCCAGCCGAATGCGGAGCTATGCCCATGAGCAACACACCGATCGCGATCGTCGGCATGTCGTGCCTGGTTCCCGGTGCGGGCGGCCCCGACGAACTGTGGGCCGGCCTGCGGGCCGAGGCCGACCACCGCGTCGACGGCGGACCCGAGCGGTTCGGGGACGGCGCGTCGGTGCCCGGCGGCTGGGGCGACCAGCAGCACCACATCACGTCCACTGTGGGCGGATTCGTCGACGAACCCGAGGCGGACTTCGACGGGCTGCGGGTGCCCGCGGCCGAGCTCGCCGCGATGGACCGGGTGGTGCGCTGGCCGCTGCACACCGCGCGGCTCGCGCTCGCCGATGCCGGCCTGGACACCGCGCAACCGCCCGGCCGCACCGGTCTGGTCCTCGGCAACTACTCCTTCCCGACCGACCTGTCGAGCAGGCTCGCGGTGCCGCTGGTGCGCGAGGCGGTCAGCGACGGGCTGCGGGCCGCCGGCCTGCGAGTCCCGCCCGCGTCCGGGGAACCCGAGGTCGACCCGCGCAACATGTGGCCGTCCGGGCTGCCCGCCTCGGTGCTCGGCGAGGCGCTGGGGCTGCGCGGGCCGCGGCTGGCGTTGGACGCGGCGTGCGCCTCGGCGCTGTACGGGCTGGCGCTGGCCAGGGACCAGCTCGCCACCGGCAACGCCGACGTGATGCTGGCCGGGGCGGTGTGCGCACCCGAGCCGGTGCTGCTGCACCTGGCGTTCTCGGACCTGCGGGCGCTGGCCGCCGACGGCGCCGCCAGCAGGCCGTTCGACGAGGGGTCCAGCGGGATCGTGGTCGGGCAGGGCGCCGGGATGTTCGTGCTCAAGCGGCTCGCCGACGCCGTCCGGGACGGTGACCGGGTGCACGCGGTGATCGACGCCATCGGCCTCGGCAACGACGGCGCGGGCAAGCACCTGCTGGTGCCCGCGAAGGAAGGCCACCTGGAGACGTACCGCCGGGCGTACGCCGGGATCGATCCCTCCACTGTGGACTACATCGAGTGCCACGCCACCGGCACCCCGCTCGGCGACGCCGCGGAGCTGGTCGGGCTGACCGAGTTCTTCGCCGACCACGGCGGTCCGCCGCTGCTCGGCTCGATGAAGGGCAACCTGGGCCACCTGCTCAGCGCGGCCGGGATGGCGAGCGTGATCAAGGCCGTGCTCGCGATGCGGCACGGCACCATCCCGGCGACGCCGCGCGTGCGGCAGCCGCTGTCCCCCGCGGGCGGCGAGGCGGCGGCCGAGCGCGTGGTGCGCGCCGAGCGCGCCTGGCCGGACACCGGCGGTCGGCCGCGCCGGGCGGGCGTGTCCGGCTTCGGCTTCGGCGGCGCGAACGCGCACGTCGTGCTCTCCGCGGCGCCCGCCGAACAGCCGGAGCCGCCGCCGGACGTGCGCCTCCCGCGGATGGCGGTGACCGGGGTGGGCGTGAAGGTGGGCGACGTCGACGACGCCGCCGAGTTCGAACGCGTCGTCCGCGCCGCCGAGCCGGTGCTGCGGGACCTGCCGGAGGGCCGCTGGTTCACCGACCGGCCGGCCCCGCCCGGCGGCTACCTGGAACGCATCGAGGTCGACCCGCGCGCCTACCGGCTGCTGCCCGCCGAACTGCCCGGCTCGAACCCGCAGCACCTGGCCCTGTTCCAGGCCGTCGAAGCGGCGCTGTGCGAGGCCGGCTACCCGGCCGTGCCGCCCCGCGGCGAGGCGGAGCCCGCGCGGGTCGCGGTGGTGATCGCGATGGAGATGGAGCCGCGGGCCCACCAGCACCGCGCCCGCTTCGACATCGGCGCCCACGTGCGCGCCGAGTGCGCCCGCGCCGGGGTCCAGCTCGGCGAGGACGTGCTGGAGCGGCTGGTGGCGGCGGTGCGCGACGCCGTGCACGATCCGCTCGGCGCCAACGAGGTGCTCAGCTACATCGGCAACATCATGGCCAGCCGCATCTCGGCGTCGCGGAACTTCAGCGGCCCGTCGTTCACCGTCTCCTCGGACTCGACCGCCGGTGCCGCGGCGCTCGAAGTGGCCGGTCTGCTGCTGCTGGACCCGACCATCGAGGCGGTGGTGGTCGGCGGTGTCGACCTGGCCGGTGGGGTGGAGAACACGGTGGTGCGGGCGAAGCTGGCCGCCGAACTCGGTGCCGAGCCCGGTCCGCTGGGCGACGCCGCCGCCGCGGTGGTGCTCACCCGCACCGCCGACCGGCGGACCGGCTACGCGACGATCGAGTCCGTCGCGCTGCGGCACGGCAGCGACGCAGTGGCCGAAGCGGCGCGGGCCGGGCTGGACGCCGCCGGGGTCGACGGGACCGACGTCGACTACCTGGAACTGGCCGGTGCCACCGAGGCGCAGCGGCGCGGCGAACTCGCCGCGCTGTCGACCGCGTACCGCGCCGGGGACGACCCGCACTCCTGCGCGGTCGGCGGTACGGCCCCGCTCGTCGGTGACGTGCAACGGGTTTCGGCGCTGCTGTCGCTGGTGAAGGTCGCGCTGTGCCAGTACCGCGCGGACCTGCCGCCGACCCCCTTCGACGGCGCTGAACTGTCCGAATCGGACGGTTCGCCGTTCTGCCGGCTGGAGGCGCCGCAACCGTGGTTGAGCAGGCACCGGGACCGGCCGCGCTACGCGGCGATCAGCAGCACCGGCACCGGATCGGCGGCGCACGTCGTGGTCGCCGCTGCCGGGACCGCCGGTGCGCGGCACGAGGTGACCTGGGCCGAGGGCGTCGGCGCGGTGCTGCTGCCGCTGACCGCCGACGACGGCGCCGGGCTCGCCGAACAGGCCGGGCACTGCGCGGCGGAACTGGACGCCGGCCGGGACCTGCGCGCGCTGGCCCGGCAGCGGTGGGCCGAGCGGAGCGGCGGCCGGTTCACCGCCGTGCTGGTGGCGCTGGACGCCGCCGGCATGCGCGTGGAGCTGGAAGCCGCGCGGCGCGGCCTGCCGGAGACCGTTGCGGCGGGCGGCGAATGGGCCACCCCGTCGGGCAGCTTCTGCACCGCCCGCCCGATCGGACCGCACGGCAAGGTCGCGTTCGTCTACCCGGGGGCGTTCACCGCCTACCCGGGCGTGGCGCGCGACCTGTTCCGGCTGTTCCCGCGGACGCTGGCGCTGTTCGAGGACAACGCCGAAGAGCCCGCGGAGCGGTTCCGGCACCGGCAGCTGTACCCGCGAGCGGTCGGCGGGCTGGACCGCCGGGCGCTGCTGCGGCGGGAGGCCGACCTGCTCGACGACACGCCCTCGATGCTCGTCACCGGGAGCAACCTGGCCGTGGTGCACACCCAGGTCCTGCGGGACGTGCTCGGCATCGCGCCCGACGGCGCCTTCGGGTACAGCCTCGGCGAGGGCAGCATGCTGGCCTCGACCGGGATGTGGCGCAACTCCCCGGCCAACGACGCGGCGATCATGGCCACCCCGCTGTTCCGGGAGCAGCTGTGCGGGCCCAAGCGCATGGTGCGCCAGGCGTGGGGCGTGGCCGAGGACGTCCCGGACCGGGAGTTGTGGTCCACCCACGTGCTGCTGGCCGGGGCCGAGCAGGTGCGCGCCGCGATGCGGGGCGTCGAACGCGTCCACCTCACGCACGTCAACGCGCCGGAGGAGGTGGTCATCGCGGGTGCTCCGGAGTCCTGCCGGGAGGTGATCGCCCGGGTCGGCTGCCGGTCCGCGAAGGCGCCGGCCAACCACGTGCTGCACTGCGAGCTGGTGGACCCGGTCATGCCGGAGCTGACCGCGCTGGCCGACTACCCGCTGGGCGAACCGCCGGACCTGGAACTGCTGACCGCCTACGACTACGGCGACGTCGACACCGACGACACCGCGGGCCTGGCCAGCCGGGTCGCCGCGACGCTGGCCCGGACGCTGGACTTCGAGCGGCTGACCCGCGTGGCCTACGACCGGGGGTACCGGTTCTTCGTCGAAGTCGGCCCGAACGCCACCTGCACTCGGTGGATCGACCAGACCCTCGGCGCGCAACCGCACCTGGCGGTGTCCATCGACCGCCGCGGCGCGTCCACCGGCACCGCGCTGCCCACGGCGCTGGCCAGGCTGATCAGCCACGGCATGCGGGTCGACGTGAGCAGGCTGCTCGGTGCGCCGGAGGAACCCCAGCCGCGGATGCTGCACACCGTGCGGTGGGCCGATCCCGGCGCCGAGCGGGTGCGCCGCGGCGCGGAGGCGGTGCTGGCGCCGGTCGGCGAACCGGAAGCGCCGGAGCCGTTCGAGGAGCGGATCGAGTTCGACGGCGAGCCGTTCGTCGCACCGGTCCCGCTCCCCGCGGCGGACACCGCCGACGCCGGGGCCACCCCGCCCGCCGCGCAGCTCGCGGTGGCGGCACCGCAGCCGGTGCCCGACCGGACGACCGCACCGCAGCCGGTGCCCGACCGGACGGGGGCGCGACCGCTGGCCGCGCTCGCCGGCAGCATCGCGCAGGCCCACCAGGCGGTGCTGCGCACCCAGGCCACGTTGCAGCAGATCGCGTTGGCCGGGCTGGAGACCGCGCCGGTCGAGGACTCGCCGAACGTGCTGTGGACCGAACGGGACCTGGTGGCCTTCGCCGAAGGCGAGGTGGCCGAGGTGTTCGGGCCGTGGGCGGCCGAGATCGACGCCCTCCCGCGCCGCGTGCGGCTGCCCGCGCCGCCGTTCCTGTTCACCACCAGGGTCGTCGAGCTGGAGACCGGCGACACCCCGCGGATCAGCACCGAGTACGACGTCCCGGCCGGGGCGTGGTTCACCGTCGACGGGCAGGTCCCCGGCGTGGTGACCGTCGAGGCGGGGCAGTGCGTGCTGCTGCTGGCCTCCTACCTGGGCGTCGACCTGCGGCACGGCGGCACCCGCAAGTACCGGTTGCTGGACAGCGCGATGGTCTTCCACGGCGACCTGCCGCGCGAGGGCCAGACGCTGCGCTACGACATCCGCATCGACCGCATGGTGTGGAACGACGACCGGCTGCTGTTCTTCTTCGGCTACCGCTGCTACGCGGACGGCGAGTTGGTCCTGGAGCTGGAGGACGGCTGCGGCGGGTTCTTCACCGACGCGGAGCTGGCCGCCTCACCGGGCGTGATGCTGCCCGACCCGACCCGGGCGCGGCGCGGTGAACCGGTGCGGCGCCGGTTCAAACCGCTCGTCCGCACCGACCGCACCCGGCTTTCCGGGGAGGACCTGGAGAAGCTGGCGGCCGGAGACCTCGGTGCCGTGTTCGGCCCGGAGTGGGACCAGCGCGCCGACGGGTGCAACCCGTCGGTGCGGTTGCCGGGCGGGAGGATGCGGATGCTCGACGAGGTGGTGCGCATCGACCGGCTCGGCGGGCCGTGCGGGCTCGGGGAGATCGAAGCGGTGCACCGCGTCGACCCGGACGCCTGGTACTTCGGCTGCCACTTCGTCGGCGACCCGGTGCTGCCGGGCTCGCTGATCGGGGAGGGCGGCACCCAGCTGTTGCAGGTCTTCGCCATGTACCTGGGGCTGCACCTGGTGTTCCCGGACGCGGAGTTCCAGGCCGTTCCGGGGCTGCGCACCGAGTTCAAGGTGCGCAGCCAGGTGATCCCCGGATCGCCGGACATCCGGTACCACGCCGAGATCACCGACATCACCATGCTGCCGCGCCCCACCGTGATCGCCGACATCACCGTGTACCAAGGCGACAAGCCGATCATGGTGGTCAACGACTTCGGCATCCGGATCCGGGAGAAGCCCGGCACCCCGCACCGGCCGGAGCGCGGCGGCATCCCGCCGTTCCTCGGCCGCCGCAACCACCGCGGCGAGCCGGTCATCATGAACGAGTTCCACGCCGCGCACGCGGCCCAGGGCGACCTGGCCACCGCGATGGGACCGGAGTTCGAGATCTACCGGGGCCGCCGCGCCCCGTACATCCCGAACGGGGACTTCCTGTTCACCGACCGGATGCTGCGGTTGGACGGCACCCGCGGCGTGCTGGAACCCGGGGCGCAGCTGGTGACCGAGTACGACGCGCCGCGGGAAGCCTGGTACTTCACCGAGAACTCGAACCCGCACATGCCGAACTGCGTGTTCATGGAAACCTCCCTGCAGTCGGCGATCCTGCTGGGCTACTACCTGGGACCGACGCTGGCCGACCCGGACACCGACTACGGCATCCGCAACCTCGACGGCCGGGCCACCCTGGTCGCCGACGTCGACCTGCGGGACCGCACGATCCGGCAGGAGTCGGAGCTGCTGTCCAGCCACGCCATGTCGGGCGCGATCATCCAGAGCTTCCGGTACCGGTTGGAGGTCGACGGCCGGACCTGCTACGTCGGGGAGTCCACCTACGGCTACTTCAGCGAGCAGGCGCTGGCCCACCAGGTGGGGCTGGACGGCGGCAGGCACGTGCCCACCTGGTTGGAGCAGCAGGAGATCGCCCCCGACCGGGTCCGCACGGTGCCGGTGCGCTCGGACGACGCGTGGTTCCGGCCCGCACCCGGCACCGGACTGCGGCTGGCCGACGGGCATCTGCGGCTGGTGGACTCGGTCGACCTCGTGGCCGACGGCGGCGCGCACGGCCTGGGCTACGTGCGCGGCAGGCGGCGCATCGATCCGGCCGACTGGTACTTCGACCGCCACTTCCACCTGGACCCGGTGATGCCCGGCTCGCTGGGCGTGGAGTCGGTCATCCAGGCGTTGCAGGTGTTCGTGATCGACACCGGGCTCGCCGACGACCTCGGACCCGCCGAGTTCGCGATGGCCACCGGGGTGGAGCTCACCTGGAAGTACCGCGGCCAGGTGTCGCGGACCGACCCGGAGATGACGTTCGAGGCGCACGTCACCGACATCCGCCGGGAGGACGACCGGGTGGTGGTGATCGCCGACGCGAGCGTGTGGAAGTCCGGACTGCGGATCTACCAGGTCGGTGGCGTGGCGGTGGCCGTCCGGCGAGCGCAACCGTCCGATGTGGAGGGAAGCTGAATGTCGATCACCACCAACGGTTCGGCGCCCGTGGCGTGCACCGAACCGGACGGGATCCGCGGCGTGCTCGCCCGGTTGGACTCGCCGTGCTACGCGGTGGACACCGAGCGGGGGATCGGGCTGAGCAACACCCCGCCGCCGGCCGGGGGCCGCGCGCTGCCCGCCGTCGGGCCGCTGCCCCCGCAGCGGTTGGGATCGTCGCGGTTCCGCGCCGCGCACGGCGTGGACTACGCCTACATGAGCGGGGCGATGGCCAACGGGGTCGCCTCCGAGGAACTGGTCATCGCGATGGCGCGGGCCGGGTTCCTCGCCTCGTTCGGTTCGGCCGGGTTGCTGCCCGACCGGATCGAGTCCGCGCTGCTGCGGTTCGCCCGGGAGATCCCGGACGCGCCGTTCGCGGCCAACCTGATCCACAGCCCCAGCGAGCAGGCCCTGGAACGCGCCACCGTCGAGACCTACCTGCGGCACGGGGTCCGCTGCGTGGAGGCGTCGGCGTTCATGGACGTCACGCCGAATGTGGTGCGCTACCGCGCGGCCGGGCTGGTCCGGGGCGCCGGGGGAGAACCGGTGCCCGCCAACCGGCTCATCGCCAAGGTCTCCCGGCCCGAGGTGGCCGCGGCGTTCATGCGCCCGGCGCCGGACAAGCACGTCGCCGCGCTGCTGCGGGAGGGGCTGATCACCGCGGAGCAGGCCGAGTGGGCCCGCGCCGTGCCGATGGCCGACGACATCACGGTGGAGGCCGATTCCGGCGGGCACACCGACCGCCGCCCGTTGACCGCGCTGTTCCCGGTGATCGCCGGACTGCGCGACGAGGTGCGGCGGGAGTACCGCCGCCCGGTGGAGATCCGGCTCGGGGCCGCCGGGGGGATCGGCACCCCGGAGTCGATCGCGGCCGCGCTGTCGCTGGGCGCGGACTACGTGGTGAGCGGTTCGGTCAACCAGTCCTGCGTGGAGTCGGGGATCTCACCGGCGGCCCGGGAGCTGCTGGCGGCCGCGGGCATCACCGACTGCGAGATGGCGCCCGCGGCGGACATGTTCGAGCTGGGCGTGGACGTGCAGACCCTGAAGAAGGGCACGATGTTCCCGATGCGCGCGCGCCGCCTCTACGAGCTGTACCGCGGCTGCGCCGGGCTCGACGACATCCCCGAGGCGGAGCGGAACCGCCTGGAGCAGCAGATCTTCCGGCGTTCGTTCGACGAGATCTGGTCGGACGTGGTGGGTTTCTTCGACAGCCGCGATCCGGAGCAGGTGCGTCGCGCCGCCGACGACCCCAAGCGCCGGATGGCGCTGGTGTTCCGCTGGTACCTCGGGATGTCCTCGGCGTGGGCGACCGGCGGGGAACCGGACCGGACGGTGGACTACCAGATCTGGTGCGGTCCGGCGATGGGCGCGTTCAACGACTGGGTGCGCGGCAGCCACCTGGAGCCCGCGGCGAACCGGCACGTCGCCGACGTCGCGCAGCAGCTGGTGCGGGGCGCGGCGTACGCGATCCGGGTCAACCAGCTGGCGGTGTCCGGCATCCGGATCCCGGCGAGCTGCGCCCGCTACCGGCCGCAGCCGGGAGGAGCGCGATGACGGCCCTCGACACGGCGGCCGGGTACCCGGCCGCCGCCGGGTTGGAGCAGCTGCTCGGCGACCCGCGCGATCCGGCGAACCCGTTCGGTTTCGCCGCGGCGGTGGCGCGCGACGCCGGGGCGCGGTTCCCGGCGGAGTTCGCGTCCGAACTCGGCCCGCGGCTGGGGTTGTCCTTCGTCCCGCCCGAGCACGGCGGCCTGCTGTCCACACTGGACGAAACCGTGCTGATGGCGCGCCTGGTGTCCCGGCGCGACGGTGCCGCGATGCCGGCGTCCATGTTCAGCGTCACCGGCGCGGGGTGCGTCCTGCTGGCCGGCAGCGCGCGGCAGCGGGAGGAGGTCGTGCGGCTGCTCGCCGGGGGCGGTGTCGTCGGGTTCGCCATGGCCGAGTCCGCGCACGGCAGCGATCTGCTCGCCAACGAGTGCCGGCTCGACCCGCACGCGTCCGGCGGTTTCCGGCTCAACGGCGGCAAATGGCTGGTCGGCGTCGGCGAGCGCTGCGACGCGCTGGTCGTCGTGGCGCGCACCGGCGGCCGCGGCCCGGCCGCGTTCACCGCGGTGCTGCTGCGGGGCGAGCAGCTGGCCGCCGTGCGGCGCGAGCGACCGGTCGGCACCGGGGGTCTGCGCGGCATCGAGTCCACCGGAGTCCGCTTCGACGACGTCGAGGTGCCCGCGGACTGCGTGCTCGGGGAAGTCGGCCACGGGGTGGAGATCGCCCTGAAGGTCATGCAGCTGGTGCGGGTGCTGAGCACGGCGGCGAACCTGGGCTGCGCGGACACCGGGCTGCGGCTGGCGCTGGAGTTCGCCCGCGGCCACGACTTCGGCGGACGCGCGCTCGTCGGGCACGCGCAGCCGCGACGCGCCGTCGCGACCGCCGCCGCGCTGGTGCTGGCCTGCGACGCCGTCGCCCTGACGGCCGCGCGCGGGATGCACGCGCTGCCCGCGGCGCAGTGCCTGTGGTCCGGCGTGGCCAAGCGCGTCGCCACCGAGCTGTCGGCGGACGTCTTCGCGCTGTGCTCGGACGTGCTGGGCGCGCGGAGCGTGTTGCGCGACGGCCCGTTCGCCGCCTTCGACATCGCCCGCCGGGACAACCTCGTCGTCCGGCACATCGACACCGCGCCGGACGCCAACCTGCGCGCGATCGCCTCGCTGGTCGCCCAGTTCCCCGCGGACGCACCGGAAACGGCCGTGCCCGACGAGGTCGCGGCCGCGTTCCGGCTCGACGACCGGCTGCCACCGCTGCGCCTGGACCGGCTGGACCTCGCGCTGCGCGGCGCGGACCCGGTCAGCGCCGCGTTCCCCGGCGTCGCCGCGTCCGCTGCCGCCGCGCTGCGCGGCGCGGGCGAGAGCACCGCGGCCGCGCGGGTGCGGCGGGTCGAAGCGCGGCTGACCGGTGTGGTCCGGGCGATGCACCGGTTGCGGGCGGGCGCCCCGGCCGACGACCCGCGCCGCCTCGACCTCGCCGCCCGGTTCTGCCTGCTGCACGCCGCGGCGGCCTGCGTCTGCCTGTGGTGGTTCAACCGGGAACGGATCTTGTGTAGTCTGCCCGCTGGTTCCGCCGAATGGCTGTCGCCGGTGCTGGCCGTGCTGTTGGACCGGGCGGGGGATCGCAGCCCGCGGCTCGACGAGCGGGACGCGGCCACCGCCTACGCCCTGGCCGAACGCCTGCACCTGTCGAACGAACTGCTCAGCGCGGTTCCACTCGCACTCGCCGACGGCCCCGCCCGGACGACTGGAAGTGAGGCGCAACGGTGAACGACGAGTCGCATCCCCTGGTGAAGTCGAGCGGCGCGGTGCGCGAAGGGCCGGGGCGCTGGGAGGTCGAGGTGCCGCGCTCGTGGTGGGCGTGGTTGGGACCGCAGGGCGGACTGCTGGGCGCCCTCGCGGCGCGGGCCGCGGCCGACCTGGTCGACGACGACCTGCCGCCGCGCGCCACCCACGCCCAGTTCCTGCGCAGCCCCGCCGACGGGCCGATCTCGTTCGCCGCGACCCTGGAACGCGCCGGGCGCAGCAGCCACTTCGTCACCGTGCGCGCGACGCAGGACGGGACACCGGTGCTGCTGGCGTCCTCCGTGTTCGCCCGCAGCACCGACGGCCCGCCACCGCAGCGGCGCGTCACCGCACCGGAAGTCCCGGCGCCGCAGGACAGCCTGGAGATCGAGTTCCCCGCCGAACTCGTCCCCTTCGGCAGGCACTTCGTGATCCGCTACGGTAGCGGGGGCATTCCGATGGCCGGATCCGCGGAATCGGAAATGGCGTACTGGTTCCGGCTGCGGCCGGACGTGCCCGCCGACTCGCTGGTCGCCATCGTGCTGACCGACGTGATGCCGCCGGGGATCTACCCGCTGGTCACCGAGCCGGTGCCGGTCGTGTCCGCCGAGCTGTCCGTGCACCTGCACGCGGACCTGACGACCGAGCCGGTCGACGACGACGTGCTGGTGGTCCAGCGCAACGTCAGCAGCGGGCACGGGTGGTGCGTCGACGAGGCGGACCTGTGGGACAGCGCCGGTACCCTGCTCGCGCAGTCCCGGCAGCTGCGTCGAATCCTGCGCAACGACGAGGGAGGGAACGAGGATGGCCGAGCCGCGGGCGAAGGTTGAGCTGCAGGGCGTTCCGGAGACGCTGCTCTGGACGCTGTACTGCCGGGCGGCGGAGTCGCGCCGCCCGGACGCCCTGCTCGACGACCCGGACGCCGTCGCCATCGTCGATTCCATCGACTACCCGTTCGCCGCGCAGTTCGGGCATCCGCACATCGCGCTCGCGCTGCGCGCGAAGTGCTTCGACGACCGGATCCGGGAGTTCCTGGCGGCCAACCCGGACGGCACCGTGGTGGCGCTCGCCGACGGGCTGGAGACCCAGTTCCGGCGGGTGGACAACGGCCGGGTCCGCTGGTTGTCGGTGGACCTGGAAGAGACCATGCAGGTGCGCCGCAAGTACCTGCCGGACACCGACCGGCTGCGCAACCTGTCCTGCTCGGCGCTCGACGAGGCGTGGATGGACGAGGTCGACCCGTCGCACGGGCTGTTCATCAGCATCCAGGGGCTGCTGATGTACCTGGAGGAGGCCGAGGCGATGGGACTGATCCGCGCGTGCGCGCAGCGCTTCCCCGGCGCGTGGCTGATGTTCGACGCGATGCCGCCCTGGCTGACCCGGTCGGCTTCCGGCGGGACCCTGCTGGACCGGCTGATGATGCGCGGCCGCGACGCCAAGCAGGCCGACCGGTACAAGCTGCCGCCGCTGCGCTGGGGCGCCAGCGTCGACCAGCTCCGCAAGCGGCTGTTCGCCCTGCACCCCGCCGTCGCGGAGGTCCGGGACGTGGGCTACCCGCCCGGCCGCGGGCTCACCTTCCGCTACCTCAACCCGTACATGGGCAGCTGGCCGCCGATCCGCAACCTCCGCCCCAACAACACCCTCGTCCGCTTCGCCGCGCAGCGGTAGCGGGCAAGAGAGCCTGTCTTCGAACTCGTTGTGCGAGGCGGTGCCGGGAGCGGAACCTCAGCGGCCGTCTCGGCTATCCGGGGGCGTCACCGGACCGGTGTGCGAGTCCGGTCATGGGTCCGGCACGTCGGCGAGTTCCAGCAATGCGCGTGCGGCCGGGTTGGACGGGACCCGGCCGCGCGCGACGAGGGCGAGGTGGCGGTGCGCCCGGGGGTCGTTGATCCCGACCACCGCCAGCCCGCTGCGGCGGGCGATCGGCTCCGGCACGATCGCGACCCCGAGCCCGTGCCCGACCAGCGACAGCAACTGGTTCATCTGCCCGACGCGGAAGCGGATCCGGCGGGACAACGACGCCCGGGCGCACAGCCCTTCGATCACCGTCTGCAGGCCCGGCCCCGCCTGGAAGTCGACGAACGGCTCGGCTGCCAGCTCCGCCAGGGCCACCGACTCGTGCCTCGCGAGCGGATGCCCCGGCCGCCAAGTTCGCCGGTGCCACCGCGGACAAGGGGTATGCGCGGGTCCAGACGGGCGCGTTCGTCGCCGCCACCGCGGTCGGCTTCGTCCTGCTGGCGCTGGGCGCGCGCAGCGCGGTGGCGCTGGCGATCGGCGTGGCGTTGCTGGACCTGGGTATCCAAGGCACCCACATCAGCAACCAGAGCCTGTTCTACCCGCTGCGCCCGGACGCGCGCAGCCGTCTCAACACCGCCTACATGACCTCGTACTTCGCGTCCGGGTCACTGGGCAGCGCCCTGTCGGCGGTGAGCTACGCGCACTGGGGGTGGTCCGGCGTGTGCCTGCTCGGAGCGCTGTTCCCGGCGGCCGGTTTCCTGGTCTGGATCGTCGAGATCGTCCGGCACCGCACCGCCGGGTGAGGGGCGCACCCCGGAAGATCCGCTGGCTTCGAGGGCCTGGGAGGCGGCCCGGGGTTCGCGCTCACCGTCCCCGGCCGTCGAGTCCGCGTTCCAGGGCGGCGATGATGCGGGGGCGCACCTCGGCGGGTTCGACGATCTCGTCCACCGAGCCGACCTCGACGGTGCGCCGGACGTCGTGCACCGCGTCGAACTCGGCGGCGACCTCGGTGAGCTTCTCCACCCGCACCGACTCCCGGACCCGCGGTGCCTCGTCGGGTGCCGCGCGGCGGACCCGGGGGTCGCGGTCGGTGCGGGCGTCGACCTCGCCGGCGAAGACGACGGCGGCGGCCGGGGCGCCGCCGAGCACCGAGGCGTGCGAGCCGGTCACCGCGAGGACCGTCATGTTCGGGTTGAGCGCCTTGGAGAACACCACGAACGCGCCGCCGTGGTAGCGGGAAACGACGCAGAACACGATCGGGCCGCGGAAGTTGACCACGGCGCGGGCGATCTCGGCGCCGTATTCGAGTTGCAGGGTGCGCATGGACTCCGGTGAGCCGTCGAAGCCGGACAGGTTGGCCAGCACCACGAGCGGCCGGTTCCCGCTGGCGGCGTTGATCGCCCGGGCCACCTTCTTCGCCGACAGCGGGAACAGCGTTCCCGCGGTGTGGGTGGCGGGCCCGTCGGTGGGCGGGAACCCGAGGCGGCACAGCGGGCGGGACTCCACGCCGAGCAGGCACACCGGGAATCCGCCGAGGTGCGCGTCGGTGACCACCGCCGTCTCCGCACCGGCCATCGCCGCCCAGCGTTCCAGCACCGGGTGGTCCTGGTCGGACACGGCGCGCAGCAGGGTGCGGATGTCGAAGGGCTTCTTGCGGTCCGGGTTGTGCTCGGCCGAGAAGATGTCGCCGACCGCGGTCAGGTCGCAGTCGGCGACCTCGTGCGGGTGGTCGCGGATGTCCCGGTCGGCGGGGTCGGTGGTGGCGATCCGGCGCGGCCCGGGTTCGCCGGGGGTGACGTAGGTGTGGTCGTAGTGGGCCAGCAGCACGTCGAGCGCACCGGCCAGGTCGGGCGCCCAGTGCTGGGCCTGCCCGTTGGGCCCCATCACGCGGTCGTGGCCGCCGATGCCGTAGTTGTCCTCGGCCGACACCCCGCCGGAGAAGTCCAGCGCCTTCTTGCCGGTGAGCACCATCGCCGAGTCCGGCGTCATCACCAGGATCCCCTTGGTGTGCATGAGCATCGTGGCTTCGGCGTTCCAGTACGGCTGGGCGCCGACGTTGATGCCCGCGACCACGACGTTGATCTCCCCGCCGCCCTGGGTGAACTCGACGATCCGCTTGAGCGCCGCGGCCACCCAGTCCATGTTCTCGGTACCGGAGTCCATCGAGATCTTCGCGCCCGCGGACAGCGCGTACCACTCCACCGCCACCCGCATCCGCTCGGCCAGGTCCAGCGCGGCGATCACCCTGGCGCACTCCGGTTCGGCCAACGCGCCCAGGGCCCTGGTCGGGTCGCCGAGCAGCACGACCCGCCGGGCACCGGCCGGGTGCCGCGGGGTCGGGGTGTTCGCCACGCCCACCACGATTCCCGCGCGGTGGCGGCCGAGCGGCCGTTCGACGGGGAGCAGTGCGCCGGTGTCGTCGAGGTCGTGCTCGGTGAAGCTGCCGCCGTCCCGGGTGAGCAGGTCGACCAGGTCGACCGGGTGCGCGGTGCCGCGGCGGTGCGCGCGCAGCACGCGTCGGCCCAGGTCGTCGACCGGCTCGACCGGTGCGGTCGGCACGGCGCGCACCCGGATCCGGGCGGAGGTGGGTTCGCGCCGGATGTGAAATTCGGTGCCGCCGTCGCGGAACCGGATCTCGGCCACTCCGGCGCGCAGCGCTGGCGAGAAGCGGTGCGCGATCCCGTTCAGGTCCTCGGCGGTGAGCCCGGTCGGGGCGGATGTTTCGAGGAAGATCCTGCTCAGCTGGGCCTCGCGCCGCTGCGGTGCGGTGACGACCGATTCGGTGGCGGCGGCCAGCGCGGTCTCCGCACCCGGCAGCGCCACGACGCGCCCGTCCGCGTCGCGCCGCGGCAGCGGGTCGCGAACCAGCGCCACCGCGACCAGCGAGTCCACAGTGGAATCTCGGTCGCAGCGGAACAGGTGCACGTCCTCGTCGACCGACGGCAGTCGGGTCACGTCGAACTCGCGCAACCGCCACAGGCCCAACCGTTCCCGCAGGGCCGGGTGCACGTCGCGTTCGCCGCGCGCTTCCACCACGCCGTCCGGCCTGGGGCGGAAGGTGAAGTGCCTGCTCCCGGAGGCGTCGAGCAGCGAGAGGGTCCAGCGCCGCACCTCGCCGCGCGGCGCGGCGCGGTCGAGCGCGCGGGCCAGTTCGGCCGCCGCGGTGTCCGGGTCCGGCCACGGTCCGGGGCCGCCGAGGTGGATGTCGACGTCGGTGTCGCCCGGGGCCCGCTCGCCGGCGACTTTCGCGCTCGCCCCGGCCGTGGCCTGCAACTGGTCGAGCTCCGCCGCCGTGGTCAGCCACAGCGCCCCCTCGCGCTCGGCCGCGGCGAACGTGCGACCGTCCACTTCGAAGCTGCGCACCCGGGCCGGGACGCGGCGGCGCAGCAGCGCTTCCAGCAGCGGCCCGAGCTCGACGCCGGTGCGGTCGATGCGCCGCGCCAGCAGCGGTTCCAGCGGTTCGCGGCACCCGGTGACGGCGGCGATCCGGCGCTCGCGGTCCGGGGCCGCGGGGTTTTCGTCGAGGTGGCGCAGGTGCTCGCGCGCGCGGGCGTAGGCGCGGGCGCGGGCGCGCCGCGCCCTCGGCTGCACGATCCGGTGGAACAACACCCGTCGCGCCAGTTCGGCGACCCCGCCGAAGGCGTCCGGGAGCGCGGTGACCAGCCGTTCCAGCACTCCTTCCACGGCGTCGCGCAGGTCTTCGGCGGGTGGGGGACCGGTCAGCCACCCGCGCAGCACGGCGGAGGCCGCCTCGGCGGTCGCGGTGCGGCGCTGCTGGGCGAGGTGCACGCGGAACACGGCCGCTTCCAGCGCCTCGCAGCGCGCCAGGTCGGTGATCCCGTGGTGGCCGAGGATCCTCCGCAGCCGGTCGCGGAACGCCGGTGCCGTACCGGCCGCGTCCACGTCGAGGCAGCGCAGGTAGGCGTGGAACTGCTCGCGCGGGTTCGCCACGTCGTCGTGCGGCGCCGGGGCGCGACGGGTCAGGTCGGCGATGTCGGCGAACAGGTGCAGCAGTTCGACCTCGGCGGCCACCGGCCGCGCGCCGCGGTGGGCGGTCGCGTAGTCGTGCGGAATCCGCTGCTCGTCCACCGGATCGGGGTCGTAGCCGAGCAGGGCGTTGCGCAGGTCCGCGGCGCTGCGCGCCGGGTCCGCGGGCGCGCCGGCGGGGGACAGGCCGAGGTCGGCCGCGGCCGGTGCGCGGCGTTCGGCGCCGACCGGTTCCAGTCGCGCCAGCGCGGCGTCGGCCGCCACCTGGTGGCCGACCGCGACCAGCAGTTCGGTCAACCTGGCCGGGAACGGGGCGCGCAGCACCGTTTCGGTCTTCATGCTCTCCAGCACCAGCACCGGATCGCCCGCGGCGACCTCCTCGCCCTCGGCGGCGGGTGCGGCCACGACCAGCGCCGGGCCGGGGGAGCGCAGCACCCCGCGGTCGCCGTGGCCGACGCGGTGGACGTGCCCGGCGACCTCCACCAGGCGCTGCTCGCCGCTGCGGTCCACGACCACGTCGAAGCTCCCGCTGTCGAGCCGGACGCGGGCCTTCGCCGGGTCGAGGCGGTCGAAGCGCACGTCCACCGCCCGCTCGGCGTCGTCGACGGCGACCCGGAACCGGTCCGGGCCGGTGCGGGCGACCCGCACCCGGTGCGCCGCGGAGCCGAGTTCGAGGGAGGTGGTCGGCACGTCGTCCGGCGTGGTCCGCGGCGCGCCGCGGCGGGCGTCGGCGAGCAGCCTCCGCCGCCGCGCGTCCTCCTCGGTCAGGTAGCCGTCGATCGCGGCCGCGACGAGGGCGATCCCGCGGTCCGCCGGGACGTTCCGGCGCCGCTGGTCACGAGCCCGGTCCACCCAGCCGATGTCGGCGGTGGCGTCGACGATCTCCGGTGCGGCGAGCAGGTCGAGCAGCAGGCCCTTGTTGGTGGTGCCGCCCTCGACCAGCACCGTGGTCTCGGCGAGCGCGCGCCGCGCCCGGCTGAGCGCTTCCTCGCGGGTGTCGCCGAACGCCACGATCTTGGCGATCATCGAGTCGTAGTCGGGTGGGACCGCATCGCCCACGGCGAACCCGGCGTCCACCCGGATGCCCGGGCCGGCGGGCGGGTCGAACCGCTTGACGCGTCCCGGGGCGGGGGCGAAGTCGCGGTCCGGGTCCTCGGCGTTGAGCCGGACCTCGATCGCGTGGCCGGATTCGGCCGGTTCGGGGCCGCGCAGCGGCTGGCCCGCGGCCACCCGCAGCTGGGCCTTGACCAGGTCCACGCCGGTGGTCGCCTCGGTGACCGGGTGCTCGACCTGCAACCGCGTGTTGACCTCCAGGAACGACGAGCGCCCGGTCCGCGGGTCGTGCAGGAACTCGACGGTCGCCGCGCCGCGGTAGTCGGCGGACAGCACCAGCCGCCGGGCCACTTCCTTGAGGCCGGCGACCTGTTCCGGGCTCAGCAGCGGCGACGCCGACTCCTCGATGATCTTCTGGTTGCGCCGCTGCACCGAGCAGTTTCGCACTCCCAGCGCCCACGCCGTGCCCTGCCCGTCGGCGAGGACCTGCACCTCGACGTGCCGGGACCCGGGCAGCAGCCGTTCGAGGAACACCGCGTCGTCGCCGAACGCCTGGGCCGCCTCCCGGCGGGCGCGGTCGTAGACAGCGGCGAGTTCGTCCTCGTCGTGGACGATGCGGATGCCCCGGCCGCCACCGCCCGCGGCGGCCTTGAGCACCAGCGGGTAGCCGATGCGCCGCGCGGCGTCCCGGGCGGCGGCCAGGTCGGCGACCGCGCCCCGGCTCCACGCCGCGACCGGCACGCCGACCGACTCGGCGAGCTGCTTGGCCGCCACCTTGTCGCCGAGCCTGCGCATCACCGCCGCGTCCGGGCCGACGAAGGTCACGCCGATGCGCGCGCACAGCTCGGCGAACGCCGGATCCTCGGCGACGAAGCCCCATCCGGGCCACGCCGCCTCGGCACCGGTGGCCACCAGCGCGCGCTCCAATGTGGACATGTCCAGGTACGGCCGGGCGGAGGCGGGGCCCAGGCAGTGCGCTTCGTCGGCGGCGCGGACGAACGCCGCGTCGCATTCTTCCTCGGTGCACAGGGCGATGCTGCGGATCGTCGCACCTTCGGCGTCGAGCTCGCGGATCGCGCGGATGGCCCGCATCGCGGGTTCCCCGCGGTTGACGACGGCGACTCTGCGGAACACGGACTCCTCCTCCCGGGGAGCGCTTCGCCAGGTGGCGGGTGGCGCTCCCTAGTGGACGTCGTAGCGGACCGGAAGCCGGTAGGGGCCGCGGAAAGTGGGCATGATCGACCGGTCCACCTTGTCCGGTGTGGCCAGTCGGGGGCGCCGGACGCGTTCGACGAACGCCTGCACGGCCAGGTCGTGCACGAGCTTGCCCATCCGCGCTCCCAGGCAGAAGTGGATGCCGCGGCCGAAGGCGATGTGCCCGACCTCGCCGCGGTCCGGGTCGATGCGGTCGGGATCGGGGTACTGGGCGGGATCGCGGTGCGCCGCGCCGATCCAGACGAAGACCTCCTCGCCGGTGGAGAGCTGGTGCCCGCCCAGTTCGACGGGTTCGAGGACCCGGCGCTTGGTCAGCTGGACCGAGGAGTCGAACCGCATCAGCTCCGCCGACATCCGCGCGACCGCGGTCGGATCGGCGCGCACCCGTTCGTAGAGCTCGGGGTCGCGCAGCAGGTGCAGCACCGAGTTGCCGATCTGGTGGGCGGTGCTGATCTGGCCCGCGGTGAGCAGGAACGCCAGGTTGCCGAGCAGTTCGGCCTCGTCCGCCCAGCGCCCGCCGGTGTAGGAGTCGGCGAGCGCCTGGAGGAAGTCGTCCCGCCGGCCGTCGCGGCGTTCGGCGACGAGACCGCGGAAGAACTCGACGAACTCGTGCACGCCGCCGAGCAGTTTGGGCTGGTGCTCCCGGCTGGCGGGGCCGTCGTCGAGGAGCAGGCCGAGGCACAGCATCCAGTGCAGGTACTCCTGGTCGCCGCCGCCGGGCACGCCGAGCAGCCGTCCGAGGCTGAGCGCGGGCAGCGCGTAGCCGTAGGCGGCCATGAGGTCGAACTCGCCGTCGCCGTCGGCGATCGCGGTGTCCAGCAGCCGGTGCGCGGTCGCGGTGATCCGCTCCGCCATGGCGTCGACCGGGCGGGGCATGAACGGTGCTTTGAGCTCCCGCCGGATCCGGTCGTGGGCCGGTGGGTCGGAGGTGACCACCTGCTGGTAGAGCGCGTTCATCGCGGCGGTGTGGGACGGTTCGGCGCCGGTGGGCAGCCGGTCGGCGAGCCACTGCGGGCGGGCGGCCGACAACCGGGTGTCCATCAGCGCGGCGACCGCGGGTTCGTACCCGGTGACCATCCACCCGCCGGCCTCGCCCATCCGGTCGTCCCAGCGGACCGGGTCGTCCTCCCGGATCCGGTGGAACAGCGGATAGGGGTCGTCGATGCAGTCGTCGGCGTAGATGCGCTCCATGGTCAGCTCGGCCATGCCAGCTCCTCGGTGTCGGGTTCGTCGAGTCCGCGCACGACCAGCGCGACCCGCCGGGTGCTCCGCTCGACCGCCCACCAGGTCCCGCCGGACGGTTCGCCGAGGGCGAGGTCGGCCCGGCCGGGTTCGCGGCCGAGGGCGATGCGTGCGATGCGCACCCGCTCGGCCGTCCTGCCGGACATGGCCATGCGCAGGACGTTCTCCAGCGCTGCGACGGGCAGCAGCGAGGTCGGGGCGGGTTCCGCGGCCCACAGGTCGGCGGCCGGGCACGGGCGCGGGGCCGCGGTGCGGGTGCCGCAGGGGTGCACCCGCCACGGGGCGACCGGGACCACCAGTCCTCGCCAGTGCACTGTGGACGGTCGTGCTGCGGTCGGGGTGCCCGCCGAGTCCGGCAGCGGCGGGGGCGGGTCGCCGGGCCCCCGCGGGTGCCCGGTCATCGCGGCCACCACCGCGTCGCCGGTGCGGAAGACGATCCGGACCGATCCGTCCGGGCGGGCCGAGATCGTCCTGGTCAACCGGATTCCGCCGTCGGCCAGCCGGAGGCGGCCGAGGTCGAGCGCGAGATCGCGCAGTTCGCGGACCGGTTCGAGCCATTCGGCGGCGCGCAGCGCGTTCTCCAGCAGCACCGCGACCGGCAGCGCGGGTTCGCCGCGCACCAGGACGTCCCCGGCCGCCGGGGTGTCCTCGGTGCGGAAGCCGATCTCGGACTCCAGCCGCCGACCGGGCTGCCACTCGGTCGGTTCGCCGAGGTGGAAGGCGCGCGGATGCACGTCGGCGAACCCGGGCAGCGCCGGTTCGGGCGGCAGCCCGCCGGCCTGGGCCACGCTGATCCCGCCGGACACCGGGCCGACGAAGGCGACCTCGGCGTGCCGCGGCGCGGCCAGCTCGGCGCACCACTGCCGCAACCCGTCGTCCGGGTCCATCGCGGGCATGTACTTCGTCGCAGCGTCCACATTGGATGATTCGCTGAGCGAGCGCCACAGCGGCCAGCACAGCGTCTGCACCGCGATCCCGCTGTCCCGGCGGGCCCACGCCCCGAGGCGGGCGAGCGCTTCGTTGCCCGCGGCGTAGTCGAGTTCGCCGACCATCCCGCCGAGCCGGCCGGTCAGCGACCCGGAGTTGCAGAAGAACCGGAGTTCGCGGTCGCGCACCGCGTCGAAGACCCGCAGGAATCCGGTCACCTTGGTCGCGATCCCGGCCAGGAAGTCGCGGTCGGACTTGGCGGGCAGCCGCGCGGGCCGGTCCACCCCGGCGAAGTGGACGACGCCGGTCAGGTCCGGGATGCCGTCGACGAGTTCGGCGACCGCGCGGGGATCGGTGGTGTCGCAGTGCGCGAACCGCAGCGGAAGTCCCTCCGCCCGCGCACTCGCCAGGTTCGCGTGCAGCGCGCGTCGGCGCCGGAGCCTGTCGACGTGCCGGCGGGCGGCGCGCACGGTGCCGTCGGCGGCGGCCCGGCGCAGCAGGTCGCGCCGGTAGCCGTCGAACTCGCGGTCGTCGAGGTGCGCCCACTCCTCGGTGCCCGTCGGTGGTGCGGTGCGGCCGGTGACCACCACGCGGCAGCCGCGGCGGGCCAGCGCCGCGGCCAGTTCGAACCCGATGCCGCGCCAGCCGCCGCAGACCAGCACGACGTCGTCCGGGCCCAGCGGCGCCGCCGGTGCGCCGACCGCGGCCGCGCGGGGGACCAGTGCCGTGCGCAGGCCGTCCCGGTAGCCGATCTCGGCCGGGCCGCGGCCGTACAGCTCCGCGGCCACGACGTCGGGCAGGTCCGGCGAGTCGGGCCGGGCGACGTCCACCACGCGCGCGTTGACGTTGGGGATCTCCCGGTGCAGCGTCTTGGCCAGTCCCGCCCAGATGCCGCCCAGCGGCTGGTGGATCGGCCCGTCGCCGTATCCGGACCGCCCGTCGAGGTAGGTGACGGCCAGGTACGCCACCCGCCGGGCGTCGGTCTCCGCGCTCCAATCCGGGTAGCAGGTGCGCAGCACCGACAGGGTGCGCAGCAGCGCGGCGTCGGCGGCGTCGGGGACGCGGGGGCGGAACGGTTCGGCGAGCGTGAGGTCCACGACGGCGTCGGGGATCCCGCCGTCGCCGGGACGCCACCGGTGCGCCCCGCGGTCGGCGAGCGCCGTGCCGACCGCGTCGGCGGCCCCGGGCGCGCCGCCGAGGACCGCCACCGAACGCCCGGACAGGTCGGTGGCGACGAGGTGCCGGGCGGGCTCGTTGGCCCACACGAACCGCCGGACCGGTGCGGTGGTCATCCCCGGTCCACCGGCGCGATGCGCATCGGGACGCCCTTCTTCGGCCGCAGCGACACCAGACCGGTCGGCACCACCTGGTGGCCCGGGGCCAGGTCGAGCCGGTACCGCTGCGCGACCATGGCCACGGTGAGCTGCAGTTCCAGCAGCGCGAGCCGGTGCCCCACGCAGTGCCGCGCGCCGCCGCCGAACGGCAGGTACCGGTAGCGCTCGGTGCTCCGGCTCGCGGGGCAGAACCGCTCCGGGTCGAACGCCTCCGGCGACTCCCACACCTCGGCGTTGTGGTGCGCGGCGTGCGGCGAGATGAGCACCGTGGTGCCCGCCGGGACGTGGTATCCGCCGATCTCGTCGTCGTCGACGGTGTCGCGCGGGAAGACCCAGATCGGCGGGTACATCCGCAGCGACTCGTCGACGACCTGGCGCAGGTAGGTCAGTTTCGGCAGGTCTTCGGCGGTCGGGGTGCGACCGGCCAGCACCTCGTCCAGCTCGGCGGTCAGCCTGCGGCGCACGTCGACGTGCTGGGCCAGCGCGTACAGCGTCCAGGCCAGGGCGCAGCCGGTCGTCTCGTGCCCGGCCATGAAGTGGGTCTTCAGCTCGGCGCGGATGGCGCGGTCGTCCCAGCGGCGGCCGGTCTCGGGGTGTTCGGCCCGCAGCAGCGCGGCCACCAGGTTGTCCTCGTCGCCCGCGGCGCGCTGCCGGGCGATGACGTCGTCCATCACGCGGTTGAGCACCGCCTGGTGGCGGTTCAGGTCGCGCCGGTAGCGGGTGGGGACCCACCGGGGCAGCATCTGCTCGACCTTGCCGGTGATGATCATCGCCTTGATCGCGAAGCGCACCACGGGCAGCAGTTCGTCGGCTCGCTCGCGGAGGTCGACGCCGAACAGCACCCGGCTGAGCACGCCCATGGACAGCCACATCAGGTCGTCGACGACGTCGACGACCTCGCCGCGCTCGGCCGGTCCCTCCCAGCGGTCCAGCAGGTCCTGCACGCACTCGGTGATGACCGGTGCGGCCGATTCCAGCCGGGCGCGTTGGAAGAACGGTTGCGCCACCTGCCTGCGGGCCTGCCACTCGGCGCCGTCGGTGGTGAGCATGCCGTGGCCCATGAACAGGTTGAAGCCGCGGTAGAAGCGCCCCCGCCGGTAGTTGCCGGGGTTGTCCTGGAGCACGTGCTTGATCAGATCCGGTTCGGTGACCTGGTGCACCAGGTACGGTCCGAGCTTGACCCGGGCGATGCCGCCGAAGCGGCGTTGCAGATCGCTGATGAGCCCCAGCGAGTTGCTCTTGAACCGGCTCAGCGCGCCGATCAAGTGACCGCCGTCGGGGCCCGGCGCTCTGCGGTCAGTCATGTGCCCCTCCCACTGCGTGGAACCGTCCGGTGGTGGTGTCGACGTGGCCGAGCACCTTCGCTTCGACGTCCTTGATCTGGGCCAGCACCCGGCCGTCCGGGTGCGCGGCGACGAACCGGTTGCCCCGCTGCGTGCCGAAGGTGGCCTCCGCCGGTGTCGCGTACAGCTCGACGGGTCCCGATCCGGCCAGCTGCACGTCGTTCGCCCGCTGGTGCAGGTCGATGCGGCGGATCGCGGTGGGCACCGCCACGGGCATCAGGTGGCCGTCGACCAGGTGCAGCGCGCCCATCCGGGCCATCCCGTCGAGCAGCAGGTTCGGCATGGTGAACGCCGACCAGACCGGATCGGCCTGCACGAGGTCGGGGGTGAACCGGGCGCGTTTGCCGCGCGGGTGCAGGCGCGTGCCGCTGGTGCACGCGAACGGTCCGGTCAGCGCGACCGGCGAGCCGGGCAGGTGGTACGGGTCCGGGACGGCCTGCTCGTCCGGCGCGTCGGGCCACGGCTGCCAGCGCGGCGCGGTGAACTCCGGTGCGAGCAGCACGCGGCAGCTGAAGTGCGGTTTGTCGCGGGCGGCGAGCACGCCGCGCGGCGAGACGATGTCGGAGGTGATCCGCACCTGCACGGTCACCAGGTCGCCGGAGCGCTGCAACACCTCGGCGTGGATCCGCTTGGGCTGGCTGCGCACGTCGTCGCGCACCTGGATGAAGCGGTCGAACCGCAGGTCGGTGAAGCCGACGACCTCCAGTTCCGGACGCAGCCGCGTGGCGGCTTCGGCGGCGAGTTCGGCGACGAACAGGCCCGGCATCGTCGGGTGTCCGCGCACCAGGTGGCCGCGCAGGTAGGCGTCGGTGACCGGGTCCATGGGGCACTCGTGGACCAGCGAACCGTCCTGTTCGGACACCCGTTCGCGGAGGAAGAAACCACCGGTGGGCCGGTCCGCGGTGCGGAAGTCGGGGTAGAACCGGCGGACCGTGGCGTGTTCGGCGCGGCCCAGGTGCACGGTGTGCGGGGCGCGCTCGGGTGCGTGCAGCTCCCGGACGAAGTGGTGAACGCCTTCGGGCACGGCCATGTTCGAGTACGACTCGGACCGCTCGTAGTACTTGCTGATGAGGCCACCGGCGCCCATCCCGGTGCCGCTCCACAGCGTCCAGCCGATGGTCAGCTCGTCGGTGCCCGCCACGCGCGCGGCGTATTCCCCGGCGGCGGACAGGTAGTCGTTGGCGGCGGCGTAGTCCGCCTCGCCGATCTGGCCGAAGAAACCGAGCAGCGAGCCGAAGTTGCACCAGGTTCCGACGGAGCGTCCGGCCAGCGCCCGCTTGAGGTTGCGGTGCGCGAGCAGCTTGACGTCGCGGACGCGGCGGAACTCGGCGAAGTCCTTCTGCGCGAGCCGGGTGGAGGCGCTGCGCCCGGCCGCGTTGATCAGCAGGTCCACTCCGGACTCGGCGGCGAGCACCTCGTCCACCATCCGCTGGACGGCCTCCGGATCGGTGATGTCGCACGGCAGGTAGCGAACCAGTCCGCTGTGGACGGACATGGCGTCGATGTTGCGGCGGGCCTCGCGGGCTTCGACCATGCGGTCGTACTCGCGGGTGAGCTGCGCGACCGTGCTGCCCGGCCGCCGCGCCAGCTGTTCGCGCAGCCAGTCCTTGCGGCGCGCGGCGAATTCGGCGTCGTCGCCGGTGAAGACCTCCGGCGGGTACGCGTCGAGGGGGTTGCTCCCGACCAGGTAGAGCTTCGCGCGGAACTGCTCGGCGAGGGCCTTGACCAGTTCCGCGGTGATGCCGCGGGCACCGCCGACGGCCAGCACCACCGAGTCCGGGCCGAACCGGGCGGGCACCGGTGGGGTCAGCGGCACCGGACGTTCGGCCAGTGCCGGGACCCGGCGCTGGCCTCCGTCGTCGAAGACCACCGGAAGGCTGCGCCGGATCCGGCTTTCCCGCTCGGCGGCGCGCATTCCGGCCGCCGCGTCCCGCTGCCCGCTGGCGAGCACGAACCGGGTCGACTCGGGTTGCTCCAGGTGCGCGACCTTCGCCAGGCCGGCGAACAGGCCGTGGTAGGGGTGCGGCATCCCGTCGGGCAACGCGCCCAGCAGCAGGGCGATCAGCGAGGCGTCCCCGGCCCGCTGGGCCACCAGGAACAGCAGGTCGTGCAGTGCGTCCAGCCGCGCCGAGCCCTCCGCCAGGCAGGTCCGCGGCGGTGCGGAGGCGGTCAGGTCGGCCACGACCCGCACCGCGTCCGGCCGGTGACCGGCCAGCGCGGCGTCCACGGCCTCGGGGGTGACCTCGGGCAGGTGGTGCCAGCCGGGGCGGCGCACCGCCTCGGGAGCGCAGCACAGCACCCGGGCGCCCTCCGGCAGCGCGCCCAGCGCGTCGACCGGTTCCGCCCGGTCGGTCAGCAGCACCACACCGGGTGGCAGGAACGGGGTGCCGGGCAGCGACGGTTCGCCCGCTTCCGGGCGCAGTTCCGCGACGTGCCGCCTGACCTGGCAGGGCTGCCCGGGGGCGTGCTCGGGCTCGTGGGCGAACCGGTCGTCGAGGTGGTCGGGCGCGGGATCGGGGAGGGCCAGGTCGAGCCGGGTCGCGGCGGTGTCCTGCTCGCCGTGGCAGACCACGCCGACCCGGCCGCGACCGGTGAGCAGCTGCTCCAGCACCGCCAGCGCGCCGGCGCCGCCGAGGTAGCGGGCGCGTTCGGGCGCCGCGACGCCGCATTCGACCTCGGTGTCCGGTGCCGGAGCGGCGTCGGCGGGGCCGACCCGATCGATCCGCGCGAGCACGGGCAGTCCGGCGGCCTCGGCGACGTCCTCGCGCGCCAGGGCGAACAGGAACGCCCCTTCGGCGGGATCCGTCCCCGGCACCAGGTGTTCGATCAACGGGCGGAACTCGGCGAGGCTGTTGCCGTTGACCCCGCCGACGAGGGCGACGTCGATCTCACCCGCGTCGAGGTAGCCGGTGGCGACCTCGAAGGCGGCCAGCGCGGAGGCCAGTCCCGCGTCCAGGGTGAGGTTCGGACCGTGCAGGTCGAAGTGGTTGGCCACCCGCGCCGAGATGATGTTCGGCATGATGCCCGCGAAGGAGTCCTCATTGGACGGTGGGACCAGCCGGTGCGCCTGCTCCCGCAGTCCGTCCAGCAGCTCGGGCAGCACACCGGACTCGGCCAGTGCCGGGTTCGCCGACAGCGCCCGGCCGATGTCGTCGAGGTAGCAGCGGTCGGCGTAGAGCATCCCGTTGCGGGTGGGGCCGAGGTGTCCCATGAACACCCCGGTGCGGTCGGCGTGCGCCGACCACGCGTCGCCGAGCTGGTCGCGCAGCTGGTGGCCGCATTCCACGGCCATCAGCTGGCAGCGGTCCACGGTCCGCACGGTGGGCGGGGGCATCCGGATCCGGGAGAACGGCGGCGCCGGGTACTGCGCGCCGAATCCGGTGGCGGGTTCCGCGCCGCGGCCGTCGAGCCAGGCGCGCACCGCGTCCCGGTCGGCGAGTCCGGGCAGGTGGGCCGACCAGCCGACGATCGCGATGCGCTGCCGGTCGCTGCGCTGCGACTCGGACCGCACGGGGCGGCGCGGCGGTTCGGCGATGATCAGGTGCGCGTTGGTGCCGCCGAAGCCGAACCCGGTGACCGCCACCGTGCGCGGCCGGTCCGCCCGGGCGGGCAGCGGTCGCTGTTCGGTCGGGATGCTCAGCGAGGACTCGGCGGTGAAGTTCGACGAGGGGGCGTCGAACCGGAACTGCGGCGGCACCACCGAGTGCCGCATGCCCAGCACCGCCTCGATCAGCGACACCACCCCGGCCGCCCAGCCGGTGTGCCCGACCAGCGACTTGTTCGAGGTGACCGGGACGGGGTCGGTTCCCCGCCCGTAGCGGTCGTGCAGCGTGTTCAGCTCGGCGAGGTCACCGGCCGGTGTTCCGGTGGCGTGCGCGATGATCCAGTCCGGTCGGTCCGCGGCGGCCCTGGCGATGGCCCGCGCCTGGCCCTCCGGGTTCGGCGCGTAGATCGCCTTGCCGCGCCCGTCGGACGAGGTGCCGCTGCTGTCGAGCACGGCCAGGACCTCGTCGCCGTCGGCGCGGGCCCGGCTCAACCGCTTGAGCACCACGACGGCGGCGCCGTCGGCGAAGATCACGCCGTCGGCGGCGGCGTCCATGGAGCGCACCTCGCCCCGCTTGGACAGCCCGTGCAGCTTCGAGAACAGCACCGTGCCGCGCGGCCCGAGGGCGAACGCACCGCCGCACACGGCGACGTCGGTGCTGCCGCTCAACAGCGCCTTGGCCCCGATGTCCACCGCGTACAGCGAGGACGAGCACGCGGTGTCCACCATCTGCACCGCCGCGGTGTCCGGCAGCACGCCGTCGATCGCCAGCCGGCCCACCCGGTGCGGCAGGAACCGCGCGGGATCCGGCACGGCACCGCGCCGGTAGCGGTCGGCGAGGCTGCGCCGCACCTCGCCGTGCAGCGGTTCGGCCCGGTCCGGGGCCAGGTCGGCGAGCAGGGCCCGGGCCCGGCGCTCGGCGGTGGTCAGGACACCGGTCTCCTCCAGGTGCTGGTTGCCGTCCGGGGTGTAGCCGAACAGGCAGCGGAACCGGTCGTCGGGCCGGGTGGTCACGTCGCGCATGGCCTGCACGACGCTGTGCCGCAGCCACGCGGTGGTGAACTCCTGGTCGTCGGCGGCTCCGCCGGTGGGCCGGAAGTCGGTGATGAACACGCAGCGGTCCTGGTAGGACTTGTCCTCGGCGTTCTCGTCGGGGGAGTGGAACGAGTCCCGGTCCCACCGGTCGGCGGGGACCGGCACGAAGAGCTCGGCGCCGGTCCGGCGCAGCTGCCAGAACTCGTCCGGGCTGTTCGCCCCGGCCACCGCCATGCCCATGCCGACCACGGCCACCCGGTCGTCGCCCGGTTCGTCCACATCGGACGGTTCGTCGACCGCGGGTGCTGCGGTCGCGCTTTCCGGGATGTCCGCGGCGGTTTCGGTCGGCCGCGGCGAGAGCAGCGGCAGGCCGAGCGAGAGGCCGCCGTCGGCGACCACCAGCTGACCGGTGATCCAGCGCGCGTCGTCACCGGCCAGGAACGCCACGAGGTCGGCGAACTCCTCCGGGGTGCCGAGGCGGCCGAACGGCGTGGCGGCGCGCACCGCCTGCTGCATCGGCTCGGCGCGGGGGAACTGGTCGGCGACGTCGCTGACGAGCATCGCCGCGGACGCGGTGTTCACCCGGATCCCGTCCGGTGCGAACCGCGCGGCCAGGTAGCGGGTCAGCGACTCCAGGGCGGCCTTGGCCGGTGCGCACGCCAGGTAGTCGGCCATGACGAACTGCGAGGCGCCCAGCGTGGACACGTTGACGATGGCGCCGCCGTCCCGCATCAGCTCGGCCGCGCGTTCGGAGCAGCGCAGCGCCCCTTTGACGTTGGTGTTCCAGGACTTGTCCAGCTGCGCGTCGGTGACCTCGGCGTCGGGCACCAGGGCGCCGGAGGCGGCGCTGTTGACCAGCACGTCGAGCCGCCCGCACCGCTGCTCGACCTCGGCGAACATCCGGTCCACCTGCTCGGGGCGGGCCACCGAGGCGCGCACCAGGTCCACGTCGCCGAGCCGCGAAAGCTCGGCCTGCGTCCGCTTGGCCTGCTCGTGCGAGTGGAAGTAGTTCACCACGACGCGTGCGCCGCGGGCGAGCAACGCGGCGGCGATGGCCTTGCCGACGTTGTGCGCGCCGCCGGTCACCAGCGCGACCTTGCCGCGGAGCTCGTTGCGGTCAGGCATGCGCGGACTCCGGTGCGTTCACCAGCCGCACGGTGTAGTCGATGACCTTGCCCATCCGGTCGTAGTCGGACAACCGGAAACCGTCGGTCGGCGTCGGCAGCCCGAAGGTCTCGGAGACGCGGGTGAGCAGCTCGACCTGCTTCACCGAGTCGATGCCCAGCTCCGCTTCGAGTTCGACGTCGTCGGTGAAGACCTCTTCGGGGTATTCGAGGGCGTCGGAGTACATCTTGCGCACCCGGTCGGCGATCTCGGCCGGATCCGCCGCCGACGGGCCGGTTTCCGCGACCGGTGCGGGCGCGGGTGCGGCCGGTTGCTGCGGTGCGGCGGTGCCGCGGTGGATCTCGAACTCCCGCCGGATCAGTTCGATGATCCGCGGGCCCCGCTCGGCCCAGAACGCGTCGAAGTCGGTGCCGTCCGGCTGCGCGCCGGGCAGCAGTCCGGCCTCGCGCAGCGACCGCAGCGCCGGATCGATCCCGGCGGGACCACCGGCCAGTCCGGCGACGGCGGTCGGGGCGGACTCGGTCAGCTGCTTGCGCACGAACCCGGTCAGCGCCCCGGCGGCGCCGCATTCGACGTAGCCGCGCGCGCCCTGGGCGTCGAGCCGGCGCAGCGTGGTGGCGAACCGCACCGGGAGGCTGAGGTGCCGGGCGAGTGCCGCGGAGATGTCCTCGTCGTCGCTGTACTCGCGTTCCAGGATCGGGGAGACGACCCGGTGCTGCAGGGCCTTGCGGGGCAGGTCGCGGACGGCGGTGGCGAAGCGCTCCTCGGCGGGGCGCAGCAGCGGGCTGTGGAACGGGGCGGGGGAGTCGAGGCGGGCGAACGAGACGCCGACCGCCTCGGCGACGGTCCGCAGCCGCGCCATGGACTCCGCCGGACCGGAGACCACGGTCTGCCGGTCGTGGTTCTCCGCGGCGACCACCAGGTCGCCGTCGGCCACGGCCGTCAGCAGCGCTGCGGCCCGGTCCGCGTCGGTGCCGAGCGCGGCCATGCAGCCGTCCCGCAGCTCGGTTTCGCCGACGACGCGGACCCGCTGCCAGATCAGCCGCGCCCCGTCGGCGACGGTGTAGGCCCCGGCGCACACCAGCGCGGCGATCTCGCCCAGGCTGTGGCCGACCAGCACGTCCGGTCGCAGGCCGTTGTCCCGCAGCACCCGGTGGACCGCGACGTCGCTGCCGTAGATGGCCAGTTGGGACACCCACGGTTCGTCGGCCAGCAGCGCCGCGAGTTCCGGCGGTCGCGGGGCGAACACGACATCGGACAGTCGGCGGCCGGTCTCGGCCGTGGTGACCTCGTCGATTTCGTCGAAGACCTCGCGGATTCCGGCGTGTTCGGACGCCGCGGCGGACAGGGCCGTCCCGTCGAAAGCGCCCTGTCCGGGAAAGAGTGCGACCAGATCGACGTGGCTTTCCACAGCAGTTCCTCCTTTCCCGCCGGACGGTCGCGTTCACCACGCGCCGCCCGGGGCAGGCCGGTCGGAATTCCCGGCAGCCCGCAGCGCTGTCGGCCGCCGATGTGCGCCGAAGGGAGTGCAGGTGCCGACCGCGGCTCGGTCGCGGTCGCGTCGTCCGCGATCGGGGACTTCGGGGAAGCGGATTTCCCGGCCAGTCTGGCACGCGGTGAACGGTGCGGAAATGTGGAGGAAGATGCACCGCCGGTACATATTTCGACCCAATCCGGTCAGCCGGGCGGTGGCGCGATTCGTGCCGGTCCGGACGCGATCGGCGCGGTGCGCGGTGTCCGGCTGCGCTGCGTTGCGGTCGTCCTCGGCGGGCCGGGTGGCGAGTTCAGGTTACCGGTCCGTCGCCACGGTCCTACCAGGACCAGCGCCCCCCGAGTGCGGCGGTGATTTTCAGCGAACTCACAGCTCGCTCCGCGCTTCTTCTCGGTGCCTGCGGGCATGATGGCGGGGTGCGGTGGTTGGGCGGAGCGTGGACGAGATCGCGGCCGTGGCGACGCGGGCTGTGGGCCGTGGCACCGCGGCCGTCGACCACCCCGTTCACCTTCTGGTACCTGGTGATCCTGGTCGTGACCACGGTTGTGCTGGAGATCGGGGCCGACGAGCTCGTGGATCGGCTGCTCCGCTGGTCGAGCACCGACGCGCACAACCTGCGGCACCACCCGGTGCTGGCGCTGGTGACGAGCGCGCTGTGGCTGCCCGATCTCCCTTCGGCCGCGGAGTACCTGCTGGTCATCGCGGTGCTGATCGGTGCGCTCGAACGCGGGATCGGCACCGGCCGGGTGATCGCCGTCTTCGCCAGCGGGCACATCGCGGCGACGCTGGCCACGGAGTTGCCGGTGGTGTGGGCGATCCGCGCGCACGTGCTGCCCGCCGATGACGGGCGCTGGCTCGACATCGGGGTGAGCTACGGCGTGTTCGCCTGCATCGGGGTGGCGCTGCTGCTGCTCCCGGCGCGAGCGCGCTGGGTGCTGGCCGTCGTGGTCGGCTCCTACCTGCTCGTCCAGTGCCTGGAAACCGACCCCGCCTCGCTCGACGCCGTGATCACGACGGCGGGCCACCTGCTGTCCGCGCTGATCGGGGTCGTCGGCTGGTGGCCGTGGCTGCGCCGACGCGGTCTGATCGGTTCAGCGCGACCTCCCGGGACCTCGCTGTCCACGGTGGACTGATCGCGCTCACCCCGTCTTCCCGGGCGCTGCCATCTCGGCGCACAGCGGGACGACCGGAGGGGAGATGTTCGCTTCGTCGAGCCATTCTCCTCTCAGCTTGTGCGTCAGGACGTCCAATCCGCTGGCCGTCAAGGGAAATCCGGAAAAGATGGCGACATGGTCTTTCCGGGGCAGGCAAATGCTTCGGGAGTCCACTTCATCGGACCGGATGATCCTGATTTCCCGCCGGTCGTACCGCATGAACGTCGTGTCGTGGTCGCCGGCCTGCAACACGTATCCCAGCTCTTTTTCGCCCTTGTGCACGACCAGCTCCGTCGGAAGCCACATCTCGTTCATGCGGAGTGACAGCGCGTAGAGGACTCCGGCCGAAGTGATCCCCAGCAACGCCCATCCGAGCGTCTTGAACAGCAAGTCGTGAAGCCTGTCGTAGGACGCCGGCGTTCCCGTCCGCAGATTTCGCCGCAAGCCGGTGAACGTCACGCCCGCCAGGAAGAACATCGCGAGTATCCCGACCGGGGCCGAGATGAAGAGGTACCCGCCGAACAGGACCGCGGCCACCGCGAGCACGAACACCGGTGTGCGGCGCAGCCCGTGCACCCAGGGTTCGAGTTTCCGCATCACCAGATGCCCTGCGCAGTACAACGCAGCGCATGTCGCGTAGGGCACCGCCAGGATCACGGTATCGGTTGCGATCGCCGCGACGTTCAGCGTCTGCAACAGCACTTTGACGGCGGTCGGGTCGAAGCGCGCGACCACCAGGAGGCGCAGCACCACCAGCACGACCGGTACGACCGTGATGACCATCCCCAGCGGGCCCCAGACGTCCCGGGCGCCACGCCCGGTCCCGGTGTCGCGGGGCGCGGATCCGCCGCGCGCTCGGGCTGGGGTCCTGCCTGGTCGAGCCGACGCGACCTTCCGCGGACGCATCCGGTGGATCCGTGTCCGGTTGTCGGGAGGTGCCACCTGATCACCATAACGATCGCGGGTGTGGCCCCGTGGGGGTTTCGGCGCGGTGAGCGGCCCTGGTCCCGGTGGGTTAACGCCCTCCGGGCGGGGTACGTGCGGGAAGTCGGCGTAGTGACGGGCCTGGAGCGGAGGTGGGGCCACGATGTCCTCGGGTGCGAAAGAGCGCAGGTCAGGGACCAGGCTCGGCCGTACTGCCGCTGCCGTGGGGAAGGGGATCTTCGCGGGGTTCGCCGGGACGGCGGCGATGACGGCCGGGCAGCTGGTCGAGATGAAGCTGCGCGGCCGCAAGGGCAGCACCACCCCCGGAGACCTGGTCTGCGGGCTGCTGGGCGTGGTGCCGGAGGGCGACGCCGAGCGTGAACGGTTCTCCGGCCTCGTGCACTGGACGCGGGGCACCGGTTGGGGCGTGCTGCGGGGGTTGCTGGGAGCTGCGGGGCTGCGCGGTGTCCCCGCCCTGGCCGCGGATTTCGCCATCATCATGGGCGGTGACTTCGTCCTGCTCACGGCACGCGGCGTGGCGCCGGCGCCGTGGCGCTGGACGCGCGAGGACCTCGCCGTCGAGGCCCTGCACAAGGGCGTGCTCGCCACCGCGACGCACCTGGCCTACCAACAGCTGGACCGGTGACGGCGGGACGGTCCGAGGGCAGAAGGAGGAGCCGGGCATGCCGAACGCACCGACCGGGTTGCACCACGTGACCGCGATCGCCACCGATCCGCAGCGCAACGCGGATTTCTACCACGCGCTGGGGCTTCGGCTGGTCAAGGTCACGGTGAACTTCGACGCCCCGGACACCTACCACCTCTACTTCGGCGGTGAGTCGGGCCGGCCCGGCACCCTGATCACGTTCTTCCCGTGGCCGGGCGCACCCCGCGGTCGGCGCGGCGCGGGTCAGGCCACCACGGTGGCGTTCTCGGTGCCGGAGGGCTCGCTGGGCTGGTGGCGCGAGCACCTGGCCGACCGCGCGGTCGAGGTGGGTGCGGTCGCGACCCGCGACGAGGAGGAGGTGCTGTCGGTCCGCGACCCGGACGGGTTGGCCCTGGAGCTGGTCGCCCACGTCCAGCCGGAGTTGGCACCGGCGTGGCACCCCGGGCCGATTCCGCCCGAGCACGCCATCCGGGGGCTGCATTCGGTCACGCTGACCGAAGCGGGGTACGAGCACACCGCCGAGCTGCTCACCGGCACGCTCGGGTTCACCCTCGCCGCCGAACAGGGCAGCCGGTTCCGCTTCGCCCTCGGCGAGGGCGGTGCCGGGGCCCAGGTGGACGTGGTGTGCCGCCCCGAGGCGCCGCAAGGGCTCGTGGCTGCGGGCACCGTGCACCACATCGCCTGGCGCACGCCCGGTGACGCCGAGCAGGTCGAGTGGCGCAACACCCTGCTCGGGGAGGGGCTCAACGTGACGCCGATCATCGACCGCCAGTACTTCCACTCGATCTACTTCCGCGAACCGGGCGGGGTGCTGCTGGAAATCGCCACCGATCCGCCCGGGTTCACCGTCGACGAACCGCTGATGCAGCTGGGCCGGGCGCTGAAGCTGCCGCCGTGGCTGGAGCCTTCTCGCGCCGACATCGAACACGCCCTGCCGGCGCTGAAAGTCCCCGGCCCGGACGCGGACCTGGTCCTCGGCGGCGGTCGCACCGCGGGAGACCACGAGTGAGCGCCGAGGCGGTCGCCGCTTTCCGCCACCGCTTCGCACCGGCCCGCGCCGACGACGCGCTGACCTTGCTGTTGCTGCACGGCACCGGTGGCGACGAGAACGACCTGCTGGAGCTCGGCCGCGCGCTCGACGGCCGGGCCGCGCTGCTGTCCCCGCGCGGGCAGGTCGACGAGCAGGGGGCGAACCGGTGGTTCCGCCGCCTGGCCGAGGGCGTTTTCGACACCGATGGCCTGATCGCCCGCACCGACCAGCTCGCCGCTTTCGTCGAGGGCGCCGCCGCCCACTACCGGCTGGATCCCTCCCGGCTGGTCGCGGTCGGGTTTTCCAATGGGGCCAACATCGCCGCCGCGCTGCTGTTCCGCCACCCGCACGTGCTGCGGGCCGCGGTGCTGTTCGCCGCGATGGCGCCCCTGGACGATCCGCCGAGGGGCGACCTGTCCGGTGTGGGGGTGTTCCTCTCCGCGGGCAGGACCGACCCCATCGCGCCACCTGAACAGGCCGAACTCCTCGCCGAACAACTCGTCGACCGCGGCGCCGCCGTCGAGCTGCGCTGGCACCCCGGCGGCCACGGAATCGAGCGCCGCGGTCTGGCCCAGGCCACCGCCTGGTTGGGCAAGCTGCGCACGGCCACCAGCACCGACCCGCTGCCCTGAACCCGATGCCGCTCCGACCGCCTGGCGCTAGGGAGTGTTTCGGGAGTGCTGTGCGTGGCGGTGCCGGGAACAGAACCTCTGTGAACTCGTTGTGCGTGGCCGAGCGGTGGGCGGGGATCTCCGGCGTCCGCTGTGGACGGTCGGGGAGGCCGAGCGCCGGGACCGCGGTCCTCGCCGCCCCCGTGGGCATCGGCGCGACGATCGCCTGGGGCGGACTGACCGACCGCGTCGGACGACGCCCGGTGTACCTGTGGGTCACGCTGTTCGGCGCGGTCTGGGCGATCCCGATGTTCCTGCTGGTCAACACCGCGTCGTTGGTCGCCATCGTGATCACCGTGGGAATCTCCTACGCGGTGTGCCAGAACGCGCTGGCCGGCGCGCAGGGCGCGTGGTTCCCCGAGCTGTTCCAGGCGCGCACCCGCTCCTCCGGGGCGTCGCTGGCCTACCAGATCTCGGCGATGATCTCCGGCGCCACGCCCTTCGTGACCACGCTGATGTTCATGTGGCTGGGCTGGCTGGGACCGGCCGTGCTGTTCCTGGTCTTCTCCGCACTGGGCCTGCTGTCGATACTGCTGACGCGCGAGACGTGGGGCCACCGCGAACGCGCCGCCGCGCTGCGCACCACCGAGCACGCCCACGGTCCCGCCCCGTCGCGGGCGGGTTGAGCGGTCGGCGCCGGTACCGACCGCCGGCACCGGCGCCGAATCCGCCGCGGACCCGCGAAAACCGGAATGCGGCACCGCGTGCGGGCTCCACCGGAGTGCGCACCCGGGCGAGCTCGTCGACCTCGGCCGGGCGCTCGCGGACTACCGCCGCACCGTGATGGCCAGTGCGGGGCAGCCGGCCGCGGCCTGGTCGACCTGGGGCAGCAGGTCGTGCGGTGGGTCGGGGTCGAGCAGCAGTGCTCGGCCGTCCTCGTCGTGCTGGTCGAAGACGTCGGGGGCGGTCAGGGCGCATTGGCCGGCGCCGATGCACTCGGCCTGGTCGATGGTGATCTGCAAGGGAACTCCTCGTTTCGGCGGGCAGGGGGTCACCAGGTGACGAGGACCTCGTTGAGCCCTCCGGTCAGCCGGTCCGAGCGGACCGAGATGTCCTCGACGTCCACGGCCAGCCGCAGGCCGGGGAACCTCCGGAACAGCGCGGGGAAGACCGTGCGCAGCTCGGTCCGGGCCAGGTTGGCGCCGATGCAGAAGTGCGCGCCGTGCCCGAACGCGAGGTGCGGGTTGGGGCGGCGCGTGGCATCGAACCGCTCGGGGTCGGTGAACGCCGCCGGGTCCTGGTTCGCGGCGCCGACCGCGATGAGCACCGCGTCGCCGGTGCGGATCGTCTGCCCGGAGACCTCGATGTCCTGGTGCGCGTAGCGCACCAGGCCCAGGCCGCCCGGTGCGGTCCGGCGCAGGATCTCCTCCACAGTGGACTCCACCTGGCCGTCGGGGTCCGCGGTGAACGCGTCCCTGCGGTCCACATCGGACAGCAGTAGCAGGACGCCGAGGTCGATGCGCCCCGCGGTGGTCTCGTGCCCGGCGAAGATCAGGCCCGCGGCGAGCCGCGCGAGGTCCTGGTCGGTGAACTCGGGATGGGACCGCTGCGCGAGGACCAGATCGGAGATGACGTCCTCGCCCGGGTCGGCCCGCTTGGCCGCGGCCAGTTCACCGGTGTACGCCATGAACTCGGCCATGGCGGTGCGGGCGACCTCGCCCTCGTTGAGCCGGCCGATCCGGTCGGAGAGGTCGCGGAACAGGTCGCGGTCGGCGTAGGGCACGCCGAGCAGTTCGCAGATGACCAGCACCGGCAGCGGGAAGGCGAGGTGTTCGTGCAGGTCGACCGGCTCGCCGGGGGACCGGTCGTGCGCTGCCTGCATCGCGTCGAGGCAGCCCTCGGTGAGTTCCCGGATGTGCTCGCCCAGCGCGCGCATCCGCTTGGCGGAGAAGGCCGGGGCGAGCAACCTGCGCAGCCGCTGGTGGTTCGCCTGCTCGGAGTCGTGGTCACCGGCCGGGCCGCTGTTGAGCGCGGCCTGCGAGATCTTCGCCGCCGTCTCCGGGGTGGGATGCGAGCGTCCGAGGCGGGGATCGCCCAGCAGTTCCCGGGCTTCGGCGTAGCGGGTCACCAGCCACGCCGGGTCGCCGGTGGGGGTGCGGACCCGGGTGATCGGGGCCTGGCGGCACAGGACGGCGTAGCGCGGGGCGAGGTCGAGCACGTTCGGGCGGTCGAACGGCAGTTGGGGTGCGGTCATGGGACGGGGCCTCCTGAAGTGTGCGTGCTTTCATCGAACGGTTTCGCGGGGGAGAGCGGAAGGGTCGGGATCCCGGGTGCGGGCGTCGCAGCGGTCCGTCGCGCAGCGGTGCGCACCGGTCGCGCGGCGGAAGACCCGCCACGCCAGCAGTGCGCCGAGCCCGTGCACGAACGGCCAGGCGACGTGGGTGAACCCGAGGGCCACGGTCTGCCCGGCCGAGTACAGCGGGAGATCGACCGACAGCACGAGGAGCTTCGCGGCGAGCAGGACCAGGTTCGCTCGGGTGAACGCCCGGCGGCGGGTCGGGCAGCGGCGCCACCTGGTCCGCTCGCCGGTGACCAGTCCCGCCACCAGCCCCAGCGGCGGCCAGCCGAACACCAGCAGCACCGGCGTCACCGCGGCGGTGACGCCCTGGACCACCAGGCCGGGCAGGAAGAAATCGGTGGCGTCCGCGGTGTGCGCGGCCAGCGCACCACCCGCGCAGACGACGCCGAGGGCGATGAGCGTGCGCCACACGCGTTCCCCGCGCACCAGCCGGTGGACGCCGATCCCGACGCCGCTGGCGAGCGCCAGCACCACCGCGACGGCGAGCCGGTCGGTCAGCACGAAGCCCAGCGTGAAGCAGAGGACCGGTGCGATGTCGAGCAGCGCTGCGCGCGCCCGCTCGCGCACCTCGGGCTTGGCGTCCGCGCGGTCTTCGAGGGGTGGTGGCGGGGTCACGGCGGCTCCAGGGGCTGGCTGGGGGTGCTGGTGCCAGCAAACCCAGCGCGGCTGACCCGGTCCGGTCACCGACCTGACCGTTTCCTGACAGCGCCGCGGTCGACGTTTCCGCTGCTCGCGCGCCACCAGCGGAAGATCCGGTCCGGCCGCGCAGTAGGATTTCCGCGGCCGGGATCCGGCGGCGCGCCGCCGCCGCGGACGAGTGAGACGACGATGGGTACCTGCCATGCGGTCCGCATCGCGGAATGAAGGGGTGTCGCCACCGCGCGGAAGCGGGCAACGACTGCTCGTCGTGGACGACGACCCGGGGCTGGCCGAGCTGCTGGAGACCACCCTGAGCCTGGCCGGGTACCGGGTGACGGTCGTGGATCGCGGCGCCGAGGCGCTGCGGGCCTGCGACGCGGTCACGCCGGACCTGCTGGTGCTGGACGTGATGCTGCCCGATATGGACGGATTCGCGGTGTGCCGGCGGTTGGTCGACAACGGGGCGCGGCTGCCGGTGCTGTTCCTGACGGCGCGGGACGCGGTCGAGGACCGCGTCACCGGCTTGACCCTCGGCGCCGACGACTACCTCACCAAGCCGTTCAACGTCGTCGAACTGCTGGCCAGGGTGCACGCCCTGCTGCGCCGAGCGGGCACCGCCGCCGAGCCCGGCGCGGTCCTGCGGTTCGCCGACCTCACCGTGGACGAGCGCAGCATGCGGGTCCGCCGCGGCGACCGGCCGATCACGCTGTCGCCGACCGAGTACAAGTTGTTGCGGTACCTGCTGGTCAACGCCGATCACGTGCTGTCGAAGGACCAGATCATGGACCACGTGTGGCAGCACCGCTTCGATCCCGGCGTCGTGGAGAAGCTCGTGTCCAGGCTGCGGGCGAAGGTGGACGCGCACCCGCCGGCCTTGATCCACACGGTGCGCGGCTTCGGCTACAGCCTGCGGCGCCCCGGAGTCGAGTGAGATGGCTCGCTCCTGGCGCGGCTCGCTGCGGGGCCGTCTCCTGGCGGGGGTCATCCTGCTGGCCGCCCTCGGCATGGCGGCGGTGGACGTGGCCTCGCTGGTCGGGCTGCGCCTCTACCTCACCGACGTCGCCGACAGGAACCTCACCCAGGCCCGCGACAGCGTCCAGCGCTACGTCGGGAGCCGCGCCGCCGCCCCGATCTCGGAGACCACGCTCGACACCCTGGTCCCGGCCGGCGCCTACGTCGCGCTGCTCGACGAGCGCGGCCGGGTGGTCGCGGAGACGGCGGCGCAGGGCGCCGACGGGCGGCTCACCCCGCGCCCCGACCTGCCGGAACCGGTCCCGGGTGGTTTCGCCGAGCACCCGATCACCGTGTCGGCCCAGGGCGCGCTGATGCCGAGGTACCGCACGCTGGGCTTCCCCGTCGGGGCGCACACCACGGTCCGCCCGGCGACCGGTGCGGCGCCGAAGCCGGTGAGCACGATGGTGATCGGCACCAGCCTCGCGCTCGCCGATGACGTCGTGTACTGGCTCGTCGGCGCCGACGCCGTGGCCACCCTCGCCGCGCTCGCCGCGGTCGCCCTGCTGGGGCGCGGTGTGCTGCGGGTGGGCATGCGGCCGTTGCAGGACATGGCCGCGACCGCCACCGCCATCGCCGACGGCGACCTCCACCAGCGCATCGAGGTCGCCCGGCCGCACTCCGAGATCGGCGAGGTCGGCAGCGCGCTGAACCGGGCGTTCGACGCGCGGCAGCGGTCCGAGGAACGGCTCCGCCAGTTCGTCGCCGACGCCTCGCACGAGCTGCGCACCCCGCTGACCACGATCAGGGGTTGGGCCCAGCTGCACCTGCACGGACTCGCCCAGCAACCTGAACTCGCCGAGCGGTCGATGCTGCGCATCGAGGAGGAAGCCGCCCAGATGCACGCGACCGTGGAGGAACTGCTGCTGCTCGCCCAACTCGACCAGGGGCGCCCGCTGGCGGACATCCCGGTCGACCTCGGCGGACTCGCCACGACCGCGGTCGCGGACGCCCGCGCGCTCGACCCCGGCAGGCCGATCACCGTCGACGTCCAGGGCGAGGTGTTCGCCACCGGCGACGAGGAGCGGTTGCACCAGGTGCTGCGGAATCTGCTCAGCAACGCGCAGCGGCACACGCCCGCCGGGACACCGGTCGCCGTGGCGGTCCGCGCGCTGCCCGAGGACCGGGTCGAACTGGCGGTGACCGACCACGGTCCCGGCATGGACCCCGAAACCGCGCGCCGGATCTTCGAACGCTTCTACCGCGGCGACGACTCCCGGAGCCCCGGCACGGGCGGCACCGGACTGGGCCTGGCGATCGTCAAGTCCATCACCGAGGCGCACGGCGGCGAGGTCGCGGTGACCACCGCCGAGGGCGAGGGCAGCACCTTCACCGTCACCCTGCCCGCCGCCCGACCGAGCCGGTGCTGATCGGGGCGCGCGGTGCTCCTACCGGCGTTGTCGCGGGAGCCGCGCGGGCGTCCTCGCGGTACCGGCGAGCACCCGGCGGGCGGCCACCGGATCTCGTGGATGCCGTGTGGCACCGCGGTTTTCCGGTTACCGGACCTCCCGCACCACGCGGGTCCGTCGAGCTCACCGCGGTGGGAACCTGCCCTATGCTCCCCGCCTGGGGCAGGAGGCCGGAAAAGGGGAGGCGGACGTGGGGCGCAACGCGGTGGTCGTGGGCGGTGGCATCGGCGGGTTGGCCGCGGCGATCGGTCTGCGCCGCATCGGTTGGGAGGCGACGGTCGTCGAGCGCGCTGCCGTTCTCGCCGACGTCGGTGCGGGAATCTCGTTGGCCGCCAACGGCATTCGTGCTCTGGACGCGCTCGGCGCCGGGCAGGCGGTGCGCGCGGCCGCGCGGTACCAGCGCAGCGGTGGCACGCGCACTCCCGGCGGTCGCTGGTTGGCCCGGATGGACGGCGTCGCGTTGGAACGCGAGACGGGCACGCCGATCGTGGGAATCCCCCGCGCCGCGCTGCACCGGCTGCTGCGCGAAGCCCTGCCGCGGGAGGCCCTGCTGATCGGGGCCGAGGTGACGTCCGTCGACATCGCCGGACAGGCGCGAGTGAGCTGCGGCGACGTCGTGCTGGACGCGGACCTGGTGGTGGCTGCCGATGGTGTCGGCAGCCGGTTGCGCTCGCAGTTCTTCCCCGCGCACCCCGGCCCGGTTTACAGCGGTTCGACGGTGCTGCGCGCCATCACCGACCGCTCGGTCGACCTGTCGACCGAGTTCGAGCTGACCTGGGGGCCGGGCGCGGAGTTCGGGCACATCGCCTTCGCCGACGGCCGGGCCGAATGGCACGCGGTCCTCACCGCTCCCGCGGGCGTGCGCTACCCCGATCCGCTGTCCGCGATGCGTCAGCGCTTCGGCGGCTGGCACGACCCGATCCCCACCCTCCTCGACGCGACGCGGCCGGAAGCCGTGCTGCACCACGACATGTCCGAGATCGCCACGCCCCTGCCGTCCTTCGCCGTGGGCAAGGTGGCCCTCCTCGGAGATGCGGCGCACGCCATGATGCCCAACCTCGGGCAAGGCGCCTGCCAAGCCCTGGAGGACGCGGTCGCGCTGGCCGCCGCGGTCGCCGCCGAGCCCGCGGTCGAATCCGCGTTGGCCCGGTACGACGCCGAGCGGCGGCCCCGCAGCCAGGCGGTGGCCCGCGCTGCCCGGCGGGCGGCCCGGATGGGGCAGCAGCTGGACAACCCCCTCGCCATCGCCGTGCGCAACACCGCGCTCAGCTTGGCCCCGCCCCGCGTCACCGCCCGTGCGATGCTGCGGCACGTCGACTGGACACCACCGGAACTCGGCTGACCGCAGGAGTTCGCGCCCAGCAAGGTCCGTTGTGGACGGAGACGGCGTCAGTCACCGTCCGGCTTTCCGAGCGCGTCGGAGCCGACGAAGGTGAACATGCGCACGCCCTCGGCCAGTGGCCGCGGTTCGCCGCGGAAGCGGTGCACGCCGACGCCGAAACTCGCGTCCGGATCGGACAGCCACTCGCGGTCGTAGCCGCGTTCCTCGAACCACTCGCAGATCAGCGGAACCCGGTCCGGAGCGCCCCGGTGGCGGGTCCAGACGACCAGGCCGCCGGTCCTGCACAGCTGGGAACAGCAGTCGACGGTCCGCTCGATGTCCGCGTCGGTGATGTTGCCGAACACCCCGCAGACCAGCACGAGGTCCGCCGGGGTCACGCCCCGGTAGTGATCGGTGAGCGAGGCGTCCCCGGGCACCACTTCCACGCGGTTCAAACCGGCCGCGCGGGCGGTCTCCTCGGCCACCGCCGCGTTGTGCGCGTCCAGTTCCACCAGGCGCGCCCGGACGTCGTCCCGGCGCGGGTGGTCGGCCAGCACCGCCAACAGGTCGCGGCCCTGACCGGCGCACAGGCTGATCACCCGCAGCGGCCCCGGCGGGCTGGCGTCCAGCGCGGCCCGGATCCGCTGCTGGACCACCACCAGTCGGCGCGCCAGGTGCGAGCCGGGGAGGTCGTATCCGTCGTGCCAGCTCTGCCAGTCCACGGGCGAACCCTACGGCGGCTCCCGCTCGACCGACGACCGGTTCGCGCCCGCGTCCCCCGGTCGGCGGCGTTCGGTGGGACGTCTCGCCGATCCGGACGCCGTGGTCTGCCTGACCGGTGTCGCGCACGAGGTCGTCCTGCCGTCGACGGGCGCGTCGCCGTGCAGTTCAGCGGTTCCCCGACACCGGTTGAATCACTGATTGAAACCTGTTCTACTGATCTCGTGTCTCGGCGGTTGGCGGTGGACGGCCCGGCGGAGGCCGATACCCGTGCCCGGTTGTTGGTGGTGGCCGAGCGGTTGCTGCTGGAGTCCGGGTACGACCGGGTGTCGGTGCGGGCGATCAACACCGCGGCCGGGATGAATCCCGCCGCGGTGCACTACCACTTCGGTTCCAAGGACGGCGTGGTGGCCGCGCTGCTGGAGGAGCGGTTGGCCCCGCTGTGGCAGGACCAGTTGGATTCGCTGGCGCAGCGCCGGAAGCGGGGTTGGGTGCCCGAGGTCGCGGAGCTGGTGGACGTGGTGCTCGCCCCGCTGCGCGCGCTGGCGGCGGATCCGACCGGCCGACTGCACCTGCACCTGTTGGCGCGGGTCGTGCTGGGCGGCCGGCGGCTGGCGTGGACGTCGCGGTGGTTCGGGTTGTCCGCGTGGGCCGAGTTGCTGCGCGCCGCCCGGCCGGACCTGTCCGAGGACGAGGCGAGGCTGCGGTGGCGGTTCGCGTTCGGCCTGGTGCTCCAGTCCTGCGGCAACCCGCTCGGCGACACTCCGATCAGCACCGAGGTACCGGTGGAGGCGTTGCGCGGCTTCGTCGTCGCCGGTCTGGACGCGGGGAGCCCACCATGACCGAACCGGACGTGCTCGCCCCGGCGCGGCTGGGGCCGGTGCGGTTGCGCAACCGGATCATCAAGGCGGCCACGTTCGAAGGCGCCACGCCGGAGGGAGCGGTCACCGACCGGTTGATCGACTACCACCTGCGGCCGGCGCGCGGCGGGGTCGGGATGACCACGGTGGCCTACTGCGCGGTCGCTCCGGAGGGGCGCACCGACCGGCACCAGATCTGGATGCGGCCGGAGGTGGTGCCGCAGCTGCGTCGGCTCACCGATGCGGTGCACGCCGCGGGGGCGGCGGTGTGCGCGCAGCTCGGGCACGCCGGACCGGTCGCGAACGCCGCGTCGAACCGGCGGGCCGCGCTGGCGCCGAGCGGTCGGTTCAGCCCGCTGAGCCTGCGTTGGACGCGGGCGGCGCGCACCGCGGACCTGGACCGGATCACCGCCGCGCACGCCACGGCCGCGCGGACCGCGCTGGAGGCCGGATTCGACGCGGTGGAACTGCACTTCGGGCACAACTACCTCGTCAGCGCGTTCCTCAGTCCGCGGCTGAACCGGCGGACCGACCGGTACGGCGGCCCGTTGCGCAACCGGGCGCGGCTGGCGCTGGACATCGCCCGCGCGGTGCGCGAGGCGGTCGGCGACCGGATGGCGATCACCGCGAAGCTGAACATGGACGACGGGGTTCCGGGCGGGTTCTGGTTGGACGAAAGCGTCCAAGTAGGACAGTGGTTGGAGGAGGACGGCTCGCTGGACGCGCTGGAACTGACCGCGGGCAGCTCGCTGCTCAACCCGATGTACCTGTTCACCGGGGACGCGCCGGTCCGCGAGTTCGCCGCCGCGTTCCCGGCCCCGCAGCGCTGGGGCATCCGGGCCGGCGGCGGCCTGTTCCTGCGCGAGTACCCGTACCGGGAGGCGTACCTGCTGGACCGGGCGCGCCAGTTCCGCGCGGCCCTGCGGATGCCGCTGGTCCTGCTCGGCGGCGTCACCCGCCGGGAGACCATGGATCTGGCCATGCGCGAGGGTTTCTCGTTCGTGGCGATGGCCCGCGCGTTGCTGCGCGAACCCGACCTGGTGCGCCGCATCGAGTCCGACCCGTCCGCGCGGTCGCGGTGCGTGCACTGCAACCGGTGCATGCCCACGATCTACCGCGGCACCCGCTGCGTGCTGGTGCCCGAGCCGCGCTGAACCCGGCGCGGGTGCGACTCGCGCGACCTGGCGGAGGGGGTCCGGACTGGCCCGGCTGCCGGTCGACCCGTGAGGATCGGCTCCTCGTCGTTCGACCCGCGCCGTGCGCGGGCGAGTGCGTCGGCGACGTCGGCCAGGCCGAACTCCCGGTGCACCGCCGGAGCGGTGGCCGGTGTCGGACAGCAGGTCCGTCAACCAGCACCGCCAGGCCCGGTGACACCACCTATACGATCATGATCGACAAGGGGCTCAAGTCATGCCGGGCCCGCAGGCCAGCAGTCCCCTTCGAGGACCACGAACAAGGTAACGGTGCTCCCGGAGCCGATGTGACTGCGGCGCGTCAGCGCCTCGTGGGGGGCGGGTGACGGGCGGGCCGCTGAGGTTCCGCTACCGGCACCGCCACGCAAAACGAGTTCGAAGACCAGGCTCTCAGCCGACCTCGACGAGCACGCCGCGGAGGAAGTCGAGGAGCTCGTGGTGGGCGTCGAGGGGGAGGACGTTCGCGACGTGCTGGTCCGGCCGGACGACCACGAGGGCGCCGCGGTCCCGGTCCAGTCCGCGCCGGTCGAAGATGTCGGTGGCCGGGTCGGGGCAGAAGACCTTCTCGTAGTCGACGAGTTCGAACGGGCCCTTGCGGGGGAGCAGGACCGGCGGCAGGTCCTCGACGGTGACGTCGCGGTGTCCCTGCTGGAGCACCGTCCGCACGTCGATCACCGAGTCGGGGTCGGTGCCAGGCGGGGTGAACCGGGCGATCGGGGAGTCCACTGAGGACAGGAACGCGGCGAGTTCCCGCAGCCGGGAGTCGGCTGCGCCCGGGTGAGCCCGGTCGGCGAACGCGTAGAGGCGCCAGGCGCCGTCCGCCCGGGCCGCGTGCCCGAGGTGCATCGGCTTGGCGTCGGCGAGCCGTACGACCGGTGCGGAGTGGAACCGCATCCCGATGGGGAAGCCCTCGGCGAGGTGCTGGTGGACCGAACGAGCGGTCAGGGGGGAGGGCTCGTAGCGGACCGCGACCCCGGCGGTGAACCGGCCTTGTTCGCGGAAGTAGTGCTGGAACCGCTCCGGGTCGGCGTCGCGGTCCTGGCGGGCGCTGAACAGCGCGGCGAACTCGCGGTCGAAGTCGATGAGCTGCTGGGCGACCTTCTGCCGCTCGGTCGAATAGGTGCGCAGGATTTCGGGCCGCGACGTGCCGCGGAGCACGGTGCCGAGCTTCCAGCCGAGGTTCCAGGCGTCGGCCATCGAGACGTTCATGCCCTGCCCGGCCTTCGCGCTGTGCGTGTGGCAGGCGTCGCCGGCGATGAAAACCCTCGGCGGGTCCCCGTTCTCGGCGTCGTCGAAGCGGTCGCACAGCCGCTGGCCGATCTCGTAGACCGCCCACCAGCCGACGTGTTTCACGTCGATCGTGTAGGGGTGCAGGATCCGGTTGGCGACCGCGGCGAGCTTGTCCGGCGTCACGCTGCGCTCGCGCAGCATCTCGGCGTCGCGGTCGTTGTCCAGCTCGATGTAGAGCCGGACCAGGTAGCCGCCTTCGCGCGGGATGACCAGGATGCTGCCCTGCTCGGAGTGGATCGCGGATTTGAGCCGGATGTCGGGGAAGTCGGTGACGGCCAGGACGTCCAGCACGCCCCACGACTGGTTGGTCGCCTCGCCTTCGAGGCGGCGGCCGATCGCCTGCCGGGTGGTGCTGCGCGAGCCGTCGCAGCCCACGACGTACCGGGCGCGGATGGTGGAGGTCTGCCCGGTCGGCTCGAAGCCCTCGACGTGCTGCAGCGTGACCTCGACCGGGTGCTGGGCGGTGGGGTCGGGGTCGACCCGGACGTCGGTGGCGTGCAGCCCGTAGCAGGGTTCGGCGCGGGTGGCGGAGCGGCGCATGTGGTCGCGCAGGTAGGCCAGCATCCGCGCCTGGTTGACGATCATGTGCGGCATCTCGGAGAGGTCGTCCTCGACGTCGTTGATGCGTCCGGTGCGGACGATCGAGGAGCTGTCCGCGGGGTCCGGCCGCCAGAAGGTCACCTCGTTGACCTGGTAGCCCTCGTGGACGAGCTGGTCGGCCAGGCCGAACGCCTCGAACATCTCCACGGTGCGGCACGCGACGCCGTCGGCCTGGCCGACTTCGAGCGGTCCGTCGCGGCGGTCCACGATCACGGTGTGGATCTCGGGGAACTCGGCGAGCTGGGCGGCCAGCACGAGCCCGGCCGGACCGCAGCCGATGATCACCACATCGGCCGTGTCCGGCAGGCCCGCCGGACGCTCGGACAGGGACGGGTGGGGGGCCGCGACGAACGGGTCCCCGGGTTGGTAGCCGTCGAGGTAGAACTGCACCGGTCTTGCTCCTCAGGGGCGTCGGACTGCCCGGGTCCCGGGGGGCCGGGCAGCGGTGCGTCCATCGTGCGGCAGTGACACCTCTGAAGAACAGCGCGTTCTGCCATGAGGAACCAGCTCGGGCGCCGGTGCGGCGGGCGGTCGAGTGCGCGCCGTTCAGGGCCCCGATCGCTCGGCGACCTCCGGTGCACGTTCCGCTGCCCGCCCGCCCGGAGGCGCCGCCTGCCGGGGGAACCAGGCGACCACGAAGGCTCCGGCGAGCAGCGCGAACCCGGCCAGGGTCAGCATCGTGGTGTCGAGCGAGGCGGTGAAGTGGTCGACGACCGCCAGCCGCTGTTCCGGCGCGGTCGTGGTGCGCAGCGCGGCGGCCACCGTGGAGGCACCCGGAGTCGGGGAGTCCGCGGTGAACAGAGCGGTGATGAGGCTGCCCGCCAGCGCGATCCCCAGTGCGCTGCCGAGCTCGCGGGCGAGGCTCTGCAGCCCGGAGCCGACCCCGGCCTGCTCGGCGGGCAGGGCGGAGACCATGCCGTGCGAGAGCAGCGGGGTGGCCAGTCCGCATCCGGCGGCGGCGAGCCCGGCGCCCGCCGCGTACAGCGGGTACGGACTCGTCCTATCCACAGTGGACAACACGAGCAGTCCCGCCGCCTGCACGGCGACTCCGGCCGCGACCGTCCACCTGCGACCGAGCAGCCGCTCGACGGCGACCCCGCAGCGCGGCGCGAGCAGCAGCGCGGCGGCCATCGGAAGCAGCCGCACGCCCGCTCCGAACGGCGAACAGCCCTGCGCGTACTGGAGGAACTGCCCGTTGACGTAGAAGACGCCGAACATGCCGACGAACAGCAGTGCGAGCCCGAGCGCGCTGGACCGCACGGCCGGGATCGCGAACAGGCGCGGCGAGAGCATCGGGTGCTCGCTCCGGAGCCCGTGCCAGGTCCAGCAGGCGAGCAGCGCGACCGCGACACCGGTTCCGGCCAGCACCTCCGCGCTCGTCCAGCCGGTCTGCGGCCCGGCGGTGATGCCGAACAGCAGCGCGACGATCCCGCCGGTCAGCAGGAGCGCGCCGAGCGGGTCGACCGGCCTGCGGTGCCGGGGCACCACCGGTGCGACCAGGGCGACCAGCCCGGCCGCCGCCGCGGACAGCGGAACGACGCAGACGAACAGCGAACGCCAGGTGCCCAGTTCGATCGCCGCGCCGCCGCCCACGTTGCCGAGCACGGCGGCCAGCCCGGTCATCGACGCCCAGACCGAGATGAGCCTGGGGCGTTGCCCGGCGTCGGCGTCGGCGATCAGCAGCGCCAGCGTCGTCGGCAGCACCGCCGCGGCCCCGGCGCCGCTGAGCATCCGGCCCGCGATGAGGAACTGCACCTGCGGCGCGAGCGCGCAGATCGCCGAGCCCAGCGCGAACACGAGCATCCCGCTGACCAGCACGCCCTTGCGGCCCCAGCGGTCCGCGAGCGCGCCGGCGGGGATCAGCAGGCACGCGAACACCGCCACGTAGCCGTCGACGACCCACACCACCTCGGTCGCCGACGGGTGCAACGCGCTGGTGTGCAGCGACGGGATGGCCAGGTTCACCGCCGAGACCATGCCGACCACCAGGGTCACGCACAGGCACATCACCGCGGTGCGGGCCGAAGTCGTCGCCGCTCGCACGGGTCCTCCTCGTCGTCTCGCCGTCCGATCGCCGGTCCGCCGCGGAACCTGAGCCGGTCCGCTGGCATCCCGCGCCGACCCTAGGCGAAATCGTGTTACGGCGATGTAACGCCACCTCTCTGGCCTGCGAAAACGCTGTGACCAGCGGGAGTTCGCGCGCTGCGCCGGAGTTGCGCCACCCCGTCCTGGACGGCGCGCTGCGGTCATGCCCGCGCGGCGTGCGGGGGTGTCGTCCTCGTGGGCCTGGACCTGCGCTGGGCACCGCCACCCGGACGCCCACCTCCGGTCCGCGCGTCGGCGGGTTCACCGGCTGGCTGCTCACCGGAGCAGACAGCGGCTTCGCCGCCTGCCGCGCCCCGGGCACCGCATGACGCTCGTCCACACTGGACAGAAGGTGTGCTCGGGTCAGCGCACGGCGGCGGGTTCGTCCACCGGTTCCTTCGTGCTGACGCGCGCGACAGCGCACCAGTCGGGCATCGCGTCCGGGGCGTTGAGCATGCGCCAGATCCGGTCCCGCGAGAACGGCGTCTCGTAGGGGCGGACGCCGACCGCGCGACGAATGGCGTTGCCCAGGGCGGCCGGGACCGGGTTGAAGGGGCTCTCGCTCATCGACTTCGCCCCGAACGGTCCGAGGTCGTCGAATGTCTCGGCGAAGTGCACCTCGGTCTCCGGGACATCGGCCATCTGGGGGATCCGGTAGGTGCGCAGCACCGGAGTCAGCAGGGTGCCCTACGAATCGACCACGACCTCCTCGTACAGCGACGCGCCGATGGCCTGGGCCACGCCGCCTTCCACCTGCCCGCGGCACTGCTCCGGGTTCAGCACGGTGCCGGCGTCCGCGGCCTGCACCGAGTGCAGGATCCGCACCGCGCCGGTGCGGGTGTCGACCGCGACGCGGAACGCCTGCACGTTCCAGGCCAGCGAACGGACTTCGCCGAACTCGTCCCCTCGCGCGAACGCGGCGTCGCCGTCCCGGTTGGCCTCGGGGCAGGCGCGGATGACCTCCGGGAAACCGACGACCCGCTCCGGGGTGCGGATGCCGTCGGCGAACAACGAGCAGGCCGCGGGATCGGTGCCGGTGATCTCGGCGGCGACGCGGAGCAGGAGAGTGCGCAGCGCGGTCGCGGCCGCGTGCAACGCCTTGCCCGCCACGGTGGTGCCGGCCGACGCGAACGCGCCGGTGTCGTAGACGGCGCCGTCGGTGTCGGAGTTGGTCAGCCGCACCCGGTCCAGCTCGGTCGACATGGTGGTCGCGACGATCTGGGTGTGCACGGTCGTGGTGCCGTTGCCGAACTCGCTGGTGCCCACGCCCGCGACGTAGGTGCCGTCGGGCCGCACCGACAGCGTGGTCCGGGAAACGTGCCCGCGGGGAGCCATCGTCGCGATCATCGCGACCGCCATTCCCTCGCCGGTCCGCCAGTGCTCGCCCTCCGGAGCCGGCACGCCGTTGCCGCGGGCGAGCGCCCGCTGGGCGAGGTCCAGGCACTGGTCGAGGCCGTAACTGCCGCAGACCAGCCCGTCATCGGCCGGGTGGGCCTCCACGAGGGGGTCGCCGTCGCGGACCGCGTTGATGCGCCGCAGCTCGAACGGGTCGATGTCGAGGGCGAGCGCGAGTTCGTCCATTGCGGACTCGACGCCGAGGACGACCTGGCCGAGGCCGTAGCCGCGGAAGGCGCCGGACGGGATGTTGTTGGTGTACACCGCCTCGGCGTCGACCCGCTTCACCGGCGCGTTGTACAGGCTGATCGACTCGGCGCAACCGTGGAACAGCACGCCCGGCGCGTGGTTGCCGTAGGCCCCGGTGTCGGCGAGCACGTCCAGCTTGATCGCGGTGAGCCTGCCGCTGCGCTCGGCCCCGAGGGCGACCCGGACGCGGAACGGGTGCCGCACCGACGTGCGCTGGAACTCCTCCGGCCTGCTCAGCTCGTACACCGCGGGTTTTCCGGTGCGCAGCACCACGAGCGCGACGAGGTCCTCGGCGAACATCTCCTGCTTGCCGCCGAAACCGCCGCCGACCCGCTTGGTGAAGACCCGCACCCGTTCCTCGGGCAGGTCGAGCAGCCGGCACAACGTGCGGCGGGTCAGGAACGGGACCTGGGAGCTGGTGCGGATCACCAGTCTGCCGTCCTCGTCGAGCCAGCCGAGGCTGCCGTGGGTCTCCAGCTGCGCGTGCGAGACCCGTTGGGTGCGCCATTCCCCGCGCACGGTGACGTCGGAGTCCGCGAGCGCCTGGTCGACGTCGCCGCCGACACCGTCGTGGATGCAGGCCACCACGTTGCGCGCCACGTCCTCCGGCAGTTCCTCGTCCGGCTGGTCGCTGTCGAGCAGCTCCGGGTGCAGCACGGGTGCGCCCGGCGACCTGGCCAGCTCCGGGTCGTGGACCGACGGCAGGACGTCGTAGGTGACCTCGATGAGGCGGCAGGCCGCCTCGGCGACGGCCGCGGTGGTCGCGGCGACGGCCGCGACCCGCTGCCCCTTGAAGCGCACCACGTCGTCGAGGACGCGGGTGTCGTGCGGGTCGTCGGTGCGGTGTTCGTGCTGCGCCGTGGAGAAGCGGGTCCGCGGCGCGCTGCGGTGGTCCAGGACGAGTTCGACACCGGGCAGCTGCTCGGCCCGCGTGGTGTCGATGTCGACGATGCGGGCGTGCGCGTGCGGGGAACCGAGCACGCGGATGTGCAGCGCGCCCGGCAACTCCACGTCGAAGGTGTACGGCTCGGTGCCGGTGACGACGCGTCCGGCAGCGGGCGGGTTCGCCGAGGTCCCGATGGCCGCCTGCCGGCCGGAGCGGGGCGCCCGGTCGGCGCCGCCGGTCACGCCCTGCCCGATGGCCTGCCGGATCGAGCGGTACCCGGTGCAGCGGCACAGGCTGCCCTTCATCAGCCGGGGCAGGTCGTCGAGCTGGTCGGCCGACAGCGTCGACGCCGTGACGATCATGCCCGCGGTGCAGAAACCGCACTGGAAGCCGAAGTTGTCGACGAACGCCTGCTGCATCGGATGCGGGTCGTCGACGGTTCCCAGGCCGGAGACGGTGGTGACCGAGCGCCCCTCGGCGCGCCGAGCCGGGTAGAGGCACGAGTGCACCGGTTCGCCGTCGACCAGCACCGCGCAGGCACCGCAGTCGCCCGCGTCGCACCCCTTCTTGACCTCGAAGTGCGCCTGGTCGCGCAGGAAGGTGCGCAGGCACTGCCCGGCCCGCGGGGTGCCGGTGCAGGGGTCACCGTTGATGTTCAGCTCCACGGCAGCAGCTCCTGTCGGATCTCCTCGACCAGCACGGCGCTGACGGCGCGACGCCAGTCGGCGGTGCCCATCGGATCGGTGTAGTAGCCCTCGGCGTCCTGCGCGTCCGCGCGCAACCGAGCGGAGGTGGGCAGGCAGGGGTAGCGCAGCACCACCGGGCGCAGGGTGGCGGCGGTGATGGTGAACACCGCGGCACCGGACTCGTCGAGCCGACCGGTGAGCACCGCCGCACTGCGGCCGATCTCGGCCAACGCGATCTTGCGGAATCCGGTGCGAGCCCGCAGCGCGTGGGCGGGGATGTCGATGCAGCGCAGCACGTCGCCGTCCGCGAGCGCGTTGGTCCCGTTCCCGGTGCTGATGTCGGCGACCGGGATCGCGTACTCACCACCGTCAGCGGTCCAGATCAGCGCGGTGGCGTCCAGGGCGACGGCCAGCGACACCATGGCCGCCGCGGCGTAGGAGCGGCAGATGTTCCCGCCGACCGTCGCGACGTTCCAGATCTTGAAGGAGGCGAGCAGCGCGGTGGCGGCCAGGAAGAAGATCGGGTGCGCCGCCCAGCCTTCGCGCGGCCGGATCCGGGACAGTTCAGCGATCGTGCAGGTGGCTCCGATGCGCAGGCCCTCGGCCGTGTCCTCGATCGACGGCCACCCCATGGTCGTCAGGTCGACCAGCCCGGTCCTGCTCGGCTGGGGCTCGGAGAACAGCCAGGTGCCACCAGCGAGGAAGGTTTCGCCCGGTGCCAGCAGGAGGTCCTCGCGCCTGCGCGCTCGGCGCAACGTCTCGACGGTGTTCAGGTCCACAGCGCACCTCGCCTCCGCGTGCGCCGCCGGCGTCGGCGGCTCGGGGATGCGCCGAGTAGACCGTCCCGGGGATGCCGCCCGCCACGGTCGTCGCACACGAATTGCTGCGCCTGGACTCGGTCGATCATCCGAACCGGCCGGTAGGAACGTCTCTCCGCCGGGGCCGGGGATCTGGTATTGGTAGGTCCCGTGCTGGTGAAGCAGGTGCTGGAACTCGCCGATCTCGGTGTGGCGCCGCTGTGGGTGCCCGACCACGCGCTGGAACGCACCGCCACCGGTGTCAACACGGCCGACATGGCGAACCCGGCGACCTACCTGTCGCCGGGCGAGATCGTGCTGACCGGCCTGGTCTGGTGGCAGCCGCACCACCGCGGGACGGCGCGGGCGTTCGTCGCGGCTGTCCGGGCCGCGGGCGCGGTCGCGCTCATCGCCGGTGAAGGTGTGCACGGCCGGGTCCCGGACGAGCTCGTGGACGCGTGCCGGCACCACGAGCTCCCGCTGTTCTCGGTACCGCAGAACACCACGTTCCGGACCATCCTCGACCGGATCTACCTGCGGCTGTGGGCCGACCTGCGCGAATCCGACGCCCCGGCACTGCCGTCGACGGTCAAGGACGAACTCCTCGAAGGCATCGCCCGGGACGCCCCGCTCGACGACGTGCTCGCCACGGCGGTCGAACGCCTCGGGCTGGCGGACCTCGCGCTCGCATCCGCCGCCGGTCGGGTGATCGCCGACAGCACCCCGCACGTCGCCGGCGGCCCGGGGGACACCTGCGTGCCGGTCGGACCGGGGCCCAGATCTCCGTTCGACGGTTGGTTCCTGCGCACGACCCGAGCGGTCACCGCGCGGCATCGGCCGGTGCTCGACGAGCTCGCCGCCCTGCTGTCCACGAGGCTGGCGCAGCACCGGGAACGGCTCGCCGAGCAGGGCGCGGCAGCCGGTGCGCTGCTCACCGCCCTCGACGCGGAGGACACCGCGGCGATACCCGACGTGGTGCGCGCATGCGGCCTGCCCACCGGCACCGACCTGACCCCGCTCGTGGTGAGAACGCCCGGTGCGCCGACCACCTGGGCGGTCGATGCCGCCCACGAGCTGCTCGCGGCGTGCGCGGCGCGGTTCGCCGCGTGCGAGGGCGGATCCGGTGAGTCGATCGTCGTCGCCGCCGCGCCGCCGGGCCAGCTCGTCCAGCGGGTCCGCGAACACCTGCCGACCCTGCAGCGCCTCCTCGACGGCGACCCCGCCATCGCGGTCGGCATCGGCCCGAGCGCCGATCCCCGCGACCTCGCCGCAGCCCTGCGCAGCGCCCGCTACGCCGCGGACGCCGCCGAAAGGCGACCGACCTCGACCACGCGGGCGTGCGCCGTCCCGGAAATGACGAACCTGCACGCCCTGCTGGAGGGCCTGCCCGCAGCCGTGTCGCAAGCCTTCCGGGCGAGCACCATCGGCCCGGTCACCGGATACGACGCCGCGAAAGGCACCCGACTGCTGGAGACGTTGCAGACCTTCCTGGACAACGGCGCGTCATGGACCCGCACCGCAGCAGCCATGCACCTGCACGTGAACACCATCCACTACCGCATCGAGCGGGTGGAAGCGCTCACCGGCCGCCGCGTCGCGGACCCGCACGACCAGATCGACCTGCACGCCGCGCTCATCCTGCACCAGCACACCACCACGCACCCCGCCGCAGCACCGTAGCCGAACCGGACGAGCCCCCGGCCGAATCACCGCTCGGGCGGCCGAATACTGCGTGCTGGCGGTTCACTCCTGCCTTCTGGGTGCGGTATGACTCGAAAACGATCGCGGGACGGTTCGCGACCTGCGGTCCGAGGTTTCCACCCGGTGCCGCGACGCCGAACACCTTGATCACGTGCTGACCGGCCGCTACGACTGAGGAGCACTGGTGACCCGACTCGCCGTGACCGGCCATCGAGGGCTGCCGCAGCGGACCATCGAGCTGGTGCGCGCGGCTCTCCGCGCGGAATTGGAGAAGTACGAAGGCCCCGTGGTGGGGGTGAGTTGCCTCGCCGACGGTGCGGATGCGCTGTTCGCCCGGGCCGTGCTCGATCGCGGTGGAACGCTCGTCGTCATCGTTCCGGCGGTCAACTACCGCGACGCGCTCCCCGAGGACCACCACGCCACGTACGACGACCTGCTCAGCCGCGCCTCGGAGGTGGTCCGGCTCGATTTCCCCGACTCCACCTCCGAATCGCACATGACCGCCAGCATCGAGATGATCGGGATGGCGGACGAACTCATCGCGGTCTGGGACGGCGAGCCGGCTCGGGGCTACGGCGGCACCGCCGACGTCGTGGACGCCGCACGAGAACGCGGTGTCCCGGTCACCGTCATCTGGCCGCCGGGCTCCGCACGGGACTAGGGAGTGGCAAGTGGCGAGACCGCTCACCGAAAGAGGAAGCGGCTGACGCCGCTTGTAAAACACGCGCTTGCGTTGCGCGAGTCGTGGAGTGCAGGAGCGCGGCGTCCGGAGTGGACGCTCGCACCGCCGATAGGGTGTCGGCATGGTCGATTCGCTACGCGCACTGGCGTCGCTGCGGGCCACGCGGTGGTTCACCGACGAGGACGTGAGCGACGACGTGGTGCGGCAGGTGCTGGACGTCGCGCGGTGGACGGGGTCGGCGCGGAACCGCCAGCCCTGGCGCTTCCACACCATCCGGGACGCGGCGACCCGGGCGGAGCTGAGCGGCTGCGGCGCCTACGCGGTGCACCTGCGTTCCGCGCCGGTGGTGGTGCTGCTCGCGCTCGACCACGGCTGGGCGGACTCGGAGTTCGACGGCGGGCGGGTCGCGCAGAACATCATGCTCGCCGCGCACCTGCTCGGGCTCGGTTCCTGCCCGGTGACCTTCTTCCCGCAGGAGAACGTCGAGCGGGTCACCGCCATCGCCGGGTACTCGCACCCGTGGCAGGTCCGCACCGGCATCGCGCTGGGACACCCCGCGCCGCGACCGGCCGGAAGGTCGGCGATCCCGACCGGTCGGCACGCTCTGGACACCCTCTGGACCTCGGACGACGCTGGTCACCAGCGCTGAGCCTGCTCGGTCGCCATGGCCCGGGTTCTGTGATCGGCCCCACATCCCGGTGCTGGCCGAACCGAGTGCGCAAGACACAGCCCGTCCGGCCCCGCCGAGGACAGCTCGCGGAGGCCGGACGAACCGGTTCCTCGTCAGGACTGCGGACGCTCGCGTTCGGCCTTCTTCTTCTCCTTGGCGCGGGCGGCCTCCTTGCGGACTTCCGCCTGGGTGGCGCGTTCCCGCTCCAGCCACTCGGGCATGTCCGCCTTGAGCGCGTTGATCTGCTCCGTGGTGAGCGGGTCGGTGATGCCGCCGCGTGCGAGGCCGCTGATGGAGACGCCCAGCCTCGCGGCGACCACCGGGCGGGGGTGCGGGCCGTTGCGGCGCAGTTCGCGCAGCCACTCGGGCGGGTCGGTCTGCAGCGCGTTCAACTCGTCGCGCGAGACGACACCCTCCCGGAACTCCGCGGGGGTGGCCTCCAGGTACACCCCCAGCTTCTTCGCCGCGGTCGCGGGCTTCATGGTCTGGGAGGTCTTGTGCGACGTCATGCCGTGCAGGGTACCGACCGCGTCGGCGCTACCTGCGACGACGCCCGGTAACGTGGGGGCCGTGACTGGTCCGGACGAGTCCCCGTCGTTCACGCTCGCGCACGTGCCGGGAGTGACGCCCGACAAGTGGGTGCGCAAGTGGCGGGAGCGGGTGCCCGAGGTCCCGCTGGCCCTCGTGCACGTGTCGGCCGCCGACGCCGCCGACGTGGTGCGGGAGCGGGCCGCCGACGCGGTCCTGCTGCGGTTGCCGACGGACCGGACGGGGCTGCACGCCATCCCGCTGTACACCGAGACGACCGTGGTCGTGGTGCCGAAGGACCACGTGGTGACCGCGGTCGACGAGGTGTCCCCCGAGGACCTGGCCGACGACGTCGTGCTGCACCCCCTCGACGACACCCTCGACTGGGAACGGCCGCCCGGACGGCCGGCGATCGAGCGCCCGGCCACGACCGCGGCCGCGGTCGAGCTGGTCGCGGCCGGGGTCGGGCTGCTGGTGGTCCCGCAGTCGCTCGCCCGGCTGCACCACCGTCGGGACCTCACCTACCGCCCGATGACCGACGTCCCGCAGTCGCGGGTGGCGCTGTCCTGGTTGGAGGACGAGACCACCGATCTGATGGAGCAGTTCATCGGGATCGTCCGGGGACGGACTGTCAACAGCACGCGCGGGCGCCAACCGGCCCCGGCGCCGAAGCGCAAGCGTTTCGAGGACAAGACGACTGCCCGCAAGCCGACCGGCGGGACCCGGCAACGCGGCTCGGGTGCCCGCCGAGGAGGCGGGCGCCGGGGCGGCGGGCGCGGCGGGCCTCGCCGCCGTTCGTAGCGGTCGCGGTCGAGCGGCCCGAGTCCAGAAGCGACGAACTCTCCGGGGACGACGCCCGTCCCGATCGGACGGTCAGCGGCCTCAGTGGACTGATCTCCGCTTGCGCACCGACGGCGACCGCCCGCCCGGAATTGGCCGCGGAAATAGTCCTGACCAGCGCGAACAATGTGCAATGTGCGCGGACATCGGTCGGACACCGCCGAATGCTTGAACCCGCCGATCCCGCGCTGCCAGGCTCGCCGACGAATCCAACCCGGACAGGAAAGGAACGGCGCATCAGCATGTCAGCGAACAGGGCGAGCAGCGTGTCCCGGCGCGGTCGGATGGGGGCGATGGGCGCGGCCGTCGCGTTGGCGGCGCTGTCGGCGGGCGTGCTGCCCGCGACCGCGGACGCCGCGGTCCACACGATGTCCACGTGCAACGGGTCGGCGTCCGGCTTCGTGGCCAAGTGGGGCCCGGCGTCCAAGCAGTGCTCCTACACCAGCCCGGCCAGCGGCTGGAAGGGCAAGCTGCGGATCGACTGGAGCGCGCAGTCGGGCACGAACCAGTACGGCTGCGTGGAGGCGCGGATGAGCAAGGCCAAGAACCCGGACAAGTGGCAGGGCCTGGGGTGCGGGTCCTCCGGCAGCGGCGTCATCGCGTGGCCGGCCAACACCGCGTCCATGGTCGAGGTCCGCGCGAAGTCGTTGAACAGCGGCATCATCAACGTCGATTACTCGATCTGATCCGCTCGACCCCCACCGCGCGCCCCGTGGACGGCAGCCTCGCCGGTCACGGGGCCGGTGCCGGTCAGCGACCGGGCGCCGGTCCGTCGGTCACGGTGACGTCGAAGTAGATCCCGCTGTACTGCGGGAGGAACAGCCGGCCCTGGGCGTCGACCATCTTCCAGAACACCCGGCAGGTCCCCGGCGCCCCCGGGGCCTGGGCGGGCACGCTCACCAGCACGCTCGCCCCCGGCGCGGTGTCCGGGATGGGCACCCGCGAGGCGGTGTGGCAGACGTCCAGACCGTCCAACGGGGGCTGGCGCTGGAGGAAACGCCCGTGCCAGGCGACCGTGCCGGTGTTGGTGAGCCGCCAGGTCTTGGTGAACCGCTGGTTCACCGCCACCGCGCTGCCGTCCGGGTAGGTGACGTCGTCGTCCAGGCGGGAGGCGTCGCCGGGCAGGGGTGGCGACTGCTGCGATGCGGTCCCGTTCCGGGAGTTCCCGCCGCCCAGGTAGTCGTGGGCCACCAGCGCGACCAGCGCGACGACGGCGGCCGCCGCGACCAGCAGCGGCCAGTACCGCGCGGTGCGGGAGACCTCCGGAGCGGGTGCCCTGTCCGGAAGCGTCTTCGTCGGCTCGTCGTCGCACCGCCCGGATTCCTCGGCCGCGCGGGCGGATTCCCAGCGGGCCCGCCAGACGTCCCTGGTCTCCTGCTGGTCCCGTCCGAGCCCGGTCACCGCCAAGGACCGGACGAACTCCCAGGTGGTCTCCCAACTCGGCAGCACGTCGCCGCGCGCGGCCGCCGACAGCGCCGACTTCGACGCCATCGCGCCGAATTCGACGCGCATCCGGTCGTAGGAGGGGTCGCCGGCCGACTCCTTCAGCGTCAGCAGGGCGTGCGCGAACGCGGCGACGGGGCCGTCGTCCGGATCAGGTCGGCGCGCCCTGCGACCTCGCTTGCGCGGCTGGTCAACCTCGTGCTCGATCGTCATCGAATCCCCCGAGTCCACGGCCGCGGGCACAGCCGACGAACGGCCCACGGTCCGCTGCCGACCTTATCGCCGACCGCCCGGGGCCGTCGGCCGGAACTCGGGATCCGGTGGTCCGCCCAGCGCGGTCAGGAGTCCGGGAATCCGCTGTGGACGGCGAGGATCGCGAGGCGGACCCGGTCGGTGGCTCGCAGCGCGATCCGGCACCACGAGCTGTCGGCAACGGCGGCCCACGAGTCCACGACGGTCATGTCGAGGTCCTCGACGGGCTCCGGCGCTTCCTGCCGCGCCGGCTCGTCAGCTGCGCGAACGGCCCGACGTCCCGGACCGCGGACGTCTCTTGACTCCCGCTGATCGGCCACTGGATAGTACGCAGACGTTGGGCGGACGTGTCCGCGGTCACCTGTCCAGCCTGGGCAGGCCGGTCGAGCACTGTGGACACCGAATTCCGGGGAGTGCGGATGAGCGAACACGACGGCGAGGGGCGCGTGCCGGCGCGGGGGCGCGGCAAGGTGCTCCGGTTCGTGCTGGCGTGCCTGCCGTGGGTCGGGATGCTCGGCTGCGCGCCGCTGGCCGACCGGGTGCGTCCGTTCGTCCTCGGCATGCCGTTCCTGCTGTTCTGGGTGCTCGCGTGGGTCGTGCTGACGTCGGTCTGCATGGCGGTCGTGTACTGGAGCGACCCGGCGAACCGGGAGGAGCGGCGATGAACGCGGCGTTGCCGGTACTCGGGTTCTTCCTCGTGGTGGGGCTGGCGCTGGGCGTGCGGGCGCGCCGCGGCAAGGAGATGGACCTGGAGCAGTGGAGCGTGGGCGGCCGGAAGTTCGGCGCTCTGCTGGTGTTCCTGCTGCTCGCCGGGGAGATCTACACGACGTTCACCTTCCTCGGGGCCAGCGGCTACGCCTACAGCCACGGCGGGGCGGCGTACTACATCCTGTGCTACGGCGCCCTGGCCTACGTGATGTCCTACTGGCTGGCCCCGGCGATCTGGCGCTACGCCAAGGCCGAAGGGCTGGTGTCGCAATCGGACTGGTTCGTCCGCAAGTACGACAGCCGCGGCCTGGGCGTGCTGGTGTCGCTCATCGGCGTCATCGCGATGGTCCCGTACCTGCAACTCCAGCTGACCGGGCTGGGGATCATCGTGGAGCAGACCTCGTACGGGTCGATCTCGCGGCCGGTGGCGATCTGGATCGGCGCGCTCGTGCTCGGCGGCTACGTCATGGTCTCCGGCATCCACGCCGCGGCCTGGAACGCCGTGGTCAAGGACGTCCTGGTGCTCGTTGTCGTCGTCGCGATCGGGCTGTACCTGCCGCTGCACTACTTCGGCGGCTTCACCGCCGTGTTCGAGGCGGTCGACCACGCCCGCCCGGGATTCCTCGCCCTGGGCGAACCCTCGCACGACACCGGGTGGTTCGTCACCTCGATCCTGTTGTCGGCGCTGGGTTTCTTCATGTGGCCGCACTACTTCGGCGCCGTCTACGCCGCCAAGGACGAGCGGTCGTTCCGCCGCAACGCCGCGTTCCTCCCGCTGTACCAACTGGTCCTGCTGTTCGTGATCCTCTCCGGCCTGGTCGCCGTGCTGGTGGTCCCCGGGCTCGCGGACGGCGACATGTCGCTGCTGGCGATCACCCGGCGGACGTTCCCGCCCGCGGTGACCGGACTGGTGGGCGCGGCCGGGATGTTCTGCGCGCTCGTGCCGGGAGCGATGCTGCTGACCTCCAGCGCCACGGTGATCGCCAAGAACCTGCTCCAGGAACTCGTCCCGGCCGTCACCGAGGACCGCGTCCCACGGCTGGCCAGGCTGCTGGTCCCGGTGCTCACCGCCGTCGCGCTCTACCTGACGTTCAACGGCGGCGCGGCGATCGTGAACCTGCTGCTGCTCGGGTACGCCTTCGTCACGCAACTGTTCCCGTCGCTGATCGCCAGCTTGCTGCGCCGCAATCCGATCACCAAGTGGGGCGCGGGCGCGGGGATGCTGGTGGGCACCGTCGTGGTCAGCTGGCTGACCCTGGGGGAGGTCGGCATCGGCGATCTGCTGCCGTTCCTGCCGTCCGGCCTGCACCACCTCAACGTCGGCATCGTGGCCCTCGTCGCGAACATCGCGGTCTGCCTGGTCGTCTCGGCGTTCACCCGCACGTCGGTGCGAGTGCGCCCCGAAGGCGAGACCGCGCGGGCCTGAGCCGTCCCGGTCCGTCGTCCCGACACCCCTGAGCCGCTGCCCCGTTCGGGCCGATCTCGTTCGGGGCCAACGTCTTTCGCGCACATCACTCGGATGCGGGATGGCGGTTCCGCGCGCCGTCTGCAACGTTAGCGTTGTTAACTAATTAACATGACGTAATGGGGTGGTCACGATCTGCGGTATCACGGGGTGGGTCTCCTTCCGGCGCGACCTGTCCGCCCAGCAGCCCGTCCTGGACGCGATGACCGAGACGATGTCCTGCCGCGGCCCGGACGCGGTCGGTACCTGGACGGCGCAGCACGCCGCGCTGGGGCATCGCCGGCTCGCGGTCATCGATCTGCCCGGCGGCGCCCAACCGATGTCGATCGACACAGCGGACGGCGCGGTCGCGATGGTCTACTCCGGCGAGGCGTACAACTTCGTCGAGCTGCGCACCGAGCTGCGGTCGCGGGGTCACGTGTTCCACACCGATTCGGACACCGAAGTCGTGCTGCGCGGCTACCTGGAATGGGGCAGTGCGCTGGTCGACCGGCTGAACGGGATGTACGCGTTCGCCATCTGGGACGCCAGGACCGAACAGCTGGTCATGGTCCGCGACCGGATGGGCATCAAGCCGTTCTACTACTTCGAGACCGAAGACGGGGTGCTGTTCGGGTCCGAACCCAAGGCGATCCTGGCCAACCCGCTCGTCGAGGGCGTGGTGACGCTCGACGGGTTGCGCGAGGTGTTCGCGGGCGTCAAAACGCCCGGTGCGGCGATCTGGCGGGGCATGCGCGAGCTGCGCCCGGGTCACGTCGCCGTGGTGGACCGCAACGGGCTGCGCGAACAGGCGTACTGGGCGCTGGAGGTCTCCGAGCACACCGACTCGCAGGAGGACACCGTCGCGCACGTGCGGGAGCTGCTCGACGACATCATCGCCCGGCAGCTGGTCGCGGACGTGCCGCGGTGCACCCTGCTCTCCGGCGGGCTCGATTCCTCCGCCATGACCGCGATCGCCGCCGGGCAGCTCGCCGAGCAGGGCGAGCAGGTGCGCAGCTTCGCGGTCGATTTCCCGAACCAGGCGGAGAACTTCCGGGCCGAGGAGATCGCTCCCACCCAGGACACGCCGTACGTGCACGCGGTCGCCGAGCACGTGCGCAGCGAGCACTCGGACATCGTGCTGGACGGCGCGGCGATGGCCGATCCGGAGGTGCGCCGCGCCGCGGTCGGAGCGCGCGATTTCCCCGTCGGACTGGGGGATCGGGACAACTCGCTGTACCTGCTGTTCAAGGCGATCCGCGAGCACTCCACGGTGGCGCTGTCCGGTGAGTCGGCCGACGAGGTCTTCGGCGGGTACCCGTGGTTCCACGACGACCGGCAGCGCAACGCCGAGACGTTCCCGTGGCTGGCCAACCAGAACTCGCCGATCAACGCGACCGGCCTGCTCGGCGACGAGTTCGCCGCACGGCTGGACCTGCCGAACTTCGTGCGGGACAACTACCGGGCCGCGCTCGCCGAAGTTCCGCACAAGGACACCGAAACCGGGCTGGAGCGGCGGATGCGCGAGGTCTGCTACCTGCACCTGTCCCGGATGGTGCAGACCCTGCTGGACCGCAAGGACCGGATGAGCATGGCGGTCGGCCTGGAGGTGCGGGTGCCGTTCTGCGACCACCGCCTCGTGCAGTACGTGTTCAACACCCCCTGGGCGCTGAAGACCTACGACGGCCGGGAGAAGTCGCTGCTGCGCGGCGCCACCCGCGACACCCTGCCCGCCTCGGTCGCCGACCGGAAGAAGAGCGGCTACCCGGGTAGCTTCGACCCGAACTACCTGGCGGAGATCCAACGGCAGACCCGGGAACTGCTCGACACCGGGCATCCCATGTTCGACCTCTACGACCCGGCGAAGGTGCGCGCGGCGGCCACCGCCAGCGCCGCGGAGATCAGCACGGTGCAGCGCTCCGGCCTGGAACGCGCACTCGACCTCGCGGCCTGGTTCGACCTCCGCAACCCGACGCTGAAGATCTGACCGCTGGGAGGGAGTCGGAGCCAGCCGGGCTGCCGCTAGGCCGAACGGGCGTACCGCGGCAGCTCCGGGGCGCCCGATTCCTCGTCACCTGACCGGGAGATCGCTACGCTCGGCGGTAGCTTCTTTCGCGTGTGCCCCCGGCTGCTGGGCCGGGGGTTTCGCGAAGAGGCCCCTTCCGCGAAGAGGTGATCCGTCGTGACGGACGAGCTTGCAGGCAAGACCATCGGCGAACGCATCCAGATCATCCGGGAGCGGCGCGGCAAGTCACGGCCGGTCGTCGCCGGGCTTGTCGGCAGGTCTGCCGAATGGCTCAAGGCAGTCGAGAAAGGCAGGCTGCACCCGCCACGCTGGGAAAAACTCGTGCAGCTCGCCGATGCGCTAGGCGTGCAGGACTTGAGCGAACTGACCGGCGAGAAGCCGCCGACGACGATCGTCGGCCGGGGCTCGCACGAGGTGGTTCCGGCCATGCGCGAGGCGATCGAGGAGACGATGCTCAGCGTCTCACCCGAACCGCGCCCGGACCCGGCGGAGCTGCACCGACGCACCGCCGATGCGTGGGCGCTCTGGCACTCGTCGCCGACTCCGCGCAAGTCCGTCGGCGCGGTCCTGCCGCAGATCATCCGGGATGCCCGGCGGGCAACCCGCGTTCTCGATGGCGACGAGCGCCGACAGGCGCACGCCGCGCTGTCGGCCGCGTACGCCTTGGCGGAACAGGTGCTCGCGTGGGTGTCCGATTCGGCACTGTTGTGGTTGTCGGCGGATCGCTGCATGGCGTCGGCTGAACAAGCCGACGACCCTGCCGCGTTGGCCGGGGCCGCGTGGGTGGTCGGCAACGTGTGGCGAGCCACCGGACGTGAAGACGACGCGTACCGCCTGGTCACCGACGCGGCCGGGCTCCTGGAGCCGTACTTGGACAGCGACGGCGACGGCGTCCGGGCGTTGTGGGGCTCGTGTCGGCTGCACGCGGCGATCACCGCGGCCCGCATGGGCAGGGAGGGCGACGCCCTGCGGAACCTGGACCAGGCGGACGACATGGCCGGGCGGTTGCCCGGTGGGTACGCACACCCGTGGACGCTGTTCGGTCGCGCCAACGCCGACCTGACCGGGGTGTCCGTCCACGTCGACCTGCGCAAGTCCGGCCGGGCAATCGATGCGGCCGAGCAGATCGACCCCGATTCAGTGCCCTCAGTGGACCGTCGGGCTCGGTTGTGGCTGGAGACGGCGCGGGCGTATCACCAGCGCAAGGACTACCCGGCGACACTGCACGTGTTGCAGCGGGCGACGAAGATCTCCGAAGAATCCATGCGCTGCCACCCGCTTTCGCGGGGCATCGCCGGAGATCTGGTGACCTCCGGCGGGCGCATGGTGCAGTCGGAGGCGCGGGGACTCGCTCGCCAGCTCGGGCTGACCGTGTAGCCCATTCGAGCAAAGGGGTACAACACGTACCCCTTGCCGCAGTGCTCCGGCCTGTACCCGCCGTACCGGGCAATCCGGCCGATCTTGGCGCCATGCATGAAGCACTGGCGTTGTTGCTCGGGTTGTTGGCCTGGGCGGTGATCTTCGTTCCGCTGTTCCTCGTGTGGTGGTTGCCGGGGCATCGGGAGAGTCGTGCGCTGAGGGCGGCGGCGCGGCGTCGGGAGGAACGGCTTCGTCGTCGCGTTTCGGGGCGTGCCGCGTGAACGGGCAGGGCTTCGGGGCGGTGGTCCTGGCGCGGCTCCGACCGGAGTGCGCGCCGACGGACCGGCCGCCGGAGGTGCACGCCTACCGCGTCGGTCCCGTCGGGTGGGTGTCGCCGTGCGGCGACCGGCTCGTGCCGGACGAAGCCGAGATCGTCGACGCGTTGACGGGCAACCCGTGTCCGACGTGCCTCGTGCTCGCCGCGCTCGCCAGTGACGTACCGCCGCTCGCGCGTTCCGAGCTCGAAAGCGCGTCGGACCGCGAGTTTCCGTCCGCGTTCCCGGCCGCCGTCCGGACGGCGGGTTCGATGCTGCGGTACGCGCCGTCGTGGCGCGAGCGCGTCGTGCACTGGGCGAAACGCGACGCGCCGACGAAACCGTACGGGAGCGGCACCGTCGTCCCTGGGCTCTGCGGGGAAATCGGCTGGGGACCGGACGAACGCCCGCCGGGCGGGTGGCCGATGTGCGCGGCGTGCACCGAGATCGCGTGCGAGGAGGACTCCTGGGCATGGCCGGGGTGAACCGGCGTGACCGTCACGCGACGAGCCCCCGCCCGCGAGTGCGGACGGGGGCTCGTTTCGCCGTGCTGGGGCGGGAATCAGGCGAGGTCGAACCGGTCGAGATTCATCACCTTGTCCCACGCCGCCACGAAGTCGCGCACGAACTTCTCCTTGGCGTCGTCGGAGGCGTAGACCTCGGCCACGGCCCGCAGCTCGGAGTTCGAGCCGAAGACCAGGTCGACCCGGCTACCGGTCCACTTGACCTGACCCGAGGCGTCCCGGGCCTCGAAGGACTGCGAGGAGTCGTCGATCGGCTTCCACGTCGTGCCCATGTCGAGCAGGTTGACGAAGAAGTCGTTGGTCAGCGTGCCGGGCTTGTCGGTGAACACGCCCTGCTCCGACTGCTGGTAGTTCGCGCCGAGCACGCGCAGACCACCGACCAGGACCGTCATCTCGGGCGCGCTCAGGGACAGCAGGTTCGCCCGGTCGATGAGCAGGTACTCCGCGGGCAGCGGCAGGCCCTTGCCGAGGTAGTTGCGGAACCCGTCCGCGGCCGGCTCCAGGTGGGAGAACGACTCGACGTCGGTCTGCTCCGCGGTGGCGTCCCCGCGACCCGGGGTGAACGGGACCTCGATGTCGAACCCGGCGGCCTTGGCGGCCTGCTCGACACCGACACATCCGGCCAGCACGACCAGGTCCGCGAACGAGACCTGCTTGGCGCCGGACTCGGCGTTGAAGGACTGCTGGATGCCCTCCAGGGCGCTGATCACGGTCGCGAGCTTCTCCGGCTCGTTGACCTCCCAGCTCCGCTGCGGCTCCAGGCGGATGCGGCCGCCGTTGGCGCCGCCGCGCTTGTCGCTGTCCCGGTAGGTCGAGGCCGCGGCCCACGCGGTGGAGACCAGCTGCTGCACGGTCAGGCCGGACTCGGCGATCTTGCCCTTCAGGGCGGCGATCTCCGCGGCGCCGATCAGCTCGTAGTCGGGCTTGGGGATCGGGTCCTGCCAGATCAGCTCCTCGGACGGGACCTCCGGGCCGAGGTAGCGGTCGACCGGGCCCATGTCGCGGTGCGTCAGCTTGAACCAGGCGCGGGCGAAGGCGTCCGCGAACTCGTCCGGGTTCTCCATGAACCGCCGCGCGATCGGCTCGTAGATCGGGTCGACCTTGAGCGCGAGGTCCGTGGTGAGCATGTTCGGCGCGATCTTCTTCGACGCGTCGTGGGCGTGCGGGACGGTGCCCTCACCGGCGCCGCCCTTCGGCCGCCACTGCCAGGCGCCGCCCGGTCCCTTGTAGACCTCCCACTCGAAGCTGAAGAGGTTCCACAGGAAGTTGGTGGTCCACTTGGTGGGCGTGGAGGTCCAGGTGACCTCCAGGCCGCTGGTGATGGTGTCGGCGCCCTTGCCGGTGCCGTGGCTGTTCTGCCAGCCCAGGCCCTGCGCCTCCAGCGGAGCGGCCTCGGGGTTGGGGCCGAGGTTCGAGTCCGGGGCGGCACCGTGGGTCTTGCCGAAGGTGTGGCCACCGGCGATGAGGGCGACGGTCTCCTCGTCGTTCATCGCCATCCGGCCGAACGTCTCGCGGATGTCGCGCGCGGCGGCCAGCGGGTCCGGCTGGCCCTCCGGGCCCTCCGGGTTGACGTAGATGAGACCCATGTGGGTCGCACCCAGCGGCTGCTCCAGGTTGCGCTCCTCCCCGCCGGAGATGCGCTTGTCGCTGCCGAGCCAGGTGGTCTCGGCGCCCCAGTAGACGTCGTCCTCGGGCTCCCAGGCGTCCACCCGGCCGCCGGCGAAGCCGAAGGTCTTGAAGCCCATCGACTCCAGGGCCACGTTGCCGGTCAGGATCATCAGGTCGGCCCAGGAGATCTTGCGGCCGTACTTCTGCTTGACCGGCCACAGCAGACGGCGGGCCTTGTCCAGGCTGACGTTGTCCGGCCAGCTGTTCAGCGGCGCGAACCGCTGCTGGCCGGTGCCGGCGCCGCCGCGGCCGTCGCTGACGCGGTAGGTGCCCGCGCTGTGCCACGCCATCCGGATCATCAGCGGGCCGTAGTGCCCGAAGTCGGCGGGCCACCAGTCCTGCGAGGTGGTCAGGACCTCCAGGATGTCCTGCTTCACGGCGGCCAGGTCCAGGGTCTTGAACTCCGCGGCGTAGTCGAAGTCCTCGCCCATCGGGTTGGCCACGGCGGGGTTCTTGGCCAGGATCTTCAGGTTGAGGCGGTTCGGCCACCAGAAGTCGTTGCCGTTGCCCCGGGTCGGGTGCGGGATCCCGTCGCCGTGGGCGACAGGGCAACCGCCGGTGGTGGCGTCAGGGCTGTCAGTCACCGGAAATCCTTTCGGGATCAGTGGGTTGGTCGGGCTCCGAATCGGCAGCGCAGTCGGGGCACAGTCCCCAGTAGATGACCTCAGCCTCGTCGATCGTGAAGCCGTGCGCGTCGGACGCGGTCAAGCAGGGAGCGGTGCCCACGGCGCAATCGACGTCGGAGATGGTTCCGCACGACCGGCACACCGTGTGGTGGTGGTTGTCCCCGACCCGGGCCTCGTAGCGAGCCACGGAGCCCATCGGCTGGATCCGGCGCAGCAGTCCCGCCGCGGTCAGCGCGCGAAGCACGTCGTAGACGGCTTGGTGCGAGACCCTGGGCAGCACTTCGCGCACGGCACCGATGACGGACTCCGTGTCGGCGTGCGGGTGTTCATGCACAGCGGACAGCACTGCCACCCGAGGACGCGTCACACGCAGCTCGGCCTCGCGCAACATGCGCTCGATGTCCGCAGTGGTCGTTGGCACGCCAGGCAGTCTGATGGATTTTCTGGAATGAATCAAGTGTTGATCCGGGAATCGGCGTGCGCCTTTTCACGTCGGTGACGCGTCGTGGTCGGATGAGCACGCTGCGGGGCCGAATTGTGGGCGGCGATCGCGGGTCCGGTTCGGTGTCCTGTGTGGACTTCGTGTCGCCGCGTCCTGTTCGGCTGATTGGTGCCGAAAAGCGCGGTCGGCGTCACCCGGAGCGGGGGCCCGCTGGGTCAGCGGGCGAGTCGGGGGAAGAGGGTTTCGGCGCTGCCGCGGTCGATCGCTTCGGCCTGGCCGGGGGAGAAGTCCGGGTAGGTCTCCAGGAAGTGGTCGTAGTAGCTGCCCGCGTTCCGCGGAGCGAAGGGCCAGTCGCTGCCGTAGAGGACGTGGCCGGGTTCGGCGAAGGCGAGCAGGGCCGGCAGGGCGCTGGGGCTGGCGGACAGGGCGGTGTCGAAGTAGAACCGCTTGAGGTCGCGCAGCATGTCGTCGGCGTCGCGGTCGGGATCGACGACGGTGGAGGTCAGGCCGGTGAAGCGGTAGGCGGCGTAGGGCAGGAAGCCGCCGCCGTGGGAAAGGATGGTCTTCACGTTCGGATGGCGGCTGAGGACGCCGGTCAGCGCCAGGTTGAGCGCGGTGCGGGTGGTGTCGAAGACGTAGTCGGCCAGCGGGGCGGGGGTGCCTGGTAGCAGCGGCATCGGGGGCTGGGCGGGGTGGACGAACACGACCGCCCCGCGCGCGTCGAGTTCGGCCCACAGCGGTTCGAAGTCGGGGTCGCCCAGGTAGCGCCCGTGGGCGTTGGACATCAGCACCACGCCGTCGGCGCCCAGCACGTCCAGCGCGTACTCGGCCTCGCGGAGCGCGCCGTCGACGTCGGGCAGCGGGAGGGACGCGAACGAGCCGAAGCGGTCGGGGCGGTCCTTGACCATTTCGGCGCCGTACTCGTTGACGGTGCGGGCCAGGGTGCGCGCGTCGGCGTCGTCGCCGAGGTGGACGCCGGGCGAGGTGACCGAGAGGACGCCGGTGGCGATGCCCTGCCGGTCCATCATCGCGATCGCCTCGCTCGCGCTCCAGGCCGGGATGGCCCAGCCGCCCGAATCCATGCCCCGGTCGTCCAGGGCCCGCGCCCAGGCCGGGGGCACGATGTGCTGGTGGACGTCGACGCGGGCGGGGAAGACCATGATCCGCACCTTCCAGGAAGTTAGCATGCTAAATGAATTGTTCAGTAAGCTAACAACCATGCGGGAGACGGGCAAGCGCGCGACTGGACAACAGCGCGAGGCGACCTCCGACGAGGAGGGCGTGGAGGAGCTGGCGCAGGCCGCGGACCGGTTGTTCTACGCCATGCGCCGCTCGCGGGCCGCGACCGCCGGCCAGTCCGCGGTCGGCCTGTCGTGGGCTCAGTTGGCACTGCTCGCCCCGTTGGCGGAGGACGGTCGGGGCGACGGCCTCCCGGTCGGCAAGCTCGCGGCCCATGCCGAGGTCAGCGTCCCCACGGCCACCCGCATGCTCAACCAGCTCGAAGCCAACGGGGTGATCGTCCGGCGACGCTGCGAGCACGACGAACGACAGGTCCTCATCCACCTCACCGACGACGGCACCCGCCGACTCGCCACCATGCGCGACGAACTGCGCGCCCGGCAGCGACGGGCGCTGTCCCGGTACACCCCGCACGAGCGCCGCGCGCTCGCCGCGCAGCTGCACGAGCTCGCCGAGATCATCGCCGAGACGATGACCGGACCGGCCCGGTAGCGCCGGCGGCAGCACGCCGACCACGACGTCCGGCGGCGGCGCGCACCGGTGGCATCAGGCGTGGAGTGCGTTGAGGGCTTGGCGGCACGCGTCGGCGCACTGCTTGGTGGCGTCGGCGCACATCCGGCAGTGGGTGTGGTGCGCCGCGTGCCTGTCGCACAGTTCGTGGCTGCGTTCGCAGGCGAGCAAGCACGCTTCGAGTTGGGAGCTGAGCAGGCTGCTGTCCGGGCCGCCCGCGCGGGTGAGGACATTGAGGGCGGCGGTGACGACGTCGGCGCAGTCCATGTCGCGGTTCACCGCGGGGGCCAGGGTGGCGACGTCGTCCTCGGTGAGCATCGCAGCGGCGCAGGCGGTCACCGCCTCGATGCAGTCCTGCATGGCCTCGATGGCGGCGGCGCGGTGGTCGCTGCTGAGCGTGGGCCGGGTGGTCATGCTGTCGAGGAGTTCCCGGGTTCGGAGCATGGCGGTACCTCCTCAGCGAGGCTGATTTCGTGGAAAAACCCAGCGTAGACCGGTGGTCCGGTCGTGGCAGGGGCGTGTGCGCCCGCTCCCGGGAGCTGCTGGGCGCGTGCTCGGCACACCTGATCGCGATCTTCGGGAACCTCACCCTTGAGTGCCGTGCCCCGCGCGGAAGCTGATCCGTCCATCGCACGGTCGGTCGTGCCGGGCCGCTGCGGAGTTCCCGAGGATGCCCGGAATTCCGATCAGCCGGCGCGCCGGTGGCCCGTCGGCCCCAGATCCCGGCGTCCCTCCGGGAATCTCGGGACGTCCTCCGCGGCGGGGTCGTCGAACGGCGCCGGGGGACCGGCGCGCCCGGAGCCGCGGGTGTCGCCGGGAGGTCGGTCCCCGGGCCGGCGGGCGTGGTCGCGGTGCACCACCAGCAGCAGCACCAGGCCGAGGACCAGAAGTCCGTGCGTGGCAAGGCGATCGACCGTGACGGCACCGCCGACCAGATCGCCGATGCTGAACCCGGTCAGCACGACCAGGAAGGCCGTGAGCACCGGCAGCAAGCCCGAACTCGCCCGGACCCGCCACGCGGTCCACAGCATGCCCAGTCCCAGCGCGAGGTTCCAGGACGTGCTCTCGTTGAACAGGTGTCCCGCCATCCACTCGCCCGCGGCGTGCTCGTGGCCCCCGTGCCCCCACCCGAGCGCCTGGGCCGCGCCCAGCGCCAGCTGGCAGACCGCGACGCAGCCCAGCAGCACCCGCGGCCACCGCCGCGCCCGCCGTCGGCGCAGCAGCGGCCCCGCGGCGTCGAGCACCGACCGCGCGAGGTCCGGTGTCGGCTCGGCGGGCCGCAGCCGCATCGCGCGGGTCAGCGCGGTCGCCCGCCGCTGCCAGGACCGGCAGGCCGGGCACTCCGCGACGTGGGCCTCCACCTGCTCCTCAGGTATCGGAGAGCTCTCGCCGTCCAGCAGCGCCGACAGCGCCTCGCGGTAGGTGTTGCAGTCCACGTCCATACTGTCGTCCGAGACGTCGCGGAAGTTCCCGCCGGGTCACCCGGTGCCCTCGACGTCCTCCGCCCGCTGCTCCAGCAGCACCTCCCGGGCGCGCGCCACGCGCGAGCGGATGGTGCCGACCGCGCACCGGCACACCTCGGCCGCCTCCTGGTAGGACAGCCCCAGCACCTGGGTGAGCAGCAGCGCTTCCCGGCGGTCCTCGTCGAGCCCGTGGAGCAGCACGCCCAGCTCCACGACCTCCTCGAAACCCATCCCGCCGGCGGTGGCCTGCTCCCGGTCGGCGGCGGCGGTCCAGTCGACCCCGGGACTGGTGCGGGGCCGCGACCGCTCGTAGCGGATGTGGTCCACCACGACCCGGCGGGCGATCGACAGCAGCCAGGTGCGCGCCGAGGAACGGCCGGAGAACCGGCGGATGCCCTTCAACGCCCGCAGGTAGGTCTCCTGCGTGAGGTCGTCGGCGAGCCGGACGTGGGCGCGGTGCGCGAGGAAGCGCCACACGTCCCGCTGCGTGTCCTTGACGAAGCGCTCCAACGCCCACCGATCACCGGACCTGGCGGCCAGCGCCAGCGACGTCAGCCGGGCTTCCTCGGCCTCGGAGCGACTCATGACAGCGCACGCTAGTCGCCGGTCGCGCGATGACGAACACCGCCGCCGGGGACCTGTGCCGTCGCCCACAAGACGTCCGCCGTTCCGCCCGGCTCGTGCTCCGGTGCGTCGGGGGCCCGCACGGAGGTCGCGGGCGCGGGAGCACAATGGTCCGGGCGTGATGTGCCGCTGCGTTCCTCCGGGGCGCGGAATCCGGACGGTCTCGGCGGAAACGGCGACGGGCCGTGGCAGGCGATCGGGAAGTCCCGCGGTGGCGCGCCCTTCGAAGTGCGACGCGCGGGGGAGCGTGTGAGGTTCGCGGTGAACCAGAACGAACGGCAGCCGGGTCGCCGGACGGCCGCGGGGTGGCTGGTCGGCGGCGGTGTCGTCGCCGTCGGATTCGTCTGCGCGCTGAGCGTGCTCGCCGGGACCGGTCCGTACGCGGTGGTCGGCAACGCGGATCCGGGCCTGGTGGTCCAGGTGGGAACGCCGTTGCTGCGGCTGGTCGCCGACGTGGCCGCGATCGCGTGCATCGGGGGACTGGCGTTCGCGGCGTGCGTGTCGGTCCCGGTCAACACGCGGCTGGTGTCGCCGGAGGGGTTCGCGGCACTGCGCAGCGCCGGGTGGTGGGCGATCGCCTGGTGCGCGGCCGCGTGCGCGCTGGTCGTGTTCGACGCCGCCGGGACGGCCGGTCAACGACTGTCCGATGTGGTCTCTCCGGCGCACCTGCTGGTGCTGGTGGACGCGTTGGAAGCGCCCAAGGCGTGGCTGCTGACGGCCGTCGTGGCGTTGGTGGTCGCGATCGGGAGCCGGTCGGCGTTGCGCTGGCAGCCCGCGCTCGTCCTGCTGTGCCTGGCGATCTTCGCGCTGCTCCCGCCGTTGGCCACCGGGCACGTCTCCGCCGACACCGGCCACGACGTCGCCACGGCGGCGCTGATGGTGCACGTCCCGGCCGCGGCGTTGTGGATCGGCGTGCTGTTGAACCTGATCGTCCACCTGTGGCGAGGCGGCCGCCTGCCGGACCGGCTGGCTCGCCGGTATGCGCGCCTGGCGGCGGTGTGCTGGCTGGTGGTCGCCGTCTCGGGAGTCGCCGCCGGGTGGTGGCTGGTCCCGGTCCACGACCTGGTCACCACCCCCTACGGGCTGCTGGTGCTGGCGAATCTGGTGCTGCTGGTGCTCCTCGGCCTCGGCGCCGTGTTCCTGCGCCGCAGGGCGCTGCGCGACCCGGACCGGCCCTCCCGCGCGCGGCTGCTGCGGCTGGCTTCGGCCGAGTTCGCGGTGCTGGCGGTGACGGTGGCCGTGTCGGTGGGGGCGACGCACCTGGCCCCGGCGGCGCTGCTGGGCCGCGCGGTGACCGGACAGCAGACGCTGCTCGGCTACGACCTGGCCGGTCCGCCGACGCCGCTCGCGCTCGTGGCCGACTGGCGCATCGACGTGTTCTTCGCCCCGTTGGCCGTGGTGCTGGCGGCGCTGTACCTGTGGGGCGTGCGGCGGCTGCGCAGGCAGGGCCGGACGTGGCCGTTGGGTCGCACGGCGGCCTGGCTCGGCGGATGGGCGCTGGTGCTGGTGGCGACGTCTTCGGGGCTGGGCAGGTACGCACCGGCGATGTTCAGCGCGCACATCGCCGCTCACATGGTCGTCGCGATGCTGGTGCCGATGCTGCTGGTGCTGGGCGGTCCGCTGAGCCTGGCCGGGCAGGCGTTCGCGCCGTCGACGTCCGCGCTGGCCGGTCCTCGCGAGTGGGTGCGGATCGTGGGCGGCTCGCGGTTCGCGGCGGTGCTGACGCATCCCGTGGTCGCCCTGGCGCTGTTCGCCGGTGCGCCGTTCGCGCTGTACTTCACCGGCCTGTTCGACGCGGCGATGCGGTTCCACTGGGCGCACCAGGCGATCACCGGGTGCTTCCTGGTCATCGGATACGTCTTCGCGTGGGCGGTGATCGGCGTGGATCCGCTCCCGCGACCGCTGCCCAACCTCGCGCGGGTGGGCCTGCTGCTGGCGGCGATGCCCGCCGACGCGCTGTTCGCCGCGGCGGTGATGAACACGCACCGCGTGATCGGCAACGGCCCGGCGGGCGCCAACATGTACAGCGCGCTGGCGCTGCCCTGGGCGCGCGATCTGCCCGCCGACCAGTGGACCGCCGGTCTGATCGCGCTGCTCATCGGCGAGCTGTCGCTGCTCGTCGCGCTGGCCGCGCTGCTGCTGCGGTGGTCGCAGGTCGACGACGCCGAGGACAGCTCCGGCCTCGGCGGCTACCGCGCGCTCACCAGCGTGCGGTAGCCGGTGGGCGTCCCGGGCTCGTCGTGCGGGGCGGTGCCGGTGGTCAGCCCGCGGCCTGCGGCTGCGCGCCGAATCGGCGCAGTCGGAGGCTGTTGGTCACCACGAACAGCGAGGACAGCGCCATGGCACCCGCCCCGATCAGCGGGTTGAGCAGCCCGAACGCGGCCAGCGGCAGCGCGGCGACGTTGTAGCCGAACGCCCACACGAGGTTGCCGCGGATCGTGCCCAGGGTGGCGCGGGCCAGCGAGACCGCGCTGGGGACCACGTCGAGGTCGTCGCGGACCAGGATGAGGTCGGCGGCGCCGAGCGCGACGTCGGTGCCGGTCACCACCGCCAGGCCGAGGTCCGCGCGGGCCAGCGCCGGAGCGTCGTTGACGCCGTCGCCGACCATTGCGACGGTGCGTCCCCGCTCGCGCAGTTCCTGGATCGTGGCGGCCTTGTCGGCGGGCAGCACCTCGGCGAGCACGTCGTCGATGCCGACCTCGGCGGCGACCGCGCGCGCGGTCGCTTCGTTGTCCCCGGTGAGCAGTGCGGTGCGCAGGCCCAGCCGGTGCAGCCGCGCCACCGCGCGGGCGGCCGAGGGCTTCACCGCGTCGGCCACGGCCAGCACGCCCGCGACCGCGTCGTCCACGGCCACGACCACCGTGGTGCGCCCGTCGGCCTCCCAGCGGGTGCGCTGCTCGTCGAGATCGTCCGGGACGGTCACGCCGCACTCGGCCAGCATGCGGGCCGAGCCGACGAGCACCGCGCGACCGTCGACCACGCCGCAGGCGCCCAGCCCGGCCAGGCTGGTGAAGTCCGCCACCGCGGGCAGTTCGTCGAGTTCCCGCCGGGCCAGGTCGCTGACCGCGCGGGCCACCACGTGTTCCGAGGCGTCCTCGACGGCCCCGGCGTGGCGCAGCAGCGTCGCGCGGTCCACACCCGGGGCCGGTCGCACGTCCACCACGGTCATCCGCCCGGTGGTGAGGGTGCCGGTCTTGTCCAGCACCACCGTGTCGATGGCGCGGGCGGACTCCAACGCCTGGTGGCTCTTGATGAAGATGCCCAACTGGGCGCCGCGACCCGAGGCCGCCAGCAGCGCGGTGGGCGTGGCCAGGCCCAGCGCGCACGGGCAGGCGATGATCAGCACGGCCAGCGCGGCGTTGAACGCCTCCTCCGCGGGGGCGTCGAGCAGCCACCACGCCAGGAAGGTCAGCACGGCCAGCCCGCACACCGCGGGCACGAACCAGCCGGAGATGCGGTCGGCCAGCCGTTGGATCCCGGCCTTGTCGGTCTGGGCCCGCTCCACCAGCCGCACCAGCTGGGCCAGCTGGGTGTCCGCGCCCACCCGGGTCGCGCGCACCACGACGCGGCCGCTGAGCGCGACCGTTCCGCCCACGACCGCGTCGCCGGGGGAGACCTCGACCGGCGCGGACTCGCCGGTCATCGTGCTGGCGTCCACCGCGCAGTGGCCGTGCAGCACCTCGCCGTCGGTGGCGATGGTCTCGCCGGGCCGGACCACGAAGTGCTCGTCGACGCGGAGTTCGGCGACGGGGACGCGGTGTTCGCGGCCGTCGCGCAGCACGGCCACGTCCTTGGCGCCGATGGCGGCCAGGGCGCGCAGCGCACCGCCCGCGCGGTGCTTGGCCTTGGCCTCGAACAGCCGACCGGCGAGCACGAAGGTCGTCACCCCGGCGGCCACGTCGAGGTAGACCGAGCCGCCCGGTCGCAGCAGCAGGCCCCACGCCCCGTCGGTCGGTGCCGAGGCCTCGCCGTGCGCGAAGATCGTGTACACCGACCAGCAGCTGGCCGCGATGATGCCCAGCGACACCAGGGTGTCCATCGAACTCGTCCCGTGCCGGGCGTTGACCAGCGCCTTGCGGTGGAACGGCCAGGCGCACCAGGTGGCCACCGGCACCGTCATCGCCAGCAGCAGCCACTGCCAGCCCGGGAACCGCAGGGAGGGCACCAGCGCCATCGTGATCGACAGGTCCGCCAGCGGAGCGCCCAGCAGCAGCGCCACCACCAGTCGCCGCCACAGGTACCGCACCTGGCCGTCGTCGGGTTCGGCGCCCGGCCCGCCGGGTTCGACCAGCTCGGCCCGGTACCCGGCCCGTTCGACCTCGGCGATCAGCGCGTCCACGCCGACGCCGGGCGGGGCTTCGACCGCCGCTTTCTCGGTGGCGTAGTTGACGCGGGCGGTCACGCCGTCGAGCTTGTTGAGCTTGCGCTCCACCCGCGCCGCGCACGCGGCGCACGTCATGCCACCGACGGCCAGCTCCACCGCCCGGGTTCCGCCGATCGACGTCCCCGCCGACATACTCACCTCACCATCAGAACAAACCGGAGCCGACGACGCGCACCGGACTCAGACCACGGCCGCCAGCAGCATGTATCCCATTCCGGCGGCCATCGCCGCGAGGCTGATCCGGACGCTGGGGTCCGGGTCCGCGAGCAGGCCGACCCCGGCCACCGGCCGCGCGGTACCGGGCGCGGTGTCGGCCGCGACCGCCGGTCGCAGCGCCGGAACCCGACCCCACAACCCGAACGCCCACGCCACCGCCTGCACCGCCAGGTACACCACGAGCACGCACGTCACCAGCACCGGGCCGTTCATCGGGAAGGCCAGCATGTAGGCCATGATCAGCGCGTCCACTGTGGTCGCCACCCAGAGCGGGTTGAGCACCCCTTCGCGCCGGCGGAAAACGACCGCGGCACCGGCCCCGGCCGCCGCCACGAGGGCGAACACCACGGGGCCGAACCGGTGGAGCGCCGGATTCGCCATGTCCGGATCCAGGTACATGGCGAGCATTCCCGCCGCCATCGCGGTGTGGCCGAGGTGCCACCAGCGGCACTGCGCCCGCATGGACCAGGCGTGCCACCCGTGCACGACGAGCACGCCCGCGAACACGGCCGCCCACGCGAAGCTCATCCAGTCCGGCAACAGCGCCATGCTCATCGTCATCGGTGCCATGCCTGCGCGTCCCTTCCCGCCGGTGATCTGCTCCCGGTCGGGGAGTCGGACGCCGCAGCCGGCCGGTTCCCGGTGTGACCGACCTCATCCGGGCGGGCGGTGCTGGTCCTGCTCGGACCGCGGCTGCCGGGACGCCTGGTGCAGTCGGGCCAGCATGGCGTTGTAGGCGGCCAGCGCGTTCTCGTCCGAGTCCACGTCGACGGACTCGGACGCCGCCGCGGCCGCGTCGTCGCCTTCGGCTCGGGTGAGGGTGTTGCGCCGCGCGGATTCCAGCCACGAGCCCAGCCCGGCGTCGGCGCCGCTGGCGCGCACCCACAGGCCGACGGTGAACGCGGCCAGGGCCGCCATGGTGGCGTCGCCGAAGAACCACATGATCGCCCCGGACAGGTGCTGGTCGACCAGGGCCGTCGGCCCCCATCCGGGATGGGCCTGGTCGAAGCCGGGCGCGAGCGGGCGGGGGGCGATCATGAGCACGACTCCGACGAGGGTGTCCGGCAGCATGCCCGCCATCAGCAGCACCACGCGCAGCGGGTGCGGCACCCGCCGCCACCGGACCGGTTCGCCCCCGATCAGCGATAGGAAGAACAGGTAACCGCTGACCAGGTACAGCGCGATCTCGACGTGCTGCAGCGCCGGGTTCTCCAGCCGCGCCTGGAGGAACGACGTCAGGTGCGTTCCGATGAGCACCACGGCGTAGAACACGAAGGCCAGCGCCGGGTGGGTGAGCACCGTCACCGGCCGGGACAGCAGGAACCGCTCCCGGCGCTCGGTCTTGTCCGGCGTCGGCGCCGCCGCGGTCCACAGCGACAGGGGACGGCCGAACGTCAGCAGCACCGGCACCGCCATGATCAGCGTGAGGTGCTGGGCCATGTGCACCGAGAACAGCACGCCGCTGTAGACGCCGATCGAGCTGTTCACCGACAGCACCAGCGCGGCCAGCCCGCCGAAGAAGCAGCACGTGCGCCAGGCGGGCCAGCGCCCGCCGCGCCGCCGGTGCGCGGCCAGCCCCCGCAGGTAACCGGCGGCCAGCACCAGCACCACGACGTCCCAGATCGACAGCTGCCAGCTCGACAGGCCGGTGGCCCACGTCAGCGGTGGTGGGGTGTGCATCGGGATCGGGACTTCCTCTGCGCGCGTTCGGCCGAGTGGAGCCCCACGATACGCCGATCCGGCGTTGCTCCCCTCGGCGCCTGCGGCGGTCCTGAGCAGGCGCCGAGGGGACACGCCCCGGGGGCGTCAGCTGTCGGAGCCGATCACCCGGGGCAGGGCGAGGCGGATGCCCTCGACGTCGAACGCCTTCCTTCAACCCTTCGGTACCAGGTTCAAGGACGGGCTCTCAGGTTGACGTGATCGGCGGTCGCGTCGACGAGCAGGGTGTCGTGTTCCGCGGACACCGTCGTGGGGTGGAAGCCCATCGGCAGCTTGCTCGCGTCGAGGTTCACGGCGAAGCGGGACATCAGGCGTCGATCGTGGAGGTTCAGCGGGATGTCCGGCAACGCGCTCAGGTGCGCGTTGAGCGCCTTCGGCTGGATCCGGATGCGGTCGTCGCTGACGGCGACCGCCGCGGTGACGGCCACGTGGGTCGGAAAACCGGCGATGGTCTCGTTGCCCGAGATCGTGATGGCGCCGCCGGGAGCGGGGTCGAGGTGCAGATCACCGATGCCCGCGACCTGCGCGAGGGTGGCGGCGGGAATCCTGACGTGCCCGTCGACCTGGTCGGCGGTGATGTGCTCGGGCGAGCCGCTGACGATCTCGCTGAACGGGATCCGGACGTGGTGCAGCTCGGCGGTCAAATCGCTGCGCTGCAGCGGGCCGAGAGCGACCGAGTCGGCGCGAACACCGATGTCGGGAAAATCGCCCGCCACGACCTGCGTCAGGAACGGGAAGCCGTTGATGTCCACCGCCGGGTCCTGCTCGCTGTGCAGCTGGGTGCGCAGTTGCTGCGCCACCTGCTGCTCGGCGAACCGGTTCGCCACGCGATCAGCCACGACCAGCACGACCAGCAGCACGACCACGGTCGTGCCGAGGATGATCCACCCGCGCCGCCTCATGCCGACTCCCGCCGCGGCTTCTCGATCTGGGACGACACAAGAACCTCCTTGACTGGCAGCGCTGTCCACACAGGACCAGCGCGATCGGGAAGCGACTGCTGAGCCGGGAACAGCACGAGCTGCTGGGCGCGCCAGGGTAGATGTGGCTGGACTCAGCGCGAAAGGGAGGGGAACGCGCTAGCCGCTGAAATCCCCGTGGCACGCACCGAATGGGGCCGGCGGCCTGCTGCTGACCTGCCCGCGCGACCGCGTGCGAGTGTTCACCAGGTGCGACAACTGCTGAATCGACCTCGCAAAGTAGCCAACACGTGCCCGTCCGCGCCCGCCGCTCCACCGAGGCGGGCACAGGACGCGACGACTATAACCCGACCCCCCGATCGGAGATCGTTTCTCCCGGGAGCAACGGCGCATTCGGCACTTTTCCCCCGCCTGCTCCCGGCGACGGCACGGCGCTGCGCTGGTCTTCCCGGACCCGTGTGATCTACGCCGCGTCCACGCGCATCCGCCGGCCGCCGACGCGACCGGTCGTGATCGCGTTCACTGTGGACCGTTCGCGGTGGAGTACCGGGGTGCGGCTCTTGATGTCCGGCTCTGCCGGAGGACACCGTCGCCGCCGCCATCGGGGTCGCGGATACTGCTGCCGTGCAGCACTTCGCGGAACGGGCCATCGCCCACGTGACGTCACTGGCGACCGGCGAGCCGGTGGATCCGTCGTTGCGGGTGACGCTGCACTTCCACCCCGATCGGCTCGTGGCCGGGGTGCCGATCCTGGAGCTGATGGTCCGCGGCGGTGCGTACCGGTCGCAGTTCGAGACCGGGACCAGCAACGGCGGTCTGACCGCGCACCCCGGCGGCGACCGCTGGCGGTGGGAGAGCCGGATCTTCGCCGGGGCCTACGACGACGCACCGGCGGCCGACCGGCCGAAGTACGGTTCGCTGAACTTCCGCCGACGCCTGGTCGGCGGTTCACCGCGCTTCGGCTCGGCCTACCTGCGCCTGGCCGGCCACACCCTGGCCCGGACCACGTTCTGCTACCCCGACAGCGTGTTCGAGCCTCGGCACTTCGGCGTGGCGTCGAGGCTGTCGACGCTGATCGAGTTGGCCGAGGCGGACGGCGAGGACCCGCTCGACGACTACGTCGAAGCCCACGTGCACGGTGCGGTCGACCTCGGCCGGGACGTCGAAGCACTGGTCCTCGACCCCTGCTATCGCGGCACTCCGGTGGAGGCCGCGGCCGAGCGGTTGCCCTGCCCGGTGGAATGGCACGGCGGTTTCGCGCTGACCACGGCCGAGCTGCGCCGGTACCCGGAGTACCGCGGTCCCGAGTTCGTGCGCCTCGGCGCCTGTCTCGCCCGCGACGGCCGTCTCGATCCGCTCGTCATCGGCGACGCGTCTCGCACCGGTCAGTACGACGAGCAGGCCCTCAAACGGGTCTGGCATTACGTGGCCAGGTTCGGTACTCCGGAGATGCGGGCGGACTGAATTCCCTGGTCTGGTCCGCGACGAAGCCGTGCACGCGAAGAGCCCCTCGCAGAGCGCCCAGCCAGCGGGGGTGAGCCCGCAGACTTCCACTGCGATCCGGATCTACCCGGGCCCCGCGGGCGGTGCCGCCGATCATCAACTGGCGCACCCGCCACACGCGCCCCACGATCCCTACCGAGGCCGGTGGCCACCTTCGGGGCGCCGGACGACGCACTCGGCGGTCCCGCGGAGGAGGGGGCGGATGTCATCGCGGAGGGGGCGTGCGGCACTGGGGATGTGCGCGCTCGCGCTGGCGGGTTCGTTGGCCGGGTGTTCGGCATCGGACGAACCCGGCACCGGGCGCTCGGCGCGGTGCCGTGATCCGGCGGTGTGGTCCCGCGACGTCGCGCAGGTGGTCGCCCAGGCGCGCGCCTACCTGGACCAGCGGTTGGATCGGGGAGTTCCCGCACCCGCGATCGTGCTGGACGTCGACGACACCAGTCTGCTGACCCACCCGCTCACCTCCAGCCCTGATCCGGACGAGGCCGAGACGGCCGCGGCGCAGGCCCGGCTTCCCGCCATCGGCCCCACGCGCGATCTCGCGCGCCACGCGGCGCAGCGCGGCGTCGGGGTCTTCTTCGTGACCGCTCGCGCCGACGATCCCGGGTTGCGGCACGCCACGCTCGTGAACCTCCGCGGCCAGGGCTATCCGGATCCCGCTGGCTTGGTCATGCGCCCTGCCGCAGACCACGGCTCCTCGGTGGAGCGGTACAAGTCCGGAGCCCGCGCGGACGTCGAACGGCAGGGGTACCGAGTGCTGGAGTCCCTCGGTGACCAGTACAGCGACCTCGACGGCGGTCACGCCGAACGCGGCTTCAAAATCCCGGATCCGGCCTGTCCCACGCCGTGATCAGTCCACAGTGGTCATCTGCGGGGTCCGCGTCAGCCCCGGGCGCCGCGGAGGACCACGCAGCACTCCCCGGGAGCGGGGTCGAGAACGGCTTCCACGGACCGGGCTCGCAGCCCGGCGAGGAATCCCCGCAGGAAGGCCCTGTTGAGTCCGCACACCAGTTCCGGCGACCTGGCGGCCAGCGGGTGGAAGGGGCAGTTGCGCAGCCGGATGCAGGTGGGGCTCTCCCGGTCGGGTTCGAAGCCGTAGCCGGTGAGCACGTCCTGGGTGGCGGTCAGGGTGCGTTCGGTGCCGAGGCGGCCCGGGCGGGTGCGATCGCGTTCCTCGGTGCCGAGGGAGCGGCCGCGTTCGTGCGCGGTGCGCATCGCGGCCTCGACCGCCGTTTCGCCCTCGCCTTCGCTGAGCACGGCGTCGACCAGGATGTCGGCCAGGAGGTCGGGGCGGCGCGGCGGGATGCTCACCCGGATGTGGGCGTCGGTGGGTTCGTAGACCTTGGGTCTGCGGCCGACTTTGCGCACGCCGCCGGCCGGCTCGATCCGGGCGCGCAGCAGTCCGGCGTCGACGAGCTTGTCGAGGTGGAAGGCGGCGAGCTTGCGGGAGATGCCGACCGCGGCGGCCGCCTCGTCGCGGCTGACCGGCCGCCGGGCGCGGCGGATGAACTCGTACATCCCGTGCCGGAGTTCGTCGGCCAGCACGGCCACCGCCACGACCGCGTCTCCGGGGGGTTCACCGCTGGGCGCCATGTCCTCACCCTAGCGTCCCATGCGCCCATTGTGGTGTCCTCAATGCCGAAACATGCCTGGTCCATTGACCGACTGGCCCGATAAGACTAACGTTCTTTGGCGTAACAGCGTGGGTGCGGAGGGCGGTGTGATGGGGCGTCGTGGTGGATCAGTGCGGTGGTCGGCCCGGTCGTGGCGATGTCCGCTCGCCGGTCGTCTCCCGACACCGGTGGGCCGGTCGGACGCCGCTACCCGGTGGCCGTGGTGACCGGCCGCACGGCCAGTTCTGACCCGACCGATTCGAGGAACCGCTGATGCAATCCGCGACCGCCCTGCGCGTCGTCCACGAGCCCGACGGCGAGGTCGACCTCGCCGCCGCTGAGAAGGCGGCCGGGGACCTGCTGCACGCATTGGGCATCTCCACCGACTCCGAGAGCCTGCGGGGCACCCCGGGGCGGATGGCCCGGGCCTACGCGGAGCTGTTCTCGCCGCGGCCGTTCGACCTGACGACGTTCCCGAACGAGGAGCGCTACGACGAGCTGGTGCTCGCGCGGGCCATCCCGGTCCGGTCGGTCTGCGAACACCACCTGCTGCCGTTCGTCGGCACCGCGCACGTCGGCTACCTGCCCGGGGACCGGATCCTGGGACTGTCCAAGCTGGCGCGGGTGGTCGAGCACTTCGCCTGCCGCCCCCAGGTGCAGGAGCGGCTGACCAAGCAGGTCGCCGACTGGCTGTCCGAACACCTGCAGCCCAAGGGCGTCGGTGTCGTGATCGAAGCCGAGCACACCTGCATGACCTTGCGCGGCGTCCAGGCCCGCGGTTCCAACACGGTGACCTCGACGATGCTCGGGACCCTGCGGAAGGACGCCCGGTCCCGGCAGGAGTTCTTCGCGCTGACCGGCGTCAACGCCTGAGGGGCGCCGCGCCCGCCGAGGTCGCGTCCCGGTCCGCTCGTCCGAGATGAGTCCACTGTGGACACGATCGGCGCGTTACCCGGTGGGTTTGGCGTCGGTGGCGTTCACCGCGGCTCGCAGCGTCCTGGCGAGGGCGACGGCGTCGTCGACGGCCCAGAAGTGCATGTAGAACAGGCGTGGTTCGTCGGTGAGGCTGTGGTTGTGCAGTTCCACGATGGAGACGCCACCGCTGCGCAGGGCCCGGATCACCCTCTCGACCTCGGGTGCGGTCATGACGAAGTCGCCGTTGATGGCGGCTTTGCCGCCGCCGACCGGTTGGACGTTGAGGGCGGTGTTGACGCCCGTGCCCGGCGGTAGGATGTGGCCTGCGTCGGTGACGGTGTCGTTGCGGGCGATGGTAAACTTGTAGATCCCGCCGTCGTCGGTCCCCTTGCGCCCCAGCGCGTTGTCGATGCCCGCCGTGTCCAGACCGACCGGTGGTGTCTGCGCCGGCGGCGCGGTCGGCGGGGTCGCGGTCGCGTCCAGCGCGGCCCGGACGCCCTGTGCGAGGCGCGTCGGGTCGCCCATGCCGTGCACGTGGGTCCACCACACCGGCGGGGTCTGCGCCAGCAGGTGCTTGTGCAGGGCGGTCTGCTCGATGCCGTGCGACTGCAGCGCGTCGGTGACCGCGGGCAGTTCGTCCTCGGTGACGACGAGGTCGCCCATCAACATCGTGGTGTCGTCGTACCTGGTGAAGGTGACGTAGCCGCCCAGGGACAGCCCGGGAGCGATGGTGATTCCCCGGGAGACCACGTTGCGCAGGTCCGAGCGGGTCAGCGCGACCCGGTACACCGTGTTGTTGTCGCTGAACTTGCCCGGGTGCCCCAGCACGTCCGACACGCCCTTCCAGTCGGCGCCGGTCGTGGCGACCGGTTGGTGCGCCCCCGCGCCCCCGCCCTGACCGCTCGGACCTCCGGGGGCCGGTGCGCCACCCCCGCACCCCGCGAGCGCCGCCAGCAGCAGCGCCGAGACGCCGGCGCCGATCTTGTCTTTGGCCTGCATGGGGATTCCTCCTCCAGCAGCGGTTGTGCCACCGTGGTTGCAGGCGTACCTCGCGGACATGAAGCCGCGATGAAGCCGGGCGATGACTGTCCACCCCGCCGCGGCCGGGCCGCGGCTGGGAGGTGAGCGGCGGTGCGGGTGCTGGTCGTCGAGGACGAACCGAAGATGGCGGGCCTGCTGCGGCGCGGTCTGGCCGAGGAGGGCTACGCGGTGGACGTGTCCGCTGACGGCCCGGAGGGGTTCGGCGCAGCCGTGAGCCGTCCCTACGACGCGGTCGTGCTGGACGTGATGCTGCCGGGGCTCTCGGGTTTCGAGGTGTGTCGGCGGCTGCGCCGCGATGGGGTGTGGGTGCCCGTGCTCATGCTCACCGCACGTGCCGCGGTCGACGACCGCATCACCGGGCTCGACGGTGGGGCCGACGACTACCTGACCAAGCCGTTCCACCTCCCGGAGCTGTTCGCCCGGCTGCGGGCGCTGATCCGCCGCGGGCCGGCGCCGCGGCCGGTCGTGCTCACCGCGGGGGACCTGTGCGTGGATCCCGCCAGTCGGCGGTGTTGGCGCGGCGGGTGCGAGGTGGGGCTGACGGCCAAGGAGTACGCGCTGTTGGAGTTGTTCCTGCGCCGCCCCGGCGCGGTCTTCACCCGCGAGGTGCTGCTGGAGCACTGCTGGGACTTCGCCTACGAGTCGCATTCCAACGTCGTCGACGTGCACGTCCGGGCGCTGCGCGACAAGATCGACCGCCGGTTCGGCGTCACGTCGCTGGAAACCGTGCGGGGAGCGGGTTACCGGCTGCGCGCCGATGGTGGCCGTGCACCAGCGAGACCGCGATGATCGCCCGCTGGCCCGTCCGCGTGCGCCTCACCGCCGCGTTCACGCTGGTGATGGCCCTGGTGCTCGTCGGCGCAGCGGTCGGCACCGTGACCGATTCGCGGGCCTCGCTCGACGAATCGATCACGACGAGCCTGCAGTACCGGCTCCGCGACGTGCAGTCCGCGGCCGAGGCGGCTTCCCCGGTGCTGCCGAACAGCAGGGACGCGGCCGACCAGGTCCTGCGGGGCGGCCGGGTCGTCGCCGAGTCGCGCGGAGCAGCCGGCCGGGTGCTGCTGGACCCCGCCGAGCTCGTGGCCGCCGAACGCGGCCCGATCATCGCCGAACATCCCGCGGGCGGGGCCCTGCGCGGTCCGGTGCGCATCGCCGCCGGCCCGGCGGCGGGTGGATCGCGGGTGGCGGTGGCCGCGGTGAGCCTCGCCGACCGCGACGCCGCGGTCGCCGACCTGGCGCAGGAACTGGGCGTGGTCCTCCCGCTCGTGCTCGTGGTGGCAGCGGTCGGGGCGTACCTGCTGGCCGCCGCCGCGCTGCGGCCGGTGGAGCGCATGCGCGCCCGTGCCGCCACGATCACCGCCGAGGAACCCGAGGAACGGCTGCCCGTCCCCGCGAGCCAGGACGAGCTCTCCCGGCTGGCCACGACGTTCAACGCCCTGCTGTCCCGCCTGCACACCGCCCTGGAGCGCGAACGGCGGTTCGTGGCCGACGCCAGCCACGAACTGCGCACCCCGCTGGGTCTGCTCACCACCGAACTCGAACTCGCCCTCCAGCGGCCGCGCGGCAGCGGCGAGCTCACCGCCGCGCTGCGGTCGGCGCTGGAGGAGACCGAACGACTGTCCAAACTGGCCCAGGACCTACTCCTGCTCGCCCGGGCCGAACGACCCCGTGAGGAGCACCGCGCCGCTGCGGTCGAGCTGCGCCCCTTGCTCGCGTCGGTCGTGGCGCGGTACGGCACGGCCGCGAACGGCGACGTGCGGTTGTGCTGCCCGCCGGGCACGGCGGTGCGCGCCGACCCCGACGAGTTGGACCGGGCGGTGAGCAACCTGCTCGACAACGCGGTCCGGCACGGCGCCACGCCCGTTGCGGTCCGCGTGCACCGACCGGACACCGGCGTCGTGGCCATCGACGTCTCCGATCGCGGACCGGGCCTGCCGGACGCGTTCCTCTCGCGGGCGTTCGACCGCTTCACCCGTGCCGACACCGCCCGCACCAGCGGTGGCGCCGGACTCGGCCTGGCCATCACCGCCGCACTGGCCCACCGCAACGGTGGTCAGGTCACCGCCACCAACGCCGACGGCGGCGGGGCGGTCCTCACCCTCACCGTTCCCGCCGCGTCACCGCGCGCCTGACACCGGGGGCCTGCGCGCTCGACCGTCGTCGGGCACAGCGCCAGGACTTCATCCGGGCTTCAGGTTCGCCGGGTACACCGATGGTGTTCCCGTCGTCGGGGGGAGGAGGCAGGACGATGTTGAGCTGGTCGGTCATCCTCTACGGCGCCGTCCTGTCGGCGGTGTTGACCGGCGTGGTGGTCGCGCTGTTGGTGCGGCAGGATCGACCGGCCATCGCGCTGGTCGCCGCGGCGGGGGCGTTCGCGGGGCCGTTCGCGTGGAACGCGATCCTGCACGCCGCCCGCGCCAGCCAGTTCTTCGTCGATGCGCCCGTCCCCGTGCTCCCGGTGAGCTGGCAGGACACCGGTTCCGGGGTGTTCGCGACGGCTGTCGCGTCCCTGCTCCTCGGCTTCGGCCCGCTGCGCGACCGACCCGCGCGGACCAGCGCCGCACTCGCGCTGACCACCGGGCTCATCGCCTTCCTCGTCGATGTCTACCTGTACTGATCCAGCCGTCGGCGGTCACCACGACGTTCCGGCAGGGATCTACCAGGCGTTCGTCGGCGGGTCCGGTGCGAGGCCGCCGTCCGGGCCGATGTGGGCGAAGATCTGCTCGACCATGGTGAGCACGTGCGGGTCCTCGACGGTGTAGATGTGCCGACGCCCCTCCCGGCGCACGTTGATCAGCCCGCCCAGCCGGAGCTTGCTCAGGTGCTGGCTCATCGTGGCGGTGCCCACGCCGGTGCGCTCGGCCAGGGTGGTGACGTCGTGCACGCCTTTCGCGGCCAGCCACACGGCGTGCAGCCGCGTCGGGTTGCCGAGCAGTGCGAACGTGTTGGCGGCCGAGGCGAGCTGGGGAGTTGTCGGGTCCGGTCGCTCGTCGTCCGGTGGGTCGGTTTCCGCGCGGTGTGGTCCTGGTTTCGGCATGGCAAAACGCATTATTCCCCATTCCCCGAGGCGCACGTTGCCTGCGACAAAAAATGTCGTCATTTGCGCAAAGGACGAAATGTGTGGCAGGGTGATGTTCGTTCCGACAGGGGAGTAGTCCGAACGCCCGCCGATCGACATGCTGAGGACCCGGTCCTCCGGCGGCGGGGTCCGCGCAGCGGGTGGACGAGACCTGCGGTTCCGCAATGGCTGCAGATGCGACATCGCGGGATCGAGGTCACCTCCGCTCGGTCCCGCAGTGCGCCGGAGAAGGTAGAGGGCTGCGACCGTGTGGCATTTCGTCCTGCTGATCGTGTGCGCGGCGGCGATCTACGTCTCGTGCGAGTGGTTCGTCAACGCCGTGGAATGGCTCGGTCGGCGGCTCGACGTGGGCGGGTTGGCCGTCGGTACCGTGCTGGCCGCGTTCGGCACCGCGCTGCCCGAGTCGGTGGTGACCCTGGTCGCGGTGACCACCGGGGGCACGGCCGAGGCTCGCGACATCGGCGTGGGCGCGGCGATGGGCGGCCCGCTGGCGCTCGCGACCGTCGCCTACGGCGTCACCGGGGCGGTGCTGCTGGCCCGGCGGCGCACTCGCGAACTCGTCCCCGCGCGCGCGGGAACGGAGCACCCAGGCCAACCGCGGCACCAGGGTCCCGCGCGCGAGGTGCTCGCCGGTCGGGCCGATGCGGCGCGGCTGGCCAGGGACCAGCGGTGGTTCGCGGCCGTGTTCGTCGTCAAGGTCGCGCTCGGACTCGTGGCCTTCGCGTGCAAACCGTGGCTGGGACTGCTGTTCTTCGCCGTCTACGCGGTCTACTTCTGGCGCGAGATGCGCGGCGGCTCCGCCGACGAGGGCGACCACGACGAGGAGTTGGCGCCGCTCAAGCTGCAGCGCCGCGCGTCCCGACCGGCCACCTGGGCGGTCGTCGTGCAGACCGTCGGCGCGCTCGCGGTGATCTTCGCGTCCTCCCAGCTGTTCGTGCAGCAGCTCGACGCCGTCGGGCCGGTGCTGGGCCTGTCGAGCACCGTGACCGCGCTGCTGCTGTCCCCGATCGCCACCGAGCTGCCGGAGATCATGAACGCGGTCATCTGGGTCCGCCAGGGCAAGGTCGGCCTCGCCCTGGCCAACATCTCCGGCGCGATGATGATCCAGGCCACCGTCCCCAGCGGACTCGGGTTGCTGTTCACCGACTGGCGCTTCGACGGCGCCCTGCTGTGGTCGGGCGTGGTGACCATCATCGCGATCGGCTACCTGCTGGCCACGCTGCGGGCGCACCGGCTCACGCCGACCCGGCTCGCCGCGGCGGGAGGGCTCTACGCGGTGTTCGCCGTCGGACTGGTCTTCGCGCTCGGTTGAGCTGCGCGGTGCTCGGTTCGAGTGCGCTTGCATTTCGTCCTCTGTGGAACGACGCGAAACGGACTTCCGGGAATGTTCTGCGGTTTTCCCGGTCCGGGCTCGGCGGGTCATGCTTCGTGCGGGGGTGTGCGGGGGTTAGCGTGCCCGCATGGCGCGCACTCGTTTGTACCGCAACGGCGTTCTGGAGATGGAAGATTTCCCCGTCGCCGACATTTCGGACCACATCGTTGATCCGAACGTCGTGGTGTGGCTGGACTTCTGCGCACCCACCGCGTCCGACCTGGCCGCGATCAGCGAGGAGCTCGGGCTGCACGAACTCGCCGTCGAGGACGCGGTCAACGCGCACCAGCGCGCCAAGCTGGACTGCTACGAGACGCATTCGTTCCTCGCGGCGTACTCCGCGCGCGTGGACGAGCGGTCGGGCCGGCTGACCACCTCGGAGGTGGCCGCCTTCGTCACCAGCCAGGCGCTGGTGACCGTGCGCCGGGACGAGGGCTTCGACATCGACGCCGTGGTGGGTCGGTGGGACTCGACCCCGGGACTGGCCAAGAGCGGCGTCGGATTCCTGGTCCACGGTCTGCTCGACTACGTCGTCGACGGCCACTTCGAGGCGGCGCAGGTCCTGGACGACAAGATCGAGGCGCTCGAAGACCTGGTCTTCGACGACCAGCCCAACCACGCGCACCTCCAGCGCAGTTCGTTCCACCTGCGCAAGAACCTGGTGTACCTGCGGCGCGTGGTCACCCCGATGCGCGAGGTCGTGAGCGCCCTGATGCGCCCCGATCTGCGGCTGGTCGACGAGGCGCTCACGCCGTACTACAAGGACGTCTACGACCACGTGCTGCGCGCATCGGAGTGGACGGAGTCGCTGCGCGACCTGGTCACGACCATCCGCGAAACCCAGCTCAACCTGCAGGGCTACCGGCTCAACATGATCATGAAGAAGGTCACCAGCTGGGCGGCGATCATCGCCGTCCCGACCGCCGTGACCGGCTTCTACGGGCAGAACGTGCCCTATCCGGGGTTCCAGGAGCCGTGGGGTTTCTGGGCGTCGACGATCGCGATCATCGTGCTCTCCGCCGGTCTCTACGCCCTGTTCAAGAAGCGCGACTGGCTGTAGCGGCCCCGGGGGCCTGGCTGCTCGGACGAGCGGGGCCGGTCACCGGCCGCCCAGCAACGACTGCACCACGGCCCGCTGCCGCACGCGCTGACCGGACTCGCCGACGCCGCACCGCCCGCGCGCTCCGGGCGGTCGCGGTTTCCGTAGCGGTTCGGACGTCGAGGACGCGGAGCGCGCCGCGCGAGAACGCGCGGCCCAGGTGCCGACGAGGCGGGTGTGGTCACCATAAGACCACAGTGGACATTCGCGGTGTGAGCATCGCCATCTTCCTCGTCCCAGGGCGGTCCCGGATCACTAGGATGACCCACCGTGCGGGCGGTTCCGGCGATTCGGCGTGCGGCATGAGCCGCGTGCTCGTCGGTGAGTCCGCCCTGCGGGAGGCGCTGTGGGCGGCGTGATCCAGGGTTTCGGGGTCATCGCGGCGATCGTCCTGGTCGGCTACCTGCTGGGGCGCCTCGGTGTGCTCGGTGACGCGGCGCGCGAGGTGCTCACCAAGCTGTCCTTCTACGTCGCGACCCCCGCGCTGTTGTTGAAGATGCTCGCCGGGTCCGACGTCGCGGTGCTCGTCTCGGTGCCGCTGCTGGTGAGCGCGCTGAGCACGTTCTTCGTGGCCGGTCTGTTCGTGGTGCTGGGCGTGCTGCGCGGGTGGAGCATCCGCCGCACCGCGATCGGTGCGCTGTGCTCCAGCTACGTCAACGCCGGGAATCTCGGCATCCCGATCGCCGTCTACGTGCTCGGCGACGCGTCGCTGGTGGCGCCGGTGATGCTGTTGCAGCTGCTGGTGCTCACGCCGCTCGGCCTGACCGTGATCGACCTGGCCGGGCCGGGGAGCAGCGGTGCGGTCTGGCGGCGGCTGCTGGCGCCGTTCCGCAACCCGATCCTGGTGTGCGCGCTGCTCGGTGTCGCGGTGTCCGCGAGCGGCGGGAAGATCCCGGGTCCCGTGCTGGAACCGATCTCGCTGCTCGGCGACATGTCGGTGCCGTCGGTGCTGCTGGCGTTCGGGTTGTCGCTGCGCGGCAGCGCACTGCCCGGCGGCGGCCCGGAGCGGTGGCCGGTGCTGGCGTCGGTGGTGCTGAAGTCGGTGGTGCACCCGCTGTCCGCGTGGGTGATCGGTGCCGGGGTGTTCGGGTTGACCGGGACCGCGTTGTTCGCCGTGGTGGTCATCGCCTCGCTGCCGGCCGCGCAGAACCTGTTCGCCTACGCCTCGCAGTACGACACCGGGGTGCGGCTGGCGCGGGAGTCCATCCTGCTGTCGACGATCCTGTCCGTGCCGGTGTTGTTCGCGGTCGCGGCGCTGCTCGGCTGACATCCGCAGCCACGTCGGGTGGTGCCGCGTTCGGCCCGGTGGCAGACGTGCGAAAGCGATTGGGCTCGACGGGTGATCTCCCACACCTGGGTGGCCGCATCGACCGCTGTGGCAACCACCGCGAGGTGGCTCGATCACTGATCGTGGCTACTCCGTCTGTTGGATGTCGCTGAGCTGAGTGATCGACGCCTTCCCGGGGGACGCGGCACGATCTTGATCGTTCGATCTCGGGGGGCTCTGGATTCCAGCGCGATTGGTGGGTGTGATGACGACTACTGAGCCGACGGCGAACCTCAACGGCAGCGAAAACGGGCATGCACAGCTGAGTTTGGGCACCGCCGCGGCGCGCAACCTGTCGACGACGACCAAGACCCCGCCGCAGATGCAGGCCATCACGTCGCGGTGGCTGGTGCGGCTGCTGCCGTGGGTGCAGGCCCGCGGCGGCGCGTACCGGGTGAACCGCCGCCTGAGCTACACGCTCGGCGACGGGCGGGTGACCTTCACCAACGACGGCGCGGACGTCCGCGTGATTCCCGCGGAACTGTGCGAACTGCCGCTGCTGCGGGACTTCGACGACACCGAGGCGCTCGACGCGCTGGCCGACCGGTTCGAGCAGGCCGAGTACGAGCCGGGCGACGTGATCGTCGAATCCGGGCAGTCGGCCGACCGCGTCGTCATCATCGCGCACGGCAAGGTGAACCAGATCGGTGCCGGCGCCTACGGCGGTCAGACGACGCTCGGCGTGCTCGCCGACGGCGAGTTCTTCGGCGACCGGATCCTCACCGGAGAACAGGAAACCTGGGACTTCACCGCGAAAGCCGTGACCCCCTGCACGGTGGTGACGTTGTCGCGCCAGGCGTTCCAGGACGTCGCCGACCGCGCGGAATCGTTGCGGGCACAGGTCGAACGGGTGCGCAACGAGCCGCCGCGTGCGCAGAACCCGCACGGTGAGGCGGCCATCGACATCGCCTCCGGGCACGCCGGCGAACCGGACATCCCGGGAACCTTCGTCGACTACGAGGTCAAGCCGCGCGAGTACGAGCTGAGCGTGGCCCAGACGGTGCTGCGGGTGCACACCCGGGTGGCCGACCTCTACAACGAGCCGATGGACCAGGTCGAGCAGCAGTTGCGGTTGACCATCCAGGAGTTGCGCGAGCGCCAGGAGCACGAGCTGGTCAACAACCGCGACTTCGGCCTGCTGCACAACGCCGATCTGCGCCAGCGGTTGCACACCCGGAACGGGGCGCCCACCCCGGACGACATGGACGAGCTGCTGGCGACGGTCTGGAAGGATCCGGGCTTCTTCCTGGCCCACCCGCGTGCCATCGCCGCGTTCGGCCGCGAGTGCAGCCGCCGGGGCCTGTACCCGCAGAGCGTCGACGTCGGCGGCCACCAGGTACCGGCGTGGCGCGGCGTGCCGATCTTCCCGTGCAACAAGATCCCGGTCAGCAAGACCCGCACCACCTCGATCATGCTGATGCGCACCGGTGAGCAGAACCAGGGCGTCGTGGGCCTGCACCAGACCGGCATCCCCGACGAGTACGAACCCGGCCTGTCCGTGCGGTTCATGGGCATCAGCGAGAAGGCCATCATCTCCTACCTGGTCAGCACCTACTTCTCCGCTGCCGTCCTGGTGCCGGACGCCCTCGGCGTGCTGGAGAGCGTGGAACTGGGCCGGGAAGGCTGATCCGCGGTGCAGCCTTTCGAACTTCCCGAGTTCTACGTGCCGTGGCCGGCACGGCTGAACCCGCACCTGGAGTCGACGCGGACGCACTCCAAGGCGTGGGCGCGGGAAATGGGCATGCTGGAGTCCGAAGAGGACGATGCGGCGCATTTCACCTGGAGCGAGGAGGAATTCGACGCGCACGACTACGCCCTGCTGTGCGCGTACACGCACCCGGACGCCACCGGCGACATGCTGGACCTGGTGACCGACTGGTACGTCTGGGTGTTCTACTTCGACGACCACTTCCTGGAGCACTACAAGCGGACCGGCGACCTGGCGGGCGCGCGGACCTACCTGGCCGGTCTGGCGGCGTTCATGCCCACCCGGCCCACCGCCGAGCGGCCGGTGGCGACGAACCCGGTGGAGTGGGGCCTTGCCGACCTGTGGTCGCGGAGCGCGCCGCTGATGTCGGCGGACTGGCTGCGGCGCTACTCCGAGAGCACCCGCAACCTGCTTGAGGACTGCGTGTGGGAGTTGGCGAACATCACCCGGGACCGGGTGCCGAACCCGATCGACTACGTGGAGATGCGCCGCCGGGTCGGGGGTGCGCCGTGGTCGGCCGACCTCGTCGAACTCGCCGCACGGGTGGAGGTTCCGGACCGGATCGCCGCGACGCGGCCGATGCGGGTGCTCAAGGACACCTTCGCCGACGCGGTGCACCTGCGCAACGACATCTTCTCCTACCAGCGGGAAACCGAGGAGGAGGGCGAGGTCAACAACGGCGTGCTGGTGGCCGAGCGGTTCCTGGACTGCGGCCCGCAGGAAGCCGCCGACGCGGTCAACGACCTGCTGACCTCGCGGTTGGAGCAGTTCGAGAACACCGCGCTGACCGAGGTCCCACCGCTGTGCGAGGAGCACGGCCTCAGCCCGGACGAGCGCGCCGCGGTGCTCGCCTACGTCAAGGGGTTGCAGGACTGGCAGTCCGGCGGCCACGAGTGGCACCTGCGCTCCAGCCGGTACATGAACGACGCCGTCTCCACCGGATCCGCGGTGCTGGGCGGCCCGACCGGTCTGGGCACCGAAGCGGCCAGGCTGGTGTCCTCCCGGACGCTGCCCGGACTTCGCAGGCGGAGCAGGCAGCACTCGCACGTGCCGTTCGCCCCGGTGGGCCACCTACCGCTGCCCGAGCTGCACATGCCCTACCCGGTGCGCATGAGCCCGCACCTGGACGCCGCGCGGCAGCACGCCGTGGCGTGGGCGCGGGAGATGGGCATGTTCGACTCCGTGCCCGGCGTGGAGCACGGCGGCGTGTGGGACGAACGCCGTTTCACCGGCTTCGACTTCCCGCACTGCGCGGCGATGATCCACGCCGACGCCGCGCCCGAGCAGCTGAACCTGTCCTCGGACTGGCTGGCGTGGGGCACCTACGGCGACGACTACTTCCCCCTGGTGTTCGGCGCGACGCGCAACCTCCCGGCCGCCAAGGCGTGCAACGACCGGCTGTCGCTGTTCATGCCCCTGGACGCCGGAGCGGTGCCGGAGCCGGCCAACGCGGTCGAACGCGGCCTGGCCGACCTGTGGCGGCGCACCGCGGGACCGATGACGCCGGACGCCCGCAGGCAGTTCCGCACGACGGTGGAGGACATGACCGCCAGCTGGCTGTGGGAGCTGGCCAACCAGGCGCACCACCGCATCCCCGATCCCGTCGACTACATCGAGATGCGGCGCAAGACCTTCGGGTCGGACATGACCATGAACCTGTCCCGGCTCGCCCGCGCCGACGTCGTGCCCCCGGAGGTCCACCGCACCCGCACCATGCGGGCGTTGGAGGCCGCCGCCCAGGACTACGCGTGCTTCACCAACGACCTGTTCTCCTACCAGAAGGAGATCGAGTTCGAGGGCGAAGTCCACAACATCGTCCTGGTCGTGGAGAACTTCCTCGCGGTGGACCGGATCACGGCGCGGGACGTCGTCGCCGACCTCATGCGCGAGCGGATCCGGCAGTTCGAACGCATCATCGCCGAGGAACTGCCGGTGCTGTTCGACGAGTTCGAGCTCGGCGAGGACGCGCGCGCCGCGCTGCGGCGCCAGTGCGACGAGTTGAAGGACTGGATGTCCGGAATCCTCGAATGGCACCGCAGGTGCGCGCGCTACACCGAGGCCGAACTCCGCCGCACCCGGTCCGCGGCCGCGCCCGGTGACGACGCGGCCGGACGACTTCCGGTGCGGCGGCGGCTGTCCGGACCCACCGGGTTGGGCACCGCTGCCGCCCGACTGCCGCTGCTCGGCACCGCGGGCCGGTAGGACTTCCTCGCACGACAACGGGATTGGTGACTTCTGATGACCGAATCGGTGCACGACGCACAGCAGGCGCCGGGGCAGCTGAGCCTGAGCACGGCCGCGGCCCGGAACCTGTCGTCCACCACCAAGACGCCCCCGCAGATGCAGAGCATCAGCCCGCGGTGGCTGCTGCGCATGCTGCCGTGGGTGCAGACCTCGGCCGGGACCTACCGGGTGAACCGCAGGCTCACCTACGAGCTCGGCGACGGCCGGGTGACCTGTTCCAACACCGGCGACGACGTCCGCGTGGTCCCACCGGAACTGCGGGAACTGGCCCTGCTGCGCGACTTCGAGGACGACTCGGTGCTCAGCGCGCTGTCCGACCGGTTCGTCCGGCGGGACCACGAGCCGGGTGAGGTGCTCACGGCCATCGACGATCCCGCCGAAGAACTGCTGATCATCGCGCACGGCAAGGCCAACATCCTCGGCGTCGGGGAGTACGGTGACCAGGCGGTGCTCGACGTGCTCGGCGACGGCCACTACCTCGGCGAGACGGCGCTGACCGGAGAAGGGGAGACCTGGCGGTTCACCACCAAGGCCGTCACCCCCTGCATCGTGTTGTCCTTGCCGCGGCGGGCTTTCCAGGAACTGCTCGCGCAGTCACCGGCGCTGCGCGCGCACCTCGAACGGCTGCGCACCAGGCCGGAACCGGCGCGGAACAAGCACGGCGAAGCCGCCATCGACCTCGCGTCCGGGCACGACGGCGAGGTCGCGCTGCCCGGCACGTTCGTCGACTACGACCTGAACCCGCGCGAGTACGAGCTCAGCGTCGCCCAGACGGTGCTGCGCGTGCACACGCGGGTCTCCGACCTCTACAACCACCCGATGGACCAGCTCGAACAACAGCTGCGGCTGACCGTCGAGGAACTGCGGGAGGAGCAGGAGAACGAGCTGATCAACAACCGCGACTTCGGCCTGCTGCACAACGCCGACCTGCGCCAGCGCATCCAGACCCGCAGCGGACCGCCCACTCCCGCGGACCTGGACGAACTGCTGGCCAGGCGCCGCAAGTCGGAGTTCTTCCTCGCGCACCCGCGCACCATCGCCGCATTCGGCCGCGAATGCTCCCGCCTGGGCGTGTACCCGGACAGCGTCGACGTGCAGGGCACCCGGGTGACGGCGTGGCGCGGCGTCCCCCTGTTGCCGTGCAACAAGATTCCGATCACCGACACCGGCACCAGCTCCGTCCTCGTCATGCGCACCGGCGAGGACGACCAGGGAGTGGTGGGGCTGCACCAGACCGGCATCCCCGACGAGTACGAGCCGAGCCTGAACGTGCGGTTCATGGGCATCAACGACAAGGCGATCACCTCCTACCTGGTCAGTGCCTACTACTCCGCGGCCGTGCTCACCCCGGATGCGCTCGGCGTCCTGGAAAACGTCGAAATCGGCCGCTGACTGAGGAGATCGGTATGACCACCACCGGAGCCAGGGACGCCAGCACCCCGGCGCACGAGGTCCTCGACTGGACTCGCGGACTCGTCGATCCCGCGCTGCGCACCGCCGTCGACACGCTGCCCGAGGACATGCGGCACATCGCCGGCTACCACTTCGGGTGGTGGGACGAGCGCGGACAGCCCAGGCGGGCCAGCGGGGGCAAAGCGCTGCGCGCCGCGTTGGTGCTGCTGACCGCCGAGGCCGTGGGCGCCACGGCGTCGGCGGCCCTGCCCGCCGCGGTCGCCGTGGAGCTCGTGCACAACTTCTCGCTGCTGCACGACGACGTCATCGACCAGGACGTCACCCGCCGCCACCGGCCGACCGCGTGGAGCGTGTTCGGCACCAGCGCCGCGATCCTCGCGGGCGACGCGCTGGTGACCCTGGCCTCCGGGGTGCTCGGCACCAGCGAGCACCCGGCCGCGCTGCGCGGCATCCGGGTGCTCAACAACTCGGTCCAGGACCTCATCCAGGGCCAGATCATGGACATCGCCTTCGAACAACGCGACGACGTCGAGCTGGCCGAGTGCCAACGCATGGCCCAGTCCAAAACCGGCGCACTGCTGGGAGCGGCCTGCGAACTCGGGACCCTCTTCGGCGACGCCGCCCCCGAACAGACCGAGCACCTGCGCGCCTTCGGCGACAAACTCGGCCTGGCCTTCCAGCACGCCGACGACCTCCTCGGCATCTGGGGAGATCCGGACGTCACCGGCAAACCCGCGTACTCGGACCTGCACGGCCGCAAGAAGACGCTGCCCGTCGTGGCGGCACTGCAGTCCGGCACCCCGGCCGGGAACGAGCTGGCCACGCGCTACCAACGCGAGGAGCCGCTCTCGCACGCCGAACTGACCGAAGTCGCCGACCTGATCGACACCGCGGGTGGCCGCTCCTGGAGCCACGACCAGGCGAGCCGGCTGCTCACCGAAGCACGGCACCACCTGCACGCGGCGAACCCGCACGCGCGGACCGCCGAACTGGAAGCACTCGCCGACATGGTCACCGACCGCGACCACTGAGTGCGGGCTCGGCAACGCTTTTCAGCGCAATCCGAAACGCGGCGCCGGGGCCGTCCCCGCGGACCGCCCGGCGCGACCGGGTTCGCCGCCCGCTATCCGTCGCCCCGATCGACGCCGCTGGGGCGCAGCAGGAAGACCTTGGTGTCGATGCGGTCGATGTCGCCGCCACGGCCGAGGACCAGCCCCGCGGCGAAGTCGACGACGCGTCGCGCTTCGTCGTTCGCGAGGCTCGTCAGGTTCATCAGCACGGCGTTGCCTCGGCGGAAGTAGTCCCCGATGTAGTAGACGTCGTTGTAGTTCCGCGGGTGCAGCGTCTTGACCACCGCCCAAGTGTCGTCGGTCGAGATCGGCAGCGGAAGGGGGCGTGGGAAATCCCGCACCGCCGGAGCGGGGGTCTCGCCTGCCGGAGCGGCGGAGAAGGCGTCCGGGCCCGGGGAAGGGGCTTGTGGCGCCTGCAATCGGTGTCGGTCGCGTCCGCCCCGGCAAGCCGGGCGTGGGGCCGGCGAGTTACCGGACGGCGTCAGCGCAGGCTTGGGCGGCCAGGCGTTCCGGCACGCCCGCCTGGACTTCGAGCGCTTCCTGGCACGGCAGATCTCCGTGGACCGGTGCGGTGAGGCTGCCCGCCACCTCGGTGCTCAGGCAGATCGTGTCCGTGACCGGGGTGCCGATCTCGAAGGCTTCCAAGTCCTGGTTGCAGTCCGACCAGGTCGCCTGCGCTGGAGCGGCGGTCAGCAGAGCGGCTCCGGTGGCCACGCCTGCGGAGATCAGAGCTGCCGACAGGGACGCGGCAAATCGCTTGCGCATGCGGGTTCTCCTACCAGTGATCTTGTGCTGGGACGTCGCAATACTGGTGGAGTCGGTACGCCACCGCTGATCAGATCACGCCACCAGGTGTCGCGCGGACGCCTGAACCACCGGTGGCACGCGCTCGGCCGGGCCGATCCCCGAGGCCCGACCGGCAGGCCGCGACCGCCCCCGTGCTCTGCCCGAATCCCGTTGCGGGGACGCGGGTCCGCGGTCCGGGGGCGGCGGCTCAGCGGAAGGACTTGAGCGCTGCGGACGCGGCTTCGGCGATGAGCTTGTTGTCGTACGGGGCGTCCGCGGCCTGCCGGTCGGACAGGACCGAGAGCACGATCGGCGCTCGGTGCGGCGGCCAGAGCACGGCGATGTCGTTGCGGGTGCCGTGGTCGGCGGCACCGGACTTGTCGCCGACCTGCCAGCCCTCCGGCGCTCCTGCCCTGATGAGCCCGTCGCCCGTCGTGTTGGTCCGCATCAGGTCGACCAGGAGGGCCCGCTCGTCCTCGGGCAGCACGTCGCCGAGGGTGAACGCGCGCAAGCTGTGCGCCAGCGCTCGGGGCGTGCTGGTGTCGCGGACGCGGGCCGGGTCGGTCTTGGTGAGCGGTTCGATCCCGTCGACGTGGGTGGTGGTGTCACCGATCCCGCGCAGCACCTCGGCCAGTCCCGCCGGACCGCCGATCTCCCGGAACAGCAGGTTGTCCGCGGTGTTGTCGCTGTCGCGGACGGCGGCGTCCACCAGGGCGCGCAGCGTCATCCCGGTGTCGACGTGCTGTTCGGTGACCGGCGAGTTCTTCACCACGTCCTCCGGGCGGTACGTCACGTTCCGCTCCAACCCGGGGATGGGCGTCCGTTGCAGCACGGCGCCGGCGGTGAACACCTTGTGCGTCGAGGCGTAGGAGAACCGCTCGTCGGCCCGGTACGCCACCTCCCGGCCGGTGGCGACGTCCACCGCGTACACCCCGAGCCGGGCCCCGAAGGAGCGTTCGAGCCGCTGGAACTCGTTCTGCCCCGTCGGCGGTGCCTCGGCCGGAGCGGTCGCGCAGGAGGACAGCAGGGCGAGGACCAGGGCGGCGAGGACCGCCCGCACGCTCGTCCGGGGAAGGGAAATGGACACTCGCGCTCCTTTCGGATCAATCGGTATCCGAAGCCTAGGAACGCGCCGTCCCCCGGACAAAGACCGAACCGCGCAGTTCGATGCCGAAACGGCATGAGCGCAGGTCCACGGCCCGGGAACGTCCCCGGGGAGCGCTGACGAGCCCAGGATCGCGTCCCGGTGCTCCAGTGCGACGCAGGCCAGCAGGTCGTCGATGCGACCGACGCTGATCGTGGTGTAGTCCCGGTGCGCGGCGACGGCCCGCAGCAGTCCGGTGGGGCCGACGATCCAGCCCAGTCGCAGCCCGGCCAGCGAGAACGGCTTGGACATGCTGCCGCTACAACGCCGGAATCCGAGCCGGTCGTCTTCGTGCGCGTCGTCACCGGCGCCTGACGTGCGACCAGCCGGTCCGGGCCGCCCGGGAGAGGCGCGAATCGTGATCGCACCGCGCTCGGCGGGTTAGGGTGGGGGTGTTCAGTCGATCAGCTTGCCCGGGCGTCCGGCACGGACGAGCGCGGTGGGAGGAGTGTTCGAAGTGGACAGTGCGCGGGAGTCCGCGGAGTTCAGCCCGACGGACTGGGTGCGGGAGCAGACGAGGAAGATCCTCGACACCGGGACCACCGAGGGCATCGAGGTGCGCGGAGCGCCGATCGTCCTGCTGACGCTGCGCGGCGCGCGGACCGGCAAACTCCGCTACACCCCGGTGATGCGCGTGGAGCACGAAGGTCGCTACGCCGTCATCGCCTCCAAGGGCGGAGCCCCGGAACACCCCACCTGGTACCACAACATCCGGGCGCACCCCGAGATCCGGCTGCAGGACGGGACCGTGACCCGCGAGTACGTCGCCCGGGAGGTCGAGGGCGCCGAGCGCGAGCAATGGTGGGAGCGGGCCGTGGCGGCATTCCCGTCGTACGCCGAGTACCAGGCGAAGACCGACCGCCGGATCCCGGTCCTCGTGCTCGAACCCCGGTAGCGGGCCGCCCGGGCGCCGGACCGCCGGTGCGGCCGCGGGACGCGAAGGCGCTCACCCCGCGGCCTCCCGGCGGTGCACCGTCTCATGTGGACTTCCGTGCGGGGCGGATCCCGGCGTCCTGGGGCGGGATCCCGAACACGCGTTCGGCGGTGCGATGGCTGATGCCGGCGCGCTGGGCGTCGGTCAGCGGCGCACCGCGCAGGAAGGCGAGCGCGTCCGCCGGGTCTTCGTACGGGGCGTCGATCGCGAACATGACGTTGTCGTTGCCGACGGCGCGCAGTCCGAGGCCGAGGACGTCTTCGTCGTCGATCCCGCTGGTGGTGAGGACGAAGTTGCGCCGGAAGTACTCGCCCGGCGTGAGTTCCAGCGCGGGCAGGGGGGTGGCGGCGCCGGCTACTCGGCGCGCGAACGCGTGCCGGTTGTCGATGCGCCGGAGCCAGAACGGGATGCCTTCTCCGAGATGTCCCAACACGATCGTCAGGCCCGGGTTGCGGTCCAAGGTGCCGCTGAGGATGAGCCGCATGGCGTGCAGCCCGGCTTCGGCCTGGTAGCCCCAGATCGCCCCGGACAGGCCGTGGTCGGTGTACGCGGCGGGGGTGCTGGGCGCTCGCGGGTGCAGGTACACGGGTGCCCGGTGGGCTTCGGCGGCGTCGAGCAGCGGGGCGAACCGCGGTTCGTCGAGGTAGTGCCCGCCGGTGTGGGAATTGATCATGATTCCGCTCAGGCCGAGCGGCCCCATGATGCGTCCGATCTCCTCGGCGGCCGCGTGCGGGTCCTGCGGGGCGACGGTGCCCAGACCGGCGAACCGGTGGGGGTGCCGGTGCACGATCGCGGCCAGTGCGCCGTTGAACTCGCGGGCCAGTTCGACGGCGGCGGCGGTCGGGTACGGCTGCACCCCGGGTGGGTTGAGGCTCAGCACCGCCAGATCCTGGCCGACGGCGTCCATTTCGGTGATGCGTGCGTCGAGGTCGACGATCCGGGAACGCATCGGCTCGGTGCGTTCCACCGCGCGCATCAGCTCCACCTCGGTCCGATCGCCGGGCAGCACGTCGAGTTCGTGCGCGGCCCGCAGGAACTCCGCCGTGCTGAAGTGCTCCTCGACAGCGATGACCCGGTTGCCGCCGACCGGCTCCGTCATGCTCGCCTCCCGCCGTCGACCGACATCGCGATCCCGGTGACGTAGGACGCCTCCGCGGAGCACAGCCACACCGCGGCGGCGGCGATCTCCTCCGGGCTGGCGAGCCGGCCGAGCGGGGTGACGGCCTCCTGCCGGGCGGTCAGGTCGGTGCCCGCGGCGACCGCGTCGTACATGGCGGTGCGGGTCAGCGCGGGGCACAGGCTGTTGACGCGGATGTTCTCCGGGGCGTGGTCGACGGCGGCGGCCTTGGACAACCCGACGACGCCGTGCTTGCTCGCGACGTAGGCCGGAGCGTGCGGGATCGCGTGCAGGCCGCCGTTGGAGGCGGTGTTGACGATCGCGCCGCCGCCGCGCCGCCGCAACGCGGGAAGCTCGTACTTCATGCACAGGAACGTGCCGGTGAGGTTCACGCGGACGACGCGGTCCCACTCCTCGGCCGTCATCTCGGTGAGCTGCCGGTCGGTGGACGGCACCCCGGCGTTGTTGAAGGCGAAGTCCACACCGCCGAACGCCGCCACGACGCGGTCGACGGCCTGCCGCACGGACCGCTCGTCGCCGATGTCGACGGTGATCGCTTCGGCCGTGCCGCCCTCGGCCGCGATCAGCGCCGCGGTCCGACCAGCGGTGCGTTCGTCGAGATCGAGCACGCCGACCGCGGCTCCGCGCCGGGCGAACTCCAGTGCGCTCGCCCGTCCGATCCCGCTGCCTGCGCCGGTGACCAGTCCGATCTTGCCCGTGAAGTCCGTCATGACAGCGCCTCGTGGTTGGCCCAGACGACCTGGTAGGGATACCGGGACTGCCAGCGCCGGATGAGTTCACCGACCCCGGGAGCGGCGAACGAGGCGTTGAGCGCGTCGAGGTCGGTGAAGCCGAGCTGCACGATCGCGGTGGCCGCGAACACGGGGCTGTGCTCGTCGGCGGGTACGCGGATGTGGCGCCGAGCCGCGAACGTCCGGACGTGCCCGGAGTCCACCATCACCTTTTCGATTTCCTCCAGATATCGATCCAACTCGGTGTCGGGGATCGGGGCGGTGAACGAAACGATCATCGTGTGTTGCAGCATGCCTGCCATCGAACCCGCGCCTGCGGCAGAAGTCCAAGACCGATCGGACCTCGCAGCGATAACCTGTGGGCATGACTGCTCTGGAGACGCGGGAGTTGGAGTACTTCGTCGCGGTCGCCGAGGAACTCCACTTCGGCCGTGCCGCCGTGCGCCTGTCCATCGCTCAGCCGGCCCTGTCCAAGGCGATTCGACGGGTCGAATCGCGGCTCGGCGTTGCGCTGTTGGTGCGGTCCAGTCGTCACGTCTCGCTGACACCGGCGGGGGAGGCGTTGCTGGAGCACGGCCGCCACGCGCTCAACGCGGTCAGCGCCGCCGTCCAGCGGGCTCGCCGGGCCGGTGACTCCGAAGCGCGGCTGCGGCTGGTCCTCAAGCCCGGTGGCGATGCCGGCCTGCTGTCCGGCATCCTCGCCCGATACGCCGATCAGCCCCACGCCCGCCAGGTGGACGTCGTGTTCGGCGGTGCCACCGATCGCGCCGACCAGCTGCGCGACGGCCGGGCCGACGTGGCGCTGCTGTACGCGCCGTTCGACGATCTCACCGGGCTGGCGCACGAGACGTTGCACGTCGAGGACCGCGTGGCGATCCTGCCGCGCGACCACCGGCTGGCCTCACGCGACGAGCTGCGGCTGGCCGACCTCGAACACGAGACGCTGCCGCGGTGGAAGGGCGTGCCCGGCGGCGGAACCGGGCCGGAAATCGACGATGTGCCGCAGCTGAACCACCTCATCGCCCTCGGCCGGACGATCGCCGTGCTCCCGCGCTCGCTCGTCGAACCCCTTCCCGCGGGGCTCGTGCGCATCCCCGTCGCCGATGCCGCGCCCAGCCGTCTGGTCGTCGCCTGGTCGCAGTCCGACCGCCGGCCGCTCGTCGCCGCGTTCGTCGAGGCGGCGGTGGCCGCGAGCGGGTCGCAGGCCGGTGACCAGCCCTGACCCGGCTCGGCCTCCGGCGTGGCCTCCTCCACGGCGCGGTCGGCGGTCTCGACCCCGGCGCTGCGGCAGAATGCACCCATGGACTCCGTGGACGCCGCCACCGGTTTCCCGGTCACCGATCTCACCGCGCACTTCGCCGGGTGGTGGGGAGTGGACCGCGAGATCGTCGATCCCGCCGGTGCTCAGCTCGCGGTGTTCACCGGCGTCGCGAGCTTCACCCCGGACGACGACGCGCTGGTCTACCGGGAGCGGGGAACGCTGGTCATGGGGGAGAACCAGGCGTCGGCGACCCGGGTCCTGCACTACCGGCTGCGCGGCCCGGGGCGGGCGGACGTGCACTTCGACCACGGCGGCTTCTTCCACGACCTCGATCTGCGCACCGGCCGGTGGTCGGCGAGCCATCCCTGCCGCGCCGATCTGTACCGCGTCGAGTTCCTCGTCCAGGACCCGGACACCTGGTGGCAGGAGTGGGCGGTCACCGGTCCGGCCAAGAGCTACACGTCCACCACCGAGTTCCGCCGCAGGCCCGCGGTGTGACCGCGCTCAGGGACCGGACGTCCAGAGCTGTTCGGCTCGGTGCTTCAGGGCTCGGGCGACGGCGTCGAACCCGGCCTTGATCCACGGGCCGGTCGCGGCCAGCAGCCGTTCGGCGTGCGCACCGCTGAAGGTGTCGGTGGTGCGGTAGCGGCACCGGTCGTCCCCGAGGGGGTCGATCCACTGGTCGCGGAACGCGAAGATGCCGGGCACGTCGTCGCCGGTGTCGTAGCGCAGGTGGCGCGGTGGGTCGACGACGCGGACGTACTCGCGGTTGACGAACGTCGCGTCCGAGCCGTCCATCGCGGGGACGGTGAGGTCGATCGGGGACCCGATGTCCAATGTGGTCGACACCTGCACGGTGTACGGGTTCCACTCGGGGTAGCGGGGGTAGTCGACCAGCACCTGCCACACGAAGTCGGCAGGTGCGTCGATCTCCGCGGTGATGGACTCGATGACGATCGGCTCGGTCATGACGGCATGTACTCTCCGCCGTTGACGTCCAGCGTCGCGCCGGTGACCTCGGAGGAGTGGCGGGACAGCAGGTAGAGCACCGCGCCCGCGCACGCCTCGTCCGGCGGGATCCGGCCGAGCGGGTTGCGGGCCGCGATCTCGTCGTGGACGTCCTGCTCGGTCACGCCCCGCTGCTCGGCGGTCATCCGCAGGTAGAACCGCACGCCGGGGCCGTCCAGCCAGCCCATGACCGCCTGGTTGACCCGGATTCCGTGTTCGCCGAGCTCCAGCGCCAGCGACCGCGTCGCCGCGGACAGCGCGCCCTTGGCCGCCGCGTACCCGCCCTCGCCGCGCATCGGCTTGCGGGTGGTCATGGAGCCGATGTTGACGATCGAGCCGCGCCCGGCCGCCCGCATGTGCGGCACCACGGCGCGGCTCATGTTGAGGGCGCCGAACAGGATGATGTCCATCGCGCGGCGGATCGCCTTCTCCGGGGTGTCGAGCAGGTCGGCGAACCCCGGGTGCCCGTAGGCCGAGTTGACCAGTCCGGTGATCATGCCGAACCGGTCCACCGCGGCGTCCACCAGGCGGGAGACGTCCTCCGGTTCGCGGACGTCGCAGGGGACGGCGAGGGCCGCGCCGCCGTCGGCGGTGATCTTCTCGGCTTCCCGGTCGATCACCTCGGTCGACCGGGCGGCCAGCACGACTTTCGCGCCCTCAGCGGCGGCGCGCTCCGCCAGTCGGGCGCCCAGCCCGGCGCCGACCCCGGAGACGACCACCACTTCGTCGGCGAGCATCATGGCAGAACCTCCTGGTAGAACGCGAAATCCCGCTCCAGCTGCTCCCGCGAGAGCCCGAAGTCCTCCGGCGCGTAGGAGTGGGAGGCGCGTCGTTGTCGTCGATCACGATCCACATAGGACTCGAATGCGCGGACGTCGACGTCGTCGACGGGCAGTCCCAGCTCGCCCAGCACGCGGCGGGCTTCGGCGACCGGCTGGGACAGCATCGACTCGAACCGGACGTCCACGAAGCGGTCCGGGCGCCGGGCGCGGACCGCGGTGAACTCGCGCAGACCGGTGGCGAACCGGTCGCTCCAGTACCGGCCGATCGCGGCCGGGTCGCACGCGTCGCTGTACTGCGCGGACATCGTGTGCACCATCGAGGCGTAGGACGGGACCGCGCGCACCGGGGAGCGGTGCGTCATGACGATCCGGCAGTCGTCGAACGCGTCCAGCACGGTGCCCACCGCGGTGAGGTGGTGCGGCGACTTCAGCACCCAGTGCCTGTTCGCCCGCGACGGGTCCTGCCACTGCAGCACTTGCAGCCACTGGCGGAGCTCTCCGTAGGCCCTGCTCTGGTCCGCGCTGCGCAGCCAGTCGCCGTAGCCGGGCACCCAGTAGAACGAGTCGAAGCTCATCGAGGTGAACGTCCGGTCGAGGAGGATCACCTCCTCTTCCGGGCCGTCCCACTGCACGGTGTGGATGTCGCCGAAGTCGGGCGAGAGTTCCAGGAACGCCCGCATCCGGTCGCGCGCGCGGCGTTTGCGCTCCGGCGCGTCCGGCCCCTCGCCGGGGAACGGGATCGGGTAGGAGGTCTCCCAGGACAGCGTGGCGGTCAGCCTCGGCGACGAGGCCAGCAGCCGGTGCAGCAGCGTGGACCCGGTGCGCGGCAGGCCGCAGATCACCGCCGTCACGGCCGGTTCGACGTCGAGGATCTCCGGGTGTTCGCGTTGCAGGGCCCGCAACCGCAGTCGGTCCACGAGCAGCGCGGTGAGCCTGCGCCGGGTCAGCTCGACGCCGAGCTCGGACAGCCGCGCTTCGTCGTTCAACGCGGCGACGAGCACCCCGAGAGGTTCGAGGAACCACTCGTCGCCGAACTCGTGCAGCCCTGCCTTGTCCCGCGCGGCGGCCAACAGCTCGTCGACGCGCAGCGCCGCGTTCGTCTCCGTCACCGGTCCTCCTCGCCCGTCAACGAGTCCAGCGGCACCACCCGGCATTCCGGGATCGGGTGCGCGTCCGCGCCGAGCCAGCGCAGCAGGGCGGTTCCACTGCGGTGGCCGCAGGTGTCGATCCAGTTGCCGACACCGGGATCCCGGTCGGCCACCACGATCCGCAGCCGCCCGTCATCGAGCTGCGCGGTGTGCTTGTTGACCGAGGTCCGGCGGCGGTGGTCCAGCGACTCCATCCACCAGTTGTTCAGCTGGAAGTTCCAATAAGGACAGTCCGGGACGTCGGTGTCGATCACCCACGCCTCGCCCGGCCGCAGCGTCCAGTAGCCGTGCAGGTAGAAGATCTCCGGATCGCCGCCGGCGCGCTGGAACATGTTCTGCCCGAAGTCCGGCAGTTCGTTGGGCCGGGTCATGAACATCTCGGTCCACGCGGCGAAGGTGGCGGCGGTGCCGTGCACCGCGAGCGCCGCCCGGCGCAGCGCCGCGGTCAGGAACTCCGGGGTCAGCTCGGCCGGTTCGGCCGGCCCGTCGAGCCGTTCGATCCACCACCGCCCGGGCGTCTCGGTGGTGCGGTCCAGGTAGGTCTGGCGCACCACCAGCCCGGTCGAGTCGGGTGCGAGCGGCAGCCAGTTGCGGCCCTGCTCGGTGGCGCTGGCGATGATCTCGATGGTGCCGTCGGGTTCCGCGACCAGGTCCGCGTCGCTGAGCTCGCCGGTGGAGGCCATCGTGCCGTCCTTGGCGTACCGGTTGGCCTTGGAGCCGATGCTGAAGTACGCGATCGTGCCGCGCTGCCCGATGATCCGGTAGCTGCGGTCGCCGCGGATGTTCGCCGACAGGTACACGTTGTCCGGGTTGTCGGCGCCGATCTTGACCAGGTCGAGTTGGTGCAGGCGGGGGAAGTCCGGGTCCGCGTTGTCCACGCAGGAGTAGAGCATCTCGCGCGCCAGGCGGCTCAGGTAGCGGAAGCCCTCGGCCCGGTCCAGCGGGGTGTCCGGTGCGGTGTCGCGCAGCACCACCTTCCCGGCGCGTTCCAGTGCCCGGCAGAACTCGGACCAGCCCTCGGCCACGTCGGTCACGGCACCCTCCCGGTAGAACGTGTTCTACAGATCACCGTACGCGAAATCGGACGATGTTCAACAGTCGTCGAGCACACCCCGCGCGCGCAGCTCCGCCAGCACCGCCTCGGCCGCCGCTTCGGGGGCCGACGTCGTGGTGTCCAGCCGGATTTCGGGGTTCAGGGGTGGTTCGTAGGGGGAGTCGATTCCGGTGAAGTCGGTCAGCTCGCCCCGTCTCGCCCTGGCGTACAGGCCCTTCGGATCCCGCTGCTCGGCGACCTCCAGCGGGGTGGCCACGTGCACCTCGCAGAACTCCCCGGGCTCGACGAGCCCGCGCGCGAACGCGCGCTCGGCGCGGAACGGCGAGATGAACGACACGAGCACGATCAGCCCGGCCTCCGCCAGCAGCGCGGACACCTCGGCGACGCGGCGGATGTTCTCCACCCGGTCCGCCTCGGAGAAACCGAGGTCCCGGTTCAGCCCGTGCCGCACGTTGTCGCCGTCCAGCAGGAACGTGTGCGCGCCACGGCGGTGCAGCTCGCGTTCCACCAGGTCCGCGATGGTCGACTTGCCCGCGCCGGACAGGCCGGTGAACCACACCACGCAGGGCCGGTGCCCGTTGCGGGCGGCCCGCGCCCGCTTGTCCACGGTCGTCGGTTGCCACCGCACGTCGCCCGAGCAGCGGGAGTCGATCATCCCGGCGCCGACGGTCCGGTTGGTCAACCGGTCCAGCACGATGAACGAACCGAGATCGCGGTTGACGCGGTACGGCTCGTAGGGCACCGGTGCGTCGAGGTGCACGTCCGCCACGCCGATCTCGTTGCCCCGCAACGTCGTCGCCGACCGCCGGGCCTGCGTGTCCACGTCGATCCGGTAGGCCGGGCGGTCCACCGCGATGCCGACGGTGCGGGCGCCGAACTTGGCCAGGTACCGCCTGCCGGGCACCAGTTCGCGCTCGTCCAGCCACACCAGGTGCGCCTGGAACACGTCGGCGACGTCGACGGGCGTGCCCGCCGCGAGCACGCTGCCCCGGCTGGCGTCCAGCGCATCGGCCAGCACGACGGTCACCGACAGCCCGCTGGGCGCTTCCGGGAGATCCTCGTCCATGGTCACGATGCGCTCCACCGCGGACTCCTGCGCCCCCGGCTGCACGCGGACCCGATCGCCCCGGCGCAGCGTGCCGCGCACCACCCGCCCGGAGAACCCGCGGAAGTCGTCGTCGGGCCGGTTCACCCACTGCACGAGCAGCCGCGCCGGATCCGCGGGAGCGCCGTGGTGCACCTCGACGGACTCCAGCCACTCCAGCAGCGCAGGTCCGCGGTACCACGGGGTCCGATCGCTCCGGGTGACCACATTGGACCCTTCGACGGCGGAGGTCGGGATGCAGGTGACGTCGGTGATGCCGAGTCCGGCCGCGAACTCCCGGTACTCCGCGCTGATCGCCTCGAACACCTCCCGGGAGTAGTCGAGCAGGTCCAGCTTGTTCACCGCGAGGGCCACGTGCCGGATGCCCAGCAGGGCCACCAGGTTGGTGTGCCTGCGGGTCTGGGTGAGCAGGCCCTTGCGGGCGTCGAGCAGGATCACCGCCGCGTCCGTGGTGGACGCGGCGGTGACCATGTTGCGGGTGTACTGCTCGTGGCCGGGGGTGTCCGCGACGATGAACCGGCGGCGCGCGGTGGCGAAGAACCGGTGGGCGACGTCGATGGTGATGCCCTGCTCCCGTTCGGCGGCCAGGCCGTCGACCAGCAGCGCGAAATCCGGCTCGGCGCCCCTGGTTCCGTGCCGTTCGGAGTCGGCGGTCAGCGCGGCCAGCTGGTCGGTGTGCAGCTGCCCGGATTCGTAGAGCAGTCTGCCGATCAGCGTGCTCTTGCCGTCGTCCACGCTGCCGCAGGTGATGAACCGCAGCAGGTCGGCGCGCTGCTGGTCGTCGCGGGCGGGGGCCTCGGTGGTGGGTTGGGCCATCAGAAGTAGCCCTCCTGCTTCTTGCGCTCCATCGAACCGGACCGGTCCCGGTCGATCACCCGGCCCTGCCGTTCGGACGTGGTGGTGGTCCGCATCTCCGCGATGATCTCCGGCACGGTGCGCGCCCGGCTCTCGATGGCGCCGGTCAGCGGGTAGCAGCCCAGCGTGCGGAACCGCACGGTGCGCGGTTCGGGCACCTCGCCGTCGGCGAGCGGCATCCGGTCGTCGTCGACCATGATCAGCACGCCGTCGCGGGAGACCACCGGCCGCTCGGCGGCGAAGTACAGCGGCACGATCGGGATCTCCTCCCGGTGGATGTAGTGCCACACGTCGAGTTCGGTCCAGTTGGACAGCGGGAAAACCCGGACGCTCTCACCCGGCCCGATCCGGGTGTTGTACAGCCGCCACAGCTCCGGCCGCTGGTCCTTCGGATCCCACCGGTGCCCGGCGGTGCGGAAGGAGAAGATCCGTTCCTTGGCGCGGGAGGCTTCCTCGTCCCGGCGGGCCCCGCCGAACGCGACGTCGAAGCGGTGCTTGTCCAACGCCTGGCGCAGTCCCTCGGTCTTCCACAGATCGGTGTGCACCGCAGAGCCGTGGTCGAACGGGTTGATGCCCTGGGCGAGGCAGTCCGGGTTGCGGTGCACGATCAGCTCCAGCCCGAGCCGCCGCGCGGTCTCGTCGCGGAAGGCGATCATCTCCCGGAACTTCCAGGTGGTGTCCACGTGCAGCAGCGGGAACGGCGGTGGGCTCGGGTGGAACGCCTTGCGGGCCAGGTGCAGCAGCACCGAGCTGTCCTTGCCGATCGAGTAGAGCAGTACCGGTCGCTCGCTCTCCGCGACAGCTTCCCGGAAGATGTCAATGCTTTCGGACTCCAGCCGGTCCAGATGGTCGAGCATCGGGTCGCCACCCCCGTCGTGGGTCGATCGCGTCCACGGAGGTGACCGTAGCGGCGGGATGAACAACGTTCAATACTCGGATTGAACGTTGTTCAGCGCGCTGCGGTACGGTAGGACCATGGTGGCGAAGACCGAAACGGCCCGCGCCGCGCGAGGCGACGCCGAAGGCCGGCGACGCGACATCCTCGCCTCCGCCGAGCAGCTGCTTGAGGAGTCGGGCTACGCGGCGCTGACCGTGCGCGCGATCGCCGCGGGCGCGGGAGTGAGCGCCGGGACCGTGTACCAGTACTTCAACGGCAAGGAGGACGTCTTCGTCGCCCTGATGGCCCGGCGGCTCCAGGAGGTGCAGGCGGTGCTCGCCGAGCTCGACCGCGGGATCGGCATCGCCGGCGTGCTGCGGGAGATCCTGCCGCACATCACCGAACTGTGGCGCCGGCTCGGCAGGTCCGCGCCGCAGTGGGAGGCGAAGGTGCTCGCCGGGGGCAGGCGCGGCAAGGGCGTGGTGACCTCGGCGACGGTGTACCGCCGCACCCTCGACGCGCTGGAGCGCGCGCTGCGGGAGACGGCCGAGGCGTGCGGGCAGACCCTGATCGACGACCCGGCCCTGCCGCACTGGGTGTGGGATGCGCTCATCGGCATCGCCGACGACGTGCTCCTCGGCGGCTCCCGGCAGAGCCGCGTCCGCCCGAAGCGCCTCGTCGAGTTCGCCACCGAAGCCATCGAACGCAGCATCGTGGCAGGGTCCGACCAGGGCTGACGGCGCGGGCCGCGGCCCGCGCTGCGAGCCCCGCGGGTTACGGTCGGTTCGTGCGCACGTACGTGGTCGATGCTTTCACCGAGGTGCCGTTCCGCGGCAACCCGGCAGGCGTGGTGCTGCTGGACCGCCCGGCGGACGGGACGTGGATGCAGGCGGTGGCGGCCGAGTACGGACACGCCGCCACGGCGTTCGTCGACGTCTCCGCCCCGACCGCAAGCCCGAAGCCGCTCCGCTGGTTCACGCCGACCACCGAGGTCGATCTGTGCGGGCACGCGACGCTCGCGACCACCCACGTGCTCGGTGGGGACCAACGCTTCGACACCCGAAGCGGGATCCTGGTCTGCACTGCGCGTGACGACGGGTCGGTCGAGATGGAACTACCCGCCGACCCGCCGGAGCCGGTGACCCCGCCCGAAGAACTCGCGGCCGGACTGCCAGGCATCACCGTGCTCTCGGTGTGGCGTGGTCGCAGCGATGTGCTCGTCGAGGCGCGGTCGGCCGCCGAGGTCCGCGCGGTGCACCCGGACCTGGCCGCGCTGGCCGAAATCCCGACGCGCGGTGTGCTCATCACCGCGCGGGGCGACGGCCGAGCGGACGTCGTCAGCCGGTTCTTCGCCCCCGCTGCCGGAATCCCGGAAGACCCGGTGACGGGCTCGGCGCACTGCACGCTCGCGAGTTGGTGGGGCGAACGGCTCGGTGTCGCGGAATTCCTCGCCGAACAGGCGTCCGAGCGCGGCGGGTTCGTCCACGTGCGGCTGGCAGCCCCGGGCCGTGTCGCGATCGCCGGGCACGCCGTCACCGTCGTCAGCGGCACTCTGCACGCCCAGTAGTGCTTTGTTGGGTCGGCACTCGTTGCGGGATCTCGGGCCAAACGCGGTGACAGGTAGGGCAGGCGCCGGTCAACAACCGAACAAAGCACTACTAGCCTCGCTGTGGCGACCCTAGGAGCTTTCGCCCGCCGTCCGTTCGTTCCGCCGGACGAATCCGGGACGGCAGATCCATCCGCGTTTGCCAACCGGACACCGCAGAACAGCAACGCCCGACCGGCGCGTGATCAGCGACTTCCCTGCCAAGCCCGCAGGTAGTCCGTCACGAGCCCTTCGAGCTCCGGCCGCTGCCCCTCCCAGCCCGCCGGGAGCGAGCCGGGGGAGCGCACGAGCGAGCGCTGCTGCCGGCCCGTTCGCCTCGTGTGGATCACCATGCCGGTGACCGAGGATCCGTCGTCGACTGGGCCGATGACGTCGAGGTGGTCGTCGAGGATCTCCTCCACATCACCGTTGAGCAGCACCTGACCGGCGTGCAGCAGCAGGAGGTGATCGCACACGTCGCGCAGTTCACCGAGCGAGTGCGAGGCCAGCACCACCGTCATCCCGCGCTCGGCGACATCGGTCATCACCAGCCGGAGGAAGGATCCGTTGAAGTTGCACGGGGTCGGACAGCAGCTGTTCGGCATCCAGCTTGTGCTGGAGCGCGGTGAGGAACTGGTGTTGCAGGCCGATCCTGGCGACGTCGCTGCCGTCGCCGACACCGTGCGTGGTGCGGTTGAAGGCCAGTGCCTGCTCGCCGTCGAGCAGATGGCGGCCGAGGTGAAGACCGCTGTAGGGATCGTCGACGGGTTCCGGCAGCGTGACCTCGATGCCGCCGATCGCGTCGACGAGCCGCCGAAGCGCCACCGTCGTCTCGATCCCCCGCGACACCCTGGCAGCCCCGGCCGCCGTGCCCGCTGCCGGACGAGCGATGGACACCGGGCGGCACCGATCGCCCCGGCGCCGACACGAGCGCGATGGTGATGTGGCGAGCCCGGCGCCGGATGGTCCGGGGCTGCGACGATGCGGCGGGCACGGCATCAAGGTCGGCGAGACGGTGGCATGCGTAGGTGCGGGAAATGTCCTGGATCTGTAACAGGTGCTGGGCTCGGGTGAGGCCCACGCCCCGTCGCATCGTTTGCCGCCGCCGAGTGGTTGCCGGGAAACAGGGCCCCGGCAGGGTTCTGTGACCGGACCATGACATGGCCGTCGAACGATGCGCACATCCCTTGCGGACCATGAACGACAGACGTGCAGGACGTCCATGCGGAGTTCGCATCTGTCCAACGTGTGGGGAGCTCGCGGAACTGGGGACTGAGCGGCTTCGCCGCTGACCGGGAAACGTCACCGGACACCTGCGGTGCGGGTTCCGGTGGTCATCGAATGGCCTTCCCCACACATGGCTGCCGATTCGACGTCCGGACTGGTCGTGCTCATGCCGCCGGTGGAGTTGCGACCACCGCGGTAGCAAGGGGTATTGAGATGGACACAAGGCGTCGCATGGCGCCACAACGCGGTAGCAGGCAAGCCTCTCCCACGGCGGCAACGCCTTGGGGCGTCGCCGAAACGGTCCCGATGAGACCGGTACCGCCGGGGGCGGCCGACACAGTTCCGCTGCGGATGCGGTCGGCTGGTCGTGAGCTCGCTGCCGAACAGACGGTGCGGATGCAGCGGATACCGGCGGAGAGCCGAACCGGCGACGCGAAGCGGCGATACGTGAGCGGACTCGACGGTCTGCGGGCGCTCGCGGTCCTGATGGTGCTCGTCTACCACGGGAACGTGGCGTGGTTGCCGGGCGGATTCCTCGGCGTGGACGTGTTCTTCGTCATCAGCGGGTACCTGATCACGGATCAGCTGTGCGCCAAGTGGCAGCAGAAGGGTGGCCTGGAGCTGCGGACGTTCTGGGTGCGACGGGTCCGGCGGCTCGTTCCGGCGGTGCTGGTGGTCCTGGTGGTCGCCACGGCGGCAGCAACGGTCGTGAAACCCGATCTGCTGTCCGGTATCGGCGGTGAGTTGCTGGCGGCGGCGACGTTCACCAGCAACTGGTGGGCCGTCGTCACCGGGGCGTCGTACTTCTCGCAGTTCGGTGATCGATCACTGCTCCTGCACCTGTGGTCACTCGCAGTGGAGGAGCAGTTCTACCTGGTCTGGCCGTTGGTGCTGTTCGTGGTGCTGCGCCTGGTACGGCGTCGGAGCGTACGGGCCTGCATCGCGTTCGCCATGGCCTGCGCCTCCGCCATCGCGATGATCGTGCTGCACGATCCGGGAGCTGACGCGTCGCGGGTTTACTACGGCACCGACACGCATGCGTTCGGTCTTCTGCTGGGTGCCACGTTGGCGATCGCGATGCCGTCGGAGTGGTTGGCGGGCTTGAAACGTGCCGGCGCCAGCGTCCTCGGCCTGCTCGGCCTGGTCGGCGTGGTGGGGCTCGTCTTCATGGCGGTACTGCTCGGCGGGTCGAGCGAGTTCCTGTATTCCGGCGGTTTCGGCTTGGTCGCCGTCCTCGCTGGTGTGGTGGTGGCAGCGGCGATCCCGGCGGCTGGTTGGTTCGGCCGCCTGCTCAGCTGGCGAACTCTCCGGTGGATCGGCCTGCGCTCCTACGGGATCTACCTCTGGCACATGCCGGTGATCGTGCTGTTCTCGGCCACCGGTGCAGCCGGTTCCGACGCCTTGTTCGTGGGTTTGGTCACAGCTGTTTCCCTCGTGGCTGCGGCGGTCTCCTTCCGTTGGGTTGAGCAACCGTTCCGCCGTAACGGTATCCGCGCGACGATCCGTCGACTGGCCGCTCCATCAGGCACTGGCGGTACCGGGACGGGGCAAGCTGTCGTCGCCGGTAGCGTGGTGCTGGTCCTCCTCGCGGTCGTGGGCGTGGTGATCGCGCCGCCGAAGGACGATCTCCAGTCCCAGATCGCCGCAGGCGAGGGTGCGGCCGAGGCCACCCCGTCGAACCCTGCCCCCACACCCCCGGTCTCGCCGTCGACCGAGGTGCCCGTCATCGAAGGAACTCGGGCACCCGGCATCGAAGAACGTCGTGTGCCGGGGACCGGGGTGACCGGTTTCGGCGACTCCGTCATGGCGGCAGCCGGCACCGCGCTGCGGGAAAGGCTGCCGGGCGCGACCTTGGACGTGAAGATCGGCCGCCAGATGTGGGACCTTCCGGACCTGGTCGCGTCCGAACGCGACGGCGGCAGGCTGGGCTCGGTGGTCGTCGTCGGCTTGGGTACCAACGGCGACTTCAACACCAGCACCCTGGAACGCGTGATCTGGGAAGCCGGACCGCAGCGCGAGGTCGTACTGATCAACATCAGTACCCCCAAGCCTTGGCAGGACCGGGTCAACGCGAAATTGGCGGAAGCAGCAGCCAGGTGGTCGAACGTCACCGTGGTCGACTGGCGCACCGCGGCCCAGAAGCACCCGGGTGCCCTCTGGGACGATGCCACGCACCCGCGGAACCCCGATGGCACCGACCTCTACGCTGACCTGGTGGTCGAGGCGCTTCCACCCCAGGTCAAATGACCGCGTCACCATTCGTCACGGCTCGTGCGCGGCCTTGCGGGGCGGTCTTCGGGACGTCCGAACCGGGTGACGGGGCTGGTCGGCGCGAAGCCGATACTGTTCGGGTGTCACACGTTTTGTTGATCGAGGATGATCCCGCGGTGCGGGAGGGGATGCAGCTCGGCCTTGGCCAGCAGGCACATGTGGTGCGGACCGCGTCGACGGGGGAGGAGGGGCTCGCTGTTTTCCGGTCGCAGCCGCCGGACATCGTGGTGCTCGATCTGATGCTGCCGGGGATGGACGGCTTCGAGGTGTGCCGCCGCATCCGCGGCTCCGGCGAGGTCCCGATCATCATGCTGACGGCACGAAGTGACGATCTGGACGTGGTCAGCGGGCTGGAGGCGGGCGCCGACGACTACGTGGTCAAGCCCGTCCAGCCCCGGGTCCTCGACGCCCGAATCAGGGCTGTGCTGCGTCGTGGCGCATCACCGCAGCCATCGGCCCAGACCCACGGGGACCTGGTGATCGACCGGGCCTCGCTGGTGGTGACCAAGGCCGGCAACCGGGTGGCGCTGGCGCCGACGGAGCTGCGGCTGCTGCTCACCTTGTCCGCGGCACCAGGTCAGGTGTTCAGCCGACAGCAGCTGCTGGAGGCGGTGTGGGAACACGACTACCTCGGGGACTCCCGGCTCGTCGACGCCTGCGTGCAACGATTGCGCTCCAAGATCGAGGACAGCCCGGCGAGCCCCGCCTACGTGCAAACAGTGTGGGGCTTCGGCTACCGCTTCGGACCGGTTTGATAGTGAAAGAGGTCCGGTGAGGTCTCCCCGACTCCTGAGCGGGCTGCGCGTTCGGCTCGTGTTCGCTTTCCTGCTGGTGTCGATGGTGGCCGTGGCCACGGCCACCATCGCCGGCTATGCCACGGCACGTTCGTCCCTGCTGGCTGCGGACCAGAACTCGGCAGTCGCCGAGGTACGGCAGCGCGTGACCGCACTCGCTCCGGACCTGACCTACCCCCCGGACCAGTCGTCGTTGGACGCGCTCGCCGCGCAGCTTCCCACCGGCGCCACCGTCGTCTACCACGATCTGCGTACTCCGGGAACGCCGCTCGACCCGGCGATCTCTGCGCAACTACAGGCAGCCGTGCGCACCCGTTCGCGAGTCGAAGTGCAGCGGGTCGGCACCCCCCGAGGGCCCGCGCTGGTTATCGGGATGCCCGTGCTGACCAGGCGGTCAAGCGCCGCGAGCGTGCCTTCGGGTGTGGAGGTCTACGTCGTTCACGACCTGTCGGCCATCCAGCAACAGATCAACACCCAAGCCCGCATGGCGTGGCTGACGGGTGTGCTCGCAGTGCCGCTGGCCGTGCTGGTCGCGCTGCTGTCCGCCAGAGGCGTGCTGCGACCGGTGCGCGAGCTCCGCCGAGCGACGATCAGGCTTTCCGACGGAGACCTCACCGCACGGCTCCAAGTGCGCGGTAACGATGAGCTGGCCGAGCTCGCGAGCACCTTCAACAACACCGCAGCGGAGCTGGAACGCATCGTTGCCGAACTCCGACGCATGGAAGCCGACGCTCGCCGATTCGTCGCCGACGTCTCCCACGAACTGCGCACTCCGCTGAGCGCGATGGTCGCGGTGACCGACATCCTTGAACGGGAGGCTTCTCACCTGCCGGACGACGCGGCCAGATCGGCCCAGCTCATCGTGCGGGAAACCCGTCGGCTGGCCCGGTTGGCCGAAGACCTGATCGAGGTTTCGCGATTCGACGCGGGCTCAGCCCAGTTGGTGCAGGAATACACCGATGTCGGGGAAGCGGTGAGGGCGACACTCGACGCCAGGCGGTGGACCGATGCTGTGCAACTGGAGCTGCCGAACGGAGTGTTCGCCAGGCTGGACCGGCGCCGACTGGACGTCATCGTCGCGAATCTGGTGGGTAATGCCCTGCGCCACGGCCGACCACCGGTTTCCGTGGTTCTCCGGGACACCGAGGACCAGGTCGAGCTGGAGGTCACCGACCACGGTCCTGGGCTGAGTCCCGAAGTGCAGCCGCACGTGTTCGACCGGTTCTACAAGGCGGACGTGGCGCGGAGCCGTTCGGAGAGCAGCGGGCTCGGGCTCGCGATCGCCCAGGCCAACGCCCGGCTGCACGGCGGCGACATCCAAGCCGGCAATCTTCCAGAAGGAGGGGCCAGGTTCGTGCTCCGACTCCCTCGCCACGACGGTGCAGGGGGACCGATCGAGTTCTGAACCGCGGAGGCCGGGTGGCGCCGAATCCACGTGCCGTGGTCGGCTCAGCTCATCGCCGGACACGTGCGGTTGGCGATCCGGTCCCCGATTCCCTTGTGCAGCAGGATGTCGACGGTCGTTCCTCGCGTCGTTCCGCCGCGCGCCGAGTCGACCGCGAGGGCCGTGCACACGACCTGGTCAACGGCCAGCGGTGACAGGTCATAGGACGGGAGAACCACGGTGATCACACGATCTGTCACGACGACGTTCACATCCACCAGTGCCGCACCGAGTTCAGGCACCTCGGTACGAAGCCCCTTGGTCTCCGCCAAATCGCTGAGCCCCGCCCCGAGCATCAGGTACTGCACCGCACCCCGCACGTCACCGAGCTTGCCGTAGGAAACGTCCCCAACCGTGCCGCCCGTCGGGACGATCACCGGACGAAGGGTGTTGCCTTCCAGGTAGTAGAGCGTCGGGCCAGCCGCGATGCCGGTCGGAGGCTCCCCGGCATCACTCACCTCGTTCGCCGTCGCGCCACCACATCCGGCGACCAACGAGATTCCCACCAACACCATCGCGAGTCGCCACCACAACGAGGCCGATCTTGGGCTTGCACGGTGCACGCCACGATGGTCCCATGCCGTCCGCAACGCCGGGGGAGTGCGCGCCAGCACGCTGCTCAAGCTCATCGCGTTCCGCTCGGATCCGCACCTGAACCTGTCCGCGGCGGCCTGTCCTGGGGCGAGCGGCAGTGGTGTGGTTGCTCGTTCGTTCCACATCACTGTTGGCGGCGTGGCGCGGCCGGGTCGTCGGGTTCGAGGTGGACGTCGTCCCGGTTGTTGGAGTCGGGTGCGAGGCCGGGGAGCCGCACGGGCCTGGGCGGAGGGCCTGGCCTCCACCACCCCGAGTGGGTTTCGGTGTGCAGGTGCATCGCCGCACTGGCGGGGAGGGCGTCGGGTTCGTAGGGGTGTACCGCGTACAGCGAGCCCCAGTCGCGGTCGATGTCGCCGCTCAGGTAGGTGGGTAGTTCGGTCATGGTGGTGGCGACGTTGAGGTAGCCGAAGGGGCCGCCGCTGCCGGGTGCGGACCAGCCTTGGCCGATGTCGCGTACCTCGGCACCGCCGGCGATGCGGTAGCGGGGCAGGTCGGCGATGCCGTGGTGGATGCTGGTGATGTTCAGGCAGGGGTGGACCATCGCGGCGGTCCATTCCACGAACGTGGGAGCGCTGCCGATGAGGTCGGTCATGCGGGTCAGTCGCGGCGCGCGCGGGGCGCTGACAGCGAGCCAGCCCTCGGCGCCCAGTGCTCGGTCGCGGGCGGTGATGCGCACCTTGGTCGCCTCGCGGGCGCGTCCGTCCACCCGGATCCGATGGTCCGTCCACTGTGGCTGTTCGGGGGTCTGCGCCACGTCGACCCGGTCGAGAATTTCGAATCCCTGCGGGGTGTCCCGGCCGAATTCGACGGCGAGGGAGTTCGGTCGGGAGAGCTTGCCCGCCGCGCTGACGACGAGGGGAACTTCGCCGCCGCGGGCGCGGTCCGGGAGGTCGTACCAGGGAGTGCGGAGGTCGCCGGTGCCGGACGAGCCGTGGCTGCCCCAGACCGGAGCGCGGTCGGAGCCGAAGCGGTGCGGTGGGGTCCAGGTCGGTCGTCCGGTCTCGTCCCGGCTCGTGGGCAGGCCGTCCCGGCGGAAACCGGTGCTCGTCGCCCGCAGGTAGCTTTCGGGTGGATCAGCGCGGTCCGGTGGTGGCGTGGCACCGGGTTTCGCGGTGGTCGGTTGGTGTGCGGAGATGTCGAGCATCCCCTCGATCGGATCGTTTTCGACCTGGACGTGGTCGGACAACCCGCAGCTGGCACCGGTGAGCTGGGCGACGTTGTCCTGCGCGAGGTTGTAGGTGTCCCACCGCTCGGGGATGACCTTCGCCAGCGAGGCGAGTTCGGCCAGCATGAGCAGCGTGCAGACGATCGACAGTGGCGCGGTGCCGAGCCGCAGTGCCCGCGATCGGTCTTCCACGGCAGCGCTGCCGGGGTTGTGTTCGTCCAGCCGGAGGTGTTCCACGAGTGCTGCGACCCCGGCGCCTGCGGCCACCAGGAGCAGCCCGGTGCTGATGGCGTGCCCGTTGATCGAAGGCGGTTTGTCGAACCAGGGCACGCCCCAGCCGGACACGTACCACCAGGCGTTGGTGCCGGTGAACGAGAAGGCCAGCACCGCCATCAGTCCGGCGAAGAACGCCGCCCGGTTGCGCCGCGAGCGCAGCACGGTGCTGCTCGTGGCCAGCGCCGTCAACGCCGCCACGGACCCGCCGACCGCGGCGAACACGCCGAAGTGGTGGGTGTGCTTGGTGGGGGTGAGCGCCAGGACCACGAAGTACAGGCCCCCGACGGCGAGCAGCCGGCGGCTCGGGCCGAGCGCGGCACCGCGGATCCGCCCGCGCCGCAGCAGCACGACCGCGCAGGTGGCCAGGCACAGCACCATCAACAGCACCGGGAACCGGCGGGTGAGCGAGCCGTCGGGGGACTGGCTGAACAGCAGTGCGTAGCGGCTCAGCTCCTCGTACCAGGTCTGCGACGGTCCGATGTCGGTGCGCACCGCGGTCGCGTCGGCGACCGTGGCCCAGGTCTGGTCGGAGAACGCCACGGTGAGGATCACCGCGCCCGCGGCCGCGATCGGGGCCAGCACCGCCGTCCAGCCGACCTGCTCCGCTCGCCGTTGCACCAGCTTCAGCAACGGCTTGGCCGCCGCGACGAGCGGCAGCACCGCGACCATGCCGTGTGGGTTCACCGCCACCGCCAAGGCTGCCGCGATCAGGCCGAGCGCTGCTGGCAGGAGTTGACGGGTGGCGACCGAGCGTTCCGCTGCGCACAGCGCGAGGAGCGCGAAGACGACGACGATGGGTTCCGGTCGCAGTCCGTTGTCGTAGGGCAGCCAGCACGCGAGGAACACCGCGGCGGCAGCCCACCCGGCCGCGCGGCTGCGCCGCACCCGCTGCCCGAGTCGCGGTAGCAGGAACCGGCTGATCAGCAACCAGCTGAGCAGACCCATGCCCAGGGCGGGCAACCGGATCCACGGGGTGGCGGTCGAGATCGCCACGCAGCGGGCCTGCAGTTCGACGAACCAGCCCATCGGCGCGACCGTGCCGGAGAACCACCGGTAGAAGTCGTTGACGTAGCCGAGGTCGTCGCGGACCCGGGCCATGGTCAGGAAGTAACCGTCGTCGGCGGTCATCGCGCCGATCAGCCACCACGCCACCAGTGCGGCCGCCACAACGCATCGCGCGGCGTCGGCCGCGGCCACCGGCGCGTTCGCCGTGGGATCCGGTGTGCGACGACGCCGTCGATGCGGCGCAGCGCGACCAGTGACCCGGCGCAGCCGAGCACGGCCAGTGCCATGACACCGAGCTTGAGCGGGCTCGGGTGGCTGTCGTAGCGGTCGTCGACCTCGGCTGAGAACGACAACCCGCGCACCTCGTCGACGTTTCCGTCCACATCGGAGTAGATCCCTGTCAACTGCGGACGTATGTCGCCTGCGGCTTGCGCGATCGGGGCATCGCCCGCGGAAGCGGTCGTCCCGGCACCATCGGAGTGCACGGTGATCTCGCAGTCGCCCTCGGGCAAGCGGGCCGTGCCGAGTTGCTGGCCCCGCACCAGCAGGCGCAGCCGGTCCTGCTGGATCTCCAAGCGCAGCCCGGTGAGATCGCCGTACTCCGCCTCGGGCGGGTTGGTGCTCAGCAGCACCGCCGGGTCAGGGCTGCGCGCGTCCAGGCTGCGCGCGGTGGCGCACGGCACGCGCAGGTCGAGCCGGATCGGTTGGTAGGCCGACAGCGGTGCCGACACCGCTCGGGTGCCCTGCTCGGTCGGCCAGTGCAGCGTGGTGATCTCGTACTGGACGGGCAGGAACGGCACGGCCACGGCGGCCAACGCGCCCACGAGCCCGCACAGCACCGCGAACCGGCGCAGCGCGCCCGGCTTTCGAAGAGGATCAGTCGTCACTCGCATGCTCATCGGTCCAGGTCGGATCGGTCAGGGCGGAGCTCCGGCGGGCGGACGGCGGAGGCGGCCGCGCACCCGGCGAGCACGACGATCAACGCGTGCTGCAACCCGACGTGGCCGCCCAGAAAACCCAGCACAGGCGGGCCGACCAGGCGCGCCAGGCGATCACTGTCTTCGTGCCGAGCCGTCGCACCAACGGCCCGGTGTCGAGGAGCCCGGTCATCGAGCCGATCGACAGTCCGAATAGGACCATTCCCAGCTGGCCGGTGGAGGCGGCCAAGGCATCGCGGACGGCCGGGGTGCGGGTGACCCAGGAGGCCAGGGAGATCCCGGGCAGGAAGAAGACCACCTGCAGCGCTCGGCGTCGGGCGGTCGTGCCGGGATGGGCGGCGAGCTGCGCGCCGCTCTCGGTGCGGTCAGACATGGTTGGCGTCAGTGAGGCGTGGTCGGGGCGATTGCACTCGTGCGGACGCACATGGGCGTCGTTGCGTACGATCGTACATAAAGTGCGTACGACCGTACGCAACGGGCCGGACGGCTTACCGATCACCCCGCCGCCGGCCGGGAACCGCGTCCGTCGACAATGCCCGGAGCGGCTGTCGAAGGAGGTGGTGCGGGAGATGTCGAGAACTCGGCGCTTCGATCCCGAGCGACGGGCGCGGATCATCGACGCGGCACTGGAACTCATCGCCGACGAGGGCGTCGCGGGCACCTCGCACCGCAAGGTCGCGAGGCGGGCGGACGTGCCGCTGGGTTCGATGACCTACCACTTCGCCAGCATGGAGGAGCTGCTGCGCGAGGCGTTCTCCCGCTTCACCGGCACGATCATCGACCGGTTCGAGCGCCGCCTGGCGCCCGCGCGCAGCCTGGAGGAAGCCCGCGAGGCGGTCGTGGACATCATCCACGAGGAGGTCTTCGCCACCCGCAGCGACCTCGTGCTCACGCACGAGCTCTACGCCCTGGCAGCCCGCGAACCGGCGTACCGCGACCTGTTCGACGAGTGGATGCGCCGCAGCCAGCAGGCGCTGGCGCGGCACTTCGACCCGACCACGACACGCGAGATCGACGCCCTCATCGAGGGCCTGACGATCCACCGCTCGCTGGGCCGGGGCTCCTACGACCGCGAGCTGACCCTCGACGCCATCCGCCGCCTCACGGAAACCGGGAGCGGGCATGGCTGATCCGCACCGCGGATGGCTGGGCGCGGTCTTCCGACCTCGACCAGTCGTAGATCCGAGCGCCTTTGGCACCTTCGCCGGCGGAGCGGGGTTTTCCATGCTTCTGCGGGCGCGTGTGCGGCCAGGGCGTCGGCGCGGGTGGTGCCGGTAAGGACCGCCTGGCCACGGGGCACGGCCACGACATAGAGCAGGCCCGCGCGTACAGCGCTCGCATGGGAATCCGCCTCGTCGACGAACATGCCCTCGCGGCGTGGGCGTCCGGGACAGGTGCGGTGCCGTGGCGTTGACCGCGACGACCCCAGCGGCTAGTGCGGGAACTCGTGCTGCGCGCAGCAGGGTTCGCGGCGGAGCTGTCGGCTGACGTCGAGCCAGTCGGTGTGGTCGCCGCGTTGCGCCAGGCCCGTCGGGAACGCTGCGACGAGGTCGTCGCGGCGGTGGATGATGCCGTCGCGCATCACCCACGAGGTGCGCACCAGGTCGTCGAAGTTCTGGAAGGGATCTCCGTCGAACGCGGTCAGGTCGGCGAGCTTGCCCGGTTCCAGGGTGCCCAGGTCGTCGGCGACGCCGAACAGTTCGGCGGGGGTGGCCGTCGCGGTGCGCAGCGCCTCGGCCGCGGACAGGCCGCCGTGGTGGTGCAGCGCGCGCAGGCCGAGGTGCAGGTGCAGGCCGGTGGGCGTCAGGGGAGCGTCGGTGCCCACCGCGAGCACCCCGCCCTCGGCGAGGATGTCCCGGTACAGGGCCGTTTCCTCGCTGATGGCGCGCAGCGCGGCCGGGGGCGGCGGGGTCGCCGCGAGGCGCTGGACGTGGGCGGCGTCCCACGGTGCCATCAGGTGGGTGACTCGCGGGTCCTCGGCCAGTGCCGGATCGGCGCCCAGCAGCGGCAGGGCGGTGAAGGGCGTGACGATGATCCGGAACGCGCCGCCCCGGTACGTTTCGAGGACGTCCTGGTAGGAGTGGCCGGTGGGCGAACACGCGCGTCCGTACTCGGAGCGCTGGGTGGCCTGCAGGTGGGTGGTCAGGTCCTGGCCGACGTTGACGCCGGGGGACAGCAGGTGGCTCCCGGACAGCACGCCGAGTTCGCGGTGGGCGGTGTGGGCGGCCTGCCGCATGACCCGGGCTGAGGCGCGAACGTAGGTCTTGACGAAGTCGTGGTCGAGCGCGACCGCCCGGTGCAGGGTGCGGCGGACCCCGTCCGGCGTCCGGTGGGCCCGGCCCATGCTGTAGCCGACCCGGCTGCCGTCGATCAGCTCGCCGGTGGCGAACAGCCGCGGCGCCGCCATGCGGGCCGCGGCGGCCGATTCCCGGATCCGCACGCCCTCGTGGGCGAAACCGCCGAGCGAGACGGTCGTCGTGACGCCGTAGGCGAGCATCAGGCTGGTCTGCCGACCGCCGTAGGTGTACTGCCACGGGTGGGTGTGGGAGTCCCACAGTCCCGGGATGACGGTGGATCCGGACGCGTCGACGAGCTCGTCGCCGGACCTCCCGGTTCGGTGCGGTTCCACGGCGACGACGCGGTTGCCGCGGATGACGATGTCGACGTCGTGGTGGACCGCCTCGCCGGTCCCGTCCCACAGCCGTCCGGCGTGCACCCGGGTGATGTCGGACTTCGACGGCAGGCGTCGGTGGTACGTCAGCGGCACGCGGACCGCGCGGCGGCCGGAGCCGTCGCGGTCGACGAGCCTGAGCCGGCCGCTCGACTCGTAGAGCAGCGTGCGGGAATCGCCCGACCAGGACGGGTGGTCGGCCGCCTCGTCGGTGATGCGCCGCGGGTCCCCGGCGGGCGCGCCGTCGGGGCGAACCGGCATGACCCACAGCGCGGACTCCATGACGAACGCCATGGCCGAGCCGTCGGGCGACCACACGGGCCCGCCGTTGCCGCGGTCGGACAGCGAGGCGTGCGGCATCGGTTGGTGGGCGGTCCACCGCCCGGTGGCGGTGTCCACCACGCGGATGATGTTGTACCCCTCGCGGAACCGCTGGTTGAGCCGGTTGCGGTCGCAGAAGGCGAGGAACCGCCCGTCGGGGGACCAGCTCGGGCGGCCGGGCAGGCCGTTGCCGCCCAACGGCGCGACGAGGGTCTTCTCCGCGCCCGTGGCGAGGTCGCGGACGAGGAGGTTGCCGGTGGAGTCCTGGCAGGCGAGCGCGGTGCCGTCGGGGGAGAGCACCGGGTTCAGCCGTCCTCCCGGCGCCAGCACCTCGTCCCGGCCGGTGTCGAGCCAGTGCCGGTGGACGGCGATCAGCCCGTCCTCGCCGCCGTCGTAGGAGTACAGCACGCTGCGCCCGTCCGGTGCCCAGGACGGCATCTGGACGTAGCGGGTGGGGCGCGCTTGCAGGAGCCGCCGCGGACGACCGCCGATCGGCAGCACCCACAGCGCGTTGAGCGCGGCGAACGCCACCGATCGCCCGTCGGGGGAGAGCACCGGTAGGTGGATTCCGCGCACCTGGCGGGGTTCGGTCGAGTCGAAGTCGTAGCGCTTCCTGCCGTACGTCGGCCGGGGCACGTCCAGCTCGGCGGAGAAGGGCACCCGCTCCGGTGCTGCCGCCGTGCTCGGGCGCCTGACCTTGACCTGCCCGTCCGCCACGTACCAGAGTTCGCCGTCGGCCGTCCAGCACGGCGGGAGCGGGGACACGTCCTCGCCGTCGGTCACGGGTTCGCCGTCGACGACCAGCGCGGCACCGGCCGCGTGGGCGGGGAAGGCGTCGACGCCACCGACGTGGACGTAGGCCACCCGGCCGTCCGCGCTGACCGCGGGGCCGACCAGCGTGCCGCTGTCCACGGTGCGCACCACCGACACCGGCCCGCCATCGGCGGGCACGGACGCCAGCGTGCGGCCGCCGGATGCGTCCGCGCGCACGAAGACCAGCCGTTCGCCGTCCGGGCACCAGGTCGGGTCGTAGTCCTCCACCCCGGGGTCGCCGGTGAGCCGCACCAGCTCGCCGGACCGCACGTCCACCGTCCAGATCCGGTACGCGCTGCCGGCCACCGGATCCCCGCCGCGCTCCGACGCGAACGCGATGCGAGAACCGTCCGGTGACCACGCCACGCCCCGGTCGTCCCACGGGCCGGACGTCAGCTGCCGCAACCGGGAGCCGTCGGGATCCATCGTCCACACGTGGAAACCGCCGCCCCGGTACCCGCAGACGGCGATCCGCGCGCCGTCGGGAGACCAGGCCAGCCGCGCCGGTTCCAGCTCCGGGGACGTCAGCGCCGCCGCCGTCCCGCCCTGGCGGGGCAGCGACCACAGCACCCCCTGGACCTCGACGACCAACCCGCCGCCGGTGGGCGACGCGATCACGGATGCGTTGGTGCCGGCGGTGAAGGTGAGCGTCCGGGTCGCGCCGTCCGCCTGCTCGGAAGCGGACGCTCGTGCGGCGGGAAGCGGGAGCGCGGCGACACCCAGCCCACCGAGACCAGCCTTGAGGACACCTCTGCGGGAGACCCCGTTTCTCCGATCCATAGGGAGATCGATGTTACGGCAGCGCGGCCCGTCGTCGAGGTTCTCGGGCGACATGTCCCCGAGACGGAGCAGGCGGAATCCCGCCGCACCGCGCGACATTCCGGTGCTGGCGCGCCTTCCGACGCCGATCCGTCCTCGACGACCCGCTGGCACGGACCTCCCCAGGGGATGATCCGGAAACGACCGCGGTCTTCGCGCCGGACTCCCCGTTCGCTCGACGCGGCGACCGCGCCAACGTGCTGACGGCGGTCCAGTGAGGACAGTGCGACGGGCCGCGACGTCGTCGTCTGACGAAGCGGCGAATCCCGGAAGAGCGTGGCGGCGGGACCGTCGTTCTGGTCGATGCCGGGCATGCGCGCGTCGGAGATCCCGCACGCCTCGCACGGCTTCGAGGGGCACGGGCACGACGCCGGTGCCCGGGAGGCGGTCGGCCGGGCCGTGGAGTGGATGGTGGCGGCGCTGACCGCGTGACCGGCGGACTCGTGCGGAACGACGAAGGCGCTGTCGTGCCGCCCGGCAGCACGACAGCGCATCCGGGGATCAGCCCACTTCGGCCAGTTCGGGGGTTCTCGCCGCCGGTACCTCGGCCGGTCCGGTCAGCTGCCGGATCAGGGGTGGGGCGAGCAGCACGACCGCGAACAGCCGCAGGCTCTGCGCGGTGGAGATCAGCGCGAGGTCGGCGTTCATCGACGCGGCCGTCGCGAGCACCGCGTTGATGCCGCCCGGCGTGGTCGCGAGGTAGGCGTCGACGAACGGAATCCCGGTCGCCGCGCTGAACACGGCGGCCAGCCCCGCGCAGCCCGCGCACAGCGCCACGATCGCGACGAGCACGTGCGGCACGCAGCGTCCCACGCGCCGGATCGACTCGGGTGAGAAGCGCAGGCCGACTTCCAGGCCCACGATCGTGAACACCAGGTCCTGCAACAGGCCCTCCGGGGCGAACCCGGTGCCCGCGCCGGTCAGCACGGCGGTCGCGGCGAGCAGCATCGGGCCCAGCAGCGCCGGAGCGGGCAGGGACAGCCTGCGCCCGGCCTGGATGCCCAGCAGGCACAGCCCGGCCAGCAGCGTCAGCCCGGCGACCGGGTGATCACCGGAAACGAGCCGGGTGGAGCCGACGAGCACGGTGAAGGGCGTGACCGGATCCCCGACGTCGCCGGCGTGGCCGCCGCCGATCACCATGACCACCAGCGGTGCTGTCGCGGCCACCAGCGCCACCCGCACGTACTGCATGAACGCCACGGTCCGCGCGTCGGCGTCGAGTTCGTCGGCGCAGGCGATGATCGCGGCCGAACCGCCCGGCACCATGCCGAGCACCGAGTCCGACCGGGTCAACGCGCTCAGCCGCGGCAGCACCACCGCGGCCACCAGGCACAGCGCGATCGTGCCGACGGTGACCAGCGCGAGCGGGGCCAGGTAGTCCGCGACCGAGCGCAGCGCGCCGGGGGCGAGGTAGCTGCCCATCAGCACCCCGACCGTCGCCTGCGACGACCGGTTGAGGTGGCGGGGCAGCTTCCCCGGTGCGCGGCCCAGCAGGGCCACGGCGACCCCCACCAGCAGGGCCGTGAGCAGGTGGGGCGCGGGGACGCCGACGAGGTCGGCGATGTTGCCGAGCACGTGGCAGACCGCCACGATCGCGGTCCAGGAGGCCACGAGCAGGATCGCGTCGCGCCTGCGGCCGCCGTTCTCCGCGGGTGTGCCGGTTTCGGTGGGGGTGCCGTTCTCCTCTTGTTCATCCGATGTCTCGGGTGGGTTGGCCGTCTGTCCGGGACTTCGCTTCGCGCTGGATTGCAACGCGTCCGGTTTCACCTGCTGCCTCTTTCGTGGCCGGGTCTCGGTTTCTCGTCCGGGCGGATTCCAGACTGGCCGGGCATCGTTGAGCACCGAACAAGCGCAGCGTGAACAAAAGGCAACTCGGCATGAGGTCGATCACCGGTGGAGGCGCGCGCCATTCCGCCGATGATTTTGGTCACCCGCGAATGGCGGAACGGGTGCGGATGCGTCGGGCGCCCGCATGTGCGAACCCGGCCGAGCGGTCGGATTCCGCGATCGCCGGTTGCGCGCCGACTCCGGCGTTCCGGCTGCTGCTACGCTCCGTCGCGGGCGGAGTAGACGGTTTTTCCCTGATCGTTCACCCACACGTCAACTCGTTCCTCCACGATCGCCTGGATCGCGGCGAGGTGGACTCGCGCATTCGCGGTGTCGTTGTGCACGATCTCGTACTTGGCCAACAGTTCTTTCTCGTCGATGCCGTCCGGATATCCGCGGCTGTTCGCGGATCGGACGAGGCTTTCCAGGACCGCTCTGGTCTCGGCGTCGGACATTGCGAAGTGGCTGTCGGTCACGTGGACTCCTCTTCGTCTCCGGCGATGCTGGGCCGCGGTTCTCGGCGGTTTTCTCGACGCGGATGGTGACGCGCTGATCGGGCGGGTTCAGTATACGGCCGGAGAATTTCGGGAAAAGAGCGCCAGAAGTGCGTCGGAGGAATCCGGAACGGGTCGCTCCGGATGTCCGGCGGAACCCGCTGCACCCGAGCGGTGACGCTGCGCTGCGGATCCGGCCGCCGGGCTCCGGGGTGATCCCGGCGATGTCCTCACGCACTGTTGGACAGTCCGGAACGGACAGTGATATCCCCTGGTGTGGAGCGCTTTTCGCGGCGTCGTTTGAGGGATGTCCCTCGATACCGGCCGGGAGGGTGAAGGTCGCCACGGGCTTTAGGCATACTCGGGGCGATGCGTGGAGCGAGGATATTCGGCACCGGCCTGACCGGCGCCCTGGTACTGCTGACGTCCGGCTGCGGACTGTTCGACTCCGGTCCGTCTCCCCAGCAGACGGCATCGGACTTCCTGCGGGCGTTCGCCGCCGGGGACAACGCGCGCGCGGCGCAGCTGACGGACAACCCGCGCGCGGCCCGGGCGATGCTGGACGCCACCCGGCAGGGGATGCGGCCGACATCGCTGACCGCCCGGATCGGCAAGGTCGACACGGCGTCGGACAACCCGAAGGCCTCGTTCAACGCCGACTGGGAGTTCGGCGGTGACCGGCGGTGGACCTACCCCGGTTCGCTGACGATGCGTCAGGGGACCGACACCACCGGCAACGACCGCTGGCTGGTGCACTGGTCGCCGTCGGTGGTCTACCCGAAGCTCACCGGGCAGCAGACGCTGCGGCGCAGCGACCAGCAGGCGACTCCCGAGCCGGTCCTGGACCGCGACGGGAAGCCGCTGATGCAGCCGCAGAGCCAGGTGAAGGTGATGCTGAACCCGCAGGCCGCCGGTGACCTGCAGAAGACGGCGGGAGCCCTGGCGGGCGCGCTGGGCAGCATCGACCCGGGCATCACCCAGCAGTCCATCGTGGACGAGGCGCGGCAGACGAAGCCGGGTCAGGCCTACCTGGTGGGGACCTTGCGCGACGCCGCCTACCAGCAGGTCAAGGACAAGATCCAGAACCTGCCCGGGGTGAGCCTCTCCCAGGACCAGGGCTTGGCCGCGCCGAACAAGGACTTCGCCTCGCAGGTGCTGACCGGGGTGCGCAAGGTCGCGGACCAGCAGCGCGACGCCGACAGCGGTTGGCAGGTCAACGCCGTCAACGCGGACGGCAGCACCGGGGCCTCGTTCGTCGGGGAGCCGCCGAAGCCGGCCTCGCCGACGTCGACCACGCTGAGCAGCCAGGCGCAGCAGGCCGCCGAGGACGCGCTGCGCCCGATTCCGCAGGCGGCGATGATCGTCGCGTTGCAGCCGTCCACCGGGGACGTGCTCGCGGTGGCGCAGAACCAGGCCGCGAACGCTTCCGGGCCGGTGGCGCTGACCGGGCAGTACCCGCCCGGTTCCACCTTCAAGATCATCACCGCGGCGGCCGGGTTGGAGACCGGGAAGATCCGCGCGGACCAGCCCGTGCCCTGCCCGGCGGTGGCGAACTTCGAGGGCGTCCCGCTGCCCAACGACCACAACTTCGACCTGGGCGTGGTTCCCGAGACGATCGCCTTCGCGCAGTCCTGCAACACCACGCACGGCCAGCTGGCCGCCGACATGCCCTCCGACGCGCTGCCCAACCAGGCGCGGCAGATGGGCTTGGGCGCCGACTACAACATCCCGGGCATCACCACGATCACCGGCAAGGTGCCGGCCGGGCGGGGCGCGGCCGAGAAGGCCAACCAGGGCATCGGTCAGGGGCGGGTGCTGGCCAGCCCGTTCGGCATGGCGCTGGCCGCGGCGACCGCCGCGCACGGCAGCACCCCGACGCCGAACCTGATCCGGGGGCAGCAGACCACGACCGACACGCCGGCGAAGCCGTTGCCGCAGCCGGTGCTGGACCAGTTGCGGCCGATGATGCGCGCGGTCGTGACCCAGGGCACCGCTCGCAGCCTGGGCGATGTCGGCGAGGTCTACGGCAAGACCGGCACCGCGCAGTTCGGACCGGACGGATCGCACACGCACGGTTGGTTCGTCGGCTACCGCGGGGACATGGCCTTCGCGGTGCTGGTCACCGACTCCGGCAGCAACAAGCCCGCGCTGGACGCCGCGCACCAGTTCCTGTCCACCGTCCCGCAGTGATCCCCCCGCGTGCGCCGGCGCATCCGCGAACGGATGCGTCGGCGCACGTGCGTTCGGGCGCATCCCGATGCTCCCCGAGGAGAGCGGTTTCCTGCTCCGGATGGCCGAACGGGTAGCGTCGCGTGGCTTTTCGGGCACACCCGGCTCGCGGGTGTGTTCCCGCCCCGGTCCCGGCCGGTAGCTTCACAACTCGCGTGGTGAGTTCACGCGAGGACCGGCCGTGTGATCGGAATCCCCCTCGGTTGGCCGGTCTTCCCGGTCGCGCCGGGCTGGGTCCGAACGGGCCCCGTCCGGCCGACCAGGCCCGTCGCGGCGCCGGTCATGGCCGCATCAGCACGGAAGCCGACGGGTGGTCGGTGGCCCACGTCGGGGGGAGCGGCGCGACGAAGACGTTCTCGGTGCGGGTGCGCGAGATCTTCCAGGTCCCCGCGACCCTGCGGAAGGCGTTGTTCAGCCGGCTGGAGCGCAGCAGCGAGGTGCCGTCGGAGAACAGCCAGGGCTGCACGTGGATCCACTGCCCGGTCGCGGTGTCGCCGTCCACGTGGATCTGCTCCGACGTCAGGTAGTGCGCGTTGAGCAGCAGCGCCGGATCCTGCTTCGCGCCCCAGAAGCGCTCGAAGTGCGCGCGCACCTGCGCGGCACCCTCGGCGCGGCCGAACTGGCCGTCGTAGTACTCGCCGACGCCTTCCCACACCGCGTCCTCGGTGTAGAGCTGCATGATGAGATCGATGCGGTGCGCGTCGTCGCGGACCCCGAACTCCGGGATCGGTCGCACAGGAACACGTACCGCGCCTGGAGCCGGCGGATCTCGGCTTCGGCTTCGAGGACCTCGATCCGGCGGGCCAGCGCCTCCAGCGTCAGTTCGGTCGTCACTTCTGCTCCTTCCTCGGCGCGGGGGTCGACGGGTGCGGACTCGGTGCGGATTCCCCGCGGTCCGGTGATGGTCGGGCCCACGCGGCATCGGCGACCCAGTAGTCCATGCCGCTCGCGCTGACGCCGTGCTGCCATTCGGAGGTGCGCCGCAGCAGTGGTTCGACTTCCGCGGTGACCGCGTCCGCGGCCTCGGGTCCGTCGGCGGGTGCTTCCCAGTGCACCCAGTTCAACTCGCGTCCCGCGGCGTCGTGGACGAACAGGTCCACGTGCCGCCATCCGTAGCCGTGGGTGTCGTTGTAGCAGGTCAGGGTCATCCGGTGGTCCGATTCGGGATCGGGTGCGGTCATGCGCGGTCCTCCTCGTCGCAACCGGGTTTCTCGCCTGCGCGGGTCGGTCCGGCGGAGGGATTCGCCGTCGCGGTGCGCCGATTCGCGCTCCGGTGCTTTCGGATCGGCCCCGCATCCGCCACAGCCTACGACGGCTGCGTCCGGTGAAGCGCTGAAGAAATCCCCTACGCGGTGGGAAGGAATCCCCGACATCGGCATGGGCAATACCACTTCCGCGCTTCCCGTTGCGCCTTCTACCGTCGTCAGGGCGAATCCGCGACCACGAGGAGGCGCCATGGTGCGCGCACAGCAGGCCGACGCTGCGTCGGACGCGGACGGAGCGGAATCCGCGAGCGCCGGTTTCGACGACGTGCTCGCCGAACTGCGCGAACGCAGGCTCGAATTCCGCGAGCAGCGCTACGTCCCGAAGGATTTCGTCGCGCGGCTCAAGCAGGTCGGCATCTACCGCGCGGCCACCCCCACCCGGTTCGGAGGCGACCAGCTGCCGCCCGCCGAGTTCCTGGACCGCATCGAACGGCTCTCCGCGGTCGACGGTTCCACCGGCTGGGTGGCCAGCTTCGGGTCGGCGTTGACCTACCTGGCAGCGCTCCCGCTGGAAACCCAGGCCGAGCTCTACCGCGACGGACCGGACCTGGTCTTCGCGGGCGGGCTTTTCCCGATGCAGCGCGCCGAACCGACCGAGCGCGGATTCCTCGTCGACGGCCGGTGGAAGTTCGCCAGCGGTTGCATGGCCGCCGATGTGCTGGGAGTGGGCCTGCCCGGTGACGAGGACTCGGCGGGCAAGCCGCGGACCGCGGTGCTGCGCCCGGACCAGTGCGAGATCGTGCCGGAGTGGGACGTGGTCGGCATGCGCGGCACCGGGTCCTTCGACCTGGTCGTGCGCGGGGTCGAGGTGCCGCGCGAGTGGACGTTCGTCCGGGGCGGCCCGCCCGCGGTGGACGAACCGCTCTACCACTACCCGACGATCGCCTACGCCTCGCAGGTGCTCGCCGTGGTCGGGGCGGGTGTGGCCCGGGCGGCGCTGGCGCACGCCGAGGAGATCGGTGGCGGGCGCGCCGGGATCACGGGTGCGCCGAAGCTGGCCGAGCGGGCGTACTACCGCGTCGAGGTCGCCCGCGCCGAGGCCGCGCTGCGCTCCGCGCGGGCCTGGTTCTACGACCTCAGCGACGAGGTGTGGCAGACCGTGCTCGCCGGTGACGAGGCCAGCGACGAGCAGAACGCCCACCTCCGGCTGGCCTCGGCGCACCTGGCCAAGGTGTCCTCCGACGTCGTCAACGGCCTCATCGAGGTGTCCGGCACCGCGCCGATCCACATCGGACACCCGCTCCAGGACCTCGCCGGTGACGCGCTGGTGCCCAAGCAGCACGCCTTCCTCGGGCCGGGCATCTACGACTCGGCGGGAGCCGTGCTCATGGGACTCCCGCCCACCACGCGAGGTTTCCGCTGACCACCGCCGCACGACGGCAAGGAGGCGTTCATGAACCGGCAGCCGCTGCGCGTGCTCTTCTGCATCGGCATCAACCAGAACTTCTTCGACCTGCCCACCGACGGGATCACCCACGGGCACGTGTGGCAGGCGTTCGTGTCCATGTTGGACAGTCTGAAAGCGATGCCCGGGGTGGACTTCATCGGTGACATCGACGACGACGCGCACGTGGTCGGCCCCTCGGACGGCTGGCCGTGGACCTGCTACGTGCTCGCCGACGTCGACACCCAGGAAACGGTCAAAGCCGTCTGCAACCTCTTCCGCACGACCCCGGTCGGCGACGGTGCGGTCAAGTTGTGGCGGTTCGCCAAGATCGAGGCCCGCATCGGCCGCGCGCTCACCGTGCGCGAGGACGTCGAACTTCCCGACCAACCCGAGGGGGACCACCGATGACCGCAGACATCTTCGCCGACGCGCCCGCCGACCTCGTGCGCGACGACCGGGTGGCGGGCCGCGTCTACACCGACCCGGACCTGTTCGAACGCGAGATGGCGCTGATCTTCGAGCGCACCTGGGTGTGGGTGGCGCACGAGAGCGAGCTGCCGCAGCCGGGGTGCTTCAAGTCGACCCACGTGGGCCGCCAGCCGGTCGTGGTCACCCGCGACCGCGCGGGGAACCTCCACACGCTGCTGAACCGGTGCCGGCATCGGGGCGCGAGCGTGTGCGAGAAGCCGCGGGGACGGGTCAACGGCTTCACCTGCCCGTACCACGCGTGGTCCTACGGTCTCGACGGCGCGTTGCGCGGAGTCCCGTACCCCGGCGGGTACGAGGGGGTGCTGGACAAGCGGGAGATGTCGCTGCGCAAGCTGCGCACCGAGACCTACGGCGGCTTCGTGTTCGCGACCTTCGACGCGGAGATCGAGCCGCTGGCGGACTTCCTCGGCGACGCCCGGCTCTGGATCGACCGGTTCGTGAAGCAGGGCGGCGGTTATCCGATCAAGGTGCTGGGCAAGCACCAGTTCAAGTTCCGGGGCAACTGGAAGATCCAGCTGGAGAACTCCACCGACGGCTACCACTTCCCGATCGTGCACCGCTCCTGGATGGCCTCGGTGGACGCCGAGACCGCGGACATGATGTCGTTCATGAACGACCCGGCGGCGATCACCCACGACCTGGGCAACGGGCACAGCGTGATGCAGATGGTGCCCGAGCACTCCGACCTGGACGCCGACGACGGCACCGAACCCTTGCAGGGGCGGTTCTCCCACGTCGTCGAGGAGCTGTCGAAGACGTTCGACGACGCGCAGGTGCGCAGGCTGGTCCGCGCCATGCACGGAACCGGCTTCAACCTCAACCTGTTCCCGAACATCTCGCTGTCCTCGGCGTTCCTGCGCGTGCTGCGGCCGGTGTCGGCGGACGAGACCTGGATCGAGCACGTCGCGATCGGGCCGGACGGCCCGCCGGAGGTCGAGATCGTCAACCGCGAGCGGCTGCGCATCCACGAGCACTTCCAGGGCCCGTTCGGGTTCGGCACCCCGGACGACGCCGAGGGCTGGGACCGGGTGCAGCGCGGCGCGCAGGCGGCTCCGGGAATGCCGATCATGGTCAACCGCGGTCTCGGTCGCGAGGAGGTCAACGCCGCGGGCTGGCCCACCTCCCACGTCACCGACGAGACCGGCATGCGCGCCGCCTACCAGCAGTGGAAGCAGATGATGAGCCATGACTGAGACGACCACGCAGATCCCGGACCCGATCCCGGTCACCGACCCGCGGGTGGCCCGCGCGGTCGAGCTGATCTGGCGCGAGGCCGAACTGCTCGACCGCAAGGAGTACGCGTCCTGGAACGAGCTGTACGCCGAGGACGCGTTCTACGTCGTCCCGATCGACCCGGAGACCGAGGACTTCGCCGGGACGCTCAACATGGTCTACGACGACGCGCGGATGCGGCGGATGCGCGTGAACCGGATGACCGAGGGCTACGCCATCGCCGCCGTGGACGCCGCGCGCACCGTGCGCACGGTCTCCCGGTTCGTGCCCCGGTCCGCCTCGGACACCGAGGTGGTGGTGCGCTCGGCGCAGGTGCTGGTCGCCTTCAAGCGCGGTCACCACGACATCTGGGCGGCGGACCTGGAACACCGCGTCAGGCTGTCCGCCGACGGCCCGGCGGCGGACCGGATCGCGCAGAAGGTGGTGCGGCTGGTCGACAGCGAGCACGCCGTTCCCGCCGCGGGGTTCCTGCTGTGAGCCCCGCGCAGACCGCCGTGGTCACCGGCGGCGCGCACGGCCTCGGCGAAGCCATCGTGCGCCGCCTGCACGCCGACGGGTACCGCGTCGCGATCGCCGACCTCGACGGGACTTCCGCCGGGGCGCTCGCCGAGGATCTCGACGGCTCCGCCGCGACCGCCCGCGGCTACGCCGTCGACGTCGCCGACCGCGACGCGCTGGAGGGGCTGCTGTCCGGCGTGCTGGCCGATTTCGGCGAGGTGCACGTGCTGGTCAACAACGCCGCCCGGACGCAGGCCGCGCCGCTGCTGGAGATCACGCCCGACGAGCTCGACGCGGTCATGAAGGTCAACTTCCACGGCACCTTCCACGCCTGCCAGGTCTTCGGCGCGCACCTCGCGGCACAGGGCTACGGCCGGATCGTGAACATGGCGTCGCTGGCCGGGCAGAACGGCGGCACCGCCACCGGCGGGCACTACGCGTCGTCGAAGGGCGCGATCCTGTCCGCCACCAAGGTGTTCGCCCGCGAGCTCGCACCGCGCGGCGTCACCGTGAACGCGGTCTCGCCCGGACCGCAGGACAGCCCGGTGGTGCGCTCGATCGTCGGCGAGGAACGCCTCGCGGAGTTCGCGCGCGGGATCCCGGTGGGGCGGCTCGGCGATCCGGCGTTCATCGCGAAGATGGTCGCCCTGCTCGCCTCTCCGGACGCCGCCTCGGTCACCGGCGCCTGCTGGGACGCCAACGGCGGCCTGCACCTGCGGTGAGCGCTGTCGTGCGCGTGGCGGTGGCAGCTGCGAGACGGCTCACCGGAGGAGCCTGGCACCGGGACCCCCGGCCAGGGCACGCGGACGGGCGCTGTGGCGGGCCGCCGTTGGTCCCGGTCAGTTCAGCGCCTGCACCGCCGCCCGGTCGAAGGGGACGAGGTCGGCCAGCCGGTCGGCGAGGACCTTGTCGGCCCAGTGCGGATCGGCGAGCAGTGCGCGCCCGACCGCGACCAGGTCGAACTCGTCGCGCTCCAGGCGGTCGAGCAGCCGTTCGATGCTCGCCACGGCGGCGCCCTGCCCGGTCAGCGAGGCGGGTTCGAAGACCTTGTTGAGCCCGACCGAACCGACGGTGATGACCGGCTTGCCGGTGACCTTCTTCGCCCACCCCGCGACGTTGAGGTCCGATCCCGAGTCGGGGAACTCCGGCTCCCAGTAGCGGCGCCCCGACGCGTGGAAGGCGTCGACCCCGGCCTCGGCCAGCGGGGTGAGCAGGGCCTCCAGTTCGCCGGGGTCCTCGGCGAGGCGGGCGTCGTAGTTGTCGCTCTTCCACTGGGAGAACCGGAGCACCACGGGGAAGTCCGGGGCGACGCGCTCGCGGATGGCGGTCACGATGTCGGCGGCGAACCTGGTCCGGGAGACCAGGTCGCCGCCGTAGGCGTCGGTGCGCTGGTTGGTGCGCTCCCACAGGAACTGGTCGATGAGGTAGCCGTGCGCGCCGTGCAGTTCCACGCCGTCGAAGCCGATCCGCTCGGCCGCCGCCGCGGCGTCGGCGAAGGCGCGGACGACGTCGTCGATGTCGGACAGCGTCATCGCCTCGCCGCCGGGCGTGCCGTCCAGCGCGATCCCGGACGGGCCCACGGACGGGGCCGAGGGGACCGGGGGCGCTCCCGCGGGCCGCTTGATCCCCACGTGCCAGAGTTGCGGCATGATCGCGCTGCCGTGCGCGTGCACCGCCTCCACGACCCGGCGCCACCCGGCCAGCTGCTGCTCGCCGTGGAAGCGGGGGATGTCGTCGCTGAACCCGGCGGACGGGTGGTCGACGGTGGTGCCCTCGGTGATGATCAGGCCGGTCCCCGCCGCCGCGCGGCGGGCGTAGTAGGCGGCGACGTCCTCGCCGGGAACGCCGCCGGGGGAGTGCTCGCGGGTCATCGGCGCCATCGCGATCCGGTTGGGCAGCGTGGCCGAACCGAGTGCGAACGGGCGGGACAGTACCTGGGCTGCGCGGGTGCTCATCTGTCGCTCTCCTGCTGGGCGTGCGGGGTGCGCCCCCGAGTTAAAGTGTGCATGACAAACATACGTTTTCTCGGGCTGAAAACGCAACTGTGACAGTTGCTATTCTGGTGGGGAGGAGACCGTCGGGTAAGCTGCGTTCCGGCCTGTGGGACGGGGGTGGAGATCGTGTTGGACGTCCGGTTCTCCCGTGCGCTGCAGGCGATGCTGTTCCTCGCGCTCGCGGCCGAGGACGGTTCGGCGACGCTGAGCTCGCCCGAGCTGGCGCGCAGGCTGAGCACCAACCCCAGCCTGGTCCGCAAACTCCTGGCCCCGCTGACGAGCGCGGGCCTGGTCGGCTGCGTCAAGGGTCGGGGCGGCGGGGCGTACCTGGCACGCCCGGCGGAGGAGATCACGCTGGCCGAGATCTACCGCTGCGCCGTCGGCGACAAACCCCTGTGGGCGTGCTCCCCGGAAGGCGAGCGCGTGTGCCTGGTCACCGCGCACGCCGCCGAGTACTTCGCCGCGCTCACCGCCGAGGCCGAGGACGCGGTGCTCGCCGCGCTGGGTGACCGCACGCTCGCCGACAGCATGGGCGAACTGCGCCGCCTCGACGAGGAGTCCGCGCGGCAGAGCTGATCCGCCGTCCGTCCGTTGTGGACCGGATCGGAAAGCGAGGCGTACCAGGGCAGTTCTGCGTGCGTGAACGGGCAACGTCGTTCGCGACGCCGTCGTGCCGGTATCGGCCCGTGCCATGCTCGATGGGCGCGTTGACCGATATGCACGCGAAGGGCCGCGTTGTGGACCACCGAGTGACCGGGCCGCCGGCATCAGGACGAGCAATACCGGCGCCCGGCTACACGGCTGGTTTCGCCGGTGATCTCCGCGAGTCGGCGCGCCCGGTGGGACGGCTCGCGTGGGCGGATGCCGCCAAGGGCGCCTGCATCGTGCTCGTCGTGCTGTGGCACGTCATCATGAAGCACTACCTGCAGATCGACTGGCGCTCCGCGTGGGTGCTCCCCGGTGCGTGGGGCACCGTGTGCGAGCAGCTCCTGCCGCTGCGCATGCCGTTGTTCTTCACGATCTCGGGCTTCTTCGCGGTCCGCGCTGTGGACCGCCCGTGGCGGGTGCTGGGCCGCTCGAAGGTGGCCAAGTTCTGCTACCTGTACGCGCTGTGGCTGATCGTCCACACCGCACTGCTCTCGTTCGTCCCGTCCTTCGACACCGCGCGCGCGGACGGGCCCCTCGAACTCCTGGAGCAGCTCACGATCACCCCGTCGAACCTGTGGTACCTCTACGCGCTGGCGCTCTACTTCGTGGTGGCCAAGCTGGTGCGACGGGTTCCTCCGCTGGTGGTGCTCGTGGCGGCGTTCGCGTTGTCGGCCATCGCCTCCGCCAGTCTGGTCACCACGCCCGGCGATCGTGGCGGTGTCTACCAGAACCTGGTGTTCTTCCTCGCCGGCCTATACGGCAAGACGCTCGTCGAACGGATCGTGGCCGCGGCGAGCTGGCCGCGGTTCGTCGCACTGGCCGTGCCGTACCTGGGAATCCTCGCGCTGATCCACCAGTTCGGCGCCAAGAGCTGGTTCGGGGTGTGGCCGGTCACTTGCTTCGTCGCGGTGTACCTCGGGACGACCCTGGCCGGGCTGGCCACGCGCTCGGGGACGTTGACCCGCGCCCTGACCAGCATCGGTCGCCGGACGCTGCCGATCTACGTCATGCACATGCCGCTGCTCGCCCTGCTGCACGTGGCTCTGGTCAGCCCGCTCTCGGATGCCGGTGTCGGCGTGCAGCTGACGGCGGCGGCGGTGGAACCGGTGCTGATGACCGGTGTCCTCGTGGCGATCTGCCTGGGCCTGCACCGGATCCTGCCTTCCCGGGGGCTTTTCGAGCTGCCGTGGCCGCATGCTCGCGCCACGCCCCGCCGGGCGGACGACGGCGTCCGCGCATGAGGAAACCGGCCGCGTTCTCCGCTGACCGCCGAACGTGGCCGGTGATCGAGGGTGGTTACCGGCTCAGGGCCGTCTCGATGAGGGTGTCGAGGAGTTCCGGGTAGTCCAGGCCGGCGGCCCGCCACATCCGGGGGTACTGCGAGTTCGCCGTGAAGCCCGGGAACGTGTTGACCTCGTTGACCACCGCCGCGCCGTCGTCGCCGACGAAGAAGTCGACGCGCAGCAGTCCGGTGCACTCCAGGGCGTCGAACGCGCGCCGCGACAGGTCGCGGAGGTGTTCGGTGGTCCCGGGGTCCAGGTCGGCCGGCACTTCGAAGGAGGCGGCGCCGGAATCCGAGTACTTGGCGTCGAAGTCGAACAACGACTGGCTGCCGGAGAGCTTGATCTCCAGCGGCGGGCTGACGTCGGTGGTGCCGTCCGGGCGCTCCAGCACGCCGAGGTCGACCTCCCGGCCGGTCATGGCCGCCTCCACCAGCACCTTCCGATCGCTCTCGCGAGCGGCCCCGACGGCATCGGGCAGCATGTCCCAGGAGTCCACACGGGACACTCCGACGCTGGATCCGGCCCGGGCCGGTTTGACGAACACCGGTAACCCGAGCCGGGAGCGCTCGTCGTCCGACGGCACGTCCCGCTCGCGGCCGAGGACGACACCGTCGGCCACCGACAGCCCGGCGGCGTCGAGCAACTTCTTGGTGTACTCCTTGTCCATCCCGACGGCGCTGGCGAGAACGCCGTTGCCCACGAAGGGAGTGCGCAACATCGCCAGCATCGCCTGGAGCGTGCCGTCCTCCCCGTAGGGCCCGTGCAGCGCCGGGAAGATCACGTCGACGTCGCGGAGCTGGTCGAGCGCGTGCGGGATGCCGCTCAGCGCGGTGGAGCCCGCTGCGTAGGTCGACGCGAAGTCGTCGGTCAGGAAGCGGTGCACGGCGTGGTCCCCGGCGCCGAAGACGGCGGGATCGTCGGCTCCCACGATCCAGGTCCCGTCGGGCTCGATCTTGACCGGGACGACGTCGTACCGGCTGCGGTCGAGGTGGGTCAGAATGCTCGCGGCGGACTCGCAGGACACGGTGTGTTCGCCGTTCTGCCCCCCGAACACGACCGCGACCCGGATCTTGTTGTTACGCAAGGTATTCCTCCCCATGCGGTAGGTCAGCGCCGCGCCGGTCGACGTAGCGGCGCGGCACTCGGCTGCCGATTCCGGTGAAGATCTCATGCGGGAGGGTGCGAGCCCACTCCGCCCATTCGGTGACCGCGGGGCCGCCCTCGCGCTCCGGACCGATCAGCACCACCTCGTCCTGGGTGTCCGCGGTGTGCGCGCCGAGATCCACGACGAACTGGTCCATCGCGACGCGGCCGGCGACGGGGTGGCGCCGCCCGCGGATCCGCACCTCGGCGCACCCGCTCGCCAGCCTCGGCACGCCGTCGGCGTAACCGAGCGGCACCAGCGCGAGGTTGCTGTCGGTCGCGGTCGCGTAGTCGTGCCCGTAGGACACCCCGGTGCCCGCGGGAACGCGCTTGACCAGGACCGGCCGGGCGCGCAGGGTCAGCGCGGCGCGCAGTCCGAACGTCCGGCCCGCGACGGGTTCCACGCCGTAGAGCCCGATCCCGGGCCGGACGAGTTCGTAGTGCGTGCGCGGCTCGTCCAACGCCGCCGCGGAGTTCGCCAGGTGGCGCAGCTCGGGATCGAGTCCGGCCTCCCGGGCCAGCGCCACGGCGTCGTCGAAGCGGTGGAGCTGGGTCGCGGTGCGGCCGCTGCCCGGCTCGTCCGCGCTGATCAGGTGCGACCAGACGGCGCGCACCCGCACCAAGCCCTCGCGCTCCAGGCGCCGGGCGCTGTGCACCAGCGCGGGCCAGTCCGCTCCGGCGGCACCGCTGCGGCTCAGCCCGGTGTCGACCTTGAGGTGCACGGTCGCGGTGGCGCCGAGTTCGGCCGCGCACTCGGCGATTCCGGCCAACTGGCCGATTGACGAGACGGACAGCTCGACATCGGCGAGGATCGCCGGGCGGAAGTCCTCGTCCGGTCCGTGCAGCCAGCTCAGCAGCGGGGCCGTGATGCCCGCGTCGCGCAGCGCGAGCGCCTCGGCCGTGGTCGCCACGCCGAGCCAGCTCGCCCCGTGCGCCAGCGCGGTCCGCGCGACGGGCAGCATGCCGTGGCCGAAGGCGTCGGCCTTCACCACGGCCATGACGGCGGCGTCGGTCGCACCGGCGATCAGCTCGGTGTTGTCCGCGATGGCGCCGAGGTCGACCACGGCCTCCGCAACCGCGGACCCTCGTCCGGTGCGCGTGGGCGCTGCTCGCGAGGGGGCGTGCGCGGTGGGACTGCTGTACGTCATGGGCCCGGTTTCGTCACTCGTCGCTTCGGTCGGCCTTCGGCGTGCAGACGGCGTCGAGTCTCAACACCGAACCGGGTTCCGCCGGGGCGGTGCTCTTGCGCGCGCATCTGTCTTGGGACACCGATGTCGGCCCCACGACATCAGGTCGCCCCGGTCGACGGCAAGGGGGTCGCACCCGATTGCCCGCGGTTTCGAGGCCCGCTGCCTCAACGGGCAGGTGCGCGTTGACGCCGCGTCAAGCTCCCGGAACGTTCCGTGACCGTCCAATGTGGACGATAGATCACGGAGGGCGCCTGCTCGGTGACTCCGCGAGTGCGCCGGTACCGGCCGAGGGCGGCGTGCGGGCCGTCGACGAGCGGCGTGCGGCGGTGGTCGGAGAACCGCTCGAATGCCGCCACCGCGTTCCGCGGAATCGGGTGTGGGTGGGACGGTTCCGCGCACTCCACTGCGGACGGTGCGGACAGGTCAGCCGAAGACCGGCCCGCCGGGGCCGCCGACGCCGTTGCCTCCGATGCCGCTGCCGCCGATGCCGTCACCGCCGTCGCCGCCGTTGGCTCCGATCCCGCCGTTGCCGCCGTCGCCGCCGCCGTTGCCACCGCCCTGGCCGCCGCCGTTGCCGCCGTCACCGCCGATGATGATCGGGCCGCCGTGCTGCACCGCGAAGATCGTCAACAGCGTGCGCGGGGGCAGGAACTCGACGCGCTGCCGATCGAGTTCGACCGCGCTCAACGGCTCGGCCTCGCCGGGCCCGGTCCG